>NZ_CP197069.1:4100000-8012345 GCF_051980735.1 Streptomyces sp. SCPE 10 | reverse complement strand
CCCTGAGCACCGACGCTCGCCTGCGGTTTCTGCTGGCGACGCATCGGTATTCCACCCAGAAGGTGGCCGCAGTCCTTGGGGTGTCACAGCGCACCGTGCAGAGGTGGGTGACAAAGAAGCCCGGAGCGCGTCGCCCGCCGGGCCCGCTGCATCTCCGGGCGATCGAGGAAGCAGTCCTGGCTCGGTGGCAGCCCCGAATACGAGCCCGCCGACGCGCCCAGGCCGAAGCGGAGGGCTTCGTCTTCCACACCAGGGCGCGATTCGGGTTCGCTGCTGCGGCCGGCTCCTCGGACGACCCGCGGGTGCGGTGGATCACCCAGTACCTGCCGGGAGAGGTAGCCCGGGAGTTGTTCGCCGCCCGGGACGCCGGCGCGGGCGAGCAGCAGCAGATGGTGATCCTCGCCCGCGCGCTGGGGCATGCCTACTTCCGCGATGGGGGCCGCCGCGCTCACGGCCTGCACATCGCCTTCAGCGACCTCGAGTTCGCTGACTTCTCAATCGGATGAGCGTGCCCTGATCGGACGCGTCAGGGGCCTTCAGCGCCGCGGAAGCTTGGCGCGTACGGCCAGCATCGCTTCGTACCTGTTGGCCTCCTGCCGCTCGCGCCAATCCCACTCAACACGGCCGGCCGGGCCTTGGCGGCGGGCCACAGGCGGCTGGGACGGGCGCAGCCTGGCCGTCTCGGCCACGCGCAGCAGGAGGGCACGGCCTCCTGGCGTGGCGAACAATTCGTGGTCCTCGCCGGATACGAGCCGGGCGAAGCAGGCCGCGGCCCGCAGGAAGACACCCGCCCAGGGCGGTACGGGGTAGGCGGCGCAGCCGTCGGTGTAGCGGGCGCGGTCGTGCAGGGCGAGTGTGGCCGCAGCGTCGTCGTAGTCGCGAGGTCGTGCGGTAGCAAGTTGCTGGAGGGACGCACCGGTGATCAGTGCAGCGGCAACGGTCGCGGCCAGGCGAGGGTGCGCGGTCACCCCATGAAGCCGATGAGCGACTTGCTGGGCAGCGTACGGGGTGAGAGGTGTGGGCGGTGGGCGGTGCCGCCAGACGATCGGCGGCGGCGTGCACGGGGCGGCACAGGGGCTGGGACTGTCGTAGGAGACGAGGCGGTCGAGTGCAGGCAGGGTGAGCCATCGGCTGCTTGGCCGGGCCGGTTGGTCTGCAGGCAGGGGCACGGGGGCGGTCGCGCCGTAGTAGTGGCGGCGGGCGGTCTGAAAGTCGGTAGTGATGATGTGGTCGGCCGCTTGCAGGGCTTGGTGCAGGACGGTGGGCAGGTGGGGGCGGTGGCAGACCAAGATCAGGTGGATACCGGTGAGCGTGCGCAGTTGCAGGAGGCGCATCGCGCGGCGGGCGGTGAGGCGGTGGGCGCGCAGGACGATCAGCCGGGTGACGGGAAGAGCAGTGATCCAGGCCGTGGCGGCTTCCCATGCGGGCTGACGGCCACCAGGGAAACGGCCTGGAAGCAGGGGCGGCTTTTCCAGAGCGGCGAGAAGGTCGTGGGCGAGGCCGGTTTCGCTGGTGGTGCCCGGGCCGGGGTGCAAAGTGATCCGGCCGGACGGCGGATGGTGGGCGGCCAGGGCGGTGTGCGTATGAATCACGTCGTCATGGCGGTCGATGACCACGGTGACGGGCGGTGGCGCGGCGAGCGGCATGGCGGCGTGGTAGTCAGGCGAGGCGGCTGAAGGCCCAGCGCAGCAACTCTTGGTCGACGCGTGGGCGGCCGGTGCGGACCAGGGCGGTGCGGGTGTGGGCGGTCAGCTGGGCCCAGGCGCGGAAGTTGCCGTGTGCGGCGTGGCTGTCGGCGAAGGTGATGTCGTCGAGGTCGGCGTCGGCCCAGATGGGGTGGAACAGGGGGATGGCTTCGAGGACTTCGCTGGGGGTGAGGCGGGTGAAGTGCTGCCAGATGAAGATCCGGGAGGACAGCATCGGCTCGCGACGCAGCACGGTGTGGCAGCCCTCCCCGCCGACGAAGATGATCGCCAGCTGGGTGGCCGGTTCGTCCCACAGATAGCGGAAATATTCGAACGCCTCCCCGTTGAGCCACTGGGCCTCATCCACCAGGAAGGTACGAGGGCGTTCAGCCAGAGCGGTCTTCAGTAGACGATCGAATTCACTGGGGTGGCGCGGCGGTTCACCGGCCAAGTCGAGCGCGGTGAACAACTCGTAGCGCACTGCGCGGGCGGTGGGCCGGGCACGGAAGGTGATCTTGCGGACGTCCTCGTGCGGTTCGAGTCCGCGCAGGCAGGTGTTGACGGCGAGGGTCTTGCCGAAGCCGGCCCCGCCGTGGATGCACATCATGGCCCGCGCGGCGACCGTGTCGGCGATGTTCTCCCGGGCGGTGAGCAGGGCGCGGGTGGTGACCACAGACGCATCGGGCAGGTCGACGTACTGGTAGGTGGCCGTGGTCACGAGGCGTCTCCGTCTTCATCGGTGGTGAGAGGTGTAGCCCGCCCGTCGCGGCCGTCCGGGACGGAAGCGCCACCACGGCCGGACGGGTGCAGGATGGGCGGGCTTGGCGTGGTCAGCGCGGCCAGGGAAGCAGGGGTGCGCCAGTCGGCCGGGGGCGCAGCGTGCGGGATGAGGTCCGGCATCGCGAGCTGCGCGAGGTCGGCGTCGGCAGTCCGGGCGAGTTCGGCCTCGGCCTGCACGGTAGTCAGCGCGCCGAGCCGCTGAGGTGCCTCGGGCTGGTTCACGGCGGCGTAGCGCTCGCGCTGCGAGGCCTCCAGGTCCTTCTTCAGACGGCGTGCACGGGCGGCCCGCGCCCTTCGTACGGCGCCGATCTGTTCGTCGGTGGCCTGATCGGCCAGGTCCGCAGGACCCAGGTAGCGGCCGGTGGCGGCGTGGTAGACCTCGATGCGGTGGTCGTGGTGGGGCATGAAGCGGACCCTGACCTGGATCCCGGCCTGGCCGGTCATCCACGGCCCCACGTAGTCGCGTTTCCTGAAGCGGATGCCGCGGGTGGTCAGCGTGCGGGTGCCGGCGTCCTCCAGGGTGAACGTCCACAGATCCGCGGCCGGCACGTCCCGCAGCGGGGTGGGATCGTCCTGCCACGCCTCAAGCGGAGTCCTGCCCCGCAACGGCGCCGGGCGGTGCTCGGTGTTCCACCAGAGCGTCCAGGCCAGAAGCTGGGTGGTGAAGTCCTCGAAGCCCAGCAGGACTTCGTCCTGCGGACGGGAGGAGCGTTTGCCGGGGCGCGGCTGGCGGGCGTAGCCGGGCAGCGAGGCCAGGAACATGCTCTCCACCGCCCGGTTCAGGCCCTCCACGGTGCCCTTGAGGTGGGGGGTGTAGGCGGGCAGGTCCTCCACGGTGACGTCGAGGAGATCGAACGCGGCGGTCACCGTCCTGGACAGGAAGTCCTTGCCACGGTCGACACGCACTTTCTCGGGCACGCCGCCGAACGGACCGTAGGGGTCATCGCGCAGGACCGCGGAACGCAGCGCGGCCAGCACCGACTCCCGCGACGGATCCCCCGGCGTGACCGCGACGCCGGTGATCGCGTTCGTCGCGCAGTCGGTGAACCAGGTGATCCACGGCCTGCGGGCCCTGCCCTCGACGTCGACCAGCACCGGGACCTGCATGTGGTCCGTCTCCCACACCTGGTTCCGCCAGCCCCGCGGCCGGGCCAGGAACACATCATGCCTGCGCGCCGCCCGCTCCCCACCCGCAAGCCCCGCCCGCTCCCCCAGCGTCAGATCACGGCGGATCGCCCGGTGCAGCGTCGTCAGCGACGGTGCATCCGCAGGCGGAGACCGCCTAGCAGCACGCAGGACCAGTTCGCGGTGGACCGCCCGCACGTTCCCCTTCCACAGCGCCAACAGCCCACGGACCTCGGGCGTGACCGTGAACCTCGCATCGACCCGGGAACGTGCGCCGGGGTTGGCGGCTGCGGTCTCATCGCTCTGAGCCGCGGCCAGCCAGCGCCACACCGTGCGCTCCGACACCCCCAGCGCGTCCGCGGCCACCCGTACATGGACTGCTGTCAGCTTCTTCCCTGCCCGCAGTGCGAGCAGCCGCCGCACGGCCGGACCGCGCAGCGCCGTCCTCGACGCCGCAGGCAGTCCGCCGTCTGGGCGGATGGCGTCGCCGTCCTTCATGTCAGCTCCCCTCACGCGGGCGGGACGTCGTGTGCTTGCCGGTGGCCGGGAGCATGCGATCGCCCTCCCGTCTCTTGCAGGAACGCTCCATTCACAATGGCGGCGCGACCCGCTGGAACAGCCGCCTCAGCAAGGCCCGGTCGACGGATGCGTCAGCGGCGGTGAGCAGCGCATTCTGCAGGTGCGCAGTCAAAGCGGCCCACGTACGGAACGTGCCGTGCGCGCACGACCGATCGATCCACGTCAGATCCGAGGCCGGGACGGTGTGCCACAGCGGATGGAAACCTGTCACCACGGTCGCCACTTCCGCTCCGGTCAAGCGTGGAACCTCCTGCCATGCGCCGATACGCGATGCCAGCTGCGGCAGCCGGGACAGCGCCCGCTCGCTGCCCGCCCCGCACAGCACCAGCGTGATCCGCGTGCCGGGGTGGTCCCACAGGCTCTGCAGGTACTCAAGGCACGGCACGGGCAGGCGCTGAGCCTCATCGACCACCAGCACCCGCGCCTCACTCAAGGCACCCGCGACCGCGGCGTCAGCCAGCGCCGACGTGTGCGGGAAGCGGCCCGCCAGCCCCAGAGCGTCGAACACCGCACGCCTCATGCCGGCCACCGACGGGCGCACCGGCACCGGCACCCACGTCACCTTCCAGCCCGGGGGCACTTCGCCAAGCGCCATCCGCACGGCCGCGGTCTTGCCCCGGCCCGGGTCGCCGAACACACACACCGCACCCTGAACCGCCATCGCCTGACCGACCGCCTCGGCCGCCGCCCGCACCGACGACGACCGCACCAGCTGCGCTCCCGCCGGTAACGCCACACCCGCCAGCGCGCCGCTCTCCCCCACCGGCAAGCTCCCGGTCGCCTCTGATACGCGACGCGGCAGCCGGCGCGCAGCCACTTTCGCCGCGCCGCCCCCCTGCGGCCCGGCCAGGGCGAGGTCAGCCAGTGCCTGCCGCCTTTGCTGCTCATCCCGCTCCCGCCGCACCACCGCACGATCCGGCAGGACCCTGCCGCCCTGAAGGTCCCGGCGCACCACCCGGTGCAACGACGCCAGCGAGGGCACCTCTCCCCCGGCCGCCTTCAGATGCCGGTGCAGCGCCGCCACATTCCCGCCCGCCTGCGCCAGCACCTCCCACATCTGGTCGGACAACTCCAGCCGGGCCCGCGACCTGCGCTCGACACGGCCCTCCGTCCGCGCCGCCTCCAGCCAGCGCCACACCGTGCGCACATTCACCCCGCCGACATGGGCGCCCGCACGCACATGCGCCGTCGTCAACGCCCCAGCCGCATCCAGCTCCAGCAGCCGCGCAACCAGCACCGGTCTGGACACCCTCAACCCCGCCACGACCTCACCCCACGCGCCCGGCTCCCCCACCCCGCCCCCCTCCGCGCGCAAAACCCACACCGACCACCGTGCCGCCGCGCAGCCTCAAAAGGATCAGAAGTGCCGTTCTCAAGACAGTGGAGCGGAGTGGGGTGTACCACCCCACGACAGCCACACCGCTACAGAAACCACTCCACGGCAATGACGCTGTCCGTCCTCAGCACCCCACCAGCGGAAGCACCTCGACCTGACATACCGTCACTGACATCTCCCACCGACACCAAACCGGCACATCGCAGCGCGCGGCGCAGCGCGCCGCGCAGCTTACGGAGATCGACCCGGACTGGAACTGCCCCTGGCCACTTAACTGGCAACGCCGCTACCGCGTCCTCGCCGACCTGGTTGACGACGACGGCAGCCTGCCTCACATCGCGCCCGGCGTGCTGATGGACGGGGATGATCTGGGGCGGTGGCTCCAACAGCAGAAACAACCCGGCACCTGGACACAACTGTCCGCCGAGCAGCAGGAACGGCTGGCCAAGCTGGGCGTGAAGCCCGCCGAGACGCCGCCTCCCGCCACGGTGGCCGCGCGCACGACGAAGGGCCCAAGCAAGGCCGGGAGCAAGGCGCAGCAGGCGTTCCAGCGCGGCCTGAGCGCCCTCGCGCAGTGGGTGGAGAAGGAGGGGCGGCGGCCCGTCCCGCGCAGCACGGTCGTCGAGATCACGGTCGACGGCGAGACGGAGCCGGTACCCGTACGGTTGGGGGTATGGCTCTCGAACACCAAGTCGAGGCGCGACAAGCTCACCCAAGACCAGCAGCACGCACTGCGGGAGCTCGGCATCGAGTGGGCGTAGAGCTGCTACGCGTACGGACTGCGTACGGAAAGCGCACGCATGGCGTACGAGACACCCTCATGCCCCAGCCCACCGACCAGGCGCCCTGCGGACGTCACTCGCCGCTGGGCAAGCAGATCCGCCCCGGGTCTCACCGATCGGGGGCCAATCCCCGCGAGCGCGAGGAGCAGGCGAGCGCCCGCCAAGCCGGGTCCGCTGATCCAGGGACCATCCCCGCGGGTGAGAACGAACGCGAGCGGTCGGCAGCGGGCATCGGCTGCGAGGTGGATCTTTGTGGTCAGTCCGCCGCGGGACTGGCCGAGGGCGTGGTCGGCCGGTTCGCCGGCTGGGGCCCCTTTTCGCGGGCCCCGGTGGTTAGATCCCAGGTCCGTAACCGGGGTCTGGCTGTCGGCGGGGGGTCCACCACTCGGTGAGCCCCCACACCGCAAGCGCGAGCGTGGCCAAGGCTACGAGTGCCGCGCCCCAGGGGCGGTGCACCCATCTGGCGGCCAACGCCCAGGCGAAGAGCGGAACCAGTGCGCCGCCGAGCACGATGAGCGGCAGATCGATGAAGAGTACGCTCAGATCGCGGGCATGGCCCTCGAGTCCTCCGTCGATACTGACCGCGGCGCGCGGTGCCCAGGCAAGCGGCGCGGCTGTCGCACCAAGGCCGGCGAGTAGGCATCCGGCGCCGCCCTCAGTCTTCGGGTTCATACCCGTGGCCCGTTCCGCGGTTCTCTCGCCCATGCCCGTGATAGACGCGGCGGCGTGGTGCACGGTTCCGACAGAGCGGCCGCGTGTTGTAACAGCGAACGTTTGGCGTGTTGTGATGTGACGCGCCGTCCGGGTGCTGTACCGGGTGGCAGGGGGCGGCCACTCGGGCACGGATCCATCCCCGCGGGCGCGGGGAGCAGACTTCCTGACCTGCGGCTTTATCGCTCCACGGACATATTTCCGTGGACTTTTGCAGATTCCGATAAAAGCGTCATACCGGCTCCTCTCCCCTAGCGGGGACAGCAAGCGAGCATCACAGTCCTCACTGTCTCGTACAAAACCTGTCCGGCCACGCCTACGCCGCCATCGCCGTAGACCCACCATGCGTCCTCGGCCATGACACCCCAGCACTGCGCGTAGAAGTCAGTGTTCTTCGGCAGGACGGTCAGCACGCGGGCACGCGCGCCACGATCCGCGCGCAGCCGGACGGCCTGGGTGGTGTGCGGCTGCACGCCGGCCGCCTTCGTGTTGCACGGCACCGCAGCCGGGCAGCCTGACGATCGTCCTGGAAGGTACTTTTCGATACACGCCCCAGGTGTGCTGTTCGGACAGGGTGGTGACGCGGCTGGCTGGTGGTTGGCCGCCGATGCCGGTGTGGGGTCGGTGGTAGCTGTACCAGTCCAGCCAGTCGGGAAACGCCGCTTGGCGTTCGGTGTCTGAGGTGTAGGACCGGATGTAGGCCCATTCGTCGAGCAGGGTGCGGTGGAAGCGTTCGACCTTGCCGTTGGTCTGGGGGGCCTCCAGGGCCTAATCCAGCGGGGGCTGATGCCCAGGTCTCGGCAGGTGTCGCGCCAGGTGTTCTTGGTGTAGGCCCGGGCGTTGTCGGTCAGGACCCGCTCGGTGACGATGCCCTGCCGGCCGAACCAGGCGGTCACCCGTCGCAGGAAGCCGGCGCAGGTGTCGGCCTTCTCGTCGGGCAGGTCTTCGGTGTAGGCCAGGCGGGAGTGGGCGTCCAGGGCGGTGCGCAGGTAGGCGTAGCCGGTGCCGCCCCGGCGGTCCTGGTTGGCCCGGCCGGCCGCGCGGCCCAGGACCTTGTGGCCGCCGCCGTCGGGGATGCGGCCGAGCTTCTTGACGTCGACGTGGATGAGTTCGCCGGGACGGGAGCGTTCGTAGCGGCGGATCGGCTCCCCGGTGGCCCGGTCGGTGGCCGCCAGAGTGGGCAGGTGGTGCCGGACGAGAATGCGGTGGGCGGTGGACGAGGCGATGCCGGTGCGGGCGGCCAGGCGGACGGGTCCGATCCGGTGTTCGTGTCGTAGGCGCACCACCCGCTGTTCGAGGGCGGTAGGCGTCCGGCGCGGGCTGCGGTGCGGGCGGCTGGAGCGGTCCTGCTTCCCGGCCTCGCCCAGCTGCCGGCAGCGGCCGGCCCAGCGTGCGGCGGTGGTGTGGCCGGCCTGGAAGCGCTCCGCGGCCCGCCGCAACGGCCGGCCGTCGTCCACGACACACCGGGCCAGACGCAGCCTCCCGGTCGGCGTCAGCGGGGCATTACGGTGGGAGTCAGCGGGGCATTACGGTGGGACACGAGGGCCTCCTGGACGTCGGTGCAGACTTCGCAATCCACACCGAACCCAGAAGGCCCTCACCTGTTCAAGCACCCAGCACGCATGTCACCAACGTCCCGGGACAGCACACCTAGGTGGACGGGCGGGCCCGCTGGTGCCCTCGGCCCGGACTTGAGATGTCAGTCCCGTGTCAGGGGCCCGTGCCATTCTCTTTCACGTGAACGACCCCGGGAATCACCGGAGTCGGGAGCGAGGAGAGGTGCCCGGAGTGGTTGATCGGGGACCGGCGAGCACGCCTCGAGGTCGGATCCTTTCGGGGGTCCACGCAGGTTCGAATCCTGCCCTCTCCGCAACGATCGGCACGCCGTGAGCGGGCCTGGCGCTGCAACGGCCCGGCACGTCACAGCCATTCTGAGCGGCGCCAGGACTTGTCCGGCCGATCATGCACGAAGCCAGATGACGAGGGCTGCGGCAGTCGCGGTCCCGAGGAGGAAGACGTAGCCGCGTTTGCCGTAGCGGGTGGCCACGGCCCTAGCGTGCTTGAGCCGGTTGATCGCCCGTTCGACGGTGTTGCGTTTCTCGTACCGCTCTTCGTCGAAGCCGGGTGGCCGTCCGCCGCGTGACCCTTTGCGCAGCCGGGCGGCCTGGCTGTCGGTCTTCTCCGGAGTCGTGTACCGGGTGCCCCGGCGCCGCAGGTACTCGCGGCAGGTCCGTAACTGGAAGCCTTGTCCGCCGCGAGGCTTTCAGGCCGCTTGCGCGGCCTGCTCGGCCCGATCCGCGGGACGTGGATCTTCTCCAGGCCCGGCTTGAACTGCGTGCAGTCCGCCTGCTGTCCCGGTGTGACGATCAAGGACAGCGGGCGGCAGCGGCCGTCCGCACTCAGGTGGACCTTGGTGGTGAACCCGCCGCGCGAGCGGCCCAGGCCCTCACCTCCTGCACCACCTCCACCAGGCGGGCGACAAGGCTCTGCCACGGCGCTTCGCCCTGGTGTTCTGCCGGTTCGGCCCCCTTTGAGGCGGGCGCCGGCGGTGGTTCGGTGCGGGCACCGGCAGCATGCCGATGTGCCCGCACCATGGTGGAGCCGACCGAGATGTCCCAGTCGATCTCCTCAGCCGCGCCGGCCTCGGCCCGGACCTGCTGGAGCAGGCCTTCCCACGTTCCGTCGGCCGACCACGGACGGTGACGTTCGTACACCGTCTTCCATGGGCCGAACCGTTCGGGCAGGTCACGCCACTGAACGCCGGTCCGCACCCGGTGCAGAATCCCGTCGATCACCTGCCGGTGATTCCGCCACCTGCCACAACGCCTGTTGCTGACCGGCGGGAACGGCCGCAGCCGTTCCCGCTCGGCATCCGTCGGATCGCCCCGCCCCGTGTCCGCACCAACGGCACGACTGCGGAGTAGACACATGATCGGCCGGACAAGACCCAAGTGCTTCATGAGCCGACCGGGGCGTGGCGTCGAAGAGTTGACGCGTTGACAGGTACACGACCCCTCCGTTACAACGTTGCAGAGATCGGGCCACACGGTGGTCGGCGAACGCCGCGCCGTGGCCGCCGTCAGCACGACTCCCTTCGAGGTGATGCCATGAGGCGCGTCCTGTCGGTGCTGTCCGTCCTGCTCGCCTTCACCGGCCTGGGGATCGCCGCCCCGGCCGCCCACGCCGTGCCGGGCGGCGGTACGCAGATGTGGTCCGGGTACGCGTACTACCCGCGGGTGGTCCGGCTGGAGCACAACGGATCGTCGAACGGCATGGTGGTGGCCGCGGTCGTCACCAACCAGAACGGCGACTGGGTCGGCGCCGTCTTCCACAGCACCGACAACGGCCGGTCGTACACGCAGGTCGGCGCCGTCGACGATCCCGTCAACTCCACCGGCATGTGCTGCCAGACCCTCTACGAACTCCCCAGCGCCGTGGGCGGCATGCCCGCCGGCACACTGCTGTGGGCGGCGTCGTTCGGCGCCGACGCGGGCAGCGGCAGGCGCATGTCGATCCGGGTGTGGCGCAGCAACGACCTGGGCGTGAGCTGGTCGTACCTGTCCACCGTGACCACGGCGCCGAGCGGTCTGGGCCTGTGGGAGCCGGAACTGACCGTCGCGTCCGACGGCCGGCTGGTGGTGTTCTACTCCGACGAGACCGATCCCGCGCACAGCCAGAAACTCGAACGGGCACATTCCGCCGACGGCGTCACCTGGACCGACTTCAGCGACACCGTCGCGCTCGGCGACTCCTCCGCCCGTCCCGGCATGGCCGTCGTGCGCCGCCTGCCCGGCGGTTCGTACCTCATGAGCTACGAGGTGTGCGGCGGCTCGCACGTCTGCGAGGTGTACGTCCGCAGCTCGCCGGACGGCTGGGACTGGGGCACCCCCTCCGACATCGGCACCCGGGTGCTCACCGCCGACGGCCGCTACCCGGCGAGCACCCCCACCATCACGGTCGCCGGCCACACCGTGCTGCTCACCGCGATGCGCCTGCGCAACCCGGACGGCAGCTTCGCCGCCGGTGACGGCAGAACGGTGCTCGGCAACGCCGCGGGCGGCCAGGGACCGTGGTTCGACGTCGCTTCGCCGGTGCCGCTGTCCGACGCCGGCGGCGGCCCGGCACCCACCTGCCCCGGCTACTCCTCGCCGCTGCTCGGTTCGGCGGACGGCAAGTCGTTCCTCCAGGTCACCACCGACCTCGACGCCTCCGGCCAGTGCCGCGCGTACGCGGGCCAGGCGTCGGCGCTGCCCAGCGGCAGCACCGGCTCCACCTGGACCGCCGAGGGCTCACAGGTCTACCTCTCGCCGAACCAGCAGCACTTCACCGACACCAACGCCGGCGGCGCGCTGCGCAACGTCTGGTGGGACGGCTCCACCGGATACGCGGCCGACACCTGGGCAACCGGGGTCACCGGCAACCCCGTCACCTTCGTCGACGGCACCCAGCAGCACGTGTTCGTCCGCGGTTCGAACGGTTCGCTGCAGCACTACTTCCGGGACTCGGCGACCGGCTCGACCACCCACGACACCTGGGCCGGCAGCGGCCTCGCGGGCGACCCGGCCGCGATGACGATCGGCGACGCGCAGCACGTGTGGTGGGTGGACAGTGCCGGCACGCTGGAGCACTCCTGGTGGGACCCGGCCGGCGGCTCCCACCACGACACCTGGGCCACAGGGGTCACCGGCCGGCCCAGCGCCATGCTCGTCGGCGACGTGCAGCACGTGTTCGTCCGCACGCCGACAGGCGCGATCCGGCACGTGTGGTGGGACGCGGCACAGGGCTCCCAGAGCGAGACCGTTCCGGCCGACGCGGCCGGCGACCTCGCGGTCGCCGAGATCGGGGACGCGCAGCACCTGTGGTTCACCGACAGTGCCGGCCGTCTCCAGCACTGGTGGTGGAGCCCCGCGGCAGGCTGGAGCAACGACACCTGGGGCAGCGGGGACACCGGCCGCCCCGCCTTCCTCCAGGACGGCGCCCAGCAGCACGTCTTCGTGCGCGGCAGCGGCGGAACGCTCGAGCACTACTTCTGGCAGCCCTCCGACGGCCTGCATCACGACACCTGGGGCACCGGCATCAGCGGCGACCCCACCGCCCTGCCGATCGGAGACGCCCAGCACGTGTGGGCGACCGACCCGAACGGGACCGTGCAGCACTGGTGGTGGAACCAGGCGGACGGACTGCGCCACGACTCCTGGGGCAGCTGACCACGGCGCCCCCGCCCGCACCACTGGTGCGGGCGGGGGCGGCCCGGCCGTGCACGGGGTGAACGCGCCGGGCCGTCCCTGCCTCATGCCCGCTCGACGGTGAAGAGCGCGGCCGCGCCGGCGACGAGTGCGTCCGTCTGCTCCGGGGGCACCCGGCCCGAGCTGACGAGTGCGGCGATGCCCTGGACCGTGGCGATGAGGAGCAGCCGCAGGCGGTCGGGGTCGTCCGGCGGGAGCAGACCCGCGCGCCGCCCCGCCTCGATCAGGTCCCCCACGGTGGCGAACAGCCGGCCGAAGCCCTCGCCGAGGCCGGCCGTCCCCCCGTCCGCCTTCGAGGCGAACATGAGGTCCAGCAGGGCCGCGTCGTGCACGGAAAAGCGCAGGTACGCGGCCGCCGCCGCACGGAGCTGCTCCCGGTAGTCCTCGCCGGCGCCCGCGACCGCCCCGCGGACCTCGTCGGCCAGACGCAGCGATCCCGCCTCCGCGAGGGCGTCCAGCAGCGCCTGGCGATCGGGGAAGTGATGGCGGGGCGCGGCATGGCTGACCCCGACCCGCCGCGCCAGTTCGCGCAGCGACAGGCTCTCCACGCCGTCCTCCCGCAGGGCGCGCTCGGCTTCGGCAAGCAGGGTGGCCCGCAGTTGGCCGTGGTGGTAGGGGCGCGTCGTCATGGGGATCAGTCTAGCCACCATGTTGCCATTGACAGGATACTTGTCAGTGCCTAGATTCTTGTCCATGACTACATGGAGTGTGCGCGACCTTCCCGGTCTCACCGGAATCACCGCCGTGGTCACCGGCGCGAACAGCGGCGTCGGCCGGTCCACCGCCCGCGCGCTGGCCGCCGCCGGAGCCCGCGTCGTCCTTGCCGTGCGCGACCCGGAAAAGGGCCGAAGGGCAGCCGCCGCCATGCCGGGAACGACCGAGGTACGGCACCTCGACCTCGCCGACCTGGCCTCCGTACGGGCCTTCGCCGCAGCCTGGAACGGCCCGATCGACCTGCTCGTCAACAACGCCGGCATCTCGGCGCACTCGCTCACCCGCACCGCCGACGGCTTCGAGGCGACCTTCGGCGTCAACCACCTCGGCCACTTCGCGCTGACCAACCTGCTGCTCGAACACCTCACCGGCCGGGTCGTGACGGTCGCCTCGCAGGCCGAACGCATGGCCCAGCTCGACCTCGACGACCTCGGCTGGGAGCACCGGCCCTTCCGGCAGTCCCGCGCCTACAACGACTCCAAACTGGCCAACCTGCTGTTCACCGCGGAACTCCAGCGCCGGCTCACCGCCGCCGGCTCCCCCGTCCTGGCGCACGCGGCACACCCCGGCCTGGTCGCCACCGGCATCTACCAGCCCGGCATCCGCCGCCTGGCCGACGTCCCCTGGAAAGCCGCCGTCGCCCTGCTCGCCCAGAAGCCCGACCAGGGAGCACTGCCCGTCCTCTACGCCGCCGTCGAGGACCTCCCCGGCAACAGCTTCACCGGACCGGGCCGCCTCGCCCACATGCGCGGCGCCCCCCGGCTCATCCCCCGCTCCGCCACCGCGCAGGACCCCGAACTCGCCGCCCGCCTCTGGGAGATCTCCGAACGGCTCACGCGAGCGACCAGCCCGGTGTGACCCACCCACGCCGCGACCCCGACCCCCGACAGCCGGCCGGCTCGCGTCGGGGCCCGGGGCCCGGGGCCCGGGCCAGCGGTCTGCGGTCTGCGGTCTGCGGCATCCGCGAGCGGACGGATACCGACGGACGGCTCAGCGCCGGCGCTTCGCCACCCAGGGAGAACCCCGCCCGCTCCTACGCGAGATCACCGTTTCCCTCCGGGGCCTTCCGCCGGGCCCGAGCCGTTCCCACCGGGGACACCGTGGCCTCGCCAGGAGAGAGCCGAGCCGCCGAATCTGCTCCACAACGGCCCCGCCGTGCTGCCGGACCCCCCCGATCAAGGTGAACTCCCGGATCACCAGCAGCGGTCCGCCGGCCCTGACGACGGCCATCACGGCGATGGCAGGCCGGCTGACGGCCTGCCGGACGACGCGCGTGCCGTGCGCGACGCCCGACGGCTCCACCAGTACGCCGAGGCAGCGACGCGGAACGATCCACCGAGCCTCCACAGGCAAATCCATTCACAGCGGCCGGCGGACCGCTGTTCTCCCTTCACCGCATCCCAGATGCTCAGGCGGCCCCGGCCGAAACCAGCCCCGGCCGGGCCGCTTCACACAGCAGCAGGACGGTGGCCACGCTGCCCACTCCGGTCACCGCGATCGCGACACCGACCGGCACGAACCCGGCGAACACACCGAACACCAGAGGGCCGACGCCCTGGATGCTCATGGCGGTGGTGTTCAGCAAAGCGAAGCCCTGGCCCTGGAGTTCGGCGGGAACCCCTTCCAGGAAGCGCCACTGCAAGACCGAACAGGCAGACGGAGCCGGTGCCGGTGACCACACAGGCGGCGGCGACCACCGGACAGGACGGGTCCAGGGCGAGCATGAGCGAGGGGGTGCCCATCACCAGCACCAGCAGCGGCAGCGGCAGCGGCAGCGGCAGCGGCAGCGGCAGGACCAGCCGTTCCCGGACGGCGGGCACGAACACCCGCCCGACAACGACGGCGCCGATCAGCATGCCGACCGAGACGGCGGCCAGCACGACGCCGGTCCGCCGGGGGCTGAACCCGCAGTGCGCGCCGCACGCGATGAGCAAACCGCCCGCCACGGCCAGGCAGACAGCGGACAGGCACCGCACCATGATCAGCTTGAGCACGCCGGGGCCGGCGACCAGCACCGCGTCGCCCCCGCAAAGTCCAGCGCACGATCGACCCGCCGCCCACCGCCGACGCACTCACGCGAGGCACCCGGGCACGCGACAAAAACAGTCCGCTGACCGCCCCGACGACCAAGCGCACCCCGGCAGTGAACAGCATCCTGCGCTCCACGCCCAGCCAGACCACCAGCGTCCCGCCGACAACCACGCCCACCACCCGCACGCACCCCCCATGCCGATCACCTGAACCGCCATCAAGTCGGACAGAACCTTCGAACGACGAAGCCCTGCGGACGGGGGCGATACCCACGTCCGGATACCGGCCGGCGCACGCGGGCATACTGGCCGGATGAGCACCGAACCCGAGCCGTCCCGTGCCGTCCCGTCCGAGGTACGGGCGTACCTGACGGAACTCGTGCGCCGCACGCGCGCGGTCTGCGGTCCCCGGCTGACCGGGATCGCCGCGGTCGGCTCCCTCGCCCTCGGCGACTACCGGCACGGGCGCAGCGACGTCGACGTCACGGTCATGGTGGAGAAGCTGCCGACGGCAGCCCTGCGGGAGTTGGCGCACGCCCTCGCCCACCCGCGGCTGCCGTGCCCGGCGGCGGGTCTTGAACTGGTCGTCTACACGGCCGACTTCGCCCGGACCCCGTCAGGCGAGGCCGGCTACCTGCTGGACCTCAACACCGGGGCGCAGTTGCCGGAACGGGCCGCCTTCGACCCGGCCGGCGGACCGTCGTTCTGGTACGTGATCGACCGCTCGGTGGCCCACCAGGCCGGGATCACCCTGTACGGGCCACCCGCGGCGGAAGTGATCGCGGCGCCCCGGCCGACGGACCTGACAGCCGCGATCCGCACCTCGCTGCGCGAGCACGCCGACGGCAAGGGGCATCTCGCCGACAACCGGGTCCTCAACGGCTGCCGATCCCTCGCGTACTGCCGCACCGGACGCTGGTCGGCCAAACGCGACGCCGCAGCGCAAGTAGCCGCCGCCGAGAAGGAGTTCCGCCCGCTGGTCGAAGCCGCCGTCCGCAGCTTCGAACGCCCCCGCGCGGCCGCGCTGCCACTGCCCGATCCGCAGGTCCGGGCGTTCCTCGCCTGGGTGCGGGGCCGCGTCGAGGAGTACGCCGGAACAGTCGGCGGCTGACCGGTCAGGCCCGGGGCGGGCGAGCCGTGCGGTGCGGGACCAGACCGAAACCAGAACGGACCGGACGGCACCGAGCCCTGACACACACCCTGACCGCCGCCCCTCCTCTCAACCGCTCACACCAACGGCCCGCCCGAGTACACCGAACATCACGTCGACGACAGCGCGCAGCCGCTCCATGCCCGCTCCGACTCTGCCCACGACAGCGAGAAACTGGCCCACGGCCGCGAAGCGAGCCGCGAAGATCTCGGCCCCCTCACCATCCAGCCAGCCAGCCTTCCAGCACAACGCACAGTCGGGTGTGCTGGGCGCCGATCGCCTCCCGTGCGCGCGCCGCGACGCTCGCGCTCAGCACCGGGGCCGCCATGACGGTCTGGGCCACCAGGCATCCGTCGGGCAGGCCGGGGTCCGCGATGCGCTCCAGCGTGACGTCGAAGAACGCCCGCGCGGCTGCCAGGGGCCGGCCGACGGCGCAGGACAGCGCGGCGTCGTACTTGTCTCCGTAGCGCGTGGCGTAGCGCTCCAGGCAACGGACGAAGAGCGTGTCCTTGTCGCCGAGGGAGGAGTAGATGGAGCTGCGGTTCAGTCCCGTCACCCGGGACAGGCCGTCCACGGAGGTGTCCGCGTAGCCGGCCCGCCAGAACTGGATCATCGCGGCATCGACCGCCGTGTCGACGTCGAACTGCTTCCTGCCTGCCATGCCCTGCGCCTCCCTCCTGCTCCGCCTCCCCGGTGGAGACCACCATCCCATCTTGAACCAATCAGTTCAAGATGGGTTAGAGTGCGGGCATGCTCACAGCCCGACACCCCCCAGACCTCACAGCGCGGCGACACGCGCACCGCCTGCTCGCGGTCGGCGCCATCGCGTTCGTCTACACCGTCGTCATGGCCGGCGGGACACTGACGATCCCGCTGTACGTGCTGTGGGCCTCGCGATACGGCTTCGGACCGCTCACCACCGTTGTCGTGTTCATCGCCTACGTCGTCGGAGTCGTCGGCACGCTGCTCGTGGCCGGTTCGCTGTCCGACGCCGTCGGCCGCCGTCCCGTCCTCGCGCTGTCGCTCGCCCTCACAGCGCTCAGCGCGCTGGGCTTCGCGCTGGCGGACGGCCTCACCGTCCTGCTGATCTCGCGGGTGCTGAGCGGCGTGGCGACCGGGCTCGTCACCGCGACGGCGACGTCGGCGATCGCGGAACTCGTGCGCGTGCGCAGGACCGCTGCCATGCTGGGCACCGCGGCCAACGTCGGCGGCCTGAGTCTCGGCGTCGTCGCCGCCGGCGTCCTGGCGCAGTGCGTCCCGGCGCCGACCCACACCGTGTTCTGGTGCTACCTGGCGACGTGCGCCGTCGCCGGCGTCTCCTGGCTGGGCATCCCCGAGACCGCGGACAAGAGCGCGGACAAGGGCGGCGACCGAACGACGCGCTGGCGGCCTCGTATCCGCCGCCCGGTCCTTCCCGACGGAGCAAGCCGGGTGCGCTCGTTCGTCGCCGCCGGTGTGCTCGTCGCGGCATCCTCGGGCGTCAACGGGTTCTTCTCCTCTCTGGCTCCGGCGTTCCTCCGCGACGACCTGGGCGTGTCGAACTTCGCCGTCATCGGCGTGGGTGTCGGTGCCCTGTTCCTCAGCGCCCTGCTGGCGCAGATCGCCATGCCGGCGGCCCTTTTGCGAAGCGACATCGGGACGGCCCTCCTGGCCGTGGGGATGATCGTCGTCGAGGCCGCGCTGTGGACCCGCTCCGCGCCGCTTTTCATCGTCGGCACCGTCTTCGCCGGCGCGGCGGTCGGAACGCTGTTCCGACACGGTCTGGCCGTGACCGCAGCACTGTGCGATCCCGGCAATCGAGCCGAACTCACCGCGACCTACTTCCTGTTCCTCTACTCCGGACTCGTCGTCCCGGTCCTGCTGCTCGGTTTCGCCGATCAGGCCGTCGGGACACGGGACTCCAGCGCCCTCCTCGCCGCTTTCGTCATGTCCACCGCGCTCGTGGGCCTAGGTCGTGTCCGTAAAGTCAGGGCAGCCAGAGCAGGAGGCAGGCGATGGTGACCATGGCCTGGTAGTGGCGGGCGCGTTTGTCGTAGCGGGTGGCCAGGGCCTTGTGGTGTTTGAGCTTGTTGAAGCAGCGCTCGACGACGTTGCGGCGCCGGTAGGCGGCCCGGTCGAGTCGGCAGAGGCTCTCGCCGCGGCGGAGGCGGCCGTTGATCTGGTCGATCCGTTCGGGGATCACGGCCTTGATGCCTCGGCGGCGGAGGTAGGAGCGGATCTTCGCGGACGAGTAGCCCTTGTCGGCGGCGACCCGCTCGGGCCGGGTCCTGGGCCGGCCGGGACCGCACCGCTGGACGCGGATGCGGGCCATGACCTGCTCGAACTGGGTGCAGTCGTTGACGTTCCCGGCCGTGACCGTGAAGGCGAGGGGCCGGCCCTGGCCGTCGCAGGCGAGGTGGATCTTCGTGGTCAGCCCGCCGCGGGACCGGCCGATCGCCTCGCCCGGCCAGGGCCCCCTTTTCGGGCCCCGGCCGCGTGCTGGTGGGCCCGCACGGTGGTGGAGTCGACGCACACGATGGTCCAGTCGACCGTGCCGACGGCATCCGAGTGCTGCTGGACGTGGGCCAGGAGCCGGTCCCAGGTTCCGTCGGCCGACCAGCGGCGGAAGCGCTCGTAGACCGTCTTCCACGGCCCGTACCGCTCGGGCAGGTCCCGCCAGGCCGCACCCGTGGACAGCTTCCACAGAATCCCGTTCACCACCTGACGGCGGTCCCGCACCGGCCTGCCCATCCGCGACGGAGCCAGCAACGGCTCGATCACCGCCCACGACTCATCAGTCAACTCATGACGACGCACCACGAACAGACCAACGAGCCCACCACTTTACGGACACGGCCTAGCCCTGGGCCGACACACCCAACCGACCAGCAACCCCTGACACCTTCGGCAGACCGTCAACACACCGCACACCACTGGAGAAGAACCATGAACGACCCCGCAAGCGCCCCCCCGCATCCCCGGCAACCCGGTCCGCGACCTGCCGCTGCCCGACCTGACCGGCTTCACCCACCGTTGGGTCGATGCGGACGGCGTCCGACTGCACGCGGCGGAAGGCGGCCGGACGGACGGTCAGGCCGTCGTGCTGCTCGCCGGGTTCCCGCAGACCTGGTGGGCATGGCGCAAGGTGATGCCGCGCCTGGCCGACCGGTTCCACGTCATCGCGATCGACCTGCCGGGCCAGGGCCACTCCGAACGCCCGGACATCAGCTACGACACGCACACGGTCGCCGCGCACGTCCACGCCGCGGTCAAGGCGCTCGGGGTCTCGACGTACTGGCTGGTCGCCCACGACATCGGCGCGTGGGTCGCCTTCTCCCTCGCCTTGACGCACCAGAGCCAGCTGCGTGGCCTGGCACTGCTCGACGCCGGCATCCCGGGCATCACACTCCCCGACGCCATTCCGACCAACCCCGAGCAGGCGTGGAAGACCTGGCACTTCGCCTTCCACCTCGTGCCCGACCTGCCCGAGACCCTGCTCGTCGGCCGTGAACGGGAGTACGTCGGCTGGTTCCTGAAGGCCAAGGCCCTCTCCCCCGACACCTTCGACGACGCCGAGATCGAGCACTACGCCGCGTCCGTGGCCGCCGACGGCGGTCTCCACGCGTCCCTGGCCTACTACCGGGACGCCGCCGAGTCGGCGCGGAAGAACCACGAGGCGCTGGCACAACAGCACCTGGACCTCCCGGTCCTCGGGATCTCCAGCAGCCACGGCTCCATCCCCGACATGGCGGCGTCCGTCAAGCCGTGGGCCGACGACACCACCGGCATCGTCGTGCCGGACGCGGGACACTTCATCCCCGACGAACAGCCCGGCACCGTCACCGCCGCGCTGACCGACTTCATCACCGAAGACGACTGAGCCCCCGACAGACCCGCTTCCCGTTCTGCACAAGCCTGTCCAAAAACGATCGCTCTGGCTGGTGTGTTGGTCAGCGGCGGCCGACGGAGAGTCAGCCACCGAAGGCCAAGTCGAAAGCCCGGAGGGCGTCCTTCGTACACCGTGAGGCGCTGTTGATTCGTATGGAGGTGAGAGACCACCATCGCCGGCCCGTCGCAGCAGCCCAGCACGAGCTGAGGACAACCCGTCCCGGCAGACGCCAGGTCGGACGGGAGCAGCCCTGACAAAGGTTCCAGCAGGCCACCCCACAACAAACATGTCTCCCGGACAGCCCTCCCCGGCACAAAGGGCCTGCGCTCACATGACGGAAAACAAAGAACAGCCAATGAGCTGGAAGCCCTCAAGCGGAGAACGGGGGGTGCACGCCTGACCACGGAGCGGCTCGCTCGAGCTGGGAGGCCAGTCGGATCAGCACGTCCTCCCGGCCGTACGCGGCCACGAGCTGCACCCCGATGGGGATTCCGTCGGAGGTGCGGTACAGGGGCAGGGAGACGGCGGGCTGGCCGGTGACATTGAACGGCAGGGTGAAGGCGATACTTCCTGCGACATCGGCCACCAGGTCCATCGGGGCTTTCGCGTCCGGGGCGAGCTCACCGAGGCGCGGCGGGGGGCTGGGCAGCGTCGGCGTGAGCAGGACGTCGACCTCGGTCTCCCACAAGCCGGCCACACCTCGTGCCCACTTCTGCCACGCCTGTATGCCAGAGAGCCACTGCGCGGCCGTGACAGAACGGCCCGCCTCCGCGAGCGCCCCGTTCATCGGCTCCAGGTCGGCGGGTTCGAGCTGTTCACCGAGACGCTGCGACCACTGCTCCAACTCCCAGGCGAGTAGGGCCGAGAAGAGGGTGGGCAGGGCCTGGAACAGCTCGGGTGCGTCCAGCGCCGCCGCCGGTGTCGGCTCGACGTGGTGGCCGAGGCGGTCGAGCAGCCGGGCCGCGTGCTCGACCGCCGCCACACATTCCTTGTGGGCCGGGTCGGTCGCTCCCGGCGGGATCGAGCGGAACCCGATCCGCAGCGCGCCCGGATCGACTCCGACCTCCTCGCGGTAGGGCCGCGTCGGGGGTGCCGCCGCGTACGGGTCACCGACTGCCGCACCGGCTGTCACGTCGAGCACGGCGGCGGTGTCACGCACCGACCGGGTCAGCACGTGCTCGTGCGTCACCCCTCCCCAGTACTCGCCGTACTGGGGCCCCAACGAGGACCGTGCCCGAGTGGGCTTCAGACCGACGACGCCGCAGGCACTGGCGGGCATCCGTATCGAGCCGGCCATGTCGTTGCCGTGCGCCACCGGAACCATGCCGGCGGCGACCGCCGCCGCCGACCCACCGCTCGAGCCGCCAGGCGATCGATCGAGGGCCCACGGGTTGCGCGTCGCCCCGTGGGCCAACGGCTCCGTGGTCACACTGGTAGCCAGCTCGGGAAGGTTCGTCCGGCCGCAGAAGACGAAACCGGCCGACCGGAACCGTGCCGCCAGGGTGGAGTCCTCGTGAGCCCGCCAGCCGCGGTCCCGCAGCGCGCGCATCCCCCCGTAGTACGGATCACCCGCGGTCTGGCACAGGGCATCCTTCAACAGCATCGGCACGCCGCGGAACGGGCCATGGGGCAGCCCGGACGCCTCCGCGTCGGCGAGGGCCTTCTCATGCAGGGGCGTGATGACGGCGTTGAGTGTGCCGTTGAGCCGCTCTATCCGTTCGATGGCGGCCTCGACGAGTTCACGCGGCGTCAGCAGACCGCGCCGCACCAGGTCGGCCTGCGCCGTCGCGTCCAGCCATGCGAGTTCCTCGCTCGACACGGGACTCTCCGTCATGTGCCCACCTTTCCTCGGTTCCGCCTTGGCCACGGAACATCACAAATCACTGTCGTGGCAACCGTGTTCGGAGCCCATTG
Source organism: Streptomyces sp. SCPE 10 (assembly GCF_051980735.1). NCBI lineage: Bacteria > Bacillati > Actinomycetota > Actinomycetes > Kitasatosporales > Streptomycetaceae > Streptomyces > Streptomyces sp. SCPE 10. The sequence continues at coordinate 7,990,425 of NZ_CP197069.1, read as the reverse complement.
TTCCTGAACCGGTGGGCAGCAGTCCGTCTTGTCAGCGATCATGTTGGTCCTGCCGGTGGACCGCGGCATGGAGACGCCGGCACCGGGGCTCCGTCCAAGCACAGCGCGCTGGTGTCCTCGGGATTGGAGTCCGGGGAGAAGCTGGGGTCGAGGATTCGGTCGCCGGTGGTGCAGCGCCAGGCGTCCGTGCGCATGGTGGATTCGGCGGTCCCGAAGCAGGAGCCGCCGGCCCGGTCGGTGATGGTGATGCCTCTCGCCGGGGTTCCGTCCCGGGACCAGGGGCTGAGCGTGCCCACCTGTGTCCGTGCCGCCTGCGCCGAGGAGACGGTGGTGGTAGGGGTCCGCGATGGAGGTGCCGGTGGCCGATGCGGCGAACACCGCGGCCGCGACGACGGTGAACCAGGCGCGTCTGCTGGAGTGGCGCATCGCAGGGGTGGGCCAGGCGCGGTCTGACGAAGCCCCCCCCCGGCCGTCGGCGTGTTGAGTGAGATCCCCACACCAACGACGAGGGGCTTCGCCACCTCACCCCCCTGACCAGCCTGTTTCACTCACTTCTCAGATTCCAGCCGGACCGTGGCGGGCATGTTGGTATGTCTTCGGTCAGCGGTTGATGGCGGCCATGTTGTCCGCGTCGTAGCGTTCGCCGGAGGCCCGGGGCAGGTCGTTCAGGCGGGCGAGGTGGCCGGCGGTGAGCTCGATGTGGTCGGCGGCGGCGTTTTCCTCCAGCCGGGTGACTCGCTTGGTGCCGGGGATGGGCGCGATGTCGTCGCCCTGGGCGAGCAGCCAGGCCAGGGCGAGTTGTGCGGGCGTGGTGTCGATTTCGGCGGCTACGGCCCGGACCTCGTCGACGATGCGCAGGTTGCGTTCCAGGTTGCCGTCGGCGAAGCGGTGGTTGGTGCGGCGCCAGTCGTCTGCGTCGAGATCGTTCAGGGACTGGATGCTGCCGGTCAGGAAGCCGCGGCCGAGCGGGGAGTAGGGCACGAAGCCGATACCCAGTTCGCGCAGGACGGGCAGGATCTCGGCCTCGGGGTCGCGGGTCCACAGGGAGTATTCGGACTGGACCGCGGTGATCGGGTGCACGGCGTGGGCGCGGCGGATCGTGGCGGGGCCGGCTTCCGACAGGCCGATGTGGCGGATCTTGCCTTCGGTCACCAGTTCGGCCAGCGCGCCGACGGTCTCTTCGATGGGCGTGCCGGGGTCGACCCGGTGCTGGTAGTAGAGGTCGATGCGGTCGGTGCCCAGGCGTTTGAGTGATCCCTCCACGGCCAGGCGGATGTTGGCCGGGGTGCTGTCCGCGGCCGTGCCACCGGTGTGGGAGATCAGTCCGAACTTGGTCGCCAGTACGACCTCGTCTCGGCGTCCCCGCAGGGCCCGGCCGACCAGTTCCTCGTTGACGAAGGGGCCGTAGGCCTCGGCGGTGTCGATGTGGGTGATCCCGAGGTCCACGGCGCGGTGGATCGTGCGGATGGACTCGTCGTCGAACTGGCCGGCGCCACTGTAGAAGGCGGACATTCCCATGGCTCCGAGGCCGATGCGCGAGACCGTGAGGCCGGCGAGCGAGAGGGTTTTCATGGCGCGGACTTTCCTTCCCAGCGGTTAAGTACCGATCGGTGCAGAACGCTAGCACATCTAGACCGGACGGTACTGAACTGCGTTCACCGCCTTGCGGGGGTGAAACCCCTGGACAACGGGGATCTGTACCGAGTGGTACGCTTATGGCATGGCTGACTCCCGTAGGGCCGTCATGGGCCGGCCTCGAGAATTCGACATCGACCAGGCGCTGGAACGTGCGATGCGGGTGTTCTGGGCCCAGGGGTACGAAGGGGCGAGCCTTGCCGAACTGACCAGCGCCATGGGGATCACCAAGACGAGCATGTACGCGGCCTTCGGCAACAAGGAGCAGTTGTTCCGCAAGGCCCTCCAGCGCTACGGCGCGGGGCCGGCCGCCTACGCCACGCGCGCCCTGGAGGAACCCACCGCACGGGCCGTGGCCTTGGCGTTCCTGCGGGGGGCGGTCCGCACCACGACCCCTCCCGACGGCCCCTGCGGGTGCCTGACCGTGCAGGGTGCGCTGGCGTCGAGCGAGGGGAGCCAGGCCGTCCACGACCTGCTTGTCGACTGGCGCAACGAGGCGGGGGTCCGCCTTGAGGAGCGTTTCCGGCGCGCTGTCAACGAGGGTGACCTTCCGCGCAACGCCGACCCCCGGCGTCTCGCCCGGTTCATCATGACGATGGGTTTCGGCATCGCAGTACAGGCCGCCAACGGCCTCGGTCCTGCCGAGCTCGACGAGATCGTCGACACGGCGTTGCTCGGCTGGCCCGCATAGCGGCTGCACCACCCCTTCACCCGCCCCGGTGGGAGAACTCTCCGCGCACGAGAGCCGTGACGGTGCGGCAAAACTTCGGTACCGTCCGGGACAGAAGTGTGGGGCAGCGGTTCCTCCCTGCCGACGATCACCGCGACGAAACAGTCAAGGGCCGTCGCGAAACACCGAGCATGACCCCCGCTCCGGGGGCCGAAGAAGGGGATCATGTCCGACACCGATCTGCGCGCGTTCTACCTGCGCTACATCGAGGCGCTCAACGCCCACGAGATCTCCCGCATGGACGAGTTCATCCACGACGAGACCACCCTGAACGGCGAGCCGGCCACCCGGGAGCAGGTCATCGCCGTGCTGAACGGCGCTATCGACGCGGTCCCGGACTTCCACTGGGAGCCCCGGGAGACCGCGGTCGATGGTGATCGCCTGGCCGCCCGTCTGACCAACACCGGCACGCCCGCCAAGGAATGGCTCGGCGTGGCTCCCACCGGCGCCTCCTTCGAGATCGTCGAGTACGCCATCTATCAGGTTCATGACGGACGGTTCGCGCACATGACCGCCCTGCACGACGCCGAAACCCTAAGGCGGCAGCTCGGCGCCTGACCCCCGTAAGCCGATCCCAACTGCTGCTCGACGGCTTCCTCTTGGCGGGGCGCCTTGGGCTTCGGCTTCGTCTTGGGCGGGGTGAGGGGCCGGCTGACCGGCCGCGCCGCCGAGCCCCGGCGCTACCGCCGGGGCTCGGCCGTCTGCCTCAGTGGTACCTGACCTCCAGCGGACGGTGCACCGACTGGGCCGGTGCGGTGACGGTCAGGGTCCGCGAGCCCGCGTCGAAGGACCAGTGGGCTGCGGAGACCCGCCGCCCGTTGACGAAGACCTGCTTCGGCGCGTGCGCGTTCATGAAGGAGACCGTCCACGCGCGGCGGGAGATCTGGCCTTCGAACGATCGCGACGCCGGGGCGATCGAGACCGTGTGGTTCGCGCCGTGCTCGGCGTAGCGGATCGCCGTCGTGGCGCTCTGCCTGCTGTCGGCCGTGGTGCCGTTGTCCTCGTACAGGCTCGTGGCCCCCGGCGCGCCCTGTGCGACGGTGACCGTCGCCTTGGTGAGGGGGTTCTGGACATCATTGGCGACGTTGCCGGTGCGCGTCGTCATGATGCCGCCCGACTTGATGAAGACGGGCATGGAGTCCAGACCCGTGGTGATCTTCTGCGTGGTGCCGCCCGCGTACGTCTTACCGGTGAAGTAGTCGGTCCACGAGGAGCCGGCCGGGAACCAGACGGACGTCGTGGCCGATTCGCCGGGCGTGGTCACCGGGGCGACCAGCACGTCGGGGCCGTAGAAGTACTCGCTGCCCGCCGTCGCGTACGCGTCCTGGCTCTCCGGGTACTGCACGTAGGTCGGCCGCACCACGGGGGTTCCTGTGCGGTTGGCCTGCTCGGAGAGGCTGTACGTGTACGGGACGAGGTCCTCCCGCAGGTTCAGGAACTTCTCGGCGGACGCGTCGGAGGCCGGGCCGTACTGCCAGGGCAGCCGGTCGGCGTGGTTGCCGTGCAGGCGGTCCACCGGCTGGAAGGTGCCCAGCTGCACCCAGCGGGCGTACAGGTCGTCGGGCAGCTTCGTGGTCCCGGGTTCCGCGCCCTTGGCCTGGGTGCCGTCGTTGTTGAACCCGCCGATGTCGTGCGACACGTTGGACAGGCCGGTGGACGCCGACTCGCCCGGGGTGTAGCCGACCTCGAACTTGAGGGTGGCCCAACTGGACGTGGAGTCACCCGTGAAGTGTGCGGTGGTGCGCTTGTCGGCCCACGGCCCTGTCGGCAGGCCGTGCGGGTTGTAGTTGCCCTGCGGCAGCGCCCCGAAGGCCCGGGAGAGCGCGAAGGAGCGCTGGCCGTTCTTCGCCGAGTCGTCGGCGTACTGCTGGTTGATCCAGGCGTCAGGCGTCACCCCGCCGAGGGACGAGACGGACGCGTCGCAGCACCAGTCGAGCCACCAGACGTCCGCGCCGGCCTTGTCCATGGGCTCGTGCAGATCGAAGTACGCTTTGAGCTGGTCGGGGTCGCCCCAGTCGAAGGTGTAGGTGTTGTTGCCGCTGTCCTTCAGCTTGCCCTTGGCCGTGGCCTGCGCCTGGGCGAACCTGGGATCGTCACCGGAGATGCTCGGGTGGATGTTGAGCGAGTTGTGCAGCCCCTGCGCGGCCGACCAGTCGAAGAACGCCTTGGGGTCGGGGAACTTCTTCGGGTCCATCTCCCAGCCGTCCCAGGTGCTGGGCGACTTGAAGTCCGTGTCGGTCACCAGGACGTCGAGCGGGACGCCGTCCTTGCGGAACTTGGGCAGGATGGTGTTCTCGTAGTCCGCGGCGCTGCGGTCGTAGTACTCGGAGTACCAGACGCCGTACGCCCAGCGCGGCAGCAGCGCGGAGGGCCCGGTCAGGGTGGCGAGGTCGGCCAGGCCCTGCTGGTAGTCGTGTCCGTAGCCGAACACGTACCCGTCCTGGTAGCCCTTCCCCGCGTGGTCGCCCCGCTGCGTGACCTTCCGGGTGGCGTTGTCGAAGATCGCCGAGGCCGTGTCGTCGAGCAGCGTCCAGCCGTCCTGGTAGAGCAGGCCCGGCGTCATGGGCGCCTCGCCGTTGACGCCGTCGAGGCTGCGGCGGTACCCGCCGAGCGGCGCGTGCGGGGAGAGCAGCGGCGAGGTGCGCGAGGTCACCGCTGCGGTGTCGAGGTTGACGCGGCAGCCGTCCTCCTCCGGGCAGCCGACGGTCACGTCGTCGGCCCCCGCGGCCAGGTGCACCGGCACGGTGACGGTGCGCCAGGCGTCCCAGTCGCTCGTAGCGGGCAGCGAGGCCTTCACGGGGACGCCCGCGCCGGCCTTGACGGAGATGTCACGGGCGGCGCCGCTCGCGTCGCCGTTGGAGTACCGAAGTTGGAGGGCGTAGTCGCCGGCCTTGGGCACGTCGACGACGTGCAGCGTGTCCCGCGCGCCCGAGGACTCGAGACCGGCCACGAACCCGCGGCCCGAGTAGCCGTTGTGGTCGGACTTGAGCGCGGCGGAACCGCCGAGGCCCGCGGTCTCGGCCTGGCAGACGGTGCCGAAGGAGCAGTCCTCGACCGGTGGCGTCACGGGGTCGGGGTAGGGCGCTCCCGGCGTCAGGACGGCAACGTTGTCAAGGTTGACGTTGCCGGAGTCGGCCGCGGAGCGTGCGAAGGTGACGGTGTGGGTGCCGGCCGACAGGTCGAGCGTGACCGACGCCGTGGACCAGGTGTCCCAGCTCGCGGTCTTCGGGAGCGTCAGCGTCTTCGCGGCGCCGCCGTCCGCCGACACGCTCAGGGTGCGGTCCTCGTCACCACCGTCGCCGCCGACGGCGTTCGCGTAGCGGGTGGCGACCTGGTAGGTGCCGGCCTTGGGGACGGTCACGGAGAACGACAGAGAGTTGCCCGTCGACTGGAAGCCCGCCGCGAAGCCGGAGCCGCTGTAACCGGAGTGGTCCGTGGCGACGCCGACGCCGTTGAGGGCCTGGTCCTCTGCCTCGCACCGCGTCCCGACGGCGCAGACCGGCGCGTTGGGCCAGGGAGCGGCGGTGACCGACTGCTTGCCGGCCTTCTCCGTCACCTTAAGGTTGTCCGCGGTGAACTTCCCTGAGCCGACCTTGTACGTCAGCGTCATGGCGCTCGTGCGGATCGTCAGCTCGCCGTGGCGCGTCGACGACGTGAACGGGGTCCTGCCGAACGTGTCGCGGCCGATGGCGTTGAAGGTCGCCGCGTCGACGAACTTCGCGTCCCCCGCGTACTCGGTGCGTATGAGCGTCGGGGAGAGGACCTCGAACCGGGCGTCGCCCGAGACGACCTCAGAACGCGCGGCGCTGTGACCGCGAGCCGCTTGCGCGCTTTGCGCCGCCTGGGCGGGGGACCCGGCGGCCCCCAGGGCCACCAGAACGCCGGTCGCGGCAGCGGCCGCCGTGAGTTTGCGACGTTGTCGCCATCTGTGAGTCATGGAACCCGGTACTCCTTCGGTATCCCCTGGAGGGGGTACTTCGCCTGTGCTGACAACGATGTCAAGAATCGGAGAAGCGGCAGCCGGGGCGCGCGCACCAGGGTGCGGGAAAGGGCGGGGGCGCGTCTCGAAGTGTGAGTACGAGTACGGCGGTTGCCGATGGGACACGTCGTCCGAGCCATCCGCGACCGCCTCTCGACCGGCACCGGTACCTCAGATCATGTTCCTTTCAATATCAACTCACCGCGCCGCACTTCGTCAATGCGTCGGCACGGCCGGGTACCGGGCGGATGACGTTGTCGTGCGGCACCGAGGTGTGGGGCACAACGGCGGCGTCCAGGGTTCCGTCTCGCAGACCATGGCGACGGCGGGCGGTGATCACCTGCTGTCGCTGAACCTCAACGGCGGCCGGAACGTCCACGAACAGCGGGTCGTCAACGGCGAGTTCCGCGGCGCCTGATCCGCGAGAACATCCCTTTCGACCGGATCGGCCGCGGTGGCTGCTTCGCCACCGCGGCCGATCCGGCGGATTCACCGGAGTACAGCGAGACCGGCCGAGGTCCCCGGCCTGCCTCAGCTCGCGAAGGGCACCTGTGCCGCCTGTTGTGGCCGGGGGGTGTGCGGGTGGCGCCACAGTCCCTGGGCCGCGAGCCGCGGCAGCACACCCTCCCCGAACCAGTACGCCTCCTCCAGGTGCGGATAACCGGAGAGCACGAACTCCTCGATGCCGAGGGTGTGGTACTCCCGGATCCGTTCGGCGACCTCCTCGTGGCTGCCCACCAGCGCGGTGCCCGCGCCGCCGCGGACCAGGCCGATGCCGGCCCAGAGATTGGGGTGGATCTCCAGACCGTCCCGGCTCCCTCCGTGCAGGGCGAGCATGCGCCGCTGCCCCTCCGACTCGCTGCGGGCGAGCCCGGCCTGCACGGATCGCACCGTCTGCGGGTCGAAGCCCGCCAGCAGACGGTCCGCCTCGGCCCACGCCTGTGCGGAGGTGTCGCGGGTGATGACGTGCAGGCGGATGCCGAAACGGACGGTACGGCCCTCCTCGGCGGCCAGTTCCCGGATCCAGGCGATCTTCTCGGCGACCTGGGCGGGCGGCTCGCCCCACGTGAGGTACACGTCGGCGTACCGGGCGGCGACCTCGCCCGCCACCGGGGAGGAGCCTCCGAAGTACACCTGCGGCACCGGGTCGGGCACCCGTGCGAGCCGGGCCTCCTCCACCCTCAGATGCTCGCCCGCCAGATCGACCGTCCCGCCCTCCCACAAGGCCCGCACGATGTGCAGGAACTCGCCGGTACGGCGGTAGCGGGCGTCCTTGTCGAGGAAGTCGCCGTAGGCGCGCTGTTCGTGGCTCTCGCCGCCCGTGACGACGTTGAGCAGGAGCCGTCCGCCGCTCTGCCGCTGGAAGGTGGCGGCCATCTGTGCGGCGAGCGTGGGGGAGACGAAGCCGGGGCGGAAGGCGACGAGGAATTTCAGGCGCTCGCTGTGCTGGGACACCATCGCCGTGGTCAGCCACGCGTCCTCGCACCAGGCGCCGGTCGGGGTGAGCGCACCGACGAACCCCAGATCCTCGGCCGCGCGGGCGATCTGGCTCAGGTAGGCCACCGTCGGCGGCCGGTCCCGTCCCGACGGGGTGGCCGGGGTGCCGTGGCCGCCGCCGACGACATGGCGGCTGTCGCCGTTGGTGGGGAGGAACCAGTGGAAGGTGAGGGACACGAAAACTCCGATCTGCAGGTCCGCCGCGGGCAGCCGGCTCGCTAGAGCAGGCCGTGGCGTGGCGGTCGGGTGCCGTTGAGCACGTATCGGCCGATGTGCTGGATCTTCCAGCGCGCCGGGTCGTGCAGGGTGTGGGTGCGGGCGTCGCGCCAGTGGCGGTGGAGGTTGAGCGAGTCGAGGGCGGCCCGGGTGCCGGCCACCTCGAACAGGGCGCCGGCCACTTCCACCGCGGTGTCGGCCGCGTGGGCCTTCGCGGCGGCCACGGCGATCGACGCCTCGGCCGCGGAGTCGTCGGTCAGGCCGGTGCGTGCCGCGTCCACCGTGCGGGCGGCTTCGCGCAGCAGCGCCTCGGACGCCCGCACCCGCAGGGCGAGTTCACCGAACCGCTGGATGAGCAGCAGGTCCTCGGCCGCCGTTTCGGTGCCGCTCTCGAACCAGGGCCGGCTCTTGGTGCGGACGAACGCGGCGGCTTCGGTCAGGGCGCCCCCGGCGATCCCCGTGTCGATCGCGGCGTGCAGCAACTGGGCCACCGCGCCGTGCAGCTGGGGTCCGCGGAAGGTGAGGTGATGGGGCAGGACACGGTCGGCCGGTACGGGCACGGCGTCGAGCCGCACGGTGCCGCTGGCCGTCGTGCGCTGGCCCATGCCGTCCCAGTCGTCGATCACGGTGAGGCCGGGCGCGTCCCGCGGGACGTACGCCACGTGCAGCTCGTCGTCCTCGGCGCGGGCGAGGACCGGGATCCAGTCGGCGAACAGCGCACCGGTGGCGTAGTGCTTGACGCCGGTGAGGACGTAGGAGCCGTCGGGGCGCGGTGTCAGGCGGGTGCGGATGTCCTGGACGTGCCGGGTGCCCGCCTCCGACTGGGCGTTGCCGAAGCGGCGCCCGGCGAGGACCTCGGCGAAGAAGAACTTCCGCTGTCCCTCGGTGCCCTGGCGGCGGACGACGTTGACGTAGACGAAGTGGCTCTGCGGGATCTGGGCGAGGCTGCCGTCGGCCGACGCCAGCAGCCGGAAGATCTCGGCGAGGGTGAGCGCGCCGACGTCGGCGCCGCCGTGTGCGGCGGGGACGGTGACGGCGAGCAGGCCCGACGCGGAGAGCTTGTCCACCTCGGCGCGCGGCAGGCGGCGTTCGGCGTCGCGGGCGGAGGCGCCGGCGCGGAACTCCTTCGCCAGGGCTGCGGCGACGGTGAGGGCTTCGGCGTCGTCGGCGATCACATGCGCGGTCATGGGGCTCAGCCCGCCGCCGCGAGGAGCGGGCTGCGGCCCAGCGCCGCCGAGAACTGGTCGACCACCCGGGCCAGGGCCTCGTCGGCTGGGGCGGCCACGGCGAGGGAGCCGTCGTCGCGGACGGTGATGTCCCGGTCGAGGGTGAACCAGCCCTGCACGATGTGCGCCGCGCCCATGGAGCTGAGGACGGGACGCAGCGCGTAGTCGATGGCCAGGACGTGCGCGGTCGATCCGCCGGTGGCCAGCGGCAGCACGGTCTTGTCGGCGAGGGCGTACTGCGGGAGCAGGTCGAGCAGTGCCTTGAGGACGCCGGAGTACGACGCCTTGTAGACGGGTGTGGCGACGACGACGCCGTCCGCGCGGGCGAACAGCTCGGCGGCCTCGACGATGGCGGGATGCCGGAAGTCGGCGCCCAGCAGGGCCTCGGCGGGAACGGTGCGCACGTCCAGCGCGATCACGTCGTGGCCCTGCGCGAGGAGCCGGTCGTCGAGGTGGCGCAGCAGGCGCTGGGTGCGGGAGGAGACGGAGGGGCTGCCGGAGACGGACAGGACGGTGGCCATGGGTCCTCTTTCTGGGCGGGCGGGGCGCCCGTGCGGCGGGCGCCCCCGGGGCGGTCAGGAGTACCAGGTCGGTTCGGGCAGTTCGCCCTCGAGGACCCAGCGGCCGACCTCGCGGCGCTTGTAGGCGACGGGGTCGTGCAGGGTGTGGGTGCGGACGTTGCGCCAGAAGCGGTCCAGCCCCTCGGCGGTGGTCGTGGAGCGGGCGCCCGTCACCTCGAAGATGCGGCTGGTGACTTCCAGGGCGACGTCGGTGGCGCGCGCCTTGACCGCGGCGACCCGCACCTCGAACTCGCCGCGCGCCTGCTCGGTGACGGCGTCGGGGTCGTCGTGCAGCTTCTGGCCCTCGGCGGCGACGGCGTCGGCGAGCGCCTCGGCCGCCCACAGCTTCGCGGTGAGATCGCCGTAGGTGTCGATGACGTACGGCTCGTCGACCGCCCGCTCGTGGCCGCCGTGCAGCCAGGGCCGGGTCTTGTTCCGGGTGTAGGTGGCCGCCGTCTCCAGCGCGCCCCCCGCGATGCCGAGGTAGAAGTTGACGAAGACGAGCTGGATGGTGGGCACGTTGAGGGTGTTGTAGGTGCGCGCCTGGAACTGCTTGTCGACGTAGCCGGCCGCCGAGGACCACGGGGTGCGCACGCCGTCGATGGTGACGCTTCCGCTCTCGGTCAGCCGCTGGCCGATGTTGTCCCAGTCGTCGTGGAAGGTCAGGCCCTCGCTGTCGGAGGGCACGATCGCGAAGACGTGCTGGTCGGTGCCCTCCAGGACGCCTTCGAGGACGGTGACGTCGGAGACCTTGCTGCCGGTGGAGAAGGTCTTGCGGCCGGTGAAGACGAGGTCGTCGCCGTCTTCCGTGACGACGACGTCGTTGTCGCGCGGGTTGACGGCCCCGCCGAAGAACCAGCGGTTGCGCGCGGCCTCGGCCTCGACGTGCTCCCACTGCTCGCGGGTGCCGACCAGGCGGGCGGCCCAGTTCCACAGGTAGTGGTAGCCGAGGAGCTGGCCGATGGAGCCGTCGGCCTTGGCGACCTCGCGGACGACGCGGTAGGCGGTGGGCCAGTCCTGGCCGGCGCCGCCGTGCTCGACGGGCCCGAGCAGAGTGACCAGGCCCGAGTCCTTCAGCAACTCCACCTCGGCGTACGGGGTGGCTCCGGCGCGGTCCCGGGCGGCGGCGTCGGTGGCGAGGACGGCGGCGACCTCGGCGGCGCGCGTGATCCAGTCCTGGGCGGTCGTCGGGGTGGGGCGGTTCTGCCAGGCGGTGGCCGTGGGGGTGCTCATGCGGGTGACCTCTTTCGTGGTGCGGTGGGGTGCGCGGCGGTGCGGGTGCGGTATCGGGGAAGGGGAGGGGGTGAGGCGGAGCCGGTCAGGAGATCAGGCATGCGCGGGCGCGGGGCGGGGCTCGTCCTCGGGGAGTTGCGCCTCCAGTTCGCGGACGAGGGGCAGCACGCGCTTGCCGAAGTAGGCGACCTCCTCGTGGTAGTGCAGGAAGCCGAGGAGCAGGAGGTCGACGCCGAGGCGGCGGTAGGCGACGATCCGTTCCGCGATCTGTTCGGGGGTGCCGATCAGGCCGGTGCGGAAACCGTCGTTGTACTGGACCAGGTCCTCGAAGGTGGAGTCCTGCCACATGCCCTTGCCGTCGGCGGTGGACCGGCCCGCCTGCCGTACGGCGGCGCCGAAGCCCTCGACGGCTTCGGAGTCGGCCTTGGCGACGATCTCGCGGAGGGTGTCGCGGGCCTCGGCCTCGGCGTCGCGGGCGATGAGGAAGCCGTTGAGGCCGAACCGGGGCGCCGTGCGGCCCGCCTGGTCTGCCGCGGCGCGTACGTCCTGGATCTGCTCGACGACTCCGTCGAAGTCCTTGCCGTTGGAGAAGTACCAGTCGGAGACCCGGCCGGCCATCCGGCGGGCGGCCATGGAGTTGCCGCCCTGGAAGATCTCCGGGTGCGGACGTCCGGGAGAGCTGAGGGGTTTCGGCTTGAGGGTGAAGTCCCGCAACCGGTAGAAGTCCCCGGCGAGTTCGGTGTGGTCCTCGGTCCAGATCTGGCGCAGGGCGCGAATGAACTCCTCGGAGCGGCGGTAGCGTTCGTCGTGCTCCAGCCAGGGCTCGCCGAGTGCGGTGAACTCGTCCTTGAACCAGCCGCTGACGACGTTGACGGCGAAACGACCGCCGGACAGGTGGTCGGCGGTGGCGCCCAGTTTGGCGAGGACGCCCGGGTGCCACAGGCCGGGATGAACGGCGGCGATCACCTTCAGGCGCTCGGTGGCGAGGAGCAGGGCGAGGCTGAAGCTGGTCGACTCGTGCTGGTACTCGGCACCGTAGCTGGCCATGTAGCGAACCTGGCTGAGCGCGTACTCGAAGCCGTTGTTCTCGGCGAGGACGGCGAGTTCGCGGTTGTAGTCGTACCCCCAGTCGGTGCGCTGTTCGATTGTGCTGGTGACCAGTCCCCCGCTGACATTGGGGACCCAATAGGCGAATTTCACGGGCGCGGGCATACGGAACTCCTGTTGCTGAATTCTGTGCGATCTGGGACGCCATATCCCGGTGAAAGGAAACGCCACATCACTCGCATGAGCAGGCGCGTACGAGCACCGCTTTGTCGCGACGGCGCCGACGGGAAAGCGGCAGCGAAGTGTGCGACGAAAGCCGTGGCGTGGACAGGGAGCGGCGGATCCCTCGGGGGTCAGGCCGCTGAGCGACAGGAGGCGCTGGAAACGCGCGCGAGGTCGACATGGCGTCGCCGCGTGAGGTCCAGTCGCATCGTCATGCCGCCGATCGTGGCAGCCGCCGGTCGAGGCCGTTAAGGGAAACCCGACCGGTTTCACGGCGGGCACCACTGAATTTCACGAAGGTGTGACAGGGAAACCCTTGAACAGCTCCTCACGCGAGGGGAATTCTGCTGCCGTGCGAACGGAACAGCTGGAATACATCGCCGCGGTGACCAGGCTGGGCTCGCTGCGCCGGGCCGCGGAGGAACTGCGCCTGTCCCAGCCTGCGTTGAGCGAGACCGTCAGGAACCTGGAACGCGAACTCGGCGTCGTCCTCCTGGAACGCAAACGCTCCGGGGCGACGATGAGCGCGGAGGGCCGCGAACTGCTGCCGCACATCGTCGGCGTCCTGGAGGCGGTGGACCGGCTGCGGGCCGCGGCGGGCGAGCAGCACCGCGTCAGCCGCATGGTGCGGGTGGCAACGGTGAACGCGGCGACCGTGCCGCTGCTCGTTCCGGTGGTGCGTGCCTTCCGCGCCGCACACCGCCTCACCCAGGTCGAGGTGGTCACCGCGCAGCAGACGGAGATCCACCGGGCCCTGACCGAGGGCGGCTTCGACCTCGGCCTGGTCAATCACCTGGAAGGCGACGACATGCCGGCCGCGCTGGAGTCGACGCAGCTCCTGCACGGTCGGCCGGTGGTGTGCGTACGGCCCGACAGCCCGCTCGCCTCCCACCCCGAGGTGACCGTGGACGACCTGCTGAGCCAGCCCCTGATCGCCATGCGCTCCGGTTACGTCATGCACCGGTACGTGCACCGGCTGCTGAACGGCCGTACCCCGTCCTTCTCGTACTCCACCGACGGGGCGGAGATGGGCAAGCTGATGGTGGCGGAGGGACTCGGGGCCACGGTGCTGCCGGACTTCAGCGTCGTCGGGGATCCGCTGGAGCGGCTGGGTCACATCACCTACCGGCCACTGGCGGGCGCCGGGACACGGGTGCTGCTGATGCTGCAACTGCGCAGGGCCGCGTCCGTACCGCGGGCGGCACGCGCACTGCGCGAGGAGTTCCTGCGCCGAGCACAGGAACTGGGCGGCACGCTGAGTCCGCCGGAGGGCCGGCCGTCCGACGGGGCGGACTGAGCGGCCCGTCGCCGCAAGGCGGAGATCTGTCAGACGAGCGGCCCTGTCCGCAGCCACGAGGCCCTCCTCGGCGAGCCCCGCGGCGCGAACGCCCTGGACTTCTCCCGCGTGGCGGTCGGCGGCTCCCATATCCGGGCATCAAAGGGGGAGCCAAGACCGGACGAAGGCCCGTTGACCGGGGCAGGAAGGCCCGTTGACCGGGGTAGGGCGGCCAGCAAGCATCATCTGATCACCGACGCCACGGGCATTGCGCTCGCCGCGACACTGACCAGCGGCAACCGCAATGACGCCACCCGGTCGGCCCCTCTCCCCCAAGCCGTACCGCCCCATGACGACCGCACCTCTACAGCAGCCGCCCCACGACGGTGGCCACACCCTCCTCAACGCCCGCCGGCTTCGGCACGTTGCCGGTGTCAGCCAGTCCGTAGACCGTCGAGGAGAACGGTCAGCACGGATTGGTGGCCGTGTGCGGGATCGGACTCAAGGCCCAGCACGCATCCCTGTACCGCGGGGGCGCCGGTCAGCCGCAGCACTTCCTGCCAGGCCAGATCCCGGCGGAGGCGTCCCTGGTCCTGAGCGCGCTCGATGACGCTGCGGGCGAGGCCGAGGAGTTCCTGGCGCTGCTCGGCGACGGCGGGGCCGCCGTGCTGGTCGAGAGAGCCGGACAGTCCCGCGTTCTGGGCGGTGTGCAGGGCCAGGCCGGTGAACAGCAGGGAGAAGCCCTCCCAGGCGTCATCGCAGTCCAGTGCCCGATGTGCGGTGTCGATCAGTTCGGTGAGGATGTCGCTCAGCACCGCCGCCATGAGCTGGTCGCGTTCGGGGTAGCGCCGGTAGACGGTGCCCACGCCGACGCCGGCTTCCCGCGCGATCTCGTGGTAGCTGACGTCCAGCCCGTGAGAGGCGACGGCACGTCGCGCTGCCGCCAGCACGCGGGCGGCGTTGCGCTGGGCGTCGGCGCGTACGGGCATCGCCGTCCCCTGGGTCGCTGCAGGCTGCTGCATGTTCATCACCCCATCCTATCCGCAAGTGGACAGCCTCTGTCCGCTTCCTCTACGCTCCAAAGAAACGGACAAGATTGGTCCGTTTGCTGGCTCGTGCGAGAGGTGTGTGGCATGGGATCCCGTGTATGGCTGGTCACCGGCGCGTCCGGCGGGCTGGGCCGGGCCGTGGTCGGTGAGGTTCTGAGTGCAGGTGAGCGAGTGATCGCGGTCACGCGTGACGATGGGCCGCTGCGACCGCTGACCGCCGCCTTTCCCGGGCGGCTGCGCACCGTGAGCGTGGACATCACCGACGCCGGTGCGCTGCGTGCGGTACTGGATGACGCGATCACCGGGTTCGGGCGCCTCGACGTCGTCGTCAACAACGCCGGCTACGCGCTGGCGGGTCCGTTCGAGGAACTGGACGACATGGAGCTGCGCGCCCAGTTCGAAGTGAACTTCTTCGCCGCCGCCAATGTCCTGCGTGCTGCTCTGCCCTACCTGCGCGCGGCGAAAGCGGGCCGTGTGCTGCAGATCAGCTCGCTGGCAGGGCAGATCGGCGCCCCGGGGATGAGTGCCTACACGGCCAGCAAGCACGCCCTCGAAGGTCTGAGCGTCTCACTGGCCGCCGAACTCGCGCCGCTGGGCATCCGGGTGACGATCGTGGAGCCCGGAGCAGCCCGCACCGACTTCCGCGCCAACTGGGCGAGCCGGCTGCCCAGCAGCGCCGCCCTCCCGGACTACCTCCCCGTGCACGAAGCACTGGCGCGCTCCGCCGGCGCCGTGGGAGGGCAGGTCGGCGACCCCGCCCGCATGGCCCAGGCCCTCGTCGCCCTCGCCGATATGCCGAGCCCCCCGCTGCGCCTTCCTCTCGGCAGCGATGCCCTCGCCGGCATCGACAACGCCCGCAGCGACCAACTCGAAGAGCTACGCCGGTTCGCGACCCTGAGTGCTTCCACCGACCACACGAAGGCGATCTGACATGTCCGAGCACCACACCACCAGCCGTTTCGCCGTCGTCACCGGCGGCAGCGGGGGCCTTGGCCTGGCCATCGCCGATGCCCTCGCCCACGACGGAGCGGACCTGATTCTTGTCGCCCGCAACCGCGACAGGCTCAAGGCCGCCGCCAAGGAACTCGGCCGGCACAGCACCGTCGTGCACACCGTGCCCGCGGACCTCTCCGCGCCCGATGCCCCCGCCCGGATCGCCGCGCACGTCAGAACCCTGACAGACCGGGTCGACACCCTCGTCAACAACGTCGGCACCGCACACTTCGCCTCCCTCGCCGACACCACGCTCGACGAGATGAACACCATGTGGTACCTCAACGTCCAGGTGCCGCTGCTGCTGAGCCAGCAGCTCCTGCCCGCTCTCCTGAACGCTCGGGGAAACATCATCAACATCAGCAGCTACTGGGCCCGCAAAATGGTCGCCGGCCGTCATTCGGCCGCTTACTCCGCCACCCGCGGAGCGCTCAACTCCATGACCCGGGCACTGGCCAGTGAACTCGGCCCCCGAGGCATCCGGGTCAATGCCATCGCTCCCGGCGCCGTCCGCACTCCCACGTACGAACGCTCCTACCTCTCCCCCATGACCGCAGAGGAACGCACCGCACACGACCAGCGGATCGAGCACTCCTATCCCCTGGGGCGCCTGGGCACTGCCGAGGACGTCGCCACCGCGGCCGCCTACCTGGCCTCCGCCCAGTGGACCACCGGCACCGTCCTCGCCGTCGACGGCGGCCTCACCACCCGCTGACTCCGGCAAGGTTGCTGAGGCCGTGTCAATCCAACGACCGGTCCTGCCTGTCGAGTGGCCAGTCGTCGCCCCGGGGCCAGACGCCCCCGAAGCCCTTCGCGACGATCCCTTTGGCCTGCGCGCCGCGAGCCGGGCGGCCAGGACCGCTGCCCAGCCGACGGGTGCCGGGTTCGCCGCCTTCGGCCCCTTCCACCAGGCGGACCCGGACCGGCTGCGCCGGGAGATCACGGTCGGCGTGACCGCGGTCGCCGACATCAGCTGTGCCTTCATCGGCCAACTGCGTGCCGCGGACCGGGGGGTACTGGTCAACGTGGCGAGCATGGCCGCCCACCCACTGCCGCAAGCGGTGTGGTGGCCACTGCTGGTGGGGTCGGCGCCGTTCATTCCGCAGAGCCATGGACATACTCTCCCGGCGGTTGCCGCGACACCCGGCCTTGCGCGGTGGCTTGTCGACCCAAAGCCCGCGAAGGTACATTCTTTCCGGGCGATCCACAGACATGGCTCCGGTATCGGCCGAAGCGTCGCGGCCCGGCCAGGGGGTCGGAACCGAACGGCCGGATACGGGCGTCGAGGCCACCATGAAGGACCACCCAGACGGCACTGATCTCCCAACGGATCCGCGGAGCAGCGCGGTTCCGCTCAAGGGCCGCGAAGAAATGCCAGCCGGCTGCCGCGGTCCGCTCCGCGCGGACAGCGAGCGCTGCCGGCCCCCGGCCCTCCCGCACAGCATCCTGGCGGGGTACGCGGCCGGACCGCGCGCCCCGCAGCCGGACGCCAACAGGGACGAGATCCATACGGCCACCACCCGCTGTCCCGCACCGGCGGGGACGGCGAGGAACATCGTGGGGACGGCCATCGGCCTGCCGGTCAGCTCCTCCCCCAAGTGGTGGCACCGGACCCACCCGGACCGCTCGCGGGCCTGGTCCACCGCCAACCACGAATCCGTGGAACGGGAACGTGCGGCACGACGAGCGGCAGCCCTGTGATCGGTCCGGACGACCACTGGGCCGGCAACTCCGTCATCGCCGAGGGCCTGAGGATCACCAGGGACAACCGGCGTCCCGTGTTCGGCTCCGCCTGCCTGGCCAGCGCGGCCGCGCTGCTCGTCGGCGGAGGAATCGTCGCAGGCGCGTTCGCCGCGTCATGGGGCCTCTTCCTGGAAGCCGGAAAAGCCGCCGAGCGCTCCATCGACTACGAGGAGTCCTACGTCGCGTACGCCGACCAGTGGGACGACCTCGTCAAGGTCGCGTTGTGCGTGTATCCGCTGCTTGTCCTGGTCGCGTTGGCCTTGATCGCCTGGTTGCTCACCGCCCAGGCCGTCACCGTCGCGCACGCGCGGGAACACCCGGCGGCGGGCACGGCCCCCGGCACGCTCACCCTCCGCACCCTATTGCGCCGCTCCCGCCCGCACCTCAAAGCCGCCCTCCGCATCCAGCTGCTCACCCTGCTGTGCGCCCTCCTGCCGGGGCTGGCGGGCCTGCTCGTCCTGGCCGCCGTCGCCATGGAGAAGGTGCCCGGCGTCGTGTGGCCCACGTACCACGAGCCCGCGACCGTGCAGTTCATCCTGGTGGGCCGGATCCTGCCTGCCGTGATCTGGGCACTCGGGCTCGTCCTCCTCTCCCGGTTCGCACTGGCCACCGCCGTACGGGTGGCGGACAACTCCACCGCGACGGCCGCGATGCGCCGTTCCTGGACGCTGACCCGTACGGCACGTCTCCACACCACCGCGATCTGCCTGCTGAACGCGGTCGCGGTCACCGTCGCCTTCACGCTGCTGAAGTGGCTCGGGACATACGTGGCGCACTGGGCCGGGCTGCTGATGCTGGCCACCACCGGGAACAACGTGTGGGTCACCGGCGTCCTCGTCATCATCACCCCGATCGCGGTCGCACTCGTACTGCTGCCCCTGGTCCTGGCACCGACAGGCGTCGTGCTCGCGTGCCTGCACCAGCGGCTCAACGGCAGCACGGGGAGAACCCGGGTGCCGTCCGGTGCCCCGAGCAGCAGCACAGCATCCCCACCACGGCCTCCGCGAACAAACTACTGACCGGCACGGCGCCTCTGCGGGCGCTACGTCACGCCGACGCGATCAGGGGGTGCGGCGCCGGCGCCGCATGCCCCCCGGGGGGCCGTGGGCAGTTCCTGGTGCCTTCCCCTCGGTGCGGGCGGCGGTCTCCGGTGGCTGCGCCGGCGCGACATCGGCGGGCCCGGCCGGCGCCGCTCCTGCACCGCGACGTCCTGGACCGCCGGGCAGGAGCCGGCGTGCGCAGAGCAGACGCCGCGGCCCGGGCGGAACCGCGACGGGCGGGAGACGCCGGCTGGGCCCGTGGATGTCCGAGGCGGCCACGAGAAGGCCGGGAGCGTCATCGGGCAACCGGCGCCGCGCCGGGTCCACCACCCCACCGGGGAGAGCAGACCACGGCACCCGGGCAGCGCGGAGCCGGAGCACGCCGGCTGACCTGTGACGGTGAGCCTTGACCGTTTGCCATCGGAGGCCGACCACGCCGAGGCGGACTCATCGGCACCCGAGCCGGAACGACTGCGCGATTTCGACGTAGCGAGAACACCCTTGGTCCATGAGAGGCCGCAAGCCCGTTCTCGGTGGCTCGGTCATCCAGCTTGCCCCGATGCCGGGCCTGCTGTGAGCGGAGGGGCTCAGCGCAGCCGTCGCGCACGCAGCACGAGGTCGTCGGTGTGATGCGCGCCGGCGCCGCCGGTGGGTGCCACGCGTGGCCGCTGCTCGTTCACCTCCACCTTCCAGTCGTCGGTGAGCAGGGCGGCGACCATCGAGGGCCAGACGTAGTCAGCCGGGTCGAAGCCGCTGTCGTGCGCCTGCTGGGTGTCCATCCCCGCGTGGTGTACGAGCAGCAGCACGCCGCCGGGCGCGACGGCGGCGAGCAGCGCTCGCTCGGCTGCGGCGTCGGGGGTGCGCAGCAGGGCCGGGTACTGCGCGGAGACCAGGTCGAAGGAGGCCCGCGGGAGCGCCGCTTCCGTCAGCGCGGCGTGTACCCAGCGGACGGCGACGCCTGCGTCCCGCGCGTGCCCGGCCGCCCGCTCAAGCGCCACGCCCGACACCTCGAGCGCGGTCACGTCCCAGCCGCCGCGCGCGAGCCAGACGGCGTCCGCGCCCTCGCCGCAGCCGACGTCGAGCACCCGTCCGGGCGTGAGCCCGGCGACCTCGGCGACGAGCGCACCGTTGGGCCGGCCGCTCCACAGCTGTTGCCGGTCGGCGTATCGGTTGTCCCACTCTGCCCGCACCGCGGGATCTCCCACGTATCCGTCGCCGGGCAAGGACGTGTCAGACGCGGGCGATCCCGCTGCGATGTTGTCGGCCACGGGCCCAACGTCCCTCATCGTGGCCCGGTCACGCCACTCCTGTTGCCGCTCCGGCAAAACGGCGTCCACGGGGCGAGGGACAGCCGGGCATGGTCGCACTGGACGTCATCGAAACAGACCGGCCGCGGCATCCGTGTCCACGTTACAGACCTTCGGTCTTTTGACATCAGACCAGCGGTACCTTAAGTTCCACTGCAAGAGCCCGCTGGTCTGTTAACACCGCGGGAACGTCCCGCAAGAGAGGGAAACCCCATGTCCAAGGTCTGGTTCGTCACCGGCAGCTCGCGTGGTCTGGGCCGCGCCGTCGTCGAGGCGGCGCTTGAGGCCGGCGACCAGGTGATCGCCACCGCCCGTAAGCCCGCCCAGCTCGACGACCTCGTCGCCCGCCACGGCGACCGCATCCGCCCCATCGCCCTCGACGTGACCGACCACGAGAACGTCCTCCAGGCCGTGCGGCAGGGCGCGGAAGCCTTCGGCCGCCTCGACGTCGTGGTCAACAACGCCGGCTACGCCAATCTCGCCGCCGTCGAGGACATCACGTTCGACGACTTCCGCGCCCAGGTCGACACCAACTTCTTCGGCGTCGTGCTGGTCACCAAGGCCGTCCTGCCCATCCTGCGGCAGCAGGGCTCGGGACACATCATCCAGATCTCCTCGGTCGGCGGCAGGATCGGCTCGGTGGGCCTGTCCGCCTACCAGAGCGCGAAGTGGGCCGTCGGTGGCTTCTCCACGGTCCTCTCCCAGGAGGTCGCCCCCCTGGGCATCAAGGTCACCGTCATCGAGCCGGGCGGCATGCGCACCGACTGGGCCGGCTCGTCCATGAGCATCGCGCCGGTCAGCGATCCCTACCAGCCCACCGTCGGCGCCTTCGCGGACATGCTGAGGAACGCCTCTGGCATAGAGGCCTCCGATCCGGCCAAGGTCGCCCAGGTGGTGCACGAGATCGCCGGCCGCGAGGACGCCCCGCTGCGGCTCCTGATCGGCGCGGACGCCTACCAGTACGCCACGGGCTTCGCACAGGCCCTCGCCGACTCCGATGCGCAGTGGCGCAACGTGAGTGAGTCCGTCTCCGCCTAGCCGGAACCGGCAGGCGCAACTCCTCGCCGCCGCACGCGAGGATTTCTCGTCCCACCGGCACGTGGCGATGGCGCCACGGTGGATTCAGGAGCAGCCAACCCATGACCAGCACCGCCCGCGCACCTCGGCTCACGTTCGCCGACCGCGTCACCAATCGTCGTTGGCGTCTTCGCCCGGCCTCCCCGCTGAGCGTCGAACCGATGCGGGTGCCGATGCGCGACGGCGTGACGTTGCGCGCCGACGTCTACCACCCGGCAGCCGAGGCGCACGGCACGATCCTGATCCGGACCCCCTACGGGCCGAAGACGCAGGTCGCAGTGCCCCGCCAGCTCGCCGCCCACGGCTACCGCACCGTCGTCACCTACAGCCGGGGCACCTTCGGTTCGGGCGGCAGCTTCGACCCGATGCGCACCGAAGCCCAGGACGGGCAGGACGTCGTCGCCTGGCTGCGTCTCCAGCCCTGGTACACCGGCAGCTTCGCGACCACCGGCGCCTCCTACATCGGCTACACGCAGTGGGCACTGTTCAACGAGCCGCCGGAGGATCTTCGGGCAGCGGTCATTTTCGTCGGTCCGCACGACTTCGCGGGCCACACCTGGTCGACCGGCACGTTCCGCAACGATCTCATCTCATGGTCGAACCTGATCGACATTCAGGAGACGGCCTCGATGCCCAAGCTCATGATCGACATGCTCGCGGGCAATCCGCGTGCGAAAAGGGCGATGAGGGCCACACCGGTCGTAGAGGGCGTCCGCAAGGAGTATCCGAAGCTTCCATGGCTCGTCGACCGCGTGTCCGACGGCGACCTCGCGTCGTCCCCATGGGCACCGACGCGGTTCGAGTCGGCGATCGAGAAGGTGGACATCCCCATCCTGCTCATCACCGGCTGGCAGGACATCTTCCGCGGGCAGAGCCACCTCCAATACCAGCGTCTCCGTCAGCGAGGAATCGACGTGGCGTTGTCGGTCGGGCCGTGGACGCATCTGCAAGCCGCCGGGAACGCGATGATGCACAACGAGATGCTGCAGTGGTTCGACACGAAGTACGGTCGGCTCGACGTTCCGGCCCGACAGGCGGCCGTCCACCTCGAAGTGACCGGCGGAGGCGGCTGGCGCTGGTTCGCATCGTGGCCCCCCGCCACCCGTACGCTGACCCTGCACCCGAACGCCTCGGGCCGCCTCGGCACAGAGCCGGCGGCCGGAGAGCGGACCTTCGTCTATTCCCCCGATGATCCAACGCCGAGCGTCGGCGGGAACGACTTCACGGCGGGCGGCTACAAGCGCGACGACCGTCTCGCCGCACGCTCCGACGTGCTGACGTTCGATTCTGATCCGATGACGGCCGACACCGAGGTCATGGGCGTGCCCGTGGCGACGATCGACGACCGGACCGAACATGCCGATGCCGACCTCTTCGTCCGGATCAGCGACGTCGCGCCAAACGGGCACTCGACGAATGTCACAGACGGCTACCTGCGCCTGCGGGAGGCGAGCGGCGCGACCACCATCGAGCTGGACGCGGTGGCGCACCGTTTCGCCACCGGTCACCGGATCCGCCTCATCGTCGCCGGCGGAGCCTTCCCGCTCTACGCGATCAACCCGGGCACCGGGGAGAATCCCACGACGGCGACCGTACGGGTCGCGAACCGTCACACCGTCTCGCTCGCCGGAACCAGGATCGACCTGCCCGTCGTCGGTGCGCGGTAGCCGCCTGCGCTCCCCCTTCGTGAGACAGGCGTCCCGAGCACCGTGCCGGCGGATGCGTGAACGGTCCGGCACTTTGCGACCATGCGTCACGCTCTCGTCCATCGCCCGCACGGTGACGGTCAATTGAGGGCCCGGTCGGCGCTGTGCAGGGTGTGGGACGCCGGCCGGGCCGAGCGTGACGAGCCGTGTCAGGGCAGGCGGTAGTCCTCGTTCAGGGCTGCGCCTGCCTCCGGGTGCGTCTGGTCGTACCCACGGGCGTCGCACTGGAGCCCGCCCACGATGCAGTGGTCGACCATGGCCTTGAGCGTGGCATCGTCCCAGCCGTTGAAGAAGTCGTAGTGGAAGGAGTAGCCGCGGCCACTGGCCAGGCGCACCTGGGACATGTCGCCGTTCACCGGGAACGCCATCTTGAACTCGATCATCGGCAGCGCCACCGGATGGTCGGCGGGACAGACGTTGTCGTTGGTGCCCGGCTTGACCACCGGATAGGCCATGTGGCTCTGGTGGTCCGGTGTGTCCAGGTACTTGCCGTCCCAGCAACTGGGCGCCTGGAAGCGGACGTTGAGCTGCACGGAGGCATTTGCCGGGCAGGCGGCCGGGAAGTCGACGTTGAAGTAGCTGTCGCCGCACTCCCAGCCCTCCACGAAGCCGGGGTGGTGGCGGAACTGGTCGGCGCTCTGCATGGGGTCGCCCACGACGAACCGCAGCCCCTTGGGGAAGGGGCGGACGCTCGTGTAGTCGGTGACGCCGGCCTTGTAGTAGATCGTCTGCGGACCGACCGGGAGGATCTTCTGCTCGCCGTTGAACAGCGAGGGCATCCAGTACGCCGAGGCGTCACCGGGCGCCTTGCAGGTGGTGGCGCCGCCGTCGAGGGAGGCCGTGGTGCTGTAGGCGTTGGTCGAGGTGTTGCCCATGAACGTGTGGTCGTGGGACTTGCCGGGCTGACCGGGGAAGACGATCGGGTCGTCCGCGGCGGTGTGCGTGACCGAGCAGTTGGCCTGGAACTCGTGGAAGTAGCGGTGTGGCGGGTCGGCCCAGGACGGCGTGACGCCGGTGACCTGTGGCACGGCCGGTATATAGCCGTCGCCGTCCGGGTCGTCGGCGGATGCCTGGGTGGACACGGCCATCGTGTGTCCCGCCCGGACGGCGCTCACTGCGGCCGGTGCGCTGTCGGCGGTGCCGGTGGCGGCGGAGGCGATGGTGCCGACACCGAGCACGCCGGCGAGGAGGGCGGTGCCGAGGAGGAGTGCGGGGAGCCTTTTCGGACTCGATCTCATGGGGTCTCCTGCCCGTGGGGGGAAGAGGGCCCGCGCACGTGTCCGTGACGCGGGTGGTGCGCTGGCGGCGGTGCCCTCCGCGGGTTCCTTCCTGGTAGGTTTCCGCGGGCCCTGTGCACGGGCGCCGCTTCGGGCTCCGCCACCGTCGTGTGGGGCACAGCGGTCAGCTGTAGACGCCCAGTTCGTGGAGCGAGTAGCCCCAACCGGTGCCGCGTGCGGTCAGTTGCAGACGCACGTACCGCGCGGTGGCCGACACGTCGATGGTGTCCACGTCGCCGTCGCCCGCGGTCGTGGAGTACACCGAGCGCCACGTGCTGCCGTCGTCGGAGACCTGCACCTCGTAGGACTTGGCGTAGGCGGGGTCCCAGACGAGCTGGAGCTTGTGCAGGGCCTTCGACGCGCCGAGGTCCACCTGGAACCACTGCGGGTCGCTCCAGTCGCTGGCCCAGCGGGTGTCGGTGTTGCCGTCGACGGCCAGCTGCGGGGTGCAGGGGCAGTCGCCGTAGGACTGCTGGAACGAGGAGGCGGTCGCGGGCCGGTTCAGCGCGACGTCGGTCCCGCTCACCCGCGGGGCGACGACCTTGACGGACCTGGTCTCGATGCCGGCGTTGCCGTGCCCGTCCTCCGCCTGGAGGTAGACCTTCCACACGCCGAGCTTCTGCGGTGCGGTGACGACGAAGGTGCCGTTGCCGATCGAGCGCCACTGCGCCTCGACGAGCCGCTTGTCGCCGCTGGCGTAGTTGCCGCTGAGGAACACCTTGTACGTGACCGGGTCGCCGTCGGGGTCACGGACGTCGGCGTGCACGGTGAACTCGCCGCCGGCCGGCGCGGAGGAGGCGGGGTCGGCGGTCATGTTGCTGATAACCGGGGGCGTGTTGTCGCCCGCTGTCGACCCCGTGTACGCCTTCTTGACGGCGTAGTAGGACAGCCGTTTCAAGCCGTCGGGCACGAGGTTGAACCACACCCCGCCGAAGTCGTGTTCGGTGCCGTAGTGAAAGAGAGTGGCGCCCAGGGCCACGCCCTGGTGGCCGGTCACACAATTCCACGCCTTGGTGTACCCGTCCGCCTTCTGGACATCGGTCGGCTCGTCGGGAATGCCGTTGACGTCGTCGGGCACCTCCCACTCGCCGGCCGGACCGGTCTCGGTGACGATGTACGGCTTGGTGTAGCCGCCGTCGAGCCAGTCCTGGCGGACCTGGCACACGTTGCTGTACGAGTTCACCGCGTACAGGTCGAGGTCGGGGGCGTTGCGCTTGTAGTACGGCCACGCGCCGGTCCAGGCGTCGGTGGAGGTGACCGGGTGGTCGGGATCGATGCTGTGGATCTTCTTGGCGACATCGTTGACGAAGCTGGTGTAGGCGTTGCGCTCCGCCTCCAACTGGCTGCCGCTGTAGCAGTTCTGCAGACCGAGCACCGACTCGTTGCCCACGTTCCACATCAGCGTCGCCGGATGGCTCTTGTAGGCGTCCACCCACTGGGCGAACTCGGTGAGCATGGCGTTCTTGTACGTGGTGTCGGTGACGTAGTCGACACAGCCGCCGGCTCCCGGCCCGCCGCCTGGCTGGAGCCAGAATCCGTTGATCACACGGATGCCGTTGGCCGCCGCGGCGTCCAGCAGAGCCTTGCTGGAACCGTCGGTGCCCCAGGTGCGGATCGTGTTGGCGCCCATGGCCTTGACACCCGGCAGGTAGGTGGACGCGTCGGAAGCGGCCGGGCCCCAGGTGACCCCCTTGACCGTGTACGGCTGGCCTCCCACGGTCAGGCGCCAGTTGCCCTGGGTTCCCTCGACTTTGACGGCGCCGGAGGCGGGCGGGGGCGTGGTGCCGGCCGGGGAACCGTAGACCTGGAACTCCCACAGCGAGTACCCGTACCCGCTGGAACGGGCCAGCCCCTGCATCCGGACATAGCGGCCGGTGCCGGACACCGCGAGGTCATCGGTGCCGCCGTCGCCGCCGGTCACCGTCTTCAGGACGTGCCAGTCGGTGCCGTTGTCGGACGCCTGTATCTCGTAGTCCTTGCCGTAGGCCGTCTCCCATGTCAGCACGACGCGAGTGAGGTCGGCCTCCTGGCCCAGGTCGACCTGGAGCCACTGCTGGTCGCTCCACTGACTGGCCCACCGGGTGCCGGTGAGGTCGCCGTCCACCGCGGCGGCGGCCGAGTAACCCTCCCCTTCCTGGGAGGAGGCGGTGGCCGTCTTGCCCTGGGACAGCAGGGTGTCGGCCGCGTGCGCGCTCGGTGCGAACGCGAGGGTGATCGAGGACGCGAGGAGGGCGCCGAGGGCGAGAAGAGACACGGCGGCCCGGGGTGCGGCAGGGACGGTCACGGAGGGCGGTCTGGACACGGGTGTGCTCCTGACAGTCGGTTCGGTGGGGGGTGTGGCCCCACCGGCCGGAGCGCTGGGCAGGCTCGGACCGGCCGGGGAGGGAGTCGTCACCGGGGCCGCTCGCGGAAGCGGGACAGCAGCACCGCGACCGTTACGCCGACAGCCCCGCGATTCTCACGGGGTTCGAAGTGTCGGTCGGAGCACCGCGCGGGCCGCGAGGCGCCGCCGCCGGATGGTTGCGCTTCGGACATATCAGTCGGGGACACGAAGTCGTCTCCTTCACAGGGACGTTGCCGACAGACGACGCTGAAGAGCCCTTTCCCGCACCATGCCCGTCCTGCATGTCCCGGTCAAGCGATCCGGCACACTTTTCTTTGACCTTGATTTAAGGACCTTGCTACTCGTTGCGGCACCCCACGAAGTCCCGACTGCGATCCCGGGCGCCGAGGATGATCAGCGGGATACGGCAGGGAATCCCGTGACGATCACGGGGTAACACCATCATCGACCGGCCGCCCTCCCAACGGCATCGAGGCACAGCGGGCGCCGGTAGCCGGGCGGGCCGAGCGGCCCGCCCGTGCGGCGACGCTCCCTTCGTGGTGACGCCTCGGCCCCTCATGCGACGAGAACGCCGCGACGCCCACCCCGCCCGGCTCCGGCACCGGCCATCACCCCCCGGACACACCGCGCCCGCAGGCGAGCCACCCGCGGACCGCGTCCCCGGCCTCACGGGACAGAACACCCGCAGGGCGCCCGGCAGTTGGCCCAGAAGACGGTCAAAGACACAGGAGCCGGCGGGCGTTGCCAGAGGCGATCTTCTGCTTGTCCGCGTCCGGGAGGCGCGTCCGTTCGAGGGCGGCCACGGCCGCACCCGTCCTCTCGTAGGGGTAGTCGACGGCGAACAGCACGCTGTCCGCACCGAGCACGTGCACGAGTGCTTCGATCGCGGCCGGGGACAGCACACCGCTGGTCGTGGCGAGCACGTTCGTCCCGAAGTACTCGGACGGTTTGCGCCGCAGCGGGTGCGGCACGGCGAGGGTCGCGTAGCGCGAGTCGAAGCGGGAGAGCTGGAAGGGAAGGAACTCGCCGGCGTGCCCGAGGATCATCGTCGCCTCCGGATGCCGGTCGAACACCCCGGACATGATCACGCGCATGGCGTGCCCGCCGGTGGCGGCCTGCCAGCTCCACAACGCGCCGTCCAGCTCGGGATGGGCGTCGAGGACGTGCCAGTGGTCGGCGGGTGGCATGCCGGGGTGCAGGTACAGCGGCACACCGAGTTCGCTCAGCGCGGACCAGACCCGGTCGAACGCGGGGTCGTCGAGGTACCGGCCCTGGACGTGGTCGTTGACGAGCACTCCCTTGAAGCCGAGGCGTTCGACGGTCCGGCGCAGCTCCGTGACGGCGGCGGCCGGGTCCTGGAGCGGGAGCGCCGCGAAGGCGGCGAACCGGCCAGGGTGGGCGTCGACGATCTCGGCGAGGTGGTCGTTGACGTACCGGGCGTTGTCCACCGCGCGGGCCGGATCGGTTTCCGCTTCGATGCCCGGGACCGTGAGGGAGAGCACCTGTACGGCGATGCCGTTGGCGTCCATGTCGGGCAGCCGCAACCGCGTGACGTCGGGCAGCCGGGCGGCCATGTCCGCGAGGAAGGCCGGTTCGATGTTGTCCGGCATCGGCATCGGCGGCCGCCGGTCTGCCAGGCCTGGGATCGCGATGGCCTCCTCGACGGCGATGTACCCGCGCATCAGGCGCGTCCCACCGGGACGAGGATCCCCGCCGCGCGGGTCGGCCGCTCGACCTCGTCGAGCATCAGCGCCGCGACGGTGGCCCGGGAGGCGTGCGGCGGCAGAACGGGCTTCGTGTACTCCTCCAGCGGGATGTTGCGGCGCCTGTCGCTGATGCCGCCGGCCCACAGGTCGGGGGCGTGGAAGACGGTCGCGCCGCTGTCGAGGGCGATCGAGTCCGCGGCGGCCTTCTCCGCCAGTTCCCCGCCGACGAAGGACTTCATGACCCATTGGTAGATCCCGCCGCCGGAGCCGACGGAGGAGCCGGAGCCGAGCGCGCCGAGCCACAGCGTGCGCACCGGGACGTCGGCGAGGACCCTCGCGCCGGCGACGAGCGTTCCCTGGCCGTCGCCCTTGCCGATGCCGAGGGCGGAGACGACCACGTCGACGTCCGCCAGGTCCGGGAACGCGGCGGGTGCGGTGACGTCGGCCCGGCGGATCTCGACGGCCGGCCGCCCGGGCACCGGGCGGGTCTCCGGCCGGCGAACCAGCGCGACGACCTCGTGCCCGCGTTGAAGGGCCTGTTCGACGACGAGGCGGCCGACCCTGCCGGTCGCCCCGAGTACGGCGATACGCATGCTTCCTCCCAAGTAACTAAACACCTGTTGGTTATGTAAGTGAACAAGTGTTGGTAACCGGTGTCAAGGCAGGGGGGCGGAGGCGAGGGGGTTGGAGGCCGGCGCACGGCCGGCGGTACAGTGAACGGCTGTTGCCGAACGCCGGGAGTACGACTGTGAGCAGCAAAGAAGCCGCCCGCCGCCGACGGAACCCACGGGGCCAGGGACAGGTCCTCAAGGCCGAACTGGTGGAGGCCGCCGCCCGGCTGCTGGCCACGCTCGAACGGCCCGAGACGCTCACCCTCCGGCAGGTCGCTCGCGAGGTCGGCGTCGCCCCCGCGAGCATCTACGGGCACTTCCCCGACCTCGGCGCGCTCGTCCAGCACGTGCTGCGGCTGCGCTACGACGAACTCGCCGCCGTCATGCGCACGGCCGCGGACGGCGCCGAGGGGCCCCTGGCCGACCTGGTCGCCCGGTGCGCCGCCTACGTGCACTGGGGAGTCGATCACCCCGGGCCGTACCGCACGCTCTTCGGCGGCGGGATGCCGGCCGAGCTCGTGCCCACGAACGCACACGGCGCGGGAGAGGAACTGCTCGGATCCGTCGTCGCTTCGCTGGCCGGCGCCCGGCAGGACCAGCCGGGACACCAGGGCCGTCCCGAACACCAGGACCGTCGCGGCCCCGAGCAGGACTGGCAGGCCGGCCTGCTGCTCTGGACCGCCCTGCACGGCCTGGTCGCGCTGTACAACGCGCACGGGAACATGCCCTGGCCCGACCTCACCGATCTCATCGCGCAGACCCTCGCCCTGCACACCGGAAGGCCCGTCGACGAGATCGTGGAGCTCGCCCGGACGGCGAACCGCCCAACGTAAGCGGCTCACGCCGACAGCTCCGCACGGTCTCGATCAATCCAGGACCCAGTAGACGAGCCCGCGCCAGGCCGCGCCCACGACCGTCCCGCCCGAGGAGACGCGGCCACCGTCCCAGCGTCGTCCTCGTCAGTCCGGCGCGTCCGGGTGGCCCAGCGACGACGTGTCGACTGAACGCCGTAGCCCCGGGCCATGACCCTCCGGTAGAAGGTGCCGAACCGGCGCGGCACCCCGGTTAGGGCGGCCCCCGCCCTCTCCAGCACGGCAACCGTGTCGGCGACCTACGCGATCGCGGCGTCCGCGAACACGAACCCCGCACGGGGAACTCGCCGTGCCCGCCGCGGTGCGGACCGCTCGGGAACCCGGCGCGCTCGATCATCGTCCCATCATGTACAGAGCACCTGATGGGAAGTCAGGCGGTTCCAGGCCGCAAACCGGCCTGGAACCGCCGTAATGGTGGCTTTCGGGGTCCGGATTCGATGCAGGAAAGTCAGGTAACTTACACGTGCATGAGCGCAAGCCGCGCCGGCGGCTGTCACTGATCCTCACGGCAGGGGTGCTGGCGGCCACGGGAGTCACGACCGCCTCTCCGGCCGCCCAGGCGGCGGGAGATCGGACCGCGGCCGACAGCCGTCAGCACGCCTTTGAGCGGGCCGCGGCGGAGTACGACGTTCCGCTTCCCGTCCTGCTCGCCGTGGCGTATCACGAGTCCGCCTGGGACGCCCACGCGGGTGAACGCAGTACCGGCGGCGGCTACGGGCCCATGCACCTGACCGAGGTGACGACCGGAATGCTGGCCGCGGGCGACGCGGGCGCGGTCGGTCGCGCCGACCTCGCCGAACTGGCCTCCGCTCCGTCCCTGCACACCCTCCAGACCGCCGCCAGGCTGACGGGGCTGCCCGAGAAGCGACTGCGTGGGGACGACGCCGCCAACATCCGTGGGGGCGCCGCCCTCCTGGCCTCGTACGCGAAGAACACGGTCGGCGGTACTCCGAAGGACCCCGGCAAGTGGTACGCCGCCGTCGCCCGTTACAGCGGTTCCTCCGGGCAACGGGCGGCAGAAGCATTCGCCGACAGGGTGTTCGCCACCATCGAGAGCGGCGCGGAGGAAACCACCCGGGACGGACAGCACATCGAGCTGCCCCCCTCCCCCAACGTGCGGCCGGCAACCGGGCAACTGTCCGCGCTGCACCTGAAAGCAACGGCCACGACGGGCGACGGCGACACCGAGTGCCCCGCCACCATCGACTGCACCTTCCTGCCGGCCGCGACGGCCAATGGCCAGGTGTCCGACCGGCCCGCCAACGGGATCAGGATCGACTCGATCGTCATTCATGACACCGAGTCGTCCTACGACGCCGCCCTGAACTCCTTCCAGAAGCCGGGCGGCGGGTCGGCGCACTACGTCATACGCTCCTCCGACGGCGCCGTGACCCAGATGGTGCCCACCAAGGACATCTCCTTCCAGGCGGGCAACTACTCGACCAACCTGCACTCGATAGGCATCGAGCACGAGGGGTACGCCGCCGCGGGCGGCAGCTGGTACACAGAGATCGAGTACGAGACCAGCGCGGAACTCGTCCGGTACCTGGCCGGGCGCTTCGGCATACCGCTGGACCGGCAGCACATCATCGGGCATGACAACGTGCCAGGCCCCAGCTCGGCCCTCGTCTCCGGCATGCACTGGGACCCGGGCCCGTCCTGGAACTGGGAGCACTTCATGCGGCTGCTGCACGCCCCGGTGGGCGGCCGACATGGTGTGGGCCCTGTGGGCTCCGTGGTCACCATCACCCCCGGGTACACCCGCAACCAGCAGAACGTGCAGGTCTGCCCGTCCGACGACCCCACGGGCGCCACACCCGAGTGCACCGAGCGGACCCAGCCCTCCGACTTCGTCTACCTGCGCACCGCGCCCAGCGCCACCGCGCCGCTCTTCGGCGACCAGGCCGTCCATCCGGACGGCGTCGGCACCGACCGCATCAGCGACTGGGGCAGCACCGCCGCGGCCGGGCAGCAGTTCGTCGTCGCCGACCGACAGGGTGACTGGACGGCCATCTGGTACAGCGGCACGAAGGTCTGGTTCCTCAACCCGCACGGCTGCAACACCACCCCCGCCCATGATGTGACGGTGGTCGGCGCCGCCGGCACCTCACCGGTGGCGGTGTACGGATCGAGCTACCCGGACGCGAACGAATACCCCGCCGGGCTTTCCCCCTCCACCCAGGCACCGCTGGCCTTCTACAGCATCCCCGTCGGCCAGGCCTACGTCACCACCGCCGCACCCGCTCCAACCGACGACTACTTCCCCTCCACCGGCCGGGTCGTCACCGGAGGGAAGAGCATGTACACCATCCAGTACAACCACCGCACCGCCCTGGTCTACGCTTCCGACGTCACCGCACGGTAGGCCCCGGGGCCGCAGAGCCGCCCCGCTGCCGGTCTCGTCGAGGGCGATG
Source organism: Streptomyces sp. SCPE 10 (assembly GCF_051980735.1). Lineage (NCBI taxonomy): Bacteria > Bacillati > Actinomycetota > Actinomycetes > Kitasatosporales > Streptomycetaceae > Streptomyces > Streptomyces sp. SCPE 10. Next base: position 7,958,665 of record NZ_CP197069.1, on the reverse strand, counting down.
ATCGCCAGATCCTCGTCGACCAGGTCGCGCGGGGCGTGGTGGGCGTAATTGGGGGTGGCGCCAGCGCACCATCGGGCGATGTCCTGGAGCCGGGCGAACTCCGCGAGGCGACTGGCGGCCGCCGTCTGCCGATCGGGGGTGAAGAAGGGCGTGCTCATCGCGTCGTCCTTCTCAATAGGCTTTTCAGGGCCGTCCTCCGGCAGGAACAGGGCTTCGGGTGGTGTGCAGCAGGGCCGCCCAGTCAGCGGTCGAGGTGAAGTCGCCTCCCCCGGCCGGGACGACGTCCAGGACCACGCGGTCGGGGCGCAGCAGTACGGCGTCCGCGCGTCCGGCGCGCATCCAGGCGGCGAGGGCGCCGTCGTCGCCGAGGTCGGTCACGCGGAGCGCGCGTATGCCGAGGCCGTGGGCGAGCGCGGTCAGTGAGGGGCCGGGGTCGGCGGCGGTCAGGACGGTGAAGGAGTCGCCGAGCAGCTCGTCGAGACGCGTACGCCGTCCGTCGACGCTCACCCACGGTTGCGGACAGTGCGTGCCCGCCAGGCCCCGGCGGACCCCGCGCCGCACGAGAGGGCCGACGGTCAGAGGCGGGCTGAGGTCGCGGCCGGCCAGTTCGGTCAGGCCGGGTATGCGGCAGACCGCGGCCAGCGCCCTGCGGCGAAGGGCGGCGGCGCCGTCCTGGCCGCCGGTCATGGCCCAGCCCATGGCGACCGCGAGGCGGATGACATGCCGTGCGTGTGGCTTGCGTTCATGCTCGTAGGTGTCCAACAGCTTTTCCTGAGCGCCTCGTTGGAGGACGCGGGCGAGCTTCCAGGTGAGGTTGTAGGCGTCCCGCAGGCCCGAGCACAGGCCCTGCCCGATGAACGGCGGGGTGAGGTGGGCGGCATCGCCGAGCAGGAAGACCCGTCCGCTGCGCCAACGGTCGGCGACGCGTGCCCGGAAGGTGTACCGCGTCTCGCGGACGACCTCGAAGTCCCCGTCGTACGAGGGTGGCAGCCACGCAGCGACCAACTCGCGGACCGGCTGCTGCGCTCCCTCGCGCAGCCGGAACTCCCAGCGGTAGCGGTCCTCGCCCACCCGCATGAAGGTGGCGGGCCGGTGCGGGTCGCAGACCTGGTCGACGCCCTCCCAGCAGCGGACGTCGGCCGTCGTGCGGACGTCGATGACGGTCCAGCGTTCCTCGAAGCGCAGGTCCTCCCAGGCCGCTCCGATGGCTTCGCGGGTGAGGCTGTTCGCGCCGTCGCAGCCGAGCACCGCGTCGGCCCACACCTCGTGCTCGCCGGCGTCGTCGCGGTAGGCGACCCGTACGGGACCGGTGGTGTCGGGGCCGATGCCGGTGACCTCCACGCCACCCCTGAGTTCGCACTCCGGGCGCCGGGCCAGGGCGTCGCGCAGCACGTGTTCCAGTTCGGGCTGGTCGAACATGCTGGTCTGCGGATAGCCGTGCAGGCCGTGCCCGGTACGGCGGAACTCGGCCATCACCCGGTGCCGGGCGTCCAGCAGCCGCAGCCCGTTCGCCGGGCGGGCGATCGCGGCGAACTCCTCGCCGACGCCCGCGGCCTGCAGGATCCTGCGCACCTCGTCGTCGGTGGCGACGGCGCGTGGAAGCGGGTAGACGCCCTGGTGGCGTTCGAGGACGACACTGCGGACTCCGCGCCGGGCCAGGAGGAGGGCGGCGGTCACGCCCGCCGGCCCGGCGCCGACGATCACGACGGGCACACGTGCGGCTTCATCGACGGTCATGTGCGGCTCACCCCGGGTGTCGGTTCGCGTCCGTGACGGGCGTGCGCTGCTCGCCGAGGTCGATCCGGCCGTCCGGGGTCGCGATCGTCGCCCTGATGACATCACCCGCGTGCAGGTAGTGCGGGTTCTTCGCCTGGCTCTTGAAGAACGCCTTCCACTTCACGGCGGGCGGCAGCAGCGCGCCGATCTTCTCCACCGCCTTGGGCGGGGCCTTCAGCGCCGTGCCGCCGGGGGTTCCGGTGAGCAGCAGGTCGCCAGGGTCGAGGGTCTGGAAGCGGGACAGCAGGGTCAACGCCTGCGCCGGGCGGACGATCATGTCGGCGAGAGTGCGGTCCTGGCGCAGCTCGCCGTTGACGCTCAGCTTCAGCCGCAGGTCGAGGAGACGGGAGAAGTCCTCCGGCTCCAGCAGGGCCAGGTACGGGCCGGTCGGGGTGAAGGTGGGGTACGACTTGCTCTCGTAGAACTGCGTCCTGGTCAGCTGTACCTCACGGGCGCTGACGTCGTTGGTGATCACCAGTCCGGCGACGTACGAGGGCAGGTCCCGCTCCTCGACGACCGTGCCGACGGGCAGGGGCGCGCCCATGACCAGGCCCAACTCGATTTCGTAGTCGAGGAACTGCACGTGCGCGGGGCGGACGACGGCCTCGCCGGGGCCGCTGACCGAGCCGGACGCCTTGCGGAAGAAAGCGGGCGGGATGTCGCCGGTGAACCCGGAGTCGCGGGCGTGGCTGCGGTAGTTGACCATCTGGGCGACCACCCGGCAGGGCGTGGTGACGGGCGCGAGCGCGACCAGGTCGGCCACGGGCGTGCCGGGCTCGCGGGAGGCGGCGGCCTCGCGCACGGCGGCGCGGTCGGCCAGCAGTTCGGCGGTGGTCACGGCCTTGGTCTCGACGGGGACGGCCCGGTCGCCGCGGACGACCCACCAGCCGTCGGCGGTGCGCAGGACATTGGTGCTCATGACGTGGCTCTCTGTGAAGGGGGTCAGGAGTTGGCGGCCTTGAGCAGGCCGAAGAGTCGTGCCGGGTCCATCTCGTTGTCGCCGCGCAGGGCTTCGATGACGTCGCGGAGGCGCTGTGGGGAGGGGCTCGCGCCGAGGAAGTCCCGGGTGGCCGGCGGCCCCCACTGTGCGAGGCCGCTGGTGGACATCGGGGCCCAGCCGGGTTCGACGTCGCAGGAGAACAGGTCGCCGTCGGCGAAGTGCTCCAGCATGAAGCGATCGGGGTCGCGCCAGTAGTCGAACAGCTGGCTGCCCTGGATGTGTCGGCCGATGCCCCAACTGCGCCTGTAGCCGCGCTCCTTGAGGTACTCGCCGCCGGCGGCGATCGAGTCCAGGTCGGTGACCTGGTAGGCGGAGTGGACGTAACCCGTGCCCGGGCCCAGGTGCATGGCGAGGGTGTGGTGATCGGCCGGCACGCTGCCCAGGTCGCAGCGGACGAACGCCATCGTCGGGCCGCGGTCGCGCTGTCCGTCCAGGAACAGGAAGTCGGACACGATCATGCCGAGCGTGTCCAGGTACCAGTCCAAGGCGCGGGCGAACACGCGGGTCTCGAGCACCACATGGCCCAGCCGCTGGATACGGGACGGCTCGCGCGGCGGGCGCTGCGCGGCGTTCGTACGACGGTGATTCGTGCCGAAGTTGAGCAGTAGCGGCTGCTGTTCCGGCAGTGCGGGGAGTTGTTCGCCGCAGTGCACGACCTGTACCGGGAAGCCCGAGGGGTCGAGCAGGTCGACCACCTTGCCGCCGCCGGGCACGTCGCTCTCCCGTACCGCCGTCCCCGTGGCACGGGCCAGCCGGTCCAGGTCGGCCCGCTCGGCAGCCCGGAACGCCGGGCCGATGAAGCGGGAGGTACGCCCCTTGCGGATCACCATGCAGGGTGAGCCGGCGAAGGTGCCGCGCAACCACAGCTCCCGCTCGGTGCGGGCGGCGACGCCGAACCCGAAGTCCCGGGCGAACACCTCGGCGCGGTCCAGGTCGGGCTTCTGGAACTCCAGCCAGGCCAGGTCGGCCACCTTGATCACCGGGTTTCGGGAGCGGCCGGGATGTTCGCCGCGCAGGGCGCCCTGCTCGCTGTGAAGGTCCTGGTGGGCCGTGATGACGTCGGCCCCGGTGACGCGGGTTTCAGACATGGTGCCCTCCGAGCGGCATTGCCCTATTGAGGAAATCATCAACTATGACAGTTCTGTCGTCAATACGTTCACGGCAGGACATGATGAATTCATCAGGACTGCGATCGTCGTCGTCCCGGTGGTTAGACTCTGCGCATGTCTACGTCAGCCCCGCCCAGCAACCGGTTCGAGCGGCGTCGCACGGAAACCCGCAGGGCTCTTGTGCGAGCGGCCCGGCAGATACTCGCCGAGACCGGGGACACCAGCGCCAGCATCCAGGCGATCGCCGAGCGCGCGGATGTGGGCTTCGGCTCCTTCTACAACCACTTCGACTCCAAGGCGGAGTTGTTCGAGGCGGCGGTGGTGGACGCCCTGGAGGAGTTCGGCCAGAACTTCGACGAGCGCCTGGCCGGGATCGACGACCCGGCGGAGCTCGTCGCGGCGGGCTTCCGGCTCAGCGCCCGGATGGCCGATTCCCACCCGGAGCTGATGCAGGTCCTGCGCCGCCGCGGACTGGGGCACATCCACTCGGACAACGGACTGGTTCGCCGGGCACGGCGCGATCTCCAGGTCGGCATCACCTCCGGCCGTTTCACCACCCTCGACCCGACGGTCGCCCTGTCCGTACTGGGCGGAACCCTGCTGTCCCTGGTGGAGCTGCGTTTCGCCCGCCCCGAGGTGGACGGCGACGACGCCGCGGTGAACCTCGCCGAGATGGTCCTGCGCATGCTGGGGCTGCCGGTGGACGACGCCCACGAGGTCGCTCGGCGCCCCCTGCCCGACCTCGACTGACGGCACTAGCCGGACGGCGGGTCCGGGAGGAAGGTGACCGAGCGGCCGGTGAAGCGGGCGTCGGTCCCCTCTCCGTGGCCGCGACCGACCGCAGACGGAGCCCGGGGAACCTTGTTCCAGCGGAATGGGGTCGTCCAGGGCGCGGAGGAAGCAGTTCGCCAGCCTGGGGTGCGGGCTCTGCGCTCGCACCCCACGCCGCCGGTCCGCGCAGGGTCCGGCAGCGTAGGGCGGGGGCGTCACCGTTCCCGCGTCGCCCCCGCCTCGTGGTCGCGGGTGAGCCGGACGATGGCCGCCGCCGCGTCACGGGCGCCGTCCGCGTCCCGGGCCTCGATCGCGTCGACGAGCCGTCGGTGCAGTTCGGCGTGCGCCTCGGCGCCCGCGGCGTCCCAGGGCAGACCGCCCGGGGACGCGGTGAGAGCCGTGCCGAGATGGTCGTACACCTCGACCAGGAGGTCGTTCCCGCTCGCCCGTACGACGGCCCGGTGGAACAGCGCGTCCACGCTGGTGGCCGCGGTCGCGTCCTGACCCGCGCAGGCCGCGTCCGCGTCGGCCAGCAGCTCCCTGAGCCCGCGCAACTGTTCCTCGCTGCGGCGCAGGGCGGCGGCTCCCGAGGCGTACTCCTCGAGGATGGTGCGCAGTTCGAGCACGCTGTCCCGGTCCGCGGAACCGGCTCGCCGCACCATGACCGCCTGGAGTTCGCTGGAGGCGCGGACGTACGTGCCGTCCCCGATCCGGCATTCGAGCATGCCCAGGTGGACGAGCGCGCCGATCGCCTCCCGCAGCGTGCTGCGCCCGACGCCGAGTTCCTCCATGAGGGCCTGCTCCGAGGGGATCCGCGTGCCCACCGGCCACCCGCCCGCCTCGATGTGCGAGCGGAGGCTGTCCACGAGCTGCGAGGCCAGACTGGCGGTCCTTCGCGGTGTGCTGATGCGTTTCATGGGCCCGACTCTATACAGACATCAGACGTTTGAACATCTGATGCTGGACGTCGAACACCACCACCTCGCGGATGGCGTTGCGAACACGCGTCCGATGAGCGGCTCTGGGGACACGCACGGCTTCCCGGCCGGACGCCGGCGCACCCTCTCCTCGCGTTCGCTCCTCGCTTCCGCAAAAAAGAGGCCGGAAGCTATGGACCTGGTGCCGCCTGTCCCCCTACTGTCTAGACATGCCTGGACAGGTACACAAGCATCATCGCATCGCCCGCGTCCTCGCCGACGAGATCCGCGCCGGAGTGCATACCGACGGCAGCAGACTCCCCGGCGAGCACGCCCTCACCCAGCGCTTCGGCGTCAGTCGCACCACCCTGCGACAGGCACTCCAGGTGCTCGGCGAGGAGGGGCTCATCGCCACACACGCCGGGATCGGCTCGTTCGTCACCTTCGACGGCGGGGCCCCGCTGGACCACCGCCTCGGCTGGACCCGGGCGCTCGCCGAGCAGGGTACCGAGCTGACCACGGAGACCATCAGGTTCGAGCAGGTCACGGACGACGCCCTGGCCGCGGAGCTGGGGCTGGCGTCGAGCGCGTTCATCGCCCTCGACCGGGTCAGGAAGCTGCCGGACGGGCAGGGCGTCTCCCTGGAACACAGCAGGGTGCCGGCCACCGCGGAACTGGCCGGACTGCCCGAGCGCGGCCTCGACGGGGGTTCGCTCAGCCGGACCCTGGTCGCCGCCGGCCGTATCACCGAGTCCGGTGAGGGGCTGGTGACGGTGCGCGGGCTGGACGCGGCCGAGGCCGCCCTGCTGCACCGCGCGCAGGGCGAGTCCTTCCTGCGTCTGAGCCAGGTGTACCGGGCCGCCGACGGCTCGGTCGTCGAGCACGTCACCAGCCTGCTCGACCCGGCCAGGTTCGAACTGCACATCCGATCGGGCCGAGGAGGCCGACTGTGACCGACCCGCTCGACCGCGCCCTCGGCGCCTACTACGGGCTCGCCCTCGGCGACGCCCTCGGGATGCCCACCCAGTCGATGTCCCGCCAGGACGTCGTCCGGTGCTACGGCACCCTGACCGGTTTCGTCCCCGCTCATCCCGACAACCCCATCAGCGGGGGGATGCCGGCCGGTTCCGTCACGGACGACACCGACCAGGCCGTGATCGTGGGCCGGCTCATCGCCGAGGGCCGGGGCCGGATCGACCCGCTGCGACTCGCCCAGGAACTCCTCGACTGGGAGAAGGAGATGAAGGCCAACGGCTCCTTCGACCTCCTGGGCCCGTCCACCAAGGCCGCCCTGGACGCGGTGGCCCGTGGCGTCCCGCCGCACGAGGCGGGGCGCACCGGCACGACGAACGGCGCCGCCATGCGCGTCACCCCGGTCGGCATCGCCTGCGCCGTCGAGCCGCTGGACGCCTTCCTCGACCATGTCGTGGAGTCCTGCCAGGTCACGCACGACACCGGCATCGGCATCGCGGGCGCCGCCGCGGTCGCCGCCGCCGTCAGTACCGGCGTCGGCGGTGGCACCCTGGACGAGGCCGTCGCCGCCGCGGTGGGCGCGGCCCGCGCCGGTGCACGGCGCGGGCACTGGGTCGCGGGGGCCGACATCGCCACCCGCGTGGCCTGGGCGTGGGACCTGGTCCGGGGTCTCCCGCGGGCCGAGGCCCTCGACCGGATCGTCACCCTGGTCGGCACCAGCGTCGCCAGCCAGGAGTCCGTACCCGCCGCCTTCGCGGTCCTCTCCGTGGCCGAGGGCGATCCCTGGCAGGCCGCCCTGCTCGCCGCCAACCTCGGTGGCGACAGCGACACCATCGGCGCGATCGCCGGTGCCATCGCCGGTTCGGTCACCGGTCTCGCGGCACTGCCCGCCGAGGCCGTCGGGACCCTCCGTGCGGTCAACTCCCTCGACCTGGAAGCCCTGACGGGTGAGCTGCTAGCCCTGCGCTGACCGCCCGCCCCTTCCCTTCCCTCCGCCCGCTCCCCCGCACACCGCAAGGAGGTTCCGTCATGACCGCTTCGAAGACGAACGATCGCGTCGGCGCCGTTGAGACCCGAGGAATCGAGCCGGTTCCCGAAAGCGAACGGCACGGCCGGGCCGGCCAGATGTTCTGGACCTGGTTCGCCGCCAACATCAGCATCCTGGGACTGCCCCTGGGCGCCACGCTCGTCGCCTTCCGCGGCCTGAACATCTGGCAGTCGGTGCTCGTCGCCGTCGTCGGGGCCTTCGGTTCCTTCGCGCTCGTGGGGGCCCTGAGCCTGGCGGGCAAGAAGGGCGGCGCGCCCGCCCTGACCCTGTCCCGCTCGGTCTTCGGCCAGCGCGGCAACGCGGGGCCGACCCTGATCAGCTGGCTCAGCCGGGTCGGCTGGGAGACGATCTCCACCACGACGGCGGCGTACGCGCTGCTGGCACTGCTGGACACCGCGTTCGGCGTCGGCCGGAACACCGTGCTCACCATCGTCTGCCTGCTGGTCTTCATCGGCTGCACGCTGCTGATCAGCGGCCTCGGCCACGCCACCATCATGTGGATCAACAAGTGGGCCACGGTCGTCTTCGGCCTGCTGAACCTGGTCGTGATGGGCTTCCTGGCCGCCACCGTCGACTGGACCAAGGTCCTGGACACCCCGGCGGGCCCGGCCAGCGCAGTGGTCGCGGGCATCGGGTTCATCGCCTCGGGCACCGGCATCGGCTGGGCCAACGCCGGCGCGGACTACGCCCGCTACCTGCCCCGCGCGATCCCGGGCCGCAGACTGATCACCGCCTCGGCGTTCGGCGCGGGCATCCCGCTGGTCCTGCTGATCTCGCTCGGCTCGCTGCTCTCGGCGGGCGACGGGTCCCTGGCCACCGCCGCCGACCCGGTCGCGGCGATCAACGCGATGCTGCCCTCCTGGATGGCGATCCCCTACCTCGTGGCGGCCTTCGGCGGACTGCTGATGTCGAACCACCTGTCCACCTACTCGGCCGGCCTCACGATGATCACCCTCGGTCTGCGGGTGCCGCGGGCCGCCGCCGTCGCCCTCGACGTGGTGCTGATGTTCGCCGGCGGCATCTACTTCATGCTGATCGCCGACGACTTCTACGGGCCGTTCTCCACCTTCCTGACCCTGCTGGCCGTGCCCATCTCGGCCTGGATCGGAGTCATCGCGGTGGACTCGCTGTGGGGCCGCTCCTACGACTCCGAGGCGCTGATGGACACCACCCGCACCAGCCGGTACTGGTACTCGGGCGGCTTCCGGATCCCCGCCGTCGCCGGCTGGGCCGCCGCCATCGTCGCCGGACTGCTCTTCACCAAGGCGTCCACCAGTGACACCGACGTGTGGTTCGCGGGTCCGCTCGCGCACACCTGGCTCGGTGTGAACGGGCTCGGCTGGGCCGTCTCGATGGCCGTCGGCGCCGCGGTCTACGCACTGTTCGGGCGCCGCCCCGGCGCCGCGGACCGCGACGGCGCGACCGACTCCCCCACGCTTCAGGAGGTCCGGCGATGAACCGCCGACTCGTGCTGGCCGGCAATGTCATCGCCGACCTGGTCATCGAGGTGCCCGCGCTGCCCGAACGCGGTGGCGACGTCATCGGCACCCGCACCGAGACCACGGCAGGCGGTGGCTTCAACACCCTCGTGGCGGCCCGCCGCCTGGGCACGGAGGCCGTCTTCGCCGGTCTGCACGGCACGGGCCGGCACGGCGACCTGGTCCGGGAGGCGCTCGCCGCCGAGCACATCGTGCCGCTGCTGCCCGCCCGCACGGACGGCGACACCGGCTTCACCGTGGCCCTGATCGACGGCGGCGGCGAGCGGACCTTCGTGACCAGCTTCGGCGTCGAGGCCACCCTCACCCGGTCGGACCTCGACGCCGTGGCCGCGCGGCTGCTCCCCGGCGACCTGCTCCAGCTCTCCGGCTACGGGCTGGTGCTGCCGGGGAACGGCCCGCTGCTGTCCGCGTTCACGGCCGGGCTGCCGGCGGACATCACCGTCTGCCTGGACCCGGCGCCGCTGGTGGCCGACATCCCCGAGGCCGTACTCACGCCCGTCCTGGCCCGCACCGACTGGCTCAGCGCCAACGCCCGCGAAGCCCGGCTGCTGTCCGGGCACGAGGACCCGCGGGCCGCCGCCACGGCGCTGCGGGACCGGCTCGCGCCGGGAGCGGGGGTGCTCGTCCGGGCCGACAAGGACGGCTGCTGGCTGGCGGCGCCCGGCGAAGCCCCGGTGCACGTGCCGGGCTTCCCCGTGCAGGCGGTGGACAGCAACGGCGCCGGAGACGCGCACGTCGGCTCGTTCCTCGCCCTGCTCGGGCAGGGCCACGACCCGCTGACCGCCGCGCGCGGTGCCAACGCCGCCGCTGCCTACGCGGTGACCCGGAGCGGCCCCGCCACCGCACCGAACCGCAGGGAACTGGCACGCTTCCTCGGTGACGACCCTGTCGCACACCGGCTCTTCGGGCGGCGCCCGTAGCACCGGAGCCGCTGTCCGATGAGGGACGGGGACAGCCCCGCCCGTCATCGGACAGCGGCAGCGGCGGACTGTCCCCGGCGACGACTCGCCCGCGACGGTTCGGGACTCCGCGTGACGGGGTTCAGAACTGGTTCTCACCGCCGTTGACGTGCAGGGTGGTACCGAGCATGAAACTGCTGTCCGCGGAGGCGAGGAAGGCCACGGCGGCGGCGACCTCCTCCGGGCGTCCCCTGCGGCCGATCGGAACTCCCGCCGCGAGTTCCGCCTTGACGGCGTCCGCGTTCTCCTCGCCGATGGCGATGTCGACTCCGGGGGTGTCGATCGCGCCCGGCGCGACCGTGTTGACCCGGACGCCCCTGCCCTTCAGCTCGTTGGCCCAGGTCCGCGCGAGGGACCGGATCGCGGCCTTCGACGCCGCGTACAGGCCGAAGGCCTCCCGGCCGTCGTCGGCGCGGATGGAGTCGTTGATGATCACCGAGGCGCCGTCGTTGAGCAGCGGCAGCGCCTTCTGCACGGTGCGCAGTGTGCCCCGGACATTGACGCCGAAGATCTGATCGAACTGTTCCTCGGTAGCCTGTTCCAACGGGCCGAGCGTGGCCGTGCCCGCGTTGGCGAAGAGGACGTCCAGGCCTCGGCCACGGTCACGGACCGCTTCGTACAGCCGGTCCAGGTCGGCCGGCCGCGCTATGTCGCCGGGGACCGCGGTGACGGAGTCACCGATCGATTCGACGGCCCTGTCGAGCGCCTCCTTGCGCCGGCCGGTGATGAACACATGGGCGCCCTCGGACGCCAGCCGCGCCGCGGTGGCCAGGCCGATTCCGGTACTGCCGCCGGTGACAACGGCGGTCTTGCCTTCCAGCTGCCCCATGCCTGAACTCCTCAGATTTAGATACCGGTCGGTGCAGAACTAACCGTAGCACTTCTGTACCGATCGGTATCCAGGGATGGGGTGAGGCCGTGGAGATCACCCGGAAAGCGCCTCTCGGCCGACCGGGGGGCTTCGACGCCGACGAGGCCCTGGAGCGGGCGTTGACGGTCTTCTGGGAGCAGGGCTACGAAGGCGCGAGCCTGACCGACCTGACCCACGCCATGGGCATCACCCGCGAAAGCATGTACGCGGCCTTCGGCAACAAGGAGGAGCTGTTCCGCAAGGCCCTGGAGCGCCGCACCGAAGGCCCCGCCGCCTATGCCGCCCGCGCCATGGAAGAACCGAGCGCCCGCGAGGTGGCCGCGGCGTTCCTCGCCGGCTCGGTCAGCGCGACCACCCGCCCCGGCTGCCCCGCCGGATGCCTCGGCGTACCGGGCTCGCCGGCCGCCGGCGACTCCGGCCGGGCGGCCCAGGACGCCCTGATCGCCTGGCGCGACGAGGGCCGTGCCCGCCTGCGTCACCGGTTCCAGCAGGCCGTCGACGAGGGTGACCTACCGCCCGGCTCGGATCCGGAGCTGCTCGCCCGATACGTCATGACGGTGCCGAACGGCATCGCCGTCCAGGCCGCCGGCGGCGCCACCCGCTCCGAACTCCAGCAGGTGGCCGACGCGATGCTGCAGAACTGGCCGCCCGCCTGACCGGCCGCCAGGTCGGCGCCTCCGCCCCGCCATTGGCCCGCGCGGCCTCCCCCTGCGCAACGTGTGGCGGCAGAGGCCGGACCGGTGCGAGCCCACGACGCCTGCGGACCGCAGCAGCGCGAGCATCAGGGGATGCTCCGGCAGATGTCGCGGCCTGAGCGAGGCGAACGCGGCGGCCCGACGGCACCGACGGGTGACTTCCTGGCGCGGTCCGGGCGTCACAGGGCGATGACGTGGAGGTCGACCAGGTCGAGCAGCGCCCGCAGAGCCGAGCTGGGCCGCCGGGTCGACGACGTGCCGAGATGCATGCTCCAGCGGAGCGTGGTGTCCTGGACGTCCTGGACGTCCAGGACGTGCAGGCCGGGGGTGCGGGCGACGGCGAACGCGGGCAGGAAGGCGATGCCCAGACCGTGCCGGACCAGAGCCGCCCCCATGTCGATGTCGGGCACTTCCAGTGCCACCCGGCGTACGACGCCCGCCGCCGCGAACGCCCGGTCGACCACCTCGCGGTTGCCGTAGCCCGGCGGGAAGTCCACGAAGGGCTCCCCCGCGAGATCCGCGAGCGCCACCTTTCCCCGCTGCGCCAGCGGATGGGTGGCGCTCACCACCAGGACGAGCGGCACGGTGGCCAGCTCCCGTGCGTCGATCCCGGCGGGCTTGCGTTCGGGCAGCGACAGGAAGGCCACGTCCAGGTCCCCGCCGAGCAGCGCCTGCGCCAGTCCCGCCGAGCCGGCCGTCGCCAGCCGCAGCCGGACGTCGATCGCCGGGTGCCGCGCGTGCAGCTGTCCCAGGAGTGCAGGCAGGTCCACCACTTCGACCGAGGCCATGGCACCCACGTTCACCGTGCCGCGCAGTGTGTCCTGTGCGGCGCGCACGGCGTCCTGGGCGGCCTGCGCGGCGTGCAGGGTGGCCCGAGCCTCCGGCAGCAGCGCGGCGCCCGCCCCGGTGAGCCGGACCTGCTGCGAGGTGCGCTCGAACAGCGCGCAGCCGAGCTCGCGCTCCAGCGAGCGGATCGCGGCGGACACCCCCGACTGCACCACATGCAGCCGACGGGCGGCACGCGTGAAACTCAGCTCCTCGGCGACCGCGATGAAGTGCTCCAGGTGACGTAGCTCCACCCGACAAGTATCACTCGCATTGCTGGAGCCCAGCAAAAACATTCGTTGGCGTTGATCCTGGCTGGTGAGGAGGATGGAAAGCGTCATCCATTTCCACCCGAGGAGGGGTACCCCTGCCTGCCGTACCGACGCCGCTGAGCCGTCCCACAACCGACGCTCCCGGCGACCCGACCCACCGGATTCCAGTGCCCGCTTCCGCCGACCTGCCGCCCCGCGTCCCCGTGCGGCGCCGTGCCTCGCACACGACCGGCTTCTGGTTCGTGGCGGTTGCCTTCACCGTGCTGATGGCCTTCGGCACCGCGCCGACCCCCCTGTGGCCGCTGTACGAGGCCCGGGACCACTTCGGCGCGACCACGGTCACGGTGGCGTACGCCTCGATGGTCGTGGGCGCCGCGGCCGCCTTCCTGGGGCTGGGACACCTCTCGGACCGGCTCGGCCGGCGGCGCATCATCGTCCCGGCGCTGCTGGTCGGTATCGTCGCGTCGGTCGTACTGATGGCGTGGCGGGACCTGCCGGGGCTGCTGGCGGGCAGGATCCTGAACGGTGTCGGACTGGGGCTGATGGCCTCGACCGCGACGACGTACCTGCACGACCTCCACCACGAGGCGCGTCCGGAACGGAGCGGTTCGGTGCTGCCCGGCATCGTGGCGACCGCCGCCAACCTCGGCGGCCTGGCCTCGGGGCCCCTGGTCGCCGGAGCCGTCGCGCAGTGGCTTCCCGCGCCCCTGATCACCGCCCAGGCGATCTTCACCCTCGCCATGGCCGTGTGCCTGGCGCTGGTGCTGTCCACCCCGGAGACCGTGGACCTGGAGCTGCCCGCGACCGAACCGCCCAGCAGGTTCGTCCTGCGGCCCGGCGGCGGACGGACGTTCGGCGCGGCCGGCGCGCTGGGCGCCTTCGCCTTCGCGATTCTCGGCCTGATCTCCTCCCTCGGGGCGAGCGTGCTCCACGGCACCCTGCACACCGACTCGCACCTCGTGGCCGGCCTGGCGGCCTTCCTCATGTTCGGTTCCGCGGCGGCCGGCCAACTGGTGCTGGGCCGCCTCCCCCTGCCCCGGGTCCTGACCGTCGGGGCAGTGGTCTTCCCGGTCGGACTGGCGCTGTGCGCCGTCGCCCTCTACCACCCGGCGCTCTGGCTGTACCTGGTAGCCGTGTCCTTGTCGGGAGCCGGCTCCGGGCTGCTGTTCAAGGGAGGTGTCGAACGTGCCGTCTCAGTGGCCGAGCCCGCCTCACGCGCGGGGGTCCTCGCCGTGTTCTTCGTCGTCGCGTACCTGGGAATGGGCCTGCCCTCCGTCCTGTTCAGCATCGCCCTGCGGCACTTCGCCGTGCAGACCGCGATGATCGGCTTCGCGGCGGTCCTCTCCTGCGGCGCCGTCGTGTCGGTGGTCCTCGCGTCGCGGGATCGCGCACCCGGTCCCGGCGAGCTCCCGGCGCAGCCCGCTCGCCCCTCCTGACCTCCCTGCGGCGCATCCGGCCCCGGTCGTCTGGGAGGCGCGGACCTGGGCACCCGGTGCGGGTGCGCGCGTGACGCGCATCCGCGGCGGACGGGAGGCCCGAGATGTCTGCGGAATCGGCCAGAACGATCGCGCTCCCCTCCGGTGAGGAGATCGGGGCGCTCGGGCAGGGCACCTGGTACCTGGGCGAGGACCCGGCCCGGCGAGAACAGGAGATCGCCGCACTGCGGCTGGGCGTGGATCTGGGCATGACCGTCGTCGACACGGCGGAGATGTACGGCGACGGCGCAGCCGAGGAACTCGTCGGCGAGGCCCTCCGGGAACGCCGGGAGGAGATCTTCCTCGTCAGCAAGGTACTGCCCGGCCACGCCGACCGGAAAGGCACCGTCGCCGCCTGCGAGCGCAGCCTGCGGCGCCTGCGTACGGAACGGCTGGACCTCTACCTGCTGCACTGGCGGGGACGGTGGCCACTGGAGGAGACCCTTGCGGGGTTCACCGAGCTGATGGAGGCGGAGAAGATCCGCTACTGGGGCGTGAGCAACCTGGACGTCACCGACATGACCGAACTGGCCGCCCTCCCCAACGGCGACGCCGTGGCCGCCGACCAGGTGCTGTACAACCTTGCCCGGCGCGGCATCGAGTGGGATCTGCTCCCCTGGTGCCGCCAGGCCGGGGTGACGGCCATGGCCTACTCCCCGATCGAGCAGGGGCGACTCCTGAAGGGCGGCGCTTTGACTGCCGTGGCCCGGGCCCTCGGAGCCACGCCGGCCCAGGTGGCCCTCGCCTGGGTGCTGGAACAGGGGGTGGCCGCGATCCCGCGTTCCGGATCACCCGACCACGTGCGGGAGAACCGCGGCGCACAGGACCTCCGCCTTCCCCCCGAGGCGCTCGACGCCCTCGACCAGGCGTTCCCGCCGCCCGACGGGCCCACACCCCTGGAGATGCTCTGACGCGGAACGCGCGGGCGGGTAGGCGCTCAGACCGGGCGAATGGGGGCGACGGCGGCGGAGCCGGGCACGGCCTGCGCGGCGGGCCCGGCTCCATGTCCGGCCCTCGTCGCCGGCGTCGGCCAGCCGCAACCGAAGGCGGCCTCCACGAAGCACTGGTGGTACGCCGCCTCCGCGCCCTGCCGCAGGGCGTCCCGCAGGGCCGCCGGGGCAGGTGGCACCCGCCGGGACCATCCGTCGCGCAGCAGCGCCACGGCGAACCCGGCGAGAAAGGCGTCTCCGCAGCCCATCGTGTCGCAGACGGAGTCGGGGTCCGCAGCGCGGGCCGGCGCGACGACCGTGGTCCGGCCGTCGTACGCGATCGCCCCGTGCAGCCCTCGGGTGGCCAGCGCCATCCCGGCCCCCCGGTCCACGGCCTCGGCGAGCAGGGCCCGGGTGGCGGCCTCGTCCAGGTGTGAGCACGACAGCAGCGCGAGGTCCAGGTGCGGGCAGACCCGGTCGAGATAAGCGGGTGTACGGAACTCCTCCTCGTCGGAGAAGTCGAAGCTGAGCAGTGGGCCGGCCGTCGCGAGCAGCGGGAGTTCGGCCTCGGTGCCGGAGTAGACGCTGGAGTGCACCAGGCTGAACGAGGCTGCGTACGCGAGCAGACCTGGGGTGACGGGGAGAGGGGCGTGGACGGCTGCACCGCCGGGTTCGTAGCCGAGGAAGACCCGGTCGCCGTCCCGCACGTGCAGGGTGGAGACCGAGGTCGCGCCGTGGCGCACGACGCTGTGGTCCACGGTGACGCCCTGCGCCGCCACGGCCGCGCGCAGTCTGGTGCCGAGGTCGTCGTCGCCGAACACCCCCGCATAGGCGGCGTCCAGACCGAGCTGGTGGGCGTAGACGGCGACGTTGACGCAGTTGCCGCCGGGGTAGTCGGTGCCGCGGTCCACGAAGCGGTCGACGGTGTTGTCGCCGAAACCGAGGACTTTCATCAGGGTCTCCCGAGGCGCGGGCGCGGTACGCGGGGGCACGGCGCCCGCCGTGGGCGCGCCGGTGCCGGGGCACCGGCGCGCGGGGCGGATGGACGAGGGGGAACCGGCCGGAGGTTCAGTAGTCCATGACGCGGTAGTAGCGGCGCAGGTCGAGTGAGTGGTCGCGGACCCGCTCGAGGTGCTTGCTGACCCGGTCCATCACGGTGTCGAGCACCAGCGGGGCGAGCAGTCCGCGGAACTCGGGGCTGATGCCCTCCAGAGGATAGTCGCGTGTGTCGAAGACGGTGACGTCCTTGGAGACGCGCTTGGCGAACGCCTCGGCCCGGTCGGTCAGCGCCCGGGTCTCGTCCTCACCCTGGAAGACGATGACGCTGGTGTTCTCCTCCAGCAGCTCCAGCGAGCCGTGGAAGAACTCCGCGCTGTGCACACGAGTCGTGCGCAGCCACTGCATCTCCTCGAGGATGCACATCGAGTACAGGTAGGTGAATCCCCACAGGTTCCCGCCGCCGACGAGGAAGTGGTAGTCGGTGTCCTTGTGGGCCTCGGCGAAGTCGGACGCCACCGGCTCGGCCTGCCGGGCGACGTCGACCAGGACGCGGGGCAGGACGCCCAGCTCGTCGGCGAGGCGCTCGTAGCCCTCGAACTCGCCCCGGCGGAAGAGCAGCCGGCCCATGAACAGCAGCAGCTGGACGTCGAACGGCCAGGCCTTGGGCTCGGAGATCAGCGCGGTGTCGACGCTCTGGGCGACGAGGGAGTCGGGGTAACCGGTGAAGCCGATCGTGTGGGCGCCCCGGGACTTGCAGTAGTCGATGGCGCGGAGGGTGTCATCGGTGGTGCCGGAGACGGAGGTGAAGACGGCGATGGTGCGCTCGCCGAGGCGGGCGTCGCCGGAGACGACGAGTTCGGCGGCGACGGCGGCCCGGACCGGCAACACCGAGGTGCGCCGGGCGAGGTGCTCGTAGGGCCACATCTGCGCGTACGTGCCGCCGGCGCCCACGAGGAGGACGTGGTCGTAGCCCTCGTCGGCCAGACGGTCGACGAGCTTCTCGATCTGGGGACGCAGCGCCAGCAGGCTCTTCGTCTGGGAGACGAACTCGGCTTCGTTGAACTTGAGCACGGTGATGACTTCCTCAAGGGTTGTTCCGCACCGGCCGGCGTGTGCCGGTGAGCCGGTGTTTCGTGGGCGCGGGGACCGGAGCGGGTCAGGCCGCGCGACGCCGGGAGAACAGCACGTTCGCCCCGGCGATGATCAGACCGCCGACGAAGATCAGCGTTCCCATGACGTTGACCTGCGGGGGCACGCCGGTACGGCTGGCGCTGTACACCCACAGCGGGAACGTGACCGTACGGCCGGCGTTGAAGCTGGTGATGACGTAGTCGTCGACGGACAGGGCGAAACAGAGCAGGGCGCCGGATGCCACGCCGGGCAGCAGCATCGGCAGGGTGACCAGCCGGAACGCTGTCCACGGGCCGGCTCCCAGGTCGCGGGCGGCCTCCTCCAGCGTCGGGTCGTGCCCCGCCATGCGCGCCCGTACGGTGATGGCGACGTAGGGGATGCAGAAGGCCACGTGCGCGATGACGATCGTCCAGTAGCCGCGAGGCACGCCCAGCACGATGAACAGCGACAGCAGCGCGGCGCCGAGGGCGATCTCGGGAGCCGCGATGGCGGCGAACATCAGCAGGTCCACCGAGCCCCGGCCGCGGAAGCGGTGCCGGCCGAGCGCCAGCCCGATCGGGGTGCCCAGGAGGGTGGCGACGACGGCGACGACCAGGGCGATGGTGAGGCTGTTGACCAGGGCGGAGGTCAGGTTGGGGATGGCGAACAGGTGCCGGTACCAGTTCAGGGTGAAGCCCTGCCAGGTGAAGTTCACCTTGCTGCCGGTGTCGTTGAACCCGAACAGGATCATGACCGCGATCGGCAGCAGCAGCCAGGCCAGCACCAACACGGTGTACAGGGTCAGCGTGGGGCGGCGCCGCGGGCGCCCGGTGCGCCGGGTGCGCGGTGCGGCGGGCGCGTCGGCCACGGGGGCGGCGGTTGTGGTCGTCATCGCGCTGCCGCCTCCAGGACCTCGTCGGTGCCCAGGGTCCGGGCGTAGGTGAACACGGCCAGCAGCAGTGCGCCCATGAGGACGAAGGACAGGGCGGAGGCGCCGGGGTAGTCGAGGTTGGTGAAGTACTCGGTCTGGATGATGTTGCCGATCATCGTGGTCGAGGGGCCGCCGAGGATGCCGGCGTTGACGTAGTCGGCGCAGGCCGGTACGAACGTCAGCAGCACGCCGGCGAAGACGCCGGGCAGCGACAGCGGCAGCACCACGCGCAGGAAGGTCTGCGCCCGGGAGGCGTACAGGTCGGTGGAGGCCTCGATCACCTTGGGGTCGACCCGTTCCAGGGCCACGTACACGGGCAGCACCATGAACGGCAGGAAGTTGTAGGTCAGGCCGCCGATCACCGCGTAGGGCGTCGCCAGCAGGTGGAAGTCGGCCGGGAGCAGGCCGATGTCCTTCAGCGGTCCGAGCAGGACGCCGTGGTCGGCGAGCACGACGTTCCAGGACTGGGTACGGATGACGAAGGACACGAAGAACGGCAACAGCAGCAGGAAGAGGAACACCGACTTGTGCCGGCCGGCCCGGAAGGCGATCCAGTAGGCCACCGGGTAGCCGACGGCGGCGCAGGCGACGGTCGCGGCGACGCCGTAGACCAGGGACCGGACCAGCTGCACGTGGTAGGTGCGGACCATGTCGGCGTAGGTGCCGAAGTGGAACGTCTGGCGGAAGCCGTCGATGAAGTTGCCGGTCTGCAGCGACAGCGACACCATCACGATGACGGGGGTGACGAAGAAGGCCGCCAGCCACAGCCAGCCCGGAAGGATCATCAGATAGGGGCCCAGTGCTTCCCCGGTGCGACGGCGCCGCCGGGTCAGGCCTGGTAGATCGGTTCGAACAGCGCGTTCCACTGCTTCTCCTCCTCTTCGTCGAGCACCCGCAGGCGGCGCAGCTTCGACTGGTCGGCCTTGGTCGGGAAGACCAGGGGGCTGGTGCCGAGGGCGTCCAGCACGGTGCGCCGTTTGCCGGTGGCGGCGTCCGCGTCGCGTGCGACGACCCGTTGCGCGGCGGGCACGGGGCAGACGAACTGCACGGTCTCGCTGATCTTCGCGGCGACGTCGGGCCGGTAGACGTAGTTCATGTAGGTGAGCGCGTCGACGGGGTGGGCGGCCGTCGACGGGATGCAGAGGTTGTCGGTCCAGAGCAGACCGCCCTCGTCCGGGATGACGAATTCCAGTCGCGAGCCGCTCTGGTTGGCCTGGAAGACGTCGCCCGAGTACACGAGCGAGGCCGCGAGGTCGCCGCGCTGGAGGGACGACTGGTAGGTCGAGGTGGAGTAGGAGCGGACCATGCCGGCGTCGCGCTGCTTGCGCAGCCAGGCCGCCGCCTTGCGCCAGTCGGCATGGGTGGACGTCTCCGGGTCCACCCCGACCGCCAGCAGCGCGATGTTGCCCATCTGCACGGCGTCGTTCCACATGCCGACTCTGCCGCGCAGCCTGGGGTCGAGCAGGTCCTGCCAACTGGTGATCTTCCGGCCCACCCGGGCCGGGTCGTAGCCGATGCCGGTCATGCCGGACTGCCAGGGGACGGTGTAGACGTTGCCGTGGTCGAAGGGCGTGTTCTTGAACGCCGCTCCGCCATACCGCGCGAAGTTGGGCAGGCGGCTGTGGTCGAGCGGGGCCAGGTAGCCGAGTTCGATGTACTTGCCGAGGTAGCTGTCGCCGCCGACGACCATCAGGTCGTAGCCGATGCCCTGGCCGGAGGCGAACTCCGGCTGGATCTTGCCGAACCAGGAGGCGCTGTCGTCGATCAGCTCGTCGTACGTGACCTCGATGCCGCTCTCGCGGGTGAAGGCGTCGAGGGTGGGGTGCTTGCTCTGGTCGGCCGGGTCGACGTCGATGTACTGCGTGTAGTTGACGAAGTCCAGCTTCCCGGACCGCTTCTTCCCGGTCCAGAAGTCGGTGACGGCGGCGGCGATCTCCGCTTTGCCGGTGGGGACGTGCACGCGGGCGCCGGGCACGCTGCAGGCGGCGAGCGGGGCCAGCGCGGCGGCGCCGGCCGCGGCGCGCAGCAGGCGGCGCCGCGTCCAGCCTTGCGGGGCCGGCGCGCCCGGCCGGGGCGCGAAGGGTGTGAAGTGCTCGGGCATGGTGGTTGGTCCGCCTGTCGTCAGCGCGAGGTGAGGGAAACCGGGTCCGCGACGGCCGTCGCCGCGGGGGCGGGGGCGGTGGTGAGCAGGTAGGAGTGGTCGGTGGCCCAGGACAGCCAGACGGTGTCGCCGCGAGACGGAGAAGCGCAGGCGGTGCCGTCGTTGGGCTGGAAGACCGTCATCTCCGCGCCGGTGCTGGTGTCCACCGTGTAGCTGGTGGAGGTGCCGAGGTAGACCACCTCCCGGACGGTGCCGCGGACCCGGCTGGCGGCGTCGGCCGGCCCGGTGGTCAGTGTGATCTTCTCCGGCCGTACGGTGAGTTCGACGGCCTCCCCGGCGGTGACGGAGCCGCGCAGTGGGACCGTGACGCGCTGGCCGTCACCGAGGTCGAGCACCCCGGTCCCGGCCGACACGGAGGTCAGCCGGCCGCCGATCAGGTTGGAGGTGCCGATGAACCCGGCGACGAACGCGGTGGCGGGCCGCTCGTACACCTCCTGCGGCGGGCCCACCTGTTCGACCAGGCCCTGGTTCATCACCGCGATCCGGTCGGACATGGTCAGCGCCTCGGCCTGGTCGTGCGTGACGTAGACGAAGGTGATGCCGACCTCCCGCTGGATGCGCTTGAGTTCCAGCTGCATGGTCTGGCGGAGCTTGAGGTCCAGGGCGCCGAGGGGTTCGTCCAGGAGCAGCGCGCGCGGGCGGTTGACCAGGGCGCGGGCCAGGGCGACGCGCTGCTGCTGGCCGCCGGAGAGCTGGCGGGGGCGGCGGTCGGCCTTGTCGGCGAGTTCGACGGTGCGCAGGATCTTCTCGACCCGGTCGCGTAGCTCCTCCTTGGGCACCCGCTTGCGGCGCAGTCCGAACGCCACGTTGTCGGCGACGCTCAGGCGCGGGAAGAGGGCGTACGACTGGAACACCATGTTGATGTCACGCCCGTTGGCGGGCACCCCGACCATGTCGCGTCCGTGCAGCAGGATCTGCCCGGAGGTCGGCTCCTCGAAGCCGGCGATCATCCGCAGGGTGGTGGTCTTGCCGCAGCCGGAGGGGCCGAGGAGCGAGAAGAACTCGCCCTCGCCGATGGCGAGGCTGACGCCGCGGACGACCGCCGCGTCCCGGGCGCCGGCGCCGCCGAAGTCCTTGACCACATCGACGAGGCTGATGGCAGGGCCAGCGGACGTCGGCGGCGAGAGGGTGTCGGTTGCCATCCGTGGTACCTCCGGAGTTCGGGGCGTGGGATCGGGGCGGCCGCGGGCGGGGGCGTGCCGCGGCGGCCGGCCGGGAAACGGCGGGCGGGGTGGCGTCGGTGGGGTTTGATAACGTTACCAACGAGCCAGACCAGACCTTACCCACGGACGGGCATCACCCGTCAATGGTTGAATGGCCTCGAATTTTCGTCGGCCGGTTCCCCGGCCCCCGCCGAGCCGTCACTCACGAGAGACCGCCCATGCCCAACACCCCACGGCCGCCGCGTCGCGTCACCATCCCCGACGTCGCCCGGCACGCCGGCGTGGGACAGGCCACCGCCGCCCGGGTCCTGGGCGGGTACGGCTCGTCCAGCGCGGCCACCCGGGAACGGGTGCTGGCCGCCGCCGCCGAACTCGGTTACAGCACCAACGCGGTGGCCCGGAGCATGATCAGCGGACGCACCCACACCCTGGGCGTGGTCGTCGCGGACGTGGAGAACGCCTACTTCGCCCGCGCGGTGCGCGGCATCACCGACGTCGCGGCCAAGGCCGGCCTCCAGGTCGTCCTCGCCAACAGCGACGAGAAGGGCGACACCGAGAAGTCCGCGGTGCAGATGTTCATCGAGCGGCGGGTGGACGGTCTGGTCGTGGCCCCTGCCGCTGCCGACCACGAACACCTCGACAAGGCCGTCGCCGCGGGCATCCCCGTGGTCCTGCTGGACCGTGCGCTCAGCGGTGCCGCGCTGGACACGGTCGTCGTGGACAACCGCGGCGCCGCCGAGGCCGCGGTGTCCCGGTTCACCGAAGCGGGGCACACCCGCATCGCCGTGGTCACCTCGGCCTCCCCCGACGAGAACGCCACGCAGCTCGCGCCCGGCGCGGACATCTGGACCACGACCGAGCGGCTCACCGGCTACCGCAAGGCCCTGCGCGCCGCGGGCATCCCGCGCGGCGCGGAGCTGATCCGGCACACCGGATACGACCGGACCTGGGCCCGCTCAGCCGTCCTGGAGCTGATGAGCTCGCCCGACCGGCCCACCGCGCTGTTCACCACCGACAACGTGGCCACCCTCGGCACCCTGGACGCCCTGCTCGACCTCGGCGCCCGCATCCCCGGCGACGTCTCG
The DNA here is from genome assembly GCF_051980735.1 of Streptomyces sp. SCPE 10. Lineage (NCBI taxonomy): Bacteria > Bacillati > Actinomycetota > Actinomycetes > Kitasatosporales > Streptomycetaceae > Streptomyces > Streptomyces sp. SCPE 10. Next base: position 7,936,098 of record NZ_CP197069.1, on the reverse strand, counting down.
GTCATCGGTTTCGACGACGCCGAGTGGGCCACCCTCGTCCGGCCGAGGCTGAGCGTGGTCAGCCAGCCGGTGCAGGAACTGGGCGGGCTGGCGGCCGACATCCTGGTACGCCGTATCAACGGCTCGACGTCCCGCCCCCGCAGGCACACCCTGCGCGCCACCTACGTCTCCCGCGAGTCCACCGGCCCCGCGCCCGAGCAGGTCCGGCCACTGCGGTTCCCGGAAGACTGACGGGCCCGCGGGACCGGCCCCTGGTCACCGGTGGTCTTCATGGCGACTTTGGCGAACTTCGCGAGGTGGAGCGGGACATACTCCCACTCGGCGGTGACGAGACCGTTACCGTGGGTGTGATCAACTTCGGTAAGGTGTCCGCTCACTAGCCGCACGGGGGGTGTGGTCGTCGCCAGCCGCAGTGTCAGCGGCCCGGTCATCATGTTCCCCGCGCGCCGGGCCCGCCGCTCCGCGAGTGCGCCCGACCGGCCCCGATTCGGAGACGAGTCGCGGCGCGGGCCACTCCTACAGCAACTGTCAACTCGAAAGGCCCGCCCATGAACGCAGCAGCCAGCACTACGACCGTCAGGACGAAGGCGGGTGAGACCGCCACCCTGACTCGCGCCGCCGTCATGGACGCATCCCGCACAGAACCCGACTACACCGCCTACGCCCCCAATGACTTCTGGGTCGTCGCCGACATCGGTGGCCGTCTCATCCCGGTGGTGCCGTTGGTGCGCGCGGCCCTTGGCACCGAACCGCACAACACCAACGAGGCCGAAATCAGGATCAGGGAACTCGGCTTCCAGATCTTCATCAAGCGCCTGTACACCCCGGGCGGGCAGCCGGTCCGACTCACGCAGGCGCAGCTCAGGGACGCCCGCCCGTAAAGGCCCGTCGTGCCGGAGCCCAGCCGGCCCGAAGCTTGTCGCTCCGCCTTCGAGGGCAGCAGGTGGGAACTGCTCCTGATGGTCCATCGGTCGCGCCTGGGGAACGGCGAGCGAGAGTCTGGCGCAGACGGTGGCGCGCGATGTGTTGGCCGCGGACGTCGGTGCGACATGGCGGGCCCGCGCCGCGCGGCCACAGCAAGGAGACCGCGGTCGACGCAGGACGAACTGACCCCGGAACGGACCGAACACATGCAGAAGGTCCTGTCCCGCACATTCCGGCTCCCCCCGCGATCACCGCCGAGGCAAGCGCGGGTAGGGCTCGCTGCGGCTGACCCGGTACACCGCGAGGGCCCGGAGCGACCGGCACGGCCCTCCCCCTGCGGCGTCGGTGACCAGCGGAAACCGCGATAGCCGGTCTTCACCGGGCCGTTTCGCCCAGGCGGATCTGCGCCGGCGGATGCGGGCCTACGTCCGCGGTCCGCTGGCGCCGGTGGGACGCAAAAACGGTTGGCAGCCGGCCGAGTGGGCGGGTCACCGCGACCCGGCAGGTCTCCAGCACCTACTCAATGGCGCTCGGCGGGACGCCGACACCGCCCGGGGCGAGGCCCGCGACTACGTCCTGAACGGCTCGGCCCGGCCAGTGTGCTGATCGTCGACGGCACCGGTTTCATCAAGAAGGGCAGCACGTCGGCGGGAGTGGGACGGCAGTACACCGGCCCCTCGGGGAAGATCGACAATTGTCAGATCGGGGTGCTCTCCCTCTTCCTGACCGCCCTCCCCGCACAGGGGGACGGCATGGCGAGGGAGGCGGCAGAAACGGATCAGCCCTCGACCCGCTCACCAGGACAGACACCTCCACGCCCTGAACCGGTCCCACTGGCGCAGACGCCTCCAAGCCACAGCCCGACGCTGCCACTACCGGAAAAGAACCAGCTCAGGACACGCGATCTGACCGGAGTACGGGAGGAGCACGAATCCACGCGGACTCCAGCCCGACATGCGGCGACAGGGGCGGGTGAGGGCGAAGCGGCCACCGAAAGGCGCTCCATGGAGGTCTTATTTTAACTGTCTGGTAAGTTAAATCTATGCAGCGGAACACAACCTCCCGCGCCCGTCTGCTGGCCGCAGCCGAGCAGGTTTTCTACGAGCAGGGCATCGCGAACACGAACATCGACGCCGTCGCCAGAGCGGCCGGGGTGACCAAACCAACGGTGTACGCACACTTCTCCTCCAAGTCGGCCCTCGCGGCCGGAGCTCTCGAAGCGCGGCAGCAACGAATCGCGGCGGACCTCGCCGCGCAGTTGTCGGGTGAAGCCGCCGGAGCGCCGCGCCTGAACGCCGTGTTCACCTGGCTCACATCCTGGTACGGGCATTCAGGTCACCGCGGTTGCGCCTTCCTCAACGCGGCCGCAGAGTCCGCGGCCGACGATGTGGTGGCCGCTGCCGTACGGGCCGAGAAGCAGTGGCTCCTGGAGTTGCTGCACGACCTGTGTGAGGAGGCCGGATGCGACTCACCGGGCGAACTCGCCTCGCAACTGCTGCTCCTGATCGACGGGGTCGCCGCGCGAGTCCTCGTGCATGGGCCGGACCGGGCCACCGAGTCCGCGGCAACTGCGGCGCGCGCGGCAGCAATACTCATCGCGGCTGCCTCCCGGAACCATGACCAGTCTTAAGGATCGCCCGGGGCAGAGGTCGACACGGCTCGTACTGGGCTTGGCCCTGTACGGGATGAGCCTCGCGCTGCTGGTGAAAGCCGACCTCGGAACCGATCCGTGGACCGTGTTCACTCAAGGCCTCTCGCAGATCACCGGGCTCTCCCTCGGACAGACCACCATCGTCATCTCGCTGGCTCTTCTGACCCTGTGGGGCCCATTGCGCCAGCGCCCCGGCGTGGGCACGGTAGCGAACGCAGTGCTGGTGGGCCCATTTCTGGACCTGGGGATCGCCTGGGTCCCCGCACCGGACCAGTGGGGCGTGCGTGTGGTCTTCCTTGCGATGGCCGTGGCCGGCGTCGCCATAGCCACAGGACTGTATGTCGGGGCCGGGTGGGGGCCCGGACCGCGCGACGGGCTGATGACCGGGCTTACGCAACTCGGCGTACCGCTGATCGCAGCCCGGGCCGGGATCGAGGTGACAGTGCTCGTCGTCGGCTGGCTACTCGGCGGTCACGTGGGCCTGGCCACCGTGGTTTTCGCCACAGGCATCGGCCCCCTGGTCGGATACACCCTGCCAAGACTGACGCTGCACGCGAAAGGGCACCGCGAACAGACCACCGAGCCCACCACTTCACGGACACGACCTAGGTGTCGAGGAACTCGGGGATGAAGATGTCTCGGCTGGTCAGCAGGTGCTTGGAGAGGCCCTGCTCGTGGTGGTAGCGCAGGAAGGTGTCGACCGCCCTGCGGTTCGCGCGCATGCCGTAGGGCCACCAGTCCTCGCCGAGCAGGCTGCGGTTGTGTTCGAACAGGCTGCTGAACCAGGGGGTCACCAGGCTCATGTGCTGCTTGGCGGCGCCCTCGATGTATTTGCATTCGGCCAGGTCCTTGGCCTTGACGAAAGCGCGGTAGACCGAGCGCAGATCCTCGGAACGGTGCACCAGGTCCTTGCGGACCGCGACGATGTGCATCGGGGGGAAGATCCCGGTGCGCCGGTAGTAGTCGCGCTCGACGTTCTCATAGTCGGGGAAGAGCCGGGCGATCTTCGTCGATCCCCGCAACATGGCCTGGGGCACGTCGACCGAGATCAGCGCGTCGATCTCTCCGGACTCGAGCATGGCGCCCAGGGTCTGGCCGTCGTCGGCGTGCCGCACGTCAACGCCGTCCGGCACCGGCTGCGGGAGCCAGTCGAACGCGGGGATGGGATGGTCGGTGCCGCCGATGACCCAGCGGCACTGGTCGACGGTCACGCCGTACTCGTCCGACAGGATGCCCTTGGGCCAGACCCCGGCGTCGTGTCCGAAGAGCGCGAACTCGCCGATTGTCTTGCCTGCGAGGTCCTGCGGCTTCTCGATCCCCGCCTCGGTGTTCACGAAGATGGCGGAATGCCGGAAGTTGCGGTTCGGGAAGATCGGCAGCGCCATGAAGGGGGCGTCCTCCAGGTCGAAGGTGCGCAGAAAGTAGGTCAAGCCGAGTTCCGCTATGCCGTAGCGGCCTTCGAGCATGCGCCGGAAGAGGTCCGAGACCAGGGGCTCCGTCTCAAGGGTGGCGTCCACCCCGTCGATCTTCACGCGGCCGTCGAAGAGCGCCTCGGTGTGCTCGTACCGGTAAGTGCCGATGGTCAGCTCGATGCCCATCAAGATCCTCGCTTCCGTGAATGACCTTTCATTTTCACGATGGCCTCGATAAGATCCCATGTCAAGATGAACGACTATTCACTTTGATGGAGGCAGGCCATGCCGCGCATCACGCCCGAGCGTCGGGAAGCCAAGCGTGCGGAGATCGTGGCGGCGGCGCGTCGCTGTTTCGCGCGGGGCGGCTTCCACCAGACCTCGATGCCGGACATCGCCGCCGCAGCCGGTGTTTCCGCGGGTGCCCCCTACCGCTACTTCGCGAGCAAGGAGGAGATCATCCTGGCCATCGCCGCGGACGCCTTCCGGCTGATCTTCGAGCCGATGGAGCAGGTGGCCGTGGCCGCTGACGCCCCTTCCCTGGGCGACCTGGCCGCCGCCTCCCTTCAGGCACTGGCTGCCGAGACCGTCACGGACGCCGCGGGGCAGGTGGTGCCGGTCGAGGAACTGCTGCAGTGCGTCGTGCAGACCTGGTCGGAACTGCTGCGCAACGACGGCCTGCACGCCCGCGCCCTGGAAGGCTTCGAAAGGGTCCGTCGCAGCATCGCCGACGCCCTGCGCCGCGGACAAGCGGCGGGCGCTGTCCAAACCGTGGACCCGGAGAGCGGCGCACGGGTGTTGATCGGTCTGCTGCACGGCTTCCTGCTCCAGCGCGTGGCCTTCGGCTTGACCGACACGGCGGGATTCAACGACGCCGTCCGGGGGTTGCTCGACGGAGCCGAGCGCTCGGAGAACACTGCGCGCTGAGCCTCGTCGGCCACGACCGTGCGGCGGAAGTGCGGGGTGAGATCGGCGTGTAGACGCTGCTGCTCGATCCGGGACGGGGTCTGCGCGGCCCCGTTGACGGCGCACACGGCACCCGGCCGTGCGGGCCGTGCGGGCTGTGCGCGCAGGAGGGCATCGACCGCGCGGAGCCGAACCTGTTGCCGCACCGCGTGCACGCCGGCCGCTGCGCCTCCCGGTGCACGGCCTCGTGATCCGCCTGCCGTCGGTGGGCCTCCCGGACCTGAACCTGGTACAGCCCGCTCGCCGTCGGAGTTGCCCAGGGCCTCGGTCAGGGTCTGCAACTCATCGCGCCGGGACGGCTCGCGGTCACGGCGATCAGCCCCGGCATCACCGGAACTTGCACGGCGGCGTGGGCGTGCCGGGGTGTTCGGGTACGGCGGGAACCCGCGAACGGTCATCCGCCCCCGGAGGCGTCCGGCATCTGCGCGCAGTGCACGTTCTGGGCCGACAGGTTCCGCGACGCCGGGTGGCAGACCGAGCGCTTCATCGAAGGCATGGAGCAGAGCCCGTTCTTCTACTCCCAGGAGATCGTCCAGGTCCGCACCGGCACCTGGTCGAAGGGCCGCGTGGTCCTGGCTGGCGACGCCGCGCACTGCGCCTCCCCCTACAGCGGCATGGGCATTTCCGGCGGCCTGGTCGGCGCACACGTCCTGGCCGGCGAGATCAACCGGCACCCGGACGACCTGCCGACCGCCCTGGCGAACTACGACACCGTGCTGAGGCCCTTCGTCGACGAGATCCAGGGCCGCGTCAACCCGCGCCTTCTGCGCCTGGCCCTGCCGATGACCAGCGCGATCGACACCTTCCAGGCCGCCGCCGCACTCGCCTGCCGTCTGCACGTCCCCGACCTCGTCGCACGCTTCTCGAAGGAGGACCGGGGCGGCATCTGGCAGCTCCCCCCGAACCCGGCACCGAGCGGCACCGGTGAGTGGTACCGGACAGCCGCGGAACACATCGCTCGCGGGGCTGGAGAGCGAGGGGTCCGAGGTACCCACACGGAGCTGCCCAGTACTAGAGTGCCGCGAGGTTGTCGGCCAAGTCGTCAAGGCCGAGAGAGCCCTGGGAAAGCGCCTTCATGTGCCAGGCCTTCACATCGAAGGCGCCTCCGCGACGGCGTTTCGCCGCCGCGCGGCCCTGGAGCCAGGCGCGTTCGCCGAGTTTGTAGCCGATGGCCTGTCCGGGCCAGCCGAGGTAGCGGTCGATCTCGCTGTCGCGGCGCGCCGCCGGACTGCCGTTGTAGGTGGCCATGAATTCCGTTGCGAGTGCCGGCGTCCAGCGCTCGCCCGGGTGGAAGCCCGAGTCGGCGGGGATGGCGAGTTCGAGGTGCATGCCGATGTCGACGATCACGCGGATCGTACGCAGCATCTGCCCGTCCAGGAAACCGAGGCGGCGCTCGGGCTCGGAGAAGAAGCCCAGATCGTCCATGAAGCGCTCGGCGTACAGGGCCCAGCCTTCGATGTTGGCGCTGACCATACCCTCGGTGACCTGGTAGCGGCTGAGCCGGTCGGCAACCGCGACCCACTGGGCGAGCTGGAGATGATGGCCGGGAACGCCCTCGTGATACCAGATGCTGACGAGTTGCCAGGTGGGAAAGGTGTCCTGGCCGAGGGTGGGAAGGTAGGTGCGTCCCGGGCGGCTGAAGTCGAGGCTCGGGCCCTGGTAGTAGGGACCGGAGGCGCTGCCCGCAGGCGCTATCCGGGACTCGATCTCGCGGATCGGGCCGGAGAGGTCGAAGTGGCTCCCGTCGAGAGCGGTGATCGCCTCGTCCATGAGCTGCTGCAACCAATCCCGGATGGCCTCCTCCCCCTTCACCGTGTGACCGTGCTCGTCCAGGTGGTGCATGGCTTCCAGGAGGGTGGAGCCGGGCAGGACCCGGTCGGCTTCCACACGCATCTCGGCGAGCGTCCGGTGGAACTCGCTCCACGCCCAGGCGTAGGCCTCGTCCAGATCCAGCTCGGCGCCCGTGTTGTGGCGTGCGGCGCGCAGGTAGCGTTCGCGTCCGACGGCGTCCGGGGTGTCCGCCGCCGCGGGGAGGTAGGTGTCGCGCAGCCAGTCGCGGAACTCGGCGACGGCGGCGGTGGCCTTCCCGGCGGCGGCGTCCAAGTCGGGACGCAACCGGTCCGGGCCGTCGGAGACGAAGGCGGCGAACCAGCCCACGTCCCCGCCCGCGCGCCCCCCAGCCGCCTCCCCGGTCCAGTCGGAGAGCTGGCCGATCACCCCGGTCACCTGCCGGGGAGCGGCGAGCAGGCCACGCGAGACACCCTCGGTGAGGGTGGCCCGGTAACCGTCCAGCGCACCAGGGAGGTTGCGTAGCCGTCCGGCCACAGCCGCCCAGTCCTCGTCGGTGGCGGTGGGCATGAAGGAGAAGATCGTCCGCACCTGGTCGACGTGGGCGCCCACGGTGCGCAGCTGGCGGAAGTTCTCGCCGGCGTCGTCCATCGCGAGCTCGGCGGTGAGGCGTTCGCGCAGCAGCCGGGCGCAGGCTCGTTCCGCCGGATCCTCCGATGCGGGAGTGGCGTCGAGTGCTGCGAGAGTGCGGCGGGCGATCTCGGCGTGGGCCGCGAAGCCGTCCGGCGAGAGATCCGGCTGCCGGTCGTCACCACGGCTCAAGCCCAGCCATGCCGAGGTCATCGGGTCGTGCGCGGCCACTTGGTCCAGGTGTCTGTCGGCAAGGGCGCGCGGAGTATTCAATTCATCTGCCACGCGGGCATTCTGACGTACCGTCGGGCCTCCGACACAAGGCGGTTTCTGTCGCCGACGCCTGCTGCCTCGGCCCCCGCCTCGTGCCTCCCGGGGCCTCATGGTCGGCTGGGACCCCACCGCCCGGCCCGACCGCGCGTGCCATCCGGCGGCCGCCATGCCTGCCTCCAGGGACCGCCGGCCGAGGAGGGCTCCGCAGGCGGTCGCCGGTAGTGCCGCGATGGCGGAATCTCGCTCAGGCGTCGGGTGCGGGCCGGGTCTCGGCGAAGGCGCCGGCGGCTGCGGCGAGGGCCGCGGTTCTGGCCGCATCGCCGGGCAGGTGCGGGTCAGGTGCCGTGCGGAGGAGCACCAGTTGGTGGTACAGCGGCGCCGTGGCGGCGAGGAGCAGACGCCGGGCGTCGGTGCCCGAGGGGAGTTCGCCGCGCCGCACCGCCCGGCTGACGACGACCTCGCATCGGGCGTACCGGTCCTCCCAGAGCCGCTGCTGGGCGTCGGCGGCCTTCTCGGAGCGGAACGAGGCGGCGATGAGCGCCGTCACGACCGGGGGCTCTGCGGTCAGGGCTGTCTGGATCTCCTGGTTGAGCGCTGCCAAATCGCCTTCCAGGGAGCCGGTGTCCGGTGGCTGCCAGTCGTCGTCGCCCGCCGCGTCGAGTACGTCGGCGAGCAGGCCGCCGACGTCCCCCCAGCGCCGGTACACCGTGGTGCGGTGCACGCCGGCGCGAGCGGCGACGGCGTCGGTGGTGAGCGCGTCATAGCCGTGTTCGCCGAGCTCCGCGAGGACCGCGTCGAGTACCTGCGCACGAATACGGGCGGTGCGGCCCCCGGGGCGGCGCCGGGTCGGCGCCGGCCGGGTGCCCGCTGGTTCTCGTTCTTGCTCTGAGGGTGTGGGAGTCGTCACAGGGAGTCCGATTGATCGCGGAGACGGCGTTGTGGCACCATCTTAACGCAGCAGCTGTCGCACTAACGGAGTGATCGATGTTCATCCAAAGCGTTCGCCCGGCCGCACGGCCCTTGACGGTCGTCTCGTTCTCGAATGCTTTGGAGTCCCCGTATGCCCACACAGATCTCCGCGCGCGCTGTAGGCAAGTCCTTCGACGGCAGGCTCGTCCTTGACTCGGTGACCTGCTCGCTCGCCGAGGGCGAGCGCACCGGGATCATCGGTGAGAACGGATCGGGCAAGACCACACTGCTGCGCCTGCTCGCCGGGCGTGAACGGCCCGATCAGGGCGAGGTCGTCGTCGAGGCCCCCGGTGGCGTCGGCTATCTCGCCCAGGACGAGCGGATGGAGCCGCGAGCGACCGTCCAGCAGGTCATCGACCGGGCGCTGAGTGATCTGCGCACCGTCGAGCGGCGCATGCGCCGGCTCGAGGCCGCGATGGCCGACGGCGACGAGTCGGGCATGGCCGAGTACGGCGAGCTGATGACCGTCTTCGAACTGCGCGGCGGCTACGACGCCGACGCCCGCGTGGAGCGTGCCCTGCACGGTCTCGGCCTGGGCCTGGTGGGCCGTGACCGCACCGTGGGCGGCCTCTCCGGTGGAGAGCGGGTCAGGTTGCGGCTCGCGGCCGTCCTGGCGGCCGCGCCGGAGGTGCTGCTCCTTGACGAGCCGACCAACCATCTCGACGACAACGCCCTGAGCTGGCTGGAAGAACACCTGCGCACCCGCCGGGGCACCACGGTGGCGGTCTCCCACGACCGGGACTTCCTCGAACGCGTCGCGACCAGCCTCCTCGAGGTGGACGCCGACCGGCGCAGCGTCGTCCGGTACGGCAACGGCTACACCGGTTACCTCGCCGAGAAGAAGGCCGCCCGGCAGCGCTGGGCCCAGGCGCACGAGCAGTGGCGGGCCGACGTCGACCGGCTTCGCGAGGCCGCCGCGACCACCGCCCGCCACGTGGCCCACGGCCGTGCGATGAAGGACGGCAACAAGATGGCGTACGACCGGGCGGGCGCCCGGGTGCAGCAGTCGCTCGCCAGTCGGGTGCGCAACGCCGAAGAACGGCTGCGCCGCCTCCTCGGCGCCCCGGTCCCGCCCCCGCCGGAGCCGCTGCGCTTCGCGCCCGTGCTGCGGACCAGCGGCGCACAGGGCGCCGTACTCGACGCCACCGACATCACCGTGACGGGCCGGCTCGGCCGCACGAGCCTGACCCTCGCGGCGGGCGAGCGCCTGCTGATCACGGGGCCGAACGGAGCGGGCAAGAGCACGTTGCTCCGCGTCCTCGCCGGGGAGATCGCACCCGACGGCGGGGATGTCACCCGCCGCGGCAGGGTCGGCTACCTCCCCCAGGAGCCGCGCCCCGGGGAGCCGGACGAGACCGTCCTTGCCGCCTTCGCCCGCGGACGGGCGGGTGACGCCGCCGAACACGCCGAACAGCTGCTGTCCCTCGGCCTGTTCGACCGCGACCACCTCACGGTGCCGGTCGGCTGGTTGTCCACCGGGCAGCGGCAGCGTCTGGCCCTGGCGCGGCTGCTCAGCGAACCGTCCGACGTCCTGCTGCTCGACGAACCCACCAACCACCTGTCACCCGCGCTCGTCGAAGAGCTGGAGACCGCCCTGACCGGGTACGACGGCGCCCTCGTCATCGTCAGCCACGACCGTCGACTGCGTCGGCGCTGGCAGGGCGCTCACCTTGCCGTGCGGGCGACGGTGACGCCCGCCGCCAGGGCCTGAGGTCCTGGCAGCCCCGCGAACATGCCTTCCGGAAGGAAACAATTCGTCATGCCACCTGTCCCCGCCGACCCGAACGTGCTCCATCCGATGCCCGAGCAGCCGCGGGTGGTGCTGCTGAAGCCGCTGGTCACCTCGCCGCTGATCGAGGTCGGAGAGTTCTCCTACTACGACGATCCCGATGACCCGACCGCCTTCGAGACCCGCAACGTGCTCTACCACTACGGGCCGGAAAAGCTGGTCATCGGGAAGTTCTGCGCGCTGGGCGAGGGCGTGCGGTTCATCATGAACGGCGCCAACCACCGGATGGACGGTCCCTCCACGTTCCCCTTCCCGATCATGGGCGGTTCCTGGGCCGATCACTTCGACCTGATCACCGGCCTGCCCGGACGGGGTGACACCGTGGTGGGCCATGACGTCTGGTTCGGTTACCGGTCCACGGTGATGCCGGGCGTCCGCATCGGCCACGGAGCGGTCATCGCCTCCGGCTCCGTCGTCGTCGACGACGTCCCCGACTACGGCATCGTCGGCGGCAACCCCGCCCGCCTCATCCGCCGCCGCTACAGCGACGCCGACATTGCCCGCCTCCTGGCCCTGGCCTGGTGGGACTGGCCGCTCGAGGACATCACCGAACACCTCCGCACGATCATGTCCGGCAGCGTCGACGACCTGGAGGACGCGGCGGCCCGGGCACGTGGAGACGAAACGCCCGGAGCCACCGACCCCCGGCGGCAGGAGTCCGGCCCAGGACGACCCGCGCGGTGACCCGCTGCCCTGTCCGCGATCCACCGTTCCAGCACACCGAGAATCGAGCTGTCAGCATGCCTGCTTCGCCCCACCACAACCCGTTCGCCGACTGGCTTCGCACCCACGCCGTGCCCCTCGACCACCTCGACCCCGAGGCACCACTCGACGATCTGGAGCCGCTGCGCGCCATCATCGGCGACGCACGTGTCGTCGCGATCGGTGAGAGTTCCCACTTCATCAACGAGTTCGCGGCCATGCGCGAGCGCATCCTGCGGTTCCTGGCCGAGCGCTGCGGATTCACCGTCCTCGCCTTCGAGTTCGGCTTCAGCGAAGGTTTCCCCCTTGACGCATGGGCCCAGGGCGAGGGGACGGACGACGAGCTGTCGGCGCACCTCGCCGGAACGATCCCCGTGGGAGTCGACGCGCCGCTGCGCTGGATACGCCGGCACAACCGAACCGCCTCGACACCGGTGCATTTCACGGGGATCGACATCCCGGCGGCCGGGGGGTCCTTGCTGCCCGCCCTGGCCCCGGTCGCCAACTACCTGCGCCGGATCGATCCCGAAACCCTGCCGATCCTCCAGGAGGCGACGCGGATCGCCGAATCGTTCGCCGGTGGCTCCGCGGCCGTCGCCGCGCCCGCGTGGGCACGCCTGGCCACCGCGGAACAGGACGCCCTCAGCGCGGCCCTGACACGCCTGCTCATCCGGTTCCGCTCCCTCGCACCGCTGTATGTTTCCCGCGGCGACCAGCACAGCTACGACATCGCCGTGCGCCGACTCGAAGGCGCCTGCCACGCCGACCACACCTTCCGCGCCATGGCCGACCTCTTCGCCGGCAAAGGGCTGACCGCCGACACCTCGGCCCGCGATGTCTACATGGCCGAGTCGGTCCTGTGGCACCTGGACCGCTTCGAACCCGGGACCCGCATCGTGCTGGCGGCTCACAACGCCCACATCCAGAAGACACCGGTGTCCTTCAACGGCCACCTCACCGGACTCCCCATGGGACAGCACCTGCACCGCGCGCTCGGCGACGACTACTTCGCCCTCGGCCTGGCGAGCACCACCGGACACACCGCGGACATGCCCCGCGACGAGAACACACCCTTCGGCTTCACCATCGACGCCACCGCACTGGAGCCGGCCGAGCCGGGAAGCATCGAAGCCGCGTTCGCCGACGCCGAACTCGGGCTCAGCATCGCCGACCTCCACCAGGCACGCCCGCAGGCGGCCCATGGAAACGTCGGCCTTGTCCCGGGCCCCGACCGCATCCGGATCCAAAGCGCCTACCTCCACACCCCCGTCCTCGAGGCGTTCGACGCCATCCTCCACACCCCGACCTCCACCGTTGCCGACGCCCTCTGAAACCGACGCGGTGCCGGCCGCCCGTCCGCTCGTCGAGCGGTCGGACGGCCACGCCCCACTCCCCCCCCGCGGGACGTTCACATACAGGGGGCGATGGCGAGTTCGGTGATGCGTCCGTCGTCGTCGAGCGTGAAGGCGTGGGCGAGGTCGACGGTGCCGCCGGGGAAGTCGCCATCGAGGCGCTGGGTCACCGTCCAGTGCCGGTCGTCGTGCGGGACGGCGGTGAGCGGGGTGGTCGTGTAGGTGTACTCGGTCGAGGTCCGGTCCAGCCAGGCCCGGACCGCGTCACGGCCGCGGTGGGTGCGGCCGTCGTCGACGACCACGGCGGCGGGTGCGAAGCAGTCGGCCGCCGTGGGCACGTCGTGGCGGGCGTGGGCGTCGAGGTACGTCCGGACACGGACGGGCAGGTCGGGGAAGCCGTTCGGGGACATGCGGGTTCTCTCCTCGGGTCCGAGGTGGGTGTCGGACGGTGGTGGGTCAGACGGTGGGGACCGTGCCGCCGTCGATGGTGTGCTCGGCGCCCGTGATCGCGGCGGCGCGGTCGGAGACGAGGAAGGCGACCAGTTCGGCCACCTCCTCGGGGTGTGCGGGACGGCCGAGGGGGATGCCGCCGAGTGAGGCCAGCACCTGCTCCCAGGCGGCGGCCCGGTCGATGCCCTGTGCGTCGGCGATGCGGCCCACCAGGGCCGTGGTGCCCTCCGTGGCGATCGCGCCCGGGGAGACCACGTTGACCCGTACGCCGTGCGGCGCCAGTTCACGGGCGAGGCCCTTGCTGTACGTGGTCAACGCGGCCTTCGCGGCGGCGTAGCCGAGCGTGGCGTCGGGCAGGGGCAGACGCCGCTGGATCGAGGAGACGTGGACGACGGCGCCCCGGCCCGCGCCGCGCATCGCCGGGAGCAGCGCGCGGTCGAGGCGGACGGCGGCCAGCAGGTTGAGGGCGAGCTCGTCCTGCCAGTGCGTGTCGGTGAGGGCGGCGAACCCGCCGGCCGGCGCGCGGGAGCCGCCGAGCGTGTGCACGACGACGTGCGGAGTGCCGAGCCGGTCGCGCACCGCCGAGGCGACGGTGTCGACGCCTTCCGGCGTGGTCAGGTCGGCGGTGACGAACAGGGGGTCCGGGGCCGCGTCCGCGGGCGCCGTGCGGGCCGTCGCAAGCACGGTGGCGCCGGCCGCGCGCAGGCGTGCCGCGATCGCGGCGCCGGTGCCCCGCCCGGCGCCGGTGACGACGGCGAGACGCCCCGCGAGTTCGGGAGGGAGGGAGGTGGTGCTGGTCATGGGAGCAGCGTGCGACCTCCCGCGGCACACGGGTCAAGCGCTGCACTCTCCCCCCGCGAGAGGGTGCACAGTGGGACGCGTGCTGACGATCGGCGAGTTCTCCCGGCTGACCCACCTGAGCATCCGTACGCTGCGCCGCTACCACGAGGCCGGGCTGCTGGAGCCCGCGCACGTGGACCCGTCGAGCGGCTACCGGTACTACGACCCCGGCCAGATCCCCACCGCACAGGTCATCTCCCGGCTGCGGGAACTCGACGTACCGCTCGCCGACGTCAGGCGGATCCTGCTCACCCCGGACCCGACCGTGCGGGCGCACCTGGTGGGCGAACACCTCCAGCGGCTCAAGGACCAGCTGTCACGGACCCAGGCGGCCGTCGCATCGCTGCAACGGCTGCTGCGCCCCGAGCCGGCGGGTGTCGCCGTCGAGCTGCGCCACGCGCCCGCGCGGCGCGTGGCCGCGGTGCGGGGCACGGTCACGCACGAGGAGGTGTTGCCCTGGTACGCGGGCGCGATGGCCGAGCTGGACGCCGTCGTCGACGCGCCCGCGGGTCCTCCGGGCGGCCTCTACGACAACGCGTTGTTCAGCGAGGGCCGCGGAAACGTGCTCGTGTACGTCCCGGTCGCCGCCGCCGTCCCGGACCTGGGGCGCGTGCACGGCACCGAGCTGCCGCCCGCGGAACTGGCGGTCACCGTGCACCCGGGGACCCACGACACCATCGACGTCACCTACGGCGAACTGGGCAGGTGGGTCGCCGACCACGCCCTCGCGGTGGCCGGACCGGTGCGCGAGACCTACCTCGTGGGCCCGCGCGACACCCCGGCCGCCGACCGGTGGCGCACCGAAATCGGCTGGCCGGTGTTCCGGGTCGCCGACGCCGGCCCCCGCCCGGTCTGACTGCGGCACGGCCCGACGGGGACGGTAGGCCGGTTACGCGACCGCCGCCTGCCGGTCCCTCTCCCCCGCCTGCGGAGTGTCCGACGACGAGCCGGTCACGTCCCGATGGCGTGGGCGAGGAGGCTCTCGGCGGTCTCGGCGATGGTGTCCTCGATGGGGCGGGCCCGCCACCCCAGGAGGCGTTCCGCCTTGGCGCTCGTGGCGTCGAGGTCCCGGCCGAGCTGGTGCCGCAGCAGCCGCAGTTCGGGGTTCACGATGCCCAGCGCGCGTGTGAGCCACACGGGCAGTTCACGGGTCGGGGCCTGCGCGGCGCGCTCCCCCAGGCGCTCGTGCAGAATGCGCGCGATGTCGACGAGGCGCAAACTGTGCCCGGCGATCGCGAGGAAGCGTTCGCCGGCGGCAGCCGGGTGGGTCATGGCGCGCAGGTGCAGGTCCGCCACATCGCGCACGTCGACGTAGCCCATCCCGAAGGGAGGGCACGCGGGGACCCCTCCCTCGAGCATCCTGCGCACAAGGCGCAGGGACGGCGGATCGTCCGGGCCGAGGAGGGGCCCGAGGACCCCCACGGGATGCACCGCCGAGAGTTGCAGACCACCGCCTTCTTCCTCGACGAACTGCCAGGCGGCGCGCTCGGCGAGGGTCTTGGACCGCTGGTAGGGCGGGATGTCGCCGTCGACGTTGGTCCAGTCCTCCTCGGTGAACGGGGTGGAGCGCGGGGGGTGGCCGATCCCGATGGCGCCGAAGGCGCTCGTCAGGACGACCCGGCGCACCCCGGCGTCCCGGGAGGCGCGCAGTACCCGCAGGACGCCTTCCCGTGCCGGGAGCACCATCTCGTCGTCGTTCGCCGGCGTACGGCGCAGGGTCGGTGAGGCCACGTGCAGGACGAAGTCGCAGTCGGTGACGGCGTCGTCCCAACCGTCGGGGTGTTCCAGGTCGGCGCGCACCACGGTGAGACGCTCGTCGTCGAACGGCTTGGCTGCGTGCAGCCAGGACCGCAGTGCCGGCGCGCGCCGCAGGTCGCGGACCGTGGTGCGTACGGTGTGCCCGGCGTCGAGCAGGCTCAGGACGCACCAGCTCCCGATGAATCCCGACCCTCCGGTGACCAGTACCTGTGTCATCTGTCTCTCCTCGGTTCGCGACGTGTGCTTCGGGCGGTGCGCACGGCCGCGTCGCAGGGTGTCGCCGGGCGGTGGCCAGTCGGAGCGGACGATGGGTTCATGAAAGGGCCATGCCGGGAACGCGCCTGCGGATGGCCTCCAGTTCGGCTTCGTCGGAGACGCCCTGCCAGTCGTACCGCGGCGTGTACGGCGCCTCCAGGGCGCGCACCTCGTCGTCGGTGAGCTCGATGTCGAGGGAGGCCACGGCCTCGTCGATCTGCCGGATCGAACCGGCCCCGACCAGGGGTGCGGTGACCACCGGCTGGCGGCGCAGCCAGGCGAGCGCGACCTGTGCGCGGCTGACGCCGTGGGCGTCCGCCACCTGTCCGACCGCGTCGATGATCGCGCGGTTGGACGCCTCCTGCTCGGGCGAGTAGAGCATGTCCGCGTAGGCGCCGTCCGTCTCGGAGCGCACCGTCGAACGGGCGTCGTCCCAGGCACGGGCGAGGCGGCCGCGGGCCAGCGGGGACCAGATGATCGTGCCGACGCCTTCGTCCAGGCACAGCGGGATCATCTCCCGCTCCTCCTCACGGGCGAGCAGGTTGTAGTGGTTCTGCATGGACACAAAACGTGCCCAGCCGTTCTGCTTCTGCAGGTGCAGCGCCTTGGCGAACTCCCAGGCGTGCATGGACGAGGCGCCGAGGTAGCGGACCTTGCCGGCCTTCACGAGGTCGCTGAGCGCCTCCAGCGTCTCCTCCCACGGGGTGGCGTGGTCGTTGCGGTGGATCTGGTAGAGGTCGATGTAGTCCGTGCCGAGGCGGCGCAGGGAGTGGTCGACCTCGGTCATGACCGCCTTCCGTGACAGACCACGGCCGTTGGGGCCGGGCCGCATCGGGTGCCGGAGCTTGGTGGCGATCACCACCTCGTCGCGGTCGGCGAAGTCCTTGAGCGCGCGGCCGAGGATCTCCTCGCTCGACCCTTACGAGTAGAGGTTCGCGGTGTCGAAGAAGTTGATCCCCACCTCCAGCGCGTGCTTGATGAGCGGGCGCGCCTCCTCCTCGCCCTTCGACCAGACGGGATGGCCCCGGTCGGGCTCGCCGTAGGTCATGGCGCCGATCGCGATCGGTGAGACGTCCAGGCCGGTGGTGCCGAGCTTGATGTAACGCATGATGCCCCTCTAAAATAAGTGGAGAACTCTCCGGATACCGTAGTGGAGAGTTCTCCACTTAGCAAGGTGAGGTCTCGTGGTCCGTTCAGACGCTCGTGAGAACAGAGCGCGCATCCTGGCAGCCGCCCGTGAGGCGTTCGCCGAGGACAGCACCACGTCGATGAACCAGGTCGCCCAGCGCGCCGGTGTCGGCGCGGGCACCCTGTACCGCAACTTCCCCACCCGCGAGGCGCTGGTCCTGGCCGTCTACCAGGACGAGGTCACACGCATCGTCGGCACCGTGCCCGACCTGCTGGCCGCGACGCCCCCGCTCGAAGCGCTGCGCCACTGGACGATCGATCTCGTCGAGGCCATGCGCAGGAAACACGGCCTCGGCGACGCGCTCAGCCCCGGCGCGCACCAGGCGATCAGTGAGCAGAGCTACGGGCCGGTCATCGCCGCGATCACACAGATCCTCGACGCGGGCAAGAAGGACGGGAGCATCCGCACGGACGCCGACCCCGGCGACTTCCTCCAGCTCACCGGCGCACTCTGGCGCGCCGCATCCAGCCCCGAAGACCGGGCACCACGGATGCTCGCGCTCATCCTCGACGGGCTGCGCGCCCAACCGCGGCGGTAGGGCCTCTCGTTCGGATCAGGCCGGGACCGGCACGGTCGCCTCATAGCGGACGGCGAGCTTGTCGTACCTCGCCAGTGAAGCGGTCCGAGGACTCTTCGACTGGCTCGACCGACAGCCGGTGCGGACCGTCATCGTCCACGTCCATCCCGGGACATCGGGCGTCCGCCACCGCCGCCGGGCTCACACCCGCCGACGAATTGCACGAAGGCGAGATCCGATGGCAGCGGAGCATCAGGTGATAACTCCAAGGGTCCACAGGAATTGACTATTACTCAACTCGAGATTCACCAGACCTAAAGGGCTCTATGTCTTCTGAGGAGCCAGTTGTCGCCCCTCAGTGATGAGTCAACGACCGTCGCGGTCTCTCCTCTTCCGACGGGCAGATGGCTGCCTTCGAAGCTGTGCTTGGCCTCACTCAGGGGGTCAGCACCACTACCGAGCGGGGGTTACCCCCATTACCTGCCGTGCCTCCACTGCGTAGCGTGATCGTCGTTCCCAGTTCTGTTCGATTCGATGGAGGAATAGCGACGATGAGGTACGGGCTTCGTCGGCGGGATGGTCGGCAAGGAAAGCGCCTCGTGGCCCTGGCGACGGTCACCGCGGCGATTGTTTCGGGGATGATGGTGTCGGGAAGTGGGCCGGCCGTCGCGCACGCAGCGGTGGAGCCATCCGTTCGCAGTGCCACCGCGTCACTGCGAAGTGACCTCGAGAAGTATCTGGACGCTCAGGGCACCAAGGATCATCTCTCAGCGGTCTCCCTTCGGGTGACCTATGCCGATCGGCGACCTGATATCTCGGTCGACGCGGGGACGTCCCGCTACGGCGGTGGTCGACCGGTGAACAGCGAGGCGCTGTGGCAGATAGGCAGCAACACCAAGGCGTTCACGTCCGTGCTGCTGCTTCAACTGGAGGCCGAAGGAAGGCTGTCCATACGGGACAAGCTGGGAAAGTGGCTTCCCCAGTATCCGGCGTGGCGCGATGTCACCATCAAGCAACTGCTGTCGATGACCAGCGGCATCCCCAGCTACACCGAGCAGAATGCGTTCCTGAAGGATTTCGACGCCAATCCCTCCACACGTTTCACGCTGGAGCGCCTGATGTCCTATGTGGAGGGCCTGCCACTGGGTCCCGCGAAGTACGAGTACTCGAATACGAACTACCTCCTCGCGCAGATGATTGTCGAACGAGCGTCGCACGATACTTACCGTCAGCGGCTCGCCGAGCGCATCATCGAACCTCTCGGAATGAACGACACCTGCCTCCCCCCGGACTGCCCTCCGGACACGGCCTCGCGCATGCCGACGCCGTACTCCACCCATTCCGTCCTGCCGAAGCATCTCAACAAGTCACTTCCTCGGCTCCGCCTGTCCTGGGCGCAGGGGGCTGGTGGCCTGGTGAGTTCGCTGAGAGACATGACGGCTTGGGACAGGGCGCTGTACAGCGGTCGACTGCTGCCGTCAGCGCAGCAGCGCGAGCTGGAATCCCTGGTCTCGGTGAAGACGAGTAAGCCCATCAAGAGCGTCACGGCCGACGATCCCATGGGTTTCGGGCTCGGTGTCGTGAAGTTCGTCCATCCTGTGGCCGGGACGGTCTGGGCCTATGAGGGAGCCACTTTTGGAAACCGGGTGCTGCACATGTACTTCCCGAAGACTGGCATGATCATCGCCCTTGCTGTCAACAGCGCCGTTGGCGAAGGGGACACGCTGCCCGACCTCGCCGGTACCGTCTACAAGACTCTTTCGGCGCAGAAGGCACAGACTCTCCCACGGCACCAGTAACCCCGGAGCCGGCTGCGTGACTTCCAGGTAGCCGCACTGCGAGGTCCGGGCTCCCTTCTTCCTGAGCTTGGCCTTTGACGTCGCAGGTCGGCTGTTCAGCGCCTGTGTGCGAGGAGTTCCTGCGACAGGGCCCACAGGCGTCGGGCGTTGTCCGGGTCGACGGCGTACCGGGCGACGCCGTGCAGGGTGCCGGAGCGGCGGTCGACGACCTCGGTCTCGTTGCAGTCGACGAAGTAGCGGCCGCCGACGCCTTCGAGGAGAGGTGAGGTGGCGAGGAGGACGGAGGTGGCCGCGCCCTGTTCGACGGTCTTGATGAGGTGAGCGGGGACTCTGCCGCTGCCGCGGCCGCCGGTGTGACGCTGCAGGTTCGTGTAGGTCGCGCCGGGCATGAGGGCGTTGGCGGTGATGTTGTCATCGGCCCAGCGGCGGGTGGCTTCGACCGCGAAGAGGACGTTCGCGGTCTTGGACTGGCCGTAGGCGAGCCACGGGTCGTAGGGGCGGAACGCGAAGTCGATGTCGTCCCACACGATGGGAGACCGCTGATGGCCCGTTGAACTCACCACGACGACACGCGCGTCGCCGGCGGCGGCCAGAGCCTCGTGGAGGCCGGTGGCGAGAGCGAAGTGGCCGAGGTGGTTGGTGGCGAACTGCCATTCCCAGCCCTGTTCGGTGTACCGCTCGGGGCAGGCCATGACGCCCGCGTTGTTCACCAGAACGTGCAGCGGGCCCCGCCAGGCGGCGACGAAGGCGGTGACCGACCCGGGATCGGCCAGGTCGAGGTGCGCGACGTTCACCTCCTGATTGCCGGTCGACTCGGTGATGTCCTCGGCGACGCGTTTGCCCGCCGTGACATCCCGGACGGCGAGGGTGACGGCCGCACCCGTGGCGGCCAGGGCCCGGGCCGTCTCGGCCCCGAGGCCGGAGGAGGCGCCGGTGACCACCGCACGACGGCCGGTCAGATCGATGCCTTCCGAGACTTCCGCCGCGGTGCTGGAGAAACCGAAGGGGGTGGTGATGGAACCCACGAATGAACTCCTGTGGTGTGCTGTGAAGCGAGTGAACGGCTTGTCAGGGGGTGAGCATCCGGTCCTGTTCGACCGGCGGCGTGCCGCCGCGCCAGGGCAGGACCTTGCCGAAACGGATCAACTCGCCGTACAAAGCGGGGTCGACGCCGTCGGTGAGGACGAGGTCGAGCAGGGCCTCGGCGGCTTGGGCCGGTGACTGGGCGTGGCTGTATGCGCTGAACCAGGGGCGCGAGGTGGCGGTGTCGACCATGCCGGGGCACACGGCCGCGATCAAAGTGCCGGAGGCGAGGTCCTGCTCGCGGCGTTCGGCCGCGACCGCGCGGACGGCGGCGACCTGCGCCACCTTCGAGGGCACGTTCAGCCAGCGGGGCCAACCGGCCTCCTGCGCCGTTCCGTTGTGGATGGCGCCGCGCCAGGACTCCACGGCGTACTGGACCTGGTCGAGGCTCGCGCCGTCGAACAGATGGTGCAGCCGCGGGCTGAGATGGCCGAGAGTGCCCAGGCTGCTGGCCACGACGAGCAGCCGGCCCCCCGGCCGCAGGACCGGGCCGAAGGAGCGCAGGACCGCATGGGTGGCCACGTTGGAGACGTCGATGAACTCATCTGCCCGCTCCGCCTGCGACTCCTCGGGCAACAAGCGGGCGACCGCGTTGGAGACCACCACGTCGACCCCTCCGAACCGGGCCCGCAGCTCTTCGGCGAGACGGGCGATGGCATCGGTGTCGGTGACGTCCAGGACCCGGCCCTCGACGCGGGCACGCGTGCCAGGCAGTCCCGCGACCTCGCGCGCGGCGTCCGTCACGCGCCGGGGGTTGCGACCGGTGAGCAGGACGAGGTCGTTCGGGTTCATGCGAGCCGCCAGTCCTTCGACCAGGGCGCGCCCGAGCCCCTGGTTCGCGCCGGTGACCAGGGCGATACGAGAAGCATGCATGCAAGCCACGCTAGGAACCCGCTGTCCATGAGTCCAACGAAAGTTCAGAACATCTGCTATGCGTAAACGTCATGGACTTCACGGATGTGTCGTTGACCGCCCTGCGCGTCTTCCGCGCCGTGGCCGAGCAGGGAACCTTCACCGCGGCCGCCGCCTCGCTGGGCTACACGCAGTCGGCGGTGTCCCGGCAGATCGCGGCGATCGAACGGGCGGCGGGCGCCGAGTTGCTGGAGCGGCGCCGCGAGGGAGTACGGCTCACCGCGGCCGGCCGCGTCGTCATGAACCGCGCCACGATCGTGCTCGACCAGATCGAAGCGACCGCACGCGAACTGTCCGGCCTGCCAGGTCAAACCGGGACCGTCCGCCTGGGATGGTTCCCCAGCGCCGGCGCGGTGCTGGTGCCGCGGGCCCTTGCCGCCCTCCGCCGGACGGACCCCGACCTGCATGTCGTCGGCCGGGAGGGAAGCACGCCGGCACTGGTGCGCGCCCTACGGGCCGACCGTCTCGATCTGGCTCTGCTCGGTTCCGCGCCGCCGTTCAGACCGCCGGACACGGAGACGCCGCCGCTCGCCGTGCAGACCCTCACCGAACGGGCCCTGCGTCTGGCCGTGCCCGCCACCCACCCGCTCGCCCGCGGCGACTTCGTCGACGTGGCCGACCTGCGCGGGCAGCGCTGGATCGCAGGCTCCTCCTCGGGAGAGGACCGGCTGATGGGTGTCTGGCCGGGCCTGGACGAGCGGCCCGACATCGCGCACACCGCACGTGACTGGCTCGCCAAGCTCCACCTCGTCGCGGCCGGCTTCGGACTGACCACCGTACCCGCCACCCTCGCCCCGGCCGCACCACCGGGCGTACGCATCCTCCCCGTCCGAGGCGGCCCCCGGGAACAACGACGGCTGCTCCTGGCCCGTCTCCCCCAGCCGCCGAGTGAGCCGGTCACCCGCGTGGCAGCCGCCCTGCGCGCCGCGGCCCTCGACGCGGACACGCCCACTCCGCTCTCCTCCCCACCGAACGCTCCAACGCAGCGGTAAGCGTGGTGGAGCACTTCGGGCATCCAGTCGTGCTCGATGGAGAAAGGGATCAGGGACCGTTGTGGGGTCGTCGGGGCTTCGTCCTGAACCGGCCCGCCCGGCCCAGTCGGCCCGGTCGGCCCGGTCGGCCGCGGAGTGCTCCGTGCTCATGCCGTGGCTCCGTCGGTGTAGACCGGCTGCCACATGGCTTCCCGGACGGCCTTGGAGACGTCGGTCGGCTTGCTGGTGGCCACGCCGTCGTCCAGCGCCGCCTTGGCCACCGCGGTCGCGGTGACCGCCGAGGACTCCCGAAGGTTTTCCACGGGTGGCAGCAGGGATCCGCCCGGCCCCGACGGGTCGACCTGGTCCGCGACGGCCTGCGCCGCCGCAAGCAGCATGCCCGAAGTCACCTGGGACGCCCCGGAGACGATCGTGCCCAGGCCCAGTCCCGGGTACAGCAGCGCGTTGTTGGCCTGCCCGATCTGGTAGGTCGTACCGTCGTATTCCACGGGTGGGACGGGGATGCCGGCCGCCACCAGCGCCTTTCCCCCGGACCAGGCGATGACGTCGGCGGGCATGGCCTCGATCCGGGAGGTGGGATTGGAGAGCGGGAAGACGATCGGCCGCTCGGTGCCCTCGGACATGGCCTGGACGACCTCGCGGGTGAAGGCGCCGTGCACGGTGGAAGTGCCCAGCAAGATGGTGGGTTCGACCCGGCGCACCGTTTCCAGCAGCGAGATCGCGCCGTCGTCCCGCGCCCAGTCCGCGACCTCGTCCGGATCGCGCGCGTAGGGCTGCTGGAAGTCACGCAGGCCGTCCATGCCGCGGGTGAGCAGGCCCTGTTTGTCGATCAGCCACACGTGTGCGGCGGCCTGCTTCGGATCCGCACCGTCGCGGACCATCGCGTCGCACAGCTGGTCGGCGATGCCCACCCCGGCGGTCCCCGCGCCGAAGACGACCAGTTTCTGGTCCCGCATCCGCACACCGCTGACCTTGACGGCGGACAGGGCGGCGGCCAGCGTGATGGCTCCGGTGCCCTGCATGTCGTCGTTGAAGATCCGATAGCGGCCGCCGTACTGCTCCAGGATCCGCCGTGCGTTGCCGGGACCGAAGTCCTCGAAGTGCAGCAGCGCGTCGGGGAACGTGGACGACGCCGTCTCCAGGTACCTCTCGATGAACGCGTCGTAATCAGCGCCACGAACGCGGTGGTGCCGGTTGCCCAGGTACAGCGGATCCTCCAACAGCGACCTACGGTCCGTGCCCACGTCCAGCGACACGGGAACGACGCGGCGCGGGTCGATGCCGGCGGCCGCCGTGTAGACGGCGAGCTTGCCGACCGAGATCTGGATCCCTCCCACACCCCAGTCACCGATCCCCAGGATCTCCTCCGCGTCCGTGCACACGATCAAGTCGACGTCCCCAGACCCGAGCCGAAGCGTGGCGAAGGCCTTCTCCATGTCGTCGGGCCGGTCGATGGACAGGAAGACGCCGCGCGGGCTGCGGTACTCGTGGGAGTACTTCTCGATCGCCTCGCCCACGGTGGGGTCGTAGACGATGGGCAGGAGCTCCACGAGATGCTCGACGAGGACCCTGAAGTACAGGGTCTCGTTGCGGTCGTGGAGCTGTTCCAGATAGACGTTCTTGGCCAGGTCGCCGCTCTGCGCCTGCATCTGCTGGTAGGCACGCTGAGCCTGCTGCTCGAGTGCGAGCACTCCGGACGGCAGGCGCCCGGTGAGGCCGAGGGCCTCGCGATCCTCCGGGGTGAAGGCCACGCCACGGTTGCGCAGCGGATCGACCAGAACGCCGGGGATGGCCGAGGTCCGCGCGTGGCTCTCGGTCATGGGAATCTCCCTCTGTGCGAATGCCGTGCCGGCCCCGGCCGGGTGCTCACGTGGGCACGCTCCATGCCGCGGTCGCCGACGCGTCGAAGAGCGGCGGGGGACGTCCACGCCCGCCCATCGGGCGCGCGGCTGTGAACGGGGGGAGACCGGCGTCCGACGTGGGCCGGCGTTTGCCGGAACACCGCCCCGGGGCGCCCGCCCCGCCCATCGCGGTCGATCGCGGTCGACGCCTCATCGGTGCCCCGGTACGAATTCAGGCTAACTACCGGACGACGGGCTGCGCGACCTCGCCCGCATCGCGGGAGGACGAGCCCATCAGTTCGTCACGATGCCGTGCAGAAGCAGGTCGATGAGTCTGGTGGCCAGGTCGCGCCGCTCCTCGCTGGCGGCCATGAGGCTGATCCCGCCGAGGGCCATCAGCACGTCCTGGGCATCGACACCCGGCCGCGCCACTGACCGGTCCTCCAAAGCGGTGAGCAGGTGTGTGATGGCGTCGGCGAGCAGGGCCCGGGTGTGCAGCTTCTCGCTGTCGTCGGTCAACACCACGGCCAGCGCGTCGGCCATGCCCTGCTTGGCGGCCATGAAGTCGATGAAGCGCTCCATCCAGGACCGCAGCGCGTCCAGCGGTGGCTGTGCGGCCGTGAGGTGCGGTGCCGCCTCGCACAGGCGCCGCACCTCCTGTCGGTAGACCGCCTCGATCAGCAGCTCCTTGGACGGGAACCGGCGGTAGAGCGTGCCGACACCGACGCCCGCCGCACGGGCGATGTCCTTGACCGAGGCGCCCGCGCCCTCCCGGGCGAAGGCGACCGCCGCTGCTTCCAGCAGCCGGTCCTCGTTGCGCTGCGCGTCGGCGCGCAGGGCCCTGCGGGGCCGTGCTGCCTCCCCCTCGCGGCCGGTCATTCCCGACTCCCTTCCTGACACACTTGCAAGCGGAACTGGTTCCGCTTACTCTCGAAGCCGAACCGGAACCAGTTCCGGATCCGAGCCTACGACGGCGCCCCGTCTCCGCGCCATCGGCCGTGCGCTCGGCCCCATTCCACCGACCTTCTGGACGAGCCGCATGAACGACAACCTCATCACCACCCCGTTCGGCGCGCAGACGACCGCCGCCGAGGTGCTGGCCGGTATCGACCTCAGTGGCCGGCGTGCCATCGTCACCGGAGCAGGCTCCGGCATCGGGCGCGAGACCGCGCGTGTCCTGGCCGCCGCCGGCGCCGAGGTGACCATCGGCGTCCGTGACCTGGCGGCGGGCGAACAGGCCGCCGAGGAGATCGCCCCGGCGGGCGGCCCGGGAACGGTGCGCGCCGCGATGCTCGACCTCGCCGACCAGACGTCGGTGCGCGCCTTCGTCGAGGCATGGCGGGGGCCGCTGCACATCCTGGTCCTCAACGCCGGCGTGATGGCGTCGCCGCTCCAGCGGACGAAGGAGGGCTGGGAGATGCAGTTCGCCACCAACCACCTCGGCCACTTCGCCCTCGCGACCGGCCTGCACGGCGCCCTGACAGCAGCCCACGGCGCACGCGTGGTCGCCGTCAGCTCGGTCGGCCACGTCAACGGCGACGTCCTCTTCGACGACATCAACTTCGATCAGCACCCCTACGACCCGTGGGCGGCCTACAGCCAGTCCAAGACCGCCAACGTCCTGTTCACGGTCGAGGCGGCCCGCCGCTGGGCGTCCGACCTGATCGCCGTCAACGCCCTCAACCCGGGCCGCATCACCAGCACCCGCCTCGGCCGCCACATCGGGGACATCTCCAACAGCCCGGCCTCCTTCGAGGCCACCAGCACCGACGTGTCCTGGAAGACCATCGAGCAGGGCGCGGCGACCTCGGTGCTCCTCGCGGCCTCCCCGTTGGTCGAGGGCGTGACCGGCCGGTACTTCGAGGACTGCAACGAGGCCGGCCCGCACCGGCCCGGCGTGCGCCGGGGAGTGGCCGCCCACGCCGTGGACCCTCGGAACGCGGCCCGCCTGTGGCAGACCTCCCTCGACATGCTCGTGGCCGCCAGAGCGACCGCCTGACGGTGCCACGGCCTTCAGCGGCTCGAGACCTGGTCGTACGGTCTCCCATGCGGTCGGCGAGGTCGGTGAGGGCTGGGGGCTGTGCCCGGACGGTCAAGGTCCGCAGCCCTGCAAGAACACTCGGCGCCGGGTTTGTTGTCTACGTTCTCTTCCCATCACGCCCGATGATCAGGTGGAAGGGAACGGTAAATGAACAAGCGCAAGGCGATGGTGCGGTTGCTGCCTGCGTTACTGCTGGTGGTGAGCGTCGGCGGATTCGCGGCTCCGTCGTCGGCCGCGAGCCCGAACAGCGCTGCTCGACTCCCGGAGGCGACCACAGCGGTGGGGCCGCAGTACGACACCACGCACGTCTACGTCACCCCCGGCGCGATGGACGCGTTCGTCACCTGCTGGGAGGCGGTCTTCGGCGGGACCCACACCACCAAGGTCGTCACGGACGTCACGCCCACGCCCAGCACGACCGTGTCGGAACTGGTCCTCTCCCCTGTCGGCACCCTGTCCGTCTTCGACTTCCGCACGCCGGTCCCCTACCCGTTCGGCGCCGAACGCACCGGCTGGCTGATGAGCGACTTCGACAAGGGCGTACGGCGGGCCCGGTCGAGCGGGGCGGACGTCGTCGTGGCGCCCTTCGACGATCCCATCGGCCGCGACGCGGTCGTCCAGTTTCCAGGCGGCGTCAACGCCCAGCTGTACTGGCACACCAAGGCTCCGTCCTACGCGCCGTTGGAGACCGTGCCGGACAACCGTGTCTATCTGACCCGCGACTCGGCGAGGGCGTTCCTCACCTCGTACCTGCGGTTCACCGGCGGCCGGATCGTCTCCGACGACCGGTCCGCCGATGGGGGCCAGATCGGTGTGCCCGCCGAGACGTACCGCCGCGTCACCATCAGCTCCCCCTTCGGCAACACGGTGGTCAGCGTGACCGATGGGCACCTGCCGTACCCCTTCGGGCGGGAGACCACCGGCTACGCGGTGACGGACCTCGCCTCGACCTTGCACAGGGCTGAGGTCGCGGGCGCGAAGGTGCTCTGGGGACCGTACGCCTCCCAGGGCCGCACCAGCGCGATGGTGCAGTTCCCCGGTGGCTACGTGGCCGAGCTTCACGAGGGTGACGACCACTGATCGTCCCCGGTGGCGGTCGGCATGGCGAACGCCCCGGTGTGGTTCAGCGGCAGCCGACGGCCGCGCGTGTGTCGCCGCGGGCCTCGTCGAGGCGCCGGACGGCCTCCTCGGCGGTGCAGTGGGCCAAGAGCATGACGACAGCCGTCTTGGCGTGGCCGCCGGCCGCCCGCAGGGCCTCCGCGGCGGTGCGGGAGTCGGCGCCCGTGGCCTCGACGACCATACGGCGGGCCCGGTCGACGAGCTTGTCGTTGCTGGCCCGCACGTCGACCATGAGATTGCCGTAGACCTTGCCGAGGCGCACCATCGAGGCGGTCGAGAGCATGTTGCAGACCATCTTCTCGGCGGTGCCGGCCTTGAGCCGGGTCGATCCGGTGAGGATCTCGGGACCGGTGGGGACCTCGATCGGGATGTCGGCGTAGCGGCTGACCACCGCGTCGCGGTTGCAGGCGACCGACACGGTGACCGCCCCCTTGGCGGCGGCGTGCCGCAGACCTCCGACGACGTAGGGGGTGCGGCCGCTGGCGGCGAGTCCGACCACCGTGTCCCGGTCGTTCACGCCCGTCTCGTCGAGGTCGGCGATCGCTCTGGCGGGTTGGTCCTCGGCTCCCTCGACCGCCACCACGAAGGCTCCCGGTCCGCCGGAGAGCAGACCGACGACCTGATCGGGGGAGGTGCCGAAGGTCGGGGGGCACTCGACGGCGTCCAGCAAACCGATGCGGCCACTGGTGCCGGCACCGAGGTAGATCAGCCGTCCGCCTCGCCGCAGGGACTCGGTGATCGCCTCGACGGCACTCCCGATCTCCGGGAGGGCGTCGCGTACGGCGAGGGCGACGGTCTGGTCTTCGGCGTTCATGACCGAGAGCAGTTCGGAGACCGGCATGCGGTCCAGTTCGGCGGTCCGCTCGTTGCGCGTCTCGGTGCCGAGTGTGCTGAGGTCCACGACGTGGACGTCCTTTCGTGGTGGCGCTGACAGGCGGGTAGGGGGCGGGCGGTCAGTCGCCGGCCGGAGGACGGCGCCGCGGCTGCCGGCGCGTGCGACGCTGGACGGCCCCGTGGGTCTTCTGCAGGGCCGCGGTCGTGGCGTCGAAAGAGCGCTGGGCGACACCGACGAACAGGCAGTCGATGAGCGCGAGTTGAGCGATGCGGCTGACGGTCGCGCCGGAGCGGAAGGGAGTCTCCCGGGCGCAGGTCGTCAGCACGAGGTCCGCGCTCTTGGCCAGGGTGGAGCGCGCCGCGTTGGTCAGGGCGATGGTGGTGGCGCCGCGCGCCGCGGCGGCCTGGAGGGGCTCGATGGTGTCCTCGGTCTCCCCGGAGTGGGAGATGGCCAGGGCGACGTCGCCGGGTCCGAGGAGGGCGGCGGCGGTGAGGGCGGCGTGCCGGTCGGTCCAGACGAACGCCATGTGACCGATGCGGTGGAGCTTCTGGTGCAGGTCCTGGCCGACGAAGGCGCTGGCGCCGGCGCCGAAGATGTCGACCCGTCGGGCGCCGGCCACGGCCTCGACCGCGTGGCCCAGTGCCTCCACGTCCAGCCCGGCCCCGGTGTCCTCCAGGGCACGCACCTCGTTGTAGACGATCTTGCCGACGATCTCGCCCAGCGTGTCCGTGGCGCTGATGTCGGTGCCCGGCACCGGGCGTTCGCCGCCGAGGGCGTGCTCGCTGGCCGCCGCCGCGGCCAGCGAGAGACGCAACTGCGGGTAGCTGGTGATCCCTATGCCCCGGCAGAAGCGCATCACCGTGGCCACCGAGGTGTCGGCCCGTTCGCCGAGCGCGCTGATGGACAGTTCCGACGCCTGTCCAGGACCGGCGAGGACAGCCTCGGCCACCCGCCGCTCCGCCGGGGCCAGGGACGGCAGCGCCATCCGAATGCGCGTCAGGACCTCGGCGGGGGAGGCGTCGTCCGCCGGCTGGGCCGGTGCGCGAAGTGGTTCACGGCGGGCCATGGGGCCGCTCCCTTCTGAGGGGCTCGGTCACACGGTAACCAGGGCCCGGCGCGCGGGTCAAAAATTTACGCTTTCATCTTTCGCGAGGTTACTTATTGACTTCTCCAGGCAAGCCTCCTGATACTCGCTGGACCGCGATCCGGTCCGGTCGCATTCCGGCCGATCTGTGACCACCCGTCGCGATACATCCCCGCAGACGCGAAGGCATGCCGTATGACAACTGCAGTAGCGGTGGACCTGGGGAAGACCGGCTGCCGTGCCGTGTTGTGGAACGACGACGGCGGGCACGCCCAGAGGGTCCACGAGGTGCCCGGGGCCCCCGGACTCGCCGCCGATGACGGAGTGGCGACCGCCCATGCCGCCGTGCGCGCCGCCGTCCTCCCCCTCCTGGACCGGGAACCGTCGCTGCGACCGGCGGCGGTCTGCGTGGGCGCCGCAGGGGCGGCCGCCGCACCCGAGGCGGCCCATGCCCTGGCCCGCCTGCTCCTGGAGGATCTCGCCGCGAACGAGGTGGCGGTGACCAGCGACGCGGTCACCGCTCACGCGGGCGCCCTCGGCGGCCGCACCGGCGTGGTCCTCGCGATCGGCACCGGATCCGTCGCGATCGGCATCGGGGACGACGGCTCGTACGCCCGCGTCGACGGCTGGGGGCCCTGGCTCGGCGACGAGGGCAGTGATGCCTGGATCGGCGCGGCCGGGCTGCGGGCCGCACTGCGGGCCCATGACGGGCGCGGACCGGGCACCGCGTTGCTGGCCGCCGCCGTCAAACGCTTCGGCGAACCCGGCCTGCTGCCCTCGGCGGTCGGCCGCGGGGGCAACCCTGCCCGTACCGTGGCGTCCTTCGCCCCGGACGTGGCCCGGGCGGCCGCCGCGGGCGACACGACGGCAAACGCGATCGTCCGGTCCGCGGCCGCGGCGCTCGGCGAGACCGTGCTCGCCGCCGCCCGTCGCATCGGCGGAGGCGGCGCCCTCGCCGTCACGGTCACCGGTGGGCTCACCGGCCTCGGCGAACCGCTCCTCGGCCCGCTGCGGTCGGCGCTGGCCGGCTCCCCACACCCTCTCGACCCGCGGCCCCCGCTCGGGGATCCGCTGGACGGCGCGCGCCTCCTGGCCCTGGACGCGTCGGCGCCGCACGAACCCCACGTCGCCCGTGTACGGCGAGCGACGCTCACTGCCCCCACCCCGCCGGTGACAACGTCGGCCGTATCTCAGGAGTGCGCATGCGCCAACTAGACCTCGTGGTGATCGTCGTCTATCTGGTGGCGATCGCCGTGATCGGACTGCGCCTGGCCGGCCGGCAGAGCACCTCGAAGGACTACTTCGTCGGCGAAGGCAGCATGCCGTGGTGGACGGTCTCGTTCTCCGTGGTGGCCACCGAGACCAGCGTGCTCACCGTCATCAGCGTGCCTGGCGGCGCGTACAGCGGGCAGGGCTTCGGAAACGTCGAACTGGCCCTCGGCTACGTCATCGGCCGCGTCGTCGTGGCCACCGTCCTGATCCCCCTGTACAAGCGCGGCGGCTTCGTCAGCGCCTACCAGTACCTGGGCAACAGATTCGGGCTGAAGCTGCAGGGGCTCGCCTCGGTGACGTTCGTCTTCACCCGGCTCCTCGCGGAGGGCGTCCGGCTGTTCGCCTCCGCCATCCCGATCAAGCTGCTGCTCGACGAGTTCGGTGTGCACGCGAGCTACCGGCTGATCATCATCGTGCTCACGGTGATCACCGTCGCCTACACCTACCTCGGCGGAATCAAGGCCGTCATCTGGACCGACGCCATCCAGATGGGCCTGTACCTGGGCGGCGCGGTCCTCGCCATCGCCGTACTGTCCGGCCATGTCGGAGCGGACGGGTTCTCACAGGCGCTGCACAGCGGCCACTTCAGGCTGTTCGACACCGACTTCACCCTGGCGCACATTCTGACCAGCCCGTTCGCCCTGCCCACCGCGATCGTCGGCGGCGCCATCTTCGCCATGGCCAGCCACGGCTCCGACCAGTTGATCGTCCAGCGCGTCCTGGCCACCCGCTCGCTGCGCGACGGCCAGAAGGCCATGATCGCCTCCGGTGTCTTCGTCACCCTCCAGTTCGCCGCCTTCTCGCTCGTCGGCGCTCTGCTGTGGTCGTACAACCAGGGCAAGGACTTCAAGGCACTGGGCCTCAGCAGCACCGACAACCTCTACCCGAGCTTCATCCTGCACGGACTGCCCGTGGTGATCTCCGGTCTGCTCGTGGCGGGCATCCTCGGCGCCGCGATGGGCTCCTTGTCCTCGGCGCTGAACTCCATGTCGAACTCGACGGTCGCCGACATCATCCACAGTTTCTTCCGCAGCACGCCCTCCGAGAAGTCGCTGCTGAAACTCGCCCGGGTGATGACGCTGGTGTGGGCCGTGCTGATGGCCGTCTTCGCCTGCGCCTTCAGTACCAGTACGGGCAATGTGTATCTGACGGGGCTGACGATCGCGGGCTACACCTACGGCGCCCTGCTCGGCGCGTTCCTGCTCGGGCGCATCGTCCGGCGCGCCAACGAGACCGACTCCGTCGTGGCCTTCCTGGTGACGATCGGCGTGATGACGTACATCGTGCGCGGCGTCAAGATCGACGTCACCGTGGCCGGAGCCACCGTGCCGACGGCGATCGCCGCCCAGTGGCTCGTACCGATCGGCGTGGTGATCACCCTGGCCGTCGGCGGCCTGATGAGCCTGTTCCACCGCGCCCCCGAGACCACCGAGGCCGCGGTGGGCGACAGCGGGCCGGGCGCCGACCCCGTCGTGGCGGTGGCCGACCGGAAGTGACGTCACACACCTCGGCCGGTGCGGGGCCGTCCCCCGGTCCCGCACCGGTCTCGCACCAACGGCCCCTCGGGAGACAAGCCATGCCGCAACCGCAGCCGACCCCGCCTTCGCGGCGGACCGAGTGCCAGGAGGCGCCGTGCGTGTGATCGGCCTGATGTCGGGCACCTCGTTCGACGCCATCGAGGTCGCCGCCGCGGACCTCACCCTGGACGGCGAGACCCTCTTCCTGCGACCCCTCGGGCACCTCTCCGTCCCCTACCACGACGACCTGCGCGACCTCATCGCCGCCACCTTGCCGCCCGCCGCGACGACCACACAGGCCATCTGCGCGCTGGACACCGGCGTCGGCCAGGCCTTCGCCGGCGCGGCCGCGCGCGCCCTGCGGGAGCTGTGCGACGGCACCGCCGACCTCGTGGTCTCGCACGGGCAGACCCTGCACCACTGGGTCGAGGACGGTACCGTCCGCGGCACCCTCCAACTGGGCCAGCCCGCGTGGATCGCCGAGGCCACCGGGCTCCCGGTGGTCTCCGATCTGCGCAGCCGGGACGTGGCGGCGGGCGGGCAGGGCGCCCCGCTGGTCGGCATGACCGACGCGCTGCTGCTGCACGCCCTGCCCGGCACGCCTGCCGCGCTGAACCTGGGCGGCATCGCCAACATGACCGTCCTCGCACCCGGTGCCGAACCGCTGGCCTTCGACACCGGCCCCGCCAACGCCCTGCTGGACGCGGCCGTACGGCACTTCACGGGCGGCGCCGCCGCCTACGACGAGGACGGACGCAGGGCCGCCGCCGGCCGCACCAACCCGCACCTGCTGCGCGCTCTCCTGGGCGACCCCTACTACCGCAGGCCCGCTCCCAAGAGCACCGGGAAGGAGCACTTCCACCTGCCCTACCTGCTCCGGGCGCTGGAGACCGCGCCCACCCCGGACGCCGATGACGTGCTGGCCACCCTGACCCGGCTCACCGCCATCACCGTGGCCGACGCCTGCCGCGCCCACAAGGTCAGCGAACTCGTCGTCTCCGGCGGCGGCACCCGGAACCCGGTGCTCATGCGCATGATCGAACAGGAACTGCCCGGTGTGCGGCTGCGCCCCAGTGACGACCTGGGCCTGCCCTCCGACGCCAAGGAGGCCCTGGCCTTCGCCGTCCTCGGCTTCCTCACGGTGCACGGGCTGCCCGGCACCCTGCCCTCGGGCACCGGCGCCCGCCGCGCCACGCTGCTCGGCAGCATCACCCCCGGCTCGACGCCGTTGCGCCTGCCCGAACCCGCCGTACGGCCACCGCGCCTGCTACGTGTCGACCGTCCCGCCCACTGAACCGCCCACCAGCGAGGATCCATGAGTCGCACCGCCGCCACACCCACCGCAGCACCGGACGCCCCGGAGCGGGCCGCCGGCCTCGCCGAGATGCTGGCCACGTGCGTAGGCGACCCGGCCCGGGTGACCACCGACGTGCCCCGCAGGATCGCCGCCGCGCACGACGCGTCGCCCTACCTCTTCACCCCGCGGGCCGTCGTACGAGCCGTTTCCGCCGCCGAGGTGGGCGCCCTGATGGCCGGGGCCCGTGCGGCCGGTGTGCCACTCACGTTCCGTTCGGGCGGCACCAGCCTGGCGGGGCAGTCGGGCGGCGACGGCATCCTCGTGGACGTCCGCAGTCACTGGCGCGCCGCCGAGGTCCTCGACGACGGCCTGCGCATCCGTCTGCAACCCGGACTGACGATGCGTCAGGCCAACGCGCGGCTCGCCCGCCACGGGCGCAGGCTGGGCCCCGACCCGGCGAGCGAGTCCGCCTGCACCATCGGCGGCATGGTGGCCAACAACTCCAGCGGCATGACGTGCGGCACCCGGGACAACGCCTACCGGACCATGGAGTCCTTGCAGTTCGTGCTGCCCTCGGGCACCGTCGTCGACACCGCGGCGCCCGACGCCGACCAGGAACTGCGCGCCCGTGAACCCGAACTGCACGCGGGGCTGCTCGGGCTGCGCGACCGCGTCCGCGCCTCGGCACGTTCCCGCGCCACCGTCGAGCGGCTGTTCTCGATGAAGAACACCATGGGCTACGGCCTCAACTCGTTCCTGGACCACACCGATCCCGCCGACATCCTCGCCCACCTCATGATCGGCAGCGAGGGCACCCTCGGCTTCGTCGGCGAGGCCGTCTTCCGTACCGTACCCCTCCTGCCGCACACCGCCACCGGTCTGCTGGTGCTGCCCGGGCTCGCCGAGGCCACCGACGCGCTGCCCGCGCTGCTGGCCGCCGGAGCCCGCACCGCCGAGCTCCTCGACGCCGCGTCACTGCGGGTGGCGCAGCGCTCCCCCGACCCCGTCGACGAAGTGCGCGGGCTGCGCGTCGAGCGGCACGCCGCCCTGCTGGTCGAATTCGCCGAGGACGACCCCGCGTCGCTTGAGGAGCGGGTGGCCGCCGCGCAGCCGGTGCTGGACAGCCTGCCCACCGTCACCGGCACCACGTTGGTGCGCGACCCGCGCGTCAGGGCGCGCCTCTGGCATCTGCGCAAGGGCCTGTACACCGCGGTCGCCGGCGCCCGCCGTCCGGGCACCACCGCGCTGCTGGAGGACATCGCGGTGCCGATGGAACGGCTCACCCGCACGTGCGAGGGCCTGATCGGGCTCTTCGACCGGCACGGCTACCAGGACGCGGTGATCTTCGGCCACGCCCGCGACGGCAACCTGCACTTCATGCTCACCCAGGACTTCGGCTCCGCCCCGGAGATCGAGCGATACGCCCGGTTCACCGACGCGATGGTCGACCTCGTCCTGGACGCCGGCGGCACGCTGAAGGCCGAGCACGGCACCGGCCGGGCGATGGCTCCCTTCGTCCGCCGCCAGTACGGCGACGAACTGTACGACGTCATGCGCGAGTTGAAGCGGCTGTGCGACCCGCACGGCGTGCTCAACCCGGGTGTGCTCCTGGAGGACGACCCGGCCGCGCACCTGCGCGACCTCAAGAGCGTTCCCGAGGTCGATCCCGCCGTCGACGCGTGCGTCGAGTGCGGCTACTGCGAACCCGTCTGCCCCACGGCGGACGCCACCACGACGCCCCGCCAGCGCATCGCCCTGCGGCGCGAGATCGCGCTCGCCACCGCCGCCGGTGAGGACGAACGCCGCCGCGCGCTGGAAGCCGACTACGCCTACGCGGCCGTGGACAGCTGCGCGGCCGACAGCCTCTGCGTCACCGCCTGCCCGGTCGCCATCGACACCGGCGCGGTGATGAAGCGCCTGCGCGCCGAACGCCACGGTGCCGCCGCACAGCACGCGGCGAGCGTGACGGCCCGGCACTGGGCGGGCGCGGTCCGGGGCGTGCGCCTCGCACTCGACGCGGCACATGCCGTGCCCGCCCCGGCCGTGCGCGCCGCGACCGGCGCCGTGCGGCGGCTCGGGGCCGGGGAACTGGTGCCCGAATGGGCCGACGACATTCCGCGCGGCGGCCCGGCCCGTCCGGCGCCCCGGCGGCCCGGGGCGGCACGGGCGGTGTTCTTCGCCGCCTGCATCGGCAGCGTCTTCGCCGCAGAAGGTGCCTCCGACGGCGCGGCGGCGGCCTTCCTGCGGCTGTGCGACCGGGCCGGTGTGCCCGTCGTCGTGCCCGAGGGGCTGTCCGGCCTGTGCTGCGGCACCCCATGGCAGTCCAAGGGCTACACCGCCGGCCATCGCGCCATGGCCGCCCGCACGCTCCAGGCGCTGTGGGAGGCGAGCGACCGGGGCCGGCTGCCCGTGGTCTGCGACGCGTCCTCCTGCACCCACGGCCTGGAGCAACTGTCCGGCGCCCTCCCGGAGTCCGAACGCGCCCGCTTCGCCGCCCTGCGCTTCGTCGACAGCGTCGTCTTCACGGCCGAGCACCTGCTTCCCGCGCTCCCCGAGCCCCGCCGCCTGCCGCGTCTCGCCCTGCACCCCACCTGCTCCACCGTGCACCTGGGCATCGACGGGGCCCTGCGCACCGTGGCCGCCGCGGTGGGCGACGAGGTCACCGTGCCCGACAACTGGGGCTGCTGCGCATTCGCCGGCGACCGCGGCCTGCTGCACCCGGAGGTCACCGCGAGCGCCACCGCCGCCCAGGCCGCCGAGATCACCGCGGGCACCCATGACGCGTACGTCTCCTGCAACCGCACCTGCGAGATGGGCATGACCCGCGCCACCGGCCGCCCCTACCGGCACGTACTGGAACTCCTCGACGAAGCCACGGCCTGATCCCCCGGGAGCAGGGCCCGCCTCGGCCTTCGGGCACCGCCGTCCTCGTCGAGCGGGTTGTTCACGGCCGGCAGCGGGCACTCCGCGGAGGCCAGGGCCTGGTCGTCGGCGACGAGGAGGGGGCCGTCGGGCCGGTTCTCCACGTCGCGGCTGATCCGCGCCTGGAGCTGGTCTGTCGCGCAGCCCGTGCCGACGGCCCTCCAGCCCGGCGGGCCAAGGGTCCGGTTCTCCGGGGCCATTTGCCGGGTGTCAGCGGCGGTGGGGCAGGGCGCGGGCGAGACAACCGAGGGATGCCAGGGGGTCGGGGCCGACGGGGGCGAGGACGACGCTGGTCGCGCCGGCCGCGTGACGGGCGGCGATCGCTGCGCGGGCCTGGTCGGGGGTGCCGGCGATGCTCAGCTCACGGACCCAGTCGGCGGGCATGGTCCGGGCGAACGCGCGGCCGTCGGGGCAGGCGGCCCGGTGTGCGCGCAGCTCGGCGGCGAAGGGCAGGGGTTCGATGTGCGCGGCCCAGTCCGGCTCGCCGATGGGCTCAAGACCGGGGCGGACGCGGGTGAGGGCGGTTTCCTCGTCGTCGTCGACGGCCGCTGCGTCGTAGGTGACGATCTCCCGGTCGCCCGCGGCGGAGGCGGCGCCGCCGTCCAGGTGCCGGCGGGAGGCGGTGATGTAGGCGGGGGCGGCGGGTTCGGCCAGGAGGAGTCCGTCGGCGACTTCGCCCGCGGCTTGCTGTGAGCGGGGGCCGCGCACGCCCAGGACGACCGGCGGGACGGCCTCGGGGTGGGGGGTCTCGGTGAGGACGACGCCTTCGCAGCGTACGTAGCGGCCGCCCGCGGGCCCGGGTTCGCCGCGCAGGAGCAGACGCAGGGCGGTCGTGTATTCCTTGATCAGTGTCAGTGGGCTGGCGGGCCGGTTTCCGGCCTGTCGCATCCAGTCGGGCATGCCGTGGCCGATGCCGGCGATCAGGCGCCCGGGATGGAGCTGGGCGAGGGTGGCCAGTTCCATCGCGGTGAAGCACACGTTGCGGGCGCCCGCGGGCAGGATGCCGACGCCGACGGTGGTGCGCGTGGTGGCGGCCAGGACGGTGGCGGCCTGGGCGATGCCGCCGCGCCAGCCGAGGTCCTCCACCACCCAGCTCTGCTCGAAGCCCAGTTCTTCGGCGCGCCGCGCGTACGGCACCACGTCACGGGCGGGGAGGTCGCGGGGCAGCAGCACGCCGACGCGGCCGCGGGCGGGCCGGGTGTGGGGCTCGGGCATCAGGGGCTCCTTCGGGAACGGCGGCGGATTTCGGCCTCCCGGTCCTCGGCGGGCCGGGGGGCTGGGGGGCTTGTGCGGCACGGGGTCAGGTCCGTGCCGCACAAGCGGTCAGTGGATGCCGGCTGCCGGCTCACTCTCGCGGGTGTGGACGGCTCCGGTGCGCAGGACGCGGGCGCCCACGGCGGTGGTCACGCACAGCAGGGTCAGCAGGACGAAGGCGTGGTTCAGGGCGACGAGGTGGGTCAGCCAGCCGATGACGGCGGGGCCGGCGAGCATGCCGACGTAGCCGAGTCCGGCAACGCGGGAGACGTTGGCGCCGGCGGCCGCGGGATCGGCGTGCCCGGCCGCGCTGAACAGCTGCGGTACACAGCCCGACAGGCCCAGCCCGAACAGTGCCCAGCCGGCGAACGCGGCCCACATCCACGGGCCGAGGGCCACGAGTGTGATGCCGGCGGCGGCCGTGGCCGCGCCGCAGCGCAGGATCGCCATGGAACCGAACCGGGCGACGAAGCGGTCCGCGAGCAGCCGGCCGAGGGTCATGGCCGCGGCGAAGGTGCCGTACCCGAAGGCGGCCGTGCCGGCGGGTGCGCCGAGGACGTCCTTGAGGTGCAGGGCGCTCCAGTCGTTGGCGGCGCCCTCGCACAGCATGACCATCAGCGCCAGGGCGGCCAGCAGCCAGACCCGCCCCCTGGTGCCGCGGTGCCTGGCGGCCGGTGCCGCGTCCGGCTCCGTGGCGGAGCCGGAGCCGGCGTCGGGGCTCTCGGCGGCGGGCAGCAGGGCGCGTGCCGAGGCCAGGGCGATCACGATGCCCACGGCTCCCATGGCGGCCATGCCCGCGGCCGGGTTCAGGCCGGCGCTCGCCGCGCCCGCTCCGACGAGCGAGGCGAGGACGCCGCCGACGGAGAACGTGGCGTGAAAGCCCGACATGACGGGACGGCCGTACGCCTTCTCCACGTGCACGGCGTGGGCGTTCATGCTCACGTCCAGGCAGCCGTTGCAGAACCCGAAGACCAGCAGCGCGCCGGCCAGGGTCCACGGATCCCGGGCGAGACCGGGCAGGGCCAGGGCGGCACCGCACAGGATGCCGCCGGCGGGGACCACGACGCGGGAGCCCAGGCGGTCGGTCAGGGGCCCGGCCACCCGCATCCCGATGAAGGCTCCGAGCCCGAGCAGCACCAGCAGGCCGCCGAGGGTGGCGTGGCTGATGCCCACACGGTCCTCGATCGCGGGGATGTGCACCACCCAGATGCCCATCAAGGTGCCGCACAGGACGAAGTAGATGTAGGTCGCCACACGGGCGGCTCGAAGCGATCGTTCCATGCCCCCACCGTAACGACCATCATCCATGTTCGAAAGCCTAGCTAATGAACAGATTGATTGTTTGTTTTCCGGTGGTGTTCAATCGCGGTATGAGCAACGCAGACCGGCACGGACTGATCGCGAAGGCCGTCAGGGACTCCGGTGGCGCCACGGTCCAAGAGCTCGCCGAGCTGACCGGCGCCTCGGAGATGACCATCCGCCGCGACCTCGACACGCTCGCCGCCCAGGGCGTCCTCGAACGCGTCCGCGGTGGGGCACGCACCCTGCTGCTCCGCGGCGAGGAGCCCCCTTTCGCGCTGCGCGCCCACGAATCGGTCGACACCAAACGCCGGATCGCAGCCGAGGTCTGCGCGCTCATCGCCGACGGCGAGAGCGTCCTGCTCGACAGCGGCACCACCTGCCTGGAGGTCGCCCGCCTCCTGCGCGAGCGGCCCGTCACCGTGATGCCGCTGTCCCTCCAGGCCATCCACCTGCTCGGCGAGACACCCGGCCCGGCCACACTGGTCGTGCCCGGCGGACAGCCCCGCGCCGCCGAGGGAGCCCTCACCGGCCCCCTCACCCTCGCCTCCCTGGCCGCCCTGCGCTTCGACACGGCCGTCATCGGCTGCTGCGGACTGAGTGCGGCCGACGGGCTGACCGCCTACGACCTCGACGACGCCGCGGTGAAGAAAGCGGGCATCGCCTCGGCCCGCCGCACCATCGCCGCCGCCGACGGCGCCAAACTCGGCCGGACCGCCTACGCCTACGTCGGCCCCGCCGCCCTCCTGCACACCCTCGTCACCGACACCACCGCACCCGCCGCGGAAGTCACAGCACTCGAAGGCGCGGGCACCACGGTCAAGACCGTCTGACCGCTCCGCCGTGCGGAGCCGGGCCCGCGGCCCGCTCACCCCTGGGGGCCAAGCGATCGTCTTCACGGGCCCGATCCGCAACTCCCTGGTCGTCCCGCCCCTGGCTCTCGACGGGCGGGCCGCCGGGCGCGGTGACCGTCACAGGGCTCCGGCGTCCCGGGCCGTCCAGACGCTTGGGTAGATCGGCCGGAAGCCCAGCTCCCGGCGGATCCGCTGGTTGGACACGATCCCGAGCCACGGGTCGGGGTCCGTGAGCTCGTGGAGCCCGGCGGGTACCTCGACGCCGTTGAGCTGGTACAGCTCGATCGTCGTGACGGGGGCGTCATCCGCGATGTTGTAGATCCGGCCGGCGATGCCCGGGGCGTACAGCAGACGCATCAGGCCCTGAGCGACATCCGCGTGGTGGGCCATCTGGAGGCGCTGGTGCGGCGCCCAACGGGCAGCCCAGTGCAAGGAGTCGGCGAGGTGCGGGTCGCCCTCGCCGTAGACGAAGGGGAGCCGTCCGATGCGTACGTCCAGGTCCTCGAGCGCGAGCAGTTCGCGCTCGGCCTCGGCCTTGGACTCGGGGTAGGCACCCCACATCGAGCCGCCCGGCCGGCTCTCGTCCTCCTCGGTCAGCGGGCGGCCCCGCCCGAGGCCGTACACGTTGTTCGTGCTGACCTGCACGAACCGTTCCACGCCCATGGCCCGCGCGGCGCGGCCCAGGGCCACCGCGGCGTCCCGGTTGACGGCCCACGCCTCCTCGTCCGGCACTCCGCGGAAGGACGCGGCGACGTTCACGACGGCGTCCACGCCGGCGAGCGCCTTGCCGAGTGTCTCCTCGTCGCGCATGTCCCCCACGGCGACCTGGGCGCCCAGCTGCGCGAAGCGCTCACCGCGGGCCGCGTCCCGCACCAGGACCCGCACCTGCTCGTCCGGCTGCCGCTGGGCCAGCAGCCTCGGCACGAAGCGGCGTCCGACCTGTCCCGTCGTACCGGTCACCAATGTCAGCACGATGTGCTCCTCACGTCCTGTGTCACCTGTGGTCGACGACGAGTCTCCGCCTACGCGGGGACGAGGGGGAGAGACCTCTTGATCAGGGGATCGCGGGTCCCTGGATGAGCCGGCCGGCATCCCGCACCCTGGAGAGGTGAACCGAGCCGAACTCGCCGACTTCCTGCGCCGCGCCCGCGCCCGCCTAACCCCCTCCGACGTGGGCCTCACGGCCACGGCCCGCCGCCGTACGCCGGGGCTGCGCCGCGAGGAGGTGGCCCAGCTGGCCGGCATGTCCGTGGACTACTACACGCGACTGGAACAGTCCCGGGGCCCGCGCCCGTCCCGCCAGATGCTCACCGCGCTGGCCCGCGCCCTGCGCCTGACGGAGGACGAACGCGACCACCTCTTCCACCTCACCGGGGAGGAGCCGCCGCGCCGGGAGGCGACCAGCAGGCACGTGCGCCCGGCCCTGCTCCTTGTGCTGGACCGGCTGCACGACAACCCGGCGATGGTGGCCACCGACTGCGGCGAGGTCCTGGCCCAGAACGCGCTGTCACGTGCGCTGAGCGGAGACGTCCTCGCCCGTCCGCCCC
The DNA here is from genome assembly GCF_051980735.1 of Streptomyces sp. SCPE 10. Taxonomy (NCBI): domain Bacteria; kingdom Bacillati; phylum Actinomycetota; class Actinomycetes; order Kitasatosporales; family Streptomycetaceae; genus Streptomyces; species Streptomyces sp. SCPE 10. The sequence continues at coordinate 7,894,965 of NZ_CP197069.1, read as the reverse complement.
AAGGACGCAATATCATCCGCCACTTCTTCCTGGACCCGGCGGCCAGCGAACTGTTCCCGCCCGAGGACCGCCCGGAGCGCGCCCGCGAGCTGGTGGCCGGTCTGCGAGCAGTGGCCTCGGCCCGCCCCACGGACCCCGAACCCGCCGCCCTCGTCGCCGAACTACGTGCCGCGAGCGCGGAGTTCGCCCACCTTTGGAACGAACACGAGGTTGCCGTACGCCGCGCCTCCACGAAACGCTTCCGGCACCCTGCGATCGGCATCCTCGAACTCGACTGCGAGGTCCTCGTCAACTCCGACCACAACCAGCAGCTCGTCATCCACACGGCACGCCCCGGCACGGAGTCGTACGAGCGCTTGCAACTGCTGCGGGTGGTGGGCTTGCAGGACCTGACACCGACAGGCTCCTGACCGCGCGCACGCCTTGAGGCACGAGCGTCTTGACGCCCTGTCAACATCACCCTACGGTGGCGCACCGTCGGTATTACAACGATGCAAAGCGATGTCCCGGCGCAGCCGCGCCGGGCCTTCCCCCGCCTCAGTGCGAAAGCGCTCCCCAAAAGGAGTCCCTCATGCGCACGCAATCCCGCACCGCCCTCCCCCGGTCGCGGCCCCCTCGCTCGCGCCCGCGGCGTCTGCTCGGCGTGCTGGTCGCGCTCGGGCTGGTCCTCGTCGCGCTGAGCGCCGTACGCCCCGCTCCCGTCGCGGCGGCCCAGGCGGACGGGCCGATGGCCCGGCCCGCGGCCCAACAGGCCGCCGCCACCGGTACGTTCCGCAACCCGCTCAACACCGGGCCGGACCCGTTCATGACGTACTGGAACGGGAACTACTACCTCACCACCAGCCAGGGCAGCAGCATCCGCATGTGGCGCTCGCCGTCGCTGAGCACCCTGCTGACCGCCGATCCCATCACCGTGTGGGCCGACACCGACGCCTCGCGCAACCGGGACGTGTGGGCGCCGGAGTTCTACCGGTTCGGCGACCGCTGGTACCTCTACTACACCGCCGACGACGGCACCGACGACCACCACCGGATCTACGTCGCCGAGTCCGACCGCGACGACCCGGCCGGGCCGTACCACTTCAAGGCGAAACTGGTGCCCCCCAACCACGCCGCCGACTTCGCCATCGACCCGGGCATCCTCCAGCACAACGGCCGCCTCTACCTGGCCTACAGCGGCATCAACCCGTACCAGCACAACGGTCTCAACATCGCGCCCCTGTCGAACCCGTACACCGTCTCGGGCGACGCCGTGGCGATCAACGCGGCCGGCGGGTGCCCCGAGGTGCGGGAGGGGCCGGAGTTCCTGTACCGCAACGGCCGTACCTGGATGACGTATTCGACCTGTGACACCGGCAAGCCGGACTACCAGGTGTGGATGATGTCGCTGCCGTCGAACGCCGACCCGCTGGTCCCCGGCAACTGGACGCAGCACCAGGGGGCGGTCTTCTCCCGCGCCGACGACCACGGCGTCTTCGGGCCTGGCCACCACGCCTTCTTCACGTCGCCCGACGGCACCCAGGACTGGATCGTCTACCACGCCAAGACCACCTCGGCCTACACCTACACCGACCGCACCACCCGCGCCCAGCGCATCGGCTGGAACGCCGACGGCAGCCCGAACCTCGGCGTCCCGCTCGCGACGGGCGCCACTCAGGACCTGCCGTCCGGCGACCCGGGACCGGGCGCCTACTGGATCAACGACGACGGCCGTTCCAACGGCGCGGGCAGCGTCGCCTACACCGGCTCCTGGAACTCGGGCACCGGCTGCGCCGTGCAGTGCTTCTGGGGCGACGACCACTGGAGCGACCAGGCCGGGAACACCGCCACGTTCACCTTCACCGGCACCCGGATCGCCCTGCTGTCCGTCCGCGACACCGGCAACGGCTACGCGGCGCTCAGCATCGACGGCGGCGCCGAGCAACGCCTCGACTACTACGGCGCGATCCGCACCGGCGAGACACTCCAGTTCCTCAGCCCGCGCCTGCCCTACGGCCGGCACACGCTGCGGGTGCGGGTGACGGGCGAGCACGACGCGCAGTCCGGGGCGTCGTTCGTCAGCGTCGACCGCGCGGAGGTGTACGTCAACTGAGTCGAAAAGAGTAGGGGGTACGGGACCGGATTCCGGTCCCGTACCCCCTCTCCCTTCCCGATGTCGTCAGGTCAGGTCAGTGTGAACCGCTGTGCTGCCGAGCCGTTGCAGTCCCAGATGCGCAGCCGGGTGCCGTTGGCGGTCGCGCCGTCGGGCGAGTCCAGGCACCGGCCCGACTGGGGGTTGAACAGGGAACCGTCCGAGCGTTGCTGCCAGTTCTGGCCGCCGACGCCGTTGCAGTCCCACAGCTCGACCTGCGTGCCGTTCGCGGTGCCGTTGCCGTTGACGTCGAGGCAGCGGCCGAGCGAGCGCAGCGAGCCGTTCGCGTTGTGGTACCAGTGCTGGTCGACGGCGTAGGACTGGCAGTCCCAGAGCTGTACGGCGCTGCCGTTGGAGCCGGTGTCGTCGGCGGCCACGTCGAGGCACTTGCCGCCGGGGGCCGCGACCGGGGCGCCGCCGTCGACGGAGAACTTCTGCGCCGTCGAACCGTTGCAGTCCCAGATCTGCAACCGGGTGCCGTTGGCGGTGGCGCCGCTCGGCGAGTCGAGGCAGCGGCCCGACTGCGGGTTGCGCAGGGAGCCGTCGGTCTGCTGCACCCACTTCTGACCGCCGACCCCGTTGCAGTCCCACAGCTCGACCTTGGCGCCGTTGGCGGTGCCGTTGCCCTCGATGTCCAGGCAGCGGCCGATGGTGCTCAGCGAGCCGTCGGCGTTGTGCTGCCAGTGCTGGTCCTCGGCCCAGGTCTGGCAGTCCCACAGCTGCACGGCGGCGCCGTTGGCGCCCGTGTCGTCGGCGGCCACGTCCACGCACTTGCCGCCGGGGCCGGTGACGGTGCCCTGCGGGCCGTTGGGCACGTCGGTCTGGCCCGCGTAGCCGACGGAGACGATGTTGGCCTGGACGGCGTTCTCGGCGGCGTCGCTCGGGTAGCCGGAGACCATGACGCCCTCGAAGAAGGTGCCCCGGTTCCAGTTGCTGTTGTCACCGCCGGTGCCCAGGATGATGCCGCCCTCCTGGTGCATGGGCTTGTAGCCGCCGCGGGTGGGCAGTCCGCCGTCCCACCAGGTTGTCAGTGCGCCGGTCTGGGAGTTGCCGCCCTTGAGGGCGTACTTGGTCTGCCCGTCGTTCTTCAGCACGGCCGTGACGAACGGGCTGTTGTTGCCCCGGTTGGCGGTGTTGGAGCCGTTGTCGCCTTGGAACATGCCGTTCTCCAGGTCGGCCTCGACCCATGGTCCGGAGCCGGTGCACGGTGCGAAGTAGCACGTGGTGGCGATGGAGACGGCATCCATGTGGCCGTTTCCGGTGTCGGCCGGGGTGCTCTCGGCGTTGCCGTAGTCGAAGCAGCAGTCGGAGCCGACGTGGGTGCCGGAGGCCACCATGTAGGCGCCCTCGGGCTGGCCGTTGACGGCGACGCCGGAGGCCACGCCGGTGTAGCGGTAGCCGACGCCCGGCGAGATCCAGATGCCGTAGACCTTGTGGCCGCCGGCCGTCACCGCGATCTCGCCGGCGTCGGCGCCCCGGTCGGCGCCCATGCCGGAGGTGCCGGCCGGGCCGGGGGTGAGGTCGTTGTGGCGGGAGGTCTGGTCGTAGACCTTGGTGATGCGGCATGTGGTGTTCTGGCAGAACACGTCCTGCTGGGCGGCGTTGGCGTAGCCGCCGGGGGCCAGCAGTCCGATGTCGGCGCGGGCCCCGTCGGAGGCGCGTGTGACCTGGTAGAGGGGGCCGTTGTAGGAGGACAGCAGGGCGCGTGTGGTGCTGTGCGCGGCGACGCAGGGGGTGCCGGCCGCGCCGTAGATGTCGCACGGCAGCGAGCCGGCCGCCTGGGAGACGGCGGGAAAGGCGATCAGCGCGCCGAGGACGAGACCGAGGGCGGCCACGGCGGACAGTATGTGCCGGAGAGGGAGGACCGCTGATCTCGTGACGAGGCGCGGGATTCCTCGCGCGGCGATGGTGTGTGCTCTGCGCATGGTGTGCTCCCGTGGCTGTGGGGAGGGAAATGGAGCTCAACCTGCCGGTGCGGCGGCAGAGTTCACGCCACTCGGCACCTTCGCGGGAAGTTAACGCGCACTGATCGAACGCGTCAATATTTGTTGCTTCACTTTCCTTGGCCGCTGGCAGTGCGTCTGAATCTGTTGCCTTCTGTTGGCCCGGGGCCCGATTCTGCCACTCGTCGAGCTTGTCCGGACCGTTCCCGGGCAGCCCGCAGCCCAGCGTCATTCCGCCCACGGAACACGCCCGGGAACGGCATCAGGGTCAGCGGAACGAAACCCGGGAACGCACGTGACCGCCCGGGCAGTTCCTGCGGGGGCAGCAAGCGAGCCGAGCATCCAGCAGACGGCACACGGGACGACTCAGCTCGACTCGCGGACGACGAGGCGGCAGGGAACGGTGCACACGCCTGGCTCCGGGTTGCCGCCGATGGCGTCGAGAAGCCGCAGCGCGGCCTGCCGGCCGACCTCCGCGAGATTCGTGTCGATCGTGGTCAGCGGCGGGCGGCACGCCAGCGCCATGACGTCCCAGTTGTCATAGCCGACGACCGCCACCCTGCCGGGGACGTCCATGCCGCCTTCGCGCAGCCTGTCGGCGACGCCCCTCGCGATCTGGTCGTTGCCGCAGAAGAAGGCGTCGGTGTCCGGTGCGGCACGCAGGACCGCCTCGGCGGCGCGGCGGCCCCACGCCTCGCTCCACTCGCCGAAGTGGACCCGGCCGGTGGAGAGCGCCAGCGAGGAGTCCCCCAGCAACTCGACGGTGTGCTGGGCCCGGTCACGGGCGGCAGCGTGATGTGCCGGGCCGGTCACATGCGCGATGCGGGTGCGGCCCGTCGCCAGCAGGTGCTCGACCGCCAGCCGTGCTCCGCTGCGGTCGTCGGACACGACGGACATGTCGTTCGGGTCGGTGGACGGCGAGAGGGCGTAGACCGTGGGGATCGGCTCGATGCCCGTCAGAGGAGGACGCGGGTCGGTGCGCCGGCCGGTCACGATGATGCCGTCCACCCTACGGTCCATCAGGTTGCGCAGATGATGCTGCTCGCGGATGGCGTCGCCCCGGGTGTCGCACAGCAGCACGGAGATCTTCCCCGCGCCAAGCGCATCCTCGGCGCCGAGCAGTACCGGAGTGCTGAAACGGCCGATGCCGTCGGTCGTCATCAGCCCGACGGTCCAGCTGCGCCCGGTATGCAGGCTCTGCGCATGCTGGTTGGGCCGGAAGTCGAGCGCTTCGACGGCGGCCAGGACGCGCTGCCGCGTCTCGGGCCGCATCCTGCCGTTGCCGTTCAGTGCTTTCGAGGCCGTCCCCACACTGACGCCGGCCAGCTTGGCGACATCGGCGAGCTTCGCCCGCCCGCCTTGGGGAGGCCCTGAAACAGCGGTCACGCGCAATCCTTTTCCTAGACGACGTCAGTGATGCCCATCCTGACACCCATCTCGCACCCTGACCAGTTTCCGGCGGGGCGGAGAAACTTGCCGCACTCCCCCTTGACTCACACCCTCGGGCTCCCTACGTTTCCGGCAGAAAATCGTTTTCCCAAACGAGTACGGGGAGCGGGGCACCGCCGGGCCGCTCCCAGGACGCACGACATCCCACGTGCGCCGGGCTTCACCCCGTTTTCCCACCTGCCTTCTCGGAGAGCCATGCCTCGTCCACGTTCCACCGTGTCCTCCCCCACGTGCCCGGCTCCACTCGAAGCGGGTCGCTCCCCCGCGGGCCCGGTTCGCCTCGGCCCGGGTGCCAGGGCCGCGCTGGTCCCCGCCGCCGTCGAGGTGGGCGCCGGCTTCTGGGGCACCCGGAGGGAGGTGAACGCGCGCACCTCCATACCACTGGGCCCCGGTCTGCTGGAGTCGGCGGGGAACCTGAACAATCTGCGGCTTGCGGCGGGCACCGCCGAGGGCGAGTTCCAGGGTGCGTACCCGTTCGTGGACTCGGACGTCTACAAGTGGTTGGAGGCCGCGGCCTGGCAACTCGCCCACGGGTCGCCCGACGGCGACGACCCACTCGCGGCGGACGTGGAGCGGATCGTTTCCCTCGTCGCGGACGCGCAGCAGCCCGACGGTTATCTGAACACCTGGTTCCAACTGCTCAAGGGCGGCGAGCGGTACAGGGACCTGCGCTGGGGCCACGAGCTGTACTGCGCCGGCCATCTGATCCAGGCCGCGGTGGCCCACCACCGGGCCACCGGACGCCGTCGCCTGCTCGATGTCGCCGTGAGGTTCGCCGACCACATCGACAGCGTCTTCGGCCCCGCGGACAGCGGAAAACCCCTCGACGGCGTCGACGGTCACCCCGAGGTGGAGACCGCCCTGGTGGAGCTGTACCGGGAGACCGGTGAGCGCCGCTACCTGGACCTGGCCGGCTACTTCGTCGACCGCTTCGGCCACGGCCTGCTCGGCGGTGAGGCGTACTGCCAGGACCGCGTTCCACTGCGCGAGGCGACCGACGTGGAAGGGCACGCCGTACGTCAGTTGTACCTGCTGGCCGCCGCCACCGACCTGGCGACCGAGACCGGGGACGCGGAACTGCGCGCCGCCACCGAACGGCTGTGGTCGGCGATGACGGCCACCAAGACGTATGTGACCGGCGGCCTTGGCGCCCACCACGACGAGGAGGACTTCGGCGACCCGTTCGAGCTGCCCAACGAGCGCGCCTACTGCGAGACCTGCGCCGCCGTCGCCTCCGTCCAGTGGAGCTGGCGCATGGCCCTGCTCACCGGCGAGGCCCGCTACTCCGACCTGATCGAGCGCACCCTCTACAACGGTTTCCTCACCGGCGTCTCACTGGACGGCGAGCGGTGGCTGTACGTCAACCCGCTCCAGGTCCGCGACGGGCACACCGACACCGGCGGGGACCAGTCGGCCCGCCGCACCCGCTGGTTCCGCTGTGCCTGCTGTCCGCCGAACGTGATGCGCCTGCTGGCCTCCTTGGAGCACTACCTCGCCAGCGAAGACGCGGGCGGCCTCCAGATCCACCAGTACGTCGCCGGCCGCTACACCGCCCCTGGCCTCACCGTCCGCTGCGAGACCGACTACCCCTGGCAGGGCGTGATCGGACTGACCGTGGAGGAGGCCCCCGGCGACCGGCCCCGCGTCCTCTCACTACGCGTCCCGCAGTGGTGTGGCGAGTTCCGCGTCCGGTACGGGGAGACGGTGTACGACCAGGACGACGCGCCGGTCGACGACGGCTGGCTGCGGCTGGAGCGCGCCTGGGCCCCCGGCGACGTGGTCGTCCTCGAACTCGGCCTGGAACCCCGCCTCACGGCCGCCGATCCGCGGGTGGACGCCGTACGCGGCTGCGTGGCGATCGAACGCGGGCCGCTCGTGTACTGCCTGGAGCAGGTCGACCACCCCGGCGGCCTGGACGACATCGTCCTCGACACCACACGCGCACTCATGGTGCGGCACCGTCCGGACCTGCTCGGCGGAGTCACCACCGTCGTGGCCGCGGGGCACCGTCGGCGCATCCCCGATGCCGGCTGGTGGCCGTACCGGAGTGCGCAGGCCGCCGACGGGCCGCGGGCGGCCGAGCCCCTCGAACTGACCGCGATCCCCTACTACGCGTGGGCGAACCGCCAGGACGGCAGCATGCGCGTCTGGCTCCCCACTTCCTGAACCCCACGACCGTCCCCGGCTCCACCCCGCCCCTGCTCGCAGTGAAACACGCCGAGACAACGAGGTCACCGTGAGAAACAGCCGCCGTAGCCTGATCACCGCCGTCGCCGCCCTCGGCGCACTCACCTCCCTGGCCTCCTGCGGTGGTGGTGCCGGCTCGTCCACGTCCGGGAAGGCCGGCGGGACGTACACCTTCTGGGACCCGTACCCGCAGTTCGACGCCTCCTCCGCCTGGGGCAGGCTCGTCACCAAGTGCGGCGGCGACGCCGGGGTCAAGGTCAAGCGCACCGGTATGGACACCACGGACCTCGGCAACAAGGCGCTGCTCGCCGCCCAGCAGGGCAACGCCCCCGACGTCATGCTCGTCGACAACCCGGTCGTGTCCACACTGGTGGAGGCGGGAATCCTCAACAAGACCAGCGACCTGGGTCTGGACACGAAGCCGATCCAGAAGAACATCCTCGGCGGCGGAGAGGTCGACGGCGCGTCCTACGGTGTGCCGATCGGCGCGAACACACTGGCCCTCTACTACAACAAGAAGATCCTGTCCGCCGCGCACGTCGACCCCGCCTCCGTCAAGGACTGGGCCTCCCTGACGGCAGCCCTGAAGAAGGTCAAGGCGGCCGGGAAGAAGGGCATCACCTTCTCCGCGATCAACACGGAAGAGGGCAGCTTCCAGTTCCTGCCGTGGTTCTGGGGCGCCGGCGGCGACCTCACCAAGCTGAACTCCGACGAGGGCACGGCGGCGCTGTCCCTGTGGAAGCAGTGGGTCCAATCCGGGTACGCGCCCAAGGACGTGCTGCAGAACACGCAGACCACCAGCTGGCAGCAGTTCGCCACCGGGGACTACGCCTTCGGCGAGAACGGCACCTGGCAGCTCGGCAACGCGGGCAAGGCCGGTTTCGACTACGGGGTCATCGGCATCCCCGGCGAAAACGGCGGGGCGGCGCCCGTGCCGACCGGCGGCGAGTTCGTCACGGTGCCCGTGCAGAAGGACACCTCGCGCTACGGCGTCAGCACGAAGATCGTCACCTGCCTGACCAACTCCGCCAACCTGCTGACCACCGACAACACCCTGATGTATGTCGCGCCCACCACGGCGGTGCAGGCCGAGCAGGTCAAGTCGAACCCCCGGCTCGAGCCGTGGGTCAGGGCGGTGGCCGCGGCACGCGGTCGCACCAGCGGCGGCCTGGGCACCAAGTACCCGACCATCTCGCAGCCGATGTGGACCGCCGTCCAGGCCGCCCTGTCCGGCGGCAAGAGCCCCAAGGCCGCTCTCGACGCCGCGCAGACGGCCGTCGGCAAGGGCAACTGACGCGCGGCGCCCTCGTGGCACGCGCCCGGGGCCTCTTCTCCGAGCCGCACGGCACCCGCAACCGCCCGGACACCACCACGGCTCCGGGCAGGCCACCCGCATCCAGGAGTTCGCATGACCACCGCCCGCGTCGACCGCCGCCCACCGCGGTCACCGGTCAAGTCCGCGGTGACCGGCACCGGTGACCGAACGGACGCCTCGGCGTTCCGGCGCCGGCAGCGCCGCAGGAGCCGGCTCACCGCGCTGGCCTTCCTCGCCCCGCTGGTCCTCTACCTCGCCGCCTTCTACGTCTATCCCCTCTACCGCAATCTCGACCTGAGCCTGCGTGACTACACGGTCCGCTCGTTCGTGGCAGGCGACGCGCCCTTCTCCGGGCTGGACAACTTCCGGAGCGTCCTCGACGACCCCACGTTCGGTCCGGCGATGCGCCACACCATGATCTTCACCTTCGTGTCGATCGTGTTCCAGTACCTGGCCGGACTCGCCCTCGCGGTCTTCTTCAACCGGCACTTCCGGCTGGCCGGCACGCTCCGGGCACTGTTCCTGATCCCATGGCTGCTCCCGCTGATCGTGTCGGCGTCGACCTGGTCGTGGATGCTCAACAGCGAGTCCGGCGTCATCAACTACGCCCTCCATCTGGTGGGCGTCTCCCCCGTCGACTGGCTCAACTCCCCGAGCTGGGCGCTGACCTCGGTGATCGTCGCCAACATCTGGATCGGCATCCCGTTCAACCTCGTCATCCTCTACAGCGGTCTGCAGAACATCCCCGATGAGCTGTACGAGGCGGCGGCCCTGGACGGGGCGAGCACCTGGCAGCAGTTCCGGTGCATCACCTTTCCGTTGCTGCGGCCGGTGTCGGCCATCACCCTGCTGCTCGGTCTCGTCTACACCCTCAAGGTCTTCGACCTGATCTGGATCATGACCAAGGGCGGTCCGGGCGACGCCTCCTCCACCCTGGCGACCTGGTCCTATCAGCTCGGGTTCGGCACCCTGCTGCCGAAGTTCGGCCCCGGGGCCGCCGTCGGAAACATGCTCATCCTCATCGCCCTCGTCTTCGGGCTGCTGTACATCCGTGTCCAGAAGAGGCAGGAATCGTGATGTCTCGTACCAGGTCGGCCCGTCACACCGTCACAGGTCTCGTTCTCACCGCCCTGATGCTGTTCCCGGTGTACTGGATGCTCAACGTGTCCCTCACTCCGCAGCAGGACATGCGCAAGAGCCCGCCGGACCTGCTGCCCCTGCACCCCACGTTCGAGGGCTACCGGGCCGTGCTGAACGACCAGATGCCCTATCTCGGCACCAGCCTGCTCATCGGTCTGGGCACGGTCGTCCTCACGCTGCTCATCGCCGCCCCGGCCGGTTTCGCGCTGGCGAGACTCAGGCCCTACGGTGGGGGCGTCCTCGGCCTCGTCCTGCTGGTCGCCCAGATGATTCCCGGCATCGTCATGGCGATGGGCTTCTACGGCATCTTCCTCGACCTCGGTCTGCTGAACTCCTGGTGGGGTCTGATCGTCGCCGACTCGACCATCGCCGTGCCCTTCGGCGTCATGATCTTCACAGCCTTCATGTCCGGGATTCCCGGCGAACTCATCGCCGCGGCCCGCATCGACGGCGCCGGAACCCTGCGCACCTTCCTGTCCGTCGTCCTCCCGGTGAGCCGCAACGCCGTCGTCACGGTCTCCCTCTTCGGGTTCCTGTGGGCCTGGTCCGACTTCGTCTTCGCCAACACGCTCGACGGCGGCGGCGACCGGCGGCCGATCACCCTCGGCATCTACCACTACATCGGCAACAACAACCAGGAGTGGAACGCGATCATGGCCACGGCCGTCGTCGCCTCCCTGCCCGCGGCGATCCTCCTCGTCCTCGCCCAGCGCTACGTGGCCGCCGGGGTCACCGCGGGCGCCGTCAAGGACTGATCCCACGACGCCCGCCGCCCGCGGCCCACCGGCCGGACGGGACCGCGCTCCGCCCTCGGGCCCCGCGGAGCCGCCACCGTTCATGAGGGCCCTCGTCCCAGGCGACCGGCCGACCCCCGAGCCGCCGCCTCCCCGGCGCACCGCGCCACCGGCACGTCCACTTCCACCCCCAGGAGAGCCGCTGATGTCGGACCCGATCCCCCGTCACCGCCGCAGAGGAAACCCAGTCCGCACGATCGCCGCCACCCTCGCCACCGCCCTGGCCACCACCACCGTGATCCTGTCGGGCACGCCCGCCCAAGCCGCTCCCTCCACCCTCGTCGTCAACGCCAACCAGGTCCTGCGCCCGGTCACGCACGTGGCGACGGGCAGTCTGTACGGTCTGGCGAACGCCACGACCCCGGCCGACAACCTGGTGCAGGCGATCAAGCCGAACACCTTCGTACAAAAACCGCAGGGCGGTCGTCAGCAACCGACCGGCGACATCCTGACGGTGGCGCCGAAGGCGGCCAGAGCCGGAGCGAAGGTGGTCAACCGGTTGTCGGACTACTACGCCGGCTGGCCGTACCAGTTCAGCTGGAGCGACTGGCTGGGCGTGGTCGACGACCAGATCGCCAAGACCAAGGCATCGGGCATCACCAACCTGGCCGCGTACGCGCCCTGGAACGAGTCCGACAACACCTGGCTTTCCTCCAACGGCACGTTCGAGGACTTCTGGACCAGGACCTACCGCGAGATCAGGTCCAAGGACGCCACCACGCCGATCCAGGGCCCGAGCTTCTCGGACAACATCGGCGACATGGACAACTTCTTGAGAAACGCGGTCGCCACCAACACGGTGCCGGACATCATCGCCTGGCACGAGCTGACCAGGTCGTCGAAGATCGCCGGTGATGTGGCGACGGTGACCGCTCTGGAGAACAAGTACGGCATCAGTCCGCGGCCGATCGCGATCGAGGAGTACGCCGCCCCCTCCGAGGTGGGCGTTCCCGGTGCCCTGGTGGGCTACATCGCCAAGTTCGAGCGCCTGGGCGTCCACGACGCCGAACTCGCCTTCTGGAACCAGTCCGGGGCGCTCGGGGATCTGCTCACCGGCCAGGGCGGCAGCCCCAACGGCGCCTACTGGCTGTACAAGTGGTACGCCGACATGAGCGGCAGCATGCTCGTCACCACCCCGCCCGCCCAGACCGGTATCGACGGAGCCGCCTCCCGCAACAGTGCCGGCAACGAGATCGACGTCGTCTTCGGCGGCGGTTCCGGCGACTCGGCGGTGACCGTCAACGGACTGGGCTCGCTGTCGGCCTTCGGGTCGACCGTCCACGTCAAGGTCGAGTACACGCCTTCCCCGGGACGTACGGTGGCCGTGTCGGGGCCGACCACCCTCTCCGAGTCCGACTACGCCGTGAACAACGGCTCCATCACGGTTCCGGTATCCGCGAACAGCGCCTACGGCTACCACATCGTGATCACGCCCGGGAGCGGCAGCGGCACCACCCTTGACGGCAGCTACCAGATCACCAACAAGAACAGCGCCCTTGCACTCGACACCCGGAACGGGGCCACCAGCCAGGGCACTCCGGTCGACCAGGCCACCTCGGGCGGCTCGGCCACCCAGACCTGGACGCTGGTGTCCGCGGGCCCGGGCCTGTACAAGATCCGCAACCAGGCCAGTGGTCTGCTGCTGGGCATCACCAACGCGAGCACCTCGGCCGGCGGCACGGCGCTGATCTGGGGCGACAACGGCACCCCTGACCACCTGTGGCGGGTGCAGCCCGACGGCACCGGCTACTACAAGATCGTCAACTACAACAGCAACCTGCTCCTGGGCGTCCAGAACATGAGCACCGCCAGCGGCGCCCAAGTCCTCCAATGGGACGACAACGGCACCGCCGACCACCTGTGGAAGCTCAACCCGCGCTGACCCCCGTCGCCTGCCGGTTGCCGCCGCCCCGACGCCTTGTCCGTCGGGGCGGCGGCAACCGGCGGTGTGCGTTCCGACGCCCGGTGAGCCGACCGGAAAGGTTCGCCGGGGCTACCGACCAACGGGCCGGGAGCACTGGTCGGCTCGCCGTCAAGGGCAGGTTCGCGTCACGCGACCGACTCCTTTCACGCTCTCTTGCGCGTCTGGCGCACAGTTGACCCTGCAAAGCCCTCCGCTGAGTTAACGTGATTCTTGACCATTAATTGACCAACACTTGGTTCGTTCAGTGGGCGCGAAGTGACGGAAGGGAGGCGCATGTTCCCAGGTACAACGGGTGCGTGCATTGCTCGCCCTCCTTCGCGCGGCCTTGCTCGCACCCCAGCCCCTCGCACCAACGACAGGCTTCGCACCCGCGCACACGCTCAGCCATGCACAGGCCAGAGCCGAGCCCGGAACCGTCTCCCCCGCCCAGCCGGTGCGGGACGGCCGGCGAGGCGGCCACCATCGAGTACACCCACGCGGCGCACGGCCCGCCCGGCGCGACCGAGGACCCGGAGGTCGCCGAGGCCGTGCAGTGCCACGTCCTGACCCAGCTGCCACGGCTGCGCTCCCACCCTGCGTGGAGCGCGCCCTGACACGGGACCGGCTCGCGCTGCACAGCAGGTACGACGAGGTGCACACCGGCGCCGTCCGGACGCACCGCCCGCAGACAGACACCTTCGAGTCACTGTGAGAACGCCGATGACCCGTCAGAACATCACAGCGGTAGCCCGATTTCCGTATCTGCGGCAGGACTTCGCCGCCTCTCTCGTCGTCTTCCTGGTCGCACTGCCTCTGTGCGTGGGCGTGGCCGTCGCCTCCGGGGTCCCGGCCGAACTCGGTCTGGTCACCGGCATCGTGGGTGGTCTCGTCACCGGGCTGATGCGTGGCAGCAGCCTTCAGGTCTCGGGCCCGGCGGCCGGGATGTCCGTCCTCGTCTACGAGGCGGTCAAGGAGTTCGGGCTGCCCGTGCTCGGCACGATCGTGCTCGCCGCCGGCCTGCTCCAGGTGGGCATGGGCCTGCTCAGGATGGGCCGCTACTTCCGCGCGATCTCCGTCTCCGTCGTCGAGGGCATGCTGGCCGGGATCGGGCTGGTGCTGATCGCCGGTCAGCTGTACCCGGCGCTGGCCGCCAAGGCTCCGGGCTCCGGTCTCGGCAAGATCGCCGGCCTGCCCGGGGCGTTCTGGGACGCCCTCGGCGACACCAGGGCGCTGGTCTCGCTCGCGTTGTGCGCGGGCACGATCGCGGTGCTGTTGCTGTGGAAGCACGTGCCGGCCAAGGTGCGGACCGTGCCCGGGCCGGTGGCCGCGGTCGGCCTCGCCACGGTGGCCGCGTTCGCGCTCGGCCTGCCCGTGGCCACGGTGGAGGTGCGGGGCCTGTCGGGTTCGGTCCAGCCGCCACCGCTCGGCACGTTCGGCGAGCTGGCGGACGCCGGGATGCTCGGCACGGTCGTCGCGTTCACGCTGATCGCCTCGGCCGAGTCGCTGTTCAGCGCGGCCGCGGTGGACCGGCTGCATTCGGGGCCGCGCACTCGGTACGACCAGGAGCTGCTCGCTCAGGGCGTCGGCAACACCGTGTGCGGGCTGTTGGGCGCACTACCGATGACCGCGGTGATCGTGCGCAGCGCGGCCAACGTCCAGGCCGGCGCCCGCACGAAGGCATCGCGTGTGCTGCACGGGGTGTGGCTGCTGCTGTTCGCGGCGCTGCTGCCGGGCGTGCTCGCCTACCTCCCGATCCCGGCGCTCGCGGGCATCCTGATCCATTCGGGTGCCAAGCTCGTCCCGGTCCGGCCGCTGGCCGCGCTGTGGCGCGAGCACCGGGGCGAGGCGCTCGTCCTCTCCGTGACGGCCGTCGCCATCGTCGCGGTCAGCATGTTCGAGGGCGTGCTCATCGGCCTCGCCCTGTCGGTGGTCAAGGCTGCCTGGGAGGCCTCGTGCATCGAGCTGAAGGTCGTCGACACCGGCGCGGGCCCGGTGGACGCCCGGTTGTCGGGCAACGCGACCTTCCTGCGGCTGCCGAAGCTGCTGGACAGCCTGGAGTCGCTGCCTCAGGACCGCCCGGTCCGCTTGGACCTGTCCGGCCTCCACCACCTCGACCACGCCTGCCGTACGTCCCTGGAGAACTGGGCGGAGCGGCACAGCGCGGTGGGGACGGAACCGGTGCGGATGACGAAGGTCGCGTGACGCTCCGCCGATGACGCCCTGCCGGGCACCAGCCGGGGCAGGTGTCGCGCCAGGTGTCGCCTCGACCGCCGCCGGGGGGCGGCGGGGCTGGTGGTGCGGGCGGCTGGAGCGGTCGTCCATGCCCTTGGCGCCCGACTGCCGGTATCGGCCGGCCCATGGTCAAGAGGTCAGGTCCTGCGGTTCGTGGGAGCCCGGACGGCCATGGGACCGGAGGCCGTCCATCAGGAGGTCGAGCAGGCGGGCGGCCTTGGTCTCGTGTCCCGGCGGGGGGAACACGGTGAAGATGCCGATGAGCGAGGCGGCGACGTCATCCGCGGTCACATCGGAGCGGAGTTCCCCTGCCGCGCGGCCTGCGTCGAGGATCGTGCTGATGGCCGTCAGCAGCTCGGTCCGGGTCCGCGCATGGGTGATCTCACCCGATTCGACCATCGCGAGCAACGTGTCGAGCATGCCGTTCTTGGTGGCGATCCATTCCCCGAACAAGTCCATCCAGCGCCGCATCGCCGCAGCCGGGGGCAGCTGGCCGACTAGTTCGCGGGCGCCCGTCGTCAGACGGACGACCTGGTCCTGGTAGACCGCGTCGACGAGCGACTCCCTGGTCGGAAAATGCCGGTAGAGAGTGGCGATACCGACCCCTGCCTCGCGGGCGATCACGCGCATCGACGGCTCCGTGTCGGCCGACATGAAGACGCGAGTGGCCACCGCGAGGAGCTGGTCGCGGTTGCGGACCGCGTCCGCCCGCGGCGGGCGGACTCCCGCCCCATCAGAAACGGAGCGCGCTCCGTTTGTGCTACGGTCGTTCATGTAAACGGAGCATAGTCCGTTTCGCGGTGGAGCAAAGGAGACGAGCGCCCGTGCAGACACAGAGCAGGCAGCAAAGCGCAGGCGGCAGCAGGGCGGTCCGGCTCGATTCGTTCGGCGGCCCGGAGGTCCTGGACGTCCGCGAGGTTCCCGCGCCGCAGGCCGGACCGGGGCAGGTCCGTGTACGGGTCACCGCGGCCGGCCTGAACCCGATGGACTGGATCATGACCGCCGATGCGGACACCGCCGCCAGGTTCGGGCTGGCCCTGCCTGTCGGCTTCGGGACCGACTACGCGGGAGTGGTCGACCAGGTCGGTGACGGGGTGAGCGGCTTCGCGCCCGGCGACCGGGTGTTCGGGGGAGCCCTGTCCCGGGCGGTCGCCGACTTCGTGGTGGTCGACGCGGCCGGGGGGATCGCGGCGAACGAGGTCCACCACACACCCGACGGCGTCGACGACCGCACCGCCGCCACGCTCACCATCGCCGGCCGCACGGCATCCGCAGCCCTCGCCGCGATCGGCCCCGGCCCGGACGACACCGTGCTGATCGGTGGCGCCGGGGGTGGCGTCGGGGTGTTCGCCGTTCAGCTGGCGCGGCTCGCCGGAGCGCGCGTGATCGGGACGGGATCGGCGACCTCGGCCGACTACCTGCGCGGCCTCGGAGCCGAACCGGTCGCCTACGGCGACGGCCTGGCCGATCGGGTCCGGGCCCTCGCTCCCGGCGGTGTCACCGCCGCCCTCGACCTGCACGGAACCGAGACCGTGCACGTCGCGAGGGAACTGGGCGTCCCGGACAGCCGCATCTGCACCATCGCCGCGCAGGTCGAGGGCGTGGCCGCGGGAAACGGCGCGAACGCGGCCCCCGGAGCCCTGGAAGAGATCGCCGGCATGGTCGCCGCGGGCCGGCTGCGGGTGCCTCTCGCGGGTGTCTTCCCGATCGAGCAGATCCGCCGTGCGGTCGAGCTCCAAGCCGGCCGGCACGCGCGGGGCAAGGTCGTCATCGACCTGTGCGCCGCGGGTCCTCGCGACGATGAACGCGATGTCGTCGTCGCTGACCAGGCACGGGTGTAAGGCCGTCAGGCCGGCGGTCGGGGCGGGTCAGGGTCAGGATCACCAGGGGAGGGTGCCGGAACGGTCGACGAACTGTCCGGTGGGGCCGTCCGGGCCGATCGTCGCGAGGGCCACGATGGATTCGGCGCCCTCGGCCACACTGTGCCCGACGCCCCCGGTGAAGTCGGTGGCGGTCTGGCCGGGATCGGCGGCGTTGACCTTCATGTCCTTGAGTTCCCTGGCGTACTGCGTCGTGAGCATGGTGACCGCCGCCTTCGACGCGGCGTAGAGGGGCAGGGCGTACTGCGACTCGATCCGAGCCGGGTCCTGGGTCATGCCGAACGAGCCCATTCCGCTGGACACGTTGACGATGACAGGGTGCGACGACTTGCGCAGCAGCGGCAGGAAGGCGTGCGTGACGCGCACGACGCCGACGACGTTCACGTCGAGGACGGCGCTCATGTCGGCCGCCGTGTACTCCTCGACGGGCCCGACCCGGCCGAGCACGCCGGCGTTGTTGACCAGGACGTCGATGGCCCCTTCGTGCGCCGCGACATCGGCCGCGGCGGCCTCAACCGAGGCGTCGTCGGTCACGTCGATCCGGACGAACCGGGCGCCCAGTGATGCGGCCGCGGCCCGGCCGCGTTCGGCATCACGGGCGCCGACGACGACGGTGTGCCCCGCCTCGACGAGACGACGGGCGGTCTCCAGACCGAGGGACTTGTTGGCTCCGGTGATGAACGTGGTGGTCATGCTGGCTTCTCCGCTCCGAACAGCACCGTGGTGCGCTGTTCACGGACTCGATGCTGCGCCCCCGGGAGCCTGATCGGGAGCCACGGTGCTTCCTGGTACAGCGCGTACCACCCACGCAAGCGGGCCCCTCACCGCCGAAGGGGCGTCTTCTGGACGCCTACGGCGGTGAGCAGATCCAGTTTGCCGCGGGCGTCGGTACCCGGCTGCGGGGTGTACACCACGAGTCGGAGATCGCCCTGGGTGGTCAGCACATCGGAGATCAGGGCGATGTCTCCGACCTCGGGGTGTTCGGCGTACTTGCGCGCACTCTCGTGACCGCCCACCGACCGGCTGCTCCACAATTCACGGAACCGCGCACTGCGGCCGAGCCTCTCGATCAGCGCCGGCAGCTCGGGGTCGTCGGGGTACCTGCCGGTCGTGGCACGGAGGTCGGCGATGAGCGACTCCTCGAACGCCGCCCGCTCGGACGCCGTCTGCCGCACGCGCGGCAGCTCACCCAGGAACACCCACACCAGGACGTTGCGCTCCTGCGACTCATGGACGGCCAGCTCACCGAATGTGGCCGCGAACAGCTGGTTCCAGTGCAGCAGCCGCCAGGTGGCGTCGTAGAGCGCCAATGGATTGGCGGCGAGCTGGTCCATGATCCGGTGCAGGTTCGCCGGGACCACACGCGGGACCCGCCGGGGGTCTGCGACGTGGCCGGCCATCCGCAAGAGGTGGGCGTGCTCGTCGTCGGACAGCCGCAGGGCGCGGGCCAGTGCGGAGCACACCTGCGCCGAGGGTGTCCGCACCCGCCCCTGCTCGAGCCGGACCACGTACTCGACCGAGATGCCGGCCAGCATGGCGAGCTCCGCACGCCGCAGGCCGGGAACCCGTCGGGATGTCCCGTGCGCCCACCCCACCTGCGCGGGATCCAGCCGATCCCGCCACGCCCGCAACGCGTCACCGAGTTGATTCATGCACGCCATCATCCGTCACCCCCGTCGCGCAGCCGGGTGGGACCCGGTGCACCAGGAAGCCCCGTAGCTTACGCCGACGTAGGGCCGGCGCCGTCGGGCGGGTTCCGCCGGCTTCCGGAGCGACGGCGCCCGGTCCCGGTGCCGAGCGGTGCGCCTCGTCGGTCTGCTGCATTGGCAGCACCGAGGTCACCGGGTAGGAGGAACCAGCCCCCCGCCACCAAGCCGGCACCACCGCCCCGGTGTGACGATCACAAGGAGATGACACCACGGCTCCGGCCGATGACCCTGCCCGTCAGGAGGACCCAAGGATGAACCCCACTGTGAAACGCGTTCTCGGTGTCGCCGCGGCGCTCGCCATAGGCACGCTGGCCCCGCTCGCGACCGCTGCTTCCCCCGCCGTCGCCGCCGAAGGCGCGCATTGCGCCCGTGCCGAACAGGACGTGTGGGACAGCGGGCCCAGCCGCAACGTGACCGCCCGGGGCTGCACCATCCCGTCCCACGGGCATCGGTGGTACACCGTGGAGATCGACACCCTCATCGAGCGCCACTACAAGGGTGAGAGCGTGGAGACGGGAGTCGACCGGTCCACGACCGTGCACGGCAGGACCATCAGATGCCTCGGCCACACCTCCGGCGACGGCACCGGCACGGTCGACTGGTTCGGCTGCCCGCCCGTCTGACACGCCCGCTTCCACCGCCCGACCCCCGCCGCCGGAACGGTCCTTCAGGAGGACCGCTGTCCGGCGGCGGACGACACCGGAGATTCCTTGGAAGGGCACGGAGACGATGCCCCCTTCGACGGACCCCGGTGACGTCGCCGAACTGGTTCGCAGCCGGCACCGGCAGGACGGTGCCCGGCTCATCGCCCTTGCGGCCAACCGGTGTACGCCTCGGCGAGGTAGGCCGACCCCGCGGTGGAGCCGGTCACCGCGGCCAACTCCCCCTCCTGGCGCCGGACGTCGAACGGGGTGGCCTCCGGCAGCGTGTGCAGCATGGTGGTCATCCAGTACGAGAAGTGCTGTGCCTTCCAGACCCGGCGCAGTGCCCGCTCGCTGTAGGAGGCGAGCGGGGCGATGTCACCGCGGGTGACCGCCCTCTCGAGTTCCTGGGCCAACACGCGCACATCGGCGAGTGCCAGGTTGAGGCCCTTGGCGCCGGTCGGCGGCACCGTGTGCGCGGCATCGCCGGCCAGCACCAGCCGCCCATGGTGCATCGGCTCCTGGACGAAGCTGCGGAAGGGCAGGACGGCCTTGGAGATGATCGGCCCTTCCTCCAGGCGGTGGCCGTTGGCCCCGACCCGCGACTGGAGTTCGTCCCAGATCCGGTCGTCGGACCAGGCCGCGGTGTCCTCCGCGGGGTCGCACTGGAAGTACATCCGCTGGACGGTCTCGGTGCGCCGGCTGATCAGCGCGAAGCCTCCCGGGGAGTGGTTGTAGATCAGCTCCGGTGCGCTGGGCGGTGCCTCGGTGAGGATCCCGAACCAGGCGAAGGGGTATGCGCGGAAGTACTGCGTGCGCGCCGCTTCCGGTACCTCGCGGCGGCACAGGCTTCGCGATCCGTCGGCGCCCACCAGGAAGTCGGCGCGGACCTCGTGGCCGACACCGTCGGCGTCGGTGAAGCGCAGAACGGGCGAGTCGGAGACGATGTCGTCGACCGACACGTCGGTGACGCCGAACCGGACGTCGCCGCCGTCGCGCTCCCGGGCGTCGGCGAGGTCGATGAAGACGTCCGTCTGGGGGTAGAGCTGGGTCGAGGCACCGACCAGGTGCTGGAAGTCGATGCGGTGACTGCCCCCGCCGAAGGCCAGTTCGATGCCGTCGTGGCGGTGACCGTCCCGGTGCACCCGCGCGGAGACGCCGGTGCCGACCAGGAGGTCGACGGAGTCCTGCTCGAGGATTCCGGCGCGGTGCGTCTGCTCGATCTCCCGGCGGCTGCGCAGATCGACCACGACCGAGTCGATCCCGGCCCGGGCGAGCAGGTGGGAGAGCATGAGTCCGGCGGGGCCGGCTCCGACGATGCCGATCTGCGTGCGGCTTCGGATGCGTGACGAGGTCATGGCCGGCATTCTCGAACCGCCCGGTCGCTTCGACCACCCTGTTCTTCCGTCCAGTGGAAGCCGGTCAGCCGTCCACCGGTCCCGGGATGCTGCGCCCGATGCCCCGCGCCGCCACGTGCAGGGCGCTGACCAGCCTCCCCCGGTCACGCTTGAGTCGGGGAAGTACGATCCCGAGTGCGGCCACCACGTCACCACCGGCCCGGATCGGCACGGCCACGGAGCACGCGCCCAGGGTCATCTCCTCCACCGTCGTGGCGAAGTCGTCCTCGCGTACCTTCTCCAGTTGGCGCAGCAACCGGCCCGGCTGGATCACCGTGTACGGCGTCATCCGTGGCAGGTCGTCGAGCACCTGTTCTTGGACACCGGTCGGCGCGTACGCGAGCAGTACCTTGCCGACCCCCGTCGCGTGCAGGGGCAGCCGCGATCCGATCGCGCTGACCACCGGCACCGAGGCGTGTCCGGAGAGCCGGTCGACGTACAGGGCCCGCCGGCCGTCGCGTACCGCGAGGTGGACGGTGGCCCGGGTCGCGCCGTACAGGTCGTGGAGGTACGGCGAGGCGATCCGCCCCAGCCCCGTGTGCACCGGCGCGAGCAGGCCGATGTCCCACAGTCGGCGTCCGACGACGTACGTGCCCGACTCGGTGCGGCTCAGCGCCCCCCAGGCGACGAGGTCGGCGACCAGCCGGTGCGCTGTCGCGGTGGGGAGGCCGGCCCGGGCCGCGAGATCGGTGAGGCCGAGCTGACGGTGCCGCTCGTCGAAGGCGCCGAGGATGGCCAGGGCGCGGCTGGTCACCGAGCGCCCGCGGTTCGCGGCGTTGCCGGCCATGGCAGACGTCCTTCCGCTCGGTGGGCGGTGAGCCCGGGCGACGGCCCGTCACCGCTCCTCGTTGGCTGCCTTCAGGCTCGGGTGGCCAGGTGGTCCGCCGGCGCGCGGAGTTCGTCGGCGGCGTCGGCCACGCGCCGGATGAGGTCGAGGAAGTGGGCCTGCTCCTCGGTGGAGAGCGGTGCCAGGAACACCTGGTTCATCCGGGCGGTGCGCACGGTCAGCTTGCGGTGGACGCGCACGCCGTCGTCGGTCAGACGCAGCAGGAAACGTCGGCCGTCCTGCGGATCACGGTCCTTGTCGAGGAATCCGCGCCGGATGAGCCGACTGATCACCTCGGCGATGGTGGAGCGGTCGAGGCCGACCCGCTCGCCCACCGTGCGCTGGTCGAGGCCGGGTTCGGCGACGAGCGTGTTGAGGACCGCGAACTGCGGTGAGGTGATCTCCTCGGAGACCATCGTCGTCCACAGCAGGTGGTGTGCCTGCTGGAGCCGCCGGGCGAGGTGCCCGGGGTGGGTGTTCAGGTCCACCGCCGCCATCTGTGCTCCTCGTCTCAGGCGTCAGCGCGTCGGTCCGCAGGTCGGCCGGATTCACTCCGTGCACTGAACGATAACAGTGACCGGACTGTACGCCCAGGGTTCTTCCGGTGCACCTGCATGCGTCGTACACCCCGTAGTGGGCAGGAGTCTTGACGACCCTCCCGGGAAGTGGCAGCGTACGGAAACCTCACAGAGACAGTCAGTGTACTGACTACTTGTCCTGACTACCTGCACTACTCGCGCAGGAGAAATGGGGCCGCACCGATGGACAAGGTGGTGCCGACAGCAGCCGAGGCAGTGGCGGACGTGCCGGACGGCGCGTCGCTGGCGGTCGGCGGATTCGGGTTGAGCGGCGTGCCGAACGTACTGATCCATGCCCTGTACGAACGCGGGGTCCGCCGACTGGGCATCGTCTCCAACAACTGCGGAGCGCTGGACTCGGGACTCGCGGTGCTGCTGGCGGCCGGCCGGATCGCCCGCGTGACCGGGTCGTACATCGGCGCCAACAAGGAGTTCGCGCGGCAGTATCTGGCCGGCGAGCTGGAGGTCGAGATGATTCCGCAGGGCACGCTGGCCGAGCGGCTGCGCGCCGGCGGGGCCGGGATCCCCGCCTTCTACACCCCGGCCGGCGTGGGCACGCAGATCGCCGACGGCGGACTGCCGTGGCGCTACGACGGAAACGGCGGGGTGGCACTTGCTTCGCCGCCCAAGGAGGTCCGCGAGTTCGACGGCACCGAGTACGTGCTGGAGCGCGGCATCCGCACCGACTTCGCCCTCGTCCGGGCCGCCAGGGGTGACCGGCACGGGAACCTCGTGTTCGGCAAGTCCGCGCGGAACTTCAACCCGCTGGCCGCGATGGCCGGGCGCGTCACGATCGCCGAGGTCGAGGAGCTCGTCGAGCCCGGCGAGATCGACCCCGACGCGGTGCACCTGCCGGGCATCTTCGTGCAGCGGGTGGTCGCGCTCACCGCGGAGCAGGCGGCGGACAAGCAGATCGAACGGCGCACGGTCTCCGCGCCTTCGGCACGAGGAACGGTGAGCGGCTGATGGCCTGGACGCGTGAAGAGATGGCCGCCCGCGCGGCCCGGGAACTGAAGGACGGCCAGTACGTCAACCTCGGCATCGGCCTGCCCACCCTGATCCCGAACCATCTGCCGCAGGGCGTCGAGGTCGTTCTGGAATCGGAGAACGGCATCCTGGGAACCGGCCCGTACCCGACCGACGACCAGGTCGACCCCGATCTGATCAACGCGGGCAAGGAGACCGTCACGGTCCTGCCCGGTGCGTCCTTCTTCGACTCCTCCCTGTCGTTCGCGATGATCCGCGGCGGACACATCGACGTCGCCGTGCTCGGCGCCATGCAGGTCTCCGAGAAGGGCGACCTGGCGAACTGGGCCGTCCCCGGCAAGATGATCACCGGGATCGGCGGCGCGATGGACCTGGTCCACGGCGCCCGGACCGTCATCGTCGTGATGACACACACCGCGAAGGACGGCTCACCGAAGATCCTGGCCGAGTGCGCGCTGCCGCTGACGGGCAGGGCGTGCGTGAACCGGATCATCAGCGATCTCGGAGTGCTGGACGTGACCCCCGACGGACTGGTGCTCGTGGAGACCGCGCCGGACGTCACCGTGGACGAGATCGTCACGAAGACCGCCGCCGAGGTCCGTGTCCCCCGGGAACTCGCGGACCGCGCCGGGGAGATGGCGTCATGAGCCCGCGCGACGTCTCCACCGTCCTCGCCGGCGGTGTGGGATCGATGACGGGCAGCGGAGTCGGCGTCGCCGCCCTCCGCATCGGCGTCGGCCGGGGCCTCGCCCTCGTCCTCGAACGCTGACTCCAGGCCCAAGCGCTTTCAGGACAAAGGAGTTCGGGCACCCATGGCCCTCACACAGCACGACATCGACCGGGAGATCGCGGCCGAGCGCGCCGCGTACGAGAAGCGGGTCGCCGACGGCGCGCCCGTCGAGCACCATCCACGCCGCGACTACGCGCCGTACCGCTCCTCGGCGCTGCGCCACCCGAAGCAGCCGCCGATCGCCATCGACGTCTCCAAGGACCCGGAGATGGTGGAGCTGTACTCCCCCGCGTTCGGGGAGCGGGACATCACCGGGATCGACAACGACCTCACCCGGCAGCACACCGGCGAGCCCGTCGGCGAACGCATCACCGTCTCCGGACGGCTGCTGGACCGCGCCGGCCGTCCCGTGCGCGGCCAGCTCATCGAGATCTGGCAGGCCAACTCGGCCGGGCGGTACGCGCATCAGCGCGAGCAGCACGACGCCCCGCTGGACCCGAACTTCACCGGGGTGGGCCGCACCCTCACCGACCCGGACGGCTTCTACCGCTTCACCACCATCCAGCCGGGCCCGTACCCCTGGCGCAACCACCTCAACGCCTGGCGGCCGGCACACATCCACTTCTCCGTCTTCGGATCGGCCTTCACCCAGCGGCTCGTGACACAGATGTACTTCCCGAACGATCCGCTCTTCCCGTACGACCCGATCCTGCAGTCGGTGACGGACGACGCGGCGCGGCAGCGGCTGGTCGCGACGTACGACCACAGTCTGTCGGTGCCGGAGTTCTCGCTCGGCTACCACTGGGACATCGTGCTGGACGGGCCGAACGGCACCTGGATGGAAGAAGGGCGCTGACCACCATGACGAACACCTACACCACCGCCGCGGACGGCGTGCTGCCCACTCCCTCACACACCGTCGGCCCCTTCTACGGCTACGCGCTGCCGTTCCCCGGCGGCGAGGACATCGCACCGGCGGGACACCCGGACACCGTCACCCTGCACGGGTACGTGTACGACGGCGAGGGCCGGCCGTTGCCGGACGCGCTCCTGGAGCTGTGGGGGCCGGACCCGCAGGGGAACGTGCCGACAACGGACGGCTCCCTGCGGCGGGATCCGGCGAGCGGTGGCTTCCTCGGCCGGAACGGCGTGGAGTTCACCGGCTTCGGGCGGATCCAGACCGACGCGAACGGCCACTGGTACGCCCGTACGCTGCGCCCCGGGGCTCGCGGCGGCAGCGCGCCGTACCTCAGTGTCTGCGTGTTCGCGCGGGGTCTGCTGGTGCACCTGTTCACCCGGATCTACCTGCCGGGCGACGAGGCGGCGCTGACGGCGGACCCGCTGCTGTCCCGCCTCGACGCCGGACGGCGCGACACGCTGGTCGCGGCCGAGGAGGGCGCCGCCACGTACCGTTTCGACATCCGCCTTCAGGGTGAGGGCGAGACGGTCTTCCTGGAGTTCCAGTGACATCAGCCGACATCGACGCCGGTCTGCTCGCCCCCGGGTGGGCCGGTTCCCCGGCCGCCGCGGAGACGTCCGACACGGCGTTCCTGCGCGCGCTGCTCGACGCGGAGGTCGCGCTGACCCGCGCCCAGGCGGCCCTGGGACTCGCGCCCGAAGGAGCGGCGACAGCGGTGTCGGAGGCCGCCGACACGGCCGGTTTCGATGTCGCTTCCCTCGCCGAGCGGGCCCGGGACGGCGGCAACCCGGTGATTCCGCTGGTCGCGGAGCTGACCCGGGCGGCCGGCACGGAGCACGGCCCGTACGTGCACCGGGGGGCGACCAGCCAGGACATCATGGACACGGCGATGATGCTGGTCGCCGCGCGCACCCTGGACCTCGTCCTCGGCGACCTCGGGCGCACCGAGCGTGCGCTCGCACGCCTCGCCGCCCGGCACCGCGACACGCCGATGCCGGGGCGCACGCTGACCCAGCACGCCGTACCGACGACGTTCGGGCTGAAGGCGGCCGGGTGGCGCTCCCTGGTGTTGGACGCCCGGGACCGGGTGACGGCGGTACGCGCCTCACTGCCCGCGCAACTCGGCGGCGCGGCCGGAACGCTGGCGGCCTTCTCCGCGTACGGGGCCGAGGACGCCACCGCGCTGCCGGGCACGTATGCCCGTGAACTCGGCCTGGCGGAGCCGCTGTTGCCCTGGCACACGCTGCGCACGCCGGTCGCCGACCTCGCCGGCTGCCTGGCCTTCACGGCCGGCGCGCTGGGCAAGGCGGCCGTGGACGTGCTCACCCTGTCCCGTACCGAGATCGGCGAGGTGGCGGAGGGGAGCGGCGGCGGCTCGTCGGCCATGCCGCACAAGGCGAACCCGGTGCGCGCCACGCTGATCGCGTCCGGTGCCCGCCGCGCCCCGCAGCTCGCGGCGACGCTGCACGGCTCACTGGTGGCCGAGGACGAGCGGCCGGCCGGGGCCTGGCACGCCGAGTGGGAGACGTTGCGGGACCTGCTCCGCCTGGTGGGCGGCGCCGCCCGGCACGCGGCCGAACTGACCGAGGGGCTGCGGGTGCGGCCGGAGGTCATGGAGGAACACCTCCGGCTCACCCACGGGCTGATCGTCTCCGAGCGGCTGTCCGCCGAACTGGCGCCCGTGCTCGGACGCGCCCGCGCGAAGGAGCTGATCACCGATGCCGCCGAGCGCACGTACGCAGAGGGCCGGTCCCTGGCCGAAGTCCTCTCCGACGAAAAGGAGTTGGCCGGCGTCGACCTCGGCGAGCTGACCGACCCCGCCCGCTACACGGGCTCCGCCGGAGCCCTCACCGACCGTGCTCTGGAGCGACGTTGACCGACATCCTGCTCAACCACCGTGTCGAAGGCCCCGCTTCCGCTCCGGCTCTGCTGCTCGGCCCCTCGCTCGGCACCTCGTACGCCCTGTGGGACAAGGTGGCGCCCGAGCTTTCCGCCGCGCACCGCGTGGTGCGCTGGGACCTGCCCGGGCACGGCGGCTCGGCGGCCGGGCTGATCGGGGCCGGTGCGACCGTCGGCGATCTCGCCGGGCTGGTTCTCGCGCTCGCCGACGCCCTCGGCATCGAGCGGTTCGCGTACGCGGGCGTCTCCCTGGGCGGTGCGGTGGGGCTGCACCTGGCCGTGCACCACCCGGACCGGCTGTCGTCGCTGGCCGTGATCTGCTCCTCGGCCCACTTCAACGGCGCCAAGCCGTGGGAGGAGCGGGCGGCGCTCGCGCGGAGGCAGGGGCTCGCCGACCTCGCGGAGGGCGCGGACGCCCGCTGGTTCACGCCGGGCTTCACCGTGCCGGGGCTGGTCCGCGATCACCGGGAGGCGGACCCGGAGGCGTACGCCGCCTGCTGCGACGCGCTGGCCGCGTTCGACCTGCGCGATCGCCTCCCGGAGATCACGGTCCCTCTGCTGGCCATCGCCGGGCGGGAGGATCCGGCCACTCCGCCGGCGCATCTGCGGGAGATCGCGGACGCCGTCGCGGGTGCGGCGCTCGTGGAAATCCCCGGCGCCTCGCACCTGGCACCCGCCGAGCGCCCGGAGGCCGTCCTGACGGCGCTGCGCGCCCACTTCTCCGGCACCGCCGGACGTGGCATGGAGGTGCGCCGCGAGGTGTTGGGCGACGCGCACGTGGACCGCGCGCAGTCCCGGCAGACGCCGTTCACGGCACGCTTCCAGGACTTCATCTCCCGCTACGCCTGGGGCGAGATCTGGACCGACCTCACCCTCACCCGCCGCGAGCGCAGCATGATCACGCTCACGGCACTGGTCGCGCACGGCCACTACGACGAGTTCGCCATGCACGTACGGGCGGCGCGGCGCAACGGGCTCACCGTCGAGGAGATCGGCGCGGTGCTGCTCCAGACGGCCGTGTACTGCGGGGTGCCGGCGGCCAACTCCGCGTTCGCGGCGGCGCAACGGGTGCTCGCGGAGGACGACGCGGACCGAACCTGACGAGCGGCGCGGGGCCGCCGGCACCGCCCGTTCCGGCTACCGGCTACCGGCTACCCGGGACCGTCGCGGGCAGGAGATCACGTACGCCCTGCAAGCCGGCGCACCGCCGGGATGGGTGGGAACTCTGGCGCGTGTGCCTCCGGACGTGGGAATTCCCGGCGACTCGGCGCGGCCCCCACCGGCCGCGACGGAAAGGTGGTGTGCTGGTCACCGAGCAAGATCGTCCGGTCGGGCACGTACCCGGTGGTGATCGTCGGCCCGGAGCAGACCCTCACCGTCGGCGCGGCCGGAACACCCTGGACGGCCGGTGGCCGAGGAGGTGATCAAGTGAGGACTTCCCCCAGGCATCAGCCCCGCCCGCACCAGAAAGTACGGCGGCCCCCACCGAGCACTCCGCAATCCCGTGTGACGATGGCGGCGGTCCTGCTGGTCCTCCTCACGACGACGCTGGTCGTGGGGTGGTTCGGCCGCGAAGACTTCGTCCACGCTCTGACCTTCCCCGGGCGTATCACGGGCGCCGTGCTCATCGCGGTCGCCTTCACCTCGTTCGTGGGCGCCGCCGCGGTCGTCGACCACTGGTTGTGGCGAAGTTTCCCCTACTCCGGCATGGTCGCGCTGATCGGCGCGTTCGCCGCTCTGCTGACCAACGCGCTGCTCGTGGTCGAGACGGCGAGGGGCGACTCCACGGCCTACCTCGCGCTGTTCGGCGCGCTCACCGCGGGTTCGGTATGGGCCGTCTTCGCGGTGTGGCGAACAGCGGTCGAGATCCCCGCTCCGAAGCGGGTGGCCGCGGCGCTCGTCGTCTCCTCGGCCATCGCGATCGCCAACTTCGGCTATCAGAACCTTTACCAGCCCTACCAGCGTGAGACCCGGCCTCTCATCGGGCTGTCCCTGGGAAATCCAGTGCTGAGCCGGGACCGGACGGAATTCTCCGTACCGGTCGACATCACCCTGGAGAACCACGGTGACGTCGGTTTCTACGTGCTCGGCACAGAGTTCCACGCCATGGGGGAAAAGGTTCCGCTGAGTCAGAAAGACCGGCTCCGCATGCAATGGCGAGCCGATGCGGAAAAGTGGAGCACCTCCCAGGAGGTGAATCCGCTCTCCCGCCGGGAGATCCATCAGCCCGGAGAGTTGGTGGAGGCCCGTCCGTGGATGCCCTATGGGCAGTGGATCGAGTCGAGCGACACGTTCGCCACCCGGGTGGTGGTGCAACTGCCCATCGACACCCCGTACGACCAGCTGGCGTTCTACGCCACCGCGAGCCTCGCCCGCAAGGACCGGCTCGACCTGGAGCCACCGCTCGAGTTCAAGGCGTATTCCTGGAGCGGGAAGGACGTCCCCGGCTGGGTGAGGGAGCAACAGAAGCAGGGCCTGGACTCCATCATCTACCGCGCCAGGGTGCACGAGAACAACGCGATCGACGAGCGCACCCGGGACCCGCGGTACGTGACCGTCTACTGGAGGTTCGGCACGCACGGCGCGAACGTGGCGACGATCGTCGCGCGAAACGGTGAGGAGGGCCGCATCCCCACTGCGGCGGAGGAGCGCGAGCTGGTGAGCCGCTACGGTCTCGTCGACGTCCTGAGGGGCCCGATCGAACGGACGCTGTGGGACATCAAGAGCCGGGGTTGACGGGCCCCGCCGTGTCGAAGGCACCGGAGGGCTCCTTCGAACGCTCCAGCCAGGCCACCAGCGCCAGCGAACTGTTCACCCGGTCCCAGGAACGCGCGTCCCCCAGCCCGAACTGGGCCTCCCGCACCGCGCGGCACAGCAAAGGGACGTCGAACATCTCCGCGACCAGCGGATGCCGGGCGGAGCGGCACAGGTCGATGAGTGCGGCGCCGTGGGTCCGCAGGCCGCGGGCGTAGAGACCGTCGAAGGGGACCTTCACCGTTCTGCGGCTGATCAGGTCCGGCAGCAGGTCCGCCATGGCCGCGCGCAGAACCGCTTTCGGACGGCCCGGATCGAACACGGCTTCGGTGGGGAGGCCGCGCATCGTGGCGATGACCTCCGGGTCGAGGAAGGGGTGCGAGAGGAAGAACCCGTCCTCTCTCGCGCGCTGCCAGGACAACAGGTCCGGAGCGGCGAGGTAGTTGGCCGCTTCGTAGAGCGACCACTCCGGCCGGCGCCCGTACACGAAGCGGCTCTCCGTGATACTGGCCTCGCGGTAGCCGTGCTCGCGCGCGAACGCCGCTCGCAGCCAGGGGGGACGGGTGAAGGAGCCGAGGCCGCCGAGCACCGTCCTACCACGAACGAGCGCCCCTGCCCGTTCGGCCGCCAGCGGAAGAGCCGGCCGTACGACGTAGGCGTGGACTGTCTCCCGCAGCCCACGCTCGGCGCCCTCGGCCCAGGCGCGTGCCTGCCTGGCCAGCGCCCGCAACTGCCCCGTACGGGCGAGACGGTGCAGGTGGAACGGGTTGGCGTCCACGACCGGGTCGGCACCGCAACCGGTCAGGACGGTGTCACAGCCCAGTTCGGCGGCAACGGCGTGGAGCCTGGTCCAGAACGGGGCACGGAATGCGTGCGCGTGTGGCTCGTCCGCGTCTCCCGCGTGGTGCTCGAAGTCGTCGAAATCGGCCACGCCCTCGCTGTCGACGATCACCGGGCGGGCCGCGGGCGCGAGACGGCGGATCTCGTTCACCGCCGCGTCGAGGTACGGCTGCTCGCCGGCCAGCTCTCCCGCGCTGAAACGCCCGGCGAGCAGGAAGAGGTCCCCGGGGCCGTCCCGTTCCCCGGCCAGCAGGCGTGCCGCGAGCAGCGCCACGCTGGTGGAGTCGAGGCCGCCGGAGACATGGCAGGCCGTCATGGTGCCCAGCCGGCGCCGCACGGCCCCTTCCAGGGCCCGGCGCAGCTCCTTCGCCGCCCCATGGAGGTGGGATCCGCCGGTTGCCGGTGCGGGCCGGCCGGGGGCCTGCCGGACGCGTCGTGGGCCGCCGTGGCGCATCCGTCCGGTGGCCGAGAGCTCCAGCACCTCCCCGCCGAGGACACGGTGGACGCCCGCGAAGGGAGTGAGGTCCGTGTGCGGTTGCGCCATGTTGCCGGTGAGGTACCGGCAGAAGTACCGGGGTTCGAGCGCCGAACCGTTCCCCAGCCGGCGGACCGAGGTGCTCACGGCGCTCACCTGGCCACCGGACTCCCGGAAGAACAGCGGGACGCGAGCCTGCTCGTCCCGGATGACGAGGACGCGGTCGCGGTACACCAGAACGGCCGCGTAGTCGCCCGCCGGCAACGGCGCGGCGGCTCGCTGTCGGCCGAGGGTGTCCAGGAGGGCGCGGGCGCCCGCCACCCGGTTCCGCGGCGGGCCGACCGAGCCGACGACGGTCGCGGTGCCCTCCGGTGAGGAGACCGTCGTCACGAGTCCCTGACGCTCCATCGACTCGGCGGTCCAGAGCTTGGGCGTGCCGTTGGTCCATTCGAGGTGGAGCGCCTCCATGTCACGGACCCCCACGGCCGATCGACAGTACCGGGGTGAACGCATGCCCGCGCGGGTCGGCGTCCGGGATGCACAGTCCGGCCGAGGACACCCAGGCGTGCAGGGCGAAGGGGTGTTCGCGCACACCGACGTGGAGGACGGCCTCCCAACCGCGTCGCCGCAGCAGCACGTAGGCCGTCACCGCCTCGGACTTGCAGTCACCGTTGACCAAGCAGCTCCTGCGGCTCTGTGACTGCACCGCTCGTTTCAGCCGTCGCACCTGCTCCGCCGGGGGACGGTCCGTGCGGGCGTAGTCCGGGGCGACCACGGACAGCAGACGGAGCACCCTTCCGAATCCCAGGGTCCGGATCAGCAGGTGTGCTCCGTGCAACCAGAGCCGGACGCCGGCCTCCGTGTGTCCCCGTGAGCGGCCCGGCGCACAGCCGGCCCGGACGAGACCGGTGACGACCTCGGCACGCTCCTCGGCGTTTCCCCCGGTCACCGCCCGCACGTCCGCCGACGTCATCCCGAGGAAACGTGTCCGCTTCCAGTCCGCGATCAACGCTCCGCCGGACAATCTGGTGACACGGCAATGCGGTGCAAGGATCTTTGCCATGGCTGCCAGGGCATCGGCCTCGTCGGCCACTGCGCACCCTCCCGGGTCCGGTCGGGAACGGGTCAGGACTGGTATCCGTGACCGTCGTAGAACCCGCCGCTGAAGCCCCGGATCAGACGGCCGGTACCGAGAAAGGTGAGCCGACGAGGCGAACGGATCCGCAGCAATCGGCGAAACATGGCCAACCTCCGAAATAGGGCAGGATCTGCCAACTCCAGGCTACCGGGCCCCGAATGCTCCGCAACCGGGCCGTATGTCCCGCACCGCGTGCCAGATGCGGCGGGGAAGTGCACCGCGTCATGCCTCGCGGTCGATACGGATGAGCCGGCCCTGCACTTTTCGCAGGCGGCCGGCGAGCGTGCGCAGCGACCAGCGGCCGCCCACTGAGGGTCCAGGCAGGCGAGGCCGATCCTGTTGTCCTCGTCAGCGCCGGCCACCAGTCCGGTGAACCCGTGCGGCCACCACAGGTCGGAGGTCAGCCGACCGTCGCGTGCCGGTGGTGGTTCCGGGTGAGCCAGGGGGCGGCCTCGGCAAGCAGGTGCAGGCTGGTCCCAGGGCCGGGCCGGTGTCGTGGTGGTCGAGGACTGTGGCAAGGATGCCGGTGACCGTGGCATCGCCATGGTCGCGGGCGGCCCGGCACCGTCGGCACCCGCCTGCCGGAGGAACCGACGGTCCGTCAGTCGACCAGGTCCGCGACCGGCTGGGCCGTGGCCGGCGGAGCGGGCGGTGCCTCGGCCGCCACCGCCTGCCCGGCCCCCTTTCCGCCCTCGGGTTCGCGCCCCCAGCTCGCCCTGTCCATCGCCGGCGGTCAGCCGCGCACGTGCAGCCCGAAACCGCTTCGGCCCGCGGGCTCCAGTCCCTCCTTCAGGTGCAGCGAGGGGATCTCGTAGTCGCCGAAGTTCTGCCGTCGGAAGGCGATCGGCTCGGTCGACTCCAGGGTGAGCAGACGCTGCTTCCATGCCTTGGCGACGTCCGGGTAGCTCTCTGCGGTCATCCGGTCGGTGCCGTAAAGCACGAACGGCGGCAGCACTTCGATGCCCGGGAAGTAGAGGATGCCGTGCTGGATCGGGAACAGCAGGTCGTCGATGGGGCCGTTGATCCCGCGAGCGGCGTAGTGCGACTCCGGGCCGCCGGCAGTCACCGACAGCAGGGCCCTCCTGCCCGCGAGGGTGCCTTCGCCGAAGCGCTCACCGTATTTGGTGTCGCTGTGCTCTCCGACGCCGTACGCGAAGTGGTACGTGAAGACCCGGTCCACCCAGCC
The DNA here is from genome assembly GCF_051980735.1 of Streptomyces sp. SCPE 10. Classification (NCBI taxonomy): domain Bacteria; kingdom Bacillati; phylum Actinomycetota; class Actinomycetes; order Kitasatosporales; family Streptomycetaceae; genus Streptomyces; species Streptomyces sp. SCPE 10. Next base: position 7,861,912 of record NZ_CP197069.1, on the reverse strand, counting down.
CTTGAGGATCGCGGGCATCGAGTACCACCACAGCGGGAACTGGAAGATGATCGTGTCGGCCCACAGCAGCTTCTCCTGCTCGGCGATGACGTCCCGGGTGAGTGTGCCGGTGTCGAAGGCCCGGCCCGAGTCCCGGGCGACCTTCAGCGGACGTGAGGCGCTGGGGCCGTAGTCCTCGGCGTCCACGGCCGCCTTCCAGTTCATGGCGTACAGATCGCTCACCCGTACCTCGTGCCCGGCGCTCTCCAGCGTGGTCACCGCGAGGTCCTTCAGCGAGCCGTTGAGCGACTTCGGCTCCGGGTGGGCGTAGACGATCAGCGTCTTCATGGGAACTCCTTCGGATCGGACGCCTTCGATCCTGGACGCCACGGCGCTCGGCGTTCAGGGACGCTTCTTCCGTCGGACGGGACTTCCTGGTAATGGCAGGACCACCTTCCCGAGCATTGCCGAGGCCATACTGGAGACATGGACGATCTCGCGGGTTTCCTGCGGACCCGGCGTGCCCGGGTCGACCCGGCCGCCGTCGGCATCGCCACCGACAGCCGCCGCCGGGTCGAAGGGCTGCGTCGCGAAGAGGTCGCGCATCTGTCCGGGGTCAGCGTCGACTACTACGTCCGTCTGGAGCAGGGCCGCGCGACCCAGCCGTCCGAGCAGGTCCTCGACGCCCTCGCTCGTGTCCTCGACCTCGACGAGACCGAACGCGGGCACCTCTACCGGCTCGCCCGGCAGCGCCGCCGCCGCGCGAAGACACCCGGCGGGCGGGTCCGCCCCGAGCTGCTGCGCGTCCTCGACCTGGTCGCCGGCGGACCCGCACTGATCATGAACCACCGCCTGGACGTGCTCGCCGGAAACCGCCTCGCCGGGCTCCTCTACGGCCGGCCGATGCCGGGCTTGAACACGGCACGGCACCTCTTCCTCGAGGAGGCCGAGCGCGGACTGTACGCGGACTGGGAGAACTGCACCCTCGACGTGGTCGGACACCTGCGGCTGGCCGCCGGAAAGTACCCCGACGATCCCCGCCTGGCCTCACTCATCGGCGAGCTGGCGATGGGCAGCGAGCGTTTCCGCCGCCTCTGGGCCCGCGCGGACGTGCGCGCCCGTACCTATGGATGCAAGGCGTATCGGCATCCGCTGGTCGGGCTGCTGGAACTGCACCAGGAGAACTTCGTCCTGCCGAACGAATCAGGTATGGAGCTGGTGGTGCTGTCCGCGGCCCCCGGCAGCCCGGCCGAGGACGGGCTGCGCCTGCTCGCGGACCTGGGCGCCACCGGCGCTGACGCACATCCGCCAGTGGACGCTCAGGTCCGCGAGCGACTCAACGACGTTCCCCACTAGCCCCGAACTCCCCCGCGCCGACGGCTGTCCGCTCCCCACGTGCCTGCCGACGACGGGCGGTCCGGACTCGGGTCCGGGAGGAAGCCGATGGCAGTCACCAGGGGACGTGTCCGCCGTTCCGGTCAAGGAATGCCAGGCCCTTGCTGTCAAGGTGTGAGAGCAACACGTCCACGAGCAGCGGAGTGCTCTCTTCCACGGAGTAGGGGGCGTCGTCGCCGCCGAGTGCCGTGCGGATCCAGCCCGGCGCCATGAGCAGCAGGGAGCGGTCGGCGTGGGTTTGCCGGGCGGCATAGCTGCGCATGAACATGTTCAGAGCTGCTTTGCTGCCACGGTAGACCTCGCGCAGCCCGTTGGTGTTGTTGGTGATGCTGCCCTGCCCCGAGGACATGACGCCGATCAGGCCGTTGGGCGTCACCAGGTCGTCGAGTGCTTCGATGACGCGCATGGGGCTGAGCGCGTTGGTCACCATGACGTCGATGAAATCCTGGGTGGGGACGGCCCCGATGGGGGTCTGTTCGTTGTTGGTGGTGCCCGCGTTGACGAACAGCACGTCTAGTTGCACTCCGGTCAGGCGCTCGTGCAGCGGCATGAGCTCCTCGGGTTCGGTGATATCGAGGTGTTCGACGCGGACGCGGTCGGGGCGGTGGTCGGCGAGGTCGTGCAGCGGGGTGCGGGCGCTGCCGCGGACGGTGCCGATGACCGACCACCCCCGCTCGGCGAGTTCACCCGCCATGGCGCATCCGAGTCCTCGGGATGCTCCGACGACCAGGGCGGTCCGGGTGGTGTGCTGATCAGTGATGGACTGCGACATGTCGCACGTTCTCCTTGTTGTGGGGCGACTCGAGGTGAGGGACGCGGGCCGGCTTCTGCCGCGCTGGTCGCGGTTCAGGCTGTGAGGGGGTCGACTCCGAAGAGGGCCGCGGCGTTGGCCGAGCGGACCTTGTGCCGGTCGGTGTCGGTGGCGAAGTGCTCGAAGAACGTGTCGATCTCCGCTCGGGTGGGCTGCTGGAAGGGGTAGTCAGTGGAGAAGATCAGCCGGTCGACGGTCGTCACGGTCAGTGCGTGCTGCAGCAGGGCCGGGTTGAGCATCCCCGACGTCGTAAGGAAGACGTTGGTGCGGATGTAGTCCGAGACCGGCCGTCGGAGCCCGGCGAGGCGGGCGAGACTGTCGGCGCGGTCGAGCCAGAAGGGAAGCAGTTCCCCCCAGTGGCCCAGCACGATCTGCAGGTCGGGGTGGCGATCGAAGGTGCCGCGCAGGATGAGACGCAGTGCCGCGGTAGCCGCCTCCACGTGCCAGCCCCAGCCGAAGGTGGCCAGCCCGAGTTCCGTCATGGGGTCGAAACCCCGGTAGGCGGCGGCACGCAGCGCGTCGGAGGGGATCTGCGGGTGAATGAAGACCGGCTGACCGAGGCCGGCGGCGGCAGCGAAGAAGTCGTCGTAGGCGGGGTCGTCGAGGAACCGGTCGCCGGTGCGGCCGTAGACCATGGTCCCCACGTGACCTTGCCGTGCGGCGCGTTCCAGCTCGGCCGCGACATGCCGTGGGGACGACAGCGGCAAGGTCGACAGGGAGGAGAAGCGCGTCGGGTGGGTACGGGCCGCTTCGGCGGCGGTGTCATTGGCGAGGCGGCTGAGCGCGATCGCCTCCTCGGGCGGCAGGGCCTGGGTCCCCGGTGGAGTGAGGGCGAGTACGGCCAGATCGATTCCCTGGGCGTCCATGGTGGCGATCCGGTCGGCGCCCAGGTCTTCGAGCCGCCGGCCGAGGTCACCGCGCTCGTTGAAGAGGAGACTCTCATCCGGTCGGGACACGGCTTTGAGGGCGGAGGTCAGCTCCGGCAGCATCCAATGTTCTTCGATGGCGACGAGGGGCATGGTCGGTGTTCCTTCTGTGTTCCGCACGCACGTGTTCGCGCGCTGGCTGAGAAGTTGTGCAGCTCTTCGGGCGTGAGCACGCCGCGCGTTATCTGTCAGATGATAGCTATCACACGACAGGCAATATACTGCTGATGTGGATGAGAAGCAGAAGGCCCGACTGTTCGAGCTCGCGGACCTGATCCTGGCGGTGAGTCGACACCTTCACGCGGCCAAGGCGGACCCGGCAGAGGCGTGGACGCCACTCGAAGCGGCGGTCATGCGCTTCATCGATCATCAGCCGGGTGTCACGGCGACACAGGCGGCCGAAGCCACCCAGCTGATCTCCAGCAACTTCAGCCGGGCGCTGCGCAAGCTTGAACAGAAAGGCCTGGTACGTCGCGAAACCGACTCGGAAGACGCCAGACGGGTGCGCCTGTATCCGACCCCGAAGGCTGCCGAAAACCTGAGGCGTCTCGAGGACGTCTGGAGCGGTCTACTGGCCGAGGCCCTCCCCGATGCCGCCGAGACGGACGCGACGATCGCCACACTCCGACGCGTCGAGTCACAGCTCATCGGCCGGGTCCGCGGCGGCACGCGCACTGGGTGACCAAACCCTGACCGGTTGCCCGGCGAGCGGGGCTTGTCCAGGGGTCCGCCCGGCACCGGCGCACTCCAGCGACTGGTCTCCGACGCCCGCCCCGCCTCCGTCCCCGCGCTGGGGGGGGCAGCGGCGACCGTCGCGGGCTACGGCACCGCTTCGCCGCCACCCGCGTCGCCGGGCATCGGCCCGGATCGCCGCCCGGCGAGTCGCTCGGCGCACGAGCGTAGGCCGCCGCTTTTCCCGTGCGGTGACGTGACTGCCGCCGGTTACCGGGTGCGCTCGGTACGGCCGTCGTACTCTTCGCGGGCGGTGATGACCTCTTCGATGTGCGTCACGGACCACTCCGTGAGTGCCTTCAGCGGTTCCCGCAACGTCTGGCCGAGCGCGGTCAGCTCGTACTCCACGTGCGGCGGCACCTCCGGGTAGACGGTCCGGCTGATCAGGCCGTCGCGTTCGAGGGTGCGCAGCGTCTGGGTGAGCATCTTCTCGCTCACGCCCGCCAGCGCCTGCCGGAGTTGACCGAACCGGGAGGTCCCGTTCCGGCCGAGTTCGCCGAGCACGAGGACCGCCCACTTGCTGCCGATCTGGTCGAGCAGGTCCCGCGACGGACAGCCACGCTCGTACGGATCGAACGTGGGCCCGGTCACGCTCTGGACAGAAGCCATGCCGCTCACCTCGATGCTATCGGCCAGGTAAGTACCGTACCAAGAAGTGGCTACTCCCCATCAGAGAGTGTCCAGGTCATTCTGAGTTCCACCCCGCCGCGGACGGTTCGCGGCAGGCGCGCGAGGCGCGCGTGAACGGAAGGAATGACCATCATGCCGATCGTCGTCACCGGAGCAACCGGCCAGCTGGGCAGGCTCGCCGTCGAGGCGCTGCTGCGGCGCGGGACCCCGGCCGCGGACATCATCGCGACCGGCCGGGACCTCACGAGGATCAAGGACTTGGCCGACCGGGGCATCACCGTACGCCGCGCCGACTTCGCGGACGCCGACAGCCTGGCGGAGGCGTTCGCGGGGGCGGACAGGCTGCTGCTGATCTCGGCCTCGGTCCCCGTGGACGAACGAGTCGCCAACCACCGTCGCGTGATCGACGCCGCGGCGTCCGCAGGTGTGTCGCTGGTGGCGTACACCAGCACGACGCACGCGGACACGGCCACCACCGTCATCGGTGCCACGCACGGCGAGACCGAGGAGTATCTGCGGGACCGCGGAATCCCCAGCGTGCTGCTGCGCAACGGCTGGTACCTGGAGAACTACACCAGCCAACTGCCGCAGATCCTGCGGAACGGCGCCGTCGTCGGCGCCGCGGGTGAAGGGCGGATCAGCGCCGCGTCCCGCGCCGACTACGCCGAGGCCGCTGCTGCCGTCCTCACCACCGAGGGCCACACCGGCGCCGTGTACGAGCTCGGCGGCGACGAATCCTTCACCCTCACCGAACTCGCCGCCGCGATCTCCGCTGCGGCCGGAAAGCAGGTCACCTACACCGACCTCCCGGTGACCGACTTCGCCCGGGTACTGGCCGCCGCAGGTCTGCCCGCGGAGCTGGCGGAAGTCCTCGCCGACGCTGACCGCGGCATGAACCGCGGCGAGATGTTCACCGACTCCGGCGACTTGCACCGCCTGATCGGCCGCCCGCCCGTGACCCTGGCCGAGGCGCTCAAGGACGCCCTGCCTTCCTGAAGTCGACCTCCATGAGGTGACCGGGTTTCTCGGGTGAGTCCGGTGAGGAGGTGACCGGGTTTCTCGGGTGAGTCCCGTTGCCAGGCCGGTCCCGCGAGGCAGTGGCCGCCGGCAAGCAAGGAGGGTACGCCTGCGCGTGGGCCGACCGGATCGGCACCGCGAGGTTCGTTCCCCGCGTTCGAGCCTTTGCCGGCGGGGCAGGCGGGCGGGTGCGTCGCCCGTCGCCTGCCGCCGAGCGAGCTTTTGCGGTAGGGCCGCGTGTCGCGGGCCCGGGATCGTTCCGCGCCTTGCGGGACCGAGTTTGCGGACCTGTCGCCCGCGACACCTCCGGCACATCCGGCGCTGCGAGTCGTGACGTTGTTGGTGTACCGGTCAGCCGGTGTGGGCCACCACGGCGTCGATGATCTTGGGCCAGAGTTCGCGCGGTCGGTCGTGGCCCATGTCGGGAAGCAGCAGGAGTTCCGAGCCGGGCACCAGGTCCGCGGTGCGTTTCCCGCCGCTGGGGTCGATCAACGTGTCATCCAGCCCGTGGATCACCAGCGTCGGCACCCGTAGTTCGCGCAGTTCGTCCGCGCGTGATCCGCTGAGGATCATCGCGCCGAGCTGTCGGGCGATCCCCGCGGGGTAGTAGGCGCGGTCGTAGCTGTCGGCGGCCAACTCGCGCAGCACGGCAGCGTCACCGTATCGCTTGGAGGCCCACACCAGCTCCTTCTCCGCCGCCGCTACGTACCCGTCGCGGTCCGCGGGCTTCGGGCTGAACAGCACCGCCTGGGCTTCGGGGCTGGACCGGCCGTAATCCCTCTCCCCGGTCGAGGACATCATCGACGTCAAGGTCAGCACCCGCTCCGGGGAGGAGAGGGCCATCGTCTGGGCGATCATCCCGCCCATCGAGGCACCGACCACGTGGGCGCGTTCGATACCCAGCGCGGTGAGCAGGCCAAATCCGTCGCGGGCCATATCGAGAAGCCGGTAGGGAACCATCCGGCAGGCAGCGGGAATGTCACCCGAGCTCACGGCGGCAATGAACTCCCCCATGTCCACGGGGTGACTGTCGAACTTGGTGGACAGACCGCAGTCACGGTTGTCATACCGGATCACGTAACGGCCGCGATCTGCCAGGGCCCGGCAGAAGTCCTCGTGCCACGCGAGCATCTGCGCCCCGAACCCCATCACCAGCAGGACGGGCGGGTCCCCAGGGTCGCCGAAGCTTTCGTACGCGATGGAGACTTCGGGAGACACATCAACGGTCGACATACGTGGAGCCTGCCACGGCCAACCGCGAAGCGCATCCAAGATATCGCCTGTGACCTGCGCATCCGCTTCCAGGCCCACCTGTGCACCACAGACAGGCCCTCAGCCTGAAGTGGTACCCACCGGCCCCTGGCCTTCTCCACCTCGGCCTGCCTCCTGGAGGCGAGGCAAGCGTCAAGGCCTGGGCGCACCCAGGTCCACGAACAGGCCCACACTGATGCGATCTTCGCGCACGATCGAGTCGTCAGGAAATCGTGCCGACAGCTCTCTTGACGCAGCCTTGACCGCCTGACTTGATGTGGGACTGACACTTGGGAGCGCTCCCATACCTCTTCGACCCGAGGAGTTCATCCGTGCCCCATACACGCAAGGCCGGTCCCTTCCTCGCCGCGGCGGCCGCGACCGCCGCCCTCGTCGGCCTGTGTGCAGCACCGGCCGCCGCGGCGAAGGCGTCCGCCGCCGATCACACGCTCGCCCAGGGCACCAGGTTCTACGTCGAGCCCGCGAGCAAGGCGGCCAAGCAGTCCCTCGCCGACCTCAAGGCGGGCGACAAGACGGGCGCCGCCGCGATGGCCGCGATGGCCTCGTACCCGGTCGCCCAGTGGTTCACCGGCACCGCCGAGCCCGCGCAGACCACGAACGACATGGCGAAGCTCCAGGCCAAGGCCGCGGTGGAGAAGCGGGTGCCGGTCACCGTGGCGTACAACGTTCCCGGCCGCGACTGCTCGCAGTACTCCGCGGGGGGCGCCGCCACCAGCGAGGAGTACGCCGCCTGGGTCGAGGCCCTGGCCAAGGGCATCGCCAACCACAAGACCGTGGTCATCCTGGAGCCCGACGGGCTGGCCCTCTCCCCCGCCTACTGCGGCGGCACCGCCGAACAGCAGACCGCCCGGCTCGCGGAGATCAACGGCGCGGTGAACCGGCTGGAACAGCAGCCCGGCACGGTCGTCTACCTGGACGCCGGCCACAGTTCCTGGCAGCCCGTCGGCACCATGTCCAAGCTGCTGATCGACGGCGGGGTGGCCCGCGCGCAGGGCTTCTTCCTCAACGTCTCCAACTACCAGACCGACAGCAATCTGGTCCGCTATGGCACCCAGGTCTCCAAGTGCGTCTGGTACCTGCGGAACACCGCAGGCGCCCAACCGGGCGACTGCCCCGACCAGTCGTGGCCGGCTGCGGACGCCGACGCGTGGTACGCCTCGCACGTGCCCGCCGGCGCCAAGCTGACCCACTTCGTGATCGACAGCAGCCGCAACGGCCAGGGCCCGTGGACGCCGACCGCCTCCTACCCGGACGCCCAGGAGTGGTGCAACCCGCCCGGCCGCGGCCTCGGCGCGCGCCCCACCACCGACACCGGCAACCCGTTGCTCGACGCCTACCTGTGGGTGAAGGTGCCCGGTGAGTCCGACGGCAGTTGCACCCGCGGCACCGCCGGCCCGACCGACCCGGAGTACGGCGTGGTCGACCCGATCGCCGGCGCCTGGTGGCCCGACCAGGCCCACGCTCTGGCCGCCAACGCCTCTCCGGCGCTGACCTTCAATCGGGACCTGTTGCACCGCTGAGCGGTGAACCGCGCCCTGAGCCGACGGCCACGCCCCGCCCTGGGGCGTGGCCGTCCGGCGCCCCCCTCTGAGCGCCCAGGCCCACGCCCCCGCTGTCGTGGACGGGAAGCGAAGTGTCACGGGCTGCGGTCGCGTCCGTCCCATGGGGCGAAGGCGGCGAGGGCGTCGGCGTCGGTCGCGCGAGCGTGCAGGAAGTAGTCGGCCCACTCGGTGATGTCGGGGTAGGACGAGTCCTGGCCGAGCCGGGTGGCTGCGGTTCTGCACGATCAGCCGCGTCATCGCACGCGACAAACCCGGCGACACCCACGATCAACCCCGGGATACTGGTCGCCCATGGATGAGGTCAAAGTCGTCGTCGCCCACGGTGAGCGCGCGACTCTGCGCGTCGGTGACGTGTTCTTGAAGGTGGACTCCGATCGGGCGCGCATCGAGGCCGAGGTCGAGGCGATGTCCCTCGCGCCGGTCCCGACCCCGGAAATCCTCTGGTGCAAGCCGCCCGTGCTCGCGATCGCCGCACTCCCGGGGACGACACTGGGGCGCCTCGGCGGGCCGTCGACCGGGTCGCCTGCGGCATGGGCCGCGGCGGGCGCCGCCATCCGCACGCTGCACGAGGCTCCCCTGCCGCCCCGGGCGGGCCGGGCCGGGCGGAGCATCGTCGAGCTGAGGGCACAGCTCGACGACGAATGCGAGTCGCTCGTGGCGAACGGCATGCTGCCCGCCGACCTGGTCACCCGCAACCGCCGGATCGCCGAGGCCGCGCTCCGGCCGTGGACTGCGTCATTCACACACGGCGACCTGCAGATCGCCCACGTCTTCGTAGACGGTGACGAGGTCACGGGCGTCATCGACTGGTCCGAGGCCGGCCAGGGTGACGCCCTGTACGACCTCGCCACCTTCACGCTCGGGCACGAGGAGCACCTCGACGACGTCATCGCCGGCTATGGCACCGACGTCGACCTCGGCGTGATCCAGGCGTGGTGGTCGCTGCGGAGTCTGCTGGCGGTTCGCTGGCTGATCGAGCACGGCTTCGACCCCTTCGCACCGGGCTGCGAGGTCGACGTGCTGAGATCCCGGATGTGAGACACCCTCGGCAGGGTGCGGTACTCGGCCGTCGCCGGCAGAGGACGACGCAGCCGAGGGGTGGCGGACGGGTCGCGGATGCCGACGCGGACCTCCCAGCGGATGCGCAGACGGCGGAGCCTCCCTGCCAGGTTGAACGACAGTACCGTGATCGTCATGACAGACGACGGTGAGGCACTGGCCGGCGGGATGGCGAACGCGGGAGCGGTCTTTCGCCGGGGCGCGTTGGTCGACCGCCCGGCGCCGCGCAACGCGCGCGCTCTGCACGCCTGTCTCCGTGCGCTGAAGGAGCACGGCTTCGACGCGGCACCGGCTCCCGTCGGACTCACCGCGGACGGCCGTGAGCAGTTGACCTTCATTCCCGGGGACGTGGCCCTGCCGCCGTTCCCGGACTGGGCGATGACCCGTTCCGCCCTCGCCTCGGTGGGAAGTCTGCTCCGGCGTCTGTATGAGACCAGCGCGGCCGTCACGGTCGACCCCCGTGCCGAGTGGCCACGGGACCTGGCCGACCCGGAAGGGGGAACGATGTTGTGCCACAACGACGTGTGCCCGGACAACGTCGTCTTCCGCGACGGCCGTGCCGCGGCGCTGATCGATTTCGACCTGGCGGCCCCGGGGCGTGCCCTGTGGGACATCGCCATGACCGCCCGCTACTGGGTGCCCATGCTGGATCCGCAGTCCGCGGCCGCGTTCTACCCCTCCGGACTGGATGCGCCCGCACGGCTGCGGATCCTTGCCGACAGCTACGGCCTCTCGGCGCGGGACCGCACCGAGTTGCCCGGCGTCATCGAGCAGGCCACCAAGGTCTGCCGGGCCTTCGTCACCCGTCGCGTGGCCGACGGCGACCCGGTCTACCTCCAGGCGCTGGCCGAACGCGGCGGATGGGAACGCTGGGATCGCATACAGACCTGGCTGGCGGACCACCGCAAGACGTTCACGGCCGCCCTGCTGAACTGACCCGTCCGAACAGCACGCCCCGCGTCCCGGTCCGCATGGTCGATCAAAGCACCCGCCTCACCGACGCCCGCGGCCTCTGCCACTACGTCCAGCTGCCGCAGCACTTGAGAGATCGGGCTGCCCGCAGGTGGCATGGGCTGCCCCTCCTCCACGTGAAGTGGAGCGCTCACGCCACTGCCGTCTGTGAGGGAAGCGACCAGCGCGTCCGTCATCGGCATCAGCGACAGGCCCCGTCCGATCGGCGCCAGGCGCGCACCAGGCAGGTTCTGGGTCGCTTCACCCAGGACCTCCGCATCGGCGATCACTGCTCGCGCGCTCGCTCCCCGGGCAGCCGCAGCACCGGCAAAGGCCCTCGACCGGCCCCGGAAGGTCAGGTCAGGTCGAGGAAGCTCCAGCGGGCGTCCGGTTGGGCGCCGCTCAGCCACTTGCCGCAGTTCTGGAGCACGACAGGGCTCGACGTTGTGTGCTGCGCGCCCGTTCCGAGGTCGCGCAGGAAGCGGTCGATCGGGCCGCGGCGGATCGCCGCCGAGCCGGCCCAGCGGTGCACGGTGCGGCCCACCTCGTACACGGTCGAGGTGGTGTGGTTCAGGGCGAGACGGATCAGAGTGTCCTGCTCCGTGCTCGGCAACTGCCCTTGGTCCAGATTCCGTTCGACGTCCTGCCAGACGTCGTTGAACCAGGCCCGGGCTGCCCGAAGCCTGGCCTCAGCCGTCGCGTACTCGGCGTGGAAGTGGGAGGTGTCGACCGCGGCGCCCCGCGAACCGGTCCGCGCCGCGGCAACCCGTTTCAGCTCGGCCAGGAGACGCCGCCCGACACCGAGGGCCCAGCCCGTGTGCCCGATCGCTGACATGTTGACCAGGCCGAGGCGGTAGATGGCGCCGCCGTTGACCGGGGTGTGCGTGGTCGCGACGTACGTGTACTCGTGCGGTACGTACACGTCCGTGCAGTGGTAGTCGATGCTGTGTGTCGCACGCAACCCGAGCACGTCCCAGTTGCCGTCCAGGATCACCTGTGACTTCGGCATCGCCAGCACCCGCAACTCACCGGTGACCTCGACCTGGATCGCGCTGTGGATGTGGGTGGCGTGCGCCATTCCGGAGGCGAACTGCCACTGACCGCTGACCCGGTAGCCGCCCTGCACCGGGACCGCTCGACCTGGGCGAGTGCCGTGTCCGGAGAGCAGCGCGTACTTCCCGTTCGGCACGTCGGGGAACAACTCGGCCGACGCGTCCGCGGAGAGGTACGCCGCGGTGGTCCCCGTCATCATCTGCAGCGCGAACATGGTCCACCCGGCCGCGGCGTCGTGGTAGCTCGTCCGCTCCACCGTCTCGATCAGCTGCCGCGGCGCGAACTCGTATCCGCCCAGGCTCAGCGGGATTTCGGCCCGTACGATTCCGGTGTCGAGCAGTGCCCGTGCCGTGTCCTCGGGTAGCCGGCCCAACTCCTCGGCGGCGTCGGCCCGTTCATCGAGTAGTCCGCCGAGCGATTCGATCTTCTCCAGCACGCCCGCCAGTTCTCCACTGACATGCAGCTGGCCCCTGTCCCCCATGGCATTCCCCTCGCTGCGGCCTTGTTTTGCGATCGTCTCACGCACCCGGCGCCCCGACCCGGAAGCTCCAGCCACGGACGGCACGCCAGGCCGCTACGAGATGCCGCACGCCGGCCAGAGGTTGATCGCCTCACCGAGCAGTTCGGGACCTCGATCCGCAACGGCCGCGCTCCCGGGGGCGGGAACCGGAAGTTCGAACGCGCGAGGCCATCACGTTCGCTGCCCCGCGCGAGGGCAACTCCCGCCAAGCCCTCGACGGCATCAGCATCCTGCACGCCGTGCTCCGCGACGGAATCTTCATCGTGCCCGGAAGCCCGCGGCCTGCTTGACGAAGAGCACGGAGGAACCCCTGGAGCGGGTGGCGGTTCGCGTTCCGGTCCGAGGCTCAGATGATTTCCAGCACCGCCGCCGCGAAGTTGAACCCGATCCCCGCACCCACCATCATCACCAGGTCCCCGGAGGCCAGCTTCCCGTTCTCCCGCAGGTGGGCCAGTCCCGCCGCCTGGTCACCCGCACCCAGGTGACCGACGGTACGCCCGTAGTTCCAGAGCGACTGCTCCTCGGTGTAGCCCAGGATCTCGTAGTTCTCGGTGAGCCCGCCGCCACGGTGGAGGAACGGAACCACCGCGTGGCGTATGTCCTGGGGGCCGGCCCCGGCCTCGCTCAGCGCTCGGTCGTGGCAGGCGAACAATCCCTTCTCGTACTGCCCCCAGGCGGCCGGTGCCTCGGGCAGGGTGAAGAACTGCTGTGTGCGCTCCGGCACCGGTACCGGCTGCCGCATCCCGGGGGCCGGTGCGAAGTCCGTGGTGCCACGGGTGACCCGCTCCAGTGAGTTGTCCGCTCCGACGGCGAAGGAGACGATCCGGGCGAAGCCGCTCTCGGTCGACAGGACCACGGCCGTGCCGGCGTCACCGAAGATGATGTTGTCCAGGGTGTTCCACCGGTCGATGCCCGGCGAGGCGTAGCGGTCGCCGGTGGTGACGAGCGCTGCGTGGGTGAAGCCACTGCGCAGGTAGGCGGAGGCGAGCCGCATGGCGCCGAGCCCGCCCAGCGACTGCTGTTGCACATCCAGGGCGAAGGGGTGCGCGCCCACCGACTCGTTGGCGACGTAGGCCGCCGACGGCCACAGGTCCAGGCCCTGGAACCAGTGACTGGCGTGCAGCACCAAGCCGATTTCGGAGGGGTCCAGCTCGGACTTCTCGATCGCCGACCTTGCCGCCTGAGCCGCCATTTCCGGGCCGGCCTCGCCGTTCGAAACCGCGATGCGCTCAAAACCGAGTTCCTGGTGCGTGGGCGGCACCAGGCCCTCGGCGATGGCCTCACTCACGGACACGGTCTCGGCCAGGGACACGGTCGCGGCCGCAATATAAACAGACTCGTTGTTCATGATGATCTCCAACCACGGAGGCTGATGGGAATGGGAAAGTGAATGGGAATCCACTCTTCGGATTCAGGTCCGACCCGTCCTGGGAGCAGTAGATGTCGAAGCCACAGACGAGGCCGATATACCGGCAGCTGGCTCGCTCTCGGGCACGGACAACACGGGCATACTGCTGAACAGCGCTGACATGTCTCTGATGGGTGGCTGACATTCGACCCGTTGGTCGTTTGGACGGGCCAGAAGACGGGGAGCATGGCATGCCGCCGGTACATCGGCCCTGGGCGTTGCTCGATCAGCGTCGGCCCACGCCGGCAGATGGGCAGGCCGTCCCGCTCGGCAACCGGACAGAGCGCGGAGCCCGCGTCGACCCGCAGCAGCGACGCGGCTTGCGGGAGTGGGGCGGGAATCAGCTTGCCCGGCCGGTGGACCGGTGCCACCGCGTTGGGAGCCTCGGCCCGGTCTTCGAGATGTCAGTGCCGTGTCAGCGGGCCGTGTCATTCTCTTTCACGTGAACGGGCCCGAACCCCAGAGGGGTCGGAGCGAGGAGAGGTGCCCGGAGTGGTTGATCGGGGACCGGCGAGCACGTCTCGAGGTCGGATCCTTTCGGGGGTCCACGCAGGTTCGAATCCTGCCCTCTCCGCATCACACGGTACGCCGCTCACCGGGGAACTTCCGGTGAGCGGCGTACCGCTGTTGTGTGGCATCGCCCGCCTCGCCGTACCCGTAACAGCGAGGCGGTCGCCGGCGGTCATTCGATCACGCTGCCCGTCTCGGGCGTCCATGGCGTCCCGGCCGACGCGAGCGCCGTGGTCCTCAACGTCATGGCGGCTGCCACCAAGGGCTCCGGAAGTCTCAGCGTCGCTGACCGCCGTACCGGGGCCATCGAGCCCGCCAGTGGATGCCCCGGAGAACCCCGGGGCATCCGGCATGCGCAAGTCCCCTGGGAGCATGCCGCCCGGGGCCTTCCGACGGGTATGGCGATGCAGGCGGCAGAACCGGTCAGGAATCGAGAAGCCCCGGCGGCCGAGCAGCCTCTAGCGTGGTGGCCGTGGCAACCAGCGCATCGCACACGTCCGTCGTATCGGTCACCCTCTCGGTGACCGGCCCCCATGCCGCCCTCGTCCGCCCCCGCGCCGTAAGGGCGCCTGCACTGTCCTGACGCAGGGCCTCGCACTACCGCCCCGATCCGCGTCTTTCCAGTACGAGAGGAACCTGCCATGCAGCCCACGAGTTCGTCCACCGAGAACTCCGGCACGAGCGCCGAGCAGTACAACGGATTCACCGCCGACGAGCGGGCGGCGATGAAGGAACACGCCCAGGAGCAGAAGAAGGCGGCGGCACGGCGCGGTTCGCGGGCGGAGAAGGAGGCGGCAGCGGAGCGGGACGTGCTCGCGAAGATCGCCGAGATGCCGGAGGCGGACCGGGTCCTCGCCGAGCGGATCCACGCCATCGTCAAGACCGCCGCTCCGGACCTCATGCCCAAGCTCTGGTACGGGATGCCCGCCTACGCGAGAGACGGCAAGGTCCTCTGCCACTTCCAGAGCGCGCAGAAGTTCAAGTCGCGGTACGCCACGCTCGGGTTCAGCGACCAGGCGGCACTGGACGACGGTGCCATGTGGCCGACCGCCTACGCCCTGAAGGAGCTGACCGCGGCCGACGAACAGCGCATCAGCGCGCTCGTCAAGAAGGCGGTGGGCTGAGGCCGACTCGGGCCGAAGCGGCGGTGGCGGACGGCACGTTCCCGACTGCCGGCGCCGATGCCGGGACTCCGGCGGCGGTCGAACCGCAGCGAGGAATCTCGCGACCTGGGGCGGGTGGTCCGGCCCTGGGAGCGTGGCCAACGCCTTCAGTGCGGTGGGTGCCGGGTCGTGGAGCGGTTATGACGACCGAAGCAACTGCCGGAGTTCGCAGCGGGGGCGCGCTCCAGCCGTCCGTCGGCCGAGTCGCCGGCTCAACCCGTCCGATGCGTTCACGCCAGTTTGGCGAAGACCGGGAGGAACGGACCGAGGACCGCGCGGGCATGCGCCAGGGTCTCGTCCGGCGGGCGGAAGCCCGGGACCGGGGCGCCTTGGATGAGCAGGTAGAGATGCGGCTGCGCCACAGCCCAGTCGCGGAAAGCCGTCGCCAGCGCGTGCAGCGGCCGCCGCCCGCCGGCCGAGACGTCGACAGCCTGGACCTTCGCGGCGACGGCCTCGTAGGCGTCGACGACCAGCTCCGCCAGCAAGTCGTCGCGGCTGGCGAAGTAGCGGTAGAGAGCCGGACCGGACATGCCGATCTCCTTGGCGATGCGCAGCAGGGCCACGCTCTCCAGGCCCCCTGCGGCGAGCCGGCGTACGGCGATCTCCTTGATCTCCGCGCGCGTCTGGTCGGTGCCGGCTCGGCCGGCTCGATGCTGGCCGGCGAGCTGATACGCCGCGGGCACGGGGTCCACCTCGTCGACCGCACGGGCGTCGGCCCGGCCCGCGAGGGCGTCACCCGCGTCAAGGGCGACGTCGGCACCGTCGGCGGCGCCCGGGCCGCGATCAAGGGGGCCGCCGTCGTGTACCACTGCGTCAACGTCGCCTATCACCTCCAGGTCGAGGTGATGCCCGTCATCCAGGACGCCGTGGTCGCAGCCGTCGAAACCGAAGGCGCGCGCCTGGTCGTCCTCGGCACCCTCTACCCGTACGGCGAGACCCATGGCGCGGTGATGACCGAGGACACCCCGTGGGGTGCCACCACCGCGAAGGGCAGGATGCGGGCCGCGCTGGACGAGAAGTACCTGACCGCGCACAGGGAGGGCCGCGCCCGCGTCGTCATGGGCCGCTCGGCCGACTTCGTCGGCCCCCATGTGCTCAACTCCACGCTCGGCGGCGCCGTCTTCCCCGGCGCGCTCACCGGCACCGAGGTGTACGGGCTCGGTGACATCGATCTGCCGCACAGCTACACCGACATCCGCGACGTGGCCGCGGGGCTTGCCACCCTCGGTGAGCGCCCGGACGGCGACGGGCGTGTCTGGCACCTCCCCACCGCACCGGCCCTCACCACGCGGGAGGTCTTCCGGCTGATCGAGAAGAAGGTCGGTCGGCCGTTGAACGTCGTGACCAAGTCGGAGCCGGAGGCCTTCGGCCCGTTCGACCAGGTCTTCATGGACTCCTACGCCGAGCTGTTCTATCAGCACAGCGAGCCCCAGGTCATGGACTCCAGCGCGATGCAGGAAGCCTTCGTGGTCAAGCCCATCCCGCTCGACACCACGCTCGACGACACCATCACCTGGTATCGCGGCTTCCTCGCTCGACGCTGACCTGCCCGCCCCCGCGCCACGTTCGTGAGGTGGCCGGTCGACGATCGAGCCGTTGCCGCCTGAGGCGGGGGCGAAGTCAGCGGAGGGCCTTGCAGGGATTTGGTCTTCGTCTACGGGGACTTCGCCGTGTCCGGGCTCATGCGCGCATCTCCTCCCGCAGCGGGCGCAGTCCCGGTCGCGTGCCGTGGGAGCGGGCGTCCGTGTACGACGCCGTGAAGGAGCCCTCGTAGCCGAAGAGCGGGCCGAAGCGGCGGTTCACCACGCTCACCCGGACCCGGAAGCGTCCGGTGGCGTCGTCGAACGACTCACGCACCTCGGCCGTGGCGCCGAGGAGTTCGGGGACGCGCACGTCCACCGGGCCCTCCCGGAAGCGGTGCTCGCCGGAGCGGATGAGCAGCGAGCCGTCCGGCTCGGCCGCGAAGTGCAGTTCGCTGGCGAGGTGTTGGTGGGTGCCGAGGTAGTCGAGGATCCGGTCGCCCTTCGGGCTGAGCACCATCTGGGCGTCGAAGCGAGGCGGGCGGCCGGGCAGGTCGAAGGTGCGCACGAAGCTCACCGTCTCACGGCCGAAGGTGTCGGTGTACGGGACGTTCTCGATCACGAAGGGGATGTCGCGGCCGGCCCGCGGGACGAGGATGTTGCGGGTGGCGCCGAGGGCGAGGAACGGCTTCACGTACGCCGGGCCGTGCCAGATCCGGTGCATGACGCCCCGCCCGGTGCAGGCCTCCCCGCCGGCCAGGCCCACCGAGAAGCGGCGCCGCAGCTCGGGATGGAGGCGGTCGAAGTCGTCGCCGAGCACGGTACGGAACATCGAGGCGGGCGCGGTCATCCGTGCTTCTCCAGGGTGTGCAGGACACGGGGGGTTCGGCTCTGGGCCGCGGGGGCGCGTCGGCACCTCCGGGCGGCGGGCGTGCGGGCGAGAGGGGCCTTGAAGAGGGCGATCGACATCACGGACACCAGCACGAGCGGGCCGAGACGGTCTGCGTCGGCCTCGAACGGCCCGAGGACTCCGATGCCGGGGTTCAGCCCCAGGCCGGTCAGGCACCCGGCGAGCAGCAGTGCCCGGACCGCCAGTTCGGCCAGCCAGTTGGCCCGGGCCCGCTCGGGGGTGATGCCCCGCTCCAGCCACAGCCGCAGCCGGTCGAAGGACCAGGCGGTCGCCCAGCCCATCAGGGGGCGGAACACGAGCCGGTCGGTGAGCGCACCGAGGGCGCCCCAGCGGGGCCGGTAGTCGTAGCCGGTGAGGAAGCGCACGCCGTGCGCGTCGGGCACGTAGCGCCAGTAGCCGCTCCCGCGGGCGAGCGGGGAGAGCGGGTGCGGGCAGACGAAGCGCAGGGCGGAGGTGCGGGTGCCGTCGGGGCGCTCCCGCTCGCCGGCGGCGATCCCGGTGCCGGACACCGTCAGGAAGGGCGGAACACGCACGGCGTAACGGAAGCGCTGGGGATCGCCCTCCGCGCGCGGGAGGTAGTCGATCTCCGAGAACCTCAGGTCCCAGCGCCGATGCTGGGCGGGGTCCTGGGTGCGCTCCCAGAGTTCGTCCAGATCGGCACGGATCTGCGCCTCCACGTAGAGACCCATGGTGTTCCCCCACATCTCCCGCGTTTGAGCGATCGCTCAAAATCAACTGGAAGGGAAAGTACACCATTTGAGCGGTCGCTCAAAGTCTGGATACGGAAAGCCCGCTCCCGGGAACGGTGAGATTCGGGCCGAGGCCCCGGACGGGCGGGGTCGCCGCGGCACGGGTACAACGGGAAGACCGTCCCGCGCGGCTGTCCTCCAGCGAGCACGGGCCTCGGCGCCGGTTGGCCAGGGAGCCCGGGCCGCCGGGAGGTGCGGGTGCTGCCGCGCGGGGCCCCGGGCGCCGGCTTGGAGAGGAACACGGCATGGACACGGCTCAGGGGTTCTTCAGCCGGCGGCGCTTCTTGGAGGCGTCCGCCGCGGGCGCCGCCGCGGCGTCCCCGCTGCGGTTGCGAACCTCCGCGGCCGGGCGCGTGCTGACGTACCGCGAGATGACCGGTGGATCGGTCACCGCGCGGTCCGGTGGGAAGTTCCTGATCGCCGAGGTGCAGGGAGTTCTGTGGCGGATCCCGCGCGCGGGTGGCGACGCCGTGCGGCTGACCGGCTGGGAGCTGGAGGCGACCCGGCCCGCGCTCTCCCCTGACGGCCGGACCGTGGCCGTGTGCGGGTACCGCGGCGGCGGCTTCCACCTGTGGACCCTGCGGCCGGATGGCGGCGGGCTGCGCGCCCTCACCGACGGTCCCTGGGACGACCGGGGCGTGGCCTGGTCGCCGGACGGCACCCGGCTGGCGTTCTCCTCCGAGCGCGGCGCGGATCCGGTGGCCGGCGGCGCTTTCGCCCTGTGGACACTGGACCTGGGCAGCGGCCGGATGGCCCGGCTCACCGGCGGCGCCCACGAGGACTACGACCCGGCGTGGTTTCCGGACGGGCGGTCGCTGGTGTGCGTGCGCGCCGCCCACACCGCGGACGGCGGTAACGACGGCGGCCTGTCCCTGGTGCGCGTCCCGGCGGCGGGCGGACCGGCGCGGGTGCTGCGCACGGTCACCGAGGGCCGGCTGCTGTGCCCGGCCGTCTCCCCCGCCGGCCGGATCGCCTACCTCCGGCTGACGGGCTCGAGCGGCTCACCGTCGCTGCCCGCTGCCACGGCGACGCTGATGGTGGACGACCGGGTGATCGCGGCGGGCGAGGACCTGGCGGCCGCCCCGCCTTGCTGGCTGGACGAGGACCGGCTGCTGTACGTGGCGGACGGCCGCATCCGCGTTCGCGGCGTCGATGCCCGTGGCGCCGCAGACGTCGAGGAGATCCCCTTCACCGCACGGATGCCCGTGCCCAGGCCGCCGCGCCGGCCCGCGCGGCGAATCCCCGACCCGGCCGTTCCCGCTCCCGTGCGCGGCCTCCACCGGCCGGCCCTGGCACCGGACGGCCGCAGCGCGGCGTTCGTCGCACTGAACGCCCTGTGGCTGGTCCCCCTCGCCGGCACGGGGCAGGCGGGCGTCCCGCGCCGGCTGGTGCAGGCCGCCGACGTGCACTACCTGCAGATGCCGGCCTGGGCACCGGACGGCCGCAGCCTGCTGTACTGCACCGATCGCGACGGCCTGAGCGCCGTACGCCGACTGCGCCTGGCCGATTCGCACGACGAGCAGGTCACCGGCGGCGGGCGGCTGTACCCGGCGCTGTCTCCGGACGGCTCCCTGCTGGCATGCCAGGACGTCGCCGGGAACGTGCTGGTACGCGACCTGGCCACGGGCGAGGAGCGGGTGGCGGCGCGCCCGCTGGCGGCCGACGGGCCGCCCGGCGCACCCACCTGGTCCTCGGACGGCCGCCACCTGGCGTTCTGCGATCGCAATCGGCTCAACCACCGCTTCCGCGAGGGCTACAACCTCATCCGGATCGTGGATGTGCGCACCGGTGCCGAGCGACGCCGGCTGCCCGCCGACCACCAGTCGCTGTCGGACCGGGTCGCGGCCGGGCCCATGTGGTCCCCCGACGGCCGTTGGATGGTGTTCGTCGCCGAGTCCGTGCTGTGGCTGCTGCCCGTCGCCGCCGACGGCACGCCCACGGGTCCGGCCCGCCGGCTCACCGACGAACCGGCCGACCACCCGAGCTGGGCCGGCGACTCCCGCACCCTCCTCTATCTCTCCTGCGGCACGCTGCGGCTGCTCTTCCTGGACGCCGCGCATTCCCCGGGCCGTCCGCGCACCTTGCCGATCAGGCTGACCGGTCGGCGGGAGCCCGGCGCGCGGGAGCCGCTGCGCGTCCACGCCGGCCAGTTGTGGGACGGCACCGGCAGCCCGCCACGCCAGGACATGGACATTCTGATCCGCGGCGACCGGATCACCGGCGTCGAGCCGCACCGCGCCCGCCGGCCGGGCCACCGCACCTTGGACGCCTCCGAAGGAACAGTGCTGCCCGGCCTGTTCGACAGCCACACCCACCCCTACACCGCCACCTACGGTGCCCGGCAGAACCTGACCTTCCTCGCCTACGGGATCACGACCACCGCCTGCATGGGCGGCCCGCTGTACGAGACGGTCCGGCTGCGCGAGTCGGCCGCCACCGGGCACGGACTCGGCCCCAGGTCGCTGGCGTGCGCCGAGCTGATCGACGGCGCCCGTACCGCGTACAGCATGGGACGCGCGCACCGCACCGAGGCGGGCGTTCGGGCCACGCTGCGGCGGGCCGCTGCGCTGGACGTCGACTTCGTCAAGACCTACGTCCGCGCGCCGGGCAGGACCATGTCACTGGCCGCGCAGGCCGCGCACCGGCTGGGCGTGCCGTGCGGCAGTCACCTGTGCTTCCCCGGCAGGCCCGCGGGCCAGGACCTGACCACGCATCTGCAGGCCACCCAGCGACTGCCGTACGGCCACGCGACCACTCCGCTCGGGCGGGTCCACCAGGATCTGCTCGAGCAGTACGCGGACGGGTCCTTCGCGTTGATCGCCACGCCGTTCACGGCGCAGTGCCTGCTGGGCGCCGACCGGACCCTCGCCGACGACCCGCGGGTGAACGCCCTGATGCCGCCCTGGGACGCCGCCGCCGTTCACGACCGTGCCGCGACCGCGCCCACCCGGCAGCAACTGGACGCCCTGGCGACGGAGATGGCCGACTACCGGCAGCTGACCGCACACGGTGCCGTACTCGCCCTGGGCACGGACTCGCCATTGGTGCCCGTGGGTCTCTCCCTCCATCTGGCGTTGCGCGCCCTGCACGGGCACGGTTTCACCGCCGCCGAGGCCCTGCACACCGCCACCACCGTTCCGGCCCGCCTCTTCGGCCTCGACCGGGACCTCGGCACGGTGGAGGCCGGCAAGCTCGCGGATCTGACGGTGGTCGACGGCGATCCCTTCCACGACTTCGGCACCCTGGTGCACACATCCGTGGTGCTGCGCGACGGCGTCCCCCACCGTCGGCAAGACCTGACCGGTCTCGGTGCGGCGGACACTCCCGCGCCTCCCCACACCACCTGGCTCGAAGTCGCCCGCCACTTCGAGCGGTCCTCCTGCTGCCACTTGGGCGGGGCCTCGTAGTCCGCCCCCCGTCTCCTCGCGACCGAAGGCCAGAGCGCGCCGACTGCGCACACGGCTGCGACGAAAGCGCGGCGGGGGCGTTTCCCTCGCCCGCTCACACCGTCGGCGCGGCGCCGGGGAAGTCCGTGGCGGTACCGGCCCTCGCGCACCACGTCATCCCCAAGCCGGAGCCGTGGGTCCGCCGTCGCCGTCCGCAACCCGCCGGCCGTTCCGCACACACCATGGCCGGTCAAGCCGCTCGTCTTGGGGGCGCGGCGGCCGCGTGGTGGGCCGCTCCCATGGTCGACGCGCGCCCCGTCCCGTCCTCCATGTCCCGGCGGTTCGTGGCGCCCGCCGCAGGACGACCGTTCTGCCGGCCGCGGCGATCGCGGTCGCGGCGGCCACCGGTCCCGCGGTCTGGCTGGTCGTCTGCTTCGCCGTCCTGCTACTCGCCCACCCGCTCGTCACCGACGCGCGGACGGTCGGTGTCACCGCCCCGCCCGGCCGCCGCGGGCGGCACCCGCGCCGGCGCCGCCGCCTCGACCGCAGTGGTGCCGATCGCCGCCCAGGCACCGGTCGCGGGCAACTCATGGGCACGTCTGCCGGAGCCTCACTCGCCATCGCCGCGACCACGATGTGCCTGGTACCGGCGCTGCGCACCGCTGCAACCCGCCTGATCCACCGACGAGTTGTATGAATCCGGCCGGTGACACGCACCCACCGGCCGGGAACTGATTATTCATTGGCTGCTTCCAGCACGGCTGTGCTTTCGTGGCGGAGCGCCGGATCTCCCGGCGGCAACTCGTCACCCTGCCGAGAGACAGTCATCCCATGCCCTCCACAGCCAATGCCCGCATCGCCATCGTGGGCGCCGGTCTCGGCGGCCTCGCCTGCGCCCGGGTCCTGCAACGTCACGGCCGCTCGGTCACCGTCTACGAACGCGAGGCCTCCGCCGACGCCCGGCCCCAGGGCGGCAGCCTCGACATCCATTCCGGTACCGGACAGGCGGCGCTGCGTGCGGCGGGTCTGATCGACGAGTTCCGTGCCCTGGCCCGCCCGGAGAGCCAGGAGTGGCGCATACTCGACCCCGCCACCGCCGCCGTCCTGCCCGTCCCGGGGCCGCCCAGCCATGACGACGACAGCCCCGAGATCGACCGTGGCCGGCTGCGCGCCCTCCTCCTGGACTCCCTCGCCGCGGACACCGTCCGATGGGACCGTGCCGTCAGCGCTGTCACTCCGCTCGAGGACGAAGACGGCACCTGGCGGCTCCTGTTCGAGGACGGGAGCACGGAAGCGGCCGACCTGGTGATCGGTGCCGACGGCGCCTGGTCCCGCGTCCGCCCGTCCGTGTCGCAGGCCGCGCCCGCCTACAACGGCGTCACCTTCGTAGAAGCCGGTTTCCCCGACTGCGACGCCCGCCATCCCTCGCTGGCCGCGCTCGTCGGCGACGGCACCATGCTGGCGAGCACCGGCGACAAGGCCCTGCTGGCGCAGCGCAACGGTCAGGGCCACATCCGCGTCTACGTCGCCTTCCGCGCCCCACAGGACTGGCATGTGGCGGCGGGCGTATCCCTCGACGACGCCGAAGCCGTACGCCGCTACCTGGTGGACCTGCTGAAGGGCTGGGACGAGAGCCTGCTCGACTTCGTACGCCGCAACGAGGGCGGGTTCACCGCCCGGCCGGTGTTCGTGCTGCCCGCCCCGCACACCTGGGAGCACGCCCCCGGCACCACCCTGCTGGGCGACGCCGCGCACCTGATGCCGCCCGTCGGGCTCGGCGCGAACCTCGCCATGCTCGACGGCGCCGACCTGGCCCGTGCCCTCGTCGCCGAGTCCACCGTCGAGGACGCGGTCCGGGCCTACGAAAGCGTCATGCTCCCCCGCTCGGCTCAAGCTGCCCTGGAGTGCGCGAAGGTGCTGGACGACATCCTCCCACCGCAGGGCGCCTGAACAGGCACCGGACCGGACACGGTGCCGCGGGTCTCCGCGGCGCGGCGGGCGGTGTGGGGAAGGTCGGCTGAGCGCCCTGTAGGCCGTAAACGGCCGTCGACAGCGGGGAGTTGGCGCATATGCGTGTGCCCGGGGACCGGTCCGTGGCGCCCCGGGAGCGTGAGACGCGCGCCCGCGGGTAACCGGCGATGTCATGAACGCGTTGAGGATTCGGTCGCAGAGTTCGCCATACGGGCGGGGCACCGAGCCGCCGTCCGTCGTCGCCGGCATCGTCGGACCGAGGAGGTAGCCATGCTCTTCCTGGTCGTCGCCCTGCTTCTGCTGGGGATCGTCCTGGGTTCGGCCGCCTACCTTCCGTGGCCCGTGACCGTGGTGGCCGGTGCGGTGATCGCCGTCTGGCTCGTCGTGTTCGCCGGACGCGAGCGGCGTCGGCGTGGCCGGACAGGGAGGGCCTGACGATGCGGCTGACCGCACCGCCCTCCGCCCGCACGGGCCGGAGGGACACCGAAGGCATGGCGGTGGCCTCCTTCGTCCTGGGTCTTCTGGGACTGCTCGTCCTCAACCTGGTCCTCGGCCCCATCGCCATCGTGCTGGCCCTCATCGCCCTGCGCCGGAACACCCCGCGCCGCTCGCGGGCACTGCTCGGACTGGGGCTCGGCATCGCCGACGTGGTCCTGTTCGCCGTCCTGGCGTCCCTCCACGGAGCCACGTCGTGGACGATCTGGGGCGGCTGAGCACTCCGGGGCGCCCGTGGCCTGTGCGGGCGCCCCGGTTTCGGCGTCCTCCCGCCAGGCGACGCGCCGCTCGTGCCACCCCACCGGGCCCGCCGTGCCGCGGGCAAGGCGGCCGGCAGAGCCGCTCGGCGGCGTGCGAGCGTTGCGCACGCAGTGCGCGCGAGGGCCCCGTGTGCGTGCCGGGACCAGTGGGGTACTCGGCGCCTCGACCGTTTCCACCGGGGCGCCGGTCCGCTTGACACCGGTATGGGCCCCGGCCCGCTCGACTCTTTTCCGGAGCCCACATGTCCCAGCCTCGTCAGCAGCAGGTCCCGCCCGGTACAACGGGCGAGATGACGCCCCGGCCGGATCACGGTGAGCACAGCTACCAGGGCTCCGGACGGCTGGCCGGCAAGGCCGCGGTGATCACCGGCGGGGACAGCGGAATCGGACGTGCGGTGGCGATCGCCTACGCCCGTGAGGGCGCGGACGTCCTGGTCTCCTACCTGGACGAGCACGAGGACGCGGAGGAGACCGCGCGGTGGGTGCGGGAGGCGGGACGCACGTGCGTACTGGTGCCCGGGGACCTGGCCGATCCGGCGCACTGCCGCTCCGTCGTCGACAAGGCCGTCGAGGAGTTCGGCCGGGTCGACGTACTGGTCAGTAACGCCGCGTTCCAGATGACTCACGACTCCCTCACGGACATTCCCGACGAGGAGTGGGACCGCACGCTGGCGATCAACCTCAGCGCGTTCTTCCACCTGGCCAAGGCCGCGGTCCCGCACATGCGGCCCGGATCGTCGATCATCGGGAGCACCTCGGTCAACTCCGACAGTCCCCCGCCGCAGCTGCTGCCGTACAACGCCACCAAGGCGGGCATCGCCAACATGGTCGGTTCGCTGGCCCAGATGCTGGCGTCGAAGGGCATCCGTGCCAACAGCGTCGCCCCGGGGCCGATCTGGACGCCGCTCATCCCCGCGACCATGCCGCCCGAGCAGGTCGAGAGCTTCGGCTCCGAGGTGCCGCTGGGGCGGCCCGGCCAACCGGCCGAACTGGCGCCGGTGTACGTCATGCTCGCGTCCGACGAGGCCGCCTACGTGTCCGGTGCCAGGGTCGCCGTCACCGGCGGGCAGCCGATCCTGTGAGCGCAGAGGACACGGCCCTGTACCCGTTGCGGCTGACCGTCACGGCGAAGCCCCTGGTCTTCGGCGGCCACGCCATCGCCCGCCGCCTGGGCAAAAGGGGCCTGCCCGACTGGAGCGTCGCGGAGACCTGGGAGTGCAGTGACGTCGAGGGCAACCGGAGTGTGGTGACCAATGGCCCGCTGGCCGGCCGGACCCTGCACCAGGTGCTGTCCGAACAGCCCGAAGCGCTCATGGGCGCCGGCTTCTCCGGTGCGCGCTTCCCCGTGCTCACCAAGTTCATCGACGCCGCCGGCACCCTGCCGGTACATCTGCACGCCGACGACGAGGCCGCCCGGCGCCTGGAGGGGCAGCCCAACGGAAAGACCGAAGCCTGGCACATCCTGGAGGCCGCGCCCGGCGCGACCGCCCTGTGCGGCGTCAAGGAGGGGATCACGGCCGACCGATTGCGTGCCGCGCTTCAGGCGCAGGACTTCGACGCCGTACTGCGTCGTCTGCCGGTGCGCGCGGGCGAGACCCTCTACGTGCCCGGCGGCACCCTGCACAGCTTCGGGCCGGACACCCTCGTCTACGAGATCGAGCAGACCTCCGACATCCAGCAGCACGCGATGCGCTGGCACATGGAGGACGGCTCGCCGGTGGACGATCAGGAACACCGGTCCAACCTCGACATGTTGATGCGGCAGGCCGACCTGGAGTACCGACCGGACTTCACGCCGGGATTGAGCATCCCCGTCGGGGACGGGGTGGAGCGGGTCTTCCTCTGCGCGGGCCCCTACTTCGCCCTCGAACGCTGGCGCGCCGGAACCACGGAACCCGTGCGCCACGCCTTCGCCACCGCGCACATCCTGTCGAACGTCGGCGCCCCGGTGCGGGTACGCACCGGGGCGTGGAGCGAAGAACTCGGCCGAGCGGAGACGCTCCTGCTGCCCGCGGCGTGCGGTGACGTCGAGATCACCGGGCCCGCCGACGTCCTGTTCGGCTACCTGCCCGACCTCGACCGCGATGTCCGCGGCCCCTTGCTCGCCGCGGGATACCCCCTGTCCCTCCTGCGACGGTTCACCGCGACGCCGGCCTGACGGGCGAGGAGCGCGCCCGGCGCCCGTCCGCGCTCGCGCGGCACCAGCGTTCCCACGAGCGTCGAGGTGAACCAGCCACCGCCTGCTACCCCTCCGCACGGGTACCGGCGCGACGCCGACCCGCCTCGGCGCGGCCGACGACCGGCGCGAACGCCAGGTCCTCGACGGCGTGGTCGGCCGGCCGGCACGGGGCGGGCGTCCTGGCGGCGCGGCCCACGGCGAAACACCGGGCGCCCGCGCGCCGACCTGCTTGAAGGCCCGCCGCCGAGTCCTCGAAAACCACCGCGTCGCCGGGTGCGACGCCCAGCCGCCGGCAGGCGAGCAGGTAGCCCTCGGGGTCCGGTTTGCCGTGGGTGACGTCCTCCGCGCTCACCACCGTGGAGAAGTGGTCGGCGATGCCGCACCGCGTCAGATGGTCCTCGGCGTAGCGCCGGCCGCCGGACGTGACGACGGCCAGTGCCATTCCGTCGCGGCGCAGGCGCCGGAGAAGCCGGTCGGCTCCGGGGACCAGCCGGACCGGGGGGAGGTCCGGTGCGCCGTTGAGCGCGGTGAGTTCCTCCCTCACCCGGTCCGCCGTGGCGTGCCTGCCGAACCTCGCGAGGTGTTCCTCGATCACCTCCCTGCTGCGCCGCCCGCTCAAGCCGTCGAGCACGTCCTCCCCGCAGTCGATGCCGTGGCCGGCGAAGAGCCGTCGCCACAGGGCCCGGCTCCTGGGTTCCGAGTCGATCAGTGTGCCGTCGAGGTCGAAGAGGGCGGCTTTCGCCGTGACGGGTATACCGGCGTCATTTTGGGCGGACATGGGGCTCCTTGTGCGGTCGTCGGCTCCGGGGAAGGGGCCCGGAGCCAGGTGCGGGACCGGCTTCTTGGCGGGTCTGGTGCGGTCTGTGTACCTGCTGCCGTGTTCCCCTTGCCCCGGCGGGAAACGGGCGGGGTCGAGACGGGCCGCGCGCACCGGGGCGCCTCACCGCGCCCCTACTCGCCGAGCACCGCGTCCCTACTCGTCGAGCGAGCGGACGGCGTCCGGCCGGGTGGTGTGGTCCGGGTGTCCCCGCGTGCGGCGCCGCTCCTTCAGCTCGGCCTCGTACAAGTGGTCCCTGCCTTCGACCAGTTCCCGGCGCGCCTGGCTTTCGATGTCCTTGAACGGCTCGTAGTAGGTGGCGTTGTAGGCCTCGATGATCTGGAACGTCCAGTGCCCGGGAATCACGTTGCGGCCCAGGATCTCCCGCTGCACCCGGTCCGCCCACCCGTGCTGGCCGGCCTCCCGCAGCAGCGCCACCGCACGGTCCAGCGCGAAGTCGGCCCCTCCGGTGAGCTGGTGGAAGGCGTAGAGGTGGCCGCGGGCACGTTCGGTCGTCTCCAGCGCCTTCGACAACGCCCCGAGGGCCTGGACGAGGGTGTCCGAGACATTCGGCGGGCGCTGGTGCGCACCGTCCGGGCCGTCATGGTGAGTGCTCATGCCCTCACGCATCCCCCGGCCCGGCCGGTTTCGCGCTCCAGCGCCGCCACATGGGCAACGGCGGCCACCCGTCCGGCGGGCACCCCCGGCCCTTCTCGCAGCTCAGGCGCGCGGCAGGAAAGGCGGACAGCTCGAAGCGGTCACTGCCCGTCCGTGTCCCCGTGACTGCGTACGGCCTCCTTCAGCTTGGCCACCGCGAAGCCCCAGCCCTGCTCGACGGTCGGCTGGGCCGGAACGGCTATCTCGTCGGGGTTGGTGAGGACGTCCAGCAGGACCGGGCCCGGGGTACGGAAGGCCCGCCGCACCGCGCTCTCCACCTCCGACGGGTCGGTCACCCGGATGCCGGTGATGCCCATGGCCTCGGCCACGGCGGCGAAGTCGGGATTGTCGAGCACGGTACCGAACTCGGGCAGCCCGGCCTGTTCCTGTTCGAGTTTCACCATCCCCAGCCGGCGGTTGTCGAAGACGACGAGCTTGACGGGCAGACGGTGGGTCTTGAGGGTCATGAGGTCGCCGAGGAGCATGCTCAGTCCGCCGTCCCCGCAGAAGGCCACGACCTGGCGCTCACGGTCCAGGCACTGGGCGCCCAGCGCCTGCGGCATGGCGTTGGCCATCGAACCGAGGTTGTACGAGCCGATGAGGCGCCGCTCTCCGCGCATCTCGACGAAACGGGAGAGCCACACCGTGGCCATGCCCGTGTCGGACGTGAAGACGGCGTCGTCGGCGGCGGCACGGTCCACCGCGGCGGCCAGCACCTCGGGCCTGATGTCGTGAGCACGGTTGTCCAGCGCGGAGCGCAGTCGTCCGACGAGGCCTTTGTCATGGCGGGGGTCGGCGAGCCGGGCCTGGCCGGCTCGCCACCGGTCGAAGCGTTCACGCGCCTTGTCCAGGTGCGAACGGTCGCGTGCGTCCCCGGGCGCGGTGGCGAGGTGGTCCAGGAGGTCGCGTACGGTGGCGCCGGTGTCCCCGACGAGCCCGACGTCGACCGGCACCCGGCGTCCGATGTGCGTGGCCTCGGTGTCGACCTGGATCACGGTCCTGCCCTCGGGATACCAGTCCCGGTAGGGGAAGTCGGTGCCGAGCAGCAGCAGGGTGTCCGCGTCCTGGAGGGCCGCCGCTGCGGCGGGGTTGCCGATCAGACCGGTCTGGCCGACCTGGAAGGGGTTGTGGTCGCCTTCGAAGCCCGCCTTCGCCTTCAGGGTGAGCACCATCGGCGCGGCCAGACGGTCGGCGAGCGCGAGGACGTCCTCGCGGGCGGCGCGCGCTCCTTCCCCGACGAGCATGGTGACGCGCTCCGAGCGGTCGAGGAGTTCCGCGGCGCGCCGGCCGGCCGCTGGGTCCGGCCGGCTCACCGGAGGGGTCAGCGAGAACCGGGGCGGCCGGTCGCCGGTCACCTCCCGCTCTCCCAGGTCGCCCGGCACGGTGAGGACGGCGACTCCCCTGCGGCCGAGCGCGTTGCGCACCGCCGTCTCCAGCATCTGCGGCAGTTGGTCGGGCGAGGTGATGGTGGCGCGGAAGACGGCCACGTCACTGAAGAGGGCGTCGTTGTCGACCTCCTGGAAGTAGTCGCTGCCGAGTTCGGCGAGCGGTACCTGGCCGGCGATGGCCAGGACCGGGGCGTGGCTCTTGGCGGCGTCGTACAGTCCGTTGAGGAGGTGGACGGAGCCGGGTCCGACGGTGCCCATGCACACGCCGAGGGTGCCGGTGAGCTGGGACTGGGCGCTCGCGGCGAAGGCCGCGGCCTCCTCGTGCCGGCAACCGACCCATTCCAGGTTCTCCGTGCCGCGGATGGCGTCGGTCAGGGGGTTGAGCGCGTCCCCCACGACACCGAACACCTGACGTACGCCGAGTTCGCTCAGGGCGTCGACGATGACGCGGGCAACGGTACGGGGCATGTGGGTCCTCCGGGTCAGACGGTGAAACGGTCGGGGTCGGCGGCCTTCCAGTCGGTCGCCCATGAGGCCGGTGGCTCGGCGAGCAACTGGCCCGGCCCGAGCCACTCGTACAGTTCTTCGTAGGAGCGTTCGGTGACGGGGTCGACGCGTCGGCGGAGCATGTGCGGACGCAGGTCCGCCGGATCCGTGACGCCCATGGACGCCATGATCTGGAGCGCGCCGGCCACGGTCGCCTCCTGGAAGCGCCGCACGCGAGCCGTCTTGTCGTGGACGTCGAGGGCGCGGGCCCGGCGGGGGTCCTGGGTGGTGACGCCGGTGGGGCAGGTGTTCGTATGGCACCGCTGCGCCTGGATGCAGCCGACGGCGAACATCATGGCGCGCGCGGCGTTGCCGTAGTCGGCGCCCTGCACCATGCGTTTGACGAGGTCGGTGCCGGTGGCGATCTTGCCGCTCGCCCCGATCTTGATCCGGTCGCGGAGCCCCGCGCCCACGAGGGCGTTGTGCACGGTGAGCAGCCCCTCGGTGAGGGGGGTGCCCACGTGGTCCGCGAACTCCAGCGGTGCCGCGCCCGTCCCTCCCTCGGAGCCGTCCACCACGATGAAGTCCGGGGCGGTCCCCTCCTCCACCATCGCCTTGCACACGGCCAGGAACTGCCGGCGCGAGCCCACACAGAGCTTGAATCCGGTCGGCTTGCCACCGGACAGTTCGCGCATGCGGGCGATGAACCGCACGAGTTCACGTGGCGTGGAGAACACACGGTGGTACGGCGGGGAGACGACCGTCCGCCCTTCGGGCACGTCCCGGACCCGGGCGATCTCGGCGTTCACCTTGGCTCCCGGCAGCACTCCGCCGATGCCGGGCTTGGCGCCCTGCGACAACTTCAGGGACACGCACTTGACGTGGTCGTGTGCGGCTTTGTCGGCGAACTCGGCCGCGTCGAAGTCACCGTCCTCGGTGCGGCAGCCGAAGTATCCGGTGCCGATCTCCCACACGAGGTCGCCGCCCGGGCGCAGATGGTACTCGGACAGGCCGCCCTCGCCGGTGTCCTGGGCGAATCCCCCGGCCGCCGCGCCCGCGTTGAGCGCGAGGACCGCGTTGGCGGACAGCGAACCGAAGCTCATCGCGGACACGTTCAGCAGCGCC
The DNA here is from genome assembly GCF_051980735.1 of Streptomyces sp. SCPE 10. Classification (NCBI taxonomy): domain Bacteria; kingdom Bacillati; phylum Actinomycetota; class Actinomycetes; order Kitasatosporales; family Streptomycetaceae; genus Streptomyces; species Streptomyces sp. SCPE 10. The sequence continues at coordinate 7,830,981 of NZ_CP197069.1, read as the reverse complement.
ATGTCGTACGGCCGGGCGCACTCCGGGCCGCCGATGCGCACGCGCGGCGGGTGCTCCGGCACCGGGCACGGGGCCATCGACGGAACCAGGAACTCGTGACCGGGGCGGTACACGTCCCGTTCGGTGCCGAACGGCTCCTCCGCGTCCGTGCCTTTGGCCCGCTCGTAGACGATGCTCCGCACGTCCCGGTCGAAGGGGCGCCCGTCATAGTTCCGCTCGATGAAGTACTGCTGCAGTTCCGGGCGTATGCGCTCCATGAGGAAGCGGGCATGGCCGAGAACGGGATAGTTGCGCAGCACCGAGTGCTCTCGCTGGACCAGGTCCCAGCCGCCCAGCACACCCAGGGACAACAGCGGAAGGGCCGCGAACCACCAGTAGGGCGAGCTTCCGACGGCTGCCGCGGCGCTCGCGAGCGCGGCGATCACGGTCAGGAAGACGATCACAATGCGTGTCACCCCTCGCGCATTGCCCGACAACCGGCCTCCATGCGCCCTGACCTCCCAAGAACCCGTCATTTCCGCGCGCGGCCGGGAAGGGACACGGCCTCGCGCGGAAGGCGTGCGACTCCCCTGCGCGGGAAGCAGGAAGCACAAGGACGCGCCGCACCGGGCGGCGGCCCTCGCGAAGACGTCAGGAGGAGGTCGGCGATGGAATGGTCTGGCTGGATTGTCTTCTTCATCGCGGTGGCGGTGTTACTCGCCGCGGCGGCAGTGGTCGTCCAGGCCAAACGCCGCAGCGGCACGGTGATCGCGGTACGTTCGGGTCGCCGGCCGGGCGGGGAGGGATCGCGGTGATCACCCCCCTGCTCGCCTCGGAACTGACCAAGCGGGTGGTCGTGACCCTGAGCGGCGAGGCGATCGCCCAGGTCAAGGACACCGTTTTCGACTTCACGGCAGGCCGGATCACCGGCTTCACCTTGAGCGGGCGCGGCCTGCTCGCCGGCCCGCTCAAGGTGAGCCTGCCCATGTCCGGAGTACACGCCATCGGCCCCTCCGCCGTGATGGTCCCGAGTGCGGCGGTCCTCGCGGAGCGGAAGGTGGTCCTGGCGGCCCATGAGGCCGAGCACGGGCAAGTGATCGGCGCGCCGGTCCTCACCGACCAGGGAACCGAAGCGGGCACGGTGCTGGACGTCGTGATCGAGACCGGCGGCAGCGGACGTCTGATCGGCTTCGAGATCGCCATGAAGGACGACACCGACACCGGTCACGGGAAGCGCAGGGCGTTCATCCCGCGCGGAGAGGCGCTCTCCGTCTCGGGCCGCGCCATGGTCGTCCCCGCGCACGCCCGCCACTTCGTCGCCGACGACCTGCCCACCTTCGGCGCCCAGGTCGAGGCCTTCCGCCGCTACACCGCGCGGCCGTCCCGGCTCACGCCCACGACCGATGAGGGGGCCCAGGCATGATGCTGGTGAGTCAGGCGCACGGGCTTCCGGTGATCACTGCCGAGGAAGCCGAACAGCTGGGCCGCGTGAGCGGCCTGACCGTCGACCCGCGCACGAGGAGCGTCGTCTGCGTGCGTCTGTCCGGCGCTCCGAAACACGCGACGACGATCGCCTGGGACCTGATCGAAGGAGTGGGACGAAGCGCCGTCGTGGTACGGTCCCTCGCCTCCGCCGGTCTCGGCCGGGACGAGTTCCCCACCCACCACGAGGTCCTCGGCAAGCGGGTCCTCACGGAAGCCGGCACCGAGCACGGCACCCTCAAGGACATCGCCTTCGACACCGCCACCGGGCACATCCACACGCTGTACACGGCTCTCGGCGAGATCTCCGGGAACCACCTCCTGGGCATCGGCGAGTACGCGGTCGTGGTACGCGGTACCTAGTGCTGCATCAGGCAACGTTTGCCCTGTTGACGACTGTGCGTAGGCGCTCCTCCAGAGCGTGCCCGCCCGGTGGGCGCCAGGGTCTTTCGTTTGGATCGGGCCGGATCAGGGAGCGGGGTCCGGTGCCGTGCATCGCAAGGCGGAGGAGGGCGACATGGCGGAGCCATGGCAACCGACGACAACGCCGCGAGGCGCGGTGCCAGGGCCTGCGAGCCCGGCACGATCCAAACGAAAGACCCTAGGTCACAACTGCCGGCGGCAGCCGGACTGCGGGGGGCAGCGGCGGCCTGACCGGCTCGGTCTGCATGCCCTGTATGAGCAGCGCGGCGAAGCGCCGAGAGGCGGCCACCGCAGCGGCCGGCGATGTGGTTCGGATGCCGCCGTTGGCCATGAGCACCATGATCAGGTCGTCCAGGACGAAATCCGGGCGCAGATTGCCCGCCGCCTTGGCCCGGCGGGCGAGCTCGGCGACCTTGCGCAGTGCCCGCTCCCGGGCTGCAGCGAAGTCGATCGCGCGTGGGAAAGCCGAGACGAACGCAGCGGTGAAGCCCCGGTCCTGTGCGTGCAGTTCACACACTTTCTCGATCACCCGGCAGAAGCCGCGCCATGGGTCCGGATCGGCCAGCCCCTCGTCGACGATGGCGGTGCAGGCCGCCATCTGCTCGGTGAAGACCTCGGTGACCAGCGCCTCTTTGGTCGGAAAGTGCCGGTAGAGGGTCGCGGGGCCGACCTCGGCACGCCGCGCGATCTCGCGCATCGCCACGTCCAGCCCCTCCGCAGCGAACACGGTGCGCGTCACAGCGAGGATGCGCTCGCGGTTGTCCCGGGCATCGGCGCGCAGGGAGTGAGGCAAACGGTTCGTCACCGCTCTCACTTTAGCTAAACGGACGGGGTGCTCCGATAGCGTCCGGCGCCATGAGAGCACTGCAATTCTCCGAGTACGGTCCCGCAAGCGTCCTCGAGGTCGCCGAAATTCCGGAACCGCACGCGGGACCAGGCCGCATCCGGGTGGCCGTAAAGGCCTCTGGTGTCACTCCCGCCGACTGCTACCTCCGCTCAGGCCGGTTCCGCGAGATGATGCCGCTGCGCCTGCCCCACGTCCTTGGCGTGGACGCTGCGGGTGTGGTCGACGAGGTCGGCCCAGGCGTCACCGGTGTCCGGCCGGGCGACGAGGTCTTCGGCATCGTCGATCTCGCCGAGCGCGGCGGCGCGAACGCCGAGTACGCCGTCCTGGCAGCCTGGGCGCCGAAGCCGGACGCGCTGAGCTGGGAGCAGGCCAGTGCCGCCGCGAACATCGAAACCGCCACGCGCGCCCTCGACCGGCTGAAGGTCACCGCCGGCACGACCCTGCTGATCGAGGGCGCTGCGGGCGGGGTCGGCACTGTCGCCATCCAGCTCGCGGCGGCCCGTGGCGCGCACGTCTTCGGTACGGCCAGCGCACGCAACCATGCGTTCGTCGCGGGACTGGGGGCGACACCGACCACCTACGGCCCCGGATTGGGCGAACGGGTCACCGCTCTGGCGCCGGACGGAGTCGACGTCGTCCTGGACTGCGCCGGATCCGGCTCGCTGCCCGATCTGGTGGACCTCGCAGGAAGCCCGGACCGGGTGATAACGGTCGCCGACCTGAACGCCGCGAAGTACGGGGTCCACCTGTCACGCTCGGCGGGCCCCGGCGCGGACCCGCAGGCCGTCGAAGGACTCGCCACGGCCGCCGCTCTCGCCCAGCAGGGCCGCTTCACTGTGCCGGTAGCGGCCGCCTTCACCCTCGAGAACGCGGCTGCAGCACACCAGTTGAGCGAGACAGGCCACGCCCGGGGAAAGATCGTACTTACCCTCTAGTGCCGCATCAGAGCACTTTTGCACTGTGGCGATGTGACGCGCCGTTCGGATGCTGGTCCGCACGGCGCGGTCGCCAGGCCGTGTGAGTGGCAGAACGAGTGCGTGTCCGCGAGATTGATGACGACGAGGGAAGGCGCCTGCTGCGGATCATCCGCAGAGGCACGGGGCCGGTGGTGACCTGGCGGCGGGCCCAGACGGTACTGTCCGCCCTCCAGCCCCATTCTGGGCGGCAGTGGGCCGAGCGCGGCGGGAAGCTGACGGCCTGGTCGGCGTCGACGTCCGAGGCGGTGGCGGAGATCGCCGGCCCCGGGTGACCGTAGCCCGCCTCAGCGGGCGTCGTCCGGCGGTTCTCGGTGCTGGGGTTCGGGCGGCGGATCGAAGCGCACGCTGATCTTCTGGAACCCCTTGAATGCCTCGGTGGCGGCGTACGACCGGTAGGCGCGGCGGTCCGCCGCGCTCAGCTGCACCCGGTCCGTGAACGGTGTCAGCAGGCTGCGGGGCCACAGGCGCATGACCCACACGGCCCCCGCCTCGGCCGCCATGATGAAGATCAGGGCCCCGACGTACAGCCAGGCGAGCAGGCCGAGGACGATGCCGAACATGCCGTAGGTGGCGGTGGCCCCGTGCAGCACGTGGCTGACGTAGTAGGAGCCCACCCACTGCAGCGCCTGCCACGCGCAGGCACCCCCCAGCGCGACTCCGGCGAGTCGGCGCAGCGGCAGTGCCCGGTGTGTGAGCAGCCGGTAACTCACGAGCAGCAGGAGCGTGTTCAGGCACACGGACCCGGCGGTAACGGCGAACCAGCTGCCGCCCCGCAGCCGCACACCGAACAGGTACGTCTGTGACGCCGCCACCGACAGCAGGGTGGACGCGCACAGCCCGACCGCGAGGACCAGCAGGAACACCACCCCCTTCAGCCTCGAACGAAGCGGGTCCGGGCGGGCGTGCCGGGGAACCGCCCATATCTTGTTGAGGGCGTACTGCGCGGCCTGGGCGACACCGAGCGAACCGTAGACGCTGCCCGCGATACCGGCGGCGAGCGCGGCCCCGTTGCCGCGGAAGGAGTGGATGTTGTGGCCGAGCTGGTCGCCGATGACCGGGAATTTGCGCAGCGCCGAGTCCATGACCTGCTGGCGCAGGGTGGGATCGTCGCTGAGGAAGGTGCTCAGGACGGCGACGAGAATGAGGAACAGCGGGAAGAGCGAGAGGAAGCCGTAGTAGGTGAGCAGGGCCGCGAGGTACAGGCCCTGGTCGTCGTAGAACTTGTACAGGACGCCGAGCGGCAGACCCACCCAGTGGTGGCGTCTCTGGAAGCCGTCGACGCGCTCGAGGAATCCCATGACCTGCGCTCAACCTAGGTGATCGATTCCAAGGGGGTGCCCTCGGAGACGCAACAGCACCCTATGCGACGCGCGACCATTTATCGAAGAAGCGTCCGGGCCTGCACCAGGGCGGTCGGCCGTGGGGATCGCGCCGCAGTCGGCAGGCGCGGGACGGGTCCGTTACGAAAGCGTGCCCGGTGGGGAAGCGGCGTGGTGGACGCGGCGTAGTACTCCTGGAGGCGGCCCGTCCCGACCTCGCTTGGAGTCGCCCGATGACCGTTCGCCGCGTCGTGCCCACCATCCACTCTCAGGCCGCGCAGGAGAGCCGGGAGTTCTACGGCCTGCTGGGCTTCGAGGAGGTCATGAATCACGGCTGGATCATGACTCTCGCCTCCCCGGCCAACCCGGCGGCGCAGATCAGCGTCACGGCAGGCGACAAGACGGCCCCGGTCACCCCCGACATGAGCGTGGAGGTGGACGACGTGGATGCCGCCTACGCGGTCATGCGGGAGCGCGGTGCGGAGATCGTCCACCCCTTGCAGGACGAGGAGTGGGGAGTGCGGCGGTTCTTCGTCCGCGACCCCAGCGGCCGCGTGGTCAACGTGCTGGGCCACCGCTGACGCCCCTCCCGGACGGCGCCGGCCGCCGGAGGGGACCCGCCGCCCCTGCCGCGTGACCGGCCAGGCCGCGCGGCAGCGCGATGGGCTGCCCCGGCCCGCGCCGGCCCCCGCAGGCGCCGCTCGGCGCGGAGGCTCCGGCCGCCTTCCACCTCGTGCACATGAGTGATGCCTGACGCGCCTGGCGGCGGTGGGTCAGGACTCGTGGGGGAAGCGGGCCAGGGGCGCGTCCTGGGTGAAGAAGGTCTTGGCGCGCAGGAGCGCGGTCTCGTCGGTGAGGACCTGGCCGGGGCGCGTGCCGTTGCCGAGCAGGACGCCGCCGAAGCGCATGCCCATGTAGGCCGCGGTGTGGTGGAGGGTGAGGACCAGTGGCTCGGCCACCTCCTCCTCGCGGTGTGCCATGGCGGTGACGCCCCACAGGGTGCGGCCGGCCATCTTCTCCCGGAAGCCGGGGTCGGGGGTGCGCAGCCACTTGCTCCAGTAGTCGAGGTAGCGCTTGGTGGCGGCGGAGACGGAGTACCAGTAGAGCGGGGAGGCGATCACTATGTCGGTGGCGGCGGCCGTCGCCTCGCGCAGCAGCGTCTCGTCGTCCTCCTCCACCGGCCCGAAGTCCGTGTCGTGGCGCTCGTCCCGGAAGTCGGGCAGGTGGAGCCTGGTGAGGTCGAGCCAGCGCTGTTCCACGTCGGCCGGGAGCTGGTCCGCGGCCGCCCGGGCGAGCAGCTCGGTGTTGCCGCCGGTACGGGCGCTGCCGAGCAGGAAGAGGAACGAACGGGTCATGGTCTGCTCCAGAGGTGCGGCGGTTGGTCCCGCCTGTCCAACCCTGACCGGCCGGCGGGCATTCCGGCGGCACGGCACGCGCCCGAGCGGCGACCGGCTTCGTGATCGGCGCGGCTGTGCCCACGGCCAACCGAGCGCCGCTCGGGCGTACTTCGCCGTCAAGTCGAACATCGGGGCCGGGGGACGCTGAGGGCGATCTCAGCTGATGCGCCCTCGCGTCCAGGCACGACGCACGGCCTCCTACGAGAATGGGTCGTGGAACGGACGGACTCGGGCCGGCGGGGTCGGCGTGGCGCGACTGGTACGGCACTCGTACCGGGAAGATGAGGAAGTCCCCGACGCCGACCATGGGAGAGGGCTACGCGGTGACGACACTGGCCTGGCGGAGATCTCGTCGACCGGACGGTCGGCGGGTGCGGATGCGAACAGGTCGGCCATGAGTCCGGCGAGCTCTCTCGATCCGAAGCTGTTCGACGAGACGGCGGCGGCGGTCGCGCTGTTCACCGGCCCCGAGCACCGGCTGGTCTACCAGAACGCGGCCTGCTGCAGGATGCTCGGCGCACGGCCCCTGGGGCTGCCCGCCAGGGAGGCGTTCCCCGAACCGGACGCCGCGGAGTTCATGACCGTACTGGACGACGTCGTCGCCACCGGCCGACCGCGCCAGATCCTGGAGTCACGTGAACCCGACCCGGGCGCCGTGGAACAGGCCAGGTACTTCGTCTACTCCTGCACGCCCGTCACCCTGCCCGGTGGACCCGGCGCCATGGTCGTCGCGATGGACACCACGGCCGAGACCATGGCGCTGCAGCGGTACGAGGCGCTGGTGTCGGCCGTGTCGCAGATGGTGTGGGTCGTGCGTGCGGACGGCTCCGCGGAGGAGGTCGTCCCCGGCTGGCAGGAGCTGACCGGTTCCCCCTGGCGCGGCTGGATCGACGACGACTGGTACGCCTACATCCATCCGCGGGACCGTGAGGGACTCGGCCGCGCCTGGCGTACCACCGCGGCCCAGGAACCTCCGGCTGTCATGGAGGCCACTTTCCGGGTGCGGACCACCGACGGCTCCTATCGCCATATGTCGACCCGCTGCGTGCCCATCCTGCATCACGGCCGCGCCAAGGAGTGGGTCGCCGCGACGGACGATGTCGAGGAGACATGGCGTGCCACGCTGCGTGAACATGTTCTCGCGCGCGTGGCGGAGGTGGCCGCCGGCAGTCTCGAAGAGGTCTTCGCGGCGGTCGTGCGGACGGTCGTACCCGAACTCGCCGACTCCTGTGTGGCCCTGCTGTTGTCCCACGAGGAATGGCCGCTGCCGAAGAACGCGACCGTCACGGCCCGGCGGGTCGCCTCCGCGATCCGCCCGGGGCTGCCGGCCGCACCCGCTCTGCGGGGGCAGAGCGTCCCCGTCACGAGCACCGTGCGGGAGATGCTGGAGAGCCGGGTCCCGCGGACTTTCCATCTCCCGCCCGCCGGGCGGTTCCCCGCCGACCTGGTCCCGGCCGTCACCGAGCGGTGGCTGATCGCCGCGGGCGCCACCAGCCTGACACTCGTGCCGCTGGTCGTCGACGGGACCGTCCTCGGTTACGCCGCCACCAGCACCAACGGCGACACCCCGGTGCCCGGCCCCGAAGACGTCGAACTGCTGCGCAAAGTCCTCCACCTCGCGCAACGGCCCATCCACCGGGTCCTCGACCTGCAGCGCGCCCGCCGGATCGCCCTGCGTCTCCAGCGCGCCCATCTCACCGAGCCGCCGACCGTGCCCGGCGCGTCCGTGGCCGCCTGTTACGAGCCGGCTAGCTCGGCCGACGAGATCGGCGGGGACTGGTACGACGCCATCGTCCACTCCGACGGCACCCTGGCCCTCGACATCGGAGATGTCGCCGGCCACGATCTCACCGCGGCGACCGCCATGGGCCAGTTGCGCAGCATGTGCCGCGGCCTCGCCTGGAACATGGGGCCCGAGTGCACACCCGGGACCGTCCTGGCCATGCTCGACGACGCCGCCGACGGGCTGGCCATCGCCTCGTTCGCCACAGCCGTCCACACCCATCTGCGGCGGTGTCCTGACGGCACCTGGCGGATGGCATGGTCCAACGCCGGGCACCCACCGCCCCTGCTCGTCCCCGCCCGCGGGATGCCCCACTTCCTCGTCGGCACCGGTGAGGACCCCCCCCCGCTGTGCGTAGACCCCAGGACCCGCCGCACCACCCACACCCGGACCCTCGCCCCCGGAGACACCCTCCTGTACTACACCGACGGCCTCATCGAAACGCCCGACTCCTCCCTCGACGAGGGTCAGCAACGTCTTCTGCGAGCCGTCAGCCACCACCGCGGCGAACCCCTACCCGAGCTGCTGCGCAACCTGCAGAGTCTCTCCGACGCCCGCGACGACACCGCCCTGATGGCCTTCCGCGCCGACCCGGGCGGCTGACCTCGGCCGCCGATCAGGAGGCGGCCGTCCGGGCAGGCCGGCACCGGCCGTGTCCGAAGCCTGTGCTGATGGTGGTGCCGTCGTGCTGCCCGGCACCCGCGAGAGCGGTGCGACCTGACCTCTTGTCAGGAAGGTCGCCGCTGCCTACGTTTGTGCGGCACGTCCCTGGCACAGCGGGTCCGCCGGCCCGCGTCGCCCATTTCCCGCTCCTCAGCGCACGACAGACCATGGAGGCTTCACATGCCCGTAGCCGTGCCGGAACTGCTGGAAGCCGACGGATTCCGCGACGCGGGTCCGCCGGAGATCGACGACGAGGCGATCGTGTTCGAGGACGACGACCGCGGCGACCGCGAGCACACCGCGTGCCTCTCCGACCCCTGGGTGACCGCCACCACCCGCTTCTCGTGTGACCTGAACTCGTAGCGGTGGCCGTCTCCATCGCCGGCCGCAGCGGTTGGTCCGACGAGACGTGGTCGTACCTGAACGATCCGCGGATGCCGGCGATGGAACACGGCTGGAAACTGCACGTCTCGGCGCGCCCCGGCGATCTCGACGCCGTGATCCGGCTCGTCCTGCCGGTGCTGTCCCGGCATGTCTGCCACGCGAAGTTCGCCCGCGACCCGCAGACGCTGCGCCGCCTCAACTCCGGGGTGGTGAGCGCGGGAGCCGTCGGAAAGGCGGTCACCGTCTACCCCCTGGCAGGCACGGTGGTCGAGGTCGCCCGGGAACTCGCCGCCGTACTCCGTGACCGGGAGGGCCCGCAGATCGTCAGCGACCGGCGGGTCGACCCGAGGGCCCCGGTCTACTACCGCTACGGCCCCTTCACCGGCGACTACCGGACCGGCCGGGCCGGGCGGCTCGAATCCGTGATGACCGGACCGGACGGCCAGGTCTTCGACGGCTTGGCCGTCGGCCGCTACCGGTGCCCGCCGTGGGCCGAGGACCCCTTCGCGAGTGGTCGCGAACACGGTGCCGAGCCGTCCGCGCCCGGCCTCGGCGGCGGACGCTACAGGGTCACCGCCGGCATCGTGCGTGCGGCCCGGGGCAACGTCTACCGCGCGGTGGACCGTACTCTCGGGCGGCCGGTGGTGGTGAAACAGGCGAGGGCCTTCGTGGGCGAGGACGAATCCGGTACGGACGCCCGCCACCGGCTGCGCAACGAGCGCGGGGTCCTCACCGCGCTCGACGGTGTCACGGGCGTGCCCCGCGCACTGGACTACTTCGCCCACCAGAGCAACGAGTACCTGGTGATGAGCAGTTGCGGCGACCGGGACCTGCGCAGGGAGGTCCTGCGCAACGGCCCCTACCGGGACGACGACACCCGGCCGGCGCGCGCCCTGTCCGTCCTCGCCACCCGGCTCCTGCGGGTCCTGGACGCGATCCACGGCCGGAACGTGGTCGTGCGCGACCTCAAGCCCGACAACGTCGTGCTCGACGACTCGGGCCACTGCCACGTGATCGACTTCGGGATCAGCGAGCTGGACGGCGCCGGCCCGGGAGGGGCGACCCCCGGATACAGCGAGCCGGTTCTGCGCACGATGGGACCGGCCGCTCCCGCCGACGACCACTACGCCCTCGGCGCAACCCTCTTCTTCGCCGCCACCGGCATGGATCCGGTGATCGTCGACAGCGACCACGAGGTCAACCGGGACCGGACCCTGGCCTGCCTGGCATGGGCATTGCCCGGGCGCGTCCACCGGGAGTTCCGGTCGTCCATCAGCGGCCTGCTGAGCTTCGATCCCGCCGTTCGGACCGGCGCCGCCGACCGCCTGCGCACCGGAACGGCGGCAGGCGCACGCCGGCCCGTGCGCCGGCCCGCGCGTCCCCGGCTCGACGGCGACCTGCTGGACGAGGTCATCGAGCACACGACCGCGTTCTGCGTCGGTGAAGCGCACGCGATCGTGGACCCGGTGCGGGCCGCACAGCTGAACGTCCCCACCTCGATCGATGTCTACGGCGGCAGTTCGGGACTCGGACTGGAGCTCCTCCACCACGCGCACCGGCCCCAAGTGCGTTCGGCCGTCGCCGAGTTGGCACGGTGGACGGCGAACCAGTCCAGGAACCTCCCACCCGGCTTCTACACGGGGCGCACCGGCGTCGAACTCTTCCTGACCCAGGCCGGATTGGAGACCGCGTCGGGGGCGGATCCGCGGTCCGGGCATCCCGTCCTGCCGGACCGCGCACCGGGCGGCGGACCGCCGGAGGCGGATCTGATCGCGGGCGCCGCCGGTATCGGCCTGGGCCGGCTGCTGCTCGCCCGGCACGCTCTCCGGTCCGGTCGCCGACCCGCCGCGGACCGGCACCTCGCCGTCGCCGCCGAGTGCGACCGGATGCTGGCGTCGGGCACCGCCCGGCTGAGCCCGACCGGGGCGGACACGGCCGGTGGTGCCGCGCTCGGCGAGGGCCTCGCGCACGGCGAGGCCGGTGTCGTCTGCTTCCTGCTCGAATACGGCGGCGAGACCGGGGACCCGGACGCGGTCGGCCGCTCCGAGCAGGCCGCCGCGCGCCTGGCCGCCGTGACGCCCGACATCATCGCGGCGGCCGCCGAACCGGGGGCGACACGCCGCTACGGCTCGTGGTGCCGGGGCCTGGCCGGCGTCGGAACCGTACTCGTCCGGGCCGCCGAACGCCTCGGCGAGCCCGGGTACCTCCGCCTCGCCCAGCGGGCCGCGCGTGCCTGCGCCGCACTGGCACCGCGGATGCCGCTCGTCACGCAGTGCTGCGGACTGGCCGGAGTGGGCGACCTGATGGTGGACGTCGCAAAGGCGTCCGCGTCCGAGGAGTTCTGGGACGCGGCCGAGACCGTCGCCCTGCTCATCCTGAGCCGCAGCGGCGGCACCTGGTCCCGGCCCGTGTTCCCGGACACCGGTCTCGCCCGGCCGAGCGCGACCTGGGCCGGTGGCTCCGCGGGCGTGCTGGCCTTCTTCCGACGGCTGCACGACCGGGGTGGCCCCCGGCTCGGCCTCCTGGCCTGACCGGGGGCCGCCGTCACCGGTGGCGGCCCCCGGCCCCCGCGTCGGCACGGCCACGACCGGCCCGGCCCGACCCACGCTCCCCCATCCCCTGGCTTGCAGCGCCCGCACGGACGCTGTCCGGGGCGGTCAGCGACGGCCCCGGGCCGGCCCTGCGTGCCCTCCTTGATCGACCAGGTCAGGCGGTGTCACCTGATGGGGTCCAGTTCACCTGGTGCGGCCGACACCTCATGGCTTTCACGAGAGGGCTCGCTAGCCTCCGGATCCGGAGACGATCAACCGGAAGTGGAGACTCTCATGTCCAAGATCGCCGTGTTCGGCGCCAACGGCACCATCGGATCCCGCATCGTGGACGAGGCCCTTCGCCGGGGCCATCAGGTCACAGCCGTCGTGCGTGACCCGGCGAAGCTCACCAAGAGCGACCCCAACCTGACCGTGGTCACCGGTGACGTGCTGGACCCCGCATCCGTCGCCGAGGTGGCCAAGGCGCAGGACGTCGTGGTCAGCGCGGTCGGCGGAGGTGACGGCCCGGGCCACATCGCCACCATCAGGCCCGCCGCCGAGTCACTGGTCGCCGGGGTGCGCTCACTTGGGGGCAACGCACCCCGGCTCATCACGGTCGGCGGCGCCGGGTCCCTGCGCAGGCCGGACGGCACACGGCTCTGGGACACCGAGGGCCTGCCGGAGTTCCTGCTGCAGATCATGCACGCCCACGGCGACGCCCTGGACTATTACCGCACCGTCAGCGACGTGAGGTGGACCAACGTCAGTCCCGCGGCCACGATCGAGCCGGGCGAGCGCACCGGCACATACCGCATCGCCGCAGACGACCTGATCGTCGCCGAAGACGGCAGCAGCCGCATCTCCGCCGAGGACTACGCGGTCGCCCTGCTCGACGAGATCGAGCAGCCCCGGCACATCGGCGAACGTTTCACCGTCGGTTACTGACCGCCGGTCCCGGGCCAACCCCCGTGTCGGACAGAGGACCGATGACGGTGTCGGCGACCCAGCGTGCGACGCCGGCCGGGTAGGGCGCGCCCAGTCCGAGCACGATGTGGCTGAAGCCGCCTTCGAGCGCCGCGCGGATGGTGCGGCGGGTGCCCTCGGGCCGGTCGTACGAGACGGGCAGGACGATGGACCGAGTGATCTCAGCCGGGTTCCGGCCGATCTCCTCGCACAGCCGGTCCAGCGCGGCGCTGCGCTCGACGGCCTTGTCGATGCTGCCGCCGGGCATGTTCCACCGGTCCGCATGCCTGGCCACCACGCGCAGCGTCGGGGTGGCCTGGCCGCCGATCAGGATCGGCGGGTGAGGGTCCTGGACGGGTTTGGGACTGCAGAACGCGCCCGTCAACTGGTGGTGGTCGCCCTGGAAGTCGAACGGCGCGGTTTCGGTCCACAGTCTGCGGATGATCGTGCGCGCCTCGGCGAGGCTCCCGACCGCGTGGGCGGCATCGTGGAAGGGGAGACCGTGAGCCGCGTACTCACGCCGGGCCAGTGGCACGTCCGGGCGAGAGCCCGCGCCGATGCCGAACTCGAGCCGGCCGCCGGAGACGGCGTCGACGGTGGCGGCGATCTTGGCCAGCATGGCCGGTGGACGGAACCTGTTGCTCGTGACCATCACTCCGAGTCGCAACCGCTCGGTTCCGGCCGCGAGTGCGGACAGCAGTGTCCAGCCCTCGAAAGTGGGTCCGTTCGGGTCGCCGCCGAGCGGCATGAGGTGGTCGAACAGCCAGGCGTGCTCGATCTGTTCGATGCCGTCCGCTTCACGCCAGACCCGCAGGATGTCGTCGTAGGCGACCTGCGCCGGGGCGGTCATGATGCCAAAACTGGGCGTGCCTGCCGGCACGAGGGTGTTGGTCACTTCGAGTCGATGCTTCCCAGCGGGGCATCGGCCGCCGCCAGCGCCCGACGGACGGTGGTCCACGCGCCCTGGTCGAGGCCCAGCGCGGTACGCAAGTACGCCAGCGTGGCCTGCTGCACGAGCGCGACACGCTCGGGGCTTTCGTCGGTGGTGCGCGTGTCGTTGGCTCCCTGGATGCCGCCGAGTCCGTGTTCCGCGCCGAACAGGGTCAGCAGATCGGTGGCGCCCGGGCTGAGCCGGTAGCCGTCGGCGAACCAGTCCGGACCGCGTACCGTCAGCGGGGACTGGTCGTGGTCGCCGGCGACCACGAGGCTGGGCGTCTTCAGCTCGGCGAAATCAGGGCTCATGAACGGGAAGTACTGGCTGGCGAGCGGGCTCAGGTCGGCGCCGCCGGTGCCGGGCAGGGACAGCAGCACGGCGGCACTGACACGCGGGTCGGCCATGCTCTCACCGGGGATGCCGTCGGCGCCCACGACCCGTGCCCCCGCGAGGGTGCTGGCGGTCTGTGCGCCCCAGGAATGCCCGGCGACCGCGATGCGGTCGTGGTCGACGCGGCCGGCCAGCCCGGGCACCGCGGCTTCGATCCTGTCGAGCCGGTCGAGGACGGCGGTGAGGTCGGCGGTGCGGATGCGCCAGATGAGCGGGGAGCGCGGATCGTCGGGGGCGAGGCCGAGGGAGTCGAGATGGGTGGGCTGGACGACCACGAACCCGCGGGCGGCCCAGTGGCCGACCAGCGGTGCGTAGTCGTCCATGGTCAGGCTCATGCCATGGGAGAAGACGACGACGGGCAGGTTGTCGCCGGTCGTCGGCGCCGTGATCCGTACCTGCAGGTCCTGACCGCGGTCCGGGGCGGCCAGCGAGATCGGGCTGACGGAGATGACCGGGGTGGTGAAGTCGTTGCCGCCGTCGGCGGACGTGTTGTCGCTCACGAGACGAATGCCTTTCTCGGACGAGCCCAGTGGGCCCCTGCTGCGCGGTGTCTGGCAAAATGAAATCCGGAGCGCCGCTCCGGATCACAATACGGAGCAACGCTCCGCTTTGCAAGCAGGAGGTGTGCACGATGTCCACGGCCGACACGCCGTCAGCATCCGCAGGACGTAAGCGAGCCGACGTACGCCGCAACGAGCAGAAGCTCCTGGACGCGGCCGCGGCCGTCTTCGTCCGCCTGGGGATCGACGCCCCCGTGCGGGAGATCGCCGCGGAGTCAGGCCTCGGCATGGGCACGATCTACCGCCACTTCCCCACCCGGGCGGACCTGGTGGTGGCGGTCTTCCGGCATCAGGTCGACGCGCTCGCCGCCGTCGACGCGGCGCCCACCGCCGGCACGCCGTACGAGGTGCTGCGGCAGTGGGTCCACCAATTCGCCGACTTCCTGGTCACCAAGCACGGCCTCGCCGAGGCGCTGCACTCGGACCAAGCGGGATTCGAGAGTCTGCACAACGAGTTCGTCGAGCGCCTGATGCCCGTGCTCGACCAGCTGTTGAAGGCGTCCGCTGCCGCTGGATACACGCGCTCCGACGTCCGGGCCTACGACTTCATGCTCGCCATCGGCAACCTGTGCATCGGAGTGGAGAACTTCCCCGACTACCAGGCCCGCCGCATGATCGACCTGCTGCTCGCCGGCCTTGCCCGGACCGCCCCGGCAGCGACCGCCGAGGAGCCGGAACAGGCCGACGCCGGCCGCCCGTAACCCGGCACGGGCCACGAGAGAACGCACCGGCCCCCGTCGTGCGGTGCGGGGCGACGGCGTCGGCGTGCGGGTCGTCGGTGAGACGAGCGGAACCCGCTCGGCGCCCTGGCGCACCCGCACGCCGCGGTCGGCGAGGCGCTGTGCCCCGGCGACCTCACCCTCGTCGGCGACGGGCCGTCACCAAGGGATCTCGCCCTCGTCGGAGAAGAAGCGGCCCGTCGGGCCGTCGTCAGGGATGGTGGCCAGGCGGATCGCGGAGACCGCGCCCTGCTGCGCGGTGCGCACCCCCTGGAAGGCGTTGAGGTCGGTGGCCGTGTAGCCGGGGCAGACGGCGTTGATCAGGATGTTCGTGTCGGCCAGCTCCTTGGCGTACTGAACGGTGACGGCGTTGAGGAACGTCTTCGACGGCGCGTAGGCGACGGAGATCGGACCCGTCTCGGTGCCGGGCGTGGTCTGCAGCGTGAGGGAGCCGACCCTGCTGGAGACGTTCACGATCCGCGGCGACGGGGAGCGCAACAGCAGCGGCAGCAGGGCGTTGGTGACGCGGATGACGCCGATGACGTTGGTCTCCACGGCCGCCCGCACCCGGTCCGGGTCGACCTTCGTGGGTTCCTGCGGGCCGCCGCCGGTGATGCCCGCGTTGTTGACCAGCACGTCGAGCCGTCCGGCCCGCTCCTCGATCAGCCGGGCCGCCGCGGTCACGCTCGCGTCGTCCGTCACGTCCAGCGGTACCCCGAACGCGTCGAGCCCGGCCGCGCGCAGCTTCGCCACGGCGGTCTCGCGCCGCGCCTCGTTCCGCGCACCGACCCCGATCTTCCAGCCGAGGGCGCCCAGCCCGGCGGCGATCTCGTACCCGATGCCCTTGTTGGCACCGGTCACCAGCGCGACCTTCCGGTTCTCGTTCCGGTCACCGGCCTGTCCGTCGAGCTGTTCACCGGCGATGTTCGTGTCGTTCGTTTCGCTCATGCCTCCGATGGTTCTCCCGCACCCCTCGGCGGGTCCAAGACCGATCGGGTGGGCGGCGATACCGGCCGGGTATCGCCCCTGCTCGGCCGGGTTAGGCTGGCATGGTGGAGACACGTGAGCTGCGGTACTTCGTGGCGGTTGCCGAGGAGCTGCACTTCGGCCGGGCCGCGCAGCGGCTCGGGATCGCCCAGCCCCCGCTGTCGCGGGCGATCGCCGGGCTGGAACGGCGACTGGGTGCCGCCCTCCTGGAGCGCGGTACCCGGGGTGTCACCCTGACCGGGGCCGGGGCGGTGCTGCTGCGGGAGGCGCGGGCCGCGCTGGACGCCGTGGAGGCGGCCGAGCGGCGCACCCGCCGGGCCGCCCTCTCCGGGGCCGGCCGCCCCGCCGTGGTCCTGGCCGCGAAGGCCGGCGCCTCCAGCGAACTGCTGGCGAAACTCCTCGACGCCTACGCGGCCGAACCCGGCGCGGTCGCCGTGGACGTGCTCCTGTGCGGGCCGGGCGAGCAGGCGCAGGTGCTGCGCGACGGCCGGGCCGATGTGGCGCTGCTGCACCGGCCGTTCGACGACACGGCCGGTCTGGACACCGAGGAACTGCACACCGAGGGCCAGGTCGCGGTCCTCCCGGCGGGTCATCCGCTCGGTACGCGCCGGGAGTTGCGGCTCGCCGACATCACTGGCCTGCCTGATCTCCCCCTGCCCCGCTGGCCCCGCGCCGACGGCACCTTCCCGGACGGCCCCGGTCCGCAGGTGCGCGACCACACCCAGCTCACCCAGCTCATCGCCCTCGGCCGGGCCTGCGCGATCGTCCCGGAGACGGGCCGCGCCGGCCTGGGAGAGGGTCTGGCCGCCGTGCCGGTCGTCGACGCCCCGCGCGTCACGACGGTCATCGCCTGGCCCCCGCACAGCCGCTCCACGGCGGTCGCGTGTCTGGTCCGCGCGGCGACCGCGCTGTAGACCGCCGCCCCACCGAACCGGACTCACGGCGACCTGGGGTCGCCGCAACCTGTCCTGCCCGTGGGCCGGTTGCTCGGACACGACGAGGCACGGCCCTCTCGGGACCGGGTGACCGGTCCCGAGAGGGCCTGAGCCGAGCTGTACCAGGTGTGGGGGCCTCCGTCAGTGAGCCGTGCCGCCTGCTGCGGCGCCGGCCGCGATCACCTTGCGGTTGATCTCCCTCACCTGGTCGGGATAGACCTTCAGGACCGCCCGGTCGTAGGTCACCAGACCGTTGAGTTCACCCTCGACGTCGCTGATCTGGGTGAAGACCGAGCCGGACAGGGTGGTGGACGCGTTCGCCAGGAGTTGGCTCGTGTTGTCCACGTAGGTCTTGGTCATCTCCGCGATGTCGGTGGGTCCGTCACCGTAGTCCTGGCCGCCCGCGACGCCGGCGATGTGCCCGGGGATCGTCAGCGAGTAGCCGCCGTGCTCTCCGTCGACGGCCGCGCGGGTGGAGTCGGGCGCGGGGTTCGCCGGGCCGTGGTAGAGGTGGTAGTCAATGACGTCACCGCGGCCGGAATCACCCTTGGAGGCGCAGCAGTTGACTCCCGAGTGCGCGTCGACGAGACGCGAGGGGTCCTGCTTCTTCACCGAGTCGGCGAGATCACCGGTGGACTGCTTGCTCTGTTCGCCCCAGCCCTCGTTCATCATGGTCCACATGACGACGGAGGGGCTGCTGATGTGCTGGTCCACGATCTCGTGGACCTCCTTGTCGAATTCCGCGTTGCTCGCGGCGTCGGCGGAGTCGGTGTTGCGGCTGGGCATGTCCTGCCAGACCATCAGCCCGAGCCTGTCGGCCCAGTAGTACCAACGGGCCGGTTCCACCTTGATGTGCTTGCGCACGGCGTTGAAGCCCAGCTGCTTGTGCAGTTGCAGGTCCGACTTCAGCGCGGCGTCCGTCGGCGCCGTGTAGACGCCGTCGGGCCAGAAGCCCTGGTCCAGAGTGGCCAGGAGGAAGGTGGGCTTGCCGTTGAGCTCGATCTTGTTCACCCCGCCGACCCGGGCGACCGATATCGATCGCATGCCGAAGTAGGAGCCCACACTGTCGTGCGAGCGGCCGTCGGCCAGGGTGACCTTCAGGTCGTAGAGGAACGGGTGGTCCGGGCTCCACAGCTTGGGGTGTGGGATGTGCAGCCGCAGCGGGACGCCCGCCGCGCCGGTGACGGAACCGACGCGCTCGCCGCCGTCGAACGCGGTGGCGGTCACCCGGGCCGAGGACTTCGTCCCGGCACTGGGGCGCACCGTGACCGACAGGGAGTCGTCCTTGAGGTCGGGCGTGAGGACCAGCGAGTCGACGCTCTCCTCCGGAACCGGCTCCATCCAGACGGTCTGCCAGATGCCCGAGGTCGGGGTGTACCAGATGCCGCTCGGGTCGAGCGACTGCTTGCCGGTCGCCTGCTGGGAGGGGTCGGTGGTGTCCTTGACCTTCAGCATGACGGTCTGGTCGCCGCGGCGCGTGACGGCGTCCGTGATGTCCGCCGTGAACGCCTGGTAGCCGCCGGTGTGGTGGGCCACCTGCTTGCCGTTGACGTAGACCCACGCCTCGTAGTCGACGGCCCCGAAGTTCAGGTGGAGACGGTTGCCCGACCCGACCCGCCAGGAGGCCGGCACCTTGAACGTGCGCCGGTACAGCGACCAGTCGTGGTGCTCGGCGACGCCGGACAGCGGCGCCTCCATCGGGTAGGGGACGAGGATCCTGCCGCTCAGTCCGCTCGTGGGCAGCGGGGCGTCCTGCGTCGTTGCCTGGAACTGCCAGGTGCCGTTGAGGTTGGTCCACCGCTTGCGCGTCTGCTGCGGACGCGGGTAGTCGGGCAGCGCGTTGGACGGCGAGACGTCCTTGGCCCACTTGGTGGCGAAGTACCAGGTGGAGTCGTTCTGCGCGAGGCTGGAGAAGACGTCCAGCGGGCCGGTGGCGGTGTTCAGGCCGCCCTGCCCGTCGTAGCTGACGCGCACCTGGGACTTCATGGCCGCCGGGGTGTCCGAGGCCGCCGCGGTGAAGACCAGCTTGGAGTGATCGGCGGCGTCCGTGGTCACGGCCGGGTTCCAGCGGTGGCCGCCGGCGATCACCGAGACGTGCTTCGTGACGTCCGCCGGTACGGAACTCACCGCGGCGGGCAGCTGTACCACAGCCTTCCGGCCGGTGGAGTCCACGGTGCTGTGCAGGTCGAGGGGCGCGAAGCCGGCCGGCTGGTGCAGGGCGGAGTCGGGGACGGGCTGCCGGTCGATTCCGGGGCCCGACCACTCGGTCTGGATGTACGCTCCGCCGTTGCCCTGGTTGTAGTCGAAGGACAGCTGGTGCATGCCGGCCGTCAGCGTGATCGGCTGCGATGTGGTCTGCACGTCCCAGTCGGTCGTCCAGTGGTCGATGACGCTCGCACCGTCGAGCGACATGCGGAAGCCGTTGTCGCCCTTGATGTAGAACGTGTACGAGCCACCGGTGGGCACGTCCAGCATGCCCGTCCAGTGCACGGCGTCGTTCAGGGTGGACCCGGCGCAGTCGCGCAGCGTCGGCAGCAGGTCCTTGACGTTGAGGGAGTGCTGGACGCCGGTGCTGCCGTAGGTGGCGAAGTCCAGCGACGTGCTGTCGGAGCTGAGGTAGCAGTCGCTGCGCAGGCCCTGCGGGGTGACGGTGGCGGCCGCCTCGCCGGCCGGTTCGGCGTGGGCGAGGGAGGCCGGTGCGAGGAGTGCGCCGCCGAGCAGCAGCGGAGCCGCGGCCGCCAGTCTGCGCAGGAGCGCCGTGCGGTGTCTTCCGGGACTCAAGGCGATCTCACCTTTCGTTGGAGTGATGCGTCGGCCTGCCCGCCGTCCGTTCACGGCGTCGGTTGCCGACCCGGTGGGTTCTGCCGGCTGTCAGGCGCGCGGCCCGTCCGGCTGGATGCGCCAGGCCAGCACGCCGCCGGAGAACCCGGCACGGAGCCGCGCGGTGATGCGCAGTGCCGTGGTCGTGAGGGTGGGGAAGGAAAGCTGGTTGAACCGGTCGGTGGCGACGCCGTAGCCGGTGGCGCCGTCCACCGGCTGCCACCGGCCGTCCGCGGAGAGGTGCTCCAGCCGCCAGGAGTCGGGGACGCGGCAGGCACCGTGGCCGGAGTCGTCGTACCAGTACACCGATACCGCGTTGACGCGGACGGGTTCGGCGTAGCTGTACTGGATCCACTCCTCGGTCCCCGTGCGGTCCCACCAGGTGAAGCGCGGAATCGTCTGGTCGTAGGAGCTCGACGGCTCGACGGCGGCGTTCATGAGCAGCGCCTGGGGGCTGTCGACGCCGCTGAAGGAAGCGGTCACCGCCGCCCACTGGAGTGCCTTCGCGGCCGTGGAGGCGGTCGGGAAGGACGTGATGCGCAGCCGTGCGGCGGCCGCCGGGACGAGCGTGAGGTGTTCGACCGGTTCCGTGGTGCGGGCCGGGCTCTGCTGCAGCGGAGCCACGACGTCCTGGTCGTCGCTCACCCAGCCGGTCAGACGCCGGCCCTTGGCCCGCATCACCACCGGAGTGCCGGACTGGGTGAAGGGGTTGGCGGCGCGGGCGCGGGTGCGTTCCACGGTGAAGGACCGGGCGGGTGCCTGCCGGTCCAGTTCCAGTGCGTAGTTCCACGGCGAGGCGGGGCGCACCTCGTACTCCGGCCATGCGCTGCTGCCGCCGGAGCGCTCCCACTTCTCCTCGATGCGCAGGGAGTAGACGAGGGGGCCGTGGTGGACGGAGACCGAGTCCTCGTTGGCGCCCCAGGTGCGCACCGTCGTGCGCATCGGCAACCGCAGCACGATCTGGTCGCGGTCGTGCCACCGGCGGTCGACAACGAGGTAGCCGCCGCTGCGCCGGACCGGTGCCGGACGCCCGCCCAGCCGGACCGAGGGCTCCTCGCACCAGCCCGGTACCCGCAGATAGAGCGGGAAGTCGACGGCGCGCGGGGTGGACACCGTCAGGGTCACGGTGTCGTCGAAGGGGTAGTCGGTGCGCTCGGTCACGGTGACCGTCGTGCCGTCACCCACCTTGGCCCGTACGGAGGACTCGGCGTACAGGGAGGCGCACAGTCCGCCGTCGATGCTCGCGAGCCACATCTCCTCGGCGTAGTAGGGCCATCCCATGCCGTAGTTGTGGGGGCAGCAGCGGTACTGGTGGATGCCGGGCATGTACGCCTGCATGGCGAAGGAGTTGTTGAACTGGCCGTGCGACTTGGCAACGTTGTCCAGTTGGATGCCGTTGGCCGCCGTCACGTAGTGGGTGCCCTTCTGCTGCGGGTCGAAGGCGGCGGGCAGCGTGTTGACAGCCAGGTCCTCGCAGCGGTCGGCCCACACGGTGTCACCGGTGATACGGGTGAGTATCTGGTGGCTGTGCATGTACTCGACGATTCCGCACGTCTCGAAACCCTGGCGCGGGTCGTGGTAGCCGGGGCGTGCGTTCTCGTCCGCGGCGAAGCCACCGCCGGGGAACTGCCCGTAGCCGCCCATGACGGTGTCGTAGACCCGGTGCGTGGCCGCGAGGAACGAGGGGTCGCCGGCCAGCACGCCGTACTGTGCGGGTTCGCGGAAGCCCTGGGCGAGGTTGACGTTGTGCCAGGTCGGGATCGTGTGGGTGTAGTCGGCGCTGTGGGTGTGCATCGTGCGGACCAGGTCCAGCAGCCAGTCGTCGCCGGTGCGGTTGTAGAGCCAGTAGGCGGTGTCGATGGTGTCTCCGACGCGTGCCGAGCCCCAGCCCTGCCCGAAGAGTGTGCCGGGCTGGGCGTGGAGGTACTTCAACCAGCCGGTCAGCGCCGGTACGACGCGGTCGTCGCCGCTGTACTCGTGCCAGGTGCGCAGCGCGTCCAGGACCGGCATGTGGGGCCAGAAGTCGGGGCCGCCGTTGAGGGAGGTGCGCAGGCCGGCGGGGCCGAAGAAGCCGTCGGGCTGCCGGGTGGCGAGGATGCGGTCGATCCAGGTGCGGGTGAGTTCGAGGGTACGACTGTCCTGGGTGACGTAGCCCAGGTCGCCGAACCCCCTGAGCCAGTAGGGGAGTTCTTCCCAACCGTCCCGCTCCGGGACGGACCACCCGCTGGTCCCGGCGTCCAGGTAGTCGGACACCTCGGGCATGCGCCCGTTCAGGCCGTCGAGCTGGAGGTCGAGTTGGGTGCGCAGCCAGCCCTTCGGGGTGATGCTGCCGGGCGGCAGCCGCAGGAACGGCTCCTGCCGCAGCGGGGCGCGGTTGGCGGTGTAGTGGGGACCGGTGCCTGGGGCAGCGGCGAGAGGGCTCGGGGTCGGGGCGGCCTGCGCGGGTGCGGCGGTGCCGGTCAGGGCGACGGCGCCGGCGACGGACATGGTTCCGGTCAGGAACGTGCGGCGTTCCATAGGGGTGTCCCTCCTGGTCAAGGACCGGGCTCTGCGGTCGTGCGGAACAGTGCAGGGGCATGTGACGGAAAGACCGGCACGAGGTCCGGCGGGCTCCGCCGTGGGGTGCCGCCGTTCGATCGCGCCGGGCGTGCTTCGCCGACGGCCGTCGGCGGTGCGTTTCCGACGGCGGTCGAGGGGTCCGGTGGCAGTGGGTCGCGGCGCGCGGGTGGACGGGGCGGGACATCTGCGCCGTCGCGTCGCGGACGGCCGTCCCGCGGTCCTCAGGACAGGGTCAGGTGCGGGAACCGGAACTCGGTGCGTGTGTGGTACTCCTCCCCCGGTCGCAGGACTGTGCTCGGGTACTCCGGCCGGTTCGGCGAGTCGGGGAAGTGCTGGGTCTCCAGGCAGACGGCGCCGTGGCGCTCGTAGGGCTTGGCGTCGGCTCCGGCGAGCGATCCGTCCAGGGTGTTGCCGGTGTAGACCTGTATGCCGGGCTCGGTGGTCCACACCTCCATCCGCCGGCCGCTGCCGGGGTCGGCCAGGCGTGCGGCGCGGCGCAGCGTCCCCCGGGCGGCGACCGGGACGAGCACCCAGCAGTGGTCGTAGCCGCCGGCCGCGGTCAGCTGGTCGTCCTTCGCCTCGATCCGCTCGCCGATGGGGCGAGCGGCCCGGAAGTCGAAGGGGGTGCCCGCGGTGGGCGCGAGCGGGCCGAGCGGGATCGCCTCGGCGGTCACGGGCAGGTAGGCGTCGGAGTCGAGTTCCAGAGTGTGTCCGAGCACGTCGCCGTGGCCGGCGCCGGCGAGGTTGAAGTACGAGTGGTTGGTGAGGTTGACCACGGTGGCGCGGTCGGTGCGGGCCCGGTAGTCGATGGCGAAGGTGCCGTCGCGGTCGAGGCTGTAGGTGACCTGGACGTCCAGGGTGCCGGGGAATCCCATGTCTCCGTCGGCACTGCGCAGTTCCAGGCGCAGCGCGGCGGCGTCGGAGCCGTTGTCCGGGGCCGGGGCGCCCTTCCAGACCCGTCGGTGGAAGCCGGCGGGGCCGCCGTGCAGTGCCTGGCCGCGGTCGGTGGCGGGTACGTGGTGGGTCTCTCCGTCGAGGGTGAACTCACCGTGGGCTATGCGATTGCCGTAGCGGCCGATGAGCGCCCCGAAATAGGGGTTGGGCGCTGAGTACTCCGCCATGCCGGGCAGGCCGAGCACGATGTCGTCGACGCTCCCGGTGGGTGCCGGAACGCGCAGGCTGGAGACGATGCCGCCGAAGGTGAGCACGTCCGCGCTGACCCCGCTGCCGGAGTCCAGCCGCCAGCGGTGCACCGGTGTGCCGTCGGGCGCGGTGCCGAACGGTGAGCCGGTCAGGGTGGGGTGGGGTGTCAAGGTCGTCGTCCTCGGTCGTCGGGGCGATGGGGGTGGCGGCACCCAGGGTGCCGGTCAGGGCCTGCGGATCGCGGTGGACTCGCGCACGATCAGCCGGTAGCCGGGCAGGATCCGGCGGGGCGGAAGCGGTTCGGCGTTCCCCCGGTCGGCGATCCGCTCCACCAGGCACTCCACGGCGAGGCGGGCGAGGTCGGACTTGTCGGGGGCCACGGTGCTGAGCGAGACCGCTCCGTAGCGTGCCTCCTCGATGTCGTCGAAGCCGACCACCGCGATGTCGTCGGGCACTCGCAGGCCGCGTTCCACCAGGGTGCGCATGGCGCCGAGCGCGACCAGGTCGTTGTAGGCGAAGACGGCGTCGGGGCGTTCGTCCCGGTCGAGCAGGGCGGCCATCGCGGCGGCGCCGTCGGCCCGGTCGTAGCCCTCGGTGGCCACCACCATCGATTCGTCGGGGGTCAGGCCGGCCGCGGTGATCGCCTCCCGCCAGCCGCGCAGCCGCAGGTGGGCGGGCTGGCGGGCGCTCTCGCGGCGGGCGCCGAGGAAGGCGACTCGGCGCCGTCCGAGGTCGAGCAGATGACGCACCGCGATCCGGGCCGCGCCCACGTTGTCGATCATGATGTGGTCGTAGGGGGCGTCGTACTCACGCTCGCCCAGCAGCACCATGGGGGGTCCCTCGGGCCGGGCCAGCAGGTCCTCGCGCTCCAGCCCGATCGGGCTGAGGATCAGCCCGTCGATGACGTGCGAGCGGAAGCCCTGCGACACCAGCAGCTCCTTCTCCCGCAGGCCCGCGGTGTGGTCGAGCAGCACCGTCAGGTCGTGCCGGGCCGCCACGTCGATCACCGCGCCCGCGACCTCCGCGAAGTAGGGGTTGCCGAGCTCCGGGATGGCCAGTGTGATCAAACCGGTGCGGCCCTTGCGCAGGTGACGTGCCGTCAGGTTCGGCCGGTAGCCCAACTCGTCGATGGCCCGCTGGACCCGCGCCCGGGTCCGAGGAGTCACGTGCGGGTAGTCGTTGACCACGTTCGACACGGTCTTCACCGACACACCGGCGCGCTGCGCGACATCCTTCAGGCTGACACCCACGGCGATCCTTTCTCAGAGGGCGGAGGATGGTCTCGGCCGTCCGCTGGGCGGCCGGGCGGGCGCGTCAGGTTCGGCGGCCGCTGCTCACTCGAGCTGCTGAGTGCGGCTGAGCAGGGTCTGCATCAGAACTACCACAGCGAGAAACGCACCGTTCACGGTGTCGGTGAACGCCGAGCCGTACTGCGAGAAGTAGTGATCGATGAGGTTGTGGATGACGGCGAGCAGCAGGACGCCGCTGACGGTGCCGCTGACCGAGCCGCTGCCTCCGGTGAGCAGGGTGCCGCCGATGACCACCGAGGCGATCGCGGTCAGCTCGTAGCCGATGCCGATGGTGGTCACCCCGGAGCCCAGGCGCGCTCCGCCCAGTGCGCCGGCCGCGGCGGCCAAGGTGCCCGACAGCAGGTAGGCCAGCACCTTGGCGCGGGCCACCGGCAGGCCGAGCAGCAGCGCCGCGTTCTCGTTGCCGCCCATCGCGGTGAGGGTGGCGCCGAAGCGGGTGCGGGTCAGCAGCAGCGCGCCCAGGGCGAAGAGCACGGCCACGATCAGCACCGGGGTCCAGGTGCCCGCGCCGAGCGACCGGAAGGCGGAGTGCTGCGGCACGAGGTAGGTGGTCGCGCCCTCGTCGGTGACGGCCTGCATCAGGCCGCGCAGCCCGAGGAGTCCGACGAGGCTGACGATGAACGGCGCCATGCGGGCCCGGGCGACCAGCAGTCCCTGCACGGTGCCCCAGGCGGCGCCGACGGCGAGCGGCAGCAGGATCGCGAGCCAGGTGCCGTGCGTGGAGCCGTAGGCCCCGAGCACTCCGCCGAGCGCGTACATGGAGCCGACGGAGAGGTCGATGCCGCCGGTGATGATGACGAAGGTCATGCCGAGGGCCAGCAGCCACACGAAGGCGTTGTTGCCGAGGATGCTGCTGATGTTGGACCAGGTCGGGAAGGTGTCGGAGGTCGCGGAGGCGACGGCGACCACCAGCACCAGCACGGCCAGTGCGCCGCGCCGTTGGATCCGCGGGGCGATCCGCTCGCCGAGGGAGGGCCGCACGGCGTCCGCCCCGGGCTGCCCGGTCGCAAGGACGGTCGAGGTCATCGGGTACCACGCTCCTGGGAGGCGTACACGGCGAAGCAGATGATGGCCGCCTCGACGATCTGGGTGTACGACGTGTGCACGTTGTGCTGGGTGAGCACCGCGGTGATCAGCTGCATGAACAGGGCTCCGGCGACGGTGCCGAGCACCCGTACCCGGCCACCGGACAGCGGGGTGCCGCCGACGACGACCGCGGTGATGGCGTTCAGCTCCATGTTCAGGCCCTGGTTGGCGGGGTCGGCCTCGGCGCCGTGGCTGACGATCAGGACGCCGGCCAGCGCGGCCAGCACCCCGGAGATCACGTACACGGTGATCAGCACGCGCCGCACGGGCAGCCCGGACAGCCGGCTGGCCTGCCGGTTGTCCCCGACGGCCACGAGTTGCCTGCCGAACGTGGTACGGCGCACCAGCAGACCCGTGAGCAGCGCGCACACCGCGGCGATCCACGCCATCTCCGGTACGCCCGCGACACTGCGCGAGCCGAGGCCGAGGATCCCGGACTGGAGGACGGGCTTGGCGGAGTTGCCGTTGATGATCTCGGCCAGGCCCCGCACGCCGATCATCAGCGACAGGGTGGCCACGATCGGCTGGATCCGGGCGAAGGCCACCATCGCGCCGCCGACCGCGCCCGAGACCGCGCCGAGCAGCAGGGCGACCAGCAGCGCTCCACCGAGTCCGTAGCCGGCGTACAGCGGTACGACGGAGGCGGCCAACGCGATCACGGCGCCGACCGACAGATCGATGCCCTCCGTGCCGATGACCAGGGACATGCCGAGCGCCACGAGCAGCGTGGGCGCGAGCTGGAAGAGCTGGACGCGGATGTTGCTCATCTCGACGAACGACGCGTCCATGCCGACGGCCACGCAGAACAGCACGACGAGGGCGGCGTAGACGCCGTACTCCTGGAGCAGGCGCAACAGGCGGGCGCGGTCGGCGACGGGGCCGGACCACGTGAGCGAGGTCATCGCTGGTTCTCCTTGACGGGGGCGGACTCGGACGGCGTGGCCGGCGCGGCGGCGGGCGACACGGGGGCCTCGCCCCCGGGGCCGGGTGCGGCTTCGCCGGCCGCGTCCCCCGGTGCGGTGGCGAGCGCGTCGAGCAGGCCCTCCTCGGTGACCTCCGCGCCGTCGAGGTGTCCGACGACGTGTCCGTCCTTGAGGATCACCACCCGGTCGGAGCCCTCGATCAGTTCCTCCAAGTCGGAGGAGATCAACAGCACGCCGAGGCCGTCGCCCGCGAGTTCGTCGATCAGTGCCTGCACCTCGGCCTTGGCTCCGACGTCGATGCCTCGGGTCGGCTCGTCGAGCAGCAGCACCTTGGGGTTCAGGCACAACCAGCGGGCGAGCAGCACCTTCTGCTGGTTGCCGCCGGACAGATCGCTGACCTTCTGGTCGGGGCCGGAGGCCTTGATCCGCAGCCGCTTCATGAAGAACTCGACGATCTCGTCCTGCTTCGCCTGCGAGACCAGTCCCGCCCGTGACAGGCGCGGCAGCGCGGCGAGCGAGATGTTCTCGCGCACCGACAGGTTGGGGATGATGCCCTCGGTCTTGCGGTCCTCGGCGAGCATCACGACGCCGGCCCGGATCGCGGCGGCGGGACTGCGCCGGTGCATCGCAGTCCCTTCGACCTCCACGGTGCCGCCGTCGGTGGCGAGCGCGCCGACGATCGCCTTCGCGGTCTCGCTGCGGCCGGCCCCGAGGAGTCCGCCGAGGCCGACGACCTCGCCGGGGTGGACGTCCAGCGAGACGTCGTGGAGGCGGTGACGGGCCGACAGACCTGTCGCGCGCAGCACGGGCCGGCCTTCCCGGCGGTCGTGGCGTTCGGTGTCGAAGGCGGTGGTGCCCTTCTCCCGGACGGTGGACATCTCCCGGCCGAGCATCAGGGAGACCAGGCGCAGCCGCTGGAGTTCGGCGATCGCGCCGGTGTGCACGACCGCTCCGTCGCGCATCACGGTGACCCGGTCGCAGATCGTGTAGAGCTCCTCGATGCGGTGGCTGACGTAGACCACCGCGATGCCCTGCTCCTTCAGACGGCGGATGACCGAGAAGAGCGTCTCGACCTCGCGCGGTTCGAGGGAGGAGGTGGGCTCGTCCATGATGACCACCCGTGCGTCGATCTGCACGGCACGGGCCAGCGCCACCATCTGCTGGGCGCCCAGCCCCAGTTCGCGCAGCGGGCGGGTGACGTCGACGTGCACGCCGTAGCGGCCGAGCACCTCGGCGGCGTCACGGTTCATCCGGGCGACGTCGACGAGCCCGAAGCGGCGCGGTTCGCGGCCGAGGTAGAGGTTGCGCGCGACCGACATCAGGGGGACGAGGTTGACCTCCTGGTAGATGGTGGAGATTCCGGCCGCCTGTGCCTCCAGCGGGTTGCGGAAGTCGCGTGCGCGACCGGTCAGCCGGACCGTGCCGGAGTCCGGCCGGTACACCCCGGTCATCACTTTGATCAGTGTGGACTTGCCCGCGCCGTTCTCGCCGATGAGCGCGTGCACCTCGGCGGGGCGCAGGGCGAACTCCACGTCGCGCAGCGCGTGCACGCCGGCGAAGCTCTTGTTCACCCCGGTGACTTCCAGTACGAAGTCGCCGCGGGGATCGAGGTCCTGCTGGACCACGTCTGCCTCCTCATACGGGACTGCCGGATGCGGTGAGGGCGGCGCGGCAGCCGTTGCGGCGGGTCCGGTGGCCGCGGAAGGAGAACCTCCGCGGGCCACCGGAGCCGGCGGGCCGGTCAGTACACCAAGCCCTGGGACAGAGCCTGCTTGGCGTTGTCGGGCGTGAAGTGACCGTCCTTGATGATCACCCTGCGCTGCACGCCGGTGGTGCCGTAGAAGTCCTGCAGCGACTTGAACGCGAGCGGACCGAACCGCGGGTTGGTCTCGATGTCGGCGACGGCCTGGCCGGCGGCGACGTTCTGGACCATCTGCGAGATGCCGTCGATGGTGACGATCTTGACGTCCTTGCCGGGGGTCTTGCCCGCGGACTTGATCGCCTGGATGGCGCCGAGGGCCATCTCGTCGTTCTCGGCGTAGACCGCGTTGATGTCGGAGTGCGCCTGGAGCAGTTGCTCCATCACCTTCTGGCCGTCCGTCTGGGCGAAGTTGCCGGTCTGGGAGGCCACGATCTTCATGTTCGGGTACTTGGCCTTGACCTGGTCCTCGAAGCCCTTGGTCCGGTCGGTGGTGACGTTGTTGCCGGGGCTGCCGGTCAGGATCGCCACGTGCGCGCTGCCGCCGGTGGCCTTCGCCAGGTCGTCGGCGGCGATCTGCGCCTGGCCGTAGAAGTCGGAGCCTGCGAAGGCGATGAAGTCGGTGCAGGCGGTGCCGGTGACGGAGCGGTCGATGGTGAGCACCGGGATCTTCTTGGCCTTGGCCTGGGCCAGCGCGGGGCCGAGGCCGTCGGAGTTCTCCGGGGCGACGATCAGGACCTTGGCGCCCTGGGCGATCATGTCTTCGATCTGCGAGTTCTGCGCGTTGACGTCGGCGTTGGCATTGCGCTCGATGAGCTTGACGCCCAACTTCTTGGCCTGCGCCTCGATGCTCTTGGTCTCGGTGGCTCTGAAGGGGTTGCTGGTGGACTCCGACTGCGAGAAGCCGACGACGGTCTTTCCGTCGGTGATGTCGAGCTTGGGGACTCCGCCGCCGTACCTCTGGTAGGTGCAACCAGGGCCGTCGGCGGAGTCGGTGGGTGTCGCGAGCTGCTGGGCGGCCGCGGTCTCGGCGGCGCTCGCGCCTGCGTCGGACTTGGGCGAGTCGTTGCCGGTCTTCGTGCAGGCGGTCGCGGCCAGGCACAGGCCGGCGGTCAGTACGGCGGCGGAAACGGCCTTGGACCGGAGGGAGGCGTACATGCGCCGATCACATCCTCGTCGAATAAGTCTGGGTGTGCGGAGCTCTGGTGGAAGAGCGAAGAGGAATCCGGCCGGGCGGGATTGCGGACGACCTGGCCTGACGGTTCGTACAACGATGCAGAGGCACAGTGGACGACAGCGCCGAAAGCTGTCAAGGCATCAGACGGTGTTCATCAAAATCGGCTTGTGTCGCGGACCCGTACGTCCGGCGGCGAGGGAGTCGGTCAGGGTTGCCAAGCCGCCCCCAGTCAGTCGGCCGGACGCCTTGCCCGTTACATAAATACAGGTCAGGCCAGGTATCAGCAGAGTCCAACTCGCCTGCGAGGGGCCTGAAACGCTGGGGATTTACGTTGAGTCCGAAGGGTGGACATGGCATCTCCGCTGTGCTGTCATCGTCCTGCTTCAATTTTCCATCGTTGTAGGAACAGCCTCCGATTCCTGCTGTGTGGTCGATGCCGGACCTTTCGCGCGTTCCTCATGGCTTCTTCCGGCGGACCGACGTGCCCGTCCAGCTCTCGCGCGACTCCCCTGCCCTTTCATCGCTTTCCCCGAGCGGGTTCCTCCAGGAGAACCGAATGACCCCGAGACACGACAACGCCGGCCTGCCTGCCAACGAGTCGAGCACTCCCGAGTCCGGTATCGACTCCAGCGCCCCCGCCAGAGGGCTCAGCCGCCGCGGCCTGCTGCGGTGGACCGGCACCGGCCTCGGCGTGGCCGGTGCCGGTCTGCTGCCGGGTTTCGCGCAGAGCGCGCAGGCCGCTTCCGCGACGGCGCGGGAGACGGCCGCCCCCGCTTCCTCCGGCGGTCGCTTCCCCGGTCTGGCCGCCCCGTCCTTCGATCCGATCCGCCCCCCGGCCGTTCCGCTGGCCGTCCGTTCGCCCTACCTGAGCACGTGGCTGAACGCCGACCTGCCGGCCGGCCATTGGCCGGCGTTCTGGACGGGCCACACCACCGCGATGACCGGTGTCATCCGGGTCGACGGCACCAACTACCTGTTCCTGGGCGCACCGAACGTCCCCGACCACCCGCTCTCCCGCGGCGTGGTGCAGCGCTCGCTGACCCTCACCGCGACCCGCTCGCAGTTCGTCTTCGAGGCCGGCGGCGCGGAGTTGACCCTGACGTTCCTGTCCCCCGTCGAACCCGGCGACCTGCGCCGCCAGTCGATGCCGCTGTCGTACATCGCCGCGGACGTGCGCAGCCTGGACGGCAAGGCGCACGACGTCGCGCTGTACTTCGACATCTCCGGCGAGTGGGCCTCCGGCAACTCCGGCACGAAGATCCGGTGGTCGCAGGAACAGCTGTCCGGCTCGGGCGGCACGACGGCGACCGCCCTGTCCTTCACTCCGGACAGCCCCGGAGTGCTCAAGGAGAACGGCGACATGGCGTCCTGGGGCACCGTCGTGTGGAGCGCCACCAACCGCTCCGGGCTGAGCTGGCAGATCGGCTCGGACACCACGGTGCGCGCCGCCGCCCTGGACGGCAAGGCGCTGACCGACTCCGCCGACACCCGTCAGCCGCGCGCCATCAACGACGGCTGGCCGGTCTTCGCCTTCCGATTCGACCTCGGCAGCGTCCACGGCTCCACCAGCGCGCTGCTGTCGGTCGGCCACGTCCGCGACCCCGCCGTCAGCTACCTCGGCGAGCAGTTGCCGCCGCTGTGGAGGTCGTACTGGTCGAGCTGGCAGGACATGGCCGCCTTCTTCCACTCCGACGCGGCCGCGGCACGGAAGCGCACCGCGGCCCTGGACCACAAGGTGCGGAAGGAGGCGACGGCCGCGGGCGGCGCCAAGTACGCCGCGCTGTGCGCCCTGGCACTGCGGCAGGCGTACGCGGGCACCGAACTGGCCGGCCGCAAAGGCAAGCCCTGGGCGTTCCTGAAGGAGATCTCCTCCGACGGCAACGTCTCGACCATCGACGTGACCTATCCGGCGATGCCGGTCTTCCTCTACCTGGACCCGCAGTACCTCGGTCTGCTCCTGGAGCCGCTCTTCGACTACGCGGAGAACGGGGGCTGGCCGAAGAAGTTCGCGGAGCACGACCTCGGCTCCAGCTACCCCAACGCGACCGGACACAACGACGGCAACGAGGAGGACATGCCGGTCGAGGAGTCCGCCAACATGCTGCTGATGACGGCCGCCTACCTGGCGCGCAGCAACTCCGCCACGGCCCGCGCGTTCGCGTCCGCGCACTACACGATCCTCAAGCAGTGGGCCGACTACCTGGTGGACAACACGCTCGACCCGGGCTACCAGAACCAGACCGACGACTTCACCGGCTTCATCGCGCACAGCGCCAACCTCGCCCTGAAGGGCATCCTGGCCCTCGGCGCCATGGGGAAGATCGCGACCGCGGCAGGCAACTCCTCGGACGCCGGCCACTACGCCGGCATCGCCCGCGACTACATCGGCCAGTGGGTGGACAAGGCCCAGGACCCCGACCAGGACCACCTCAAGCTGGCCTACGACCAGCCCGGTACCTGGAGCCTGAAGTACAACGGCTACCCCGATGTGCTGCTGGGGCTGAACCTCGTGCCGCGCGAGGTGGCTCGGAAGGAGGGCGACTGGTACCTGTCGCAGGCCAACCAGTTCGGCATCCCCCTGGATGTGCGGCACAGCTACACCAAGGGCGACTGGGAGATGTGGACGGCCGCGTGGCTGCACGACCACCCGGTCAGCGACCTGCTGGTCTCCCAGCTCTACCAGTTCGCGAACGCCTCCCCCTCGCGTGTGCCGTTCACCGACTGGTACGACACCACGGCGAACACTCAGAACGGCTTCCAGGCCCGCCCGGTGGTCGGCGGCGTCTTCGCCCTGCTGAGCTTGCGCTCGTAAAGGGCCTCCGCGAACCGTGCCGACGGTGGCCTGCCATCGCCGGGCGAAAAAATGGCAGACATGCCACGGGGCATCCAACCTGCGTTCGGCATACGGCGAATGCCGCATTCACCAGAATGCGGCTGCCGGACCGCGATACCGAGCGATCAGGAGACCCGTCGACACGACCCGGGGTCGAGTAGTCGGCCCCGGGCCAGGGCGAGTTTCTCCACCCGCCAACGACAGGCTGATGCCCCGGTTTACGGCAAATCATCCCGCGTGGCATACCATCGGCGAATGATCTTCATCGTAGTCAAGTTCCCCGTGAAGCCCGAACACGTCGAAGAATGGCCGAAGCACGTCGAAGCCTTCACCCAGGCCACCCGCTCCGAGCCCGGCAACCTGTGGTTCGAGTGGTCCCGCAGCCTGGAGGACCCCGACACCTACGTCCTCGTCGAGGCCTTCCAGGACGGCACCGGCGAGGCGCACGTCAATTCCGACCACTTCCGCGCCGGCCTCGAAGCGATGCGCCCCCTGCTGCGCCGCAGCCCCGACATCGTGAGCACCACGATCGAGGGAGCGAACGGCTGGAGCGCGATGGGCGAGCTCACCATCGACTGACGGCTTCGGCCTCCGCTTGCCGCCGGGGCCCGAGGGGGACGCGAAAACCGGGTTCGACGCCCGCGCGCACCGAGAAGCCGACCCGGGCGGCGCCCGCCCCAGGCGGCCCGGAACGCTGCGGTTCCCGAGCCGCATCATCGGCATCGCGCGGAGGAGGGGTGGCGCAGCGGGCGTGCCACTGAGGTTGAGCCCTTCGACCTGCTGCTCGGAGTGGACCAGGCGCCGCTGAACAGATCGTCGGGCAAGCCGGGCCCGACATCGGCAATATGCGCGGCGGCCTCGTGGCAGATGCGACCTCGGGAGCAGTCGCCCTTGTCAGCGGTGGGCTGCTCTGTCTCGGGGCCGTGGCCGTGGTGGGCGCCGCGACTCCAGAGCTGCGCAGGTCCTCCGCGTCCTCCTCCTCCGCCCGGACGGCCCCGGCCCGTTGACGTCCCGGCCGGCCGGCTGTCGGCCGCAGCCACGGGCCGGGCAGCTTCGGGGTCGGCCGCCGGGGCCGAAGCTGCCCGGCGGCCGGAGGGTCGGCGGCTACTGGTGTGCCGCCAGGAACGGCAGGACGACGGCGGCCATCTCGTCGGGCACTTCCTCCGCAAGGTCATGGCCCGCGTCGAAGACATGTCCGGTGACATCGTGGGCCACGAACCGTGCCTGTTCCGCGTTGCGGTCACCGATGAAGGCGGAGCCGCCGAGCGCCAGCACGGGGATGTCGAGCTTGTTCCGGGCGGTCTCCCGGTTCTGTTCGGCGTCGGTGAGCATCGCCCGGTAGACGGCGAGCATGGCGCGGATGCCGCCGGGCAGGGAGTAGCAGCGCACGTACTCCTCGACGGCGTCGGGGGTGGCGGTGTCGGGATGGCTGCGCTCGTTCTTGATCATGTAGGTGATCAGTTCGCGTTCGTGTCCGGAGATCAGCATCTCGGGCACGTCGGGCTGGAAGTAGAAGCCGAGGTGCCACAGGTGCATGCCGGAGACGTTCTCGGGGGTGAGGGCCGTGTGGTCCTCGAAGCCGAAGCCGGGAAGCAGTGCCTCGGCGAAGACGAGGGAGGTGACGTGGTCGCGCCGGCGGGCGGCGAGTTGGTAGCCGATCACCGCGCCCCAGTCCTCGCCGATCACGGCGTAGGTCTCGTGGCCGAGGCCGGCCATCAGCTCGGCGATGTCGTCGCTCATCGTCGCCGAGTCGTAGCCGTCCGCGGGGCGGGCGGAGTCGCCGAGACCGCGCACGTCGGGCACGACGACGGTGTGGTGGGGCGTCAACTTCGGGACCAGGTGGCGCCAGTGGTAGCCGGTCTTCGGCACTCCGTGCAGCAGCACGACGGCGGGGCCCGAACCGGCCGTCCGGAAGTGAAGGCTCGTTCCGTTGACGGCCGCACGGCCGGTCCGCAGAGGTGCTCCGTCGTGGTCGTACATCATGGGACATCCACTTTCTTGAGCGTTCGTTACAGAATTTGGGCATGGAAAGGTCCGGCCCGGCTTCGACGGCCCGTCAGTCGAGAGTGGTCAGCGCGACGTCGATGAGGGGTTCGAGGGCGCGCGGGTCCGGGGTGATCTTCGAGGAGACCAGCAGGCCGTTGAGGAAAGCGACGAGGAAGGCCGCGACCGTGTGCGGGTCGTGCCGGTCGGCGATCTCGCCCCGGTCCCTGGCGGCCCGCAACACCTCGGTCAGCGCCTCCCGGCTCGCGTCCTGCATATCGCGCACGGTGCGCCGGGTCGCCACGTCCTGCGGCAGCCGCTCGCAGACGGCGTTGACGGCCAGGCAGCCCTGACCGTCGCGCTCGACGGCGATGCGGACCCGCTCGGTCAGCAGCGCACGGATCGCCGCGCGGACGTCCGCCCCCTCCTCCAGACTGCGCAGGGCTGCCGTCGCGAGGGTGGCGCGGTAGTGCTCCAGCGTGGCCCGGTACAGGCCGTCCTTGTCGCCGAACGCCGCGTACAGGGATCCCTGCCCGATCCCCAGGTGCTGGGTGAGGTCGCGCACCGAGGTCGCCTCGTAGCCGCGCGTCCAGAACAGCTCCATGGCGCGGCTCACCGCCGCCTCGGTGTCGAACTCCCGGGTCCTTGCCATGACCCCACCGTAACCTATCTGGATCGATCGCTCAAGAAACAGTCCGGGAGCGGAACATGCGCCGACCCGCGGGCCGACCTCACGGCCATTCGCCGTCGGCGTCCTCGGTGGCGTCCGTGTCACGCAGCGGGCGTGGGCCCTGCGTCAAGTCCGTTTCCGAGCGAGACACCGTCCGGGTCGCGCAAGGTGGCCATGGCGTTGAAATCGGCCCGGGTTCCGTCTATCTCCGGGCGGGCGAAGTGCCTGGGGCGGCGGAGGCGAGCCCGGCGACGATCACGGTCGTCAGGGTGTCCAGATAGACCTCGTCCACCGGCGGGGCGCCGGGGAGGAGCAGCCGCAGCAGCAGGGGCGAGATCAGCAGGTCGGTGCCGAGTTCGGGGTCGAGTCCGACGGGCAGTTCACCACGCCCCACGGCCCGCCGCAGCATGGCGGCGGCGGCCTCGCGGCGCGGGGCCAGGACGGCGAGACGCAGCGATTCGGCGAGCGCCG
Organism: Streptomyces sp. SCPE 10; assembly: GCF_051980735.1. Classification (NCBI taxonomy): domain Bacteria; kingdom Bacillati; phylum Actinomycetota; class Actinomycetes; order Kitasatosporales; family Streptomycetaceae; genus Streptomyces; species Streptomyces sp. SCPE 10. The sequence goes on along the minus strand of NZ_CP197069.1, from coordinate 7,795,034 downwards.
GGTTGCGTACCGACTCGCCCAGCAGGTCGACGGCGATCCGTACCACCCGGGGGTCGGCGGTCTGGGCGACGGTCAGGTCGAGGAAGCCGCGCACATCCCCCGCCAGGGTGCCGGTGTCGGGCACCTCGGGGACTTCCCGGCGCACCAGGCGGGCCACCAGGTCGAGCAGCATGGCCTCCTTGGACTCCCACCTCCGGTAGAGCGCGGCCTTGCCGACGCCGGCGCGCCTGGCGACCGCATCCATGGCCAGGCGGCGCCAGCCGGCCGCCGCCAGCTCGTCGAAAGCCGCCGCCTCGATGGCCGCGGACACGGTCTCGTCCTGGGCGGGGCCGCGGGTGCCGCGGCGGCGGCCGGGGGCGAGGGCGTCGTCATCTGCGATCTCTGGCATGTCCCTACCGTACCGAAAATGCGGAACTCTTGCGTTCCTGGTTTTTCAGGGTCTACGGTCTCTTCATAACCCGGAACTTGTTGGTTCCGTGTTTCTATCCTCACCCAGGAGGGGTCATGGACAGCTCCACGGCAGTGCGGGTGATACCGCTCCGCGTCGGCCGCACGAAGGTTCCCTACGGCCAGTTCTACGGCGGACTCGACGGCTACAGCGGACTGGACCTCGCGACCGACAAGTCCGCGTTCATCTGGGTCCCCATCCACGCGTACCTGATCGAGCACCCCAGCGAGGGCCCGGTCCTGCTCGACACCGGCATCGGCCCCGCCCAGGCCGAGGACCACGCCGGCTATTACGGCGGCACGGTGCTGGAGTACTTCACCGACGACGACGAGTACGACCTGCCCGCCGACCAGCGCATCGAGGCCCAGCTCGCGCTGCACGGCCGCCGCCCCGAGGACGTCTCCCGGGTGATCGTCACACACTTCCACGAGGACCACATCGGCTCACTGCCGCTCTTCCCCCATGCCGAAGTGGTGCTGGGCCGTGCCGAATACGAGGCCCGCGACTCGCTCATCCTCGGCCTGGTGCCCCTGGCGTACAAGCGCTCGGTGGCCGGAGTAACGAGGTGGCGGCCGGTGGACTTCGCCGGTCCGGAGGTCGGCGGCTTCAGCGGCTCCCACGACCTGTTCGGCGACGGCTCGGTGGTGCTGCTGCCGACGCCGGGCCACAGCCCCGGCTCCACCAGCGCCCTCGTCTCGCTCGGCGAGCGGCGCGCGCTGCTCACCGGCGACGCGCTGTACACCGTGCGGCATTTGGCGGTGGACGACGTGCGACAGATGCAGACCGGCGCCGACGACGTCTTCATCGACTCCGTACGGCGGATGCAGTGGCTGCACCGGCTGCTGCCGGACCTCGTCGTGCTGCCGGCACACGACGACACGCCCTACGGCGAGTTGCTCGTGCGTGATCTGCTCGCGCACGACGGGCGGCTGTCGCAGGAGGCCTTCGCCTGGCTCAAGGAGTACGAGGCGACCACGTTCGACGCGGCCTACCGCCTCAACCCGGCACGCCGACCGCGCTATGTCGCGGATCCGGCAGGAGGAACCCTGGGATCCGTGGTTTGACAACCGCCCGACCCTCCCCTCGGAGGGCGTCAAGTCCTGTTCCGGATGATCTGGTGTCACCCGTTCATGAGAGTTGGGGTAGCGCCGGCTGCCGGTGGTCAGTGGCGGTACGCGGTTGTCGCGAGTTCGACGAAGGACCGGATCAACGGGTTGGTGTCACCTTCCTTCCACACCGCCACCACTCTGCTCGGCGGCATGTCGGTCAGCGGCACCACGGCCAGCTCCGCGGGCAGGTCGTGCCCGAGCGGGGCCAGGCCGACCGTGCCGTTCCACAGCACGGTCTGCAGGCATTCCTGAACGGCGCGCACCACTGGGCCCTCGCGCGGTCTGCCGCCGTTCCAGTACGACTGCCAGACGGGATCGGTGCCCTGCGGGAACTGGAACCAGCGGCGGTCGCTCAGTTCGGCCAGCCGCAGCCCGTCGCGCCTGGCCAGCGGATCGTCCGCGCGCAGGACCACGCCGACCGGATCGTTCCGCAGCGCGCGCACCGTCAGGGCGGTCACGTCGAACGGTGCCCGGGTCAGCGCGACGTCGACCAGTCCGGCGCGCAGCCCGCAGGTCGGGTCGGTCAGATCGGTGTCGCGGATGCGGATGTCGATACCGGGATGGCTTCGGCGGTAGGCGGCGGCCAGCCTGGCCACTCCCGGGTCGGTGCCGTCGCCCAGGATGCCGATGGTGATGGTCGCGAGGCCGGCCGCCGCCTTCACGCGTTCCCGGACGCGGTCGGCATGGTCGAGCAGGGCCCGCGCCTCGTCGAGCAGCACGGTGCCCGCCGGCGTGAGCGTGACGCCCGCGGGTGAGCGGGCGAAGAGCAGGGCACCGACATCGGCCTCCAACTGCTTGATCGCCCGGCTCAGTGGCGGCTGACTCATGTGCAGCCGGGTGGCGGCCCGGCCGAAGTGGAGTTCCTCGGCGACCGCCACGAAGTAACGCAAGGTCCGTAGCTCCACGCTGCCACGATACCCACGGGGTATCGGCGCTGCGGGACAGGTCTTGGACAGCCCTGGGGGCCCGGCGGTGAACTCGTGAGCATGACCGAAGAAACCAAGGCCGGCGAGCCGCGGCCCCGACCCGCTGTAGCGGTGATCGGGCCCGGCGATGGCGAGATGATCGTTCTGGGTACCACGCGCATGCGGGTTCTGGAGGACGGCAGCCACACCGGGCACCGCCTCGCGATCGCCGAGTCCGTTCTCGCCCCGCACACCGAGGGACCGCCGCAGCACCGCCACGCCCGACACGACGAGGGCTTCTACGTCCTGTCCGGCACCGTGCGGTTCACCGTCGGGGACGAGGACTACGACGCGGTGACGGGCACCCTCGTGATGGTGCCGCCCGGCACCCCGCACACCTTCGCCAACCTGACCGACCAACCCGCCGTCATGCTCAGCACCTTCACGCCCGACCTGTACGTGCAGTACTTCCGGGACCTCCAGGAAGTACTCGCCGGCGGCCGGCCGCTGACGCCCGAGGCCAACATCGACGCGATGAGCCGCTACGCGACCGAGCCCGCCACCGATCCCGCCTGAGGTCGACGGCACGGCACGGCCCGGGCACGTGGCGCCGGTGGCCGTCTCGACCCGATCGACCACGTAGGACGGATGGGCGTCGATGAGCGCGTCCCGACTCCGGTTCGGGCCCCGGCTGGGGCGGGCCATCGGCCCGCCCCAGGAGCGACCCATGGATGCCGCGATCACGGATCGGCTCCGCGGCCGCCGTCCAAGGTCGCCTGGCCGAGGGCTAGTTGATGCAGAGCCCGTTGCACACGTACTGCCAGAAGGCTCCGCAGCCGCGATACATCTGGCAGCCGCCTTCGCCGTACTGGCAGTGGGTGGCGTTCGTGCACTGGTCGTCCTCGTCCGTGCAGGTGCAGGCACCGCCCGCGGGACGCGCCGTGGCCTCGGCGCCCTCGGCCGGGCCGAGAGTGCCGAGCAGGGCGCTGCGGCCGTCCGGGCCGAACGCTTCCGAGGCGGACCGGCTGAGCCGCTTCAGGGCGGGGGTGGCCGCTGTCCGGTTGTCGTCGGCGAAGTGGTTCGGTGAGGAGGCCCAGGCGACAGCCTGGTCGTAGACGGCTCGCTGTTGCGGTGTCATGTCGGGCCGGGTGGCACGGTAGTGCTCCAGGTGTTCGAGCCACATCCGGCTGCGGGCCTTCGCGGACAACTCGCTGTAGATGGCGCGACGGTAGACGAGCGGATAGGTCACCAGGTCGCTGTAGCGCTGCGGCAGACTGTTCTTGTTGCGCTGCGCCCAGGCCAGCGCGGTCCGGCAGGAGTCCTCCGCGAACGCCGGTGTCCTGCCCAGGAGAACGATCCCGGCCGCCACCGCCGCGCCGGTTCCCAGCCGCAGGAACTGCGACCGCCCCATGGCGTCGCCGTGCCCGGGTGCCGGCAGGGGGCGCCGGCTCTCCTGCCGCAGTCGGCCAAGCCCCCGCAGCACGGCCGTCGTCGAGCGAACACCGAGGTGCCGGACGAGCGGCAGCGCCATGGCCGCCCCGGTCCACTGGCGCGCCTCGCCATCGGTGACCTTGATCAACGTCGGCGCGGGCGGCGCTTCCTCACCCGGACGGGTCGTACGCCACTGCCGCACCTCGGGGTTGGACAGCGGCAGCACTTCGAGCTTTCCGTCGCCCGCCTGCCGCACGGTGGCGGCGATCTGGCGACACGTCGCGCACGAGGCGTCGAACGCGAGAATCCACCGTACCTGCGGCGGCGTGGCCGTGTTTTCGTTCATATTTCCTCCTTGGTTTTCCGGATTCCGAAGAGACGTCCTCGGGACTTCTCCCGCGTGACGTCGTGTCCCGTGCGCGTGGGCACCCACCGGCTGTTTTCGGCGCTCGGGCTTTCGGATTCCTCGAACTCTTCGTGGACGGCCTGTGGCAGTTCCCCGGACATGTCTAGCCCTTGCGGGTTGTTCGGCTTCGGAGGGCTGGTGCCGAACAAACGGATACCGAAAAATGTGATCTCACAGCACATGCGGGGGGAGGTGCGGACATGCCGCGTGGCGAGCGTCCGCTCGATGCGGGAGACGGTCCGTTACTGCGCTTTGCCGCGAGACTGCGCGAGCTGCGCCACAAGGCGGGCAGCCCGGCATACCGGCAGATGGCCGAACGCGCCCACTACTCGGTTTCGACGCTTTCCGAGGCGGCGGCCGGCCGTCGGCTTCCGACGCTTGCCGTGACTCTCGCATATGTGCGCGCCTGTGACGGGGACCCGCTGGAGTGGGAGCGCATCTGGCGTGAAACGGCAGCCGAAACGGACGTACCGGAGCAGTCCCCCGTGGAGCCCGGGCAACGAGCGCCCTACGCGGGGCTGGCGGCATTCCGGACGCAGGACGCGGAGTGGTTCTTCGGCCGGGAACGGCTGGTGGACCAGGTGTTGCAGCGGCTCCGGGAACAGCGGTTCGTCATGGTGATCGGTGCGTCGGGATCCGGGAAGTCGTCGCTCCTGCGGGCCGGGCTCGTGCCGGCACTGGAACAGCGGACGGTGGTGTTCACCCCCGGTCCGCGCCCTCTGGAGGAGTGCGCGATCCACATCGCGGCGATGGCGGGCGGCACGCCGGGGCGGTGGTACGAGGAACTCTCCGCCGACCCCGCGAACCTGCACCGCGCGCTGCGCCAAACCCTCGCGGCGGAGCCACCCGAGAGTGAAGTCGTCCTCGTCGTGGACCAGTTCGAGGAGACCTTCACCCAGGGCGCCGCGGAGGATGCCGCCTTCATCAGGGCGCTGGTGACCGCCGCACGGGCACCGAACAGCCGCTGCCGGGTTGTGCTGGGGGTCCGCGCCGACTTCTACGCCCACTGCACCCGCCACCCCGACCTGGTGGAGGTGATGCGCGACGCACAGGTCCCGGTGGGACCGATGAGCCTGGAGGAACTGCGCTGCGCGATCGTCCAGCCCGCCGTACGATCCGGGCTCACCGTCGAAGGGGCGCTGCTCGCCACACTGACCGCCCAGGCCCAGGGCCGACCGGGCGTCCTTCCCCTGCTGTCGCACGCCCTGCTGGAGACCTGGCGGCGTCGGCGCGGCAACGCCCTCACCCTGGACGGCTTCCGAGCCACCGGCGGGCTGGAAGGTGCCCTGGCCCGTACCGCCGAGACCTTCTACGACGGTCTCAGCACGGCGCAGCGCAACGTGGCCAGGCAGGTCTTCACCCGGCTGACCGCGCTCGGGGAGGGCACCGAGGACACCCGCCGCAGGATGACGACGACCGAACTCGATCCCACGCCCGACGTCCGCGTCGTCCTCGACCGCGCGGCGGCCGCGCGGCTGCTCCTGCTGGACCAGGACCGGATCGAACTGGCCCACGAGGCCCTGATCCGCTGCTGGCCCCGGCTGCACCAGTGGCTCACCCAGGACCGGGAAGCGCTGCGCATCCAGCGGCGGCTGACCGAGGCGACCGACCTCTGGGAGTCGCTGGGCCGGGACCCCGGCGCCCTGTACCGGGGTGCGACGCTCACCATGGCGCACAACGCCGCTCTGAGTCCGAGCCGGCGTGAGCAGGCGTTTCTGCGGGCCAGCGTCGAGGCCGCGGCCATCGAGGCCGCGCGAGGGCAGCGCCGGACCCGCCGTACGCGGCAACTTGCCACCCTGCTCGCCGTACTCCTGGTGGCCGCGGTCGGCGCTGTCGCCATGGCGGTTCGGGCCCAGGAGCAGCTCACCCGGCAGCGCGACACGGCGCTGGCCCGGGAGTCGTCGGACCAGGCGGTGGCGCTGCGGACGACGCGGCCCGCGCTGGCGGCGCAGCTCAGCCTGGCAGCCCTGCGGCTGGTGCCGGGGGCGACGGAGCAGGACGGACTCATGAGCACCATGTCGGTGGCCTTGCCGAACAGCCCCGGGCAGGCGGGCCACACACAGGCCGTCAGCTCCGTCGCGTTCCGGCCGGACGGCGGCTGGGTGGCCACCGGCAGCTTCGACCACACGGTGCGGCTGTGGGGCCTCGGCGACCCGCTCCACCCGGTTCCGGCGCCCGGTGTCCTGCCCCACCCGGACATCGTCACCGGTGTCGCCTTCAGCCCGGACGGGCGCCTTCTGGCCACTGCGGGACGCGACCGTACGGTCCGGCTGTGGGACGTCGGCGACGTGCACCGTCCGGTCCTGGTGCGGACCCTGGCCGGGCACCGCGACATCGTCTTCTCGGTGGCCTTCAGTCCCGACGGGCGGATGCTCGCCTCCGGCAGCTACGACCACACGGTGCGGCTGTGGAACGTCGCCGACCCCTCCCGGGCCCGGCTGCTGTCGGCCCTCACCGGCCACCGGCTCAACGTCAAGCCGGTGGCCTTCAGTCCGGACGGCCGGCTGCTCGCCTCGGGCAGCGACGACCACACGGTACGGCTGTGGGACGTCACCGACGGCCGGCACCCCCGCCCCCTCGGTGTGCTGGCCGGCCACCGCGACTTCGTCGACGCCGTCGCGATCAGCCCGGACGGCCGGACGCTGGCCTCCGGCAGCGACGACCGGACGATCCGGCTGTGGAACATCGCCGACCCACGGCACCCGGCGGGGCTGAAGACCCTCACAGGGCACGCCGACGTGGTCACCTCCGTGGCCTTCAGCCCCGACGGACGACTGCTCCTGTCGGGCAGCAACGACCGTACGGCACGCCTGTGGGACGTGACCGACCCGCGCCGGGCGCATCCGCGGCACATCTTGACCGGCCACCTCGGTGCCGTCGACGCCGTGACCTTCAGCCCGGACGGACGGCTGCTGTTCACCGGCAGCGCCGACCATACCGCCCAGCTCTGGCAACCGGACGTGGCGCACGCGGCGGCACTGGCGTGCTCGGTACGGGCTCATCCCACCATCACGGAGAAACAGTGGCGCGCCTACCTGCCAGGGGTCGCCTACCGGCCCCCGTGCGGGCACGGCTGAGACCAGGCCCTGTGCGGGAGACCGAGCCGTGTGTGTCCTCGGCGTCGCCAACTCCCGTTCGCCCGAACGGGCCCCGCTCCGCTCAACGGGACGTGACCATCCGGTTATCGGATTGATAAAGATGATTGTCAGGCTCTGTTCACAGCCTTCACACAGCCGGGAGGATCCCCGCCTGACCATTCGCAACGATGTTCGGGGAGGGGCCCACTTGAGGGAGAACAGACCGAAGAGCCGCCTACTGGCGCTCGGTTCGGCCGGAGCACTCGTCACCGCGAGCTTGATCGCGGGTGTCGTCTCGGCACCGGCGGCCGGCGCCGCGGGCCGGCCGGGCCAGGACCGCGCGGCGAAGGGCGCGGAGATCGCCGCCGCCCGCGCCGCCAAGGCCGGCGTCGACTGGCGGGACTGCCCGGCCGACTGGGGGCTGGCCAAGCCCATCCAGTGCGGCTGGGTCAGCGTGCCCGTCGACTACACCCACCCGGACGGCAAGCAGATCAAGCTCGCCGTCGACCGTGTCGGCAGCACCGGCACCCCGGCCGAGCGCCAGGGCGCGCTCGTCTACAACCCGGGCGGCCCCGGCGGCTCCGGGCTGCGCTTCCCGACCCGGGTCACCGGCAAGAAGCCGGTCTGGGCGAACGTCGCAAAGGCCTACGACTTCGTCGGCTTCGACCCGCGCGGCGTCGGCCACTCGGCGCCGATCTCCTGCGCGGACCCGCAGGAGTTCGTACGGGCGCCGAAGGCGGACCCGGTCCCGGACACCGAGGCGGACAAGCTCGCCCAGCGCAAGCTGGCCCGCGAGTACGCCGACGGCTGCCTGGACCGCACCGGCCGCGCCATGCTCCAGCAGATGACCACGCCGAACACCGCCCGCGACCTGGACGTCATCCGCGCCGCGCTCGGCGAACGGAAGCTCAACTACCTCGGCGTCTCCTACGGCACCTATCTCGGCGCCGTCTACGGCACCCTCTTCCCGGGCCACCTGCGCCGCATGATCGTGGACAGCGTGACCAACCCGGCCCGGGACAACATCTGGTACCAGGCGAACCTGGACCAGGACGTCGCCTTCGAGAGTCGCTGGAAGGACTGGGAGGACTGGGTCGCCGCCAACGACGCCGCCTTCCACCTCGGCACCACGCGCGCCGCCGTCCAGGACAAGTGGCTCCAGCTGCGCGCCACCGCCAAGAAGAGCCCCATCGGCGGGGTCGTCGGTCCCGCCGAGCTGATCTCCTTCTTCCAGAGCGCCCCCTACTACGACTCCTCGTGGGTGCCGGTCGCCACCGTCTTCGGCAAGTACGTCGCCGGAGACACCCAGGCCCTGGTCGACGCGGTCGCCCCCGACATGTCGGACACCGCGGGCAACATCGCGTCGGAGAACTCCAACGCCGTCTACACGGCGGTCGAGTGCACCGACGCCAAGTGGCCCACCAGCTGGCGGACATGGGACCGGGACAACACCCGGCTCAACCAGGACTACCCGTTCATGACCTGGGCCAACGCCTGGATGAACCTGCCCTGCGCCACCTGGCCGGTCAAGCAGCAGAACCCGGTCGACGTCACGACCCACAAGGGTCTGCCGCGCGTGCTGATCGTGCAGTCGACCCGCGACGCCGCGACCCCCTACGCGGGTGCGGTCGAGCTGCACAAGCGTCTCGCCGGCTCCCGTCTGATCACCGAGAAGGACGCGGGTTCCCACGGGGTGACCAGCCTGGAGAACCCCTGCATCAACCAGCGCGTCGACGCCTATCTGATCGACGGCACGCTGGACGGTTCCGACGTGACCTGCGCCCCGCACGCCACGCCCAAGCCGTGACCCCGTTCACACGGTGAGGAGGGGCGGCCGCACTCCCCGGCCGCCCCTCACTCGTCCCCGGGCCCGACCGTGAGGTCGACCGAATCGCGCCCGGGTGAACCCGCGCTCGCACTCCGCGGCCCGCTCCACCCTCGCCACGGCCGTGCGACGGTCACCCGGGCCGACCGTTTCCCCTGCTCCCCGACCGCCGCTGGCGCGCCGTCCGGCGCGTCGCACGGGGACGGGACGCATGGCCCCGTCAGCGCGATCCGCGACGTCCTGCCCCACCGCCCCTGCGTCCACGCCGCCTTGCGACCTCGACGTCCGGGCTTCTAGGGTGAGCGGGCCGTGGTGTTCGGGAAGACCGGTGACAGCCCTCAGGGGCTCAGTCCGGAGCGGCCCTCGCCACTGTGATCGGGAAGTTCCCGCCCCATGCATTGCCACTGGCCTCGCGGCCGGGAAGGCAGGGGTGGGCGCGATGACCCGTCAGCCAGGAGACCGGCCACGGCAGCACGAATCTGATCCACGAGGTGCTGGAGCGTGACCGTATGACCATGCCCGAAGGCGTGCCCGAAACCGCCGCCTCCCCTTCCTTCCGCTGGCGGCGCGAGGACACCGTCCGAACCGCCGGCCTCCTGACCGTGATCGTCGTCCTGCACGTGATCGCCTTCGGGATCCTCTTCCTGCTCGTCACCCCACATCACTACGAGGTCGGCACCAAGGCGTTCGGAGTCGGCCTGGGCATCACGGCCTACACCCTTGGGATGCGGCACGCGTTCGACGCCGACCACATCGCCGCGATCGACAACACCACCCGCAAGCTGATGGCCGACGGGCAGCGGCCGGTCTCGGTCGGCTTCTGGTTCGCGCTCGGCCACTCCAGCGTGGTCATCGCCATGGCCGCGCTGGTCGCCGGGGGCGCACAGCTCGCCGGCACCCTGATGAACGACGGCTCGCGCACCCACCAGGTACTCGGCACCGTCGGCACCACGGTCTCCGGCGGCTTCCTGTACCTCATCGCCGCGCTCAACCTCGTCGCCCTGGTCGGCATCGCCCGCGTCTTCCAGGCCATGCGGGCCGGACGCTACGACGAGGCCGAGCTGGAGGCGCACCTCGACTCACGCGGTTTCATGAACCGCCTGCTGGGACGGCTCACCAAGTCCATCCGCCGCCCCGGCCAGATGTTCCCCCTCGGCTTCCTCTTCGGCATCGGCTTCGACACCACCACCGAGGTCCTGCTCCTCGCCCTGGCCGGCAACGGCGCCGCCGCCGGTCTCCCCTGGTACGCGATACTCTGCCTGCCCCTCCTCTTCGCCGCCGGGATGAGCCTCTTCGACACCCTCGACGGCACCTTCATGAACTTCGCCTACCAGTGGGCGTTCTCCAACCCCGTCCGCAAGGTGTTCTACAACCTCACCATCACCGGACTGTCCATCGCCGTCGCCTTCTTCGTCGGCACCATCGAACTGGTCGGCGTCCTGCACGACAAGCTCGGCCTGAGCGACGGCGTGTCCGGCTGGATCGCGGGCCTCGACCTCGACCACGTCGGCTACGTCATCGTCGGCCTCTTCGTGGTCGTCTGGGCCCTGGCCATCGGATACTGGCGCGTGGCCAAGGTCGAGGAGCGCTGGAACGCCCGCACCGCCGACGCGGGCTGACCCCGCGCGCGCGAGACCCGAGGCCCCGCGACCCGAATGACGCAGGCCGGCAGGACGGCCGTCCTGCCGGCCACCTCGCGAGCGGGCACAGGGCGGGCCGGCGCACCGCGGGCCGGACCGACGGCGGGCCCGTCCGTGCCGACGACGACGCGGACGGGCCCGGTGCACCGGAGCGGGCGGATCACGCCACGCCGCTCTCCCACCACCAGGAACCGGAGCCGTACGAGGGGTACTGGACACGGCTGTCGACGTGCTGCCACGAGTGTGTGTACGCCTCGAGGCCGGAGAAGCCGCACGTCTCGGCGATCCGGTAGGTCTGCGGGGTGCTGTGGCCGGAGACGACGATGTCCGCGGCGACGCCGTAGACGTGCATGCTGTTGGACGCGCCGCCCACCGCGGCGTTGTGCGCGACGCTGCGGAAGCCGGAGTTGACCGTGATCGGGCTGTTTCCGGCCTTCTTGCGCACGGCCTCCAGCTTGTACATCAGCCGGCGCACGTTCTCCTTGACCGTCGCGGCGTCGACCTTTCCGCCGCTGAAACCGGAGCCGTCCTGCGAGGAGAACTCGGTCCAGTCGAAATGGGCGGTGGATCCGTCACCGGACTCCAGGCTGTTGAGCACGCTCTGCGTCTGTGGACCGACGACACCGTCCGCGCTCAACCCGTAGGCGTACTGGAAGCGTTGGACGGCGGCGTTCGTGGCCGGGCCGAAGTCGCCGTCCCAGGCGACATAGGTCTGCTGGGCGCCGGACGCGGCCCAACCACCGACGCGGATCTGCAGTTCGACCACGTCGGAGCCGGAGGCGCCCTGCTGAAGGGTGCGGGACCAGCCGTAGGCCGAGGCCTGGCCCGCTGCCTGGAGGCTGACGGTTGCCGCCAAGCCGAGCGTGGCCGTCAGCCCTGCCGCGCCCCGGAGCAGGGCGCGGCGGTCGATGCCGTCGGCGGAGTGTCGTGCCCGTGTCATGGAAGTCCCCTCATCTGTGATCACGTGCCGATGCTCAGGAAACGAGGCTCTGCCAGGTGTTCGACCCGACGACGCCGTCCACGGTGAGGCCGTGCGCGGACTGGAACGAGCGCACCGCCGAGTCGGTGGCCGGTCCGAACGAACCGTCCACGGTCAGCGCGAAGCCGTGCGCGTCGAGCTGGCTCTGCACCGCCTGGACGGCGGGTCCCGACGATCCCTGCCGCACGGTGACGATGAGGGCCTGCCAGGTGGCGGGGCCGACGACGCCGTCCGCGCTGAGGCCGTGCGCGGACTGGAACGAGCGCACCGCCGAGTCGGTGGCCGGTCCGAACGAACCGTCCACGGTCAGCGCGGAACCGTGGGCGTCGAGCAGGTACTGGACGGTCGTGACCCGCTCGCCGGCCGCTCCCTGCCGCACGGTGGGCCAACTCGCCGTGGGCGGTGGGGTGTAGCCGCCTCCCTTGGCGAAGGCCTGGAGGTCCGTGAGCGTGCCGTTGAAGGTGTCCTGGTCGCCGGGGAAGGTTCCGGAGTCGGCGTACTGCCAGATCGTCTGGGTGGACCAGCCGGCGGGCAGCGTGCCGGGGCTGCTGGAGTAGCGGGCGATCCACAGCGGGTTGGTGCTGCCGAAGCCGCTGTTGTCGCCGGTGCAGGTGGTCCACCAGTCGGTGGTGGTGTAGATCGCCGGGTAGCGCCCGACCTTGGCCCGTACTTCGTTGCTGAAGTCCCGGATCCAGGAGACCATCGCGCTCTGGCTCAGCCCGTAGCAGGTGGCCCCGTAGGGGTTGTACTCGATGTCCAGGGCGGGCGGCAGTGTCCTGCCGTCGGCGGTCCAGCCGCCGCCGTGGCTGACGAACCAGTCGGCCTGGACGGTACCGCTCGAGTTGCCGGGGAGCGCGAAGTGGTAGGCGCCGCGGATCAGTCCGGCGTCGTACGCGCCGTTGTACTGCTGGGAGAAGGACGGGTCCGTGTAATCGGTGCCTTCGGTGGCCTTGACGTAGGCGAAGGCGGCGCCGTTGTTCTTGACGGACGTCCAGTCGACGTTGTTCTGGTAGTGGCTGACGTCGAGGCCGGCCGGGCCCGTGCCGACGGCGGCCGCCGCGGTCATCGCCGGTGCTGCCGCGCCCAGGTGCCGGAGCCCGGACCCGGCATGGTCCTGGTCCGGGTGCGTCATGCGCACCCGGGTCCCGTGGTCCCCGGTGGCCGCCGAGGCGGTTCCGGGGAGGATCGGCACGCTGAGGACCACGGCCAGCAGCCCGCACGCTCGGAGGAGGGTCCGGCGAGGGCCGGGACCGCTGTTACCGGATCTGAACCGCGAGAGGGCGGCTGCGAACATGGTGCTCCTAGGAGTGTGGAGGATTTCGCGAAGCGCCCCGGCCGGGCCCGCCATCAATGGCCCCACGTAAAGGTTGAGTTGACGCGCGTAAAGGTAAGCGCAGTATTGACATGCACGCAACAGTTTCTGGGTGCGTCGTCGTCCGTGGACATCGACGAGCGGCGTGACCGAAGTGCCGCGGCTGCGCGGGGTCGACTTCGGCGAGGTCGGCACGACCGAGGAGGTCGCGTCCATGGTGACGTTCCTCGCCGGACCGGAGGCCGCCTACGTCACGGGCGCCGGGTTCCCGGTGGCCGACGGCCACGCCGCATGCCCCGGGGGTCCCCGTCCGGGCGGCGCAGGTCCTCCTCCCGCTTTCCGATGGCTCGCGGCTGGACGCAGGGCTCGGCCGCGACGGGATGACCGGCGGCATCCCGGTGCGGGGTGGGGCGCGGGTGGCCGTCGTCGCGCGCCGTCCGCAGTGAGCGCGCGCCCCGCGTACACGGCGCGCTCGACCCCTTCTCCCCCGCCTTCTCCCCCTGCCCCCTCCCCCTCGGTCAGGACCGCCAGTGCCCCCTCAGGCCGAGGCTCCGCTGTCGATGACCAGGTCGGTGCCGACCACCGCGCCGGCCTCGGGGGAGGCGAGGTAGAGCACCGCGGCGGCCACCTCCTCGGCCTTCGCGACCCGGCCGAGCGGGTTCTGCGACTTCACCCGCTCGGCGCGGTCGGCCTCGGTCTCGCCGGGCCGCAGCGACATGGGAGCGGCGGAGGCCCCGGGGCTGACCGCGTTGATCCGGATGCCCTGGTGGATGTGGTCGAGGGCGGCGGCCCGGGTCAGCGCGGAGACCGCCGCCTTCGACGTGATGTACGCGGCGGCGTTCGGGCTGCGCAGGTGGGCGCCCAGGTTGGAGGAGATGTTGACGATGGCGCCGCCGCCGTTCTCCTTCATGTGTGCGATCTCGTGCTTCATGGCCAGCCAGACGCCGGTGACATTGGTCCGCAGCACCGCGTCCCAGTCCTCCTCGCTCACCTCGCCGACCGGCACGGTGCCACGCAGTATCCCGGCGTTGTTGACCGCGATGTCGAGTCCGCCGAAGCGGGCAACGCTCTCGCGCACGAGGTCGTGGACCTGGCCGGAGTCGGTGACATCGGCGGTGACGGCGGCAGCGGTGCCGCCGGCGGCCGAGATGAGGCCGACCGTCTCGTCCAGGGAAGCCGCGGTGCGGCCCGCGCCGACCACGGCCGCGCCCTCGGCGGCGAAGGCGAGTGCGATCGCGCGGCCGAGGCCGGAGCCCGCGCCGGTGACGAGGACGGTCTTGCCGGTGAAGCGGTTCATGTCGGTGACTCCCGTGAGTGGTGGGCTACTTGGCACGGCGGTTCAGGAGGGCGACGACGCCGAGGACGGCCGCCGTCGCGACGAGGGTCCAGGCGTCGCTGCGTCATCTCGACGGCGGTGTCCCGGCGTTGGACGTTCGCGGTGCCGCTCGTGGTGGCCCTCGGGGCCCTCACCCTCGCCCCCGGCTGCCGCCGGGCACCATGCCGAGCCGGGGAAGGGCGCTCGACCTGCCGGGTGCCGTGCTCGCCACGGGCGGGATCACCCTCGCCAGTTCCGGCGGTCGCGCCGGATACCGACAGCCCGCCCCAGGTGGCCATCGCCCTGCCGTAGGCGGTCGGGTGGGGGAAGGTGGCGCGCAGCACGGGCAGCGGCACGGTGATCGCGGCAAGGGTGGAGATCGGCGTGCCCTGGACGCTGCCGGGGAGGACGAAGGTCCGTCGCTGCCGGACGGTGGTGACGCGGGCGGCGTCGGTGGCGGTCATACCCTCCCCCTGATTTTCTTGACCAATCGGTTCAGTATTCGAGCATGCCGGAGCGGAGCCCCGGTGGCCACGGCGGGTGGGGTTCAGTCCAGCAGGGCCAGTGCCTGCTCGGCCGCGTCCCACACCCGGGCGGGGTCGTCCGACGCCTTGCCGACGACCCGTATGCCCTGCAGCAGGACGAGGAGCATGCGGGCCAGTGCGCGCGGATCGCGGTCCTCGGGCAGTTCGCCCTGGGCCTGCGCCCGCACGAGTGCGGAGTGCAGCAGGGTCTCGACGCGCCCCCAGCTGATCTCGACCCGGCGGGCCGCCGCGGGGTCGTGCGGGGCGAGTTCGGCCGCGGTGTTGGTGACGAGGCAGCCGTTCAGCCGTCCGTCCGGGGAGGATGCCTCCGAGGCGAAGCGGCGCACCACCGCCCGTACGGCGGGCAGGGCGGGCCCCGGCTGGGACAACTCGGCGAGGAGGGCCGGGTCGCGCGTCTCGGTGTACCGGTCCATGGCCCTCAGGTACAGCTCGCGCTTGCTGCCGAAGGTCGCGTAGACGCTGGCGCGGCCGATGCCGAGGTGCTCGACGATGTCCGCCATCGATGTCGCTTCGTAGCCGCGCCGCCAGAACAGTTCAAGAGCCGACTGCAGTGCGGCGTCCGGATCGAATTCCTTGGTCCTTCCCACGTCCCAGACCGTAGATGAAACAAGAACGATCAGTCAATTATCCGCGGCCTGTTCCGCGGTACGGGCGTCACGACCCGCGGCCGTCGCCGATACCTCGTGGCCGGAACCGGGACCTGTGGGTCCGCACGGTCGTCAAGGCGCCGTCCTCGCCCGGCGGTCACCACCCGCCGCCCGGCAAGTCCCTCACTCCGAGGCTGCTCGACAGGCTCGATGCGACGGTGTCGGCGGTCGAGCGGTCCGCCGGTCCCTTCCTCATCGTCGGCTCAGCCTCCGTGTGACGGCCCGGAGCAGTTCGTCCAGTGCCGCCGCCTCGTGGTTTCGTCGCCGAGGCCGGGCCAGTGCCACCCGGCTCGGTGAGACCCCGCGGACCGGCCGGAACACCACACCCGGGTGGGAGTGGAAACGGGCCGCCGACGCCGGGGCCAGCGCCACGCAGCCGCCGGCCACCGCTCCGAGCCACTCGTCGGGGCGGCTGGTGACGGCGCCGACCCGGACGGGGTGCCCGTCCCGCTCCCCCGCCGCCAGCCAGTGCTCCCTCCAGGCTCCGGTCTCGGCTGCGGCCGCGACGAACGGCTCGTCCCACAGTTCCCGGAACTCCACCGTCTCGCTGTTCGCCAGCGGATGCCGGGCCGGCAGCAGCACTCCGCGCTCCTCGACGAACAACTCGCGCACGACGAAGTCCTCCTGACCCGGGAACGGCAACCGCACCACTGCCGCGTCCACCTCCCCCCGGGCCAGTCCGGCGCTCGGTTCCGACCAGTCGAACTGCCGCAGTTCCACCCGCCACTCCGGCCGCGCCCGGCGGAACTCGGCGATGACCTCGGGGACGGCGCCCACCGCGCCCGCGTCCAGGAAGCCCAGCCGCAGCACCCGCGCCGCCCGGCCGGTCGCCCGCACCGCCTCGTCCCAGCCGTCCAGCAGCGCCGGCACCCGCGCGGCGAGCTCACGACCGGCCTCGGTCAGCGCCATCCCCGACCGCGAACGCGCGAAGAGCCGTACCCCGAGAGCGTCCTCCAGCCGCCGGATCTGCTTGGTCAGCGCGGGCTGCGAGACGAACAGCCGCTCCGCCGCCCCGGTCAGGCTGCCCTCCTCCGCCACTGCGGCGAAGTACCGGAGCAGGCGCGTGTCCACGTCCATGCCACCAGGTTATAGAAGCAGGTATTGGACGGTGCGGAAGTGCGTGCAGACGCTGAAGGCATGACCGGTATCCAGCTCGCGCTCCTCGTCGTCCCCCTGCTCACCGCCGCCATCAACGTCGGTATCGCCGCCGCCGACCTCGCCGGGGCGCGCTTCGTGCTGGCCAACTCGGCGCAGGTGGGTGTCCCCCGTTCCTGGCTGCCCTGGCTGGCCGCCCTCAAGACGGCTGGTGCGGCGGGCCTCCTCCTCGGCCTCTTCGCCCCCGCGCTGCGCCCCCTCGGCGCCGCCGCGGCCTGCGGTCTCGTCCTGCTCTACGTGGGCGCGCTCGCCTTCCACGTGCGTGCCCGCGTGCTGTACAACCTCGCGTTCCCCGGGTTCTTCCTCGCCACCGCCGTCGCCTCGCTGGCCTTGATCGTCTCCGGTTGACGGCGGCACCACTCGGTGCTGGATGAGCACACCCGGCCTTCGCCGCAGCAGCCCCATGACGTCCCGCGCCCCGGGCACGGCGTGCTCCGTGTCGGCTCGCGGACCGGGCGCCGCCGTGGGCCAACGCTTAGCATGCCTTCGTGACACGGCCCTGGACGATGCGCGAGACGGCGGACGAGTACACCGAACTGCTCGGCAGCCCCCATACCGGCGATCTGCCACCGCACCCCGGGCTGACCGGCGGGCCCGTCTACCTGGATTACAACGCCACCACCCCGGTCGATCCGCGTGTCGCCGAAGCGATGCTGCCGTATCTGACCGACTTCTTCGGTAATCCCTCCAGCGACCACCCCCACGCCGTCGAACCCCGGCGGGCGCTCGCCGAGGCCCGTGGCCAGGTGGCGGACCTGATCGGCGCCGAACCCGGTGAGATCGTGTTCACCGGTTCCGGGTCCGAGGCCGACCTGCTCGCCCTGCGCGGTGCCGTGCTGGGCTCCGGCCGGTCCCGTCCCCACGTGATCACCCAGGCCACCGAGCATCCGGCCGTCCTGGAGACCTGCCGTGCCCTGCGGCGGCTGCACGGCACCAGGGTGACCGTGCTGCCGGTCGACAGTGACGGCCTCCTCAGCCCCGAAGCACTGGCCGCGGCGCTGGACGAGGACACGGTGCTGGTCTCCGTGATGGCGGCGAACAACGAGACCGGCGCCCTCCAGCCGATCGGCGACCTCGCCACCCTCGCGCACGACCGCGGAGCGCTGTTCCACTGCGACGCCGCCCAAGCGGCCGGGAAGATCCCGCTCGCCGTCGAAGCCCTGGGCGTCGACCTGCTCACCGTGGTCGGACACAAGATGTACGCCCCCAAGGGCGCCGCGGCCCTGTACGTGCGCGACGGCGTCCGGCTGGAGCCTGTCGTCTACGGCGGCGGTCAAGAACGCGGCCTGCGCGCCGGCACCGAGAACGTCGCCCTGGCCGTCGCCCTCGGCACCGCGGCCCGGATCGCGGCCGCCGAACTCGCCGACGGCACCCCGGCCCGCATCGCCGCCCTGCGCGACGGTCTCCAGCGACGGCTCACCGACAGGCTGCCCGGTCGCGTGCGCCTCAACGGGCCGGCGAAGAACCGCTTGCCGAACACCGTGAACGTCAGCATCGACGGCGTCCTCGGTCCCGAACTGCTCGCCGCCGCTCCGGAGATCGCGGCATCCACCGGCTCCGCCTGCCACAGCGGCGACCACACCCCCTCCCCGGTACTGACCGCCATGGGGCTCGACCCGGCCCGCGCGCTCGGCGCACTGCGGTTGTCCCTGGGCCGTTGGACCACCCCGGACGACATCGAGACCGCGGCGACGGCCCTCGTTCGAGCGGCTGCCCGCCAGTGACCGCAACGGGCAGTCGGCACAAGAAGTGACCGACCAGGGCGCCGCGGGGTGTGTTGCGCTGCCGTTCCTGCCGGGGTGCCGTCTCAGCTGGTGGTGAGGCGTGCGATCGTTCCGGTCTCCAGGGCGGTCCACATCGCTCCGTCCGGCCCTTGGGCTATGCCGTGGGGCTCCGAGGCCGGGCGGGGAAGGTCGTGCTCGTCGATGTGGCCGTCCGGGGTGATCCGGCCGATGCGGTTGGCTCCCCACTCGGTGAACCAGCAGTTTCCGTCGGCGCCGGCGGCGATGGCGTGCGGGCGTGACGCGGGGTCGGGCAGGGCGAATTCGTCGACCTTCCCGTCCGGCGTGATCCGTCCGATCCGACCGGCGCCGATCTCGACGAACCACAGGGCGCCGTCGGCACCGGCCGTGATGCCGACCGGGGCGCCGGCCGGTGTGGGCACCGGGTGCACGGTGACGTCACCGTCGCATCCGATGGCGCCGATCGCGTTCGCCTGGTTCATCGTGAACCACAGCCGGTCGTCCGGGCCCGTGGCGATGGCCGACGGGAAGGCGCCCGAAACCGGGAGGGGGAACTCGGTGATCTGCCCGTCGGGCGTGATCCGGCCGATGCGGTCGGCGTTGGCCTCGGTGAACCACAGCGCGTCGTCGGGGCCCACGGTGATGCCGAACGGCCCGGCGTCGGGCGTCGGCAGCGGGAACGAGGTGATGCTCCCGGCCGTGGTGACACGGCCGATCCGGTGGCCGCGGAACTCGGTGAACCACAGCGCGTCGTCGGGTCCGGCCGTGATGATCGACGGTCCGCCGCAAGCCGGTTCCAGTTGATGGGCAGTCACTTCGCCGTCGGGCGTGATGCGGCCGATCCGTCCGTGGTGGACCATGGTGAACCACAGTGCACCGTCCGGTCCGGCAGCGATTCCGTAGGGTCCGGCATCGGGGTCGGAGACGGAGAACTCTTCGATCACGACGGGCGGACGGCTCGGCATCGGCGGGTTCCTCGATCGGCGGACGGCGGACGTACGACTGCGGATGCTATCCGTGCCCACAGCGCCCACGCCCCTGGATATCCGGGAAGGGCAGGTGTTCCCCGAACTGGTCGAGCCCGGTGTGCACGCGGGCGACCACGAGGCAACTTCTACAGCGGCTTCGCTCTACGTGATGCGCGCCGCCACAGGGGCTGCCGGACGACGGCCGTTCCGGCGACGGATCGGTCCTCGTGCATCGTGATCATTTGTCCGGGCTCAAGGTGCTACCACTGGCACGGGTCGAGAGGAGCTGGCCCGGATGTCCCGCGCCGTCATGTCGTTCTCCGTGGCCTTCCTCTCATCACGAACCCACGTTCAGCACCCGGTGTGCGAGGGATGCCCGGCCCGCATCACGTGTGGGATCGGAGCCGGTCGTCGAGTGCGGCACCTACGTCGGGGCAGTTCTTCCGGATGGTGTCGAGGAAGGCGGCCAGCACCGGGGAGCGATCGCGGGCCGCGAAGGACAGGACGAGATCGGGCAGTGGTGTGCGCGGGGTCACTTCACAGAACCGTACTCCCGATCGCGGGACCGCCCTCATACGGGACGGCCCCAGGCCGACGCCCACGCCCGAGGCGGCGAGGCCGATGATCGTGTGCACGTCCCTCGCGACGGTCGCGCCGCCGAGAGCCGATGAGTCCGCGCCCAGCAGGCCGCGCAGTCCGGCGGCTACGGCGGGCTCGTCCTCGCCGGCCGACACGATCAGCGGCTGTCGCCGCAACTGCTCTGCGGTGACCGACTGTTGACCCGCGTACGGGTGCGCCGTACTCACCACGGCGATCACATGGTCGTGTCCGACGGGAACGGAGACGAGATGCTCGGCTCCGGCACCCCGTGGGGGACCGAGGGTGAAGGCCACGTCCAGCTCCCCGGCGACGAGAGCCGGGCTGCTGCGGCTGGTTGCCATCTCGTGCAGTTCCAGTCTCACGTCGGGCCGTTCACGGCCGAACCGGTTCAAAACGCCCGGCAGCGGGTCGAGCAGTGCCGAGGCGATGAACCCCAGGCGCAGACGTCCCGTCTCGCCGCGCGCGGCCCGGCCCGCGTCGACCGCGGCCGCCGCGATCTCGTCGAGCGCCCGGCGCGCCCGCGCGAGGAACGCCTCGCCGGCGGCGGTCGGGAACACCCCCTGGCGTGTGCGGTCGAACAGCCGGGCCCCGACCTCGCGCTCCAGGTCGGCGATCTGCTTGGACAGCGGCGGCTGCGCGATGCCCAGCTCGCGGGCCGCCCGGCCGAAGTGTTCGTGCTCGGCGAGAGCAACCGCGTACCGCAGGTGCCGCGCTTCCATGACCCGCCCACCCTCCCATCGGTTCCATCGGCTCCATCGGCTCCATCGGCTCCATCGGCTCCATCGGCCGGTGGCAATACCTCAAATATATCGCCAGGCCACTTATCAGATCTGTAAATGGATGGCGCTGTGGTTCCTGTCTGGAATGGAGCCATGAAGAACGTCTCTCTGACCGACACCGTCTTCGTGTTCGTGCACGGCGCCTGGCACAGCTCCGGACAGTGGGCGGCGACGCAGCGCGCACTGGCCGGACTGGGCGCCGCAAGCGTGGCCGTCGACCTGCCGGGGCACGGCTTCGACGCACCCCTGCCCACCGGATACCTGCTGCCCGGCCAACCGGGCCTGCTGACCGAGAAGTCACAGCTCGCCACCCTGACGATGGACGACTGCGCCGAGGCAGTGCTGGCCGTCCTGCACCAGGTGCGTCACCATCGCACTGTCGTGCTCGTCGCGCACAGCGCGGGCGGCGGTCCCGCGTCCCTGGCCGCGGAGCGGGCGCCCGAGCTGGTGGACCGGATCGTCTACCTGTCCGCGTTCGTCCCGGGCGGGCGGCCGCGGTTCTTCGACTATCTGGGCTCGCCCGAGAACGCCACCGCGCTGGGCCGGAACCTGAACCTCGGCGACTCCGAGGCCCTGGGCGCCGTACGGATCAATCCGCTCTCACCCGATGCCGCCTACCTCGACGAACTGCGGGAAACCTACTACCACGACACCCCCCTGGACCGCTTCGACCGATGGCGCTCCGTGCTGAGCCCTGACCTGCCCCTGGCGATCCCGGCGGCTCCGGTCGTCCTGACCACGGCACGGTGGGGACGCATTCCGCGAACTTTCCTGCGCTGCGCCGAGGACCGGGCGCTGGCTCCGGCCGCGCAGGACCTGATGATCGCGGAAGCCGACCGGGCCTTCCCCGGTAACCCGTTCACCGTGCACACCCTGTCCGGCGGCCACAGCCCGTTCGCCGCCCGGCCGCGCGAACTCGCCGCGGTCCTCGCCTCGTGAGCCGGCCTCGGCCCGTGCCGGGTTCCCCGTCCCCGAGCGGGGGACGGCTCGACGCCGGTGGCGGCGGGCGGCTCGTGCTGCCGGTCGTACTGAGCGCGACATTCGTGCAGTTGCTCAATGTCACCATCGCGCAGATCGCCGCCCCGGCGATCCGGACCGGCCTGGGTGCCGGCCCAGGTGCCGTACAGCTGGTCCTGGCCGGGTACACCCTGACCTACGCCTGCTTGCTCATCACGGCCGCGCGCCTCGGCGACCGGTACGGCTACCACCGGCTGTTCGTGCTGGGCACCGTCGTCTTCATGTCCGGTTCGGTGGCCGCCGCGTGTGCTCCGAACGCCACGTTCCTCGTCGTCGCCCGGCTGGTCCAGGGCGCGGGCAGCGGTTTGGTCGCCCCGCAGGTCCTGTCGATCATCCAGGTCGCCGTCCCCGCTGCCCGGCGCCCACGGGCTCTCGGCCTGTTCGGTGCCACGATGGGAGTGGCATCGCTGGCCGGGCCACTGATCGGCGGACTTCTCGTCGGGGCCGACCTCTTCGGTCTCGGCTGGCGCTCGGTGTTCCTGGTCACGGCGCTGGTGGCACTCGTCTCGCTCGCGGGCGCGACCGTACTGCCTCGCACACGGGGCGCGGCCGGGCAACGCGTGGACGGGGTGGGCGTGTTGCTGACCACCGTGGGCTTCGGTGCGCTGGTGCTGCCGCTCGCGCTGGGAGGGGAAGCCGGCTGGCCCTGGTGGACATGGGCCACGCTGGCCGTGTCCGTGGCCGTTCTGGGCTGCTTCGCCCTGACGCTCCCGCACCGGCCGGATCCTCTGGTGCATCCGTCGCTGTTCCGCGACCGGAGGGCGC
Source organism: Streptomyces sp. SCPE 10 (assembly GCF_051980735.1). NCBI lineage: Bacteria > Bacillati > Actinomycetota > Actinomycetes > Kitasatosporales > Streptomycetaceae > Streptomyces > Streptomyces sp. SCPE 10. The sequence goes on along the minus strand of NZ_CP197069.1, from coordinate 7,772,369 downwards.
GTGCGGGGGTGCTGCTGGTGTTCGTCTTCAACTCCGGGGTGCCGTCCTTCACCTATCTGCTGTTCCTGCATCTGCAGTCGGCCATCGGGTATTCCGCCCTCACGGCCGCGCTGACGTCGGCTCCCTTCGCGGCCGCGGCCGTGCTGGGCAGCCGTGGCGCACCCGCGCTGGCCCGCCGACACGGGTCGGCCGTGCTCACGGTCTCGGCACTGGTACTGGCGGGGACGGCCCTGGCGCTCGCGCCGCTCATCGACACGGCGGCCGGACGCTGGGCGGCGTTGCCGGTCCTGGCGCTCGGCGGCGCCGCGTTCGGCTCGTTCACCGCCTCGGTGTTCGCGTCGGTGCTGGCGAGGGTGGACGGCTCCGCGGCCGGTTCCGTGGCCGGGCTGTTGCCCACGGCTCAGCAGCTGGGCGGGTCGATCGGGGTGGCTGCGGCGGGGCTCGTCTACTTCGCACCCGCCGCCGGCCCGGGCGCCGAGTTTCGGCACGCCATGGTCTACGAGGCCGCCGTCTTCGCCGTCACCGCGCTGATCAGCCTTCGGATGCGCGACCGGAACCGACCAGCCGCGCGACGGGCGGATGCGCCGCGTGCTGCGAGGACGTTCGGAACACCTGGATCGTGAGCCCGGCCCGACCCGGTTCCCCCGTGGCCGTCGTGGCGAGCGCGGTCACTTCATTCTTCGGCGAGGCGAGGCCCGTGAGGGGCCGTCAAGTGCCCTGTCTACCATGACGATCATGGCGAATACGCAGACGGGGGCGGTCGGGCGGCTACTGCGCGAGATGGTCGCCGCCGGTCGGGACACGAAGGACGCGGGCCCGAGGAGTGGTGCCGCGCTGCGGGTGGTGAAGCAGGCGCGGCCCGCGAGCTCGGTGGCGGGCAAGGTCGCCGCCGCGGGTGGCGTCGACGACGAGACGACCGCCCTTCTCATCGAGTTGACGGCACGTCACCTCGGAGCGGACACGGGCCGTTGGCGCGGGCTGCACGACGCGCTGGCCGGATACAACGGCAATCTGCCCGAGTTGCTGGCCGCGCCGCCGGTGCCGCCGATGTCCGACGACACGCTCCGCCCTCCCGCGCCCCGCAGCGTCCACCGCACACTCGGCCTGCTCCTCGAACACACCGAGCCGCAACACGCCGCCGCCGCGCTCGCCGCGCTGCCCGAGCGGGTGACGACGGAACTGCTGGCCGGCGGGGCTCTGCCGGGCCACGCCCTCCTCACCGCCGTCGTCGGCCACGGTGACACCCGCACCCGGGCGGCCCTGGCCCGCCATCCCCGGCTCGACACCCGGATCCTGGCCCGACTGGCCGCGGTCGGCGACGCCCAGGTCGCCGCGGCCGTCTATCGCAACCCGCGCACCACCCAGTCCCTGCGCCGCACCATCGTGGAACGGCTCGACACCGTGCCGCTGGACGACGCGTTGCGCACCGAACTGACGGCTCCGGGCGGCCAGGTCCCGCGCACCTGGCTCACCCCGCTGCTCGGCTCGGGCGACCCGCGGCTCGTCGCGCCGGCACTGAGGTGCGGGGTGCGCCAAGTCGCACAGCAGTACGCCCTGTTGAGAGTCTGGGAGCGGACCGGCCCGGACGCCGTACACGCCCTGCTCGACGACCCCGCCGTGGCGCCCTGGCTCAGCCGGTCCGTCGTGGACACGGTCACCGCGGCTCTGGCCGACCCGGACGACGACGGGCTGCGCCGACTGCGCGCGCAGGGCGAGCCGTACGAGGACCCCGCCCGGCTGCCCGCGCTGCTCGCCACCACTCGGGGCACCAGCACCTTGCGCCACCTGCTGTCCGAGCCGTACGCCCATGACCTCGACGCCCTCGCCGCGGCCCATGCGGCGACCCCGTTCATGCCCAGGGCCTGCGAGGAGCTGGCCCGTCACGAGGCGGCGAGCGACGCGCAGCGCCAGGCGTTCCGGCTGAGTGTCCTCAACGAGCCCTGGCCGGCCGGGGGCAGACGCGCGGGGAACACCACCGCGCCCGCGGTGCGCCTCGCGGAGGAGGAACTCGACGAGAGGGCCGCCGTCTGGGCGGAGGGCATGGCGGCCGCGGGGCTCCTCGACCCGGTGGAGCTGATCGGCGTCGCGCGTCCCGCCGCCCATGCCCTGGCCGCGCTCGCTCGCCTCGCCCAGCGGGATCTGCTCGGCGCCGCAGCGGTCGCCGAACTGCGCGCGCTGACGGAGGCGCATCTGGACGGACAAGGGCGAGCCTGGGCGGCGCTCGACGTCCTGCTGCCCGACCACGAGGGGACGGTCGCGGAGCTGATAGCCGAGGCGGGCAAAGCCCCGGCTGAGTTCGTCACCGGCCTCGAACCGCCGACCGGGCCCGTCGCCGAGCCCGGTCTCTCGCCCGACTCCGCCGCCGAGCGCGCACCCGCGACCGAGACCGTCGCCCACGCCGAACCCACGGCCGCGACCGTCGCCGAGGCCGAACCGCCCGGCGAATCCGTGGCACCGGCCTCGCAACCCGCCTCCCGCGGGGCCGTCCACCGGCGCGGCCGTGTGCACGCTCTGGCCGCACTCGACCTGCTGTACTCCCTCGCCCCGGACGGTGCGCCTCGGCCGAAGGATCCCACGGTGCTGCGCGCGCTGACCGAGTACGAGCCGGCGACCGCGCCGGGCCTCGCCGTCCCCCGCTGGTTCGCCGTCGCCTGCGCCCTTCAGGGCATCCCCGCGTCCCGGAACGGCGTCGCGTACGAGGCGCCCGGCCTCGCGCAGGTGCGCGCTCGGCTCCCCGAGACGTACGGGTCCGGCGCGCAGCACACCGAACGCGCCTATGTGCAGGGCGTGTTGCCCGCCGACGAACTTCTCGCCCTGTTGCCCGCGCGACGCCTTCTGCTGCTGCCGCACGACTGGAACCGGCTCGCGTTCGCCGACGCCTGGCGGGCCGCGCTCGCCCGTCGGCTGCGCGCCGAACTCGGCACCGACCCCGACGCCTGGCTCCGCCTGGCCGCGACCGTGACGGCGTCCGAAGCCGCCGCGGAGGGGCTCACGTGGGCGGAGCTGGTGGAGCGCGCGCGGTCCGGAGCGGTTCCGGAGGCGGGCGCGGCAATGTCCATCGGCAGGGCCAGGCCGGGCACCCCCGACGAGGCGATCAAGCTTCTGGAGCGCGGTGACCATCTGTGGGGCTGGCCGGAGGGCACCCTGCTCTGCCTCGCCGACGCGGAGGTCGTCGACGCCGTACTGCCCCGGCTCGGCCCTGACGCCCCCTGGCTGCTCGCCGCGTACCTGCTGCGCCACGACCGTACACCGCGCGTCGCCCTCGACCGGCTGCTCGCGGACCGCGACCGCGACGCGCTGCGTGTCCTCGCCGCCCAGTCCCGCTGGCTGGAGCGGAGTGGTGCCGTGGAGCGCCTCGTCGACCTCGACGATCCCGAGGTCGACCTGGCCCTGCTGCGGCACTGGAACCCCAGGCCCACCGTCCACCGCATCGTGACCCGCTCGCGGCCCGGCACCGGGCGGCCCTCGCTGGGCGCCCGGGTGCTGGCCGACTGGCGTGCCGAGGGCTCGGCCTGGCCGGCCGGCGGTCCGGTGTGGCTGTGCTCCGCCGAACCCGACCTCGTGGAGGAGCTGCTGGAAAGGGAGGGTCGGCGACTTGGCCTCGGTCATCAACTGCTCGGCTGTCTACGGCTGTTCGAGCACGGCGGCGCCGACCGGCTGGCGCGGCTCGTGGGGCGGAACGCGCTGGGGCCCTCCGCGGCCGCCGTATGCGCGAAGGCACTCGCGTCCACCGACCCCGCCGCCGTCATGCGCGCCCGGCTCGACCGCGAGACGGCGCCGGACAAGCTCGTACGGAAGCTGCGGCGTGCCCAGAGCGCACCGCGCGCACGGGACGTCGTCGAATCCCTCCCGCCGGGCGAGCCCGTGGACTGGTCCGCCCTCGAAGCCGCCCACGCCCGGGAACCACTCCCCTACTGGCAGGACATCGTCCGCCTGGACGGCGTCCCCGAGGACGTACGGCTGCGGCATGCGGCGCTGCTGCCCGAACCGGGCCCCGACGGCCTGCTCGGCAGCGCGCGGCTCACCCGGGAGCGGGCCCGGCACGGCCTCGGCGGCCTGTTCCACCGCGCGCCGACCACCCAGCTGGACGGGCTGCTCACGGCGGGACTCCTCGACGGCGCCGACCTGGTGCGCCTCGCGACCCCGGCCGCGTGGCTGCTCGCCTACCTGGGCAGCGCCGCCCGTCGCACGGACGCCCCACCGGAGGCCGCCGAGGCCCGTACCCTCCTCACCGGCCTCGTGCGCACGAGCCTCGGCACGGACCCGGCGGCCTGGCACCGGGTCGCCGAACGGCTGACCGGCCTGGACCCCGAATGGGATCCGTGCTCGACGGTGGAGGCCCTGCTCGCCGGCTGATGACACTTCATCGGCTGACAGCGCTTCATCCGGATGCCGGCGGAAGCCATGCCGGTCTTCGGTCCTCGCACGAGACGCGAGGACCGGGAGCACCGGCTGTGGCCGGGGGCGCCGTTCGGATCAGGGCCGTCGGCGTGCGCAGTTCTCCGGTGCGCATCCGGACCTCGGCGGGCCGGGCAGCCGGGGGCAGGTCACGCACCGCTGTCTCGAAGCGGGCGGCGGTGTCGCGGACGTCGGCGACCAGGTCGGCGACCGCACGCCCGACCCCGGCATCGATCTCGGCGGCGCGAGCGTCCATGCTCGTGTACTGCGGCGTTTCCACGCCGGTACGTGCCCAGGCGACGCTTCGACGACGTCAACCAGCTCGGATCCGTTACGCGCGCAACGCCTGCGACAACGCGTCGATGGTCACGCCCACGATGTCCAGGAGCTGCTGCGGGCTCGCTCCGGCCCTGCTCATGACGGCGAGCGACTGGTTCACCGCCGCCATGTGTACCGCGAAGGCCTCGGCGTCCCGGTCGGCCAGTCGGCCGGCCTTCAGGGCGGTGCGCAGGCGCAGGTGCTGGAAACCGAGCGCCTTCTGGGCGTGCGCCGCGACGCCCGGGCTCAGCACCGGGATCGCCATGGCCGACTGGGCGATCAGACATCCGTCGGGGAGTCCGGGATCGGCGATGCGCTCAAGGGTGACGTCGAAGAACGCGCGAACAGCGGCGACGGGATCCGAGGCCGCGCCCGACAGGGCGGCGTCGTACTTCTCGCCGTAGCGTGCGGCGTAGAGATCCAGACAGCGCAGGAAGAGCGTGTCCTTGTCACCGAGGGAGGAGTAGATGGAACTGCGGTTCAGGCCGGTCGCCCGGGACAGATCGTCCAACGAGGTGTCGGCGTAGCCGTCCCGCCAGAACTGGATCATCGCGGCGTCGAGCGCCGCGTCCATGTCGAACTGCTTCTTGCCTGCCACGCGGCACTTCCTTGCCCATGCGTCGTTGGTACGGACCGATTTACACACCCATCTTATCTTGAACTGGTCGGTTCAAGATGTGTTAGCGTTCGAGCGTGGCCATGGCCAGGCATCCCGCGCCCTCCGCGATCGCGCGAGGAGCACACCGCTCGCTCCCGGCCGCCGCCGTCGGCTGCACCGCCCCAACCGCCCCCCGACACCGCCGGAGGATCCCCATGACGGGCCCAGCAACCAGCACTCCGCACATCTCCGACAGCAACCCCATCCGCGACCTGCCCCTGCAAGATCTGGCCGGATTCACTCACCGCTGGATCGACGCGGACGGCGTCCGCCTTCACGCCGTCGAGGGCGGACGGCCGAACGGCCCGGCCGTCGTCCTGCTCGCCGGCTTCCCGCAGACCTGGTGGGCCTGGCGAAAGGTGATGCCCCACCTCACCCGCCGGTTCCGCGTCATCGCCGTCGACCTGCCGGGGCAGGGCCACTCCGAGCGTCCGGACAGCGGCTACGAAACGCATGCGGCCGCCGCGCGCGTCCACACCGCCGTGAAGGCTCTCGGAGTGTCGGCTTACTCCCTGGTCGCGCACGACATCGGCGCCTGGGTCGCGTTCTCCCTCGCCCTCGACTTCGAGAGCCACCTGCGCAAGGTCGCTCTGCTCGACGCCGGGATCCCCGGCATCACCCTCCCGGAGGCGATTCCCACCGACCCGGACCGTGCGTGGAAGACCTGGCATTTCGCGTTCCACGTCGTGCCCGACCTGCCCGAGACGCTGCTCGCCGGCCGCGAACGCGAGTACGTCGGCTGGTTCCTGAAGACGAAGGCCCTGGCGCCCGACACGTTCGACGACGCCGAGCTCGACCACTACGCGGCGGCCGTCGCCGCCGAAGGCGGCCTGCGCGCTTCCCTCGCGTACTACCGGGACGCGGCCGAGTCAGCGCGCAAGAACCTCGAGGCGCTGCAACGGCGGCACCTGAGCGTGCCCGTCCTCGGGATCTCCAGCAGCCACGGCTCCGTTCCGGACATGGCCGCCTCCCTCAGCCCCTGGGCCGACAACACCAGCGGAATCGTCGTGCCCGACGCCGGCCACTTCATCCCCGACGAGCAGCCCGAAGCCATCGCGGCCGCGATCGCAGACTTCATCGGCGACGACGACTGACACCCGTCGAAGGGCGGACGCAACCGCCGTCGACGACTGAAGACTCCCCTGATGCGCCCGCCAGGGGTGCTCGGTCACGATGGGCGGTGCGCCGGAGGTGCGGGCGGTGTCAGGACGGGTGCCGGCGCTGGTCCGACCGCGCGCAGCGTACACAGGTGGTGGCCGCCGGACGGACCTCCAGGCGTTCGGGAGGGATCGTCCCGCCACAGCCTTCGCACTGTCCGTACTGCCCGTGCTCGATCCGTTCCAGTGCTCGGTCCAGTTCTTCCAGGTGCTCACGTGCCCGCGCCATCAGGGCGGCCACGTGGGCCCGCTCGAAGGCGGTGCTGCCCCCATCGGGGTCGTGCTCGTCATCGACCGCGACCAGCGCGTTCGCCGCGACGATCCCGTCGAATTCGCGGCCCAGCGCGGCCGCCCGCGCCAGTGTTTCGGCCCGATCGGCCGCGAGGCGTGCCCGGGTCGCCGGGACATCGGAGGGGGCACGCGCGCCAGGACCGTTGGGGGATGCGTCGTCCATGTGGTTCGCAACGCCGCTCACGGGTCCGCCATTCCCCCGGCCACCCACACCGCGCCGAGCCCCCGCCCTCCAGCGTCCTCCCCAGCACGGATCCCGCGCCCCGCTGACAGCCCGCGGCACGGGCCTGCACGCGCCGGCGCCGGGGACGAGCGGTCCGCGTCAGCGAGAGGCACGGCGGGCGGCCAGGACCGGCAGCAGCAGTGTGGTCAGCAGTGCGAGTACGGCGTAGCCCCAGCCGAGGGTGACGGCGGTGGCGACCGAGGCGACGAGCAGCGGGCCCCCGGCGTCACCGAGCTCGCGGCCGAGTTCGGCCGCGCCCATGGTCTGCCCGATCCGTTCCTCGGGGGTGGCGGCGGCGAGCGCGGCGAACCCCAGCGGGGTGATCACCCCGGTGCCCCCGCCGATCAGGACGGCCGCCACCAGCAGGCCCGGCACACCGGGCAGCACGGCGGCGGCCAAGCCGCACGCGGTCACGGCGAGCCCTGCGGACAGACCGGTCCGGGTGTTCAGCCGGCCCTCGTCCAGGGCGCGCCCCGCCCACGGCTGCACGAGGGCCGCGCACGCCGCAAGGGCGGACACGGCCGCTCCGGTGGCGACGGGAGGCAGACCGTCGGCCCTGCCGGACAGGGGAAGGAATCCGACGCCCACGGACAGGGCGGCGGTGGCCGCGGCCAGGGCCGCGACCGGCCGCACGAACGTCCCGTCCGCCAGCCGTCGTACCAGGTCCGCGAGCGTCTGGCGCGTCTTCGGCAGCGGTGGCACGGCCGGTACCGCCAGCGCGGCCCAGAGGGCGACCGCCGCGGCCAGTGCCATCAGGACGGCGAACAGCAGCGTCAACCCGCCCGCCCACACCAGCACGCCGCCGAGCAGCGGACCCGCGGTGTAGCCGATGCTCTTGTGGAAGCCGTAGGAACCGAACGCGCGGCCGTGTCTGGCCTGCGGGTTGAGACGGGCGACCAGCGCGGAGGCGGCCGGGGAGAACGCGGAGGCCGCCGCCCCCTGTCCCAGCCGAGCCGCCCACAGCCAGCCCGGATCCCGTACGGCGACGAACACCGCCGAGGAAGCGGCAAAGGCGACCAGGCCCCCGAGCAGCACCGGGCGGGCACCGACGCGGTCGGCGACGGTGCCGAAGACCGGCTTGAGGACGACTTCCGCGCCGTCGTACAGCGCCAGCAGCACCCCCAGGTACAGCACCGAACGCACCGGATTCGCGCCGCCGGCGCCGAGGTTGGCCGCGATGCCGTGCGCGCCGAAGGCGGTGGTGAACCCGGCCGCGTACAGCGGCCACATCCGCCGTCCGCCCGAGGCTCCCGTCACGTCGGCACCACCGGCCGTCGGCCCGTTCACCGCGCCCCCTCGTCGCTGCCGTCGGAGAAGGCGCGCAGGTGGGCGAAGACCCGCTCCGGTACGTCCGGCACCGCCCGCACGCCCTGGCCGAGCGGCAGCGCACCGGTCTCGCGCAGCTCCCGCCACACCGCCGCCCGGTGCCGCGACGGCGGTCGCACGCGTGTCGCCGCATCTTCGCCCACCACGGGAAAGTAACGCACGTCGCCAGCATCGGAGGCGCGGGCGTCACAGGAACCGACAGAGTCGGCAGAGTCGGCGGGGAGGGTGAGGTCCCGCCCCGCCGACCGACGCTGGGGCGTGAGGACGTGCGCGGGTCAGACGACGATGACCCGGCGCCCGCGCGTGTGCCCCGCCTGGCTGTCGATGTGCGCCGCCGCGGCTTCGGCGAGCGTGTACGACTTCTCGACCGGGATGTGCAGCTTTCCCCGCGAGATGAGGTCGGCGGCCGTGGCGAGCGCTTCCGGCATGCTTCCGGCGACGCCGGAGAATCGGACGCCGAGCTCCGGCGCACCGAGGTCGGCGATGGAGACGACCCTCTCCGGGCTCCCGGTCAGGTCGATCAGTTCTCGGATCACGCCTGTGCCGGCCAGGTCGAGGGCCGCGTCGACCCGGCCGAGCCGCCGCACCCGCTCGACCCAGCCCTCGCCGTACGTCGTGGCGAGGGCGCCCAGGCTGCGCAGATAGTCCTGGTTCGCGGCGCCGGCCGTGCCGATCACCCTGATGCCGCGGTCGCGGGCGATCTGCAGCACCGCCGAGCCGACTCCCCCGGACGCACCGCTGACCAGCAGCGTCTGCCCGGGCCGCACACCGACCTCGCGGATGATGCGCAGCGCGGTCTCCACCACGGAGGGGTACCCGGCCGCCTCTTCGAACGTCAGGCCCTCGGGCATCCGGGCCCAGGCCGACAGCACGGCGAACTCGGCGTAGGTGCTTGAGCCCTCGCCGAACACGCGGTCACCGACTTCGACTCCTTCGACGCCCTCGCCGACCTCGTCCACCACCCCGGCGGCGTCCAGACCGACTCCGGAGGGCAACTCGATCGGATGGGCGCCCAGCTTCTGGCCCTCACGGATTCTCCAGTCGACGGGGTTCACCCCCGCCGCCCGCACGGCGACACGTATCTGACCTGGGCCCGCGTGGGGCTCCTCGGCGTCCACGAGGTGCAGGACGCCCGGACCGCCGAACTCGGCGAAGCTCACTTTCTTCATGCCACGACCGTAACACTAACGGTTAGGGTTTTGAAACGGGTATTGTTTTGCATCTGATAGTTTCAGGGCATGACCGTGTCGCCCGGACGTCGCGAGCGCAAGAAAGCCGCGACCCGCCAGAAGATCGCCGACACCGCCCTGCGGCTCTTCCTGGAACGCGGGTACGAGGCGGTGGGGATCCGTGACGTGGCCGCCGAGGCCGACGTGGCCGTCACCACGCTCTTCTCCCACTTCGCCTCGAAAGAGGCCCTGGTGTTCGAGCAGGACGACAGCTTCGAGCAACGCCTGACCCGGGCGGTCACCGGCCGCGCACCGCACGAGCCGCTCGTCCCCGCGCTGCGGCGCGAGGTCGAGGCCATGGTCCGGCACTGCACGGCGGACGGCGCCGCCCCGATCTGGCGCATGATCGACGAATCTCCCGCCCTGCGGGAGTACGAGGAGTCGATGAGGCTGCGCCACGCGGAGTCGCTGGCCGTGGCCATCGCCGCCGATCCCGATCTGTCGCGGACCCCGACGGCGAGCCGGGCGATCGCGAGGTTCGTGATCGACGCCTACGCGTTGGCCCGCCAGGCGCCCAGTCCGGACGCCGTGCTGGACGAGATCTTCCCCATGATCGAAGCAGCCTGGGCCGCCACCAGCGCCCCCGCCGACTCCACCGGCGCGGCCGGAAAGTAGGCGGGGCCCCGCATGAGGGTCCCTGATCACCTACCCCGCGAAGGACGAGGCGACCCGGCCCGGGCAAGACCGCAACGGCCCAGGCCGCCACGGCTGGGCGACGACCCGGCGCTCAGCAAGGCGTGACGTACCGGACGGGGCCCCGGTCGCCCGTCGGGTCGCAGGAGCTCGACCCCCGGCCGACGGGATCCGGCGACCCTCGGCGAACCGGGCCACGCGAAGGCGGGGAAGGCGCGCGAACGGCTGTGGTCGGCGGATCCAAGGAACGCGTGAGGTCCGCCGAAGGCCGGGCGGCCAGGGCCGGGCCGGCCGTGGGCGTCACGCCCCGCGCGCCCGCCCCGTGCTGTCCCGTTCGATCAGCCGGGGCACCGGCACCCTGACCGTTCCGGCCGGGCCGCCGTCGAGCAGGGCGGTCAGTTCGCGGGCCGCCGTGCGGCCGAACTCCACGCTGTCCCGGGACAGGGCGGACAGCCACGGCTTGACCATGCGGCACAGGGCCGAGTCCTCCCAGGCCACCACCGACACGTCGGCCGGTACGGAGAAGCCGAGTTCGGTGGCGGTGGCGACGCCCGCGAGGGCCATCACGTCGTTGTCGTAGATCAGGGCGGTCGGCGGGGCGGCCGAGCCGAGGACGCGGCGGGTGACGGCGGCGCCCTCGGCGTCCGAGTAATCGGTGGTGATCGACTCCACCCCGGTGAGCCCGCGCCGCCGCGCCTCGGCCCGCAGGGTCCGGATCCGCCGCTCGGTGTGGGCGAGGCCGGCCAGGCCGGCGATGTGCACGATCCGCCGGTGACCGAGGGCGTAGAGCCCGTCCACCACCGACGCCATCGCACCCGCGTCGTCGGCCCACACCGTGGACAGCCCGGGGTGCCGCTCGTCCGGCGCGCCGCCGATCACCACGGCGGGCAGGCCGAGTTCGTCGAGCAGAGCCGGGCGCGGGTCGTCGGTGCGCGGGTCCACCACCAGGACGCCGTCCACCCGGTGCTCGGCCCACCACCTGCGGTAGACCGCGCACTCGTCCGGCACGTCCTCCACCACCTGGAACAGCAGCCCGAGGTGACGCTCCGCCAGTACTTCCTGGATACCGGAGACGAGCTGGAGGAAGAAGGAGTCGACGCCGAGGGTGTCCGCGGGCCGGGCCAGCACCAGGCCGACCGTGGCCGCGCCCTCGCCCGACAGCGCGCGGGCCGCCGTACTGGGCCGCCAGCCCAGCTGCTCGGCGACCCGGCGCACCCGCTCGCGGGTGACGTCGGAGACGCCCGGCCTGCCGTTGAGGGCGAAGGAGACGGCGCTCTCCGAGACACCGGCGCGGCGCGCGATGTCCTTCATCGTCGGCCGGCGCGCCGGTGACCGCTTGGCCGGCATGTTCCCCTCTTTTCTCGGGCGGCGATCGCTAAAGCGCTTGAGTGGATGAAGCCTAAAGCGCTTTAGTGCTCGTGGCAAGCCTCGTCATATCCTCGTCTGACCTGCACTGATGCTTGGTTCACGGCTTTAGCGGCCACGAATCCATTGACTTTTGCCGAACTCGGCGTGCATGGTCCTTTCCGACACCAGCCGCAGACGCCGCAAGGGAGCCGTGTCACCGTGCCCATATCCCGCAGAGCACTCGCCGCCGCCGTCACCGCACTCGTCCTGCCGCTGAGCGCCTGCGGCTCCGGCGGTGGTGACGGCGGCTCGACGGACGCCTCCGGCAAGGTCGAGGGCGACATCACCTTCCAGACCTGGAACCTGCGCGCCAACTTCAAGGGCTACTTCGACGGCCTGATCGCCGACTTCGAGAAGAAGTACCCGGGCACCCACGTCAAGTGGGTCGACCAGCCCGCCGAGGGCTACGCCGACAAGATCAGCGCAGACGCGGCCGGCGGCACCCTGCCGGACGTCGTCAACGTCTCCCCGGACCTGGTGGCGCCGCTCGTCAAGGCGGGCCTGGCCATGGACCTCGACAAGGCCGCCGCGAAGTACAAGGGCGAGTACCTGCCCGGCGCCTGGGCCAGCCACCAGGTGCCCGGCGTGAGCGGCACGTACGCCTTCCCCTGGTATCTGAACACCGGCCCGATGTTCTACAACAAGGCGCTGTTCAAGGAGGCCGGGCTGGACCCGGAGAAGCCCCCGAAGACGTACGACGAACTCTTCACCGACGCACGGCAGATGGCGCAGAAGTCGGGCGGCAAGGTGGCCACCCTCGCCAACATCCCCACGATCGAGGACTTCGGCCGCTACGGCGCCTCCCTCATGAACAAGGACGGCACCGGCTTCGCCTTCAACGACGCCAAGGGCGTCGAACTCCTCACCAAGTACAAGCAGTTGTACGACGCCAAGGGCCTGGACCCGCAGGCGCTGAACGCCACGCCGGAGTCGGCCGGCAAGAAGTTCCTCACCCAGGCCGTCGCGATGAACCCCGGCAGCGCCCTGGACCTGCAGAACTTCAAGACGCAGGCGCCGAGCCTGTACAAGAACATCGGCATCACCGACCAGATCACCAACACCGGCCACGTCAACATGTACGTGATGGGCCTGATGGTGAACTCCAGGACCAAGAACACGCCCGCGGCCGTCGCCTTCGCCCACTACGTCACCGACGCCGAGCACCAGATGTCCTTCGCCAAGAAGGTCGCCATCTTCCCGTCCACCGCCGGTTCCCTCGACGACCCGTACTTCACCAAGGAGGACGGCACCGACGCGACCCGGGTGCGCATCGCCGCCGCCAAGTCGCTGAAGAACGCGGTCAACTACACGCCCGTGCTGTTCAGCGAGCAGATGAAGACCGCGCTGCGCAACGAGGTCGACAAGGCGATGCAGGGCAAGCAGAGCCCCAAGACCGCGCTCGACAACGCTGTCAAGGCGTGTGACCGGCTTCTGCAGCAGCAGGGCTGACGCACCATGGCCACCTCCACCGTCTCCCGGACGCGCCCGGCGCGTCCGGCGCGGCGCCCCGAACGGCGCCCGGCGTTCCGGATCAGGCGCCAACTTCCCACCAGTCCCTGGCTGTTCGCCGCTCCTGGGCTGTTGATCACCGGCGCCTTCATCCTCTACCCGTTCGTCTCCACGGTGATCAACGCCTTCACCGACCGCCGCACCCTGGTCCCGGGCCGGTTCGTCGGCCTCGCCAACTTCCGCGAGCTGCTGCACGACGACATGTTCTGGATCGGCCTGCGCAACAGCGCGCTGTACGTCGTCGGCGTCGTCCCGGCGCTGGTGCTGCTGCCGCTGCTGCTCGCCCTGCTGGTGCAGAAGAACATCCCCGGCATCGCCTTCTTCCGGTCCGCCTTCTACACCCCGGTCGTCGCCTCGATCGTCGTGGTCGGTCTGATCTGGGTGTGGCTGCTGGACGAGCGCGGCCTGGTGAACTCGCTCCTGGAGACGATCGGGGTGGGCAAGGTCGGCTTCCTCAGCGACCAGTGGCTGCTCCTGCTGAGCGCCATGGCCGTCACGGTCTGGAAGGGCCTCGGCTACTACATGATCATCTATCTGGCGGCGCTCGCCAATGTGCCGCGCGAGCTGCACGAGGCCGCCGCCGTGGACGGCGCGGGCCCGGTCCGCCGCTTCCTCACGGTCACCGTGCCGGCCATCCGCTCCACCATGGTCCTGGTCGCCGCGCTCTCCTCGGTCTCCGCCTTCAAGGTGTTCTCCGAGGTGTATCTGCTGGCCGGGCCGAACGGCGGACCGGCGGGCGAGGACACCACCCTGGTGATGCTCGTCCAGCGCACCGGCACCGGCCTGACCGGCCGCGTCGGCTACGCCTCCGCCATCTCCCTGGTCGTCTTCGCCGTCACCGTCGTCCTGATGCTGCTCGTCCTGCGCGCCGACCGGAAGGAGGACTCGTGAGCGTCGCCGAGAAGGCACCGCAGACCGGCGCACCGCCGGCCCGTGCCCGCACGCCTCGCTTCACCGACGACAACGGCCGCCGCATCCGGGTGTGGGAGCTGATCCTGCGCTACGTGCTGCTGATCGTCGTACTCGCCCTGACCGTCGGCCCGTTCGTGTGGCAGCTGTCCACCTCGCTCAAGGGCCCCACCGAGGACATCTTCAGCTCCCCGCCGAAGTTCCTGCCCAGCCACCCCACCCTGCACAACTACGAGCGGGTGTCGGAGACCATCCCGGTCTGGGACTACGCCCTCAACTCCCTGAAGGTCGCCGCCGCCAACGTCGTCACCAACTGCGTCGGCTCCGCCCTCGCCGGGTACGCGCTGGCCCGGCTGCGCTACCGGGGGCGCCGCGTGGCCGCCCTGGTCTTCGTCCTCGCGATGCTCGTGCCCGCGGAGGGCATCGTCATCGCCCAGTTCACGACCATGCGGGAACTCGGCCTGAACAACACGCTCGTCGGTGTCGTCCTGCCCGGTTCCATCGCCGCGATGAACGTGCTGCTCATGCGCAACGCCTTCCTCAACCTGCCCTACGAGATCGAGGAGGCCGCCTATGTCGACGGTGCCAACGTCTGGCAGCGGTTCCTGCGGATCGCCCTGCCCTCGGTCAAGGGCACCCTCGCCGTCGTGGCCATCTTCGCCTTCATGGGCGCCTGGGATGACTTCCTGTGGCCGCTCATCGTGCTCAGCGATCCGTCCAAGTTCACCCTGACCATCGGCCTCAACTACCTGCACGGCACCTTCGCCAACGACGAACGCCTCGTCGCCGCGGGCACGATCATCGCCGTGGCACCACTGATCGCCCTCTTCGCCTGCCTCCAGCGGTACTTCTTCCGCGGGGTCGGCGAGGGCGCCGTCAAGGGCTGATCGAACGACCGGCCGGCACCGCCGGTCCCAGGGCCGATCCCGTACCCCACTTCCGTGAGGACCCCGTATGCCTTCTGCCGTGCGCTTCGGCGTCAACTACACCCCGAGCCAGGGGTGGTTCCACCACTGGCTCGACTTCGACCTCGACGCCGTACGCGCCGACCTGGACTCCGTCTCCGCGCTCGGCCTGGACCACATCCGGGTCTTCCCGCTGTGGCCGTACTTCCAGCCCGACCGCGCCCTGATCCGCCCCCGCGCCGTGGAGCACCTGGTGCAACTGGTCGACGCCGCCGCCGAACGGGGGCTCGACGTCAACGTGGACGGGCTGCAAGGGCACCTGTCCAGCTTCGACTTCCTGCCCGCCTGGACCCGCACCTGGCACCGGCGCAACCTCTTCACCGACCCCGAGGTGCTCGACGGCCAGGCCGCCTATCTGCACACCCTCGCCGCCGCCCTCGCCGACCGCCCCAACTTCCTCGGCATGACCCTCGGCAACGAGGTCAACCAGTTCTCCGCCGGCCCCCACCCCGACCCCGACCGGGCCACCGCCGAGCAGATCGACGCCTGGCTGGAGCGCATGCTCGCCGCCTGCGAGAAGGGCGCCCCCGGCAGGCTGCACCTGCACGCCGAGTACGACGCCACCTGGTACCAGGACGACATGCCCTTCACCCCGGCCCAGGCGGCCCGGCGCGGCGCCCTCACCGCCGTCCACTCCTGGGTCTTCAACGGCACCGCCCAGCGGTACGGCCGCACCTCCGTGGCCGGCGAGCACCACGCCGCGTACCTGATCGAGCTGAGCAAGGCCTGGGCCGACGATCCGCACCGGCCCGTCTGGCTCCAGGAGGTCGGTGCCCCCGCCCCCCTCGTCCCCGCCGAACACGCCGCCGCCTTCACCGAGGCCACCGTCGCGAACGCGCTGGACTGTCCCGGCCTGTGGGGCATCACCTGGTGGTGCTCGCACGACGTCTCGCGCGACCTCGCCGACTTCCCCGAACTCGAGTACACCCTCGGCCTGCTCACCAACGACCGGCGGCCCAAGGACCTCGCCCGCGCCCTGTCCCGCGCGGCCCGCGAGCACACCGATGCGCCGGCCCCGCGCACCACCGCCCTCACCGTCCCCGCCGACCCGGCCGCCCGCTCCCGCTGCGCCCCCGGCGGCGACGTCTTCGAGGCGTTCTTCCGGCTGACCGCCGACGGCGCCCGCCCCACCACCGTCCTCGACACCCGGGCGGCCGACCAGGAACACCTGGCCGCCCGCGGCATCACCGAGATCGTCACACCCGACCAGGTACTCCACACCCCCCGAGGAGGCACCCGCTCGTGAACCCCACCAGACGCACCGTCCTGCTCGCCGGCGCCGCCGCCGCGTTCCTGCCCGCGCTGCCCGCCGGCACCGCCCAGGCCGCCCCGAAGGCGGCGGCCGCGCTCCAGCCGTACGCCTCCTACTGGTATCCGGACTCCCTGCCCGCCGGCAGCCCGAGCCCCGGCATCACCTGGCGCAGCCTGAAGACCTGGCGTGCCGCGACCGACGCCGACCTGCCCTTCAACGCCGCCTCCGTCCCGCTCGCCCCCCGCTTCACCCCTACCCCGGCGAACACCACCGCCCGCGCCGGGCAGGCCCGCGTCCAGTCGCTGGTCTCGTTCGGGCCCACCTCCTCCAACCCCTCCCAGGGCTCGGCCACCGCCGACTACTACGCGCTCACCCACTGGGCGTACGTCGACGAGCTGGTGTTCTGGGGCGGCTCGTCCGGGGAGGGCCTGATCCTCGCCCCGAACGCGCCCGTGGTGGACGCGGCCCACCGGCACGGCGTGCCCGTCCTCGGCAACGTCTTCCTGCCGCCCGCCGCCTACGGCGGACAGCTCCAGTGGACCCGCGACCTGGTGCAGAAGGACGCCGCCGGCCACTACCCGCTCGCCGCCCAACTCGTCGCGGTGGCGTCGGCCCACGGCTTCGACGGCTGGTTCGTCAACGCCGAGACGGGCGGCGGCGACAGCGCCCTCGGCGTCGACATGCTCGGTTTCGTCAAGGAGCTGAAGCGGCTCGCCACGGCCGCGGGACAGCGGATCACCTGGTACGACGCGATGACCGTGAACGGCTCGGTGAGCTGGCAGGGCGCGCTGAACGCACAGAACCAGGCCCTCTTCCAGGCCGCCGACGACATGTTCGTCGACTTCCGCTGGAGCGCCTCCTCGCTCGCCTCCTCCGGGCAGAAGGCCCTCCAACTCGGCCGCAGCCCCTACGAGTTGTGGGCCGGTGTCGACGTGGAGTCGGGCGGCTGGGACTCCTTCGTGGACTGGGACGCGATCGTGCCCGCCGACCGCGCGCACGTCGCCTCCCTCGGCCTCTACCGGCCCGAGTGGACCCGCAACCACCTGCCCGCCGGGCACAGCCCGGAGGACTTCCACGCCGCCGACGACCGGTTCTGGACCGGTCGCTCCCTCGACCCGTCCCGCCCCGACACCACGGACGGCTGGCGGGCCCCGGCCGTGTCCGTCGCCGACCGGTCGACCGTCGGGTCGCTGCCGTTCGCGAGCGTCTTCAACACCGGCCATGGACTGCGCTGGTACGAGGAGGGCGAGGTGGCCTCCGATGCCCCCTGGAACCACCTCGGCCTCCAGGACCGGCTGCCCTCCCGGCGCTGGGTGGTGCGCACCGACGGGCAGCGGCCCGCCGTCGCCTTCGACTTCGCGGATGCCTGGCGCGGCGGCAGCAGCGTCCTCGTGGACGGCGCGCTGGACCGTCCCGCCGTGCTGGACCTGTACGCGACCCGGCTGCCGATCGGCCCCGACACGGTCGTCGAGCTGACCCATCGCACGGACGCCGGGGCCGTCAGTGTCGAGCTGGCCGTGGCGACGGCCGAGCCGGACGCGGCCGGGGCCGCACCGCCGTACACCTGTCTGCCCGTGCCGGCCGGGTCGGGCGACGGCTGGCACACGTCGGCCGTCCGGCTCACCGGGCTGTCCGGGACCGTGCACGCCATCGGTGTCCGGCTCACCGCCACCGGTGGCGGCCCGGTGCGGTGGCGGCTCGGCGGCCTCGCCGTCCACGACCGCACCGACACCCCGGCCGCGCCGTCCGGCCTGCGGATCACCGCCGCGTCCGGCGGCGACCTGCGCCTCGCCTGGGACCACGCGGCCCCGGGGACGGTCCGCCACTACACCCTGCACCGTGTGCTGCCCGACGGCACCCGCCGCTTCCTGGGCGGCACCTGCCAGCGGGCGTACTTCACCGGTGGCCTGACGCCCGCACCGGGCGAGCGCGCCGTACGGTTCGAAGTACGGGCGGTCGGGGAGTTGTACACCTCGTCCGCCCCCGCGACCGCCACCCACCCCTGGTAAACCGATCCGCCCGCTGACGTACGACCTACGGAGCATTCCGCATGCATGACGACCGCAGTCTGGTCGAGGCGCGCCTCAAGCGCGTCCTGGACGAGCGCATCCGCCCCGCCGTGTACCCCGAGTCCGTTCCCCTTGAGGTCGCGGTGTGGCACGCGCCCGGCGAGCCCGTGCCGGTCGCCGAGGGGCTGGCCGCCGAGCCGGAGCCGATCCGGGTGGGCGCCCGCTGGGGTGCTCCGTGGGGCACCAGCTGGTTCCGGGTGACCGGGACCGTGCCGAAGGAGTGGGCCGGGCGGACCGTGGAGGCGCTGCTCGACCTCGGCTTCGACGAGAACATGCCCGGCTTCCAGTGCGAGGGCCTCGTCTACCGCCCCGACGGCAGCCCGGTGAAGGGCCTCAACCCGCGCAACCAGTGGGTGCGCGTCGGCGCGCCCGTCGCGGGCGGCGAGGAGGTGCGGCTGCACATCGAGGCCGCCTCCAACCCCGTGATCCTCGACTACCACCCCTTCCTGCCCACGCGGCTCGGTGACAAGGAGACCGCGGGCAGCGAGCCCCAGTACACCCTCACCCGCATGGATCTCGCGGTCTTCGACGAGACCGTGTGGCAGCTGGTGCTCGACCTGGAGGTGCTCGGCGAGCTGATGGCCGAACTGCCCGCCGACTCGCAGCGCCGCTACGAGATCGTGCGCGCCGTGGACCGGGCGCTCGACGCGGTCGACCTCCAGGACGTCAACGGCACCGCCGCCCGCGCCCGCGAGCAGCTCACCCGGGTGCTGGCCGCGCCCGCCGTGCCCTCCGCGCACCGGATCAGCGCCGTCGGGCACGCGCACATCGACTCGGCGTGGCTGTGGCCGCTGCGCGAGACGGTGCGCAAAGTGGCCCGGACCACGTCGAACATGACCGCCCTGCTGGAGGACGAGCCGGACTTCGTGTTCGCCATGTCCCAGGCGCAGCAGTGGGCGTGGGTCAAGGAGCACCGCCCCGAGGTGTGGGCGCGGGTGAAGAAGGCGGTGGCGGACGGGCGGTTCGTGCCGGCCGGCGGCATGTGGGTGGAGTCGGACACCAACATGCCGGGCTCGGAGGCGATGGCCCGTCAGTTCGTGCACGGAAAGCGGTTCTTCCTCGACGAGTTCGGCATCGAGAACGACGAGGCATGGCTCCCCGACACCTTCGGTTTCGCCGCCGGACTGCCGCAGATCATCAAGGCGGCGGGCTCCAACCGGCTGCTGACGCAGAAGATCTCCTGGTCGCAGACGAACAAGTTCCCGCACCACACCTTCCGTTGGGAGGGCATCGACGGCACCCGGATCTTCACGCACTTCCCGCCCGTCGACACCTACAACTGCTCCATGAAGGGCAGCGAGATCGCGCACGCCGCCCGCAACTTCAAGGACAAGGGTGTCGCCCGGCACTCGCTCGCCCCCACCGGCTGGGGCGACGGGGGCGGCGGCACCACCCGCGAGATGGTCGCCAAGGCCGCCCGGCTGCGTGACCTGGAGGGCTCGGCGCAGGTGGTGTGGGAGACCCCGCGGGCCTTCTTCGACAAGGCGGAGGCGGAGTACCCCGAGCCGCCCGTCTGGGTCGGCGAGCTGTACCTGGAGCTGCACCGCGCCACCCTCACCAGCCAGGCCCAGACCAAGCAGGGCAACCGGCGCAGTGAGCACCTGCTGCGCGAGGCGGAGCTGTGGGCGGCGACGGCGGCCGTACGCACCGGGTTCGCTTACCCCTACGAGGAGTTGGACCGGTTGTGGAAGACGGTGCTGCTGCACCAGTTCCACGACATCCTGCCCGGCTCGTCCATCGCCTGGGTGCACCGCGAGGCACGGGCGACCTACCGGCGCGTCGCCGGGGAACTGAACGGGATCATCGAGGCCGCCCAGCGCGCGCTGGCGGGCGAGGGCGGCACGCCGCTGGTCTTCAACTCCGCGCCGCATGCCCGTGCGGGCGTCCCGGCCGGTGCCGCCGCGACCCCCGTCACCGAGGGCCGTACCGAACTGACGGCCCGCGAGGGCGGCGGGCACGTCCTGGACAACGGACTGCTGCGCGTCGAGATCGACGGCCGGGGTCTGGTGGTCTCGGCGTACGACATCGAGGCCGACCGTGAGGCGATCGCGCCCGGCCGGGCCGCGAACCTCCTCCAACTGCACCCGGATTTCCCGAACATGTGGGACGCCTGGGACGTGGACGAGTTCTACCGCAACACCGTCACCGACCTCACCGACGCCGAGTCGGTCACGCCCGGCGAGGACGGCGCGTCGGTGCGGATCGTCCGGTCCTTCGGTGCCTCCCGTGTCACGCAGGTGCTGTCGCTGGCGTACGGGGAGCGGCGGCTGGTGCTGGACACCGAGGTCGACTGGCACGAGACGGAGAAGTTCCTGAAGCTGGCCTTCCCGCTGGACGTGCACGCCGAACGGTACGCTTCGGAGACCCAGTTCGGGCACGTCTTCCGGCCCACTCACACCAACACCTCGTGGGAGGCGGCCAAGTTCGAGGCGTGCAACCACCGCTTCGTCCACCTGGAGGAGCCCGGCTGGGGCGTGGCGATCGTCAACGACTCGACGTACGGCCACGACGTGACCCGCACCGTCCGCACCGACGGCGACCACGGCACGACCACGACGGTCCGGGCGTCGCTGCTGCGCGCCCCGCGCTTCCCCGACCCGGAGACCGACCAGGGCGTGCACCGCTTCCGGCACGCGCTGGTACCGGGCGCGGACATCGGCGACGCGGTGCGCGAGGGCTGGCGGATCAACGTGCCCGAGCGGCGCACGACCGGTGCCGGGGAGGTCGCGCCGCTGGTGTCGGTGGACTCGGACGCGGTGGTCGTGACGGCGGTCAAGCTGGCCGACGACGGCAGCGGCGATGTGGTGGTCCGCTTCCACGAGGCCCACGGCGGCCGGGTCCGGGCGACGCTGACCGCCGGGTTCGAGGTCGCCGAGGTCACGGTGACCGACCTGCTGGAGCGTCCCCTGCCCGATGCGGCGGCACCCCGGCGGGACGCCGACCGGATCGCGGTGAGCCTGCGGCCGTTCGAACTGGTGACGCTGCGGCTGCGGCGGCGCTGAGGCCCTGCCCGCCTTCCGGGTGGGATCCCGCCCCTCCTCGAAGGGATCCCACCCGGAGCACCGCCGGGGTGACCGCCGCTTCCCAGGAGGCGGCGGTCACCCCGGCCCACCCGGTGGCGACTGTGCCGGCGAACACGGCGCCCCGGCACGTCGGCCGTAATTCGGTTGGCGGTGGCGAGGAGTTGTGATGGGATCTGGGCAACGGGGGCGGCTCCCCGGCGTGCATCCTTCTCACCTTCTCTGAAAAGTCTCGGCGCGCCCACTCTCCGTCCCCGTTCTTCTGTTCCGGGTCGTCGTGGAGGGGAATCCCCTGTTGCTCGCTGCCGAGTCCGTCCTGCTGCGCCGTATCCAGACCGTGTACGTGGACGGGGCGTCCGCGTCCGGCGGCGGTGGCGGACCCGCGTTGCGTCGGCTCGAGGCCGAACTGCTCGGCCGCGGTCACGTCCTCTCCCCCGCGCTGCACGCGGCGCTCGGCTCCCTGGCCCCCGAGGAACTGGCGGCCGCGCACTCCCGCCTGGTCGGGCTGGCCGACGATCTGCTCGGCTCGAACCGCACCCACGTCCCGCTCTTCCGCCGCTTCCCGCGCACCGTGCCCCGGGACACCGAGGCCCTGTACGTGGACCGGGTCTTCTCCTTCCTGCTGCAACAGCCGGACCAGCCCTGTGTGCTGTGCGGCGAGGCCCGCACGGTGTTCCCCGTCTCGCCCTGCGCCCACCTGGTGTGCCGGCTGTGCTGGGACGGATCCGACTACACGGGCTGCCCGGTCTGCCACCGCCGGATCGACGCGGACGACCCCTTCCTGCGGCCGGTGCGTGCCATCGGCGCCGCCAAGGCCCCGGTGGCCGGCCCGCTGCGGCTGCTGCGCCTGGGCACCGACCGGGCCGCCGACGCCACCACCGTGGTGGACTCCTTGCTGGCCCGGCGCACTCCGCTCTCCCCGCAGGACCGCGACGATCTGCTCACGCTGCTGCCCCTCACTCCGGCCGGCCGGGGCCTGCTGCCGGAGGAGATACCGGTCCGGGAGACGAAGGCGATGGTGCTGGCCGCACTGGTCCGTACGGTGCCGACCGGCCTTGCGGTGCGCAAGCTGCTGACCGAACGGCTCACCACCGCCACCGATGTGCTGCGGCTGCTCGCCGTGCTCTCCGGCGGCGACGCCGGGCTGGTGACACCGTCGCCGTTCACCGGGCCGCCGCGCCCGCTGCGCCGCGACCTCCTCGCGGTCCTCGACGGCCTGCCGACGCCGTACCTGGTGGAGGACGTGCTGCGGCACCCCACGGCGTGGAAGCGGGCCGCGGAGGTCCTGCACCCCTTCGAGCGGCACGCCCGGCATCCGCGCGCCGCCCTCGCGTTCGCCGTGCTGCGCGGGACCCCGGTGGATCCCGGCACGGCCTTCGGCGCCGCCCTGCTGGAGACGGCTGCCGCACACCCGGACGCCGTCCGCGTGGACGGTGCCCGGATCCGCCCCGCCACCTGGGCCGGGCGGCTGGAGCAGGCGGTCGCCGAGGGCGATGCGGGCCGGGCCGCCGCCCTGGCCGGGGAACGGCCCGGCGAACTGGTGCGCCGGCTGGATCTGCTGCTGCGCCTGCACACCTGCGACGACCTGGCGCCGGAGCTGGAAAAGGCCCTGCTGCGCGGGCTGCCGAAGGTGGGTCCGGGGCCGCTGCTGTCGGCGCTTGGGGCGCTGCGGGTCCGTACCGAGGAGCGAACCGGCCGCCGCCGGGTGTTCTTCCCGCGGGGCGAGGTCACCCGCGCCCTGGCCGTTCCGGAGCGGCGGGCTCCGCTGCCCGCCGGGCTGGTCACGGCGGTGGTCGCGCTGCTGGAGGCCGAGCTGCTGCGCCGGTTCGCCGCCGGGGAGCCGTACGCGTTGTCGGTGCTGGACGCGGGCCTGGCCGACCTGACCGTGCCGTTCACCGAGCGGTCCACCGCGAAGGCCCTGGTGGCGGTCCCCCGGGGCAGTACGCAGACGCTGCCCGACGGCGCGGTGCTGCGGCTGTTCCTGCACTGGACCGAACCGGACGGCAACCGTACGGACCTGGACCTGTCGGTCGCCTTCTTCGATGCCGAGTGGACGTTCACCGGCCTGTGCGACTACACGAACCTGGTGCACGGCACGCGGGCCGCCGTCCACTCCGGCGACCTGACCTCGGCCCCGGCGCCGCGGGGCGCCACCGAGTACGTGGACCTGGACCTGGAGCGGCTGGCGGAACAGGGGGACGTCTATGCCGTCCCGCTCGTCTTCAGCTTCAACAACGTGCCGTTCGAGGAGTTGCAGGACGCCTTCGCGGGCTTCATGGCGCTGGACGCGCAGGCCCCGCGGGACGCCTCCTACGACCCGCGCACGGTCCGCCAGCGCTTCGATCTGGCGGGTGACTCGCGGGTGTGCCTGCCGATGGTCGTGGATCTGGGCCGGCGCCGGATGCTGTGGACCGACACCCATCTGCCCTCCACGGACGGCTTCCAGAGCATCGGCTCGCACGGCGGTGCCCGGCTGGCGACCGTGGCCCGGGACATGTGGGAGCAGTTCGGCTCCGGCAGCCGGACCACCCTGTGGGACCTCGCGGTATGGCGGGCCGCGGCGCGCTCCCCCGAGGTGGCCGTGATCTGCCGGGAGCCGGAGCCCGCGCTGCTGGCGTTCCGGCGGCGGCCGGAGGAGGACGCGGCCGCGTTCGCCGCCCGGGTGTCCGCCATGGAGGAGGCCGAGGAACGGCTCCCGCACCCGGACCCGGACGCGGCGGCGGCCGAACTGGCCGCGGGGACGCGGGTGTTCCTGGCGACGGTACACGGAAGCGTCGGACCCGCTGGGGCCTCGGGCACCTCCTACCGGTTGTTCCCCGGAGCCGGAGACGCCTCGGAGACCCTGGTCCGCGTGAGCGCCGGGGATCTGGTCGCCGAGCTCGGCAGCACCTCCGCGTAGGCCCGCCGGCTGCCGCCGTCGTGGCCGGGCTGGAGCGAGCACGTCGGGATCGCGGGGTGGGGCGCGGACCGGCCGACCCCCAACTACCGTGCCTCTGTACGGAATTGCACGGCTGAGGGCTCGCGTGGCGAAGACCGGGAGTCCGGATGCCGGGCGCGAGCCGTCAGCCGCGTCGGAGGGTGTTGAGCCGGGCGGCCTGTCGCGTCAGATGGTCGCGCTCGGCCAGGTTCGGCGCCTTGTGGGCCGCCTCCGCGTACAGCCGCGCGGCCGTCGCCAGGTCGCCGTCGCGCTCGTGGAGGTAGGCGGCCACCGCGGCATGGCGGGGCAGTGAGTCGTCCAGCGTCGCGAGCGTCGCCAGCCCCGCGCGCGGTCCGTCGGCCTCGCCGACGGCCACCGCGCGGTTGAGCCGGACGACCGGGTTGTCGGTCAGCCGCACGAGTTCGTCGTACCACTCGACGATCTGCACCCAGTCCGTCTCCTCGGCGGTGGGCGCGTCGGCGTGGAGTGCCGCGATGGCGGCCTGGGCCTGGAACTCGCCCAGCCGGTCGTGGGCGAGGGCCGCCTGGAGGATCCCGACCCCCTCGGCGATCAGCTCGGTGTCCCACCGACCGCGGTCCTGCGCGGCGAGCGGCACCAGAGCGCCGTCGGGCGCGGTCCGGGTGGCGCGCCGGGCGTGGTGGAGCAGCATGAGGGCGAGCAGCCCCGCCACCTCGGGGTGGTCGACTCGGGCCGCGAGCTGCCGGGTGAGCCGGATGGCCTCCGCGGCGAGGTCGACGTCGCCCGAGTAGCCCTCGTTGAAGACCAGGTAGAGGATGCGCAGCACGGTGGCGACGTCGCCGGGCCGGTCGAACCGCACGCCGGAGACGGTGCGCTTGGCGCGGCTGATGCGCTGCGCCATGGTCGCCTCCGGCACCAGGTAGGCCTGCGCGATCTGGCGGGTGGTGAGCCCGCCGACGGCGCGCAGGGTGAGCGCGACCGCGGACGACGGCGTCAACGACGGGTGGGCGCACAGGAAGTAGAGCTGGAGGGTGTCGTCCACGGCGGGCGCGGGCCCGGGCGGCTGGTCGTCGAGACGGTCCTCGCGCCGGCGGCGGGCGGCGTCCGCCCGGGCCTGGTCGAGGAACTTGCGCCAGGCCACGGTGACCAACCAGCCCTTCGCGGACCGCGGCGGGTCGGTCGGCCAGACGCGGAGCGCCTCGACCAGAGCGTCCTGTACGGCGTCCTCGGCCGCCGCGAAGTCGGCTCCGCGGCGGACGAGGACGGCGAGCACGCTCGGTGTGAGGCTGCGGAGCAGGGCCTCGTTCATCCGAGAGGTCACTCCGTGACGGTGGGCGGCGCGGCCAGGAACGGGCGCACTTCGAGCCACTCGTGGATCGGCTTCCCGCCCGCCCCGGGGGCGGCCGACAGCTCCCCGGCCAGCTCGACGGCGCGCTCGTACCCGTCGACGTCGATCACCATCCAGCCGGCGATGAGGTCCTTGGTCTCCGCGAACGGGCCGTCGGTGACCGGCGGCCGCCCCTCGCCGTCGTACCGGACCCACATGCCCTCGGGGGCGAGTGCCTGGCCGTCGACGAACTCGCCGCTCTTCTCGAGCCGGGCCGCGAAATCGTGCATGTACTGCATGTGCGCCGAGATCTCCTGCGGCGTCCACTGGTCCATGGGCACGTCGTTGACCGCTGCCGGAGCGCCGCGGTAGTGCTTGAGCAGCAGGTACTTGGCCATCGTGTCTCTCCTCGGTGCTGGTGCGACCCATTGTGGCCGCCTTCATCCCGAGGACGGAGCCGGGCACGGGTTCTCGACATCACCGGCCGATATTTCTTTCGCGGGTCGAGGAACGGGGGGACCATGGCCGAGCCCGGGCATCATGGTCCGGGCCGGTGCTCGACGGCCGACCGCGCCGGGCGTCGGTCTCCTCACGCGCACCGGCCACGACGCGCCGCAGGGGCCCGGCCGGCGGCCCCACCCCTGCTCGCCCACTCCGGAAGAGATGATGACCAGCGCCCCGACCGCCGACACGACGGCCCTCATATCCGACCCCGCGCAGGCCCAACGCCGCATCCTGCGCGTCCTGTTCGCCTCCCAGGTCCTCAGCGGCGCGGGGCTCGCCGCGGGCGTCACCGTCGGCGCCCTCCTCGCTCAGGACATGCTCGGCACCACCCGTCTCGCCGGGCTCCCCAGCGCCCTGTTCACCACCGGTTCCGCCCTCACCGCCGTCGTCGTCGGCCGCATCTCCCAGGCCCGCGGCCGCCGCCCGGGGCTCGCCGCCGGCTACCTCACCGGTGCCGTCGGCTCCGCCGGTGTCATCGCCGCCGCCGTCCTGGACAACCCGGTCCTGCTGTTCATCGCCCTGTTCGTCTACGGCGCGGGCACCGCCACCAACCTCCAGGCGCGCTACGCCGGAGCGGACCTCGCCGCCCGCGGGCACCGGGCCCGCGCGGTCTCCACCGTCCTCGTCGCCACCACCCTCGGCGGCGTCACCGGGCCCAACCTCGCCGCCCCCGCCGGCACCTTCGCCGAGCGCCTCGGCATTCCGGGCCTCGCCGGGCCCTTCGTCCTCTCCGGCGCCGCCTACGCGCTGGCCGCGTTCGTCCTCGCCGTCTGGCTGCGGCCCGACCCGCTGCTCCTGGCCCGCGCCGTCGCCCG
Source organism: Streptomyces sp. SCPE 10 (assembly GCF_051980735.1). Taxonomy (NCBI): domain Bacteria; kingdom Bacillati; phylum Actinomycetota; class Actinomycetes; order Kitasatosporales; family Streptomycetaceae; genus Streptomyces; species Streptomyces sp. SCPE 10. The sequence continues at coordinate 7,745,463 of NZ_CP197069.1, read as the reverse complement.
GGCCGAGGAGGCCGACGCCGTGCCCAACGCGGCCGGCGCCGGCGCCGGCGCCGTACATGCCGCCGACCCGGGCGAGGGCCGCGGCGGCGTGGTCCTCGGCGCGCTGGTCATGGTCCTCACCCAGCTCGTCATGGTCTCGATCATGACGATGACGCCGGTCCACATGCACGACCACGGCCATGGCACAGCCGCCTCCGGCCTCGTCATCGCCGTCCACATCGGCGCCATGTACCTGCCCTCCCCGCTGACCGGATGGCTCGTGGACCGCTACGGGCGGACGAAGGTCGCCGCCGCCTCGGGCATCACCCTGCCGGCCGCCGGCGTCCTCGCGGCCACCGCGCCCGTCGGCTCCGTCACACTGCTCGCGCTCGCGCTCGGCCTGCTCGGGCTCGGCTGGAACTTCGGCCTCGTCTGCGGCACCGCGATCATCGCCGACACCGTTCCGCTCGCCACCCGCGCCAGGACCCAGGGCACGGTCGACGTCTCCATCGCCATCGCGGGCGCCACCGGTGGCATGGCCTCCGGGATCATGGTCGCCGCCACCAGCTACCCCGTCCTCGCCCTGACCGGCGCCGCCCTCTCCCTGGCCCTCCTGCCCGCCATCGCCGCCACCGCCTACCGCCGATGAGCCCCGGAAAGGGTTCGTGAAGGCCGAGCGCGAGGGGATAGACGACGCCGACGGCCCGCGCCCCCTCCGGCCGTCGGCGTCACCGCGTTCGCGTCCCGGCCCGCGCGGCCCCGTGACCGGCACGGACGCGAACGGCCGGGTTCCGTGCGGTTCCGGCGCCCGGGCTCCCCGCCCGGACGCCAGAACCTCAGGGCGTCAGGAGGTGAGGTAGGCCTCCACCTCGCTGAACTGCCCGGCCGGCCAGCCCGTGTTGGCGCTGACCGACAGCCGCAGGTACCGCAGGTTCGTGCCGCTCGGCAGGGACACCGTGGCGGTGTTGCCGGTGGCCGGATCGAAACGGTAGCCCTGGGAGCCGACCACGGTGGAGTAGTTCGAACCGTCGGTGCTGCCGAGCACGGTGACGGTCTGGGTGCGGGCACCCCACGCCGAGGACGGCGGCAGCTTCAGCACCAGGCGGCGCACCGCGTACGACGAACCGAGGTCGACCGTCAGGGACTGCGGGAAGGCGTTGTTCGCCGACTCCCAGTACGAGTTGGCGTCACCGTCCACCGCCTTGCCGGGCGTGTAGACGTCCTGGGAGCCGGTCGCCGTCGCCGGACGGCCCTTGGCGAGATTGCGGTTGGGATCGGGCTCGGGATTGCCCTGGCCGGGCTGCGGCCAGGTGGAGCAGTCCGACCAGGTGCTGGACCAGCCGGAGTTGCCGCCGCCGTCGGTGAGGGTGAAGGAACCGGAGTTCGCCGGGTACGGGCAGTTGTACACCCCGGCCGCGCCGACGCCGGTCGCGGTGACGTTCTTGAACGTGGCCGCCCCCTGCGCCTCCCCCTGGACCACGACCGTGCCGGTGTTCCGCACCGTCGCGCCGGTCACGTTGACGTTGCGCACCGGGTAGCCCTGCCCGCCGCCGGAGACGAACTCGAAGGCACTGTACGGGCTGTCGGTGATCGTGGTGTTGGTGATGTTCACGGTGGCGTTGATGGCGCTGTCGTACGAGTCGACGCGCAGCGCGCCCATCGGGTGGCTCCAGTTGGGGTTGAGCGCGCCGGTGCGCACCAGCGTGTTGCCGTCGACCGTGATGGTGCCGGACAGCGGCGAGAACGGGTCCATGAACTTCTGGTTGGAGATGGCGATGCCGCTGCCCAGGGCGTTGGTGTCGGAGACCAGGTTGTTGCGCACCGTGATGTCGGTGCCGCCGTAGATGGCGATGCCGTTGGCGAGGTTGGGCTGGGAGATGGTGTTGTTCTCGAAGCTGGAATTGGTGTCAGGGGCGTACAGCGACCACATGGCGAGGGAGTCGTCGCCCTGGTTGCGCAGGAAGTTGTTGCTGACGCGGACGCCCTTCGCGGTGCCGTTCAGGTTGATGCCGTCGGCGGTGGTGTCGAGGATGCGGTTGTTCTCCACGACCAGGTTGTCATTGGTGCCGGTCAGCCACAGTCCGCACTTGAGGTGCTGGATCCACATGCCGGAGACGGACGAGTTCGGCCCGAGGGAGCCGTTGACGAAGTTGTCCGGGCTGGAGTCGACGCGCTCGGTGACCTCCCCGATCACCGCGAAGTCCTTGATGTGGACGTTCCCGGCGGAGCTGGACTGGTCGATGAACCGGGAGGTGTGCACGACGGAGTACCAGCTGCCCGCCCCTTGCAGGGTGACGTTCTGTACGCCGCCGAGGGAGGAGGTGAGCCGGTAGTCACCCGGTGGGATCCACACCGTCCCGCCCTGCGCGGCGGCGATGGCGTCCCGGAAGGCCTGGGTGGAGTCGCCGTTGCCGCTGGGGTCGGCGCCCTTGGAGACGACGGACACCGAACCGGACGGCTGTGCGCCGGCGGCGGCGACCTGTTCGAAGTCGGCGACGTCGACGGTGACCTGGGTGCTGGTCGCCACGAACGCGACCTTGTCGCCGGCCTGGACGTTCTGCCCCAGCAGCAGGCGTGCGTTGTCGAAGAAGTGGTGCGTCTTGCTACCGGTGATCCAGCCGGTGTCGACGTACGAGTACTTGGACGTCACCGGCAGGGTCTTGGCCAGCTTGGTGCCGTTGACGTACACGTCAAGCGAGCCGGACTGGCCGTCGGGCACGCTGTAGGAGACGTTCACGGCGTTGGCCGCTCGCGGCACGGTGAACTCCACCCGCTGACCCGAGGACAGCCGGACGGCCTGCCGGCCGGACGCCTCCGAGGCCAGGGTGCCCTGGGTGTAGTCCGGGCCGATCTTCGTGCCGGTGGTGGTGGCCGACTCGGCCTCGACCGAGGTGAAGGGCAAGGTGGCGCCCGCGGCCGCGTGCGCGGCGGGGGCCACCGTGACGAGCATGCCCGCGGCGAGGGCGACGACCGCCCCCACGGCTGGCATGCGCCTGACATATCTGGCGGTGCTGCTGTGCATGAGCTGTTCCCTTCGTGGTGGGGGTTCGCGGGACAGCGGTGCGCTGCGGCTCAGGCGTACAGCCAGGCCGCGGTGTCCTGCGGCAGCCGGCCCGTCTCGTCGAGGGGGCCGCTGCTGAGCAGGAGTTCCGAGTGCGCGGGGAGTTCGGCGGGGGTGGCGGAGAAGTTGACCACGCAGATCGCGCCGCCCGCGCGGGAGAACGCGAGGACGTCCTCGGGGGTGGGGAGCCAGGTGAGGGACCCGGTGCCGAAGCGGGGGCGCAGGGCGATGGCCCTGCGGTAGAGGGTGAGCATGGAGTCGGGGTCGCGCTCTTGGCGGTCGACCGCATACGACGGCCAGTCGTCCGGCTGCGGCAGCCACGGTTCGCCCTGTGAGCCGAATCCCGCATACGGCATACCGGCGTCCCACGGCAGCGGCACCCGGCAGCCGTCACGCCCCGGATCGGTGCCGCGCGAGCGGTGGTACATCGGATCCTGTATGCGGTCGACCGGGATCTCCGCCTCCGGGAGCCCCAGTTCCTCCCCCTGGTACACGTACACCGACCCGGGCAGCGCGAGGGACAGCAGGGCGGCCGCCCGTGCCCTGCGGGTGCCGAGCGTCAGATCGGTCGGGGTGCCGAAGGCCTTGGTGGTGAAGTCGAAGGCGGTGTCCTCGCGGCCGTAGCGGGTGACCGTACGGGTGACGTCGTGGTTGCACAGCACCCAGGTGGCGGGGGCGCCGACCGGAGCGTGTTCCGCGAGGGTGGTGTCGATCGAGGCGCGCAGCCGCCCGGGGTGCCACGGGCAGGAGAGGAAGGAGAAGTTGAAGGCGGTGTGGAGTTCGTCGGGGCGCAGATAGCGGGCGAAGCGTTCGGCGTCGGGGAGCCACACCTCCCCGACGAAGACACCGTCGTAGGCGTCGGCGACGGCGCGCCAGGAGCGGTAGATGTCGTGGAGTTCGTCGCGGTCGACGAAGGGGTGCGGCTGTGGCTGCGTGGCCAGGTCCGGGAGGTGCGGGTCCTTGGCGAGCAGGGCCGCGGAGTCGATGCGGACGCCCGCGACACCCCTTTCGAACCAGAAGCGGAGGATGTCCTCGTGTTCCTGGCGGACGGCCGGGTGGGCCCAGTTGAGGTCGGGCTGTTCGGGGGTGAACAGGTGCAGGTACCAGTCGCCGTCCGGCAGCCGGGTCCACACCGGTTCGGTGGTGCCGACGAACTGTGACGGCCAGTCGTTGGGCGGGAGTTCACCGTGGGGGCCGCGGCCGGGCCGGAAGTGGAACAGATCCCGCTCGGGGCTGCCGGGGCCGGCGGCGAGGGCCGCCTGGAACCAGGGGTGCTGGTCGGAGACGTGGTTCGGGACGATGTCGATGATGGTGCGGATGCCCAGTTCGCGGGCCTCCGCGATGAGTTTCTCCGCCTCGGCGAGGGTGCCGAACGCCGGGTCGATGGCGCGGTAGTCGGCGACGTCGTAGCCGCCGTCCTTCATCGGTGACCGGTACCAGGGGTTGAACCACAGCGCGTCCACGCCGAGTTCGGCCAGGTAGGGCAGCCGGGAGCGGACGCCCGAGAGGTCGCCGGTGCCGTCGCCGTCGCCGTCGGCGAAGCTGCGGACGTAGACCTGGTAGATGACGGCGTCGCGCCACCAGTCGTGGCTGCCGGGGGCATGGGTGGGCTGTCCCACTGAGCTTGCCTTTCTGTAGACGTGCGGTCGGCGTCAGCCCTTGGTGCTGCCCGCGCTGATCCCGGCGATGATGTGCCGCTGGAAGACGAGGAACAGCGCCACCATCGGGATGCCGGCGATCACCATCGCGGCGAGGAGCACGGTGAGCTGGATGTTCTGCGACAGTTGGACCAGGGCCACGCTGATCGGCTGTTTGTCGGTGTCGGAGAAGACCATCAGCGGCCACAGGAAGTCCTGCCAGACGGCGACCAGCGCGAAGATGGACACGACGCCGAGGACCGGCCGTGACATGGGCAGGACGACGGACCACAGGGTGCGCAGCTTGCCGGCGCCGTCGATCTCGGCGGCCTCCAGCACATCGCGGGGCAACTGGTCGAAGAACCGCTTGAGCAGGTAGAGGTTGAAGGCGTTGGCGACGGCCGGCAGCCAGATGGCGAGGGGGTCGTTGAGCAGGCTGGTGTGCAGCAGCGGCAGATCGGCGACGGTGAGGTACTTGGGTACGACGAGCGCCTGGGCCGGAACCATCAGGGTGGCGAGGATGCCGCCCAGGATCACCTTGCCGAAGGCGGGCCGCAGCTTGGACAGGGCGTAGGCGGCGGCTGTGCAGAACACCAGTTGGAGGGCCCAGGCGCCGGCCGCCTGGACGACGGTGTTCCACAGGTGCTGCGGGAGCTGCATCAGGTCCCAGGCGTCGGTGTAGGCGCCGGTGTGCCAGTGCTCCGGCAGGAGCGTCGGCGGGGTCCGGGCCACCTCGTCGGGGGACTTCATCGCGCCGGTGACCATCCAGTACACCGGGAAGAGGAAGGCGAGCGCGAAGAGGACGACGACGGCGGTGAACACCGTCCAGTAGATCGCCTTGCCGCCTGGGCGGGCGAGGGTGGCCGGGGAGATCAGGGTGCGGGTGGCGGTCATGCGGTGTCCCCCTCGTTGCGGGTGAGCCGCAGGTAGACGGCGGAGAAGACGCCGAGCAGCAGCAGGAGCATCACGCTGAGGGCGCAGGCGCCGCCGAAGTCGTTGTAGAGGAAGGCGTATTTGTAGATGAGGTAGAGGACGGTGACGGTGGCGCTCTCGGGTCCGCCGCCGGTGATGACGAACGGCTCGGTGAACACCTGCATGGTGGCGATGATCTGAAGGAGCATCAGCATCAGGATCACGAACCGGGTCTGCGGGATCGTGACGTGCCGGATGCGCTGGAGGAGGCCGGCGCCGTCGAGTTCGGCGGCCTCGTACAGCTCGCCGGGGATGGACTGCAGGGCGGCCAGGTAGATGAGGACGGTGCCGCCCATGTTGGCCCAGGTCGCCACGATCACCAGGGAGACGAGCGCGGTGTCGGTGCCGTTGGACCAGTTCGAGGTGGGCAGGTGCGCAAAGCGCAGCGCCTCGTTGGCGAGGCCGGCTCCCGGGTCGTAGAACCACTTCCACAGCAGGGCGCTGACCACCGGCGGGATCATCACCGGCAGGTAGACCACGACCCTGAAGAAGGCCTTGGCGTGCCGGAGTTCGTTGAGGACGAGGGCGAGAAGGAAGGGGACGGCGAAGCCGATGAGCAGGGCGAGCAGGGTGAAGTAGAAGGTGTTGCGCCAGGCGGCGGAGAATTCCGGGTCGTGCAGGACGCGGGTGAAGTTGGCGGTGCCGACCCACTGGGGCGGGGAGCCCGGGGTGTACTTCTGGAAGGCGATCACGACCGCGCGGATCGCCGGGTACCAGGAGAACAGCGCGAAGCAGAGCAGGCCGCCGAGGAGGAAGGCGTAGGCGCGGGCCTGGTCGATCAGGCGGTGCCGTCTCCGGCCCCCTGCCGCGGGCGGCGCCGGGACCGGGGGGACGGCGGCCGCCGTCGGCTGCCGTTCGGCCGTCTTCGTCATGGCGGTCAGCTCCGGGCCAGGATGCTGTCGATCTTGTCGGACGCGTCCTTCAGGAGCTGGTCGATGTCGGCGTCCTTCTTGGTGAGGACGGCGGAGACGGTGCCGTCGAGGACGGAGTAGATCTGCTGCGCGTTCGGCGGCTCGATCTTCATCCGGAGTGCGGTGTTGCCGTCGAGGAAGGGCTGGTAGTTCTTGACCGGGACGTTGGCGTTGGCCTTCTTGACCGCCTGGTCCTTGGCGTCGGCGGCGCCGGTGAACAGGCGCGGCTCGGGCAGGCCGACGGGGGCGTTGTTCTGCTTGGCCCGGGCGTAGTCGCCGAGGAACCCCTTGCCGGGGGTGAGGAACATGTGGTCAAGCCACTTGAGGCCGGCGCGGATCTGGGCGGGCGAGTCGTGCTTGTTGAACATGTAGCCGTCCCCGCCGATCAGGGTGGCCCGGCCGCCGGGCATGGGGCCGATGGCGATGTCGTCGTAACTGGCGCCCTTCTCCTTGACGAGGATCGGGATGTTGTCGGGTGCGGCCAGGTACATGCCGAGCTTGCCGGCGCCCATCATCTGCTGTGCGTCGTTGATGACGAGGAGCTGTTTGCTGCCCATGGAGTTGTCGGTCCACCGCATGTCGTGCAGGTTCTGCAGGACGGCGTGGCCCTCGGGGGTGTCGACGGTCGCCTTCTTGCCGTCGGCGCTGACGACGTCGCCGCCCTGGGAGTACAGCTCGGCGGTGAAGTGCCAGCCGCCCTGGTTCTGGGCGCTGTAGTCGGCGTACCCGACGGTGCCGTTGCCGAGGGCGGCGATCTTCTTGGCGTCGGCGCGGACCTCGTCCCAGGTCGTGGGGGGCTGGTCGGGGTCGAGGCCGGCCCGCTTGAACAGGGCGCGGTTGTAGATCAGCCCCATGCTGTATCCGGTACGCGGTATGCCGTATACCTTCCCGTTCACCGTGTAGATGTCGCGCAACTGCTTCTGGAGCGTGCCGTAGCTCTTCATCTCCTTGAGGTACGGCGTGAGGTCCGCGGCCTGGTTGATGCCCACGACATGCCGGACGTCGGTGAAGTACGTGTAGAAGACGTCCTCCATCTGACCGCCGGCGAGTTTGGCGTCGAACGTCTTGGGGTCCTCGCAGGGGAAGGCGTCGTGGGTGACGACGTCGATGTCCGGGTTCTGCCGCTCGAAGGAGGCGACGTCCGCGTCGAAGAACTTCCGGTCGGTTCTGGCACTCTTCGGTGGCTCGCAGTTGACGGTGATGCGCGTCTTGCCGCTCGCCGACCCGTCGCCGCCCGAACCGCAGGCGGTGGCGGCGAGGGCGAGGGAGGAGCAGACGCCGATCGCGAGGAAAGTGCGGCGGAACCCGGTGCTTGTCATCGATGGACCCCTTGGTGGCACTCATGGCATGGAGCAGTGGGCGCGGCACACTCAAGCACCGCCGACAAGGGTTCGCAAGATGTCGCGCGAGTTCTGTAATTATTTGACAGTGGACCGGATGTACCGGGGTCTCAGTCGCGCGGTGCTTGCCCGGTCGATCCGCGCACCACCAGTTCGGGTTCGAACAGCAGCTCTTCGGCGGGTACGGCGGTGCCGCCGATCTGCGCGTTCAGCAGTTCCACGGCCGCGCGCCCCATGGCCTCGATGGGCTGGCGGACGGTGGTGAGCGGGGGTTCGGTGCAGTTCATGAACGCCGAGTCGTCGTACCCGACGACGGAGATCCGGCCCGGGACGTCGCAGCCCTTGCGCCGGGCGGCCCGGATCGCGCCGAGGGCGAGGGGGTCGCTGGCACAGATGATGCCGGTGACGCCCCGGTCGATCAGCCGGGAGGCGGCGGCGTGCCCGCCTTCGATGGAGAAGATGGCCCGGGCGACGCGCTCTTCCGGCAGACCGCCGGTGAGGTCGTGCGCGGCGGCCAGTTTGCGGGCGGAGGGCATGTGGTCGCCGGGGCCGAGGACCAGTCCGATGCGTTCGTGGCCGAGCGAGGCCAGGTGCCGCCAGGCCTGTTCGACGGCGACCGCGTCGTCACAGGACACGCCCGGGAAGCCGAGGTGTTCTATGGCCGCGTTGACCAGGACGACGGGGATGTTGCGGTCGGCGAGCAGTCGGTAGTGGTCGTGCGGGGCGTCGGCCTGGGCGTAGAGGCCGCCGGCGAAGACGACACCGGACACCTGCTGCTGGAGCAGCAGTTCGACGTAGTCCGCCTCCGAGACGCCGCCCTTGGTCTGGGTGCACAGCACCGGGGTGAGCCCGAGTTGGGCGAGCGCACCACCGATGACCTCGGCGAACGCGGGGAAGATGGGGTTCTGCAACTCCGGCAGGACCAGGCCGACGAGTCGGGCGCGCTCGCCGCGCAGTTGAGTGGGGCGCTCGTAGCCCAGGACGTCGAGGGCCGTCAGCACGGCCTGCCGGGTGGCGTCGGAGACTCCGGGCCTGCCGTTGAGCACCCGGCTGACCGTGGCCTCGCTGACCCCTACCTTCTTCGCCACTTCCGCAAGTCGTCGCGTCATGCGCGCAAGAATAGCGCGGTTTACGTAAGCGGCTTGCGTAAACCGGTACGGAAGAAGGGAGGGGATGGCCGAGCGTCGGTCAGGGGGTCTGGGCCGATCCGAGGGTGCGGTGGAGGACGGACCGTGTCGGGGTCGGCCGCAAGGCACCGTCGGCCCGAGCCGATCTGACCCGGGAAAAGGTCCTGGTGCCACCGGCACGGGTTGGACCAAGCTGGCCCGCATGGACTGGTTGCCACTGCTTTCCACCCTGGCCGGGGCCGCGATCGGCATCGTCGCCACTCTCATCGCCGATCGCAATCGCTGGAAGCACGACGACGTCAAGGAAGCCCTTCGGCTGCGGCTCGACGTCTACACGCAGTACACCACCACCGTGAAGGTCCTCGGCGAGACCCTGCGGGCCCTGGCCGGGCAGGATCACCCGTCCTCCGACGAACGGGCGCTCGCGCTGCGGGGCGCCTTTCGCGAGTCGGGCATAGCCATCGCCTCGGAACGGATGTGGCTCATCGCGCCCCAGCCCGTCGTCAAGGCGTCCAACGACGTGTTCCACTGCCTGCGACGCATCTGCGACGGCTACATCGACGGCACCGCCGTCAGCAGCCCGGAGGATCGCGCCCGCTGGGAGGCGCGCGGCAAGGCAGCCGCCACAATGCGCCAACTCATGCGTGACGACCTCGGCGTGGGCCCGCTCACCGAACGCCACAACCCCCTGCTCGACGACTAGAACGATCCCGCCGCGTAGTGCCGTGCGCGGCGAGACGGTGGCCGCCCCGGCACGCCCCCGCCCTCGCGCCTGGCCCGCGCCGGTCCCGTCGAAACCCGTCGAACAATCCGTCGCCCGGTCTCGTGCGGAACGATTCGGCTTCCCCGTCCGAGGGACAAAGCGTCTACCACGCTGTTTTCCGGGGCATCGCTGGCACTGACCGTAGTTGCACCCGAAGAGAGAGATCCCCGTGTCTGCTCGCTCCCTCAAGGCCACCCTCGGCGCTGCGTGCAGCGCCCTCGTCCTGCTGCTGGCCGCACCTGGTTCGGCCTCGGCGGCGACCGGCCAGTTCCGCTACACCTACACCACCGCGCAGGGATACGAAGCCGTCGGCTTCCTGAACAATCCGGCCGGCGGCGAGTGCATCAACCTGCGTGGGCCGGCCTCCGAGCCGGGTTCGGTGAGCCGGGCGCCCAAGAACCGTACGGACGCCACCGCCACCGTCTTCCTCGACGCCGACTGCGAGGGCGACGTCTACTACACCCTCCCTCCCGGCGCGGGAGCCGGTGACCGCCTCCTGCTGCGCTCCGTCGTCTTCTCCTGACCGTGGTGCGTGCCGGGAATGCCGGCACGGCAGCGTTCGGCCTCTGACCGGCCGACCGTGCACGGCTGCGTCCACGCCCCCGAGCATGCCACCGGGGGCGTGGACGTGGGTGCGACCGTCATGCCTTGAGTGGCCTACGGGAGACTCAAGCCCCTGCTCGCCCGCCGTTGGTGACGGCTCACGACGTGGTCCAGGTGTTCCCGCAGCCCAAGCCAATGATCTCCGCCGGGTCGCCCTTGCGTACCAGGCCGCGTTCGATCCGGCCCGTCGCCATGACCGCCCTGCCCTGTCGCAGGCGAAAGAGGTCTTCGACGGGCATCAGGAACGGCTCCATCGCGCCCACCACTGACTCACCTCGAAGTCCGCTCATGAGTACCCGTGCTCCCTGGTGACCGCACCTGGTCGCCACGAACGGGAGTGGGTGGCTGACACCACGGCCACGCCCCGGATCAGACCAGAGCCGGCTGGTGCGGGCGTGCGCACCCGTCGTGCCGGAGATGCAGGCGGCGAAGGTCTTGCAGGGCGGCGACGGGAAAGGGGTACCGGACCCACTTCGCCAGGTAACCGTCCTCGCCGTGGAGCCGCAGCACGGATTGCGCAGCCTCCATGACGGCGTGACCGAGCACGGTCCGCGGTTGCCGGGAGCCCCAGACGGGTGTGCCGTCCTCGTCGGGCGCGTCGTAACTCGTGGACACGTCGGGAAAGCGGTAGACCGCCATGTCGACGTCCGCTCCCCTGCCGCGCAGTACCCAGCGCGCTTCGGCTGGTTCGAGATCGAAGGAGAACCGCTGAACGGATGTGGGGCCGTAGAGACCGATCACGCCGTGGAGCACATCGGAAAGGGCATCCGTGCAGTAACTGACGACGTTCTTCAGCACCGCCGAGCCGTCTGCGACGCGGCACTGCGCCCAACCACTGCCGCTCAGCTCCCAATCGAACTGCAGATCTTCCGTCATCCCACCCCTCCCCTTGATCGTCTCGGGAGACAGTACAGCCGCTCCGTCCCGCACACCGGCACTGGCGATCCCACTGGTCGGGGTGCGGTGACGCGGGCGTGGTCCCGCGCGGTCTTCACGGCCAGCAGGATCGACTCGGTGCCGCCGCTGGTGAAACTGCCCTGCGCGCCCGGCACTCCGAGGATCGCGGAGACCGCGCCCACCACGTCGTTCTCCAGCCGGGCCACGCTCGGGAAGACCGTCGGGTCGAGGCCGTTGACCGTGGCGAACACGCCGTACGCGGTGGCGGCCAGCTCGTCGACGTCGGGCAGGCCGGCGTCGTAGACGTAGGCGAACGTCCGGCCGCCCCGGGTGGGTGCGTCGGCGGCGCGCAACTCGCGCAGCTCGGCCAGCAGTTGGTCGGCCGGACGGCCCGCGGGCAGCGTCGGCGTGGGGCGTATGAAGCGGGCGGTCGGCTCGACGGGCTCGGACTCACGGGGCACGGTCGGTTCCTCTCCGTCTCGGTGCACGGGGACTGCTCCTCTGTTGTGCAGAAAGCCTCGGTTGGTCCCGCCTCCGCCGGCCCCCGGTCAGCGCGCGGTCACCCCGCGCATGGCGAACCGCAGTTCCTCGAACAGGTCACGCAGCTCGCCGGGCATACGGGGCGCCGCGTCCGCGCCCGCCTCCAGCAGGATCCGGACCCCGCCGCGGAACTCGCTGTCGCCGGTGGGCTCGCCCAGCATCCGCGCCACCTCGGTCAAGGGCACGACGATGGAGGTCTCGACCTCGCCCGGGAGGCTGTCGAGGTAGGCGTCGTCCTCGGTGAGCACGAGATCCACGATGCGGCGGGCGGCTTCCCTGACGGTCTGTGGAGCACTGTCGAACGGCACGGCCACTCCGTGTGGATGAGGCAGGCTTCTCGCAACCCGCTGACAACATGCGCCAGTTGGACAGGGGTCACCGTATCCCCCGTCTCAAGCACCCGCCCAGGGCGGAGGGTTCAAGCGCGCAGGAGATCGGTCGAGACCGCCCAGAGGCGCTCGGCGAGGGCGGGGTCGAGCGCCCATTCCTTGACGCCGTGGGGGTGGCGCGCGAGGTCGGCGTCGTTCGGCACGGTGTACGCCTCCCGCGCGTCATCGAGGTAGTGGCCGCCGGAGTGGGCGAAGGCCGGGAAGACGGCCGCGACGATGCTGGTGGCGGCCCCCTGTTCGACCGTCTTGTAGGTGAAGACGCCCGCGGCCTCCGCGGCGTCGAGCGACCGCCTCTGCCGTGGGGTGAAGTTCCGCTGCAGTCCGGTGGCGACGCCGCCGGGGTTCACGGCGTTGGCGACGATCCCGTCCGCCGCCCACAGCCGGGTGGCCTCGACGGCGAACAGGGAGTTCGCCGTCTTCGACCGGGCGTAGGCGATCTGCGGGTCGTAGTCGCGGTGTTCGAAGTGGAGGTCGTCGAAGTCGACGCCGGCGCGCATGTGCGCGGTCGAACTCACCGAGACGATCCGGGCGCCGTCGCGGTCGCGGGCTCCTCGGGCCAGGGCGTCGTGCAGGCCGGTGGCGAGGGCGAAATGGCCGAGGTGGTTGGTCGCGAATTGCAGCTCCCAGCCCTCAAGGGTTCGTTCGAGACCGCCGGTGACCACGCCCGCGTTGTTGATCAGCAGGTGCAGCGGGCCGTGCCACGCGGCGACGAAGCGCGCGACGGTCGTCCTGTCGGCGAGGTCGAGCCGGGCCACTTGGGGCCGGGGTCTTCCGGTGGACCGTGCGATCGCCTCGGCGGCGGTGTGGCCCGCGGCGGTGTTCCGGACCGCGAGGGTGACCTCGGCCCCGGCGGCGGTCAGCGCGCGAGCGGTCTCGGTCCCGATTCCGGAGGACGCACCGGTCACAACGGCGCGGACACCGGTCAGATCGATGCCTCGCAGCACGTCGTCCGCGGTGCTTGCGGCGGTGAAGGGCGTGGAGATGAGCGAAGGGTCGGCCATGCCAGGACTATACAGAGTGAACTTGACTTGTATAGCTCGTAACGTCCTCCTATGCTCGGTCCATGAGCAGCCCTGATGCCGGCCACCCGTCCTCGGCGGCCACCGACAGCAGTCGGCGGACCGTGGTCTTGGACGCCGCCCTGGCCACTTTCGCGCGCTTCGGCTACCGGAAGACCTCGATGGAGGCGGTGGCGCAGGCGGCACGGATCTCCCGGCCGGGGCTCTACTTCCTGTTCTCCTCGAAGGAGGCGCTGTTCCGTGCCGCCGTCACCCAGGCCCTGGAACGCGACATCGCAGCGGTCGAACAGGTCCTGGCCGACACCGGACGTCCCCTGCCGGAGCGTCTCCTCGAAGCGTTCGACCAGTGGGCGGGCCGCTACATCGGCCCGTTGGCCCGCGATGTCGCGGAGGTCATCGAGGCCAACCCCGATCTGCTCGGCGAGACGGCCGAGACTGCGCCGCGGCGTTTCGAGGAGCTGATCACCGATGCGATCGCCGCGCAGACCGGACGAGCGGGGGCGCTCGCCGTCGCGCAGACGATGATCAGCGCGTCGATCGGCCTCAAACACCAGGCGCCGTCAAGGGAGTTCTACCTCGAACGGCTGAAGGTCGCGATCGATCTCCTGACGCGCTGAGCGGGCCCGGCCGCGCCTCGCCCCGGCCGCCGACCCGTTGTCGTCAGCCAGGGCGCACTTCCGCGCTATCCGGGTATCGAGCCGGGGTCGACGCCGGTCAGGTCGCAGCTCGCGTCCCACAACCGCGTCGCCACCAGGGTGTCGGTGAGGTGGTGCCACACCGGTTCGCATCGGGGTTCGCCGCGCAGGCCGAAGACGCGGGGTTCCCACATCCGGCCCTCGGGCACGGCCGGGTCGAGCACCGCCCGGACCGCGGGCCACGCGCCGGCGTCCTTGCCCTGGACGAGGAGGGCCGCAGGTGCCGCGCCCAGCCGTGCGCCGGCGGTCCGTACATGGACGGGCGGCCGGGACGGGGTGAGGGAGTCCAGCGCGCCACCGGGATGGGCCAGCACGCCGGCCACCGTACTGCCGGCGGCGCGCAGGCGGCGGTCGAGTTCGAGGCTGAAGTACATCTGCGCCAGCTTGGACCGCGCGTAGGCGCGTTTGGGCCGGTAGTCCTTCCGGGACTGGAGATCGTCCAGGTCGAGCCGTTCCGACTTCGCCGCGAAGCTGCCGATGGTCACGACGCGGGCCGCCGGGGCGGCCGACAGCAGCGGCATCAGCCACCGGGTCAACGCGAAGTGCCCGAGGTGGTTCGTGCCGAACATCAGCTCGTGGCCCTCGCCCGTCTCCCTGCGTGGCGGGTCGTCGAGGGCGACGCCGGCATTGAGGACCACCGCGTCGAGGCGGTCGACCGCCAGTGATTCCGCCGCTGTGCGCAGCGTGGAGAGGTCGGCGAGGTCCATCCGTACGGCACGCACCCGCGCGCCGGGGACCCGCGCGCGGATCGAGGCCATCGCGTTCTCGGCCTTCGCAGGGTTCCGGCTGCCGAGCACGACGGTCGCCCCGGTCGCCGACAGCTGCTCCGCGACGAAGTACCCGATGCCGGCGTTGCCGCCGGTGACCAGGAAGGTGCTGCCGTCGGCACGCGGCAGCCGTGCGACGTTCCAGGGCGGATCTTTGGGTGCGAACGACATGCGGCGGGGCTCCCTTGCTGATGGGGACGGTCGCGGCTGCGTGCCGGGCGACTCGTCACCACCGTTCCAGCGGTCACCGACACATCGCCTGCGCGGCACCGACAGCCCCGCCCGGCCACCGACATCCCGCCGACAGCACACCGACCCGTGCCGGCCCGCCGGTCTTCCGGCGTGTCCGCTGCCGGCCGCCGGGGACGGCCCGGCTCAGGCATCCTCCGTTTCCGAGGTCTCCGAGGTCTCCGAGGTCTCCGAGGTCTCCGACGGGGCGTCGTCGCCGAGTGCCTGGAGCACCAGGGAGTGGGCGGTCAGGGCATCGCTGAGCAGGGGGGATTCCGGGGGGAGGTGCTCCGAGATCCCGCGGGCGATACGAACGGCCTCGGTACTCGCCTGGAGAGCCTGCTTCAGCTCGATGCCGGCGCCGACCCGGACCAGGGCGAGGAGGCGCAGCACGTTGACGAACTGCGGGAGGTACGCCGTGTCCGCCGCGGCCAGTTCCCGGAGCATCGACAACCCGAAGTTCAGGGACTGCACGGCGTGCTCCGGCCGACCGGCCTCCGACAGCCTGATGCCGACGAGGGTCGCCGCGGTCGCCAGGTGCGGGCGGTAGGAATCCGGATCGGCCCTCGCGGGCTCCTCGAGGGCGAGCATGGCACCGGCGGACAGACGTACGGCCTCCCCTGCCCGGCCCGTCTCGACCAGCAGGGTGCCCAGCAGGTTCACGGAGTCCAGCAGCGGTGACGCGTCGGCGGCCGTCCCGGTCCGCGCGAGCCCGCGGCGCAGGTCGACCGCCTCGGTGAGGTGCGCCAGGGCCTGCTCCCGGCGGCCCGCACCGGCGAGACGTGCGCCCACGGAGTGCAGCGCGGTGGCGAGCACGGGTGCCCGGGAGGGGTCGGCTTCGGCCGAGCGGCGCCGCACGGCGAGCAGTTCCTCGGCGGCGTCCAGGGCCTCGTCGTGGCGTCCCTCCCGGGTGAGCCAGTGGTCCAGGGCGTGGAGGGCGGTCGCGTGGTCGGGCAGATGTACCGGATCGGTGGCGGCTATCCGGCGCCAGAGGCCGACCGCCTGCTCCGCGGGGGCGAGGCCGTCGTGCGGGTCCGCGAGCTGGGAGAGGCGGATGCTGAGGTTGGTCAGCGACCGTGCCAGGTCGGGCCGGTGGCGCTCCGGGTCGGCGGCCATGAGCCGTTCGCGTATCTCCAGGCCCTTGCGTGTGGCCTCCAGGGCGTCCTCGGGCCGCCCGAGGCGGGCGAGGGCGTTGCCGAGGTTGTCCCAGGCCATGGCCAGGTGCGGGAGGTGGGCCGCCGGGTTGGCCTCGGCGAGTTCGCGGTACAGGCGCACGGCCTCCTCGGTGAGCTGGTGGGCCCGCTCCGGCCTGTCGGCAACCATCAGCCACTGGCCGCAGTCGAGCAGTGTCATCGCGAGGTCGGGCAGGTACCGCATCCGGTCGGCGCCGGCCAGCCGTCGGTGGAGCTCCAGCGCGTCCTGCGCGGCGCGTACGCCCTCGTCCAGGCGCCCGCACTGGGACAGCGCGTTGCTCAGGTTGGTCAACGCGGTCGCCCTCGTGGGCAGATGTGTCTCGGGGTCGTCGTCCGCCGGTGGCCCGAGCAGTTCGACGGCCTCGGCGGCGTGCCCGGCCGCTTCCGCCGCCCGGCCGGTGCGCAGCAGGTGGACACCGAGGTTGTTCAGCGCCATGGCCAGTCCCACGGAGTGCTCGGCGCGGTCCGCGGCGGCCAGCGCCCGGTACGCGTCGACGGCTTCCCGAAGGGGCTCGGACGCCTCGTCGAACCGGCCGGCGGTGGTGAGGTGCGCGGCGAGGCCGTTGAGGGCGTCCGCCAGCGCGGGCAGCGCGGCGGGGTCGTCGGCGGCGGCCCGGCGGCCGAGCTCCACCGCTTCCCGCGCCGCGTCGGCGGCCTCGCGCAGCAGCCCCGCGTTGCCGTGGCGCCAGGCGAGGTGGGAGAGGAGTCCGGCCTGTTCGGCCGGGCCGAGGTCGCCGGTGCGGAGCCGGTGCCGGACGATGCGCCGGGTCACGGCCGCCACGCCGAGGTCGAGGTCGACGTGGCGTTCTTCCGGCAGGTGCGGTGCGACGAACTCCAGCACGGCGTCCGGCAGGCCGTCCAGGTCGCACAAACGGCTGAGGGTGGTGCCGCCGGCGGCCCGGGCGAGGGCGGGCCGGTGCAGCAGCATCGGGATCAGATGGCGGTCGACGATGTGCGGCCAGCGGCGGGCGGTTTCGACGAGCACCGTGAGCACCTGACGGGCGTACGGCGGCGGCCGGCCGTCGTCCGGGTGCTCCAGCAGCATCGCCGGGGCGGCCCCGGCCCAGGGGTCCGTGGCGTGGTAGCCGTACCGGTCCTCCCGGCCGGGGAGGGTGAGGGCGAGGAAGTCCTCGGCGAGCCGGTCGGGTGAGAGGCTTTCGAAGAGCAGTCGGGCCGTTTGCGGCGGGTAGCACCGCGCGTGGTCCCGCAGGACCTGCTCGGCGTCGGCCGCCTCGGTGGCGGCGGTGCGGGTCAGGGCCGCGGCGGCGGCATCGGCCGTCAGCGGCGGGGTGAGCGTGGCGACGTACACCGCGCGGCGCATCTCGCGCGGGCCGGTGCGTACCGGCCCGCGGCCGCCGTCGTGGCCGGACCGCCAGTGGTCGTGCTCGCGGTCCAGCAGGTACGTGGACAGGGCGGCCAGGTCGCGGCCGGACGGCGGGGTGACGCCGCGCACCGCCGCGTCCACGTCCACCAGTGCCTTCATGTGGACTGCGAGCATCAGGTCGAACGCGGGGTCGGCCAGCTCGGCGGGAACCCGGACGGCGGTGGGGTCGGCGAGGCCGAGGGCGCCGGCGAACGCGTCCCGTGCCGAGGCGTAGACGGTGCCGCGCGCCTCGGGGTGCTCCGGCAGGCCGGGCAGGTGGACGGTGTCGGTGTCGAGGATGTCGAGCTTGGACAGCTGGTGGGCCAGGTCCTGCCACCAGTCCCCGGCGGGCCGGGACAGCAGCAGGATGCGCAGGCGGTCGCGTGCGGCGGCGCTGTGCTGCCGGATCAGGGTGATGAGGTCGGGCAGCGGCCAGCGCTCCGCGTAGTCGACGACGATGACCAGGCCGGGCGAGCGGACCGCCAGTGTCTCGTCGCTTCCGCCGGCGGAGGCGACCTCGCTCCGGTGCCGGGCCTGGGCCACCGTCCAGCCCGCTTCGGCCGACCGCGCGGCGAACTCGGCTGCGAGCCGGGTCTTGCCCTGGCCGCCCTCACCGTGCAGCAGCCGTACCGTGAGCCCCGGTGCGATGTCGTCCCGCCATGCCTCCAGCAGCTCCAGTTCCGGGCGCGGAGCGAAGGGGACCAGCCGGTGCCGGGCCGTCAGCAGGCGGCTGGGCACGCGCCGCAGGCCCGGCGGGATGGGCCCGGCGTCCAGTGGATACGGCTCGACCCGGTAGGGCGGGGTGCTGCGGTAGATGTAGTTGTACTGGTCCGCGCCCTGGACGGCGTTGATCCGGCCGCCGTGCGCGGTGAGGTTCTGGATGAAGACCGTGCCGTCCGACTCGCTCATGCCTCGTCGTCCGCGTCACCGTCCGTGCGGGGTCTGTCCATGTACTGGTTGTACTGGTTGCCGCCCTGCACGACGTTGGCGACGGAATGGTCGTGCGTGTGGACGTTCTGCGTCCAGCGGCGGCCGTCCTCCGGGAGCCGCTCTCGGATCCGGTCGATGAGTTCGGTCAGTTCCGGTGCCGCGCCCGGGTGCTCGCGCAGCAGGCGGAGCAGCCGCAGCCGCCAGGGGCCGATCAGTGCCTCCCGGGCCGCGGCGGCGTCCTCCCCGGTCACCAGGGCCGCATCGTTGTCCAGTTGGGTCTCGATCTCGCGCAGGCCGTTCCCACGGCGGTGGAACAGCCGCGCGAAGCCCCCGCGGCCCGCCTGCCACGCGTCCGTGGCCATGGCCGCGACCAGCGTCGAGGCACCCGTCATCGCCAGCGTCTCCGCCATCTGCTGCATGTTCTGGGAATCTGGCACGGTCTCCCCCCTCCGGCCGCCGTGCGAACGGGACGGCGGCGCCGTTCGGGGAGAACGTACACCTCTCAATGACCGTACGCGCTACGGTATTTGACGATCGGTGTGCCGGATCGGCGGGGCCGCCCCTCCCCCGTCCGGCGTCCCGCCTGCCCGGCCGTTCACCGCACGTCCATGGTGGCGGTCAGCACTCCTCAGCATCCGCATCCGGTGCGGACAACCGGAACGGGGCCGGGAGGGGCGGAAACGGCCACTGCCGGGAGCGACCTCACCGGTTCGGGCCATCGGCCGGCCCGCGCCGTGGACGACGCCCTTCGGCGGGTATCCGCGTCCTCATCGGGACGCGGCGCTGCCGGCGCCCCCCTGCGGCGAGAGGAGAACGGCACATGGCCACCGACGCGAACTCCGCGAGGATCACCGGGAGGGTCCACGGCCGGGACATCACCCTGGAAGGCGGCTTGTCGAGGGACGAGATCCGGAGCCGGTTGTGGTGGTGGCGGCCCGAGGATCCCAAGGGCTCCGGGGAGCGGGAAGACCGTGCCCACGAGTCCGAGGACTCCGGGACGGACGTGATCGCCACCTTGGGCGGGTATTACGAGATCTCCGAGGATCCCGGCAGCCAAGGGGCGGAAGAGCTGGTGGAGTTGGTGTACGCGGAGCTCAACCCGGCCGACTGACGCGCCCCGTCGGTGGCGAACGCGGGCGTACGGCAGCGGCAACCGGGGGCCCGGGAGTCACGCCGGCGCTACGTCCATGAATCGGCACGTCGCCGTGGGAACGACTCGTCAGCGCTCCCGTCGCCGCTCCTGCGATGCCGCCGCCGACTGGGCGGCGGCCGCGGAGTCGCAGGCGGCTCGGGCGTCGGCGATGGCGGTGTGGTGCCGCTGCGCCCAGTCGAGCAGCCGGGTGAGACGGATGTGCAGCTCCTGATGCTGCGGCCCACGCCACCCACGCCCGGAGGGCGGTTCAGCACCTCTCCCGAGCACGAAACCGCGGCCTCCTGACCCGCTCCGCCCGAAGCCCGGTGACCGGAGGGGCGCGGTTTGGCGGGGCAGACCTCCCCACGGCCGAGTTCATCCTGCAGGCCTCCCTGCGACCCGACCGGCGAGCATCGGCGTTTCGGCCACGGCCACGATCGGCGGCCGGGCCGCTTGGGCAAGGGTCGATGTATCCGGCACGAACGCGCATTCGCGTGCCACCGGGATTTCCAGCACGTCCGAAAGACGTGTGTTCGAGACGCGGCCCCTCGTCGTTGATCCCGGTGACCTGCTCCTCTTCCCGGAGGCCGCCATGTACCGCCTGCCCAATCCCCACACCACCCTTCCGCCCGCTCCTGCCGCACCCACCCCGCCCGCGAGCACGCCCGCACCGGCACGGCACACCACGGACTCCGTCCGTGCGGCATGTCCGGATACGAGGTGGGCGGCATGAGCAGCGCCACCGGTGAATCAGCCGACAGCGTCCCCGAGCCGCGCACCACCGCGCCGACCGAGTCCGCGGGCAGCCCCGGCCTTTCGAACGCACGGCAGGACAGCGCGCCGGAGTCCGGCGCCCGGCCGCAGATGAGGTACGTCGATCTGACCGGCAGCCGTGAGGCCGCCGGCCGCTCGATCCGACTGCGTGACATGGCCCGGCGATTGCCCCAGTTGGTGCGCCGCTCGCTGGCGCTGGCCTGGCAGGTCGACCGTCCGGCGACCGTCGGCCTCCTGGTGTGCCAAGCCGTCGGCGGCGTCATGCAGGCCCTCGGCCTGGTCGCCATCAGCGGCACCCTCACCGCGCTGCTCACCAGCAAGGACGTCTACGACCGGCTACTTGAGGCGTGGCCGTCCGTGGCCCTGCTGGCCGGTACCGCCGGTATGCGCGCGCTGTTGGGCATCACCGTCAACTGGCTGTCCGCCCGGCTGGGCCCGCTGATGTCGCGCGAGGCGGAGCAGCAACTGCTGCTCGGCTGCGCCGGTGTCGAACTGTGCGCCTACGACGACCCGGAGTTCAACCGCGCCCGTGAGGCAGCCGACCGCGGGGCACAGGTCACCGGGGACCTGATCGACGAGGGACAGGACCTGATCGCCTCGGCCGCCTCGTTCGTCGCCGGGGCGCTCGTGCTGACCGGGGTCAACTGGCTGCTCCTGCCGCTCCTGATCGCGGCGAGCCTGCCGCAGGCCCTGGCCCAGGTCAGTGCCGCGCGGGTGCGGTACCTGGCGAACCTGCGCAGCAACGGCGATCTGCGCATGCTGTCGGTGCTGCGCTGGCACATCTACAACAGGGACGCCGCCGACCAGATCCGCGCCGGCACCATGGCCCCGTTCCTGTCCGGCCGGTACCGGGAGACGGTCGCCCGGATCAACCGCGAGGACCGCGCCGCGGCCGACAAGGGCGCCCGTATGTCCCTGGTCGGCGCGCTGTGCGGTGGCCTCGGCTCGGCCGTCGTGTGGGCGGCGGTCGTCCTGCTGCTGGCGGATGGGCGCATCACCGTCGGCCACGCGGGGACGGCCGTTTTCGCGCTGCAGATGGTGGGCCAGTCGGTCCGCGGCCTGGTGGCCATCGGCGCCCGAGCCGTGCGCACGGGCCTGTACATGGACGACTGGAGCGACTTCCTGGAAAGAGCCGGCGGATTCCGTATGCGCCGGGGCACGCACCGCCCCGAGGCGCCGAAGACGATCGAGGTCAAATCGGTCACGCACCGCTACGCGGGCAAGGACCACGATGCCCTCTGCGACGTCTCGCTGACCTTGCGCCGCGGGGAGGTCACCGCTCTGGTCGGCTTCAACGGGTCGGGGAAGTCCACGCTGTCCAAACTGATCAGCGGTCTGAACCTGCCCACGGCCGGGGCGGTGCTCTGGGACGGACTGCCCACCGGCGAGGCCGACCCGCAGGCCCTGTGGCGCCAAGTCGCCCTGGTACCCCAGGACTACGCGCACTGGCCCCTGACCGTACGGGAGAACGTGAACCTGGGGCAGCCCACCGCCGGTGGCGACGCGGCGGTGCTGGAGGCGTGCGAGGCCGCCGGCGCCGACGAGGTCGTCGGCAAACTCGCCTCCGGCCTGGACACCCTCCTGGCCCGCGAGTGGCTCAACGGCGAGGAACTCAGCGGCGGCCAATGGCAACGCATCGCTCTGGCCAGGGCGTTCTTCCGCGAGGCCGGGCTGCTGGTCCTCGACGAACCGACCGCGAACCTCGACCCCCGTGCCGAGTACCGCATCTTCCAGCGGCTGCGCGGTCTCGCCCGGGACCGCGTGGTCCTGCTGGTGACCCACCGCATCACCAATGTGGCCGTGGCCGACCGGATCGTCGTCCTCGACGAGGGCCGGGTCGTCCAGGAGGGCACCTACCGGGAGCTGTCCCAACAGCCCGGCCTGTTCCAGCAGTTGCTGTCCTTCCAGGTCACCTCGGAACCGGCCCGCGAGCAGCCCGGGGCCCCCGCGTGAGCCGCGTCGAAACCGGTTCGGCCCGAACCGCCCACGTCTGCATGCGCGGCCACGCGCCGCTTGTCCACACCCCGCAACCCGCACACCCCGCTCCACACCCTGCCGAGGTGATGACGTGCCACCCACCCGCTCCCACATCCGCGCGACCACCGAGGCGTACCTGACCCGGCATCCGCAGGAGACGGACGCCTTGGCCGGACTCTTCACCCTCCTCGACGGCCCCACCGAGCCGACGAGCCGTACGACGCTGCCCGGTCACATCACGTGCAGCGCCGCGGTCGTCGACCGGAACCGGCGCGTCCTGCACATCGGTCACAAGGCGTCGGGAAAACTGCTCGCCCCCGGTGGTCACGTCGAGGACGACCGGACCCTTCTGGCCGCCGCGCTGCGCGAAGTGTGCGAAGAAACGGGGCTTCGCCCCGGGGAGCTGTGCCTGACCCCGCGGTTCCTCGGCGCCCCGGTCGACATCGACGTCCACGACATCGACGCCGGCCCGGCAGGCGGCGAACCCCCGCACCGGCACTTCGACTTCCGCTTCGCCTTCTACCTCACGGCCGCGCAGCCGCCGCAACTCACACCGCGCCAGGAGGAGGTCTCCTGCGTCCGGTGGCTCGCCCTCGCCGACGTCAGGTCGCCGACGCTGCGTGCCAAACTCCTGGACGCCGAGGCCCACGGCCTCGACGGGCGACCCGAGCCGGTCAACGCCTCCGCCCTGATCCACGACGGGAACGGCCGCTACCTGCTCCATCTGCGCGATCACCGGGACGGCATCTGGGAGCCGTGGTCCCTCGCCCTGCTGGGCGGCGGCCGCGAGCCCGGCGACGCCGAACTGGAAGCCACCCTGCGCCGTGAACTCGCCGAGGAAGTGCCCGGGCTGGAACCCACCGGTCTGACGCCGTACGCCGTGGAGACGGCGACCAGCGTCGACGGCCTCACCGTACCGGTCCAGGTTTACGAGGGCCGCTGGAGCGGGCACCCCGACTCCGTGGACCTGCGCGAAGGCGTCCTCCTGCGGTGGTTCACCGTCGACATGCTCGACCGGGTACGCCTGAGCTCCGGCCTCGGCAGCCTCATCCGCCGGCACGCGGCCGAACACCCCACGCCCGGCGGCCCACGCACGAAGGAAACGCCTCCCGCTTCGCGGCGCGGCGGAGGCGTGCCGTCGCGCCGGGCCGAACTCCACATCGTCGGCGTTCATCTCCTCCTCCGGGACGACGACGGGCGGATCCTCCTCGGCCTGCGCCACCCCGACTCCGCGTACGGCGGCGGTCGGTGGCACATGCCGGCCGGGCACTGCGAGCGGGAGTCCGCCGTCGCCTGCCTGGTGAGAGAGGCCAGGGAAGAGGCCAACCTGGTCATCGACCCGGCGCAGGTCGAGTTCGTGCACCTGGTCCACCATGCCGGCCCCGACGACGCCCGACCGCGTCTCCAGCTCTTCTTCCAGGCCCATGCCTGGTCGGGCACCCCGGAGGTCCGCGAACCCGACCGCTGCCTGGAGTGGCGATGGTGGGCGCCCGAGTCCTGTCCGGCAGAACTGGTCCCCTACACCCGCACCGCCATCGCGGACATCCTCGCGGGCCGGACCTACGCGCAGCGGGGATGGACGTGACCGGCGGGCCGGACGGCGACGGCCCGCAGCACGTCACCGCCGGTACCGGCCCGAAGGCCCTCACCTGGACGCTGCCCCCGTACCGCCCGCTCCCCCGCCGGTCCTCGTCACTCGCCGGGCGCGGATCGCTCGGCTCGCTTCGGAAAGGCACCTCATGAACACCGACACCGCCTCTGCCGCCACGGCCCGGCCGCCGGCCGTCGCCGAGCCGCCCCCGGTCCGCATGGCCACGCCGGCCGACGCCGAGGGCATCGTCCGCCTGCGCTCCTCGTACGTGCTGTCCCAACCGCTGAGCGAGGAGTGGATCCGGCGGTGCACCGCCCGGCTGGCTCCCCGGCTGGCACCGGCCGGAGACGCCCGCTGCTTCGTCATCGACGCCGCGGACGGCTCGCTGGCAGCGTGCGCCCTGGGACTGATCCACCCCGTGCTCCCGGCCCCGGCCCACCCCCGGGGGCTGGCCGCCCGTGTGCACGTGGTGGCCACCCGCCCGGAACTCCGCCGCCGCGGCTACGCCCGAGCCGTCGTCGGCGCCCTGCTCGACCGGCTCCACACGGAACACGTCACCCTTTTCGAAGCGCACGCCGATGACGAGACGGCTCCCCTGTACCGCGAACTGGGTTTCTCGGCCGGTTCCACGCTGATGCGGATGATCCGGCCGCCGGAGCCCGCCGCCCCGGGCGTACCGGAACGCGGGGACGACCTGAGGGGGACCGGCCCGGGCTGGATGCCGCCCGAGCAGTACGCCGAGACGGTTCCGAAGGCCACGTGCTTCGCGTGCCTGTACTTCACCGACGAGGACGACCGGCCGCTGCAGTTGCACTCCGTCTACTCGCCCGCGCACCCGTGGCAGTTGGTGGGCGGCACGATGGATCCCGGTGAGCGCCCGTGGGAGACGGCCGTACGGGAGTGCGCGGAGGAGACCGGCCTGACGGTGACCGGCCCGCCGCGGCTGCTGGCGACGGTGTACGGGCTACCCGGCGACGAGTGGCCCTACAGCACGATCGGCTGCGTCTTCGACGGCGGCCGGCTGTCCGCGGCACAGATCGACGGCATCGTCCTGGACCCGGACGAGCACGACGAGGTGCGGGTCCTGCCGCTGCCCGCGTGGCGGTCCTTGATGCCCCCGCGCGACTTCGCCCGCCTGAGCACCGTGGCCCGGGCCCGCCACACCGGCCAGGCCGCCTACTTCGACACCTGGGACTGGGAGACGACGGTGTGAGCGGCACCGGGCCGTCGCCCGACGGGAGGACGCCCCGTCCGGCGAGGCGGGGGCCGGGACGACCTGGTCGCCGGTCACTGCCTCGCCAGGGCCTCGCGGGCTCGATCCCTAGTTCACCGTCAGGGCCGCGGTGTTGTTCGTCGTGTCCGGGTCGTGGGCGAACTCGCCGAACGGGGGATGGATGCCGACCTCACCCGTCGCTCCGGGCACCACCGTGTCGATCCGGAGCTTGAAGGGGAAGGAGCGCTCGGTGTTCTCCAGCACCCAGTACGGCAGCGAGCAGTCGTAGCGCGGGGCGCCCGTGCGGTTCGGGTAGTAGCCGCCGGAGAGGGTTCGCGGGACGCAGTCTTCCGGCACGCCCGTGACCGTGGTGCCGGCCGGGACGATCAGCCTGACGTCGGCGACCGGGTCCCCGGAGCCCAGGTTGCCGAGCCAGGCGGGCCCGTTGTTCCTGAAGGTGAGCGCCGCGGTGACCGTCTCGCCCGCGGCGCCCGTGACCGCCGCGCCGGTCGCCGAGAAGTCGGCCGTGTTGTCGGCGCCGATCGCCAGCACCGCGTAGTCGTCGTAGCCGCCGAGGTCGGTCGCGCCGATCGGCTGCGCCGAGATGTCCACCCGCTCCTGGAGCGCGTGCGGGGTCAGTTCGACCCGCAGCGGCTCGGGCAGTTCGAAGGAGGAGCCCGGCGCCAGGTCCTGGTGGAAGGTGCAGGTCGCGTACGACATCGGGGCGTACTCGTCACCGCTCGACGTCGTGTAGACGCAGGAGTCGTACGTGCTGAGGTACCGCACCCCGTACGAGGCCGTCATCGTGACGGTGAAGCCGTGCGCGGTCTCGTTGCCGTGGTTGGTGAGCGTGAACGGCAGCGTCTGCGTGCTGCCGGGCTGCGCGTCCTTGACGGCGCCGCCGGTCGTGAGCCCGAGGTCGGGTCCCGAGGCGATCGTGACCGTGGTGTCGAAGCTGTCCTGCGGGGCGGTGAGCGTTCCGTCCGGGCCGCCGGTGGCGGTCGCCTCGAAGGTGATGCGGCCCCGCGCCCCGGCGGCCGCCCCGTCGGCCGCGCGGACCTCGAGATGCACCTCGCCGCCGGTGTTGCCGGTCACCGGCACCTCGGGCACGTCGCACACCGCGGTCGCGCCGCTCGGCGTGCAGTTGTCCGGCCAGGTGATCTCGGCGACCCCGGCGAGGCCGGAGGCGTCCACCGTGAGCCGGCCGTCGGTCACGGTGAAGTGGTCGTTGTCGTGGTTGAGCCTGACGTCGAGCGTGCGGGTCGGCGGTGTCCCGCCGTCGATGCCGAGCGGCAGGGTCGGCTCGTACGGGGCGGTGATCCAGAGCTGGTCGGTCTCCGGTTCGGTCGCGGCGAACGCGGGAGCGGTGGCCAGCCCCAGGGTGACGAGTCCGGCGGCGAGCGTCGTACAGGCTCCGAGCCGCAGTGCGCGGCGGACGGAGTCGGCTCTCATGACATCTCCAGGTGAGAGGCGGTCAGGTCACGCGGGCGGCGTGGTCGCCGATCACCGGCGGCCCACGCCGGGCCGCTACTCCTTGACGATCAAGAGGAGTTGAAGGTTGTAGGAGGCTGTCAACCGATGACCGCAAAGGACCGCCAAAGACCTACCAAAGTCCTGCTTTGATGTTCTCAAAGCAAAAATGTTAATGTCCTTGCGCCATGAAGACAGCAACCGTGTGCCGCCTGGGCGCCCCGCGCGGCGTCCGCCGCACCATCACGAGCGTTCTGCTCGTGCAGCGTCTGCATGTCGACCTCTGCCTCTGCATGTCCGCGGCTTGTTGCGTCTGATCGCGAACTCCTCGCTGCAGCGGCACCGTTGACCTTTCCACGGTCGCCGCTCCCGTACGCCCCGCTCGCCCCTCCCCGCGCGTCCCTACTGGAGTGTGTCCCTCCGTGTCCTCGAACACCGCTGATCCACAGCCCACGAAGTCCGGCTTCCGGATACCCCTGCCCTTCTGGGCGCAGGTCCTGCTCGGCCTCGCCGTCGGTCTGGTGCTCGGCTATGTCGCCCGCACCTACGACGTGTCCTGGCTCGCCACCACCCTCGACAAGGTCGGCGGCATCTTCGTGCAGCTGCTGAAGCTGGCCGTGGCGCCCCTGGTCTTCTTCGCGATCATGGTGTCCATCACCAACCTGCGGAAGGTCAACAACGCGGCCCGTCTGGCCGGCCGCACCCTGCTCTGGTTCATGATCACTTCGCTGATCGCGGTCGTCATCGGCCTCGTCATCGGCCTGGTCTCCAACCCGGGCTCCGGCTCCTCCCTCACCCCGGCTGACGGCGCCAAGCCCGACCACGCCGGCAGCTGGCTGGACTTCCTCACCGGCATCCTCCCGACCGACGTCGTGACGCCGTTCGTCCAGCTCAACGTCCTGCAGATCGTGTTCATGGCGGTCGTCGCCGGCATCGCGATCCTCAAGATCGGCCCGAAGGCCCAGCCGATCCTCACCCTCTCCGAGTCCGTCCTGGAGCTGCTGCAGAAGGCCCTGTGGTGGGTGATCCTGCTGGCCCCGATCGGTTCAGCCGGGCTCATCGGCCGCGCCATCGTGCAGTACGGCTGGGACCTGCTCGGCAACTACGCGACCTTCACCGCCGACATCTACGTCGGCTGCGCCCTGGTCCTCTTCGGCGTCTACCCGCTGCTGCTCGCCTTCGCCGGCAAGCTCAACCCGGTGCAGTTCTTCAAGGGCGCCTGGCCCGCCATCCAGCTCGGCTTCGTCTCCCGCTCCTCGGTCGGCACCATGCCGGTCACCCAGCAGTCGGCGATCCACCTCGGCGTCCCGAAGGAGTACGCCTCCTTCGCCGTGCCGTTCGGCGCGACGACGAAGATGGACGGCTGCGCGGCGATCTACCCGGCCATCTCCGCGATCTTCGTGGCCCAGATCTTCGACGTCCAGCTCGGCATCAAGGAGTACCTGCTGATCGCCTTCGTCTCGGTGATCGGTTCGGCGGCGACCGCCGGTCTGACGGGCGCGACGGTCATGCTGACGCTGACCCTGTCCACCCTGGGTCTGCCGATGGAGGGCGTCGGCCTGCTCCTCGCGATCGACCCGATCCTGGACATGATGCGCACCGCGACCAACGTCGCGGGCCAGGCCCTCATCCCGGTCATCGTCTCCGCGCGGGAGAACATCCTCGACCGTACGAAGTACGACAAGGCGTCCGCCTCCACGATCGACGAGGCCGAGGGTGTCCACGGCGAGTCCCGGCCCGCCGCTTCGGTGGCCGCCTGACCCCTTCGGTCCGACCGCCTCACCCCGCGCTCCCCCCTGCCGGCCTCTCCTCGGCAGGGCGGAGCGCTTTCACCGGCACACCGTCGAGGTCAGCGGCGGACGAGGGCCCTGATCTCCTCGGCGATCATTCCGGGATCCTCCTCGGCCATGAAGTGACCGCAGGAGACCGTGCGGTGGCGCAGGTCTGCGGACCAGGCGCTCCACAGGCTCTGGGCGTGGTATCCGAGGGCCGCGCCCCAGTCCTGCTGGAGGACGGTGACGGGCATGGCCAGCCGGTTGCCCGCCTCCTTGTCGGCGGTGTCGTGTTCCACGTCGACGCCGGCGGAGGCCCGGTAGTCGGCGACGATGGACGGCACGGCCGCCGCGGACGCGGCGAGGTAGTGCTCGCGGACCTCGGCGGGGATCGCGTCCGGGGTGCCTGTCCAGGCGTCGAGGAAGGACGCGAAGAAGGGCCGTGCGGCCGCCTCGATCATCTGCTCCGGCAGGCCGGGGGGCTGCGCCATCAGGTAGAGGTGGAAGCCGACCGCGCCGGACACGCCGTGCAGGGCGTTCCACATGTCGAGGGTCGGCAGGATGTCGAGGAACAGCGCGCGGGACACCCTGTCCGGGTGGTCCATGGCGGCGCGGAACGCGACCAGGGCACCGCGGTCGTGGCCGGCCAGGGTGAAGCGGTCGTGTCCCAGCGCCTCGGCGAGGCGGACGACGTCGCGGGCCATGGTGCGCTTGGAGTAGATCTCGGGGCCGCTCTCGGCGGGCTTGTCGCTCGCGCCGTAGCCGCGCAGGTCGGGACAGATGACGGTGTGGTCGGCGGCGAGGTCGCCGGCGACGTGCCGCCACATCAGGTGGGTCTGCGGGAATCCGTGCAGCAGCACGACCGGGCTCCCGGAGCCGCCGACGGCGGCGTGGAGCGTGACGCCGTCGTCGACCGCCACGCGGTGCTCGGTGAATCCGGGGATCTTCGGGTGGGTCACAGCGACTCCTGCGGCTCGTGGCAGAGTGGACATGCCCGGGGTTCCGACCTTGGCGGTCCGATCGTTCCGGGACGTCACCCAGGTTGGGGGCGCCGGATCAGTGATCGATGAGTGGCTTCGAGGGACCCGGGGCGGCGCCGCGTCGCCGGGAGGACGGCGTGCGCGTGGAGTTCGGAATTCTGGGGCCGGTCGCCGCCTGGGAACCGGACGGCACACAGGTGCGCCTCGGCGCGCCCCGCCACCGGGAAGTACTGGGCCGGCTGCTGATCGCCCGGGGCCGGGTGGTTCCGGTCGGCAGGCTCGTGGCCGATCTGTGGGAGGACGAGCCCCCGGCGGGCGCGGTCGGCGCGGTCCGCACCTTCGTGGCGGCGCTGCGCCGCGCCCTGGAACCCGGACGTCCGGCCCGGCAGCCGTCCCGGCTGCTGGTCACCGACGGCCCGGGCTACGTCCTGCGGGCCCGCCGTGACGCGGTGGACGCCTGGCGTTTCGAGGACTGCGCGGCGCGGGCCGCGAAGGCGCCGCCGCACGCGGCGGTCGCCTTGTGGGACGAGGCGCTCGCCCACTGGCGCGGCCCTGCCCTGGCCGACTTCCCCACCGCCGCGTGGGCCGCCGCCGAGCAGGCCCGGCTGGAGGCGCTGCGCCTGGACGCGGTCGAACGGCGCGCCGACGCCCTGCTGGCCACCGGTGCGGCCCGGGACGCGGTGGCCGACCTGCGCGCCCATGTCGCCGCGCATCCGCGCCGGGAGGACGGCTGGGTGCTGCTGGCCACGGCGCTGGAGCGGTGTGGGATGCGCGGCGAGGCCGTGACCGTCCTGCGGGACGCCCGCCGGGAACTCAGCAGCGCGTACGGGCCCGGTGCCGGAGCCGCCCTCGCGCGTGCCGAGGCCCGCCTCCTCGCCGCCGACGGCTCCGCGGCCGAACCGGCCGGGACGGCGGGCAGCGTCTGGGACCGTACCGCCGCCGCGTGGGAGCGGTCGGTCCCGGCGGGCTCGCGGGCGCGGCTGCACGCCACCGCCGGCCTGCTGCGCGACCTCGCGGTGACCGGTGCCGACGGTCTGCAGGAGGCACGCGCGCACCGCCGGGACCTGGTCGCGGCGGCCGAGACGAGCGGCGACGGCGAACTGGCCGCCAGGATCATCGGCTCCTACGACGTCCCTGCCGTGTGGACCCGCGCCGACGACCCCGAGGACGCGGGTGCGCTCGTCCGCTCCGCGGCCCGCGCCGCCGCCCGGCTCGGCCCGGAGGGACCGCCCGCGCTGCGGGCCCGGCTGCTGTCGGTCGTGGCCGTCGAGTCACGCGGTGACGCCGCGGCCGACGCGCCCCCGCCCCGGGCGGTGGATCCGCGCGCCGCCGAGCCGTGGCGGTTGCGCGCCGAACGGGCCGCCGAGGAGGCCGTCCGCCTCGCGCGCCGCCTCCAGGACCCCGCACTGCTCGCGTTCGCCCTGAACGGCGCCTTCATGCAGTCGTTCGCCACCTGCGGATCGGCCGCCCGCCGCGACGCGCTCGGCGCCGAACTGACCCGGCTCGCCGTCGACCACCAGCTGCCCGGCCACGAGGTCCTGGGCCGCCTCGTCCGCCTCCAGGCCCTCGCCGGGCTGGGCGACCTCGCGGCGGCGGACGCGGAGGCCGAGGAGATCGACCGTCTGGCGCTCCGCAACGAGCGGCCGCTCGCCGGGGTGTTCACGTCCTGGTACCGGGCCCTGCGCGTGTGCGAGACCGAAGGCTGGCGGGCCGCGCGCCCCCGGTACGCGCGGGTCCTCGCCGAGACCGCCGACTGCGGCATGCCGGGCCTGACCCGGGGCGTGGCCGTCCTCGTCGCGCTGGTCCCGGCCATGCGGGGCGACGGCCTGCCCGAGCCCGAGGAGTTCGCCCACCTCGACGCCGGCCCCTACCGGCCCTGGCTCGACCCTCTGCTGCTGGCCGCCTCCGGTGCCGCCGACCAGGCCCGCCAAGCCCTCACAACGGTTCCCCGGCCGCCGCACGACCTCCTCCAGGAGGCCCTGTGGTGTGTCCTCGCCCGCGCGGCGGCGGCGGTGGGCCACCTGCCGGTCCTGCGCCGTGCCCGCGACGAACTCGACGCCGCGCGCGACGAGTTCGCGGGAGCCGGCAGCGGACTGGTGTCCTTCGGTCCGGTGGTCCGCCAGGTGCGCGCCGCCGACACGGTTCTCGGTGAGGCGAGCCCGTCCGACACGGAGAGCGCGGGCGGAACCGCGTAGAGCGAGCGTCTTCGCCCTCCCGCCGCCCGCGCGGCCGGACGGAACGGAAGTGGCCGTGGGGGATGGCCGCGTGCACCGGCTGACGGGTCGTAGGGTCGTCCCATGACCGATACGGAAACCGTTGACGAGACCCCGGCGGCCAGGGCCGCCCGCTTCCGCGCGGAGGCCGCCGCACGGGGGATTCCGGCCGCCCAGGTGGAGGAGCGCATACGCGCCGCCCGCCCGGCGATCTATCTCGCGGAGGACGGCCCCGGCCCACTGGTGGCGCTGACCGGCGGGCACCCGCCGCTGCCGGAGGGTGCCCCCGACCCGGCGGCGGCGTTCGTCGCGGCCGTCGACTGCGCGGCCCTGCCGCCCGGGGCGACGGATCTGCCGCTGCCCACCGAGGGCCGACTGCTGTTCTTCGCCGACCCCGACCCGGGCAGTGGAGCCGTGGTCGCCGACGCGGTGCGATACGTACCGGCCGGGACGCCGACGGCGGAGCGCCCGGCCGGCCCGGACGACGGTCCGGGCGGCTACCGCCGGGCGCGGCTGGACTTCTGCTTCCACCAGTGGTCGTGGCCGCCGCACGAGGAGGACGACGACGAGGAGTCGGAGCAGATCGCCGAGTTGGAGTCCGCCTGGTCGCACGTGGTCGGCTGGCGCCCTCGCTGGCGCTTCCAACTCGGCGGTGAGCCCACCGCGTTCAACTGGGACCCGGTCGAGGTGGCCCGGGACGAGGTGCCGCTGCCCGCCGCGGACGGCGACGAGTGGACGCTGCTGGCCACCTGGCGCGGTGACGACGACTGCGAGGAGCTGGAGGCGGCCCTCTTCCACTGGGTGATCCGCCGCTCCGACCTGGCCGCTCTCCGCTTCGACCGGGTGTACGTGTACGTCGACGCCTTCTGACGCGGGGCACTTGGCCCGGCCCGACTTGGCGACGCGCGCGGCCCCTTCGCCTCCAGCCGCCCCAACGGATGAGTGTCTTCGGCGAGTACGGCCCGCGCCGTCTGCCAGTCGGTGTGGTCGGTGCCGGTGACGTGCCGCGGGTAGGCGAGGATGGCCTGCTGTCCAGCAGGACGATCGCCGACCGGCTGCCGTGCGTCGTCGCCGGCCGGGCCACTCCCCCGCTGCTCAAGCGGTTGGCGGTGGTGGTCGTCGCACCGGCTGACGACCCTGGTGATCATCGCGAGCGCGGACGACGCCTGCTCCGGCCGCGCTCCGCCGCGGCACGGGCCGCAAGCCCGGCTCAGTCGATACAGAACTCGTTGCCCTCGATGTCCAGCATCGGGATGCACGAATCGGTGCCGTCGTACAGGGTTTGCACGTGGACGGCGCCGAGCGGGATCAGTCGTGCGCATTCGGCCTCGAGTGCGGCGAGGCGCTCCTCACCCACGAGTCCGGTACCGACCCGCACATCGAGATGCACCCGGTTCTTGGCGGCCTTCCCTTCGGGGACGCGCTGGAAGTACAGTCGCGGGCCCACACCTGAGGGATCTATGCAGGC
This sequence comes from Streptomyces sp. SCPE 10, assembly GCF_051980735.1. Lineage (NCBI taxonomy): Bacteria > Bacillati > Actinomycetota > Actinomycetes > Kitasatosporales > Streptomycetaceae > Streptomyces > Streptomyces sp. SCPE 10. The sequence goes on along the minus strand of NZ_CP197069.1, from coordinate 7,712,459 downwards.
GAACCATGAATCCCGCTGCTCAGACGGCTGCGAACGCTTGTAGTCGTCCCACGTGGCAAACCCCTCCGGTGGCGGCGGTACGACATAGCCCAACACCTCGCACCAGAAGCGAGCGAGCCGCTCGGGTTCCGCGCAGTCGAAGGTGACCTGGAACTTCCTGATCGCTGACATCGGTGCACCGTACCAAGGGGAGTTGGGGCGCCGCCGCTCATTGCGCTCCCACCTTCGGTCGGTCGACGGTCTTCCGCAGGATGATCCTGTCACGCCCCCGAGTTCCGGACCGGCAACGACGGTGACCGGTGGTCGCGGAAGAATTCGGTGATGTCGTCGGCGAGCAGGCCGGGCTCCTCGTGGGCGGCGAAGTGTCCGCCTCGGGGCATGCGGGTGTAGCGCGTGAGGTGGTAGGTGCGCTCGGCCCAGCTCCGTGGTGGCCGGCTCAGGTCGGCGGGGAAGAGGGCGAGGGCGGTGGGTACGTCGACCCGCCGCACGCGCCGGGTCAGGTCGTGGGCGTACTCGTAGTAGGGCCGGAACGAGGTGGAGATCGTGCCGGTGAACCAGTAGAGGGACACCTGGGTGAGGAGGAAGTCGTCGCTGAAGCGCGCGGACAGGTCGCCTCCGCAGTCGCTCCACGCGCGGTATTTCTCCATGATCCAGGCCAGCAGGCCGGCGGGTGAGTCGGTCAGTGCGGGGGCGAGGGTGAGGGGGCGGGTGCTCTGCTGGTGCTGGTAGCCGCCTTCCTCCGTCTGCCAGGCCGCCACGGAGGCCAGGTATGCCTGTTCCTCGGCGGTGAGTTCGGCGGGGTCGTAGTCGGCGGGGGCCGCGGCGGCGAGCAGGTGAATGCCGACGACGGCCTCGGGGTGGGCCTCGGCGAGCCGCGAGGTGATGCCGGCGCCCAGGTCTCCGCCGTGCGCCGCGTAGCGCCGGAAGCCGAGGTGGTCGTGCATCAGCCGGTGCCAGAGGTCATGCGTCTGTTCGCTTGCCGTGAGCGTCGGCCGCTGGGGCGAGAAGGCGAAGCCGGGCAGCGAGGGGACGATCACGGTGAAGGCGTCCTCCGCCTCGCCGCCATACCGGGTGGGGGTGGCCAACCGCTCGGCGAGGGCGGTGAGTTCGAGGAATGTGCTGGGCCAGCCGTGCGTGAGCACGATGGGCAGGGCGTCCGGGTGTTCACCGTCGTAGCGGAGGTAGTGCACGGGGGCGCCGTCGATGTCGGCGAGGTGGGACGGCAGTGCGTTGATCGCGGCCTCGTGGGTCCGCCAGTCGTAGCCGGAGGCCCAGTAGGTGACGAGGCGGCGAAGTTCCGCCCTGTCGGTGCCGGCCTTCCAGCCGTTGACCGGCCAGGGCGCCGGCCATCGGGTGGAGCGCAGCCGGGTGTGGAGGTCGTCCAGCTCGGTGTCACTGACCTTCAGCAGGGGTGTGCCGGTCGGCATGGTGTTCTCCTCGGTGTGCTGAGTGCGCGGGGCACGGCGGAGGTGGCGTCCGCCGGTTCCCCCGCCTGGTCGACGGGACGGCGCGGGCGGGATCGTCCGGTACTCCGATGAGGGCGGGTGCCGAAGATGCGTCGTGGCCCGGTGCGCCCGCCCATGGCAGGGGGTCAGTCGCGGGCGTTCACGTGCCCGAGCCGTCGGCCGGCCCGAGGCTCTGCTCGATGGCCGCCCGGATCGCCTCGCGTGGCTCCGGCCGGGGCGACAGCAGCGCGTGCATGATCATTCCTTCCAGCAGGGCGTCCAGGCGTGCGGCTGTCTCCGGTCCGGTGAAGCGGGCCAGCACGGCGCGGGAGGCCTTGGTCCACTCGTGCGTCAGGGCCCGCAGGGCGGGATCGCGCAGAGCGGCCAGGTGCAGTTCGAAGCCGAGGACGGCGCTGCGGTGCCGGGACGGTCCTCCGTGGACGAGGTCCGCCAGAACGTCGATCAGATCACTCCGGCTCTCCACCTCGGCGAACAGGGCTTCGTACTCGGCGGTTCGCTGACCGACGTACCAGGCGAACGCCTCGTTCCGCAGTTCGGTCAGGCTCGCGAAGTGGTAGGTGACCGAGCCCAGCGGCACGTCCGCGCGGGAGGCCGCTTTGCGGTGCGTGAGACCGGCCGCTCCCTCCGCGACGAGCACGTCCAGCGCGGCGTCCAGGATCCGGCGCCGGCGCTGCGGGTCGTGCCGCCGCGTCCGCCTCCTGCCACGGGTCGCCCTCTCGCGCCCCTCAGGGGTTTCCGTCCCATCCATAGGAACAACAGTACATGCGTTAAGAACATATGTTCTTAACGATGAGTGCGGGATGCGGTCCGCGACACCCACGCACGCCGCGATTCACCCGAAGATCCGGGTTGCGGCCGGGCCGTCGCCGCGCCGCCCCTGCGTCGCCCGGCCCACTGCCGTCGCAGGGCCCCGCCGGGTGAAGTGGCGGCTCCGCACGGTCACGGAGATGGTGGTGGGAGGCACGTCTCCGACCAGGTGGGAATCACGTGATGAACAATGAGGCCGCAGCCCCTCCGCGCATCGTGGTGGGCGTCGACGGGTCCGAACACTCGAAAGCGGCCGTCCGGTGGGCGGTGGACCAGGCGAAGCTGATCGGAGGCGCGGTCGACGCGGTCCTCGCCTGGGACCTTCCGACACCGTGGCACGGTCTGGTCGCGCCCTCGGAGAAGGAGACCAGCGACTACGCCGAGCGCATGCGCACGGCCTTGGACCGGGCGATCGACGAGGCACTCGGCCCTGGCCCGGGACGGCCGGTACCGCTCCGCGCCACCTCGGCCCAGGGGCATCCGGCCGCCGTTCTGCTCGATGCCGCCGAGGGAGCGGATCTGCTGGTCGTGGGCAACCGGGGGCGCGGCGAGATCCGCGGAACGCTGCTGGGCTCGGTGGGCATGCACTGTGTGCAGCACGCGCCCTGCCCCGTCGTCGTGATCCGGGGCTCGGCCGTCGGCACCTGAGGAAGGTGCACGGCCGGGGCCCATGGGGTCCGTCGCCACGGGCCCGGCCGCCGAGGACGCGAGCCGGGCGGCGCGGCACTCCGCCCGGAGCCGCCGGATCGGGTCGAGCGGACGCCGGCGGGCGCGGGCGGCCGTCGCCCGTCGTCGTCCCCTTGTGTCCGGCACACCATTTGCCCGATCACCACGTCGAAGCGGCCAACGCGCTGAGGGCGGCCCCGTCTCGGGAGGTCCGATGAAGGACGCGGCACACCACCAGAACCACGCCTCACCGCACGCCTCGCGGGACGGCCGGTCACGCGCCGAACCGCGCATCGTCGACGAACTGTCCGTGCCGGCCGTCACGTCCGTCGCGGACTCGGCCGTGCTCACCGACCCGGTGTGGGACAACGCGGCCGACGCGCCGGAAGCGATCCAGTTCGCCCGGCGTGTCGACGGCCGGTGGGAGGACGTGACCTGCGCGCGGTTCCGCGACGATGTGATCGCGCTGGCCCGGGGCCTGATCGCGGCCGGGGTGGAGGTCGGGGACCGGGTGGCGCTGCTGAGCGGGAACCGGTACGAGTGGGCCGTGATCGACTACGCGATCTGGGCCGTCGGTGCGGTCGGTGTGCCCGTCTACCAGACCTCCAGCGCCGAGCAGGTCGCCTGGATCCTGTCGGACTCGGGCGCGGTCGCGTGCTTCGCCGAGACCGACGCCCACCGCGCGACGGTGGCCGGTGTCCGCGACCGGCTCCCGGAGTTGACCAGGCTGTGGCAGATCGAGGCGCCGCACGGCGCGGTCGGGGAACTGATCGCCGCGGGTGCCACCGTTCCGGTCGCGGAGGTCGAGCGGCGCCGCCACGCGGTGCGGGCGGACGACATGGCCACGATCGCCTACACCAGCGGTACGACCGGCCGGCCCAAGGGCTGCGTCCTCAGCCACCGCAACCTGTGCTTCGAAGTCGCGGGCGCGATCCCGAAGATGCGGTCGATGCTCCGGCCGGGCGCTTCGACGCTGCTCTTCCTGCCGCTCGCGCACTCGTTCGGCCGGCTGATCCAGCTCGGCTGTATGCAGGCCCGGGTCCGGATCGGGCACGTTCCGGACACCAAGCACCTCGCGGCCGACCTCCGGTCGTTCCGGCCGACCTTCGTCCTGACGGTGCCACGCCTGTTCGAGAAGTTGCACAACACCGCCCGGCAGAAGGCCCGGGCCGCCGGCCGGGGCCGGGTCTTCGAGCGCGCCGAGCACGTCGCCGTCGCCTACAGCCGGTCGCTCGACACCGGCGGCCCCGGGCCCCTGCTGCGCCTGGAGCACGCGCTGTTCGCCAAGCTGGTGTACGACGGCATCCGGGCCGCCCTCGGCGGCCGGTGCACGCACGCGATCTGCGGTGGTGCTCCGCTCGACCCGCGCCTTGCGCACTTCTTCCGTGGGGTCGGCGTCGACGTGCGCGAAGGGTACGGGCTGACCGAGACGTCCCCGCTGCTCACCGCCGACTTCGACGACGAGGTGCGCTTCGGAACCGTCGGCCGGCCGCTGCCCGGCACCAGCGTGCGCATCACCGAGGAGGGCGAGATCCTCGCCAAGGGCGACCAGGTGTTCAGCGGGTACTGGAACAACGAGGCCGCCACGGCCGACGCCCTGGACCCCGATGGCTGGTTCCACACGGGTGACCTCGGCGAACTGGACGACGGGTTCCTGCGGATCACGGGCCGCAGGAAGGAGCTGCTCGTGACGTCGGGCGGCAAGAACGTCTCGCCCGCCGTGCTGGAGAACCGGTTGCGCGGCCATGGAATGATCAGCCAGTGCATGGTCGTGGGCGACGGAAGGCCGTTCATCGCAGCGCTCGTCACCATCGACAAGGACGCGTTCGCGGCATGGAAGGCCCGCAACGGCCGAGCGGCCGACGCCACTGTCGCCGACCTCCGCGACGACCCGGGGTTGCGCACGGCCGTACAAGAGGCCGTGGACTACGCCAACCAGGCGGTCTCCCGCGCCGAGTCGATCAGGGCCTTCCGGATCCTGCCCCGCGACTTCACCGAGGCCGACGGCGAACTGACCGCGTCACAGAAGGTGAAGCGCGATGTGGTGGCGCGGGAGTACGCCGACGACATCGCGGCCGTCTACGGCGACTGACGGGTTCCGACTAAGCGCTGCGCGACCGCCGGCCCGACGTCTTCTTCGCCGCATTCTTCTTGGCCGGGGCCTTCTTGGCCGGCTGTTTCTTCGTCGCGGCCTTCTTCTTCGGTGTGGGAAGTTCGTGGACCTCGGCCGGTTCGGCGTGGTCGTCGCGGGAGGCCTTGGCCTTGGTCACCGACTCCTGCAGGGCGGCCATCAGGTCGAGCACCTGGGCAGGCTGCTCCGGTTCGGGCGCCTCGGGCAGGGGCTTCTCCTCGCGCTTGGCCTCGATGATCTCGGCGATCGCCTCGGTGTAGCGGTCGTGGAAGTCGGGGCCCTCCAGCTTGTCGACGGTCATGGTGTCCATCAGGGCGAGCGCGCCCTCGATCTCGTCGTCGGACACCTCGACCGGCGGTGGCAGCAGCTCGGCGGGGTCGCGGATCTCGTCGGGCCAGCGCATCGCGTGCAGGACCAGGACGTCGTCCTTCACGCGCAGCAGGCCCAGTCTCTCCCGGCCGCTCCAGGCGTACTTCGCCACCGCCACCTTGGCCGAGCGGCCGAGGGCCTCGACGAGGAGTTTGTACGGCTTGGCCGCGACCTGGCCGGCGGGCTGGAGGTAGTAGCCCTCGGCGATCTTCAGCGGGTCGACGGACTCCAGCGGTACGAACGCGTCGATCTCGATCGCCTTCGCGGTCGGCAGCGGCAGATTGCCCAGGTCCTCGTCGGTGATCGGGATGACCTGGTTCTTGGTCAGCTCGTAGCCCTTGCCGATCTCGTCCTGGGAGACCTCGCGGTCCTCCAGTTCGCACACCTTCCGGTACCGGATCCGGCCCTGGTCGGCCAGGTGGTACTGGTGGAAATGGATCGAGTGGTCCTCGGTGGCGCTCTGCACGTTGATCGGCACGGTCACGAGACCGAAGCTGATCGCGCCACTCCAGATCGTTCGGGGCATGGACAGACCTCCGCAGTGACCCCGAGCATCACCAGCGTACGGTCATCCCGGCAGGCACGCGCCGTGCCGCCCGACCACGGAGGGTGCGCGCCCGGCCCCCGCGCGGCGCGCCGCACGGCACGCGGCCCGTCGGCAGCCCGGCTTCCCGCCTGTCCGCGCGCATTCCTCTGGCCCTCTCCCCGGCCGCTCGATACCGTTTTCCCGGACGGGGGCGATCGGGTGACGGCGGTCGTGCCCACGGGGGCTGGTGGACGGGGGCCGGGGACCATGGATCCGTTGACGGCGGTGACCGCGGGGCGAGTCGCGGCGGGGCGCCGGTTCGCGTTCTACCTCTCCGTCCAGTTGACCTCCGTACTGGCACCCGGCCTGGTCGCCGTGACCTGCCTGACCGCTCTCCTGCTGCACCTGCGCGATCCCCAGCACCTCGGCCGGGCCGTCGAGAACGCCGTCCGCACGCTGCACGGCCCGGCCATGCTCCTCGTCGACGTGTCCTAGCTGGCCGCCGCGTACGTGCTCGGGTACGTCGGCCGGGAGCTGGCGTTCCGCGTGCTCGGCGTCGCGGAGTGGCTCAGCCGCCGGCACCGGGCCGCGCTGGGCGCGCTGCGCACCGATCTCGAAGCCGTCTACGGCACACCGGCGCTGCGCCGCTGCCTGCGCGCCCACCCCCTGCTGGGCCACCTGCTGAACTCCGCGGGCCACGCCGCCACGCCGTCCCAGAACATGCGGCAACCGGGCGGCGCGCTGCGCGCGGGCAATGCCTATGAGGCGTTCAACTACGCCAAGTCCTGGCTGCGCACACACAGCCCCGGGCTGGCCCCGGACGCCAACGAGGCGGAGATCAACGTGCTGCTCTCCACCCTCCTGCCGCTCGTCCTCGGCACCTGGACCCTGATCGCGCTGGCGCCGCTGGGCGTCGCCGTCGCCACGGCCGTCGCGGTGGCCGCCGGGGCCGTGACCGCTCTCACCTTCGCCCAGGTGCTGCGGCTGCGCCGCATCGAATGCTGGGAGGCGCTGCGCAACCTTCTGGAGGACCACGAGATGCGGCTGGCCGCCGACCGGCTGCCGACGGCCCCCGGTGTGAGCGCCGATCCCCCGGACCCGGTGGCCCCCTCCGGCTCCGCGGAGGAGGTTCAGCCGAGCGGAGCGGCGTGATGGCGCAGATCGGGCAGGACGTCCTCGCACACCGGCCCGGACAGCGACCACAAGGCCAGTCGTATCTCCCGGCCTGCCCGGGCCACCAGGTGCGCGGCCACCGCGCGGTGGTTCCCGTCGAGCAGGACGTGCCGGCCCTCGCCCGCCCGGTATGCCGGGAGGGTGAGCGCCAGGGGCCCCGGTCGCGCCGCGAAGGACCGCTGCAACGAGGCGACGGCGCGCCTGCGGTCCTCGGGCCAGGAGGGCAGGGTCCGCTGGGCCGTCGCGACGCGCAGCGGCCGGCTCCCCGGCGCGTCCCACCTGCTTTCGGCCCCCGTCCCGTCGGCGTACCAGACGGTGAACAGCTCGGCCAGCCGCCGCTTGGCCGTGTCTCCGTCCAGCGTCTCCACCTCGGCCACGGCGCGTGCCCTGGTCAGCCGCGTCCAGTCGAGCTGGGCCCGGATGTCCGCGCGGAACCGTGCGGCGAAGTCGTCGAGGTGCATCGGCGGCGCCCCCTCCCTCGGCATCGGACCTGATCCTCCCCCGTGCCGGCCCGCTCCACGCGGATCGGCCAGAGGGACGGCAGCGCCCGTACGGCGGTGGCCGTCGCCGACCGCCGAGCCGCCGTTCAGGCGAGCGCGCTCAGCTCGGCGAGAACCACAGCATGCCCACCAGCAGTGCCGCGATGAAGAGGCCGGCGCCGCCCAGCAGGGCCGCCAGCCGGGAACGGCGCAGGAGCGGCAGGTTCGGGCGGCGGGTGGCGGCCCGGTGCACACTCGTCCGCCATTCGGTGTCCGCCCCTGGGACGAAGGCACCGTTCGAGTGGGCCGCCGTAGCGGAACCGTGGCCTGCGGGGGCCGCGGCGCCGGTCGCGTACGACCTGTCCAAAAGGCTGTGGCCCTGGTGTTCGACCGGCAGCGGTTCCGGCGCGCCGCGCCAGGCTCCGCGCCCGAACCAGTCCGCCACCTCCTCGGCGGTGGGCCGGCCTTCGGGCTCCTTGGCCAACAGGCCGAGCAGGTAGTTCTCGAAGGCCGGCGGGAGGTCGGTGCGGAGCTGCCGGGGCGGGGCCGGGGTGGCGTCGAGGTGCTGATGGAGCACCGCGAGCGGGCTGTCCGCCTGGAACGGCGGTCGCCCCGTGAGGAGTTGGTAGAGCACGCAGCCCAGGGAGTACACGTCGGACGCCGGTCCGGCCGTGCGGCCCAGGGCCCGCTCGGGCGCGAGGTAGAGGCTGGTGCCGACGATCTGTCCGGTGGCGGTGAGCGCGGCGCTGGGATCGTCGAGGAAGCGGGCGATGCCGAAGTCACCGATTTTCAGGGTGTCGTCGGTGCTCAGCAGAAGGTTGGCCGGTTTGATGTCCCGGTGCACGATGCCCTGCCGGTGCGCGACGGCCAGCCCGACGGCGGCCTGTGCGGCGATGTGAGCCACCCGTTCGACGGGCAGCGGCCCGGCAGCGGCGAGCAGTCCGTCGAGGCTGCCCCCGTCGACCAGTTCCATCACCAGGAACAAACGGCCTTCGTACTCGCCGAAGTCGAGGACGCCGACCACGTTCGGATGACTGAGCCGGCCGGCGGTCTGCGCCTCCAGCCGGAAACGGGAGGACGCGGTGTGGTCGGAGTCGTGGGGAAGGAGGAGTTTCACGGCGACCGGTCTGCCGAGCGTCTCGTCGAAGGCCCGCCACACCTCCCCCATCGCGCCCTGCCCGATGGTGTCCCGCAGCCTGTATCGACCCGCTATAAGCACTTGTTCTTCATCCTCATGCCCAAAGACGTCTTGATCGCCGCAGGCCATGACTCACCGCGGAGGCGGATCAGGTGGGAGGGTGCCGCAGCGGTCCAAGCCTACCGGCCCCCATGACGTCGCTTTCCCCTGTCCGCACCCTAGTTGATCTTCGGTGGTGCGCGGGCACAAGGGCGGGACCGAGGCCGGCGCCGTGGACGCGGTACTGCTCTCGCACGACCAGCACCCCCACGATCTGCCGGATCGCGGAGCGGTCCGGCCCATTGGACAGGCCTTCGAACAGGCGAGGCTCGCCGAGCGGCTGCATCCGCTCAAGCCCGGCGAGCGGATCGAGTTGTAGAGCTCCGGCGGAGAGGCCGTCCGCTCATCCCCCGCCCGGCGACCGGCGTGGGGGCGGTCAGGGAGGCGGCGTCGTGCGCAGGGCGAGGAGGGCCACGTCGTCGGCGGTGTCGGCGGCGAGTCCGATGAGGAGTTCGTCGCAGAACACGTCGAGCGGCTCGCGCGCGAGGGCGGCGGCGTGCTGGCGCAGCCTGGACATGGCGTCGTCGAGGGATTCGCCGCGGCGCTCGATCAGGCCGTCGGTGTAGAGCAGCAGCGTGGAGTGCGGCGGCAGGGTGTCGCATGCGGTGGGACGGGGCAGCTCGGGGTCCATGCCGATCAGCACGCCCGCTCCTGCGTCGAGATAGCGGGTGTCGCCGTCCCTGGTGGTGAGCAGTGGCGGCAGATGCCCGGCGGCCGCGTGGTGGAGGATCTTGGATCCTTCCTCGGCGCCTTCCTTGACCACCGCGTAGATGCAGGTGGCGGTGGCCTGCCGGTAGAGGGTGTGACTGGCCAGGTCCAGGCGGCGCAGCACGTCACCGGGTGGTTCCCTGCGGTCGACGGCGATGCCGCGCAGCATGTTGCGCAGCGCGCTCATGGCCACGGCCGCCTTCAGGTCGTGCCCGGTGACGTCCCCGATCACCAGTACGAGATCCCCCTCCCCGAGGAGGAAGGCGTCGTACCAGTCACCGCCGACGTGCGCCGTGGTGGACGAGGAGGAGTAACGGGCGGCCAGTTGTAGGTCCTCGGTGTCGGGCAGGGCGGGCAGCAGGGAGCGCTGGAGGCGTTCGGCGATCTGCTGGGTCTCCTGGTAGAGCAGGGTGTTGTCGACCCCCAGCGCGAGTCCGTCGGCCACGTCCGCGAGCAGTGGCAGATCGTTCTCGGTGAACGGCCGCTGCTCGCTGAGCCGGGCCACGGTCAGGGCGCCGATGACTTCCCGGCGTGCCCGCAGTGGCGCGATGACGGCGCTGCCCGCGCCGAGCTGTTCGAACAGCTCCAGCTGCCGGGCGTCCAGAGCGTCCGCGGCCTGCTGGGGCGAGGGGATCTCGGTGAGCAGCAGCGGTCCCGCCCCGCGCAGCACTCGGGCCAGGGAACCACGGGCGGTGCTGGACACCGGCGGGAGCGGGCCCTCGAACGCCTCGGGCGGCAGCGCCGCGGGCTCGCGGTGCACGACGCAGAACCGCCGTACCTGGTCGCGCTCGTCCAGCAGGTCCACCACGCACCAGTCGGCGAGGCGCTCGACGAGGATCTCGCACACCCGGCGCACCCGCTCCGCCAGATACGGCGGTGTGACGGCCAGCGCGCTCCTGGTGTCGGCCAGTACCGACAGCCGCTCCCACGCCGTACGGCCCGTGTCGGCGGGTCCGCCGGGCTCCGCCCCGGCCTGCCCGGTGCCAGGTCGCGCGGGCGCCGCGTCCGGCTCCGGCTCCGCTTCCGGGGTCGGCCGGCTCGGTGCGGACGCGTCGGGAGCGGGCGGGGGCGCGCTCGCGCGGGGGATGAGCTGGGCGACGAACACGGTACGGCCGTCGGCCGCCTCCTGTGTCTGGATGAACAGCCGGACCGGGACCAGCCGCCCGTCGCGGTGCAATCCCGGCAGCGGTACGGAACGGCCGAGGATCCGGGGCTCGCCGGTCAGCAGGAGCGAGGTGAACGCCGACACATGGCGCTCGCGCAGGTGTTCGGGGATGAGTGCGGTGATCCGCTGCCCGATCAGCTCGTCCGGACTCCAGCCCAAAAGGTCCGACACCGGTCCGTTGACCGCGATGATCCGGTTGTCGTCCCCGGCCGTGATCGTCGGCACCCGGCTGGCCCCGACGTGCCGGGCGTCCCAGGGCGCCAGCTCCGACGGCCGCGCACTCGGCTCCCGGGGCACCAGCGTCCACGCGGCGGGGTGAGCGCCGGCGAGCTGGCCGATGATCTCGTCGAACAGCCAGCGGTGGAAGGCGCCGATGTGCGGCAGGGCGGGCCGGGCGAGCAGGCGCTCCTGACGCGCCATCTCCTCGGCGAGGTCGAGCACCCTGCGCAAGGCGGCCGCGCCCTCGACCGCGTCCGCCGGGACCGCCAGGGTCAGTGTGGGGATGTCCGAGTCGGCCTGCTGCTCCTCCAGCGCCGCCGCGACACACGCACTGATCAGGTTGTTCGCGTCATGGGCGGCGAGCAGGTCGACGGACGGCAGGCCCAGGGGGACATCCGCGAGGTCGGCCAGCACGAGTTCCCGCAGCAGTGCGTGCCGGTGCTGGCGCGCCGCCGAGTACAGCGCGTACGGCAGGTCGACCAGGATGACGGTGCCGGGCGGCCCGGGGGGCGGCACGCGCGGCCACGGGGTGGCGGGCGGCGCCGCCGTGTCCGGCCGCAGCTCGAACCACACGGCCTTGTGGTCCTCGGCGATGTCGACGCCGTGCCGGGCGGCCAGCCGCTCGACGACGTTCAGGCCCCAGCCGGTGGCGGCGTACAGATGGCCTTGCCGGGACACCACCGGGCGATCCGGTCTGAGGTCGCTCACCCGGGCCCGGACCACGCTGTCGGCGGCCCGGACCTGTACCTCGACCTCGGTGCGCGCGTGCAGCACGGCGTTGGTCACCAGTTCGTCGGTCAGCAGCTCGGCGGCGTCGACCACCGCCGGTTCGGCTCCTTCGAGGACGGCCCGGACGAACCGTCTGGCCGCCCGCGCGCTCTGTGGCCGCGGAGGGAACCGCCGGACCGCTTCCCGCGGATCAGGGCTCATGCGCCCAGTGTGCCGCCGTGAGGGTGTCCCGGCGGCCCCACCGGCCCGGCGCGCGCCGATCGGCCCAACACGCACCGCCAACCGAGTGGCCCGCCGCCTTCGGGGCCCGTGCGAGCGGAGGGGCCCGCCGTCCGAGGTGGACCAGGAGCAGGTCCTCGGGAGTGCGGCGCGGGTCCCCGGGGCCGCGGGATCATGGACGAGTTCCAGGTGCCACGCCGCGCCCGGCCGGCCATGAGGGGTGAGTGCTCGCCGGGAACGCCGTCCGCCGTGTGCGCGGACACAGAGCGCAGGGCGGAAGCGTTCGTGCGCCCGTCGAGCCCGCGTCGTCGAGCACCCTTGCTCCGCCGGCACCGCCGAGGACCGAACCCCGAAGGCCCTGCCTTCCGTTGACCGGGCTTCCAGCCCAATGCTCCTGTGTCGGCGGCCGGTTACGGCCTGGGGATCGGAAATGCCGTTCTGCCCACGGCTTCGGATTGTCGCATCGGCAGGGGGTTCGTGGAGAGCGCGGGCACCGCCATCGCGCCGATGACGTGGTCGAGTTCACGCAGTATGCTCGTCGCCGCGTCACGTACTCGTGCGGGAACATCGCCACGCTCCGCGACAAGCTGGTGGTAGATCGGAGCGTCCTGAAACATGTGGCCCCTTCCGGTAGTGATCATGACCAGTACGGGCGCCGAGTCTAGAGGTTGTCCCGTCGACGGCTGACCCCGGCTCAGATGATCTCGCGCTGACCGGTGCGATCTCGGCCTCGGAATCGGCAGGTCCGGGCCCGGGGTAGGGGTGGGTGCCCATCCGGACGGCGCGGCCGGTTCCGGGTCGTTCACTTCGCCGTGCCCGCGGGTGACCGCCGTCCGGGTGCCGGTTCCAGCCGGAGTTCCCGGCCCCGCCACCGTCGCCGCAGCCAGCGGTCGTGGCTGGCGACGACGATCGCGCCGGGGCCGGTGCCCAGGGCCTCCTCCAGTTCGTCGCACAGCAGCGGGGACAGGTGGTTGGTCGGTTCGTCGAGCAGCAGCAACTGGGGCGGGCGGGCCACCAGGAGGGCCAGCGCGAGCCGCCGGCGCTGCCCGACGGACAGCCGGCCGACGGGCCGGTCCAGGTCCGCGTCGTGCAGCAGACCGAGCGAGCCGAGCGGTACCTGCTCGGCCCGCGCCGTGCCCAGGGACAGCTCGTAGGTGTCGCGGACCGTGCGCTCGGGCCGCTCGAACACGGTGTCCTGGGTGAGGAGTCCCACCGTCAGCCGGTGTCGCCTGCGTACCTCGCCCTCAGCCGGCAGGTGCCCGGCGAGCACGGCGAGCAGCGTCGACTTGCCCGCTCCGTTGCCACCGGTGACCAGCAGCCGGTCGGTGTCCGACACCTCCAGGGCGTCCAGCGCGAGCCGGCCGGGCACCCGGGCGTCCCGCAGGCAGACCAGCGGCCCGGGGCACTCCTCCGCGGGGGCGGCGAGTTCCCCGGCGGCGAACCGCAGCGGACGCGGCGGCTCGGCGACCCGGGTGCGCTCACGTTCCTCCAGCCGCCGGCCGGCGTTGCGCACCCGGCGGGAGATCTGGCTCTGCACCCGGCCCGCCCGGTGGCCGTAGCCCATCTTCTCGTGGTCGCGCGGCCCCCGGTCCGGTGCGACCCGGTGCGCGGTCACGCCCGCCGCGTGCCGCAGTTCGTCCAGTTCCTGCTGCTCCTGGGCGTACCGCTGCTCCCAGCGGGCCCGCTCGGCACGTTTCTCGGCCAGGTAGGCGCTGTAGTTGCCGCCATAGCGGACCGGGCCGTCCACCGCCGGGTCGAGGTCGACCAGGTCGGTGCAGACGGCGTCGAGGAACGCCCGGTCGTGGCCGGCGAGCACGACGCAGCCGGGCAGGGTGCGGAGCTGTTCCTCGAGGAAGGCGGCGGCGCCGTCGTCGAGGTGGTTGGTCGGCTCGTCGAGCAGCAGTGCCGACGGCCGTCTGACGAGCAGCGCCGCAAGGGCGAGCCGGCCGCGCTGTCCGCCGGACAGTGAGCCGAGGGTGCGGTCGTGGCCGAGCGCGCCGAGGCCAAGTCCGTCCAGTACGAGGGCCGCGCGGCGGTCGGCGTCCCAGGACTCGCGGTCCTGGGCCCGCTCCAGGCATCGGCCGTAGGCGTCGAGGAGTTCCCGGTGGCCGGGGTCGCCCTCGGGGAGGCGGGCCAGTTCCTCGCCGAGCCGTTCGAGTTCCGCGAGGTCCGTACGGGCCTCGCGCAGTGCCTCGTCGAGCACGGTGGAAAGGGTCGAGTCGGCGTCGAAGGGCATCTCCTGGTGCAGGAAACCGAGGTCGGCGGGGCGGGTGACGCTTCCGGCGTCGGGTTCGTCCACGCCGGCGAGGACCCGCAGCAGGGTGGACTTGCCGACGCCGTTCTCCCCGATCAGGCCGATGCGCCGACCGGGAGAGGCGGTGAGGCCGACGCCGTCGAGGACGCGGCGGCCGCCGCGGGTGCGGACGATGTCGTGGGCGAGCAGAGCGGTCTGGGGCATGGGTGTCCGTCCAGTGTGGTCGGTGGTCGGTCCGCCGGGCGCAGGGCCTCGTGGGCGGGCCGTGTGACACACCGGCGGTTCACACCGCGGGGGATCCCGTCTCCGTCAGCGTTCCGTCGGCCAGCCGCAGCCGGCGGTTCACCCCGATCTCGGCGAGGAACCGCTCGTCGTGGCTGACCACCATGAAGGCGCCCTGGTAGGAGTTGAGGGCGCTCTCCAACTGGGCCACGCTGACCAGGTCGAGGTTGTTGGTCGGCTCGTCGAGCAGGAGCAGGTGGGGAGCCGGTTCGGCGCACAGCACGCAGGCGAGGGTGGCCCGCAGCCGCTCACCACCGGAGAGGACCCCGACCGGCAGGTGTGCCCTGGCGCCCCGGAAGAGGAAGCGGGCGAGCAGGTTCATCCGCTCCGCCTCGGGCCGCTCGGGAGCGAAGGCGGCGAAGTTCTCCGCCACGGTGCGGTCCAGGTCCAGCAGGTCCAGGCGCTGCGAGAGGTAGGCGATCCGGCCGTCGCCGCGCTTGATCTCCCCGCTGTCGGGGGCGAGTTCGCCGGTGACCAGCCGCAGCAGGGTGGTCTTGCCGGCGCCGTTGGGACCGGTCAGCGCGATCCGCTCGGGGCCGCGTACGCCCAGGTCGACGCCTGCGTCGGCGAACACCGCCCGGCCCGCGTGGTGCACCTGCATTCCCTCGCCGAGGAAGAGGTTGCGTCCGGCGGGCACCTTGGTGTCGGGCAGTTCCAGGGTGAGGCGCTGCTCGTCGCGCAGGGCGCGCCCGGCCTCGTCGAGGCGCGCCTTGGCCTCGCTGACCCGGGAGGCGTGCATCTGGCCCGCCCGGCCCGCGGACTCCTGTGCGCCGCGCTTCATGGTGCCGGCGAAGATGCGGGGCAGTCCGGCGTTCTTGAGGTTGCGGGCGGCGTTGCTCGCTCGGCGCTCGGCGCGTTCGCGGGCCTGCTGCATCTCCCGTTTCTCACGCTTGAGTTCCTGCTCCGCGTTGCGCACGTTCTTCTCCGCGGCCTCCTGCTCGATGCGCACGGCGTCCTCGTATGCGCTGAAGTTGCCGCCGTACAGGCGCAGTTCGTCGGCTGCGAGTTCGGCGATGCGGTCCATGCGGTCGAGCAGCGCGCGGTCGTGGCTGACCAGCAGCAGGCAGCCGGTGAAGTCCTCCAGCACGTCGTAGAGCTTGTGGCGGGCCGTCAGGTCGAGGTTGTTGGTGGGCTCGTCGAGCAGCAGCACGTCGGGGCGCCTGAGCAACTGGGCGGCGAGGCCGAGCGAGACGACCTGACCGCCGCTGAGCGTGTCCAGGCCGCGGTCGAGGGTGAGGTCGGCGAGGCCCAGGCGGTCGAGCTGGGCGCGGGTTCGTTCCTCGATGTCCCAGTCGTCGCCGATGGTGGTGAAGTGCTCCTCGCTGACGTCCCCGGACTCGACGGCGTCCAGGGCGCGGATGATCTCGGCGACGCCGAGCACCTCGGCGACGGTGAGGTCACCGGTCAGGGGCAGGGTCTGCGGGAGGTAGCCCAGCGTCCCGCTGACCGACAACGAGCCTGCGGTGGCTTTGAGTTCACCGGCGATGAGCTTGAGCAGGGTGCTCTTGCCGGAGCCGTTGGGCGCGACCAGGCCCGTGCCTCCGCTGGTCACGGTGAAGGACAGGTCGTGGAAGACCGGGGTGTCGTCCGGCCAGGCGAAGGAGAGATGCGAGCAGACGACGGCGGCGTCGGACATGAAGGAGACCTCGAAGATGCGAGGGCAGGGCTGTGCGCTCTGCCCTGGGCAGACGTGGGGAAATGGGTACGACGAAGCGGACCACCTCGGCGGCGCTCCTGAGCACCGGCCGGTGGCCGTCAGGTCCGGATCTCACCCGGAGATGTCGTCGTCACCCACCACGTCTGCGACTCCTCACTCACACAGTTCAGGTCGTGCACAGCTTAGCAAAGGGTCGGGAAACCGATCGAGCCGACGCCCCTGAACGGCAGGCGTGCCCGCCGGGCGGGGCATATATGAGGTGGCCCGGAGCCGTGCGCTGCGTAGGGTCGTGGCCGTGGCTGATGAGATACGGGCGATCGTGGCGGGGCTGGCTGAACTGGACGACGTCAGCGGGGTCTGGGCGGTGGCCGAGGAGCGGGTCGGGCGGGGCGATCCGGCCTTCGCCGCGGACCTGGGCATCGCTTGCGCCGCCGCGCGGCACATGTGGCAGTACAGAAGCGTCTTCGACCATCTGCTGCGGCTGCTGGCCACCACCCGCGGTTCCGGGAATGTCGCCCAGGCGCTGCGGATGGTCGCCTGCCCGCGGGCCGCCGACCGGAAGCTGGACCGTTACACGGCCTCGCTGCTGGCCTCCGGCCACGAGACCGAGGACCTGGCGGTGGCGTTCACGGGGACGGCTTCGGAAGAGCTGCGGGCCTGCCTGGTCCATGAACTGGTGCTCCGCGGTGTGGTCGTCGAGGAGACACCGGGGATCGCGGGCTGGGCGCTGTCGCGACACTGGAGTCATCATCCGCTGCACCAACTGCCGCTGACACTGTGCGACATCGAGCGCGGCGCGGACCTGCCCAGCTACGGCGTCCGTGGCCGCAGCCACTCGATGCCGTACGACTCCTCGGCGGGCCGCGGACCGGCGGTGCCCGGCGGTGGGCGTGTCCCATCGGTGAAGGAGGCGACGACACGGGCGGCCGCCGCGGAGATGAGCCAGGCCGTGGCGAACTGGGCCGAGGAGTCCAACGGGCGTGTCGAGGCGAGGGTGTTCGCCATGTCCGAGCCGCTGGAGCCCGCGTCGGTGCCGACGGCACTGCTTGCGCTGGGACTCGAGTGTCTGCGCGGAGCGGGAAGGAAGACCGCCGTGTCGGTCACGGCCCGTCCGGTCGCCGAGGCATGGCGCGTGCTCTTCGCCGCGGCGTCGACCGGCGGGGCGTACAGCTCCGGTTTGTACGGCGCCTACGGGCGTCTCGCCGCCTGGCGGTCGCTGACGGCGTTGGCCCAGAGCCCGGACGGTCTCACCGCCGAAGAGGTGGCGGAACGCGCCCGGTGTTGCGTCTGGTACGGGTTCAGCGCGGGCACCGACTGGTTCGAGCACGTGGCCTGGGACATCGGTCTGGCCGCCCTCGCACCCGATCACCGTGGCTTGGCCGTGCTGGCCGCGACCGACACCGACTGACGCCCGGTGAACCGCGGTTGGGTGACCGTCGTTCTCGATCGTCGGTCGTGGTCGGGCGTGCGATAGGTTGCCCGCCATGACCGAACCAGCGCCTTTCGCCTGGCCACCTGCGCCGATACGCACCGCACGCCTCGTACTGCGCGAGTCGGAGGCCCGGGACCGTGCGGTGTTCATCGCGCTGTTCTCCTCGCCGGAGGTGGGCACCTACATCGGTGGCCCCAGGCCGCGTGAGGAACTGGAGCGCGCGGTGTCCGAGGTGCCCGGGCGGCGCCCCGGCTTCTTTGTGGTCGAGCTGGACGGGGCGATGATCGGAATGGTCACGCTCGACCGGCGAGACGCGCACAGTCCCGGTCACGTTCGCGTGGATGTCGGCAAGACCGAGCTCGGCTACATGTTCCTGCCCGAGGCGTGGGGGCAGGGGTATGCGGCCGAGGCGTGCACGGCCGTGCTCGCCTGGTTCGCCGACGTGCTCCCCGGCGAGCCGGTGGTGCTCACCACCCAGACCGCCAACGCCGGCTCGATGCGCCTCGCGGCGAAGCTCGGGTTCACCGAGGTGGAGCGGTTCGAGGCGTACGGCGCCGAGCAGTGGTTCGGCGTCCGCTCCCCGCTCACGACGGCCGGCTGAGAACAGCCTGAGCATCCGGGCGAAGCCGCCGCGGCCTCGAAACGGGGTCGGTCACCTGCTCGGCCCGGTCACCCCGCCGCTGTCCCGTGGGCCTCGGCACCGGTGACGGCGATGGTGCACAGTCGTTTGGTCGCGCGGGTGAGGGCGACGTACAGGTCGCGCTCGCCTCCGGGGCGTGCGGTGGTGATCTGGTCCGGGTCGATGACGACGGCGGCGTCGAACTCCAGGCCGCGAGCCTGGGAGGCCGGTACCAGCCGGGCGTGCTGTTCGATGCCGGCGGCCGCGAGCTGTTCGGTCCGGTCGTCGGCGCAGATCACCCCGATCAACTCCCCCGGGTGTGCGCGGCTTTGTTCCCGCAGTTCCCGGTCGAGGGCGGCGAGCAGCGACGCCGGGGTGGTGGTGAGGGTCCGGGGCGGCTCGCCGTGCCGGATCGACCGGATCGGCGGGCGGTCCGGGTCGATGCGGGCGAGCAAGTCCTCCGTGGTGGCGAGGATTTCCTGTGTGGTGCGGTAGCTGACGGTCAGGGTCCGCAGGTCGAAGCGTCGTCCGAGGTCCGGGCCGAGCGCCTCCTTCCAGTCCCTGGCCACCGTCGCCGGTCCCGCCTGGGCGAAGTCCCCGACCAGGGTCATCGAGCGGCCCGGGCAGCGTCGTACGATCATCCGCCACTGCATGGCGGTCAGTTCCTGTGCCTCGTCGACGACGACGTGGCCGAAGGTGTGCTCGGGCGGACCGTCGACCAGGCTGGCCGCCTCGTCGAGGAGCGGCACGTCGGCGTCCGTCCAGGGCCCGTCGGGGGTTCGCCGCAGCAGGGCCTGCTGGGAGGCGGGGAGCCGGCGCAGGTGGGGGGCCGGCGCAGCGGGGTCGGTCAGCAGGGTGTGGACCACGTCGCCGGGCGTCAGGTGCGGCCACAGCTCCTCGATGGCCTCGTCGAGGAAGGCGTCGTCCAGGAGTCCGGCGCGCACGGTGTCGGCGTCGAACTCGTCGGCACCGGAGGCGGGCGCGGCGTCGATGCCGAGGCGGCGCAGGTCGGCCGCGGCGACCCGGTCCAGGTCGAGGCCGGTCAGCTGCGCGACCTGGGCGTCGATCCGTTCCAGTTCCTCGGCGCCGCTGCGGGCGAGTTCGCGGACGAGGGCGTCGATCAGCAGTTCCTTGAACAGCTGCCGCGCCCGGTTGTGCGCGAGGCCGCTGGTCTGCGCCGTGGCGCGTGCCGGTGCGACCACGTCGTCCCGCAGCCGGATCCGTTCCCGGCCGATCCGGATGTCGAACTCGCCACCGGGGGCCTGGCGCGAGCGGACGACGGCGGCCAGGTCGTCGGCCAGTGCGGCGCTCCCCTTCAGGCGCGCCGTCTCGAAGGGGGCCGCGGTGTCCGGTGCGATGCCGGCCAGTTCCTCGCACGTCGCCAGGACGACGTCGTTCTCGCCAAGCGAGGGCAGGACCTGGCTGATGTAGTCGAGGAATCGTGTGTTCGGCCCGAGGACGAGCACGCCGCGCTCCGATGCCCTGGGGAACGCGTACAGCACATAGGCGGCGCGGTGCAGCGCCACCACCGTCTTCCCGGTGCCGGGGCCGCCCTGCACCACGGTGACGCCGCGGTGCGGTGAGCGGACGATCGCGTCCTGTTCGACCTGGAGTGTGGCGACCGCGGTGCCCATGCGGCCCGTGCGCTTCTCCTGGAGCGCGGCCGTCAGCGGGCTGTCGCCGATCACGTCCCGTCCGGTGGGTTCGGAGCCGTCGAGGAGTTCGTCGCTCAATCCGGTCACCGTGCGGCCCGCCAGGCGCAGATGGCGGCGCCGGCGCAGCCCCATCGGGTGGACCGGGGTGGCCTCGTAGAAGGGCCGTGCGGCCTCGGCCCGCCAGTCCACCAGCAGGGGCAGCTCGTCCGCCTCCCGGTGCAGACCGATCCGTCCGATGCGCAGCACCGTCTTGTCCGCGAGGTCGATGCGACCGAAGACGAGCCCGTCCTCGGCCCCTTCCAGCCGGCGCACCTCGCGCGTCAGCCGGCCGGCGGTCACCTCCCGTTCATAGGTTTCACCCGCCCCGTCGGGTGACGACGCGAGCACCTGCTTCAGTTCCGCCCGTGCCTCCGCCAGGCGCGTATCGAACAGCTCGCCTACGACGGCCACTTGGGCCTGCTCGTGTTTCACCTCGTGCGCGGCGCCCTCGTTGATCTGCGGCAAGAAAAGGCCCTCCGTGTTCAGCCCGCGGATATCGCGAGGCGCCACTATGCAGATTCGTTCCGGAAAAGTAAATGTTGACCAAGGCGCCGGAAATGTGTCCTCGGATGCGCAAGCGGGGCTGCTTGTGTTTTCCGCGCCGGGTAAGTGCTTGCCACCGGTTCGTGGACGCCGCGTACCGCCTCGGGTGGCGAAGAACGCCGCCTTCGTGGCCGTGGCCGTGCGAGCCGGGCACCGCGCCGTCGCCGTGAGCGACCCGGGGCGCCGCCAGGGCCGATTTGCCGAACCGGCAAACGCGCTCGTCTTACGGGCGGGACCTCCCCATGATCGGCATCGGGCCGGGCGGACCGCGAGGCGGGACCGTCACGGCCGGACGCAGGACTGGCAACGCGGGAGGGCACATGTCGCAGCACGTCTCGGAGATCACACACCGGTCGGTGGCCTCGCCGGGCGGCCGGATCCATCTCGTGGAACAGGGAACCGGGCCCCTGGTGCTGCTCGTGCACGGCTTCCCGGAGTCCTGGTACTCCTGGCGCCACCAGCTGCCGGCCCTCGCGGCGGCGGGGTACCGGGCGGTCGCCGTCGATGTGCGCGGCTACGGCCGCTCCTCCAGGCCCGCCACGACGGACGCGTACCGGATGGTCGATCTGGTGGAGGACAACGTCGCGGTGGTGCACGCGCTGGGCGAGGAGTCGGCGGTGATCGTCGGTCACGACTGGGGCGCCACCATCGCCGCGAACTCCGCCCTGCTTCGGCCGGAGGTGTTCCGCGCGGTGGGACTCCTCAGCGTTCCCTACACCCCGCGCGGCGGCCCCCGGCCCGGCGACGTCTTCGCCGGGATGGGCGGGGAGGAGGAGTTCTACGTCTCCTACTTCCAGGAGCCGGGCCGCGCGGAGGCGGAGATCGAACCCGATGTGCGCGGCTGGCTCGCCGGCTTCTACGCCGCTCTGTCCGCCGACACCATGCCCGGTCCCGACGCCCCCGACCCGCACTTCGTCGGCAGGGGCGGGACCCTGCGCGAACGGTTCCCCGCCGGGCGCCGGCCCGCCTGGCTCGGTGAGGACGATCTCGACGCCTACGCCGGGGAGTTCGAGCGGACGGGCATGACCGGAGCGCTCAACCGCTACCGGAACATGGACCGTGACTGGGAGGACCTCGCCCCCTTCGACGGCGCCCCGGTCACCCAGCCTTCGGTGTTCATCGGCGGCGGCCTGGACGCCTCCACGACCTGGCTCGCCGACGCCATCGAGGCGTACCCGGTCACGCTGCCGGGCCTGGTCTCCTCGCACGTCCTGGACGGTTGCGGCCACTGGATCCAGCAGGAACGCCCCGCCGAGGTCAACCGGATCCTGACCGACTGGCTTTCCGCCGTGACCGCCTGACCCGCTTCCGGGCGCGCCCACCGGCGGCGACATCCCGAGCCGCGACCGGCACGCGTCGGCGTCGTCGCCGCCCGGTGGGCCGTACCGGCGCTCCCTGGCGTCGGTTCGGCCCGGCCGGGTGACCGAGCAGGGGGAGCGGCACAGGGCGGGAGCGCCCGGAGGGGGCGGCGTACGCCGGGACAGCGAGGCCGTCAGCCGTTCGCCTCACCAGCGCTGCGCGGTGCGGCGGCATCGATGAGCATTCCAGGTGCGGCCCCGGCCCCGGGACCGTGGGTGACCTGGACACACGGCCGGAGGAACTGTGCCCACGCTTCGTCGGATCGTCGTTCTCACCGCGGTGGGTGTCCTGGCCACAGGAGTGGCCGCGGCCGCCGCGCCCGCGTCCGCCCCGGCGGGCGGTGCGGGCCCGCGGCCGCCCGCCACGTCGCCGCCCCCGCCCGGGACGGCCGGCGGTGAGGCGTGGGCCTGGACGCAGCTGACCGCCGCGGGCACGCGGATCCGCTATGTGTCCACCGACACCAGCCAGACGTGTCCTGCCGTGCGCTACACCCTGGGCACGACCAGGAACCCGTATCCCATGACCCGGGTGAGCACACCGATGGGATCCCAGTTCCCGACGACCGTGTGCGAACTGGCCGTTCCCCTCGCGGCCTCGAACGCGGTGCTGGAACAGTCGTCCGTCCAGGCGGCCGTCGTACACCCCGCCAACCGCCAACTCCCGCTGCCCGACTGGACGTCGACCACCCGTCCGCGCAAGGTCGCCGTCATCGGGGACACCGGCTGCGAGGTCCCGGTGGCCGGCCCGGTGCAGAACTGCGCGGACCACCAGACCGGCTGGCCCTTCCCCCGGATCGCGGCCAATGCCGCGGCCGTCACACGGCCGGACCTCGTGGTGCACGTCGGTGACTACCTCTACCGGGAGGACCCGGCGAGGGAGAACGACAAGGCGGCCAACCCGGGCTGCACCACGACCGCCGAACGGGCCGGCTGGGACTGCGTGGTCGCCGACTTCTTCAGGCCCGCGGAGCCCTTGCTGGCCACCGCGCCCGTCGCCCTGACCCGCGGCAACCACGAGGACTGCAACGCGGCGCAGCAAGGCGGTGCGGGAGGCGCGTGGTTCCGCTACCTCGCCGACGTCCTCCGCTCCGACGGGAGGTGCATCACGTACAGTCCCACCGCGTCGATCAGGGCCGGCACCCTGAACCTCGTCTCGGTGGACTCCTCCTTCGCCGATCCCGGCGACACGGGAAGTACCGCGCAGGCCGGGGTCTTCACCCGGCGGTTCGACGCCGTGAACCAGGCCGCGCGGCAACACCCGGCCAACGACTACTTCGTGTTCACTCACAAGCCGGTGTGGATGGTGAAGGCGGCCGGCACCCTGCCCCAGAACGTGGAATGGGCGACGCACGTGCTCGACGCGGCCGTCGACGCGACCGGTCTGCACCGGCTGGCGGACAACGTACGCCTGGTGCTCTCGGGCCACATCCACCTCTACCAGATGCTCGATTTCAACACCGGGCGTCCGCCTCAGCTGACCGTGGGATCCTCGGGCGGGCCGCTGGACAACGGCCCGGACGACGCCAAGGTCGTGGGCAAGGAGATCGGCACACCGCCGCAGGCCGTCCACCAGTCGATCACTCAGGAGCAGACCCCAGGGGGTCGGGGCGTCTTCGGGTACGCGGTGCTGGCGGACGGCGGAGGCACCTGGAACCTCACCTTCCACGACGCGTCCGGCGCGGTCAGGGGCCAGACGTGCGCCCTGAGCACCACTGCGGCGAGCAAGTCGTTCGTGTGCCACTGAGAGACGCCGTCCCCGTGGGGGTGCGGAGCGGCGCGGACACCGCGTCGCCCGGGAGTCAGTGCCGGTCGGCGGGGACGGGCGTGAGGCGGTAGGCGCCCTCGTGGGGGACGACGCGGCCGGCCGTGGGCGGGGGGAAGTGCGTGCCCAGGAGGAGGGTGTCGGTGCCGGCCAGCGAGCCGAGCAGCGCGCGGCGGGAGCGTTCCGAGCCTTCGGGGTCGATGTCGACGCAGGCGCCGACGGCGGGGTGGGCGAACTGGAGGGGGTGGTGGATGCAGTCGCCGGTGATCACGGCCCTGTGGCCGCCGTCGGACAGTTCGACGGCGACATGGCCCGGGGTGTGTCCGGGGGTGGGCAGCAGGCGCAGGCCGGAAGCGATCCCGGCGCCCTCCACCGGGATGTCGACCAGGTCGAGCAGCCCTGCTTCCTCCACCGGGACGACCGAGTCCCGGAACATCTGCCTGCGGGCCTCCTCCATGTCCTGTCCGGCCCAGAACTCCCGCTCGGTACGCGACACGAGGTAACGGGCGTTGGGGAAGGTGGGCACCCATTCCCCGTTCACCTCGCGGGTGTTCCAGCCGACGTGGTCGGCGTGCAGATGCGTGAGGATCACCAGGTCCACCTCGTCCGGCGGGAAACCGGCGTCGGTGAGGCGCTGGAGGTAGCCCGTACGCAGGTTGTGCCAGGCGGGGTTGGCCCGCTCCTTGCCGTTGCCGATGCCGGTGTCCACCACGACGCGCAGCCCGCCGAGAACGAAGGCGAAGCTGTGGCTGTCGAGACGCAGGACGCCCTCGGCGTCGGCGAAGTCGGGGTGCAGCCAGTCCTGAGCGGTGACGAGGGCCGGCGTGGCGTCCGGCAGCAGCCATGCCCCGGTGGCGGGCGGCAGGACGGTCTCGTCGATGCGGTGCACGCGGATGCCGCCCACGCTCCAGCTGGGAGCGCCGGCCGAGGGGGAAGCGTTCATGGTCTTTCCTTCCAACCAGTAAAAGCTATTTGTTTGCGTTAAGCGCATCGTAGGCCCTACAGTCACCTAACGCAAAGAGTTAGCTTTTAAGGCGGGCTGGGCTCCTTCCGCCCTGTCCTGCCCCGTTCTGACGAGAGAAGAGACCCATGTCCCCTGGCGATCTCGCCCCCGCGGAAGCCGCCCGCTGGGCCGCGCGTGCCGGGCTTCCCCTGCCGGCCGACCGCCATGCCGCGGTCGCCGCCGTCGCCCGTCACATCCACTCGGTCGTCGCCGTCCTGCGCGAGCTGGAGTTCGGCGACACCCCGCCCGCCCTCGCCTACCGCGCCGAACAGGAGAACCCCGATGCGGCCGTATGAGATGTCCCTGACCGAGGCCGCCGACGCGATCCGCGCCCGCCGCCTGTCGCCCGTGGAACTGGTGGACTCCGTCCTGGAGCGGATCGACCGGACGGAACCGCACCTGCGGGCGTACGCGGCCGTCGACGCCGAGCGGGCCCGCAGCGCCGCGCGGGACGCCGAGCGCGACATCGCGGCCGGCCGCTACCGCGGTCCGCTGCACGGCAT
This sequence comes from Streptomyces sp. SCPE 10, assembly GCF_051980735.1. Classification (NCBI taxonomy): domain Bacteria; kingdom Bacillati; phylum Actinomycetota; class Actinomycetes; order Kitasatosporales; family Streptomycetaceae; genus Streptomyces; species Streptomyces sp. SCPE 10. Next base: position 7,687,458 of record NZ_CP197069.1, on the reverse strand, counting down.
CCCGATGGGCCTGAAGGATCTGATCGACGTCGCCGGCACGGCCACGTCGGCCGGTTCCCGGGTCCGCGCCGACCACCGCGCGCACAGCGACAGCACGGTCGCCACGCGGCTGGCGGCGGCCGGTGCGGTCCTCCTCGGCAAGACGCACACCCATGAGTTCGCCTACGGCCTCACCACCCCGCAGACCCACAACGCCTGGGATCCGGGCCGCGTCGCCGGCGGGTCGAGCGGCGGATCCGCCGTCGCCGTCGCGGCGGGCTCCGCGACCTTCGCCCTCGGCACCGACACCGGCGGCTCGATCCGGGTGCCCGCCGCGCTCAACGGGGTGGTCGGCCTCAAGCCGACCTACGGTCTCGTCCCCCGCCACGGTGTGACCTCCCTGTCCTGGTCGCTGGACCACGTCGGCCCGATCACCCGCACGGTCGAGGACGCGGCCCTGGTGCTGACCGCGCTGGCCGGGTACGACCCGCGCGACCCCGCCTCGCTCGCCGCACCGGCCGCCGACTACCGCCCGACCACCGGAACGGACCTTTCCGGTCTGCGGATCGGCGTACCGAGCAGCTACTACTTCGACCACGTCGACCCGGAGGTGGAAACCGCCGTACGGCACGCCGTCGACCGGCTCCGGACCCTCGGCGCACACCTCGTCGACGTGGAGATCCCCATGGCCCGCTACGTCCAGGCCACGCATTGGGGCCTGATGGTGCCCGAGGCCACCGCCTACCACGAGCGCACCCTGCGGACCGTCCCCGAGCTCTACGAGGCCGACGTCCGCGTCCTCCTGGAGGCCGGCGAGCTGATGACCGCCGGGGACTACCTGCGCGCCCAGCGCTCGCGCACCCTGATGCGGGACGCATGGGACCGCCTCCTCCGGGAGGTCGACGTGATCGCCGCTCCCGCCGTCCCGGCCACCGCCGTGCGGGCCGGACAGGAGACGATCACCTGGGCCGACGGCAGCGTCGAGAGCGTGTCCGACGCCTATGTGCGCCTCTCGTCCCCCGCCAACATCACCGGGGTGCCCGCCCTCTGCCTGCCGGTCGGCCACGACACGGCGGGGCTGCCGATCGGCATGCAGCTCCTGGGACGCCCGCTCGGGGAGAGCGTGCTCCTGCGCGTCGGCCATGCCTACGAGCAGACCCGGCCCGCCCGCGAGCTCGCGCGTGCGGCATGAGCCGGCCGGGAAAAGTGACCCGGCCAGACGCAATGAATTTGCTTTAAGATGAAGGTCATGAGCAGGCAGATGGTGCGTCCGGGTGGCCGCAGTGCCCGGGTCCAGGCATCAGTGCACGCCGCCGTACGCGAACTCGTCGCGGAGAACGGCCGGGAGACGCTCACGGTGCCGCAAGTCGCCCAGCGCGCGGGCGTCACCCCGTCGACGATCTACCGCCGCTGGGGGGACCTGCAAGAACTGCTGTCGGACGTGGCGGTCGAGCGGCTGCGGCCCGACACGGCACCGGGCGACCACGGCTCCCTGCTGAGCGACCTGACGAGCTGGGCCGAGCAGTTCCTCGACGAGATGTCCTCCCCCACCGGCCGCGCCTACATCCGCGACGCCCTGCTCGGCGACCCGGACGGCGGCAACGCCGGGCAGTGCTCCGCCTATGCCGCCGAGCAGATCGACGCCGTGCTCGCCAGGGCGGCCGGACGCGGCGAGCCGACGCCCGGCACCGAAGCGGTCATCGACCACGTCGTGGCGCCCCTGATGTACCGCATCCTCTTCCGCCCGGACGGGCTGGACAGCGCGTACGCGCGCCGGCTGGTGACAGCCGTCCTCGGCCCCGCCGACCGCTGAGCGGACAAGGCGACCCCGGCCCACTCCGCCGGCCGCTGGGCAAACCGGCGGTCATTCAGGAGGGTTGACGGTGGCGGGGCCGCGGGTGCGGGTCCGCGGCGCGTCACCGCTGCCGTGAGGGACGGCCAGGTCGGGCGAGACGATCGCTCGGGTGACGGCCGTGACGGCCGGGGCCGGGCGCCCGGGAAGGCGGGCCACCAGGACGCGGCGGACCTCGGGGGGCGCTCCGTCCACGCGCAGCAGGCTCACCCCGTCGGGCAGGATCCCCGACATGCGGGACGGCACGGTCGTCACGCCGAAGCCGGCGGCGACCAGCCTCAGTTTGGTCAGCCAGTCGCTCGTGGTGTGGACGACGCGGGGCCGTCCCGGCAGGCCGGGCCAGACGCCGAGGAGCGGTTCGGCGTCCGACGACGGGGTGGCGATCCAGGGGGCGTCGACGAGCTCGTCGAGGTGCACAAAGGCACGGCCGCGGAACGGGCCGGCGGTCGGTGCCGCCACGCGCAGTTCGGTGTCCTCGATCGTTTCGATGTGCAGCCGGGGGGACTCGCCGTCCGACGGCCGGTGCGGCGGGCGGGACGTGAGTACGGCGACGTCGATCGAGCCCGCGCGCAGGCCGCGCATGAGCGCGGGCGTGGTGCCCTCGCGGGTCGTGACCGTGATGTGCGGGCAGTCCGCCGCGAGCCGCGCGAGCAGTTCGGGGAGGATCGTGGCCCCGGCGCTCGGGAACATGCCCAGCCGTACCAGCTCCGTCCGCGCGGCGCCGCCGGCGAGTTCGTGCTCGGCCGCGGCGACGGTGTCCAGGATGGTGCGGGCGTGCCGCAGCAGGGTGAGGCCGGCGGGGGTGAGCCGCACGCCGTCGGGGCGGCGCTCGAACAGTACGGTGCCCGCGCTCCGTTCGAGCGCCGCCGCCTGACGTGAGATCGCCGACTGGGTGTAGCCGAGCTGGGCGGCCGCCGCGGTGAAACTGCCCGACTCGGCGACCTGGCGCAGAACCCGGAGGGCCGTACTGGAGAAGTCCATGCGGCTTACGCATACCACATATGCGGGATCGTCGCTTGGCGCATGCCTGTGGCGCTCCTAGCCTCAGGGCAGACGATCAAGGAGGTCAGAGGATGCGAGCAGCGGTCCTGACACGGTTCGGAGCCCCGCTCAGCGTGCGGGAGGTGCCCGAGCCGGAAGCGCGCGGCGGGGAAGTGGTGGTCGAGGTCCTGGCGGCCTTTGTCCCGCCGTATTCCGAGGATGTCTTCAGCGGCCGGCGGAACTACCCGCTCGAACCGCCCCAGATACCCGGTCTGGGAGGGGTGGGACGGGTCGTGCACGTCGGTCCGGACGCCACCCGGCTGCGGGTCGGCGACCTCGTGTGGTGCGACTGCACCGTGCGTGCCCGCGACGACGCGCTGACGCCCGACATCATGCTCCAGGGCTGGAGTTCCCGCGGCGAGGGCGGTGCGCGGCTCGCCCGGTATCTGCACGACGGGTCGTTCGCGGAACGGGTCCGCGTGCCCACGGAGAACGTCCATCCGCTGCCGGCCCAGGCCGGGGACGATCCTGCCCGCTGGTCCTTGCTCGGCGTGTACACCATCCCCTACGGGGGGTTGCTGGCGGGCGGGCTCGAAGCCGGCGAGACGATCCTCGTCAGTGGGGCCACCGGCAATCTCGGCAGTACGGCGGTGGCGCTGGCGCTGGCCATGGGTGCCGGCCGCGTGGTCGCGCCGGGCCGCAACCGTGCCGTCCTCGACCTTCTCGCCGACCGGTTCGGCCCACGTGTCCGGCCCGTCGAACTGACCGGGGACGAAGCCGCCGACCGGGCCGCGATGTCCGCGGCCGCCGACGGCCCCATCGACATGGTGTTCGACGCCCTCCCGCCCGCCGCGCCCAGCTCGGTGACCCGCACCGCGGCCATGACCGTGCGCGAACAGGGCCGAGTCGTCCTCATGGGCGGCGTCGGCATGCTCGGCGGCGAGGACCTCGCCCTCCCCTACCCGTGGCTCATGCGGAACTCGGTCACCGTGCGCGGCCAGTGGATGTACCCGCGCTCGGCGAACGTCGGCATGATCCGGCTCATCGCGGCAGGCGCGCTCGACCTTGGCTCCGAACGGATCCGTACGTTCGGACTGGACGCCGTCAACGACGCCGTGCGGTACGCCACCGCGCACGGCGGACCGTTCGACCGGACCGTCCTCACACCGAACGCGGGTTGACGAGCACGCGCCGTGTGCCGACTGCCCGTCGCACGGCTCCGCGACGGGCCAGCCGACTCGGACGCCGTGACGTCGAGGCCGTCTCCGTCCCGCCGCCAGGCACGACATCCGGGCCGTGGGGGAACGCGTCCGCAGCCCTGTGCCCCTCGGCCTCGACGGCCCTCTTCACGCCCGCCGTCCGCCGTCGACCGACATCGCGATCCCGGTGACGTACGACGCGGCGTCCGAGCAGAGCCAGACCGCCGCCGCGGCGGCCTCCTCCGGCGTGGCCAGTCGGCCGAGCGGTGTGACCGCCGCCTGCCGCGCGATCATGTCGGTACCGGCCGCCACCTCCTCGAACCCGGGGGTGCGGGTCGGGCCGGGGCACACGGCGTTGACCCGGATGCCGTCCGGTGCGTAGTCGACCGCGGTGACCTTGGTGAGGCCGACGACGCCATGCTTGGCGGCCACGTAGGCGGGGGCGGTCGGGATCGCGTAAAGGCCGCCGTTGGAGGCGATGTTGACGATCGCGCCGCCCCCACGGCCGCGCAGCACGGGCAGTTCGTACTTCATACAGAGGAACGTCCCGGTCAGGTTGACGCGGACGACGCGCTCGAACTCCTCCGGGGTCATCTGGTCGAGCCTGCGGTGGTGCGAGGCCATACCGGCGTTGTTCACCGCGAAATCGAGACCGCCGAACGCGGCGACCGTGCGCTCGACGGCCGCCCGCATGGACCGTTCGTCGGCGATGTCCACGGTGACGGCCAGCGCTTCCCCGCCGTCCTTTCTGATGGTCTCCACGGTCTCGGCCGCCGCGTCCGCGTCGATGTCGAGCACGGCCACCGCGGCGCCGCTCCGGGCGAACTGGAGCGCCGCCGCGCGGCCGATCCCGCTGCCGGCCCCGGTGACCAGGCCCGCCTTTCCGGTGGCGCCGCTCATACCAGCGCCTCGTGGTTCGCCCAGGCGACCTTGTACGGGTGCCGGGACTGCCAGCGGTCGATGACCTCGTGCATGCCCGGCGCGGTGAACGCCTTCGCGAGGGCGTCCATGTCGGCGACGGTCACCTGGACGATCGCGGTCGCGATCAGTGCCGGGATGGCCTCCTCGCCGGGGACCGGAAGGTGGCGCCGGGTCGCGACCGACTGAACGTAGCCGGATTCCAGCATGACCCGTTCGATATCCGCTAGGTACTGATCCAGCTCGGCGTCGGGCAGTGGCCGGTCGAACGAGACAATCATCGTGTGGTTGATCATGTGGCAATTCTCGGCTTCTCACGGCGCTCGCGTCCAAGACCGGTTCGCCATTCGGCGATAACCTGGAGGCATGATCCAACTGGAGACCCGTGAGCTTGAGTACTTCATCGCGCTCGCCGACGAGCTGCACTTCGGCCGGGCCGCCGTCCGGCTCTCGATCGCCCAGCCGGCGCTGTCGAAGGCCATCCGGCGGATCGAGACCCGGCTCGGTGTCCCGCTCTTCACCCGCTCCAGCCGGCACGTCGAACTCACCCCGGCCGGGAAGGCGTTGCAGGAGCACGGCCGGCACGCGCTCAACGCGGTCAGCGCCGCCATCCGGCACGCCCAGCGCGCCGGTGACACCCAGGCGCAGCTGCGGCTCGTGCTCAAGCCCGGCGGCGACGCCGGACTGCTCTCCGGGCTCCTGGCCGCATACGCGCACCAGCCGGACGCCCGCCAGGTGGACATCCTCTTCAGCGGCCCGGCCGATCGCACCGACTTCCTGCGCGACGGCCGGGCCGACGTCGGCCTGCTCTACGCACCGTTCGACGACCTCGACGGCCTGGCCCACGAGACGCTGCTCACCGAGGACCGCGTGGCCATCCTCCCGGCCGGTCACCGGCTGGCCGGGCGCGCTTCGGTGCGGCTGCCCGACCTGGACGGCGAGACGCTGCCACGCTGGAAGGGCGTACCCGGCGGCGAGGGCACCGGCCCCGAGGTCGCCGACGTGGTCCAGCTTCTCCAGATGGTCACGGTGGGCCGGATGATCGGGGTACTCCCCCGCTCACTGGTCGAACCCCTCCCGCCCGGCCTCGTGTGCGTCCCGGTGACCGACGCACCGCCCAGCCGCCTGGTGCTCGCCTGGGCCGAACAGGACCGCCGGCCACTGGTCGCGTCCTTCGTGACCGCCGCGCTCGATCTGCGCGGAACAGGAAGCGATCCGGCCCCGACGAACCTGCCCGCGCCGCAGGAGGTGCGGTGACCGGCCCTCCCGAAGGGCTGCTCGACGGACCAGGAGGCGACGAGCCGGAAGCTCCCAACGGGAGGCGGAAAAAGGGGAGATGGGCACCGTAAGCCCCTGCTATGGTGCGCCGATGTCATCGATCAGGAAGTTCCAGGTCACCTTCGACTGCGCGGAACCCGAGCGCGTCGCCCGCTTCTGGTGCGAGGTGCTGGGATACGTCGTGCCGCCACCACCGAAGGGGTTCGCCACCTGGGACGACTTCGACCGCTCGCTGCCGCCCGAACGACAGGGTTCCGCGTTCGCCTGCGCCGACCCCTCGGGCGTGGGCCCCCGGCTGTTCTTCCAGCGCGTTCCCGAGGGGAAGGTCGTCAAGAACCGAGTGCATCTCGACGTACGGGTCGGCACCGGACTCGTCGGCGAAGAGCGCCTCGCCGTACTGGAGGCCGAGTGCGCACGACTGACCGCGCTCGGCGCCGTACATGTGCGGACGCTGCCGGCCGACGACGACAACGAGTCGTGCATCGTGATGCAGGACGTCGAGGGCAACGAGTTCTGTCTCGACTGAGATCCTCCGGGCCGGCGAGGGGGAGCCAGGAGCCACTTCCCATCAATCTCCTTGTGCGGACCGGGAGTTGGTCGTAAGGGCACGACGTGCAGCCCGACGTCGCCTGGTGGACGCCGAGTTCAGCCACGGCTTTGCCCGGTCCGGGTGCGGCGCAGCCCAGGTACGCGGGTGCGTATCCGGGCTGTGCGGGCCGGGTCGGGTCAGGCGGCGAGGGTCTTGTGGAGGGCGTCGAGGCCGTCGCGGTAGATGCCGGTGAAGAGGGCGACGACTTCGTCCTCGGTGGCGCCGTCGGGGTTGAAGCGGCCGGACCACTGGACCTCGGCGGCGTTCTCCCGGCCGGGGATCGCGTGGACCCGGATGGTGGAGACGTAGCCGTTGACGGGGAACGGGGCCTGGACGATGGCGTAGCTGTAGTGACGCTCGGTCTCGTTGAAGTCCACGAGGCGTTCGAGGATGACCTCGCCCTCGGGGTTCTTCAGCCGGCGTACCCGGCCGCCTTCGAGCGGGGTGCTCTCGGGGATGTAGGGGAGCCAGTCGGGCAGGGCGTCGAAGCCGCCGATGAGGTTCCAGACCTTGTCGGGCGAGGCGGGCACTATGCGGCTGACGGAAGTCGAAGCCATGGTCTTGCTCCTGGGTCGTGCTGTGGGGGAAGGGTGTGGGGTGCCGGGTGGGGGTGTGGGTGGTCAGGCGGCGTCGGGCAGCGGGGCGGCGGGGCTGACCAGGCCGGCGGCGCGCAGGTCGTGCCAGAAGGCGGCCGGGATCCGCTCGTTCAGGGCGGAGAGGTCCTCGGCGATCCGGCTGGGGCGGGTGGCGCCCGGGATGACCGCGGCGGATACCGGGTGGGCGAGGGAGAACTGGAGCGCGGCGGCCTTGATGCCGATGCCGTGCTTCTCGGTGAGGGCCTTCAGGCGGGAGACCTTCTCGATGATGGCGGGCGGGGCCTGCTGGTACTCGAAGTGGCTGCCACCGGCGAGGATGCCGGAGCTGTAGGGGCCGCCGACGACCATCTCGACGCCCTGTTCCTGGGCCATGGGGAGCAGGCGCTCAAGGGCGTGCTCGTGGTCGAGGAGGGTGTAGCGGCCGGCGAGGAGGAAGCCGTCGGGCTGCGGCTCGTCCAGGGCGAGGGTCAGCTCGATGGGCTCGGTCTTGTTGACGCCCAGGCCCCACGCCTTGATGACGCCCTCGTCGCGCAGGCGGGACAGGACGCGGAAGGCGCCGGTGCGGGCCTCCTCGAACTTCTGGATCCAGGCGTCGCCGTGGAAGTCCTGGGCGATGTCGTGCACCCAGACGATGTCGAGCCGGTCGACGCCCAGGCGCTTGAGGCTGCCCTCGATGGAACGCTCGGTGGCGTCGGCGGTCCACTCGTGGAGGATCTTGTTGGGGTTGCCGTGCTCGAACAGACCGCCCTTCTCGCCGAAGTCGGGTACGTCGGTTTCGACCTCGTCGAGGATGACGCGGCCGACCTTGGTCGACAGGACGTAGGAGTCGCGCGGCTTGGTGGAGATCACCTGGCCCAGGCGCTGCTCGGCCAGTCCGGCGCCGTAGAAGGGGGCGGTGTCGTAGTAGCGGATGCCCTGGTCCCAGGCGGCCTCGACGGTGGCACGGGCCTCGTCGTCGGGGATCGCGCGGAACATGTTGCCGAGCGGCGCGGTGCCGAAGCCGAGCTTGCCGGGAAGGAGGTCGGTGAGCGACATGATGAAGCCTCTTCGTTCGATGTCTCCGCGTCCGGGGTCTCCCTGCATGTGAGCGAGATCCGGACGGTCGGATGCCTCTGCGGGTCGTCGGTCCGTGCCGAAGACACCCTGGCAGTGGATGCACGGCCCCCGTCGGAACCGGACACACACGACCAAGTAGATGCAGAAGCGCCTTACGGGATGAAACAATAGTTGCAGACGCGGGGTAATGCAAGGAGGGTGAGGAACGCCGCTCCGGCTGCGCCGTCAGCGCCTGATCCAGGCAACCGGCTCTGCGGCGAGCAGCTCCGCGGCCACCGCGCGGTTGCTGGGCGAAAACCCGTACAGCGTTCCATGGAACTGACGACCTCAGCGCACCGTGGGCCGCTCCTCGGCGGCCACCACGCGCGCATGCTGCCCCAGTCGGCAGTGGACCAGCCGCTCCTGAAGGCCGAGCGCGCGGGCCTCGGTCAGGAAGGCGTCGAGCGGGGAGCGGAAGACGGTGTAGTCGTCGTAGTGCACCGGCAGCACGTGCCGGTAGTCGAGGCGGCGGGCCAGCTCGGCGCCCTGGGCGCCGTCCATGGTGACCACGAAACCGCCCGGCAGGGTGGTGCCGCCCAGGTGCAGCACCGCGAGGTCCGCGTCGGGGAAGCGGCGGGCGATCTCTTCGAGGCCGTCGTAGAGGAGCGTGTCGCCGGAGACGTACAGCCGCAGCCGTGCCGGGCCGCCGCGGGGGCCGAACTCCAGCATGCTGCCCATCACCGGCGGCAGCAGGCGCCGCAGCACCGGCCGCAAGGAGTGGCGTCCGGGCAGGGATGTCACCCGGACCTGCGCATCGCCCTGCCGGAAGGTGCAGCTCTCCCAGGTGCGCAGGCCTCCGGCCTGACGGAAGCCCTGCCAGGAGCGCAGCCGGCGGGCCGCATGGGGCGTGGTGACGATCGGCACCGACCGGTCCAGCTGCCGCCGGGCCCTGCGATCCCAGTGGTCGCCGTGCAGGTGGGAGAGGACCACGGCGTCCAGGCGCGGCAGCTCCCACGGGTCCAGCGCCGGTTCGGTGAGACGGCGGCTGACCAGCCCGTATCCGAGGTGGGCGTGTTCGCCGCGGTGCAGGAAGTTGGGGTCGGTGAGCAGGGTGAGGTCGCCGTACCGCAGCAGGACCGTCGCGTTGCCGATGAAGTGCAGGTCTACCGCGGAGTCGTCGAAGCTCGCCATGGTGGTCCTTGCCCGACGGGAGGGTCCGTCTGTGGTTGCGCTGAGACGGGACGGGGCCGTCCTGACCCACCCCGGAGTACCCGCGCCGGGCCGTCCGTACCCGGCATGGCTCGCAGGGCCGCCTCGGCCGCAGGGCCCTCGACACCGTGAAGCGCGGCGTGCGGTCCCGTGCGGCTCCCGTCAACCCGGGGCGACCCGGTTGACGGCCAGTCCGTCCAGGCGGTGGGCCCGCGCGTCCGAGGGCGCGTACACCAGGCGGCCGACCCTGCTCGGGGGGCGGGCCGGGACGGTTTCGCCGCGCAGGGCCGCGTCCACGAAGTGCCGCATGCGTGCGCCGCACCGGCGGTAGAACCGCAGTTGCGTGCGGCGGCCGAACAGCCGCCATCCGAGAGAGGTGACGGGACCCAGTGTGGGCGCGCCCTGGGAATGGCAGGTGGCCACGAACTCCACCGCTCCGGTCCGGCCGTCTTTCACGACCTCGTAGGTGACCTTGCCGCGTTCCAGGTGGCCGCCGAGGGTCTCGTAGGCCCATCCCCAGGCGTGATCCGTGCCGTCGCGCGTCTCGTCGACGACTTCGGTCACGCGTACGCCGCAGTAGAAGTGCAGGCCGTGGAACCGGGCTTCGAGCAGCATGTCACGGCCGAGGAGGGGTGCGGTCGGGTCGTACAGCGCCCGGACGATCTCCGGTGGGGAGAACTCGTAGTCGCGGATCAGGCGGCGGCCGTACGCCCATGAGCCCCCCGGCGCGGGAGGGCCGGGGGGCTCGGCGGGCAGCGGGGTGCGGTGGATGTCGATGTTCCAGACGGGACGGCGTACCTCGTCCATCGAGTAGTTGACGGTCTGGTCCGCGAGCTCGCGCCACGCCCGCACCACGTCGAGTCGTCCGAAGACCCGGTCACCCAAGGACCATCACTCCGGCCGCCGCAGCGATTCGCCGATCAGCCACAGCATCGGCGGCCACAGCCCGACGAAGAGCGCGCGCCGTTCGGCGTTCCCCCGCTGTTCCTGGTCGATGGTCTTCGCGCGCACCCACAGCGTCACGCACAGCCCGATCGCGCCGAGCGAGGCGAGGTGCAGGTGGGCGCTGCGCACGCCCGCGCGGTGCAGAAGCCGGACCACCATGCGCGCCTCCGGGTTCGTTCACTCGTGTCGCACCACCGTGTCAGCATTGCTATACCAGGGTATGTCCCCATTCATTCACATTTCTTCGTGCGCGTTTCCGCCGATCCGATGCCCCAAGGGGGGTCGATGTCCGCACCCCGCTGGCCACGGCCACTGACCGTGCTGGCGCGATGGCTCCTGGGCACGGTGCTGGTCACCTGGCGCTACCTCTGGGAGACGACGCCGCTGTACCGCGCGGGCGAGTGCGAGGGCGACGAGCAGGACCGTCCGCCGCGGATCCCGCCCGACGCGGTCGACGACACGGTGCAGCTCGCCGAGGACGGCTTCGGTCCCCTGTTCCACCGGACCTTCCGGGTGCACATCGCGGGGGCCGGGATCGACGGCGCCCGGCTGGTCGAGCAGCTCTGCTGCCATTTCGAGCACTTCGTGCCGTCGGAGGTCGTCGGCATCCGTGTGGGCGAACTCCGCGCCCACGGCCTGCACGTCGCGGACGAACTGCTGGTGGAGATGCCGGGCCCGTGGAACGGTCCGGTGCGGGTCGTCCAACGCGACCGCGAGCTGCTGCACCTGGTCACCCTGCGCGGGCACATGGAGGCCGGACAGGTGCAGTTCCGCGCGCGCCGGGACGGCGACCTGCTGGTGTTCGAGATCGAGTTGTGGGCGCGCGCGGCCACCCGGCTGGTGCACGTGCTGTACTCGCATCTGCGCGTGGCGAAGGAGATCCAGCTCAACATGTGGGTCCGCTTCTGCCTGTCCGCCGTCAGGGCCTCGGGCGGCCGGCTGGTGGACGGAGTGCACATCCGCACCCGCCGGCTCCCGCCGTCCCGGATGACACCGCGGAAGGGATGAGGGCCGACCGACGGCGAACAGCCCGCTGCAGGACCGGACCGTCGTCATCACCGGAGCCGCGCGCGGGATCGGCGCCGCCCTGGCACGCCAACTCGCCCGGCACCGGGCGCGGTTGGCCCTGCTCGGGCACGAGGGGGCCGAGCTGCACGCTCTGGCGGCGTCTCTGCCCACCGCGGCCCTGGCGATCGAGGTCGACGTCACGGACCACACCGCCCTGGACGACGCGGCGGCCGAGGTACGCGCGCGCCTCGGCCGGCCGTCGGTGGTCGTTCACCGCACTGCACGAGTTGCGCGTCCACATGCCGGCTCCGGGGCGCACCGTCCGCCCGCCCGAGGCGGTCGCCGCGTGGTTGGCACGGGCGGTGGAGCGGCGCCGTACCGCGGTCTACGTACCGTCGTGGCTGTGCTGCCTCCAGGTGGTCCGCTGCGCCCTGCCGCCCGTCGTACTGCGGGTGGCCCGGCACGAGTTGCCCCGTCTGGACGCCGGGCGGCCCCCGCGTGCCTCCGGCCCGCTCGGTTCCGGCGGGCGGGCCGGCCGGGCCGCGGCGGGGCCGGGGGAGAGCTGACGCGCGTGCCGTAACGAGCGGGGCCGGGAAGCGGGTTCAGCGCAGGACGAGGCGCCGGCCCGGGGTGAGCCGGTCCGGGTCGGCCCCGATGACTGTCTTGTTCCTGCGGTAAAGCGCCGACCAGGACTGGCCGTTGGCACGGGCGATGCGGCTGAGGGTGTCCCCCGGCCGCACGGTGTAGGGCTGGGTGCCGGTCCGCTTCCCGGTGAACGGGTCGGCCGAAGCGCTGTTGCCGGTGAACGGGTCGGCCGAAGCGCTCTTGCCGGTGCAGGAGGCGGCCGTGGAGGGCCGCTCAGGGACCGGGGTGAGGGGGGTGCAGACCGGGGTGGCGAGTCCGATGAGTTCGACCAGCCCGGTGCCGCCGGTGGGCGGGACGATGCGCGACCAGTTGTTGGCCAGCCAGACGTTGCCGGACTGGTCGATCTGCACGGCGGTGAGGTGCTGGATCGCCTTGCTGCGGAAGCCCTGCGGGGGTGACAGGACGGCGCCGGTGGCGCTGCCGGGCGGGCAGGCGGCCTTGTTGGTGCCGCACAGTGTCCACACGCTCGGGGTGAGGAAGCCCGCGACCCACACGCGGTCGGATCCGTCGACGGCGACCGACCAGGGCAGCGTCTTCTCGGGCAGTTTGTACGCGCCCGCGACGCTCCCGTCGGGCGTGAGCCGGGTGATGGTGCTGTTGAAGTAGTTGTCGACCCAGGCGTTGTTCCGGGAGTCGATGGCGATGCCCAAGGGCCATTTGAAGGAGCTGCTCTCGATGGGCGAGGCCGCCGTGGGTTTGAAGTCCGGCCCGATCACGGTGACGCTGCCGCTGAACTTGCCGATGAGGGGCGCCAGCGGGGTGTTCACCAACCGGGCGCCGCCGAGGCCGGCGTTGCTCACCCAGGCCCGCCCGAAGCCGTCGATCTGGACGGCGAACGGGTGGTTGAGGCCGCCGCCGGTGATCTTGATCGCCTTGGCCGGGTCGCCGTGCGGGTAGACGACCACATTGCCCTGGCCCGGTGCGGTCTCCACGCCGAAGTTGTTCGCGATCCACACATTGCCGCGCTGGTCCACGGCGAGCCCCTGCGGGTGGACGAGCCCGCCGTTGCGCCAGCCCTCCGGAGGGGACAGCGGTTTGCCGGTGGCCGAGTAGTGCGCGACGGAGTTGCCGCCGTAGCTGCTCATCCAGACCGAGCCGTCGGGGGCGACGGCGGCGCCCCAGTCGCCGCCCTTCATGCCGCCTCCCGGTATCGGACTGCCCAGGATCGGGCGGCCCGTGGGGTCGAGCACGCTGATGTAGGGGGTGGGCTTGCGGGTGCCGGGCAGCCAGTTGTTGGACGTCCAGACGTTCCCCTTGGCGTCGAAGGCGATACGGCCGGGGGCGTACAGGTTGGTGTCGGTGTAGCGCAGCGCCAGTATCCAGGCGGTGGGGGGTGCGGCGAGCGCCGGTGCGTAGTGGTTCGCGGTACGCGCCAGGCCGTAGAGCCCCGCCGGGGACAGGGTGGGGTTGCGGACGAGGTTCAGCACGGCCTGCACGGTGTCCTGGGGTGTCGTGCCGCCGGGCGGTGTCGCCAGCCGGAGCAGGCGTTCGCACCGGGTGGTGTCGGACGCGCACAGGGAGACCAGGTTGGCGAGCGTGTCGAGGGTGGCGAGGGTCTCGTTGGTGTTGCCGTTGTCGGCGTTGGTGACCGTTCCGCCGGGCTTGCCGGTGACCGGGTCGACCAGGTTGAACGTCGTCGCCGCGGCGTTCTGGAGCCCCGGACTCGGCCCGTCGATGCCGTGCTGGTCGCTGAACTGGGCGAGGGCGTACGTGGCGGCGACGGTGGTGAGTTCGTTGACCCGTACCCGGTTCGTCGTCCGTGCGGGCACCGCCCCGCCTCGGCCGACCGCCACCACGGAGCGCAACCGCAGCCGGCGGGCACCGGAGGGCGTGGCCTCCAGGTACAGCACCCCGGCGGCGGGCGGGGTGTAGGGGATGGCGAAGGAGCCGGTGGCGTCGGTCGTGGCCCGGCCCAGTTCCCTGACTCCGGTGCGCGAGCCGGCGAAGAGGGTGACCGTCGCTCCCCGGAGCGGCTTGCCCGCGCCGGTGACGGTGCCGTGCAAGGGGCCCGACGCGGCACCGAGCGGGACGGCCGGGATGCCGGCCACGCCCAGCGCCATGGCCGCCGAGGCCGCCGCGACGGCCGGAGCCCTCAGTGAGCGGCCCGTCCCTCTTTTCCTCCGGGGGCGACCGGCGCTCGCCGGCCTGCGGGCGGGTATGCCGGATGAGCTCATGGCTGATGAACCTTTCACTGAAGGAGTCGGCCCGGCCGGGTGGAGGGGCGTGGCCCCGGTGGAGGGGGGGCGCGGGTGCCGGGAACTTCGCCGAGGGCCGCGTGCGACGCGGGCCCGAGGGCGCGTCGGGAGCGGGCGCGGAACAGGCCGGGTACGAGACGAGGCCCTCGCCGCGGCTATCCGGCCCGGGTCCCCCCCGCCCCGGGAAGGGTGCGGTCGACCTGCGGCACCCTGAGGGCGAACCAGCCGACCCTGCACCCGAAGAGCCAGACCACACCGAGGTACAGGCCTTCGCCGACCTGGCGCATCTCGTCGCGGACGCCGCGTGCGACGAGGGAGATCCTGGAGTAGTCGATGACGATGCACTCCTGCTCGTCCATCAGGCTCGGGCCCTTGTAGACCTGAGCCACGATGGCGAGCACGTCGAACGAGGTCATCCGGTTGCTCAGATAGCCCTCGTGGTCGAAGACCTTGCCCCGCCACACGGCCGTGCGCACCAGCCAGGCGAGGGGGCGGGCGAGCCGGCTGCCTCCCCAGCGCAGGATGCCGGTGCCCTCCAGCGGGCCTCGGGGGATGTCACCGGCCGGGCTCGTACAGAAGAGTTCCACGAGGCCGTCGTCACCGGCGCCGATCAAGTCACTCTCGGTGAGCGCCATTTCGTCCTCCTGACGGTCGCGGGAACCGTTGCCTGTGCCGCGTCGTGGCCGCGATCGACCGGGCGGGAAGTCGTCGCGAACGGCGCGGGCCGCCGCGCGCGGGCTCGGCGTGCGGCCACGACGAGCCCGCGGCTCCGGGGGAGCCGGGTGCCGGACCGGCGACCGCGCACCGGAGTTCGCTGTACGAGCTTCGCCGCAGCGACCTGGGCGTCACCACTGCTGTTAGGCCAACGGGGGGACCGAGCGGTGCGCGGGCCGCGTCGGGTCCGGGCCGGGTCCGGTGGACGGCCCGCCGTCCGTCGTGCGGCCGGACGGGGCGGGTCGGCGACTCTCGCCCGGGTCGGGCGGCGTGGCCGGGTTCCGGGCCGGAGTGCGCCGGCCCGGAACCCGATGGCTCCACCTTGCCGCCCCCTGCCCGGCCACGCGATTACCGCACAGGTAATGCCCGGCCCGCCCGGTCGCGTCACCCGGCGAAGCGGCGCCGGACACGACGCACCGGCCCCGCGGGAAGAGGAGGCGCAGAGTTCCACTGCAGCTTCCGCGAGACCGGTGCACGGCACACATACCCAGCGATGCGCCCGATACGCCCGTTCCGCCCCCTGTGCCGACGAGCGGGATGCCCACGCATGACGTGGGGCCCGGCCTCACCCGGCCGGGCCCCACGTCATGCATCTCGTTTACCGCCGGCGCACCTCACGCCGGTCGTCTGCCTCTACCAGCGATACCAGCGGCCCTTGCGGCCCGTGCCGTCCGCGGACCGGACGACGAAGCCGAGCAGCCAGACGACCAGCACGATCACCGCGATCCACCACAGTGCCTTCAGTGCGAAGCCCGCACCGAAGAGGATCAGAGCCAGAAGAAGAACCAGAAGCAGGGGAACCATTGCTATCAACCTCCTGGCCATCGAATGCCCTTGCCTCGCACCTACATGCATACAAATCGTGAGTTATCTTCACGAAATGCAGGGCATGCGCACGCCTGACGCGGTTCCCCCACACGGGCCGACCTCACCTCGGTGAGCGGCCGGCCCCTTCGAGGCGCCGTCGCTGCGGACGTTCACCGCCGCGGCTGCGCAGCGAGACGTCCGTCTCGGTCAGTACACGGTGGACGAACCCGTACGACCGTCCGTGCGCTTCGGCTATGGCCCGTATGGACATGCCCTGCTCGTACTGCTTCTTCATCTCCTGCGCGAGCTCCTCGCGTGCCGCACCGGTGATCTGCTTGCCCTTGTCCACGGTTCGTCTCCTTCAGGGGTCGACACGATTGTGCTCGTCGTCTACCCCGGACCAGGGGAACCTTTCTTCCCGGACCGCAGGGCCGAGCCCGGCTCCCCCAGGCCCGCTACACCTCTCCGCGCCCGGTGCCGGGTGCGTCGCCGCGGTCCCCGAGCGCGTCGGCGGCGCGGCTTCGGCAGGCGCGGAAACGGCGCAGGTACGACCGCGCCATGGGGCCCGGCGGGATGCCGCGGGCGAAGGCCCGCATATTGCGTTCGCCCGTGTTGTAGCCGAGGGCGAGGAGTTCGTCGCGGGTGTAGCGGCGCACATGCCGCTTCGGAAGGCACCGGTCGAGGTCCTTCATGTGCAGGGCCGCCGCGTGGATGGCGAACGCGGGATCGTCGCGAAGGTCCTGCCACCGCCCCGGCAGGCCGTGTGTGCGCCTCACCCGCTCGAACGTCGCGCGGTGCATGTTGGCCACGCCGAAGGACGCCCCGGGCTTCCACCACTGCCACAGCCGCTCGAACAGCGGATGGTGCGGCTTGTACGCCTCGACGTGAAGCACCGTCATCACGAGCACGGGCGACACACCGGCCTCCCCCGCACTGCGCAGCACGGGCCCGGCGTAGTCGGCCGGGTCGTAGCGTCCGGGCCGCAGCGGCGGCACCCGGGCACCACCGCGCCCCACCGGTGAGGACCCTTCACCCGTCGCCGTCGTCGATCGCTCCACCGCCCGCACCCGTTCCTCCCTGCGCCGCCGGGCCTACGCCCGAACGGCGGCACGTCCGCCAGCCGGACGTCCGTCTGCCCCGCCCACCCCGGTACCAATCCAGCTCCGACCTGCGGGAGTTTCGCCGCACAACCCTCCCACCAGCGCGTACGCGGGCCGACGGATTGTCGCCTCATCGTCAACCGGAAGCCGCGTCAGGAGGGTTACCAGAAGTTTGCCGAAGTTCCCCGCCGTCTCGGCAAACCGGTACCACCCCTGGCGAGCAGGTCGATACCGCACGGTAAACCACAGCTGGCGCATAGGGGTTGACCAGCGAATTCGACGATACGTCCGCAGATCGGTTGCATTAGGAACTCAACTTGTTCGAATAGAGGACCGCTGGCTACAGTCGGCCGCCATGACCGCAGACATCGCGTTGATCCGGAGCAGCTTCGCGGCTGTTCAGCCGCACAGTTCACAGGTGACCGAGTACTTCTACGACCACCTCTTCACCCACCATCCCGGTGTGCGTCCGCTGTTCGCGGCTCACCTCGACGAACAGCGTGACCGCCTGTGGGCGGCGCTGGGCGCCCTGGTCGCGAACCTGGAGAACACCGACACCCTCACGGGCATGCTGCAGAACCTCGGTCGGCGCCATGCGGGATACGGCGCGCTGGCCGAGCACTACCCGGCCGTGGGCGCCAGCCTGATAGCGACCCTGCGCCACCACGCGGGCGATGCGTGGACCCCCGCCGTCGAGGAGTCCTGGACGGCGGTCTACGGCGTGATCAGCAGCACGATGGTCGCCGCCGGCGAGGCGACCCAGAGCTGATCCGGCCGTCCGGCGGCGGCGCACCGCGACCCGTCGGACGGCACCCGATTTTTGGAGGTCACCCCTAATGTCAGTCACCGGAGGGCGGACGTGAGCGATTCCCAGGCGCTGAGAGATTCCTTCGCTCTCGTCGGCAAGTCGGGGGACGAGGTGCCGCGGTACTTCTACTCCTACCTGTTCCTCATCGCGCCGGAGGTCCGGCCGATGTTCCCGGTGGCCATGGGGGACCAGCGCGACCGGCTCGTCGCCGCGCTCGGGCGGATCGTCGCGGAGGCGGACGACCCGGACCGGCTCATTCCCTTCCTGCAACAACTGGGCCGCGACCACCGCAGGTTCCAGGTCGTCGCCCAGCACTACGAGGCGGTGGGACAGGCGCTGCTGGCCACGCTGGCCTACTTCCTGGGCGACGCCTGGACCCCGGAACTCCAGCGTGGCTGGACCGAGGCGTACTCCCTGGTGGCCCGCACCATGATCCAGGCCGCCGAAGCGGACGGTACGGTGAACCCGCCCTGGTGGAACGCCCAGGTGGTGCGGCACGAGCAACGCGGCTTCGATCTCGCGGTGCTGACGCTGCGCCTGGACCAGCCGATGGCGTACCAGGCCGGGCAGTCCGTGATGGTGGAAGCCCCGATGCTGCCCAGCACCTGGCGGCCCTACACCCCGGCCAACGCGCAGCGCGCCGACGGGACCATCGAGTTCCATGTGCGCGCCATCGACGGCGGCCTGCTCAGCCCTGCCCTGGTGTACGGGCTGCGCCAGGGTGACGTGCTGCGCCTGGGCGCCCCGGTCGGAAACCGGCTCACGCTGCGGGCGTCCCAGGGCCGCGACCTGGTGCTGGTCGCCGGCGGCACCGGCCTGGCCCCGCTGCGGGCCCTGGTCGAGGAGATCGCGCAGCACGGCCCGTACCGCCGCGTCGACTTGTTCGTCGCGGCACGCGACAACCACGGTCTGTACGACCTGCCCGTGCTCAGGCAACTGGCCCAGGTCCACCCGTGGCTTCGCGTCACTCCGCTGGTCGGCGCCGACGCCGGCACCTTCGACAACCGAAGCCTCGCCGGCCCGGTCCTGCGCTCCGGCGCGGGGGGTGGACGCTCCTTCTACATCTGCGGTTCGTCGGCCATGGTCTCCGCCACCGTGCGTGATCTGGCGGGCGCAGGAATCCCCCACGACCTGCTGCACTACGAAGACGCTCGGTGATCGGAGACAAGTGAACGAGACAGGAGCCCACCAGCCACAGGAGTCCCGGGAGCCCTGGGTGACGCCCGAGGCCCTTCGATCGATGACCTTTCCCCGCGCGCCCCTGACCCGTCGCGGCTACAGCGAAGAAGCGGTGCACGACGCGCTGCGGCGCTGCGCCCAGGCGCTGACCGCGCTCACGGAGGAGAACGACCGCCTGCGGGCGGACATGCAGCGTCACCGGGACTGGATCCGGGCGAACAACATCGGTGACGGCGGCAGCCCCACCGGGGTGCCGACCGTGGACGCCGTGCTGCAGCAGGCGCGCGCCCAGCAGTCGGCGGAGCAGACCGTCACCGCGGCCCGCGAGCAGGCCCGCAGCATGGTGCGGGCCGCGAGGGCGCAGGCCGAGGCGATCCTTCAGCAGAGGTGGGAACAGGCCGCCCAGTCGCCCGAGAACGACCAGGAGGAGACCGAGCGGCTCATCTCCTACCTGCGCCAGGTCGCGCAGTCGCTGACCGTCACCGCGGACCAGTACGACAGCAAGCGCCCCGCGATCTCCTCGCCGGCGGGACCCGCCGCCCCGCCGGGACCCTGACCGGCGCCCCTCGCGGGCGGGCCCGCGGACCGGGCGTCGACGTGCTCGCGCCACACCGGCCGGCGTCACCCGTCACGGGGGTGCGAGGGGCCCGTCCGCCGACTTCCCCGCAGGGTCAGGCGGCGCTCGCGGCGACGGGGCCGGGGGCACTGCTGGGCGCCGTGCCGGCCGCCCGTCTGCCGAGCCGGTTCGGTCACGGCCCGGTGCTCGTGTCCGCGGCGGCGCTCGGCGACGGCGTGTTCCTGAGCGTGCCCGCCCTGCACGGCCGTTCGGCGGTGACGGTTCCCGTGCTCCTGGCCGTCAACTTCCTGTTCGGGGCGGCCGGTCGGTTGGTGAACGTCACCCTCATGGCGGTGCGGCAGGCCCTCACCCCGGACGGGACGCAGGGCCGGACGGCCGCCACGATCACGTTCGCTGGAATGGGCATGGCTCCGCTCGGCTCCCTGCTGGGCGGGTTTCTCCCGGTGGCGTGGAGCGTGCGCGGCAGTGTCCTGGTGACGGCCGCGGGCATGCTGCTGTCCCCGGCGGTGATGGCCCTGTCCCCGCTCGCACGCCTTGGCCGGACGGCCAAGCGCTCCGCCCCGGGTTGTCGACCCCTTCCCGGCCGCTGGATCCGCTGCCGGCCCCTACCGGCGGGAAACCTCAGATCTTCCGCAAACCTTGATCCACACGGTTGCCCGCCCCACGGTCGGCTGCAAATGTTTCGCGCACCCCGCTCCAGTCGGCGACTCCCTCCCAGGAGGGGCGAAATCGGAGGTTTCGTGACCACCCGCCGTACCCTGGTGACCGCCGCTTCGACGGCGTTGCTCACCCTTCCCCTGCTCCCCCACACCGCCGCCGCCTCGGCCCCCGCCGCCCCGCAGGAGACGGCTCCCGGGCTCCGGCCGCCCGCCAAGCAGGCGGTCGCCGTCGGTGACGGCGGTGCCGTCGCCAGCGTCAACCCCTACGCCACACAGGTCGGCATCGACGTTCTGCGCCGCGGCGGCAACGCCATCGACGCCGCGGTCGCCACCGCGGCCGCGCTCGGTGTCGTCGAGCCCTACTCGTGCGGGGTCGGAGGCGGCGGCTACTTCGTGTACTACGACGCCCGCACCAGGACCGTCCACACCATCGACGGCCGGGAGACCGGACCGGCCCGTATGCGGTCCGACTCGTTCACCGATCCCGCCACCGGCAAGGCGATCCCGTTCGACGACGCCGTCAACTCCGGCCTGTCGGTGGGCGTTCCCGGCACCCCGGCGACGTGGCGGAAGGCCCTGGACGCCTGGGGGACCCTTTCCCTGGCCGAGGCCATGCGGCCGGCGATCCGGATCGCGGACGAGGGATTCGTCGTCAACGAGCAGTTCCGCGCCCAGACCGAGATGAACGAGGACCGCTTCCGAGACTTCACCTCGACCGCCCGGCTGTTCCTGCCGAACGGTCGACTGCCCGTCGTCGGCAGCCTTTTCCGCAATCCGGAGCTGGCCCGGACCTACCGGGAGCTGGCCCACACCGGCATGGACGCGATGTACTTCGGTGACATCGGCCGCGACGTGGTGCGGACCGTCCAGGATCCCCCGGTGGCCCCGGGCGCCACCCGCACGGTGCGCCCCGGCCTCATGGAACGCGCCGATCTCGCCGCCTACCGGGTGATCATGCGGGCCCCGACCCGCACGACGTACCACGGGCTGGACGTGTACTCCATGGCACCGTCCTCCTCCGGTGGCACCACGGTCGGGGAGGCCCTCAACATCCTGGAGAACCTCCACCTGTCGCCGGCCGACAAGGTGCAGGCCCTGCACGACTACCTGGAGGCCAGCCGGATCGCGTTCGCGGACCGCAACCGCTGGGTGGGCGACCCGGCGTTCTCCGACGTACCGACCCAGGAGCTGCTGGGCAAGGAGTTCGCGAAGGACCGCGCCTGCCTGATCCGGCCCACCACGTCGCTGACCAGCCCCGTCGCCCCGGGCGACCCGCGCCATCCCGCGGGCTGCTCCGACTCGGGCACCGGCGCCCTCGAACCCTACGAGGGCCGGTCGACCACCCACCTGGTGGCCTCCGACCGCTGGGGCAACGTCGTCTCCTACACACTGACGATCGAGCAGACCGGCGGCTCGGCGATCACGGTTCCCGGCCGCGGGTTCCTGCTCAACAACGAGCTGACGGACTTCGACTTCACGCCCCTGCAGGCAGGCGTGCCCGACCCGAACCTGCCGGGCCCCGGCAAGCGGCCGCGCAGCAGCATGTCGCCGACGATCGTCCTGCGGAGCGGCAAGCCCCTGATCGCCGTGGGGTCGCCGGGCGGCGCCACCATCATCACCACCGTTCTCCAGACCCTCGTCAACCGCCTCGACCTCGGCATGACACTGCCGGAAGCGGTCGCCGCGCCGCGCATATCGCAGCGCAACGGCGCGACGACGGAGGCCGAGCCCGCGTTCCTCGACTCGCCGGAGCGCCCCGCGCTCGAAGCCCTCGGCGAGCGGTTCGTCCTGGCCCCGCCGGCCTTCACCCCGTCACCCGAGATCGGCGCGGTCGCCGCGCTGGAGTTCGGGTCCCACGGAAAGGTCACGGCGGTCGCCGAGCCGAAGCGGCGCGACGGCGGCTCGGCGATGGTCGTCCACCAGAGGTCCTGAGGCGGAGCCGAACGACGGCACCCGGACTCTTCGCCCCCGTACACGAACGCGTGCGGTTCTGTACGGGGGCGGCGCGAGCACGTCGGTGCCCCCTCGACGCCGGGGCCGCACCGTCTCCTCCCCGTCCGCGACCGCCCGGGTGACCTGGTGTCCCGGGCGACCCCGGTGCCACGGTAATTCGATGGCGCTCACCCATGGGTGTGACCACCCTGTTCCCATGTCAGAACCCAAGAATCGCATCCGGGCCGCGTACACCGATTCCACCGTCACCGTCTATCAGGCGTACACGCCGGAGATCGGCCGCCGGGCAGCCCATGAGGGCCGGTTTCCGCCGACGTGGAAGAGGGACCGGATGACCTGGATCAAGCCGTCGTTCCTGTGGATGATGTACCGCTGCGGGTGGGGTACGAAGGAAGGCCAGGAGACCGTCCTCGCCGTCGAGATCTCCCGCGCGGGCTTCGAATGGGCGTTGCAGAACGCCTGCCTGTCCCACTACGAGCGGGGGCTCCATGCCGACGAGGCCGCGTGGAAGCGCCAGTTGAAGCGGGCTCCCACCCGGGTGCAATGGGACCCCGAACGCGACCTGCGCCTCCAGCCGCTTCCTCACCGGTCCCTCCAGCTCGGCCTCGCCGGGGAAGCGGCGCGTCTCTACGCGGACGAGTGGATCACCTCGATCACCGACGTCACCCCTCTCGTCCACACGATCCACGCGCACGTACAGGCCGGGGACCTCGACGCCGCACAGCAACTCCTGCCCCGTGAACGCCCTTACCTTGTGAAGGAGGGTTTCCTGGCTCATCTGAGCCGGTGAGCCGGGTCCCGGTCGAGGCGGCCTTCGGGTACGAGGGATGGGTGGCAACGTGAACGCGGACGAACGTGTGGCGCGGGTTCGTGAGGTGCGCAGGCGGCTCGCGCGGGAGGGGCCTGCGCGGGTACGCGACCACGAGAGGGACTTCGAGACCGTCTCCGTTCCCGAACGCCATGGCGACCGGCTACGGGATCTGCTGGTCGCCGAGGGCGCCGGGAAGGTCGTCGAGATCGGTCTCGCGTACGCCGGTTCCGCGCTCGCCATCGGCGAGGCCCTGCTGACCGTCGACGCGCCGTCTCCCCGGCACGTCATCATCGACCCGTTCCAAGAGCGCGAGTACGCCAACGTCGGCTGGGACCTGCTGTGTTCGGCGGGGCTGGACTCGATCGCCAGGCTCGTGCCCGGTCCGTCGTCGCTCGCGCTGCCACGGCTCCTCGGCGAGGGCTTCGTCGCCGACGCGGCCTTCGTGGACGGCAGCCACCGGTTCCACGAAGTCTTCGTCGACCTGTACTTCCTGCGCAAGATCGTCCGTCCCGGCGGCCTGGTCGTCGTCGACGACGACTGGTGGCCGTCCGTGCACACGGCCGCCCGGTACTACGAGCGGAACACGGGATGGCAGGTCCTCCCCGACGCCTTTCCCGGCGAGCCGGTGGGCGTTCAGCCGCAGGGCCGGCACGGGACCCGGTGCAAGGCGTTCCGCCTGCCCGACCCCCCGTTCGAGCCTTCCTTCCAGGACTTCCGCGCGTTCTGACTCGTTCCGGTCCGGCGACGACGAGCGGCCCGCGCCCACGGCGCCGGCCGACCACCGGCGACGGACCAGGCATGAACGGCCCCTACCCTGGAACCCGCTCCTCGTCCAACCCGTGAACGAGGAAGCGAGGAACGCGCATGTCTCAGGTCGAAGAGTCCATCGAGGTCAACGTCCCCGTCCGCGCCGCCTACAACCAGTGGACCCAGTTCGAGGAATTCCCCCGCTTCATGGGGGGCGTCGAGCGCGTCGAGCAGCGCACCGACACCCTCACCCACTGGAAGACGAAGATCGACGGGGTGGAACGCGAATTCGACGCGGAGATCACCGAGCAGATCCCCGACGAGCGCGTCGCCTGGACTTCGATCGACGGCGAGGCCAAGCAGGCGGGTGTCGTCACGTTCCACCGCCTGGATGACAACACCACCAAGGTCATGCTGCAACTCGGCTACACGCCAAAGGGCGTGACCGAGACCGTCGGGGACAAGCTCGGCTTCGTCAAGCGCCAGGTCAGCGGGGACCTGAAGCGGTTCAAGGAGTTCATCGAGTCCCGCGGCACCGAGACCGGCGCCTGGCGCGGGGCGGTCTGACGGCCGAGCCGGGCGTCCGCCCGCGAGGTCACGCCGGGCGCTGCCGCGGACACCGCGTCATGGAGACGCTCTCATCGACACGGGCGGGGCTCCCCCTCGTCGGCGCCACCGTCGACACGGGGGCGGGCCCCGCCCGGCGTGCCGTGCCCGGCACGCCGGGCGGCCAGGTAAATGCCTCGACAACGCCCCTCGGCAACCGGCAAAGTGGCCGCCCGTGACGAGCAGTGAGCTGTGGAACCGTGCGACCGCCGACCGTTACGACGCCGAGGAGACCGAGATGTCCTCGGCCGCCGTCCTCGGACCCACCCTCGATTTCCTCGCCGAACTCGCCGGAGGCGGGCGGGCGTTGGAGTTCGCCATCGGTACGGGGCGGGTGGGTGTTCCGCTCCGGGAACGCGGCGTGCCGGTGGTGGGGGTCGAACTCTCCGAGCACATGGCAGCGGTCCTGCGGCGCAAGGTCGGCGAGGACGTGCTCCCGGTCGTCATCGGCGACATGGCCAAGACCGTCGTCCCCGGCGAGTTCAGCCTCGTCTATCTGGTCTACAACACGATCTCGAACCTGCTCACACAGGACGAGCAGGTCGAGTGCTTCCGCAACGCCGCACGCCATCTGGCGCCCGGTGGCCGGTTCGTCATCGAGCTGGGCGTGCCGCCGCTGCGGTTCCTGCCGCCCGGGCAGGTCGCGGTGCCGTTCGACGTCTCCGAGCAGCACCTCGGTTTCGACACCTTCCACCTGGTCGAGCAGATCCTCGTCTCGCACCACTTCACCCGCGACGGCGACGACGGCCGCTACCGCCGTGACGCCTCCCGGCACCGGTACGCGTGGCCCGCCGAACTCGATCTGATGGCGCGGATCGCCGGGCTGGAACTGGAGCGTCGCGTCGCGGACTGGGACGGGTCGCCGTTCACCCAGGACTCCGGTAAGCACATCTCCGTGTGGCGCAAGCCGGCCTGACGCCACCACCGGCCGCCACAGCGGAAATTCCGGGCCCCGCAGCGCCCTCTCTTGACCTGGAGCGCGCTCCGGATTCGAGCATGGGCACATGAACACCACTCACCCCACCGCTCGGCCCTCCACTCAGCCCCAAGTCGTCCTCGGGACGATGGACTTCGGCACCCGCGTGAGCCGCGAGCAGGCCTTCGCGGTCCTCGACGCCTTCATCGACGGCGGCGGAGTCTGGCTGGACACCGCGAACTGCTACTCGTTCTGGACCGACCCCCGTGGCATCGGCGGCGCGAGCGAGGAGGTCATCGGCGCCTGGCTCCGTGCCCGGCCCGGAGCCCGGGACGTGGTGCGGATCGCCACGAAGGTCCGGCAGAACCCGCTCGTTCCGCACTCCTGGCCGGACAGCGCCGAAGGGCTCTCCGCCCGCGCCGTCCAGACCGGGGCCGAACAGAGCCTCCTGCGGCTGGGGGTCGATCACGTCGATCTGCTCTGGGCCCACGCGGAGGACCGTGCGGTGCCGCTGGAGGAGACGGTCGGTGCCTTCGGTGAACTGGTCGCGAAGGGCGTGGCCCTGCGGGTCGGGGCGGCGAACCATGCCGCCTGGCGCGTCGCGCGGGCCCGGTCGCTCGCCCGGGAACAGGGCGTGGAACCGTGGACGGCGCTGCAACTGCGCCACTCACTCGTGCAGCCGCGCCCGCTCACCCCGGTCGCGGAGGCCGGCCACCGCATGCTGACCACCGAGGACCTGGATCTGGCGCGGTCGGAGGGGCTCGGCGTCTGGTCGTACAGCTCGCTGATGTGGGGATCTTACGTTCGCCCGGACAAGCCGCTTCCGCGAACCTATGATCACCCGGGGACCGAACGGGTGCTCGCGGTCCTGGGCGACATCGCGGGCGAACTCTCGGCCACCAGGAACCAGGTCGTCCTCGCCTGGCTGATGCAACAGGGGATCGACCCCATCGTCGGCGCGAGCCGGGCGGAGCAGATCGAGGAGGCGCTCGCGGCACGCCGGGTACGCCTCGAGGACGAGCACCTGGCGCGCTTCGCCGGAGCGCGGTAGTGACAGTGCACCCGGGAGACCGCATGACGACCCTCTCGCCGGCGGCGGCCGCCGACCGCACCGGCGTGTCCATCGACACGCTGCGCTATTACGAGCGCGAAGGGCTCATCGGACCGATCCGGCGTTCCGCGGGCGGACGCAGGGAGTACACCGAGGACGACATCTTCTGGATCGGTCTGGTCGCCTGCTTCCGGGAGGCGGGCCTCGGCATCGCGGACCTGCGGGAGTTCGTCGCCCTCCTGCGCGCCGAGCACTCCGCGCGGGACCGGGTCGCCTTCCTCCGTGAGCGCCGTGCCGCACTGGAGCACCGGGTGGCGGCGCTCCACCGGGCGATGGAGGTCCTCGACGACAAGATCTCCTACTACGGCGCGGAGTCTTAGGGCGGACTCCGCTGTCTCTTGGGCCCCGCCGGCGCTCCTGCCCACGGGCGCCGGCGGGGTGTCGGCGGGCCGGCCCGGGACTCAGGCCGTAGGCGTGGCGGTGTGGTCCCGCATGTCGATCGTGCCGTCGGCCGCCTCGACGACCACCGGGTCGTGGGTGGCGACGACGGCGACGCAGCCGTGCTCGTGTGTGGTGCGGGCGATGAGTGCGGTCAGGTCGTCGGCGCGGGTCCGGTCGACGGCGGCTGTCGGTTCGTCGACGAGGAGGAGTTCGGGCCGGGTGAGCAGGGCACGGGCCAGGGCGACGCGTTGGCGCTCGCCGCCGGAGAGCTGGTCGGGCCGGTGACGGAGCCGGTGTCCGAGGCCGACGTCGGCGAGCAGGTCGCGGGCCCTGGCTCGTACCGCGCGGGGTTTGCGGTCGGCGAGGGAGGCGGCGGCGAGCAGTTGCTCCTCGGCGGTGAGTCCGGTGATGAGGTTGCCGCTCTGGAACATGTAGCCGATGCGGGTGCGGCGGGCGCGGGCGCGTTCGCGGTCGGTGAGGGCGGCCAGGTCGGTGTCGCCGAGCAGGACCCGTCCCTCGTCGGGGCGGAGCAGGGCGCCCGCGACGGCGAGGAGGGTGGACTTGCCGGAGCCGGAGGGGCCGACGAGGGCGGTGAGGACGCCCGGCCGGAAGGTGGCGGTCAGTGCCCGCAGGGCGGTGGTACGGGATTCGCCGCGGCCGAGGGTGACGGTGATGCCGTCGAGGCGGAGGGTCATCGTGCGGCTCCCAGCATGATCATCGGGTCGACGGTGGTGACGCGGCGCAGGGTGAAGGCGGAGCCCGCGAGCCCGACCAGGGTCACCGCGGCCATGGTGGTGGCGAGGGCGGCGGCGGGGAGGCTGAAGGGCACCTGCTCGCCGACGAACAGGCCGACGGCGGAGGCGAGTACGGCTCCGACGGCCGTCCCGGCGACGACGACCACGGCGGCCTGCGCGAGGGTGTGACCGAGCAGGCGGCGGCGGGAGGCGCCCAGGGCGCGCAGCAGGGCGAGTTCGGGGGTGCGCTGAACCGTCCACACGGCGAAGAAGGCGCCGACGACCAGCGGTGCGATGAGGAAGAGGAAGGTCTGGATGGAGGTCATCGTCAGGCGTTCGCCCTCGTAGCCGGGGGCCGCGGCGAACGCGTCCCGGAGCGGGACGGTGGCCGTGTGGTGGCGGCGGTCCGCGTCGGCGAGCGTCGTGCCGTCGAAGCCGGCGGGGAGCTTGAGGGCCATCGCGCTGTACTGGCGCGGGAGGTCGCCGGGGCGCGCGTCGGTGCCCGGTGCGGTGAAGCGGATGCGGCGCCAGGTGTCGGCGGTGACATAGGCGGCGGGGACGTGCCCGTAGGAGGAGCGGCCGGTGGTGCCGACGACCTTCAGCCGGATGCCGAGCCGGTCGATGACGAGGGTGTCGCCGATGCGGACGCCGTCGCCGACGAGTTGCCGGGAGACCACGATCCCCTGGGGCGCGCTCGCGGCGAGGGGCTTGCCGTCGTCGGCCCCGGGGTCGGTGAAGGCGCCGGGCTCCACACCGAACGCGGCGAGGTCGACCTCGACGTGCCGGTCGGTGGTACCGCGGGTGATGGCGACGCCGAGCGGGGTGGCCGAGACGCCGGCTTCCCGCCGCCAGCCGTCGACGGTCCGCTCGTCGATCAGGCCTCGGGCGAACTGGTCGGAGTCCGAGCCGGCGGCGAAGGCGATGTGGGTGGCGGGCAGTCTGCGCAGGGCGGAGACGGTGTCGTCACCGAGCCCGGTGGTGAACCCGGAGACGATGCCGACGAGCGCGGCGACGAGGACGACGACGCTGCCCATCAGCAGGAAGCGGCCACGAGCCGCCTTGAGTTCCAGCAGGGCGAGGAACACTGTGTTCCTTCCAAAGTTAGGGACAGGGCGTCCCTAAAATAGAAGATGGGGACGCCGCGTCCCCAAGTGGGGGTCCTAAACTGACCCTGTGCCCAAGATCCACGCCGCGTCGGTCGCCGATCACCGCGCCCGGCAGCGGGCCGCCCTGCTCGAAGCGGCTCGGGAACTGCTCGCCGAGGGCGACGCCTCCAAGGTGACGTTCGCGGCGGTGGCCCGCCGCACCGGGCTGGCCCGCAACAGCGTCTACAAGTACTTCGCCGACCGCAGGCAGCTGCTGACCGAGGTGGTCCGGGAGGCCGCGCCGCGCTGGACCGAGCGCATCCACGCCGCCCTCGCCGCGGCCGGCGACTCGCCCCGGGACCGGGTGGCCGCCTACGTCACCGCGCAGCTGGAGATGGTCCGCGACGGCGAGCACCGCATCGCCAGGGCCGACGCCGACGCGGGGGACGCCGCGGCGCTGCGCGAGGGCGCGGACGCGGCGCACCGGGCCCTGCTCGACCCGCTCGTGGGCGCCCTGAAGGACCTCGGCGACGACGCCCCGCTGCGGACAGCTCGGCTGCTCCAAGGGTTCGTCAACGCCGCGACGACGGCGCTGGAGGCGGGCGACGACTACGACGCGGTGGCGGACAAGGCCGTACGGCTGGCCGTCGCGGCGCTCGACGGCCTCACGGCCGGACCGTCGTCCCCGGCGAAGACGTAGCGCTGCACACCTGGTCCGGCCGTCCTGGCGAACGCACAGCCCGACGCGAAGGAGACGGTCTCCCCCGGCCGCTCGACTCGCCCAGGGTCCTGCTGCCAAAGTGATCAAGGCCGTGGACGAGCCGAGATCCGACATCGAGGGGGACGACATGCGATTCGCCGATGGGCCGAGCGTGCACTGTGATGTTCATGTCCAGGCGGACGTGCGGCGCGTGTGGGAGCTGGTGACCGACATCCGTCTGCCCGCCCGGCTCAGCCCGGAGTTGCGGCGCGTCGCCTGGCTCGACGGGGCGGACCGCCCCGTGGTGGGCGCGCGCTTCGAGGGGTACAACCAGCACGAGCGGCTCGGCGAATGGCGGACCGTCTCCCATGTCGTCGAGCTGGACGAGCCGAGGGTGTTCGCCTGGGCCGTCACGGACGCCGACGGCCGTTACGGAGAACCGGCGCCGGATCCGGCGCGGCCCATGGCGACCTGGCGCTGCGAACTGGAGGCCGAGAACGGCGGCACCCTGCTGCGGCAGTCGGTCCTGATCGGGCCCGGCCGCAGCGGCGTCACACTGGCGCTCGAACGTTGGCCCGACCGGGAGGAGGAGATCGTCGCCTTCCGGTCGAAGGAACTGCTCGCCGGGATGGAGGCGACCCTTCAGGGCATCAAGGCCCTTGCCGAATAGGACAGTTGAGCGTTCAGGTGCGGCCCGTCACTCGTGGGTTCCCCGCTCCGTGGTTGTTCAAGGGGTGCTCACGGTCGTCGTCACCCGTACCAGGCTGGGTCTGCGGGGTGTGGAGCCGAAGCCGAACCGGACCGGTGGGCGCACCGCGGTGAGGGCGCCGAGGCTCCGTCCCCGCACCACCGCGGTCATCCCGGTGATCCGGTGCAGATCGTGGGCGCCGTACCACTCGTGGCGTCCGCCGCCGGCCGTGCCCCGGGTGCGCACACCCAGCAGCAGGCGGGCCGGCGGGTCCGTCACCGCGGTCCAGCCGGGGCTGGCGGACAGCGCCGCGGGTACCGCACGCAGCAGCAGCCCGGCCGGGCCCCGCCGGCCGACCGTGAACCGCAGACCGAGCACCGCTCCCGCCGTGACGGTCCACACGTCGCCGGTGACGCGGACCCGTACGGGTACGATCCGCACCTCGTCGAAGGAGTACGTACCGGCGATGAACTCGGCCGTCCGCCGGGTCGGGGCCAGCAGCAGGCGGTGTCCGTCGGGCCGTTCGAGCATCACGTCGCTGAACGGCCCGAAGGGCGAGCGCGGCCAGTGGCCCACGACCAGCCGGGTCCCGGACGCCGTCCCGAGGCCGGCGATCCAGCCCTCGAAGCGCATCCGGACCGGGCGCCTGGCCCGCCTGTCCGCACCGGAGGCCCGCATCATCCACCCGCGCCCTCGGGAGCGACGCGGCCGCACCGGCGCGAGGCTCGCGCTCCGCCCGCCCGCGCCGCCCCACCCGGTGGGCCTGCGGGCAAGCTTTCGGGGCCGGGCCACCGCACGGGTTCCCTCACCGTCTCCCCTTCCGCTGCCGCACCGGTCGCGAGGGCGCGAAACGCACCGTGCGGACCCCGTCCGAGAAGTGCGCCAGCGGCTCCTCGGCGGGCGGGGGCAGCCCGGCCGCCCGGGTCAGCGTCTCGTCGAGGCCCTCGATGTGCGCCGCGCGCAGCGGCCAGGGCTCGTGCTCGACGGGCGTCTCCCAGAGCACGCCGAACCCGCGGGTGAAGGCCCGCCAGCGCGAAGTCAGCCACACGTCCCGGCGGGTCGGCCGGAGCGGCTCGCCCGGCCGGACGGTGAGGCGGTACGACGGCCCGCCGCGCCCCCGGACGCCGGCATAGGTCAGAGCGTCGCCGTCGCGTGACAACCTCAGGCGTCCCAGGTGGTACGGCGCGCCGATCGCGCGGGCCGCAAGCATGACCGGGGACGCCACTTCGAGGGACAGGAACCACAGGCCGTCCCGGCCGTCCCGGCCGCGCGCGTAGGTGCGTAGGTTGGTCTCCGCGAAGGGAGGCACCGCGAGCGGGGACCCCGGTACCCGTACGCCGGCCATCACGAACGGCGTCAGGCTCACCCAGGCCCGCCCGTCGCAGGTGTCCACGGTCAGGCCGTCCGGGAGCAGGCGCTGCACCTGCTCGGCGGGGTAGGACCAGTGCACGAAGGTCTGCGTCAGCCATGCGGCGCGCAACGCCGGCAGACGTACGCGCTGCTCCGCTCCGTAGGACGCCACGGATCCCGACTCCCCCGCGGCCGCGCGGTGAAACCGGGCGAAGGAACAGGCCGCTCTGCCGCGCATGCGCGGCGGACACCGGAGCGGCGCTCGACACTCGGGCACGGACCGTGGGAGCCGCGTCGTGTCAGCGGCATGCCGGCTGGTTCCCGCGGTCCTCCCAGAGCAGCTTCATGTGTTCGGTGGCAGTGGTGTGTCCGCGCCTGACGGTCACGGTGACCCGGCCGCGGGTCCGCGCGGGGACGTCGAAGGCGTAGACCGAGCGCCTGCCGTCGAGGAAGGGGGCGAGCCGCCGCAGTGCGAGAGGTCTGCCGTTGCACGTCACCTTCACGACGGCCTCGTGGTCCGCGCCGAGTACGTCGTGCTGGTCGGTGATCGCGGTGACGACGAGAGGGACGACCGTGGGACGAGAGGAGTAGGCGGTGCTGCCGGGGGACGAGGCGCAGCTCGTCGTGACGGCTCCGCCGGTCGCCGCGGCGGAGCCGAAGCAGAACCGCCTCTCGCCGGTCTCCCCAGACGAACAGCGCGGATCCCCGGTCGACGGCGGCCGTGGACATCGGAGCCGGGCCGGGGTGGTCCCTTGTCGGCAGCTGCGCCAGCAGACGGCGCCGCGCCCCTGCGGTCACCTCCTCGCGGCCGGCCGTCGTGGCCCGCGAAGAGGCGGCGCGCGGCGCGGTGGGCGATTTGGTCGGGGGCGGCTCGCCGGGGCTCGTACACGCCGCCGTCGAGGCGAGCGCGGCTCCGGCCAAAGCGGACACAAGAACCCGTTTCATGTCGCCCTCCGTTGTCCTACGTGGTGTCCGCGCGCGGTGCGTGTTCCCGGTCGTCGTTCAGCCGGTCGGCGTGCCCTGGCGGAACCAGCCGGCCCGTTTCCGTCGGCCGCCACACCGGGCTTCGCCATGTCCGGCGGCCCCGGTGGTCGGCGACGTACGTCAGGTGGACGACGCCCGGCGCGAGGACGACCCCCGGCATGTCGCCGACCTCGACCGGTCACGGCCGGTGGCCGGGGTGCCGGGCGGAGGTGGTGGCCGCGCGGGCCAGGACGTCGGCGGTCAGCGCGCCCGCCGCCACGGCGTGGGCGGCGGTGCTGGGCAGGCAGCGCCCGTGTTCGGGGGCGTACTCGGTCATGACGACGCCCGCGTGATCGGTCGGGACCTCGGCGAGGGATGACGGCAGGCCCTGTTCCCCGAGTGCCGTGTGCAGTTCGCGGGAGCGCGCCACGTCGACCACGGGATCGGCGGTGCCGTGCACCAGCCAGACCGGGATCGGTGGCAGCGGGCCGCCGTCCCGGCGCAGGTCGTCCAGCGGGATGGTGCCGGTGCTGGGGGCGGCCGACGCGTAAGCGCCCGCGATTCCCACGACGGCCTGCGGCCGCCAGTCGCCGAATGCGGCGGGGTTCAGTGCGACGCCCACCGCGGCCTTGCCACCGCGCGACCAGCCGGCGAGTACGACCCGCCCGGGATCTCCGCCGAGGCCGGCCACGCGCTGCCGTACGAAGGCGGCGGACTCCATCAGATGCGTACGGCCGCCGTCCGGGGCGTCGGGGCGCCAGTCCGGCACCAGGACAAGGACGCCCAGCTCCGCGGCGGCGCGGGCGACCGGCGCGAGGACGTCCCGTTCGTCGGGGCCCCGGCCGTGCCAGAGCAGCACCACGGGTGCGGGTCCCGGTGTGCCCGTGGGCCGGTAGACGTCCATGAGCTTGCCAGTGGGCCCGTACCGGAGCCCCGCCGTGACGACGACTTCTGTGGCCACCGTTCCCCCTGACTGGTCCCACCGAACGACGACACGCTATCAACGGCCAGTCGTGCCGGGCCGCCGGTTCGGTCTCAGCCCTGGGCGGCGCTCCTGTCGTCGGCCTGGCGCGCTGCCCGTTCCAGGCGGTTGCGGTAGGACTGCCACCATGCCGGGTCGCCGGGAGCCATGCTGTCCCTGTCCTTGCGTTCGCCGACGTCGCCGTCGATGAGTTCGCGGACGATGTCGGCGTGTCCGGCGTGGCGGTGTGTCTCGGTGAGCACGCGGACGACGGCGTGGTGCAGTGTCATCTCGTCGCGGCCGGCCGGCCACCAGGGCACCTTGCCGATCGTGTCGAGGGGCAGCGCCTCCAGTGTGGCGTCCGCGTGGGACCAAGCGCGGCGGTAGAGGCCCACCATGGACTCGCGGGACTCGTCGGCCGTGGCCCACATGTCCGCGTTCGTCTCGGCGTCGTCCCCGAGCCAGGGCAGCGGCTCCTCGGCGGGCCGCCCGAACGTGGCGCCGAGGTAGCCCAGTTCCACACCGGCGACATGCTTCACCAATCCCAGCAGGTTGGTGCCGGTCGGCGTGAGCGGGCGGCGGATGTCGTACTCCGAGAGTCCTTCGAGCTTCCACAGCAACGCCTCCCGGGCGGTCTGCAGGTAGCGGTGAAGGTCGGCCTTGGCATCTGATGAGGTGGTCATGGGGTCACTTTGCCGCTTCCGCCGTCGTCTTCGGGGTTTTCCGGCCCGGCGCCGGGAGTTCGGCACCGGGCCCGGGCGGGATGCCCGTCAGGTGGACGGGTTCACGACCACCTTGGCGGAGTTGTTCTCGGTGTCCGGATCGAAGGCGAAGGACGTGCCGTAGTCGGGCCGGGCGACGACGCGGCCCGTGGCGTCGGGGACGACCCGGTCGATGCGCAACTGGAAGGGGAAGCCGACCCGCAGGTCCGGCTTGGCCCACATCGGCAGCGTGCAGGCGTAGTGGCCGATGGCCGGGTCGTCGCCGGACTTCCAGGCGTTGCGGCAGATGTCGGGCACCGAGGTGGCGGTGGTGCCCTCCGGGAGGTAGAAGTCGAGCACGGCGACCGGGTCGCCGGAGCTGACGTTGCCGACCCAGGCCGGGCCCCGGTTGTCGAAGCGGAAGGCGGCGGTGACGGTGTCGCCCGCCGTGCCGCTCACCTCGGTGCCGTGCACGGCGAAGTCGGCGGTGTTGTCGGCGTCGATGTGCAGCGAGCGGCCGTTGTCCGAACCGTCGAGGTCGGTGGCGCCGGCGCCGGGCTCGACCTCGTAGTCGAACCGCTCGTACAGCGCGTGGTCGGTGACGGCGAGCCGCAGCGGCTCCGGCGGTTCCACGGTGGCGCCGGGCGCGACCTCGGTGTCGAACGAGCAGGTCACATAGGTCATGGACGCGTATGTGCTGTCCTCGTCCGGCCCGGTGTAGGTGCACTGCGGGTAGCGGGTGACGACATCGAGGCCGTACGTCGCCCACAGCCGCACGCTGAAGCCGTGGGCGGTCTCGTTGCCCGTGTTGGTGACGGAGAACGGCACGGTGAGGCTCGACCCCGGTTCGACCCCGGAGACGTCCTGCGGGGTGCTCACCCCGAGGTCGGGGCCGGAGCCGACGGTCACGGAGGTCTCCGCGGAGTACTCCGGGGCGACGAGTTTCCCGTCGGGCCCGCCGGTCGCCTCCGCCGAGTACTCGATCGCCCCCTGCGCGCCGACGGCGGCACCCGCCGCGGCCCGCACCTTCAGCTGGACCTGCGGCGTGTAACGGGTCGGCACGTCCCCGGTGTCGCACACCGCGACCGAACCGGTGCCGTCCGGGGTGCAGTTGTCGGGCCACAGCACCTCGGCGACCCCGGCGAGCCCGGAGACGTCGACGGTCAACCGGCCGTCGGTCACCGTGAAGTTGCTGTTGTCGTGGTAAAGGCCGAGCGCCAACGAGCGGTACTGCGCCGGGCCGTCGGCCGGTGCGACGGTGACCGCCTGCTCGTAAGGCGCCTGTATCCACAACTGGTCGGTCTGCGCCTCGTCGGCGTAGGCCGCCCCCGTACCGAGACCGGCGACGACCAGCGCCCCCACGGCTCCGGCACAGGCCCCGCGGCGCAGCGCGCGCATGACGGAGACAGAACTCATGACATCTCCCGAAGAGTCGGATAACAGCCCGCGGCAAATGATCAGGATCGGGCGGCGAGTTGGACGACCTGGGAAGATGAAAGGTTGTAGGCGGATGACGCGGCGACGAGGCCCTCTCCGGCCCGTCCGGATCCGTCACCCCCCGGGGCCTGCCGTCGTGTGCCGCCGAGACGTCCCGGTGCAGGCGCTCCGCACAGCGGATCGAGATGTCGAATCACGTCCGCGCGCCGGACGTACGGCCAGGCCGGTGCTTCAGTGCTGGACCGGCGGGCAGTAGCCGGTCTGCTCGCCGATGCTGTTGATCTCGGCATTGGAGCGGGGGTCGCCCGCGTAGTTGATCTGGTTCGTGCAGCTCACGCCGGGCTTCTTCGGTGTGCCGGCCGGCTTGCCGCTCTTCTGCGGCGTCGGGCAGTAACCCGTCTGCTCGCCGACCGAGTTGATCTCCGCGTTGGAACGGGGGTCACCGGCGTAGTCGATCTGGTTCGTGCAGCTGACACCGGGCTTCTTCGGCGTGCCCACGGGCTTGCTGCCCTTCTCCGGCGCCGGGCAGTGCCCCGTCTGCTCACCGATGCTGTTGATCTCCGCGTTGGAGCGCGGGTCCCCCGCGTAGTCGATCTGGTTCGTGCAGCTCACGCCGGACTTCTTCGAGCTGCCCGACCCCGTGGTCGTGACCGAGCCCCCGCCGGTCTTGCCGGCCGAGGAGCCCGGCTGGGCGCTGCTCGTGGAACCGGCCGAGGAACTGGCCGTGACGGAAGGGCCGGAGGAGGACGACGCGCTGTCCGAGCCGCCGCCGCTACAGGCCGTGAGCGACAGACCGACGGCCACACCGGCGACAGCGAACATCGAGAACTTCCGAACGCGCATCAGATTCTCCCTCAGGGCGGCTCCCGCTCCTGGTGAGCGGGCCTACTGCCCATCCAGACAGGGTGATCGGCGGACCAGTTGCACCTCGGAGTTCGCTGAGACACACCTGTGACACAGATGGCCGATACACACAGTCGGACTGGTGCAAACCGGGCCGGAGTCGGGCCGTGGCGATGCGTGGGTCACGGCCCACCGTGGCGGCTCGCGGTCAGGGGCGCAGGATCAGCCGGATCGGGCCGCCGGTCTTGTGCTCCAGCCGCTCCACCGCCTCGGCGGCCCGCGAGCGGGAGTTCACCGCCGATCGACCCAAGGCCCGCGCCGTGGGCGAGGGCGCGCTCGCGGACGGTGGGGTTGGGGTCGACCGCGATCACGCCGCTCACCGGGTGTTCCCCGGTGAGCGGCGTGCCGCGCGCTGCGGAGAGGGCAGGATTCGAACCTGCGTGGACCCCTGGGGATCCGACCTTGAGGCGTGGCTCGCTGGTCCCCGATCAGCCGCTCCGGGCACCTCTCCTCGCTCCCGGCCCCTGCCTTCCCGGGGCCGTTCACGTGAAAGAGAGTGACACGGGGCCCTGACGCGGGGCTGACATGGCGAAGGCCGCGCACACCGACGCCGCAATCCAGTCGGAACACACTACCCGCGTTTGCAGATAGGGCGCGTCCGCAACTATTGTCGGGGTGTGCACCAGGGGGCCCCGGTCCTCCTGGCAGCCAGACACGTCGCACATCCGGCCCCCAGGGGCCCGCGCCACCTCAAGGAGCATCCGCACATCATGGCCTCCTCCCCCATCCCCAGCGTCACTCTCAACAACGGCGTCGAGATCCCCCAGCTCGGCTTCGGCGTCTTCCAGGTGCCCGACGAGCAGACCACCGCCGCCGTGACCTCGGCGCTGGAGGCCGGCTACCGCAGCATCGACACCGCCGCGATCTACGGGAACGAGACCGGCGTCGGCCGCGCCCTGGCCGCCGCCGCGCTGCCCCGCGAAGAGCTGTTCGTCACCACCAAGGTGTGGAACGCGGACCAGGGCTACGACGCCACCCTGCGCGCCTTCGACGCCAGCCTCGCCAAGCTCGGCCTCGACTACGTCGACCTGTATCTGATCCACTGGCCGACCCCCGACCGTGACCTGTACCGGGACTCCTGGCGGGCCCTGGAGCGCCTCGCCGAGGAGGGCCGCATCCGCGCCGCCGGCGTCTCCAACTTCCAGCCCGGCCACCTGGAGCGCCTGCTGGACGGGGCGACGCTGATCCCGGCCGTCAACCAGATCGAGCTGCACCCCGGTCTCCAGCAGGCCGCCCTGCGCGCCTTCCACGCCGAGCACAAGATCGCCACGGAGGCGTGGAGCCCGCTCGCCCAGGGCGCGGTGCTCGACGACCCGGCGATCACCGACATCGCCGCCCGGCACGGCAAGTCCCCCGCCCAGGTCGTCATCCGCTGGCACCTCCAGCTGGGCAACATCGTGATTCCGAAGTCGGTCACCCCGGCCCGCATCCGCGAGAACCTCGACGTCTTCGATTTCGCGCTGTCGGAGCAGGAGATGACGGCGATCGCCGCGCTCGACCGCGACCTGCGCACCGGCCCCCACCCCGACGAGCTCAACTGAGCCGGCGCCGCCCCACCGCTCCGTTCCGGGCAGGGCCGCCCGGAACGGGGCCCCGCCCCCGGAAGGAACCGCGATGGCCTCCCCTCACCCCGCGCTCGCCCGGCTGGCCCCGGCCGGCGGGCGGCTCACCCTCGGCCTGGAACTGCCCCTCGACAACGACTGGGGCGCGGCGCGCCGACACGCCGACCAGCAGTCCGGCCGCCCCTTCGGCGTCCCCGACCTGACCGAGCACGCGCGGCTCGCGCGACTCGCCGACCAGCTCGGCTTCGCCGCCCTGTGGCTGCGCGACGTCCCGCTCTACGACCCCGTCCAGTTCGGCGACGCCGGTACGGTCTTCGAGACCTTCACCCACCTCGGTCACCTCGCCGCCGTCACGGACCATGTCGTGCTCGGCACCGGCGCCGTCGTGCTCCCGCTGCGCGAGCCCCTGCTGGTCGCCAAGGCCGCGGCCACGGTGGACGTCCTGTCGGGCGGCCGCATGCTCCTCGGACTGGCCAGCGGTGACCGGCCCGTGGAGTACCCGCTGTTCGGGCGCGAGTTCCAGGCCCGTGGGGCGGCGTTCCGCGAGGGCGTCGAAACCCTGCGGGCCGCGTGGCGCGGCGGCCCGCTGGAACTGCCCCAGGCCGGCCTCGGCCGGGACCGGCAACTGGAGGTCCTGCCCAAGCCGGTGCACACGGCGGGCATCCCGATCGCGGTCGCCGGTGGCGCCCAGCAGACCCCCGAGTGGGTCGCCGAGCACGCCGACGCCTCCCTCAACTACCCGCGCGAGCTGGGCGCGTTGAGGCTGAAGACGCGGACCTGGCGGCAGCTCACCGGGGAGGGCGGCAAGCCGTACCTCACACCGATGGTGCTGAATCTGACGGAGGACGCCGACGCGCCGCCGCGCCCCATCCGGCTGGGTCTGAGCACCGGCCGCAAGGCCCTGGTCGACCACCTGGGGCAGATGGCCGAGCTCGGCGTCGCGCACGTCTCGTTCAACCTGCGCCCCAACGACCGGCCCGTGGCCGAGCTGCTGCACGAGCTCGCCGAGGACGTCCTGCCGCACTTCCCGACACCGGCCGCCGCACCGCCCGCGGGCAGCTGAGCACCGGTCGCCCCGCTGGACGCACCCGCCGGGTCTCGCGCCGCACGCGCGGGATCCGGCCGCACGGGTTCTTCGCGGCCGCGGGTGCCCGGGGCGATCGTGGGAATCGGCGTGGCGGATGGCGTAACCGCCGGGCGGTGCGGGTATGCGGGCTGCCGGTCGGCGGGCAAGGATGGTGAGCCCGTTTCCGGCCCCGGCCGCACCACCCACCGCTTCGACGAGGGAACGCAGATGCAGATCGATCTCTCCGGCCGTACCGCGCTGGTCACCGGCTCCACGCAGGGCATCGGACACGCCATCGCCGTCGGACTCGCCCGCGCGGGCGCGCACGTCGTCGTCAACGGCCGCGGCGAGGACCGCGTCGCGGACGCGGTCCGTGGGGTGCGTGACGCCTCCGGCAGCGAGCATGTCACCGGTGCCGCGGGGGACCTCGCGACGGAGCAGGGCACGGCCGCCGTGCTGGCGGCCGTGCCCGCGGCCGACATCCTCGTCAACAACCTCGGCATCTTCGGTTCCGCGGCCCCGCTGGAGATCGACGACGACGAGTGGCGGCGCTACTTCGAGGTCAACGTCCTGTCCGCCGTACGGCTCATCCGCGCCTTCCTGCCCGGCATGAAGGAGCGGGGCTGGGGCCGGATCCTCAACCTCGCCAGCGACTCGGCGGTGGTCATCCCCGCCGAGATGATCCATTACGGCATGACGAAGACCTCGCTGCTCGCCGTGAGCCGCGGCTTCGCCAAGGACGCCGCAGGCACCGGGGTCACCGTCAACTCCGTCATCGCCGGACCGACCCACACGGGCGGTGTGGAGGGGTTCGTCCGCGAACTCGTCGGCGACGAGCTGCCCTGGGACGAGGCGCAGCGCGAGTTCATGGTCAAGTACCGCCCCCAGTCGCTGCTGCAACGCCTCATCGAGCCCGAGGAGATCGCCAACATGGTCGTCTACCTCGCCTCGCCGCTCGCCTCCGCCACCACGGGCGGCGCCCTCCGCGTCGACGGCGGCTACGTCGACTCCATCCTTCCCTGAGCCCCGGCCACGCGCTTCGCCTTTCTCACTCCGAGTCGTCCGCGGCGCGGCTCGCCAGTCGTTCGTAGCGCTGTCTGGCCGCTTGCGGCGTGCCCAGTCCGAGACCGAAGGCGATCTCCTGCCAGGTCATACCGCGCCCTCGCGCCATCCGGAGCAGCGAGGTCTCCAGTTCGTCCATCTCGGCCCGGACCAGTGGGACGAGGCTCAGTGCGGCGGTGACGTCGGCCTGGTCCACCTCCGGTTCGCCGTCGTCCGGGTGCGCGGCCCCGCTCAGCAGGAACGACACGAGCCTGACGGCCTCGTGCGGTCCGAGGACCGCCGGGTGGATCTGGCGGTGGCGTTGCGCCTCGGTGGCCGCGTGCCGCTCGGCGATGCGCATCAGGGACGCGTAGACGCGGGCCGCGCGCGCCTGCTCGGGCTGCGGCGGTGTGAAGGGGTCGGTGTGCTGGTCGGAAGCTGATGACATGGGATGAGCATGGTGGACTTCATGACATGGTGTCAACGATCCGTTGTGAACAACTCGTTCACATCGCGTCGGTCCCGGGCTGTTCGGCGTCCGGTCCGCCGGTGAAGAAGGCGACCGTCTTCTCCAGGCCGTCCTCGCCGAACATGGTGTCCAGGCTGGCCGCGGACCCTGCGGCGGACGCCTCGCCGCGCGGGAAGAGGGCCTCCTCGTACGCAGCGAGGGCGGCCTCGATGTCACCGGGGTGCGCGGCGATCGCCTGGCCGAGTTCCGCGCCGTCGAGCAGCGCCAGGTTTGCGCCCTCGCCGGCGAACGGGGACATCAGGTGCGCGGCGTCGCCCAGCAGGGTGACGCCCGGGACCCGGTCCCAGCGGTGCCCGACGGGCAGGGCGAGGATGCGGCGGGGCGTGAGCGTGCCGTCCGCGTCGGCGACGAGGCCGCGCAAGTCCTCGTCCCAGCCCTCGAAGTGGGCGAGGACCGCCGCCTTGGCGGCCTCGGGGTCGCCGAAGTCGATCGTGTCGAGCCAGTCCTCGTCGGCCTTGAGCGCGGTGTAGACGTGGAGGCTGCCGTCGGTCTCCCGGTGCGCGAGGAAGCCGCGCCGGTCGCCGAGGCAGATGAAGAACCCGCCGCCGACGACGGCCGCGCTGCGCGGGTGGCGGGCGTCGGCGTCCAGCAGATCGGTCTCCACGAAGGAGATGCCGGTGTAGGCGGGCCGGGCGGCCGAGACCAGCGCCCGGATCCGCGACCAGGCGCCGTCGGCTCCGATCAGCAGGTCGGTGGTGATGGCGGAACCGTCGGCGAAGGCCACCTCATGGCGTCCGCCACCCAGCGGCCGGGCTCCGGACACCTTGCTGTTCCAGCGGATCGTCCCGTCCGGCAGGGAGTTCAGCAGCAGGTCCCGCAGGTCACCGCGGTCCACCTCCGGGCGGCCCCGGTCGCCGTCGTCCTCCTCGCAGAGGTGGACGGTGCCGTCGGGGCCGACCAGGCGCATGGCCTGTCCGCCCTCGTGGACGATCTTGCGGAATTCGTCGTGGAGGCCGGCCGCGCGCAGGGCCTTCTGTCCGTCCTCCTCGTGGATGTCGAGCATGCCGCCCTGGGTGCGGACGTCCGCGGACGCCTCCGCCTCGAAGATCGTGGCGTCGATCCCGTGGACGTGGAGGAGCCGTGCGGCCGTCAGGCCGCCGAGTCCCCCGCCGATGATCGCGACAGGGAAGTGGCTGGTGGTCATCAGGGGCCTCCCGAGGTGGTGTGCGCGCGGCCATGACGGAGCCCGCGGCAGGCTCCGCCATGAAGACGTCGGCCGAACCCCTTCAACATAACGAACGCGTTCGTTACGAACAAGTTCGGAACGGAGATGCGCGGGGCAGAGACCGGTGCGGGCGACACTCGGCCCCGTCCTCAGGGCCTCAGGGCCTCAGGGCCTCAGGGCGTCGGGGCTCCTGTCCTCAGGAGACGGAAGTGGGCGGGGCCGGGTCCGCCGGGCCCGGGACGGGGGTGTGCGTGATGCCGTCGACGAGAACGTCGAAGCCCCAGCGCATGCGCTCCGCGACGGAACCGCTGAGCAGGGCGGGCAGGTGCGCCTTGATCGCCGGATGAGTGGTCCGGCTCGTGGCGTGCAGTGCGCGGGTGAGGGCGTTCCAGTCGTCCTCGGCCGCGGGGTCGTGCTCCCGTGTCGACTGCTCGGCGGCGGTGGCCGTGGCGTCCTGGAGCAGTTTGTCGACGCCCCAGGCGACCTGCTCGCGGGAAGCGCCGCTGCGGGAGAGCAGGTCGACGATCCGCTCCAGCAGGCGCAGGTAGTTCTCGCCGCTGGGACGGGCGACGAGGGCCGACCGGGCGAGCTGCGGGTGCTCGAACAGGACGAGCGTGTAGGACGTCAGCACCGCCAGGAGCTGGTCGCGCCAGCCGTCCCCGGCCGTCTCGCCGGCCAGGTCGACCTCCCCCAGCAGCGCGTCCAGCACGGCCGCGTGCAGTTCGGCGGTGTTGGCGACGTAGACGTACAGCGAGGCCGGCCCGGTGTCCAGTTCCTGTGCCAGGCGGCGCATGGTCACCTTCTCCAGCCCCTCGGCACGCATGATCCGCACGGCGGTGTCCACGATCCACTGCCGGGACAGGGCGGGCTTCGCCGGGCGCTCCCGGCGGCTGAGCGGCTCTCTTCTCGGTGTCACACCGCGATCGTAACGAACGCGTTCGCCGGGCCCGGCCGCGGTCGCTCGCGCCGGTCGCTCAACGGCAGGGCATGCTCATGTAGAGGGCCTGTTCGCCCGCCGAGGGGGTGCCGTCGTAGAGCGCCGTGTCCAGTCCGCACAGGGTGAATCCCAGCCGCCGGTAGGCGTGGATCGCCGGAGCGTTGACGTTGCTGACCTCCAGCCAGATGTGCACGGCACCGCGCTCGCGGGCGAACGCGACGGCCCGACCGATCAGGGCACGGCCGATGCCCCGGCCCCGGTGGGCCGGCGCGACCGCGATGTCCTCGATGACCAGCCGCCGGTTCCAGGCGGCGTAGCCGACGGTGGCGAAGCCGGCCAGGCCGCCGTCCGCGGCGGCGGCGACGAAGGTACGGCTGTCGGAGCCCTCCTCTGTCCCGGGGTCCTCCTCGGTCCCGGGGTCGTCGGCGGCTTCGGTGTCCTCGGCCGGGAAGACCTTGTGGAGGGGCGGGTCCACCGGGATCTCCTGGAGGGTGAACCCGTTCTTCGTGACGGCCACGTGGAAGACGGTGCGGGTGGTGAAGGATGCGTCGAGCGCTTCGATGGCCGCGGCGTCCTCGGGCCGGGCCGCGCGGAACGCGTACTCCGGGTCACGCATGCTCGTCGTCCGCCGTGTCACCGGTGCCGGCGACGGTCGCCATGGCCCGGGCCGTCGGATCCCAGAGGCCGCCCGCCTCGCCCCGCGCGAGGTGTTCGGCGTAGACGCCGGTCTTCCAGGCGATGATGGAGCGGCACTCCTCCAGCGCCTCGATCCGGGCGTCGACGCGCTGCCGGTGGGCGTCGAGGAGGCGCAGCCGTTCGGCCTCGTTGCCCGGGCCCTGGCGTACCAGCTCGGCGAAGCGTCCCAGCTCGGCCAGTGGCATGCCGGACTCGCGGAGCTTGACGCAGATCAGCAGCCAGTCGACGTCGAGACCGGTATAGCGCCGCCGTCCGCCCGCGGTGCGCCGGACCGGTCCGACGAGCAGACCCTCACGCTCGTAGAAGCGCAGTGCGTGGACACTGAGCCCGGTGCGCTCGGCCACCTCGCCGATGCTCAGCCACTCCTCCGCCGCCATGCCCCGCCCCCGTACGACTTGATCTAGACCTCACTCGAAATCGTAGCGTCGGCCGCATGACCACCACCGAACAGCGGCCGATCGACTCGCCCTTCTCCGCCCTCAGCACCGCCGAAGACGTCATGGCCGGCCTCGACCTCTCGGGCACCACCGCCGTGGTGACCGGGGGCTACTCGGGTCTCGGGCTGGAAACCACCCGGAGTCTGGCGGCTGCCGGGGCCCGGGTCGTCGTACCGGCGCGGCGGCCCGACCTCGCCCGTGCGGCGCTCGCGGGCGTGGCGGGTTGCGAGGTCGTCCCCATGGACCTGGCGGACCCGGGCAGCGTGCGCGCGGCAGCCGCGCGGATCGGCGACTCGCTCGACCGGCTCGACCTGCTGATGGCCGTGGCCGGTGTGATGGCGACCCCGGAGCGCCACGTAGGACCGGGCTGGGAGGGCCAGTTGGCGGTCAATCACCTCGGCCACTTCATTCTCGTCTGCGAGCTCCACCCCCTACTGGCCGCCGCCGGCGGTGCGCGCGTCGTCGTCAACAGTTCGGCGGGGCATACCCTGACCGGCATCCGCTGGCACGACCCGCACTTCCGCACCGGCTACGACAAGTGGCTGGCGTACGGCCAGGCCAAGACCGCCAACTCCCTGTTCGCCGTCCATCTCGACGCGCTCGGGCGGGCGGACGGCGTGCGGGCGTTCGCGCTCCATCCGGGGAAGATCATCACCGGTCTCCAGCGGGAGATGACGCTTCGGGAACAGATGGACCGCGGCTGGGTGGACGCGGACGGCAAGGTGATCGGCGCCGGCTTCAAGACACCTTCCCAGGGCGCCGCGACCGGTCTGTGGGCGGCCACGTCCTCCCTCCTCGACGGCCGGGGCGGGCTCTACCTGGAGGACTGCGACATCGCGGCCGTCTCCGCCGCCGACCGCCCGATGGACGACGGCGGAGTGCGGGCGTACGCGATCGATCCCGACGCGGCCGCCCGGCTCTGGGACCTCTCCC
Source organism: Streptomyces sp. SCPE 10 (assembly GCF_051980735.1). Lineage (NCBI taxonomy): Bacteria > Bacillati > Actinomycetota > Actinomycetes > Kitasatosporales > Streptomycetaceae > Streptomyces > Streptomyces sp. SCPE 10. The sequence goes on along the minus strand of NZ_CP197069.1, from coordinate 7,642,772 downwards.
TGACCGCGACCGGCGCCCGGCCCGTCCCCGGGTGAACCGGGTCGGGTCAAAGGCCGACGTCCCTGCGGCGGATGTCCTCCAGGGTCTCCCGGCGGACGAGCAGACGGGCGTGGGCGTCGTGTACGGCGACGACGGGTGGGCGGCCGATCAGGTTGTAGGTGGAGGCCATGGAGAAGTGGTAGGCGCCGGTGACGGGGACGGCGAGCAGGTCGCCGGGGCGGACGTCCGTGGGGAGGGACACGTCCTCGGCGATGACGTCGCCCGCTTCGCAATGGCGGCCGACCACGGTCGTCCGGACCCGTTCGACCGTGGCGGGGCGGCCGATCAGGCGTGGCGTGTAGCCGGCGCCGTACAGGGCCGGGCGCGGGTTGTCGCTCATGCCGCCGTCCACCGCCACGAACAGCGTCTCGCCGGTGTGCTTCACGGACAGCACGCGGTAGACGGAGACTCCGGCCGGGCCGACGACGGCCCGGCCCGGTTCGATGATCAGGCGTGGCACGGGCAGCCCCGCCGCCGCGCAGGCGTCGGTCAGCTCCACCCGCACCCGGTGGGCCAGCGAGGTCAGGTCCAGGGCCTGCTCGCCGGGCCGGTAGGCGACGCCGTGACCGCCGCCCAGGTCGAGTTCGGGCAGTACCAGCCCGTGCTGCCGGTGCAGGCGGGCCATCAGTCCGGTCATCCGGCGTACGGCCACCAGATAGGGCTTGACGCTGGTGATCTGGGAGCCCAAGTGGCAGTGCAAGCCGGTCAGTTCGAGCTGGGGCTGGTCGAGGATGCGGGTGATGGCGTGCTGGGCGTAGCCGTCGCGGATGGAGAGGCCGAACTTCTGGTCCTCGGTGCCGGTGCGGATCTTGGCGTGGCCGCCCGCGTCGATGCCGGGGACGACGCGGACCATCACCTTCTGGCGGCCCTCGGGTCCGACCGCGGCGGCCAGCCGGGCGATCTCGGAGGGGCTGTCGATGACGATGCGGCCGACGCCCAGGCGCAGGGCGGTCTCCAGGTCGCGGGGTGTCTTGGCGTTGCCGTGCAGCACGATCCGTTCGGGCGGGAAGCCGGTGGTGACGGCGAGTTCGAGTTCACCGGCGGAGCAGACGTCCAGGCCGAGGCCCTCCTCCTCCGCCCAGCGGGCCATGGCGCGGCACAGGAACGCCTTGGCCGCGTAGAGGATGTCGGCGTCGGGGAAGGCGGCCCGGTAGGTACGGCAGCGGTCGCGGACCTCGGCCTCGTCCATGACGTAGACGGGGGTCCCGAAGCGCTCGGCGATCTCGGTGAGCGGGACGCCGCCCACGGCCAGGTCACCGTGGCCGGTGTGCGTGGTGGAGGCGGGCCAGAGGGACAGGTCGCCCATGGCGTTCGCGACGGCGGGTTCGTGGATGGTGGTCATCGTGCGGGGCCCTCTCAGCGGATCCACTTCGCCGGTACGGAGACGGGTGCCGCCGCGGTGGTCGCGTGGACCGTGCCGACGGTTCGCGGGCCGCTGGTGCGGCTGTGGGGACGGGGTGCCGGCGCCTGGGCCGGGGACGGGGCGGTGAGCTGCGGGTCCACCGTGAGGGCGGTGACGCCCAGTGGCGCGGTCAGCGTGCGCAGGGCGGGTTCCGCCAGCCGGATCCACGCCTGGTCGGGGCCCAGGGTGGTGGTCAGCCGGCCGGCGGAGGTGAAGGCGACGGCGGTGTGCTCGCCGAGCGGGGTACGGAAGAGGCGGGTCACGCATCCGAAGGTGCCCGGCCGGACCGGGACGTACAGGAGTCCGGCCGGGGACCGATCAGGGGGCTCGGGCTCGTCGCCGTATTCGTCGCCGTGGCGGAGTTCGGTCATGGGGTGCCTCCCGGAAGGGCAGCGTGTGTACGAAGGGAACGGAAGCCCCGGACGCCCGGAGGAAGCGAACCGGGGCTCTGTGCCGACGGTATGCCGCCACCCGGGCCGGGGGACCGCCCCTGACGGGACACTGACGAGGACCGGTGCGGACTTGACGGGATACTGACGCCTCGTCGCGCGGCCCTTGGCCCTCTCGGGCGGAGCCGCGGGCACATCCCGCCGGGCCGTTTCGGTCCGGAACACCCACACGCTCCCGTTCAGCGCCCTGCGGTCGTCCGGCCGCTACCGCCCCCGCGACGATTCGGGCAACAGCGGCCGGACGAACTCCCACTCGGCATCGGACGGTTCACGGCGACGTGTCACGACACCACGATCCACCAGCGGTGATCATGTGAGGACGCTGGCTAGGAGAGCTTGAGAAGCAGTTCGCTGAGTTCCCTCGGCATGGTGATCATGCAGTCGTGGCCGGTCGGCAGCTCCCAGACCTGCGCGGCGGTGCCGTTGGGCTGGATCGGGGGAACGGGACGACGGGTGATGCCCGCGGGCATGGCGCCGACATTGTGGATGTGCGTGCGCGGGATCGCGTCGGCGGCCGGGTTGTCCAGTCGCACCGGCTGCTGCAGACAGCGCACCGGCTGGTCCGAGAGCATCCCGCGCAGCCAGGCGATGTCGGCCGGGTCGGTGACGCCGAACAGGCCGAAGGGCGCGGGCTGCTCGGACATCGGCGGCACGCGCCAGCCACTCTCGGACTTCTCGGCGAGTTCGATCAGTTGCCGTGTCACGGGGTGGACGTCGACTGCGGACTCGCCGTCCTCCGGGACCATCGCGTCGAGGTAGACCAGGTGCGCGATGCGTTCGGGAATCCGGTTGGCCGCGGCGGAGATCACCAGCCCTGCGTAGCTGTGGCCGACGAGTACGACGTCCCTGAGGTCCTCCTCGGTGATCAGCCCGACCACGTCGTCGACGTGCGTATCGAGACCCACCTGCGGACCGAGCAGGTGTGCCTTGTCGCCAAAGCCGGTCAGGGACGGCGCGAACACCCGGTGCTCGGCGGCCTCCAGCAGCGGTACCACCCGCTCCCAGCACCGTCCGCTGTGCCAAGCACCGTGTACCAGTAGAAATGTGGACATCGAATCTTCCTTCGCAGGAGCAGAAGAGCACGGTTGCGCGCATGCCGCTGGTTCGCGGCTCTGGCGGTTACCTTTCGTGCCTCGGTACTGTTTGAGTACAAAGGCATGCTGGTGCACACGACGCGCCGCGGGCAATAAGGCACTTTTCGGTGACCCGGTTCTCTGGAGGTAACCATGGACGCGGCACAGGGCGATCCGCAGTCGGCGGCACGGCCCGGCGATGCGTGCCGGACCCGGGTGGTGCTCGACATCGTCGGCGACAAGTGGTCGCTGCTGGTCGTGCGCAACCTCAAGGACGGACCGCGCCGTTTCACCGAGCTCAAAAGAGCCATCGACGGGATCAGCCAGCGCATGCTCACCGTGACGCTGCGCAGCCTGGAGCGCGACGGAATCCTGACCCGCACCGTCCACGACGTGATGCCGCCCCATGTCAGCTACGAGCTGACCGAGATGGGCGTCACCCTGCGCGAGGCCACCGCGCCTCTGCTCGAATGGAGCGTCGCGCACCTCACCCGGATCGACGATGCCCGCGCCGCCTACGACGCCCGCACGGCCCCACCGACGACCTCATAGCGGGACGGCGAACCGCATATCACCCGCCGCCCCCCTTTGAAGACACGGCCTGGGAGAAGTCGTACACCGCCCAGTCCGTCAGCCGCTCGTAGCCCAGCCGCTGGTAAAGGGCGTTGCTGGTGGGGTTCGCGGGGTCGGCGAAGAGGACGACGTCGGTCGCGCCCGCGGTCAGGGCGGCGCGGGTGACCTCGGCCGTCACGGCACTCGCGTAGCCGCGGCCCCGCAGGCGCGACGGGGTGTACACGGGGTCCACCCGAACCATGCCGCCGATCGGTGAGGTCGAGCCGGCGAGGGAGACGGGGGTGCCGTCGGGGGCCTCCCAGAAGGTGAAGTGTTTGTCGGCGAAGCGCGAGGTGGGCCAGGAGTCGGCGGTGGTGGGGGTCTCCCCGACGGATTCGGCGAATTCGCCGACCCACCGGAGAAGTTGGTCCCGGTGGTATGCGGAGGACGGCCGGGGCCGGCCTGCGGGGAAGGGGTTCGGCGGGGTCAGGGTGCCGAGGCGGTACAGGCGGATCCGGATACGCGGGGCCGGGGTCGCGCCGGTGTGCCGGTGCCATGCCTCGGCGTAGGCGGTGGCGGTCTCGTGGTCCGCGGTGACGTAGGGGTGGGTGTGTCCGACGGCGGCCAGGCGGGCGGCGAGGGCGTCGGCCTGGCCGGAGGTGAGGGGGGTGGGGTTGAGACCGCGGGAGGGGAGGTGGAAGAAGGCGGCGTCGATCCGGCCGTCCGACTCCAGGAGGCCGAAGAGGGGCGATCCGGGGCCGAGTTCGCGCGTTCCGTGGGTGCGCAGCCTTTCGCACACCGTCAGTGCCATGGTGTGCAGGGCGGGGCGCGAACGCAGGAAGTCCCCGGCTCGGGCGAGGAAGTCGGCGGCGTCTTCGGTGAGGTGCCAGTCATCCGGGCGCATGCCTCATCATCCCCGCGGTGCGGGGCTCAGGTCAGCCGGAACCGTCCGTCTTCGGCCCGCCGATCCTGACGGGGCTGTGACGGGCCTCTCCCCCGCCCGCCTGCGACGAGGTCGTTCACATCCGCTCCCCGGGACGGGAGCGAGCATGAAGCGGCCCAGGTGGTGACCGTTGCCGCGCCCGGTGCGTGGCCGTGGCCGGACCCGCGGGTCGTGCGGCCCCCCCGTCGACGGAGTCACGCCGTCGCGGCCGGTAGCGTGCGGCCGTATGGAACCCACGGCTCACCCCGGTTCAGCGCGGGCCGCCCGGCCCCGGGCCCGTGATCTCGGCATCGTCATCGGGGAGTTCGCCCCCGGCCCCCTCGACGCGATCACCGATGTGCCGGGGGTGCGGGTCGGGCACACCACCGTCCGCCGGCACCCCGATGTGCACAGCGGGGTGACCGCCGTCGTGCCCGACCCGGTCGGCCCCCGTGCTCCGCTGCCCGCCGGGGTGTTCACCGGCAACGGCTACGGCAAGCTGATCGGCACCACCCAGCTGTCCGAGCTGGGCACGCTGGAGACCCCGGTGCTGCTGACCTCCACCCTGTCGGCGTTCCGGGTCGCCGACGCCGTCGTCGGGTGGATGCTGGAACGGCCGGACTGCGCCGAGGTGCGCAGTCTCAATCCGGTCGTGGGCGAGTGCAACGACGGCTTCCTGTCCGACATCCGCTCCCGACCGGTGCGCGAGGAGCATGTGCGGGCCGCCCTCGACCAGGCGACCGGCGGGCCGGTGGCCGAGGGCTGTGTCGGCGCGGGCACCGGCACGGGCGCCCTGGGCTTCAAGGCGGGCATCGGCACCGCCTCGCGCACACCGGAGCTGGCGGGCCGCCGGTACACGGCCGGGGTGCTGGTGCAGGCGAACTTCGGCGGCACGCTGCGGGTCCTCGGCCGCACCGTCACCCCGCGGTCGCTCGGCCTGACCGGTGGCACGGGCCCGGTCGCCGAGCACGGCTCCTGCATGATCGTGGTGGCCACGGACGCCCCGCTGGACGCCCGGCAGCTCACCCGCGTCGCACGGCGGGCCGTGTTCGCGCTGGCCCGCACGGGTGCCGCCTACGGCCACGGCAGCGGCGACTACGCCCTCGCCTTCGGCACCCGCCCGGCAGCCGGGGCCCCGCCGGCGGACGCCGCACTGGGGCCGCTGTTCGAGGCCGTCCTGGACGCGGTCGAGGAGGCGGTGCTCAACTCCCTGCTCGCCGCGACGACGACCACCGGTTTCGCCGGTCACACCCTGCCCGCGCTGCCCGCGGACCGGCTGCTCGACGTCCTTCGCGGCACGTCGTCCGGGGAGTGAGGTCACCGGGTGCGCGCGGCGCTCTCCTGTCGTCTCTCATCGGCCCAGACGGCCGGTCGGGACCGGGAGGAGAGGCCCAGCCGGTCCCCCTCGGCGACCTGCAGCACGCGCCGGACGAGCCGACCGCCTCCTGCCCCGCCCCTCGCGGAGCGCCCCCTCGACGTGGCCGCCCCGCTGGAAATCGGATACCGGCGGGAACGCGGCCGAGATCGCGTACCTTCTGGCGTGTCCGCTCCTCCGGTGCCGCGTCCGGTCCTCCTCCCCCGAGGGTGTCCTGCGCGGTGCCGAGGCCGATCGACCGAACAGCCCGCGAAGGACAGCTCCGCCATGACAGAAGTACGTCCGCCCCTCCCCCCGTTCGACCTCGCAAGCGCCCAGGCCAAGGTGCGGGCCGCCGAGGACGTCTGGAACACCCGTGACCCGCACCGGGTCGCCCTCGCCTACACCGAGGACTCGGTCTGGCGGAACCGGGACCTCTTCCTCACCGGGCACGACGAGATCGTCCGCTTCCTCACCGACAAGTGGGAGCGCGAACTCGACTACGTGCTGCGCAAGAGCCTGTGGAGCCATGACGGCAACCGCATCGCCGTCCGCTTCCAGTACGAATGGCACAACGCCGAAGGCCAGTGGTTCCGTTCCTACGGCAACGAGCTGTGGGAGTTCGCCGACAACGGTCTGATGCGCCGCCGCGAGGCCTCGATCAACGACGTCCCCATCGAGGAGGCCGACCGGCGCTACTTCGGCCCGCGCACCGCCGAGGAGCCCGACATCCCCCTGAAGTGAGGCAACCAGTCGCGGCGCTCACCGGTACCGCGCCCGTCCCACGGCCGCGGCCACCGTCAGCGGCACGCTGAGCAGCGCGGCCAGCCAGAACAGCGGCCGGTACGCTCCCGCCTGCGCGGTGGCGGCGGCCAGCCCGCCGGCCAGGGCGCCGCCTCCGTACAGGGCCACGCCGAACAGGGCCACGCCGGTCGCCCGGGCCGCCGGGCACAGGGTGGTCGCCCACGACTGGACCGTGGAGTGCAGGAAGGACCAGCCGCCGCCGAGGAGCAGCGCGGCCACGACGAGCGGACCGGTGGACTGCCGGTAGCCGGCGAGCAGGTAGGCCACGGCCGTCTGGGCGCCGCCGGCCGCGATCAGGGCCGCCGGGGACCACCGGCCCACGAGCCGTCTCACCGCCTGGGACGCCGCCGTGGCCCCGGCCCCGTACAGGGCCGCCACCGCGCCGGCCAGGGCGACGGGCACCCCGTGCGCTTCGAGGGCCGGGGCGAGATAGGTCAGGAAGCCGAGCAGCACCGCTCCCTCCAGCAGGGCCACCGCCATGACGTACCACTGCCAGCGCGAGCGCAGGACCGTACCGAAGGGCGCGAGCAGCGACCCGGAGCGGGGCCGCGCGGGTTCGGGCAGGCGGCGCAGGCCCACGGCGAGGACGCCGGCGAGGATACCGGGCAGGGCGAACACCGGCCGCCAGGTGAGGTAGTGGGCCAGCGCTCCGGCGACGGCGGTGGCCAGGGCGGTGCCCAGGGCGAACGCGGTCATCAGTTCGCTGAGCGGGCGCTGCCGTACCGCGGCGGGCACGGTGTCGCCGACGTAGGTCAGCGAGGCAGGTATGGCGGCGGCGAAGCACGCGCCGGTGAGCACGCGGGCCCCGATCAGCACGGGCGCGTCGGGGGCGAGGGCCGAGACCAGCGCGGCCGGCGCCGCCCCGGCCAGCGACACCCGCATCACCCGCACCCGGCCCCACCGGTCGCTGGCCGCGCCCCATACCGGCTGCATCAGCCCGTAGGCCAGGTAGTAGCCGCTCGCGGCCAGCACCACGGTGGCGAGCGGTACCCCGAGGTCGGGGCCGATCAGGACCAGCATGGGGGCGATGCAGAAGCGGTCGAAGTTGCTGACGAAACCGGCGGTGCGCAGCAGTCGCAGGGCGGACGGGGACAGGGCGGCCACCGGTCGCGGCGCGGTGGTGGTGACCACGCGGCGCTCCTTCCTGGGATGTCGGACGAGGACGCGGGCCGCGGCGGTCGCGGTCCGGCACCAGTCCAGCACCAGGTCCGTGGAGGCGGAGTCCGCTGCCTATTACGATCGCTCACAGCCTGCCGGTGCGGCCCGGTCCCCGGTCGCGGCAGCATCGGACGAGGGGGCCGGCACCGGGCGGGCGCCCGGTGCGGCGAGGAGGGGCACGATGACGCGCGGCAGGCCGGGAACCGCCACGGCCGGGGCTTCGGCGACCGGGGTACGGGAACTCCCCCGCCGCGAGTTGGGTGCCTTCCTGCGGTCCCGCCGGGAGCGGCTGACGCCGGGGGACGTGGGTCTGCCGGACGGCCCGGGGCGCCGCACGCCGGGGCTGCGCCGGGCCGAGGTGGCCGAGCTCGCCGGAATCAGCGTCTCCTGGTACACGTGGCTGGAACAGGGGCGGGTGCGGACCTCGGAACAGGTACTGCGGGCGGTGGCGCGTGCGCTGCGGCTGGACGGAGCGGAGACGGCGCACGTGCTGTCCTTCGTGGCGGACGACCCGCCGTCGGACGCCCCCACCTGGGTGTCGCCCAATCTGCTGAGCCTGGTGCGGGCCATGACGCCCCACCCGGCCGTGGTGCTCGACCCGCACTGGGACCTGCTGGCCTGGAACGCGGGATACGCGGCACTGCTGACCGATCCCGCGCGGCTGCACCCCAAACAGCGCAACCTCCTGTGGCTGGTGTTCCGTTGGCCGCCGACCCGGACCCTGCTCGCCGACTGGGAGCAGGACGCCCGGGCGCTGCTCGGCCAGTTCCGCTCCCGGGCCGCCCGCCGGCCGTGGGACGCGCGGTTCGCCGAACTCGTCGAGGAACTGCGGTACGACGCCGACGCGGCCCGCTGGTACGACCATCGGGAGACCGCCGCCTTCCATCCCTCGGTGCGCCGTTTCCGGCACCCGACGGCGGGCGAGCTAAGGCTGCGGTACGTGAAGTTGGCCGCCGTCGAGGAGCCCGGCCATCACTTCCTGGCCTATCTGCCCGACGACCGGGCCACCGAGAAAGCCCTGCGGCGACTCCAGAGCGGGTGAGGAGCCGGGACCGGCGAGGCGGGCGCGGATGGCCGGAATTCCGTGGCACGGCAGGCATTTCGGCGAAAACGGCATTCGGCACGCCGTCCGGTCGGCAGGATGGGCGCCATGGACCCAGGGGATGTCAGGCCGGGCGCGCTCCGGCCGGTGGTGGTGCGCGTTCCGGTGGAGCCGGTCGAGGTCGCCATGGAGGCCGACGCCGCCGACGCCGTGCGGAGCGCGGGCGAAGTGGCGGTGCGCGGGCCGCTGTTCGGGGTGGTCGCGCAGTGCCCGGAGGACGGGCTGTGCTGGCGGGTGGTGGTGCCGGTCACGGCCGGTTTCCCGCAGATGTCGCGCGACAGCCTGAACTCGCTGCTGTGGTTCCGCGCCAAGGACGAGGCGAAGGACCGGGTGGAGCGGCGGGCCCTGCTGGCCGCGGTCGCCCGGCTGGAGACCGAGCCGGTGAACGAGCTCACCGTGCTCGGCACCCGCTACCGGGTCGTGCGCGCCGAGGAGTACGCCGGTTCGGGTGTCAACGGCATCGAACTGCCGCGCCCGACCGATCCCGAGCCGCTGGTCCCCGACTGGAGTCTCGGTCCGAGGGAGCCGCTGGTCGACGCCGACCTGGTGCTGGACCCGGACGCGCCGCTCACCCCGGCCGGGGCCACCGAACGGCTGGCCCTGCGCAACTTCGTCTACGCCGGTTCCCGCTTCCCCGATCACGTCATCCAGGAGTCCCGTCGGGCCCTGCGCACCCATCCGGACGTGCTGCTGCTCCCGACGACGTTCGCGGTCGTGGAGCGCGACGGCCGCAGCTGGGAGCCCGTCAGCCGCGCGCACCCGACCGCGCACGCCGCCCGCAGGTCGCTGGACTTCTTCCTGACCTGGCTGGAACCCCGCACCCAGGGACTGCTCCCGGTGGTCGCCGACCGGAAGATCGACGCCCGCACCGAGGTGGCCCGGAACCCCGACGCCCCACCGGAGCTGGCCGCGTACGCCGAGGCCTCCGACCGGCTGCGCACCGGCCGGTGCAACGAGCTGGAGGTCTTCGACACCACCTACCGGATCATCCGCAGCCGCCGCATGCTGCGCTGGGGCGCCGACGGGCCGGAGGGCCCCCGCCCGTCCGACACCGGCGACCACGCGCCCGAGCGCATCCACCCGGTGCTCGACGAGGACGGGGTCGTCCATCACGACGAGGACGAGTTCGGGGAGGACGAGTACGCGGAGGACGAGCACGCGGAGGGCATCGGCGGGAAGGACGAGCAGGGCGAGGGGTGACGGGCGCGAGGCCGGGCAGGGCGCCGGGTGCGGGCGGCCGGTGCGGCCCGCGGCACGGAACCGGTCAGCTCCGGTCGCCGGGCGCGCCGCCCGCCGTCCGCTCACCGACCAGGTCCAGAAACCGCCGCCGGGCGACGGGGTCCGTGGCCAGCTCGACGCCCACGCGGGCCAGGGCGGTCGCGCCGTCCACGACGGCCTGGTCCGCGCCGGGGCTGGTGCCGTGACGGGCGAACGGCTCGGTGTGCTGCAGGGCTCCCCCGGTGTCGTAACCGATGGTCGGGTGCAGGGACGGCACGGCGTGCGAGACGTTGCCCATGTCGGTGGAGGCCATGACCTCGCCGTGCCGGGGCACCGGCTCGCGGCCCAGGGCGCGGGCCGCCCGCACATAGGCGGCGGTGAGGAACGGGTCCTGCCGCAGATCGGCGAAGTCCCTTCCATGGGAGGTGAGTTCGAGTTCCGCCCCGGTGGCGAGGGCGCCCGCTTCCAGGCAGGCCCGCACCCGTTCCCGGGCCCGGTCCAGGTCTTCGGTGGTGCGGGCCCGCAACTCGTAGCGCCCTCGCGCCAGTTCGGGGATGACGTTGACCGCGTGACCGGCCTCCAGCACGATGTCGTGGACCAGGGTGCCGGGCGGGAGCTGCTGGCGCAGCAGGCCGACCGCGGTGTGGGCGAGCGTCATCGCGTCGAGGGCGTTGACACCCTCCCAGGGAGCGAGCGCGGCATGGGCGGGCCGGCCGTGGAAGGTCACGTCCCAGGCGCCGACGGCCAGCGAGGACGCGCCGACGGAGTCCTCCGGCGCGGCGTGCACCATCATGGCCGCCGCCACGCCGTCGAACACGCCCGCCTCCAGCAGCAGCGCCTTCCCGCCGATGTCCTCCTCGGCCGGGGTGCCCACGAGTTCGACGGTGATGCCGACGGTGTCCGCCACCGCCGCGAGGGCGAGCGCCGCGCCGACCGCCGCGGCTCCGTTGACGTTGTGCCCGCAGGCGTGGCCGATCCCCGGCAGCGCGTCGTACTCGGCGCACAGGGCCACCACCAGGTCTCCGGTGCCGTAGGTGCCGACCAGCGCGGTGGGCAGGCCGCCGGCCCCCGGGGTCACCGAGAATCCGGCGCCGTCGAGCACCGCCGCGATCTTCGCGGCCGACTTGTACTCCCGCATCGCGGTCTCGGGCTCCGCGTGCAGACTGTGGCTCAGTCCGACGAGGGTGTCCCGGGCGCGGCGCACGGCGTCCGCCACCCCGGTCATCGCTCGTCCGCGGTCCGCCGCCGCCCGGCCCCCGGCGTCGCCGTCCGCCGTGTTCGTCGTCCGGTCGCTCATGCCGCCTCCCCGCTCGCCGCCGGCCCGAACGCCTGCGCCCGCCCGGGCGCGGCCGTCTCCCGCAGGAGCAGGCCGACCGCGGCGCCGGCCAGCGCGACGGTGGCGCACACCGACCAGGACCACAGGTAGCCCGCCGGCCCGACGCCCCGGCCGGTGGCCGGGTGGGCGGCGAAGAGCGCGCCGATCACGGCGGCGCCGATGGCCGCGCCGAGGGAGAGGGCCAGTTCGTTCAGACCGACGGACAGGGCGGTCTCGGCCTCCTCGACGACCTCCGCGGACAGCGTGCGGGTGGCGGCCTCGAACATGCCCGTCGCGACCCCCACCACCAGAGCGCCGAGGAGGTATTCGGGCAGCGTGCGGTGCAGGAACACCAGCAGCAGGAAGCCGGCCGCGCCGACGCAGCCGCCCGCCGCGAGGGCCGTACGGTCGCCGACCAGCCGGGCCAGCCGCGGTGTGGCGGCGGAACCGGCGCAGCCCGCGACCACCATCGCGAGCGAGACCAGCGCGATCGCCTGGGAGCCCAGCCCCAGGCCGTAGCCGTCGCCGTCCGGGTCCGCGCCCAGGAACACGGCGTTCGCGCCGAGGAAGCCGATCGTGCCGAACGCGGCGCAGAAGGTGTGCGCGCTGACGACGGCGAGCCGGGGGTTGCGCAGCAGCCCGACGTCCACCAGGGGGTGGGCGGAGCGCCGTTCGACGCCGACCCAGGCCGTCAACGACACCACCGCCACGGCCAGTGCCGCCATGGACCGCGCGGAGGCCCAGCCCCAGGTCCCGCCCTGGGCCAGGACCAGCACCAGCGCGGCCAGCCCCACCGTCAGCAGCACCGCGGCCGGGGTGTTGAAGCGGCCCGCGCGGGGCGCCGTGCTGTCCGGCAGCGCGACGGCCGCGGCGAGGGCGAGCAGGGCGAACGGCACGGCGGTCCACAGCCCCGCCAAGGCGTGCTCCTCGCTCAGCGACCCGGCGACCAGGCCGCCCACGCCGATCGACAGGAGCAGCGCGCCGACCAGGACCGACATGCCCGTACGGCCATGTTCCGGGGCGCGCGAGCGCAGGATTCCGGCCAGCAGCGGGAAGAAGCCGACGACGGCGCCCTGCGACACCATGCCGACCGCCAGGGTCGCGGTGCCCGGGGCCGCGGCGATCAGCAGTGAGCCGCCCGCGACCATGGCGACGGCGATCCGCAGCAGCCTGCGGTGGCCGTGGATGTCGCCCCAGCGCGACAGCAGCGGCGTCAGCGCGGCGAACGCCAGCTGGGACAGCAGATACAGATCGTTCTGGCCGACGCCCGAGACGCCGACCCGCCGCCCGACCACCGGCAGCAGCGGCGTCAGATAGCCCTGTACGACCCCGCTGCACACCACGATCACCGCCATGCAGGCCAGCAGCCCCCGGCCGCGGCGCATTGCTCCGGTCACGGTCACACCCTCTCCCCTTGGCTGGAACCCGAGGTGGTGGCTACAGTGCGGCAACCATCCGAACCGGTGGCGAACTTGGCAGGAAACAGGCGCGGAGGGCGGCCGGGGTGACGGATTCGGACACGGTCAGCGAGCTGGACCTCGCTCTCGTGCACGCGTTGCAGATCCGCCCGCGTGCCGCCTGGTCCGATCTGGCGCCGCTGCTCGGGGCCACGGCGGTGACGCTGGCCCGCCGTTGGGAGCGGCTGACCCGGCAGGGCCTGGCGTGGCTGTCCGCGGTGCCCGGCCGGACCTTCGCACGGACCCGCTGCAGCGCGTTCGTGCTGCTGCGCTGCGCGCCGGCGGCCCGGGAGCGGCTCGCGGCGCGGGTCGCGGAGCTGACCGAGGCGGTCACCGTGGAACTCACCGCTCCCGGCACCGCGGACCTGCTGCTCGACGTGCTGACACCGGATCCGGCCGCCCTGCACCGCTTCCTCACCGAGGAGCTGGCCGCGCTGCCCGATGTGACCGGCGTCGAGTGCCTGCACGCGACCTCGCTGTACGCCGACGGAACACGCTGGCGACTGGGCTCGCTGGACGCCGCTCAGCTCACCGCGCTGGACCGGGCCGGTGCCGGTGCCCCGGGCGCCGGGGCCGCCCCGCCGCTGGACGGGCTCGACCGTGAACTGCTGCGCGCGCTCGCCGAGGACGGCCGGCTGCCGCTGGCCGAGCTGGCCCAGCGCACCGCCACCAGCGCCGCCACCGTCCGGCGGCGGCTGCACCGGCTCACCGCGACCGACGTCATCGCCTTCCGCTGCGACATGGCGCCGGCGCTGACCGGTCTGCCGGTGGCGGTGACCTTCCGCGGCCGGGCCCCGGTCCGCGATGTCAACGCGCTCCACCGCACGCTCGCCACCCTGCCCGAATGCCGGCTCGTGGCCGCCGTCACCGGCCCCGCGAACATCCTCGCCACCTATTGGCTGCGCGACATCGGCGCCGTCCAGCACCGCGAGACCACGCTCGGCGCGCGCCTGCCGTCCCTGGAGATCACCGACCGCATCCTCGCCCACCGCACCGTCAAACGCATGGGCCACCTCCTCGCCCCCGACGGCCACCGGGTCGCGACCCAGCCGATCGAACCGTGGTGAGCCGCGCGGGAACCGGGTACGGCCCGTCGCCCGGGCGGGAAGCCGGCGCCCCGGCCCGGAGCACCGGTCGCCGTCGGCCGCGCCGGTCCCGGTAGTCTGCGTCACCATGAGACGCGCTTGGACGGTGCCGCTGCTGCTGGTGCTCTGCGCGGCCGTCGCCGCGACCGGCCTGTCGCTGGCGGGCCGCGAGGGCGAGGCCGTGGTGTTCGCCCTGGCGTTCCTCGCCGTCGCGGCCGTCAACTCCCCCTTGGTCTTCCCGCGTTCGGTCAGTGCGTCCGAGGCGCTGCGCCGGAGCGCGGCGGACGGGCGGGCGGTCGTCTACTGGCGGCCGGGCTGTGCCTACTGCCTGCGGCTGCGACTGCGTCTCGGCCTCCGTGCCCGCCGGTTGCACTGGGTCGACATCTGGCGGGACACGGACGGCGCGGCGGTGGTGAGGGCGGCCAACGACGGTGACGAGACCGTACCGACCGTGGTCGTCGCGGGCCTGCCGTACGTCAACCCCGATCCCGCCTGGGTGCGCGGGCTGACGGCGGCCGGGGCTCAGTCTTCCTGACCTCTGAGGACGAGCACCGGGCAGGGCGCGTGCTGGACGCAGTGCTGGGCGACCGAGCCGAGGAGCAGCCCCTTGAAGCCGCCGAGGCCGCGGCTGCCGACCACCAGCAGCGCGGCGTCGCGGGCCGCTTCGAGCAGGACACCGGCCGGGGTGCCGTACCGCACCACCGTGCTGACCCGCACCGCGGGGTGCGCCGCCACGGCCTCCTCCACCGCGCGCGTGAGGTCGTCGCGGGCCCGGCCCTCCATGACGGCCTCGTCGGAACTGGACGGTGGCAGCCAGCCGAGCGCGCCGTGGAACTGCGGGACGTCCCAGGCGATCACCGCCTCCACCCAGCCGCCGGTGAGTGCCGCCTGGCGTACCGCCCAGTTCAGGGCCCGCTTCGACTCCTCCGAGCCGTCCACCCCGACCACGATGCGTTCTTTCCGGCTCTGTTCGTCGGCCATCCTCATCCCTCGTCCTCGTACGGAGCGCCCTCATCCGAAGGCGACACAGCTGGCGGCGGCCACGGGCAGCGAGCCGGCGGGCTCGGGCACGCCCGTCGCGGTGTCGAGGTCGAACCACGTCACCTCGCCCGAGCGCTCGTTGGCCGCGTACAGCCGGCGGCCGGGCGGGTCCAGCACGAGGTCACGCGGCCAGTGGCCACCGCACGGTACGGCCGTCACCAGCTCCGCCCGGTCGCCGGAGGCGTCGAGCGTGAGGACGGCCACGGTGTCGGTGCCGCGCACCGCCGCCCACAGGTACCGGCCGTCCGGGGACACCACCGGGGCCGAGGGCTGCACGGGGACGTCCGGGCCGTCCGGGAACAGCGGGGTCTCACCCACCGGCCGGAGCACCCCGGCGCCGGCGTCCCACCGGCAGACGGTCACCGTCGGCCTCAACTCGCCGAGGACATAGGCGTGTTCACCTGAGGGGTGAAACGCGAGGTGCCGTGGTCCGGTGCCCGGCGGCAGCCCGGTCGCGCCGTGTGCTCGCAGTTCGCCCGTGTGCTCGTCCAGTGCGCACACCCGGACCGAGTCGGTGCCGAGGTCGACGCAGAGCACCCAGCGGCCCGTCGGGTCGGGCACGACCTGGTGGGCGTGCGCGGACGTCTGGCGGTTCGGGTCCGGGCCGGAGCCGACGTGGCGCAGCACGCTGCTCGGGGGCCCCGCCGGCCCCTCAGCGGTCAGCGGCAGCACGCTGACACTGCCCGAGCCGTAGTTGGCCGTCAGCAGGTGTCGCCGGGTCAGCGACAGATGGGTCGGTTCGTCGCCGTGCACCCGCACGGGCTCGCCGAGCGGCCGGGGCACCGGTGGGTCGATGGAGTACGCGGCCACCGCGCCCGCCACGGTCTCGGAGACCGCGTAGAGGACGGTGCCCCGCACGGCCAGGTACGACGGGTTCGGCACGGACCGGACGACGCCCGTCGCGGTCAGCGCCCCGCTGCCCGGGTCCCGGTGGGCCGCGACGATCCCCGGCCCGCCGGCCGACGTGAACGTTCCGATGAAGACGCGCTCCGTGTCGCCGCCGGCCATGGATCCTCCGCCCTCCGCCCCGCACGCAGCACGGCGGAGTCACCACGATGCGGGCGCCGCGCCGGGACGCCGGGGATTCCCCGGGCGACATGGCCCGGCATTCACCGGAACGCATCAACGGGCCGCGCGGCTCCCGGCCGCCCGTGAGACGGTGATCACGGTGTGCGAAGCCGCCGCCGGCCCCGGGGACGGCCGTACGGCCGCCGGGGACGCGGCGGTGCCGAACCGACAGGAGGGCGCAAGCCGGTGAAGGCATTCGTGATGAAGGAGATCGGGAGCGTCGGCTTCATGGAAAAGCCGGTTCCCGAACCGGGCCCCCTCGACGCCGTGGTGCGGACGACCAACGCGCTGATCTGCACCTCCGACTCGCACACCGTGCAGGGCGGCATCGGCCCCCGGGAGAATCTGACGCTGGGCCACGAGGCGGTCGGTGTCGTGCACGCCGTGGGTGGCGAGGTGAAGGACTTCCGGCCCGGCGACCGGGTGCTGGTCGGGGCCATCACCCCGGACTGGGGCGACCTCGCCGCGCAGAACGGCTATCCCTCGCAGTCGGGCGGGCCGCTGGGCGGCTTCGAGTTCGCCAACCGCAAGGACGGGGTGTTCGCGGAGTACTTCCACGTCAGCTGGGCGGACGCCAATATGGCGAAGATCCCCGACGACATCTCCGACGAGCAGGCGGTCTACTGCGCCGACATGCTGTCGACCGGCTTCATGGGCGCCGAGCACGGTGACATCCCGATCGGCGGCACCGTGGCCGTGCTCGCGCAGGGGCCGGTCGGGCTGATGGCCACGGTGGGGGCCAGGCTGCGGGGCGCGGGGCTGGTGATCGGGGTGGAGTCGGTGCCCGGCCGGCAGGAACTCGCCCGGTTCTACGGCGCGGACGTGATCGTGGACTTCACCGAGGAAGACGTGGTCGAGCGGGTCCTCGAACTGACCGACGGCCAGGGCGTCGACACCGCCATCGAGGCGCTCGGCGCGGACGTGACCTTCCAGACCGCGGTCAAGGTGACCAAGCCGGGCGGCACCATCTCCGTCATCGGTTACTTCGGACAGGGCGAGTTCGTGCACATCCCGCGCGCCGAATGGGGCGTCGGCATGGCCGACAAGACCATCGCGACCGGGCTGTGCCCCGGCGGGCGGCTGCGGATGGAGCGGCTGCTGCGGGTCCTGCGCAACGGGCGCGTCGACCCGACCCGGCTGACCACCCACCGGTTCCCCTTCGACCAGATGGAGCGGGCGTTCGAGGTGTCGGACAAGAAGCTCGAGGACACCGTGAAGGTCCTGGTCACCTTCGAGGGGTGACGGGCCCGGCCCGGGCAGCACGTTTCGGTGCCGCCGGGGGCGCGCTCCTTCGGCGTCAGAGAGGCGAGGCCGCATGTACGATCCCGATCCGCCCTTCCGGCCCGTCCGGGCCCGCGGGGGCTATCTGCCGCTGGAGGACCTCGGCCTGATCGGGGACGGCAGCACGGCGGCCCTGGTCGGACTGGACGGCTCCATCCCGTGGATGTGCCTGCCCCGCTTCGACTCGGACCCGCTCTTCTGCGGTCTGCTGGACCATGCGCGCGGCGGCCACTTCACCGTGGCGCCCGAGGACCTGGTGGAGGCCCGGCAGCACTATCAGCCCGACACCGGGGTGCTGGTCACCGAACTGCGCTCGCCCACCGGGGTGGTGCGCCTGACCGACGCGCTCGCGCTGCGGTCCGGCGCCGATCTCACCGAGGACATGCCCGCGGGGCGGGCGGAGCTGGTGCGCTCGGCGGTGGTGCTGTCCGGTCACGTCCGGCTCGGGGTCCGGCTGGAACCCCGCGGCGGCGGGCAGGCCCACGCGCTGTTCAGCGGGCTGGAGGTGCGCCCCCACCGGCAGCCGGGTCTGCGCCTGCACCTGCGTTCCAACCGTCCCCTGACCGGTCTGCACAGCACCCATGACCTGCGGCAGGGCGACCGCCTCGACCTCGTGCTGTCCTGGGGGCGCTTCCACCGCCATCACCGCTTCGACAGCGACGCCATGCTCAAGAGCACCGCGGACGCCTGGCACCGCTGGATGCGGCACTGCGACTACGCCGGCCCGCAGGCGCCCCTGGTCAGGCGGGCGGCGCTGACGCTGAAGATGTGCGACGACTGGGCCAGCGGCTCGCTGGTGGCCGCGCCCACCTCCTCCCTGCCCGCCCCGATCGGCGGCATCCGCAACTGGGACTACCGCTACGCCTGGATCCGGGACGCCGCCTACGCCGTGTTCGCGCTGCGCCGCATCGGGTTCGACGGCGAGGCGGACTCCTTCCTCGGCTGGGTGCTCGACGCGTTCGAACACAGCAGACAGCCCCGCATCATGTACACCGTCGAGGGCGACACGGTGCCCGACGAGGTGGAGGACGGCGAACTGGAGGGCTACCGCGGCTCGGCCCCGGTGCGCTGGGGCAACGGCGCGGCCGACCAGCGCCAGCACGACGTCTACGGCGAGATCCTCGACTGCGCCGACCAGTGGCTGCTGGCGGGCGGGGAGATCCAGCCGGCGCTGTGGGCGGGCCTGGCCGGGCTCGCGGACACCGCGGAAGGGGCCTGGCGCCAGCCGGACCAGGGGATCTGGGAGGTGCGCAGCGCCGGGCGGGCGTTCACCTACTCGGCCGGGATGTGCCAGGTGGCGCTGGACCGGGCGGTGCGGATCGGTGAACGGCACGGTCTGCCGGGCCGGATCGCCCAGTGGCGGGCGGCCGCCGAGAAGGTGCGCCGCATCATCCTGGAGGAGTCCTGGGACGAGGAGGCGGGCACCCTCAGCGCGCATCTGACCGGCGGGGGCGTGCTCGACGCGAGCCTGCTGGCGCTGCCGACGCGCAAGGTCGTACCGGCCGACCATCCGAGGATGGTGGCCACCGCTGCGGCCGTCGCCGAACGCCTGTCGGCCGGCGGCGGGCTGCTCTACCGCTATCTGCACGACGAGGCCCCCGACGGCCTGGCCGGTGACGAGGGCGCGTTCGTGCTGTGCAGCTTCTGGCTGGTCGACAACCTGGTCGGGCAGGGCCGTACGGAGGAGGCCGAGGAGCTGTACGCCTCCCTGTGCGCGCGGGCCAGCCCGCTCGGGCTGCTGTCGGAGCAGATCCATCCCACCACAGGAGAGTTCATGGGCAACTTCCCCCAGGCGTTCAGTCACATCGGCATCATCGCGAGCGGCGTGAACCTCCAGCGGGCGAGGGCGGCGAGCCGGCGATGATCGGCCGGCTCGTCATCCTCGGCGGCACGGGAGACCTCAGCGGTCGCTTCCTGATGCCGGCCCTCGCCGCACTGCACGCCGCGGGACACCTCGCGGACGGGTTCCGGGTGACCGGCGCGAGCCGCGAGGAGTGGAGCACGGAGCGGTTCCGGGAGTGGATCGCCGAGTGGCTCGACCGGCAGGGCGGGTCCGCGCCGGCCGACGCGCGGCGGGCCGTCGTGGAGTCGGCCCGCTACCAGCGGGCCGATGTCACCGACCCGGAGGACGTGCGGGCCGTCGTCGCCGGTGACGAACCCGTGGCCCTGTACCTCGCGCTGCCGCCCGCGCTCTTCCCCCGGGTGGTCACCGCGCTGCACTCGGCGGGCCTGCCGCCGGGGAGCAGAATCGTCCTGGAGAAGCCCTTCGGCGAAGGCCTCGACAGCGCACGGGAGTTGAACCGGTTGCTGGCCGAACTGGTGCCGGAGCAGGCGGTGTTCCGGGTGGACCACTTCCTGGCCATGACGACCGTGCAGAACGTGCTCGGCAGCAGGCTCGCCAACCGGGTGCTGGAACCCCTGTGGAACAGCACCCACATCGCCGAGGTGGAGATCGTCTGGGACGAGAGCCTCGCGCTGGAGGGCAGGGCCGGCTACTACGACCGGGTGGGGGCCCTGAAGGACATGGTGCAGAACCATCTGCTCCAGGTGCTCTGCCTGGTCGCCATGGAGCCGCCGGTCACGCTCGGCGAGCGGGATCTGCGGGACCGCAAGGTGGACGTGCTGCGTTCGGTGCGGCTGCTGACCGAGTACGACGTGGTGCACCGCACCCGCCGCGCCCGCTACACGGCGGGGCGGATCGACGGCCGCGAGGTGCCCTCGTACACGGACGAGGAGGGTGTGGACCCGGAGCGCGGCACCGAGACGTTCGCCGAGGTGGAGCTGGAGCTGGACAGCTGGCGCTGGGCGGGCACGACGTTCCGGCTGCGCAGCGGCAAGGGCCTGCGCGGCGACCGCAAGGAGGTGGCGGTGCGGTTCCGGCCGGTGCCCCACCTGCCGTTCGGGCACAGCGGGGAGGTGGTCCCCAATGTGCTGCGCTTCGGTCTGGAGCCGGAGGGCCTGACGCTGGATCTGATGGGCACGGGTTCCCGGGCCGGTCATCTCACCGAGCTGGAACTGTCCGCGCGGCTGGAGCCGGGCGAACTGCCCGCGTACGGGCGGCTGTTGCTGGACGTCCTGCGGGGCGATCCGGCGTTGTCCATCCGCGGCGACGAGGCGGAGGAGGCGTGGCGGGTGCTGACGCCGGTCCTCTCGGCCTGGGAGCGGGGGCTGGTTCCGCTGGAGGAGTATCCGGCGGGCTCGGACGGGCCGGCGCCCCGGCACGCCTACGGTCCCGGACCGGTGACCAGGGACGCCCTGCTGCACGAGGAGACGGTGCTGCACACGTCGGGCGAAGCCGGCGGCAGGCCGTGAGCGGAGGGAGACGCGATGCGTCGTGAACCGGGGCGACGGCCGCCGTGTGTCGTCGTGATCGGGGTGGCCGGGGTGGGCAAGACCACGGTGGCCCGGCTGCTTTCCAGGCGGCTGGAGGTGCCGTTCGCGGAGGCGGACGACTTCCACTCGCCGCAGAGCATCGCCAAGATGTCGGCCGGTGTGCCGCTCACGGACGCCGACCGGCGGTCCTGGCTGGAGTCGATCGCCGACTGGCTGCGCGAGCGCGACGAGGCGGCGACGGGCGGTGTGGTGCCCTGCTCCGCGCTGCGCCGCCGCTACCGCGACACGCTGCGGGCGGCCTGTCCGGACGCCTTCTTCGTCCATCTGACGGCCGGCCACGAGGTGGTGGGGCGGCGCCTCAGCGAGCGCGCCGGCCATTTCATGCCGCGCACGCTGCTGGAGTCGCAGGAGGAGACGCTGGAACCGCTGGAGCCGGACGAGCGGGGCGTCACGGTGGACGCGGGCCCGCCCCCCGAGGCCGTCGTCGAGGCGGTGCTGGCACACATGGCCGAGGCGGACGTCGACGGCTGACCGGCGGGTCCGGGTGCGCCCTGACCCGCCGTCGGGGTACGGGTCAGCAGCCGCCGCAGTTGTAGTAGAGGGCGTCCCAGTGGTTTCCCTCGTCGGCGTAGACGTTGCCGGAGGCCGAGGTCCACATCGGGTAGCCGTCGCCTCTCAGGCCCGAGTAACTGAAGTTGTTCTTGATGTAGTTGGTGACGCAGGTGTTCTTGCCGTAGTCGAGCTTGTAGCCGTTCCAGTGGGAGTACGTGCCGGAGGCGTGGCCGGTCTCGGTGCCGCCGGTGATGTTCAGGGCGCAGCCGCTGGCCCGCTTGAGGGTCTGGGCGCCCTGGGCGGTGGCCAGGTTGAGCTGGTCGAACGACGTACAGGTCGAGTTGTTGCGGTCGGAGCAGTTGCCGGACGAGGACCAGGTGATGCCGACGTCGCGGAACATCTGGGTCGCCGTGGCTTGGCTGATCTTGGTGACGGCGAAGGCGTCGGTGGCGGTGCCGACGACGGCGATGCCGGGGGCGACGACGAGGGCGAGTGCGGTCACTGCGGAGCGGACCTTCATGGGGAGCCTCCTGCGGATGGCCAGGCTTCTTGTGTGTCGGCTGTGCAGGTGGTGCCACGAGATGATGGCAGACAGCCGCGCGGATCGGCCAGCCCCGTCACCGTCATCACTTGTGCTTCATCCGTGAACGCCCCGGTCGGCGAGGACGGTTGCCGCCGCGGTCCGGGGCCCGCACCCCTCGCGGCATGAGCAACGTCAGCGTCGGCGCGGTCGTCGTCGCCCACGCGCTGCCGGACCAACCGCACGCCCTGCCGGTACCGGGCGTCCGGCGACCGCGGCCGGGATGAGCCCCGGGTGAGCAGGCCGGAGGGGGTTGGGGGCGGCCCGTAAGGGTCGACGTCAGGCGTTGGCGGTGCGGACCTTGCCTCTCGGGCAAATACCCGCCCGGGTATTTGACCCTCCCCCTCGCGTCGCTCTAACTTCGGCCTCACCCAAACCCCCCGGGGTATTTGAGCAGGCAACCAAACGGGCCTCAGGGCCGGAAGGGAAGGACCTCCACCATGGTCGCCAGTCCCCTCTCCAGCGACGAGACGATCGCCGGCCGGCACCGCGTCGTCGTCATCGGCGGCGGCAGCGCCGGCATCAGCGTCGCCGCCCGTCTGCGCCGCGCCGGCGTCCGGGACGTCACACTCGTCGAACCCTCCGACAGCCACTGGTACCAACCCCTGTGGACCCTGGTCGGCGGCGGCCAGGCGACCCTGCGCAGCACCCGCCGCGCCGAGGCCGCGGTCATACCGGACGGCGTGCGCTGGATACGCCGGCACGCCCTCGCCGTCGACCCCGACGCGCGCACGGTCACCCTCTCCGGGGGCGCGGAACTCGCCTACGAGTACCTGGTCATGACCCCCGGGCTGCAACTGGACTGGGACGCCGTGCCCGGTCTCGCGGAGGCGGTGGGCCACGACCGGGTGTGCAGCAACTACGCGCCGGAGTACGCCCCGCGCACCTGGGACCTGATCAGGAACATGCGCTCCGGCACGGCCGTCTTCACCCACCCGGCCACCCCGCTGAAGTGCGGCGGGGCGCCACAGAAGATCGCCTACCTGGCGGCCGACCACTGGCGCAGGCGCAAGGTCCTGGGCCGCATCCGGGTCATCCTCGTGATACCGGACGCCACCCTGTTCAAGGTGCCCGAGTGGGGCCGCGTCCTGGAGCAGGTGGCCGACCGGTACGGCATCGAGGTGCGGCTGCGGTCCGAGATGACCGCCGTGCACGGCGACCGGCGCGAGGTCGTGATCACCGACCACGGGAGCGGCCGCGAGGAGATCGTCTCCTACGACCTGCTGCACGCCGTGCCGCCGCAGAGCGCGCCCGACTGGGTCAAGAGCGGCCCGCTCGCCGACCCCGCGAGCCCCCAGGGTTTCGTCGCCGCGGACCGGCACACCCTGCGGCACCCGCGCCATCCCGAGGTGTTCACGCTCGGCGACGTGGCCGATCTGCCGACCTCGAAGACCGGCGCGGCCGTGCGCAAGCAGGCCCCGGTGGTGGCCGCCAACCTGCTCGACGCCATGCGCGGCAGGCGGCCGGAGCACCGGTACGACGGCCACACCTCCTGCCCGCTGGTGACCGCCCGCGACCGGATGCTCCTCGCCGAGTTCGACTACGACCTCGAGCCCTGCCCCACCTTCCCGCTGATCGACACCTTCAAGGAGCGGCGCGACATGTGGGTCTTCAAGCGGTACCTGCTCCCGCAGATCTACTGGCACGGGATGCTGACCGGCCGCCTGTGACCGGCCGCCTGCGACCGCCCGGCCCGATCCGCCGTCGGCCGGGCACGACACGAGGCCGGAATACCCCCCGGGGTACTCGTGTTACATTGGATATACCCCGGGGGGTAATTCGGCAAAGGGAGTGACTCCGTGTTCTTCATCGACACCATCGAGCTGGAGGGCCTCGGCAACCGCAGCTATCTGGCCGGCGGGCGGGAGGCGGCCGTGGCGGTGGACCCGCCGCGCGACGTCGACCAGGTACTCGCCGCGGCGGCGCGGCGCGGGGTCCGGGTCACACACGTGGTGGAGACCCATGTCCACAACGACTACGTCTCCGGCGGTCTGGAGCTGGCCCGGCTGACGGGCGCCGCCTACCTGGTGCCAGCCGGGGCGCGGGTCTCGTTCGTCCGGGTGCCGGTGTCCGACGGCGACACCGTCACCGTCGAGGGCGATCTGGAGTTGAGCGCGGTCGCCACTCCCGGCCACACCCCGCACCACACCTCCTATGTGCTGCGCGAGCAGGGGCGCCCGGTGGCGGCGTTCACGGGCGGCTCCCTGCTGATCGGCACGGTGGGCCGGCCCGATCTGGTCGAGCCCCGGCTGACCGAGCGGCTGGCCCGGGCCCAGCACGCCTCCGCGCACCGGCTCGCCGCGGAGCTGCCGGACGAGACGTCGGTGCTGCCGACGCACGGTTTCGGCAGCTTCTGCTCCTCAGCGCAGGCCGAGGGCGACGCCACCACCATCGGCAAGGAGAAGTCGGTCAACGCGGCGCTCACCACCGACGTGGACTCGTTCGTGGCCCGGCTGCTCGCCGAGCTCGACGACATCCCCGCCTACTACACGCACATGGGTCCGGCCAACGCCGCCGGTCCGGCGCCCGTGGACCTCACCTCGCCGGCGGTCGCCGACGCCCGGGAGATCGCCGCCCGGCTCGCGGCCGGCGAGTGGGTCGTGGACCTGCGCAACCGGGTGGCGTTCGCCGAGGGCCATGTCGCCGGATCCTTCAACTTCGAGGCCGACGGCAAGATCGCCACGTATCTCGCCTGGCTGATCCCGTGGGGCAAGCCGGTGACCCTGCTCGCCGAGTCCCCTGCGCAACTTGCTTCCGTCCAGCGCGAGTTGGTCCGGGTGGGCATCGACCGGCCCGCGGCCGCGGCGACCGGCGCGCCACAGGAGTGGGTGGCCGAGGGGGAAGCCCTCGTCTCCTTCCCGCGCAGCACCTTCGCGGGCCTGGCCGAGCGCGGCACGGACGGCGTCGTCGTCCTGGACGTACGCCGCGACTCGGAGCGGACCACCGGGCACATAGCGGGCTCCGTGCACATCCCGATCCACCAGCTGCACCAGCGGCTGGACGAGGTACCGGCGGGCACCGTGTGGGTGCACTGCGCCGGCGGGATGCGGGCCGCCATCGCCGCCTCCGTGCTGCACGCCGCCGGGCGGGACGTGGTGGCCGTGGACGACGGCTTCGGCTCGGCCGCCGAGGCGGGTCTGACCGTGGTGACCGGCTGAGCCGCTCCCCCGCCGCCGGCAGGTGGCGCCTGCCTTGGCCGGCACGACTGGCCCCGCCCGGCAGACCTGGACGGCTTGCCGGGCGGGGTGTTCTCTGGCGGCTGTTCCCGGTCTACGGCTCGACGCCGCCCGCGAGGGTGCCGCTCACGTACACCGTCACCTTGCTCGCGTCGGCGTACGCGGTGTTGGTCGCGTAGCTGTAGTCGTCACTCTCGTTGAAGTTGGACCAGTCCGTCTTGTTGATCCGGCTCTGGATGTCACCGGTCGACGCACCCGCCGCGAGACTGCCCGCGCCGGAGGTGAACCCGACCTCCAGGTAGTGGTCCGCACCCGACTTCGGCGACGACAGGGCCACCACCTTCTGCGTGACGTTCGAGCAGCCGACCGCGGCGTAGTCACACCACGCGCTGAAGGCGGAGGCACCGCCGTCACCGGTGAAGTAGTAGCGGATCGTCACCTTCGACAGATCCACCGCACTGCTGCCGGTGTTGACGACCTTCAGGCCCGGCTTGATCTGGTTGTCACCCGGCGCCGAGTCGTTGTTCTTGTACTGCACCTTCACCGCACCCGTGCCCGGCGTGCCACCACCGCCGGCCGCCGTCGTCGCCGTCACCGCGCTCGACGCCGCCGAGACATTGCCCGCCGCGTCCCTCGCCTTCACCGTGTACGAGTACGACGTCGACGCCGACAACCCCGAGTCCGTATACGACGTCGACGTGGTGCTCCCCACCTTCGTCGACCCCCGGTACACGTCGTAACCCGTGACCCCCACATTGTCCGTGGCCGCCGTCCACTTCAACGACACACTCGAACTCGTCGTCCCCGACACCGCCAGACCCGTCGGCGCGGACGGCGCCGTCGTGTCCGAACCGCCACCGGGCGGGTTGCCGCCGAGGGCGGTCTGGACGGCGGCGTACGCGGGCTTCTGCTGCAGGTTCTCGTCGTAGAGGCAGGCAGCGCCCTCTCCCTGGAAGGTGCTCGGCACCCAGGAGTACTTGTCGTCGAAGTCCCACACGGTGATGCCGACACACCGGGAAACGGCGAGACAGGCGTTGGTCACCTGACGGTAGTAGTCGGCCTGGGTCGCCAGTTTGGTGCTGTCGGCGGGCATCTGCATACGCACGTCCAGCTCGGTGAACGCGACGTCGAGCCCGAGGTCGGCAAAGCGCTGGAGGTTCTGCCGCATGTTCGACGGGAACGAGTACTGGATCGCGAGGTGCCCCTGGAAGCCGATGCCGTCCAGCGGCACGCCCTGCTTCTTCAGATCGCTGGCCAGTTGGTACATGGCGTCGGCCTTGGCGCCGCTGCCCTCGATGTTGTAGTCGTTGATGTACAGCTTGGCGCCAGGGTCGGCGGCGTGCGCGGTCCGCAGCGCGTCCGCGATGTAGTCCTTGCCCATGGCGTTGTAGAACGGGTCGGTCCGGTAGGTGCCGTCCTCGTTGAACGGCTCGTTGACCACGTCCCAGGCGTAGACCTTGCCCTTGTAGTGGGAGGCTTCCTTGGTGATGTGGTTCTCCATGGCCGCCTGCACCTGGCCGGCCGGAAGGTTGCTCACCCAGCCGGGCAACTGGCTGTGCCAGACCAGGTTGTGGCCGCGCACCTGCTGGTTGTGGGCCTGCGCGAAGGAGACGATCGCGTCGCCGCCGCTGAAGTTGAACTGGCCCTGCGACGGCTCCGTGGTGTCCCACTTCATCGAGTTGCCGGGCGTGATCGAGCCGAACTCGCTGCCCAGGACGGCGGTATAGGACGAGTCGTTGAGTTCCGAGTTGTCGGTGGCGGAGCCGAAGTAGCGGCCCTGCGCCTGCGCCAGCTGGTCCAGGGTGGCGCCCTGGGCGACGGCGGCCGGAGCGGCTCCGACGGCGAGCAGGCCGAGTCCGGCGGTGGCCAGAGTGGCCAGCGCGACCGCCAGCCCCCCGCCACGCACGGGATGCAGAAGGGATCTCACCGCTGTCTCCTCGTCAGTTCGGTTCGGTGCCGCCCGCGAGGGTGCCGCTCACGTACACGGTCACCTTGCTCGCGTCGGCGTACGCGGTGTTGGTGGCGTAGCTGTAGTCGTCGGACTCGCTGAAGTTCGACCAGTCGCTCTTGTTGACCCGGCTCTGGATGTCACCCGTCGACGCACCCGCCGCGAGACTCCCGGCGCCGGAGGTGAACCCGACCTCCAGGTAGTGGTCCGCACCCGACTTCGGCGAGGAGAGGGCCACCACCTTCTGCGTCAGGTTCGAACAGCCGACGGCCGCGTAGTCACACGACGCGGTGAACGAGGACGACCCACTGTCACCGGTGAAGTAGTAGCGGATCGTCACCTTCGACAGATCCACCGCACTGCTGCCGGTGTTGACCACCCGCAGACCCGGCTTGATCTGGTTGTCACCCGGCGCCGAGTCGTTGTTCTTGTACTGCACCTTCACCGCACCCGTACCCGGCGTGCCACCACCGCCGGACGCCGTCGTCGCCGTCACCGCGCTCGACGCCGCCGAGACATTGCCCGCCGCGTCCCTCGCCTTCACCGTGTACGAGTACGACGTCGACGCCGTGAGCCCCGAGTCCGTATACGACGTCGACGTGGTGCTGCCCACCTTCGTCGACCCCCGGTACACGTCATACCCGGTGACCCCCACGTTGTCCGTGGCCGCGGTCCACTTCAACGACACGCTGGAACTGGTCGTCCCCGACACCGCCAGACCCGTCGGCGCGGACGGCGCCGTCGTATCCGCACCGCCACCGGAGCCCTTCTGGCTCGCGGAGAACGAGAAGCTGTTGCTGGCCAGGCCCTGGCCGCCCTGCCAGATCTCGAAGCCGGCCTCGGCGTCGATCAGGTAGTGCGCGGGGTTGATGGAGCCGCGCGCCACCGCGTCGTCGATCAGGGCCTTGACGTCGAGGTTGCTGAACGAGGTCCCGCCGCCCTGGAGGACATAGGAGATGATCTTCCAGGAGGTCTGCTGGCCGGTCCACACGTCCCAGCCGTGGCCCGCGACGTTCGCGGTGGCGGTCTTGCTGCCGAAGGGCTGGACGCCGCCGCGGCTGTTGAGCCAGATCATCACCTCGGTGCCGTCCGGCTGGTCGTCCGTGGTCGGCGTCGAGTTGAACCAGAGGTCGTACGCGACGTCGTAGGCGCCCGACGCCGGCTGCGTGGTCGACCAGGAGGTGGTCGAGCTGCCCAGCTGACTGACCTGGATGGGCAGTCCACTGCCGGTGGTGCAGGCTCCCCAGTGGCAGCCCTTGTAGATCGACGGGTAGGTGGCCGGGGCGCCGTTGGTGGGCACGCTGAGGTTCGCCTGGGTGACGGTCCACGCGCCCGTGGCGTCGTCGACGCTCACGCACTGCGTGTCCGACGAGTTCCATTCGTTCTGCTGGTAGATGTACTCCCCGCCCTTCACGGACGTGGTCCCCCACTGCGTACAGTCCGTCGTCGTACTGGCCGACGCCGGCTGGCCGACGGCCATGAGCGCGCCGAGCAGCAGGACGGCCATGGCGCCCGCCCAGGCGGCCGCGCGCAGCCGTCTCCACGATGACAGCATGTGTGGTCTCCTTCTTTCTCGGCGGATCAGGGCTCGGTGCCCCACGCGAGGGTGCCGTTGACGTACGCGGTCACCTTGGTGGCGTCCGTGTAGGCGGTGTTCGTCCCGTAGCTGTAGTCGTCGCTCTCGCTGAAGTTCGACCAGTCGCTCTTGTTGATCCGGCACTGGATGTCACCGCTCGACGCGCCCGCGGCGAGGCTCCCGGCGCCTGAGGTGAACCCGATCTCCAGGTAGTGGTCCGCACCCGACTTCGGCGAGGAGACGGCCACCACCTTCTGGGTGACGTTGGAGGCGCCGACCGCCGCGTAGTCGCACCAGGTGCTGTAGCCGCTCGCGCCGCTCTCGCCGGTGAACCAGTAGCGCAGGGTGACGGCGGACAGGGACAGCGGGCTCGTGCCGGTGTTGACCACCTTCAGGCCCGGCTTGATCTGGTTGTCGCCCGGCGCGGAGTCGTTGTTCTTGTACTGCACCTTGACCGACCCGGTGGGGTTGCCGCCGGATCCGGCCTTGGTGGTGGCGGTGACCGCGCCGGAGGCCGCCGACACGTTGCCCGCGGCGCCCTTCGCCCGGACCGTGTAGGAGTACGCCGTCGAGGCCTTGAGCCCCGAGTCGGTGAACGAGGTGGTGACCGCGCTGCCGGCCAGGGTCGTGCCCCGGTAGATGTCGTAGCCGGCCACGCCCACGTCGTCCGTGGACGCCGTCCAGGTCAGTGAGACGCTGGTGTCCGTGGTCGCCGCCACCGCGAGGTTCGTCGGAACGGTCGGCGGGGTGGTGTCACCGGTGCCGCCGCCTCCCCCGGTGCCGACGATCAGCTCGGCGTACACGGCGTAGGCCATGGCGATGTCGGCCTGCGCCCAGAAGCGGTGGTAGACGAAGGTGGGCGCCGCCCCGCCGTCCAGGTACGCCTGGACCTTGGACCAGTCCGGGTCCTTCTTGT
Organism: Streptomyces sp. SCPE 10; assembly: GCF_051980735.1. Taxonomy (NCBI): domain Bacteria; kingdom Bacillati; phylum Actinomycetota; class Actinomycetes; order Kitasatosporales; family Streptomycetaceae; genus Streptomyces; species Streptomyces sp. SCPE 10. The sequence goes on along the minus strand of NZ_CP197069.1, from coordinate 7,613,371 downwards.
ACCAGGAACGGATGGAGAGGAACGTGGAGTTGGTGTTGATCGGGTCGCCGTTGGGCATCTTGCCCGACCAGCCGGACGGCACGTAGACAGGGTCGCTGAACCGGCTGTAGTCGGTGCGGGTCTCCGGTGTGGTGATGCCCTTGGCGTCGGCGAGGGTCGCCATCGCGTCCAGCAGCTTCTTGGCGAGGGCGGCGGAGGCGGTGTCGCCGGACTTGGCCGCGTAGTACGTGAGCGTCTTGACGTAGGCGGCGGCCACCCCGGTGTCGTTGCCGTGGTCCACGACCGTCACGTGCAGGCTCTTGTTGCCAGACGGGCTGCTCGGGTTCCAGGTGTCCGGCTGCCCGGTCCAGTTCAGGGTGCCCGGGATCTTGAAGTCGGTGGCCGTGACCGTGGTCTCGGAGATGGCCCAGGCCACCCACTTGTCCAGGACGGCCTTCGCGGTGGCGTTGCCGGTCACGTAGTAGTACTCGGCGACACGCTCCAGCGACCAGCACTGGAAGCCGAACCAGTTGTTGCTCGGCGGGTCGTGGTAGACCGGCTGCCAGTCGTAGGCCATGCCGTAGAACGTCGGGGTGCCGGCCGGTGGGGTGCCGTACTGCCCGTTCCAGCTGTTGGTCGCGCCGCCCGCGATGGCGCCCTCGGCGGATTGCAGCCACTGGTAGAACTCCAGTTGGCGCTGGAGGCTGGTGGACCAGTCGCTCTTCGCGGTGGGCGACTTCGGAGTGAGGCTCGGCACGTTGGCCAGCGCCCAGGCGGCAAGCGGGTTCTGGTAGCCCTGGTGGGCGCTGCTGTCGCCGATCCGCCAGGCCCAGCCGCCGCCCGGTTCCGCACCGCCCCAGGCGTAGTACCAGGCCAGCAGGTAGTGCTCGGAGTCCCGCCCCGTGCCGGCGGCGCAGCTCTTCGGGTCGGTGCAGTTGCCGACCTTCTTGAAGTACTTGTCGAACAGGGCGTACCGCAGGTAGTCGCCCATCTTGGCCGCCTTGGCGACGGAGGCGGAGATCGCCGACTGGTTGCTCTGGGCGGTGGCCCACCGGTAGGCCCAGTACGCCGCCTGCACCGCGCGTGCGTCGGCGTCGGGGGCGTTGGTGTACTTCCACTGCTTGGAGTAGGAGCTGTCCTTGACGAACAGGTCGAGGTAGCCGTTCGTCCCGCCGTACTTGAACAGGTCGGTCGTCGGCTGCGGGACGGTCTCCCACACCGACTCCTGGGCGCCGCGCTGATAGCTGTTGATGTACGACGGTCCGGACGCGGTCGGCCCGTTCTCCGCCCCGGTGCCGGGGGTGTTGCCGTAGCCGTAGACGTTGTCGACGTCCAGCAGCCAGTGCATCCCGTAGATGTCCGGGGTGCCGTAGGCGGAGTTCAGCTCGCTCGCGATCGGGTCCTGGCCCGAGGTGACCGAACTGTCCAGCGCGGAGGGGTACTTGTTGACGTCCGGCCACTCGGGGATGTAGGTCGCGGGGCTGGCGGCGTTGTAGGAGCCGTTGCTCGGCTGGTCGTTGTGGGTGGGGATGATGTACTTCTCGGCCGTGGCCCAGGCGTTGTTGAACGGCGTCCAGTCGGCGGTCACCCGGCCGTAGGTGGCCTCCAGCCAGAACCAGTAGCTGAACGCCTCCGAGGTGGTCTGGTGGCCGTGGTCGGGGGCCTCGACGATCAGTGTCTCCACGCAGTGGTAGGGGATGCCGTCGGGGCTGAAGTAGCCGTTCGCCGGGTCCTTGATCTTCTTGTACTGGGTCAGGAAGGCCGTGGTGTACGGGTCGTCGGCGACGGCCGTCGGGGACGTGGCGGCCTTCGCCGAGGGCGTCGCGCTGGCCAGCGTGGGCGAGACGGCCGCCCCGAGCAGGGCTCCGCCGACCGCGGCGGCGAATCGCCTGCGGGATATGCCGGAGGCGGACATGGCTTCTCCTCAAGGGAATGGAGGGGGATCCGCCGGACGCGGGAGTTCGGGGAGCCGGTCCGGCGGGAGCGGAGGGGGCCGGAGCATGGCGCCACCCTGATGGGCGCCATGCTCCGGGACCCGGCCGCGGCCCGGAGCGGGGCGGGCGGGGCGGGGCGGCCGGGTTGCTTCGCGGTCGCCTCGGTTTACGGCTCGACGCCGCCCGCGAGGGTGCCGCTCACGTACACCGTCACCTTGCCGGCGTCGGCGTACGCGGTGTTGGTGGCGTAGCTGTAGTCGTCGGACTCGCTGAAGTTCGACCAGTCGCTCTTGTTGATCCGGCTCTGGATGTCACCGGTCGACGCACCCGCCGCGAGGCTGCCCGCGCCGGAGGTGAACCCGATCTCCACGTAGTGGTCCGCGCCCGACTTCGGCGAGGAGAGGGCGACGACCTTCTGCGTGACGTTCGAGCAGCCGACCGCGGCGTAGTCGCACGACGCGGTGAAGGTGGAGGCGCCGCCGTCACTGGTGAAGTAGTAGCGGATGGTCACCTTGGACAGGTCCACCGCGCTGCTGCCGGTGTTGACGACCTTCAGGCCCGGCTTGATCTGGTTGTCGCCGGGGGCGCTGTCGTTGTTCTTGTACTGCACCTTGACCGCGCCCGTGCCCGGCGTGCCACCACCGCCGGACGCCGTCGTCGCCGTCACCGCGCTCGACGCCGCCGAGACATTGCCCGCCGCGTCCTTCGCCTTCACCGTGTACGAGTACGACGTCGACGCCGTGAGCCCGGAGTCCGTGTACGAGGTGGACGTGGTGCTGCCCACCTTCGTGGAGCCCCGGTACACGTCGTACCCGGTGACCCCCACGTTGTCCGTGGCCGCGGTCCACTTCAGCGAGACGCTGGAACTGGTCGTCGCCGACACCGTCAGACCCGTCGGCGCGGACGGCGCCGTCGTGTCCGAACCGCCACCAGGCGGGGTGCCGCCGCCGGAGATGGGCGGGTAGGCGTTCTGCAGCAGCTGCTGGAACTGGGCGGAGAACCAGTGTCCGGCCAGCGGCGCGTTCGGCAGGGCGCCGGTCGGGTTGTTGCCGTTGCGGGCGTTGCCCCCGTAGGTGGGGTCACACATCTGGTCGAAGCCCTTGCCCTCGCTGTTGTCGACGGGCTGGCTCGAACCGTCGGACTCCCCCGGCGGCTTGACCCACACGTAGGCGTCGATCCCGGCGGCGGGCGCCGCGGTCGGCCGTTCGCCGAGTCCCGCACCGCTCTGGTTGCACCAGTTGCCGGTGTGGATACGGCGGTCGATCCGGCTTCCGTTGACGTAGTTGTCCACGGATGTCGTCGGGCCGGGGCCGGTCGGCCGAGCGGAGCCGCCCCAGCCGTTGCGGGAGGTGTCGATCAGCATTCCGATACCGGAGTCGAAGCCCTTCGCCACCAGGGCGGTGCGCAGCGCCTGGGCGTACGACTGCTCGTCGACGTACTGGTTCCAGTCCACCCACTTGGACTGGCGCACCGTCGTACCGTTGACGTTGTCGCTCACCTTGAAGTACGGCTCGACCGTCGCCGAGTAGTTGGCCGTGTTGGTGATGAAACCCTGCACGTCGTTGACGGTGGCGCCGGCGGTGTTCGCCGCCTTGTAGAACTCGTCCACGGCGGGGCCGAGGTTGGTGTCCCAGCCCAGCCAGCCGTGGTGGCCCGCGTCGATGTAGTTGTACACGTTCGGGATCGCGCCCAGGTGGTTGAGCGCGTAGCCCACGCCGGTCTCGTAGTTGCCGTTCGCCTTCATGGTCTCGCACTGGGTCGTCGACCCGGCGCTGCCACCCGCGTTGGTGACGATGTTCGGCAGCGAGTCGGGCTCGATGACGTTGACGATCCGCAGGTTGGCGTAGGCCGGGTCGGCGAGGATCTTGGCGATCGGGTCGATGTACTCGGTCTCGTACCGGCCGATGTCGGTCGGGCCCAGCTCGCCGTTGGAGGCGAGGGCGGAGCAGTCCCGGCCGGGCAGGTCGTAGATGACCAGCGTGATCAGGTTGGCGCCCTGCGACACCGCCTTGTCCAGGTGGTCGCGCAGACCCATCTTGCCGCTGGTGCCCGCGATGGTCGAGATGCTGTCCAGCCACACCGCGGTCGGCGTGTTGGCGACCGCGCTGCCACCGGGCTCCGCCGCGGCCTCACTGGACCACTCCGGGTTCACGTAACCCTTCGCGCCCACATAGGGGTTGTCCACCCGGGTGGCCGCCGAAGCGGTGGGCGCGTTGAGCGTCATGGCCAGCGCGGAACTCAGCGCGAGCGCCGAGACCACCGCGAGACCGCGGGTGAGCCGCGACCTGGGGGGATGCTTCTTCACCGGTGTTTCCTTCCGTGGGGTGTTCCGGCGCACGGCTGCCCACCGACGCGCCGCCTGCAGGGGGAAGATCAGGGTTCGATGCCGCCCGCGAGGGTGCCGCTCACGTACACGGTCACCTTGCTCGCGTCGGCGTACGCGGTGTTGGTCGCGTAGCTGTAGTCGTCGGACTCGCTGAAGTTCGACCAGTCGCTCTTGTTGACCCGGCTCTGGATGTCACCGGTCGACGCACCCGCCGCGAGACTCCCGGCGCCGGAGGTGAACCCGACCTCCAGGTAGTGGTCCGCACCCGACTTCGGCGAGGAGAGGGCCACCACCTTCTGCGTCAGGTTCGAACAGCCGACGGCCGCGTAGTCACACGACACGGTGAACGAGGACGACCCACTGTCACCGGTGAAGTAGTAGCGGATCGTCACCTTCGACAGATCCACCGCACTGCTGCCGGTGTTGACCACCCGCAGACCCGGCTTGATCTGGTTGTCACCCGGCGCCGAGTCGTTGTTCTTGTACTGCACCTTCACCGCACCCGTACCCGGCGTGCCACCACCGCCGGACGCCGTCGTCGCCGTCACCGCGCTCGACGCCGCCGAGACATTGCCCACCGCGTCCCTCGCCTTCACCGTGTACGAGTACGACGTCGACGCCGACAGCCCCGAGTCCGTATACGACGTCGACGTGGTGCTCCCCACCTTCGTGGAGCCCCGGTACACGTCGTAACCCGTGACCCCCACGTTGTCCGTGGCCGCCGTCCACTTCAGCGAGACGCTGGAACTGGTCGTCGCCAACACCGTCAGACCCGTCGGCGCGGACGGCGCCGTCGTATCGGTGCCGCCACCGGGCGGGTTGCCACCGCCGGAGCCGAAGCCGGGGGCCTTGATGGACGTCAGATAGCCGTCCTTGACGGTGTCCACCGTCGACCAGTCGTCCTTGAGGATGCCGCCGGTGTCACCGGAGTCGGGGTTCAGGCACCAGAACGTCCACTGGAAGCTGTCGGCGCCGTACTGCGAGGTCGGGCGGAGGTAGTCGACCAGCGCCTTCAGCCAGGTCTGGTCGACGGCCGACTGGAGCGTCGTGCCGAACTCGCCCACCCAGACGGGGGCGATGTTGTTCTTGAACAGGTAGCCCCAGTGCTTGTCCCAGATCCCCGGCATGTTGTTCGGGAAGGACGGGTCGCTGAACCAGGGCTGGTTGGCGACGCTGGTGGCGTAGTCGTGGGCCGAGTAGACGACGCGGTTGGCGACGTCGAGCCGGACCGGGTAGGTGCCGGCGCCCTCCAGGTTGCCGCCCCACCAGGTGGAGTCGCCGTTGTAGGTCTGGATGCCCTCGACGAAGATCAGCATGTTGGGATTGGCCGACAGCACGGCGTTGCCGCCGCGTTCGGCCGCCAGCCGCCAGTCGGTGCCGGTGTCACCACAGCCCCAACAGGCCGGGTCGTGCGGCTCGTTGTGCAGGTCGATGCCGACGACCGTGGAATTGCCGGCGTACCGGCTCGCCAGCGTCTTCAGGTCCGCGAGCCAGGTCGACTCCGGGACACTGCTGGTGTACCAGAGGGCGCTCTGGCCGCTGGAGTCCGGCCGGTGCCGGTCGAGGATGACCTTCAGACCGATCCGGCCCGAATAGTCGACGATCTTGTCCAGGACGCCCAGCGAGTCCAGGCCCTGCAGGTCGGCGTTCTTCCCACCGGAGAAGTCGATGCTTTCCGGCATGGTGCCCGACTTGAAGATGTCGTCGGAGTACGGAATGCGCAGCGTGTTGTATCCGAGCGAGGCGATCTGGTCGAGCATGTTCTTGTAGTCCCGTGACCACAGGCCGTGGACCACATGGTTCGATGTCTCGAACCCGAACCAGTTGATCCCGGCGATGCGCACCGGGTTCCCGCTCGCGTCCACGATCTGCCGGCCGCTCGTGTGCCAGTAGCCCGCTCCGGCCGTACCGGCTGCCCGGGCGGGCGCCGTGCTCGTCACCGCGGCCAGCAGGGCGAGCAGGACGGAGGCCACGGCGGCAAGCACCGTGAGCCGCCTCGGTGGGCCCAAGTCCGCAGGTCTCATAGCAGCCAACTCCCCTTCGTGTGGCGTGGCCCCGTGCTGACGGACAGCTCTTCCTCACCGGTCGCCCGAGCGGGCTCCGGTGTGGTGCGTGTGCGGTGGTGCTCGCCGGGACTCGTCGCACCCTCGGAAGGGACCGGAGGCTTCCGCCACTCGATGCCGCGGTGGTCAACTCCGGCGTGATTCCAGGATGTTGAACGTGGGAGCGCTCCCAGCAAGTGAGGAAAGTAACAACTCGAAACACCGCTGTGAAGGGGCCGCGCGAAACGGGAGCGCAATGGCGTGTTCATGTCGCCCTAACCGCCGAAGGGGCGCCGTGCGCCTACTCGAAGGTCATCAGCGCCCGGGAGGCCGGTGAACTCGCCGCATCCGGCGACGATGCACCCGGGGACGGTGCGCCGCGGCCGGGTCCGCGCGCCGGACCGTCAGGGGCTCGACCGGTGTGCGACGGCGACAGGAGGGCGGAAAAACCGCCATCCGGCACTTGCACGCGGCCCCTGCCACCGGTTGCCGGGCGTGCCGGAGGGCGAGGACAGCCCGTCGTCGCCCGCGGGGGACGCCACGCGAGGCCGGGGACGGGGGTGCCGGCGTCCGCCTGGACGTCTCCACCGCGTGAGGGCCAACATGGCCGGTTCCACGCTTGTGTTCATCCCGCCGCACCGAGGCCGTAGCCGGTCGCGGCGGCATGGAAGATCTCCGGCCCAGGCGTCGTGCGGCCCACCGGTCGCCGGTCGACACCCGCGCCGGGGCTCCGAAGCACCGCACCGCGGCGCGCGCCCGAGTCCGCCAGGCCTGGCGCGCGACAGTGGAGCCTCCCGGCCCGCGGTCTCACGCGGACGCGCGGCGCACCAGTTCCGTCGACAGCACCACATGGCGCCGGGGGCCGGTGCGGGACTCGATCTGCTCCAGCAGCACCCGGGCCATGGTGCGGCCCATCTCCTCGGTCGGCTGGCGCACGCTGGTGAGCGGCGGGTCCGCGTGCCGGGCCACCGCCGAGTCGTCGAAGCCGACCAGCGCCACATCCTCGGGCACGCGCCGCCCCGACTGGCGCAGCACGTGCAGGGCGCCACTGGCCATCACGTCGGAGGCGGCGAACACGGCGTCGATGCCGGGTTGCCGCTCCAGCAGGGCGCGCATGGCCGCGCGGCCGCCCTCCTCCGTGAAGTCGCCGTGCGCGACCAGCGAGGGGCCCCGGCCGAGACCGGCGGCCTGCACGGCCTGGGTGTACCCGTCGAGCCGGCACCGGGCGACATACATGTCCAGGGGCCCGGTGATGGTGGCGACGGTCCGCCGGCCGAGGGCCAGCAGGTGTTCCGCCGCCGACCGCGCGCCGCCAACGTTGTCGGCGTCGACGTACGACATCCATTCACGCTCCGAGCGGCGGCCGTTGAGCACAGTGGGCACCTGGAGCTTTTCCAGCAGGCTGGGCAGCGGGTCGTCCTCGTGCACCGACACCAGCAGCACGCCGTCGACCCGGCGGGCCTCCAAGTGCTGGGCCAGGCGTTGCCGTTCGCGGGGCGTGCGGATGAGGGTGAGCAGCAACTGCATGTCCGTGTCCGCCAGTTCGGTGCTCACACCGCGCACGATGTCCAGGAAGTACGGCTCGGCGCCGAGCCGGGTCTCCGACTCGGGGATGACGAGGGCCACCGCGTCCGTGCGGTCGGCGGCCAGCGCCCGGGCCGCGCGGTTGGGCACGTAGCCCAGCTCCGCGATCGCCGCCTCCACCGCCGCCCGCGCCTGGGCGCTCACATGCGGGGAGCCGTTGACCACCCGGGACACCGTGCCCCGTCCGACACCGGCCCGCGCGGCGACCATCTCCAGCGTCGGCCGGCCGCCGCGCCCCCCGCCCGCAGCCATCACGCTTCTGCCCGTCACCATGGATGACAACCCGTCAGTCGCACCAACTCGGAGTGTTCGTTCCCTTGACGCGCCCGCGGGAACAGTGGACCCTCATTATGCCTACCTGGGAGCGCTCCCACGGGAGCGCTCCCAGATTTCCGCCGCCAGGATCGCGCCGAAACAGCGATCTCCTGTGCGGACGGCCCGTTCCGGAGGACCGATGTCCGACGGGGTCCACGGGCGCCGCGGGCGCCCGGCCGAGGCCGGGCGCCGGAGTCAGGATGTCGACGCGAACCTGGACGCGCCGGCCGGTGTCCCACCGAGGCGGCTGTGTGTCGAGCCGGTCACGGCCGCGGCCGGCTGTTCGACGACGACCCCACCCCGCTCGCCCCGCGCCTTGCCGGGGAAGGCCCGGTCAGAACTTCGGGTCGGGCGACTGGGCCCGGACCAGCTCCGCGGCCTCGGCCTCCGATTCCACCGAGGGCGGGGAGCCGGCGAGCGGCTTGTTGGCGGTCTCCCTCATGCACAGGACGGCGATGACGCCCACCGCGGCGGCGACCACCGCGTAGTAGGCCGGCACCAGGTTGGTGTGGAAGACGCCGATCAGCGCGGTGATCACCAGCGGGGTCGTACCGCCGAAGAGCGAGGTGGAGAAGTTGTAGGCGACCGAGAGGGAGCCGTAGCGCACATGCGTGGGGAAGATCGCCGGGAGCGCCGCCGACATGGTGCCCAGCATGGCCACCAGGGACAGGCCCATCAGCAGCAGGCCCAGGGCGATCAGGGCGACGTCACCCTGCCGGACGAGCAGGAAGGACGGCACCGACAGGAAGAGGAAACCGAGCATTCCCGCCATCAGCAGCGGCTTGCGGCCGAAGCGGTCCGAGAGGCGCCCGACCTGGTTGATGACGCACATCTGGAGGACCATCACGATCAGCAGGATCAGCAGGCCGTGGTTGGTGTCGTAGCCGAGTTCGTCGGACAGGTACGTCGGCATGTACGACAGCAGCATGTAGTCGGTGATGTTGTACGCCGCGACGAGCGCGATGCACAGCAGCAGCGGCCGCCAGTAGCGGGTGAAGATCTTTCCGAGGTCTCCCGCGGCCGACGTCTCCACGGCGTCGGCCGCCTCGGTCGCCTTGGCCTGGCCGCCCTCCAGCTTCTGGAAGGCGGGCGTCTCGTCCAGCTTGAGCCGCAGGTAGAGGCCGATGAAGCCGAGCGGCGCCGCGACCAGGAAGGGGACGCGCCAGCCCCAGTGCAGCATCTGGTCGTCGCTGAGGAAGCTGCTGAGGGCGACGACGAGGCCGGAGGCGCCGACGTATCCGGCGAGCGTGCCGAACTCCAGGAAGCTGCCGAAGTAACCGCGCCGCTTGTCCGGCGCGTACTCCGCGATGAACGTGGAGGCGCCGCCGTACTCACCGCCGGTCGAGAAGCCCTGCACCAGGCGGAAGAAGATCAGCAGGGCCGGGGCCCACAGGCCGATGGCGGCGTGCGAGGGGATCAGGCCGATCGCGAAGGTGCCCACCGCCATCATGATCATCGTGAGGGCGAGGATGGACTTGCGGCCGATCTTGTCGCCGAGCGGCCCGAGGACCATGCCGCCGATGGGCCGCACCAGAAAGGCGACGGCGAACGTGGCGAAGGTGCCGAGCAGCTGGGCCGTGTGACTGCCCGAGGGGAAGAAGACCTGCCCGAGGGTGGCGGCCAGATAGCTGTAGATGCCGAAGTCGTACCACTCCATCGCGTTGCCGAGGGCGGCGGCCTTCGTGGCGCGTTTGACCGCCGCCTCGTCGGTCACGGTGATGTCGCTGCGGCGCAGCCTGGGGTGCCGCCGCTTCTCGATCGCCCGGAAGAGCATGCGGTGACGTCTGACCGCGGCGGGGTCCACCGTGCTGTCGTGGTCAGTCGCCTCCATGACGGTTTTCCTTTCGCCGATCACATTGCACACGCCAACGCCTGCACAGATCTCGCGTGCTCAAACTCACCGCTTCGTAGCGCCATCGGAGCGACACGGTAGGTGACGGGGTCGAGGGTTCAGGGGGTGTCGCCGGTCCAGTCGAAGCGGGTGGGGTCGCCCGGGCGCGGGGTGTACACGGCCCGGCCGCCGGTGCCGAACCGGCCCAGTTCGGTGCGCAGCGGGACGCCGGTGGCGGGCGCCTCGCCGGCCTGGTCGGTGATGTCCAGAAGCAGGCCGTCCAGGGGACCGCCGACCAGTTCCGCGTACCTGCGGTCCGGGCGGGGGCCCGGGTCGTCGTGGTCGTGGCCGTAGACCCGGCCGCGCAGCAGCTGCTCGTCGTCGCCGTTCATGTGACCAGCCTGGCAGCCACCACTGACAGTGGGCATCCGCCCGGACACCCCCGTCCAGGGCGCTCGGCCGGATTTTCTCGCCGGTGTTTGCGGTTGCAGGTGATGGGGCCATCTCGGATGGGGGTGTGTCCGTGCCCCGGCAGGGAACCTGGTTCCTTCGAGTGCGGGGGTCCTGACGGAAAGGAGCCCAGGTGACAGCGTCGACGCCGACCACAGGCGGTCGTGGTCAGGCGACTCGGGAAGCCGGTTACGAGCCCGATCCGCGCCGGTGGCGCGCCTTGTGGGTCACGCTCGTGGCCGGCTTCATGAGCCTGCTGGACGTGACGATCGTGGCGGTCGCCCTGCCCACCATGCAGCGCGATCTGCACGCCTCCCCCGCCCAGGTGCAGTGGGTGGTGTCCGGATACGCGCTCACCTTCGCCCTCGCGCTCGTCACCGCCGGACGGCTCGGCGACGCGCTGGACAGGCGCCGCATCTTCCTGCTGGCGCTGAGCGGGTTCGTGCTGTTCAGCGCCGTCTGCGGGGCGGCCCCCGACATCACGCTGCTGGTGGTGGCGCGGCTCGCGCAAGGTCTCGCGGCCGGGTTCATGGCGCCGCAGAACTCGGCGCTGATCCAGCAGATGTTCCGCGGTGCGGAGCGCGGGCGCGCCTTCGGGTTCTTCGGGGCGACCGTCGGCATCTCCTCCGCCGCCGGGCCCATCACGGGCGGCGCCATCCTGGCGCTGGCCTCCGGCGCCGACGGCTGGCGCTGGGTGTTCTACGTCAATGTGCCCATCGGCATCCTGGCGGTGCTGCTCGGCCGCCGGCTGCTGCCCCGGGTACAGGGGTCGGGGCGGGGGCACGTGGACGCGTTCGGTGTGCTGCTCCTCGGGCTCGGTGTGCTGGCGCTGATGTATCCGCTGGTCCAGGCGGACTCCGGCGGGATCGGCCGGGTGTGGTGGCTGTTCCCGATCGGGGCCGCGGTCCTCGCCGGTTTCGTCCAGTGGCAGCGGCGGGTGGTGGCCAAGGGGGCGCAGCCGCTGCTCGACCCGCGGCTGTTCAGCACCGTGCGCGGCTATGCGATCGGCGCGGGTGTCGGCACGCTCTACTTCATCGGGTTCAGCGGGGTGTGGCTGGTGTTCGCCCTGTTCTACCAGCATGGTCTCGGCTTCTCGCCGTTGCGTTCCGGGCTCGCGGTGACCCCCTTCGCGCTGGGCTCGGCGTGCGCGGCCGTGATCGCCGGCCGGCTGGTGGACCGGCTGGGCAGGCTGCTGACCGTGTGCGGGCTCGCGGGTGTGATCGCCGGGCTGGGCGGCACCGCGCTGCTGCTGCACTACGTGGATCTCGGCATCGCGCCCTGGGTCGCCGCCCCGGTGCTGTTCCTCGGCGGTATCGGCGGCGGGTTCGTGGTCTCCCCCAACATCACGATGACGCTGCGGGACGTGCCGGTGAGCATGGCGGGTGCGGCGGGCGGCGCCCTGCAGACCGGGCAGCGGCTCGGGGCGGCGGTGGGCACGGCCGCGCTGCCGGGCCTCTACTACCTGGAGCTCGGCCGGCACAACGACTATCGCGGCGCCGTGGTCGTGGCCCTGGCGGCCGCGCTCATCGGCATGGTGGCGTCCCTGGCCCTCGCGGCGTTCGACTGGCAGCGGGACCGGCTGATCCGGCCGCGGCACCGCAAGTGCCCGCAGGAGGTGGCCAACAGCCCGGTGCACTCGCGTCAGTCGTGAACGCCCCGGTTCAGAAGAAGCCGCCGTCCACGGGCAGGGTACGGCCGGTCATGTACGCGGCGTCGTCGCAGGCGAGGAACGCGTAGCCCGCGGCGATCTCGTCCGGGCGGGCCAGGCGGCCGAGCGCGCCGTGCGCCGACAGCCACTGCCGCGGTGGGACCGTGCCGCGCAGCAGGGGGTGCTGGTAGCCGGCCGAGTTCTCCGCGGCCATGTCGGTGTCGGTGCCGCCGGGGGCGATGGCGTTGATCGTGATGCCGCGCTGCCCCAGCTCTGCGGAGAGGTTCAGGACCATGGCCTCCACGGCGGCCTTGGAGGCGGCGTACAGGGTGTGCTCGAAGACGGCGCGGGAGGCGCTGACCGAGGAGGTGAGCACGATCCTGCCGCCGGCGTCCATCCGGGCGGCGGCGGACTGTGCCGCGAACAGCTGGCCGCGGGTGTTCACGGCGAAGACGCGGTCGAAGTCGGCGGGGGTCAGGCTCTCCAGTGCGCCGAAGTGCTCGATGCCCGCGCAGGAGGCGAGCACGTCCAGTCGGCCGAACTCGGCGACCGCCCGCTCGACCAGCGCCTCGATCTGCCCGGGATCGGTCACGTCGGCGGCGTGCGCCAGTGCCCTGCCGCCGTGCGCCTCGATGGCGGCGACCACGCTGTCGGCCGCCGCGCGGTTGCCGCGGTAACCGACGACGACGTCGGCCCCCTCGGCCGCCAGACGGGTGGCGACCGCCGCCCCGATTCCCCTGCTGCCGCCGGTCACCACCGCGGTCCTGCCCACGAAACGCCGGCTGTCCGTTGCCGTCATGAACGGTCCTTCCCCGTCTTCGATAGGAGGGTCGCCACCATTGTCCAACGTCGCCCGGTCACAGGGGAGTTGCCCTACGAGCCGATAACACGTGCGCATCGGGCCATTACGTGTCCGGCTCCTCGCGGAAGTTGCGAGCCGGGTGGGTCCATATGATCAAATCTGCCGATGCGTACCCCCCACACACCGACGCATCACACCGCTCACTCCGACGGACCCGCACCCGGCGGGGTTCCCCCCGCCCAAAGTCCGTACGACGAGCTGGCCGCCCTCGCGGACGATCCGGCGGAGGAACCGCTGGACGACTTCCTCGCCGAGGACGACCGCGTTCAGCGACGGCCAGGCGACGGCGAGGACCCCTGGGAGCCACCCAATCACAGGCGCCGGGGCCGCCGCCGCAACCGGGCCACCGGCCTGCCCACCCTGTTCAGGCTGGTGGTGTGGCTGCTCACCGTCGCCTGTCTCGTCGCCCTCGCCGACCGCTGGGCGCTGCTGTACGCCGAGCGCCAGGCCGCCGACCGGCTCAAGGACCGGCTGCATCTGACCGCGGCCCCCGAGGTGCGGATCGGTGGCTTCCCGTTCCTGACCCAACTGGCCGCCCGGCGGCTGGACTCGGTCGAGGTCACCGTCCCCGACGTGCCGGCCGAGCGGGTCACCCTGACCCAGGTCACCGCCACCGCCCGCGACATACGCGTCGACGGCGACGGGCCGACCGCCGTACGCGGGGCGCTCGTCCGGCGGGTGCACGGCCAGGTGCTGCTGTCGTTCGCGGACATGAACCGCGAACTGGGCGCCTCCCAGGTGTCGTTCAGCGCCCACGGGCCGGGGCGGATCCGCGCGGTCGGCGCCCTGCGCGTCGCCGGGAACGACGTGCGGGTGCGCGCCGACGCCCGCGTCCGGCGCGAGGGCGAGCGCGGCATCACCACCTCCGTGGACGGGATGCGGCTGGACATCGGCGACCTCGCGACGTACCGGCCCGGCACCGGCCGCGCCGAGGGCCTGCATCTCACCCGGTCCGCGGCGCGCCGGATCTCCCGGGAGGCGGACAAGGTCAGGGCCATGCTGGGCGTGCCGGAGATCGTGCACCGGATGGGCGTACCGCAGCGCACGGTGAACGCCGCTCTGGACGACGAGGACCGGCTCCACCGGCTGACGGGCGCGCCGCGCTTCCTGCACCGGCTGACCCGGGTGAACCTGGTGGACGTGGCGCTCGCCCACCCGGAGGTCCTCAAGCGGCTCGGTCTCGACCCGTCCCTGCTCACGTCCCTGAGCAAGCTGACCCGCCCGCAGATCGCCGACCGCTTCCGCTTCTCCTTCAAGATCCCGAACCCGCCCTCCGGCGAGCTGCGTCTCGATCGCGTGGCGGTGGGCAAGGACGGCATCCACGTCTACGTCGGCGGGACCGGGCTGCTCCTGGGCGAGTGAGCGGCTTCTCGGCCTACTCGGGCTTCCCGGTCGGGAGGCGCACCGGGTAGGGCTCGCCGAAGTCGGCCGAGCGGCTCACCTCCTCCCAGGCGGTCGCCTCGGCGAGCTGCCGCCGGGAATAGTCCAGTGCCATGGTCACGGCGTTCACCCCGAGGAGGAGATGGCCCGGGACGTCGCCGCTGTGCACGGTCCGTACGACGATCTCGGCGGCGCGGTCCGGGTCCCCGGCCGCGCCCGCCGTGTTCTGCCGCATCAGCCGGTTCATCGCGCCCACGGTCGCCTCGTAGGCGTCGGGCACGGCGTGCACGGTCATGGAGGCGCCCGCCCAGTCGGTGGCGAAGCCGCTCGGCTCGACCACCATGACCCGCACGCCAAAGGGCGCGGTCTCCGCCGCCAGTACCCGGCTGAAGCCGTCGACGGCGAACTTGGCCGCCTGGTAGGAGGCGATGCCCGGCGAGCCGCCGACCCGTCCGCCGACCGAGGAGAACTGCACCACGGTGCCCGCCCCCTGGCGGCGCAGGGTGGGCAGCGCGGCCTTGGTGACGTGGTAGACGCCCCAGAAGTTCGTCTCGAACTGGGCGCGGAAGTCGTCGTCGTCCGTTGTCTCGATGGGTGACACGTTCGCGTATCCGGCGTTGTTGACCAGCACGTCGATGCACCCGAAGTGGGCGACGGCGGACTCCACGGCCGCGCGCGCCGCATCCGCGCTGGTGACGTCGAGAGCGAGGGGAAGGACGCGGTCGCCGTACGCGGCGAAGTCCTCCGCGAGGGACTCGGGGCGCCGGGCGGTGGCCACGACGCGGTCTCCGGCCGCGAGGGCGGCGTTGACGAGGGCGCGGCCGAGACCGCGCGAGGAACCGGTGATGAACCAGACCTGGGAATCCTGTTGACTCATGCCGTTAGTACAACACCGTTCTCTTATTAATGCAACGCCGTTGTGTTAACTGGTTCCTATGATGTCCCCCATGAGTGAGCCCGCCTTTCGACGTGCGCGCAGCGCCGAGGCCAAGCAGGCGCGGGAAGCCGCCATCCTGGAAGCGGCCCGGGAACTCGGCCGGGCGCGCGGTGTAAGGGAGGTCACCCTCACCGACATCGCCGCGGCCGTGGGCATGCACAAGTCCGCGCTGCTGCGCTATTTCGAGACGCGGGAGCAGATCTTCCTCGCGCTGACAGCCGAGGGGTGGCGGGAGTGGTCCGCCGAACTGCGCGGCGACCTCGCCCGGCGGGCGCAGGCCACGCCCGCCGAGGTGGCGGCCGTGTTCGCGGGCACGCTGGCGCGGCGTCCCATGTTCTGCGACCTGCTCGCCCAGGCGCCGCTGAACCTGGAGCGGAACGTGTCGATCGAGTCGGTGCGCTCCTTCAAGCTGGTCACGCTGGAAGAGGTCGAGCTGATCGGCGGCGAACTGGGCCGGCTGCTGGGGCTGGACGAGTTGCAGAGCGTCGACACGATCGCCACGGCGACCGGGCTGGCGGGCGCGCTGTGGCAGATGGCCGCGCCCGGCCCGCGCCTGCGCGAGCTGTACACGAGCGACCCCCGGCTCGGCCACGCCATCGTGGAGGTGGAACCGCGGCTGACCCGGGTGCTGACCGCCTGTCTGACGGGGCTCGGCGTACGGTCGGCCGCGGCCGAGTGAGCCGGGCGGTCCTGGCATCGGCCGCTTCGGGCGGCCTGCTTCCCGTGCGGTCGACGCGCACCACCCGGCCCTCCGCCCAGGCCGGGACGGCGGGCAGGCCGGCCGGGCAGCGGCCTCTCAGTCGAGCCAGCGGGCCTCGTCCCCCACGTGGACACGGCCGGGTGTCTCGACCGCCGCGTACACGCCGAAGGTGTTGCCCAGCTCGCGGGCGACCCAGCGCAGCACGGCGCGGTCGTGGGGCACGCTCGGCGTCTCCTTGGTGATCACCACACAGCGGTCGCACCCCTCGGTGAAGCGCAGTACCAGCTCGCCGATGGCCATCCGGCGGCCGATCCAGCCGTGTTCCGGGTACCCGGTCGACCCGTCGTCGGGGAGGTCGTCGAGCACCATGCCGGGCCGGAACCGGCTGACGTCCAGCGCGCTGTCCGGCAGTGCCGAGGCGAGGCTGCGCAGCGCCGTCGAGGTCAGTACGTGGAGCGCGGCGTGCGGCTGGTGCGCGCGGTGTTCGACCAGGGTGACGTCGGCCTGGACAGCGGCACCGAGCCGGGCGGCGGCGTCGGGCGCGTCGGAGCGGAACCGCCGGCCGTCCGGCAGCACCAGCTCGGCCACGCCCGGCCCGACGCGGACCGCCCGCACCCGCATCAGCCCGGGAACGGCACCGGCCCAGGTGACCTCTCCCCGCGCGTCGTGCACCGCGATGCCCCGGTCGCCCTCGATCCCGAGTACCCCGACCTGGGCAGCGGCCAGCCGCTCACCGCCCACGGACTTCACCGGATAGCGCCACAGCTGATCGACCCGCATGCGTCCCCCTCGCTCCGAGCGGTCCCGACTGGCCGGCGACCGCGGCCGACGGGTACCGCGATCAAGCACGGCAGGGCTGATCGTACCGAGACGGAGAAAGCCGCGCCGACGCATCGGATCGGCCACCTGGCGCGAGCCCGTGACCCTAGGATCGCGCCTCGGCCGCCCCCTCGGCCGGCAGCCCGGGGAGCAACCGGTCGAGTGCCGCGAGGACGTGGGCGCAGACGTCGTCCGGGGCGGCGCTCGCCAGCGGCTCCTGACCCACGACGACGCGCATCAGACCGATGCCGAGCAGCCAGGCCATGGCGAGCTGGGCGCGCAGTGTGCCGTCGTCGGCCGGGGAGAGGGCGGCGAGCGCGCGGGCGTACTCCTCACCCAGCACGCGCACGGTCTCCGGGGCGGCGTCGGCGCTGCCGATGGAACGCAGATACACGGCCAGCAGCCGGTCGGCGCCGGCTCCCCCGCCCTCCGCGAGGACCCCGCGCAACGCGGTCTCGAACAGCCGCTCGGGCGGCGTGGTGCTCACCTGCTCCCTGCCGTCCTGCGCCATCACCTCGGCGAGCAGGGCCTTCTTCGAGCCGAAGTAGCGGAATATGAGCGCTTGGTTCACCCCGGCACGTGCGGCGATGTCCCGAACGGTGGCCGCCTCGTACCCCCGCTCGGCGAACACCGCACCGGCCGCGTGGAGAATACGCAGGCGGGTGCCCCGGGCGTCGCGAGTCCGGTGCCCGCGGGCTTCCCCGCTCGAACGGGTCTCCCGAACCTCCGGCGCACCCGCCTCCCGGGCCCGGCGCGGGGCGGTCTCCCGGTCTCCCCGGAGGCGCTGGGGCCGTTGTGTCCCGGGGTCGCCCCCGGCGGATCGGCCCTGGCTCCGTGTGTGCTCGCCGCTGTCCACCCGCTGCTCCTTCTGCCGCCTGCGCCCGTTCGGCCCGCTCGCGTCTGCCGAGGACCCGCCAGGGTAACGGCCGATTAGCGTCGTTGACCGCCCGGCGGGCACCTCCTAGCGTTGTAAGCGTGTGCTTACACAAGGGAGACAGCTGTGACGGCAACGGACCAGGCACCCCTCGCCTACCCCTTCAACTCCGGTCAGGGTCTCGCCCTGTCCGAGGCCTACGAACGAGCCCGTGACACCCCCGGGCTGCTCCGCGTCCAGATGCCCTACGGGGAGCCGGCCTGGCTCGCCACCCGTTACGCGGACGCCCGGCTGGTCCTCGGCGACCAGCGGTTCAGCCGTGCGCTGGGCCTCGAACACGACGAACCGCGCGCCTCGGAGGGCCGCCGGGACAGCGGGATCCTCAGCATGGACCCGCCCGACCACACCCGGCTGCGGTCCCTGGTCGCCAAGGCGTTCACCGTGCGCCAGGTGGAGAAACTCCGGCCGCAGGTACGGGAGTTGACGGCGGATCTGCTGGACGCGATGGAGGCGGCGGGACCGCCCGTCGACCTGGTCGACCACTACGCGCTGCCCATTCCGGTCGCGGTGATCTGCCGGCTGCTCGGGGTGCCGGAGGAGGACCGCCCGCGGTTCCGGGCCTGGAGCGACGCGGCGCTGTCCACCAGCTCCCTCACTGCCGAGGAGTTCGACCGCAACCGCGAGGAACTGCGCGCCTACATGGCCCAGTTGATCGCCGCGCACCGCAAGGAGCCCCGGGACGACCTGATGACGGCGCTGATCGAGGCCCGCGACCACGGCGACCGGCTCTCGGAGCTGGAGCTGGTCGACCTGTGCGTCGGCATCCTCGTCGCCGGGCACGAGACCACCGCCACCCAGATCCCCAACTTCGTGCTCACCCTGCTGGACCACCCCGACGTGCTGGCCCGGCTGCGCGCGGAGCCCGAGCTGATCACGAACGCGATCGAGGAGCTGCTGCGGTTCGTGCCCCTGGGCAGCGGCGCGGGCCAGCCCCGCTACGCCACCGAGGACATCGAGGTCGGCGGCACCCTGGTGCGGGCAGGCGAGCCGGTACTGGTGGCCATCGGCGCGGCCAACCGGGACGCGCTGCGCTTCACCGAGGCGGGGACGCTCGACATCACCCGCGGCGGCAACGCGCACCTGGGCTTCGGTCACGGTGTGCACCACTGCCTGGGCGCTCCGCTCGCCCGTCTCGAACTCCAGGAGGCCATCGGGGCGTTGGTGGCCCGCTTCCCCGGTCTGCATGTGGCCGGCGACATCACCTGGAAGACCGAGATGCTGGTGCGCGGCCCGCGGGTCATGCCGGTGGGCTGGTGAGGCGGCGATGAGCTGGCAGCTGCACGTGGACTCCGGCCGCTGCATCGGCTCCGGCATGTGCGCCGGAACCGCGCCGGACCTGTTCGTCCTGGACGACGACCGCTCGCATCCGGTCAGCGAGCACATCCCGGAGGGCGAGGAACGCGCCCTGGACGCGGCCGACATCTGCCCGATGCTGGCCATCACCGTCCAGGATGCCGACGGGAAGGAGATCGGCCCCCGCGCCTGACCGGGGGCGCCGATCCGGCTGTTACAAGACAGGGACAAACCATCAGTGAACGCCCGTCCTTGAGCTGTCGTCGTTCCAAGTGACCACGCCAACCGGCATGTTCCTCTCCTTTGGCGTGAACAGTTGAACTCACCACAGAAAAGGACGGATCCATGATGGTCACGAAGCGGCGTTCCCTGCGTGCGGCCGTCGTCGGCGCCCTCGGCGCGGCCTCCCTCGCCCTCGCGGGCACCGCCATGGCGGCCACCCCGGCCGCCCACACCACGGCTCCCGCCGCGGCCCGCACGGCCCAGACCGTGAAGGCGAGCATCACGGCGACGCCGTCGGTGTCCTCCGTGCGCGCCTGGACGCTGTTCCGGGTCACCGGCAAGACCACCGGCCTCCCGGCGGGCAGCAAGGTGACCCTCCAGCAGAAGCAGGGCACCAAGTGGGTCACCCTGCCCGCGTCCACACCCGTCGCCCGCAGCGGCTCCTACGCGCTCCGGGTCGAGCTGGGCCTGAAGGGCAAGAACGACCTGCGCATGGTCAGCGGCAGCACGACGTCCCCGGTCTTCAACGTCACGGTCCGCTGAGCGGCCGTACCCCACCGCGGGCCGGTGCCGGGACGGATCCGTCCGTCCCGGCACCGGCCCGCACGCATTGCGCCGAACGAGCGGCGCACCGGTATCCGGCCCTCGGCGCCGGGTAGGTCCGGCCGGTGGCCGCTCCGGGCGGCCCGGCCCCGGAATCCCCGTCGCCCGGCACCCGAAACCCTTACGAAGTTTTTCATAGGGTGCCTATATAAGAGGGTGATACTTAAAGAGTGTGGATCACTCTCACAGAGATGCGGACGTGCAGCGGACCGCACAGTTACTGGCCGATACGACCGCTGCCGTGATCAGGGTCGTGACCGACCACCGTGACCTCAGCCTCACCGCCGCCTCCACCCTGGCCCGACTGGAGCGCGAGGGGCCGCTACGGCTCACCCTCCTGGCGGCGGCGGAGGGCGTGGCCCAGCCCTCGATGTCCCAGTTGGTGCAACGGCTGGAACGCCAGGGACTGATCATGCGGGTCGGTGACGCGGTGGACGGCCGGGTGACGCTGATCGGCATCAGCGACGCCGGCCGGGACGTCCTGGCCGCACGCCGGCGGTCACGCGACGCGCGCCTGGCCGATCTGATGGCCACCCTGCCCGACGACGACCAGCGGGCCCTCGCGGAGGCGATGCGCGTGGTCGCCCCCCTCGTCCAGCGCATGCTCACGGACGACGCGCGATCCGCCCCCCAGCCCCAACGGCGAGACACCGGGAGCAATCGATGACGACCAAGGAGACCGGCCGCATACCCGGCGCCGCCGCGCCCGGGCAGCACCGCAGGCGCGGCTGGATCGGCGCGGACGACCCCGGTTACAAGTGGGTGGCGCTGACCAACACCACGCTGGGCATGCTGATCGCCACGATCAACAGCTCCATCGTGCTGATCTCGCTGCCCGGCATCTTCACCGGCATCCGCCTCGATCCGCTCGAACCCGCCAACGTCAGCTATCTGCTGTGGATGCTGATGGGCTACATGCTGGTCACCGCGGTGCTGGTGGTCGCGCTCGGCAGGCTCGGCGACATGATGGGCCGGGTCCGCATCTACAACGCGGGCTTCCTGATCTTCACGCTCACCTCGGTGATCCTCTCGCTCGACCCCTTCCACGGCGGCGGCGGGGCGCTGTGGCTGATCGGCTGGCGCATCGTGCAGGCCGTCGGCGGTTCGATGCTGATGGCCAACTCGGCGGCGATCCTCACCGACGCGTTCCCGGCCCGGCAGCGCGGCATGGCGCTGGGCGTCAACATGGTGGCGGGCATCGCCGGTTCCTTCCTCGGCCTGGTGCTCGGCGGTGTGCTCGTCACCTGGAACTGGCGCTCCATCTTCTGGGTCAACGTGCCCATCGGCCTGATCGGCACGGTGTGGGCGTACAAGTCGCTGCACGAGACCGGCATCCGCCGGCCGGGGCGGATGGACTGGTGGGGCAACATCACCTTCGCCCTCGGCCTGACCGCGCTGCTCGCCGGGATCACCTACGGCATCCAGCCGTACGGCGGTCACACCATGGGCTGGACCAACCCCTGGGTGCTGGCGGGGCTGATCGGCGGCGCGGCGATGCTCGCGGTCTTCTGCGTGGTGGAGAGCCGGGTCGCCGAACCGATGTTCCCCCTGCGCCTGTTCCGCAACGCGGCCTTCGCCGGCGGCAACGCCGCGACGCTGCTCGGCGCCATCGCCCGCGGCGGGCTCCAGTTCATGCTGATCATCTGGTTGCAGGGCATCTGGCTGCCGCTGCACGGCTACGACTACGCGGACACGCCCCTGTGGGCGGGCATCTACATGCTCCCGCTGACCATCGGCTTCCTGCTCGCCGGGCCGCTGTCGGGCGCGCTGTCCGACAAGTTCGGGGCGCGGCTCTTCGCGGCCTGCGGCTTCCTGGTGATGGCGGTGTCGTTCGCCGGGCTGCTGGTGCTGCCGAGCGACTTCTCGTACTGGGTGTTCGCCGCCCTGATCTTCCTGAACGGGCTGGGCGGCGGTCTGTTCGCCGCCCCCAACACGGCGATCATCATGTCGAGCGTGCCGGCCGACGCCCGCGGCGCGGCCTCCGGGATGCGCGCGACGTTCCAGAACGCGGGCATGGTGCTGTCCATGGGCGTGTTCTTCTCGCTCATGGTCGCGGGGCTCGCCGGGACCCTGCCCGACACCCTCACCACCGGTCTGACGGCCCAGGGCGTCCCGGCGGGCGCCGCGCACACGGTCGCCGCGCTGCCGCCGGTCGGCGTCCTGTTCGCCGCCTTCCTCGGCTACAACCCGATCCAGCATCTGCTCGGCCCGGACATCCTCGGCCATCTGTCGCCGTCCGCCGCGGCGCACCTCACCGGCCGAGAGTTCTTCCCGCACCTGATCTCGCAGCCGTTCCACGACGGCCTGGTCGTGGTGTTCTCCCTGGCCATCGCCATGTCCCTGGCCGCGGCAGGTGCGTCGCTGATCCGCGGCCGGCGGACGGAGGCCGGGGCGGCGGTCGCCGGGTCACCGGCGTCCGGACCCGCGCCCGAACCGCCCGCGACCACACCCGCGTCCGCACCGGCGGTGGCGGCCGCGACGGCGGCGGGCCCGGGTCCGGCGGCCGAGGCGGTCGCCCGGAAGGTCGACCGAGCGCCCGTCGAGGAGAGGTCCGGGGAGTCCCCCGCAGGCCAAGGCGCGGTGGCCCCCAGGGGTGTCCTGCGCGGCCGGGTGTACGACAGCGCGGGGCGGCCCCTCGCCCGGGCGAGCCTCACCCTGGTCGACCAGGCAGGCCGGCAGCGGGCGCGTGCCACCACCGACGAGCACGGCGCCTATGAACTGACGACGACGGCGGAGGCCTCGTCGTACACCCTGGTCGTCTCGGCCACCGGGCACCACCCGCGGGCCGTCCAACTCGGCGCCGACGCCGGACCGGTCGTGCCGGACGTCGGACTGGCGGGCCTGGGCGACGTGCACGGGACGGTACGTCACCAGCACACCGGCCGGCCCGTCCCGGACGCGCGCATCACCCTGATCAGTGCCTCGGGCGAGGTGGTGGCCTCGGCCACCACCGCCGCCGACGGCACATACACCCTCCAGAACCTGGTCCCCGGCTCGTACACCGTGGTCACCTCCGGCTACGCCCCCGTCATGGCGGAGGTGACGCTGGGCGAGGGCACGTCCTGCGAGATGGACCTCGACGTGGGGCACGACGACGTCGGCTGACGAACTCGGCACGGCGGGGGCGCGGTTCGAACGAGCCGCGCCCCCGCCGTGTCCATCCCGGGCCTCAGGAAAAACCCCGCCGCCGGCCGGTGGAGTGGGGTCGCTCGTACGGGTGTAGCCGGGGGGATGTCCGTGGCGCGTAGGGGGTTGCCTCGTTCCGCATCTGTGTGATGTTTGCCATGTGACGTGATGGAACGGGGATGAACGGGCAACGTTCCCCTTCATGCCCTACGCCAACCCTCTGCGGCAGGTGATTCGATGACCACGGCGACGACCCGGGCGCTCCGGACGCCGCCCGCCCTGACCGGCACGACGAACGCCCGGCTTCCACCCGCCGCCAATCCGTCCCTGCCGTCCCTCACGGGGCTGCGGTGGATGGCGGCACTCCTGGTGTTCGGACTGCACGTCAACAACTTCGGTTATTTCGGCGGTACCGGTGCCCATGTCGTCTTCTGGGGATTCGGTGCCGGTGCCACCGGAGTGTCGTTCTTCTTCGTCCTCTCCGGATTCGTCCTGACCTGGTCGGCACGGCCAGGTGACAGAGCGCTCGCGTTCTGGCGGCGCCGTATCGCCCGTGTCTATCCGGTGCACCTGGTCACCCTCGGGGTGGCCGTCCTCATGACACTGACCCTGGCGCACCAGACCAAGCCGGTGCCCAAGCAGGCGCTGGCCACCGTGCTGCTGCTGCATTCCTGGTGGCACCCCTGGTGGCAGACGCTCAACCCGGTCAGCTGGTCCCTGGCGTGCGAAGCCTTCTTCTACGCCACCTTCCCGCTGCTGATCCTGGTGCTGCGCCGGCTCGGCGTGCGCGGATCGGTCGTGCTCGGTGCGCTGTCGGTGGCCGCGGTGGTGGTGCTGGCCTGGTCGGACCTCCACCACTGGTGGACGTACACGCTCTACTCGTTCCCGGCCGCCCGGCTACCCGAGTTCGTGCTCGGCGCGGTCACCGCGCGGCTGGTGCTGCTCGGCCGGTGGCGCGGTCCGGGGCTGGAGGCCTCGCTCGCGCTGGCGATCCTCGGCTACTTCTTCGTGCCCCAGTTCCGGCCCGGCTACCCCGCCACGCTGTGCACCCTCGTCGGGTTCGCGCTGCTCATCCCGGCGGCGGCCGTCGCCGACCTGAACGGGCACCCGTCCCTGTGGCGGCACCGGCGGCTGGTGCGGCTCGGGGAGCTGTCGTTCGCCTTCTACATGATCCATCTGCTGGTGCTGCGCGCCGGCACCAGCCTGTTGGGAACGAAGCCGCACTTCGGCGCCCTCGCGGGACTGGCCGTCACCGCGACCGCGTTCGCGATCTCGCTCGGGCTGTCCTGGGTGCTGTACGAGGCGGTCGAGTGCCCGGCCAGACGGCTGCTGCTGCGTCGCCGCAAGTCTTCGGCGAAGCCCCAGCCCCCCTCCCAGCCGGAAGCGGTACCGGCCCGCCGCGAGGCTCCGGCCGGCACGGCGGACTGAGGAAACCGCCCCAGAACACAAGTGTCCTGCGGTCAGCCGTCAGGCCCCCCTGGGAGGGCCTCGGCGGGACCGTGGGGCGCGGGCGGTGAAACGCCCGCCCCGGCCCACCGTCCGGATTTCCGGCCCTGTGCGGCATCCGCCCGGGGCATTCCGTCTCAGCGTCCACCCCGCCCGGGACCGCCGTCGCGCTCAGCGTCCGCCCGAGAGTGCGCCGGTCCGCTGGGCATCCGCCCCGGGGCCGATCCGCTCGGCCATCCGGTGAGCCGACACGAGCCTCCGCCCGGCCGCCCGACAGCCGCCCGGCGAGCCTCCGCCGCCGAGCCGTACCCGGCGCGCAGCCCCCTGGGCATCCCCTCCCCCGGCCGAGCTCGGCCGGCCCCGCGTACGCCCGTCCGAGTGACATCCGCAACAGTCGGGAGACTCTTGCGCGATCCGGGGTAGACGGCCCACCGGCAGTCGTACCGGGGCCACGCTCCAGCAAGCGCGTCCCGGGTCGGCCGTCGCCGTGAACTGACCGTAGGACAGTGGGAGTTGGCACGTCAGAGCCCTCCTCGGGTTTGGTCGCGCCGAGTGGCGGGGCTAATGTTGCCGGACGGTAAAGATCGGCTCGCCGCCGGCCGGACCGGCGGCGATGCCCGGCTGTGCGAGAGGAGAGTGTGACAGTGCCGGAGCAGGACGCGGCCGCATCGGCACCGCAATGGGTGGGTTCCTTCCTGGAGCGGCGCCAGGAGCAGATCGCCCAACGCTGGGCGGACGCCCCCCTGTTCCGCTCGGTGTTCACCGTCTCCCGGGACGAGGCGGTGGAGGCCTGCAAGGCGGTGGTGGACGCCCTGTCCGACGTGGCCGTCAGCGGATGCCTGGAGGACACCGGCGCGCCCGGGTACGAACCGGTGCGCGACCAGTTGGGGCGGATGACCCAGAACCGTGCGCGGACCGGGGCCACGCCGTCCCAGATCGCCGACGAGGTGGCCGCCCTGCGCGCGCCCGCCGTCGACCTGCTGCGCGAGGAGTTCGCGGACCCGGCCGCCCCGCAGGCCCAGGAGAGCGTGCTGGCGCTGACCCTGCTGCTGGGCACGCTGCGCCTGGTGGTGCTGGAGACGGCCCTGGACGCGGGCGCGGAACTGATCGAGCGGCAGCGTCAGCAACTGCTCGAAGTGGCCACACCGGTCATCAAGCTGTGGGAGGGCACGGTCGCCGTCCCACTGATCGGGACCCTGGACAGCGCGCGCAGCCAGGTGGTGATGGAGTCGCTGCTGGAGGCCATCGTCGACCAGCGCGCCCGGTACGCCATCCTGGACATCACCGGAGTACCCACCGTGGACTCCCTGGTGGCGCAGCATCTGATGAAGACGGTGGCCGCGGCGCGGCTGATGGGGGCCGAGTGCATCGTCTCCGGTATCCGCCCGGCGATCGCGCAGACGATCGTGCAGCTCGGCATCGACCTGGGCTCGGTGCTCACCCGCGCCTCGCTCGCCGACGCACTGGCTTACGCGCTGGGCCGGCAGGGCATCGAGGTCTCCCGCGCGCAGACGGGTACGAGCGCCCGGTGAACGAACCCATGGCGCCCGTCCCGGTGCTCGCCCTGGGCGACGTCCTGCTCGTCTCCCTCCAGGGCGAACTGCACGACGGCATGGCCGAACAACTCCAGCAGGACCTCAGCGAACGCATCGCCACGGCCGGGGTGACCGGTGTGGTGATCGACATCTCCGGAGTGGAGATCGTCGACTCCTTCCTGGGCCGGGTGCTCGCGGAGATCGCCTCCACCGCCCGGCTGCTGGCGGCCCGTACGGTGCTGGCCGGGATGCGTCCCGCGGTGGCGATCACCCTGGTGGAGCTGGGGCTGACGCTGCCCGGTCTGACCACCGCGCTGGACGTGGACCGGGCACTGGAACTGCTGTCCCAGAGGGGGAGATGATGCAGTCGTCCGGCCAGGCGTCCGCGACGAGAGTGCCCATCCGTTCGGACGCGGATCTGGCCTGGGTCCGGCAGCAGGTGCGGCAGTGCGCGGCACGCCTCGGGTTCGGTCTGGTCCAGCAGACGAAGCTGGTCACGGCGGCGAGCGAGCTGGCCCGCAACACCCTGGTGCACGGCGGTGGCGGACGCGCCGAGATCACCCCGCTGGACAACGGGCGGGCCCGGGGACTGAAGATGTCGTTCATCGACGAGGGCCCCGGCATCCGCGACCTGGAGCTGGCCATGACCGACGGTTACACCAGCGGCGGCGGCCTCGGCTTGGGGCTCAGCGGTGCCAGGCGGCTGGTGCAGGAGTTCAGTGTGGACACCGAGCCGGGCCGGGGTACGACCGTCACGGCCGTGGCCTGGGTGACGCAGGTGCCCTCGGCGCGCCCGGGGCTGGGATGACCCGGGTGTGGGAGGTCCCGGTGCACGACTCCACACGGGTCCGGGACGCCCGTACGGCGGTACGGGAGGCGTGCGCGCGGGCGGGGCTGGATCCCGAGCGCACGGCGGCCGGGGAGCTGGTGGCCACGGAGCTGGCGACCAATCTGCTCCGGCACGCGGGCGGCGGCAGCATGGTGGTCAACCTCGTGACACCGCCGTCCGGTGACGGGGCCTCGGTGCAGCTGTGGACGCTGGACCGCGGGCCGGGGATCGCCGATGTCGCGGCGGCGTTGCGCGACGGCTGCACCACCGCCGCCGAGACGTCCCTCGGCGCGGGCCTCGGCAGCTGTCTGCGCAACGCGGACGCCTTCCACCTCTACGGCGCGCCGGGCCGGGGCACGGTGGCGACGGCACGCATCGACCCCGAGCGGGCGGGCGGCGGTCACGCGCCGCCGCCCCCGCCCGGCGGTGCCCTCGCGGGTGGCATCGCCGTGTCCCTCGGGCAGGCCGAGATGTGCGGCGACGCCTGGGGCTGGGCGCGCCACGGCGCCCTGGTGACGCTGCTGCTCGCCGACGGCCTGGGGCACGGTCCGAAGGCCGCGCACGCGTCCACCGCGGCGGTCGCGGAGCTGGCCCGCTGCGGGCATCTGCCGCCGCCGGAGCTGCTGCGGCGGCTGCACCGGGCCCTGCGCCCCACCCGGGGCGCCGCGATCGCCGTCGCCCAGGTGGACACGGACCGTGCGGAACTGGGCTTCGCCGGGGTCGGCAACATAGGCGCCCGGCTGCGCACCGCGGACAGGTGGACGTCCCTGCTGTCGCATCCGGGGATCGTGGGGGCGTACTTCCCCTCCCACGTCCCCTTGCGGCGGGTGCCGTGGCACCGGGACAGTCTGCTCGTGCTCCACAGCGACGGGCTGCCCAGCCGCTGGAGTCCGCCCGAGGACCCCCAGCTGCTCGCCCAGGACCCGTCCGTCCTGGCCGCGGCGATCCTCCGGGACGCGGGCAGCGCAGCCCGCCCCCCGCGTGACGACACCAGCGTGGCCGTACTGGCCCCCGACCGCCGGACCCGCACAGATGACCGCCATCTCTGACACCTGGCCCCTCGCCGGCACCGCCGACGCGGCCCGTGCCCGTGCCCTGCTGACGCGGCTCATGACGGACGCGGGGGTGCCCGCGACGGCACGCGCCCGTCTCCTCGCCGAGGTCACCGCCCGGCTGCGCCCCTGCCTGGACGGGCAGCGGCAGCGGCTGGACGTGACCGCCGACGGGAGCGAGCTCCACATCGACCTGTCCGGGCCGGAGCCCTGGCGGCACACGCTGACCTGCCCCTCTCCCCTGCCGCAGCCCCTGCCCCGGCCGGACGAGATGGACGAGGCGGCACTCGCCGAGGCGCTGCTCGGCGCGGGCGAGGAGACCGCCGCCGTGCTCGCGGGCCTGGACGAGGCCGAGGAACTGGTGCGCTTCCACCGGGAGGAGCTGCACCAGACCAACCAGGGCGTGCTCGCGCTGCACGGCGAGCTGGAGGCCGCCGCGCTGGCGCAGCGCGACCTCCTCGACGCCGAGCGCACGGCACGCGCGGAGGCGGAGAAGGCCCGGCGGCTGCTGACCTTCCTCGCCGACGCCAGCGCCGCCATCAACGCCTCGTTGGAGCACGAGGACATCCTGCGTCGGCTGCCCAAGCTGCTCGTCCCGGAGTACGCCCGGCACGTCGACGTCTGGCTGGTGGACGACGAGCGCACCCAGTCGGCCGGGCGGGCGGCGGCCGCGGTGCTGGCGGCCCGCACCGGGCGCCCGCAGCACGCGGGCCCGAACCCCGGCGGGCTCCCGGGCGTGGACGACCTGCCGGCCTCCGCGCTCTGCCCGGACCGGCCGCTGCTGTGCCTGCCGCTCGGGGCACGCACGGTGCAGGGCGTGCTGACCCTGTCCGCGCCCGGCGAACGGTTCGACCCGGACACCACCGTGATGCTGGTGGAGCTGGCCCGGCGGGCGGGCATCGCGCTGGACAACGCGCGCCAGTACGAGCAGCACCGCGACGTCGCCGAGGCGCTCCAGCGCGCGCAGCTCACCGATCTGCCGGCCACCCGGGGCCTGGATCTCGCGGCGCGCTATCTGCCGGCCACGCACGGGCTGAACATCGGCGGCGACTGGTACGACGCGTTCCCGCAGCCCGACGGGAGCGTGCTGGCGGTGATCGGGGACGTCACCGGGCACGGGCTGCGGGCCGCGGTGATCATGGGCCAGCTGCGTACCGCGCTGCGCGCCTACGCCGTCGAGGGCAACGGGCCCGCCCGGATCCTCACCCTGCTGCACCGGATGCTGTGCCACCAGCAGCCGGAGCTGTACGCGACGTGCGCCATCGCCCGGATCACGCCCGGCGAGCCCGGTGTGGTGTGGGCGGCGGCCGGGCATCCGCCCGCGCTGGTGCGCGACCCCGGGGGCGAGGTGCGGGTGCTGGACGCGAAGCCGGGGGTCATGCTCGGGGTGCCGGTGCCCCACGAATACCGGGAGTACTACGAGGAGTTGCCCGCGGGCGCCACGCTCGCGCTCTACACGGACGGCCTGGTGGAGCGTCGCTCCGCCGGGATCGACGCGGGCATCGAGCGGCTGGGGCGGGCGCTGGCCGGACTCGGCGCGGCGGAGCTGGAGGAGCTGGACTCGGCGGCGGACGCGTTGCTGAGGCCGATGCTGTGCGACTCCGAACACGACGACGACATCTGTCTGTTGCTGTGCCGCACCACCGTGTCCTGACCGGCCCGTGCGCCGGCCCCCGGGGCGGGGAGCCGGCGCACGGGCGCATCGTCACTGGTTGACGCAGGTGTTGCCGAAGGCCGGGTTGAGCAGCCCGATGATGTCGACGGTGTCGCCGCACGCGTTGACGGGGATGTCGATCGGGAGCTGGACGACGTCGCCGGACGCGACCCCCGGGCTGCCGACGGCGGTGCCGGTCGTCGGGTCGGGGTCGGCGGCGAAGGCGGTGGCGGTGCCGCCCAGGGCAAAGACGCCCGCGAGAGCGGCCGTTGCGGCGATGCTGCGGATGCGCATGGTTCTGCCTCACTGGTTGACGTAGGGGACAGCACCATCACATCCGGCCCCGGGACAGTTCGCCTCTCCGGGTACGCCGACGGGGTGGCCCCCTTCGGAGGGAACCACCCCGCGTCGGTGCCTGCCGTCGGCCGCCCGGTTCAGGCGGCGGACGGGAAGCGCTCCCAGACCCGGTGCGCGCCGAGCAGTTGGACCAGTTCCTGGAGGACGGTGGTGGCGCCGTCGCCGGCGATCACCCCGGGGGCGTCGAGCGGGATGCCCGCCGCCTCCAGCGTACTCTCGCCGCCCTTGGCGGCGCCGATGGCCTTGCCGTGCCGGAAGGCCTCCCCCAGCAGCAGCCCGACCCGGGGGTCGGGGGTGGACTGGGGGTGCGGCAGGCCGGCCTTGGCGTCGCGGGCGCCGTAGGCGTCGGCGCCGACACCGGGGGTGCCGGCCACCAGCAGGGCGTCGAACTCCACGGAGCGCGCGGTGGCGTAGGTCCGCTGCACGGTCAGGGCGTCGCCGCCCGAGCCGAGCTTGCCGGCCTTGGGGGCGATGACCAGCGGCACCATACCGCCGTCCAGCACCTCCTGGCGGACCGCGGCCACGCCGTCGAGGTCGCCGTCCTCGCCGGTGATGATGCCGATGACCCGGCCGTCGACGGGCCAGGTGTGCCCGACCTGGGACAGGGCGGGGCTGGGCGCGACGTCGGCGAGCGGCTCGGTGGGCTCGGGGGCGGGCAGGCCGAGGCCGGCGGCGACGCCCGCGCACAGCTCCGGGTCCACGTTGGCCAGCACCTGCAACGCCCGCTCACGGATGGTCTGTTCGTAGCACTTGGCGAGTTCGAAGGTGTAGGCGCCGATGATGTGCTCGCGCTCCACCGGGCTCATGCTGAGCCAGAACCGGCGCGGCTGGCTGAAGTGGTCGGCGAACGACTCCGGGGCCTCGCGGACCTTGGTGGCCTCCGGCACCCGCACGGGGGCCTCGACGTAGGCGCCCATGTCGGCGCCGGCGGTGAACGGGCAGCCGCCGTCGAGGGAGTTGGGGCGGTAGGGGGCCACTCCGCGGTGCACGGCCGTCTGGTGGAAGCTGTCGCGCTGCATGTCGTTGACGGGGGCGTGCGGCCGGTTGATCGGGATCTGCGGGAAGTTGGGGCCGCCGAGCCGGGTGATCTGGGTGTCCAGGTAGGAGAAGAGCCGCCCGGCCAGCAGCGGGTCGTCGGTGATGTCGATGCCGGGGACGAGGTGGCCGACGTGGAAGGCGACCTGCTCGGTCTCGGCGAAGAAGTTGGTGGGGTTGCGGTTGAGGGTGAGCAGTCCGATCGGCTGCACCGGGGCCAGTTCCTCGGGGACGATGTTCGTCGGGTCGAGCAGGTCGATGCCCTCGAAGGTCTGGTCGGGGGTGTCGGGGAAGGTCTGGATGCCGAACTCCCACTCGGGGTAGGCGCCCGCCTCGATCGCGTCGGCGAGGTCCCGGCGGTGGAAGTCGGGGTCGACACCGCCGATGATCTGCGCCTCCTCCCACACCAGGGAGTGCACGCCGAGCTTCGGCTTCCAGTGGAACTTCACCAGGGTGGTCTCGCCGGCCGCGTTGACCAGGCGGAAGGTGTGGACGCCGAAGCCCTCCATGGTGCGGAAGGAGCGCGGGATGCCCCGGTCCGACATGTTCCACATGGTGTGGTGGGTGGCCTCGGTGTGCAGGGTGACGAAGTCCCAGAAGGTGTCGTGGGCGCTCTGCGCCTGCGGGATCTCGCGGTCGGGGTGCGGCTTGCCGGCGTGGATGACGTCCGGGAACTTGATCGCGTCCTGGATGAAGAAGACCGGCATGTTGTTGCCGACCAGGTCGAAGACGCCCTCGCTGGTGTAGAACTTCGTGGCGAAGCCGCGGGTGTCGCGGACGGTGTCGGCGGAGCCGCGGGAACCGAGGACCGTGGAGAAGCGCACGAACACGGGGGTCTCGACGTCCTCGGCGAGGAAGGCGGCCTTGGTGACGTTGGCCGCGGTGCCGTAGCTGCGGAAGACACCGTGGGCGCCGGCGCCACGGGCGTGCACCACGCGCTCGGGGATGCGCTCGTGGTCGAAGTGCATCACCTTCTCGCGCAGATGGTGGTCCTGGAGGAGGACCGGGCCCCGGGGGCCGGCCTTCAGGGAGTGGTCCGTGTCATGGAGCCGGGTGCCCTGGGCCGTGGTGAGGTAGCTGCCGCTCTGGGCCATCCGGGCCTGGTCGGCGCCGGTGGGCTGGCCGGTGGGCGAGACGGTGTCCGGGCCGGTCTGGTCGGGCTTGGGCGGCAGCGGCTCGCGGGCCTCGGTCGGCTCGGCGACCGGCGGCGACTCGACGCCCGGCTTGCCGGGGATGCCCTCTTCCGGCCCCTCGCCTCCGCCCTTGAGGGCGTCCGCCGCTCGCTTCAGGGGGTTCTTCTCGCTCATCACTACCTTTTCCTTCGCTGGTCACGGGGGCGGACCCGGCGCGGCGAGGCGGTCGGCGGCGCGTGGGGCCACGCCCAGGCACACGGCCGGCCCGGTGCGCCGGGTCCGGGTGACGTTCAGGGGACAGCCGGATCGAGGAGGTCGTCCGAGTTCCGTACCGAGGTCCCCGGGCCGGGGCGTCCGAAACCGGGAATCCGGGGATTTCCGGCCGGGGTGAAGTCGGGCCGTCTCCCAATCGAGTTGCCGGGACAGCTGGCCCGCCGGACGCGCTGGTCCGGTCCCGGAGACCGTTCGGGCAGGGCCAAGTCCCCCCTGCCGAGGGCGTGTTCGTCAGGGGCCGGTTTCTTGACCCGAGGAGGCGGCCGGCGCCTGGCCGCCCGCATACGACACCCTAGGGGCTGCCCCGCGTCGGCGCAGTTCGGGACGGCCGGTCAGGCACGGCCGCGGGCCGCCCCGCCGCAGGGTCCGGTGCGGCCGGTCAGGTGCGGGCCACGACCCGCAGGGAGTTCAGCGAGGGGTCCGCCGCGTCCGAGATCAGGAAGCCGTGGGCGACTCCGCTGCGCAGGTAGTCCACCACCGCGTCCGTGATGACCTCGCCGGGGGCCACGACCGGCACGCCCGGCGGATAGGGGCTGATCGTCTCGGCGGCGATCCGCCCGGCGGCGTGTTCGGCGGGCACGTGTTCGACGGGGGCGAAGAAGGCCGCGCGGGGCAGCATCGCCTGTTCCAGTTCGAGCACATGGGGCTCGGGCAGGTGTACCGGGGGCCGCCGTTCGATGGAGTCGGCGCGCTCCACCACGGAGCGCACCGCGTCCACCAGGATCTTCTCGGTGTCGTCGTCGTCCGCGTGGGTGATGGAGGCGGTGATCCGGCACGTGTCGGAGCCGCCCATGTCGACGTGGCGGTGCACGCGCAGCCATTCGGTGGCCTGCATGCCGCTGATGCCGAGGTCGCGCACGTCCACGACGATCTTCAGTGGGTCGAACTCGGCGGCCAGCCCCTCCTCGATGATCTCGTGGCCCATCACCCGCAGTCCCGGCAGCTCGCGCAGCACGGCCCGTACCCGTTCGGCTCGGTGCAGCGCCGCGTCCATCAGCTCATGGCCCCGTTCGGCCATCTGACGGCGCCAGCCGTCCAGCGCGCCGTAGATCAGGGAGGAGGCGCTGGTGGTGCCGAGCAGGTCCTCGCGCTGTTTGAGCACCTCGGGGGCCACCCGGTCGTGCTGGAGGTGGAAGACGGAGCTCTGTTCGATGGCGCCGCCCATCTTGTGCACGCTGGTGACCACCAGGTCGGCGTCCGCGTCCATGCCCCAGGACGGCAGCCCCGGGTGGAAGGGCAGATGGGCGCCCCATGCCTCGTCCACGATGAGCGGCACGTCCGCCGCGTGGCAGACGTCGGCCACGCCGCGGATGTCGGCGCAGGTGCCCCAGTCGGTCGGCGTGATCAGCAGCATGCCCTTGGCGTCGGGGTGCTCGCGCAACCGCCGTCGTACGTCCTCCGGCTCGGGCGGATGGGCCAGATGGCGTTCGGTGTCGAACTTGGGATGGACCCAGACCGGCTCCACCCCGTTGATGATCACCGCCGCGATGACCGCCTTGTGCGCGTTGCGGGACAGCAGCAGCTTCTCCCCCGGGCCCGCGACCGACAGCATGGCGGTCTTCACCGACAGGGAGCTGCCGCAGGTGGAGAAGAAGGCGTGTTCGGCGCCGACGGCGTCCGCCATCAGCTCCTGGGCCTGCTCCAGCACCCCCCGGGACTGGCGCCGGTCGTCGAGACCGTTGAGGCTGAGCACGTCGGAGCGGAAGACGTCGAGGCCGAGGACGTCGGTGACCCGGGGGTCGGCGCCGCGTCCCTGTTTGTGCCCCGGTGGCCCGAACACGACGTCTCCCCGGCGCCGGAACTCCTCAAGGGCTTCCAGTACGGGTGCGCGTGAGTGGTCCATGCAGTCCTCCTGAGCCGTCGGTGCCGCAACCACCGTGTTGCACCGGCCGCGCGCTCCAAACGCCCCGGGTGGTGTCGGGACCCGTACGGGTGGAACCCGGGCGGCGCGGAGGAGTCCACGAGCCCGTTGGAGGAACCCTGTGTCGGGTCGATACGTTGCCGGTCCGCAGGTGGGGCGTGCCGCCCCGGAGGAGGAGGCGCGGCTCGTCCGGGAGGAGGTGGCGCGGCGGGCGGACGCCTTGTGGGCCGTCGCCCGGGCGCTGCACGCCGATCCGGAGACCGCGTTCGCCGAGCACCGGTCGGCGGCGCTGCTCGCGGACGAGCTGGAGCGCGCGGGGTTCGAGGTGCGGCGGGAGGTCGCCGATCTGCCGACCGCGTTCACGGCCCGCTCCGGACGGGGGCGGCCGGTGGTGGCGTTCCTCCTGGAGTACGACGCCCTGCCCGGCCTCGGCCACGCCTGCGGGCACAATCTGATCGCCGCCGCGGGGCTCGGGGCCGCGCTGGTCGCGGACGCGGTGTCGGCGGGCGGGGAGGGGACGGTGCTGGCCGTGGGCACGCCGGGCGAGGAGGGCCGCGGCGGCAAGGCGATCGAGGTGGCGGCCGGGCTCTTCGAGGACGTGGACGCGGCCCTGATGTTCCATCCGGGGGTGTACGACTGGGTGCGTGCGCCGCTGACCGCGCAGGAGCAGTACCGGGTCGCCTTCCGGGGCCGGGCCGCGCATCCGACGGGCAACCCCACCGAGGGGATCGACGCGCTCGCGGCGCTGATCGAGCTGTTCAACGTGATGTCGGCGCTCGGCCGGCGCCTGCCGGAGGGTTCGCACGCGCAGGGCATCGTCACCCACGGCGGTACGGCCACGAACATCGTGCCCGAGTACGCCGAGGGCCGTTTCGGGCTGCGCGCGCTCACCACCGGCGCCCTCGACGACCTCGCGGCACTGCTGCGCACCGCGGCCGAGGGGGTGGCGGCGGCGACCGGTACCACCGTGACGGTGGACCGGGCGAGCGTGCGCTACGAGCACTTCCGGGACAGCGGGGCGCTCTCCGAGCGGTTCGCCGGGCATCTGGAGCACGCGGGGATCACCCTGACCCCGCCGGTTCCGGGGGTCTATCTGGGCTCGTCCGACATCGGGAACGTCAGCGGGCGGGTGCCCGCCATCCATCCCTTCGTCGCGATCATGGACTCGGACGGCTCCGACCACACCCCGGAGTTCGCCGAGGCGGCGGCCTCCGAGCGGGCCCGCCGGGTGCTCCTGGCCGTCGTGGAGGCGCTGGCCCTGACCGGGCTGGACGTGCTGCGGGACGCGGGGCTGCGCGACCGGGCGTGGGAGGACCTGCGCCGCGCCGAGGGGTGAGGGCGGCCCAGGGCCCGTTGCGGCGAACCGCCGCCCGGGACGGAGGAGTTCCGGCCCGGGCGGCGGGGGGAGGTCACGGGAAGGAGGTCACCTTGGACGGGACGGTGCTGGTTCCCGAGGTGGGTGCGCCGGTGTTGTTGACGACGTGGGCGTACTGGCCCATGCCGCCGAGGGAGATCACGAGCAGGTCGTGCATCTTGATGCCGGAGGTGGTGGGCACCTGGAAGCCGTGGGCCTGCACGATCGACGGATCGGACGTGTAGTTGCAGTAGCTGCCCAGGCCCCAGGCCTCATGGCTGGTGACGGAGTCGGCGACCTTGTAGGCCGCGTAGCCGACGATGCCGTCGTGGGTGATGGCGGCGGCGTTCGGGGCGTCGTAGGCCTTCTCGTTCTGGAAGAAGATCGTGCGTCCGCGCTCGCCGTTCCAGTAGACGTCGTACTTGTTGAAGTGTTCGACGAACAGGCCGGTGGCGAGGACGTCGTTGCCGTTCACGCGCAGTCCGTAGTCGGCGCGGTTGGTGTCCCAGCCGACGCCGCTGCCGTGGTCGGCCCGCCACAGCCAGGTGTGGTCGATGATCACGTTGTTGCTGTTGACGACCACGGAGTTGGTGGCCAGGCCGGGTCCGGCGCCGCCGATGCGGACGAACACGTCCTGCATGGTGGTGGGGTTGGCGGAGTGGTCGGCGCCGGCGCCGGGCGGACCGATGCGCAGCAGGGTGTCGGAGTTGACCGGTCCCGCGTCGATGAGGAAGCCGGCCAGCCTGACCCCGTCGACGTCGGCCACGTGCATGGCGTCGATGCCGTTGTCCGGGACCAGGGTGGCGAGGCCCAGACCGAGGACGACGGTGTTGGCCCGGTCGACCTCGATGGTCTGGTCGAGGTGGTAGACGCCGGGCGTGAACAGGAGGTTGAGGCCCTGAGCGAGGGCCGCGTTGATGGTGGCCGCGGTCGCGCCGGGCTTGACGACGTAGAACTGGTCGAGCGGGATGGAGGTGCCCGCGTTCGCCGGCCAGGACACGCCGCGGGCGTTGGTGCGCTTGCCCGGCACGAACACCTTGTAGGCGGAGCCGTCCAGGTAGAGGAAGGGCTTCTCGCGGGAGACGGGCGTGTTGTCCAGGGTGGTGTAGGGGCCGGTGTCGAAGTTGGTGGCGGGGGCGCCCTGGACGCCGGAGAAGGTCATGTTCCACACGCCGTTGGTCCAGCCGCCGATCGAGCTGTCGCGGGTGTACCACTGCTGCTGGGAGTAGGGGCCGACGGTGCCGTCGATCTTCGAGTCGGCGATGTAGCCGCCGGATGCCCAGCCGTAGCCGTTGGGGGCGAGGTTGAGCCCGCCCTTGACGTGGATGCGGCGGAACGGCGCGGCCTGGGCGACGGCCCAGCGGTCGTCGCCGTGGGACGGTGTGATGGCGAGGTTCTCCGCCGAACGCCAGAAGTTCTGGGTGGCGTTGCCGTTGAACCAGCCGGCGTCGACGGTGACGTCACCGTTGATCTGGGTGTCGTCGGGGTTCAGGCCGAGTCCGGAGATCGACGTGTAGAAGCCGATCTGGGCGTTGATGCCGTTGTAGGTGCCGGGCTTGAGCAGGAACTGGTAGCGGCCGGTGCCGAACTGGTTCGACTCCTGCTGCGCGAAGACCTGGTCGAACTTCTGCTGGAGGTTGGGGGTGGAGGGGTCCACGACGATGACGTTCGGGCCGAGGTCGCCGCCGCCCACGACCGGCGGGGTGCCGGTGCTCGTGGTGTGCACGGCGACCTCCCACAGGGAGTAGCCGTAGGCGGTGCCGCGCGCGGTGCCGTAGATCCGCAGGTAGCGGCCGGAGCCGCTGACGTCGTACGACGCGGTGCCGCCGGTGGCGCCGGTGACGCTCTTCAGGGTGCTCCAGCTCTGCCCGTCGGTCGACGCCTGGATCTGGAAGTCCTTGCCGTACGCGGCCTCCCAGTTGAGCGCGACCTGGCAGATGCTCTTCACCGAGCCGAGGTCGACCTGCACCCACTGCGGGTCACTGGCCTGGCTGGACCAGCGGGTGCCGGTGTCGCCGTCGAAGGCGGCGGAGGCGGGGGTGCCGGCGTTCTCGGTGGAGGAGGCCGAAGCGGGCCTGCCCTGGGCGTCGTTGCCGCTGCCGCAGCCGGCCTGGGTGCCGGACGCCGAGCCGAACACCTGGAACTCCCAGAGGGAGTAGCCCCATTGGGTCGCCCGGTGCACGCCCTGGAGGCGTACGTAGCGGCCCTGTCCGGACACGTCGAGGGTGTCGGTGCCGCCGTCGGAACCGGTGACGGACTTCAGATCGGTCCAGGTTCCGGCGTCCTGCGATATCTGGATCTTGTAGTCCTTGCCGTAGGCGGCCTCCCAGTTCAGGACCACCCGGGTGACGGACGTGGTGGCGCCGAGGTCCACCTGGAGCCACTGGTCGTCGGTGGCGGCCGAGGACCAGCGGGTGCCGGTGTCGCCGTCCACGGCGGCGGAGGCGGGGGTGCCGGCGTTCTCGGTGGAGGAGGCGGTGGCCGTCTTCCCCTGGGACAACGGGGTCTCGGCGGCGGCGGCCGGGGTGTGGGTGAGGGGTAGGGCGACGAGCGCGGCCATGGCGGCCATCGCGACCCCCAGGGCTCTCCAGCGGGTGGGGCGTGTTCTCATGGGGCGGCTCCAAGCGGCTGCGGGGTCGACGGCTCGACCCCTCTCCTTAGTTCAAGTTTTGATTTAAGTGGTGAGTCAAGCCGCCGACAAGTCTTCGGGAGCCAAATAATTCGACGAGGTGTCAGTCCCGCTGCCCGCCGCACCAGTTCGAGCGGCGCGGCATGCCTCCGCGGGTCGGCCGCCGCCACCGGCCCGCCCGCGCCGGTGTGCAGGGGCTCGCCGTACAGACCGGTCACCGTGCAGCCGGCCGCCCGGCACAGGGCGACGCCGGCCGCGAGGTGCACGCTGTCGGCGAGGTGGCCGGGCGGGCGGTGCGCAGCACGTCCAGGATGGCCTTCTCGGCGGCCGGTTCGGCGCCGGTCGCGAAGTCGCCCGCGGATCGGCATGGCGACAACTTATGCAGACTCGGCGCGCCGCTGCCCCGTTGTCCCCTACTTCTCGACTGTCTCCTACTTCTCGACCGGGGCGAGCGTGAGGGTCTGCTCGGCGGCGGTGCGGCCCCGGCCGACGGCGCTGCCGCTGGTGTCGGTCCAGGTGCGCGCCGGGGTGGTCTCGGCGAGCCGGCCGGAGTCGGCGGACAGGCCGAGGACCAGGCCGCTGTAGCGGTTGACGAGGCGGTAGGTGCCGGCCGGGGAGGTGTCCGGGAGGAGGAACCACTGCTGTCCGACGGCCGGTTCGCCCCCGTGCCGGGCGGTGACCACCGGCTTGGTGCCCCAGGCGCGGGAGGCGGTGGTGCGGGAGTCGACGCCGAGCAGCCCGCCGGTCGCCGCGTTGGCCACCGTGTAGGCGCCGTCACCGGTCGGCTCGAAGGTCCAGGACGCGCGGGCGGTCGGGGTGGGCGGGGCGGCGGTGGTGGCGGAACCGCCGGGGCGCTGCACCAGGATCCGGCCGGCGCCGGAGGCGATGCGGTAGCGGCGGCCGGCGTCCACCGGCGGCGTGGCGGGCGCGGTGGAGTCGAGGGTGAGGTCGACGTACTCGCCGTCCGCGTCGTGCGAGCAGCCGTAGGCGCAGTACGAGCGGACGGTCCTGCCGACGATCGAGGAACCGGTGCGGTTCACGCCGTCGAGGAACCAGCGGTACCAGGAGGCGTTCGTGTAGCCGCCCGTGTCACCGAGCAGGTGCCACTTCTGGGTGGCGAGGTCGTCGGTGGCGTAGAGGTACTGCGGTGACGTGCCGCTCTGGTCGACGGCCTGCGGTTCGCCGATGTACAGCCCGAGGTAGGCGTCGTAGGCGATGTTCATGACGAACAGCGGTGAGGTCGGGGGCGTCTTGCCGGCCGCGATCTGCTCGCTGGTGGTGCCGGTGGTGGCGGGGTCGTACTCGGCGGCGGCGGGGGTGTAGCCGGTGGGGTGGCCGGTGTCGACCGGGACGATGTTGCTCTCCTTGCCGCCGGCGCCGGGCTGGGACCAGGCGCCGTCGTACCACTTGCGCCAGGAGCCGGGGGCCATCTTCGCGGAGATCGGGGCGCGGGCCACGTGCTCGTGGAAGGCCTTCCAGCCGCCCTTCTTGTCGACGATCCGCGAGCCGTAATAGACGTAGAAGTAGCCGGAGGCGGTGTCCACGAAGAGCCGCTGGTCGCCGTCGCCGTAGTCGTACGTCTCGTGGGGGAAGGCGGCCGTGTCCCCGCGCACGGTGCTGTACGGGGACGTGATGGCGTGGTCCTCGATGGTCCAGGTGTGACCCTGGTCGGTGGAGACGGCGTAGTCGATGGCGTCGAAGTGCAGTCCGTCCCCGAAGGGCTGCGGGGTGAACTCGTTGTGCACCAGGCCGTACCAGTCGCCGGTGTCCGGGTCGACCCACACCCCGACGAGGTCGCAGTAGTTCTTCTGGGCGTAGCCCGAGCCGGCCGGGGCGTAGTCGGCCTCGCGGCCGGTGGGGCTGTTGTTGCACCGCCAGGTGGTGTCGTCGTTGCGGTCGTTCGGGTTGGCCGGGTTCACCGCGTCGCTCAGCGAGTGGTCGAAGGTGGCGGTGTCGAAGTCGGTGCCGGTGTAGAAGTCCCAGCTGCGCGGGTCGGCGGCCCCGTAGAGCGCGGCGGCCTGCTGGTAGTGGAAGGTGCCGTCCTTGTCGAGGAAGGGGCTCGCGGGGGTGTCCGTGGGGTTGGCGAACGGCACCGGGCTGCCGACGGTCACGCGGTAGGCGGCGGGGGCGGCGGGCGCCGGGGTGGCGGTGGCGCCGCCCAGGACGAGGGCGGCGGCCGCGGCCACGGCGCCGCCCGTTCTGCTCAGCAGTCGCACGGGGACTCCTGGTGAGGTGGTTGAGGAGGACCGGTCCCACGGAACGATCACCCCCCGGCGGTTTCCCGGCAATGGACTCCCGTGCGCCGCCTCTTGCACTTTCGCGTGGCCGGCGATCAGTTCCGCTCGGTCAGCGGTGTGTCCCAGGCGAGTTGGCGGGCCAGTTCCTCGTCCTGGTGGTCGGGCCGGTGGTTCGGGTCGGCGGGGCGGGCCGGGGCGTGGGTGCCGCGCGAGATGCCGCCGCTCACGGTGATGTTGTGTTCGACGCGCGGGCGCCGCAGCCGCTCGTACGCGGCGAACGCCCGCGGCAGGTCAGGCAGATCGCGCAGCGCCTTGGCGAGGACGACCGCGTCCTCCAGCCCCGTCGAGGCGCCCTGCCCGGTGGCCGGGGAGGCCGCGTGGGCCGCGTCGCCGATCAGCAGGACGCGGCCGGTGTGCCAGGTGGCGCCGAGCGGCATCTCGGTGGCGTTGGTGACCATGAGGGGGCCCGGGGCGGCGGCGACGAGCGCGGCGGCGGGCGTGGCGTCCTCGCCCAGCACGGACAGCAGGTGCTCGCGCGGTACGGCGGTCCGGGCGGCCGGGGTGCGGCCGGGCAGCGGGTCCTCGCCGACGCGGGCGAACCAGTACGCCTCCCCCGCCGGCGAGACGGCGTATCCGAAGGCGCTCGCGCTGCCGCGCACCATGGTGATCACGCCGCTGCCCGTGGTGTTGGG
Source organism: Streptomyces sp. SCPE 10 (assembly GCF_051980735.1). Lineage (NCBI taxonomy): Bacteria > Bacillati > Actinomycetota > Actinomycetes > Kitasatosporales > Streptomycetaceae > Streptomyces > Streptomyces sp. SCPE 10. The sequence goes on along the minus strand of NZ_CP197069.1, from coordinate 7,572,299 downwards.
GGCGCCGGGCGTGTAGCCGTAGTAGACGCGCTGGCCGGCATAGCCGGGGCGGACGCCGGGGGTGAGGACGCGGCGGACGGCCGAATGCAGGCCGTCGGCGCCGATCAGCAGGTCGCCGGTCGCGGTGGTGCCGTCGGCGAAGCGTGCGGTGACGCCGTACGGGCCGTCCGTCACGGACGTCAGCCGGGCGCCGTGGGTGAGTTGGATGCCGCGCCGGGCCGCCTCGCCCTGGAGGGCGGCGTTCAGCTCGCCGCGCCGCAGACAGCGGTAGCGCAGATCGGGTTCGGCGACCTCGCCGAGCGGTACATGGGCCAGTTCGGCGCCCTCCGCGTCGATCAGGCGCAGCGAAGTCAGCGGAAAACCGACGGCGGTCACGGCGCTCGTGGCGTCGAGCTGGGCCAGTGCGCGCATGCCGGTGCTGGCCAGGGTGAGGAACGCGCCGATGTCCTCGGCCGAGCCGGGGTGCGCCTCGTACACGCGGACGTGGCAGCCCGCCTTGTGCAGGCCCAGCGCTGCGGCGGTGCCCGCGATGCCGCCGCCGATCACCAGTGCCCTGATCGCTGCCGTACCGGTCATGTGCCGCTCCCCGTGCCGACGGTGGTGGTCGACCATCCAAGTACAGCGGCGCCCCTGGGGTGCCGGGCGGGGCCCGGATCCGGACAGGGGCGGGCGGTTCGGCGGCGCGCGCCGGTATGTGTCGTATGTGCCCCCGGTAGCCATCCGTGCGGGCGGGCCGTGCCCGAGTCCGCCCCTCGTGTGCGGGCGTTCCGGCCGGTGGATTGGGTACGCACCCGGCCATGCGGCTGAGCTTGGTGGATGCGGGGTCGAACACGGTGCGACTGGTGATCGCGGATGTGGAGGGGGGTGTTCCGCTGCCGGTGCACACCGTCAAGTGGAAGCTGCGTCTGTCCGAACAGGTGAGTGCGGACGGCACCATCGCCGAGGAGGCGGTGGAGCGGCTGGTCGAGGCGGTGGCCGAGGCGGGTGACACGGCACTGCGGTGGCGGGCCTCGGGCCCCCTGGCGTTCGCGACCGCGGTGGTGCGGGAGGCGCCGAACCACCACGAGGTCCTGGAGCGGGTGGCGTACGGGACCGGGATCCGGATGTGCACGCTGCCGGGCGAGACGGAGGCCGAGCTGACGTTCCTGGCGGCCCGCCGCTGGCTCGGCTGGAAGGCGGGCCCGCTCGCGCTGCTCGACATCGGCGGCGGTTCGCTGGACGTGGCCTTCGGGCGGGGCCGGCTGCCGGACTTCGCCGCGTCGCTGCCGCTGGGCGCGACCCGGCTGACCCGTGAGTACCTCGCCGTCCAGGACCCGCCCGGGGCGGCCGAGTTGAAGGAGCTGCGCCGCCGGATCCGGCATGAGCTGCGGGACGTGGCGGCGCGGATACGGTGGGAGAGTCCGCGCACGGCGGCCGTCAGCTCCCGTACGTTCCAGCAGCTGGCCCGGCTGTGCGGGGCCGCGCCCGGGCGGTTCGGCCCGTTCGAGCCGCGCCGGCTGCTGCGCCGGGACCTGCGGGAGGCCGTGCGCACCCTGTCCGCCCTGCCCGCCGCCGAACGCGCCCAGCTGCCGGGCGTCTCCGCGCCGCGTGCCGCGCAGAGCCTGGCCGGTGCCGTCGTCGGGCACACGGCGCTGAAGCTGATGGGGCTGCGCCGGGCCGTGGTCAGCCCCTGGGCGATCCGCGAGGGCGTGCTGCTGCGCTATGTCGAGGACGGGGCCGACTGGTGGGCCGAGGCCGGCGGGGCCCGGGTCACGGTGGCCCCGGCCTCGGCGGTGTCGCTGCGGAGCATCCCGGGGCCGCCCGCGTGACACGGAAGAGGGGCGGCCGCACGGCCGCCCCTCCCCTCCCCCGTTCCTACGACCGGTCAGTGCAGCTTGCGCACCTCGATGGTGTAGATGCCCCGGCCGTGGGTGGCGGCGTAGAGCGTGCCGCCGTCGGGGCTGGTCTTGAGCTGGAGGACGGCGACGGCGGGCAGGTTGCCGACGCGCTTCCAGGTGGTGCTGCCGGGCGCCCGGTGGACGACGCCGAGGTCGGTGGCGACGGCGAGGCCGCCGTCCGCCGTCACCAGCGCGGAGTTGGCGGGCACGTCGGGCAGGTTGCCGGAGATGTCCTTCCAGGTGGTGCCGCCGTCGGTGGATTCGAAGACGTGGCCGTCACCGGCGCCGGGGCCCTCGGTCCAGTGCCGGGAGAAGCCGTTGACCGTGAGGTAGACGTGGTCGGCGTCGTGCGGGTCGATGGCGAAGCCGCTGAGGTAGCGGTTGGGCACCGTGCCGTCCACGGGCAGGTTGATGTCGTGCCAGCCGGTGCCGTCCGCGTTGCCGACGGCGATGCCGCGGGCGAAGCCCACGCTGTCGCACGGTCCGCACCAGGCGGCGTAGACCTTGCCGCCGGAGGCGGCGACGGCGGTGGCGGTGCGGCCCTTGCCGAGGTCGTGGGCGCTGGTCCACTCGGAGCCGCTGCGGATGGCGTACCCGTGGTGCTGCACCCAGATGTGCCGACCGCCCGCGACCCAGGTGCCGCTGTCCGACAGGTCGGCGGAGAGCGGGGCGATGAAGCGGGCCTCGCCGGTGGCGTTGTCGGGCGGGGCGACGGAGTACGACGTCACCTTGCTCGGGTCGGTCTCCCAGCTGCCGTCGTTCACGGCGCAGTTCTGGGTGACCTGGACGGCGAGGTAGACGTACTCCTGGGCGATGTTGCAGCCGTTGGCGGGGTCGGTGAGGGTGTCGCCGCCGTCGCCACCGAAGTTGGAGCCCATCACCTTGTCGTTGCCGCGCAGGATGGACTGCCCGTTGTCCTGGAGACCGCCGGTGACGGAGACGCCCCCGTTGTCGAGGTCCTTGCCGATGCCGACGGAGTAGTACTCCAGGGTGTCGATGGTGCCGTCGTTCAGGGACGTCCAGTCGGTGGCGTGGCCGGAGGCGTCCTGGGAGCCGTTGAGCGGGCGCTTGTAGATGCCGCCGTCGTTGCCGACGTACACGAACGACTTGCCGTGGTAGCTGCCGATGGCGACGCCGTGCTGGTCGGAGTGGGTGGTCTGGTTGCAGTCGCCGGTCTGCTTGGCCGGGTCGATGCTCCAGCAGGGGAAGGTGAAGTTCCAGTAGGGGCCCACCGTGGACCAGTTGCCGCCGCCGTCCTTGGTCTCGTAGACCTCTTCGAGACCGGCGTACACGTGCTGCGGGTCGCCGGGGTCGACGGCGAGGAACTGGTTGTACCAGGCCTGTACGCCCGGCATGTAGCCCTCGGAGTCGAGCGCCGAGTTGTCGGCGGCCAGCCCCTTGTAGTCGGCGATCTTCGTCCAGGGTCCGGTCGGCGAGCCGGACTTGGAGACGAAGATGCCCTCCAGGCCGCTGTCCGGGTTGGTGTTGAGCTGCTCCGGGGACTGGTCGATGGCGTAGTAGCGGGAGCCGTCGGCGGACCGGGCGAAGGTCACATTGCCGACGTCGTCCGGATCGGCCGGGAGGTCGCCGAGGCCGCTGGTGATCCGCGTCCAGACGCCGTCGACCTTGGTGTAGAAGCCGTTGTAGTCGTCGCCGCTGCGCCAGCCGACCGCGAGGACCACCTTGCCCGGGTCCTTGGGGTCGATGGCGATGTCGTTGGCGATGTTCTTGTACGCCGCCGACGGGTCGCCGGCCTTCGGACCGTTCGGCAGGTAGTCCGGGTTGGGCGCGAACTCCAGCTTCCAGGGGCCGTCGAGGTTCCTGGTGGAGTGGCTCCACACGCCCTCGCTGGTGGCCGCCCACACCTTGCCGCCGCCGAAGCGCAGCTCGTGGATGGTGGTGCTCTCCAGCTCGTCGCCGCCGACGCGGGTACGCCGGGAGAAGCTCTGGTGGTGCGGGTGGGCGAGCACGTAGACACCGCTGCCGAGGTAGGCGTCGGAGTTGGTGGTGGCCTCGCCGGTGCCCAGCCAGAGCCGGCCGCCGTCGTCGACGGCGAGGGCGCCGGTGGACTGGGAGGGCAGGTCGTCGCTGATGGGCTGCCAGTTGCCGCCCCCGGTGTGCGAGCGCCACACGCCGCCGCCCGCGCTGCCGGCGTAGACATAGCCGTCGTCGTCGGCGGCGACGGCGGCCATGCGCCCGGTGACGTTGCCGGAGCCGCCGCTGGAGTTGGAGTCGTAGTCGCGGTAGCGCGGGTCGTCCGAGTTGTACGGCAGGTCGGTGATGTTGCGCCAGTTGCCGCCGGTGCTCTTCAGCTTGGCGAGGTCACCCCAGGCGGCACCGTACGCGCCCGGTGCGACGATGCCGGGCGAAGTACGGGCCTCGGCGTACTGGTCCGCGCCCTCGGCGATCTCGTCCGCCTCGTTGCCGCCGTCGTCGTCCCCGGACAGGTGCGGCGACATGGCGCCCACCGACTGCGTCCGCTCCTTGGCGAGTTGGTCGAGGGCGCGGACGCCGAAGGGACTCGCCGAGCGGCCGGCGGCGGACGAGGGTATCGCCACCAGCGCGGCCGACGCGGTGATCGCGCAGACGGTGAACCACCGTCTTCTGCGGGGTGTTTGGGACACCAGGCCTCCCTGAACAGGCATGCGGTTCTGCCGACGCAGGAGACCTGATCACAGGAGCGGGCGATATTCCACCACCCTGGTGAACTTTTGACACGTACGCGCCAGTAATAGACTCGTCGCTCGTCACCGCGCCCGCCGGGGCGGTGAGTTGCCCGGCCGGATGTCCGCCCTTCGGTCGGGCCGACGGGCGCGAGCCCGCACGGTCCGCGGCCTGGCGACGACCCTTTCGCGCCCGTGCCTTCAGCACGGGTTCCCTCAGGTCAGGCCCTCCAGGAACCGGTCGAGGCGGCCGTCGAGGTCCAGCGCGTCGGCCTTGCGCGGGGCCGGCACCAGTTTGTAGGTGCGCCAGAGCCAGTGCGCCAGAGCCGGCAGCGGGGCGACGAGGTGGGCGGAACCGTCCGGCGGGGCCGGCAGGATGTGCAGGAGGGCGCGCGGGCCGGTTCCGGTCGGCCACACCCGTATGTCGCCCTCTCCGCTGGGCGCCGGCATCCCCCGGGCGAGCAGTTCGCGGGAGACGACCCAGGGGATCGGGCCGTACACGGGGTCATGGAAGAGGAGTTCCACCAGGAGCGGGTCCTGCGCCCGGTAGAGCAGGTGGGTCGGCACCGGGACCCGTCCGCCCAGGGGCGACAGGAGTTCCATGCCGAGCATGTGGTCCACGCAAGTGATCATGACTGTGTCCACGTTCGGCGGCGGGTTCACGGAGGTGGGCGCGGGGGCGGCGGCCGGTGTGACGGCCGCTGCTGTCCCTTGGAGCGGCCGGGACGCCGCCCCCGCTGTCCGCGACTCCCGCCGCACGGGTGCGGCGGGTCCCTCAGCGGCCCGAAGGGCCCTGGGGCACGGGGGCGGGGTGGAGGTGACCGTGCTCGTCGGCCCAGCGGAGCTGGTCCAGGACCCACTGGCGGCGGATGTCGGTGTGGTCGTCGGCCGCCCGGGCGGCGGAGACGGCCGCGAACCGAGGCGCGCCGGCGGCTTGCGTCGCCGCCGAGGCGGGACCTCCGGCGGCGAGGAGGCCGGCCACCGCGGCGGCCGAGGCGATCGCGACGGCGAGCGGGCGCACAGTCCTGTTGCCCATGATTTCTTCTCCTTGTTCACCCCGTGACGCTGCCGGGCAACGTCACGGACCACGCCTTTTGTCAGGCACTTGAGACCCTAACCCCACTTTGTTGAATGCTGAACCATTCCGATGGTGAGGTCCGCCACGCCGCCACCACACAGGTGGTGGCATCGAGCCTCGGCAGCCTGGCCGACACGGATCGCCTGGGAGATCCTGAGACCGGTGAGGGTGCCAGGGAAGGCTCCGAAGGGCAGATGATCGATCATGGTTGGACGGGCGACCAGTGACCGTGCCGAACCCGGGGACCCCTTCGCCGCCGACGACGCCGTGGCCGTGGCGGCCCCGGACGGCGCGCTGTCCGCCTGGAGCCCCGGGGCGCAGCGGTTGCTGGGCCACTCCGCCGCCGAGGCCGTGGGCCGGCCCGCGACGGAACTGCTCGCGTCCGCCCTGCCCGACTCGGCCCGGGAGAGTCTCGCCGCACGGCGGCCCTGGACCGGTCCGGCGGTGCTCCGCGACCGCGACGGCGTCCCGGTGGAGTGCCGGCTCCGCATCCGGCCGCTGACCAACGCCGAAGGGGGCGCCGGCTGGTTCCTGGAGGCCGGCCGGCCACAGGTGCCCGCGACGGCGCCCGAGCCCGCCTCCGCCGCGGGACCCACCGCGCCGCGGCGGCAGGAGGAGGCGGTCCGGACCGAGGACCAGCTCCTTCGCTGGGCCTTCTACCAGTCCCCGTTCGCCCTGGCCATCCACGACACCGAAGGCCGGTTCCTGCGGCTCAACGCTCCGATGGAGCAGCAGATGAAGGCGACGGAATCGGATCTCCGGGGACGCCTGATCGCCGACCATCTGACCGACCCGGCGTTCGAGCCGTCGGGGCGCGCCGTGGAGCGGGTGGCGGCCACCGGAGTGCCGGAGCGGTTCGAGACCCATGCGCGCGTGCCGGGGGAGCAGTACGCGCACGCCTGGATCGTCCATGTGTTCCCGCTCAAGGACCCGGACGGCGCCGTGCGCGGTGTCTACCTCTCCGCGCTCGACTTCTCGGAGCAGTCCGTGTCCCGCGAACGGCTGGCCCTGCTCAACGAGGCCAGCAGGCGGATCGGCAGCAGCCTGGACGTCATCCGCACCGCGCAGGAGATGACCGAGGTGTCGGTGCCCGGCGCCGCGGACTTCGTCTCGGTCGAACTCCTCGACGCCGTACTGCAGGGCGACGAGCCCGCCCCGCTCCCCCTCGACGGCCCCATGGAGCTGCGGCGCACGGCGGTCCGCTCCGCCACACCGACCGTCGTCACGGTGGGCGACCTGGTCCGGTACCCGGAGATCTCGCCGCTCGCACGGTGCCTGGCCACCGGCCGTGGCTGCGCCTACCGGGTCACCGATCCGGAGGTCGCCCACTGGCTGGCACAGGACCCCGGCCGGGCCACGTGGGTACGGCGCAACCACCCTCATTCGATGATCGCGGTGCCGTTGCGGGCCCGGGGGGTGAACCTCGGTGCCGCCCTGTTCACCCGCAACGACCCGGCCCTGCCGCCGTACGGGGAGGGCGATCTGAGGGTCGCGGAGGAGCTGGCGGCACGCGCGGCCGTCGCCATCGACAACGCCCGCCGCTACACCCGTGAGCGCACCACCACGCTGGCCCTCCAGCACAGCCTGCTGCCCCAGGGCATCCCCGATCAGGCCGCCGTGACCGTCGCCGGGCGCTATCTGCCCGCCGTGTCACGGGCGGGCGTCGGCGGCGACTGGTACGACGTGATCCCGCTGTCCGGCGCCCGCGTCGCCCTCGTTGTGGGCGACGTCGTCGGCCACGGGCTGCACGCCTCCGCTGCGATGGGCCGGCTGCGCACGGCGGTGCGCACGCTCGCCGACGTCGATCTGCCCCCGGACGAACTCCTCGCGCAACTGGACGACTTGGTCATCCGCCTGAGCACCGGGCTGGAGACCGGGGGCGAGCCGCCGACCGCGGACCTCGGGGCGACCTGCCTCTACACGGTCTACGACCCGGTCTCCCGTGTCTGGTCGCTGGCCAGTGCCGGGCACCCCTGGCCCGCCCTGCTGACCCCGGGCGGCACGGCGGAGTTCGTCGAGCTGCCCACCGGACCACCGCTGGGCCTGGGCGGGCACCCCTTCGAGTCCGTCGAGGTGCCGCTTCCCGAGGGCAGCCTGCTCGCGCTCTACACCAACGGCCTGGTCGAGGGGCACGACCGGGACGTCGACACCGGCCTGCGGGGCCTGCGCACGGCGCTGGGCGCCACGTTGCCGTCCCTGGAGACCACCTGCGACCACATCCTCAAGGAGCTGCTCTTCGACCGGCGGCCCGCCGACGACGTGGCACTGCTCCTCGCCCGCACCCGCGCCCTGGACGACCAGGCCGTCGCCCAGTGGGACATCGCCGCCGATCCGGCCGCCGTCGCCGAGACCCGGGCGCTGGCGACCGCCCGGCTCCGCGCCTGGGGGCTCGACGAACTGATCTTCGTCGCCGAACTGGTCATCAGCGAACTGGTGACCAACGCCATTCGGTACGCCGCCCCGCCCGTCCAGCTGCGGCTGATCATGGACAGGACGCTGATCTGCGAGGTCGCCGACGGCAGCAGCACCGCCCCGCACCTGCGCCGGGCCCGCATCCTCGACGAAGGCGGCCGCGGACTGATGCTGGTGGCCCAGCTCACCGAAGGCTGGGGCACCCGCTACACCGGCACAGGCAAGATCATCTGGGCGGAGATGCCCCTTCCGGGCGAACGGGCCGGCATCGCGCCGGGCCGGACGTGACGGGCCGGACGTGACGGGCCGGACGTGACGGGCCGGACGGGCGACTCGCGGCGCGGCGGCAGGGCGGTGCGGGAGCCGTGGGCGCCGCTGCCCGTGACGGCGGGGGTGACGGCCCGGCCGGCGCACCGGCCGAGTCAGAACCGCTCCCCCAACTCCCCTTCCACACACGGTGGATGCGGACGACTGGCAGACTTCCCGATCATCTGGCCCCGATGAAAGGCGGTACGTCATGACGTCCCTCCCCGCGCCGGCCGAACTGCTCTCCGCCATGCCGTTCGCGGCCGGTCTCGGCATCGAATTGCGTGAGGCCACCGCGGAGCGCACCGTCGGCTCGCTCGCCTGGTCGCCCGAGGTGTGCACGGCCGGTGGCGCACTGCACGGCGGGGCGCTGATGGCGCTGGCCGACAGCGTGGGCGCGGTGTGCGCCTACCTCAACCTGCCCGGGGGCGCCGCCGGCACCTCCACCGTGGAGTCCAAGACCAACTTCCTGCGGGCGGTCACCTCGGGCCAGGTGCACGCCACGGCCCGCCCGCTGCACCTCGGCGGCACGCTCATCGTGGTGCAGACCGAGCTGCGCGACGACCGGGACCGGCTGGTCGGGCAGACCACGCAGACACAGATCGTGCTGCGCGAGCAGGCCGGCTGAGACAGGACCGAGGAGGGCCGGACCGCGCCGGGAGGCGGGGCCCGGCCCTTCGCCGTGGCCGCGGGAGCGCCTTCGTCCGCGCCCGCGGTATTGACATGAACCTGTGTCCCCTCCGAGGCTTCGTGCGTGAAGTTGCTTGATTGCCCGTGGTTTCGAGCGCTTCCGTGCACGCTCAGCAGTCCGCAATGACGCGAGGGGAGCTGTTCCGCCGTGCGAAGACTCCGACACCGTGTGCCGTGGCCGGCCTGGGTGCCGCTGGGGCTGGCGACCGCCTTGGCGGGCACCGCGCTGGCGGTCCCGGCGCCCGCCGCGGCCGCCGCCACCGGCGCCGTACTGGATCCCGCCCACAGCAGTGTCAGCTGGCAGAGCCCGGTCTACGCCAAGGGCACCGGCGGCGGACCCGGGGACTGCCCGGCACCCGGCGCCGACCCCGGCAACAAGGTCTGCGACCGCTTCGACCTGACCGTCTCGGTGCCGGACGGCTACTGGGACGACAACCCCGAGGGCGGCATCCCGCTCTCCATCACGTGGGAGCACCCCACCGACGACTTCGACCTGTACGTGTACGACGACCACGACACCCAGGTGGCCTCCAGCGCGGGCACCGCCGACCCCGAGGCCACGGTGATCCCGCGGGCGTCGGGGACGTACCACGTGGTGGTCGTGCCCTACGACGTGCACGACAACTCCTTCACCGGCACGGCCTACCTGCCCTCGACCACGGACGCCGGCGACCTCACCTCCTTCTCCGGCCGCGACGGCAGTTACACGATCCGCGCCGGACGGCTCATGGCGCGCGCCGACTTCCTGTCCGGTGGTCAACTGCGGCTCCAGGCCGATCCGTCGGGCTCGCTGAGCGATCCGGCCGGCACCGGGATCGTGCGTGAGCAACCGGCGGTGGACCGGCACACCTCGTCCTTCGACGCGGGCGCCTACTACGGCATCCGCTCCTCCGCCGCCGTGCTGCGGGTGTACAAGAAGCCGCTCAGGTTCGGGCTGTACAAGGCGGACAACCGCACCCGGATCTGGCAGGAGGACAAGCCGTTGCGCTGGTCCACCGGCGGAATGCGGCAGAGCCTCGACCGGGGTGCCGACGAGCAGTTCTTCGGCGGCGGTGAGCAGAACGGCAGCTTCTCGCACCGCGGGCGGACGATGTACGTGGCCAACAGCTTCGACTGGGACGAGGGCGGCTACAACAACTCCCAGCCGTTCTACCTCTCCAGTGCGGGCTACGGCGTCCTCCGCAACACCTTCGCGCCGGGCGTGTACAGCTTCGGCTCACCGGTGACCACCGGTCAGCAGGAACGGCGGCTCGACGCCTACTACTTCCTCGGCGACGCCAAGCAGGTCATCGGCGCGTACACCAAGCTGGTGGGCAGGCCGTTCATGCCGCCGGTCTACGGCCTCGAACCCGGCGACTCCGACTGCTACCTGCACAACGCCAACCGGGGTGAGCGGCACACGCTGGACGCGCTGAAGACCGCCGACGGGTACGTCGACCACCAGATGCCGCTGGGCTGGATGCTGGTCAACGACGGCTACGGCTGCGGCTACGAGAACCTCCCGCAGACCGCGCAGGGCCTGAAGGACCGGCACGCCCAGCTCGGCCTGTGGACGCAGGACGGCATCGACAAGCTCGCCGACCAGGTCAAGGCGGGCCAGCGGGTCGCCAAACTGGACGTGGCCTGGGTCGGCAACGGCTACCGGTTCGCCCTGGACGCCTGCGACGCGGCGAAGAAGGGCATCGAGGACAACAGTGACGCGCGCGGCTTCGTCTGGCTGCCCGTCTCCTGGGCGGGCGCCCAGCGCTGCGGGGTGCTGTGGAGCGGCGACCAGCAGCTGTCCTGGGACTACATCCGCTGGCAGATCCCGACCTACGCCGGGGCCACCATGTCCGGCATCGCCTACAACACGGGCGACGTGGGCAGCATCTACCGCCACGACGCCAAGATGTACGCCCGCGACCTCCAGTGGAAGGCGTTCCTGCCGGCCATCATGACCATGGACGGCTGGGCCACCGACCTGACCACCAAGAAGCCCGCCGACCAGCAGCCGTGGCTGGACGGGGAGCCGTACACCTCGATCAACCGCAAGTACCTGCAACTGAAGGAGCGACTGCTGCCGTACATGTACACACTGTCGCGGCAGGCGGCCGACACCGGGGTGGGCGCGGTACGTCCGCTGTGGCTGGAGTACCCGGACGACCCGGGCAGCCTGGGCGCCGACGCCACGTACGAGTTCCTGTCGGGCCCCGACTTCCTGGTGGCTCCGGTCTACCAGGACACCGACACCCGCGACGGCATCCATCTGCCGAAGGGCACCTGGACCGACTACTGGACCGGCCGCACGTACCAGGGGCCGACCACGGTGAACGGCTATCACGCCCCGCTGGACACCCTCCCGCTGTTCGTGCGCGAGGGCGCGATCGTGCCCATGTGGCCCAAGGGCACGACGAGTTGGCAGACCCGCGACCGGCACGAGCTGGACTGGGACCTGTACCCGTCGACGCACGCCACCAGCCACTACACCCTGTACGAGGACGACGGCGTGACCCGTGACTTCGCCAAGGGCGCGGCCGCCACCCAGCGGGTCTCCGTGCGGCGGGACGCGGGCGGGACGACCGTGTCGGTCGGCGCGAGCAAGGGCACGTACGCGGGCAAGGTGGCCGCGCGGACGTACCGGTTCACCGTGCACGGCTCCGCCGCGCCCGCGCACGTACTGGTGAACGGGCACCAACTCCCTTCCTCTGCTTGGTCGTTCGACGCCGCGAACCGGGTCACGACGGTCACCACGGCGAGCCTGCCGATGGACCGGGGCTTCAGTGTGCGCCTGGTCGACGGAAAGTAAAGGTTCGGTATGGTCTAGTCCAAAGAGACATTTGGTCTAGTCCAACTTATTGACGTGGCCGCAACAGCTCCCGGAGGGTGGGGCTCCTCCCCACCCGGGCACACCCCCACCCTCTGGAGGCACGCAGTGAGACGTCTTCACGCATGTCTGAGCGCGGCGGCCGCGGTCACGCTCGCCGCCGCGGGCACCACCGCGCTGGTCGCGACCAACGCCTCGGGCGCGACCGCGAACACCGCGCTGAGCAACCGCTGGTACGCCGCGGCCCCCTATCTGATGCCGCTGGACAACGACCCGCCGGACCCGGCCGCCATCATGGACGCCACCGGTCTGAAGGCCTTCCAGCTGGCGTTCGTCCTCGCCCCCAACGGCGGTGGCTGCTCCCCCACTTGGGGCGGCACGGCGTCCGTCTCCTCGGACACCGCGGTGAAGTCGATGATCGACACCATCCGCGCCAAGGGCGGCGACGTGTCCGTCTCCATCGGGGGCTACGGCGGCACCAAGCTCGGCCAGGCCTGCTCGGACGCGGCCTCCACCGCGGCCGCCTACCAGCAGGTCATCACCAAGTACGGCCTGCACGCCATCGACTTCGACCTGGAGGAGCCGGAGTACGAGAACACCGCGGCCGTCAAGAACGAGATCGGCGCCGCGAAGATCCTCCAGCAGAACAACCCGGGCCTGTACGTCTCCGTGACCACGGCCGGCACGGCGGACGGCACCGGCTGGTTCGGCAAGCAGATGCTGCTGGAGGCGAAGTCGCAGGGCTTCACCCCGAACAACTTCTCCATCATGCCGTTCGACGGCGGCTTCAACGGGGCGGCCAGCCAGACCAGCGCCCTGACCAACTTCAACTCGATCCTCCAGTCCACCTTCGGCTGGGACGCGGCCACGGCCTACGCCCACGAGGGCTTCTCCGGCATGAACGGCCGCAGCGACACCGGTGAGATGTTCACCCAGGCCGACTTCCAGACGGTGCTGGACTACGCGACGAGCCACAACATGGACCGCTTCACCTTCTGGTCGCTCAACCGCGACCGGCAGTGCAGCCCGCCGGACAACGGGGGCCGCACCTCCGGGACGTGTTCGAGCGTCGCCCAGAGCAACTGGGACTTCGCGAAGTACTCGGTGAAGTTCGCGGGCGCCACCCCGCCGAGCGGCACCCCGACCCCGACCCCCACGCCCACCCCCACCCCGACGCCCACCCCGACCTCCTGCAAGACCGCGTGGAGCGCGACGACCGCGTACACGGGCGGAGCCGAGGTGTCGTACGGCGGCCACAACTGGAAGGCCAAGTGGTGGACCCAGAACGAGACGCCCGGCGCCTCGACCTGGGGTCCCTGGCAGGACGAAGGCGCCTGCTGAGCCCACTGAGCGGCCGAGGACGCGCGCGGTGTTCGCCGACCCGCACGCCTCCTCGGCCGCCATGCGTTCCGGAATCCCCCGGACACGCGGCGTGACCTGCGCGACTGGTGCAAACGGCCGCACCGCCGTAGCGTCGATGGCACCTGCTCGGACACGGCACGAACGGTGGGAGCGGCCATGCGCGGATCAGTGGTGGCAACGGCGGTGACGCTTGCGGCGGGCGCCCTGCTCGCGGCCGGGACGACGGCCTCGGCCAGTCCCCCGACCCCCTCCCCGGCCACCACACCGGCCGGCACCGCGACCGCGCAGGCCCCCGGCGGGGAGCGGGTGCTGGTGGACTGCTTCGCCCACCGCAACGTCCGCCCGACCGACTTCATCCTGGCCTGCGGCGACGGCAACAGCCGGCTCAAGAACCTGCACTGGACGTCCTGGGGCCCCGGCGGCGCCAGGGGCACCGGCACGAACTGGGTGAACGACTGCAAGCCGTACTGCGCGGCCGGCACCTTCCGCCCCTACCCGGTGGAGATCCGGCTCAGCGGCGGAACGCGGTGGAAGAAGCACCCGTCCTTCGAGCGCTACGCACAGCTGAGCCTGACCTACACGGGCGCGCGCCCCCAGGGCTTCACACAGGTCATGTCGTACCCGCTCTGGGACGGGCCCACCTCGCCGCGCGCCTGAGGCCGCACGGCCCCAGGCGCTCCGGCGCCGACTCACCCGATCTCGACCAGCAGATCGCCGCCTTCCACCTGCTGGATCCGGTTGATGGCCAGCCGGGCCACCCGGCCGGCCTTCGGGGCGGTGATGGTGGCCTCCATCTTCATCGCCTCGATGGTGGCGACGGTGGCGCCGGCCGCCACCTCGTCGCCCTCGGCCACGGCGAGGGTCACCACTCCGGCGAACGGGGCCGGGACATGGCCCGGGTTCGAGCGGTCGGCCTTCTCCGTCACCGGCACGTCCGAGGCCGCCGCCCGGTCCCGCACCTGGATCGGACGCAGCTGGCCGTTGAGCGTGGACATCACTGTGCGCATACCGCGCTCGTCGGCCTCGCCGATCGCCTGCAACTCGATCAGCAGCCGCACGCCGGGCTCCAGGTCGACGGCGTACTCCTTGCCCGGGCGCAGCCCGTAGAAGAAGGCCTTGCTGTCCAGCACGCTGGTGTCGCCGTACGACTGCCGGTGCGCCTCGAACTCCCTGGTGGGCGCCGGGAACAGCAGCCGGTTGAGGGTGGTGCGGCGCTCCTTGGCCAGCCCCTCGCGGTCCTCCGCGGACAGCTCGGGGACCGGCTTGGCGGCCGACCGGCCCCGCAGTGCCTTGGTGCGGAACGGCTCGGGCCAGCCGCCGGGCGGGGTGCCCAGTTCGCCCCGCAGGAAGCCGATCACCGAGTCCGGGATGTCGAACCGGTCGGGGGTCTGCTCGAAGTCCTCCGGGGAGACCCCGGCGCCGACCAGGTGCAGGGCGAGGTCGCCGACCACCTTGGAGGACGGGGTGACCTTGACCAGGCGGCCCAGGATCCGGTCGGCGGCGGCGTACATGGCCTCGATGTCCTCGAAGCGGTCGCCGAGACCGAGGGCGACGGCCTGGGTGCGCAGGTTGGACAACTGGCCGCCGGGGATCTCGTGGTGGTAGACGCGGCCGGTCGGGGAGGCGAGGCCCGCCTCGAACGGCGCGTAGATCCGGCGCACGCCCTCCCAGTACGGCTCCAGGTCGCCGACCGCCTGGAGGTCGAGGCCGGTGGGCCGCTCGGAGTGGTCGGTGGCGGCGACGATGGCCGACAGCGAGGGCTGCGAGGTGGTGCCGGCCATGGAGGCGACCGCGCCGTCCACCGCGTCCGCGCCGGCCTGGATCGCGGCGAGATAGGTGGCGAGCTGACCGCCCGCGGTGTCGTGGGTGTGCAGGTGCACCGGCAGGTCGAACTCGCGGCGCAGCGCGGAGACCAGCTTGGCGGCGGCCGGGGCACGCAGCAGGCCCGCCATGTCCTTGATCGCGAGGACATGGGCGCCCGCCTCGACGATCTGCTCGGCGAGCCGCAGGTAGTAGTCGAGGGTGTAGAGGCGTTCGGCGGGATCGCCCAGGTCGCCGGTGTAGCAGAGGGCGACCTCGGCGATCGCGGTGCCGGTCTCGCGTACCGCGTCGATGGCGGGCCGCATCTGGCCGACGTCGTTGAGGGCGTCGAAGATGCGGAAGATGTCGATGCCGGTCGCGGCGGCCTCCTGCACGAAGGCGTCGGTGACCTCGGTCGGGTAGGGCGTGTAGCCGACGGTGTTGCGGCCGCGCAGCAGCATCTGGAGGCAGATGTTGGGCACGGCCTCGCGCAGCGCGGCCAGCCGCTCCCAGGGGTCCTCGGCGAGGAAGCGCAGGGCGACGTCGTAGGTGGCGCCGCCCCAGCACTCCAGGGACAGCAGCTCGGGCAGGGTACGGGCGACCACCGGGGCGACGGCCAGCAGGTCCTTGGTGCGCACCCGGGTGGCGAGCAGCGACTGGTGGGCGTCGCGGAAGGTGGTGTCGGTGACCCCGATCGTGGGCGACTCGCGCAGGTGCCGGGCGAAGCCCTCGGGACCGTGTTCGACCAGGAGTTGGCGCGAGCCGGCGGGCGGCTCACCGGCGGGCAGCGCGGGCAGCTTGGTCAACGGGTCGAACACGTTGGGTCGTTCGCCGTGCGGCTTGTTCACCGTGACATCGGCGAGGAAGGTGAGGAGCTTGGTGCCGCGGTCGGCGGAGGAGCGGGCGGTGAGCAGATGCGGGCGCTCCTCGATGAACGAGGTGGTGACCCGACCGGCCTGGAAGTCCGGGTCGTCCAGCACGGCCTGGAGGAACGGGATGTTGGTGGCCACGCCGCGGATGCGGAACTCGGCGACGGCACGCCGGGCGCGGCCGATGGCGGCCTTGAAGTCCCTGCCGCGGCAGGTGAGTTTGACCAGCATCGAGTCGAAGTGGGCGCTGATCTCCGTTCCCGCGTGGGTGGTTCCGCCGTCCAGCCGGATGCCGGAGCCGCCCGGTGAGCGGTAGGCGCTGATCCGGCCGGTGTCCGGGCGGAAGCCGTTGGCGGGGTCCTCGGTGGTGATGCGGCACTGGAGGGCGGCGCCGCGCAGGGTGACGGTGTCCTGGGCGAGGCCGAGGTCGTCGAGGGTCTCGCCGGCCGCGATCCGCATCTGCGCCTGGACCAGGTCGACGTCGGTGACCTCCTCGGTCACGGTGTGTTCGACCTGGATGCGCGGGTTCATCTCGATGAAGACGTGGTTGCCGTCCCGGTCGAGGAGGAACTCCACGGTGCCGGCGTTGCGGTAGCCGATCTCGCGGGCGAAGCGGACGGCGTCGGCGCAGATCCGCTCGCGCAGCGCGGGGTCGAGGTTGGGGGCGGGCGCCAGCTCGATGACCTTCTGGTGGCGGCGCTGCACCGAGCAGTCGCGCTCGAAGAGGTGGATGACGTTGCCCGCGCCGTCGGCGAGGATCTGCACCTCGATGTGGCGGGGGTCGACCACGGCCTTCTCCAGGAAGACGGTGGGGTCCCCGAACGCGGAGGCGGCCTCGCGGGAGGCGGCCTCGATGGACTCGCGCAGCTGGGCGGGGTCCTCGACCCGGCGCATGCCGCGTCCGCCGCCGCCCGCCACCGCCTTGACGAAGACGGGGAAGCCGATGCCCTCGGCGGCGCGCACCAGTTCGTCCACGTCGGTGGAAGGCTGGGAGGAGCCGAGCACCGGCACGCCGGCCGCGCGGGCGGCGGCGACCGCGCGGGCCTTGTTGCCGGTCAGCTCCAGCGTGGCGGTGTCCGGGCCGACGAAGGTGATGCCCGCCTCCTCGCAGGCGCGGGCCAGCTCCGGGTTCTCGGAGAGGAAGCCGTAGCCGGGGTAGACGGCGTCGGCGCCGGCCCGGCGGGCGGCGTTCACGATCTCCTCGACGGAGAGGTACGCGCGCACCGGGTGCCCCGGCTCCCCGATCTCGTAGGCCTCGTCTGCCTTGAGCCGGTGCAGCGAGTTGCGGTCCTCGTGCGGGAACACGGCGACGGTGCGTGCGCCGAGTTCGTAGCCCGCCCGGAACGCGCGGATCGCGATCTCTCCACGGTTGGCGACCAGCACCTTACGGAACATCCTGGATCCCCTTCAGCTGCCTGCCGGCGACGAACGTCATGGTGTGAGCCACGCCCTGCCCTGCGTTTCCCGCGGCAACCCTAGGGGCTGCCCGTCAGGGCCTGTATGCGAAAACCATCACACCGGGGACGTGTGCGGCGCCACAGGCGCGCGCGGGCCGGTCAGCGTTCGGGGGACGTCATCGCACGGGCACCGTAGGGGCCGTAGGGGCCGTAGGGGCCGTAGGGGCCGTAGGGGCCGTAGGGGCCGTAGGGGCCGTAGGGGCCGTAGGGGCCGTAGGGATGGTCGGGTCCTCGGTCGTCTCGGGGAGCGCCGGTCGGGGGGTGCGGGTGGGAAGCAGGGAGCGCGCGAGGGCCCGTAGCCGTTCCCGGCGGCCGTGCAGGAGGCCGAGGACGACGGCGGAACCCACCGCGATCAGGTGTTCGCGTCCGGCGAGGTTGGGGACGGCGATCGACTCCCACACCATCGAGCCGCCGGTCAGGACGAACACCACGGGGGCACGCCGGACGACCGAGAGGTAGGTGAACAGGCCGACGACCGCCGCCGAGGGCCCGGTGTCCAGGACGTGCCCGCACTCGGCCGGGAGGCCGAAGCCCCACCAGCCGGGTCCCGCCGCGATCATCGCCCGGGCCACGAGGGTGCCGGCCAGCGTGGTCGCGTAGGAGATCGCGAGGGTGCGGGAGCGGCCGAGGGTGAGTTCGGCGAGGGCGAAGGCCAGGAACAGCTGGGTGATCCCGGCCCAGACCGGCAGGTCGAGCGCCGGGACGTACAGCGACACCGGGGTGCGCAGCAGGGACAGCCACAGCGGCAGGTCGGCCTTGACGCCGCCGAGCCGGGTGACCCAGACCGCTCCGGTGGGGTGCTGGGCGATGCCGTGGAAGAAGATGACGCCGAACGCGGCGACGAACGCCAGCAGCAGCCCGGACAGTCCGCGCCGGGCGAGCTGCCGTACCGGGTCGACGACGATGGCGTGCCACTCGCCGCGCAGCGTGCGCCCCGTGAACCGGGCGAGGCGGGCCGCCGCCGGGCGGAGCCGGCCAAGGTGCCCTTCAGCGGTCATGAGACGGGACAGCCCGTCACCTTCGACGCACCACTCATCCGCACATCGCCCCCCTTCGCCCCGTGTCCGGCGGTCGGCCGTACGAAGCTCTTCCCGTGGTCCGCCCGTTTCAGGCATCGCCGAACGGATGCCCGTGTACCCCCGGCCGCATGGTCGTGCGGCCGGGAGACAGTTCAGCGAGCCGGAGGGCCACCGTCAAGATCTTTAACGGGTGGGAAGCCCCACAGGCGGACGGAACGGCGCGAAAGCAACCCTTCCCCCCTTCCCGGCGTCATCCGATACGGCCGCTCTCGCCCGCCGTCCGCCCGCCCGCCGTCCGGCCGCCCGCCCGCGGTCGCCGGGCGCCGAGCAGCACGGCGCAGGCCACGGCGGTCAGCAGCCCGCCGACGAGGAACGTGCCCCGCACGTCCAGCAACGGCAGGACCAGTGCGCCGAGCGCGGCGCCCGCGGCGATGCCGGCGTTGTAGGCGCCGGAGTTGGCCGCGAGGGCGATGTCCGTGCGGCCGGGCGCGCACCGCAGCATCTCGTTCTGGGTGGTCATGAACACCGGACCGAGGGCGCCGCCGGTCAGCGCGAGGAACACCACCGCGGCCACCGGCCGGGCGCCGAGCGCGTACAGCCCGAGCATGCCCACCGCCTGGGTGACCACGGCGGTGGTGAGCGCGGCGCGCGGGAAGCGGTCCAGCAGCGCCCCGGTGATGGTCACCCCGGCCAGGCACGCGGTGCCGAACACCACCAGCAGGACGTTGACGGCGCCGGGCGAGAACCCGCCGACGCCGCCCAGGAACCGCACGAGGTACGTGTATCCGGTGAACGCCCCGGTCGCGGACAGAGCGCCGGCCGCCAGCACGGTGGCGAACCGGCGGGCGTCGGGTCCGCTCGCGTAGGCGGCGGGCTCCTCCTCCGGTGGCGAGGTCGGCAGCAGTGCCGCGATCGTCACCAGCGAGACGGCGCCCAGCGCGGCCGGCGCCCCCATGGGCACCCGCCAGCCGGTCCACCGGCCCAGCCAGGTGCCGGCGGGGACGCCCAGTACAAGGGCGAGGGAACCGGCGACGGACAGCGCCCCGATCACCCGGCCGCGGGCCCGCGGCGGGAACAGGCCGACGGCGACCGGTCCCATCACGGCCCAGAACAGCGCCTGCGCGAGGGCGGTGAGCAGCCGGGCGAACAGCAGCAGCCCGTAGGAGTGCGCCAGCGCGGCGAGGATGCTGGAGGCGACGAGGGCGGCCAGCAGCCCGGTGAGCACATGGCGCCGGGGCACGGCCCGGGTGCCGTGGGCGAGCGGCACGGAGGCGACCGCGACCGTCATGCCGTACCCGGTGACCAGGAGTCCCACCGCGGACAGCGGGACGTTCAGGCTGCCGGAGATCAGCTCCAGCAGCCCGACCGGCAGGTTCTCGGCCGTGTTGAAGGTGAAGGCGGCCAGCATCAGCGCGCCGAGCACCGCCGGTCCGCGCCGGCCTGCCGGCCGTCCCTCGGCGGCGTGGTCCGTCCCGTGCGCCGATGCGGTGACGCCTTCCGCTGAGTCCATGCGTCCAGCTCACCGAGCGCACCGGCCGCGTCGCAACACAATTCCCGGGGCCGCGGTGCCTCGCGGCTGCGGAGCGTGAGAAAAGAGCCCCGCCGTGTGCGGGGAGGCTTCCGGACCTCGGGGCACGGCGGGGCGGTACGGGACTCACCCTGCACCCGGAATCCGGGATTCAGAAGCGTGCGTTTGGCATATTCACGGCCTGCTCCCGGCCAATCGCGGGCAAAGGCGGACTCTCCCCGGCGGGGCCGGGGGCGGCCCGGTCGGGCCATCGCGCGGGTGCGGGCGCCGTGCGGGAGGGTGCCCGACGACACGGGCGACCAGGGCGACCGGGCCGCGTCGGCTCTCCGGGGCTGGGTCGCGGCCTCGTGTCGACGGGCGTGTTCATCGGCCCCCACGGCCGGTCGGGACGGGCTGGTCCGGATCAGCGGTCCGGGGCGCGCTCGCGGCGCCTGCGGGCCGTCACCCGGACCAGGTCGAGTGCCGCGGCCAGCGCGAGGACCCCGCAGATCACCGCGAGGGCGGTCAGCGGGCCTTCGCCGGGGCTGTCGCCGGGGCGCTGGTGGGCGGCCCAGACGGCGAAACCCGCGGTGGCGGCGGCGAAGACGGGGAGGAAGAGGGCGGACAGGGTCAGCCGCAGGCCGAGGGCGCTGCGCGCGGTGGCCGGCTCGCTGCCGCTGCGGGTGCGACGGGCCGTGCCGCCGGCGGTGCCGGGGCGTGCGCGCGGCTGCTGCGGGGCCGGCCGTCCGTGCCGGTCGTCAGCCATGAGGGCCTCCTTCGGGTGACCACGCGGTGCGCCCTCCACGTAGCCCGTGCCGACGTCCGCGAAACCGGCACCGGACAGGGCTTGTGAGCAACCCCACGCGGGGGGCCAACCGCCCTGCGGCAGGGAGGTGTTGGGAGTCGTACGACTCCGGCGGGCCCGGTGTTCGCGACGGTGGTCGCCCGCCGTCTGCCACGATGGTCGACGCCCTGACCGAATGGTCCCGCCGTGCAGCGCAGCCGGCCCGATGACCACCGTCGGTCGCTTTTCCCGACCCCCTGGTTGTCGAGTACCCCCGCTGTGCCCTCTTCCTCCGTCTCGGCCACGCCCGCCCCCCGTACCGCCCCCGCCTCGCGCGCTCCGTGGCGGTCCCTGCGCCACCGCGGCATGCGCTGGTGGTCGGCCGCCAACTTCGTCTCCAACGCCGGCACCTGGATGCAGCTCACGGTGCAGAACCTGCTCGTGCTGCACATCACGGGCTCCGCGGCGGCCACCGGTCTGTCGATGTCCGTGCAGGCCGCGCCCGCCCTGTTCGTGAGCCTGCTGGGCGGCGCCGCCGTGGACCGCTGGCCCCGCAAGCTGACGGTCGCCGTCAGCCAGGCCCTGCTGGGCGCGGTCGCCTTCACCACCGCGCTGCTCGTGGCGCTGGACCGGATCGACATGACGTCGCTGCTGGTGCTGGCCGCCGTGACCGGTGTCATCGCCACCGTCGACGGCCCGGCGTGCGCGCTGCTCGGCAACGACCTCGTACCGGTGGAGGACGTGCCCTCCGCGATCGGCGTCGGCGCCCTGGTGCACAGCGCGGGACGGCTCGCGGGCACCGCGCTGGCCGGGGTCACCGTCGCACTCCTCGGCACGGGCGCCGCCTACGCGGCCAACGGGCTGTCCTTCCTGTTCGTGGCGGCCGTGGTGCCGTTCCTGCGGCCCGTGCGCGGCGCCGCCGAGCGGTCGGCGGCCGAGCCGCGGGCGGTGCCGGAACGGGCGGCGATGAGCGTGCGCGAGGGGCTGGAGTACTTCGTGCGGCGGCCCCGGCTGATGGCACTGGCCGGGATCACCGGCATCAGCTCGGTCTTCGGCCGCAACTACGGCCTCACCCTCGCCGTCCTCGTCACCGGGCCGCTCGCGGGCGGTGCCGGCTCGTTCGGCACCGTCTCCACGGTGCTGGCCGTCGGCGGCATCCTCGGCGCGGTGCTCGGCGCCCGGTTGCGCCGCCCGTCGGTGCGCACGGTGGGGCTGCTCGCGGCGGCGGGCGGTCTGCTCCAGGCGGTGGCCGGGGTGTCGCCGTCGCTCGCGGTGCTGCTGGTCCTGGTGCTGCCGATGGCCGTGGTGGAGTCGGTGTCCGACACCGCGGGCACGGCCGTGCTCCAGACCGATCCGCCCGCGCACCTGCGTGGCCGGGTGCTCGGCGTGTGGAGCAGCGTCGGCACGGTGTGGAGCCTCGGCGGGCCGCCCCTGCTGGGCCTGCTGATGCAGGGTGCCGGGGCGCGCGGCGCCCTCGTGGCGGGCGGCCTGCTGATCGCCGCGTCGGTCGGCGCGGGCCTGCTGCTGCGCCGCCGGGGCGGTGCGCTGCCGGTGGCGGCGCTGCCCGCGACGGACGGCGAGATCACCGGGCGGGCCGCCCTGGGCACGGCGGCCTGACGCCACCGTCAGCCCGGCCGGCCCGGCAGGTTGTACACGTGGAAGGCCTGTCCGATCACCGGCTGGGCGACATTGCGCACGCGCACGCCGCCGCTGGTCATGCCGTGTTCGGTGCCCGCGTGGGCATGTCCGTGGACGGCCAGGTCGGCGCCCGCGGTGTCGATGGCCTCCGCGAGGAGGTAGCTGCCCAGGAACGGATAGATCTCCGGCGGCTCCCCGGCCAGGGTGTCCGGCACCGGCGAGAAGTGGGTGAGGGCGATCCGGACGTCGCAGCCCCACTGGTCCAGGTCCTTCAGGGCGCCGTGCAGACCGTCGGCGCAGCGGCGGGTGTAGCGGACGAACTCCTTCATCAGGGGTTCGCCGAACTCGCCCGCGCAGCGGCCCACGAAGCCGCCGCCGAAGCCCTTGGTGCCGGCCACCCCGATCCTCGCCTCCCCGGCGGTGACCACGACGGCCTGTCCCTCCAGCACGTGCGCGCCGGCCTCGCGGAGGATCGCCGTGACCTCCTCGGGGCGTTCGTCGTGGTGGTCGTGGTTGCCGAGGACGGCGACCACGGGCACCCCGAGGTCCTCGATCTCGCGGGCGACGACCGCGGCCTCCTCGGGGGTGCCGTGCCGGGTCAGGTCGCCGGCCAGCAGCAGGACGTCGGCGCAGTCGGGCAGCGTTTCGAAGGAGGGGCGCAGCGTGCCCTGGCTCTCGGGTCCCATGTGGATGTCCCCGACGGCCGCGACGCGGATCATGTCAGGTCCTCTCCGTGGTCGGGCGAGGAGGTGCCGGCGACGAGCAGGTCGCTGTGGACCGGGTGGTGCGCCAGTTCCTCGCGGGCCAGGCGCAGGATCTCGTCGCGGCACTCGGTGGACGGGACGGTGCCGGTGAGCAGGACGGCGTCGCCGCGGGTCTCCAGGCGTACGCCGAGTTCGCCGAGCCGACCGGCGGCCAGGCGCTCGGCGAGGTGGGCGACGCGGTAGTCCAGCCCGCTCTGCGGTGGTGGTGCGGCTGCGTCGGTCATGTCCGCTGCTCCCGGGGTGCGATCACGTCGAGGCGTTCGAGGAGGAAGAGGAAGGCGGCCGGCATGGGCTGGTCGCCGCAGGTGTCGCGGATCACGTCCCAGTCGACCTTCTCGCGCACGGCGCGCGCCACCGGCAGCACGGCCCCGAAGTCGCAGTAGTGCTCGGAGAAGGCGCTGATCAGGCTGCGGATCAGATCGGTGGGACAGAGCACCGGCATCAGCACCGAGTCCACCGGCAGCACGTGCGCGCGCTCCAGCATGTCCCTGGTGACGGGCTCGTGGGCGAGCGCGAAGATGATGTCCACGTTCTGCCCCTGGCAGGTGGTCTTCAGCAGCCAGTCCTCCGGCGGGGTGCGGACGGGGAGCCCGGCCTCGCGCAGGGTCGCGGCCACCGCGTCGGCGTCGCCGGGCAGCACGCAGAAGTCGGCGTCGTGCTGGAGGTAACGGCTGCCGCCGTGGGCGTAGACCGCGACGCTGCCGGCCAGGGCGAAGGGGTGGCCCGCGCGTTTGAGGAGGGCGCCGATCTGCTTGGCGGCCTCCAGGATGGCCTGGCTGCGGTCGTGCGGCAGGTCCGGCGCGTCGGCGCCCGGCGGGGTGCCGACGTCCTGCGGCAGGCCCGGCGCGGTGGTGCTGCCGTGCGGACCATCCGGTGCGTGCTCGCCCGGCGGGGTGCTCCGGTCCCCTCGGTGGGCCTGGGGCCGCGGCCCGTCCGGCGGCAGCCGCAGCTCGGTCACCTCCTGGATCTGCGGCCTGCGCGCGGCCGCGGTCTCCTCCCCGTTGTGCGTCATGGGCCCTCCCTTGGCGGCGTACCTCCCCGGCGCCCGTCGGCCCGGGGGTCGTACGGGTACCCGGCGGTCCCGGGGCGACACGGCCCGAAGCGGCTCCCCCGGCGACCGGCCCGGCCGTGGTGACCTGCGAGCATGAGTGGCCGCTCGCGACGCCGGGCCGCACGCTGGTAGGCATGAGATTCCGGCCCGGGACGGCTGTCACCCGGCGGTCCTGGCAGCGCACGCACACCTTGCTGCTGCTGCCGATCACCCTCGTGGTGGCCCTCGCGGTGGTGGACCTGGTGACGCCGAGCATCCCCCTCAGCCCCGCCCTGGTGATCGCGCCGGCACTCACCGCGTCCTTCGCCGGGCCCCGCACGACGGCCGGCGTCTCGGCGCTGGCCGTGATCGCGCAGACGCTCGTCGCCGTCGGCCAGCCCACCATCTCCACCTCGGTGCACGTCGTGCTCTTCGTCACCCTCGCGGTGCTCTCGGTGCTGCTGGTGATCTACAGCGCGCTGCGCGAGCGGCACCAGGCGCAGCTGGCCCAGGTGCGTACGGTCGCGGAGGCCGCGCAGCGGGTGCTGATGCGGCCGCTGCCCGAGCGGATCGGCCCGCTGCGGATCGCCTCCCTGTACCTGGCGGCGGAGGACGAGGCGCAGATCGGCGGCGACCTGTACGCGGTGACCCGGAGCGAGGAGGGGGTGCGGGTGCTGATCGGGGACGTGCGCGGCAAGGGGCTGCCCGCGATCGGCGAGGCCGCGCTGCTGCTGAGCGCGTTCCGGGAGAGCGCCCACCGGCACCTGCCGCTGGACGACATGGTGGATGCGATGGAGCAGAGCGTCAGCCGGAACACGGCCGACATGGATTCGGAGGAGGAGGACACGGGTGAGCGGTTCGCCACCGCGCTGCTGCTGGAGGTCCCGGAGCGGGAACCGGTCATCCGCGTGACCAGCTGCGGGCATCCGCCGCCGCTGCTGCTGCGCCCGGGACACGCGGTGACCGTGCCGAGCCTGCGTCCGTCGCCACCGCTCGGGGTGCTGGTGAACGGCGAGCACCCGCTGGACGTCCTCCCCTTCGCGCCCGGCGACACGCTGCTGCTCTACACCGACGGGGTGATCGAGGCACGGGACGCGGACAGGCGGTTCTATCCGCTGGCGGAGCGGGTGGCGCGGTGGACCGAGGACGGTCCCGAGGCGCTGATGCACCACCTCCGGCGCGATCTGCTCGCCCACGCGGGCGGCCGGCTGGGCGACGACGCGGCACTCATCGCACTGCACCGCACCCCCGCCGACCGGCGCCACCACCACGGACACGCACATGTGCGTTCCACCGCACGGCAGGACACGGCGCGCGCCGAGCGTCCCTAGGGCCTCGGCCGGGAGCCGTCACGGCTTGCGGGCGACGGCTCCGTACATGGCGATGTCCTCGTCCCGGATGCCCTGTTCGCCCGTGCCGTCGGGGTGCCACTTGTGGACCTGCACGATGCCGGGCTCGATCAGGTCCAGGCCCTCGAAGAACTCCTCGGCCTCGGGCATCGTGCGCAGGCGCATCGGCATGTCGCGGGCCGCGTACTCGCGGGCGACGCGGCCCACCTCCTCGGGGGCGAACTCGGCGGTGCCGATGGACATCGCCAGGTGGCTGCCCGCGGGGAGGGGCTCCAGGAGACGGCGCACGACCCCGACCGCGTCGTCCTCGTCCAGCATGAAGTGGACGATGGCGATGACCGTGAGGGCGACCGGGCGGTCCAGGTCCAGGGTCTCGCGCAGTTCGGGGGCGTTCAGGATGGCCGCCGGGTCGCGGAAGTCGGCCTCCAGGTACGCGGTGCGGCCCTCGGGGGTGCTGGAGAGCAGGCCCTGGGAGAGGGTGAGGACGATCGGGTCGTTGTCGACGTACACGACGCGGGACTCGGGGGCCACGGCCTGGGCGATCTCGTGCAGGTTGGGCGAGGTCGGGATGCCGGTGCCGATGTCGAGGAACTGGCGCATGCCCGCCTCCTCGGCGAGCCAGCGCACGGCGCGGTTCATGAAGTCGCGGTTGGCGCGCATGTGGACGGGCAGCGCGGGCCACTCGCGGGCCATGGCGTCGCCCGCCTCCTGGTCCGCGGGGTAGTAGTCCTTGCCGCCGAGGATGTAGTCGTAGATGCGGGCCGAGTGAGCGTGCCGGGTGTCGATGCGGTCGGCCGGCCATCCGTTGTCGGGCAACGCCGTGTCTCCCATCCGGATCGGGGGTGCGGACGGTGGCGGTTTCCACCGTTCGTGCCAACTGTGCGGGCGTCAAAGGGAGTTCAGTTCTTTGCGGATCCTACCGAGCAGGGCCTCGGTCTTCGCGGCGGACGCCGCCTGCGCGCTCAGGCGGTCCAGGGCCTCGCGGTAGGCCAGGACCTCTTCGGGCTTGTCGACGCGGACGGCGCCGAGCAGGCCTTCCACGTGGACGATGTCGGGCAACTCCCGGGCCCGGAACCGGAAGAGGTGGTACGCGCACGCACGCATCGCGGGGTGCGGGCCGTGGTCGAACGGCATGAGCTGGACGGTCACATGGGGCAGCCGGCCGATCTCGACGAGGTGGTCGATCTGCGCGCGCATCGCCTCCGGGCCGCCGACCGGGCGGCGCAGCGCGGTCTCGTCCATCACCACCCAAAGCCGCGGGGGCGCGTCACCGGCCAGGAGTTCCTGTCGGCGCATGCGCAGGGCGACCCGGCGCTCGGTGTCCTCGGCGGACGCGTGCGGATGGCTCGCGCGCAGCAGGGCGCGGGCGTAGTCCTCGGTCTGTAACAGCCCGTGCACACACTGGTTCTCGTAGGCGCGGATCTGCGTCGCGGCCTGCTCCAGGCCGAGGTGGACGGCGCACCAGCCGGGCATGACGTCGCGGTAGGCGTGCCACCAGCCGCGCTTGTTGGCCTCGCGCACGGACCGCAGGAAGGTCTCGATCTCCCGCCGGTCGGTGACGCCGTAGACCTGGAGCAGCTTCTCGGCGTCGGTGAGCCGCAGCCGGGCCACCTTGGCGGCCTCCATGCGGCGGATCGTGGAGTGGCTGACCCCGATGGCGGCGCCCGCCTCGGCATACCCGAGTCCGGCCCGCACCCGCAGCTGCTCCAGCTGCCGGCCGAGGATCATGCGCAGCACGGACGGGACGCCGCCCCAGTCGGTCTCCGCGCTCATCCCATCCCCTGGAACAGACATCAGGGTCCACCTTCACACACCGTCGCGCCGGGCGTGCCATGCGCACGCGTCCCCGGAGCGGGCAGCATGCACGGGACTCCGTGCAATTTTCAACTCGATGGTTGCGAGGCGTTGTTGGCAGATGGGAAAGTGGGGCGACTGCTCCGGCCGACCGAGGAGCAGGCGGTGTGGCCCGTCGGGGGAGACCGGGCCGCGGCACGGCTTCGTCCGAGGCGGTGCGTCGTCTGCTGCGCACGGCCGCCAGTCCGCCCCCCCACCACGCACGGCCGTACGCATCCCACGCGAGGCCGGACGAAAGGCGCACGGCAATATGGCTCCGCCCTCCGTCCCCCGACCAATCCGCCGCCCCCTTCGCGACGTCGGCACGGACCGCTCCTCTGTCGAGGACGCGGGCCCCCGCTCGCCGATGGCGGCGCGCCAGCCGCGGGTGGCCGAGGATCCGCACCGGGCCGTGTCCACGGCCCGGCTGCCGCACCGCGTGCCACCCGAACCGGCCGGCGCCCCGGCGGCACGCGACATCCCGGACTCCCCCGGCACCCCGGACTCCGCCGGCACCCGGGCGCCGGGCGACGTCCGCGCGCCGGTCACGGACCGGAGCCGCCCGCGGCTCCCCGGCCGGGCCGCCGCCGGGTCCGGACTCGTCGGTTCCGCGGCCTCGTTCGACCTGCCGGCCCGGCCCACGGCCGTCGGCTCCGCCCGGCGGGTGGTACGGGAGCTGCTGACCGCCTGGGGGGTACCGCAGGACGTGCGGGACGATGCCCTGCTGGTCACCTCCGAGCTGGTCACCAACGCGCTCGTGCACGCGGGCGGCAACCGGATCGCCTGCCGGCTGGACGGCACGGCGGACCGGATACGCATCGAGGTCGAGGACGAGGCCGGGGACGAGGACGTCGCGCTCCCGGTGGCCTGCCGTCCCGGACCCGACGACCAGCACGGGCGTGGGCTGTTCCTGGTCGAGGCGCTGAGCCGTGGCTGGGGTGTCGCCTTCCCGCCCGGCCGTCCCGCCCGCGTCGTCTGGGCCGAACTCGCATCCGTCTGACGTCTGCCGGCCGTGCGTCGCAGACCATCCCCCCACCAGTCCGGAGGACTTCGTGCACCACATCGCCCCCGTTCCCGTTCCCGTTCCGGCCGTCGATCCCTCCTGGACCGGCGCCCGCCCGAAGCCCGGCTCCGACGAGCAGCCCGGCTGACGGGTCAGGGCACCGGAGCAGGTCCGTCGCCGCGCGCGTGGGTGAGCAACGCCTCGGCGGCGAACCGCAGTCGGTCCGCCGCCGACGTGCAGACGGCGGCCTGCCGGGCCAGCGCGGCCCCACTCCCCCCGGGCGCCGCCGGGCAGGTGCCGAGCGTGGCGGCGATGGCGCGCAGACGCCGGGCGTAGCCGTCCATGAGGTCGGCGTCGGCCCGCAACCGGCCGACGTGGTCGAGGAGTTCGCGGGTACGGGCCGTGCCCGCCCGGGGGGACTCGGTCGCCATGGATACTCCCGGTCTGCTGGGGGACTTCAGCGCGCGAGGACGGCGCCGCCGCCGCGATGGGCCATGAACTGCGGGCAGGCCAGCACGAACAGCGGCCGGGCCGCGTGGATGCCGAGCCGGCGCAGCTGTCCGGCGAGGGGTTCGGCCGCCGCGGTGCCCAGCCGTACCCGCACGCCCGCGCCCGGGTGCAGCCGGAGTCCGCCGTGCGCCCGGACCAGGGTGCGCACCGTGCTGGTGGCGCGGCGGCCGTAGAGGGCCCGGTCGGCGTCGGGGCAGCGCACGCCCGGACCGAGCCGGCCCTCGACCACCAGGCCGAGGTCCTGGGAGCGGGCGCGGATCTGCCGGCTCGTCAGGTCGGCCTCGACGCGCATCCGCAGCGCGGGCTGCCCCCAGATCTCCTGGGCGACCACGCGGGCGGCCTCGGTGGTGACGGCGAGGGAGAGGACGTAGCGGCCGGTGCGGCGCAGGTCGACACGGCGCAGCAGGTCGGTGACGGCGTCGTACGGGCGCGGCCGCCACAGGTCGTCCACCAGGACGGACAGGGCGATCTCGGTGTACGGGCCGATGGTGGTGCAGCGGTGCTCGTGCACGGACAGCACGGCGAGGGCCCGGTGGCCGAGCCGGCTCGGGGACAGCCAGGCGGCGTCGGGCAGCAGACTCCGGGCGGCGTCCGGATCGACGGGGAAGCAGAGGTGGGCGGCGGCGGAGTCGTAGTAGCGCACCGGCACGTCGACGGGGCCGACCGTGGTGCGCACGGGCGCCGTGGCCAGGGTGAGGAAGGGGTGGCCGGCGGGCGGGTGGGCGTGGTCCTTGAGCCGGTAGGCCTGGGTGCGGACGACGGGCCCCCGGTAGGGCGTCAGCGCCTCGTCGATGTCCGCGCGGGCCGCGGGTACCAGGGTCCTGAGGTGCTCGATGTACTCGCGCAGCCGGTGGCACAGCGGGAACTCCCGGCTGGGGCCGGCGTACTCGACGTCGTAGCGGCCGGGCCGCGAGGGCGGGGGCGCGGGATGAGTGGGGTCCGCGGGAGGGGTGGAGGCCGTGCGGGCTGTGTGATCCGCCGGAGTCTTCGCGGAGCCCGGGCCGGTGTGATCCGCGGGGAACGCGGGAGCGGCGGGGGTGGTCGGGTCCGTGAGGGCGGCGGGAGTCGCGGGCGCCGCCGGGGCCGGGCGGCTGCCGTCGGGGGCGGCCACCAGGTCGAACTGGTTGGTGACGGTGGCCACCCAGGTGCGCGGGTCGGCGGGTTTGCGGTCGCCGGCCGGCGAGCCCACGGCGATGACATGGGTGACCCGGTAGGTGCGGCAGAACTCCTCGTCCTGGGCGAGGTTCAGCACCGCGTTGCCGCCCTCGCCGTGCCCGATCAGCGCGAGTTCCGCGCCACGCGGAATGCCGTGGCCGGCCACGGCCCGCATCAGCGAGCGGGTGTACGGCGAGTCCGTGCCGCACAGATCGCGCCAGGCACCGACGAGGTCCTGCGGGGCGTCGCTGCGCGGGCGCCCGGGAGCCGTCCAGGGGGCCTGGAGCACATAGCGGACGACTCCGTCCGGGCCGCGCACGTTCTGCACGAGGATCCGCCCGTCGGTGGAGAGCACCTCGATGTTGCGCAGGAAGCCGAGGAAGGAGCCCTCGGTGGCGAGGGCCCGCCGGCGCTGGTCGGCGAGGTCGACGGCCTCGGCCCCGCCCTCGGCGCCGGCCGCCCCGCCGGTCTCGGACCGCCCGTCCAGCACGTCGCGGACCGCGAGGAGTTCGGATATCAGCGGTGCGAGCCCGGACAGGGCGCGCTGGGCCGTACGGTCGTGCAGCAGGGCGCGCAGGGCCCGTACGGCGTCCCGGTCGCGGTCGGCGGCGAGGGCCCGGGTCAGCAGGCGCATCCCGGGCACGTACGCCAGTTCGGGGTGGTCGGCGAGCACGGCGGCCACGCGCAGCCGCAGCGAGGTGAGCGCCACCACGGCGGCCAGGCTGTCGCCGCCGAGCGCCCGGCCGGCGGCGCCGAGCACACGGGCGACACCGCGGTGGGGGCCGTCCGCCGTCGTGCCCGCCGGGTCGCCGAGTCCCCGGCCGCCGCCGGCGAGGGCCCGCAGCAGCGCCCAGCGTGCCGCGAGGCCGGTGCGGCGGGTGGCGGTCAGGCCGGGGGCGCGCAGGGTGGTGGCGGTGCGCTCGGCCACCGCGCGGATGCCCTCGGCGACCTCCAGCACCTCCCGCGCACAGCCGCGCAGCACTTCCCCCGGGTCAGGACCGTCCGGCGCGGGCCGTCCGGGTGCGGTGCCGTCCGCTCGCATCCGACGCTCCCTCGGCTCGACGACGTACGACGGCTGCGGCCGCGTCGAGCGGGATGCGGCCCGCGTCCATCGTGGGCCAGCGCCACCGGCGCCGCACCTTCGTCCGGGCCCGCGGCGGGGGTCGTCGCGGCGGTGCGGTGCGCCGGGTGGCCTACGACCGCCGGGCGAGCGCCTCGGACGATCCCGTGCGGCGCCCCGTCACCCGTCCGGCCCAGTCGGCCCCGGGGTGGGCGGGGAACGCGGCGCTCGGCGAGGGGTCAGCGGGCGCCCGGCCGGGCGAGTCCGTGGTCGTAGGCGAAGATCACCGCCTGGACGCGGTCGCGGGCGCCGGTCTTGGCCAGGACCCGGCCGACGTGCGTCTTCACCGTGGACTCGGACAGCACGAGGCGGGCGGCGATCTCGCCGTTGGTCCAGCCCTTGCCGATGGCGATGAGGATCTCGCGTTCCCGCTCGGTCAGCCGGCCGAGGCGGGGGTCGTCGGCGCCCGTGCGGGCGGCGCCGTAGCGGGCGAACTCGTCCAGCAGGCGGCGGGTGAGGGCGGGGGCGATCACCGCGTCGCCGGCCGAGACGGCGCGGATGCCGGCCAGCAGTTCGTCGGGGCGGGCGTCCTTCAGCAGGAAGCCGCTGGCACCGGCGCGCAGGGCCGCGTGCACGTACTCGTCCAGGTCGAAGGTGGTCAGCACGAGGACGCGCGAGCGCTGTCCGGCGGCGACGATGCGGCGGGTGGCCTCGATGCCGTCCATCCCGGGCATGCGGATGTCCATCAGCACGACGTCCGGGCGCAGTTCGGCGGCCCGGCGCACGGCCTCGGCGCCGTGCTCGGCCTCGCCGACCACCTCGGTGCCCGGCACGGAGCCGAGCAACATACGGAAGCCGTACCGTTGCAGCGGCTGGTCGTCCACGATGAGCACGGTGGTCACGCGGTGCCCTCCCGCGGAGTGAGGTCCAAGGTGGCCGCCACCGCCCAGCCGCCATCCGGGGCGGGGCCCGCGCTGACGTGTCCGCCGTAGAGCGCGGCCCGTTCGCGCATGCCCAGCAGGCCCTGCCCCTCTTCCGTTCGCCGTCCCGCAGGGGTTCGGCCGGTGTCGCGGACGCGGATGCCGAGCCGGGTGTCCTCGACGTCGATCGCGAGGTCCACCCGGGTGCCGGTGCCCGCGTGCTTCAAGGTGTTGGTCATGGCTTCCTGCACGATCCGGTAGACGGTCAACTGCACGCCACCGTCGAGGGATTCGGTGTTCCCTACGGTCCGGTAGACGACGTCGAGACCGGCGGCGCGCACGCCCTGGCACAGCGCGCCGATGTCCGCGAGGCCGGGCTGCGGGCTGAGGTCGGACGGCCCGAGGCTTGACCGGCCGGGCGCGGGGCCCGCGGTCGGGCCGTCGGCGTCGCGCAACACGCCCAGCACGCGCCGGAGTTCGCCGAGCGCCTGGCGCCCGGTGTCGCCGATCAGCCCGAGTGCCTCCGCGCCGCGTGCGGGGTCGGCGGCGCAGGCGTGGGCACCCGCGTCGGCGAGGGTGATGACGACGGACAGGTGGTGCCCGACGATGTCGTGCATCTCCCTTGAGATCCGGGCCCGTTCGGAGGCGGCGGCCAGTCTGCTGCGCTGGTCGCGCTCCGTCTCCAGGCGCGCCGCCCGGTCGCGCAGCGCGGCGAGCTGGGCGCGGCGGATCCGGATCACCAGGCCGAGCGCGAGGGCCGCGGTCGCCGTGCTCAGCAGGAAGAACAGCGCGTCCACCGTGGCCACCACCACCGACACCCGCGCCGCGACCAGGGCGAGGGCCGCCGCCATCACCGCGCAGGCCCAGGGCAGTCGGCGCGGCCGACCGTGCAGGGCCAGGCTGTACAGGGCGAGGAAGAGGGCGACGTCCGCGTGCAGGGCCGCGCCCAGCGCCCACTGGAGGACGAACACGGTGGCGATCGCGCCGAAGGCGGCCGCGGGACGACGTCGGCGCCACAGCAGCGGCAGCACCAGACCCGCCTGGAGGGCGAGCATGGCGGCGAGCGGCAGCCGGGTGAAGGCGAGCCGGAACCGGCGCGGTCCGTCGGCGTCCACGACACCGCCGTGCAGCAGGTCCGGCAGGCAGAACAGCAGGAAGACGACCGCCACCAGCGCGGTGTCCAGCGCCCAGGGGCGGGCACGGTCGGCGCGCCGCAGCCGCCGCCCGGCCCGGCCGAGCCGGGCGGCGAGCGGCCCCATCGCGCCGAGGTCCGCCGTGGTCGTGGCGGGTCCCGCGCCGTGCGGGCGGTCAGACGTCACCGCGGCGCAGCCGGTACGCGGCGCCGGCGAGCGCGAGCGCGGTCCAGCCGAGGAAGACGAGCAGTCCGGTGCCGGGCGCCAGGGTGGTGGCGTCGTGGGTGAGGGCGTACATCGCCTGGCCCGCGTTGCTCGGCAGGTAGGGGGTGAGGTCGGCCTGCCAGGAGCTCGGCAGCAGCGAGGCGAGGCCGGGGACGAGCATGAAGACGGCGACCAGGACCGAGATGCCGCCGGCCACCGAGCGCAGCAGGGCGCCCAGGGCGGCGCCGATCACCCCGACCAGGCCGAGGTAGAGCCCGGCGCCCAGCAGGCCCCGGACGACGCCCGGGTGACCGAGGGTCAGGGCGGCGGGGGTGCCGGCGACGATCCGGCTGCCGACCAGGAAGGCGATCCAGGCGCCGACGGTGCCGACGACGAGCGCGACCAGCCCGTACACCGCCGCCTTGCACCACAGCACGGGCAGCCGGCGCGGTACCGCGGCCATGGTGGAGCGGATCATGCCGGTGGAGTACTCCCCCGCCGTGACCAGCACGCCGAGCACCCCGAGGGCGAGTTGGGCGAAGTTGGCGCCGAACAGGGACAGGCTCAAGGCCGTGGAGCGGGCGAAGTCCCGGTCCATCCGGGGCGATCCGGTCATGGACGTGTATCGGCTCGCGGCGATGACGCCGAAGACGACCAGGAACAGCAGTCCCAGGGCGAGGGTGATCCAGGTGGAGCGCAGGGACCAGAGCTTGGCCCATTCGGAGGCGAGGACCCGCCGTCCGGTGACGCGGTAGGCGGGGCGGCCGGGCGCGGCCTCGGCGCTCCCGGTGGGGTTGCCGGTCTCGGTGAGGGTGCTCATGCGGCGCTCCCGGTGCGGTCGGTGCCGGTGGTGGTGCCGTGGTACTCGACGGCGTCCCTGGTCAGTTCCATGAAGGCGGATTCGAGCGACACGACCTTGGTGGTCAGCTCGAACAGGGGGATTCCGTGCTCGGCCGCCGTCAGCCCGATCTGGCGGGCGCTCACCCCGGTGACCTGGAGTTCCTCCGAGCCGACCCGGCCGGTGATCTCCACGCCGGGTCCGGCGAGCACCTCCCGCAGCCGCGCCGGGTCCTGGGTGGCGACCGTCACGGTGTCGCCGCCCGCCTCGCGCACCAGGTCCCGGACCGTCGTGTCGGCGAGCAGCCGGCCGCGGCCCACCACGATCAGGTGGTCCGCGACCAGGGCGACCTCGCTCATCAGGTGGGAGGAGACGAACACGGTCCGGCCCTCGGCCGCGAGCGAGGTCAGCAGGTTGCGGATCCACAGGACGCCCTCGGGGTCGAGGCCGTTGACGGGCTCGTCCAGCATGACGGTGCGGGGGTCGCCGAGCAGGGCCGCGGCGATGCCGAGCCGCTGGCCCATGCCGAGCGAGAAGGAGCCGGCCCGTTTCCCGGCGACGCTGCCGAGGCCGGCGAGTTCGATGACCTCCTCGACCCGGCGGCGCGGGATGCCATGGGTCAGCGCGAGGGCGCGCAGGTGCTGGTAGGCGGTGCGTCCGGGGTGCACGGACTTCGCCTCCAGCAGCGCGCCGACCTCCTGGAGCGGGGCGCGGTGACCGGCGTAGCGGCGGCCGTTCACGGTGACGGAGCCGCTCGTCGGGGCGTCGAGGCCGACGATCATGCGCATGGTGGTGGACTTCCCGGCGCCGTTGGGGCCGAGGAAGCCGGTGACGGAGCCGGGTCTGACCACGAAGTCCAGTCCGTCGACCGCCGTCTTCTCGCCGTACCTCTTGGTCAGTCGTCGCGCGTCGATCATTCGCACTCCCTCTGTCGCGGGCCGTGGCGTCCGTCACGCCTGACGCCTCACTGGCCACGCTAGGCGCCGCGACCCCGCGAACCCGTGGTACCGGGGGCTGAACGGGGCAGAGGGGGTGGTACCGGGGTACTACAGCGGCCTGGTGTGCCGGTGCGCGTGGCAGTGCGGATGCCGGTGCGAGGCGCCGTCCGGGCCGGTGGCGACCGGGGCCGGGCGGGCGGTGGCGCACTGCGCCGAGCGTGCCGTCACGACCATGCGCTCGCTGTCGGACGCGGCCTCGGCGAGGCTCGCGCAGCACAGCGCGAGCAGTACCGCGCCGGCCACGAACGGCAGGGCGCGCGGCGCGGGCGGGGGAGCCAGCAGCGCCCGCACCCGCTGTGGCACGGCGCCGCCGGTCGCGGCGAGTTGGTGGCGGCGGTGGGCGGCGGCGGAGGCCAGGGCGGCGCGGCCGACGGCGCGGGCGACCACCGTACGGCTGCCCACGTGTGTGGCGGCGTCCTCGTCGGCCCAGCGTTCCAGCACGTAGCCGCCCGCGTCGGCGAGGGGGCGCAGCAGCGGGGTGACGGCGGCCGTGAGCCGCCACAGCGCGAGGTAGAGGTGGTGCCGGCCGCGCAGGTGGGCCCGTTCGTGGGCGAGCAGGGCGGCGCGTTCGTCGTCGCCGAGGCAGCGCAGCATGCCGCGGGAGACCACGATCCGGCCGGGCGCGCCGGGCAGCGCGAAGGCCTGGGGCACCTCGTCGTCGAGGACGGTGAGTTCGGTGTCGCCGGGCACCGCGGCGGCTTCCCGTCGGGCCCACAGCAGTTGCCGGGTCTGCCGTACGGCGGCCACGGCGAGCGAGCCGAGCGCGGCGATCAGGCCGAGTGCGCCCAGTGCCGCGACGGCGAGGGAGACCGGGTCCTCGGCGCGCAGCGCGGCCACCGACCAGTGGCCCTGCTCGGCGACCTCGGGTATCTGCGCGAGCCCGGTGAAGGCGAGCAGGGCGAGGGAGCCGAGCCAGCCGGTGGCCGTCACCAGCGCGGCGCAGGCCAGGGAGCGGGCGGCGGCGCGGGGCGGCAGCCGGCGGGCGGCGGGGGCGAGCACCGCGAGGACGACGGTCACCACCAGTGGTACGTAGACGGTGAAGGTCACCCGCTCACGTCCTCTCGCCGGGGCGGCCCGGGTCGGACCCGCCGAGCAGCCGCTGGAGCAACTGCTCGTCGGCGGCGGAGAGTTCGGAGACGAACCGGGCGAGCACCGCCTCCCGGTCCGAGCCGCGGTCCAGCAGGGTGCGCATCCGGGCGGCGGTGTCGGAGGCCTCGTCGCGGGCGGGGGCGTAGGCGTAGCCGCGGCCCTCGGGCCGTCGGACCAGCATGCCCTTGTCGTACAGGCGGGACAGGATGGTCAGCACGGTGGTGTACGCCAGGTCGCCGGGGAGTCCGTCGCGGACCTGCCGTGCGGTCAGCGGCCGGTCCGCGGCCCAGAGCACGGCCAGCACGCCGCTCTCCAGTTCGCCGCGTGCCCTCCGGCCGGGCGTCTCCCCGGGCGCGTCGCTCGCACGGTCGCGCATTTTTCTTCCCTCCTCGCGCCCCCGTCGGGCTTTTGCCCGGCCTTGACGGTCCGGCGGAACAGCCTACCCGCCTGCTACTACATCTCGTACGAGACCATCTACTACATGTTGTAGAGTTCGGTCGCTCCGCCCGGCTCCCGCGCGGAACTCCCCTCCTGCTGCTCCGCGCGGAAGGCACACCCATGCCCCACCTCGGAAGTACGGCCCATCTGCGTGCCCTGGCGGCCGCCACCCTGCGCACCGCGCCGCCCGCCGGACCCACGGCGCCGCCCGCCGGACCCACGGCGCCGGCCGAGCGGGTCACCCTGCTGTCCGCCGGTATCGGCGCCGGGCACGACGGCGCCGCCGCCGAACTGGACCGCCGGCTCACGGCGGACGGCTTCACCGTGGACCGGCTCGACCTGCTGGACCTGCTGCCGGCCCGCACCGGCCGGCTCATCCGGGACGGCTACCACCGGATGCTGCTCACCGCGCCCTGGGCCTACCAGCGCATCTACCGCAGCACCGAACGCGCGGGCGGCGGCGGCCCGCTCGCCGCGGCACTGCTGCGCCGCACCGAGGAGCGGGTGCTGCGGGCCCTGCCCGCGGGCACCCTGGCGGTCGTCTCCACCTACCCGGGCGCCAGCCGGGTCCTGGGCGGGCTGCGCCGCTCCGGCCGGCTGACCGTGCCGGCGCTCACCTATCTCACCGACTTCTCGGTGCACCCGCTGTGGGTGGCCGACGGCATCGACGTCCATCTCGCGGCGCACGCCGTGCCCGCCGGGCAGGCCCGGGGCGCCGGGGCGCGGGACGTGCGGGTGACCGGGCCGGTCACCGACCCCCGCTTCCGCCCGGCCGGCGAGGACGCGCGGGCCGCCGCCCGCGCCCGCTTCGGCCTGCCCGCGCACGCGCCGCTGGCCCTGCTGGTCGCCGGTTCGTGGGGCGTGGGCCCGGTCCGCCAGGTGGCCCTGGAACTGCGGGCGTCCAAGGTCGCGGTGCCGGTGGTGGTGTGCGGCCGCAACGCGGCGCTGGCCGCACGGCTGCGCGCCGACGGTGTGGAGCACGCCTTCGGCTGGGTGGACGACATGCCAGGGCTGATGCACGCCGCCGACGTGCTGGTGCAGAACGCGGGCGGGCTGACCTCTCTGGAGGCCTTCGCCGCGGGCCTGCCGGTGGCGAGTTACCGCTGCATACCCGGCCACGGGCAGACCAACGCCGCCGCGTTGGAGGAGGCGGGCGTCGCCGCGTGGATCCGAGACCCCGGCCAACTGGCGCCGGTCGTGGCCGAGTTGGCCCAGGGAGCGCGGGGGCTGCGGCAGCGCGCGGCCGCACTGGCGCTGTTCGCCGACGCCGGATGCGGCCCGGCCGCCGAGATCGCCCGGATCGCCCGGAGGTCCGCCGCGGGCCTGCCGGTACCGGCTCCGGTGCGGCGGCGCGCCGGGCGATCGCGCCGGTTCGTCGCCGTCACCTCGGCCGCCTGCGTGCTGTGGGCGACCGCCATCGGCACGGCGGTCGCCACCACCGACGACGGCCCCCGTCTGATCCGCGCCCTCGGCCACGAGCTGCGTTTCGAGGGCGCGGACCACACCCCGGACACCGGCGCCCCCGGCGCCCCGCACCGCAGGAGCCACCGCCCATGACCGTCGTACCCGCCCTGCGCGGCGCCGCCCTGGCCGCGCTGCCCGTTCTCGCCGCCGCGCACGCCGCGCCGGTGGTCACCACGTTCGGCCCGCTGCGCAATCGCGCCATGCCCCGGCTGGCCGGGCGGGGCCGGGCCGGCCATGTCGCCCTGACCTTCGACGACGGTCCGGATCCGCGCTCCACCCCGCTGTTCCTGGGCGCGCTGGCCGCGCGCGGGGTGCGCGCGACGTTCTTCCTGCTCGGCGGCGAGGCCCGGCGCAGCCCCGGGCTGGTCCGGGAGATCGCGGCCGAGGGCCACGAGATCGGCGTCCACGGCTGGCTGCACCGTCCGCTGCTGCTGCGCGGACCACGGGCGACGTACGACGACCTCGCCAGCGCCCGGGACCTGGTCGGCGATCTCACCGGCCGGCGTCCCACCCTGTTCCGGCCGCCCTACGGCGTGATGTCGTCCGCCGCCCATCTGGCCGCGCGCCGGCTGGGACTGACGCCGGTGCTGTGGACCTGCTGGGGCGAGGACTGGACCGCCCGCGCCACCCCCGCGTCCGTGCACCGCACGGTCGTGCGCGATCTGCGCGGCGGCGGCACCGTCCTGCTCCACGACTCCGACCGCACCTCCGCCCCCGGCTCCTGGCGCGCCACCCTCGGCGCCCTGCCGCGCATCCTGGACACCTGTGACCGGCGGGGCCTGGAGGTCGGTCCGCTGTGCGAGCACGGGTGGCCGGCGAGCCGACGCACGGCGTGAGCGACCGGGTCAGCCGGCCAGGCCCGCCGCGAGGGTGGCGCCCAGCTCCCAGCACGCCTCCGTGTCGGCCTTGCCCGGCGCCCCCGTCACGGTGACCGGTTCGGCCGCGCGGCGCCAGCCGAGGCCGGTGGTGATGGCGTCGAGGGCGCGCGCGGCGCCGGTAACGTCGCTGCCCCCGTGGATGTAGGAGCCGAAGGGGCGGCCCCGGGTCTCGTCCAGGCAGGGGTAGTAGATCTGGTCGAAGAAGTGCTTGAGGGCGCCGGAGAGGTAGCCGAGGTTCGCGGGCGTGCCGAGGAGGTAGCCGTCGGCTTCCAGGACGTCGGTGGCGGTGGCCGCGAGGGCCGCGCGGCGGACCACCCGAACGCCCTCGATCTCGGGCGCCGTGGCACCCGAGACAACGGCCTCGAACAGGGCCTGGCAGTTGGGCGACGGGGTGTGGTGGACGATCAGCAAGGTGGGCACGGCAGCACCCTGCCGGGTCCGGCGCCCGGTGCGCAAACGGGCCGCCCCCGCGGTCGTTGTGGGCGGCCGCACGGGGTGCGAGGATGCGCGGCATCGATGCCGTGCGACGGGAGGAGCCGTGGTGGCCGAGGAGGAACGCCGGGCGCCGGCGGCCGAGGTGTTCGACGCGCTGGGACTCGACTACGAGAAGGCGTTCGCCTCCTCCGCGACCCACCGGGCGTCCCTGCGGTGGCTGCTGGAGCGGCTGGCACCGGGCAGCCGGGTGCTGGACGTCGGCAGCGGGACCGGGCGGCCGACCGCCGAGACCCTCGCCGGGGCCGGCCACCGGGTGCTCGGCGTCGACGTGTCCCCGGTGATGGTGGAGCTGGCCGCCCGGCAGGTGCCCGGCGCCGAGTTCCGCCGGGCCGACATCCGTGAACTGCCGCTGGAAGACGGGTCGTTCGACGCGGCCTGCGTCTACTTCTCCCTGCTCCAGATGGACCGGTCCGAGCAGGAGGCCGTGGTGCGCCGGCTGGTGCGGGCGGTACGGCCGGGCGGGCTGGTGGTGCTGGCCACCGTGCCCTTCGACGTGGAGGGCGCCCAGGGGCTGTTCATGGGGCGGCCGGTGCAGGTGACGAGCTTCGCCGCCGAGGACTTCGAGGACATGGCGGTCCGCGCCGGGCTGACCGTACTGGCCGAGGAACGCGTCGAGTTCGAGCCGGCCCACCCCGACGCCGCGCCCGAGCCGCATCTGTTCCTGCACTGCCGGCGCCCGGCGGAGTGAGCACCGGCCGGCCTCTGGTCTTCCTCAAGCCGCTTGGCCCCGCCCGGCCTTGACGGCCAGGATGGTGGGCATGGCAGGACTCACGGGACTGAACAGGAAACACAACAGCGTGCTGGTCATCCGGGACGCGGACGTGGTGGCGGCGGCGCTGCGCGAGGCGCTGGCCGGGGCCTCGCCCGAGGAACGGCCGGGCCTGGAACGGGCCGTAGCGCTGGTCGAGTCCACCGCCGAGGCCACCGCGACACAGCTGCGCGCCGACTGGACCCGCTCCCGGCTGGCGGCCGTCGGCTTCACCGGCGACCTCTCCTCGGTCGCCGCGACGAAGGCGCTGCGGCAGGCGGAGCCGAGCCTGAGCCTGCTGGCGGCGGTGCAGTTGCAGAAGGAGGCGCTGACCCACCCCGCCTGATCCGGACCGGAACCGCCGTCACCCTCGGCTACAGTGACCGCGCCGAACCGGAGGGGAGACGGACATGCGGGTCGACGTGGGGGTCCGGGCGGTCGTGGCGGTGGCGCTCGCGGCGGTGCTGGGCGGCTGCGCGGGGAATGACGACGCCGGCACACCGCGGGCAGGCGGAAGTACGACGGCGGCCGGGGCGAAGGACCCGGCGGCGGTGAGCGGCGGCACGATCGGCGCCGCCGGTTCGCCCTGCGCACTGCCCGTCCGGTTCGACATCGCCGAGGACTGGAAGGCCGAGTCGATCGACGCGCACGGCGCGCAGGACGACGGACTCGAGGCGCTGCTGCGGCAGGGCCCGGTGACGGCCGCCTGCGAGATCGACGCCAAGCCGGCCGGCCACATCGGCTTCCTGCGCGTGTGGACCGGCCGGGCGGGTGACGCCGACGCGCCCGGCACGCTGCGCGGGTTCGTGGCCGCGCAGGGGCACGTCGGCAAGGAGCGGTACCGGACGTTCACGACGGGCGGCGGCCTGCGCGGCGCGGAGGTGGAGTACTCGTCCACCAGCGAACTGCTGGACGAGACCAAGAAGGAGTGCGCCTTCGCCGTGGACACTCCCGCCGGCCCGGTGGTCGTCCATCTCGGCGGGATGGACTCGGCGGAGCACGACGCGATGCTCCCGGCCTACGAGCTGGCCAAGCGAACGCTGAAGGTCGCCGGGTAAGCGGCCCCGGTGAGGCGATGAGGTAAGGCGCCGGAGGCCCCATAAGACGCCCCTGGGGATGTCATAAGATGCCCTTATGAGGTCATAGACCGGACCCGCGTACCTGGTTAGGTCTGCCTTAGCTTAGGCTTCCCGATCGAGTCGACTGTTTCACGCTCGAAGGGAAACTGATCATGCCGCGCCCCCTGCGGGTAGCCATCGTCGGAGCCGGTCCCGCCGGGATCTACGCCGCCGACGCCCTGCTCAAGTCCGAGGCGGCCACCGACCCCGGTGTCTCCATCGACCTCTTCGAGCGCATGCCCGCCCCGTTCGGCCTGATCCGCTACGGCGTCGCGCCCGACCACCCGCGCATCAAGGGCATCGTCACCGCCCTGCACCAGGTGCTGGACAAGCCGCAGATCCGGCTGTTCGGCAACGTCGCCTACCCGACGGACATCAGCCTGGACGACCTGCGCGCCTTCTACGACGCGGTGATCTTCTCCACCGGTGCGATGGCCGACCGCGCGCTGTCCATACCCGGCATCGACCTCGACGGCTCCTACGGCGCCGCCGACTTCGTCTCCTGGTACGACGGCCACCCGGACGTGCCGCGCACCTGGCCGCTGGAGGCCGAGAAGGTCGCCGTGCTCGGCGTCGGCAACGTGGCCCTGGACGTCGCCCGGATCCTCGCCAAGACCGCCGACGAACTGCTGCCCACCGAGATCCCGCCGAACGTCTACGACGGGCTCAAGGCCAACAAGGCCCTGGAGATCCACGTCTTCGGCCGCCGGGGCCCGGCGCAGGCGAAGTTCAGCCCGATGGAGCTGCGCGAGCTGGACCACTCCCCCAACATCGAGGTCATCGTCGACCCCGAGGACATCGACTACGACGCGGGCTCCATCGAGACCCGGCGCGGCAACAAGCAGGCCGACATGGTCGCCAAGACGCTGGAGAACTGGGCGATCCGGGACGTCGGCGACCGTCCGCACAAGCTCTTCCTGCACTTCTTCGAGTCGCCCGCGGAGATCCTCGGCGAGAACGGCAAGGTCGTCGGCCTGCGCACCGAGCGCACCGCCCTCGACGGCACCGGCAACGTCAAGGGCACCGGCGAGTTCAAGGACTGGGACGTCACCGCCGTCTACCGCGCGGTCGGCTACCTCTCGGAGAAGCTGCCCAAGCTGCCCTGGGACATCGACTCGGGCACCGTCCCCGACGAGGGCGGCCGGGTCATCCAGGAAGGCGGCACGCACCTGCAGTCCACCTACGTCACCGGGTGGATCCGCCGCGGCCCGGTCGGCCTCATCGGCCACACCAAGGGCGACGCCAACGAGACGGTCGCCAACCTGCTGGACGACCACGCCAACGGCCGGCTGCACACGCCCTCCTCGCCCGCCCCGGAGGCCGTGGACGCCTTCCTCGCCGAGCGCAACGTCCGCTTCACCACCTGGGAGGGCTGGTACCGCCTGGACGCCGCCGAACGCGCCCTGGGCGAGCCCCAGGGCCGCGAGCGCGTGAAGCTCGTCGAGCGCGAGGACATGCTGCGCGAGAGCGGCGCCTGAGCCGCACCGGCTCCGTCCGCTCCGTTCCGAAGGCACCCGCCCCCGGAACGGAGCGGACGCGACGACGGCGGTCCCGGTGACCGGAGCCGGTGCAAACGCGACGAA
The DNA here is from genome assembly GCF_051980735.1 of Streptomyces sp. SCPE 10. Taxonomy (NCBI): domain Bacteria; kingdom Bacillati; phylum Actinomycetota; class Actinomycetes; order Kitasatosporales; family Streptomycetaceae; genus Streptomyces; species Streptomyces sp. SCPE 10. The sequence continues at coordinate 7,529,424 of NZ_CP197069.1, read as the reverse complement.
GGCGGTCCCGGTGACCGGAGCCGGTGCAAACGCGACGAAGGCGGTCCCGGTGACCGGAGCCGGCGCAAACGCCTACTTCGACAGGGACTCGCGACCGCCCGACGACCACGCCCGCCTGGAATTCGTCCCGCTCGTCCAGGTCCCCGCCCGCCGAGCAGGCGTCCGCCCGCGACGGGAAGCCGCCGGGCGGGCCGCGCGGCACGCGGCGCGCGGGGCCGTCTACGTTTCGGCGGGCCGAGCGGTGATACTGGGAGGCGCACCCGCACCCACCAGCAGATTGGCCCATGTCGAACTCCGCCACCGACCGCGCCGCCATCCCCCAGACCGTATGGGCGGCCCGCGGCCGTCACACCGGTCCCGATCCCGAGGACGTCGTCCGCCGAACCCTGCGCCGGCACAAGGAGAGCGGGGACCTCGACGACTTCGCCGAACCGCCCGCGCCCGAGGACTCTCCCGGCACGGTCTTCGAGGCGCGCTGGCGGGCCGGCGGCACGGTGACCGTGCGGGCCCGGCTCACCCTCGTCCCACGGCACGCCAAGCCACAGGGGCACGAGTGGCGGCTGGTCGCGGAGGCGGAGCAGCCGTGGGACGAGGGCTGGCCCTCGCCCGCGACCCTGTTCTGGCCCGAGGGCGGCTCCGGCGACGACGGCTCCTGGGACCACCACCCCACGGTCGCCGGGCTGCGCTTCCGCCAGGTCAACGCGCTGCCCGCGGACGACAAGGAGATGCGCCGCCGGCTGCGCGAGGCCGCCCGCGAGGCCTGGTGCGTCAACGTCGTCGTGCACGAGGCGATGACCCCCGACGAGCAGGGCAAGCTGCCGCTGGCCCGGCTGCTGCCGCCGGGCCTGCGGCACCGCGTCGTGGAGCACCGCGCCGCACCGCACCAACTGCGCGGCGTCAACTGGGCGCTGAAGGACCTCGACGTCGAGGTGCCGCGCGGCGGCGCCGTGCTGCTGCCCCCGGACCCGGCCCCGCAGGACTACGACGGCACACCGCACCGGGTGCGCAGCGTCTTCCTCGACGGCTCCGAGCCGGCCGAACTCGTCGCGGCGCTGCGGCACTTCGTCGCCCTGACCCGACCCGCCCCGCAGGACGCCGCCGAGGCGCTGGCGGACCTCAGGGACAACTGGACCCTGATGACCCACCAGGAGGAACTGGACCGGGAGCGGCGGCTGGTCGCCATGTACGCCGAGGCGCTGGAGGCCATGACCAAGTCCCGCGACCTGTACAAGCAGGCCGCCGAGCAGGCCCTGGAGGCACTGGCGGCCTACCGCGACGTCCCCGCGCCCGCGTTGCCCACGCAGCGGCCCGCGGCCCGGACCCCGGCCGCGCTCCAGCAGCTCACCCAGACCTTCGGACGGCTGAAACTGCCGGGGTTGCCCGGCAGGGCGAAGACGGTACCCGAGGACACCGGGGACGGCGCGGACCTGCCGTCCCCGGACCGGCCCTCGTAGGCCCCGTACCGCACGAAGAGCCGCCTGGAGCGCCCAAGGAGCCCCGATGGATTCCACCACCACCCTGCTGCTGATCGCCGGTGTCCTCGCGGCCGGTCTGCTCGCCGGTGCCGTCGCCCTGCTCGTCCGGCTGGTGCGCACCCGGCGCGCGCTGCTGCGGGCCGGGCTGCCGACGGGCCCGCGGTGGGTGTTCTGGGGCGCGGTGGCCTATCTGGTGCTCCCCACCGACCTGCTGCCGGACCCCGTCTACCTGGACGACATCGGCGTGCTGCTGCTCGCCCTGCGCAGCCTGCGGTCCGCCCTGCCCGCCTCCTCGGAGCCCACCCGGCTGCCCTGAGCCGCCGGGCGGGCCACCATGGGGCGATGGGGCCCGTGTTCACCGGTGTGTCCGATGCCCCGGCCGGCTCCCCCGCCCGGCTGCGCGCGCTGGACGAGCCCGGCCGGACGATCGTGCGGCGGACGACCGCCGCCGGTACGGCCGGGACGCTCGCCGTGGCGGACGCGGGGCTGTCGCTGTGCGCGGGATGCGGGGGTGTACGGCGCGGCCGGGGACGTGGAGCCGTGCCCGGCGGCGGACGGCGACCCGTTCGCGATGGCCGCCGCCCGCCCGGACGGGCATCCGGTGCTGCGGCCGGTCAGCCGAGTCGGCTCCGGTCGTGCCCGCGGCCGCCGGAGCCGAGCAGCACGGTCAGCGCCACCCCCAGCGCGGCGAACGCGGCCGCGGCCGCCACCGTACCGGCCAGCCAGGGCGGGGCCAGGGTCGCCGCCCACAGCCGGGCCGCATCCGGCAGCCCGAACCGGCCGCCGAGCACCTGGCCCGCGCCGAGCACCATGGTGACCGCGAGAGCGGCCGTCGCCGCGGCGAGCCGGGCCTGCGCCGCCCGCGCGGGCAGGGCGAGGCCCAGCAGCATGCACAGCGCGGAGGCGACGAGCGTGGCCCCGAGCAGGCCGTGGGAGAGACCGGCCCAGTAGCGCGGGGCGTGGGCCGCGCCGCACAGGAACACCAGCGCCGCGGCCGCCCGGGTACCGGTACCGGTGAGGGCAGGCGAGCCGGTCCGGGACGGATCGGCCGGTTCCGGGGCGGGCGGTGCGACGAGGGCGGCGGGCTCCGGGTCCGCGACGTCGTGGCCGGCCGGTTCCGGCGGCCGCTCCGGGTCCTCGGCGGCCAGGTGGCCGAGCAGTTCGGCCACCTCCTCGACGGGCCGGCCGGCCGCGGCCCGTACGGCGAGCCGCCCGCAGCGCGGGGCCAGGGGCGGCCGGTGCAGCATCCGCAGCAGCCGGCCGACGTCCCGCGGGGAGCGGAGTCCGGCGGCCGCGCGCACCACCGCGTCGGCGCTGTCCGGCTCCCTGGGCGGCCGGCCGAGCAGCGCGACCAGCCGGACGACGTCCGCCACGGACCGGACGACACCGGCCGAGCGCAGCGCCTCCGCCTTGGTCAGGGCGTGCTCCGGCGAGCTTTCCAGCAGGGTGACGAGCCGGACGACGTCCTCCAGCGGCCGGTCGGCGACGGCCGTACGGACCAGGTCCAGCAGCGGATCGCCGTACCGGTCGTCGTCGTTGCCGACGCCGTCCCCGGGCGGTCCGCCGACCCGCGACCCGGGCGGCGGCGCGAACCGCGTCAGGATCCGCACGGACGGGACGCGCACCCCGGCCGGGGCGGGGCGTATGAGGGAGTCGTCGGAACAGGCGGACGAAGAGCGGGTGGTCATCTCGGCTCCAGTGGAGGAGTGCGGCCGCGTCTGACACCACCGTCCGCGGCGCGCGCGGTACGCAGTCCATTACTAGGAGCGCCCGCCGCGCGCCGCCACCCGGGCGCGGCACTGGTGTGAGCCCCCGTCACCCCGGACCGCGGCCGAAGTGCGGCCCCCGCCGCACCTGGCGCATTCTTGCTTGTGTGATCCATCCGGAGGCGCAGGGGACGAGGTAGGACCGATGGCGGGGAGCGGGGAGCAGGCGGTCCGCAGGCGGGCCCGGCTGGCCGCGCTGCTCGCGGACACCGCGACCGCGGCGCTCCGTGCGACGGACGGCCGGGTGGCGGGCGTGTATCTGCGCGGGGGCGGCCCGGGACACGGCGAGGTCCCCGAGCTGGTCGGCCCCGCCGACTCCCCCACCGTCCTGCGCCTGGCCGTCCTCGCCGGTCTGCCGGGTCCCCTCTTCCGCCCGTGGTGGCGGCTGCACGCCGCCCGGCCCTTCCCGGTCTCCGACGCCTACCGGCTGGGCACGCCGGTGGTGCTGCCGAACGCGACGGAGACGGTGCGCCGGTATCCGCAGTTCGCGGCGGGCCTGCCGTTCCCGTTCGGGTCGGTGCACATGCCGGTGCCGGGCGGGCGCGCGTCCCTGGGGGTGCTCAGCGTGCTGCGCCCGTCGGAGGCCGGCGCGGACGAGTCGCTCGACCGGGAGCTGCTGGCGCGGCTGGCCGAGGGCCTGGGCGTGGAGTTGCTGGCGCTCGCCGACGGGGACGCGAACGCGGTGGTCTGGGACGGGGAGCCGCAGTGTGTGCGGCCGCCCGTGCGCCGGCCCCCGCAGGCCGCGATGGGACGGTTCACCTGGGACCCGGTGACCCGCGCGGTACGGGCCGACGACCGGCTGCACGCCCTGCTCGGACTGGTGCCCGAGGGGTTCGAGGGGACGGACACGGCGCTCGCCGAGGCCCTGGCCCCGGCCGAGGCGTACCGGGTGCTGGCCGCGCTCGCCGACACCGCGGCCGGGAAGCCGCCGCCCGCCCCGCTGAGCCTGCGGGCCGACGACGGCGCGCCGCGGCTGCTGGACCTGTGGCCGGCCGACGAAGGCCGCCCGGTGCCGGCGGTCGGCGGGGTGGTACTCGATCCCGGCCCCGTCTCCCTCGCGGACGGCGCGGCCGACCTGCTGCCGCAGGGCGTGTTCTGCCTGGACCGGCTCGGGGTGATCGTGTACGCCAACGACGCCGCGGTCCGGCTGGCGGGGGCCCCGGACGGGCTGCGCGGGCGGACGCTGTGGGAGGCGATGCCGTGGCTGACCGGTGCGCCCTACGAGGACCATCTGCGGGCCGCCCTGCTGTCCCCGGAGCCGGTGCACTTCCATGTGCGGCGCAAGGGCGGGGAGACGGGCGGGTGCGACGGGCTCGCGGTGTCCGTGCATCCCGGTGACGACCTGCTGACCTGCACGCTCGTTCCGGCCAGCCGGATGGAGACGCCGGCCGGTCCGAGGCCGCCCGCGGAGCCGGTGGCGGACGATCCCGCGACGGCGGCGGTGTACCGGCCGGTCGCGCTGGCCATCGCGCTGACCGACGCGGTGACGGCCCAGCAGGTGTCGGCGGTGGTCATGCGGGAGCTGCTGCCCGCGTTCGGGGGGCGCAGGCTCGCCATCTATCTGGTCCAGGACCGGCACATGTACCTGGCGTGGGAGACCGGCTTCCCGCCGGGTTTCCTGGAGCGGTTCGACGGCGTGGGGCTCGATGTGCGGATCCCGGGCGTGGAGACCCTGTCGACGGGCCGGCCGCTTTTCTTCGAGTCGATGCAGCAGCTCGCGGCGACCTATCCGGGGATGCCGCTGGACGCCGAGGAGGGATCCCGGGCCTTCCTGCCGCTGATCGCCTCCGGCCGGATGGTCGGCTCCTGCATCCTCGGCTTCGACCGGCCGCGCCGCTTCAGCCCGGAGGAGCGCACCGTGCTGACCGCGCTCGCCGGGCTGATCGCGCACGCCATGGAGCGGGCGCGGCGCTACGACAGCGAGGCGGCCCTCGCCCGCGGCCTCCAGCAGGCGCTGCTGCCGAGCCGGCTGTCGGCGCATCCGCGGGTGGAGACCGCGGGCCGCTATCTGCCGGGCACCGAGGGCCTGGAGGTGGGCGGCGACTGGTACGACGTGGTGGAGGCCGGGGAGGGGCTGGCGCTGGTCATCGGGGACGTGCAGGGGCACGGGGTGCAGGCGGCGGCGACCATGGGCCAGCTGCGCAGTGCGGTACGGGCGTTCGCGCTGGGCGACCGGCCGCCGGACGAGGTGCTCAGCGGGACCAACCGGCTGCTGATCGGCCTGGACCCGGGCCAGTTCGCCAGCTGCTGCTACCTGCGGCTGGACCCGGACACCGGGCGGGTCCGGATCGCCCGGGCGGGCCATCCCCCGCCGCTGCTGCTCTCCCCCGGCGGCCGGGCACGAGCGCTGGACGTCCCCGGCGGAGTGGTCCTCGGGGTCGATCCGGAGGCCCGCTACCCGGTGACCGAGCTGGAACTGGAGCCGGACGCGATCCTCGCGCTGTACACGGACGGCCTGGTGGAACGGGTGGGCGCCGACATCGACGAGGGGATCGCGGAGCTGTGCGCGGCCCTGACCCGGGCGGGCGCGGCGGCCGGCCGGCGCGACGGGCTGTCCCTGGACGGGGTCGCCGACCGCCTCACCGCCGCGGTCCGGCACGCCGGTGCCCGCCCCGACGACGTGGCCCTGCTGCTCGCGGCACGGAGCCTGCGCCGTGCGTGACGGGGACCGCGCGGCGTCCCCACGCGGTGCGGGCCCGGCGCCCGTCACCTCTCCCGGGCCCCTGTCACCTGCCGCGACGGCGGCGGCCGGGGTGACGGCCTCGCCTGATGGCGTCGGGCAGTGTAGACATGGGCACATGGTGCGACTGCCCGGCCGGCCCGTGACCCGGCCGCCCCGACCTTTCGGGCAACCGCGCGCACCACTGGCCCCGCCGCCGGACGGCCCCGGCGCGAACGGCGACCGGCCGGGGGTGCTGTGGGCGGCGGTGACCGGACGCAGCGTGGCCGGTCAGGTGTTCGTGCTGCAAGTCGTGATCGTGCTGCTGCTGGTGGTCTCCGCCGTGGTGGCGCAGGTGCTCCAGGTACGGCACGACAGCGAGACCGAGGCCCGCAACCGCTCCCTGGCCGTGGCGCAGACGTTCGCCAACGCGCCCGGCACGGCCGCCGCGCTGCGCACCCCCGACCCGACGGCGATGCTGCAGCCGGAGGCCGAGGCCACCCGCAAGGCGACCGGCGTAGACTTCGTCGTCGTGATGAACACGCAGGGCGTGCGCTACACACATCCCCTGCCCGACCGGATCGGGAAGAAGTTCGTCGGCACCATCGGCCCCGCCGTGGCCGGGGGCACGGTCGTGGAGCAGGTCAACGGCACACTCGGCCCGCTGGTGCAGAGCGTGGTGCCGGTCAGGGACGCCAGTGGCACGGTGGTGGGACTGGTCTCCGCGGGCATCACCACCGCGCACACCGGCGGGGCCGCCGACCAGCAGCTGCCGCTGCTGCTCGCGGCGGCCGCCGCCGCGCTCGCGCTGGCCACCGCGGGCACGGCGCTGGTCAGCAGACGGCTGCTGCGCCAGACCCACGGTCTCGGGCCGTACGAGATGACGCGGATGTACGAGCACCACGACGCGGTGCTGCACGCGGTCCGCGAGGGGGTGCTGATCGTGGGCCGCGACGGCCGGCTGCTGCTCGCCAACGACGAGGCGCAGCGCCTGCTGGACCTCCCCGAGGACGCCGAGCGGCGGCACGTGCTCGATTTGGGCCTGGACGACGAGACGGCGCGGCTGCTGGCGTCCGGGCGGACGGCGACCGACGAGGTGCGGCTGGTCAAGGACCGGCTGCTGGCGATCAACCAGCGGCCCACCGAACTGCGCGGCGGCCCGGCGGGCAGCGTCACCACGCTGCGCGACTCCACCGAGCTGCGGGCGGTGTCCGGGCGGGCGGAGGTGGCCCGCGAGCGGCTGAACATGCTGTACGAGGCCGGGGTGGGCATCGGTACCAGCCTGGACGTGACCCGCACCGCCGAGGAGCTGGCCGAGCTGGCGGTGCCCCGGTTCGCGGACTTCGCCACCGTGGACCTGTACGAGCAGGTGCTCAACGGGGAGGAGCCGCGGCCGGGCGGCGCGCTGCGCCGGGTGGCCTGTGTCGGCATCCGCAAGGACTCCCCGCTGTACCCGCTGGACGAGCGGATCCGGTTCGTGCCGGCGTCGCCGCAGGCGCGCAGCCTGACGAGCGGGCAGTCGGTGGTGGAGCCGAGGCTGCGCGACGCGCCGGGCTGGCGGGCGCAGCAGCCGGAGCGCACCGACCGGGTGCTGGAGTACGGCATCCACTCGCTGATCACCGTGCCGCTGCGGGCGGGCAGCCTGGTACTGGGGCTCGCCACCTTCTGGCGGTCGGAGAAACCGCAGCCGTTCGACGCCGAGGAGCTGGCGCTCGCCGAGGAGCTGGTGGCGCGGGCGGCGGTGTCCATCGACAACGCCCGCCGGTACACGCGTGAGCACAGCATGGCGGTGACGTTGCAGCGCAGCCTGCTGCCGCGGACGCTGCCCGAGCAGGGCGCACTGGAGATCGCGTACCGGTATCTGCCGGCGCAGTCCGGGGTGGGCGGCGACTGGTTCGACGTGCTGCCGCTGTCCGGGGCGCGGGTGGCCCTGGTGGTGGGCGATGTGGTGGGGCACGGGCTGCACGCGGCGGCGACCATGGGCCGGCTGCGCACGGCCGTGCACAACTTCTCCGCGCTGGATCTGCCGCCGGACGAACTCCTCGGTCTGCTGGACGAGCTGGTGAGCCGGATCGACCAGGACGAGAGCCCGGACGAGGGTGCCGCGGTGACCGGCGCGACCTGTCTGTACGCGGTGTACGACCCGGTGGCGCGGCGGTGCACCATGGCCCGGGCGGGCCATCCGCCGCCCGCTTTGGTGCATCCCGACGGGCGGGTGGAGTTCCTTGAGCTGCCGGCCGGGCCGCCGCTGGGCCTGGGCGGGCTGCCGTTCGAGACGGCCGATCTGGAACTGGCCGAGGGCAGCCGTCTGGTGCTGTACACGGACGGTCTGGTGGAGGACCGAGAGCGGGACATCGACGTCGGCCTGGAGCTGCTGGGGGACGCCCTGCGCCGGGCGCCGGACGCCTCCCCGGAGGCCACCTGCCGTACCGTGCTGGAGCAGCTGCCGGCCCGGCCGAGCGACGACGTCGCGCTGATCGTGGCCCGGACCCGGGTGCTGGGTGCGGACCGGGTGGCGCAGTGGCAGGTGCCGTCCGATCCGGCGGCGGTCGCCGACGTGCGCGCCGCGGTGACCCGCACCCTGGAGGAGTGGGGGCTCGACGAGCTGGCGTTCTCGACGGAGCTGATCCTCAGCGAGCTGGTCACCAACGCCATCCGCTACGGGCGGCCCCCGATCGAGGTACGGCTGCTGCGCGACCGCACGCTGATCTGCGAGGTCGCCGACCGCAGCACGACCTCGCCACATCTGCGGTACGCGGCGAGCACCGACGAGGGCGGCCGGGGCCTGTTCCTGGTGGCGCAGGTGGCCGAGCGCTGGGGCACCCGCTACACACCGAACGGCAAGATCATCTGGGCGGAGCAGCCGCTGCCGTAGACCTCGCCGTCCGGCCCGCCGTCAGGCGGCGGTGGGGGCTCCGGCGACGCGGCGCTCGCCGCCGTTGCGGCGCTGCCACAGCCGGTGGACCTCGACCGCGTCCGCGCGCGTCTCGTGCCGCATCGGCAGCCGGCGCGCGCGCCTTCACCCGGCTCACCCGGGAGCTGGTGCGGGCTCGCGGATACGCCGGGGCGTCCTGAACGCACGACGGGGCGGGCCCCGGGGCCCGCCCCGAAGGTCCGGTCGCGCGCCCCGGCGGTGCGGCCCGGTCAGGCGCTGAGCCGCGAGCGCAGCAGCTGCTTGCCGAGTTCCGCGCCCTTGCGGCTGTCGGCCTGGGCCTTGCGGAACAGCTCCACGACCTCGTTGTCCTTGTCCCGCTCGGCGTCCTGGATGTACGTCTCCAGGCGCAGGGCGTTGTTCAGGCACGACTCGACGTACCAGATGAGGTTGTAGTCCTTGTCCCGGGTGCCGGTGACCTGGCCGGTCTCACTCGTGCTGGTCATACCGGGTCTCCTCCTTCTGTCGACCCTGTCGGTCGCCTTTCGCAGCCCCGGGTACCCCTGCGACCTGCGCACACACGGTCGCGGCCGGGTCAGCCCAGGGCACGGTCGAGGTTGAAGGCGGCACTGATCAGCGACAGATGGGTGAACGCCTGCGGGAAGTTCCCCTGTTGCTCCCCGGTACGGCCGATCTCCTCGGCGTACAGGCCGAGATGGTTGGCGTAGGTGAGCATCTTCTCGAAGGCCAGCCGGGCCTCGTCCAGGCGGCCGGCCCGCACCAGCGCCTCCACGAACCAGAAGGAGCAGATGGAGAAGGTGCCCTCGTCGCCGCGGAGCCCGTCCGGGCTGACCAGCGGGTCGTAGCGGTAGACCAGCGAGTCGGAGACCAGCTCCGCCGTGAGGGCGTCCAGGGTGGACAGCCACTTGGGGTCGGTGGGGGCGATGAACTTGGCGAGCGGCATCATCAGCACGGAGGCGTCCAGGACGTCGCCGTCCTCGTGCTGCACGAAGGCCTGCCGGCGCGCCGACCAGCCGCGGTCCATGATCCGCCGGTAGATGGTGTCCCGGGTCGCCCGCCAGCGGGGCAGCTCGGCGGGCAGGCCCCGCCGGTTGGCGAGCCGGATGGCGCGCTCGACGGCCACCCAGCACATCAGCCGCGAGTACAGGAAGTTCTTGCGCCCGCCACGGGTCTCCCAGACGCCCTCGTCGGGCTGGTCCCAGTTCTCGCAGACCCACTCGACCAGCTGGCACACGTCGTCCCACTGATCGCTGGAGATGGGCTGGGCCCACTTGTCGAAGAGGTAGACGGAGTCGATCAGCGCGCCGTAGATGTCGAGCTGGAGCTGGTCGGCGGCGGCGTTGCCGACCCGGACCGGGGCCGAGCCCTGGTGGCCCTCCAGATGGGGCAGCTCGCGCTCGGGCAGCTCGGTGCGGCCGTCGATGCCGTACATGATCTGCAGCGGGCCGGAGGCGGCGCCGTCGCCGGGGCTGATGTTGGTGGTCAGGAACCGCATGAAGGCCTCGGCCTCGCCGCTGAAGCCGAGCCGCAGCAGCGCGTAGACGGCGAAGGCCGCGTCGCGCACCCACACATAGCGGTAGTCCCAGTTGCGCTCGCCGCCGAGCTGCTCGGGCAGGCTGGTGGTGGGGGCGGCGACGATGGCACCGGTGGGGGCGTACGTGAGCAGTTTCAGGGTGAGCGCGGAGCGGTGCACCATCTCGCGCCAGCGGCCCCGGTAGCGGGACTGGGCCAGCCAGCGCCGCCAGTAGACGACGGTCGCATTGAACTCGTGCTCGGCCTCGGCGTGGGCGCAGCCGCGCGGGGCGATCTCCGCGCCGGCCTGGTCCAGGGCGAACACCGCCGTCTCACCCTCGCCGAGCTTGAAATCGGCGCGCGCGTCGCGGCCGTCGCACTCCACCGCCACGGTCGCGGTGAGCGTGAGCCCCTGCTCCGGGGACTCGAACAGCAGGACCCCGTCGACGTCGCGGACGGTGTGCGGGGCGGCGCCGTAGTCGAAGCGGGGGGCGATGAGCGCGCGGAAGGGCACCCGGCCGCGCACGCACACCACGCGTCGGATCAGCCGGTGCCGCACCGCCTCGCAGGGCTGCCCCTGCTGCACGGCGACCGGCATGAAGTCCTGCACCTCGCCGACGCCCTCCTCGGTGAAGAACCGGGTGATCAGCACGTTGGTGTCGGGGAAGTAGAACTGCTTGGTGCGGGCCGGGACGGCCGCGGCCAGCTCGAAGCAGCCGCCGCGCTCCGCGTCGAGGATGGCCGCGAAGACGCTGGGCGAGTCGAAGGACGGCGAGCAGTACCAGTCGATCGTGCCGTTGCTGCCGACCAGGGCCACACTGCGCAGGTCACCGATGAGGCCGTGTTCGGCGATCGGCAGATAGCGGGGGCCCGCGGAGCTGTCCGCGGGGAACGACGTCTGAGTCATCGGCGGCCTCCCGGTGCGGGTGCGCGATGTCTCCAGCTTAGGGGCGAGTGGGGCGCGATGGCGTGGGCACACGCATCTCACCCGTCGCCGGGGCGCCTTTCCGGATGCAGGGTGCGCCGCGGCGGGCAATGGTGAGAGTGTGCCCCATTCGGCGGCACCGGCACGGATGCGGTCATCCGGACCGAGGAGGAGGCAACATGTCGACATCCGCACCTGGAGGGTCCCGGTCGTCCGACGACCACTGCACCCCGGACTCCCTGCTCCACTCGGCTCCCCAGCAGGACGTCACCCCGGAGGACCTGGTGATGGCGGCCGGCAGGGACATCACTCCGAAGACGCTCGACTGGGCGCGCCGCAAGCTGGAGACGGAGGGTCCTGCGGCGATCGAGAAGCTGCTGCCTTAGGGGGGAACGGGGAACCAGGGCGGGCGGCGCCGTACGGCGCCGCCCGCCCTGGTTCACGGGGGGTCGGCACGTCGTCCCGCACCCCACGGGCCGGACATCGGCCTACTCCGGCAACTCCGTGTCGTCGGGTACGACATGCACGGCGGCCTCTTCGGCACCCGCCGCTCCGCCGTCGATGCCGACGTCCTCGGCGACCTCTTCCTTGGTGGTGTCGGAGTGGGCACCCTCGTCGGGTGCGAGCAGCCGGCCGGCCCGGGCGTCGCCCGCCTCGGGGTCGACCGGTTCGCCCTCGCCGCCGGGCACGTCGCCGATGCCGTCGCCGGCCGGCTGGTCCGTGTCGGGCACCTCCTGGCGGAGCCGCTCGTCCAGGGTCTCGCCCTCACGCTGCTCGGCGGCGGTGGTGCCGCGCTTGGTGACGCCCAGCGGGCGTTCGGGCGGGGAGTAGCCCTCGTCGAGCATGTCGTCGTACGAGCGTCCGCCGATCGCGTCCTGCGGGTCCAGTGGCGCCGCGTCCTCCTGCTCCTCGTTGGTCCCGGTGGGCTGGTAGGCGTCGTCCCCCATCGGGGTCTGGTCGCTCATCGCCGCCTCCTTCCGTGCGCGTACGGCGGTCCCGGTCCGCGTTTCCCGCAGCCGGGAGATCAACCCCGCCGGGCCGGAATCAGTCGGCGGACCCTTCGGCGAGGCCCGCGCTCCACCTCTCCTCGATCCGGCCCGCCTTCCACACCAGCAGCGCCAGCGCCCAGGTGACGAAGAACAGGCCGACGATGACGAAGCCGACCGTGTTGAGGTCGAGGCCGGCGATCCAGTCCCAGAAGAAGCCGTGCAGGTCCAGCTTGTCGGCGAGCAGCCCGAGCAGTTCGACGGAGCCGATGATGAGGGCGACGGCGACGGACAGGCCGGTGATGGTGAGGTTGTAGTAGACCTTGCGGACCGGCTTGGAGAACGCCCAGCCGTAGGCGAAGTTCATGAACGAGCCGTCGATGGTGTCCAGCAGCGCCATGCCGGCCGCGAACAGCACCGGCAGGGTGAGGATGGCGTACCAGGGCAGGCCCGAGGCCGCGCCGGAGCCGGCGAGGACGAGCAGCGCGATCTCCGTCGCCGTGTCGAAGCCGAGCCCGAACAGCAGCCCCAGCGGGTACATCTGCCACGGCTTGCTGATCGAGCCGGTGACCCGGCCCAGCAGGCGGTTCATGAAGCCCCGGTTGTCGAGCTGGGCCTCCAGGGCGGCCTCGTCGTAGTGGCCGGTGCGCATCCGGCGGAACACCTTCCAGATGCCGGCCAGGATGACGAGGTTGATCACGGCGATCAGGTAGAGGAAGGCGCCGGAGACGGTCGTGCCGATGAGGCTGGTGACCTGGTGCAGATGCGAGTTGTCGTCGCGCACCGGTCCGGCCAGGGCCTTCATGCCGAGCGACAGCAGCAGGGCGAGGCCGAAGACGATGCTGGAGTGGCCGAGGGAGAACCAGAAGCCGACCGAGAGCGGGCGCTGCCCGGAGCCCATCAGCTTGCGGGTGGTGTTGTCGATCGCCGCGATGTGGTCGGCGTCGAAGGCGTGCCGCATGCCCAGCGTGTAGGCGGTCACCCCGATGCCGATGCCGAAGGCCGCCGGTTTTCCGGCAGCGGTGGTGCCGGCGCTGAAGTGCTGCGGCGCGATGATGCCGACCAGCGTGCCCCAGCCGATGACGTGCAGTGCGAGCACGAAGGCGGCCATGGAGCCGACCCTGATCCACTCCTGGCGCGTCATCGAACCGCGGACGCGTTGCCAGGCCGACGGCTTGGCGTCGGCCTGTGCGGGGAGGGGCGGAGCGGAACCAGGGGCGGCCGGCATCGGGAAGGTCGTTCCTCACGTCGTAGGGATGAAGGGGCCGCACATCGCAGCCTTGTGCCATCCTCGCGTACTTGCAACTGATGTGCAGTAAAGGGGGCGGCAGGCCTTTCCCATGGACAGCAAAAAGCCAAGGGCAGGAATGCGCCAAGAACAGGGAAAAACCGCTCCCCCGGACAAGGGGAGCGGTACGAGGCGGCCGGGTCGGTGCGGAGCGGTAGGAGGCGGCGGGATGGTGGCGGGTCAGGCGGAGAACATGCCCCGGCCCAGCCAGTCCTCCTTGTCGCGCACTCCCGGCAGGGCGAAGAAGTAGCCGCCGCCGGTCGGCGAGATGTAGTCCACCAGGGGCTCGTCGATCAGCCGGGTCTGCACGGCCTCGAACTGGCGCTTGACGTCCTGCTGGTAGCAGCAGAAGACCAGGCCCATGTCGAGGTTGCCGACGTTGTCCACGCCCCGGTCGTAGTTGTAGCCGCGGCGCAGGATGCGCGAGCCGTCCGTCGCCGCGGTGCGCGGGTTGGCCAGGCGGATGTGGGCGTCCAGCGGGATGGCGTTGCCGTGCGGGTCCTTGGCGTAGTTGGGGACGTCGGTCTCCTGGGCGCCGTCGAGCGGGGCACCGGTGTCCTTGCGCCGGCCGAACATCTTCTCCTGCTCGGTGAGCGAGACCCGGTCCCAGAACTCGACCAGCATCCGGATGATCCGGATGACCTGGTAGCTGCCGCCGGTGGCCCAGGCGGGCTCGCCCTGGCCGTCGCCGACCCAGATCAGCTTGTTCGTCTCCCGGGCGGAGTTGACGTCCGGGTTGGCGATGCCGTCCTTGAAGCCGAGCAGGTTGCGCTGGGCGCCGGTGGGGCGCGGGGCGTTCTGGAAGCCGTCGATGCGCCACTTGATCTGCATCGCGCCGCGGGTGTGCCGGGCGATGTCGCGCAGGGCGTGCAGCACGGTGTCCTGGCTCTGCGCGCAGATCTGCAGGGAGAGGTCGCCGTGGCACTCGGCCGGGTTCAGGTTGTCGTTCGGGAAGGTCCGCATCGGCACCAGCCGGGCGGGCTTCGCCTTGGCGAGGCCGTAGCGGTCGTCGAAGAGCGAGGGGCCGACGCCGAGGGTGAGGGTGAGGGCGTCCGCGGGGACCTCGGGGCCGAGGATGCCGTTGTCGGAGGGCGGCGCGCCCACGCCGAGGTCGGCCGGGGCGCCGCCGGAGGTGAGGAAGCGGGCCCGCTCGGTGATGGTCCTCAGCAGGTCGGTGAGGCCCTTGCGGTCGTCGGCTATGACGTCGAAGGAGACGAACGCGGCGGCGGCCGGCTGGGGGGTGACGATTCCGGCCTGGTGGGCGCCGTGGAAGGGGACCTTCGCCCGGCCGTCCGGGCCCGCGGGCGCGGCCTGGGCGGTGCCGCCGCTCTCGCCGAGCGCGAAGCCGCCGCCCGCCAGGACCGCCCCGGCGGCGCCGGCGCCCAGCGCGGTGCGCACGAAGGAGCGGCGGGCGGGACCGACGGGGCAGGACGGCGTGTCGGCGGTGGGCATGGGCGGGTTCCCTTCGGGGTGCGGGTGCGCGGTGGTCATCAGGCGGACTTCCGGATCTCCAGCAGGTCCGGGACGGGGGCCAGGTCCTCGAGCAGTTGGCCGGTGGCCCCGTCCAGGCGCTGCCGGTCGGCCGCGGGGAGCTTCTCGACGGGGGTCCAGTGGTCGCCGTCGTGGGCCGCGTCCAGCAGCTTGCGCACCCGGTCGATGTCGGTGTCGACGGTGGGCAGCAGCCGGGGCGAGCGGCTGGTGAGCAGCGGCTCCAGGACGGTGAGCAGCTCGCGGGTGCCGGTGAGGTTGGCGTCGGCGGTGGCGAGGTTCGTGCCGCTGCCCTCGTCGGTGTCGCCGGTCAGCTCGAACTGGAGGGTGTTCTCCAGGATCTCGTGGGCGCGCAGCGGCAGGTCGCCGGGGTCGAAGTCCTGGCTCGGGAAGGCCTTGCGCAGCCCGGCGGCGTCCGTGTCCAGCTGCCGGGCGGGGCCGGTCAGCTCCTTGGCCGACTGGCCGTGCCACAGGCCGTACTCCAGGCGGAGGAAGCCGGTGAAGTCCTTGTCGTGCTCGCCGCCGGGCAGGCCGTCGGCGCGGCCGTCGATCTTCTTGTCGAAGTCCTCGAAGGTGCCGTAGGCGGCGCCGAGCGAGGCGTAGGTGCGGTGGGCGGTGAGCCAGTCGGTGCGGGCCTTGTCCAGGTGGCCGCCCTCGATGTCGCGCCGGAGGGTGCCGGTCTGGCCGACGAGGGTGTCCAGGCCGTGGCCGACGTACGCCTTGTACGCCTTCAGGGGGCCGGCGAGGTCCTGCTCGGAGACGGGGGTGACCGGCTTGGCCGCGCCGCCGCCGCGCACGGTGACCGGCTTGGAGGTGACCGCCCTGCCGCTGGCCGGGACGCAGCGCCAGGCATAGGTGCCGCCCGCGACGGTGGCGACCAGGTCGCGGGTGGTGCCGGGGGCGAGGCCCTCGATCTCGCCGTAGACCGCGTTGGTGGACGGGTCGACCAGGTAGACCTCGGAGGCCTGCCGGCCGGTGTTGTGCATCCGGAAGGTCTGCCGGCCGGGCGCGGGCGCGGTGAAGCCCTTGCCGCAGTCGGTCTCGGAGACGGCGACGGTCTGGTCCCCGGCGGGCTTGGGCCGGCCGAGGGCGACGGCCAGTCCCGCGATCACGGCGGGCACGGCGACCACGGCGGTCGGGATCACCCAGGCCGGGCGGCGCCCGGTGCGGGGCCGGGGGCCGGCGGGTGCCTCGGTGGCGGGCCGCTCGGCGGGCTCGGGCTTCGGCTTTGACTTCGGAGCGGTGGCGCGCACGCCGCGCACGAACAGGGTCATCACCACGACGAGGTAGCCGACGTAGGCGACGACCTGGAGCCAGGTCATGGTGGGCATCAGGTTGAAGACGCCCTGGACGAGGGTGCTGTACCAGGAGCCGGCGTCGATGCTGCCGGCGAGGTCGATGGCGTAGGCCGTCCTGCCGGGCAGCACGCCGCCCTCCTGGAGGTCGCGCAGGCCGTAGCCGAGCACACCGGCGGCGATCACGATGAGGACCACGCCGGTGGCGGTGAAGAATTTCGTCAGGTTGATCTTGAGGACCCTGCGGTACAGGCCCCAGCACAGGCCGGCCGCGAGCACCAGCCCGATGGCGGCGCCGGTCAGCGGGCCCGCCGACTCACCGGCCGCCTGGGCGGTGGTCCACAGGAACAGGGCGGTCTCCAGGCCCTCGCGGCCGACGGCGAGGAAGGAGGTGAGGACCAGCATCCCGGAGCCCATGGCGAGGGCGCCGGTGACCTTCTGCTTCAGCTCGCTGGAGAGGTTGCGGGCCGAGCGGCGCATCCAGAACACCATGGCGGTGACGAACGCGACGGCGATCACGCTGAGGGTGCCGCCGAAGGCCTCCTGCGCGGTCTGCGGCATGGAGGCGGCGGTGAAGGTGAGGACGGCACCGAAGCTCATCGCCACGGCGATCGCGGCCAGGACGCCGGTCCACACCTGCGGCAGCCGGGAGCGCGCCTCGGCGCGCACCAGGGTCGCGACCAGGATGGAGACGATGAGTCCGGCTTCGAGTCCCTCCCTCAAGCCGATCAGGAAACTCGGAAACGCGTCGTCCCACATGCCTGGCGGCCCTCCCGGTAACTTAGCGAAGGCATGCCTTACCTTCGCGACCATGATGACCACCCGTTCGTAGGTATCCGGTCATCAACCGGCAATCGCCGGGCAAAGCCCGGGCAGGAATCCCTGTTCGTGTTCGTCGGCACGACGGGCTACCGTCTACAAATGTGTAGTCACATGTTGTCGAGGCAAGTCGAAGGAAAGGGCGTGCGGCGATGGCCACTCCCCCACATCTGGCATCGCAGCTCGCGGTCAACGTGCTCGACGCCCACTCGCTGCTGGCCGCCTTCGGCGTGTTCGGCGTCGGTGTGGTGCTCTTCGCGGAGACGGGTCTGCTGATCGGGTTCTTCCTGCCCGGGGACTCGCTGCTGTTCACGGCGGGCCTGCTGTGCACGGGCTCGGCCGAGCGCGGGCTGCACCTCTCGCTCGGACCGCTGCTGGTCGCGGCGGCGCTGGGCTCGCTGGTGGGCGCCCAGTGCGGGTTCCTGATCGGCCGGAAGGCGGGCGGCGCGCTGCTGGCCCGCACCCGCTCGGCGAAACTGCGCGAGGGCGCCCGTCGCGCGGAGGAACTGCTGGACCGTTACGGCCACGCGAAGGCGATCGTGCTGGCCCGGTTCGTGCCGGTGGTGCGCACGGTGCTCAACCCGATGGCGGGCGCGCTCGGCGTGCCGACCCGCACGTTCACCGTGTGGCAGGTGGCCGGCGGGCTGGTCTGGAGCCTCGGTCTCACGCTGGGCGGGTACGCGCTGGGCTCCTCGATCCCGAACGTCGACAAGTACCTGCTGCCGCTGATCGCCCTGATCGTCGTGATCTCCCTCGTCCCGCTCGCCGCGGAGGTGCTGCGCTCGCGCAGGGCGGCGAAGGAGACGCCGTGAGGCCCACCGCGTGCCGAGGGGTGTCCCGGGCGTGATCGGTTCGGTGAGCCGCAAGGGCCTCGTGGGGCTGGTCGCCTGGGCGGCCTTCGCCGCGCTGACCGTGCTGGTGGTCCTGGGCCACGGCGCCCCGCCGGCCCCCGACCGGGGCCTGCACGCCTGGTCCCTCGCGCACCGGCCACCGGTGGCGGCGGCCGTGGCGCGGGGGCTGACCGACACCGGCACCGGGCTCGTGCCGTACGCCCTTGCGGCGCTGGCGGGCGTGATCGCGGTCCGTACGCGACGGCAGCGGGGCACCGCCGTGCTGCTGGCGCTGGGCTGCCTCGTCCTGGGGCAGGTCGCCCGGTACGGAGTGATGGCCCTGGTCGGCCGGCCCCGGCCACCGCACGCGGACTGGCAGGCGCTCGCCTCCGGCTGGTCGTACCCCTCCGGGCACACCACCACGTCGGCCATGACCGCCGGACTGCTGATCGCCGCGCTGTACCTGCGCTCCCCGCGCGGCCGGGGCGCGCTGATGGCACTGGCCGCCTGCTGGGCGGTGGCGGTCGGGCTGACCCGGATCTACCTGGGCGTGCACTGGTTCACCGACGTGGTGGGCGGCTGGCTGTTCGCGGTGGGCTGGCTCTGGGCGTGCGGTGCCGTGGCGGCCCGGTACCTGCCCGGCCGGCTCGGCCCCGGCGCCCCGGTACCGGGTCCGGCCGATCCGTCCGACGGAGCCGAGGGGCCGCTGGAGACAGACGCGACCGAGGACCCTCACCGCCGAGGCGGAGCACGCCCGGCGTGAGGTGCCGCGCCGGGGCCTGGCGGGCGAGGGCGCCGAAGGACAGATGTCCCCCCTCTTCGTTCACTCCTCATCTCGTCCGGTACGACCAGGTCACCACCGGGATGGTGCCCCCCTGACACGTACCGCGCCGACCCGGCCGCCGGCCGGTGCGCGACTGTGCGCGGGGTATGACACCTCCCCTCGCGGCCGGCGCCGTGGTCGACTTCCCACCTACCGGCCGGCGCACGGGCCGACCGGTGCCGCGGACGAGCGCAGGAGGCGGAGTTGATCCTCGAACGAGCGCTGGCGCCCAGCGAGGCGGCGATGGCCCTGGCCGGCAACCCCGTCGCCGCCGGCTGGACGGTGCACGGGAGCCTGGACGTGGAGCTGCTGCGGGCCGCCGTCCGCGAACTGTCGCGCCGGACGCCCGTACTCGCGGCTCGTGTCGTCGAAGGACCCGGCGGTCCGGTGCTGCGGCGCGACCTCGCCGACGCGCCCGTCGGCCTGGACCTCGCGCCCGTCGGCTGGGCGCCGCAGGACGCGGCCTCCCTGCGGCCCGGCGATCAGGTGCTGCGCGTCCTGCTCCACCGCGAGGCCCGGGACCGGCACACCCTCACCCTGCTCGCCTGGCATGCCGTCAGCGACGGCGCCTGTCTGATGGCACTGCACAGGCGGCTGTGGTCGATCTGCCGGGAACTGGCCGAGGGGGCGGGTGCGAGGGCCTCCGCACCCGCTGAGCTGCCGCGGCCCGTGGAGGAGCGGCTCCACGAGCGGTACGGCGCCGCGGACATCGCCGCCTACGCCACCCAGTGGTCGGCACGGCTGGACGCGCGGTCGGCCGCCCTGGTGCCGCGCGCCGCCCGCGACGGCGGGCCGGGCCCGGCCCATGGAGCCCACCGCCACCGGTTCGCCCTGTCCGCCGAGCAGACCCGGTCACTGATCCAGCAGGCACGCCGTTCGCGGGCGACCGTCAACAGCCTCGTCTGCGCCTTGGCGATGACGGCCGTCCGCGGCCTGCTCTCCCCCGAGGACGGCCCGCTGCGGCAGAGTTGTCTGATCCCCGTCGACCTCCGGTCGCGGCTGCGACCCCCGCTGCCGGCCGACGAGTTCGCCTTCGCCGCCGCCACGACCTCCGCCACCGCCCTGGTCGGGCCCGGAACGCCGGCCGGCGTCCTCGCCGGGCAGATCAGCCGTCAGGTGCGGGACTCCCTCGGTGCCGCGCACGCCGAACTGGAGTACCTGGCCACCGCGCGGATGCTCGGCCGGCTGGCCTCCGCCGCCCTCACCGTGGCCGTCAGCAACGTGACCCACCACTGCACTCCCCCGGCGCTGCCCGGCGGACTGACCGCCACGCGCCCGTTCGTCCTCACCATCCCTCCCGGCCCGCTCCCCACCCTCTTCGTCACCCGCCACCGCGAAGCCGTCTGCCTGGACCTCGTCCAGCCCCGCGCCTGGTACACCCGGGAACAGGCCGGCCAACTGGCCGACGCCCTGCGAAGCGCCGTCGCCACCGTCACCGGGACACCCGACGTGGAAGACCTCACCCGCCCCGGAAGCTGACCCCTCGTCGCCGTCAACTCCGGGATGCCGGGCGGCAGATGGTGCCTGGCGTCCCGACGGCTCCCGGACGGCGACCGGGGGCCGGGCGGTGCGGCCGACGCCCCCTCGGGCGGGGTCAGCCGGTCATGGTCAGTCCGTCGCGGCGGCCAGCGACTCCCCGGTGGGGTCCGCGGGGCCCCTCGGCGCCCGAACGGCGTCGGTGCCGCTCACCGCGGTGGTGATCTCGTCCGCGACCGTGGACGGCTGCGGGAAGACCAGGCCGACGACCAGGTACAGGGCGAGGGAGGTCACCAGGGGCGTGGCGATGGTGAGGGTCTGGTCGGTGCTGTCCATGACGTACTTGACCACGACGAAGCTCGCCAGGCCGCACGCCCAGGAGATCAGCGCGGCCAGGGAGCCCCAGCGGCGGAACGCCGGCAGCAGACCGAGCAGCATCGGGATGGAGATCGGCCCCATCACCGCGGCGACGAGAGCGGTGATGATGCCCAGCGGCCCGCCGAAGTGGCGCGCCTCCATGGCGACCACCATGCTCACCGCGATGAAGCAGACCGTGCAGACACGCGCGGCGAGCAGTCCGGTCCTGGCGCCGAGCGCCCGGCCCTTGCGGGCGACGGCCGGGATGATGTCCCGGACGACCACGGAGGCGATGGCGTTGGCGTCCGACGAGGCCATCGCCATGGTGTGCGAGAACATGCCGGCCAGGGTCAGACCGACCAGGCCGGCCGGCAGCAGGTTCTCGGCCATCAGCGCGTACACCTGCTGCGGGTCCGCGATGTGCGGCATCAGCACCGGAGCGACGACGGACGGGAACAGCAGTACGGCGGGCCAGATCAGGTAGAGCACCGCGGACAGGACGGCCGAGCGCTTGGCGGCGGGGGCGGAGTCCGTGGCCATGTAGCGCTGGGCCAGGTTCCACATGCCGCCGTTGTACTCGAAGAGCTTGACGACCACGTACGCCGTCAGGAAGCCGGCCGTGTACGGGCCCACCAGCGGGTGGGTGTGGCCGGCGGGCAGCCGGTCCCAGAGGGAGCCGAGCCCGGAGGGGCCGCCGACGTGGTCCAGGGTGACGATCACCATGGACAGCGCGGCGACGCCCTGGATGACGAACTGGCCGAAGTCGGTGAGCGCGTCCGCCCACAGGCCGCCGACCGTGCAGTAGACGAGGGTGACGACACCGGTGATCAGGATGCCGATGTTGAGCGAGACCCCGGTGAACACGTTCAGCAGGATGGCGACCGAGGCCCACTTGGCGGCGACGTCGAAGACCTTGAGCAGCGCACCGCTCCACGCCAGCGCCTGCTGGGTGGCGACGTTGTACCGCCGGGACAGGTACTCGAGCGGCGAGGCCACGTGGTACCGACGGCGCAGCCGGTTCCAGCGCGGGGCGAACAGCCAGGCTCCGACACCGGTCGCGACGGCGAGCGGCAGGAACGCCCAGACGTAGATGGTGATGCCGTAGCTGTAGGCGACCGCCGCGTAGGCGACGAAGACGGCGGCGCTGTACCCCGACATGTGGTGCGAGATGCCGGACAGCCACCAGGGCATCCGGCCGCCGCCGGTGAAGTAGTCGCTCACGTCGCTGACGCGCCTGTGCGACCAGAGACCTATGAGCAGCATCACCACGAAGTAGCCACCGAGGGCCACCCAGTCCGGCCAAGCCATGCGAACTCCTCGATACCGACGGCGCGTCGGCAGTAGCGAGCGGTGGGAAGCGGAGGCGGGGCGTCGGCGGTGCCGGGACCTCCCTGCATGGACGAAAGCTCGACTTGACCACGCCGTCTACATATGTAGACTCAGTTCTCATCCATGCTTTTCAGCGCGCACGTTAGCCTGGCGTACAGGGGCGGTCAATGTTTCGGGATGTTTTCGTTGACGCGACGGGCGCACAGCCCCGTCTCCGGTATGGCGAGGGGCGCCGGCCGCGGTCGGGGACGGCGCGGCGGCCGGGCAGAGACAGGTGAATGGGGTGGCACCAATGGCGGAGACGGGCGACGGCGCCCGCGGGCCGGTGAAGTCGGCGGAACGCACCGTCCAGATCATGGAAGTGCTGTCGGCCTCTCCGGAGCGGCTCACGCTGGGCCAGCTCCAGGAGCGCACCGGATACCCGCGTTCGAGCCTGTACGCGCTGCTGCGCACCCTGGTGGGGCTCAAGTGGATCGAGGTCGAGGAGGGCGGCGAGGCGGCCGGCTTCGGCATCGGCCCGCGCGCCCTGCTGTGCGGGACGGCGTACCTGGACCGGGACCCGGCGCTGCCGTACGCGGTGCGGCAGATCGAGCAACTGCGCGCGGACGTCGGCTACACCACCCACTACGCCCGGCTGGACGGCTCCAACGTCATCTACCTGGCCACCCGTGAGGCCACGGACTCCCGCCGGCTGACCTCCCGGGTGGGCCGGCAGCTCCCGGCGCACGCGACGGCCCTCGGCAAGGCGCTGCTCGCCGAGCTGACCGCGCGGGAGGTGGACGGGCTGCTGCCGGAGCGGCTGGACGCGCTCACCCCGCACACGGTCACCCGGCGCCCGGAGCTGCGGGAGGAACTGGAGCAGACGCGCACCCGTGGCTGGGCGCTGGAGAGCGAGCAGAACACCCCCGGGCTGTGCTGTGTCGCCGCGGCGGTGCCGTACCGCATCCCGGCGACCGACGCGATCAGCTGCTCGATCCCGCTGGACCACGCCACGGACCAGGAGGTCGAGCGGGTGGCCGAGGCGGTGAGCAGGCACGCCGCGGCGCTGGCCCAGACCCTGCGCCGCGACGGCATCCGCTGACGCGCGTCCGCCGGCCGGTGCCCCGCCGGCCGGCGGCGGGGCACCGTCGGTCCCACCGGCGGGGAGCCTTCGTCTCACCGGCCCGGGGCCGGGGCCCTCACCAGCGGGGGACCTTCTTCTCGTACGACGGGTCGATCCGCCGCATGTAACCGGTGTCGTCGCGGTTGCGCAGGCCGCAGGACACGTACTGCTCGTGCAGGCGGGCCAGCGCGTCCCGGTCGAGTTCGATGCCGAGGCCGGGCGCGGTGGGCACGGCGACGGAGCCGTCGCGAAACTCCAGCGCGCCGGGCGCGACGACCTCCTCGGTCTTCCAGGGCCAGTGGGTGTCGCAGGCGTACGTCAGATTCGGTGTGGCCGCCGCCAGGTGGGTCATCGCGGCGAGGCTGATGCCCAGGTGCGAGTTGGAGTGCATGGACAGGCCCAGGTCGAAGGTGTCGCAGATCCCGGCGAGCACCTTCGAGCGCTGCAGACCGCCCCAGTAGTGGTGGTCGGACAGCACCACCTGGACCGCGTCCAGGGCCACCGCGGGCTTGAGTTCGTCGAAGGCGACCACGCACATGTTCGTGGCGAGCGGCATCGGCGCCTCGCGCGCCACCCGGGCCATGCCCTCCTGCCCCGGCGTGGGGTCCTCCAGGTACTCCAGGACGCCGTCCAGTCCGCGGGCCACCCGCAGGGAGGTCTCCACCGTCCAGGCGGCGTTGGGGTCGAGCCGCAGCGGCCGGTCGGGGAAGGCCTCGCGCAGGGCGCGGACCGCCTCCATCTCCTCCTCGGGCCGGAAGACACCGCCCTTGAGCTTGAGGGCCGAGAAGCCGTACTCGTCGATCATGCGGCGGGCCTGCGCGACGATCCCCTCGGGGTCGAGCGCCTCGCCCCACGAGTCGGGCTCGTCACCGGGGTGCCCGGCCCACTTGTAGAACAGGTACGCGCTGAAGGGCACACGGTCCCGCACGGCGCCGCCGAGCAGGTCGGACACCGGTCGTCCGGCCGCCTTGCCCTGGATGTCCAGGCAGGCGACCTCGAAGGGGGAGAAGACCCGGTCCACCGTGCTGCTGGTGGTGATCATGCCGGTGAGGCCGTGCCCGTCGCTGCCCGTGTCCCCGCCGAGCGCGGCGGCGACCACGGCGTGCATCCGGCCGAGCCGGTGGACGTCCAGGCCCACCAGGGCGTCGGCGGCCTGCCGCAGCCGGCGCAGATGCCCCTCGTCGGCGTAGGTTTCGCCGAGTCCGGTGATCCCCTGGTCGGTGTGCACCTCCAGGACGGCGCGCAGCGCGTACGGCTCGTGCACGCCGACGGCGTTGAGCAGGGCGGGGTCGCGGAAGGCGACGGGGGTCACGGTGACGTCGGTGATGCGGATCGCGTCGCTCATCGGGCGATGTCCTCCACGAGGGCCAGGCCCGCGTCGGTGATCCGGCGCAGGGCGTCGAGGTGTTCGGGGGCCGGGTCGACCAGCGGGGCGCGCACCGGGCCTACCTCCAGGCCCCGTTGCCGCACGCCCGCCTTGACCAGCGAGACGGCGTAGCCAGGCACCAGGTCGCGCAGCGCCACGAGCGGGTGGAAGAACTCCCGCTGCAACCGCTCCACCGTGTGCCGGTCGCCCTTCTCGACCGCCTGGTAGAAGGCGTTGGAGATCTCCGGGGCGAAACAGAAGACGGCGGAGGAGTACAGGTCCACGCCGATGCCGCGGTACGCCGGGACGGTCACCTCGGCGGTGGGCATGCCGTTGAAGAACTGGAACGGCTTGCCGGTGCCCGCGAGTTCGTGCCGTACCGCGGTCACGATGCGCGAGAGCCGGTCCAGGTCCCCGACGCCGTCCTTCAGGCCGACCACCTTGTCGTGGCGGGCCAGTTCGGCGGCGGTGGCGGCGTCGAAGCGGGCGTTGGAGCGGTTGTAGACGATGACCGGCAGGTCGCTCGCGTCCGCGACCTGCCGCGCGTAGGCGGCGAGTCCGGCCGCCGGGGCCTCGACCAGGTAGGGCGGGAGCAGGAGCAGGCCGTCGGCGCCCGCGTCCTGGGCGACACGCGAGTACCGGCGGGCCAGCGGCAGCGGGCCGCCGGTGCCGGCGAACACCGGGACGCGGCCGGCCACCGTCTCGACCGCGGTGCGCACGGCCTCGCCGTGCTCCTCGGGGCTCAGGGCGTGGAACTCGCCCGTACCGCAGGCGACGAAGACCCCGCCGGGTCCGGCGGCCAGGCCGCGGCGCAGATGCTCGGCGAGCACCTCCCGGTCGACCTGCCCGGACGCCGTGAAGGGCGTCACCGGAAAGAACAGCACGCCGTCGAACATGGGCACTTGGCACTCCTCCGTCGTCTACATACGTAGACAGCCTCCACATTTGCGAACTTGCCTTCGAACTGTAAGACTCGGTCAGGAGCACGGTCAAGACGGCCCTGAGCCGCCGAAAGGAGATGGCGAGTGACCCAGCACATCGTGATCACCGGAGCCGCGGGAGGGGTCGGCACCCTGCTCCGCCCCCGGCTGGCCCGCAAGGGCCGGATACTGCGGCTGCTCGACGTGGCGCCGGTACCGGACGCGGCCGAGGGCGAGGACGTGGAGTGCGTCCAGGTGTCGGTCACGGACCTGCCGGGAATGCGCGAGGCCCTCACCGGGGCCGACGCGGTCATCCACCTCGGCGGCCTGAGCGTCGAGGGGCCGTGGGACCGCATCCTCGACGTCAACATCAACGGCACCCGCACGGTCCTCGAAGCGGCCCGCCGGGCCGGCGTGCCCCGCGTGATCATCGCGAGCAGCAGCCACGCGGTGGGCTTCCACCCTCGGGGCGAGGGCGAGGCACCGGACTACCTCTTCCCCCGCCCCGACACCTACTACGGCGTGAGCAAGGTGGCCGCCGAGGCCCTGGGCAGCCTCTACCACGACCGCTACGGCCTGGACGTGGTCTGCGTCCGCATCGGCGGCTGCTTCGAAACCCCCATCGCCACCCGCCAGTTGGCCACCTGGCTGTCCCCGGACGACTGCGCGCGCCTGATGGAGGCGCTCATCGCGGCGCCCTCGCCCGGCTTCCGCGTGGTGTGGGGCGTCTCGGACAACACCCGCCGCTGGTTCTCGCTGGACGAGGCACGCGCCCTGGGCTACGAACCCCGGGACGACGCCGAGCGCTTCGCCGGCGAACTCGAGGGCCGGCACGACCCGTTGGACGAGATCTACCTGGGCGGAGCCTTCTGCTCGCCGGAACTCGACGCCGACCCGGACGACTGACACCGCGCACACCACGGCCCGCCACCCCGCGCTTTCCCCGAATCCCGCCGTTCGACCCGGAGGTTCGACCGATCCGATGACCGACACCACGACCGCCCCGCTGCGGGGCATCAGCCCGCGTACCGGTGAGCCCGTCGGCGACCCGGTCCCCGTGTCCACCGCGCGGGACGTCGACGCCGCGGCCCGCGCCGCCGCCCGGGCCTTCCCCGTCTGGTCCGCGCTGCCCGCCGCCGACCGGGCCGCGGCCCTCGACGCCGCCGCCGACGCACTGGACGCGGCCCGCGAGGAACTCGTCGCCGTCGCCGACGCCGAGACCGCGCTCGGCGAGGTGCGGCTGACCGGCGAGGTGGGCCGCACCAGCGGCCAGCTGCGCCTGTTCGCCGAGGTGCTGCGCGACGGTGGTCATGTGCAGGCCGTCCTCACCCCGGCCGACCCGGCCGCCGGGCGTCCCGACGTCCGCCGGATGCGGCAGGCGATCGGGCCGGTGGCCGTGTTCAGCGCCTCCAACTTCCCGTTCGCCTTCTCCGTGGCGGGCGGCGACACCGCATCGGCCCTCGCGGCGGGCTGCCCGGTGGTGGTCAAGGCGCACGAGGGCCATCCGGCGACCTCGGTCGCGGTCGCACGTGTCGTCGCCGGGGCGCTGCGCGACGCCGGCGCCCCCGACGGCGTCCTCGGCCTGGTCGCGGGCTTCGAGGCGGGTGCCGCGCTGGTGCGCCACCCGGCCGTCAAGGCCGTCGGTTTCACCGGCTCGCAGTCCGGCGGCCGGGCCCTGTTCGACCTCGCCGCCGCCCGCCCCGAACCGATCCCCTTCTACGGTGAACTCGGCAGCGTCAACCCGGTGGTGGTCCTGCCGGACGCCGCCGCGCGACGCACCGCGGAGATCGCCGACGGGTACGCCCGGTCCCTCACCCTCGGCACCGGCCAGTTCTGCACCAACCCCGGTCTGCTGTTCGTCCCCGAGGACGGCCCGCTGGCGGACGCCGTCGCCGCCGCGGTCGGCGCCACCGCGACCGGAGCCATGCTGACGGCCGGTATGCGGGACGGCTACCGGGCCCGGGTCGCCGCACTGGACGAGGCCGCCGGCCTCGCCCCGCTGGCCTCCGGAGGCGCGAACGACGACTCCTTCGCGGTGGCGCCGCGCGTGTGGCGGTGTTCCCTGGCGTCCTTCGCCGACCGCCTGGACACCCTGGCCGAGGAATGCTTCGGCCCGGCCGGCCTGGTGGTGACCTACCCGGACCCGGATGCGCTGGCCGAGGTCCTGGCGGCCCTCCCGGGCAGCCTCACCGGCTCGGTGCACGCCACGGCCGGTGACACGGCGGCGGCCGCCCGGGTGGCCGCGGTGCTGCGGCACCGTGTGGGCCGGCTGGTCCACAACGGCTGGCCGACCGGCGTCGCCGTCTGCTGGGCCATGCACCACGGCGGTCCGTGGCCGTCGACGACGGCTCCGCTGCACACCTCGGTGGGTGCCACGGCGATCGACCGCTGGCTGGTCCCGGTCGCCTACCAGGACTGGCCGGACGAACTGCTCCCGCCGGAACTCCAGGACGCCAACCCGCTGGGCATTCCCCGCCGGGTGGGCTGACCTCGGAGCCCCGCTCCGCTACGCGTCCACCTCGTAGCGCCCGTGCTCCAGGAAGTAGCGCAGCGCCTCCGGCGTGCCGTCGTCCAGGGCCTTCTCCGCCGCCGCGCGGAGGGCCGGGCTGGTGGCCGGGTCGGCGAGGATGCGGGCGATCGCGACCCTGTCGTCCTCCGCCTGGGCCTGCCGGTAACCCGTCTCCAGGAACGCACGCAGCGCCTCCGGCGAACCGTCGTCCAACGCCGCGTTGGCCGCCCGGACGACCGCCTTGTCGTTGTTCTGCTGGGCGACGCCGAGGATACGGGCGATCGCGACCCTGTCGTCCTCCGCCTGGGCCTGCCGGTAACCCGTCTCCAGGAACGCACGCAGCGCCTCCGGCGAACCGTCGTCCAACGCCGCGTTGGCCGCCCGGACGACCGCCTTGTCGTTGTTCTGCTGGGCGACGCCGAGGATCCGGGCGATCGCGACCCTGTCGTCCTCCGCCTGGGCCTGCCGGTAACCCGTCTCCAGGAACGCACGCAGCGCCTCCGGCGAACCGTCGTCCAACGCCGCGTTGGCCGCCCGGACGACCGCCTTGTCGTTGTTCTGCTGGGCGACGCCGAGGATGCGGAGGACGGCGACCCGGAGGTCGTCGTCCGACATGTCGCCGACCGGGACGTCGGTCGCCGTCGTCACCGTCGTCGCCACGGCCGTGGTGGTGGCCGTGCCCTCGGCGAAAGCCGGCGCGCTGAGCAGGAGTGCCGGGGTCAGTGCGGTGGCCGCGACGGTCAGGGCGGCGCGGGTCAGTCTCATGCGGGAACGCTCCTTGCTGGCCTGGAAGTGCGGGCGGAGTTCGCACTCGAACATGGTGTCGGCGGACGAGGCGCCGGCTCGGCCCACACCGCCGTCGCCCCGTTGTCGCCAGGAGACGGTGGCATGCGACCCTCCCCCGAGCCGGTACCCCCGTGCCTCATCCGCCGTACGGCAATCTAGACGGCGGCGCCGCTCGCGTTCACTGCCCGGAGCAGGAAGTGTTCGGGGTTTGTTCGTTGCCGTGCGAAGGTCACATCGCTCGGGCTACGGCTCGACGTGCGGACCGTCCGGGCGGCCCGCGCGCTGGCGCACCATCTCCTGGCTCAGCTCCTCGGTCTGCGACTGCGGCAGCCGTTCGAAGCCGTCCTCGGTGATGAACGAAATGATCGGGAAGATACGGCGGTTGAGGTCGGGACCGCCGGTGGCCGAGTCGTCGTCGGCGGCGTCGTACAGCGCGTGGAGCGCGGCGAGGGCGGCCTCGCGGCGCGGCAGGCCCGGCCGGTAGAGCTTCTTCAACGCGCCGCGGGCGTACGGGGATCCGGAGCCCTCGGCGTGGAAGCCGCGCTTCTCGTACAGGCCGCCGACCGCGTCGTAGGCGAAGATGCGGCCGGCCTCCCCCGCGGGCGCGGTCAGGTCGTAGCCCGCGAGCAGCGGGACGACGACGAGGCCCTGCATGGCCTGGGCGAGGTTCTGCCGGATCATGGCCGCGAGACGCGTGGCCTTCGCGGCGAGCGTCATCGGCGTACCCTCGATCTTCTCGAAGTGGGTCAGCTCGACCTGGTAGAGCCGCACCATGTCCAGGGCGAGCCCGACGGTGCCGGCGAAGGCGACGGCGGTGTGCTCGTCGGTCGGGTGGACCTTCTCCAGGTCGCGCTGGGCGATCAGGTTGCCCATGGTGGCCCGGCGGTCCCCGGCGATCAGCACGCCGTCGCGGTAGGTGAGGGCGAGCACCGTGGTGCCGTGCGGGAACCGGCCGGGGGCCGCGCTCGTCCCGGCGGGCAGCGGGGACACGGTGGGCAGCAGGCCGGGCCGGTGCGCGGCCAGGAACTCGGTGAAGGACGAACCCCCCGGCGTGAAGAACGCCTCGTCCGGCAGCCCCGCGGTGTCGTTCCCCGTCATCTGCTTCCCCTCCGTCGGCACGCGATCTCCTCCGTGTCCTACCTCGCCGAACGCCCCGGAAACCCCGTGAGGCCACGCCGTCACACGCCGTTCCCCGGCAGCGTGTAGTACAGCCGCCGCCGGCCCTCGGCGGGGACCCACGCCCAGTCGCGGGCGTAGGCGGGCGGCCGGGCACCCTCGGGAACCAGCGTGGCCGCCGGGATGCGCCGGGCGGCGCGGGCGATGGCGTCGGTGGTCGAGTTGGCGTTGGGTCCGCTGGTCGCGGCCGAGGCGCAGCCGGCGTAGAAGGCGATCGGCAGTGCCTCGTCGCCGGTGACCAGGCAGGGGGCGCGGACGCCGACCCGGTGCAAGGTGGCGGCGGTGCGCGACCAGACGCGGTGGGCGGCGGTGGTGCCGCGCACCGTGTGGGTGAGCACGCTCAGTTGGGCGCCGAGGTGCAGAGCGAGAGCCAGGCCCAGCAGGGTGCGGACGACCGGGCGCCAGGGCCCGCGCGGGGCGGTCGCGAGCCGTGACAGCGCGGCGGCGACCGGGACGGCCAGCAGGGCGTAGGCGGGCAGCAGGAAACGGGGAGCCGCGTAGCCGATGAGGAAGAGGTAGGGGAAGGCGGCCGACGCCGCGCAGGCGAGCGGCAGCGCCGTGACCGCCGGGCGCCGGGCGCGGACCGCGAGAACCAGGGCGAGCAGCGCGAGCAGGGGCAGCGCGCACCACCAGGCGGTGACGAACGGGCTGGGCAGGGCGCCCGCGCACGGCCGGCACAGGGAACGGCCGCCGAGGCTGCGCAGTTGGTCGGTCACGGCGACGTGCCAGCCGAGCCCGCCCTGAATCGCCGAGCCCTCGTGCAGCCGGTGCAAGAGGCCGCCGTAGCTCACGTACGCCTCGACCACCCACTCGGCCACCCCGGCCGCGAGCCCCACGAGCAGCGCGGCCGACCGCTTCCAGGAGCGGCGCGCCGACGCGACGGCGAACAGGGGCAGTACGGTCCAGACCGCGTCCACGGGACGCATCCAGCCCATCAACGCGGTGCCGGCGGCGAGGCCCCACAGCGCGGCCCGGTCACGGCCCGTGGATGACGCGCTCGCGGGTGGCGCCGTCACGGACGGCACGCCCGCGCGCAGGAACAGCCCGGTCGTCGTCGACGCCCCGATGGCGACCCAGTAGTTGGGCATGGCTTGGGGGCCGTAGAAGAGGGTGATCCACAGGGAGGCGAAGAGCGCGCCCGCGAGGGCGAGGACGCGGTCCGGGAAGAGTCCGCGCCAGGCGCGCAGCGCCAGGTGGAGGGCGAGGCCGGACAGGACGGCGAGGTAGCAGCGCAGCAGGGCCGTCGAGGACGACCACGCGGTGACGGGCGCGACGAGCAGGGAGATGCCGCGGGCCCGGGGCGCGCTGAAGTAGGCTGCGGGGGCGTGCGCGCTGACCTGGCTGACGTACACCGTCTCGTCCCAGCCGAGTCCCATGCCGGGCCCCACCAGGAGCAGTTGGGCCAGGGTGAAGGCCGCGGCGACGGCCGCGAGCGGGACGGCGGCCCGTTTGCCGGGACCGTGCCCGGGCAGGTGCCGGGAGCGCTCGGCCCGCGTCCCGGCGAGTGCGGCATCAGCGCTGCCGGTCATCCTCACCCCTTCGCCCCGTGCGGGCAGAACCGGAAGGGCACCACCCCATCACAGAGCCGCCGCGGATCGGGGGCGGACCCGCCCGCTTCCGCCCGGTTGGTCCGGCAGGCGGGGACGGCCCGCGGGCCTGGCCCCTACGCGCTGTAAGGTTGGGGCATGGCTAGGGCGGAACGGCGCAGCGCCGGTGAGCTGGAGAGTGAGGTGCTGGCCGCCCTGTGGGCCACCGATCGGCCGCTCACGCCGGCGGAGATCCAGACCGAGATCGGCGGTCTCGCGTACAACACCGTGCACACCATCCTCAAGCGGCTGTACGACAAGGGGCTGGTGCTGCGGGACGCGGACGGGCGGCGCGGCGCGTACCGCCCGTCGAAGAACGCGGCCGAGCTGACCGCCGAGGCCATGCGCCGGGCCCTGGACCGGGGCCCCGACCCGATCGCCGCCCTCCAGCAGTTCGTGACCGGTCTGAGCCGCGACGAGGAGCGGGCCCTGCGCGAGCTGCTCGCGCGGGGCGGGGGCGAACCCGGCTGAGCGGTGTCACCCCGGGGCGATCAGCGGCCCGGGGTGACACCGCCGGTTCGCTCATCCCCCGTTCGGTGCCCGGTGCCGCGGCTGCCGGGGGGCGGGGCGGCGGATGGCCGGGGGGACGGCCCGGACCGCGGGCTCGCTGGTGGTCACGGTGAGCGGCTCGCCGTGGTGGTGGAGGGTCAGGGGCGGTCCGTCGAGGAGGGCGTACGTGGTCTTGTCGGCGTCGATCTCCACCCGCAGCCGGCGTCCGCGGAACTGCACGTGGAAGGCGAGCCGGGCCAGGCGTTCGGGCAGCCGGGGCGCGAACCGCAGCCGCTCGCCGTCGCGGCGCATGCCGCCGAAGCCCGCCACCAGGGCCATCCAGGTGCCGGCGAGCGAGGCGATGTGCAGCCCGTCGCGGGTGTTGTGCTCCAGGTCGTGCAGGTCCATCAGGGCCGCCTCGGCCGTGTAGTCGTAGGCGAGGTCGAGGTGGCCGGTGCGGGCGGCGACGACGGCCTGGCAGCAGGCGGACAGGGAGGAGTCGCGCACGGTCAGCGGCTCGTAGTAGGCGAAGTCGCGGGCGATCTGCTCCTCGTCGCAGTGTTCGGCGAAGTACCCGTCGCAGGTGTACAGCGCCAGCACCAGGTCGGCCTGTTTGACGACCTGCTTGCGGTAGAGGTCGAAGTACGGGAAGTGCAGCAGCAGCGGGTACTGGTCGGCGCGGGTGCCGTCGAAGTCCCAACGCTGGTAGCGGGTGAACCCGGCATGCTGTTCGTGGACGCCGAGTTCGGCGTTGTACGGGACGTGCATCGCCACGGCGGCGTCCCGCCAGGCCGCGCTCTCCTCCTCGTCCACCCCGAGCCGGGCGGCCTCGCGCGGATGGCGTTCGACGGCGTCGACGGCGGCCAGCAGGTTCTGCCGGGCCATCAGGTTGGTGTAGGTGTTGTCGTCGGCGACCGCGCTGTACTCGTCG
Organism: Streptomyces sp. SCPE 10; assembly: GCF_051980735.1. Lineage (NCBI taxonomy): Bacteria > Bacillati > Actinomycetota > Actinomycetes > Kitasatosporales > Streptomycetaceae > Streptomyces > Streptomyces sp. SCPE 10. Next base: position 7,496,638 of record NZ_CP197069.1, on the reverse strand, counting down.
GGGCCGGTGACCCCGTCGAGGTGGTAGACGCCGTGCACGTCGTGGTGGCCGAGCGAGCGCCACAACCGGGCGGTCTCCACGAGGAGTTCGACCCCGGCCTCGCGTTCGAAGTCGGTGTCGCCGGTGGCCTCGACGTAGCGGACGACGGCGTCGGCGATGTCGGCGTTCACGTGGAAGGCCGCGGTGCCGGCGGGCCAGTACGCCGAGCCCTCCGGTCCCGCGATGGTCCGCCAGGGGAACGCGGCCCCGGCCAGCCCCAGTTGGGCCGCGCGCTCGCGGGCCTCGTCCAGGGTGCTGTACCGCCAGCGCAGCGCCTCGGCGACGGCGTCGGGCGCGGTGTGGGTGAGCAGGGGCAGCACGAACATCTCGGTGTCCCAGAAGGCGTGCCCGTCGTAGCCGGAGCCCGTCAGCCCCTTCGCGGGGATGGCGCGCCGCTCGGCGCGGGCCCCCGCCTGGAGGACGTGGAACAGGGCGAACCGCACGGCCTGCTGGATCTCCTCGTCCCCGGTCACCTCGACGTCGGCGCGCGCCCAGAAGTCGTCCAGGCAGGCCCGCTGGTCGGCGAGCAGGCCGGGCCAGCCGTCGTGGGCGGCGGCCGCGAGCGCGGCGTCGACCTGGTCGGCCATGGCGGGCAGCGAGCGGGCGGCCGACCAGCCGTGGGCGACCAGCTTCTCCACCCGCAGCGTCTGCCCGGGCTCCAGCACCGAGGTCACGGTCAGCCGGGCCAGATCGGTGCCGCTCTCGCTGCGGGTGGTGGTGCGCTCGGGCCCGTCGACGGCGTGGTCGGCGGCCACCGCGACCCGCAGACCGCTGCGCCGGGTCCGGTGCACCAGGCGCAGCCGCTCGCCCGCGGCGAGGTGGTCCTCCTGTTCCAGGGGCGACTGGAGCGCCACCGCGGCGCGCGGATCGCCGTCGCCGCCGGGCAGGCTTTCGTTGGCGACCAGTTCGGACTGGATCACCACCCGGGTACGGCGGTCGACGGCCTCCACCTCGTAGGCGACGGCGGCCACCGCGCGCTGGGTGAGCGAGACCAGCCGGGTCGAGCGGACCCGGACCGTGGAACCGGCCGGGGAGGTCCACTCGCAGGTCCGCTCCAGCACCCCGCGGCGCAGGTCCAGCACCCGCTCGTGGGCGACGAGCCGGCCGTAGCGCAGATCGAACGGCTCGTCGTCGACCAACAGCCGCAGGATCTTGCCGTTGGTGACGTTGATGACGGTCTGCCCCGACTCCGGATAGCCGTACCCGGCCTCCGCGTAGGGCAGCGGGTGCACCTCGTGGACGCCGTTGAGGTAGGTGCCGGGCAGGCCGTGCGGTTCCCCCTCGTCGAGGTTGCCGCGCCAGCCGACATGGCCGTTGGAGAGTGCGAAGACGGACTCGCTCTGCGCGAGCACGTCGAGGTCGAGGGAGGTCTCCCGGACGGCCCACGGCTCGACGGCGTACGAACCCTGCGTGATCACCGCTCGTCCCCCAGTTCGGCGAGGTCGTCGACGACGACGCTCGCGCCGTGCGCGTAGAGCGCGTCGGTCTGGCCGACCCGGTCGACACCGACGACGTATCCGAAGCCGCCCGCGCGGCCCGCGTCCATCCCGGCCAGCGCGTCCTCGAACACGGCCGCCCGGGACGGTTCCACGCCGAGGTCGCGGGCGGCGGCGAGGAAGGTGTCGGGGTGCGGTTTGCCCGGCAGGTGCCGCTCGGCGGCCACCACGCCGTCGATCCGTACGTCGAAGTAGTGCTCGGCGCCCACCGACCGCAGTACGTCACGGCAGTTGGCGCTGGAGGAGACGATCGCGGTGCGCAGCCCCTCGGTGCGGACCGCCGCCAGATAGCGCAGGGTGCCCTCGTACGCCTCGACGCCGCCGGTGCGGATCTTCGCGAGGAGCAGCTCGTTCTTGCGGTTGCCGAGGCCGTGCACGGTCAGGGCGTCCGGCGGGTCGTCCGGGGTGCCCTCCGGCAGCCGGATGCCGCGGGAGTCGAGGAAGGCGCGCACCCCGTCGGCGCGCGGCCGGCCGTCCACGTACTCGTCGTAGTCGGCGACCGCGTCGAACGGCCGTGCCTGCTCGCCCCCCTGGGAACGCAGGAACGCGTCGAACGTCTCCTTCCACGCGGCCGCGTGCACGACGGCCGTCTTGGTGACGACCCCGTCGAGATCGAAGAGACAGGCCTGGATGTCGTCGGGCAGACCGAGCTGAGTCATACCGAGCACTGTTCCCCGTCAGCGGCCGTCCAGTGAGTGGCGCACGCCACATGTTCCCCCGGTCCGAAGTGACAGACTCTGCTGTTGTGCCACCGACCTTCGACGACCTCCTCGAACGCGCCCGCGCACTCCCCCGGGCGGGCCGGCGCGCCGTGCTCGGCATCGCGGGCGGCCCGGGCGCGGGCAAGTCCACACTGGCCGAGGGGCTGGTGCGCGCCCTGAACGCCGGCGGCCCCCCGTGGGTCGCCCACGTCCCCATGGACGGCTTCCACCTGGCCGACGCCGAACTCGACCGGCTGGGCCGCCGGGACCGCAAGGGCGCCCCGGACACCTTTGACGCGGCCGGGTACGCGGCGCTGCTGCGCCGGCTGCGCGAGGACGGCGACGAGGTGGTGTACGCGCCCGGGTTCGAGCGGGTCCTGGAGCAGCCGCTGGCGGGGGCGATCGCGGTGCCGCCGAGCGCCCGGCTGGTGGTGACCGAGGGCAACTACCTTCTGCTGGAGGAGGGTTCGTGGGCGCGGGTGCGACCGTGCCTGGACGAGGTGTGGTTCTGCGAGCTTCCCGAGCAGGAGCGGGTCCGCCGGCTGGTCGCCCGGCACGAGCGGTTCGGCAAGGACCACGCGGCGGCGCTCGCCTGGGTGCTGGGCACGGACCAGCGCAACGCCGACCTGGTGGCGACGACCCGCGGCCGGGCGGACCTGCTGGTCCCGGCCGGCGTCCTGCCCTCGCCCTCCCCGTCGCCGGGCTGAGACCGCTGGTCAACCCGCTGGTCACGGCCTTGGGTGAGCTATGTTGAGTGCTCGTGGCAGACAAAGGAGACGGACCGGTGCCCTCGCCGCAGCAGGCCCGCGCACAGGCGTCGGCGATCACCTCGGGCAAGACCGCACCACGCGCCGAGGCCGCCCCGACCTCCCAGCTCAGGGAGCTGTTCGACGGCCCCCGGCTGTCCCCCGGGCAGCGCCGGATCGCCCAGTACCTGATCGAGCACATCACCGAGGCCGCGTTCCTGTCCATCACCGAGCTGGCGGACCGGGTCGGGGTCAGCCAGCCGTCCGTCACCCGGTTCGCCGGTGCGGTCGGCTTCAGCGGCTACCCCGCGCTGCGCGAGCGGTTGCAGTCGATCGCGCTGAAGACCCTGGCCGGCGGGCCCGGCGACCCGAACCGCGCCAACGAGCTGCAGGCCGCCGTGGACGCCGAGATCCGGAACCTGGAGAACCTGCGGCGCGACTTCGCGGACCCGGACCGGGTGATCCACGTCGGCCGGGAGCTGTCCCGCTCCACCCCGCTGACCGTGCTGGGGCTGCGCATCTCGGAGTCGCTGGCCGAGTACTTCGGGTACGCGGCGCGCCGTATCCACCCGGATGTACGGCTGGTCACCCGGGGCGGCAGCGTGGCCTACGACGCGCTGCTCCAGTCCCGTGAGGCCGGCGGCAGCTGGGTGCTGGCGTTCGCGATGCCCCGGCACTCACACGAGACCCTCCAGGCCGTCCGGGTGGCGCACGACGCCGGTCTGAAGGTTGCCCTGATCACCGATCTCGCGCTCGGGCCGCTGGCCGACGAGGCCGACGTCACCTTCGCCACCGGCACCGGCTCCCGGCTGGTCTTCGACTCCTACGCCGCGCCCGGCGTGATGGCCGCCGCACTGCTGCAGGCCATGACCGACGCCGACCCGGAACGCACCCAGGCCCGCCTGGAGAAGTACGAGCAGATCTCCGAGCAGCACCAGTTCTTCGTCCGGGACTGAGTGCGCCGCTCCCCCCGGTGCCGCGCCGCCCTTCTCTTCGGCGGCGCGGCACCCATCCGTGAAGATCTTGCGGTCACCGCCCGCCCGCAGCGGGATCTTTCACCCCATATCGCGCATGAATGTTTTCATACGTCTTGCAAAGTGATCGGCATATATAAATACTCACCCGGGGCACCCGCGCGGACACCCCGGAGCCGGCCGTCACCTACCCAAGGCCGGCGAGCGGGATGTCCGGTGGTGCGGCGTCCCTGCGCCGCGCCCGGGGCGGCCCCGGTCATCCCCTGGACCGGGGCCGCCCGCCCTCGTCGGACCACCCTCACGACGCGCAGACCGGAAGTGACCATGACCCTCACCAGCACGCGCCTCAGCCCCGACTGGCCCTGCCAGGTCAAGACCCCGGGTTCGTACGACTGGGAGCGCTCGGCCGCCAGGTGGCTGCGCGAGCTGGTCCCCGCGCGCTACGCGAGCTACCCGGCCCTGATCCGCCACCCGGTGCTGCTCGCCCGGCACGCGCAGATCCAGGTGCAGCAGGAGATCCGGGTGGCCCGCACCGCCCTCCAGACGGCGCGGGCCGAACTCCCGGTGCTCGGGCTGCCCGAGTCGGTCATCGAGCACACGATCAAGCTGTACGCGGCCGAGGTGCTGCAGCTCCAGCACATCGCCCGCAGTGTCCGCGCGGTCACCGAGGCCCTGGCGCGCCGCGGCGGCCACCCTGCCTGAGGCACGAGGACGGGCGCCCCGCCGCCGCGGTCCGCCACACCGGTGATCGAAGGGGGCCGAATGTGCGATGCTCGTCGCGTGACGAGCGAGTCCGTTCCCCCGATGGGCGACCCCGGCACCGGCGGCGACAGTGCCGCGCTGGCCAGGGTCGTGGCCCGGCAGCGTGCGGAGCTGGAGCGGCTGCGTGACCGCGCCGCGACGGCGGCGGTGCTGGAGCGGGCCAAGGGCGCCCTGATGGCGCTCACCGGCTGTAGCCCGGACGCCGCCCACGACGAGCTGCGGCGCCGTGCCCGGGGCAGCGGGCGCACCCTCGTCGAAGAGTGCTGGCTCGCCCTGGGATCGCTCCCGCCGTCCACGCAGGAAGCGGACCCCGCGGCCGCGGCCCCGCCCCCTCGCGAGACCCCGCCCGCCGGTGCCCCCGACCTCGCCGAGGCGCTGGGCCGGATGGGCCGGGACCTGGTGCGCGTCGGTTCCCCGCAGGAACTGGCCGCGCGCCTCCTGGACCAGCTGGCGTCCGAGGTGCGGGCCGACGCCGTACTCCTCTACGAGCGGCAGGCGGAGGGCGGGATCGAACTGATCGGGCACGCGGGCGCCGACCCCCGGTTCGCCGCCCAGTGGCGGCATGTGCCCCCACTGGCCGGGGTGCCCGCCTTCGAGGTCCTGGCCACGGGCGAGCCCCTCTGGCTGGAGGACCTGCCCGCCGACCGCACCCGGTACCTGCTCAGCGGCAGCCAGCCGGAGCGGTGGCCGACCCGGGCCTGGCTGCCGGTGCCGGCCGGGGGCACCGGCCGGGTCGCCCTCGGGGTGCTGCGCCGGCACGACCAGCCCTTCGGACCACGCGAGCGCGAACTGCTGCGCGCCGCCACCCGGTTGTGCGCCGGCCGCCTGCGCGCCCTGGACGCCCCGCGGGAGGCCCCCGGCGAACCCGGTGTCACCCCGCCCGTGCAGGCGGTCCTCGACGCGCTGCCCGGTCCCGCGGTCCTGCTCACCCCGCTGCGCGGCCCCGCGGGCGAGGTGGAGGACTACCGCATCGACGCCGCCGCGCCGCATACCGTCGACGTGTTCGGCCGCACCGGACGCGACATGGTCGGCCGGCGCATCCTGGAGAGCTACCCGTCCGTCGCGGGCGAACCGCTGTGGCGGGGTTATCTGACGGCCCTGGAGACGGGGGTGCCGTTCGAGGGCGAGCCGTTCGCCTACCAGGACGTGTCCGACGGGGTGGCCGTGACCGCCACCTACTCGGTGCGGGCCGCCCCGCTGGGCGAGGGGCTGCTGGTGTCCTGGCTGCGGTACGACCCCACGGAGCGGCAGGAGCAGCGACTGGCCGACGTGCAGCGGCTCGGCAACCTCGGCTGGGCTAACTGGAACCTGGTCACCGGGGAGATCTCCTGGTCCGCGCAGGCCTACGCCGTCCTGCGTCGCGACCCCGCGCGCGGGCCGCTGGAACTGGCGGAACTGCCCGCTCTCGCCCTGCCCCAGGACGCGGACCAGCTGGCCGCCGCGATCACCGGGCTGGTCCGCCGCGGCCGGGCCTTCGACACACCGTTCCGGGTCGAGGCGCCCGAGGGCGTACGGCATCTGCGGCTGGTCGCCGAGGCCGTCACCGAGCCGGACGGCACCCCCGCCGAGGTGCACGGCTTCGTCCAGGACCTCACCGCACAGCGCAGCGCGGAACTCGCCCTGGTCAAGAGCGAGCGCACGATGCTGCTCCAGCGCGGGGTGCTCCAGGCCGAACGGGCGCTGGCCGCACGCCTCCAGCACGCCCTGCTGCCGCTGCCCAGCAAGCCGGTGCGGCTGGCCGGGCTGCGCGTCGAGGTCGCCTACCTGCCCGCACAGGCCGGTATCCACGTCGGCGGCGACTGGTTCAGCGCCATCGAACTGCCCGACAGCGACGCGCTGTTCGTGGTCGGCGACGTGGCGGGCCACGGCATCGACGCGGTGGCCACCATGGCCCAGCTGCGGTTCACCGCCAAGGGGATGGTCAGTACCGGTACCTCGCTCACCGTCGCCCTGGCCCGGCTCAACCAGCTGCTGCTGCACTCCCGGGACGGCCGGCGCACGGCCACCATGATCATGGCCCGCTACGACCCGGACCAGCAGGTGCTGACCTGGGCGCAGGCCGGGCACCCGCCGCCGCTGCTGGTGCGCCACGGCGAGGTGCGCTACCTCGACCGTCCCGTCGGCATGCTGCTCGGGGCCAGTGACCGTCCCGCGTACGAGTCGGCGCAGCTGCGCCTGGCCCCCGGGGACCGGCTGCTGCTGTACACCGACGGCCTCGTCGAGCGGCCCGGCGAGGGCCTGGACGTGGGGCTGGCCCGGCTGGCCGAGGCGGCGCGGGCCCACGGCGACGGCGGCTGGGACTCCCTGGACGCGCTGCTCGCCGCCATGGTCGCGGACGAGCGGCGCGACGACGTGTGCGTGCTGGACATCCGGATGCCGGCGCGCGCCGACGATCACACCGAGGAACCGGTCGACGCGGCGGACACGGGGGACTTGGAGGCCCAGAACGGCTAGGGTCTTTCATTTGGATCAGGCCGGATCAGGGAGCGGGGTCTGGCGCCGTGCGTCGCAAGGCGGAGGAGGGCGACATGGCGGAGCCATGGCAACCGACGACAACGCCGCGAGGCGCGGCGCCAGACCCCGCGAGCCCGGCACGATCCAAACGAGAGGCCCAGGACCTCGCGGTTGGGGCAGGCCGGGCTCGCGGACCGGGTCGGGGCTGGCCGGGGGGCGGGGGCCGGTCAGTGCCCGCATCGTGTTGACCGCCCCCGGCGGACAGTGCTGGAGTCGGCACGTGGACAGCATCCCCGCCAACCGGCGGTTCTGGAACCGGCTCAGCAGCGCCTACCAGCAGGCGCACGACCCTCGCATCGGCGCCGCACCCCGGCTGTGGGGCATGTACTCCATCCCCGACGCGCGCCTGCGCGCCCTGGGCGACGTCACCGGCAAGCGCGTCCTCGAACTCGGCTGCGGCGCCGGCCAGTGGTCCAGGGCGCTCGCCGCCGAGGGCGCCACCGTGGTCGGGTTCGACCTGTCCGAGGCCCAACTCGCCGCCGCGGCGCGCGCGATGGGAGCGGCCCGCTACCCGCTGGTGCAAGGCGCCGCCGAGCAACTCCCCTTCGCCGCCGACAGCTTCGACCTGGTGTTCTGTGACTTCGGTGGGCTCAGCTGGGCACCCCCGCACCTGGCCGTCCCGCAGGCCGCACGCGTCCTGCGCCGAGACGGGCACCTGGTGTTCAACGTCGCCAGTCCATGGTTCGAAGCCTGCTACGACGAAGCCGCCGGCCGCGTGACCACGACACTGCGGCAGGACTACTTCGGGCTGCACACCATCGCCGAAGACGACGGCGCGACCAGCTATCAGCTCACCTACGGCGACTGGGTCAGGGTCCTGCGCGGCGCGGGTCTGGTCATCGACGACCTCATCGAGCCGCGGCCCGAACCCGGAACGCCCAACGGCTACAACGAGACCGACCCACCCGACTGGGCGCACCGCTGGCCTGCGGAACTGCTCTGGGTGACCCACAAACCGTAAGTTCCGCCGCGCCGTCCGGGCGGGCTCAGTCCGCGGGGTGGCCGGCCTCGATGCCGATCGCGTCGGACAGCCGCAGCAGCGGGCCGGCGTGCCCCTCCCCCCACTCCAGGGGGTCGAGGACGAAGCCGACGTGGTCGCCGCCGTCGACACGGTGCAGGATGGTGCCGACGCACCAGGCCGCGGCGTCCGCGAGGACCACGGCGCCGCCGGCCACCGGCACCAGGTCGAGCCCGGTGAACTTGTCGGTGTCATCGCCCGTCCGGCCGCCGAAGAGTTCCGCGAGGGCGCGCTGGTCGCGGGTGAGCAGATGGACGGCGAGGCACTGCGCCGCGCGGGCGACGCGGTAGGTGCGGTTGGCCTTGGACAGCCACACGGCGAGCCGGGGCGGCTGGATGGAGCACTGGGCGGCGAAGCCGACCAGGCAGCCCGCCCGCTCGCCGCCGGCCGCGGCCGTGACCACGCACATGTCGGGGTCGAGCCGCCCAAGGAAAACGTCCGCCCGCGTCATGCCGCTCCGCTCCGTCCACCGCCGCCCGGTCCCCGTACACCGATGTTCCCGCGCACGAGGGTTCCCCGCGCGCCGTCCCCCAATCGCGGGGCGATCGGTCGGCCCACCCCTCCGCTGCCCGACCGACCACCCGGCCACCGGACCGACCGGCCAGCCGGCCGGCAAGCCGCCTCCACAAACAAAACGATCAAACGATCATCTTTGCCGTTTCTATTGATCGTTCAGGAAAGCGCGTGCTAGAAAGCGCCGTCATGACGACTCCTTGGTCACGCCGTGCCTTCCTGGCCGCCTGCTCCGGCGCCGTAGCACTGGGGCTGGGCGCCGCGCCCCCGGCCCTCGCGGCACCGGACGAGTTCGCCGCCCTGCGGGCGAAGTGGCGCACCCTGACCCTCGGCGAAGGCTTCGACCCCGGCGCCGAGCCCTTCGCCTCCCGCCTGGCCGACCTGGGCCGCACGGCACGCCGGTACCTCGCCGCCATGGCTCCCACCACCGGCTCACTGTGGCCGGACCTCCCGTACGCCGACCCCGACCCGGACACCGACCAGGAATCGATCACCTACTCCGGCAACATGAGCACCAGTCACACCCGGCTGAGTACGCTCGCGCAGGCCTACGCCCAGCCGGGCACGGGCCTGACCGGCGACACCGCCCTGCGCGACGCCGTGGTCACCGGCCTCGACCACCTCCACGACGACGTCTACAACGCGGGCCAGCCCCTGTACGGCAACTGGTGGAGCTGGCAGATCGGCGCCCCGCAGGCGCTCCTCGACACATGCGTGCTGATGTACGACGCCCTGTCCGCCGAGCAGATCGCCGGATACACCGCGGCCGTGGACCACTTCGTGCCCGACTCGGCGGTGGCGGACTACACCGGCACCAGCACGGGCGCCAACCGGGTCGACCTGTGCCGGGTGCTGGCGCTGCGCGGGGTGGTCGGAGGCGACGCGGCCAAGGTGGCACTGGCCCGCGACGCCCTCTCACCCGTCTTTCCGTACGTCACCTCCGGCGACGGTCTGCACGCCGACGGTTCGTTCATCCAGCACACCTGGGTGCCGTACACCGGCTCCTACGGCTCGGTGTTCCTGGGCGGGCTCGGGATGCTGTTCGCGCTGCTGGCCGGCTCCAGCTGGGAAGTGACGGACGAGAACCGGCAGATCGTCTTCGACTCGGTCGAGAAGGCCTGGGCGCCGTTCCTGTACAACGGCCTGGTGATGGACGGCGTCGCGGGCCGGGCGATCAGCCGGGGCCTGTCGGCCACGGACCCGCAGGCGATCCAGCAGGACGACCATCTGCGCGGCCACCCCCTCCTCGCCTCCGTGCTGCTGCTCGGGCAGGGCGCGAGCGCGGCGGAGAACGCGCGCTGGCGCGGTCTGGTGAAGGGCTGGATGCGGCGCGACACCTACAGCCCGCCGCTCGCCGACCCGGTGCTGAGCCTGCCCAACCTGGCCCGGCTGGGCGGCGTCGACAAGGACCCGGCGGTGCCCGCGGTGCCGGAGCCGACCGGGCACCGGCTCTTCCCCGCCATGGCGCGGGCCACCCACCGCCGGCCCGGCTGGGCGGCCTCGCTGAGCATGGCCGGCAAGCGGATCGCCTACTACGAGTGCGGCAACGGCGAGAACCTGCGCGGCTGGCACACGGGGGCCGGAATGCTCTACTGGTGGGGCGACACGTTCGCGGGCGGCCAGTACAGCGACGCCTTCTGGCCCACCGTGGACCCGTACCGGCTGCCGGGTACCACCGTCTCCCGGCGGGTGCTGGCGAACGGCGCGGGCGGCGACTGGGGCGCGGCCAGGCCGGACGTGGACTGGGTGGGCGGCGCGACGGACGGGGAGCGGGCCGCGGTCGGGCAGCACCTCAAGGGCCTCCAGTCGACGCTGGTCGCGAAGAAGTCGTGGTTCTTCCTGGACGACACGGTGGTCTGCCTGGGCGCGGGGATCACCTGCACCGACGGCACGGCCGTGGAGACGACGGTCGAGAACCGGAACCTGGGGGCCGCGGGCGGCGCCCCGTTCACGGTGGACGGCAGGGCCGAACCGGTCGCCTACCCCTGGTCGGGCACGCTCACCGACGCCGACTGGGCGCACATCGGCGGGCACGGCGGCTATGTCTTCCCCGGCGGCGCGACGGTGCGGGCGCTGCGCGACGCCCGGGACGGCAGCTGGAGTTCCATCAACACGGGCGGCTCCCCCACCGTCCTGAACCGCGAGTACCTGACGATGTACGTCGATCACGGCACCGACCCGGTGAACGCCTCGTACGCCTATCTGCTCATGCCGGGCGCGGGCGCCGCACGGACACGAGCCCGGGCGGCACAGCGCAACTGGCTGACCGTGCTCGCCAACACCGACGACCAGCAGGGCGTCTCGGTGCGCCCGCTCGGGTTCACCGGGGTGAACTTCTGGCTCGGCGGAACGGTCGGAACGCTCACCGCGAGCGATCCGTGTTCGGTGATGATCAGCGAGAAGGACGACGGCACGGCAGTGATCGCGGTGAGCGATCCGATGCTGATGCGCACGGGTCTGACCCTGACCTGGCGGCGGCCGGTCGCCGCGGTGACCTCCGCGCCGGCCACGGTCGTCTCGGCCGCCACCGGCCGCTCCCTGACCCTCGCCTTCGGCGACCTCAGGGGCACGGCCGGGGTGAGTCAGCGGATCACCGTCAGGCTGGGCTGACCGCTCCCCGTACGAACCGGCTCAGGGACGCCGTGACCGCGCCGACGAAGGCGTCCCTGTCCGCCTCCGGCAGCGCGTCCAGCGACAGATAGGGGTTCAGGTCCTCCAGCTCGACCAGCAGCAGGGCGCCGTCCGGGGCGCGGCAGGCGTCGACGCGCTGGATGCCGTGACCGAGGTCGTTCCAGTCGACGAAGCGCCGGGCGAACTCCAGGTCCGCGGCGGTCGCCGCGTACGGCTTCAGCTCCCAACGGCGGCGCGGGTCGGGGGCGTAGAGGGCGTACTGGAAGTCGTCGTCCACGAAGTAGAAGGAGATCTCGTGGGCGAAGTCGACGTAGGGCTGTATCAGCATGTCGTCCCCGGCGAAGGCGGCGACCCGGCCGGCGGGGACGATCCGCAGGCCGAGGGAGTCCGCGCCGAGCCGGGGCTTGCAGACGTAGCGGTCGGCGGCCGGCAGCCGGTCCAGGTCCGCGGCCCGGCCGACGGTCGGGATCACGGGGAACCCGGCGTCGGTCAGGTCGAGCAGATACTGCTTGCCGGCCATGTCCGCCTTGCCGGTGAGCGGGTTGTACACCGGGGTCCCGCGCTCCAGGGCCCGCGCGCGGAAGGCGTCGTACGCCTGCTGGTGGCCGAGCACGGGCCCGCTGTTGCGCACGACCACCGCGTCGTACCCGTCCATCAGCGCCACCGCGTCCAGCGGATGGCACAGGGCCAGGTCGAAGTGGGCGCGCAGCCGGGAGGTGAGCAGGATGTCCTCGTCGCAGTAGCGGCGCCCGCGGGCCTGGTACGCCAGATCGGTGACGTAGAGAAGGCGGGGGCGGGCGTCGGGCATACGGGTCTCCTCGGGTGTGGTCGGGTGCTGGTGCCAGTAGGCGCAGAAAGGTTACGCCCGCATGATCGGCTTCGACCGGCCGGGGCTCTGCGCTCCGGCGCCGGCCGGGCGGGGTGGTACGACGACGACCTCAGGAGTCGGCGAGTCGGCGCATGATCCGGGAAGCCCGTAGGAGCGTCAGTCGCTCCTCTTCGGACAGTTGAGCAAGCTTCCCCTCCAGCCAGTCCTGGCGTACTGCCAGTGCTTCGCGAGCGACTTCGGTGCCGGACGGGGTGAGGCAGAAGAGGACGCGACGCCCGTCGTTCGGGTCCTTGTGCCGCCTCGCGTGTCCGCCGGAGACGAGCCGGTTGACGGTCTGACTCATGGAGCTCGGTGTCACGCGGGCACGCCGGCTGAGTTCGGTCAGGCTCTGCGGACCGTGCTTGAAGAGCGCGGTGAGCACGATGACGGCCGCCTCGGCCATCTCACCTTCGCCGCGTTCGGAGCGGAAGCGGCTGTAGACCCTGGCCACTGCGACCCGCAACTCGGTGCCGAGGCTCGGGGTGCCCTCGCCCGAGAGGTCTTCGGGCATTGCGTTCGCGCTCACAGCTTCTTAGTATAACGAATGAAGATGTTTCGTAGTAAGAAAGAAACCTCTTCGGTGCGTCCTTCCCGGCGCCCTGGATTCCCCCATGACCGACGAGGTCTCATGTCTCCCTCATCGCCCCTGCGCCCCGACACGTGCCGAAAACCGGCAGCATCCACCAGTAGCGGTTTCGGCCTGCGGTTCACGTTCCCACTGATGTTGGGCACGACGATGAACCCGGTGAACAGTTCCATGATCGCCACCGGTCTCGCCGGGATCGCCGCCGACTTCCACCTGGGCCCCGGCCCGGCCGCGTCCCTGGTGTCCGTGCTGTACCTGTGCAGCGCGGTCATGCAACCCACCATGGGCAAGCTCGCCGCGATCTTCGGCCCCAGGAGGGTCTTCCTCACCGGCGTGGCCATCCTCCTGGCCGGCGGCGCGATAGGCACCCTCGCACCCGGCTTCCGGATCCTGCTGCTCTCGCGCGCACTGATCGGCATCGGCTCCTCGGCCTGCTACCCCGCCGCGATGGCGCTCGTGCGCCGCCGGGCCGAGCGGCTGAAGACCGGCGTGCCCAGCACCGTACTGGGCAACTTCTCCATCGCCTCACAGATCGTGGCCGTGCTCGGCCTACCGCTCGGCGGGGTACTGGCCGGTGCCTTCGGCTGGCGCGCCCTGTTCTTCGTCAACGTGCCCCTGGCCGCCTTCGCCCTGGTCTTCGCCGCCAAGAACGTGGAGAAGGACCCGCCCGCCGAATCCGGCAGCGTCAAGGAGTCGCTCACGGCCGTCGATCCCCTCGGGATCGTCCTGTTCGCCCTGTCCGTGGTGTGCCTGCTGCAGTTCCTCAACGACCTCGATCACCCCGCCTGGCCACTGGGGGCCGTCGCGCTCGTCACGCTCGCCGCGCTCATCCGGTGGGAACGGCGCACCGCCTCACCGCTGATCGACGTCCGATCCCTCGCCCGCAATCCGGCGCTGCGCCGGACCTACGTACGCCAACTGCTGGTGGGCCTGGGGATGTACGCCTCGATGTACTCCCTCACCCAGTGGCTGGAAGGCAGCGGCGGATACTCCTCCTTCCAGACCGGCCTGATCATGCTGCCGATGTCCGTGGTCAGCATGGTCCTGGCCCGCTTCGTCTCCACCCGCGGTTGGGTGCGCCGGCCGCTGCTGACCGGGACTTTCGCGCTGGTCGCGGGCGGACTGCTCATGCTCACAGCGCACGAGGGAAGCCCCCTGGCCCTGATCCTGCTGACGACCGGCGTCCTCGGCTGCCCCAACGGCCTGTGCAACTTCGCCAACCAGACCACCCTGTTCGTCCAGACCTCCGCTGACGAAGTCGGCGTCGCCGCAGGACTGTTCCGCACCTTCGGCTACATCGGCGCGATCTTCTCCTCCAGCGTGATCTCCCTGAGCTTCGGCGACCACGTCACCGACGCCGGCTTCCACCGCATGGGCTGGATCGTCCTCGCCCTGGGAGCCCTCACCCTTCTGGCCACCCTCTTCGACCGCACCATCCCCGCCTCCGTGGCCCAGGACAACGACTCCGGCACCGCAACGGAAGGAACCCGCCGATGAAACCGCTCGCCATCCTCCTGTACCCGCTCGGCCTGCTGCTGCGCCGCAAGCGCGCCGGCACCACGCACAGCCTCCGCAACGCCCCCGAACTGGCCGCCACCCGAACCGGCACGCTCAACCTCACCTCGCCCGCCTTCGCCCACGGCGCAACGATCCCGCTGCGACACGCGACGATGGACCTCGGCCCCAACATCTCCCCGGCTCTGGCCTGGGAAGAGCCGCCCGCGGGCACCCGGCAGATGCTTCTCGTGATGGAAGACACCGACACTCCCACGGCCCGCCCGGGAAGGCACATGGTCGTCTTCTTCGCACCCGAGCCGCCCCGCCTCGCCGAGGGCGAGCTCACCGCGGACAACCGGCGGTTCACCTACCTGCCCGACCACCGGGGCCGTAGCGGCTACCAAGGCCCCCGGCCGCTTCCCGGCCACGGCACGCACCACTACCACTTCCACCTCTACGCACTGGACACGGAGGCCGACTTCTCCAGGGCGAACGACCTTGACGCCCTGCTGCCGCAGCTCGCCGGGCACGTCCTGGCATCAGGCCACCTCGAAGGCGCACTGCGCGGATAGCCGAAAACGACGCTCCACAGCAGACGAGGCTTGACGGACTTCCTTCACACGTCCAACCACCACCGCGCCCGGGAAGTCCAGGACGTGCGGCCGTCGGAGCGCGTACGGTCCGGACCGACAGGGCCGCGCCGCGCGCATTGTCGACGCGCACCACCACCGTGTACCCGCGTGGCTCCGACAGGAGGACATCGTGACCGCTTCCGTCCCGCTGCCGCTGAGCGGCGTCCTCGTCGCCGACTTCGGGCGCGTGCTGGCCGCGCCGTACGCCACCATGCTCCTGGCCGACCTGGGCGCGGACGTCGTCAAGGTCGAGCATCCGCAGACCGGCGACGACACCCGCGCCTGGGGCCCTCCGTACGCGCACGGCGAGGCCACCTACTTCCTCTCCGTCAACCGCAACAAGCGCTCCGTCGCGCTCGATCTGCGCGACGCGGACGACCGGCGTCGTGCCGGTGAACTGGCGCGCCGTGCCGATGTGTTGTTCGAGAACTTCCGGCCGGGGACGCTGGACAGGTACGGGCTCGGCTACGAGGACGTGCGGGCCCGCAACCCCGGGATCGTCTACTGCTCGATCACCGGCTTCGGCTCCGGGCCTGGGGCCGCGCTGCCCGGGTACGACCTGCTGATCCAGGCCGTGGGCGGTCTGATGAGCGTCACCGGGCCGGCGCCCGGGGAGCCGGTGAAGACCGGGGTGGCGCTGGTGGACGTGCTCACCGGGCTGCACGCGGCGGTCGGTGTGCTGGCCGCGCTGCGGCACCGGGACGCGACCGGCGAGGGGCAGCGCATCGAGGTCGATCTGCTCTCCACCCTGCTGTCGAGCCTGGTCAACCAGTCCGCCGGGTACACCCTGGCCGGCCGGGTGCCGGGCATCCTGGGCAACCGGCACCCGTCCATCGCGCCGTACGAGGTCTTCCGGGCCAAGGACCAGCCGCTGGTGATCGCCGTCGGCAACGACCGCCAGTTCGCGGCGCTCTGCCGCGGCGTCGGCGCGCCGGAACTGGCCGCCGATCCGCGCTTCGCCGGCAACGCCGACCGGGTGGGCCATGTGGACGAACTGGCGGACATACTGGGCGAGTTGCTGGCGGCCCGCACGGCGGACGAGTGGTTCGAGCACCTCACTCCGCTCGGTGTCCCCTGCGGCCCGGTCAACGATCTGGGCCAGGCGTTCGCGCTCGCCGAGCGGCTCGGTCTCTCGCCCCGGGTTCCGGTGGACGGCGGCGACGGCGACGCCCTGGACCTCGTCGCCAACCCGATCAAGCTGTCCGGCACCCCGCCCCGTTACGACCGCCGGCCGCCCCGTCTCGGCGAACACACCGGCGAGATCACCGACTGGCTGGACTCCTGAACGCCCTCGGCCGTGTGGGCACGGATCGGTCCCGGTGCCGCCGTTCAGGACGCGTCGGCGGCCGCATCCCGGGCGCCGCAGGAGGTGCGGATCCGCAACTCCGGCAGCAGGTCGAGGTGTTGGCGCGGGCCCGGGGTCTGCCGGGCGGCGCGCTCGGCGATGCGGCGCAGCAGGATGCCGGTGGCGTGTTCGCCCACGGAGCGCTTGGGCGGGGCGACGGCGGTGAGCGGCACGTCGGCGAGCGCGGCGACCTGGTCGTCGTAGCTGATGAGGGCGAGGTCGTCGGGCACGCGCACGCCGTGCGCCTGGAGGCGGGGCACGAGCACGATGGCGTCCTCGTCGCTGTGCACCAGGGCGGCGGTGACCCCGTGGGCGCGGACCGCCTCGACCAGGTAGTCCACGCTGGTGTCGTAGTCGCCGTGTGCGCGCACGGTCGGGGCGCCCTGGTGGACCTCCAGGCCGCGGGCGCGGACAGCCGCCTGGAACCCGGCGCTGATCTGCGCGGCGTGCGGGCCTTCCTGGAGGACGGCGGTGATCCGGCGGTGGCCCAGGTCGGCGAAGTGGCCGACGGCGACGGCGGCGCCGTGGGCGCGGTCGGTGCGCACCCGGTCGAGGTCGGCCGCGGGGTTGCCGGGCGGGGCGGAGCGCTCGACCAGGACGACGGGCACTCCGCATGCGGTGAGCCACTTCTCCTGGCCGTCCGCGGGGACGCCGCCGAACCAGCTGGGCGCCACCAGCAGCCCCTGGGCGCCGCCCGCGATCAGGTGTTCCGCCTGGACCGAGTCCTCGGTGTCGACGTAGCCGGACACCCCGAGCACCAGGCGGCCGCCGTGGGCGGCGACGGCCTCGCGGGCACCGGCGACGATGTCGGTGAAGATGGAGACGGTGGTCGGCACGATCATGCCGATCACCGCGCCCTCGGCACGCTCGGACAGCCGTCCGCCGGCGGCCGGGGCGGTGCCGTCGGCGTGATCGCCCGGCCAGACCACCGCGCCGTGCAGCCGCCGCAGCCGGCCCCCGGCGGCCAGGGTCTCGACGTCGCGCCGCAAGGTGACGGCGGAGACGCCGAGTTCCGCCGCCAGTTCGGCCACGCGGAGGCTGCCGCGCTCACGGACGAGTTCGAGCACCCGCTCATGGCGCTGGTCGACGTGCGGTCGCATGGGCTCCCCCTGGACGAAGATCCGAAGCGCTCACTCTACGCCCACTGCCGTATCGATCGATTCCAATCAATTCGATCGCTCCGGTGTTCGGACGTGCAGCGCGGCAGCACTCAGTTCCCTTGTTCCTTCACACTGGCTGCACTGAGTGTCAAAATTTCCGACCCGGGTGCTACGTTCCCGCCATGAGCTCCAGCAGCACGGCGCCCGCCGCCAAACCGCCGATGCGGGACGCCCTGGTCGCGGCGGCCTTCCGGCTCTTCGTGGAACGCGGCTACGAGCAGACCACGGTGGACGACATCGTTGCCCTGGCCGGGGTCGGCCGGCGTTCCTTCTTCCGGTACTTCCCCTCCAAGGAGGACGTGGTCTTCCCCGACCACGAGCGCTGCCTGGCCGACATGACCGCCTTCCTCGCCGCGAGCGGCCCGGAGCACGAGCCGGTGCGCCGAACGTGCGACGCGGCCCGGCTGGTGCTCCGGATGTACGCGGAGAACCCGGACTTCTCCGTGCAGCGTTACCGGCTCACCCGGAAGGTGCCGGGCCTGCGGGCGTACGAGCTGTCGGTGGTCTGGCGCTACGAGCGCGCGCTGGCCCGGTATCTGCGCGGCCGGTTCGCCGGGCACCCGGACGGGACGCTGCGGGCGGATGTGATCGCGGCCGCGGTGGTCGCCGCGCACAACAACGCGCTGCGCTCCTGGCTGCGTTCGGACGGACAGGGCGACGCGGGTGCCGCCGTGGACCACGCACTGGGGCACGTGCAGCGGAAGTTCGCGCGCCCGCAGGAGGCCGGTCCCACCCGGCCGTCCGCGCGGGTCACCCCGCCGAACGGCGAGCGGGCCGCCTCCCCGGCCGACGACGTGCTGGTCCTCGTCACCCGCCGCGATGCGCCGCTGTGGCGGGTGGTGCAGGAGCTGGAGGCGGTACTGGACCGCGCCTGACGGCCGCGCGGACGGATCCCGGATTCCCCTTTTCGGGGTACCGAGTGCCTTTACGAGTGACACTGAGTGCCATACTCTAGCGGGCGTGCACGGCGGCCGAGCCG
Source organism: Streptomyces sp. SCPE 10 (assembly GCF_051980735.1). Classification (NCBI taxonomy): domain Bacteria; kingdom Bacillati; phylum Actinomycetota; class Actinomycetes; order Kitasatosporales; family Streptomycetaceae; genus Streptomyces; species Streptomyces sp. SCPE 10. The sequence continues at coordinate 7,478,177 of NZ_CP197069.1, read as the reverse complement.
TCGGCACACGCGTGCAACGGGACCTGCACGCGGGATTCCGGCCGAGCGCAGGGAGTTGACCAGGATGTTCCACCACTCAGCGAGCGCCCCGTCCATGGCGGCCGGCTCCGCGGCGGGTGTTCTCGATCCCGTCGCCGCGGCCCCCAAGGACGCCCTCCTCTTCCAGCGCTGCACCTGGTGCGGCACCGCGATGTTCCACCGGCTGCTGTGTCCGGTGTGCCGGGGCAGCGAGCTGCGCACCGAGCGCAGCGAGGGCGTCGGCACCGTCCGACACTCCACCGTCGTGCACCGCAACACCCCGGCGGCGCGCAATGTGTCGCTGATCGAGATGGCCGAGGGGTTCGTCGTGCGGGGCCGGGTCATGGGTCCGCCGGTCGGCGTCCACAGCGGCGACCGGGTCCGGCTGTCCACCGCCAAGGACCCGGTGCGCGGCGAGCCGGTCTTCCAGCTGCTGGACGAGCCGTACCGGGCCTGGACCTGACGGCCGCGCACCACCGAGCCCGCTCCCCCGCGCGGCCCGCATCCCCTCCCCGCCCGAGCCGCACATGTGATCCATCGCCGTTCTTTCACAGGCAACCCACAGCCACCGCGTTCCGTCCTCCGGGAACGAGGGGCGCCCTGGACGGCCGGGGCGCCCGAGGTCCGGGGTCGAGGAGGAACAGTGGTCCGTGCCCGGCGCATTTGGGTCGCCGCCGCCGCGTTATGCGCGGTGGCGGGAGCGTCTCCAGGGGTGGCCGCCGCCCGCAGTCAACCGCCGTCGGCCGCGGGGCCGTCGGCCTCCGTGGGCGGCGAGGCGCTGCCACCGGGCTGGCGGCTGACCGGCGGGGGCCCGGCGCCCCGACTTGAGTGGCAGGCCGACCGGCCGGTGCCGATGGGCGACGCGCGGGTGGAATTCCGGTCGGGGAACCGGCTGTTGGGGGTGCCGAAGCCCAGCACCGACGGCCGCACCTTCCGGCTGCCGCTGGACGGACGGCGACCGGCCGCGCTGCGCTCACTCGAAGTCTGGTCCGGCGGGCACCGGTTGGACGTCCGGGCGACCGGAGCGGCCCCCTCGTCGCCGGTCACGCCGCCGCCGAAGCTGCCCGCGAACGGTGTGGACCCGGGCAAGCCGGGCACGTACCGCACCAGGACCGGCGAGTACGCCCTGAAGTCGGTCCGGCTGCCCGGCTTCAAGGCGCCGGTGGAGATGCGCGCGGTGGTCGTCGCCCCCGTCGGCGCCCCGGGTGCGCGGCCGCTCGCGCTCTTCCTGCACGGCCGGCACTACACCTGCCACCGGGGCGACGAGATATCCATCGACTGGCCGTGCACGTCCGGCTACCAGCCGGTGCCGAGCCACCGCGGCTATCTGCGCGACCAGCGACTCCTCGCCTCGCAGGGCTATCTGACGGTGTCGATCTCGGCCAACGGCGTCAACGGCCAGGACGACGAGTCGGCCGAGGACGGCGGCGCCCAGGCCCGCTCCTCCCTGGTCCGGCTCCATCTGGGCCAGTGGGCGCAGTGGGCCCGGCACCCCGCGTCGGCACCCGCGATCGTCCGCGACGCGCCCCGCGCCGACCTGTCCCGCGTACTCCTCGTCGGGCACTCCCGGGGTGGCGAGGGCGTCAACCGGGCGGCCATGGACAGCCTTTACCCGCCGCCCGCCGACCAGGACGGCTACCGCGGCCCGGTGGACTGGACCATCCGCGGCATGGTGCTCATCGGCCCCACCGTCTTCGGCCAGAACCCGGTGCCCGACGTGCCCTCGGTGACGGTCCTGCCCGGCTGCGACGGGGACGTCTCCGATCTCCAGGGCGAGGTGTACGTCGACGGGACGCGGACGGTCGGCACCGGCACCGCGCTGCACAGTGCGGTGTACGTCGTCGGCGCCGACCACAACTTCTTCAACTCCGAGTGGACCCCCGGCACCTCCGCGGCGCCCTCCGAGGACGACTTCTACGACGACCCGGACCGGCCCGACCCGGTGTGCGGCGCGCACGCCGCGACCCGGCTCACCGCCGACCAGCAGCACCGGGCCGGAGCCACGTACATCGCGGCCGCCGCACGGCTGTTCCTGGCCGGGGACGACCGGGTCCGGCCGCTGCTGGACGGCTCCGGCAAGCGGGCGCCGTCCGCCGACCCGGCGCGGGTCCTCAGCCACGCCGTGGGGGCGCGCCGCAACGGCGGGTTGCTGCCGGACGGCAAGGTGTCGGTGACCGGTGGCCGGCTGTGCGACGCCGTCGACCCGAGCCCGGCCAAGGCATGTCTGGGCGAGGACGCCAAGGGGTACTCGCCGCACTTCGCGCAGTGGGTCACCGGCCGGGAGACCGGCCGGCGCGCGGTCGCGCTGCGCTGGACGCACGAGGGCGCCCGCACCCGGCTGGCCCCCGGACGGCCGCTGTCGCTGTCCGGCGCCAAGGAGCTGGCGCTGCGGCTGTTCGTGCCGCCCGACTCCCGTGGCACGCGACTGGACGTGACCCTCACCGACACCAGCGGCCACCGGGCGACGCTGGGCCGGATCCGGGCCGACGGACTGCCCGGCAGCGAGCGGACCGCCTCCTACTGGGCCCGCGAGATCCGCGTACCGCTGACGGCGGCCGCCCGCGCGGGTCTCGACCTGGGGGCCGTCAAGTCCATGGAACTGACCTCGCGTTCGACGTCCGGCCGGGCCTGGCTGATGGACGCCTGGGGCTGGCGCCCGGGAACGCCCGAGGCCCGCGCGGCGGCCCTGCCCCGCGTGGACGTCGGCCGTGAAACGGTCGACGAGGGCGACTCGGGCGTGCGCACCTACCACGTCCCGGTGCGGGTGACGGGCCAGGGCAGCGGTCAGGTCCGGGTCTACGTCCTGGACCCGGCCACCGGTCGCGCCAAGGACCGGCTGGTCACCGTGCACCCGGGCGGCCATGACATCGACGTACCGGTCGAGGTGAAGGGCGACACCCGCTACGGCCCGGACCGGTCGTACGACGTCCTGGTCAAGGCGGTGCACGGCGCGGTCGTCGGCTCCTACCAGGGCGGGATCACCGTGCACGACGACGATCCCGCCCCCACCATGACCGTCACCCCGCTCGCCGACCGGGTCACGGAGGGCCGGTCGCTGCGATGGCGGCTCTCCCTGTCCGAGCCGGTCGACGTGGACATGGGCGCCGTCTTCGGCGTCGCCCCGCCCGCCTCCGGCGCCGAACTCTCCACCAAGGACGTCTCGGCCGCCTGGCTGCGCGACACCACCGGCCAGTCTCCCGACCCTCAGCGCCCGCTGTCCCAGGTGAACGGCCTCTACCTCTGGGTGGACGTCCCGCCGGGCCGAACCAGCACGGACATCACCCTGCCCACCGTCAAGGACAAGGTCGCGGAACCGGCGGAGTCGGTGACCTTCCGCCGGCTCGACGACATGACCGGCGAGCCGCTGCCCGGCGGCCTGGGCTTCTCCGGGACAGTCCTGGACGGACCCGCGGGGCTCCGGCCGTAGTACGGAACCGTCAACCCGCCGGGCGGGGCACCGGGTTCGCGCTCGTGCGCGCCGCCCGGCGGGGCGGACGGTCAGTCCCCGAAGGTCACCCGTACACCGACCGTGCCGTCCAGACCTCGGCGCAGGCGGCTGCCCAGAAGGACGAGACGGCCGACGAGGCCGTACTTGCGGGCGATCAGGGCGCGGTAGCGGGCGGTGGTGGCCGCATCGGTGATCTCGGCGGTGGCCGGGACCTGGTCGCCGGTGGGGTTGCCGCGCAGGTCGCAGGGGCCGACGAGGACGTCGTCGCGGCGCCGGATCCGCTTGACCTTGTGACTGTCGGCGGCCGTCCAGACGCCGAGTCCGTCCCCGTCGCGCACCACCCACACCGGGGTGGCGACCGGGGTGCCGTTCCCGCGGTAGCTGGTGACCAGCAGATACTTCCCGGCACCGAGCCGGGCCGGCAGCGCGTCGTCGTCCATGACGGGGAGTCTAGGCCGGACGGTGGTCCGCCGGTGGGTCACTTCACCGCGGCCGCCATCCGCCGTACCGCCTCGGTGAGGATGTCGGGCGAGGTGGCGAGGTTGAGGCGGGCATGGCCCGCGCCGCCGGTGCCGAACGGCGGGCCGGCGGTGAGGGCGACCCGGCCGCGGTCCAGGAAGACCTGGGCGGGGTCGTCGCCGAGGCCGAGCGCGCGGCAGTCGAGCCAGGCCAGATAGGTGGCCTCGGCGGGATGGACGCGGATCCCCGGCAGCTGCTCGGCCAGCAGGTCGGCGAGCAGGCGCCGGTTGTCGCGGATCCCGGTGAGGAGGGCGTCGAGCCAGCCGGTGGCCTCGCGCAGGGCGGCGGTGTGGGCGATGACGCCGAGATGGCTGGCACCGTGGCCCACCTCCTCGGGCAGGCCGGCCAGTTCGGCGGCGGCGCCGGGACCGGCCAGGGCGAGGGCGGCCTTGAGGCCGGGGAGGTTCCAGCCCTTGGAGGCCGACATCAGGGACAGGCCCCGGTCGGCGCCGGGCACGCTGAGATAGGGCACGAAGGTGACGCCGGGGGCGACGAGCGGGGCGTGGATCTCGTCCGCGACGACCCGCACCCCGTGGCGTTCGGCGAGTTCGGCGACGGCCGCGAGTTCGGCGGCGGTGTGCACCGTACCGGTGGGGTTGTGCGGGCTGCACAGCAGGTAGGCCGCGCGGCCGCCGCTCGCCGTGGCCCGTACGAACGCCTCCTCCAGCGCGGCCAGGTCGAGCCGCAGGTCCGCGCCGAGCGGGACCTCCACCACTCGTCGGTCCATATGGGCGACGAACGTGAAGAACGGCGGGTACACCGGCGGGTTGACGATCACCGGATCGCCCGGCCCGGTGACCAGCCCGAGCATCTCGACCACGCCGAGCATCACATCGGGAACGATCGCCGTACGTTCCACGGCGATCCCGTCCCAGCCCCAGCGCCGGGCGGCGAAGCCGGCCAGGGCCTCGGCGTAGGCGGTGCCGGCCGGATATCCCGTGTCGCCGAGGGCGAGTGCGTCGGTGAGCGCCCGGACGACGGGCGGGGCGAGCGGGACGTCCATCTCGGCCACCCACAGCGGGAGCACGTCCTCGGGGTAGGTGCGCCACTTCATGCTCGTACGACGGCGCAGCCGCTCCGGGTCGAGGGCGCGCAGCGGATCCGGTTCTCCTGCGGTGTCGTGCGGGTTGCTGGTCATGGGGCACAAGATAGGCGGGACGTGCCGTGAGCGGGAACGGGGCGGAAGGGGCGGGCCGCCTGTGCCGGGGACGACGACCGGCTCCTGATTCGTTGGAGCGGCGGCGGGGAGCAAGTCATGGGATTAGATTGCGTATTGAAGGATCTATCCTCCTCCAGGCACCCAGGAGCTGACGCACGTGACCGACAACCCCGCAGCCACCAATGACGTGGCGGTGTCGCTGCGCGCCCGCATCAACACCAGCCAGCCGCACACGGCGCGGATCTGGAACTACTGGCTCGGCGGCAAGGACAACTACGAGGTCGACCGCGCGGCCGGTGACCAGATCCGCCGACTGCACCCGGGCATCGGGGAGTACGCGCGTGCCGACCGGCTGTTCCTGGGCCGGGCGGTGCGGCACCTGGTCGGCGACGTGGGCATCCGCCAGTTCCTGGACGTCGGCACCGGGCTGCCCACCGCCGACAACACGCACGAGGTCGCGCAGCGGATCGCGCCGGAGTCCCGGATCGTGTACGTCGACAACGACCCGCTGGTGCTGGCGCACGCGCGGGCCCTGCTGACCAGCACGCCCGAGGGTCGCACCGACTACCTGGACGAGGATCTGCGCAATGTGGACGCGATCCTCGAACACGCTTCGAAGACCCTGGACTTCAGCGAGCCGGTGGCGCTGATACTGCTCGGCGTGGTCATCTTCATCGGCGACGACGAGGAAGCGTACGGGCTGGTGCGGCGCTTGATGGAGCGGCTGCCCGAGGGCAGCCACCTCGTGCTGTCGCACACCGTCACGCATCCCTCGATGCCGGATGTGGACGAGGCGGTCAAGTTCTGGAACGAGCACGGCACGCCGAAGCTGACCCAGCGCACCCCCGAGGACATCACGCGGTTCTTCGACGGCCTGGAGCTGCTGGAGCCCGGTGTGGTCTCGTGCTCGCGCTGGCGCCCGGAGCACGCTCATGGGGCGGAGCCTGAGGAGGTCGCCATGTTCGGCGGGGTGGCCCGCAAGGGCTGAGAGGGTCGGGTGGCCCGCGACGCCCGTTGGGTGTCGCGGGTGCGTGCCGTGAGGTCAGACGGCCCGGCGCGGCCGTGGGGCCGCGGCGGCCCACTCCATCACGAGGCGCTGGTACTCCTTGCGCTGCTCGGTGGTCAGCGTCCCGCCCGACCGGCGCCACAGGGCCCGGATCTCCTCGTTGACCTCCGCGGCCGATCGCTCGGAGGCGGCTTCAACAGTGGTGGACATGTTGTGAAGCATATGCCGCTCGCCGTGAAGGCGCTGTGAGTAAGTAGCCTCGATACGGATATTTCGGACCGTGTTGCTCATCACGTCGAGTGTCAAGCCACGCAGGGGAGTTCACACCCGCCCCTCACCCGGCGACCGCGAGGAGCGGTGGCCGGGGAGGGTGAGCGACGCCACAGCGCCGCTGGGCCGTCGAGGGGCGAGCGGAACGGCTCAGGTGCCGGGCTTGCGGCCGTAGACGAAGACGTCGTCGCCGTTGCGCAGCAGCGACCAGTACTTCTTGGCGTCCTTGCCGGTCATGTTGACGCAGCCGTGCGAGCCCGGCGGGTTCCACATGCTCAGGCCCACCGAATGGAAGGCCTGGCCGCCGTCGAAGAACTGGCTGTACGGCATGGGCACACCGTTGTACAGCGACGAGACGTGGTCGATGTCACGCCAGTAGATCTTCTTCAGGCCGGTGCGGGTGGCGTACCCCTTACGGCCGGTGCGCACGGGCACCGGGCCGTAGACGAGCTTCTTGCCGTCCTGGATCCAGCTGAGCTGGTGGGTCAGGTCCACGCAGGCGATCCGGCCCTTGTTCACCGGGCACGCGCCGCTCTTGTTGGGGTTCTTGCCCACGGCCCGCTGCTTGGTGATGAGGTCCATCACACCCCAGGTGATGTTCCCGGCGTAACCGATGGTGGGCGTGATGCCGTTCTTGGCCTGGAAGGCCCGGATGGCCTTGCAGTCGGCGGCGGACTGCCGGCCGTCGACCGGGCGGCCGAGGAACTTCTCCACCTGCTTCTGGTGCGGGCCCGTCGCGGTGGTGCAGTAACTCGCGGCCTGGGCCGGGGCCGCGGTGAGAGCCAGCGTGAGCGGCGCCACCATCCCCGCGACGCCCAGCGCGACAACGGCTCGTCTACGTATGTCCCCCATGAGGGATCTTCACCTTCTCCCCAGTTCGCCCAGGGACATCCCCCGGGTGTTTCTGTGCGATTCCCACGATCTCGGACAAGTAGACCCCGGGGGAAATCGTGGGGTTGTGCTTCCGGTCACGCTGTGACGAAACGGTGAACTTCCTCACCCCGCAGCCGGCCGCCGGGGAGCCTGCGGCCACGGGCGGCGAACAGCAGGTCCCGGGCCGCGCCGTGCAGGGGCGCACCGGTGCCGAAGGACCGGTCGAGGCCGTCGGCGCACAGTTAGGACCCCGGTGAGGCCAGGGTCTGGGCGCCTCCCACCGCGCGGGACTCAGCCCCTCGAAAAGATTGGCCGGTTCGCGGCGTTCGGCGGCGATGAGCGTGGCGATGTCGGCGGCTGCTTTCCCCTTGTCGGTCCCGGCGTCGCCGTCCTGGCCGGCCCCGGCCCCGCACGTCAGTCGCGCGGATGCCGCAGTGCCTCGTGGAAGCCGGTGTGCACCGCGGTGAGGCCGCCGTCGACCACCAGGGTGGTGCCCGTGACCCAGGCGGCGTCGCGGGAGGCGAGGAAGGCGACCGCGGCGGCGATGTCCTCCGGCTCGCCGACCCTGCCCAGCGGATACAGCCCGCGGACGGCCGCCACGTCGTCGGCGCGCCCCTCCCACGCCGAGGTGCGCACCGTGCCCGGCGCCACCAGGTTCACCCGGACGCCCCGGGCCGCCGCCTGCCCGGCGAGGGTGCGGGTGAGGGAGCCGAGACCGGCCTTGGCGGCGCTGTAGGCGTGGTTGCCGAAGTCCTGGAGGCCGTTGACGGAGCCGATGCTCACGATGGCGCCGCGTCCGGACGCGGCCAGGTGGGGCAGGGCCGCGCGGCAGCAGCGGTAGGCGCCGGTCAGGGTGACGTCGAGGTCGCGCGCCCATGCGTCGTCCGGGCCGTCCTCGAAGAGCGGGGCGTCCGGGGAGCAGTGGGCGGCGCAGTTGACCAGTACGTCCAGGGAGCCGAAGGCGTCGACGGCACGGGTCACGGCCGCCTCCACGGCGGCGCGGTCGGCCACGTCGCACGCGAACGCCTCGGCCGCGAGCCCCTCTTGGCGCAGCGCGGCCGCGGTCCGCTCGGCCTCGGGCAGGTCCCGGTCGGTGACCAGGATCCGGCCGCCCTCCGCGGCGAGGCGCCGGGCGACGGCGGCGCCGATGCCGCGCGCCGCCCCCGTGACGAGAACTCCGTGTCCCGCGAAGCGGGTCTGATCGCTCATGAGCCGACGGTACGGCCGCACCGCCGGTCTTTCACCGTCCTGGACCGTGAGGATCCCGGCTGCCGTTCACCGGTAGCCCGTCGTGTCCGCCGGTCGGCCCGCGTCCTGGACCTCCGTCAGATATCGCCAGGCGTCGGGGCGGCTGCCGTCGAGGTCGGTGAAGCCGTACTCCCGGGCGAGGCCCCCGCTGGAGAGTGATCGGCCGTTGAAGCGGGCCACGTCGGGGTCGGCGGCCAGGGCGGCGACGGCCCGGCCGGTGAAGCGCGGGGTCTCGGAGATGGCGAAGTGCGGTTCGCGGGCGAGGGCGTCGCGCCAGTTGTCCTCGCGGACGCCGAACTGGTCCAGCATCAGCTCCGAGCGCATCCAGCCGGGGGTGAGGGCGACGGCCGTGGCACCGCGCGGCCCCAGTTCGTGCCCGAGTGCGAAGGCCATGCGCAGGACGGAGGCCTTGGCGAGGTCGTAGAAGAGGTTCACCCGGTAGGTGTCCCGGTTGTAGTCGGCGGTGCCGTCGGTGACCTCCACGACCAGGCCGCCGGGCCGGCGCAGCAGCAGCGGCAGCGCGAAGTGGCTGGTGACGGCGTGCGTCTCGACCGCGAGTCGGAGGAGTCTCAGCCCGTTGTCGAGGTCGTGCTCCCACACCGGGGTGTCCCACTCGAAGAGCTTCTCGCCGCCCCAGATGTCGTTGACGAGGATGTCCAGGCGGCCCTGTTCGTCCGCGATGCGCTCCACCAGGCCGCGCACGGCGGCGTGCCGGAGGTGGTCGACCGCCACGGCGATGCCGGTGCCGCCGGCCGCGCAGACAAGGTCCGCGGTGTCCTCGACGGTCTCGGGGCGGTCGTACTCGGAGCGTTGGGCGCGGGTGCTGCGGCCGGTGACGTAGACGGTGGCGCCGGCCGCGCCGAGTTCCACGGCGATGCCCCGTCCTGCGCCCCGGGTCGCGCCCGCGACCAGCGCGACCTTGCCCTCCAGTGGTTTCGACATGTCCGGCCTCTCGTGTGGTGTGTGCTGACGCGTTCAGCGTCGCCGAGAAGCCGGACATCTTCTGTCGTGTTTCACCGGGCGAGTTCCCGTCGGCCGGACCGCTCGCCGAAGGGGCGCCCGCGGGGGATGCCCACCGCGCGGGCTCAGTGCCCGCGCTTGATCCATTCCTCCAGGTGGGGCGCCTCGTCGCCGATCGTCGTGGAGTCGCCGTGGCCGGTGAGGACCTTGGTCTCGGGCGGCAGGGTGAGCAGCCGCTCGCGGATGGACTCGATGATCGTCGGGAAGTGGGAGTACGACCGCCCGGTGGCGCCGGGGCCGCCCTTGAAGAGGGTGTCGCCGGTGAAGACGGTGCCGAGGCCGGGGTCGTAGAGGCAGACCGCGCCCTGCGCGTGCCCGGGCGTGTGCAGCACGGTCAGGTCGGCGCCGGCCGCCTCGATGACCTGGCCGTCCACGAGGAGCCGGTCGGGGTCGCGGTCGGGATGGGTCATCCTCCACAGCGGCAGGTCGTCCGGGTGCAGCCAGATGACCGCGCCGGTGCGGTCGGCCAGTTCCGGGGCCGCGTCGATGTGGTCGTTGTGGGCGTGGGTGCACACGATGGCGGTGAGCCGGCGGTCGCCGACGGCACGGGCGATGGCGTCGGCGTCGTGGGCGGCGTCGATGACGATCGCCTCGTCGTCGTCACCGACGATCCAGACGTTGTTGTCGACGTCCCAGGTGCCGCCGTCGAGGGTGAACTGGCCGGAGGTGACGAGGTGTTCGATACGGGCGGCCATCACAGCACCACCACGGAACGCAGCACGTCGCCCTCGTGCATCCGCTCGAACGCCTTCTCCACCTCGTCCAGTTGGATGGTCTCGGTGACGAACGCGTCGAGCGGCAGCCGGCCCTGCAGGTGCAGGTCGATCAGCATCGGGAAGTCGCGGGAGGGCAGGCAGTCGCCGTACCAGCTGGACTTGAGGGAGCCGCCGCGGCCGAAGACGTCCAGCAGGGGCAGCTCCAGCTTCATCTCCGGGGTGGGGACACCGACGAGGACGACGGTGCCGGCCAGGTCGCGGGCGTAGAAGGCCTGCTTGTACGTCTCCGGGCGGCCGACCGCCTCGATGACGACGTCGGCGCCGAACCCGCCGGTCAGCTCGCGGACCGCCTCGACCGGGTCGGACTGCCGGGAGTTGACGGTGTGGGTGGCGCCCAGGGTGCGGGCCTTCTCCAGCTTGCGGTCGTCGATGTCCACGGCGATGATCTTCGCCGCGCCGGCCAGGTAGGCGCCCGCGATGGCCGCGTCGCCGACGCCGCCGCAGCCGATGACCGCGACCGAGTCGCCCCGGCCGACGTTGCCCGTGTTGATGGCGGCGCCGATGCCGGCCATCACCCCGCAGCCGAGGAGACCCGCGACCGCCGGGGAGACGGACGGGTCGACCTTGGTGCACTGGCCGGCGGCGACGAGGGTCTTCTCCGCGAACGCGCCGATGCCCAGGGCCGGGGACAGCTCCTGCCCGGTGGACGCGAGGGTCATCTTCTGCTTGGCGTTGTGGGTGTTGAAGCAGTACCAGGGGCGGCCGCGCAGACAGGCCCGGCAGTTGCCGCACACCGCGCGCCAGTTCAGGATGACGAAGTCACCGGGCGCCACCTCGGTGACGCCGTCGCCGACCGACTCCACGACACCCGCGGCCTCGTGGCCGAGGAGGAAGGGGAAGTCGTCGGAGATGCCGCCCTGCTTGTAGTGCAGGTCGGTGTGGCACACGCCGCAGGCCTGGACGCGTACGACGGCCTCGCCCGGCCCCGGATCCGGCACCACGATCGTCTCGACTCGTACGGGCTCGTTCTTGCCCGGTGCGATCACGCCGCGTACTTCCTGCGCCATGGTCCGTTCCTTCCATCGATTGCTTACGGTGCAGACCCTACGCGCGTGCGACCAGGGACGGGACGGGCCACGGCGGTGACCGTTGATCTTTCCACCGGTGGGCCGCCGGGCACGCCGACGGAGCCTGACCGCGACCGCGGCGTCCGGGGACCGACGGTGATGGCAATCTCTTTGCGGGGCGCAGGGAATCGCCTGGTGTGTGCGCCCGTCCGGCCGTGCCTCAATGGAGGCATGCTCGCTGATGGCCACACGGGGCGTACCGCATTCCTGTTCTCGGCCGGTGACTCGCCGCTGCCCGGGACGGGCCGTGAACTGGCGGCGGCGTTCCCGCTGTTCGCGAAGACGCTGGACGAGGTGTGCGGGCGTCTGGACCCGTATCTGCAACTGCCGCTGAAGTCAGTGATGTTCGCGGCCCCCGGCACCCGGGCGTCGGCGCTGCTGGACCGGGTGCCGTTCGCGGGCCCCGCGGTCTTCGCGCTCCAGGTGGCGCAGTACCGGCTGCTGCGCGGCTGGGGTGTGCGGCCCGATGTGCTGTTCGGGCACGCGGCCGGACGGATGGCCGCCGCGTACGCCGCCGGGGTCTTCTCCCTCCCGGACGCGTGCCACGCGGTCGGCACGCTGGCCCGGCTGCTGGACGGCGCGCGCGGCGACGGAGCGCCGGGCGAGCTGCTGGCCGCGTACGGCCGTACGCTCGCCACGCTCCATCCCCGCCCGCCGCGGCTGCCCCTGGTCTCCGACGTCACCGCCCGCCCGGTGGCCGCCGAGACCGCCGATCCGGGGTTCTGGCTGTCCGCGGCGCCGTCCCGGTTCGCGGACGCGGCCGCCCTGCTGCACCGGGAGGGGGTGCGTACCTGGCTGGAGCTGGGCCGGGAGGACGGCCTGACCCGCGCGCTCCCCGGCTGTCTGCCGCCGGGCACCGCCGCCGGCTCGGCCCGTGCCGTGGCGCGGGACTGGGCGGTGCTGGCGGCGGACCGCGACACGCGCCTCGGAAGCGGGCGGGCCTGACGAGGACGGTTCGGGCCGGTGGGTCAGGCCTGTACGGCCGGCAGCAGGCCCGTCACCGGTGCCACGAGGTCGGTGATCTGGTGCAGCTCGCCGAGGCGGTTCAGCTCGCTCACCTGGTTCAGGGACTTGAGCTGCTCGGAGACCTTCGGCATCCGCGCCCGCTGCTCCGCGGGCAGGTCGCCTGCGGTGACCGTGTCGAGCACGGTCATGGGGTTGAGCCGCCCGGGGTGCGCGGCGCTCGCGTCGGCCGCGGCGAGGGGGGCGGCCAGGCCGGTGACCCCGGCGGCGAGGCCGAGGGCGGCGACGATACGGCGTGTTGACTTCATGCCCTCAGCAACGGCGGCGGTCCCCGGCCGGACACGGGCGGCGGCCCCCGCTCACCCGTGAGGCGGAGCCGGCCCCGTGCGCTTGCCGAGGCCGCCGGGCCGGAGGAGTCTCGAAGACGGGGCCCCTGCGGCCCGGCCGCGCGGCGGGCCGTGAGCGTCTTGAGGAGGTCACCATGGGCAGTGCTACGGGTTCCGCCTTCGACACCGAGACACTGCGCCGGGGCATCGAGGGAACCACCGGGAACACCCTGCTGGCCCTGTACGCGGACGACGCGGAGGTCCGCATCGTCGACCACAACGCCCAGCCGAGCCACCCCCGGGTGCTGCACGGCCGCGGCGAGATCGCCGAGATGCTGGACGACATCTACCGCCGCGACATGACGCACAAGCTGGACCAGTGCGTGGTCCAGGGCGATCACGCCGCGTTCACCGAGTCCTGCCAGTACGGGGACGGCACCAAGGTTCTCGCCGAGTCCATGATCACACTGCGGGACGGGAAGATCTCCCGGCAGATCCTGATCCAGGCATGGGACGAGTAGGCAGACGGTTTGCGCGGTTCCAGGTCAGCACCCGGCTGACCTGGTCGTTCTCGGCTCGCGCGGGCCTGGGGCGGGCGCGGCCCCGGCGGCGGGGGCCGGTCTTCGCGGCGAGCCTGCCGATGTCCGCGGCCCTGCTGCGGTCCGCGCTGAGGACGCTGCGCCCGCGGGCTCCGCTGCCGCGCGCCCGGCGCCGGCAGCGCCCGTGAACGCCTCGGTTAGTCTGTACGCGGGCCGTGACTGGCGCTGAGGTGGAGCACCACCGGGGAGCGGCCCGTGGTGGATGCCGCGCGCCTGGGCGAGAGACTCGATCCAGCTCAGGAGTGTGCCGCATGACCCAGGCCCGTCTCATGGACGGAACCGCCCTCGCCCGTCGCATCGTGGAGGACACCGCGCGCCGGGCCGCGGAACTCACGGCGCGCACCGGCGTCGTTCCCTGTCTCGCCACCGTGCTGGTCGGTGAGGACCCGGCGTCCGTCACCTACGTCCGGATGAAGCAGAACCGCTGCCGCAAGGCCGGCATCGCCTCCCGCCACGTGGCCCTGCCCGCCACCACGACCACCGGGGAACTGGTGGGCACGCTGCGGGAGTTGTCGGAGGACCCGGAGGTGCACGGCATCCTGCTCCAGCACCCGGTGGGCGAACACGTCGACGAGCGGGCCGCGTTCGAGGCGATCGCGCCTCAGAAGGACGTCGACGGCGTCACCTTCGCCTCCTTCGCCACCATGAGCTTCGGCCTGCCGGGCTTCGTGTCCTGCATGCCGGGCGGCATCCTGCGGCTGCTCGACGAGTACGGCGTCGACCCGGCCGGGAAGCGGGCCGTGGTGGTGGGCCGCAGCGCGATCCTCGGCAAGCCGGTGGGCATGCTGCTGCTGGCGCGGGACGCGACGGTGACGTACTGCCACTCGCGCACCCGGGATCTGTCGACGGCGGTGCGCGAGGCGGACATCGTCGTCGCGGCGGTCGGCCGGCCGCGGCTGATCCGGGGCCAGGACATCAAGCCGGGGGCGGTCGTGATCGACGCCGGCTACAACCCGGGCAACGTCGGCGACGTCGACTTCGACTCGGCCGTGGAGCGGGCCTCGTTGATCACCCCGGTGCCCGGCGGCGTCGGCCCGATGACCATCGCCACGCTGCTGGAGCAGACGGTCACCGCCGCGGAGACGGCCACCGCCCGCCTCGCGACGGCCTGAGGAACGGACGGCTCGGGGCGCAGGGTGCGGCACCCGGCGCCCCCGGACCGGACCGGTCCGGTCTCCGCCGCCCCGCCCCGAGAAGAGACCCCGACCGCTTCACTCCATGGTGAGCACCATCCGGAACCGCGCCCTCCCGGCCAGCATCTTCTGGAACGCGGCGTCGGCGTCACCGAGCGGGGTCTTCTCCGTCATGGGGCGGATGCCGTGCAGCACGCTGAAGGCCATGGTGTCCTCCACGTCCTTCGAGGTGCCGGACGGGTGGCCGCGGACGACCCGGCCGGCCATGAGGAGCTGGGCCGGGCTGATGTCCAGGGGCGCGGTGTCGGCGCCGATGGCGACCAGCTCCCCGCGGGGGGCGAGGCCGTCCACGGTGGCCGAGATGGCCTCCGAGTTCCCCGCGGTGGCGAGGACGACCTTGGCGCCGCCCAGGGCCTGCAGCGCCTCGGCGACCGGGGTGGCGGAGGTGCTGTCGACGTAGTGGTGGGCGCCGAGCTGACGGGCGAAGTCGGCCTTCTGCGGCCCCCGGGCGATCGCCACGGTCTCGAAGCCCATCGCGACCGCGTACTGCACCCCGAGGTGTCCGAGGCCGCCGAGGCCGAGCACCGCGACCAGGTCTCCCGGTCGGCCGGGGCTGCGGCGCAGCCCGTTGAACGTGGTCACGCCGGCGCAGGCCAGCGGCCCGGCGTCGCTCGCGGCCAGCGCCTCGGGGATCCGGGCCAGGGCGTCGACGGGCGCGATCACCTTCTCGGCGAAACCGCCGTCGTAGGTCCAGCCCGGCACCTTCAGGTTGTCGCACACGATGAAGTCGCCCTCGCGGCAGGGACCGCAGTGGCCGCAGCTGCCGCCGAACCAGCCCACGGCCACCCGGTCGCCGGTCTGCCAGCCGCGTTCACGCACCCCCTCGCCCAGCTCCTCGATCCGCCCGGCGATCTCGTGCCCCGGCACGTCGGGGAACGTCACGCCCGGCAGTCCGCCGCCGACGAAGAGGGCGTCGCTGTGGCAGACGCCGCACGCCTCGACGGCGATCCGCACATGGCCGGGCCCCGGCTGCGGCACCTCGCGCTCGACCAGCTCGAAGGTGCCGTTCGGTGCGGCCACTTGGGCGACTCGATAGCTACTCATGGGTCTCTCCGGAGAAAGGGTGCGCGCAACGGGCACGGGCGAACGGGGCGCGGCACGGGGTACGGCGGCCGCCCCCACCCCAGCAGACCAGTTCCGGCCCCGTCGCGCGCGCCGAACGGGCGTCCCGGACGATCCCGCCGACGGCGATAGGTGAACGCTCAACAAGTCGGAGGCGTAGCACTCGCCGGGCCTCCGGCACGGTCATAGAGTGACCTACATCACGCCGGACCGGCTGATTCCGACTCCTGCCCGCACGGTCTGGAGGGCGCATGACCCACATCAAGGTGAACGTCGACGGCACGACGTACGAGGACGACGTGGAGCCCCGGCTGCTGCTCGCCCACTATCTGCGCGACCGCCTCGGCCTGACCGGCACCCCGATCGGCTGCGACACCTCGAACTGCGGGGCGTGCACCGTGGACCTGGACGGCGCGACCGTCAAGAGCTGCTCGGTGCTGGCCGTCCAGGCGGACGGCTGCGCGGTGACGACCGTGCAGGGTCTGGCACGGGACGGCGAGTTCACGGCGCTGCAACGCGCCTTCCACGAGCAGCACGGCCTCCAGTGCGGCTACTGCACCCCCGGCATGATCATGGCGGCGCGCGATCTGCTCCGGGAGAACCCGCACCCGACGTCCGACGAGGTGCGCCACGCCCTGGAGGGCAACCTCTGCCGCTGCACCGGCTACCAGAACATCGTCCGCGCGGTGCTCGCCGCGTCCGGCCGGCAGGACGGCTCGGAAGCCGCCGACCGTGCGCGGGACGCCTCCGGACAGCAGGTCACCGAGGAGGTCACGGCATGACCGAGCAAGCCGTAGCGGGCGAGGTCGGCAGGGAGGTCGGCCGCGCCCGGCTGCGCAAGGAGGACGCCCGGCTGCTCACCGGCCAGACCACCTGGACCGACAACATCCAGGTCGCGGGCATGCTGCACCTGGCCATTCTGCGCAGTCCCATGGCGCACGCCCGCATCACCCGCGTGGACGTCGCCCCCGCCCTCGAACGCCCCGGCGTCCTCGCGGCGTTCAGCGGCGCGGACCTCGCCGAGGGACTGGGCTCGCTGCCCTGCGCCTGGCCGGTGACCGAGGACATCGTGCTGCCCGACCATCCGCCGATCGCGGTGGAGGAGGTCCGGTACGCGGGCGACCCGGTGGCGGTGGTGGCGGCCCGCGACCGGTACGCGGCGGCCGACGCGCTGGAGGCGATCGAGGTCGACTACGACCCGCTGCCCCCGGTCCTGGACCTGGAGGCCGCGCTGGCCGAGGACGCCCCGCTGGTCCACTCCGACAAGGGCACCAACCGCTGCTACACCTGGCCGCTGGCCACCGGGGAGAGCTTCGCGGCGGTGCGCGAACGCGCCGAGGTCACCGTCAGGCGCCGCTACCACCAGCAGCGGCTGATCCCCAACGCCATGGAGCCGCGCGCGGTCGTCGTCACCCCGCTCGCCGCCTCCGGCGAGTACACCGTCTACTCGGCCACCCAGATCCCGCACATCCTGCGCATCATGCTGGCCACCGTCACCGGGATCCCGGAGCACAAGCTGCGGGTGATCGCCCCGGACGTGGGCGGCGGCTTCGGCTCCAAGCTCCAGGTGTACGGCGAGGAGGCACTCGCCCTCGCGGTGGCCCGCAGGCTGGGGCGGCCGGTGAAGTGGACCGAGTCCCGCTCGGAGGGCTATCTCGCCACCCACCACGGCCGGGGCATGATCCAGGACGTCGAGGTCGCCGCCACCCGCGAGGGCCGGCTGCTCGGCCTCAAGGTGGACCTCCTCGCGGACATGGGCGCCTATCTGATGCTGGTCACGCCCGGTATCCCGATCCTGGGCGCGTTCATGTACCCGGCGATCTACAAGATGGACGCCTACGAGTTCCGGTGCACGGGCGTCTTCACCACCCGCACCCCCACCGACGCCTACCGCGGCGCCGGCCGCCCGGAGGCCACGTTCGCCATCGAGCGGATCATGGACGAGCTGGCGGCGGAGCTGGGCCTGGACCCGGTGGAGGTACGGCGCCGCAACTGGATCCGGCACGAGGAGTTCCCGTACACCACGGTCGCCGGACTGACCTACGACAGCGGCGACTACGAGGCGGCCACCGACAAGGCGCTGGCCCTGTTCGGCTACGACGACCTGCGCGCCGAGCAGCGCGCGCGCAACGAGCGCGGCGACCCGGTACGCCTGGGCATCGGCGTGTCCACGTTCACCGAGATGTGCGGCCTGGCGCCGAGCCGGGTGCTGCGCGACCTGAGGTACGGGGCCGGCGGCTGGGAGGCGGCGAGCATCCGGATGCTGCCCACCGGCAAGGTCGAGGTGGTCACCGGCACCAGCCCGCACGGCCAGGGCCACGAGACCTGCTGGAGCCAGATCGCGGCGGACGTGCTCGGCGTGCCGTTCGAGGACGTCGAGGTGCTGCACGGCGACACCAAGTCGTCCCCGCAGGGCATGGACACCTACGGCTCGCGGTCGCTGGCCGTCGGCGGCGAGGCCGTGCACCGGGCGGCCACCACGGTGGTGGACAAGGCCCGCAAGGTGGCGGCGCACCTGCTGGAGGCGAGCGAGCAGGACCTGGAGTTCCGGGACGGCGTGTTCTCCGTGAAGGGCTCCCCGGAGGCCCGCAGGTCCATCCAGGAGATCGCCTTCGAGGCGTTCACCAACCACGACCTGCCCGACGGCGTGGAGCCGTCCATCAACGCCGAGCACGTGGTCGACCCGGAGAACTTCTCCTTCCCGCACGGCACCCATCTGTGCGCGGTCGAGGTCGACACGCAGACCGGGCAGACGCGGATCAGGTCGTACGTCTGCGTGGACGACGTCGGCCGGGTGGTGAACCCGGTGATCGTGGAGGGGCAGGTGCACGGCGGGCTCGCGCAGGGCATCGCGCAGGCCCTGTACGAGGAGGCCGTCTACGACGACGAGGGCAACCTGGTCTCCGGCAGCATGGCCGACTACCTCGTGCCGTCGGCCGCCGACCTGCCGGACTTCGTGACCGACCGGACCGAGACCCTCGCGACGTCCAACGCCCTCGGGGTCAAGGGCGTCGGCGAGGCCGGGACGATCGCCTCCACGCCCGCCGTGGTCAACGCCGTCGTGGACGCGCTGCGCCCGCTCGGCGTGACCGACGTACGGATGCCCTGCACACCCGAACGGGTGTGGCGCGCGGTGAGGGAGGCGACGGCATGATTCCCCCGGCGTTCGAGTACGCACGCCCGCAGACCGTCGAAGAGGCGGTACGGCTGCTCGGCGAGGCGGGTGACGAGGCGAAGGTGCTGGCCGGCGGGCAGAGCCTGCTGCCGCTGCTGCGGCTGCGGCTCGCCTTCCCCGAACTCGTCGTGGACGTGGGGCGCATTCCCGCGCTGCGCGGGGTGCGCGAGGACGGCGACGCCCTGGTCATCGGCGCGCTCACCACCCACCACGACGTGATCTGCGACCCGCTGGTGCGCCGCCACGCCGGGCTGCTCGCGGCCGCCACCGCCACCGTCGCCGACCCGGCGGTACGGCACCGGGGCACGCTCGGCGGCTCGCTGGCGCACGCCGACCCGGCCGGCGACCTGCCCGCGGTCGTCCTGGCGCTGGACGGCGAGCTGGTCGCGGCCGGTCCGAACGGCCGGCGCACCGTCCCGGCCCGGGAGTTCTTCGTCGACTACCTGCAATCCGCCCTCGACCCGGACGAGTTGCTCATCGAGGTGCGGGTGCCGAAGACGGACGGCTGGGGCTTCCACTACGAGAAGTTCCACCGGGTGGCGCAGGACTGGGCGATCGTCGGGGTCGCCGCGCTGGTGCGACGGGAGAACGGGCGGATCGCCGAGGCACGCGTGGGCCTGACCAACATGGGCGCGACCCCGCTGCGGGCGTCCGCGGCGGAGGCGGCGCTGGCCGGCGCCGACGGGCCGGGCCCGGTGGCGCGGGCGGCCGGGGCCGCGGCCGAGGGCACCCGGCCCGGGCAGGACGCGTCGGCCTCCCCCGAGTACCGGACGCACCTCGCCCGGGTGCTGACCGAGCGGGCGGTGCTGACCGCCGCCGGGATGGGGTGAGCGCCGATCATCCGGATGGAGGACCCGGAGCAGGTGCGGGCCCGCCTGGAGGAAACGGGATACCTCGTGGACGACGGGCTGGCCGTCACCTGTTACCTGGCGCTGAGGCTGCACCGGCCGCTGTTCTGCGAGGGCGACGCGGGCGTCGGCAAGACCGCGCTCGCCTCCGCCCTCGCCGAGGCGCTCGGCGCCCCGCTGATCCGGCTCCAGTGCCACGAGGGCATCGACGCCTCCCAGGCCCTGTACGACTGGGACTTCCCGCGCCAGCTGCTGCATCTGCGGGCGGCGGAGGCGGCGGGCGTCCAGGACGCGGACCGGCTGGAGAGCGAGCTGTACGACCGCCGGTTCCTCATCGCCCGCCCGCTGCTCCAGGCGTTGCAGACCCAGCCGTCGGTCCTGCTGGTGGACGAGATCGACCGCGCGGACGACGAGTTCGAGGCCTTCCTGCTGGAACTCCTGTCCGAGTACGCGGTGACGATCCCCGAACTGGGCACGCTGCGGGCCGAGGTGCCGCCGGTGGTCGTGCTCACCTCCAACCGCACCCGCGAGGTGCACGACGCGCTCAAGCGGCGGTGTCTGTACCACTGGTTCGACCACCCCGGCTTCGCCCGCGAACTCGCCATCGTGCGCCGTCGGCTGCCCGGGGTGTCGGCCCGTCTCGCCGAACAGGTGACGGCCCTCGTACAGGCCCTGCGCGGGGCGGACCTGGTGAAGCCGCCGGGCGTCGCGGAGACCATCGACTGGGCCGAGGCCCTGGCGGCGCTGGGCGCCACCGAGACCGACGCGGAACTCGCCGTCACCACCCTGGGTTCCGTGCTCAAGTACCGCGAGGACATGGACCGGGCCCGGGGCCTGGACCTGACCGCGGTGCTGGCGGCGCGGGGGGTGTGAGGGATGGACACGCCCCCGGCGCCGGCCGCCTGGACCTCCCCGCCGAGTCCGGCGGCGGCCGACGCCGTGTTGCTCGGGTTCGTGCGGGCCCTGCGGGCCTCGGGGGTCGAGGCGAGCGCCGAGCGGGGGTACGCGTTCCTGCGGGCGGTGGCCGTGCTGCGGCCGGGGGTGCGGGCGGATGTGCACGCGGCGGGACGGGCGACGCTGTGCGGCGGCCCGGACGACCTGGAACGCTACGAACGGGTCTTCGCCGCCTACTTCGGGACCGCCGAGGGGCCCGCCGGCCGGTCCGCGCCGCGCACCGCTCCCCCGCCCCGGCCCCGGCTGCGTGTCCGGGACGTGCGCGCCGGCGGCCGCTCCCCCGGCGAGCGCGACCCGCTGGGCCCGCCCACCGCCACCCTCGCCAGCTCCACCGAGGTGCTGCGGCAACGGGACGTCGCCGCCCTGGACGACGCCGAGCGCGCCCAACTCCACCGGCTGCTGGCCGTGTTCGCGCTGCGCGGCGAGACCCGCCGGTCGGCCCGGCGGCGGCCGGCGCGGCGCGGGGACGTCGATCCGCGCCGCACCGTGCGCGAGCTGCTGCGGCGCGGCGGTGAACCGGCCCGGCTGCGCCGGCACGCCCGGGTCGACCGGCCGCGCCGGGTGGTGCTGCTGGTGGACGTGAGCGGTTCGATGGCGCCGTACGCGGACGCGCTGCTGCGGTTCGCGCACGCGGCCGTGCGCGGGGGCCGTACGGAGGTGTTCACGATCGGCACCCGGCTGACCCGGGTGACCCGCGAACTGTCCCACCGCGACCCGGACCTGGCGATGGCGGCGGTCGCGGCGGCCGTGCCCGACTGGCGCGGCGGCACCCGGCTCGGCGAGCTGCTGCGCGAGTTCCTGAACCGCTGGGGGCAGCGGGGCATGGCGCGCGGCGCGGTCGTGGTGCTGCTGTCCGACGGCTGGGAGCGCGGCGATCCCCGGCTGCTCGGCGCCCAGATGCGCCGGCTGCACGCGCTGGCACACCGGGTGGTGTGGGCCAACCCCCGCAAGGAGCGCCCGGGTTACGCGCCGACGGCGGCGGGGATGGCGGCGGCCCTGCCGAGCGTGGACGAGTTCGTGGCGGGGCACAGTCTGGCGGCGCTGGAGCGGCTCGCGGCGGTGGTGCGCGGGGCGCGGACCGGCGCGGTGGCGGGGGTGGAGCGTTGATTCCCGGATGGGCAAGGAGCAAGTGATGGAGCTGCACCACGAGTTCACCGTGCCGGTGCCGGTCGAGGAGGCCTGGCCCGTGCTGCTGGACATCGAGCGGGTCGCGCCGTGTCTGCCGGGCGCGGTCGTGGAGGAGTACGACGGCACGACCGTGACCGGCTCGGTGAAGGTCAAGGTCGGCCCGGTCACGGTGACCTATCGCGGCACGGCGGTCTTCGAGGAGCAGGACGCGGTGGCGCATCGGATGGTGCTGGTGGCGAACGGCCGGGAGACGCGCGGGCAGGGCACGGCCAGGGCGACGGTCACCGGCACGCTGAGCGAGCGGGACGGTGGTACGGCGGTGTCGGTGCGCACCGACCTCACGGTGACCGGGCGTCCGGCGCAGTTCGGGCGCGGGGTGCTGGCGGAGGTGGGCGACCGGCTGGTGGGCCGGTTCGCCGACTGTCTGGCGGCGCGGCTGGCCGAGCGGCCGGAGCCGGCCGAGGAGGCGGCCGCCTCCGAGCCCCCGCGGGCCGAGCCCCGGGCCGCGCAGGAGCCTCCGCCGCTGGATCTCCTGCGCACCGCGGGCGGGCCGGTGGCCAGGCGTGCGGCACCGGTGGTGGCCGCCGTCGCGGCGCTGGTGCTGGTGGTGCTGCGCCTGCGCCGGCGGGGGAAGGGCCGCAAGCGGCGCCGGTGAGTCCGGGCGGGGCCGGCCCGGCGCGCTACTCGGGGTCCCCGGCCACCCGGGCGTGCAGATGCTGGTCGTGCCAGCCGTCCGCGTGCAGCAGGGCGCCGCGCATGGTGCCCTCGAAGGTGAAGCCGGCCTTCTCGGCGACCCGGCAGGAGGCCGGGTTCGCGGTGGAGTGGCACAGCCGGACCCGGTGCAGGCCGAGGTCGCGCAGGGCCCAGTGGGTGAGCCGCCGGGTCGCGGCGACGGCGAGGCCGGCGCCGCGTGCCTCGGGGAGCAGCCAGTAGACGAGTTCGGCGGCGCCGCCCGCGAGGTCGACGCCGTTGAGTCCGATCAGCCCGATCGGGGCGCCGCCGCTTCTGGCGACGGCCCAGACGGCACCGGACTCGGCCCGCCAGCGCTCGCGCATCCGGGCGATCCGCCGCCGGGCGTCGTCCTCGTCGGCCACGGCGAACAGGTTCCACTGCCGGATCGCCGGGTCCTGTGCCGCGGCGAGCAGCGCGGGGGCGTCGGCCGGGCGCCAGGGCCGCAGCCGCACGCCGTCCGCGAGGCCGAGGACGGGCTGGTCGCCGCCGGCCATGCGCCCCGGCGGCACCACGTCGGGTATCCCTGAGCTGGAGATCATCCGGTGATGATCGCACGGTGGTGTCAGCGCGGCGGCAGCCGGTGCAGCGTCACCTCGGTGAGCGTTCCGTCGTGCGCCTCGGCCGTCAGATAGGTGCGGTAGGGCTCGCGGCGGCGGTCGGTCGGGGAGCCCGGGTTGAGCAGCCGCAGCCCACCGGGGGCGGTGCTGTCCCAGGGGATGTGGCTGTGCCCGAAGACCAGCACGTCGAGGTCGGGGAACCGCGCGGCGCAACGGGCCTCGCGCCCCTGGGCGGGCCCGGTCTCGTGCACGACCCCGAAGCGCAGCCCGGCCAGCTCGGCGTACGCCACCTCGGGCAGCCGGGCCCGCAGTTCGGGTCCGTCGTTGTTGCCGTACACCCCGACCAGTCGGCGGCTGCGGCTCTCCAGCAGGTCGAGCGTGGCGGTGTCCACCCAGTCCCCGGCATGGAACACGACGTCGGCGCGCGGGAGTTCGGCCAGCAGTTCACCGGGGAGTTCCTTGGCGCGCTTGGGCAGGTGCGTGTCGGACATCAGCAGCAGGCGCATCCGTTCACCCTAGGACGCCGGACGGCCGCCGTCGGGGGACACCACCGCAGGGCGCACCTCCGTACACCCACGAGGAGCGCTCGGCAGGCCCTACTGTTCGGCCAGCTCGGCCTTGAGCCAGTGGGTGACCTCGCCGGTGACCGGGTCGGCGATGTCGGCGAACTCCTCGTGCTTGCCGAGGAACTTGGCGACGTAGGGGCAGACGGGCACGAAGCGCTTGCCGCTCTCGCGCACATCGGTCAGCGCGTGCTCGACGAGGACGCCGGCCAGCCCCTGACCGGCGTAGGCCTCGCCGATCTCCGTGTGGTAGAAGACGCGCTGCGTCTGGCCCCGGTCGAGGTACTCGGTGAAGCCCGCGAGTTCACCGTCCACCAGGATCTCGTAGCGGTGCCGTTCGTCGGCGCGTTCGACGACGGGGTGGGAAGTCCGGCTCATCGTGTCTTCTCGCTTCCTTCGGGGCGGGAGTGCGGCGGGTTGCCGCGCGGGGTGAGTGAGGCGTTGGGCAGCGGCGGGGCCTTGAGCCGGTCGATGGGACAGCCGTCCACGGCTCCCTCAGCGTTTCCGCACGTCGGCGGCGGGCCGCATACCTGGCGGTCACCCTACAAGATCCGCTACCGCCACCTGCCCCACACGACGTCGCACCGCGGGGATGCGTTGATTGCGCACGCATGCATTGAGAAAGCTTTTCCGATGATCTAATCTCCAAGAGTGTCCGATCCCATCGAGGTACCGCCACCACCCGGCCCCGTCGTCGAGTTCGCCCAGCACGTCGGACGGCTGCACTCGCTGCTGGACAGGGTCGTCGTGTCGGCCGCGGGCAGCACCCACTTGTCGCGCGCGGAGTTCGACGTCCTCGTCGCACTCGCGGCGCAGCCCGACGGCCTTCGCCCACGGCAGCTTTCGGAAGGTCTGCTGCTGACCACAGGGGGCCTCAGCAATATTCTCCGTCGACTACAGCGTGCGGGTTACATCGAACGGCAATATGAGCCCTCGGACCGGCGAGGCCGCATGATCCGCATCACTGGTACGGGAATGGCGTTGGCGCGGGAAGCGACCTTGCGTGTCAATGCGAGTATCGAGCGACTGCTCGCCCCCATTGACCGCACGCACCTGGACCAGGCCAACGCGCACCTTCATCTGATGCTGAGCGATCTCGGCGAGGACGGGCCCGTCCACCGGCTGCAAGGAAAGGCTCGCCCTGCTCAACAGGGAAAGCAGTGAGGGGAAGCAGCGTGCCTGTTTACCAAAAGCGTACGTATCACCTGGCATCGGAGTCCGCCGTACCCGACTACCTGGAACGGTGGGAGGCTCACGTAGCGACGCTGGCCGAGTTCAACGTCGTGACACACGGGTTCTCCCGGGTGCCTGGAAACCCGAAGGCCGTCGTCGCCCTGGTCAGCTTCCAGGACGGAGACGATCCCCGCGCGGTCATCCGCGACTACATGGAAAGCGAAGGCTTCCGGCGCGACATGGCGGGCTTCGACATGTCGCAGATCGAACGGGTGGACACACTCCTCCTCGGTCCCGTGGACACGGTCGAGGAGTCGTCCACAGCAGGCGACGAGAACCGCGGCCGTCCGGCGCCCGGTGGGAGTGCGCGGCTCGCGGGCAAGGTCGCGCTCATCACCGGAGGCGCCCGCGGGCAGGGCGAGGCCGAAGCACGTCGGTTCGCCCGCGAGGGCGCGATCGTCTACCTGTGCGATCTTCTCGCCGAGCAGGGCGAGAAGGTCGCGGAGGAGATCCGCACGGCCGGCGGCAAGGCTCACTTCAAACTGCTGGATGTCACCGACCCCGCGCAATGGAACCGGGTGATCAGTGAGATCGAAGCGGAGACAGGCCGCCTCGACATCCTCGTCAACAATGCCGGGACCAATGTCCGCCATTCACTCACCGCCACGTCCCGCGAGGCGTGGGACACCATCCTCGACGTCAATCTGACGGGACAGTTCCTCGGGATGCGGGCCTGCGCACCGTTGATGGAGCGGACGGGCGGCGGAAGCATCGTCAACATCGGGTCCACGGCAGGAATCATGGGTCATCCCGTCACCGCGTACTCCTCCTCCAAGTGGGGAGTGCGAGGGATGACCAAGTCCGCGGCCATCGACCTCGCCGCGAAGGGGATTCGGGTCAACGCCATGCATCCGGGCGTGGTCGACACCCCGATGATGGATTCGGGAAGCAGCCTGTTCAAGAATCTGGTGAGCATGACTCCCCTCGGCCGTGCGGCAGACGCGGACGAGATGGCTTCGGCCGCGCTTTTCCTCGCCGGCGACGACTCCAGCTTCGTGACCGGAATCGACTTGCCGGTCGACGGAGGTTTCAGCGAACTCGCCGCTTACGGTGAGATCTGGAACAGAATCAACAGCTGACCACCCGGTCCGGCTGCGCGGTCCTCTCCGGCGCCGCCGCTACCGGTCCCGGACGGCGGGTGGGAGGGCCTGCTCGGGGACGTTCTGGAAGGCGACCGGGCGGCGGAAGCGGTGCACGGCCGCCGTGCCGACGGAGGTGGTGGTGGGCGCCGTCGAGGCGGGCCAGGGGCCGCCGTGCTGCTGCGCGTCGCTGACGGTGACCCCGGTGGGCCACTCGTTCCAGATGACGCGCCCGGCGTGCCGGGTGAGGACGTCGAGCATGCGCAGTCCGTCCTCGTCGAGGGCGTGGCCCCCCTGAACGGTGCCGGTCAGCGTGCCCCCGAAATCCCCGAGGGCGCCCTCGACCTCGTCCAGGGTGCCGTACTCGACGAGGAGCGAGGCCGGGCCGAAGACCTCGGTGGAGATGAGCGACGGGTTGGTGCGCACGGCCTCGGTGGTGGTCCGCAGCAGCGCGACGTCGGGGAGCCCGTCGCCGCCCGGGGTGCGCGCGGCGACGCTCACGCCGTCCTGGCCCGCGAGGTCGTCGAGCGCGGTCGCGTAGCCGGTGGCGATGCGCGCGTCGAGCATCGGACCGGCGGCGAGCGGCGGCAGGGCCGCGAGGAAGGCGTCGGCGTCGGGGACGAACACCACGCCGGGCTGGGTGCAGAACTGCCCCGAGCCGAGGGTGAAGGACGCGGCGAACCCGCCGGCGATGTCCGTGCCGCGTTCGGCCCACCCGGCGGGGGTGACCACGACCGGGTTGGTGGAGCCGAGTTCGCCATAGAACGGGATGGGGTCGGGACGGCCGGCGGCCAGCTGGAAGAGGTAGTGCCCGCCGCGCGTGGACCCGGTGAAGCCGACGGCCTTGATCCGGTGGTCGCGTACGGCGTCGGCGCCGTCCCGCTCCCCCTCGATGAGCTGGAGCAGGCCGGGGACGGCGCCCGCGTCGGCCAGGGCCGCCGTCGCGACGGACGCGGTGAGCCGGGACAGCTCGGGGTGCCCGGGGTGGGCCTTGACGACGACGGGGCAGCCCGCGGCGAGCGCGCTGACCGTGTCGCCGCCCAGCACACTGAACGCGAAGGGGAAGTTGCCCGCGGCGAAGACCAGGACGGGGCCGAGCGGCACGGTGGTGCGGCGGATGTCGGGGCGGGCGCCCATCGGCCAGTCGGGGTCGGCGTGGTCGATGCGGACGTCGTCCAGGGCGCCGGAGGCGAGGCGGTCGGCGAACAGCCGGCACTGGAAGGTGGTGCGGGCGAGTTCGCCGGTGAGCCGGGCCTCGGGCAGGTGCGTCTCGCGATGGGCGACGGGGATCAGTCGGCCCGCGGCGGCGTCGAGCGCGTCGGCGAGCACGGTCAGCAGCCGGGCGCGGTCGGCCGGCGAGGAGGTGCGGATCCGTTCGGCCGCGGCCGTCGCCCTGGCCAGTACGGTGTCGAGCGGCGGCGCGGCGGGGGCGGACGCGGGGGTGGCGGGTGGTGCGGAGTTCATATGGGGACCTCGTAAGGGGTCAGGTGACGATGTCGTGGGAGGCCATGTCGGCCAGCGTCCACTCCTCGACCTCGGTCAGATGGAGCGCGGCGGCCTCCTGGGCGGCGGCGATGTCGCGCGCGGCCATGGCGTCCAGGATCTCCAGGTGGCGCCGGGTGGAGCCGGCGAGGCGGTGCGGGCCGGTGGCGCCGAGGACCCGCAGCCAGTAGACGAACGGCTCGACGGACTCGCGGGCGGCGATCAGCCGGCTGTTGTCGGTATGGGCGATGATCTCGTGGTGGATGCGGGTGTCGCTCGCGAAAAACGGTTCGTAGTCGCCCTGTTCGGCGGCGCGCAGCGCGGCGACGGCCTCCTCGCGCAGATCGGCGATCTGCTCCAGGGGCATCGCCTCGGCGGCGACGCCGGTGGCGAGCCACTCCAGGCCCTTGCGCAGCTGGCACACCTCGTGGACGTCCTGGCGGGACGGCCGGGTGACGAAGGTGCCCGAGCGGGGCCGGGTCTCCACGAGCCGGTCGCGCTCCAGGCGCACCAGCGTGTCGCGGACCGGGGTGCGCGACACGCCGAACTCGGTGGCGATGGCCTGGGGGTCGATCCGGGAGCCGGGCGCGTAGACACCGGTGGTGATCCGGTCGCACAGGATCGAGTAGAGCTGTTCGGAGATCGACTCCACGACGAGCGGGGCGGCACCGCCGCGGCTACGAACGGAGGGGGTGGCCATGATCGCCCTTCTTGTCCGGCTTCCAGGGGCCCGCTGGCACCGGCCGACGCGGCACCGGCGCCGGTCGACAGCATCTGATGGATCAGATCAGGTTAGCGGCTTCGAGAGCGGCGCGGATGCGCTCCCGCTCGACGTCCGTGGCGGGCTTGAACGGGCGGCGCGGCAGACCGGGCGAGCGGCCCTGGAGCTCCAGGGCGGCCTTGAGGGTGGCGGGCAGGTTGGGGGCGTCGATGGCCCGCCAGACGGTGAGGATGCGCTCGTGCAGCGCGAGGGCCTTGGCGTGGTCGCCGGCCTGGACCGCGTCCCACAGCTCGACACTGAGGCGTGGCGTGACGGTGGGGATGGCGGCGAGCGCCCCGTGGGCGCCCATGACGAAGGCCGGGTAGTGCAGGTCGTCGAGGGCGGCGAGGACGGTGAACCGGTCGCGCATGCGGTGCAGCAGGTCGGCAAGGAGGTGGATGTCGCCGCCGGACTGCTTGACGGCGACGACCTGCGGGACGTCGCGCAGCAGCTCGATGGTGTCGACCGGGACCAGCGCCCAGGGCACCACGTTGTAGAGCACGATCGGCAGGTCGGTGGCCTCGCCGATCTCGCGGTAGTGGGCGACGGTCTCCTCGGGTGAGGGTGCGAAGACGTAGTGGACCGGGGTGACCTGGAGCGCGTCGACGCCGACTTCCTTGAGCGCGAGCGAGTACCGCTTGGCCTGGGCGGTGGAGTTCTGGATGACGCCGCCGATGACCGGAACCCGACCACCGACCTCGTCGACCACGGTGGCGCAGATCGCCGCGCTCTCCTCCAGGGAGAGGGTCTGGCCCTCGCCGGTGCTGCCGCAGGCGCAGATGGCGGTCACGCCCTGTTCCAGGAGGTACTTGACCTCGCCGCGCAGCAGATCCAGGTCGACCTGGTCGTTTTCGTCGAACGGCGTGACAACGGTGGAAATCATGCCGCCGAGCTGGATGTCCTTCACGCGTGTCTCCCGGGTATTGCCGCGACCTCAGTGCGGATGTAATGTCTGATGCATCAGATGCTAGCACGCGGTTCTGGACATAAGAACCGTCGATTTCCAGACACAGTCCTCCCTGCTCCACTCTGAGGGAGTGCCCACCGCGTCATCCGAGCCGCCATCGCAATGGAGCGAGCATGCCCCAACCGGCCGCCACCCCCGTTTCCCGGGAGTCCTCCCTGCGCAAGGTCGTCACCGCCAGCGCCCTGGGAACCACCGTCGAGTACTACGACTTCACCCTGTACGCCACCACCGCGGCGCTCGTCTTCGACAAGGTGTTCTTCCCCGACGCCTCTCCCCTGGTGGGCACCCTCGCCGCCTTCGCCACCTACTTCGTCGGCTACGCCGCCCGGCCGCTGGGCGGCATCCTCTTCGGACACTTCGGCGACCGCCTCGGGCGCAAGAACGTCCTGATCATCACGATGCTGATGATGGGTCTCGGCACGTTCGCGATCGGCCTGCTGCCCTCCTACGGCAGCATCGGCGTCGCGGCCCCCGTCCTGCTCGTCCTCATCCGGCTGATCCAGGGCCTGGGCATGGGCGGCGAGTACGGCGGCGGCGTCCTGATGGCCCTGGAGTACAGTCCCCGCTCCCGCCAGGGATTCTTCACCTCACTGGTCCACATCGGCACCCCGGCCGGTGTACTGATCCCCGTCGGCCTGGTCACCATCCTCGACGCCACCCTGCCCTCGGGGTCCTACGACTCCTGGGCCTGGCGCATGCCGTTCCTCGCCAGCATCCTGCTGGTCGGCGTCGGCATCTGGATGCGGCTGCACGTCACCGAGAGCCCCGAGTTCGTCAAGATGCGCGAGGACCGCGAGGTGCAGAGCCTGCCCGTCAAGCAGGTCCTCACCCGGCAGCCCGCCACGATCGTCCTCTCCGTCCTGGCCAAGATCGCCGAGAGCGGTCTGTTCAACATCTACTACGTGGTGGCCATCACCTACGTCACCACCGAACTCGACCTGGCCAAGGGGCCCGTCCTCCTCGCCGTCCTCGTCGCCTGTGCCGTCGAGTGCGCCACCCTGCCCTACTTCGGCGCCCTCTCCGACCGCATCGGCCGGCGCAAGGTGTACATCTTCGGCGCCGCCTTCCAGGCCGTCCTCGCGCTGCCGTTCTTCCTGCTGATGGAGACCGGCCAGTTCTGGGGCTACACCGTCGGCATGACCCTGGGACTCGGCGTCGGACACGCCGCGATGTACGGTGCGCAGGGTGCCCTGTTCTCCAACCTCTACCCGGTCAACGTCCGCTACACCGGACTGTCCGTCACCCAGCAGATCGGCGCCACCCTCGGCGGCGGGCTCTCCCCGCTCATCGGCACCGCGCTGCTCTCCGCGGCCGGCGGCCACTGGTCCTGGCTGATCGCCTACTGCGTCGGCGTCGCCGTCCTGTCCGGACTGGCCGCCACCCGGTTGCGCGCCGGCGAGGCCCCCGAGCACGCCGCGCCCGCGACGGACGCCGCACCCCACCGTGAAAGGACCCAGGTCTCGTGAACCGCCTGTTCCTGCCCTCTGATGCCCCCGTCGAGCAGGCCCTGCACGGCCTGGCCGCGGCCCACCCCGGGCTGCTGGACCTGCACGAGGACCCGCTCTACGTCACCGCCCGCGAACGCCACCCCGCCCGGCGCGTCGGCCTTGTCTCCGGCGGCGGCTCCGGCCACGAGCCGCTGCACACCGGCTTCGTCGGCGCCGGGATGCTGGACGCCGCCGTCCCCGGCCGGATCTTCGCCTCTCCGCACAACCGGCAGATCTACGAGGCGTCCAAGGCCGTCGCCGGACCCGAGGGCGTCCTGCACATCGTGAAGAACTACACCGGCGACCGCATCAACTTCGGCATCGCCGCCGAACGCCTGCGGGCCGACGGCATCCCCGTCCGGCGCGTCCTCGTCGACGACGACCTCGCCACCGAGAGCGACGAGACCGCGACCGGGCGGCGCGGCACCGGAGCCACCGTACTGGTGGAGAAGCTCCTCGGCGGCGCCGCCGACACCGGCGCCGGGCTCGACGAACTGGCCGCGCTCGGCGCCGAGTTCGCCGCCGCCTCGCGCAGCGTCGCGGTCGCCGCCCGCGCCCAGACCGCGCCGTCGCGCGGCGGGGAGGCGTTCTCGCTGCCGGACAACACCCTGGAGTACGGGGTCGGCATCCACGGCGAACGCGCCGCCACCACCGTGGAGCACCCCGGCTTCGAGCAGCTCGTCGACCGCATGACCGAGCAGGTTCTCGACGCGCTGCCCGCGACGACGCGCTCCGTCCTCCTGCTCGTCAACGGCCTGGGCGCGACCACCCTCCTGGAGCTGTACGCGATCCACGCCCAGGTGTCCGAGATGCTCGGGAGGCGGGGCCTCGATGTGGCCGGCCGGCTGGTCGGCACGTTCGTCCCCGCCCTCGACATGAGCGGCTTCTCCCTCACCCTCACCGCACTGCGCGACGACTGGGCCGCCCACTGGCACGCCCCCGCCCGCACCCCCGCCTTCCCCGCCCCGGAGTCCGTCCGATGAACACCGACCAGAGCCTGGTGCTGCGCACCTACGCCGACGCCGCGCGCACCGCCCACACCACCCTCACCGCCCTCGACCAGCTCTCCGGCGACGGCGACTTCGGCGACAACCTCCGCGAGGGCCTCGACCGCGTCACCGCCGCCCTGGACGCCCACCCGGACCGGCCCCCCTACGCCGTCGCCGCTTCCGTCTTCCTCGACGAGGTCGGCGGCACGAGCGGCCCGCTCATCGGGCTGCTCTTCCAGGAACTGGCCCGCGCGCACGAGGCCCACTCGGACGAGCGGGACGCCTGGCGTGCCGGGATCGGCGAGGGGCTGGCGGCGATCCAGCGGGTCGGCGAGGCCGAGCCCGGTGACCGCACCATGGTCGACGCCCTCGTTCCCGCCCGGGACGCTCTCGAAGCGGGGTCCGGTCCCCGGGAGGTGGCGGTCGCCGCCCTCGACGGCGCCCACGCCACCGCCGCCCTGCGCGCCCGCCGTGGCCGCGCCTCCTACGTCGGCCAACGCGCCATCGGGTCCCCCGACCCCGGCGCCCTCGGCGTCGCCCTGCTGTTCTGGTCCCACGCACGGGCACAGGAGGAGGCACCGGGCGAACTCACGCAGTACCTGCCGGCCGTGCCGGGAGCGGAGTCGCCGGCCTGACGCTCCCGGACGCGGCGGGCGCTGTGCTGGCCGAGGTCGGTCTCGCCCTCGCCGGTCGCGCTGGTGCCCGGCTGGCCGACGTGTTCGGGGTGAGGGTCAGCCGGAACACGGTCCTGCGGCTGGTCGACGCCCTCCCGGAACCTCAGCGACAGGTCCCCCGTGTGGTCGGCGTCGACGAGTACGCGATACGCAAGGGCCGTGTACACGGGACCGTGCTGGTCGACGTCGAGACCCGCAGGCCGGTGGACCTCCTGCCGGATCGCGAGGCATGCATGGTCGCGGCCTGGCTGGCCGAGCGCCCGGGGATCGAGGTCGTCTGCCGTGACCGTGTCCCGTTCTTCGCCGAGGGCGCCAGGACCGGGGCACCCACCGCGGTCCGTGTCGCAGACCGGTTCCACCTCTGGCGCAACCTCGGCGAAGCAACCGAGCGGTGCGTCTCCCGCCACCGTCCGTGCCTCCGCGCGACCTTCACCGCAGCGGAACCACAGAAGGATCCGGCACCGGCCGAGAGCGGGTCCCCATGGCCCACCGGGCACCGGTTCGCCGACCGCACCCGCGCCAAGCACGAAACCGTCCACAGGCTGCTGGCGGCCGGCCACAGCAGACGCTCAATCCAACGCCAGCTCGGCATGACCTACCGCACCGTCCAACGGCTGGCCGACGCCGCGAGGCCGGAAGACCTGTTCCAGGGGCAGTGGCAGAACCGCAGGACCAAGCTCGACGACGTCAAGGCCCACCTGAACGACCGCTGGGCCGGAGGCTGCACGAACGCATGGACCCTCTGGGAAGAGACCAAGGGACACGGCTACACGGGCGGCTACGGAGCCGTCCGCGCCTACCTCCAGCCGTTCCGCGAATCCCCGACCCCACCGGCCGCCCGTCCGCCGTCCCCGCGCACGGTCACCGGCTGGATCCTGACCCACCCCGACACCCTGCCGGAGAGCGAGCGCCTGAAGCTCAAATCCGTCCTCGCCGGCTGCCCCGGACTGGATGCCCTCAACGGGCACGTCCGCGCGTTCGGGAAGATGTTCACCCAGTTCCAGGGCGACCAGCTCCCACAGTGGATCAAGGAGGTCCGCGCCGACGACCTACCCAGCCTCCATGCCTTCGTCAACGGCCTCGAACGCGATCTCGCCGCCGTCACCGCCGGCCTCACACTGCCGTGGAGCTCCGGCGTCGTCGAAGGCCACGGCAACCGGATCAAAATGATCAAGCGCCAGATGTACGGCCGAGCCGGTTTCAGCCTGCTACGGAAGCGCGTACTGCTGGCCACCTGATCAACCACCCGGCTCTCGGTGATAGGGCTTCCCTCTACCGAAAGATGATGAGAAGGCGACAGCGTGGACGCAGTAGTAGCGATCAGCCTGATCCGCATGGCCGCTGCAGACCTGGCCATGGAACCCTGGCAGCGTCCCTCGGACGCTTACCTGGTCCAGTTGGGCCTGGACACCCTGATGGCCGACATCGAGGCTCCCTCGCTTCCCCTGCTGGCTGGCCTCACGCGTGGTGAGTACCCCCAGGCCCGCGAGCTGTTCGACCTTGTGCTGAAAGAGTTGGGCCTGCTGCCTCTGGTCTCGGAAGATCTTGCCAAGGCGCGATGGACCGCGGCCCAGTGGTGGGCCGGCCAGATCGTGGCGTGCCAACTCGATCCCGGGCACGGAGCGAAGCTGATCCATGAGGAAGCTGCAGCCGAACTCGACTACCCGACGCGCTGCAACCCATCGTCGATCTGGCGAGAGCACTCGACCTGCCGAACGATCAACCTCCGGACCAGCAGCACATACGCGACCGAGTCACTTTCGCGGCGCGAGACTTTCTCGCCACAGAAGCGCGCCAGAACCACAGCCTTTGAGCTACGTCGCATGACCCACCGTGACCGGTTCACGGACAGCGAGCCGGAACCGACGAACGTGAACAAAGCCAGCCCGGAACAGTGCCGTCATCCGCCCTGGAGGGTTCGAAGCCGGAGCGCACCCGCGAGATCCCGGCTCCCCCGCCGAGCCGTGATCCGCCCTGGAGGGTTCGCAACTCGTCAAGCGTGCGGAACGCGAAGGAGCATTTGCGGGTCGTCATCCGCCCTGGAGGGGCCACAACTTCTCCCCGTTCAGCATGCATTCGCGGATCACGCCGGCCGTCGTCCGCCCTCGCTCTCCGCAAGGTCAAGGCGCTCGTCACAGGAAGGTGCTCGACGCCGAGACCATCGACTGGCATCACCTGCGGATGGTCTGGATCGCACCCAGCTTCTCCCACCACGACCGCGTGGCCGTGCAGCGGCTGCCCAGGCGGATTGACGTGATGCGCTACCGCGTCTTCGAGGGGGACCGGCTGAGCCTGCTGCTCGCAAAGACTCCTCATCCGCCTCGGCGAACGCCGCTTCGTCCCGGCAGACCCAGTTGACGACGCGCCGCCACTCCGCGGCCTCGTCGTCATCAGGGTCGGTGACCCGAACGCGGCCCGCGGCGGCGAGCCGCACGATCAGCTCGTGAGCCTCCTCCCGCCGCGCTCGCGTGACGGGCCTCTCGCCGTAGGGCCTCCGAGGGCTGGCGGGTAATGCCAGCTCACTGCCGACAGCGACCACAGAGTCGCCGTCGATCATCAGGACCCACCCCACGCCCCCGGGTCCTCCGATCTTACGAATGACCAGGTAGGACAGCCTTTAGCATGTTGTTTCTCTACGAGCCCTTAGCGCCTCCGCAGAAGCAGCTCAGCCTCATCGGCATGACCGGAAAGTTGGCCAGCCTCTCGAACTTGCTCAACCGTCATTGAACTGGCCAATTCAAGGGCATCATGGATACCGTCTCCGTTTCCACGATCGAGCGGGGACAAGAACCATCGAACCGCCTGTACCAGATCAACGGGCGTCCCAATTCCATCTCGATAGCACCGGGCCGCTGCGAGCATCGCAGGAACATGCGACGACTTAGCTGCTCTGAGATACCACTGTAGAGAGTCAGCAGCACGGCCCTTCTTCGCAACTTGGTCCCCCAGCACCGCGCACGCCTCAGGAATTCCAAGATTTGCGGCGATCTGCAACCACTTCGTGAATTCTCGGAAGTTCTTCCCGGTGCCATGCCCGCGGAAGAAGTTGACTGCCAAGTTGAATGCAGCGTAGCCATCCCCTGCCTCAGCAGCAGCGCGATAGAGCTCGTTAGCCCTGCCCGGGTCGGGAGCTATACCAATACCGCTAGCGAGGACAAACCCGAGTTCTCGCATGCCTTCGACTGCAGCTCCCTCGGCAGCGGCCTCCAACAGCGAAGCAGCGTGAGATAGCCGCTCGCCACGCTCCAGAAGCAAGCCGGCCACCAAGACCTTCGCGTCGATATCTCCCTGGCCAGCCAAAGCCTCAAGCTGAGATTCAAGACCCCGGGCCTTGTCCCGACCCTCCACGGAGCCTCTGCGCTTGGCATGGAAATACCAGTTGCCGGCGGAGACCAGATCCCCAGCCGTCACAGCTTGGTCTCCACGTTCCAGGAGTAGCCGGACGGGCACCCCTTCCGGGAAGATGCGCCAGCTGGGCATCATTTCACCCACGCCCACGGAAAACTCCTCATACTCAGCACCATGGCGGCCCGCCAGCCGATGGAGGCGATCCTATCGCACGGACCAGCCCCACCAGCTTGCCAGTCATCCAAACTCGCCCATCCAAGATGGATAGTCATATGCCATCCATGACCCATCTGGCGCGAGGACATTTATCGACGTCGGATCAGACACATAGAGATGGATACCTAGCTGGGAAGCTCTACTCTGCCACCAGCCGATGCAGTTTTCACACATATCTCGGCTAACCGAAATGGAAATGCCCGGTCATAGCGTTGACGCCTGCTTCTCGGCATGGAATAGATAATATGCACCATCCCCTCCTGAATCATCAAAGAAGAACGGTGTCCGATCAGTCGGCATGGCCACATGAACGTGGTCGGGCATCGCCCGGTCATAGCCAGCTGGGATATCTGTGGCAAAACCGCTAACCGCCTGGATATCTCCTGCCTCCGCAGCAGTCTTGCTGGCCAGATCCACCGACGGGGCAAATGAGACATTGGAAGGGTGAGGAGCAACCTGAAGGGCGGCTACCGTCGGACATCCCGTGTTATGAACAAGAACCGGAATACCGCCAGCCAGCACATAGTACGTGTGCAGTGCTGGACAGCGAGATTCCAGCGGTCCGCCGTGTCAGGTGTGATCCGGGTCGTGATCACGTACACGCCGAGGCACCCCGGATGGCATAACACCCCGGGGGACGACGGTGGTCCCTGCGCCGAACACGGTGGCCGCTCTGCGACCGCCGGCGCGGCCATGGCTGCGACTTCCCCAAGCCGAGCCGACCAATCGACCACTGCCGCATGCGCCCGGCTCAGGTCAAGTCAGCTTTTTTCGAACGGGCTTCCCCCGCGGCCTGCTCATCTGCGCTAAGACGCCGTTTCTGATGGTGTGATCGCTCGTTGAGCCGTGCATGACGGATCTGGTGGGGCGGTTACTGTCGGACGAGTTGTGGACGCTGTTTCGGCGGGTGGTCCCGCCGAAGGGTGTCATACGCCCGCAGGGTGGCGGTCGTCGGCGGGCCGGTGACCGTGAATGCCTGGCGGCGATCATCTTTGTGGCCACTTCGGGCTGTACCTGGCGGCAGTTGCCGCTGGTGTTCGGAGCGGCCTGGCCCACCGTCTACCGGCGCTTCGCCCAGTGGAGCCGGGAGCGGGCGTGGGCCAAGCTGCACCGGATGATCCTCGACGAACTCGGCGCCCTGGGCGAACTGGACTGGTCGCGGTGCGCGATCGGCTCCGTTAACGTCCGGGCCGCAAAAGGGGGCCACTGACCGGACCGAATCCGACCGATCGCGGCAAGCCGGGATCGAATATCCACCTGATTACCGACCGGAACGGCGTGCCGCTGTCGCTGGGGATCTCCGACGCCAACATGCACGACAGCCTCGGCCTGGAACCGCTGGTGCGCGGGATCCCGCCCATCCGTTCCCGCTGCGGGGCCGCCGCCGGCGTCCGGCCAAGCTCCATGCCGACAAGGGCTACGACTACGACCATCTACGGAAATGGTTTCGCGAGTGTCGCATCCGCCACCGCATCGTCCGCAAGAGCGTCGAGTCCTCCACGCGGCTCGGCCGACACCGCTGGGTCGTCGAGAGAACGGTCTCCTGGCTGGCCGGATGCCGAAGGCTGCACCGCCGTTACGAGCGAAAGGCCGAGCACTTCCTCGCCTTCGTCGGCATCGCCGCAGCCCTCATCAGCTACCGCCGGCTGAGCAGGTGAGGGGAACCTGCGAGGAAGTCAGGCGAGGAGCGCACAGCCGACGATGGCTTCCAACTGCGAGAGGAGACCTGGCGTTAGATCGTCAAGACCGCGGTCTTGGTCCGGCACCACGATCGCGGCTCCAGGCCCCACACTGACCTCGCAAGTGCGAGCAGGCAAGAACTCCAGCAGCCAGAACTTGATCTTCGACACCTGTTCCTCACTGAGCTCAAGGGTGTCGTCCTGCGCGATTAGTCGGATCACCCCGACACGGTAGAACGACAGTGGGGCACGCAGTCGAGGGACTGCTGCACCTTCAGGTCAAGACACTCTCGGCTCTCATCCTGCGCACGGGGCACTCCCTGCCACTCCGGCACGCCAAAGGAAACGCCGTCTAAAGCTGCCCGCAGATGCCCATACCTTGGAATCCGCAGGCAGCTTCAGAGTCGCGTATGCGACTGATTTCGAACGCAGGCGCCGTGAGATTCCCACGACATCCGGCAGGCGCAGACGCGATCACGGTTTCTTGGTGTACGGCCCCTGATCTCGCAGGTCAGTGCTTGTTTCCTCGCGGTTTCAAAGGCGCGTTCGGCAGCTCCGGTGCGGGCAGCGGAGCGCCGTCGTAGCCCTGGACCTCGCCGAAACGGGTGCCCTTCATCCAGTCGTCGCGAGCCTGCACGATCTCGTCGTGCGACCGTCCGATGAAGTTCCACCACATCACGATCTGTTCGCCGAACGGCGTGCCGCCGAGCAGCACCGTGCGGGCCGGGGTGTCCCCCGTGTTCACGAGGCGCAGCGTGTCGGGTCCGGGTGCCAGGTAACCGAGTTCGGCCCGACGCAGGGGCGTCTCCTCCATGCGCACCTCCCCCTGGTCGACGAGCAGTCCGTGTTCGAAGCGGGGGTCGATCTCCAGGGTGACGTCCGCGTGCGCGTCGACGGTGATCTCGGCGCCGAGGAGCGGGCTGAAGGTGGGGACGGGCGAGGTGTCGCCGGCGAGGGTGCCGAGGAACACCCTGGCCTCCGCGCCGTCCAGGGCGACGGGCCGCGGGACGTGGTGCTGGAAGTCCCGGGGGGCGTCGCGGTGTTCGGCGGGCAGCGCCACCCACAGTTGCACGCCGTGCAGGACCGATGTCCGCGCGGTGGAGACCTCCGAGTGGCTGATACCGTGGCCGCCGGTCATCAGGTTCAACTCGCCCGGCCGGACCAGCGCGTGGGTGCCGAGGCTGTCGCGGTGCTCGATCTCGCCGCTGAACAGCCAGCTGACGGTCTGCAGTCCGGTGTGCGGGTGCGGGGGGACCACCATGCCGCCGGAGACGGCGACGTCGTCGGGCCCGTAATGGTCGGCGAAGCACCAGGCGCCGATCAGTGTCCGGCCGCGCTGGGGCAGCGTCCGCCGCACCGTCATCGCCCGCGGGCCCCCCAGGGGGACGTCCCTCGCGGAGAGGACCTCCACCCGCCGCTCGCCCGGCTCGGGGGCCGCGTCCGACGGCGTTCCGCAGCGCAGCTCGGGAGGCCGGGTCTCGATGTTGCTCACAACGCCACCCCTCGGTGATTGTTTCTATTTCAACTATCATGCCACAGCCGAGCCCGTACGGTCGTCGAACGCCGTGCGTACGGCCCCGGCGGCGACCCCTTCGCGAGGAGACGACATGACCGAAGCACCGCCCGTGACCGCTCGTCCGCGTGTCTACATAGACAAACGGACCCCCCGGGCCTACCGCGCCCTGGTGTCGGCCGCCGAGGCGGTGCGCACGGCCGCCGCCGAGTGCGGGCTGGACCGGAGGCTGGTGGAACTGGTGAACCTGCGCGTGTCACAGGTCAACGGTTGCGCCTACTGCCTCAAAGTGCACACGGCGGCGGCGCTGCGGGCCGGGGAGTCCGTGCAGCGGCTGGGCGTGCTCGCCGCGTGGCGGGACACCGAGGTCTTCGCCCCGAGGGAACGGGCGGCGCTCGCGCTCGCGGAGGCGGTCACCCACCCCGCGGACGCCGCCGCGCAGGAGGACGCCTACGCCCTGGCCCGCGAGACGCTGGACGACGACGAGATCTCCGCGGTGATCTGGGTGGCCATCACCATCAACTCCTTCAACCGCGTGTCCATCCTGAGCAAGCACCCGGTGCGCGACGACCCGAGCTGACCCGGGACGACCGGGGCCGCGGCCGACCCGAGCGGTGGGCGCCGCGGCCGCCCGGTCAGCGCGCGCCCACGTGGTCCAGGTCGTACAGCAGCCTCCCCACGTCCGTCATGAGCGAGCCGTAGACGTGCCAGGCTCCGGGCCTGGTGAGGGTGCCGCGGCCGATCAGGCCGGGGAGCCGCCCGTCGGCCGTACGACGGCTGCCCACCAGGACCGTGAGCAGGGCGATGACCGCGATAGCGCCAGCCGACGAACCCAGCAGCCGGACGGTCAGCAGCGCGAGGACCAGACCATTCCCACCTGTTGAATGTTGTACCAACACACAAGATGGTTTAGCGTTCAACCATGCGCCGTCCGCGCACGTCCCGCGCCCCCGTGGGACGCACTGCCGAACGAAAGCCACCCAGCACCATGGGCTTTTTCCGTCGCAACAACGAATCGGAGACCTCTCCCGTGACTTCCCCCGTCAAGCTCGCGGTCATCTACTACTCCTCGACCGGCTTCAGCGCCGAGATCGCGAAGGAGATCAGCAGCGCCGCGGAGAAGGCGGGCGCAGAGGTGCGCCTGCTGAAGGCCGCCGAACTGGCGCCCGAGGCCGCCATCGCCTCCAACGACGCGTGGGCGGCCCACGCCGCGGCCAGCGCCGGCATCCCGGTCGCCTCCCCCGCCGATGTCGAGTGGGCGGACGCCGTGATCTTCGGCTCGCCGACCCGCTTCGGCAACATCTCCTCGCAGCTCAAGCAGTTCATCGACACGCTCGGCGGCCTGTGGGCGCAGGGCAAGCTCGCCAACAAGGTCTACAGCGGCTTCGCCACCAGCGCCACCGCGCACGGCGGCCAGGAGTCCACGATCCTCGCGCTGTACAACTCCATCCACCACTTCGGCGGCATCATCGTCTCCCCGGGCTACACCGACCCGGTCAAGTTCGTCGACGGCAACCCCTACGGCACCTCCCACGTCGACGCCCAGGGCAACAACCCCGTCGGCGAGGAGACCCGCAACTCCGCTCGCCACCAGGCCGAGCGCGTGGTGCAGATCGCCGCCGCGCTCAAGGCCGGCCTCGCCGCCTGACCCGCACACCGCGCCGGACCCCGGCCGGGCCGCAGAAGGACTCGTTCCCGCGCGGCCCGGCCGGGGTCGTCTTCATCTCGGCCCTGCTTCCCGCGGTCGCCCCGGCCCCGCCCTTCGCGTCGCGCCGCCCCCACCGGCCGAGCCGTCGCCGCTCCCGGCCCCGGCCCCGGCCCCGGGGATATTCTTGTCATCGTTTGATGACATCAGCCGATGACAAGATTGGCCGCCCATGCCCTCGCCCTCCCACGCCGCCCCCTCCCCCGGACGGCAGAGCGCCCTGACACCCGTACTGCTCTCGCTCGCGATGCTCGTGGCGATCATCAGCAGCCTCGGCGCCCCGCTGATCCCCACGATCGCGGAGGTGGACGGCGTCTCCGTGGCCGGCGCCCAGTGGTCGCTCACGGTCACGATGTTGGTCGGCGCGGTGGCCACCCCGGCCATGGGGCGACTCGGTGACGGGCCGCACCGGCGCAGGGTGATCCTGGTCGGGCTGGCCGTCGTCCTCGTCGGCAGCGTCCTCGCCGCCCTGCCGCTGGGCTTCGCATGGCTGATCGTCGGCCGGGCGCTCCAGGGCGCCGGCATCGGGCTCACCCCGCTGGCCATGGCGACCGTGCGGGACGCCCTGCCGGCCGAGAAGGCGCGGCCCGCGATAGCCACCCTGTCGCTGACCTCCGCCGTGGGCGTGGGCCTCGGCTACCCGGTGACCGGACTGTTCGCCACCTATCTCGGCCTGCACTCCGGTTTCTGGTTCGCGGCGGTCGCCGCCGCGGCGGTCCTGGTCGCCTGCGCGCTCGTCCTGCCCCCGTCGCCGGCGCGCCCGTCCCACCGCCTGGACACGCCGGGCGCGCTGCTGCTCGGGCTCGGCCTCGGCGGTCTGCTGTTCGCGCTCAGCCAGGCCGAGCGCTGGGGCTGGACCTCGCCGCGGCTGCTGGCCGTCGGCCTGCTGGCGATCGCGCTCCTGGTGTGGTGGGTGCTGCACGAACTGCGCACCGCCCACCCGCTGGTGGACGTACGGCTGGTCAAGGAGCGGACGATTCTCGCCACCGACCTCACGGCCGTACTCTCCGGGGTCGGCCTGTACGTGATGATGTCGGTGGTCACCCGCTACGTGCAGACCCCGCCGTCGGCCGGTTACGGATTCGGCGCGACGGTCGTCGTCACCGGTCTGACCCTGGTGCCGTTCTCGCTGGCGAGCCTCGTCTCCGGGCGCGTCGTGCGGGTGCTGGTCCGCCGGGTGCCGCTGGCCTCGCTGCTGCCGCTGGGCTGCGTGGTCTCCCTCCTCGGTACGATCGTCTTCGTGTTCGCGAGGAACAGCCTGTGGGAGATGTTCGTCCTCATGGGCGTGATCGGACTCGGCGTCGGCTTCACGATATCCGTCATGCCGGCGCTGATCGTGAGCGCGGTCCCCGCGCACGAGACCGGCAGCGCCACCAGCTTCAACCAGGTGGTGAAGTACATCGGTTACTCCACCGGCAGCGCGCTCAGCGCGGTGGTGGTGACCTCGGCGGCCGGCTCCTCGTCCGTGCCGCCGAACCGCGACTACGGCGTGGTGGGCGTGCTGGACTGCGGGGTCTGGATCCTCACGGCCCTGGTCGCCTGGCTGCTGGTCCGCTCGCACCGGTCGGGCGGCCGTACGGTGCCCGCCGCGCGGGGCGGACAGGCCCGGGAAGCGGCGGTCGTCGCGGCGGAGCCCGTACAGGCGGCCGAGACCGACACCGCCGAGCCGGCGCCCCCGGCCCGTGAACTCCTCCCCGAAGCCGCGCGGCGCACCGCCCGGCAGGACGCCCCCGGGCGCCCGGGAGCCGACCGGTGACCGCGCGGACGCCCGGCACCGCGGGCCGGCGGCGCGACGCGGGGCGTACCCGCGAGGCGCTGCTGCGGGCCGCGACCGACCTCTTCTCCGAGCGCGGCTTCGACCGGACCACCATCCGGGACATCGGCGAGCGGGCCGGTGTGGACCCCGCGCTGATCGCCCGCTACTTCGGCAGCAAGACCCGGCTCTACCTCGCCGCCCTGGAGGAGGAGCGCGGCGACGTGGTGCGTGACGTGCTGGACCCCGAGCGCCTGCTCGACATCGTGGACCGCGTGGAGCGCCGCGGTCTGGTGCCGCTGCTCCAGGTGGCCGTCGAGCCGCTGCGGGACGAGGCGGCGAAGGACGCCGCCAAGGCCGCGCTGCACACCCGCCTGGTGGAACCCCTGGTCAGGCGCTTCACCCGCGAGGGGGTGGACCGGCCCCGGCTGCGGGCCGAACTGGTCGTGGCCGCCGTGGTCGGTGTCGTCCTCGGACACCGCTCCGGTGCCTTCGACGAGCTCGGCGAGGCCGACGCGGCGGACGTGGCCGGTCTGCTGCTGGACACCCTGTCCGGGCGGTCCGGATCGCCCGGCACCGACTGAGCGGACGGCTCCGGGGTGCGGCCGGATTCGAGCACCGGTCAGGCGGCGGCCCGCGTCACACGGCGGACGGCCGTGACGGCGGCGAGGGCGGCGGTGCCCGCGCCGAGGGCCGTGGCGGTGGGGTGCCGCAGC
The DNA here is from genome assembly GCF_051980735.1 of Streptomyces sp. SCPE 10. Classification (NCBI taxonomy): domain Bacteria; kingdom Bacillati; phylum Actinomycetota; class Actinomycetes; order Kitasatosporales; family Streptomycetaceae; genus Streptomyces; species Streptomyces sp. SCPE 10. The sequence continues at coordinate 7,435,072 of NZ_CP197069.1, read as the reverse complement.
AGGGCCTCCTGCCAGGAGTGGGCGTGGGCGGTGTCGTCGAAGGCGCCGTGGGCACCGTGGTCCGCGGTGGCCGTGCGGTCGACGGGGGTGAAGAGGTTGTCCTGGCCGGTGGGCGGGACGCCGTCGGTCTGCTGGGAGTCGTAGCCGGTGCGGGCCAGGTAGCGGTCGAGCAGGGCCGGGAAGAGCCGGTTGGCCCAGATGGTGGCGACGGTGGAGGCGCCGACGTAGTACTGCTTGCGGTGCGGGTGGTCGGCGGCGTACACCACGCCCCGGGCGGCCACCTCGGGCTGGTAGATCGGCGGCACCGGCATGGGGTGCCGGGGCAGCCGGGACCGCACCCAGTCGAACTGGGGGGTGTTGACGGCGGGCATCTGGGCGACCGTGACACGGACGCCGCTGCCGCGGTGCAGGAGTTCGGTGCGCAGGGACGAGGTGAAGCCGTTGATGGCGTGCTTCGCCCCGCAGTACGCCGACTGGAGCGGGATCGAGCGTTCGCCGAGCGCCGAGCCCACCTGCACGATCGTGCCGCGGTCGCGCGGCAGCATCCGGGTGAGGGCGGCGCGGGTGCCGTTGACGAAGCCCAGATAGGTGACCTCGGTGATGCGCCGGTACTCGTCCGGGGTGATCTGCTCGAAGGGCGCGAACACCGAGGCGAAGGCGCAGTTGATCCACACGTCGATGGGCCCGAACTCCCGCTCGGCGGCCTCGGCGACCGCCTCCGCCTGTGCCGCGTCGGCCATGTCGGCGGGCTGTACCAGGGGATGGCCGCCGAGCGCCGTCACCTCGTCGGCGGCCGCGTCGAGGCCGCCCTTGCCGCGCGCGACGAGGACCACGTTCGCCCCGCGCCGGCCGTAGCGGCGGGCGGTGGCGCGGCCGATTCCGGCACTGGCCCCGGTGATGACGACGGTCTCGGGCATGGTCGACTCCCTTTTCCTCTCGGTGACTTCACTCCCCGCGGTACGGCGCCGCCCGCTGCGTCGCGAGCTTGCGGCCCGGGCCGGGCACCGTGACGGAGGACGCCTCAGGCGCGGCGGCGCAGCAGCCACAGGCCGAGCGCGGCGCCCGCGGGCAGGGCGGCGGCCGTCGCCCAGCGGGCCGTGCGGGACGGTTCGGACGGGCGGTCGGCCAGGCGTTCGGGGTGTTCGCTCGGCAGATTGCCGTCGAGGGCGAACGCCAGGGCCTCGGCCAGGTGCACGGCGCGGCGGCCGGTGCCGCCCTCCTCGATCTGGGTGCGGCAGCTGAAGCCGTCGGCGAGGACCAGGCTGTCGGGGGCGGCGCCCCGGACGGCGGGCAGGACGCCCTGTTCGGCGACGGCCATGGAGACCTCGTGGTGGCCGCGTTCGAAGCCGAAGTTCCCGGCCAGACCGCAGCATCCCTCGTCCAGGACGTCGGCGTCGAGGTGGGCGCGGCGCATCAGTTCGCGGTCGGCGTCGAACGCGAGCACGGCGTGCTGGTGGCAGTGGGTCTGCACGGTGGCCTGCCGGGCGAGCCGGGGTGGCTGCCAGTCGTCGGGGGCGTGGTGGACGAGCTGTTCGGCCAGGGTGCGCACCTGTCCGGCCAGCCGGGCGACGTCCTGGTCCCCGGGGAGGAGTTCGGGGGCGTCGGAGCGGAAGACGGCGGTGCAGGACGGTTCCAGTCCGATCACCGGGGTGCCCGCCGCGAGCCAGGGCGCGAGCACATCGAGGGTGCGCCGCAACACCCGTTTGGCCGCGTCGAGTTGGCCGGTGGAGATCCAGGTGAGGCCGCAGCACACCGGCTCGGTGGGGACGGCGACCCGGAAACCGGCGTCCTCCAGGACGCGCACGGCCGAGCGGCCGATCGCCGGGTGGAAGTAGGTGGTGAAGGTGTCCGGCCACAGCAGTACGGTGCGCGGGTCGGCCGGGTCCGCGGGCTCGCGGTCCTGGGCCCGCCACCACTGGACGAAGGACTCCTCGGCGAACACGGGCGCCGAGCGGGCCTGGTCCACGCCCGCCAGCAGTTTGCCCGCGCGGGCCAGACCGGGCGCGTGCAGCGCGGAGTTGACCAGCGCGGGGGCGAGCCGGGACAGCCGGGCCCACAGCGGGAGCCGGCCCAGGGCGTAGTGGGCGGCGGGGCGGGGGCGGCCCGCGTAGTGCTGGGAGAGGAACTCCGCCTTGAGGGTGGCCATGTCGACTCCGGTGGGGCAGTCGGACTTGCAGCCCTTACAGGCCAGGCACAGGTCCAGGGCGTCGCGTACGGCGGTGGAGCGCCAGCCGTCCTGGATCGCGGAGTCGGCGTGCCCGTTCAGCATCTCGAACAGCAGCCGGGCCCGGCCCCGGGTGGAGTGCTCCTCCTCGCGGGTGGCCCGGTAGGAGGGGCACATCACCCCGCCGGAGTGGCTGCGGCAGTTGCCGATGCCGACGCAGCGCATCACCGCGCGGTGGAAGGAGTGGTCGTCCTCGGGGAAGCCGAAGTGGGTGGCCGGGGTGTCGGGCCGCCAGGCGGAGCCGAGGCGCAGCTGCCCGTCCACCGGGTGCGGGCGGACGATCTTTCCGGGGTTCATCCGGTCGTCCGGGTCGAACAGGTCCTTCAGCTCGCCGAAGGCGGTGACCAGGCGCTCGCCGAACATCCGGGTGAGCAGCTCGCCGCGGGCCTGGCCGTCGCCGTGCTCGCCGGAGAGCGAGCCGCCGTAGGAGGAGACGAGGTCGGCCGCGCGTTCCAGGAAGCGGCGGAAGTCCGCGATGCCCTCGGCGGTCCTGAGGGCGAAGGGGATGCGGGTGTGGACACAGCCCTGCCCGAAGTGGCCGTACAGGGAGGGGTGGTCGTAGTCGAACTCCTCGAACAGGGCTTTGAGGTCGCGCAGGTAGTCGCCGAGCCGCTCGGGCGGTACGGCGGAGTCCTCCCAGCCCTCCCAGGTCTCCCGGTCGTCCGGCGGGCGGGCGGTGACGCCGAGCCCGGCCTCGCGGGCCTTGAGCATCCTCTGCTCGCGCTCGGGGTCGTCGGAGAAGGCGACCCTCGGGCTCTTCTCGTCGATGTCGAGGGCACGCAGCAGGGCGTGCGCCTGCTCGTCGACGGCCTCCTGGCTGTCACCGCTGTACTGCACCATCAGCCAGCTGTCGCCCTCCGGAAGGACGTCGAGGGAGTCGAGGTAGGCGCCCTCCTCGCGCATCAGCTGGGCCATGCGCCCGTCCAGCGCCTCCAGTTGGGTGGGCGAGCAGTGCTCCAGGAGGCGGGGCACGTCGTCGGCGGCGGCGCAGATGTCGTCGTAGCCGAGGACGAGCAGCGACTGGTACGCCGGTACGGGCACGAGGTCGAGTTCGGCCCGCAGCACGGTGACCAGGGTGCCCTCGCTGCCGACGAGCGCCTTGGCCACGTCGAAGCCGTTCTCGGGCAGCAGCGAGTCGAGGTTGTAGCCGGAGACGCGGCGCGGGATCTTCGGGTAGCCGTGGCGGATGTCGGCCAGGTACTCGGTGGCGATGCGGTCGAGGCCGGCGTAGAGCGCGGCGAGCCGGCCGCCGCCGGAGATGATCCGGGCCCGTTCCTCCGGCGGGGTGGGGCCGACCCAGGCGCGCTGTCCGTCGTAGGTGAGGATCTCCAGGCGGCGGACGTTGTCGACGGTCTTGCCGTAGGCCTGGGCGGAGGCCCCGCAGGAGTTGTTGCCGATCATGCCGCCGAGGGCGCAGTGGCTGTGGGTGGACGGCTTCGGCCCGAACTGGAGCCGGTGCCGGGCGAGTTCGCGGTTGAGCGCGTCCAGGACGATGCCGGGCTCGACCACGCAGGTGCGCCGTTCGGGGTCCACGCTGATCAGGGCGTCGCAGTACTTGGTCCAGTCGATCACCACGGCGGTGTTGGTGCACTGCCCCGCCAGGCTGGTGCCGCCGCCCCGGGACAGGACGGGCGCGCCGAAGCGCGCGCACACCGACACCGCCCGGGCGCCGTCCTCGACCGTGCGGGGGACGACGACACCGAGGGGCACCTGCCGGTAGTTGGAGCCGTCCGTGGCATAGGCGCCACGGCTGCCCGCGTCGAAACGGATCTCGCCGTCCACCTCGGCACGCAGCGCCGCCGCAAGGCCGGCCGTGTCCCCAGAGCTCATCCGCACTCCTCGCGTTCCACCGGGTTGGTCCGGGCGCCGAGTACCCGAGAGTTGTTCAGGTAAAGCTGAACAGTCTCAGCTGGACAGTTCTGCCTGGCGGACCTAGGGTGACCGGCATGGATCACATCTCCGACACGGCCGTCCGGGCGGCGCGTGACCTGCGGGTGGTGTTCAGCCGGCTGCGGCGGCGCATCCGCGAGGTCGCCCAGGACGCCGACCTGACACCGTCGCAGGAGTCCGCGCTGAGCCTGGTGGGCAAGCACGGCGCGGCCACCGCGAGCGCGCTGGCCGCCGCCGAGGGGGTGCGCCCGCAGTCCATGGCCACCACGCTGGCCGCACTCGAACAGCACGGGCTGATCCGCCGTGCCCCCGACCCGGACGACGGCCGCCGCCAGCTGGTCACCCTGACCGACGCCGGCCGGGCCCGGATCGAGGGCAACAGGCAGGTGCGCGAGGAGTGGCTGGCGCGCGCCTTCCAGGACCGGTACACGGACGAGGAGCGGCAGACGGTCCTCGCGGCCCTGGAGCTGCTGCAGCGGCTGTCCCAGCACTGACGCCGGGCCCCGCCGATCGGTCCACGCGACCGGCTCCCGGCACACCCACGAAGAACACCCCTCGAAAGGCCTGACCGACTCATGTCGCTCACCACGCTCGACCCCCGTACCGCGCTCGTCGTCATCGACCTCCAGCGCGGCATCGTGGGCTCCCCCACCCAGCCGCACTCCGGTGCCGACGTGCTCGCCCGCTCGGTGCGGCTCGCCGACGCGTTCCGCGCCCGCGACCTGCCCGTCGTCCTCGTCCGGGTGTCCTTCGCCGCCGACTTCGCCGACGCCATGCCCGGCCGCACCGAGCAGCAGGGCGGCGGCGCGGCCTTCCCGGAGGGCTGGGACGTCCTCGTCGACGAACTGACCGGCCACGACGGCGACATCCAGGTCACCAAGCACAACTGGAGCGCCCTGTTCGGCACGGACCTGGACGTGCAGCTGCGCCGCCGCGGTGTCACCCAGATCGTGCTGACCGGCATCGCCACCAGCATCGGCGTCGAGTCCACCGCCCGCGACGCCTACGCCATGGGCTACAACGTCACCCTCGCCACGGACGCGATGGCCGACCGTGACTCGCAGACGCACGCGCACAGCGTCGAGAAGATCTTCCCGCGGCTCGGCGAGACCGGCACGACCGACGAGATCCTGGAGCTGCTCGCCAAGACCCACGGCTGAACCGCACGCGGGCCCGGCCCCGCACCGCCTCGTCGCGGTGCGGGGCCGGGCCCGCGCGTGCCGGTCAGTCCTCGCCGCGCACGATGGTGTCCTCGGCGTTCTCCCCCGGCCGCCGGTCGGCGCGGTCCAGGACCGCGGGGAGACACGTGCGCACTCCCCGGTCCCGCCGGCCGCGCGCCTGCGCCCAGCCCGTCTCGCCCTCCGGCACGTCCGGCTTCCGTGTGGTCCGCACGATCACGTCGCGTCATCTTCCCTCTGCGTGCTGCGGCCGACGGGACCGGAACGCCGGCCCCGCGCGGGCCTGGTGTCCGCTGTCGGGGACGGGTCCCACGCGTGGCGGACCGCAAACCCCGGCCAGGCCGGGCGGCCGTCAGGTGCGGCCGCCGCCACCGCCGCCGAAGGACCCGCTGGAACCGGGCGACCAGCGCGGACGCCGCTGGTCGTCGGCGCGCCGGGAGCGCACGTTGGTGAGCTGGTGGGGGGTCAGCCGCTCGTTCCCGTCGGCGGCCTTCGGCACGTCCTCGGGCTCCCGCATCTCATGACTCTCGCGCACCGGCCCCGTCGTCGGCAGCTTCGGCTGCTCCTCGGGACGCGGCGGGGCGGGTTCGCGCTGCCGCACCTTGAAGCCCAGCCGGAACGCCCAGATCAGCCCGCCGACACAGGCGGCGCCGACGACCAGGATGAGGACGTATCCGAAGACCTGTGAGCGGGTGGCCGCTTCGTACATGGCAGTGTTCATGGACGCCGGGTACCCGGGCCGCGCGAGCGAATACCCGCAGGCGACGACGAGCGATATGGGGGCGGCGCCGGCGCGTCGCCCGACGCAGGGGACGCCGGAAGGCGCGGGCGCGTTGCCCGGGAGCGCGAGGGCGGGGGCGGCGCGTTGCCCGGGGACGGAGGCACGGGGGCGGCGCCGGCCGGCACAGGATGTGGGTCCCGCGGGTCACAGGTCGGTCGTGGCGGTGCCCGGTCCTCCGGCTCGGCCGCCTCAGCCGGCCGGTGGGCGCTGGGACTGGTCGGCGGCGGCGCGTTCCACCTCGGCCTCGATGTCGGCGCGCGGCCGGCCCGTCTCCTTCGCGTACTCGCTCAGCGCGGCCTGCACGTCCCGGGCGAGGTCGCGCCAGGCGCGCAGCGCGGTCTCGTAGGTGCCCGACTGGGCGCCGGTCATGCCCCGCTCGGCCGGGGGTCCGTAGGTCTCCCGCAGGTCCTCGACCGTGGCGTGGGCCGCGTCGGCCGCCCGCTGCTTCTGCACCAGTTCTTCGAAGGTGTGTGCCACCCCATCGAATCTAGGCGGGGTCCGGTCGGCGCGCCTGTCGAACCCACCGCCAGCGCCGCCGGTCATTCGAAAGCCGCCGAACACAACTTGACCCGTGCGTTCCTCATGGTGTTCTCGTGACAGACGTGACTGTCCGCGACCGGTCGACTCCTGCGAGTGTCTAGCCGTCACCCAGGAGAGGGGCGGAGCAGGCGCATGGACAAGCGGTACGAGGTGTACGCGCTGGCCGACGGGCACTTCTACGACACGCCCGACCGGCTGTCGGCGGACGACGGCACGGCCGCGCCGCTGTTCCCGACGGCGCGTCGCACCGTCCCCGACGGCTGGCGCGCCGCGCGCAGCGGTGACTGGCTGACACTGACCCCACTCGGCGCCGGCGGCACGCCGCAGCCCGCACCGGCCCAGGGCTGGAAGATCCACTCCTCGGCCACCGCGGACAACGCGGAGGAGATCGCCGGCATCGTGTGGGACTACTGCGTGCCGCGCCGCATCCCCTTCAAGTTCGTGCCCGGCCCGCATCTGCTGCATCTGCGCAACGCCAAGTACGCGGGCCGCGACACCAGCGGCAAGTTCGTCACCGTCTACCCGGACGGCGAGGAGCAACTTCAGCTGATCCTGGAGGAGTTGGGCGCCCTGCTGGAGGGTTTCCAGGGGCCGTACATCCTCACCGACCTGCGCTGGGGCGAGGGCCCGCTGTACGTCCGCTACGGCGCCTTCGCACGCCGGTACGTGGTGGACGAGCGCGGCACGCTGGTCCTGGCCGTCGAGGACGGCACGGGCCGCCTGGTGCCGGACCGGCGGGCGCCGTCCTTCCAGGTGCCGGAGTGGGTGACGCTGCCGGAGTTCCTGCGCCCCCATCTCGCGGCACGCAACACCACGACGGTGGGCGAGCTGCCGTACCGCATCGAGAAGGCGATGCACTTCTCCAACGGCGGTGGGGTGTACGCCGGTACGGACACCCGGGACGGACGCCGGGTGGTGCTGAAGGAGGCCCGGCCGCACGCGGGGCTGGCCGCCGACGGCGCGGACGCGGTGGCCCGGCTGGAGCGGGAGAAGGCGGCGCTGGAGCGGGTCGCCGGGACCGGGGTGGTGCCCGAGGTACGGGACTGGTTCACGCTCGGCGACCACCGGTTCCTGGTCATGGACTTCCTGGACGGCCGCCCCCTCAACTCCTTCTTCGCCGAACGGCATCCGCTGCTCACCGCCGACCCCGACCCGGCGCAGGTGGCCGCGTACACGGCGTGGGCACTGCGCATCCACGCGGCGGTGGAGCGCGCGGTGGCGGCGGTGCACGCGCGCGGACTGGTCTTCAACGACCTGCACGTCTTCAACATCATGGTGGCGCCGGACGAGGAGTCGGTGTTCCTCATCGACTTCGAGGCCGCCGCCCCGGCCACGGACAACGCCCGGCAGACGGTGGCCAATCCGGGGTTCTTCGCGCCGCCGGACCGCCGCGGCCCGGACGTCGACCGCTATGCCCTCGCCTGTCTGCGGCTCGCCCTCTTCCTGCCGGTGACCACCCTGTTCGTGGTGGACCGGGGCAAGGCGGCGCACCTGGCGGAGGTGATCGCCGGGGAGTTCCCTCACGTGCCGCGCGCCTTCCTGGACGAGGCGGTCGCCGAGATCACCCGGGAGCCCGGGGCACGCGCGGCGCGGCGCGGCCGGCCCGCGCCGCCGGTGGTGCCGGGCGACTGGCCCTACAGCAGGGACTCGATGGTGAAGGCGGTGCTCGCCTCCGCCACGCCCGAGCGCGACGACCGGCTGTTCCCCGGCGACATCGCCCAGTTCTCCGACGGCGGCGGCCTCGGACTCGCGCACGGCGCGGCCGGGGTGCTGTACGCCCTGCGCGCCGCCGGGGCCGCCCGCTACGAGGAGGGCGAGCGCTGGCTGCTGGACCACACCGCGCCGCCACCGCCCGGCACCCCGCTCGGCCTGTACGACGGACTCGCGGGCGTGGCCCTCTTCCTCGACGAACTCGGGCACCGGCAACGGGCGCTGGACCTGGTGGAGGGCGTCCTGCGGGAGAACTGGCGCGGGCTGTCCGCCGAACTGCACGGCGGCCTCGCCGGGCTGGGCCTGGTCCTGGACCACCTCGCGCACACCACCGGCGAGTCCGAACTGGGGGCGCATGCCGAGGAGGCCGCCGAGATCCTCGTACGACGTCTCGCCGAGCCGGTGCCGGACACGCCGCGCCGCCGGGCCGGGCTGCTGCGCGGCGCGACCGGACCCGCGCTGTTCCTGCTCCGGCGGTACGAACGGACCGGAGACAAGAGCCTGTTGGAGTGCGCGGCCGAGGCGCTGCGACGGGACCTGGCCAGGTGCGTCCACCAGGAGGTGACCGGCGGCCTCGAAGTCGACGAGGGCTGGCGGACACTGCCGTACCTCGGCGACGGCAGCGCCGGCATCGGCATGGTCCTGGACGACCTGCTGGCGGCCGGAGTGCCCGATCCGGGCGGCGAGTTCGCACGCGCCCGGGACGGCATCCTCACCTCGGCCACGTCCCGCTTCTACGCCCAGCCCGGCCTGTTCCAGGGCCGCGCCGGGATGATCCTGCACCTCGCCCGCAGCGGCGCGCCGGGGGCCACCCCGGAGCGGCTGACGCGGCAGATCGAGGCGCTGGGCTGGTCCGCCATGAGCTACCAGGGCCAACTGGCCTTCCCCGGGCACCAGATGATGCGCCTGTCCATGGACCTCGCCACCGGGACCGCGGGCTGTCTGCTCGCCCTCTCGTCGGCGCTGGACGACGGGCGCGCCGCACACCTGCCCTTCCTCCCGCCGCCACCGGCGGCCCCGATACGCGGCTCCGCACCGACGGAGTCGTGACACATCCCCGTCCCCTCATCAAGGGAAAGGACAACGATCATGGCACTTCTCGATCTGCAGGCCCTGGAGTCCGACGAGCACAACGGCGGCGGCGGCGCCAGCACGCTGAGCCTGCTCTCCTGTGTCTCCGCGGTGAGCACGCTGCTCTGCCTCTGACCGGGCGGTGAACGGCTCCGGGCGGCCCGCGAGGGGCGCCCGGAGCCTTCGCGCGCCATTCCGGCACGACCCGAGTGAGGCGGCAGCAGATGACCACCCCCGACGACACTCCCGGCCGTCTGCCGCACGCGGTGCTGCGGCACAGTGGTGCCCGCGCCGCCGCGCTGTGCGCGGCGAACACCGCGGCGACGGCCGCCGGCCTGCTGCTGCCGGCCGCGCTCGGCCACACCCTGGACCTGCTGCTCGCGCACGCCCCGGCCGCCCGCTGGCTGGTGTGCTGTGCGGCCCTGGTCCTGCTGGCCACCGTGCTGGAGGCGGCCACGGAGGTGCTGGGCGGCACGCTCGGCGCACGGTCCACGGCCTGGCTGCGCCGCCGGATGACGGACCACGTGCTGGCGCTGGGGCCGCGCGCCACGGGCCGGTTCGGCGCCGGGGACCTGGTGGCACGGCTGGTCGGCGGGAGTGCGCAGGCCGGAACGGCGCCGGGCGCGCTCGCCGCGCTGCTCGCCGCGCTCGCGGGGCCGGTCGGGGGCGTGGTGGCACTCGGGCTCATCGATCCATGGCTCGCGGCCGTACTGCTGGCCGGCGCCCCGGTGCTGGCCCTGCTGCTGCGCGCCTTCGCCCGGGACACCTCGGCCTGCGCGGCCGACTACCAGCGGGAGCAGGGCACCCTCGCGACCGGACTCGCGGAGGCGGTCGGCGGGTACCGCACGATCCGCGCCGCGGGCGCCGAGGACCGCGAGGCCGCGCGTGTCCTCGCCCCGCTGCCCCGGCTCTCCGCCTCGGGGCACCGGATGTGGCGGGTGCAGGGGCGGGCGGCCGCCCAGGCGGTCACCGTGGCACCGCTGCTGAACCTGGGGGTGCTGGCGGTGGCCGGCCTCCGTCTGTCCCAACATCAGGTGTCCGTCGGCGAGTTGCTGGCCGCGTCGCGGTACGCGGTGCTCGCCACGGGCATCGGCGTCCTGGTCGGCCAGCTGGCCGCGCTCGGCCGGGCGCGCGCCGCGACCGCGCGGCTCGCCGAGGTGCTGGCCGAGGCCGCACCGGCGCACGGCACCGGGAGCCTGCCGCCGGGACCCGGCCGCCTGGAACTGCGGGGCGTGCGGGCCGGACGCGGTGGGCGCACCGTGCTGGACGGGGTGGACCTGGTCGTGCCGGGCGGCACGGTGCTGGCCGTGGTCGGCCGCTCCGGCACCGGGAAGTCCCTGCTCGCGGAGGTGGCCGGGCGGCTCACCGACCCGGACGCGGGCGAGGTGGTCCTCGACGGCGTACCGCTGCGCGACCTTCGCCACGCCGAGCTGCGCGGCGCGGTCGGCTACGCCTTCGAACGGCCCGCACTGCTCGGTACGACGATCGAGGACACCCTCCGCTTCGGCCTCGCCGCCCCCTCCCCGGCCGCCGTCCGCGCGGCCGCCCGCCGGGCCTGCGCGGACGACTTCGTGCGCCGGCTGCCGCACGGCTACGCGACCCGCCTCGCCGACGCCCCGCGCTCCGGCGGCGAGTCCCAACGGCTGGGCCTCGCACGGGCGTTCGCGCACGGCGGCCGTCTGCTGATCCTCGACGACGCCCTGTCCAGCCTGGACACGATCACCGAACGCCACATCACCCGCTCCCTCCTGGACGCCGGTCCGGGTCCGACCCGGCTGCTGATCGCCCACCGCGCGGCGACGGCGGCGCGCGCGGACGCGGTGGCCTGGCTGGACGGGGGGCGGGTGCGGGCGGTGGGGCCGCACCGGGAGCTGTGGCGGCAGGCGGAGTACCGGGCGGTGTTCGAGGTCGCGGAAGAAGCCGAGGAACAGGCTGCGGAAGGGGCCCCGGAAGAAGCCGCGGAAGAGGGGTCCGGAGCCGGGTGGGACCCGCGGGACGAGACGGAGGCACGGGCATGACGGACGTACCGGAGGAACGGGCGGTGCGCGTGTCGTGGTGGACGGCCCTCGCCGCGCGGTGGCCGGCGGTGCTGCGGACCGGGTGGCCGGTTCTCGCCCGGCTGGCCGGCTGGTCGCTGCTGGAGGCCGGGCAGACCTTCCTCCTCGGGTACGCCCTGGCGCGGGCGCTGGACGGCGGGTTCCTGGCCGGGGACACGCGGGCGGGACTGCTGTGGCTCGGGGCCGCGGGGCTCGCCGTGGTGGCGGGGGCGTACGGCACCGGGCGGGTGTACGGCGCCGTCGCCGCGCTGGTGGAACCGGTCCGCGACCGGCTGGTGCGGGGCGTGGTGGCCCGGGGGATCCGGGAGGGCGACGCCGGGGCGCTGTCCGGGCTGACCCAGCAGGTGGAGCTGGCCCGTGACGCCCTCGCCGGTGTGGTGCTGGTCTCCCGCTCGTTCCTGTTCACCTCCGTCGGCGCGCTGATCGGCCTGTGCTCGCTGGATCCGTTGCTGCTGGCGGTGGTGGTGCCCCCGCTGCTGGCCGGAACCGCCCTGTTCGCGGCGACGCTGCGCCCGCTGGCCCGCCGTCAGGAGGCCTTCCTGGCCGCCGACGAGGCGCTGGCGGAGGATCTGGGCACGGTGTGCCCGGGGCTGCGCGACGTGACGGCGGCCGGGGCGGAGGCACGGGTCGCCGAGGCCACCGGGGAGCTGATCGGCGCGGAGCGGCGGGCGGCGTACGCGCTGGCCCGCTGGGGGGTGACCAGGGTGGCGGCGCTGGCCGTGGGCGGGCAGTTGCCGGTGGTGCTGCTGCTCGTCGCCGCGCCCTGGCTGCTGGGCCACGGCGTCACCCCGGGCGCCCTGGTCGGTGCGCTCGCCTATGTCACCCAGTCCCTGCTGCCCGCCCTCCAGAACCTCGTGCACGGCCTGGGCACCAGCGGCTCCCGCCTGACGGTGATCCTGCGCCGCCTGACGGCACAAGCACCGGCACAAGCGCAGGTACAGACTCCGGCACAAGCGCAGGCACCGGCACCGGCATCCGTGGCGCGGCGGCCGAGTGGCCGACACGCCGAGGACGCCGCCGGCCGCGCCCGGCGTCCGGCCCAGCCCCCCGCCCTCTCCCTCACCGACGTCACCTTCTCCTACGGCCCCACGAGCACCCCCGTCCTCGACGGCCTCCACCTCGACCTGCCCGCGGGCGGCCACCTGGCCGTGGTGGGTCCCAGCGGCATCGGCAAGTCGACGCTCGCCGCGCTGGTCGCGGGGCTGCTGCGGCCGGACAGGGGGTCGCTACGGGTGTTCGGGCGGCCCGTCGAGCAGGCGGCCGACTCGCGGGTGCTGGTGCCGCAGGAGGCGTACGTGCACAGCGGGACCCTCGCCGAGAACCTGGCCCTGTACCGGGAGGGCCCGGTGCCCGAGGCGGAGTTGCTGGCGGCGGCCGAGGCGGTCGGGCTGACGCCCTTGCTGCGGACGCTGGGCGGCCCCGGCGCGCCGGTCGATCCGGCGGCGCTGTCGGCCGGCGAGCGGCAGCTGATCGCGCTGGCCCGGGCCTATCTCTCCCCCGCCCCGCTCGCCCTGCTCGACGAGGCGACCTGCCATCTCGACCCGGCGGCCGAGGCGCGGGCCGAACGGGCCTTCGCCCGCCGGCCGGGCGGCACCCTGGTCGTCGTGGCGCACCGGATCAGCTCGGCGCGCCGCGCCGACCGGATCCTGGTCATGGACGGCGCCCGCACCGTCTGCGGCGGGCACGAGGAGTTGCTGCGCGCCTGCGCGCTCTACCGGGAGCTGGTCGGCGGCTGGTCAGACCCAGCCCTCTCCCCGGGATATGCGGATGGCGTCGACGCGGTTGCGGGCGCCGGTCTTGCGGGTGATCGAGGCCATGTAGTTGCGGACCGTGCCGTGGGACAGATGCAGACTGCCGGCGATCTCGGCGATGGAGGCTCCGCCCGCCGCGAGTGACAGCACGCTCAACTCCCGTCGGGTGAGCGGGATCTGCGCCGCTCTGAGGAAGCCGAAGCCCAGCGAGGCATCGACGAAACGTTCCCTCTCGGCGACCGACCGGATGGCCCGCACCAACCGGTCCGGTGAGCCCCCCTTGTCCACGAAGCCGAGCGCGCCCGCCTCCGCGGCCCGCTTCAGCAGGCCCGGCCGGCTGGCGTGGGCGAGCACCACCAGCGCCGGGGGCCTGCCGCCGGTGCCGGGCGGACAGAGTTCGGCGAGCGGCGGCACCCCGTTGCCCTCGGCACAGTCGAGGTCGGCCGCGCAGACGTCGGGACATAAGGAGCGCACCCGGGCTCCGGCGCCGCGCCACGGCGTGTCCTCCACGTCCAGGCCGGGTTCCCGGCGCAGCCATTCCGCCAGGACCGATCGCACCAGACACGCATCGTGCACCAGCAAAACCCGGATCACTGTCCGCCCCCTCGGCTCGCCGCACTTGGTCGTGAAGATCCTGTGCTCGATTTCGGCTCGTTACGCGCGTGCCCCATTGTTGGCGGCCGTCACGCCCGGCGGGCGCGGAGAACCGGCCATCGAGTTGCGCGGGGGCGCATACGAGGCGCTCGTACGCCGTGGTGCGCAACCGTTGGGGTGGCATGGGGCAGACCTGTCCGGGTACCTGATCGCGTCCCGATCCAACACCCTATGGAATCGTTCAGTAACGTTCAGTGTCGGTCGCATACCGGAACCGCTGCTTCAGCGAATCTGCACATTGAATGCTCAACGAAGGCACCGCGGTCAGCGGTTCTGCACATCCGCGCGCCCCCGGGCCGTCCGGAACGCACGACATGCCCGACACGCCGCGCCGAGGCAAGGCCGCGGCCGCGCCAATGCGGCGCGGCATGTGAAAAAGTCGCCGACAAGCCGTGTCCGCGCCTGCACGGATGAACCCCGTAATGGATCAAGTTCCCAGGTGAGAGCCCTGGTTGATTGGAAGCGCGCGCCGCGTGCGTGCTTTGATCCATCGCACCGCGGGGGCCGACGGGCCCCGGTGACGGCGCCCGCCGCCCGCGGTCGCGGCAGTCCCTCTGTACCCAACAGAGCGCCGCTTCCCCCCTTGTGAATATCCATATGAAGGGAAGTTCCACCATGAACTCCACCCCCCAGGTCCAGACCGCCGAGATCGCCGACGCCGAGCTGGACGCCGTCTCCGGCGGTCTCCAGGTGAACGCCCTCAACACCGTGACCGGTGCCGTCAACGGCATCGCCCCGGTTTCCGAGCTGGCCGGCACGGCCATCGGCACCGTCGAGGGTGTCACCGGCCTGAACGTGGCCCCGGTCACCAACCTGGTCGCCGGTCTCTGACCGCACCTCGCACCCCCCGAGGGTCCCGGAGCCGTCCCCCGGCTCCGGGGCTCTCGGATGCCCTGGCACACCCGCGTCCGTCCCCCAGGTGAGGGAAGTTCCGTGCAGTTCCGCCAACAGGCCCTCGCCAAGCTCCAGTCGCCCCAGGAGCTGGACCTCCCGGTGCGGCTCGCCCGCCCGCAGGGCTGGCTGGCGCTCGGCGTCACCGTCGTCGTCATGGCCGCGGCCTCCGTGTGGGCGATGACCGGTTCCGTCGCCTCCACCGTGAGCGCACCGGCCATTCTCACCCACGGGCAGGGCAGTTACGTGCTCCAGAGCCCCGTGGCCGGCCAGGTGACGGCCGTGCTGGCCCGGCAGGGCGAACGCCTGCCCGCGTCCGCACCGGTGCTCAAGGTCCGCACCTCGCAAGGGAACTCGGTGGTCCGCACGGTCGCCGCGGGCCGCGTCACCACACTCGCCGCCACCATCGGGCAGATCGTGCAGACCGGCACCGACGTGGCCGCCGTCGAGAAGGTCGGCCACGCGGACGACCCGCTGTACGCGACCGTGTACGTCCCCGCCCAGAACGCCGCCGCCATCCCCGCGCACGCCGCCGTCGACCTCACCGTCTCCTCGGTGCCCGCCCAGCGCTACGGCGTGCTGCGCGGCCAGGTGCGCTCGGTGGACCGCGCCGCGCAGTCCGACCGCTCGATCGCCGCGTTCCTCGGCGACGACCAGCTCGGCCGGCAGTTCACCCGAAACGGCCGTCCGGTCGCCGTCACCGTACAACTGACCGCGTCGCACACCACGAGCGGCTACCGGTGGTCCACCAGCGACGGGCCACCGTTCCGGCTGGACTCCATGACCCTCGCCACCGCCTCGATCAGGCTGGCCGACCAGCACCCCGTCGATTGGCTGCTCCCGTGACGCCCACCCCGCAGGAAACCCGTGGCCGCAGACGCGCGGCCCCCGCCCGGCGTCCGGCCCCCAAACCCCGTACCGGCGGCGTCCGCACCCCGACGGTCCTCCAGATGGAGGCCGTCGAGTGCGGTGCCGCCTCCCTCGCGATGGTCCTCGGCCACTACGGGCGGCACGTCCCGCTGGAGGAGCTGCGCATCGCCTGCGGCGTCTCCCGGGACGGCTCGCGCGCCAGCAACCTGCTGAAGGCGGCCCGCAGTTACGGCCTGACCGCCAAGGGCATGCAGATGGACCTGGCCGCCCTCACCGAGGTGCGCGCCCCGGCCATCCTGTTCTGGGAGTTCAACCACTACGTCGTCTACGACGGCATGGGCCGCCGGCTCGGCCGGCGCGGCGTCCACATCAACGACCCCGCCAAGGGCCGCCGTTTCGTGCCCCTGGAGGAGTTCGACGGCAGCTTCACCGGCGTCGTCCTGGTGCTGGAGCCCGGCGAGGGCTTCACCCGCGGCGGACGCCGGCCGGGCGTGCTCGGCGCCATGCCCGCCCGGCTGCGCGGCACCGCCGGCACCCTGCCCGCCGCGGTGCTGGCCAGCCTGCTCCTCGTCGCGGTCGGGGCGGCCGTCCCGGCGCTCAGCCGCACGTACATCGACATGTTCCTGATAGGCGGCCAGACCTCGCTGCTGGGCGTGCTGTTCGCCGCCATGGCCGCCTGTGTGCTGCTCACCCTGGTGCTGACCTGGCTCCAGCAGGCCAATCTGCTGCACGGCCGGATCATCTCCTCGACCCTGAGCAGCGCCCGCTTCCTGCGCCATCTGCTGCGGCTGCCGGTGACGTTCTTCGCCCAGCGCTCCCCCGCCGACCTGGTACAGCGGCTCCAGTCCAACGACCAGGTGGCGGAGACGCTGGCCCGCGACCTCGCGGCGGCCGGCGTGGACGCGATCGTGGTGGTGCTGTACGCGGTGCTGCTCTACACCTACGACCCCCAGCTGACGTTCCTCGGCATCGGCGTCGCCCTGCTGAACATCGTCGCCATGCGGCTGGTCGTACGGCTGCGCGCCACCCGCACCGCCAAGCTGCGCGCCGACACCGCCCGGCTGACCAACACCGCCTACACCGGGCTCCAGCTGATCGAGACGATGAAGGCGACCGGCGGTGAGGACGGCTACTTCCGCAAGTGGGCCGGACAGCACGCCACCACACTGGAGGAACAGCAGCGGCTCGGGGTGCCGAGCGCCTGGCTCGGGGTGGTCGCGCCGACCCTCGCCACGTTCAACAGCGCGCTGATCCTGTGGATCGGCGGTCTGCGCGCGGTCGAGGGGCACATCTCGGTGGGCCTGCTGGTGGCCTTCCAGGCGCTGGTCACCCGCTTCACCGCGCCGCTGACCCGGCTCAACTCGGTCGCGGGCCGCATCCAGGACTTCGCGGCCGACGTGGCCCGGCTCAAGGACGTGGAGAACTTCCAGGCCGACCCGCTCTACGGCCGCCCCGGCACGGGCGAGTCCACGCGCCGGCTGCACGGCCATGTCGAGCTGGAGAACGTCACCTTCGGCTACAGCCCCCTGGACAAGCCGCTGCTGACCGGCTTCGACCTGACCGTGGGCCCCGGTCAGCAGGTGGCCCTGGTCGGCGGCTCGGGCAGCGGCAAGTCCACGGTGTCCCGGCTCATCTCGGGCCTGTACGCCCCCTGGGACGGGGTGATCCGCATCGACGGCCGGCGCCTGGAGGACATCCCGCGCGGCGCGCTCGCCGCCTCCGTCTCCTTCGTGGACCAGGAGGTGTTCCTCTTCGAGGGCTCGGTCCGCGACAACGTCGCCCTGTGGGACCCGTCCATCCCCGACGAGGCCGTGGTCGAGGCGCTGAAGGACGCGGCGCTCTACGACGTGGTGGCACGCCGCCCCGGCGGCATCCACGGCAAGGTCGAGCAGGACGGCCGCAACTTCTCCGGCGGACAGCGCCAACGCCTGGAGATCGCACGCGCGTTGGTGCGCCGGCCGAGCATCCTCGTGCTCGACGAGGTGACCAGCGCACTGGACGCGGAGACCGAGCTGGTGGTGATGGACAACCTGCGCCGCCGCGGCTGCGCCTGCGTGGTGATCGCGCACCGGCTGAGCACGGTCCGCGACAGCGACGAGATCGTGGTGCTCCAGCACGGCACGGTGGTCGAGCGCGGACGGCACGAGGAGCTGGTGGCACGCGGCGGCGCGTACGCGGCGCTGGTCAGGGAGCGGTGAGATGACGACGGTTCAGGAGGGCTACGGCGGCGATCTGGTGCTCGGCGCGCTGGGCGCGCTCGGCACCCGGGTGGACTGCGCCGGGCTCACCCGCCTCGATCTGGAGGGCCCGCAGGTGCTGTGGCTGGTGGCGGCCGGCGCCCTGGACCTGTTCGCGGTGGACGCCGCCGAACAGGGCCACTGGCACCATCTGGGCCGCCTGGAGGCGGGCGCCCTGCTGCTCGGCCCGGTCGCGGGCCCCCGGCACACCCTGGTGGCCCGCCCGGTGCGCGACTGCGTGCTGCACCGGGTGGGCCTGCGCGAGCTGTACCAGCCGGCGGGCACCGAGACCTGGTCGTACGACGAGTACGGCACCCCGCAGTACGTGCCGCCCGCCTCCAGCCCGCTGGAGTACGCCCTCGCGCTGGGCGTCGGCCGCGGCCTGTCCGTCCTCTTCCAGGCGCCGCTCGCCGAGGACCGCTCCCAGGCGCCCACGGACGACGACGTGTTCTGGATGCAGGTGCCGCCCGGCAGCGTCCAGTACGGCTCCCTGTACGGCGCGGAGGCCGCCGCCGATCTGCTGATGGACCCGGCGCTGTGGCAGTCGTTGGTCGACCAGCAGTACCGGCTGCTGACCGCGCTGGACCGCTGGATCGAACAGCTGGAGCGCAGCCACGAGACCCGGACGGCCGCCGGGATCAGGGCCGGCGAGGCGGCCGGCGCCCAGGCCGACCGGACCCTGCTGGCCTCCATCGGCCGGCGCTCGGGCCGCCGTACCACGGCCGCCGACGCCGACGCCACGTACGCGGCCTGCGCGTTGGTCGCCGAGGCGGCCGGGATCCGGCTGGCCGACCCGGCGCGGGGCGGCGCCGAGAGCGAACGCCTCGATCCGGTGGAACGGGTGGCGCTGGCCTCCGGGGTGCGCACCCGGGCGGTACGGCTCCAGGGCCGCTGGTGGCGGGAGAACGTGGGCCCGCTGGTGGGACAGCGGGCGCTGTCCGGGGCGCCGGTGGCCCTGCTGTGGCGGCGCGGCGGATACGCGGCCGTGCATCCCGGCACCGGCCGGGAGACCCCCGTCGGGAAGGCGAACGCGCAGGAGTTCGAGCCCCGTGCGGTGATGTTCTACCGGCCGCTGCCGGACAAGCCGCTGTCGCTCCTCGGCCTGGTCCGGTTCACCCTGCGCGGCGCCCGCGGCGATCTGCTGGCCCTGCTGCTCGCCGGGCTGGTGACGGTGGCGATCGGCGCGCTGGTGCCCGTCGCGACCGGCAAGGTGCTCGGCGAGTACGTGCCGCGGGCGCAGGAGGGCCTGATCGTCCAGGTGTGCGTCGCGGTGATGGTGAGCGGCGTGGTGTCGGCGGCGTTCACGCTGCTGGAGAACCTGTCCATCCTGCGGCTGGAGGGGCGGATCGAGGCGGCGTTGCAGCCGGCCGTCTGGGACCGGCTGCTGCGGCTGCCGACCCGGTTCTTCACCCGGCGCTCGACGGGCGAGCTGGCCAGTGCCGCGATGGGGATCAGCGCGATGCGCCGGATGCTGGCGGGTGTCGGGCCGGTGGTCGCGCAGTCCGTGACGGTCGGCGTGATGAACCTCGGGCTGCTGCTGTGGTACAGCGTGCCGATGGCGCTCGCGGCGATCGGCATGCTGGTCGTGATCGCGGCCGTGTTCCTGGGGCTCGGGCTGTGGCAGGTGCGCTGGCAGCGGCGTCTGGTGGTGCTCGGCAACCGGCTGAACAACCAGGCGTTCCAGACCCTGCGCGGGCTGCCCAAGCTGCGGGTGGCGGCCGCCGAGAACTACGCGTACGCCGCCTGGGCGCGGGAGTTCGCGCGCGGCCGGGAGCTCCAGCAGAAGGCGGGGCGGATCAAGAACCTCACCACGGTGCTCGGCGCGGTGTATCTGCCGGTGTGCTCGCTGCTGATGTTCATGCTGCTGGCGGGTCCGGCGAAGGGCACGCTGTCGGCGGCCGACTTCCTCACCTTCAACACCTCGGTGACGATGGTGCTCACCTCGGTCACCCAGCTGACCGGCTCGCTGGTGTCCGCGGTGGCGGCGCTGCCGCTGTTCGAGGAGATCCGGCCGGTGCTGGACGCCGCCCCGGAGGTCCCGGCGACGAGCACCCGGCCGGGCCCGCTCTCGGGCGCGCTGGAGGCCCGCCGGCTGTCGTTCCGCTACACCGACGACGGCCCGCTGGTCCTGGACGACGTCTCCTTCGCGGTGCGGCCGGGCGAGTTCGTCGCGATCGTCGGCCCGAGCGGCTGCGGCAAGTCCACCCTGCTGCGGCTGCTGATCGGCTTCGACCGGCCGGTCTCCGGCAGCGTCCTGTACGACGGCCAGGACCTCGCGGCGCTGGACCAGTCGGCGGTGCGCCGCCAGTGCGGGGTGGTGCTCCAGCACGCCCAGCCGTTCACCGGCTCCCTGCTGGACGTCATCTGCGGGACCGAGCCGTACACGCCCGAGGAGGCGATGGCGGCGGCCGAGATGGCGGGGCTCGCGGAGGACATCAAGCGGATGCCGATGGGCCTGCACACCATCGTCTCCGGCAGCGGGTCGGTCTCCGGCGGCCAGCGCCAGCGCCTGATGATCGCCCAGGCCCTGATCCGCCGTCCCCGCATCCTCTTCTTCGACGAGGCGACCAGCGCCCTCGACAACGACACCCAGCGCATCGTCATCGACAGCACCCGCAAGCTGAACGCCACCCGGATCGTGATCGCCCACCGCCTGTCCACGGTGCTGGACGCGGACCGGGTGCTGGTGATGGAGGCCGGGAAGGTGGTCCAGCAGGGCAGTCCCGCGGAGCTGCTGGCGGACACGACGGGGCGCCTGCACGAACTGGTGCGGCGGCAGCTGGCGTAGGGACGGCCCCGCCTACTCCTCGTCCTCGTGGTGGTGGACCGGCATCCAGTGGTGCTCGCAGAACCAGCGGCCGAAGAGGGCACCGCCGTAGATGACGAAGCCGACGCCGATCAGCCAGGACTCGATGACGAGCACGGTGCCGACCGCGCCGTAGCTCAGGGCGTTGTCGACGATGAGGGGCGTGAAGACGAGGTAGGAGAAGGCCCGCAGACCGGCGAGGCCGATGACGGTGGCCAGCGCACCCGGCAGCAGCTGCCGCGGCCGGACCTGGCGGCCCAGCAGGAACCACTGCCCCCACCAAAAGAACAGCACACCGCTCACCCCGGACAGCAGGATCCGCTGCCCCCCGTGCAGCGCCGACTTGGTCGCCACCTCCTGGTAGAGGTAGGCCGTCAGCACGATCAGCCAGGTGGCCTGCCGCCACACCCGGTGCCAGGGCCCGGCGGCGAGCCCCCAGATCCGCTCGTAGGCGTTCTGCACACTGCCGCCGAAGGACACGCCGAAGACGGCGAGCAGGACCGCGCTCCACGCGCTGGTGGTGCCGATGACGTTGTGCGGCGGGCTGATGACGTCGGTGACCACCCGCGCCGACGGGCCGGACAGGCCCATGCCGTCGGTCAGCCAGGAGGCGAACCCGCCCCGTACCAGCGGGTCCGCGGCGGCGACCACGATCAGCAGCGGCGCCAGCGTCACCAGCGCCAGCGTGGCGAAGCCCATGGCCCGGTGCATCAGCTCCAGCTCCCGGCCGTGCTGGAACAGGGCCTGGACGCGCAGCCACTGCCAAGCGCGGTGCAGGCCGCGCCGCCACCGCCTCACGGCACCTCCCGTGCTCGCCACCGCACGCGCGCACCCACCGGGGCCGACGGCGCCCCGTACGGGACCGACATGAACGCGCACCTCCGCTTCACTCTGGCACGCTCCGGGCGCCGCGCCACCGAGGAGGCGGCCACTCGGGTCGGCCGGCTCGGTCCTCGCCCCCGCTGCCGGGCGGTCCCGCCCGCGTGCCCGGCCACGACACGGCCCGGTTGGCCGGTTTGCCCGGCGGCGGCCCGGAGAATCGGACCCCGTGTGTGCTTCTGCCGAGGTGTCCCGAGGGGAACGGTCCGCGCCCGTCCGCCGGCGCCGGACGCTGATCGTCAGCGCGAGCATGGGGGCCGGTCACGACACGGTCGCCGCCGAGCTGGCCCGGCGTGCCGAGCGCTACGGCCACGAGGCGTACGTCGTCGACGTCCTGACGCTGCTGCCTGCCGGCCTCGGGACCGGTCTGCGTGCCTGGTACCAGGCGGTCGTCCGGCACGCCCCCTGGGTGTACGCCGGCGTCTACGGCGCGTTCCTGCGCGGTGGTCCCGGCCGCCGCCCCAGCGGGGTGCCGCTGGCCCGGCTCGCCGGGGACCGGTTGCTCGGGCTCGTGGACCGGCTGGGCGCCGACGCGGTGGTGTCCGTCTTCCATCTGGCCGCCCAGCTGACCGGCCACCTCAGGGCGCGGGGGCGGCTGCGGGTGCCGAGCGCGGTCTGTCTCGTCGACTTCGCCGTGCACCGGCAGTGGCTGCACCCGGGCAACGACCGCTATCTGTGTCTGACGGAGGCGGCGGCTCACGAGGTGCGACGGAGCCTGGACACGGCCGCGGTGGCCACCGGGCCGGTCGTCGCGCCGGAGTTCCTGGCACCGGCGCCGGGCGGCGACCGCTGGCGGGAGCGGTTCGCCCGGCACGCGCCCGGCCGGCCGCCGGTGCTGCTGTCCGCGGGTGCCTGGGGTGCGGCGTCCCGGCCGGACGGCACCGCCGCGCTGCTCGCCGGTGCCGGATATCTGCCGGTAGTGCTGTGCGGCCGTAACCACCGGCTGCTCCAACGCGTCCGCGGGGTGCCCGGGGCGCTCGCCCTGGACTGGGTCGAGGACATGCCCGGCCTGCTGTCGGCGGCCCACGCCCTGCTGGACAACGCGGCCGGCCAGACCGCCGTGCAGGCGCTCGCCGCCGGGCTGCCGGTGATCGGTTACCGTCCGCTGCCCGGACACGGCCTGGAAGGGGTGCGGCGGATGGCCGAGCTCGGCCTGACGGAATTCGCCCCCGACCCGGCCGCCCTGCTGAGGTCCCTCGCCGGCCTCCCCGCCTCCGCCCCGGCCCGCGCCGACCGCGCCCGCGCCCTCTTCCGGGCCGACCCCATGGCGGAAGTGGCCGAACTCGCCGACCCGGCCGCCTGACCCGGCGCCCGCCCGCCATCGGCGGCCAGCCCCGGCCGCCCGTCCCTCTCACGCCCGCTCGTGCTCCCCCGGCTCGTGCTCCCGCAGCGTGCCCACCGCCAGCCCCGCCTCCCGGCAGTCCCGGACGATCGCCGGGAGCGCGGCGAGCGTGGAGCGCCAGCAGCCCGGGGCGGCGAGCCGGTCGGAGTCGTGGAGCAGGATCGTGCCGCCGCCGCGCAGGTCGGCGGAGATCAGCGCGCGCACCGACTCCGGCGTGGCGTCCGCGCGCCAGTCCTTGCCCCAGGCGGACCACAGCACCGGCCGCAGCCCGGCCCGCCGCGCGGCCAGCCAGCGGGCGGAGGTGAGGATGCCGTAGGGCGGCCGGTACCACCGGGGCCGCCGGCCGGTGATGTCCCGCACGGCGCGGGCGGTCCGGAGCAGGCCCGTGGTCTCGCGGCCGACGGCCGGGAACCAGGGCCGGTCGTGGGTCCAGCCGTGCACCGCGATCTCGTGTCCGCGCCGGGCGGTCTCCGCGACGAGGGCGGGGTGGCGGGCCGCGTGCTCGCCGAGCACGAAGAAGGTGGCGCGTGCGCCGAGCTCGTCCAGGACGTCCAGGAAGCGCGGGGTGGCGACCGGGTCGGGTCCGTCGTCGAAGGTCAGGGCGACGTGGTGGCGCGGCCCGGTGCCGGCCAGCCGGGGGAAGAACGGCAGCCGTACGCCCGGCAGCCAGGTGGCGGCCGGGCCGATGTGGGCCCCGGCGAGCCCGATGGGCAGCAGTACGGCCGCCGTACGAAGGACGCGGGATGACATGGTGACCTTCCTGAAGGGGTTGCGCGTTCAGTTGTGCCGCATCGGGAGCGGGGTGTCCGGCGGGTGGCCCTGCGTGGGGGTGTCCCAGCCCCGGCCGACGGAGGGGGCGTTCGCCAGCCCGATGCTGCCCGCGCCGATCAGCACGATGCCGATGGCCTCGGGGACCATCCGCGGCCCGAGCTGGACGGACTCCTCGAACAGGGCCCAGCCGAGGGCGACGCTGGTGAGCGCGTCGCCGAGGGTGAGCGCAGGCTGGGACGCGGCCAGCGAGCCGGCGCCCAGCGCGCTCTGCAGGAGCAGGAAGGCGACGAGTCCGACGGCGGCGGTGGCGTACGGCGACCAGTGGGCGAACATCGCGCCGGGCCCGAGCCGCAGCCGTCCGACGGTCTCCTTGAGCAGCGCGGCGGTGGTCGCGAAGGACACGGCGGACGCGAGGCCCAGCAGCGCCGCGCGGGCCGCGCCCCGTACCGTGCGGGCGACCAGCACCAGCAGCACCACGACACAGCAGGCCACTCCCCCGGCCATCAGCCAGGCGCGGGAGGTCGCGTCGGTGCGGCCCGGCGCCGGCGCGGCCGACAGCAGGAACACCGCCAGCCCCACGGCGAGCGCGACGAACGCCAGCCAGGTGCGGCGGTCCGGGCGGCGCCGGAACACCAGGCCGCCCACGATCAGCGTGAACAGCAGTTCCGTGGCGAGCAGCGGCTGCACCAGGGACAGGCTGCCCACGGCCAGGGCCCAGGCCTGGAGCAGGGCGGACAGCATCAGCAGGGCGACGCCGCCCAGCCAGTCGGGGCGGTGCAGCAGCCGCCGCAGCCCGCGCAGGAACGCCCCGGTCCCGGCGGGCGCCTCCGGGGTGTCCATGGCGGCGGCCCGGCGCTGGAGCACCGAGGACGCGGCGTTCGCCAGGGCCGCGCACAGCGCGAGGACGACCGGCAGCGCGAGCACGCCGCTCACCCGAATTGGGCGGCGAGCCGCCGGTACAGGCCCGGCGCGGCCCCGCGCACCCGGGCGGGCAGCCGCAGCCAGCCGGGGACGTACACCTCGTCCTTGCCGCGTCGTACGGCGGTGAGCACCGCGTCCGCCACACGTTCGGGCGGCACCGGCCGCGGCCAGGAGCGCCGGTAGGGGGCGCCGCGCCGGTCGAAGAAGGGGGTGTCGACCACTCCAGGGACCACATGGGTGACGCCGACGCCGGTGCCGCGCAGTTCGTAGCGCAGGGCGTCGGCGAACGTGGCCACGGCGGCCTTGACCGCGGAGTACACCGCCTCGCCGCGCACACCCACACTGCCCGCGACGGAGCCGAGCAGCACGACGCGCCCGGAGCCGGCGGCGACCATGTGGGGCAGCAGTCCGCGCACCAGGTGCAGGGTGGCCAGCAGATCCGTGCCGACCAGTTCCTCGATGCGGGCGCGGGGCATGCCGGTGAAGTCGCCCGCCCAGCCGACACCGGCGCCCGCCACCACGAGGTCCACCCGGCCCAGGTGGTCCAGGGCGGCCTCGGCCACCCGGCGGTCGGCGCCGGGGCGGGTGAGGTCCGCGGCGACGGCCAAGGCCGAGATGTCGGCGGCCACATGCTCCAGACGGGTGGGGTCGCGGCCGTTGAGCACCAGCCGCCAGCCGCCCTCGGCGGCCAGTCGGCGGGCCACGGCCGCGCCGATGCCGGAGGAGGCGCCGGTGACCAGGGCCGTGCCAGGGCGGGCCAGCACGCCGGCCGGCGCGGTGCCCGTGCCGGGCTCCGTCACCGGCCGCGTGCGGTTCGACGGTCCTGCGGGCGACGGTGCATGGGACATGGTGGCGACCTCACTGCGACGGCGTACACGTCTCGCGAACTCCAGGGCCGAACCCTCGCGGTGTATCCAGGGCGCCACACCCTGAAACAACGCGCATGTGGAGACGGCGCGGACGGGGGTGGGTCATGGCCGGTCCAGGCCGGGTACCGGGGCGTCCGGCGTCGGGAAGGAGGCAGCTGCCGGTGAGAGCGGCGGACATGGCACCTCGGTCTTCCGGGGGCGGGGTCCCTGGAGTGGTTCCCCGTCCGCCGGGAAACCTCGGCCGGCACCCCCCGAACGGGCGTGGTCCGCCCGGCACACCCGCCCGGTCACCCGCACGGCCCGGTCGGGGGGCGCGCCGCCGCCGTCCAGGCTTGAGACCGCCGTTGCGGGCAACCCGGGAACGATCAGACGACACCGACGGAAGGGAGACGTCATGTCCGGTGGGGACGAGCGCCAGGAGCGGCCCGGGACGGCACTGGGCGAGGTGCTGCACGAGGTGGAGGAGGCCGAGCGGCACGGCGAGAAGGACCGCGGCAACGGCGAGGCGGGCGACGCCATCACCCCGAACACGGGGGCCCAGGACCAGGCGAAGGGCGACCGCAGGACACCGGGACGGCACCACTGAGCTGCCCGGACGCGGGTACCCGGGTGCCATGACCCACCCTGTGCGAGGACCCGAGCTGCCGGACGCCCGCGGACCGCTGTCCGCCGCGATCGCCGCGTACCTGCGGGGCGCCGGCCCCCTGCCGGACCCCGTGGACGCCGAGGACACGGACCCCTACGGCGACGATCCGCAGCTCGCCCTGTACCTGTGTTACGAACTGCACTACCGGGGCTTCGCGGGTGTGCCCGCCGAGGCCGAGTGGGACCCGGACCTGCTGCGGGTGCGGGCCGCGCTGGAGCGCCGGTTCCTGGCCGCCCTGCGCGCCGACACCCCGGTCCACGACAGCCTGGACGACGCGCTCGGTGCCCTCCTGGTGGAACCGGCCGAGGGCACCGGCGTCAGCCATTTCCTGTGCGCCGAGGGCGAGTTGTGGCACCTGCGCGAGTACGCGGCGCAGCGTTCCCTGTACCACCTGAAGGAGGCCGACCCGCACGCCTGGGTGCTGCCCCGGCTGTGGGGCCGGGCGAAGGCGGCGATGGCGGCGGTCGAGTACGACGAGTTCGGCGGCGGCCGCGCCGAGCGGGTCCACGCGCGCCTGTTCGCCGACCTGATGCGGGACCTGGGGCTGGACACCGGGTACGGGCGGTTCCTGGACGCGGCCCCCGCCGAGATGCTCGCCGTCGTCAACCTGATGTCCCTGTTCGGCCTGCACCGCGCCCTGCGGGGAGCGCTGGTGGGCCACTTCGCCGACGTGGAGATCACCTCCTCCCCCGGCTCCCGGCGGCTCGCCGAGGCGCTGCGCCGCACCGGAGCGGGGCCGGCCGCGCAGTTCTTCTACGACGAGCACGTGGAGGCGGACGCGGTGCACGAGCAGGTGGTCCGGCACGAGGTGATCGGCGGGCTCCTGGAGGAGGAGCCGGAGCTGGCGGCGGACGTCGCCTTCGGCATCGACGCCACCGAGTACCTGGAGGGCCGGCTGGCCCGGCGGCTGCTGACCGACTGGCGCGCGGGGCGGTCGTCGCTCCGGGTGCCCCTGGGAGAGCCGAGCACGGTGTGACCCATACATCCGGCATGCACGGGTACTCGCGGTCCGTGATCGCATTGCTGATTCCGGGCGTCTACGCCCCGCAGGACGACACCGCGTTGCTGGCCGAGGCGCTGCGCGAGGAAGTGGTGCCGCCCGGGGCACGGGTTCTCGACGTGGGCACCGGAAGCGGCGCACTGGCGCTGACGGCGGCCCGGATGGGCGCCGAGGTGACCGCGGTGGACGTGTCCCGGCGGGCGGTGTGGACGGCCCGGCTGAACGCCTGGCTGACGCGGCTGCCGGTCCGGATCCGGCGCGGCGACCTCTTCGCTCCGGTGCGCGGGCGCACGTACGACATGATTCTCGCGAACCCGCCCTACGTCCCCGCGCCGCACACCGGCGACGGTCCGCGCGGCCGGTCGCGGGCCTGGGACGCGGGCCACGACGGGCGGCTGCTGCTGGACCGCATCTGCCGCGGCGCGCCCGCGCTGCTGGCACCCGGGGGCGTGGTGCTGATCGTGCAGTCCGCGCTGAGCGATCCCGACCGGACCGTGGACCTGCTGCGGGGTGCGGGACTGAAGGCCGCGGTGGTGCGGCGGCACTGGATCGCACTCGGGCCGGTGCTGCGGTCCCGACTGGACTGGCTGCGCCGGCGCGGACTGCTGGCGCCGCACGAGACGAGGGAAGAGCTGGTGGTGATCCGTGCCGAACGAACCTGCTGAGCGCGCCCGGCGGATCACGGTGCAACGGCGTGGGCCGCTGCTCGTGGAGGGGCCGGTGGAAGTCGAGCTGGAGGACGGTACGACGGTGTCCTCGGACCGGTTCCGTGTCGCTCTGTGCACGTGCCGGCGCAGCCGTCGCTACCCCTGGTGCGACACCAGTCACCGGCGCAAGGCCTGAGCACCGTTCGTTTTTGGCCGCTCCCCGGCAGGACCCCCACGGACCTGACCGGGGAGCGGCTTCGGTGCCGGGCAGGCGGCGGGCGACCCCACTTCGCCCAACGGCCCGGCGCGAGACCGCGGGTTCCCCGCTTCACAGGCCGCACTCCCCAGTCACGGTCCTGATCGGTGTCCACGCGGGGGCACCTGCGATCCCGGTCCACTAGAACGCGAAGAGGCTGCCGCCCGTCGCGTCCCGCTCACAGGTGTTGCCGAAGGTGCGCTCGTACGAGACACGCCGGCCCTGCCACACGCCCTGGACGGTGATGACCACGGGGTCGTACAGCTTGTTGCACCACACGTCCCCGCGCGCCTTGAGCGCGTTGAGGTCGCCACCGGCTCCGCGCAGTTCCGCGCAGGCCTCGGCGGCGGCCGGGTGGGTGCCGGAGGCGCCCGGGGCGCAGCTGAGGGTGACGGCACGCTCGGGGGCCGCCGTGGCCGCGTCGCCGCCGTGGCCGGTGGTCAGCACCAGCGCCGAGGGGGCGTAGAGCGAGGCGGGGGCGGCGTCCGGTGCGGCGACGGCGGCCCCGGTCAGGGGTCCGCAGACGGCGACGGCCGTGAGGCCGAAGGCCGCTGCCCAGCGCGCGGTGTTCCGCATTGTGTGCATCCTTCCGCTCGAACAGACGGGGTGCCGGCTCCGTTTCCGGTGGGACGTCGGAGCGGCGAGCGCCACTCTGCCGAGTCCCCCGCGGAAACACACATCGACCCCACGGCTTTCGGTAACCTTTCGTGTTGAATCAGTGGCGTGAAGTCACAGAATTCGAACGGCAGGACCCGGTAACCGCGCGGCAGTTGCCGTCAAGAAGCCGTCAATTGGCTGAAAATCAGCGGTTATTTAATCGTCCGGAAACATTCCGACACCGCCGTCCACGGCCCCCTTCATGACTCCCTGTGTTCACGAGACGATCACCGGAGGCGGGGGCTCCGCCCGGGGGCCGACTCCCCCGCTACCGGCCAGTATTGTCGGCGCCGCACGCGAACTCGGCCCGGGAAGACGGGAGCAGCGGATGGCCAGGCACTGGGCGGACTTCCAGTACGAGATCTATCTGAACGGGATGTCGGGTGCCGTGCCCCGGCTCCCGACCGACCTGACCCGGCTGGAGGAACTCGCCGAACACCGGCTCGGGCCGGGCCCGGTGGGTTATGTGGCGGGCAACGCGGGCGACGGCAGCACCGCCCGCGCCAACCGCGCGGCGCTCGCCCGGCACCGGATCGTGCCGCGCATGCTGCGGGACGTACGGGAGCGCGATCTGTCGGTCGAGGTGCTCGGACGGACCCTGCCGGCGCCGCTCGCCCTGGCGCCCGTGGGGGTGCTGTCGATCATGCACCCGGACGCCGAGACCGCCGCCGCGCGGGCCGCGGCGGCGCAGGGTGTGCCGTACGTCCTGTCGTCCGCCTCCAGCACGCCGATGGAGCAGGTGGCGGAGGCGATGGGGGACGCCGAGCGCTGGTTCCAGTTGTACTGGGGCAAGGACCGCGAGGTGACCCGGAGTTTCCTCGGGCGCGCGAGGGCCGCCGGGTTCTCGGTGCTGGTGGTCACCCTGGACACCCCGCTGCTGTCCTGGCGGCCGCGCGATCTGGACCAGGCCTATCTGCCGTTCCTGCACGGGGTGGGCACCGCCAACTACTTCACCGACCCGGCCTTCCGGGCGGGCCTGGCCAAGCCGGTGCACGAGGACCCCGATGCGGCGGTGCTGCACTTCCTCGGTCTGTTCGGGGATCCCGGTCACACCTGGCCGGACCTGGAGTTCCTGCGCGCGCACTGGGACGGACCGATCGTCCTCAAGGGCGTGCTGCACCCGGACGACGCCCGGCTCGCGGCGGACGCG
This sequence comes from Streptomyces sp. SCPE 10, assembly GCF_051980735.1. Lineage (NCBI taxonomy): Bacteria > Bacillati > Actinomycetota > Actinomycetes > Kitasatosporales > Streptomycetaceae > Streptomyces > Streptomyces sp. SCPE 10. The sequence continues at coordinate 7,405,274 of NZ_CP197069.1, read as the reverse complement.
GGGATGGACGGCGTGGTGGTCTCCAACCACGGCGGCCGGCAGGTCGCCGGGTCCGTCGCGGCGGCCGACGCGCTGCCCCGGGTCGCGGCGGCGGCCGGTGACCGGCTGACGGTGCTGTTCGACAGCGGGATCCGTACCGGCGACGACGTGTTCAAGGCGCTCGCCCTCGGCGCGGAGGCGGTTCTGCTGGGCCGGCCGTACGTCTACGGCCTGGGTCTGGACGGCGAGGCGGGCGTGACCCACGTCATCCGCTGCCTGCTCGCCGAACTCGACCTGACGCTCGCCCTCTCGGGCCACACCACCCCGACCGCCCTCACCCCGGCCGACCTGGCCGAGGACCCGGCCTGACGGGGCGTCCGGCCTGACCGGGACTCGGCCTGAGGGGGGCCGGGTCCGTGCGCGCGCACCCCGTGTGAACCCCGCGCACCCGTCACGCGGGCGCACACCGTACCGCCGCGCCCGCCCCGGTGGTGGACTGGGCTCGGCCTCCCGGAAGGCCCCGCACGGGACGGCGGTCTCCCGTGCGGGACCGGCGGTCGGCCCGTTCTGCCCGCCCCGGCCGGCGGCCCCGGCGCCTTCCCCCTCCGGCCGGGCGGGCACGGACGGCTCCGCCGCCGGCCCGGCCAGGCGTCCGCCGGGCCGGCGGCCCGGTACGGCTCAGATCTGCCAGGAGCGCAGCCGGTCGGCGGCGCCGTAGACGTCGGTCTTGCCGGAGAGCAGGTCGCGGGCGAGGTCGACGAGGGCGCCGTAGGGCGGATCGATGCCGACGCCGCTGACGAACATGTAGGCCACGGCGGTGGCGCAGGCGAAGCGGGCGTTGGCGGTGGGCAGCGGCTTGAGCAGGGTGAGGGTGTGCAGCAGGGCGGCGGCCCGCCAGGCGGGGTCGGAGTCCACGCCGAGCCGGGGCGGATCGACCCGGTGCCGGGCGACGGCGGCGACCAGCGCGGAGAAATCGTCGACCGCGGGCTGGTCGGGCAGCACTTCCTCGTGCCGCTGGAGCAGCCACGGGACATCGATGTGGATGACGGGAGGCATCACTCAGGCGGCCTCGCCCCGCGCGGCGGGAGGTTCATCCTCGGGGAAGGCGGCCGCGAATTCCTCGGCGTGCGCGGTGAAGAAGCTGCGGAACGCCTCGGCCCCCTCCTGGAGCGCCCGGTGCCGGGCGATGTCGGCGGCGGCGGCCTCGCGGACGAGGGCCTTCATCGACGTACCGCGCTCCTTGGCGATCTGCCGCAGGTCCTCTAGTTCCCGTTCGCTGAACTCCACGTTGAGAGCTGGCATGGACCAAACGGTACCGCTCGGGTACTCACCCGTAAATATCCGCAGGTCATCTCACACCTGATGCGGTACCGGCCTGGCCTCCGCACGGCGACCGTGCTGCCGCGGGGCCACGGCCTGGTGTTCACCACCCGCGACCGCCCCGTGCGCGTCCGGCGCGGCTGGTCGGCCGGTGCGGTGCGGCACGGGGTGAGCACCGTGCGGTCCGGGCGGCGGCGCGCTCTCGGGCAGGTGTTCCACGACGCCGCGTGACCAAATGTTCGTGTGCCGCCGCCCAACCCACAAGCGCACACGACCGGTCTCGAACAAACAGATTCCGACCACCCGTCGCAACGGAACCGCAAAAATACGCAAGCGCCTTGTGACCTGCGGAGATCGGCGATCTTGACCGGGTTCGGCCGGCCGGTCGTCCGCCCGGGTGCCGACGTTCACCGGCGGGCGGGAGCCACTAGTCTGGACTCACGAGTAGTGCCACCTGTTCACTGTGAGTGTGCGCTTGGGAGCGGCGACGATGAGCCGGGTCTATCCGTTCGACGAGGCGGCGACGGCCCGGGCTGTCCTCGATGACGACGGGACGCTGGTGGAGTGGAACGAGGGCGCACGGCGTCTGCTCGGCCACCCCGCCGACGCCGTCGTGGGCCGCCCCGCCGCCCGTCTGCTCGCCGGACCGGCCCCCAGGCTGCCCGCGGGCGCCCGTCGCTGGCACGGCACGCTCGGGCTGCGCCACCGGGACGGCCGCAGCCTTGAGGTCTGGCTGCTCGCCCAGCGGCTGCCGGGCCCCGACGGCGCCGGGGACCGCTGGGTCCTCGTCACCCCCCTGACCGGCACAGAGCCGCCCGCCGAGGACGATCCGCTGGGCGAGGCGGGTCTGGTCCAGTCGCCGTGCGCGCTCGCCGTGTACGACGAGGACCTGCGGCTGCGCCGGATGAACGACGCCATGGCCGCGCTCTGCGGGCTGCCCGATGACGGCCGGACGCGGGGGCTGCACTTCACGGAGGTGGTCGGCGAGCCGCAGGGCGAGGAACTGGCCCGCGGCATCCACGAGGTGCTGGAGAGCGGCCTGCCACGGGACGTGCGGACCTTCATGCGGGTCGGCGGCGCGCAGCGGCCGCAGGCGTGGCTCGTGCGGATGACCCCGGTGAAGGACCGGGCCGGCCGGGTGCGCGGGGTGTGCCTGGCCGTGCACGACGTCAGCGAGAACCACCGGGCCCGCCAGCGCCTGCAGCTGGTGAACGAGGCGAGCGTGCGCATCGGCACCACCCTCGACGTGACGCGTACCGCGCAGGAGCTGGCCGACATGTGCGTGCCCGCGCTGGCCGACTTCGTCACCGTCGACCTGCTGGACCCCGAGGAGTACGGCGGGGAGCCCCCGGCCCGGGTCACCACGCCGGTCACCCTGCGCCGCGCCGCCCATCTGTCGGTCCTCGACGGCGTGCCGGAGGCGGTGCTGAAGCCGGGGCAGAACGAGCGCTATCCGGCCGGTTCCCCGCAGGCGGACGCGCTGACCGCGGGCCGGACGATCACCGCCTCGATGGCCGCCGGCGACATCAACCCCTGGCTGAACTGGAACAGCGCCCGCGCCCGGCAGGTGCGGTCCTTCGGCATCCACTCCACCATGGCGGTCCCGGTGCGCGCCCGCGGACTCACCCTGGGGGTCGCGGTGTTCACCCGGCACCGGCGCCCGGAGGGCTTCGCCCCGGACGACCGGCTGCTGGCGGAGGAGATCACCAACCGGGCCGCGGTCTGCATCGACAACGCCCGGCGCTACTCGCGCGAACGCGAGACCGCTCTCGCCCTGCAACGCAGCCTGCTGCCCCGCACCCTGCCGCGCACGGCCGCCCTGGAGGCCTCCTCCCGATACCTGCCGGCCGCGCGGGCCGGGGTGGGGGGCGACTGGTTCGACGTGATCCCGCTGTCCGGGCTGCGGGTCGCGATGGTCGTCGGCGACGTGGTCGGGCACGGCATCCAGGCCTCGGCCACCATGGGCCGGCTGCGCACCGCCGTACGCACCCTCGCCGACATCGACCTGGCCCCCGACGAGCTGCTCACGCATCTGGACGATCTGGTGGTGCGGCTGGCGGAGGAGGCCGGCGACGGCAGCACCGGCGAGGTCGGCGCGACCTGTCTGTACGCGGTCTACGACCCGGTGTCGCGCTGCTGCACGCTGGCCCGGGCCGGGCATCCGCCGCCCGTGCTGCTGCCGCCGGGCGGCCGTCCGCACCAGCTGGAGGTGCCCGCGGGTCCCCCGCTGGGCCTGGGCGGACTGCCCTTCGAGTCCACCGAGGTGGAGCTGGCGGAGGGCACCGTGCTCGCCCTGTACACGGACGGTCTGGTGAAGTGCCGGGCACGGGACGCGGACGCCGGGCGCGGGCTGCTGTGCCGGGCGCTGGAGGCGTACGCCGGTTCACTGGACGCCTGCTGCGACCGCATCCTGCACGCCCTGCTGCCCTCCGGCAATGTCTCCGACGACGCGGCGCTGCTGCTGGCCCGCACCCAGGGCCTGCCCGCGTCCCAGGTGGCGACCTGGGACATCCCCGCGGATCCGGCGCTGGTGGCGCCGATCCGCAAGCAGGTGGTGGAGCAACTCGACGCCTGGGGGCTGAGCGAGGCCGCGTTCACGACGGAGCTGGTGGTCAGCGAGCTGGTCACCAACGCCATCCGGTACGGGGCCCATCCGATCCGGCTGCGGCTGATCCATGACGCGGCCACCCTGATCTGCGAGGTCTCCGACAACAACCCCACCGCCCCGCATCTGCGCCGGGCCAAGACCTTCGACGAGGGCGGCCGGGGGCTGCTGCTGGTCGCCCAGCTCACCCAGCGCTGGGGCAGCCGGCACGGCTCGAACGGCAAGACGATCTGGGCGGAGCTGCCGCTGTACGAGGAGGAGCGGTAGCCCGGGCGGCCGTCAGGAACCGGTGAGCCAGGGCCGTACCCGTCTGCGGGCCTCGTGCAGACGGGACTTGAGGGTCCCGAGCGCGATGCCGGCACGTTCGGCGGCCTCTGCGTAGTCCAGCTGGCAGATGTCCCGGTAGACCAACGGCGCGACCAGGTGCGGGTGTTCGCGCTCCAGCCGCTCCAGGGCCTCCAGCAGGTCGACCCGGGAACCCGCGATGACGCTGGTGGTGCGCGGGTCGACGGCGTGCGCCGGCTCGATGACGACGGGCTGCTCGGCGGCCCGCCGCTTCAGCTCGCGGTACTTCTGCCGGCAGCAGTTGGCGACCACGGTGTACAGCCAGGTACCGAAACGGCTGCGGCCCTCGAAGGTACCGATGCGGCGGGCCACTTGGAGCAGCACGTCCTGGGCGGCCTCCTCGGCGTCCTCCCGGCACGGCAGGAACCGCCCGCAGCGGCGCAGCACCTCGGGCCGCAGCTCGGTCAGCAGCCGGTCCAGGGCCGCCGTGTCCCCGGCGGCGGCACGCCGGGCGAGTTCCTCCACCGGCGCCTCGTCCTGCACGTCGGGCCCTCCTTCGGTCGATCTCGGGGCAGGCATGATAGTCGCATGCACTCCCTGGAGCGGATCGGCCGCTACCGCCTCGAACGGCCGCTGGGCACCGGTGCCTTCGCCACCGTGTGGCTCGCCCACGACCCGGAGCTCAAGGCCCCGGTGGCGGTGAAGGTCCTCGCCGAGAACTGGTCGCACCGGCTGGATGTCAGGGACCGCTTCCTGTCCGAGGCGCGGCTGCTGCGCCGGGCCGGCTCCAGCCGGGTGGTGCAGGTCTACGACATCGGCGAACTCCCGGACGGCAGGCCGTACTTCGTGATGGAGTACGCCGACGGCGGCACCCTCGCCGAGCTGCTGGCGGACGGTCCGCTGCCGGTGCCCGACGCGCTGCTGCTGACGGCGGAGGCCGCGCGGGCCGCCGCCGCGCTGCACGAGGCGGGGATCGTGCACCGCGACATCAAGCCGACCAACCTGCTGCTGCACACCGCGCCCGACGGCACCCGGCGGGTGCTGCTGGCCGATCTGGGGCTCGCCAAGAGTCTGGCGCAGGCCTCGGTGCTGACGCTCGCGGCGGGCTCGGCGGGATACCGGCCGCCCGAGCAGGCCGAGCCCGGCGGAAGCATCGACGAGCGGGCCGACGTCTACAGCCTGGGCGCGGTCGGCTACGAGCTGGTCACCGGGAGCGTGCCGGGGCCGCCGGGGAAGGTGGTGCCGCCCGGGCGGCTGCGGCCGGACCTCGGGGACGACGTGGCGCGGGCGCTGCTGCGCGCGCTGGAGCCGGACCGGACCCGGCGCTGGCCGGCCGCGCGGGAGTTCGCGGCCGAGCTGGACCGGCTGGCGGCGGGACCCGGCGGCCCCGCGCGGCGGCGGGACCGGGTCCGCGGGCGGCTCGGCGCGGTGACGCTGACGGTCGCCGCGCTCGCCGCCGCCGCGGTGACGGCGGCCACGGTGACCGTGGTCCTGCACCACGGCGGCACGGCACGGCAGGCCCGGGTGGCGGACGCGCACGGGCGGGTGAGCGTGCGGGTGCCGGCCGGCTGGGACCGCCAGCTGCGCGACTCCGGCTGGGACCCGCGGGCGCTGGGCCTCGGCGCGGGCCACGAGCCGGGTCTGGTGGTGGCCGACGACCTCGCCCACTGGCCCGAACTGGACACCCCCGTGGACGGGGTGTTCGTCGGGGTCGGCGAACACGGTGACGTCACCGCCCGGGTGAAGGCGCTCACCCATCCCGGCTGCCACTACTCCAGCAGCCGCGCTTTCACCGACGCCGACTGGCACGGCCTGGTGCGGGCCTGGAGCGGCTGCCCGGACGGCGGCTCCATCACCGAGTCCGCGCTGGTCCCGGCGAGCGGCGCCGGCACGCCCCAGGTGTACGTGCAGCTACGCCAGCGGGGTGACGGGGACGCCACCGATGGCGTACTGCGCTCGCTGCGGGTGAGCTGAGGAGTCGGCCGAGCGCCGAAGTGGGGAAAAGAACCCCTGTGTTCCGAACTTTTCCCACGGTCCGTGCATCGGAGTGGGGTGACGGCGCACTCGGCACCGTAGGCACGCGTCCGCACGCGTGCCCCGACCCTCCAGGAGTGTTGAGCGACATGGTGTACACCCCTCGGTCCGCGCGGCGCGGAGCCCTGCTCGCGGGCTCGATGGCCGTGCTGGGCCTGCTGACCGCCTGTGGCAACGGACAGACCGTGCACAGCGATCCGCCCATCACGGCCTCCGGTACGGCCGCACCCGCGACCGATGCCTCGACACCCGTGACCGATGCCTCGACGCCGTCGGCGCCCGGCAGCCCGGCCGCGCCCTCCGCCGGGTCCCCCACACCCACGCGCGCCGCCTCGACGGCGGTGTCCCGGGCGACCGGGACCTCGGGCAGCGCGGGAGCCACCGCGGCGACGGGCACCCGCTGCCACACCTCCGAACTGCGCGCCTCGGTGGGCCGCAACGATCCCGGCGCCGGGCAGGAGAACTTCCCCCTGGTCCTCACCAACGCCTCCCACCGGACCTGCACCCTGCGCGGCTTCCCGGGCGCGGCCTTCGTGAGCGCGGGCGGCGCCCAGCTCGGCCCCGACCCCCGGCGCGAGTCGGGCTCGGCGACGACCGTCACCCTGCGCCCCGGGCAGAGCGCCTGGGCCGGGCTGACCTTCTCCAACCCGGAGGTCAGCGGTGCCAGGACGGCGAAGCCGGCCGCGCTGCTGATCACCCCACCGGACGAGCGGGACCATCTGAAGGTGGCCTGGACGGGCGGCGCGGTGCCCGTCTCCGGGAACTCCTCGTCGGTCTTCCTGACCGTGTTCAGCCCCGGCTCCGCGCCCTGATCCGCCGTGCCGACGGCGAGCACACCGGGGGGCGTCTGTTTTCATGGGCGGGAATGCCTGATCGATTCCGGAAGGACCTGCCCTGAACAGCCCGCTCGCCGAAGCACTCTCCGTCGTACTGCTCCTCGCGGTACTGGCCTTCGCCGTCGTACGGCCCTTCGGCTGGCCGGAGGCGGTCATGGCCGTCCCGGCCGCCGGGATCGCGATCGCCACCGGCGCCATCTCCCTCGACCACGCCCGGGCCGAGGCCGAGCAACTGGGGCCGGTGGTCGGTTTCCTCGCGGCGGTCCTGGTGCTCGCCCACTTCTGCGACGTGGAGGGGCTGTTCCGGGCGTGCGGGGCATGGATGGCCCGGTGGGCGGCGGGCCGTCCGGTGCGGCTGCTGACGGCGGTCTTCGCGCTCGCCTCCGCGATCACCGCCGTGCTCAGTCTGGACGCCACGATCGTGCTGCTCACCCCGGTGGTGTTCGCCACCGCCGCACGTACCGGCGTACGCCCCAAGCCGCATGTGTACGCCTGCACACATCTGTCGAACACGGCGTCACTGCTGCTGCCCGTGTCCAATCTGACGAACCTGCTGGCGTTCGCGGCCAGCGGGCTGAGCTTCACCCGGTTCGCGGCGCTGATGGCGCTGCCGTGGCTGGCGGCGATCGGCACCGAGTACCTGGTGTTCCGGCGGTTCTTCGCCGGTGACCTCGCGGCGGCGGCACCCGCGGCCCCGGACACCGGCGACCAGCCCCCCTTCCCCCGGTTCGCACTGGTGACCGTCGCCTGCACGCTGGCCGGTTTCGTGGTGGCCTCGCTGTTCGGCGTCGAACCCGCCTGGGTGGCGGCGGCCGGGGCGCTGGTGCTGGCCGGGCGCGCGCTGCTGCGGGGCCGGGCGACCCCGCTGAGCGTGGTGCGGGCGGCGGCCCCGGCGTTCCTCGCGTTCGTGCTGGCGCTGGGCATCGTGGTCCGGGCGGTGGTCGACAACGGGCTCGCCGACGTGCTCGGGCGGGTGGTGCCGGGCGGCACCGGACTGCCCGCGCTGCTGGGGATCGCCGCGCTGGCCGCCGTACTGGCGAACATCGTCAACAACCTGCCCGCGGTGCTGGTCCTGCTGCCGCTGGCGGCGCCGGCCGGTCCGGGCGCGGTGCTCGCGGTGCTGCTCGGGGTGAACATCGGCCCGAACCTGACCTATGCCGGGTCGCTGGCCACCCTGCTGTGGCGGCGGATCGTGCACCAGCACGAGCACGGGGTGAACCTCGGGGAGTTCACCCGGCTGGGTCTGCTCGCCGTGCCGTCCTCCCTCGCCGTCGCGGTGGTGGCACTGTGGGGGTCGCTGCACGTCTTCTGAGGGAGGCCGACCGTATGCGTGTGATCGCCTGGCTGGTGGAAGGGACCTGGCCCGCCTGTGTGGACGCCGTGCGCACCCATGCGCCGGAGGACGCCGAGGTGGTGCTGCTGCACGTCAGCGGGCCGGACGTGCCCGGGGTCGCGCACGGCGCGTTCGCCGGACTGCTGGGCCGGGGGCACCCGGAGCGCGATCCGGGTGCCCTGCTGGAGCGGCTCGGCGACACATCGGCGGCCCAGCTCCTCTCGGCCGCGGCCGAGCGGCTGGGCCGGCCCTGTGAGCGCGAGGCGCGCTCGGGCCGGGTCGAGCGGGAGGTGGTGGCCGCCGCCGAGGGGGCGGACCTGCTGGTGCTGGCGCGGGACGGCGACCGCTCCCGGCTGGGCCCGCACAGCCTCGGCCCGGCGGGCCGGTTCACCGTCGACCACGCCCCCTGCCCGGTCCTCCTGGTCTGGCCGGAACCGGCCCCCGGCCTGGCGACCATCCCTCCCCCGCCGCCGCACCACCACCCCTGACCCGGGCCACCCGGCCCGGCGCTCGCTCAGTGGCCGCTGATGGCGTGCGGGGTGTAGGGCCGCTCCAGCTCCTCGATCTCCTTGTCGGACAGGGTGAGTTCGACGGCCGCGACCGCGTCCTCGAGGTGCCGCGGCTTGCCGGCGCCGACGATCGGCGCGGTCACGGTGGACTGGTGCAGCAGCCAGGCCAGCGCCACCTGGGCACGCGGCACGCCCCGTTCCCCCGCGATCCGGGTGACCGCCTCCACGATCGAGCGGTCGCTGTCCGAGTAGAGCCGGCTCCCGAAGGCGTCGTGCTCGCTGCGGTCGGTGACCGCGCCCCAGTCACGGGTGAGCCGGCCCCGGGCGAGCGGGCTCCACGGCAGCACGCCGACGCCCTGGTCCGCGCAGAGCGGCAGCATCTCCCGCTCCTCCTCGCGGTAGAGCAGGTTGTAGTGGTTCTGCATGGAGACGAACTTCGTCCAGCCGTGCCGCTCGGCCGTGTACTGCGCCTTGGAGAACTCCCACGCGTACATCGAACTGGCCCCGATGTAGCGGGCCTTGCCCGCCTTGACCACGTCGTGCAGCGCCTCCATCGTCTCCTCGATCGGCGTCTCGTGGTCGTAGCGGTGGATCTGGTAGAGGTCGACGTAGTCGGTGCCGAGCCGGCGCAGGCTGTGGTCGATCTCGGTCATGATCGCCTTGCGGGACAGCCCACCGCCGTTGGGGCCCGGCCGCATCCGGCCGTGCACCTTGGTGGCCAGCACGATCTCGTCGCGGTTCGCGAAGTCCCTCAGGGCCTTGCCGACGATCTCCTCGCTGGTGCCGTCCGAGTACACGTTGGCGGTGTCGAAGAAGTTGATGCCCGCGTCCAGCGCCTGCCGGATCAGCGGACGGGATGCCTCCTCGTCCAGGGTCCATTCGTGGTTGCCGCGGTCCGGCAGACCGTAGGTCATGCAGCCCAGACAGACGCGCGAGACGTCCAGGCCCGTCGAACCGAGCTTCACATACTGCATCGTTGCTGCTCCTGCCTTCGGGACGGGTGATCGCCTCCGAGCCTACGACGTGGCCCGGCACCGGCTTGACGGCCTCGGGGCACGGACGCTTTGATCCTGACACGTGCCGCGCCGCCCGGCGTGGGCAGGAAGGAGCGGACGTGCCCCTTTGGGGTGTCTTTCGCGCCACCGGTCCGGCCAGGACCACCGGCGCCCTGTCACTGGCCCTCGGCGTCGCCGCCTCGGTACTGGCGGGCTGCGCCGCGCCCGACGGGACCGGCTCCGCGAAGCCCGCCGCCGTCCGGCTGCCACCGCGGCACGCCGGGTTCGACTACCAGATCGGCGGCGCGTACACCCCGCCGGCCGGAGTGCGGATCGTCAGCCGCGACCGGTCCGACGCGCCCGCGCCCGGTCTGTACAACATCTGCTACGTCAACGCCTTCCAGGCGCAGCCCGACGAGCGCGGCTCCTGGCCGCGCGACCTGCTGCTGCGCGACGCGCACGGCGGGGTCGTCGTCGACCGGGACTGGAACGAGGCGCTGCTGGACATCGGCACCGCGGCCAAGCGCGAGCGGGTGGCGCAACGGGTGAACCGCTGGATCGACGGCTGCGCGCGCAAGGGCTTCGACGCGGTGGAACCGGACAACTACGACAGCTACACCCGCTCCCACGGACTGCTCGACGCGGGCGACGCGACGGCCTTCATGGCCCTGCTCTCCCGCCACGCGCACGCCCGGCACCTGGCCATCGCCCAGAAGAACACCGCCGAACTGGCCGGGCAGCGGCGCCGGGCCGGGCTGGACTTCGCGGTGACCGAGGAGTGCGGGCAGTACGACGAGTGCGGGGTGTACGCGAAGGCGTTCGCGGACCGGGTGGTGGACATCGAGTACACCGCGAGCGGACTGCGCAAGGCCCTCGCGGGCTGGGGCGACCGTCTGAGCATCGTCCGCCGCGACCGTGACGTCACGACACCGGGCAGCAAGGGGTACCTGCGGGCGGTGCGCTAGGAACGGCGGACCGCGCGGACGGGGGCACGGCCGCGCGGTGCGTCCGCGGTCGCCCCGCGGCGGGGCGGGTGCCGGGCAGCCCATGGCCACCAGGTACAAAGGTCGCCGGGCTCCGCCCCGGGTTTCGGGTGGTGGGGCCGCGGTCACCCGGCCGGTCCCGGCCGCCGGGTGGCGCCATCACCGACCGAAGGGGTTCGACCATGGGACACGACGAGGCGGCGGGCTCTGCCGTGGTGACGGGGGCGTCGTCCGGTATCGGTGCCGAGTACGCCGTCCAGTTGGCGCGGCGCGGCTGGAATCCGGTGCTGGTGGCCCGGCGCGCCGATCGGCTCGACTCCCTGGCGCGACGGCTGCGGGCGGAGACCGGGGCGGAAGCGGAGTCGGTGGTGGCCGATCTCGCGCGGTCCGCGGACCTCGCCCGGGTCGCCGAGCGGGTCGCCGCGGACGACGTGGGCCTCCTGGTGAACAACGCGGGGATCAACGGCTACGGGCCTTTCGCCGAGGTCGACCCCGCCCTGCTGACCAAGGTGATCGACGTGAACGTCGTGGCGCCGACCGTGCTGACCCGCGCCGCCGTCCCCGGCATGGTGGCGCGGGGCCGCGGCGCGATCGTCAACGTCGCCTCGCTGCTGGCGTTCGCCGGCGCCCTGCCGCCCGGCCCCCTCCCGCAGCGGGCCGTGTACGGGGGCACCAAGGGGTACATGGTGACGTTCACCAGGACCCTCGCCGCCGAACTCGCCGGCACCCCGGTGGGCGTCCAGGTCGTCTGCCCCGGGCTCACCGCCACCGAGTTCCACCTGGGCACGGGCGAGGCGCCCGTCGCCGGGGAGGCCCGGGTCCACGACGAGGGCGGCATGGCGCCGGCCGACGTCGTCACCGCGTCCCTCGCCGCCCTCTCGGCCGGGGAGGTGGTGTGTGTGCCCGGTCTGTCCGAGTCCGCGGCCGTGGAGCGGCTCGCCGAGGCGGAGCTGGCGGTGCGCAACGGCTCCGGCACCGCCCTGGCCCCCCGCTACCGCGCCGCGGAGCGCGCACGCGACTGAACGGGTGCCGCCGCCATCCGGCCTTCGGGGCGTAGATGTTGCTGCCGCCAGGTGACCCTCCGGCGTGGGAGGCGGCCGGAGGTCGTACCGTCGGATGATCCTCGACCGCAGGCGACCGGTGCCCGGCCGGTCACGGCCGTACCGGAGGAACGCGGTGCCGACCCATCCGACCACGCTGAAAGCCCTGGCCGGGGCGGCACTGCTGCCCCTGGCCCTCGTCACCCCCGCCTGGGGCGGCCCCGCGGCCCCGGCCCCGCGGGCCGAGCAGCCCAGCACCCTGTGCGCCGTCGCCGGCACCCTGCGCGGCGACCACGGCCAGCACGCCGTGGTCTCCCTGTGCGCGGGCACCGGGACCCCTCGGTTCTCCGTCTCCGCCCCCGCCTCCTGCGGCCGGGCCGGCACCCGCGTCCGGTACAACTGCCGCAGCGACGGCAGGTGGACGGCCACCCGCTCCGGGAAGACCCTGTCGGGGGGCACGCTGCCCGGCTCCGGCGAGTACCCGGGACCCGGGGCCTACGACATCACGGCCACCGTGCGGGTGCGGTCCGCGCCCGCCGGGGTCGACCTCACGGGCACGGTGCGGGCCACGCTGACCCTGACCGACGCCAAGGCGAAGCCCACCCACGCCATCACCGTCGACCGCACGACGCTGCGCCGCAACGCCACCACCACGCTGACCTACACGGTCCGCCGGGACAGCGCCCAGGGCGACGGCAGCGGGCGGTTCGGGCTGATCGGCGAGGCGGGCACCAGCGTGCGGATCGCCACCTCCGACGCCCGCTGCGTCAACCCGCTGGTCGGCGAGTACCCGGCGAAGACCCGGCTGTCCTACTCCCTGGACTGCGCGCTGACCGAGTTGCAGCCCGGCCACCCGGAGCAGGTGAAGGTCCGTGTCACGGTCGGCGGCACCTGCTCCACGGTGGTGTCCAAGCTCGGCTTCTGGATGCCGAACGGCCAGGACCTGGAGACCGGCGGCATGCTGGAGGGCCCGAAGGTGACCTGCGTCTAGGGTCTTTCGTTTGGATCAGGCCGGATCAGGGAGCGGGGTCTGGTGCCGTGCATCGCAAGGCGGAGGAGGGCGACATGGCGGAGCCATGGCAACCGACGACAACGCCGCGAGGCGCGGTGCCAGGGCCCGCGAGCCCGGCACGATCCAAACGAGAGGCCCTAGGCCGTGTCCGCAAAGTCGGTTGCTCGTTGGTTGGTTCGTGGTGCGTCGTCATGAGTTGACTGATGAGTCGTGGGCGGTGATCGAGCCGTTGCTGGCTCCGTCGCGGATGGGCAGGCCGGTGCGGGACCGCCGTCAGGTGGTGAACGGGATTCTGTGGAAGCTGTCCACGGGTGCGGCCTGGCGGGACCTGCCCGAGCGGTACGGGCCGTGGAAGACGGTCTACGAGCGCTTCCGCCGCTGGTCGGCCGACGGAACCTGGGACCGGCTCCTGGCCCACGTCCAGCAGCACTCGGATGCCGTCGGCACGGTCGACTGGACCATCGCGTGCGTCGACTCCACCACCGTGCGGGCCCACCAGCACGCGGCCGGGGCCCGAAAAGGGGGCCCTGGCCGGGCGAGGCGATCGGCCGGTCCCGCGGCGGGCTGACCACGAAGATCCACCTCGCCTGCGACGGCCAGGGCCGGCCCCTCGCCTTCACGATCACGGCCGGGAACGTCAACGACTGCACCCAGTTCGAGCAGGTCATGGCCCGCATCCGCGTCCAGCGGTGCGGTCCCGGCCGGCCCAGGACCCGACCCGAGCGGGTCGCCGCCGACAAGGGCTACTCGTCCGCGAAGATCCGCTCCTACCTCCGCCGCCGAGGCATCAAGGCCGTGATCCCCGAACGGATCGACCAGATCAACGGCCGCCTCCGCCGCGGCGAGAGCCTCTGCCGACTCGACCGGGCCGCCTACCGGCGCCGCAACGTCGTCGAGCGCTGCTTCAACAAGCTCAAACACCACAAGGCCCTGGCCACCCGCTACGACAAACGCGCCCGCCACTACCAGGCCATGGTCACCATCGCCTGCCTACTGCTCTGGCTGCCCTGACTTTACGGACACGACCTAGGTGTGCTGTCCGAACAGCATGTCCGAACAGCACACCTAGGGTCGATCCAGCAGGTCGAGGGCCATCGCCCAGGCGAACTCCGGGCGGCTGCCGTCCGGGCCCGGCTCGCCGGAGTACGGGTCCCCGAGGCGGACGCCCATCCCGCGCAGCCGCGCCAGGCTGTCCCGGTAGGCGGGGTGGGCGGCCAGCGCACCGGCGACACAGGGCAGCACGGCGATGGGCACTCCGAGTCCCGCGGCCTCGCACAGGGTGCCGAGGGCCAGGGTGTCGGCGATGCCCGCCGCCCACTTGTTGACGGTGTTGAAGGTGGCCGGCGCGACCACCACGGCGTCCGGTGGCGGGAACGGGCGCGGGTCGGCCGGTGTCCGCCACGCCGACCGCACGACCCGGCCGGTCTGCGCCTCCACCGCCGCGGCGTCGAAGAACCCGTTCATCGCGACCGGGGTGGCGATCACCCCGACCTCCCAGTCCCGCTCCTGCGCGGCCGTGATCAGTTTGCTGACGCCCGCGGCGATCCCGGCCGCGCAGACGACGACGTACAGGAAGGGCTTCTCGCGTGTTCCGGCGTGTTCGGTCACCCGGGAAGCGTATCGAGCGACGACCGTCCGCGCGGGTGCGGTCGGTCCCTCGCGGCCGGCGGTCCGCGACGCGGGCGCGGTCGTGGGCCGGAGGGGGTGCGTCGCCCGCGCGGGCGCCCCCGCCCCCGTCTTCCGGGGTGGCGGGGGCGCCCGGCCGGTCAGTCCGCCTGTGTCGGTGCCGGTTCGGAGTCCGTCACGGTGATCGCGCCCACCGGGCAGGCCCGGGCGGCCTCGCGGACCATGGGATCGCCCGCCCCGTCCGCACGGCCGGGGACCAGCATGCTGAAGCCGTCGTCGTCCTGGGTGAACACGCCCGGCGCGGTCAGCGCGCACTGACCCGCGCCGATACAGACGTCCTTGTCGATCTCGATGTGCATGAGCTGAGCCTCTTACCAGGTCACGGGGAGTTCCAGCATCCCCTGGATGGTGTCGCCGGGTTTGAACGGGATGGTCTCGGCGGGTGCGGCCAGCCGCAGGCCGGGCAGCCGGGTGAGCAGGGTGCCGAGGGCGATCTCCAGTTCCGCGCGGGCCAGGTTCTGGCCCAGGCACTGGTGGATGCCGAAGCCGAACGCCACGTGGTGGCGGGCGGGACGGTGGAAGTCGAGGACGTCCGGGTCCTCGTACTGGTCGGGGTCGCGGTTGATCACCGAGGTGGAGAAGAAGACGCCGTCGCCGGCCCGGATGGTGGTGCCGTCGATCTCGATGTCCTCCAGCGCCACCCTCGCCAGCCCGTCGGCGATGGACAGCATCCGCATCAGTTCCTCGACCGCGGCGGGCAGCAGCGTCGGGTCGGCCCGCAGTTCGGCCAGCCGGGCAGGGTTCTCCAGGAGGGTGTAGGTGCCGAGGGAGATCATGTTGGCGGTGGTCTCGTGGCCCGCGACCAGCAGGATCACGGCGAGCAGTACGACGTCGGCGCGCTCCAGCGTGCCCTGGGCCAGTTGCTGGTGGACCAGTTCGTCGAGGACGCCGTCGCCCGGTTCGGAGTCGCGCTGCTTGGCGTCGATCAGACCGCCGATGTACTCCTCCAGGCGGGCGCGGGCGGCCCGGGTGTCCTCGGCCGTCGGACCGCGCAGCAGCCGCCGGGACTGCTCCTCGAAGAACTCGTGGTCGGCGTAGGGCACGCCGAGCAGGTCGCAGATGACCATCGACGGTACGGGCAGCGCGAACGCGGAGACCAGTTCGGCGGGCGGCCCCTTCTCGATCATCGTGTCCAGCAGCCCGTCCACGATCCGCTGGATGGCGGGCCGCAGCCCGCTCGCGCGTTTGACGGTGAACGACGGGATCATCATCCGCCGCTGCCGCTGGTGCTCGGGGTCGTCCTGGCCGAGCAGGGCCACCCGGCGGTCGCGGATGCCCGCGAAGCGCTCCGTGGGCACCGGGAACTCGGCGCGTCGGCGGTCGCTGGACAGCCGGGGGTCGGCGAGCAGCGCGCGGGCGGCGGCGTGCCCGGTGACCAGCCAGACCTCGCGTCCGTCGTACAGGGTGACGCGGGCCAGGGGGCGCTGCTCGCGCAGGGGGGCGTAGCCGGTGGGCGGGTGGTAGGGACAGGTGCGGTCCTGGGGGAAGGCGACGGGGTCGGCCGGGATTGCCGGGCCGGTGATGTCCGTCAGTTCCGTCATGGAAAGACCTCGCAGACGAAGAAGTGCCTCGTACCGATCTTCATTAGATGCCTCAGGCACCTATGAATCGACGGCAAGTTCGGCCACTTCAATGTTCCACCCGATCTGTCCGATCCGCGAAGGTACGAGGAACCGGATCCGGCCATTCGGCCCCGGCGCGCGGGAGCGGCGCTGTGGGCCGGTTCAGGGCCGCCGGGCGCCCCCGCCGGCCCTGGCGAAGGCCTGGGCGACGGTGAGGCTGTCCTCGTAGACGTGGTGGCGTACGACGAGGCCGCCGCGCACCGTCAGATGGAGGGCGAACCGGGCGGCGTAGGAGCGGCCAGTCGGTGCGGCGGTCTGCCTGAGGACGCCGAGCACGACCGCGTCCTCGCCGTCGACCAGGATCCGTTCGACCGTGGTGGCCGCCTTCTCGGGGATGTGGTGGGCGGCCAGTTCCCGGTAGTGGGCGGCCGCGTCGGCGCGGGTGGCGCGGTGCCGGATCCACGGGGTGTCCGGGCGGCCGTGCTCCTCCTCGGGCCAGTCCAGCCGCCAGTCGCAGTCGTCGGCGTACAGCTCGGCGATCCGGTCCGGCTCGCCCGCCTCGATCCTGGCGAGCAGTTCCTGGACGGTGGTGCGGGTGGCGCGGGCGGCGTGGCCGGTCGGCAAGGCGGGTGCTCCGGGGAGAGGGCGGTCACGGTCACTCCACTGTGCCGGGACCGGCCGAGTGAGGCGATCACCCGGTGGGTAGTGATCTTGTTCGAGTTGTCATCCCGGCCGGCGTGGGGGCGTCGGCGGTGGGGAAGCACGGTACGGATGATTCACCGGGCATCCGGTGTTGCAGCCGGGTGACGGACCATCCGTTGGAACGACGAAGGGGACTGAACCGATGCCTCTCGAGGGTGAGTACGAGCCGAGCCCTGAGCAGTGGGTGCGCGAGCAGGTCGAGTTGTACGAGAGTTCGGGCGGGACGGAGGGGACCACGCTGCGCGACACCGGGCTGCCGGTGATCGTGCTGACCACCCGGGGCGCGAAGAGCGGGAAGATCCGCAAGACGCCGCTGATGCGGGTGGAGCACGAGGGCGCGTACGCGGTGGTCGCCTCGCAGGGCGGCGCGCCGAAGCACCCGGTGTGGTACTTCAACATCAAGGCCGATCCGCGGGTCGAGCTGCAGGACGGCCCGGTGCGGCAGGACATGGTGACGCGCGAGGTCACCGGGGCGGAGAAGGCCCAGTGGTGGGAGCGGGCGGTGGCCGCGTTCCCGCCGTACGCCGACTACCAGCGCAAGACGGACCGGGAGATCCCGGTGTTCGTGCTGGAGCGGGCCGAGATCGGCTGACCGGGGGCCGGCCCGCGGCCCGTTCCGGAGAAAACTCCGCCCGGCAGGTGTGAAGCCGGTTCCGGGCGGGCAGTCGTGCGATCAGGCCCCGCCGCGTTCCCCCGTCGCGGCGGGGCTCTGTCGTGTCCCGTCGGCCGGGCGGTCGGTGATGTCGAGGAAGATCTGGTCGGCGGCCGGGAACGTCGCGGTCAGGGAGCGCTTGATGCGGTCGGCGGCCTTCTCGACGCGCTCGCTGTCCAGGCCCGGTACGAGGTCGATCCGCGCGGCCACCAGGGTGGAGTCGAGGCCCAGCCTCATGGTGAACAGCGCCGCCACGCAGTCGATCTCCGGCTGCGCCCGCAGCAGCGCGTGGATCCGTCCGCTCAGCTCGGGGTCGGCGGCCTCGCCGATGAGCTGGTCGCGGGCTTCACGGCCGAGCCGGTAGGCGACGTACACCAGCAGCACGCCGATGGCGAGCGAGGCGGACGCCTCCCAGACGACCTGACCGGTCGCCATGTGCAGGGCCATGCCGGCGATCGCCAGGGTCACGCCGAGCACGGCCGTGCCGTCCTCGGCGACCACGGTGCGCAGCGCCGGGTCGCGCAGCGCGGCCCGTCCGCCGCCCCGGCGGCGCACCTGGTGCAGGGCGCGCAGCAGCGAGCCGCCCTCGGCGAGCAGCGCCACACCCAGCACGATCAGGCCCGCGACATAGCCCTCGGTCTTCTCCTGGGTGCCTTCGCGCAGGGCCTCGAAGCCCTGGAAGAAGGAGAAGCAGCCGCCCATCACGAAGATCCCGACGGCGGCGAGCAGGGACCAGAAGTATCGCTCCTTGCCGTAGCCGAAGGGGTGCCGCTTGTCGGCGGGGCGGCGGCTGCGCCGCAGGGCGGCCAGCAGGAACACCTCGTTGAACCCGTCGGCGACGGAGTGCGCGGCCTCCGACAGCAGCGCGGGCGAGCCGGAGAGGACACCGCCGACGGCCTTGGCGACGGCGATCAGCAGATTGGCGGCGAGGGCGACGAGGACGGTGATCCGGGTACGCCGGTCGGCGCGTGCGCCCTTTTGGTCTCGCGGTGATGGTTCGCTCACCCCCGGCGGTTGCCCCCGAAGCCGGCGGATCACACCGTGCGCCCGGCGGGAAACGGGGAAGTCGGTGCTTCGAGGCCCCCACGGCAAGGAGGAGACATGGGCGGTGACGGCAACCGCGCCTACGGCCACAAGACGTTCAGCCGGTCGCGCAGCCACTTCCGCGACCGGATCACGGCGGACGGCTCGGACGGCTGGCCCGTGGCGCCGGGGCGCTACCGGCTGGTGGTGTCCCGGGCGTGCCCGTGGGCCAGCCGGGCGGTGATCTCCCGCCGGCTGCTGGGCCTGGAGGACGCGCTGTCGATGGCGGTGGCCGACCCGATCCAGGACGACCGCAGCTGGCGCTTCACCCTGGATCCGGACGGCCGGGACCCGGTGCTCGGCATCCGCTACCTGAGCGAGGCCTACGACCGCCGGGAGACCGGCTACCCGGGCGGGGTGAGCGTGCCCGCCGTGGTGGACGTGCCCAGCGGGCGACTGGTGACCAACGACTACCAGCAGCTCACCCTGGACCTCGCCACCGAGTGGACGGCACTGCACCGCGAGGGCGCCCCCGACCTGTATCCGGCGAAGCGGCGCGACGAGATCGACGCGGTGATGGCCGAGGTGTACGAGGACGTCAACAACGGGGTGTACCGGGCCGGTTTCGCCACGCACCAGAAGGAGTACGAGGAGGCGTGCGCGGGTGTGTTCCGGCGGCTGGAACTGCTCTCCGAACGGCTGTCCGGACAGCGGTATCTGGTCGGGGACACCCTCACGGAAGCGGACATCCGGCTGTTCACCACGCTGGTCCGGTTCGACCCGGTGTACCACGGCCACTTCAAGTGCAACCGGTGGAAGCTGGCGGAGGACCCGGTGCTGTGGGCGTACGCCCGGGACCTGTTCCAGACGCCGGGCTTCGGTGACACCGTCGACTTCGACCACATCAAACGCCACTACTACCAGGTGCACTCGGGCATCAACCCGACCGGCATCGTGCCGCTCGGCCCGGATCTCGCGGGCTGGCTGAGTCCGCACCATCGCGAGCAGCTGGGCGGCCGGCCGTTCGGCGACGGCACGCCGCCGGGGCCGGTGCCCCCGGGCGAACGGGTGGCCCCCCAGGGCCGCCCCGCATGAGGATCCCTTGACGAGGAAGTAGTCAGCTATGTCCAAGTCGAAGAAGAAAAAGCTCCCCTTCGTCTACCAGCCGATCGGATTCGCGCTCAGCTGGGTGAGCGGCGCGGTCGCCGGTCTCGCCTTCAAACAGGCGTGGAAGGCGATGCGCCACGAGGACGACGCGCCCAGCGCCCTGGACCAGGAGCGCGGCTGGGGCGAGATCCTGCTGGCCGCGGCGGTGCAGGGCGCGATCTTCGCGGTGGTCCGCACCGCCGTGGACCGCACCGGCGCGAAGGCCATCGCGCGGTCGACGGGGGTGTGGCCGGTGGCCGACGACAAGGACGACGCACACTGAGCCGGCGGCCGGGAGCGGGCCGCGACCGCTCCCGGCCCGCTCCACCCGACCTGACCGGGTCCCGCGCCGGCCGGTTTCCGCGCGGCCCGGCGGCCGGTCCGGCCGATATCCCTGGCCGGATCCCGCTCAACCACGAGGGCCTGGCCGAAGTTCGCGCCGGGCGCGGTGGGGTCAGTCGGCCAGGAGCCAGTCGCCGTCGCGCATCAGGTCGCGGCCGGGCAGTTCGTTCGCTTCCCGCCAGGCCTGGATGCGGTCGGGGACGACGCGGAAGTACAGGTAGCGGGTGGTGAGCCAGCGGGGGTCGAAGCCGGTCTTGCCCGCGAAGACCTCGGCGTCCTCCTCGGGCAGGTCCTCGGGCGTGACCGCCCGGGCGCTGCCCTCCACGAGCACGACGTCCCGGGTGGGGCCGATGCCGAGCCGGGCCCGGCCGGTGGCCACCAGATTGCGGCCGGTGGGGCTGTCGGCGGGGGTGGCGAACAGCAGCACCGCGCCGTCCCAGACGAACGACAACGGCACCAGATAGGGCGCGCCGCCGTCGGGGCCGGCCGTGGCCACCCAGGCGTCGACGTCGTGGTCCAGCCGGTGCAGGGTGTCCTTCTTGCGCTGCTCGGCGGTGCGGGCGGGCGGCGGGGTCATCGCGTTCGGCCTCCAGGAAGTGACGAGTGCCGTCCAGTGTGGCCGCCGGGGACACGTCGGCGCACGGATGCGGGCAAGCGCCGGTGCGTCGCCGCCGGGCGTCAGTCGCAGCCGGCCTTCCGCTTCAGCAGGGGCCAGGCCTCGACGCCGTGCGCGGTGCGGACGTAGGCGGTGGCGCGGTCGGGGGTGAGCCACAGCCGCCAGTCGTGGTAGCGGTACCCGGTGTCGTACGCGTCGGCGGGCAGGTGCCCCACCCGGCCCCGGTACGGCGCGGTGAGCAGGCCCGCGTCGGCGAGGACGCCCTTGGGGTCGCGGGCGTAGTCCCGCCGGCCCATGTCCAGGAAGTGGGCGGACTCCCAGCCGCAGTGCTCCGGCCCCGACGCGCTCTCCAACGTGGTCACCGGCACCCTCCTGCCGTCGCGGCCGGTCCAGATCTCCCGGCCGGTGGTGGCCGTGAAGCTCGGCGGGAGTTCGGCCGGGTCGCAGGAGGCGCTGGTCTCGGGGCCCCAGCCGGGCCGGTTCGGCTGGTCCTTGGCCACCACGACGGCCGCCTTGGTACGGCCGCCGACGTCCAGGGAGAACAGCACCCGGTCGGCCGCACGGCGCTCCACGCGGTATCCGTGGTCGGGCAGTTCCGGCTGGAACATGCCGAGGTACAGCGCGAGCCCCTGCTCGGGGGTGGCGCCGCCGTCGGACTCGCTCCAGCCGTCGGGCCCGGTGCCGTCGAAGATCCGGCCGTCGCACTCCAGCGCCCGCCCGGCCGCTCCGGAGGCCGCCGACAGCGCCTCGGGACCGTCGTCGTCGGCGCTCTTGACCGGGACGTAGAGGGGTCCCCGGTACGGCGTGGCGGGCGGGGTGCCGTGTACCACCAGGTCCGCCCTGGGACCGTCGTCGTGGCCGCAACCGGTCGCCAGTACGGCCGTCAGGCCCGCCAGTACCCCCGTGACCAGTCCTCCGCGCATGCGCCGCCCCCTTCGCTCCCGGATCCGTACGGCTCTTGGACACCCGAGCGGCCCGGAAGGTTGGGGGGACGGGGCGAAACTCGGACCATGGTGCCGTTTCGCGGACGCGCGAGGCGGGGCACTGGGGGACCATGAGCGACGTGAACACTATGCGAGCCATCGGCCAGGACG
Source organism: Streptomyces sp. SCPE 10 (assembly GCF_051980735.1). Lineage (NCBI taxonomy): Bacteria > Bacillati > Actinomycetota > Actinomycetes > Kitasatosporales > Streptomycetaceae > Streptomyces > Streptomyces sp. SCPE 10. The sequence goes on along the minus strand of NZ_CP197069.1, from coordinate 7,383,520 downwards.
TCCTCGGCGGTCCCGAGGTGCTGAAGGAAGTACGGCTGGAGCGGCCCGAGCCGCGGCCGAACGAGGTACTGGTCCGGGTGCGGGCCGCCGGGGTGAACCCCACCGACTGGAAACACCGGGCCACCGGCGGGTTCCTCGGCGAGCCGCCGTTCGTGCTCGGCTGGGACGTGTCCGGGGAGGTCGCCGCGACGGGGGTCGGCGTGGCCGCCTTCCGGCCCGGCGACGAGGTGTTCGGCATGCTGCCCTACCCGTTCGGGCACGGCTCGCACGCCGAGTACGTGATCGCCCCGGTCCGCGCCCTGTGGCACAAGCCGGCCTCGGTCGACCACACCCAGGCGGGCGCGCTGCCGCTGGTCTCGCTGACCGCCTGGCAGGCGCTGACGGAGCAGGCCGACGTGCGGCCGGGACAGCGGGTGCTGATCCACGCGGCGGCCGGCGGGGTCGGGCACGTGGCCGTGCAGATCGCCAAGGCGCGCGGCGCGTACGTGATCGGCACGGCGAGCGCGGGCAAGCACGACTTCCTGCGGGAGATCGGCGTGGACGAGCCCGTCGACTACCGGTCCACCGATGTCACGGAGACGGTGCGGGACGTGGACGTGGTCCTGGACACCCTCGGCGGCGAGACGTCCGTGCGTTCGCTGCGGACGCTGCGGCCGGGCGGGGTCCTGGTCTCCATCGTGCCGATGGGTTCCCCTGAGCTGTTCGACGAGGCCGAGCGGCTCGGCGTACGGGCGGTACGGATGCTGGTGGACGCCGACCGGGCCGGCATGCAGTCGGTCGCGGAGCTGGTGGAGTCCGGGAAACTGCGGGCCACGATCGCGGGGACGTACCCGCTGGCGGATGCCGCGAAGGCGCACGAACAGGGCGAGACCGGGCGCACCACGGGGAAGCTGGTCCTCCTGGTCGACTGAGCCGCCCGGCGGGACACGCCTCAAACCGCGAGACATATGTCAATCGAACATGCTCAAATTCCTTCCATCGAGGGTAACTTGACGGTCGATAACCGACGTCCGGGTGCGGGTGGGAGGTGATGCCGAGGTGCGACGGGAACCCGTGTCCCTCACCCGGCATCTGCGTGTGTACGCCTATCGTGCGCACACCGTCCTGGAGTTCCGGGGCGAGATCGACATCAGTGCGGCGGCGGAGATCCTCCCGGTCCTGGACCGGGTCACCGCCCGCCCCGGCGCACGGGTTGTGATCGATCTGCGGCCCGTGGACTTCTTCGACTGCTCGGGGCTGCGCCTGCTCTACCGGGCGCGGGCCCACGTCCAGGCGGGCGACGGACGGCTGCACCTGGTGTGCACCCATCCGCTGACCCTGCGCGTGCTGCGGGTGACGGGCCTGTCCCGGCTGCTGCCGCCGCACGCCACGCCGGACGCGGCCCTGGAGCAGGCCGCAGCCGCCTCCGGTTCGGGTGAGCCGCTCCTCAGCCCTCCTCGAACAGGGCGCTGACGGACTCGCCGTTGTGGATGCGCCGTACCGCCTCGGCGAGGGCCGGGGCGATGGACAGCACCCGCAGCTTCTCGGTGTGCTCGCCGGCGGGGATCGGCACGGTGTTGGTGCAGACGATCTCCAGCACGTCGGGCTGCTCGCCCAGGCGCTTGAGGGCGCCGGAGGCGAACAGCCCGTGGGTGCACGCCACTCGGATCGAGCGTGCGCCCAACTCCCGCAGCCGGTCCAGGAGTTCCAGCACGGTGCTGCCCTTGGCGATCTCGTCGTCCAGCACGATGACGTCCCGTCCGGCGATCTCGCCGATGACGGAGCTGATGCTCACCCGGTCGTCCGCGTACCGCTGCTTGGCGCCGGCCGCCACCTGCGCGCCGATGCGCCGGGCGAAGGCGGCGGCCTCCTTGGCGTTGCCGAGGTCCGGGGAGACCACCGTGGTGCGCGACAGGTCGTACTGCCGGAAGTGGTCGGCCAGTTCGCGCAGCGCGTGCAGATGGTCCACCGGCACCGAGAAGAAGCCGTGCACCTGCGGGGAGTGCAGGGTCATGGCGAGCACCCGGCTCGCGCCCGCCGCCACCATGAGGTCGGCGACCAGCCGCCCGCCGATGGAGATGCGGGGCGCGTCCTTCTTGTCGGAGCGGGCGTAGGAGTAGTGCGGCATGACGACGGTGATCCGGGAGGCGGAGGCGCCGCGGGCCGCGTCGCACATCAGCAGCAGTTCCACCAGGTGTTCCTGGACCGGCTTGACCAGCGGCTGGATCAGGAAGACGTCCCGTTCCCGGCAGTTGGCCTGGAGCTGGACCTCCAGGCAGTCGTTGGCGAACCGGCTGATCCGCGTGGGGCTGAGCGGCACACCGAGGTGGGCGCAGACCTCCTCGGCCAGGTCGGGATGGGCACTGCCGCTGAAGACGGCGATGTCTCGCACGATCTGCTCCTCGCATGATCATTCCGGGCTGCCGCGCTCATGCTACTGGCCGGGGCCGCAGCGGTAGAGCGTCTGGCCGGGGGCCGCGGCCGTGCCACCGTAGGCCGCGGCCGGGACCTCGGCGCAGGAGGACGCGACCCAGTCGGCGATCCGCGTCGCCGCGGTCTTCCCGGCCGCCGGGTTCGCCGTGCCGGCCGTCGGCGGGCCGAACCTCGCGCCGCCGCCCGCCAGGACGTAACGGACCCGGCCGTCGGCCACCAGCCGCCGGAACCGCGCCGGTGTCGGGAAGGGCACCTGGCCGCTGAACCCGCCGAGCGGGAGCACCTGGGCGCCGGCCGCGAGGATGTACGGGGACGCCGCGTTCCAGTTGGTGGTGGCGAACACGTAGCGGGCGGAGCCCTGGTGGGCGCGGGTGTAGTCGAGCAGCCGGCGCTGGGCCGCGCTCATGCCGCCGTCCGAGGCGATGCCGCCCCAGGCGCCGGGCCCGGCGGCGGTCGTACGGCCGCGGGCCGCCTGGGCGCCGGGGGTGCCGGTGCGCGCGGGGCCCCGGTCCGGGGCGGTCGGGCCGACCGAGCCCATGCCGGCGGTGCCGTAGGCGGGGTCGAAGACCTGCGCCGCCCACGCGGTCGGGGCGGCGAGCAGGGCCGCGAGGGAGGCGGCGAGCCCGCCGAGCGCGAGCCGGCCGCCGGCGCGCGGGCGGCCCGGCCGGGTGAGGACCAGCAGGACGACGGCGGCCGACCCGAGCACCGCCACCGCGGGCGCCAGCCACGGCAGGAAGGAGGGGAACCGGCCGGCCAGGTACGCGCTCCAGGCCGTCGTCGCCGCGACCGCGCCCGGCAGGGCCCACGCGCGGCGCCCGCCGGCCCGGTGGGCGCGCCACAGCCGCACCGTCCCGGCGCCGGTGAGCGCGGCGAGCGGCACCGCGATCACGCCCATGTAGTAGGTGTGCGGGCCGACGCTGCCGGCGCTGAAGACCAGGAAGTACGTGGCGAGCCAGGTGCCCCACAGCAGGAAGCCGGCCCGCGCGGCGTCGGTGCGCGGCCGCCCCCGGCGCCAGAGCACTCCGCAGCCGGCGGCCACGGCGGCGAACGGGTAGAACCAGCCGGTCTGGGCGGCGAGCGCGGGGCCGAACATCTTCGCCCAGCCGTCGCGGGCGCCGCCGAAGCCGCCCCCGGCCCGGTACGTGGCGCCCTCGGGGGCCGCCGCGCCCCGCTGCCCTTCGGCCCGGTGGGCGTGGCGGGCGGGCCCGGCCGCGCCCGTCGCACCGGCGCCGCGCCGTGTGCCGGAGTGCCCGGTGGCGTCCGGGACCGCGGCGCCCGGCCCCCCGGCCCCCCGCGCGGCGCCGCCCCGGTGCCCGGCCCCCTGGGTCGCGCTCACGCTCCCGGTGGCGGCCGCGCTCACGCCCAGCGAGGCGAAGCGGTTCAGGAAGTTGTAGCCGACGACCATGCTGAACGCGGAGTTGTCGGTGGTGCCGTCCACGTACGGCCGCGCCTTCGCCGGTACGAGGGTGACGGCGAGCATCCAAGAGGCCGACACGGCGAGCGTCACCAGGGCGGCCAGGCCGAGGTGGGCGAGCCGGCGGCGCAGCGCGACCGGGGCCGAGACCAGGTGGACCAGGGCGAGCGCGGGCAGCACGGCCCAGGCCTCCAGCATCTTGGCCTGGAAGGCCGCGCCGACCCAGAAGCCGGCCTGCAGCAGCGGGCTCAGCCGGCCGGCGCGGGCGGCGCGCTGGGTGGCCTCGGCGGCGAGCAGCAGGCAGAGGGTGAAGGCCGGGTCCTCGACGGAGGTGCGGAACAGACCGACCGCGACGGGGGTCACCAGGAAGGCCGCGCCGGCGACGAGGGCCGCGTGGGTCCCGGCCCAGCGGTGCACCAGGCGGTACAGCACCAGCAGGCTCGCCACGCCTTCGAGGACCTGGGGCAGGGTCAGGGTCCACGGGTGGAAACCGAGGAGGCGGGCGGAGAGCGCCTGCGGCCACAGGAACCCCGGGGTCTTGTCGAGGGTGATGGAGTTCCCGGGGTCGAAAGAGCCGTAGAAGAACGCCTTCCAGCTCTGCGTCATGCTGCGGGCCGCGTCGGCGTAGAACGTGTGGTACTGGCTGTGTCCGATGCCCCAGGTGTAGAGCAGGGCGGCGAGCGCGGTGAGGAGCAGCAGTGCGGGACGGGCGTATGCGGGCTCGCCCGCCGGGGTTTTCCAGGGTGTGCGGCGGCCGGCCCCGGTGGGGGCGGCCGCGTCGAGAACGTTCGTGGCCATGCGCCGCAGTGTTGGTCACGGCCCGCGCCGAAAACGCCGTGTCGCGGCCGCTTCAAGGAAACTCTCATCGTCGGCAGGGCAATTCTTTGATCACACCATCAGGAATTTGCTCGGGTAAAGCGCATTCATTGCATTCGGTGCCCGCGGCACCGGCGTGCCCGGTCAGCCGCCGAGCACGCCGGGCAGGGCGAGCGCGGCCAGCAGCGTGGCGCCGACCACGACCCAGGCGACGTAGTCGCCGACATGGCCGGACTGGAGGCGGCGCAGGGGTGTGGTCCACGCGGGCGCGCCCGGGCGGCGCGGCCGGGTGACGGTGACGGCGGCGACGGCCACGGCGAGGACGGCGGAGAGCAGACCGAGCAGCACACCGTGCGCGGTCCAGGCGGCCGAGGCCCGGGCACCGCCCGAGCCGGCCTCGTTGACCGAGCGGGCCACGAGGTCGCCGAAGCCGGGAACGGTGCCCACGGCGAGCGACGCGGCGAGCAGTACGGCGGCGACCGTGGTCATGGTGTCCGGGACCCGGCCGACCAGCCCGGAGGTCTCGGGCTCCTCCTCGGAGCCGCTGGTCTCGTAGGCGTCGGTGTCCTCGGGGGGCGGCCCGAGGCCGAAGAAGACGCGGGCGGTCACCCGGAGCACCGCGGCCGCCGTGAGCGCGGAGACGGCCACGTACACCACGGTGAGCGGGCCGCCGACCGCCTCCTCGCTGACCGCCTTGCCGAGCCCGGTGCCGAACGGCGGCAGGCCCGCGAGGGCGAGACCGCCGACGGCGAACAGCACGGCGGTGGCGCGCAGCCGGCCCGCCCGGCCGTGCAGCGCGTGTTCGTCCACGCTGCCGAACCGGTCCAGCAGGTGGCCCGCACAGGCGAACAGCGCGGCCTTCACCCCGGCGTGGCCGAGGATGTACAGGGCGGCGCCGTCGTCGCCCTCGGGGGTGAGGACGCCGACGGCGACGAGGAACAGGCCGGTGTGGGCGATGGTGGAGAAGGCGAGCAGCCGTTTGATGTGCCGCTGGTACCAGCACATGACGGCGCCGGTGACGGCGGTGAGCACGCCGAGCGTCAGCAGGGCACGGGTCAGGTCGGCGGCCGGGATGCCGCCGGGTCCGGCGAAGACGGTGCCGTAGACGCGCCAGACGCCGTACACGCCGAGTTCGACCATCACGCCGGACAGCAGCATGCACACCGGGGTGGGGGCGACGGCGTGGGCGTCGGGGAGCCAGAAGTGGAAGGGCACGGTGGCCGCTTTGACCAGCAGCCCGGTGAGCACCAGCACGAAGGCGGCCAGGACCAGTGCGTCGGGCCCGCCGTGGCCGGCCGTGCTGTCGAGACCCCGGCCGATCTTCGTCATGGACAGTTCGCCGGTGCGGGCGTACAGCAGCGCGATGCCGGTCAACAGGCCGTACGCGCCCAGCGAGTTGACGACGCCGAAGGTCAGCGCCCCCTGGACCGCCTTGGCCTCGTCGATGCGGTGGCCGGTCAGGGCGTAGGCCACCACGCTCATCAGCTCGAAGAACACGAAGGCGTTGAACAGGTCCCCGGCGACGGCGAATCCGCACATGGCGCCCTGGAAGACCAGCATCAGCGCGGGGAACGAACCGGCGTGGCCGTGCGGCGGCTCGTCGAAGTAGCGCCAGGAGTAGGCGAGGGCCGAGAGGGCGAGCAGGGAGACGAGCGCCGCCATGCCGAGCGACGGGCCGTCCCCGATCAGCTCGATGCCGACGCTCTCGCCGCCGACGGGCTCCCAGCCGCCGACCCACTCGACCATCGGCGGCGAGGAGCCGGACAGCAGCACGAGGGCGAGCGCGGCGGTCGCGGCGCAGACCACGAGGCCGGTCGACTCGGCGGCGGCGCGCGGCAGTCTGCGGCCCGCGACGGCCAGCAGGGCGGCCCCGAGCAGCGGCACCGCGACGAGGAGGGGGAGCAGATGACGCATCAGCCGCGCAGCTCCCGCAGTTCGTCGGGGTCGACGGTGCCGTGCCGTTTGACGATCTGCAGCACGAGGGCGAGCAGCAGGGCGGTCACGGTGGCGCCGACGACGATGTCGGTGAGGGTGAGGGCCTGCACCACCGGGTCCACCACGGGCCGGGAGCCGGGCTTGATGTCCGAGAAGACGGGCGCGGTGCCGCCGGACCGGTAGCCGACCGCCAGCAGCAGGATGTACGTGGAGACCTGGCACACCGACAGACAGCCCACGGCGTGGATCAGGTTGCGGCTGGTGGCAAGGCCGTAGACGCCGGTCAGGAAGACGTAGGCGGCGACCAGGTACGGCAGGACATGTGTCACGCTGCTCACCCTGCGCTCTCCTCCTCGATCTCGACGGCCTGGTCCAGGAAGTTGGCGAGCAGGACGACGACCGCGCTCGCCACCTCCATGCCGACGGCCGCGTTCAGCAGCGGGACGGTGCCGCCCGAGGACAGCGTGTTGAACGTGCCGTACGGCAGCAGTGTGTTGGCGAGGAACGCGGTGCCGGCCAGGACGCCGGCAAGGCCCAGCACCAGGTAGGCGGAGACGGCGCAGGCGTCGGTGGCCTCGAAGACGCCGAGGGGGCGGACGCGTTCGAGCGCGTGGTAGTCGGCGCCGAGGTACAGCAGGTGCAGGGCGGTAGCGGCGACCACCCCGCCCTGGAAGCCGCCGCCGGGGCTGAGCTGGCCGTGGGCGATCACGTACAGGCCGCAGACCAGGGCGACGGGCATCACGAGCAGCGCGTAGCGGCGCACGGGCAGGGCCACGCGGGCGGGTTCGGGGCGGGCCCGGTGTTCGTCGCGGGCCTGGCGCAGCAGCACCACACAGCCGAGGACGGCGGCGAACAGGATGCTCATCTCGCCGAGGGTGTCGTAGGCGCGCTGGTCGAAGTTGACGGAGGCGATGGCGTTGGCGGTGTGCCGGGTGAGGGAGGCGTGCACCGCACGGGTGCCGTAGGGGTGTGAACGGCCGCCGAAGCCGGGCAGGTCGAGGCAGGCGGCGGCCAGCAGGGCGGCGAGGCCCGCACCGCCCACGGCCAGCAGCCACAGCCGCAGCCGCCGGCTCACCGCGCACCGTCCCGGTCCCGGCCGCGGCGGCGGATCTTGCGGACCGACAGCATGACCAGCAGCGGGGTGAGGACGGCGCCCACCGCGAGCTGGGACAGGCCGACGTCGGGTGCCTGGAGCACGGTGAACAGCACGGCGAGCAGGACGCCGAGGACGGAGAGGACCAGCGCCTGGCGGGCGGGGTCTCGCTGGGCCACGGCCGCGGTGGCCGCGCCGGCCACCAGCAGCAGGGCCACGAGGATCACGGCTTCGTCCATGCCCCACCTCCCGTCCGGGGTGCCGGGTCAGCCACCGCGCACCCCCTGGAAGGCGCCCGACAGGGCCCGCGAGGCGATCAGGTTGCCGCCGATCAGCAGGGCGCCGATCACCAGCAGCTTCACCATGGCCCGGCCCGGCCCGGTGGCCGCGCACACCGCGGCCACGACCACGGCGCCCACCGCGGCCACCGCGTAGGTCAGCCCCCAGGCGCTCGGCCGCTGTCCCTCCAGGTCCTCGTGGAGCAGCCGGGCGAAGACCAGGGTGCCGACCGGTCCGAGCAGGGCGAGCAGCAGGGCGAGGTCGACGTAGGAGGGGCGACCGTACCCCTGGGCGAGCAGCAGCAGCGCCGGGCACAGGGCCGCGGTGGTGAGGTTCTGGGCGACGACGCGGCGGGCGGTCGGTCCGGTGGTCACGCCCCACAGGGCGGCCGCCCCTCCCCCGGCCAGTTCGACGGTCGCCGCCAGGATCCAGCCGTTCACCGCCAGCTCACCGCCCGCCGGCCGGCCCGTGCCAGCAGCGCGCCCACGGCGGCGACACTCGCGCCCACGATCCACTCCAACGGGTAGACGCTGCTGATCAGCACCAGCCAGAGCAGGGTCAACGCGACCCACCACAGGAGGAGTTCACCGACGACGAGCAGCACCGCACGGGGTGTCGTCCGCCGGTCCATCCGCCACCTCCTCGTTCTCCGGTTCGCGGCGGTGTGTCCGCTTCGCCGCCCGGTGCATCCAAGCACCGCCGCACCCCCGGCGGGGCGGCGGCACGCGGGTCCGGGGGCGGAGTGCCCCGGGAGCGTGAACGGAAACCGGGACATGACCGGCACCCCAAGTGAAGGTCCGTACCAGACTCTTGACGCCCCCTTATCTCACTCCTTAAATCAACCAGGAAATCTTCCCCCCACCGACCCCCCACGATCGGAGTGCCATGGCCTCCCCCCGACTGCTGCGCAGATGTCTGCTCGCTGCCCTGTCCGCCGTGCTGATCGGCTCGGCCGCCGTCGGCCCGGCGCACGCGCGCCCCGCCGACCCGGCCGCCGCGCCCGCCGCCGCGACCGTGACCGCCTTCTCCGACACCTTCGACGGGCCCGCGGGCTCACCGGTCGACTCCTCGAAGTGGACGCTGGAAACGGGCGACAACGTCAACAACCACGAGCGGGAGTACTACACCTCCGGCACCAACAACGCGGCCCTGGACGGCCAGGGCCATCTGGTGATCACGGCCCGCAAGGAGAACCCGGCCGGTTACCAGTGCTGGTACGGCACGTGCCAGTACACCTCGGCCCGGCTCAACACCTCCGGGAAGTTCTCCGCGCGGTACGGCCACGTCGAGGCCCGGATGAAGATCCCGCGCGGGCAGGGCATGTGGCCCGCGTTCTGGATGCTGGGCACCCCGGTGAACTGGCCGGACTCGGGTGAGATCGACGTGATGGAGAACGTCGGCTTCGAGCCCTCGACCGTGCACGGCACCATCCACGGCCCCGGCTACTCCGGCTCCGGCGGCATCGGCGCCGCCTACTCGCTGCCGAACGGGCAGGCCTTCGCGGACGGCTTCCACACCTTCGCCGTGGACTGGGCACCGGACTCCATCACCTGGTCCGTGGACGGGAACGTCTACGAGCGGCGCACGCCCGCCGACCTCGGCGGCAAGACCTGGGTCTACAACGACCGGCCGTTCTTCCTGATCCTCAACCTGGCGGTCGGCGGCTACTGGCCCGGCGACCCGGACGGCAGCACCCAGTTCCCGGCGCAGCTGGTGGTGGACTCGGTGTCCGTCACGACCACCGACAGCGCGGCCGGGGCCCCGATCCGGGGGCTGGCCGGCAAGTGCGTGGACGTGGCCGGCGCGAACTCCGCGAACGGCACCCCGGTCCAGCTCTACGACTGCAACGGCACCGCGGCCCAGTCCTGGACGGTCGGCTCGGACGGCACGATCCGGGCGCTCGGCAAGTGCCTGGACGTCACCGGCCAGGGCACGGCGGACGGCTCGACGGTCCAGCTGTGGGACTGCACGGGCGGGGCCAACCAGAAGTGGACGGTCACCGGGGCGCACGACATCGTGAACCCACAGGCGAACAAGTGCCTGGACGTCACCGGGAACAACTCGGCCAACGGGACACGGCTGCAGATCTGGTCCTGCACCGGTGGGGCCAACCAGAAGTGGACGGTCGGCTGAGCGGACCGCTCAGTGCAGCCTCCAGGTGTATTTGTCGCCACCGACCCAGCGGACCACGTCCGGGTCGTCGAGGTCGTGGATGGTGATGCCGTGCGCCGCGGCGACCTCCAGGACGTCGGTGACGGTCCTCGCCTCGCCGATCACCTCCTTGTCGATCTCCACGACCCGGAAGGGCGGCTCGCCCGGCTTCCCCGGGCAGACGCCGAGCACCCAGACCCGTGGCTGGCAGATGTGGGGAGCTGCTTGTTCGGTCATGCAATTCAGGTTAGGACGGAACGGCCGCCGACGGGTCGCCGCGCACCGGCGCCGTCCGCGCTCACGGGCGGCGCCAGTCGTCGCTGGTCAGATGGGAGCCGGCCTGGGGCCCCATGCGGAGCATGCCGCCGTCGACGCTCCAGGAGGCGCCGGTGACGTAGGAGGCGTCCGGGCCCGCGAGGAAGGCGATCACGGCCGCCACCTCGCGGGCGTCGCCCGGCCGTCCGAGCGGCACCCCGGGGCGGCGCACTCCGTGGACGTCGGTGTCCTCCTGGCCGGTCATCGGGGTGGCGATCTCGCCCGGCGCGACCGCGTTCACCGTGATGCCGTGCTCGGCCAGCTCCAGGGCCATCACCTGGGTGAGCAGCCCGAGCCCGCCCTTGGCCGCGCAGTAGGGGGCGGAGCCGACCCGGGGCTGGTGCTCGTGCACCGAGGTGACGTTGACGATCCGGCCGCCGTCGCCCTGCCGGATCATGTGCCGGGCCGCCCGCTGCCCGCACAGGAAGGGGCCGACGAGGTCGACGTCCAGGACCCGGCGGACGTCCTCCAGGGTGAGGTCGAGGTAGGGCGTGCTGGTGCCCGTGCCGGCGTTGTTGACCAGCACGTCGACCCGGCCGAGCGTGTCGCACAGCTCGTCCACGGTGTCGGCGGCCTCGGGCAGCCGGGTCAGGTCCAGCCGGGCGACGGCGGCGGTGCGGCCCTTCTCCCGGACCTCCCGGGCCGTCTCCTCGGCGCCCTGCTCGTCCGTGTGCCAGGTGATGCCGACGTCCAGGCCCGCCTCGGCCAGTCGTACGGCGGTGGCCCGGCCGATGCCGGAGTCCGCGCCGGTGACGATTGCCGTGCGGCGTGCGGCCGGGGATGCGGGCATGGTGTGTCTCCTTCGGTGGTCGGCTCTCGGCCGGGTCACCGCAGTACCCGGCGCGCGACCGGCAAAACGGGCGGGTCCGCGGCTCCCCGCGCCGGGTGCCGGGCGCCGTGCGGTGAGGCAACCTTGGCTGCATGGACCCCGTTGCCGCCCTGGAGCGGATCGCGTTTCTGCTGGAGCGGGCGCTGGCGCCGACCTATCGGGTGCGGGCCTTTCGCACGGCCGCCCGGGTGCTCGGCGGGCTCGGGCCCGGTGAGCTGGCGGCGCGGGCGGCGGACGGGACGCTGGAGGGGCTGAAGGGCGTCGGGCCGAAGACCGCCCAGGTGGTGCGGGAGGCCCTGTCCGGGTCGGTGCCCGGGTATCTGCGCAAGCTGGAGGAGGAGGCCGGGAGCGAGACCGCCGAGGGTCCCGGGTCGACGCTGCGGGCGCTGCTGCGCGGCGACTGCCACACCCACTCGGACTGGTCCGACGGGGGCAGCCCGATCGAGGAGATGGGGCGGGCGGCGGCCGCCGTCGGCCACGAGTGGACCGCGCTCACCGACCACTCCCCGCGGCTGACCGTGGCCCGGGGCCTGTCGCCCGAGCGGCTGCGCGAGCAGCTGGACGTGGTGGCGGAGCTGAACGCGCGCTGGGCGCCGTTCCGGCTGCTCACCGGGATCGAGTGCGACATCCTCGACGACGGCTCGCTGGACCAGGAGCCCGAGCTGCTGGAGCGGCTCGACGTGGTCGTCGTCTCCGTGCACTCCAAGCTGCGGATGGACGCCGACGCGATGACCCGGCGGATGGTGACCGCCGTACGCGATCCGCACGCCGATGTCCTCGGGCACTGCACCGGGCGGCTGGTCACGGGCCGGGGGCGGCCGGAGTCCCGGTTCGACGCGGACGAGGTGTTCGCCGCCTGCGCCGAGTCCGGTACGGCCGTGGAGATCAACAGTCGGCCCGAACGGCTGGACCCGCCCCGGCGGCTGCTGCGCCGGGCCGTGGCCGCGGGGACGCTGTTCTCCATCGACACCGACGCGCACGCGCCCGGCCAGCTGGACTGGCAGATCCTCGGCTGCGCCCGGGCGGAGGAGTGCGGGGTGCCGGCCGAGCGGGTGGTGACCACCTGGTCGGCCGACGAGCTGCTGGGCTGGACGCGGCACGGCCGGGTGCCGGCACGCGTGGCGGGGGCCTGACGTGGTACCCGGGACCGGAACGAGAAAGTCCCGCAGAGAGGGTCACCGGATGGAGCGCGCCGCGGTCTTCGACGTCGACGGAACCCTCGTCGACACCAATCATCTGCACGTCGTCACCTGGTGGGAGGCGTTCCGGCAGGCCGGTCACGACGTGCCCATGCACGCGGTGCACCGGGCGGTCGGCCTCGGTTCGTCGGACCTGGTCGCGCATCTGCTGGGCGAGGACCGCGACCGGGGGCAGGACGACGCGCTCAGCGCGGCGCACAAGGCGCTGTACGGGCAGTACTTCGACCGGCTGCCCGCGCTGCCGGGCGCCGGGGAGCTGCTGCGGCGGCTGCACCACGACGGCTGGACGGTCGTCCTGGCCACGTCGGCGAGTGGTTCGGAGCTGGGGGCGCTGCGCCGGGCGATCGACGCGGACGACGCCATCGCCGACACCGCGAGCAGCGACGACGTGCAGCGGGGCAAGCCCGCTCCGGAGCCGGTGGAACACGCGCTGGAGCTGGCCGGGGTACCGGCCTCGCGGGCGGTGTTCGTCGGGGACACGGTGTGGGACATGCGGGCCGGCGCCAAGGCCGGGGTGCGCTGTGTCGGGGTGCTGTGCGGCGGGATCCCCCGGGCCGATCTGGAGGAGGCGGGCGCGGAGGCGGTCTACGCGGACCCCGCCGACCTGCTGGCCCGCCTCGACACCAGCCCGTTCACCTGACGGCCGCGCCGTGTGAGGCAGGTCACGGGCGGGGGTGGAACACCGCGGTCCGCCCGCCCGTTGAACCGACCGTGGGTGCGGATGGGACAGTGTCCCCGGGCCTCACCTTTTGCCCACAGGGACGATCGTTCGGCTGAAGCCCTGTGGAGCCTTTCGCCGAGAGGCGACCGCCATCCGTGCCCACCCACAGACCGCCCCGGCCGTGAATCCCCCCGTCACGGCCGGGGCTTTCCTCTGCCTCCGCACCGGGACGGGACGTGCCGCGGCCGTCCCAGGGGCGCTCGGTGCGCGTCGGGCACGCGTGTGCGCCCGGGGTGCCCGGGTACCCGGCCGGTCGGTGCGGGCCGTGCGCCCGAGGACCGGAAGGAGCCAAGGTGAGCAGCTCAGCGGGCAGCAGGGTGGTGGTCACGGGGGCCACCGGCAATGTCGGTACGAGCGTGGTGCGTCTGCTCTCCCAGGACCCCGGGATCAAGTCGGTGCGGGGCATCGCCCGGCGCGTCCCCGGCTGGTCGCCGGCGCGGACCGAGTGGTCCGCCGTCGACCTGGCGTCGGACCGGGCGAACCTGGCCGAGCGGTTCGAGGGCGCGGACGCGGTGATCCATCTGGCCTGGGCGTTCCAGCCGACGCACGATCCGGCGACCACCTGGCGGACCAATGTGCTCGGCGGGATCCGGGTGCTGGAGGGGGTGGCCGCGGCGCGGGTGCCGGTGCTGGTGCACGCCTCGTCCGTGGGCGCGTACTCGCCGGGCCCCAAGGACCGCGCGGTGGACGAGTCCTGGCCGACGCACGGGTGGCCGGACGCCGCGTACTGCCGGGAGAAGGCGTATCTGGAGCGCACCCTGGACGTGTTCGAGCGCGACCATCCCGAGGTGCGGGTGGTGCGGATGCGGCCGGCCTTCCTGTTCAAGTGGGAGTCGGCGAGCGAGCAGCGCCGGATCTTCGGCGGGCGCTTCCTGCCCGGCCGGCTGGCCCGGCCCGACCTGCTGCCGTTCCTGCCGGACATCCCGGGCCTGCGGGTACAGGCCCTGCACACCGACGACGCCGCCGAGGCCTATCGGCTCGCGGTGCACTCGCCGACCGCGCGCGGCGCCTACAACCTCGCCGCCGAGCCGCCGCTCGACGCCGCCGTGCTCGGCGAACTGCTCGGCGCCCGCCCGATGCGGCTGCCGCGCACGGCGGCCCGCTCGGCCATCGCCGCGGCCTGGGGCCTGCGTCTGCTGCCCGCCTCCCCGCACCTGTTCGACGCGGTGCTGCGACTGCCGCTGATGGACTGCACCCGGGCCCGCGAGGAACTGGGCTGGCGGCCGCGGTGGACGGCGACGGAGGTGCTGGAGGAGTTCCTGGACGGGCTGCGGCAGGGCGGCGGCATGGACACCGCGCCGATGCACAGCGGCACGATGGGCTGACCGGACGCACTGGGGAGAACCGACATGGCCGCACATGACGAACAGCGACACGACGCACCGCCCGGCCGGGAGCCGGACCATCCGCCGGGCCCGGTCCCGCGCGACCTGCCCGACCAGCAGTCCGGCCCGGACGACCACTGGGACCCGGACCACCCGGCGCCCGGTCCGGCCGAGGACGCCCCCGACCCGGACGAGGCCGGCGCCGGCCCCCGGGACGCCCCGCGCAGCGGCACGGTCCACCCGGAGCATCCCGCGCCGCAGGAGCCCTCGGGCTGACGGACGGGCACGGCGTCTCACCGGGACGGGTGACCGGTCGGCCCGGTGCCTTGTGCGTCGGCGCGGGCCCGGGGAAGCATGATCGGCCATGCCCACCAAGACTCTTGCGATCCCCACCCCGGACGGCGTCGCCGACGCGTACGCCGCCTTCCCCGACGACGGCGAACGGCACCCGGGTGTGCTGCTCTACCCCGACGCCTTCGGGCTGCGGCCCGTGCTGGAGGAGATGGCCCGGACGCTGTCGGGACACGGGTACTGCGTACTCGTGCCCAACGTCTACTACCGCCAGGGCCCGGCGCCACTGATCGACCTTCCCGAGCAC
Organism: Streptomyces sp. SCPE 10; assembly: GCF_051980735.1. Classification (NCBI taxonomy): domain Bacteria; kingdom Bacillati; phylum Actinomycetota; class Actinomycetes; order Kitasatosporales; family Streptomycetaceae; genus Streptomyces; species Streptomyces sp. SCPE 10. The sequence continues at coordinate 7,368,433 of NZ_CP197069.1, read as the reverse complement.
ATCGGCGACGAGGACAGGCCCGCGGTCATCGCCCGGCTGACGCCCCTGGTCGACGCGCACACCACCGAACGGGTGCTGCGCGACGCCGACGCCTTCCTCGCGTTCCTCACCGCCCAGCCCGAGGTGGGCCCGGGGCCGGTCGGCGCGATCGGCTACTGCATGGGCGCCGTGCTGGCGATGCGTACGGCGACGGCGCACCCCGACCGGGTGGCCGCGGTCGCCGGGTTCCACCCCGGGTTCCTGGTCACCGACGCCCCCGACAGCCCACACCGGCTCATCCCGGAGCGTCTCGCCGCGGACGTGCACCTCGGCCTCGCGGAGAACGACATGTCGCCCGAGGCCGTCCGCGAGATCGAGCGGGCCTTCGAGGCCGCGGGCGTCGCGCACACCACCGAGGTCTATCCCGGCGCCGTCCACGGCTTCACCATGTCCGACACCGACGCCTTCGACCCGGCCGCGTACCGGCGCCACTGGGACCGGCTGCTCCCGCTGCTCGGCCGCGCCCTGAAAAACGGCTGAGGCACCGCGGGCCGGCGCGTCCGGTCACACTCCAGGTGTGCGCTCCCGCAGCGCCGTCCGCCAGGCGGGGAGCGGGCTTTCGGGGGCCGGGGCGGGGCGGTGGCCGCCGGCGGCGAAGAAGTCGGCCAGGGGGAGGATCGCGGCGCCGACGGTCACCGCGTCCGGGCCGAGCCGGCCCAGCTCGATGGTGACCTTGTCGGCGGGGTGGTGCAGGGCGTACGTCGTCGCGTGCCGGCGCACGGAGGGCAGGAAACGGGTGCCGAGCTGGAGCCCGGCCCAGCCGCCGACGATGATCCGCTCGGGCTGGAAGAGGTTGATCAGATCGGACAGCCCCGCCCCCAGGTACTCGGCGGTCTCCTCCAGGACGGCCAGCGCCACCGGGTCCGCCGCGCGGCCCTCGGCCGGGTAGGCGGCGGCGAGCATGGCGGTGAGCGCGGTCTCCTCGTCGGCGTCCGCCGGTGGCCGGCCGCCCTCCTCGCGCCAGCGGGCGAGCAGCGACTCGGCGCCCGCGTACGCCTCCAGGCAGCCGGGCGCGCCGCACCGGCAGCGGCGTCCGCGCACGCGGACCGTCAGATGGCCCCACTCGACGGCCCGCCCGCGCTCCACCTCGGGAGTGACCAGACAGGCGCCGACACCGGAGCCGAAGAGCACGACCACCGCGTTGCGGGCGCCGCGTCCCGCGCCGAACCACATCTCGGCCTGGCCCAGGGTCTTGGCGCCGTTGTCGATGAAGTACCGGACGGTTCCGGGGAGTTCGGAGGAGGCGCGGAGCAGCTGCTCCAGCGGTACCGCGTCCCAGCCGATGGTCTGCCCGTGCACGACGGAGCCCCGGTCGGCGGTGTTCTCCACGATGCCGGGCACGCCGATCCCGACGCCCAGCAGCCGCTCGGGCACGGCGGCCTCGGCGGCGAGCATCTCGGCGACTCCGTCGCGGATGTGCCCGGCGATGACCTCGGCGTCGTAGCCCTGCGGGGTCAGCGGGCGTTCGGTGCGGGCGAGTTCGGTCAGGGCGAGGTCGAACAGCTCGATGCGGACGCGGGTCTCGCCGACGTCGACGCCGATCAGCTGACCGCTGTCCGGGGAGACCCGCAGCAGGGTGCGGGGCCGGCCGCCGTCGGAGTCGACGCTGCCGGCCTCCTCCACCAGTCCGTCGGCGACCAGGTCGGCGACCACGTTGCTGACCGAGCCGGAGCTGAGGCCGGTGGCCGGGCCCAGCTCGAAGCGGCTCAACGGGCCGTCGAAGTACAGCCTTTGCAGCACCGCGGTGCGGTTGCCTCGTCGTAGGTCACGTACCGTGCGCCCGTTCCGCCCCGCCATGCGGCTCCTTTCACGAACCATGCCCGACCTGCAACATACTCCTTCGGGCAGCCGGAACGCGACCTTCCACCAACCCTTAGTTCACGCTGTGAGCTAAGGCAGGGGTTCCGGCACGCGTCCCGGCGGGGCGGCATCCCCGGCTCAGCCGGCCGCGTACACGTCCTCCACGTAACGGCCCTGCGCCACCAGGGAGTCGAGCCAGCGCCCGGCGGCCGCCTCGTCGGCACCCGGGGTGCGCTCCCGGTACAGGGTACGGAACGCCTCGCGGACGCCCGGCGCCATACGGGCGCCGTCGCCGCAGACGTACACCCGGGCCCCCTCGGAAAGCAGCGCCCACACCTCGTCGGCCTCGGCGGCGATCCGGTGCTGCACGAAGCGGGCGCCGTCCTCGGGTGCCTCGCTGAAGGCCGGGCGCAGCCGGACCGCGCCCGCGGCCTCGGCGGCCCGCAGCTCCTCGGCGTGCAGGAAGTCCGCGTCGGGCGCGTCGCAGCCGAAGTAGAGCAGTGCCTCCGGGAGTCGGCGGCCCGCGCGCAGGGCCGCGGCCCGGTCGGCGACGGTGCCGCGGAACGGGGCGAGTCCGGTGCCCGCGGCCACCATCACCACCGGCGCGCAGCCGTCGACGCGGAAGGCCTCGCGGCACGGCTGCACCCGGGCGTACACGGTGTCGCCGGGCCGCAGGCCGGCCAGGTGACCCGACCCGGTGCCCCGGTACCGGCCGCGGCCCGACCGGGCGGGGGCGTCGAGGACCGAGACCATCAGGTCGGCGTGGCGCGGGTCGGCCGCCGGGGAGGAGGAGAGGGAGTAGTGGCGGGGCCGCAGCGGGGTCAGCAGGTCGAGCAGGAGCGGCCAGTCGAGGGCACCGCGCAGCGCCGGGTGGTCCTCGGCCAGCTCCACGAGGGTGCGCGGGTCGTCTTCGGGCAGGGCCGCGAGGGCGGCGCGCTCGGGCGGGCAGGGGTTGGCCTCGGCGAGCAGGGCGAGCTGCCGGGCCGTGGGCCGCTCCTGCAGCTCGACGTGGTGGGTCAGCAACTGCCGCACGGTCAGCGGGCGGTCCACCGCCAGACCGTCGCGCCGCGCACGGGTGGCGCGGATGTCCAGGACGGTGCCGCCGTCGAGGCCGAGGGCGGCGAGCGCGCGGTCCACCAGGTCGGGGGCGTTGACGGGGAGGACGGCCAGGTGGTCGGCGGTGCGGTAGGTGACCCCGTCGGGCAGGGCGATGCGCAGGAACCGCTTGGTGCGCGGGTGGCCGGGGGCGGTGAGGTCGTACGCCTCGGTGACGGTCATCGCGGTCAGCTCGTGCCGTTCGGCCAGCGCGTCCAGCGGGCCGCCGGTCAGGGTGCGCACCTCGTAGGCGTGGCCGGGCTCCGGCGGGACGTCCCGGGCGGCGTCCGGATCGCCGTACGCGGTCAGCAACGCGGTGCGCAGCCGGGCGGTGAACTCCCGCACGGTGCCGGTGAGGTCGCCGGAGGCGTCGGCGGCCGCCCGGTCGGTGAGCCGGGTGGCGCCGAGTTCGGCGAGGCGGGCGTCGATGCGGGTGGGGACCTGCTGGTAGGTGGCGGCCCAGTTGCGGTCGCCGACGCCGAGGACGGCGTACGTCACCCCGGTGAGGTCGGGGACGCCGTCGAGCAGGGCGGTGAAGGCGGTGGCGTCGTCGGTGGGGCGGCCGTTGTAGGAGGCGGCGGTGATGACGACGGGCCGGTCCGTGGGCAGCCCGTCCGCGTAGGCGTCGAGCGCGGCCACCTCGGTGGCGCAGCCCAGCGCGGCCGCCTCGTCGGCGAGTTGTCCGGCGAAGGCGCGGCAGGTGCCGTAGTTGCTGCCGTGCAGGAAGAGCACGCCGGTGCCGGGGCGGACCCGGGACGGGAGGGCGTCCGGGGCCGGCGTCGACTCGCCCCGCGCGGGTGCGCCGGGAAGCGGGGCGTGGGCCCGGTCGGCGGGGGTGCGCGGGGTGAGGGTGAGGGTGAAGCCCTCGGGCTTGAGGGTGAGGGTCTCCTTCACGTCGAGCCGGTAGCCGGCGTGGTCGTGCAGCCGGTAGCGGTGCACCAGCAGGGCGAGCAGCATGGTCGCCTCGTGCAGCGCGAACTGCCGTCCGATGCAGGCGCGTTCGCCGGTGCCGAAGGGCTTGAAGGCGTGCACCGGGCGGGCCTCCTCCGCCTCGGCGGTGAACCGCTCGGGGTCGAACAGCTCCGGGTTGTCGCCCCAGACGGGCTGGCGGTGCAGCATCGGCGTGAGCACGGTGACGGGCTGTCCGGCGGCGAGCGGGATCCGGCCGCCGAGCAGGGTGTCCTCGCGGGCGTGCCGGCTGAACGCGGCGGCCGTCGGCCACAGCCGCAGCGCCTCGTTGAGCACCTGACGGGTGTAGGTGAGCCGTCCGACGTCCTCGTACGTCGGCTCGGGGTCGGCCGCGTCGCCCCACAGCGCGTCGGCCTCCCGCTGCACCAGCCGGAGCACGGCGGGGTGCTTGGCCAGGTAGTACAGGGCGAAGGACATCGCGCCCGAGGTGGTCTCGTGCCCGGCGATCAGGAAGGTGATCACCTGGTTGCGGATGTTGGCATGGTCCAGGGTGGTGCCGTCCGCCGGGTGCGGCGCGCTGAGCATCAGCCCGAGCAGGTCCTCGGCGCCGCTCTGGTCGGTGCCGGTGCGGGCGGCGACGACGTCGTCCACCACTCCGGCGAGGAAGTCCGCGTCCCGGCGGAAGGCCGCGTCGGCCGCTGCGTGGTCGCCGCCCGCGGGCGCGGCCACGCGGGTCATGCTCCACTCCAGGCAGCGGACCATGGACTCCACGAAGGGGTGGGGCCGTTCGCGCCCGAAGGAGCCGAAGTCGTAGCCGAACCCGGCGAGTCCGATGGTGTCGAGGGTCATCCGGGTCATGTCGTCGGCCACGTCGACCGGGCGCCCGGCGTGGGCCGCGCGGTCCCAGGAGTCGATGAGCCGGCGGGCCACCCGCAGCATCACCGGGTGGTAGGTGCGCATGGAGCCGAGCGCGAAGGCGGGCATCAGGATGTCGTGCGCCTTGGCCCAGTTGGGTTCGTCGTTGTACGCGGTGAACAGGCCGTCGGCGGTGAAGGCGCGCACGTTCTCCAGCGCGGGTCCGATGTGCTTGGCGAAGCGGTCCTCGTCGGCGAGGTCGGCGACCAGGTCCGCGTCCGCGACGAACAGGGTCTCCCGGCCGTGCAGCCGGCGCACCAGCACCGGGCCGTGGGTGCGCATCAGGCCCATGGTGTGCTGGATGGGGGTGCGTCCGACACCGGTGGTGCCGAGATCCACGACGGGGACGCCGGAGGGGGCGGGATGCGGTGCGGTGGGGGGCATGGCGCGGCAACTCCCTTTTCACGGTGCGCGGGTGTCTCGCGCTCCAGCCTGCTCGCCCCGCTCCCCTGCCCGGGACCACACCACTACACGATCGTGCAGTGGAAACCGGCCCGCGGGGCTTGCGCCCGGCCGCGGCCGGTGCCCCGCCGATTTGGCGCCGGCCTGGGCCTTCGTCTTGGATGAGGCGGACACTGCGGCACGTCGGGAGGTACGGGTGGAGGCGGGCGACGCCGTGGTCTGGCGCAACCGCGCCCTGACCCTGTTCGACCGGGTGGTGGTGCCGGTCGCGGTGTGCGACGCGTACGGCCGTGTCGTACTGGCCAATCCCGCGATGGCCGCGGAGTGCGGTACGACGCCGGGGCGGCTGCGCGGCCGGGACGTGCTGGAGCTGTTCCGCCCGCAGCGGGCCACGCAGGTGGAGCGGATCGTCGAGGCGTTGCGGCTGCGGCGCCGCTCGCGCTACCGGGTCTCGGTGTGCTGGCGGGCGCCGGACGGCGGCGAGCGGTACGGGGAGCTGACCGCGGACCCGGTGAGCGACAGCGTGGAGGAGACGCCCGCGCTGCTGGTGATGCTGCGGGTCGAGGACGAGCGCCCCGCCGCCCCGCCGGGCCCCGCCCCGGCGCCGGTCACCCCTGTCGAGGGCCGGGTGCTGGCCCTGCTGGCCTCGGGCGCCACCACCGCCCGCGCCGCCCGCGAACTCGGTCTCACCACCGACGGCGTCAACTACCATCTCCGCCGTCTCTCCGCCCGCTGGGGCGCCGCCAACCGCACCGAACTGGTGGCCCGCGCCTACGCGTCGGGGGTGCTGAGCCCGGGAGTGTGGCCACCCGAGGCACCCTGACGCACGAGCCGGCCCCCGTCGGCGTGGAGTCAGGGGGGGTCGGCCGGCGCGCCGCCCCGGCCGCCGGCGGGCGGCGCCGAGCGGCCGTCGGCCGTCAGTTCCCGACCCCGGACGGCTCCCGGACCGCGCCGAAGCGGGCCAGGACGTGCCAGACCTTCTTCAGGTCCTGCGGGTCGTAGCGGCCGGTGCGGGCCGCGTCGCCGATGATCCGCGGGGTGAGGACGCCCCGCTCCGCGATCCGGGCGCCCAGCCGCGAGTACTCGGCGCCCCGGTAGTCGGCGTGGCGGTGCAGCCGCTCGACGGTGAGCCGGTAGCCGGGGTGCCACTCCAGCGGGAACGGCAGCCGCCGGGCCGCCGCCGCCACGGGCGTGCCCCGGTAGCTCGGGTCCAGCACCAGCGCCCGCACGTCCCGGGTGAGCAGCACGCCCCCGTGCACATGGCACTCGATGTAGTCGTCGAGCGCGTCCCGCTCGTCCGCCTCGGCGAGCGCGATCAGCGGCATCGCGCCCGCCACCCCGAAGTCGGTGGGCTCGGCCGCGCTGTCCGGGTAGCAGAAGGTGGCCCGGTGCACGACCGGTGCGGCCAGCCGCAGGAACGAGGAGCCGAACCGCGGCGCGGCGCCCGCCGGTTGGCGGCGGAAGTCCAGCGCGCCGTACACCGGCCGCTCCCCCGGCTCGGCGTCGTCGTACGCGCCGCCGAAGATCCGGCTCTCCCAGCGCCAGCGGTCGCCGCCCGGGTGTGCGGTGAGCCCGCCGTTGCTCGTGCCGGTGACGAACTGGGAGTGGTAGGCGCCGTCCCGGGCGAGGGAGTCGAGGACGGGGAGCCCGCCCGACAGCCGGTCCGGATGGAAGTTGAGGGTGATGTGCGGGCCGGGGGCGAGCGCGGGCCCGGACGCGCGGGCGCCCACGTGCCGCAGGGCCCGGTGGGCGCGTGACGGCAGGCCGTCCGGAAAGCCCGGGAAATCCATTGGCTCACCCTCCCCTGGGGTATCTACGCTGCTCAGGGACCCATCTTGCGGGTTCCGTGCACGTACGACGAAGGAATTTCCCATGCGATCGCTCACCGAGCAGGACATCCGCGGCTCTTTCGTGAACTGCTCCAAGGGGGAGGCCAAGCGGCTGGCGATACCCCGGGACCTCGACGAACGGCCGTGGGACGATCTGGACTTCCTCGGCTGGCGGGATCCGGGCGCACCCGACCGCAGTTATCTGGTGACCGAGCGGGCGGACCGGCTCGTGGGCATCGCGTTGCGCTTCCCGGCGTCCCAGCGCGGCTTCCTGCACCGCAGCATGTGCTCGGTGTGCCTGACCACGCACCCCGGCGGCGGCGTGTCGCTGATGACCGCGCGCAAGGCGGGCACGGCGGGCCGCGAGGGCAACTCGGTGGGCCTGTACATGTGTACGGATCTGGCGTGTTCCCTGTACGTCCGCGGCAAGAAGGTCCCCGAGTCCGGTACGCGGTTCGAGGAGAGCCTGACGCTGGAGGAGCAGATCGCACGCACGGCCGGCAACCTGGCCGCCTTCGTCGACAAGCTCTACGCCTAGGGTCTTTCGTTTGGATCAGGCCGGATCAGGGAGCGGGGCCCGGTGCGTGCAGATGCAAGGCGGAGGAGGGAGTCGACGCGATGGGGGTGCCCCCGCGCGAGTGAAGCCGAGCGTGGGGGAGTCGGCGACTGACGACAACGCGGCAGATGCGCGTGCCGGGCCCCGCGAGCCCGGCTTGATCCAACGAGAGGCCCTAGGCCGTGTCCGCAAAGTCGGTTGCTCGTTGGTTGGTTCGTGGTGCGTCGTCATGAGCTGACTGATGAGTCGTGGGCGGTGATCGAGCCGTTGCTGGCTCCGTCGCGGATGGGCAGGCCGGTGCGGGACCGCCGTCAGGTGGTGAACGGGATTCTGTGGAAGCTGTCCACGGGTGCGGCCTGGCGGGACCTGCCCGAGCGGTACGGGCCGTGGAAGACGGTCTACGAGCGCTTCCGCCGCTGGTCGGCCGACGGAACCTGGGACCGGCTCCTGGCCCACGTCCAGCAGCACTCGGATGCCGTCGGCACGGTCGACTGGACCATCGCGTGCGTCGACTCCACCACCGTGCGGGCCCACCAGCACGCGGCCGGGGCCCGAAAAGGGGGCCCTGGCCGGGCGAGGCGATCGGCCGGTCCCGCGGCGGGCTGACCACGAAGATCCACCTCGCCTGCGACGGCCAGGGCCGGCCCCTCGCCTTCACGATCACGGCCGGGAACGTCAACGACTGCACCCAGTTCGAGCAGGTCATGGCCCGCATCCGCGTCCAGCGGTGCGGTCCCGGCCGGCCCAGGACCCGACCCGAGCGGGTCGCCGCCGACAAGGGCTACTCGTCCGCGAAGATCCGCTCCTACCTCCGCCGCCGAGGCATCAAGGCCGTGATCCCCGAACGGATCGACCAGATCAACGGCCGCCTCCGCCGCGGCGAGAGCCTCTGCCGACTCGACCGGGCCGCCTACCGGCGCCGCAACGTCGTCGAGCGCTGCTTCAACAAGCTCAAACACCACAAGGCCCTGGCCACCCGCTACGACAAACGCGCCCGCCACTACCAGGCCATGGTCACCATCGCCTGCCTCCTGCTCTGGCTGCCCTGACTTTACGGACACGACCTAGGTACCAACGCTCGGCCGGATGGCCCAAGCGTCTCCGCCCCGCGCCCGCCCTCCTCGAACGGCCACGTTCGACGCGGCCGGGGAACGGGAACAGGCGAAGGAATGTACGACGTACGCAAGGGGATCGAGGGACTGCGGCGCCTGGTGATGCGCCGTCGGGAGCCGGTGGTCGTCCAGACGCTGCGGTCGGCCGCGGCGGCGACGGTCGCCTATGTCATCGCGCTCCGGCTGAGTCCCGAGCCGGCCCCGCTGACCTCGCCCCTGACCGCGCTGCTCGTGGTCCAGGTGACCTTCTACGCCACGCTGACCAACGGCATCCGGCGGGTGAACGCGGTGGTGGCCGGTGTGCTGGTCGCCATCGCCTTCAGCGTGCTGGTGGGCCTGACCTGGTGGAGCCTGGCGCTGCTGATCGTGGCCGCACTGGCGGTGGGCCATCTGGTGCGGGTGGACGAGTACGTCGCCGAGGTGGCGATCAGCGCGATGCTGGTGCTCGGCGTGACCACGGTCGGGTTCACCGCCTGGGCACGGATCGTGGAGACGCTGATCGGCGCGGTCGTGGGCACCGCCTGCAATCTGCTGCTGCCGCCACCGGTGTGGGTGGACGCGGCGGGCCGGTCGATCGCGGACCTGGCGCGCCGGGTGCGGCAGTTGATGCTGCGGATGGGTGAGGAGGCCGCCGGCCACATCCCCTGGCAGCGGGCGGCCGAACGGCTGCACGAGGCACGCCGGCTGGACCAGTACATCGCCGAGGTCGACGCCTCGCTGCGGCAGGCCGAGGACAGTCTGCGGCTCAATCCGCGGGTCAAGGAGGGCCTGCTGCACCGGGTGGTGCTCCGTACCGGCCTGGACACGCTGGAGATCTGCACGGTGGTGCTGCGGGTGCTGGCCCGTTCCTTCACGGACCTGGCGAAGGCCCGCGGCTCCGAGGATCTGTTCCCGCCCCGGGTCGGAGCGGTGGTGGAGGAGCTGCTGTCGGAGATCGGCGACGCGGTGGTCAGTTTCGCGGTGCTGGTGACCGCCCATCTGAGTGCGGACGCCGAGTCGGCGGAGGCGCGGCTGACGGCCGAGCTGCACACCGCGGCCGGCACCCGCGACCGGCTGGCCGAGCTGCTGCGCGAGGAGGTCAGCAGGGACTGGGCGAACTGGCAGCTGCTGGGCGCCGTACTGACCGAGACGACCCGGATCATCGACGAGCTGAACACCGAGCACCGCACCCGCCGTCTGCTGGAGGAGCTGGACCGGGTCTCCGCCGAGCAGCGTGCCAAGCTGCCCCGGATGACGCGGATGCGTGAGCGGCTCGGCATCCAGGAGAAGCTGTGGAGCGACCGGGCGGGGTTCGGCGACCGTACCCGGTGAGGCCGCCCGGCCGCCGTGTCCCGCGTCGCCGTCCTTGCCCCGCGCGCCCGGCTCGGGCCAAGGTGGCCCTCACGACCGGGCGACCGACGACCTGAGGTGTGGGATGGACACGGAGGCAGCGGCGAGCGGCGGCTGGAGCAGACGCCGGTTCATCGGGGTGGGCGCGGGTGCGGCGGCCGTGGTCGCGGTGCCGTCGCCGGCCGCCCCTCCCCCGACCGCCGCGCGGACCGCGGACCCGCGGCGGCCGCCCGGCGACCGCTCCGCGGGGCCGCGCCCGCTGTACGTGGGCACCTATACCTCCACCCCGGGCGGCGGCACCGGCATCGGGCTCGCCTCCTACGACCCGCAGTCGGGTGCGATCACGGGGTCCGGCACGCTCACCGGGGTCCCCGACCCGTCGTACCTCGCCGTGCACCCGGACGGGTGCACGCTGTACGCGGTGGACGAGCGGCAGGACGGCGGGGTGACGGCCGTACGGCTGGCGGACCGGCGGGTCCTCGGCACCCGGAGCACCGGGGGCGCCGGGCCCTGTCATCTGTCGGTGCACCCCTGCGGGCGCTGGCTGCTCAGCGCGAACTACGGGTCCGGCAGTGTCGCCGTGCATCCGATCGCCGCCTCGGGCGCCCTGGGCGAGCGCACCGACCTGGTCACGCACAGCTCCCCGGCGCCCGGTCCGGGCCAGGAGGGGCCGCACGCCCACCAGTTCACGACCGCTCCGGACGGCCGGCACCTGCTCGCGGTGGACCTCGGCACGGACACCGTCTACACGTACCGTCTGGACCCGGCGAAGGGCACGCTCAGCGAGACCGGCCAGGCGCACACCCGGCCGGGCGCGGGGCCGCGGCACCTGACCTTCCACCCCGGCGGGCGGCACGCCTACCTGGCCAACGAGGTCGACGACACGATCGCGGTCTGCGCCTACGACCCGCCCTCCGGCCGGCTGACGATCGGCGCCCCGCAGTCCACGGGCTCCTCGGGGGACGTCACCAACTACCCGGCGCAGATCCTGGTCACGGGCGACGGCCGGTACGCCTTCCTGGCCAACCGCGGCCACAACAGCCTGGCGAGGTACGCGGTGGAGGCCGACGGGGCCCGGCTGCGGCTGCTGGGCACGGTGCCGGTCGGCGGGGACTTCCCGCGGCAGATCGCGTTCTCGCCGGACGGCCGGCTGCTGTTCGCGGCGAACCAGCGCTCGGGCACGGTCACCGTCTTCCACGTCGACACCGACCGCGGGGAACTGCGGCTCGCCGGCGAGCCGTTCGCGTCACCCGTCGCCGTCTGCGCGCTGCCGCTGTAGCGCCCGGGGGCAGCCCGCGGTGGCCGCCTGCGCCAGCAGGGCGTGCACCCGCTCGGTGAGCTGGGCGAGGTCGTCGGCGGGGCGGTGGAAGGACAGGCGTACGTCGCCGTGGGCGCGGGTGCGTTCGATGCGCAGGGTCAGCCCGTGCCGGTCGACGGCGAGGGGCAGTACGCGGGTGGCGGCGTGCAGGCTTTCGGGCCGTACCAGCCGGGTGAGCCGCTGCACGGCGTCCGGGTGGGCGTCGGCGAGATGGGTGAGCAGCCGGGCCTCGGCGGTGGCCAGCGGGTCGGGGCGGGCGGCGGTGAACTCGTCCGGTTCGAGGAGTACGGCGCCGCCGGCCCGCCGCAGCACCACGCGGTCGGGGTGGCAGCGCAGGGCGCCGCCGCCGGGGGCCGGGGCGAGGCGGCCGGCCAGCCAGAGGCGGGCGCGGATGCGGTCGCGCACGGGTACGGGCGCCACGTCGGCGAACTCCAGCACCGCGCGGGCGCCCTGCCGCGCCGCCGTGAGGAGGGCGCTGTCGTCGGGCAGCGCGAGCAGGACCGCGCCGTCGTCGGCCATGGTGTGCGCGCCGACGTACTCCTCCCGCGTGCCGCCCGCGGTCACCGCGCACGACCATGCGGCGACGAGCACCGACCGCGCTCGTTCCGCCGCGCCGGGGGCGGCCGTCCACGCCTGCGTGTCATCCATCCCGAGACCTCCTCATTAGGTAAGGCTTACCTAACTTATCGGAGATCGGGACGCACGCCAACCAGGCCCCGGCCGGGGAAAGGGTCGGCGGGACGGGTTCTTCAGGCGATGGCGCCCAGCAGCGCCCGTGCGCACAGATCGCGCACCTGCTCCCGGCTCGACTCGCCGTCGCGCAGCCACTCCAGGCACACGGCGGTGGTGAAGGCGAGCCAGCCGCGCACGGCCAGCCGTAGCTGCGGACCGCGCTCGCAGGCGGGCCCGAACTCGGGGTCGGCCGCGAGGGCGGCCAGGATCTGCTTCTCCTGGGCGGCCAGGGCCCGCCGGTAGACCCGGCGCACGGCCTGGTCGCCGGCGGCGTCGGCGCGGTGGAAGGCGCGGAAGCCGTGGGCGTGGGCCTGGACGTAGCCGAGGTAGGTGTCGAGCCCGGCGGTCAGCTGCTCGCGCACCGGCACGCCGGGCTCGGCCGCCGTCATGCGCAGCATCCGCTCGCTCTCGCGCTCCACGACGGCGGCGAAGAAGTCCCGCTTGGTCGGGAAGTAGTGGTACAGCAGCCCCCGGGAGACCCCGGCGAGATCGGCGACCCGCTCGATCCACACGTCGTCGTACGGACTCTCCGAGAACAGTCGCGCGCCGACCGACAGCAGCTGCTCACGGCGTTCCCCGGTGCTGAGTCGGCGCCGGGCGCGTTCCCCCTGGTTCGCGGGCATGCCGTCACTTTACTTGACGTCGGTTCAACAAGCGGACCACACTGGAAGCCGTTATTGAATCCACGTATAACAAGCGCGGATCGGCGGCTCGACGGTCCGCCCGGGCAAGGGAGTTCGGCGTCATGGCGGGTACGGCGGAGGGATCAGGTCCGAGCGGGGCCGCACCGGGCGCGGGTCCGGCCGAGCCCGCGCTGCCGAAGGGGTTCCGCAGCGCCGAGCTGGGCTGGCCCGAGCTGCACCGCATCCCGCACCCCCGCCACCGGCTGCCGCTGCTCGGCGATGTGCTGGGCGTCGACCGCGACCGGCCCGTGCAGGACTCGATGCGCCTCGGGCGCGAGCTGGGGCCGGTCTTCCGGCGGCGGATCTTCGGCAAGGAGTTCGTCCTCGTGTGGGGGGCGGAGCAGACCGCCGACCTCGCCGACGAGTCCCGGTTCGCCAAGCACGTCGGCCTCGGTGTGGCCAACCTCCGGCCGGTCGCCGGGGACGGGCTGTTCACCGCGTACAACCACGAGCCCAACTGGCAGCTGGCCCACGATGTGCTGGTGCCCGGGTTCAGCCGGGAGGCCATGGCGGGCTACCACGGGATGATGCTGACGGTCGCCGGGCGGCTGACCGACCACTGGGACCGGGAACTGGCCGCCGGCCGCACGGTGGACGTGCCCGGGGACATGACCAAGCTGACCCTGGAGACGATCGCCCGGACCGGGTTCGGGCACGACTTCGGCTCCTTCGAACGGGACCGGCCGCACCCCTTCGTCACGGCCATGGTCGGCACGCTCTCCTACGCGCAGCGCCTCAACAGCGTGCCCTCCCCGTTGGCCCCGCTGGTGCTGCGCGGCGCCGCCCGGCGCAACGCGGCCGACATGGCCCTCCTGAACCGCACGGTCGACGCGCTGGTCGAGCAGCGGCGCCGGTCGGGCGGCGGGGAGGGGGACCTGCTGGACCGGATGCTGGCCACGGCGCACCCGGAGACCGGCGAGAAGCTGTCCCCGCAGAACGTCCGCAGGCAGGTGATCACGTTCCTCGTGGCGGGCCACGAGACCACGTCCGGCGCGCTCTCCTTCGCCCTGTACTACCTCGCCCGGCACCCGGAGATCGCCGCGAAGGCGCGGGCCGAGGTGGACCGCGTCTGGGGCGGCACCGCGCGGCCCGGCTACGAGCAGGTGGCCAAGCTGCGCTATGTGCGCCGGGTGCTGGACGAGTCCCTGCGGCTGTGGCCGACCGCGCCCGGCTACGGCCGCGAGGCGCTGCGGGACACGGTGCTCGCCGGGGACCATCCGATGCGCCGGGGTGCGTGGGCGCTGGTCCTCACGCCCCTGCTGCACCGGGACCCCGGGGTGTGGGGCGAGGACGCCGAGCGTTTCGACCCGGACCGCTTCGAGCCCCGGGCGGTCCGCACCCGCCCGCCGCACACCTTCAAGCCCTTCGGCACGGGCGTACGGGCCTGCATCGGCCGCCAGTTCGCCCTGCACGAGGCCACCCTCGTCCTGGCCCTGCTGCTCCGCCGCTACGAGCTGCGGCCGGACCCCGGCTACCGGCTGACGATCACCGAGCGGCTGACCCTGATGCCGCAGGGGTTCCGGCTGCACCTGGAGCGCAGGCGGCCGGCGGGGGCGGCCCCGCCGGTCCCGGAGGAGGCGGCGCCGTGGACCGGCGAGGAGGACACGGCACCCGCCGAGGGCTGCCCGCTGCACACGGCGGGCAGCCGGTCCGCCCCCGGCGCCCCGGCGTAGCGCGCGAACGACGCGGTGCCGCGGGCGGGCCGGGCCGTCGGGATCCGGCGACCCGCCGCCCGGTGGGAGCGGTCAGTCCGCCGTTTCCCAGTGCGCCGGGCGCCGCACCGACGCGGGGAGCCTCGTGGCCCGGTTGCCGCGGGCCGCGTTCAGCTGGGGCTGGGTGAGGAAGAAGGCGCCGGTGAGGTCCGCGTCGCCGAGGTCGGCGTCACGGAGGTCGGCACCGATCATGTCCGCGTCGCGCAGATCGGCCCCGGTGAGGTCGGCCGCGATGAGGTACGCGCCGCGCAGGCTCGCCCCGCGCAGGTCGGCGCCCCGCAGCCGGGCCCCGATCAGGTCCGCGCCCCGCCGGTCCTTCACCTTGCGGCCCTTGCGGTCCGGGGCCCGGACCAGCTCGCTGGTGCGCAGCAGCAGCACGTTGACCCGTTGGCGGTGCGCGGCGACATCCAGCCCGGCCAGTTCCTCGGCCGGCTGCCGGGTGAGCCGCTCGGTCTCCCGCAGGGCCCGCCGCAGCTCGGGGTGGACGGGGCGGGCGGCGGCCAGCCCCAGCGCTTCGGTCAGGTACCACAGCAGCTCGTGGAGCTGCCGTACGACGGGAAACACGTCGAACATCAGACGGGCCCGCTCCTGTGGAGCGCCCCGCCAGTCCTGCCCGCCGAAGGTGTGCCCCGAGACCTTCTGTCCCGCGCCGAAGCAGTCGTAGACGGTGCAGCCGGTGAATCCCTTGTCGCGCAGCCGGGCGTGGATGCCGCAGCGGTGGTCGGTGCCGAGGTTGGGGCAGGGCCGCCCCGCGGGCTTGTCGAGCGCGAAGTCCGCGGAGGCCGCGAAGGGGAGGGCGACGCAGCACAGCCCGAAGCAGTTCCCGCAGTCGCCGCGCAGCTCCGCGAGCCCGGCCGTCTCATCTGACATGAGCACAGCCTACTGGCGCCGACCTGCCGGAACGCCCCGCGCCCACCGGGGTTGCGGCCCCTGCCCCGGAGGAGTTACCTGGAAGTACCGGCGGTGAAGCGCGCGGCGTGGGGGTTCCGGCACGTACCGAGGGCCCGGTCGACGTGTGCTCCCCCGGCCCTGGCTCTTGCTCGCCGCCGCCGTCCAGCGTTCTACGCGGAGGTGACCAAGGTGAAAGCCGTCGTCTACGAAAAGCCGTTCAGCGTGGCGGTGAGGGACGTCGATGACCCTCGGATCCAGCACCCCAACGACGTTCTCGTGCGCGTCACGTCGACCGCGATCTGCGGCTCCGACCTCCATATGTACGAGGGCCGCACGGCGGCCGAGCCGGGCATCGTCTTCGGGCACGAGAACCTCGGTGTGATCGAGGAGATCGGCAGCGGTGTCAGCTCCCTGTCGGTGGGTGACCGGGTTGTGATGCCGTTCAACGTGGCCTGCGGTTTCTGCAAGAACTGCCTGGCCGGTGAGACCGGTTTCTGCCTGACGGTGAACCCCGGCTTCGCGGGCGGTGCCTACGGATACGTGGCCATGGGCCCGTACAAGGGCGGGCAGGCCGAGCATCTGCGGGTGCCCTTCGCCGACTTCAACTGTCTGAAGCTGCCGCCGGGCGAACAGTTCGAGACCGACTTCGTGCTGCTCGCCGACATCTTCCCGACCGGCTACCACGGTTGTGAGCTGGCCCAGGTGTCCCCCGGTGAGAGTGTGGCCGTCTACGGCGCCGGTCCGGTGGGTCTGATGGCCGCCTACTCGGCGCTGCTGCGCGGCGCGTCCAAGGTGTTCGTGGTGGACCGGGTGCCCGAGCGGCTGGCCAAGGCCGAGGAGATCGGGGCGGTCCCCATCGACTTCACCAAGGGCGATCCGGCCGAGCAGATCCGGGCCCAGACGAACGGCGAGGGCACGGACAAGGGCGTGGACGCCGTCGGCTACCAGGCCCAGGCACACGACGACGTCGGCCACGAGGAACCGGCCGTCGTCCTCAACTCGCTGGTGGAGACGGTACGGCCGACCGGCAGGCTCGGTGTGCCGGGCCTGTATGTGCCGTCCGATCCGGGCGGGCCCGACGAGCACGCGAAGCACGGCCAACTCCTGGTCTCCATCGGCAAGATGTTCGAGAAGGGCCAGAAGGTGGGCACGGGCCAGTGCAACGTCAAGCGGTACAACCGCCAGCTGCGCGATCTGATCATCGCCGGGCGGGCCAAGCCCAGCTTCGTGGTCTCCCATGAGCTGCCGCTGGAGGACGCGCCGCAGGCGTACGAGAAGTTCGACAAGCGGATCGAGGGCTACACCAAGGTCGTACTGCACCCGGGTCACGCGCTCGCCGCATGAGGCACCAGGGGTCCGGGCGCCCGGCGCGGGTGCCCGGACCCGTGTGTCACACCTCGTCCCGGACGACCGCCAGCAGCCGGTCCAGCACCCGGGGCGCGCCCGTGCGCAGCCCGTCGTGCTCGTACTCGTTCGTCACCCAGGGCCGCAGACCGCGGATGGCACGCGCGGTCTGAAGGGAGTGGCCGGCGTCGACGTACATGTCGTCGTGGTAGACGGCCGCGGCGACCGGGACCTCGTTGCGGGCGAGACGGTCGCGGTCGTACAGCGGGGTCCAGTCGGTGCGGGCGGCGAGCAGTTCGGCCGTCTCGCGCAGCGGGCGCAGCGCCGGGTCGTTCTCGAACATCCAGGGGTGCACGGTCTCGCCGGTGAACAGCACCGGGGCGTCGCCCGCGAGCGCCTTCGCCGCGTCGAACTGCGGGAACTCGGCGCGGACGCGCTCGGCGGCCCAGGCGGTGGGGCGCGTGTCCTGGCCGTAGATCGACTCGTGGACGACGGCGTACAGCGGGTGCGCGGCGTACGACAGCAGGGCCTGCGCCTGCTCCTGGAAGGCGTCCGACAGTTCGGGTCCGGCCGGGGTGCGGACGAACGCGTCGGCGAGGAGGTGGTGGAGGCGGTGGCTGCCGTCACTCGTGCCGAGCATCAGGCCGAGGGACTGGAACGCCTCGACGGTGAAGCGGTAGCCGTTCGGCAGGACCACGTCGCGGGTGAGCAGGTGGTCGGCGATCCGCCGGGCCCGCTCGACGTCCTGCGGGTAGCGGGCGTAGTGCGCGGCGACCTTGCGCTCGATGCGCGGGTAGGCGGCGCGGTAGACGTCCTCGGCGTGCGCGTCGAGGGAGGGCAGCCCCCCGGTGATCAGTGCGGTGGCGAGGCCCTCCGGGGCGAGGGAGAGGTACGACACCGTGCAGAAGCCGCCGAAGCTCTGGCCGAGCACGGTCCAGGGGGCGCCGCCGGTGACCTCGGCGCGGATGTGCTCGCAGTCGCGGACGATGGAGTCCGCGCGGAAGCGGGCGAGGTAGTCGGCCTGCGCGGCGGGCCCGCCGCGCAGCGGCAGCGTCTGCCGGTTGGCGGGCGTGGAGCTGCCGGTGCCGCGCTGGTCGAGCAGCAGCACCCGGTACTCCCGCAACGCCCGGTCGAGCCACGCCTGCCGTCCGACGAAACGATTCGCCCCGAATCCCGGGCCGCCCTGGAGGTACAGCAACCAGGGCAGCTCCTCCCCCGCCTTCTCCCCGGCGACCACCTCCCGCGCGTACAACTCGATGCTCTCGCCGCCCGGATCGGCGTGATCAAGCGGCACGGTGAACCGGCGATCGGTCAGTACGACGCCGGGCTGGCGGTAGCTGGTGCTCAACGGGTCTCCCGGAAGGGGTGGGGCGCAGGGGGTCCAGTTCAGCACACGGGGTCGGGAGGGCAGGGCGCCAGGGTGATCCTCGCCGCCACCGGCCGGCGGTCGGACGCCGCCCCGGCCGGGCCGCTGGGGGCCACCGAGTCGAAGCCCGCGCCCGCGCCACGCCGCGCCTCCCGGTCTCCGGCAGCCGCGACGGGGCGATTAGGCTGCGATTCGTCCCGTGGTCGACTCCGAGGAGCCGCGATGCGTGTCGCCCTGTTCCTGACGTGTGTCAACGACACGCTCTATCCGGACACCGGACGGGCCGTGGTGAGGCTGTTGCGGAGGCTGGGCGTCGACGTCGAGTTCCCGCTGGGGCAGACGTGCTGCGGGCAGGCGCACTACAACACCGGGTACCGGCACGAGGCGGAGCCGCTGGCGCGCCGCTTCGCCGAGGTGTTCGAGGGGTACGACGCGGTCGTGACGCCCTCCGGGTCCTGCGGGGCGATGGTGCGCGAGCTGTATCCCCGGATGGGTGAGCGGGCGCGGGCCGAGGGGCGCGGGGACTCGCTGGCGCGGACCCTGGCGCCGGTGGTGCCGAAGACGTACGAGCTGACGGAGTTCCTGGTGGACGTGGTGGGCGTGACCGATGTGGGCGCCTGGTACCCGCACCGGGTCACCTACCACCCGACCTGCCACGGGCTGCGCGCCCTGGGCCTGGGCGACCGGCCGCGCCGGCTGCTGGAGGCGGTCAGGGGGCTGGAACTGGTGGAGTTGCCGGGCGCGGAGGAGTGCTGCGGGTTCGGCGGGACGTTCGCGGTGAAGAACGCCGCGGTGTCGGCGGCGATGGGCACGGACAAGGTGCGCAACGCCGAGTCGACCGGCGCCGAGGTGCTGTGCGCGGCCGACAACTCCTGTCTGATGCACATCGGCGGCACCTTGAGCCGTCTCGGGGCGGGCCTGCGGCCCGTCCACATCGCGGAGATCCTGGCGAGCACGGAGGAGGACCCGGCACGGTGAGCGGCACCTACGTCGGCATGCCGGCGTTTCCCGAGGCGGCGCGCGACGCCGTCGGCAACCGTACGCTGCGCGGCAATCTGCGCCACGCGACCCACACCATCCGCGCCAAACGGGCCGGCGCGGTGGCCGAGTTGGCCGACTGGGCCCAGCTGCGCGAGGCGGGCCGCCGGATCAAGGACCACACCCTGCGCCATCTCGACCGGTACCTGGAGCAGCTGGAGGCCTCGGTGACCGCGGCGGGCGGTACGGTCCACTGGGCCGCCGACGCCGAGGAGGCCAACCGGATCGTGGCCCGGCTGGTCAAGGAGACCGGCGAGTCGGAGGTCGTCAAGGTCAAGTCGATGGCGACCCAGGAGATCGGCCTCAACGAGGCGCTGGAGGCCGAGGGCATCCGCGCGTACGAGACCGATCTCGCCGAGCTGATCGTGCAGTTGGGCCACGACCGCCCCTCGCACATCCTCGTCCCCGCCATCCACCGCAACCGCGGCGAGATCCGTGACATCTTCACGCACGAGATGGGCTCCTGGGGCCGCCCGGCCCCCGAGGGGCTGACCGACCGGCCCGCCGACCTCGCCGAGGCCGCCCGGGTCCACCTGCGGGAGAAGTTCCTGCGGGCCAAGGTCGGCGTCTCCGGCGCCAATTTCATGGTCGCCGAGACCGGCACCCTGGTCGTGGTCGAGTCCGAGGGCAACGCACGGATGTGCCTGACCCTGCCGGAGACGCTGATCTCGGTGGTCGGCATCGAGAAGATCGTGCCCACCTGGCGCGACCTGGAGGTCTTCCTGCAGACCCTCCCCCGCTCCTCCACCGCCGAGCGGATGAACCCGTACACCAGCACCTGGACCGGCACCACCGACGGGGACGGCCCGCGGACCTTCCATCTGGTGCTGCTCGACAACGGCCGCACGGACACGCTGGCGGACCAGGTGGGCCGGCAGGCCCTGCGCTGCATCCGCTGCTCGGCCTGTCTCAACGTCTGCCCGGTCTACGAGCGGGCGGGCGGGCATGCCTACGGCTCCGTCTACCCCGGCCCCATCGGCGCCATCCTCACCCCCCAGATGCGGGGCACCGCGAGCGAGATCGACGCCTCGCTGCCGTACGCGTCCAGCCTGTGCGGGGCCTGCTACGAGGTGTGCCCGGTCGCCATCGACATCCCCGAGGTGCTGGTGCACCTGCGGGAGCGGGTCGTGCAGGGCGGGCCGGCGGTACGGCGGGGCAACAAGGTGGTGCTGCGCCCGGCGAAGGGGCACGCGGCCGAGCGGGCGGCGATGCGGGCGGCGGGCTGGGCGTTCACGCACCCGGGCGCGCTGCGCGCCGGGCAGCGGCTCGCCTCCCGCAGCCGCCGGCTGCACCCCCGTACCCTGCCGGGCCCCGGCCGGGCGTGGACCGGCAGCCGGGATCTGCCGGTGGTGCCGGCGGAGCCGTTCCGGGACTGGTGGCAGCGTACGCGCGGTGGAGAGGACGCCAAGTGAACAGCAGGGAACGGATCCTGGGCCGGGTGCGGCGCGCGCTCGCCGACGTGCCCGCGGACGACCCGCCGTACGAGCGGGCCGTGCCCCGGGAGTATCTGCGCGAGCACGGGGAGCGGACCACCGAGGAGACGGTGGAGCTGCTGGCGGAGAACCTGGCGGACTACCGGGCGGTCGTGCACCGCACCGGCCGCGAGGAACTGCCGAACCTGATCATGCGGCTGCTCGACGCGCACGGCACCCGGGAGGTGCTGGTGCCCGACGGGCTGCCCCCGACGTGGCTGTCCGCGACGAAGGCGCGGCGGGTCGAGGACCGCGCGACGGACACCCCGGACCGCCTCGACCGGGTCGACAGCGTGGTGACGGGCTGTGCCGTGGCCGTCGCCGAGACCGGCACCATCGTCCTCGACGGCTCCGCCGACCAGGGCCGGCGCCGTATCTCGCTCATCCCCGACCACCACATCTGCGTGGTGCGGGTGCCGGAGCAGATCGTGGGGTCCGTCCCGCAGGCCCTCGAACGGCTCGACCCCACCCGCCCGTTGACCTGGATCTCCGGGCCGTCGGCCACCAGCGACATCGAACTGGACCGGGTGGAGGGCGTGCACGGACCGCGCGCGCTGGAAGTGATCCTGGTGGGCTAGAGCCTTTCTCCCGGGTCAGATCGGCTCGGCCGGCCTGCGGGCGGCGGATCAGGCCGCGGTGAAGCCGCCGTCCGCGGCGAGTACCGCGCCCGTGACGAAAGCGGACCGCGGTGAGACCAGGAAGCACAGGACCTCCGCGATCTCACGGGGCTGCGCCACCCTGCCCAGGGGCTGGGCGTCCGCGAAGGACGCGAGGTAGGCGCGGCTGTCGGGGCGGAAGGTGTCGAGGAGATCGGTTTCGACGACGCCCGCGGCGACGAGGTTCGCACGGATGCCGAGGGGCCCGCCTTCCAGTGCCAGCACCTTGGTGAGCTGGGCCAGCGCGCCCTTCGACGCGCTGTAGGCGACCCCTTCGGGCAGCCCGACGGTGGACGCGTAGGAACCGGTGCTGACGATGGCGCCGCCACCGCGCTCCGCCATGGACCGGAAGGCTTCGCGGGCGAAGAAGAAGGCGCCGCGGGCGTTGACGTCCATCACGCTGTCCCAGTCCTGCGCGGTGGTCTGGGTGACGGGTTTGTTCAGGGTGCGTCCGGCGTTGTTGACGAGGATGTCCAGCCCGCCGAAGGCGTCGACGGCGGCCTCTACCGCGCGGGCGGCGGTCACTTCCGCGGTGACATCGCCGGTCACCGTCACGACGCCGGGGAACTCCGTTGCCAGCGAGTCCAGTTCGGGTCGTATGTCGAGGGCGACGACATGTGCGCCGCGGGCGTGGAGGAGGGCCACGGTCTCCTTGCCGATGCCCCGCGCGGCGCCGGTGACGATGGCCGTCTTTCCGGTGAACTCGGCGGTTTCGGTGGACGGGGTCGTGGATGTCATGCGGGGTCCTCCCTGATGGGGTGGTGGTCGGGTGGTCGGGTGTGGTGACGGACGGCTTGTTGGCGAGGGGGGATTACGTCGTCAGTGGTCCAGGCCGGCGGACCGGTCCCGGAGGAGAAGGGTGCCGCCCAGGCCGGCGAGCACCACGGCGACGATGACGGCGGTGCCCGGGCCGTAGCCCGCCAGGGGGTCGCCCTGGTCCGTCCGCTGTCCGGCTTCGTCGACCGCGGTGACGAGGGCGAGGATGACGGCACCGCCGATCTGCATGAAGGTGTTGAGCAGGGCTCCCGCGAGCCCCTGGTCCCGGTCGGGCACCCCGGCCACCGCGCTCATGTTCAGGGCCGGAAATGTCGCCGCGGTGCCGATGCCGTTGACGACCATGACGGGCAGGACCACGGTGAGGAAGGAACTGTCCGGTCCGATCCGGAGGAACAAGGCGTAGGACAGCGCGAGCAGCAGCATCCCGGCGGCGATCGTCCTGTGCACGCCGAACCGGGCCGCGAGCCGTCCCGCGAACGGCGCCAGTGCGCCGTTGGCGAGGCCGAGCGGGACGAAGGCGCCGGCCGTCTGCAGCGGCGTCCAGTCCAGCACGTTCTGCAGGTAGAGCGTGGCGAGGAACGCGAAGGACGTGTAGGCGCCCCACATGGCGAAGATCGTCAGGTTGGTGCCGACGGTTGCGCGCCGGGCAAGGAAGGCCAGCGGGACCAAGGGCCTGCGCGCGCGGGACTCGACGCGCAGGAACAGGCCGAGCAGGCCGGCCGCGGCGGCGAAGAGGACAAGGGTGCGGGCCGACAGCCAGCCGTGCGAGGGAGCCTGGGTGAGGGCGTAGACCAGGAGCACCAGTGCTCCGGTGGCCGTCAGCGCACCCGGAACGTCGATCCTCTCGCGTGCGCTGTCACGGGGGTCCGCCGGCAGCAGGCGCGGTCCCGCGAGCAGTGCGGCCGCGGCGATGGGCACCGGGAGCGCGAAGACCAGCCGCCACGACACTTCGGTCAGCACGCCACCGAGCACGAGCCCTCCGATGAAGCCGCAGGCGCCGGCGGTCGCGTACCAGCCGAGAGCGCGTCCGCGCCGCGTGCCTTCCGGCCAGTTGGTGGTGATCAAGGAGAGGGCCGCCGGGGCCAGGAAGCCCGCCGCGACGCCCTTCGCCAGCCGTGCCGCGATCAGCAGGCCACCGGTCGGAGCGAGCGCTCCCAGTACGCTCACCACGCCGAAGACGGCGACGGCGGTCAGGAAGGCGCGTCGCCGGCCGAACAGATCGGCGACCCGGCCGCCCAGGAGCAGAAACCCTCCGTAGCCGAGGGCATAGGCGGATACGACCCATTGCAGAGACCCCGATGACATGCCGAGGTCACGCTGGATGGCCGGCAGGGCCACGCCGACGTCGGACAGGTCGATCGCGTCCATGAAATGAGCCGCGCACAGGACCAGCAGGGCCGTGGTGCCGGGTGACGGGGAAACTTCCGGGGCGGACCCGGTCCGGCCCGCGCCGATGGTGTGTTCGCCGGTCTGCTTCATCGCTCCGCCTTCTTCCGGGGATGGTTGTGCGGGACAGGGCCCGCACCGCGGGCGTGGGAGAGGACGACGCCGCCGCGCTCCCTCACGAGGCCCGCTCCGTCCGGTCCTCGCGGTAGAGCACGAGGTGTTCGTGATGGAGCACGCCGTCCCGGATGTCCCCGGTGGCGGTGAATCCGGTGTCGTCGACGTAGTCGAGGTGGCTGCCGCTGACCGTGTACCGGCCCGTGTACGCGCTGCGCCGGTCTCCCCGGGCCTCGTCGTAGCGCCCGTCCGGCCGCAGCTCCTGACGGATGTGACCGTCCGCGGTCACCCACATGCCGACCACGTCGGCGTTCTCCGGATCGCGGTCGCTCCGCGCATCGCCTGTCATCGAGATTCCCTTCCTCGGTGGGCCGCAGGTGTCATGCCCGACCGAGTCTGCGCAGGTCAGCAAGGGTGTGCCAGGGTGCTCTGTGCCTGGGTGCGGCACACCCGGGATGCGCGGGCGGCCACCACCCACAGATCCGAACGAGAGGCCCTAGCCTGGAGGCCATGGACGACAACCACCTCGGGGAGTTCCTGCGCGCACGCCGCGCCCGCCTGCGGCCACAGGACGTCAACATGGCGAGTCACGGTGTGCGCAGAGTCGCCGGACTGCGCCGTGAGGAGGTCGCCGTCCTGGCCGGCGTCAACGCCGACTACTACACCCGGCTGGAGCAGGGGCGCGAGCGCCACCCCTCGGCACAGGTGCTGGACGCGCTCAGCCGCGCGCTCCTGCTCGACACGGACGCCCGCGACCATCTGCACCGCCTGGCCGGAGTGTCACCGGACGGCCGACGCTCCCTCCACACCACCGAGCACGTCGGTCCCGCGCTGCGTCAGCTGATGGACGGCTACCCGCACACCCCGGCGTTCGTCATGAACCGCACCCTCGACATCCTGGCCGCGAACGCCCTGGCCGACGCCCTCTACGCCCCCTTCACCCCCGCGGACAACCTGGCCCGCATGACCTTCCTCGACCCGGCCGGACGGCAGTTCTACCGGGACTGGGACCGGGCCGCCCAAGCCGCCGTCGCCAACCTGCGCCAGGCGAGCGGCTTCGACCCCGAAAACCCGCGTCTGCGTCACCTCGTGGCCGACCTGACCGAGCACAGTGCGGAATTCCGGCGGTTGTGGGCGCAGCACACCGTGCGCGGCAAAACCCAGGACGCCAAGCAACTCCTCCACCCGGACGTCGGGCCTCTCTCCCTCACCTACCAGTCCTTCGACGTCCGCGACGCGCCGGGCCAGCAACTCGTGATCTACCACGCCGAGCCGGGCAGCCCCTCCGCCCAGGCCCTGACCCTCCTCGGCACCCTGCACGCCGGCGAGCAGCGGGCGCGGTCCGGCTCCGTCGGACAGTGAGTCCCGCGCACCGCGGCTGGTCGGCGAGTCCCCTACCGTGACATGCCGGCCCGAGGGCGGACGACGCGCGCCGTCGTCGCGCGATGCGGGGGCGGCGCCGTTAGCGTGAGGACATGATCCGGTTCGAGCACGTCACGAAACGGTATCCGGACGGTACGACGGCCGTGGACGACCTCTCCTTCGAGGTGGCCGAGGGCGAACTGGTGACGCTGGTCGGGCCCTCGGGCTGCGGCAAGACCACCACCATGATGATGGTGAACCGGCTCATCGAGCCGACCTCCGGGCGGATCCGGGTCGGCGGCGAGGACATCGCCGGGGTCGACCCGGTGCGGCTGCGCCGCCGTATCGGCTACGTCATCCAGCAGGTGGGCCTGTTCCCGCACCGCACCGTGCTGGACAACACCGCGAGCGTGCCCGTGCTGCTCGGCTGGAAACGGGCGAAGGCCCGGGCCCGCGCCGCCGAGCTGCTGGATCTGGTGGGCCTGGACCCGAAGACGTACGGGCCGCGCTATCCGGAGCAGCTGTCCGGCGGGCAGCGGCAGCGGGTCGGGGTGGCGCGGGCGCTGGCGGCGGATCCGCCGGTGCTGCTGATGGACGAGCCGTTCGGCGCGGTCGACCCGGTGGTGCGCGAGCAGCTGCAGGACGAGTTCCTGCGGATGCAGGCAGCCGTGCGCAAGACGGTACTGCTGGTCACGCACGACATCGAGGAGGCCGTCCGGCTGGGCGACCGCATCGCCGTGTACGGGCAGGGCCGGATCGAGCAGTTCGACACGCCGGGGGCGGTGCTGGGGTCGCCCGCGACACCGTATGTCGCCGGGTTCGTGGGCGCGGACCGGGGGCTGAAGCGGCTGTCGGTGACCGCGATCGAGCCGGACGACCTCCGGCAGCCACCCGTGGCCCGCCCGGACGAGCCCGCCGGGACGGCGCGGCAGCGGCTGCGGGAGCAGGGCGCACGCTGGGCGGTCGTCCTGGACGCGCACGGCGATCTGCACGGCTGGGTGGGTGCCGAGGACCTGGCGGCGGGCGGCACGGTCGGGGAGCTGGCCCATCGGATGACCGCCTGGGTGCCGGTGGGGGCGCCGCTGAAGCAGGCGTTCGGGGTGATGCTCCAGTACGACGCCGGGTGGGTCGCGGTGCTGGACGGGGCGCGTTTCCTCGGGGTGCTCACCCCGGCGAAGCTGCACGAGGCGCTGCGCCGCTCGGTGGACGCGGACGCGCGGGGCGTGGCGCGCGGGCAGGTGCCCTTCGACTCGGTGTCGGACGCCTGAGGCGGCCTACTTCAGCAGGCCCTTGTCCTTGAGGTAGGTGCGGGCCACGTCGGCGGGCAGCCGCCGCCAGCTGTCCACCTGTTCGTCCAGTCCGGCCAGGTCGCGCGTGGTGAGGACGGTGTTGAGCCGGCCGAGGGTCCGGGTGACCCCGGCGGCGCCCGCGCGGGCGCGGTTGACGACCGGGACCACGTAGTCGGCGTTCTGCAGCCGCCGGTCGTCGGTGAGCAGGACCAGGCCGAACCGGTCGAGGGTGGCGTCCGTGGTGGTGGTCAGCACCAGTTGGTCGTGGCCGTCCTGCACGGCCCGCTTGGCCTGGGTGGTGCCTACGCCCTTGGGGTCGACGCCGGTGACGTCGATGCCGTACACCTTGCGCAATCCCGGCGCGCAGTAGGGCCGTTGCACGCATTCGTCGCCTGCCGCGATGCGTACCGGCAGCCGTGCCGCGCCGAGGTCGCCGAGGGTCTTGAGGTGGTGCCGGCGGGCGTAGTCGGCGCGTACCGCGAACGCGTTCTGGGCGAGGGCCCGTCCCGGTGGGAGCACGGTGAGCCCGCGGGGCGTGGCGAGCGCGCGCAGGGCCCTCATCGTGACGGCGAGGTCGGGTGAGCCCACCGGTCGGGCGCGGGGGCCGTGGGTCTTCGCGTTCAGCCAGTCGGCGAAGGTGGCCGCGTACTCGGGCACGACGTCGATCCGGCCGGACTCCAGGGCCGGTTCGTACAGCTCCCGGTTGTTGACGGTGAGGATCGAGGTGCGGTAGCCGGCCTGGTTCAGCAGCTGAGCGTACATCTGGGCGAGCAGGTCGCTCTCGGTGAAGCCGGCCGAGCCGATGGTCAGGTGGTGGCTGTCGCCGGGCGGGGCGGTGACCTGGCCGCGGTTCTCCAGGGAGGGCCCGGTGGTGCAGGCGGTGAGGGCGAGCAGCAGGGCGGCCGGGAGGGCGCGGCGGGCGCCCGTCGCCCGCCGCCTTCTCGTCCGTCCGCCGCGGTCCACTCCCCCATGGTGCCGCGGGCTCATCGCCCGGCCCGCGACCACGCCGGCCCCAGCCGTTCGGCGATCTCGAAGAGGCCCTCCACGAGCAGCGCGAACACCGCGACGATCAGGGCGCCGGCGACCACCTGGGGGGTGCTGGCGAGGTTGAAGCCCGCCGTGATGATCCGGCCGAGCCCGCCGCCCCCCGCGAGCGCCGCGATGGTAGCGGTGGCGACGAGCTGTACGGCGGCGATCCGGATCCCGTTCAGGATCATGGGGAGGGAAAGGGGCAGTTCCACGTGAAACATCACTTGCCGGCCGGTCATCCCCATGCCCCGGGCCGCCTGGACGACTCCCCGGTCGACCTCGCGCATCCCGACGTAGGCGTTGGTGAGCAGCGGTGGCACGGCGAACAGCACCAGTGCCACCACGGTGGGCCCTTGGCCCCAGTCGCCGACCGGGGTGAGCAGCAGCAGGACCAGCACGGCGAAGGTGGGGACGGCCCGGCCGACGTTGGAGATGTTCACGGCGAGCGCCCCGCCCCGGCCGAGGTGGCCGAGGACCAGGGCGACGGGCAGGGCGATCAGACAGCTGAGGAGGAGGCAGACGCCGGTGAGGGCGAGGTGCTGGAGCAGCCGGTGCCACACCCCGTCGTCGCCGGACCAGTGCGCGGGGTCGGCGAGCCAGTTCCAGGTGGCGGTGAGCGTGCTCATGGGGGGCCTTCCGGCCGGGCGGCGGTCATGGGCGGGCCGCCCGGGTCCAGGGGGTGATCAGCCACTGCACGCCCAGCAGGAGCAGGTCGGCGGCGACGGCGATCAGCACGCACAGCACGGACGCGGTGAGCACCTGGGCCTTGAAGTAGGTGTTCATGCCGGCGTAGATGAGGTTCCCGAGGCCCCCGTAGCCGACGATCGCGCCGACCGTGACCAGGGAGACCGCCGAGACGGTGGCGATGCGCAGCCCGGCCATGGCGGCGGGCAGGGCGAGCGGGAGTTCCACGGTGAGCAGCAGCCGCAGCGGGCCGTAGCCGAGGCCGCGCGCCGCCTGCCGGGTCTCCTCCGGGACCGCGCGCAGGCCCGCGAGGAGATTGCGCACCAGCAGGGTGAGCGAGTACAGGACCAGTCCGGCGACGACGAGGGTGGCCGAGAGGCCGTACAGGGGCAGCAGCAGGGAGAACATCGCCAGGGAGGGGATGGTGTAGAGGACCGTGGTCAGGGCGAGGACGGGGGCCGCGGCCCAGCCCCAGCGGCGGGCGAGGACCGCGAGCGGCACCGCGATGGCGAGGCCGATCAGAATCGACAGCGAGGTCAGCTGGAGGTGCTGGACGACCGCGTCGAGCAGGATCCGGCGGCGGCTGCTCAGATAGGCGCCGCAGATCCACTCGTTGCGCGCGAGGCAGTCGTCCGGGGCGGCGGTCACGGCTCCATTGCACCGGGCGGGGGCGCCGGCCGGCGCGTGGTGGAGGGCCGTACGAGGGAGGGCCGCACGGGGGACGGCGGCGCGGGCGCCTCAGCCGGGCGCACGCCTCGCCCGGCCGGGCACCGGGAGGATCGCGGTCTACGGCCGGTGTTCCAGGTCGCACTGGTACCAGGTGCCCGGCTTCCCGCCGAGGTCGGCGGGGTCTGCCGGTCCGACCGGCACGAACCCGGCCTTGACCAGCACTTTCCGGGACGCGACGTTGGTGTGGGAGGCGGCCGCCCGCAGGGTGCGCAGCCCGTGCCGCTCCGCCGCCAGCCGGCACAGCTCCCGGACGGTGGCGGTCGCCACGCCGCGGCCGGCGACGTGCTGTGCGACCCGGTAGCCGAGGTCGGCGGTGCCGTCCTCGATGTCGTACAGGTTGAACCGGCCCAGCACGGAGCCGTCCTCGGCGACCAGCACGTAGAAGGCGCAGATGCCCGCCTCCTGCTCGGCCAGCAGGGCGCTGTGCCGGTCGGCGAACCGCTCGAAGTACTCGTCGCCCCGGTCCGAGACGGAGGCGGCGAAGTAGGCGCGGTTCGCCAGCTCGAAGGCCAGGACCGCCGGGGCGTGGTCGGCATGCAACCGCTTCAGTTCGGGCACGGCGCGACTCTACCCAGCGGGCGCGCCGAGGCCCTCCGGATTTCCGCCGGAGGCCGGGCCGAGCCGATGCGCGGTGGCTACCGCACCAGGCCGGCCGCGTCGCAGAGGGTGGCGGCGGTGGCCGTGGCGAGGCCGTCGGCCAGCCGCTCCACCCGGGCGCCGGCCCGCGCGCCGGCGCCGTCGAAGACCAGCATCAGCTGACGGGCGAGCAGTTCCGGGTCGCGGGCGCCGCCCCGCTCGGCCTCGGTCCGGAACGCGTGCGCCAGACGCTCCTTGGCCTCGCGGGCGACCTCGCTCGCCGGGTGGCCGGGGTCCTTCAGCTCGACCAGCGCGGCAAGGAAGGGGCAGCCCTGGAAGTCGGCGTCCAGGGAGTCCCGCTCCAACCGCTCGAAGACGTACAGGATGCGCTCGCGCGGCGGCGCCTGCGGGTCGGGGTGCGTGAGCCGGGCGTCGTAGCCGGGGACGCGGCGCTCCAGGCTCGCGGCCAGCATCTCGTCCTTGCTGCCGAAGAGCTGGTACATCGACCGTTTGGAGACCCCGGCCTCCCGGCACAGCGCCTCGACGCCGATGGAGACGCCGTCCCGGTAGCAGAGCCGGGCGGCCGCGTCGAGCAGCCGGTCACGCGGGGATGCCTTGTCGGTGGTGGCCATGGGACGAGGTTACCGCGCCGGAAACCGATCGGTATATCGAGCGGAAGGCGGATGACAGAGATGCTGAACAAGCGCTTAGATAGAACCGCTCCTGACAGAGTCCGAACGCTGCTCACCCGACCCGCGGAGGCCCCGTTGTTCACATCCGTCGACGATGTCTCCGCCCGTCTCGCCGAGACCGGCTACCTCGCCTCGCCCGCCGTCGCCACCACCGTGTTCCTCGCGGCCCGGCTGGGCAAGCCGCTGCTGGTGGAGGGGCCCGCCGGAGTGGGCAAGACCGAGCTGGCCAAGGCGGTCGCCCAGGTGGCCTCGGCCCGGCTGGTCCGGCTCCAGTGCTACGAGGGTGTCGACGAGTCCCGGGCGCTGTACGAGTGGAACCACGCCAAGCAGCTGCTGCGCATCAGCGCGGGCCGGGACGAGAGCTGGGACGAGACCCGCACCGACATCTTCAGCGAGGAGTTCCTGCTCCCCCGGCCGCTGCTGACCGCCATCCGCGGCGACGAGCCGACGGTGCTGCTGATCGACGAGACCGACAAGGCCGACGTCGAGATGGAGGGCCTGCTCCTGGAGGTGCTCAGCGACTTCCAGATCACGGTGCCGGAGCTGGGCACGGTCACCGCGACCCGGCGCCCCTTCGTCGTGCTCACCTCCAACGCGGGCCGGGAGCTGTCCGAGGCGCTGCGCCGCCGCTGTCTGTTCCTGCACATCGGCTTCCCCGAGCCGGAGCTGGAGCGGCGGATCGTCCGGCTGAAGGTGCCGGGCCTGTCCGAGGCGCTGACGGAGTCGCTGGTGCGGGTGGTCGGGGCGCTGCGCGCGATGGACCTGCGCAAGGCGCCGTCCGTCGCCGAGACCGTCGACTGGGCGCGCACCCTGCTGGCCCTGGGCGCGGACACCCTGGACGAGCAGGTCGTACGGGACAGCCTCGGGGTGATCCTCAAGCACCAGGACGACATCCAGAAGGCCGCCGCCAAGCTCGACCTGGACACGCTGTGACGGATGCCGCCGACCGGATCACCGCCCTGGTCGGGGCGCTGCGCGCGCACGGGCTGCGGATCGGCACCGGGGAGAGCGTGGACGCGGCCCGCGCGGCGCGGGAACTGGGCTTCGCGAACCGGGAGCTGCTGCGCGAGGGACTGGCCGCGACGCTGCTGCACGGCACGGCCCAGCGCGCGGTGTTCGACCCCGTCTTCGACCTCTACTTCCCGCGTGGCGTGGGCGCTCCGGGCGGCCGGCCGGCGAGCCGCGAGACCCTGCGCGACCGACTGGCCGAGGCCCTCGCGGCCGACGACCGGACGCTGCTGGCCCAATTGGCCCAGGAGGCGGTCGAAAGCCTCGGCGGATACGGGAGTTCACCCGAATCGGACGGCTGGTCCGCGTACCAGACCCTGGAACGGCTGCGCCCGCAGACGCTGCTGGCCCGGGTGCGGGCCGAGGTGCGGGCGGGCGAGGGCGCGGGGGCGGGCTTCACCGACCGGCTGCTGGACGACGAGATCCGGCGCCGTATCGAGGAGTTCCGGCGGCTGGTCGGGGCGGAGGCGCGGCGCCGGGTCGCCGAGCGGCGCGGGCGGGACGAGATCGCGCGCCGGGCGGTGCGCCCGACGGCCGACCGGGTGGACTTCCTGATCGCCGACCGCGACCAACTGGCCGAGCTGCGCAGGACGGTCCAGCCGCTGGCGCGCAAGCTGGCCACCCGGCTCACGGCGCGCCGCCGCCGGGCCGCGCGCGGCACCGTCGATCTGCGCCGCACCCTGCGCTCCTCGCTGTCCACCGGCGGCGTCCCGATGCGGCCGGTGCTGCGCCGGCGCCGCCCGGTCCGCCCCGAACTGGTGCTGCTCTGCGACGTGTCCGGCTCGGTGTCGGGCTTCTCGAACTTCACCATGCTGCTGGTGCAGGCGCTGCACGACCAGTTCGCCAAGGTCCGGGTGTTCGCCTTCGTCAACCGGCTGGACGAGGTGACCGGCCTGCTCGACCACGGCCGCGCCGACCCCGGGGGCCTCGGCGCCCGCATCCGTGCCGAGGCCACGCTCACCGGCTTCCACGACAGCAGCGACTACGGCACGGCGCTGGGCGAGTTCGCGGAGCGGTACGGCGCCGCGGTCGGCCCGCGCACCACGGTGTTCGTGCTCGGCGACGCCCGCACCAACATGAGCGACCCGAACCTGCCCGCGCTCGCCGGGATCGCCCGCAGGGCCCGGCGCGTCCACTGGCTCAATCCCGAGCCGGCCGGCCAGTGGGGCACCGGGGACTCGGCGGCGCCCGCGTACGCGGAGCTGGTGGCGATGCACGAGTGCCGTACCGCACGGCAGTTGGGGGAGCTGGTGGGGCGGCTGTTGCCGGTGTGAGGGGGCGGTGGGGGACAACCGCGGGTGACTGTGATCGACTGATCGCCGTACCGCTGTCTCCGTACGGGGGCCCGTGCCCTTCTCCCACGAGGATGTCCGCCCATGACGCACCCGCCCGTGCCGCTCGGCACCTTCCCCACTCCCGTCGAACCGGCGCCCCGGCTGGCCGCGGCGCTGGGGCTCGGCCCGGAGGACCTGTGGGTCAAGCGGGACGACCTGACCGGTCTCGGCGGGGGCGGCAACAAGATCCGCAAGCTGGAGTGGACGGTGGGCGCGGCGCTCGCCGAGGGCGCGGACACGCTGGTGACGACGGGCGCCGCGCAGAGCAACCACGCCCGGCTGACCGCGGCCGCGGGCGCCAGGGTCGGGCTGGACGTCGTCCTGGTGCTGCGCGGCGGTGCCGGTGCCTCCCGGTCCGGGAACCTGGCCCTGGACGGGCTGTTCGGGGCCAGGCTCGTCTGGGCGGGCGAGGTGGACCAGGCCGGTCTGGACGCGGCCGCGGCCGAGGTGTGCGACCGGCTGCGGGCGGACGGGGCCCGGCCGGCGCTGATCCCGTTCGGCGGGTCGGGGACGCTGGGCGCCCGCGGCTACGTCCGCTGCGGTGAGGAGCTGCGCGCGCAGGTGCCGGACGTGCGCACGGCGGTGGTCGCGCTGGGCTCGGGCGGCACCATGGCGGGACTGGTCGCCGCCCTCGGCACCGATGCGGTGCTCGGCGTGGACGTCGGCGCGCTGGCCGATCCGGCCGCCGCGGTGGCGGAGTTCGCGGCGCCGCTGACCGCACAGGAGGTCACGGCACGGAAGCTGCGGGTGCGCCGGGACCAGGTGGGCGCCGGTTACGCGGCGCTGACCGGCCCGGTGACGGAGGCGCTGCGACTGGCCGCCCGCACCGAAGGGATCGTCCTGGACCCGACCTACACGGGCCGGGCACTGGCCGGACTGCGCGCGGCGGTGCGCGACGGTTCCGTACGACCCGGTGAGAAGACGGTGTTCGTGCACACCGGTGGACTGCCCGGACTGTTCGGGCACGCGCAGGCGGTGGCCGCCGCGGAGGAGGGGGCGGGGGTGTACTGACGCGGCCGAGCGCGCTCCCGGCGGTGGCCGGGGGGCCACGGAAAATTCGTCGGCCGGCACCCGCAACCTCGACCGGGGTCGGACGTCTGTCGGGGTGGAGGCCTCCACTTCGACCAGTTGTCCGAGCCGAACCACGAAGGAACCCATGTCCGCACACCGTGTCCCCCGTCCGAGCCGCGCCCGCAAGCTGCGCACCGTCCTGGGGGTCTCCGCGCTGGGCGCGGCCCTCGCCGTCACCGGCACCGTCGCCGCGCAGGCGGCCCAGCCCGGCCACCACTCCGCCGGCCGGTCCGACGGCACGGCGAGCCCGACCCCGGCCCGAGCGGCGACCCCCTCGCCGGTGCCGTCCGTCCCCGGGCACGCCAACACCCCGGTCCCCGTGCCGTCGACCCCGGCCCACGGGAAGGCCCCCAGCCCCGTGCCGTCCGTGGCGTCCCCGGTGCCGGTGCCGTCCACGCCCGCCGGGACCCCGCGCCCGGTGCCCGCGACACCCGCACCGGTGCCGGCGACGCCCTCCCCGGTGCCCTCCACGCACGACGGGCGGGCCACGCCGAGGCCCGTTCCGCCCCACGGTCCGGTGACCCCGGCCCCGGTTCCGCCGCAGCACTGAGGTGAGGCGGGTGCGGGGAGCCGTCGTACGACCGGCTCCCCGCACCCGGCCCCAGGAGATCCATGACGACAGCGACACCGCCTGCGGCCCTGCCCTGGCAACGGGCCGGCACGGCGCACTCCCCCGCGTTCTGGCGCAGATGCGCCCGGATCCTCGTCCGCGCCCGGTTGGGCACCGGCACGGACCCGGCCGGCGCACCGGCCGCGCCGGGGCGCCCCCTCGACCCGGCCACCGCCCTCGAACCCCCGCCCGGCATCGAGGAGTTGTACCACCACCGCCGGCTGTCCCTGGTGCGCCTGGCGGTGCTGCTGGTGGACGATCTGCCCACGGCGGAGGACGTCGTGCAGGACGCCTTCACCGCACTGCTGCGCCGGCACGGCCACCGGCTCGCCGCCCTCGACGACCCGGAGGCGTATCTGCGCACCAGCGTCGTCAACACGGCCCGCTCGGTGCTGCGCCGGCGCAGGACCGTACGAGCCCATGTCCCGGCCCCGGAGGAGCACGCGCCCGCACCCGAGGAGGACGTCCTCCTGCACGAGGACCACCGGGAGGTGCTGGCGGCGCTGCGCACCCTGACCCGGCGGCAGCGCGAGGTCCTGGTGCTGCGCTACTGGTCGCATCTGACCGAGGCCGAGATCGCGGCCACGCTCGGTCTGTCACGGGGCACCGTCAAGTCCACGGCCAGCCGGGCCCTGGACGCACTCGGCCGCCGTCTGGAGGGCCTGCGATGAACGATCCCGCTGCGGCGGACACGCCGCGCCCCGTCGAGGAACGGCTGCGGGCCGCACTGGCCGCCCGCGCGAACGCGGTGGGCCCGGCCGATCTGCGGCCCCTGCGCCCGCCGAGCGCCGCGCCGCGCCGGCCCGCGCTGCCCCTGCCGCTGCCGTCGCTCCGGTCGCTGCCGTCGCGCGCGGCCGTGGCGGGTCTGCTGGCCCTGGCCGCCGTGGCCGCCTTCGTCCTCCTCACGCTGCACGATCCCCGGACCCGCCCGGCGGAACCGGCGCACTCCCCCCGGCCGGCGGTCACCACCCCCACGCCGGTACCGAGCGCTTCGGCCCGCAACCCCCGGGCGGTCCCCTCCCCGGCGTCGGAGCCCCCACGGCCGTCCGGGTGAGCCCGGCCCGGCGACGGCATCCGCGCCGTCGCCGAGGGAAACGTCCGCTTCGTCCACCGGTCGAGCGCCCGCACCGCTAAGTTGGGCGGCATGAGCAACCTTGACCGCGCGCCCGTGCCCACCGTCTGCGGGGGCCGTGGATTCGTCGTCGCCGAACCCGTCCGCGAACTGCTGAGCCCCCGGCACGTCACGCTGGGGGAATCCACCGAGGTGCGCCGGCTGCTGCCGAACCTGGGCCGCCGCATGATCGGCGCGTGGGCCTTCGTCGACCACTACGGCCCGGACGACATCGCCGACGAGCCCGGCATGCAGGTCCCGCCGCATCCGCACATCGGGTTGCAGACGGTCAGCTGGCTGCACGAGGGCGAGGTGCTGCACCGTGACTCCACGGGCAGCCTCCAGACGATCCGGCCCCGGCAGCTGGGCCTGATGACCGCGGGGCGCGCGATCAGTCACTCCGAGGAGAGTCCGCGACCGCACGCCCGCCTTCTGCACGGCGCCCAGTTGTGGGTGGCGCTGCCCGACGCGCACCGGCACACGGACCCGGGGTTCGAGTTCCACGCCGAGCTGCCCACGGTGACCGCGCCCGGCCTGACCGCCACGGTGCTCCTCGGCGGCCTGGACGGCTCCGTCTCCCCCGGCACCGCCTACACCCCCATCGTCGGCGCGGACCTCGCCCTCACCCGGGGCGCGGACGTCCGGCTGCCGCTGGAACCCGACTTCGAGTACGGCGTCCTGGCCATGTCCGGCGAGGTCCACGTGGACGGCGTGCCGGTCCTGCCGGGCTCGATGCTCTACCTCGGCTGCGGCCGCTCCGAACTCCCGCTGCGCGCCGAGTCGGACGCCGCGCTCATGCTCCTCGGCGGCGAGCCCTTCGCCGAGGAACTCGTCATGTGGTGGAACTTCGTCGCCCGCACCCAGGAGGAGATCGAGCAGGCCCGCGAGGACTGGACGAAGGGGGTTCGGTTCGGCGAGGTGAAGGGCTACGACGGGGCTCCGCTGCGCGCACCGCGGCTACCGGAAGTACCGCTGAAACCGCGCGGAAGGGTGCGTTGACCTGGGGAAACCCTGATTTGCAGTCCAAGGCGTTCGAGACCGTCTCTTCGCCTATCCTCCAACGACGGTCGCTGGTGGCGCGAACCCTTGAACACTGCCTCCGGGACGCCTCCGAGGCTGCCCGCGTTTCCAAGATCTGGTCATATGAGAGCAGCTTTGGCCAGTCGAATGCTGACCCAATGCTGACTTTGCTGACGAGTCATCAGCGCATGGCGAAGCGGTGTGATCGCTCCTTGGAGCGTGGCTGAGGGAGAGATCATCTGCATCGCGTTGTCGGCTGATGCTGCCCCCGGAGCCGATTAGCCTTCGGGGCCAGGAGCACCGCACCGGCCGTACGGCCACGTTTGTGGAACCTCACGGTCTTCTCCGACGGCAGGAAAGCGAAGCACGGCGAGACTCCTGTCGCGCCTGTGACCGACGACAGAGGTCCACCGTCGAGAACGTCCGCTCCCCGGCCTTGTCCCGCTTGCCGCAGTGCTGTCGGCTGCCCGTGCGTACTTGCGCCGCCATCCGAGTGACCACGCGTGACGGCTTCCGCAGGGTCTGGGGATGAGCGGGTGCACTGAACGGCGTCCGCAGAAGGGGCCACAGTCAAGGAGACATCGAATGCGCGTACCGCGCAGAATCGCAGGGAGCGCCGTTCTCTCGCTCCTGCTGGTGGGCATCTCGCCCGCCACCGCCCAGGCCGCGGCGGCCGAGACCCGAAACGGCGTCACCTGTCCGACCCAGCATCGGGACACCGCGACGAACAAGGCGCCGTCCCCCCAACTGGAGGCCTACCACGCCAATGACTGGCGTCTCGGCCCCAAAGTACTTCCCCGGACCGGCCCCATCGGGAGGATGTTGCGGGGCTACCGCCCGGAGGGCCCCACCTCGCGGTACTGGTTCCTCGGGTGCTACTGGCAGACGAATCCACAGAACGACCCGCAGGTCGGCGGCTGGTGGTTCCCGGACCACAACGGGTTCGTGCTCCGCAACGGCCGGCCCGTGGAACGGTCACTGACCCTGCGGAAGGGGCAGTTGATCGACCTCTTCGGCAGGGGGGACGCGGGCCACTTCCTCGCACCGAAGGGCACACCGTACGCCAAGCGCGCGATCCCTCCGAGCAACCTCGACGAGTACAACGCCTCCGACCCTCCGTTCAACTACCACCTCTACGAGGTCACCGAGGAATTCACGGTCGAGGCCGGCCCCATCAGGCCCTGGTTCAACCAGCCCGGGCTCGGCACCCAGTACTACACGAGCACCATCGTCGGGGACCTGAAGAGCCAGGGGAAGCTGAGGGAAATCACCGGCACGTGACGGCACGCCGGTCCGGTCGTGTGCACCGCGTGACGCGACCGGACCGGCTGGGTCCGCAGGGGTGTTCAACCGGTGAACGCGGGGGTGCCGTTCGGGACGTCGAGGCCGGACGGGCCGTCGTACCCGGCGGTGCCGGTGCACAGGTAGGAGCCGCCACAGCTGCGGCGCGGTCGGCGACGGGCGCGGCACCTGCGCTGGGCACGCCCTAAACGGTGGGCTCCTTTCGGCGAGGCATCAGCAAGAAGGCCAGCACCGCCACCATGACCGGCAGGATGCTGACGGTCAGCATGGTGAGCCGTAGACCGTCGGCGAAGTCCAGCCCGAGGTCCAGTCCCGAGGCCTGACGGAGCAGGTTGGCGTCGTACACGGTGCTGCCCGGAGTCTGCGCCAGTCCGCTGCGCACAGCATCCACGGCCCGTCCGGCCCGGGCCACCGACAGCCCGCGTGACTTCGCGTCCATGAGCCACTGCCGCCGGAAGAAGAGATTGAGAAGCAGAACGTACACGGTGGGCCCGAAAGCGGCACCGGTCATCCCGAAGGCCATTTGGACGGAGGCCACCGCGCCGGAGTGCCCGGGCGGCGCGTGGGAAAGGACCGTTTCGGACACCGATGCGGAAGTGACCACCGACCCCAGGTTGCACAACCATGTGGTCGGCACGAGGAGCCACAGCGCCATCGCGGGGCCGGCTGTACCCGCCAGCAGTAGTCCACTTGCCGCCATCACCACCAGGCCATTGATCATCACCGGGCGCGAACCGCACTTGCCGATGAGGCTTCCGGCCAGGATCACGGTACCGGCAATCAGGAGGGTACCGGGCAGGTACAGCAGACCGACGGACTCGGGCGAGAGCGATAGCACGACGCTGCTGAACTGCCCAAGGACGATGCCAAGCCCCGCAATCAGGAAATTCAGCGTGAGGGTCGCCGCCAGGGCCACCTTGAACGGTGCGCTGCGGAACAGTGTCAGGTCGACGGCGGGTTCCGGAGTGCGACGTGCATGAAGCACGAAGATCGCGGCGAGAACCGGGCTGATCACCAACGGCGCCCATGTCTCGGGCCGGAGAATGCCGTTCTGCGCCGCGGCGAGGCCGAGGACGAGCGCCAGAAGGGTCGCTCCGATCAGGGTGACACCCACCACGTCGAGGCGACGGCCCGGCTGGACGGGTGACTCCGGAACGTACCGGGACGTCAACCACAGCGACACC
The DNA here is from genome assembly GCF_051980735.1 of Streptomyces sp. SCPE 10. Classification (NCBI taxonomy): domain Bacteria; kingdom Bacillati; phylum Actinomycetota; class Actinomycetes; order Kitasatosporales; family Streptomycetaceae; genus Streptomyces; species Streptomyces sp. SCPE 10. Next base: position 7,329,957 of record NZ_CP197069.1, on the reverse strand, counting down.
AAGCACAGCAACGGGGTCATCAGGAAGAGGAAGCGCCAGCCGACGACCGCCACCGCCCAGCCCGTGAACGCGGGGATCACACCGCACAGGATCACGTCGACGGCCATGAGGCCACCGATGGCGATCGGCCGCTTCTCTGGCGTCACGGACACCTTCAGCAGGGCCAGCGGCACTGCCAGCAGCGCGGTCATCCCCAGCCCTGCCAGAAAGCGCATCGCAAGCAGGAAGCCATAGCCGGGCGAGAAGACGGAGAGCAGGTCGGCGATCGTGACGATGACCAGTCCCAGCATCAGCAGCCGCTTGAGTCCGATGGAGTCCCCGAGCCTGCCCGCGGCGAGAACAGAGGTGGCCATCACCAGCGTCGCTGCCCCGCCGAGCAACCCCACGACTTGCGGTGGCACATGGAGGGCCCGGCTCACCTCCGGCAGATTCAGGCCGAAAACCAGCGGATCGGCGACGGTGACTGTGAAAGCGAGAGCGAGAGCGAGGATGATCCGCAGGGGCGTCGAGTTGGTAGCCGACTCAGCGGATGACACCGCAGAGGCTCCCGTGCTTCGTCGCATATCGGTTGACACTAACCCGGCCACTGCGCACCGCCGGGTTCCCCGGGCCGACACGCACCGAAAGACAGCAGCGAGCCCCCTCCCGATCAGGCCATTGTCACCAGCGACCAAGGCGGCACCCCGACATCCTCACAGTCGTACCCGGGGCCGCAGCCCGGTGGCGCTCGAGAAGGTGCTGGACGCTGGTCGCGCGGGAGATGGAGAGCATCCGCGGCGAGCGGTGCGGCCGACGGCGAATCGATCCCGCTCCTCGCCGCCCTCGAACGGGGACCAGGGGATCGTGGCGCCATGACCTACCGGACCCGGTTGCCGGGGTGAGGACGCGGTGATCTACTCGAAGAAGCAGGTACGTTGGAGCACTCGCCCGGTAACACATAGAGCATGGCGCAGAACGCCGCCCACTGGCGTGCACCGGGAGAGCCGGAACATGTCGTCGAAGGTCCTTCCTCAGTTCGCGTGGTGGCCACAAGCCGTGCTGTCCAGCCATGTGAGAGGAGTGCGGTGATGGCATCCTCAGGTACCGGCCACCGTCCCATGCAACGCTTGCGGCACGGTCTCGGCGAGGCGGCGACCGGCATCGGCCAGGCGGCGGCCGTCAGCGGAAAGGCCACCGCGGCTGCCGTACGTCACCCGGGGCAGACCATCGACCGTGCCAAGAAGATGACGCGGGCCGTGCCTGTGGCATGGCACTCGGTGAAGCCGACGCTGACCGGTCGGCCGGGCGACTGGCGCCGCGAGTATGCGTACACCCTGGGGGAACAGGCGTTCGTCTACGGCTTCCCCTACATCTACAACGCCGTGCTCCGCCACCGCTGGGTGACCCAGAAGCCCGAGACGGAAACGACGCCCTACGCGCCCGTCAACCACTTCTGGCATGCGAGCAGGCTCTGGGACGCCTCGGATCGGGAGGGCGTGTCCCCCAACAACGACACGCTGTACTCCTGGGCGTGGGTGGACCTGCGCGAGGAGCCCCTCGTTCTCTCGCACCCGGACATGGGCAACCGCTACTTCACCTTCGAACTGGTCGCCTTCACGTCTGACAACTACGACTACGTGGGCATGCGGGCGACCGGATCGAAGGCCGGTGACTTCGCCCTCATCGGCCCTGGGTGGACCGGCGACCTCCCGCAGGGGGTGCGCCGCACGGCGACCGCCCCCACCCCGTGGGTCCTGGTGGTCGGGCGGACCCTCGTCGAGGGCGAACACGACCTCGCGGCCGTCCACGCACTGCAGCAGCAGTACCGGTTGACGCCGCTCCACCTGTTCGGCAAGGAAAGCGCCACGCTCCCGGAACGCCGCGACGTACCGGTACCGGCCGACCTCGCCAAGGATCCGCTCGGGCCGTGGAAGACGCTCAACGCGGTGCTGGCCGAGAACCCTCCGCCGAAACACCACGATGTCCTGCTACGGCAGTTCGCGGAGATCGGCATCGGCCCGGGGCTGGACGTCGAGGCACAACCGGAGCCGGTGAAGGAAGGCCTGATCAGGGCCGCCACCGCCGCTGTACCCATGCTCGAACAGCAGCTGCTCAGCGGCCAGTGGGGCGAGTTGATCAACGGCTGGCGGTACCCTCCCCCGCAGATCGGGCACCTCGGGGACGACTTCCTCAGACGGGCCGCGGAGCAGTCCCTGGTGGGCGTCGCGATCAACGATCCCGAGGAAGCCGTCTACCTGGCGGCCTTCACCGACGGCGCCGGTGAAACCCTGGCCGCCGGCGACTACGAACTGCACTACGAGGCGGGGACGCTGCCGCCGGTCAGCGCCTTCTGGTCACTGACCGCCTATGACGAGGACCGGAACCTCATCCCGAATCCGATCGACCGGTACTCCATCGGAGACCGCACCCAGGGACTGGTCAGGGACGCCGACGGGGGCTTGACGCTCTACCTGCGGCCCGACTCACCAGGACCCGCTCGGGAGCCGAACTGGTTGCCGACACCGCGGCAGGGCGTCTGGTACGTGGCGCTGCGCATGTACCTCCCAAAGCCGGAGGTCATCGACGCACAGTGGCACTCCCCTCCGATCACCCGTGTCGGTTGATATCGCCGACCCAGCAGGTGCCGGCGGGCTTCGGCCAGGACCAGCGGGTGTAGGTCTCCTGAACGGCGTCTTCGGCCTCCGCCAGTGAGCCGAGGATCCGGACCGGGTCCTGGTGGCAGGCTCGGCCGGCGGAAGCCAACTGCCGGGCTACGCCGGCGCCGCCGCTCGGGCGATCCGGGTTGTGACGGCACCGAGCCGGACCGGCGAAACCGGCCCCTGCCTGCGAAACAGCAGAAAGGGGCTATTCGCCTTGCGGTGCGCCGGTCATCCAGTCCCAGCGGGTGACCGTGAGGGCGACAACGGCGAGGTTGACCAGGCCGTGTTCGGCGTGCGTCCGTATCCGCTCGGCGGGGTCGGGGTCCGGGTGAGTACGTCGGGGAGCAGGAAGCACCGTCAGCCATGAACGCTCGGCGATCAGCTCGCGCATGACGTGGGAGACATGGGTGTCCAACCGGTCCCACACCAGCACGATCGGCAGGTCGCCTCCTGCCACGCGGTCACGGCCTGTTCGTCGCGTTCGGCGACCCGCCGCGCGGGCACCTGCGGGCCGAAGCCGAGCCGGTCCATCAGCTCGTTGCACCCGAGACGCTGTGGGAGACGTGTAACTCGGGTGTCCGCTTTTCCTATGTGCCGGGCAGAGGCACCCTCCAGCGCAATGTGGCACCGCCCCCGTCGGGGCTGGACACGTCGAGGTGCCCGCCCAGCTGTTCTGCTCGCTCGGCCATGTTGCACAGTCCGCTGCGCCGGCCGCCGGGTGGTATGCCCACACCGTTGTCCGAGACGGTGAGGGAAACCTCGCGGCCGTCGGTCGTCAAGACGACCTGGGCCCGGTCGGCGTGGGCGTGGCGGACGACGTTGGTGAGGGCTTCGGAGAGGACTGCCACAATGTGGTCGGCGATCTCGTAGGGCACATCCGTGTCGACAAGGCCCTCCATACGCACACTGGGCACGAATCCCAGCACCGGGGTCTCCTCGCCGACCACTCGCACCACCCGGGCCCGCAGCCCCGCGTCGCCGGCACCCTCGCGGGCTCGCAGCCCGAAGATCGTCGCGCGGATGATCTTTATGGTCTCGTCCAGGTCGTCCACGGCCCGCAGCACCCGCTCTGCGGCCTCGGGATGCTCAATGAAGTGGCCCGCACCCTGCAGCGTCATGCCGGTCGCGAAGAGCCGCTGGATGGCGAGGTCGTGCAGATCCCGGGCGATCCGGTCGCGGTCCTGGAGCACCGCGATCTGTTCGGCCTCCTTGCGGCGCTCGGCAAGTTCCATCGCGATTGCGGCCTGCGCGGCGAAGCCCCGCAGCATGTCGGTCTCCTTGTCCGAGAACACCGGCGCGCCGGCCTCGCGGGCCACCAGCACCACGCCGCGCACGCCGCCTTCCCCGGTGCCGATAGGGACAGCCACGGCGGGGCCCAGCCCGTGGAAGCGCGGAGGTTCCGGGGAGATCCGCTCGTCCTGTTGGACGTCGTCGCAGGCGACCGGCGCGGCTGCGGAGAGGGCAAGGCCCATGAGAGTCCCGGATCGGGGCAGCACCAGCCCCCGGTGTGCCTCCGAGTCCAAGCCCACGGCAATCTCCACGGTGAGGGACTTGGTGCCCTCCATGGGCAGTGCCACTGCCGCCAGGGCCGCCCCCATGATCTCGCGTGCCCGTTCTGCGATCACTTTCAGGGCCTCGGCGCGTGCGCTGCCGGACATCAGGCCGTGGGTGATCTCGGCGTTCGCCAGCAGCCAGCGCTCACGCAGCCGGGAGTCCTCGTACAGGCGGGCGTTGTCGATCGCCACGCCGGCCGCCACGGCCAGCGTGGACAGCACCGCCTCGTCCTCCTCGTCGAACTGCAACCCGCCGCGTTTCTCGGTCAGGTACAGGTTGCCGAAGACCTGGCCACGGACCCTGATGGGAACGCCCAGGAAGCTGTTCATCGGCGGGTGGTGGGCCGGGAAGCCGTACGAGGCCGGGTGTTGGGAGATCTTCTCCAGTCGGAGCGGCTCCGGGTGCCGGATCACCTCGCCGAGGATGCCGTGGCCCTCCGGGAAGGGACCGATCTCGGCGATTTGCCCCACGGTCATACCCACGGTGTGGAAGGCCGACAGGGACCTGCCGTCGGCGCCGATCACGCCGAGGGCGGCGTATTCGGCGTCGACCAGCACGGCGGCCGCCTCCACGATGTGGTGCAGCGCCTGTTCGAGGTCCAATTCGCGGCCGACGGAAAGCACGGCCTCCAGCAGGCTGTGTATCCGGTCCCGGGTGCCGCGGGCCGCGTCGATCCGGGCCTGCAGCTCCTTCAGCAGCTCATCCAATTTCAGCTGCGGCAGTCGTACACGGGGCTCTTCTGCGCTTGTCACACCGCTCCTCCGGTCCCCTCGTACACGAGTCGGGACTGACGCGGTCACTGCTCATATTAGCCATCGCCTGTCAAATAGTGCAGCGCGGCCAGGCCAATGACAGGAAGCCGTCTTGCGTCCTCGGACGGGCCACGTTGCCGGTTCTCAGGGCCGGTCGGCCCACGCCGCGGGACGGAGGGCACCTGCCCCGGCGCGCCGCTCCCTTCCAGGCTGGGAGGTACGGAGCGTTCAGAGCTGAGGAGTGGCGTCATGGTCCGCTATGTGTACGACTTCCAGGGCAGTGGCCGTGACCTGAGCGGCCGGCTCGGCGGCAGGGGCGCGAACCTGGCGGAGATGGCCCGGGTGGGGCTACCGATACCGCTGGGGCTCATCGTCGCCACCGAAGCCTGCCGCACATTCCTGGCCGCCGGTGAGGAACCGGAGGGCATGCCGGCGGAGGTGTCCCGTCACCTTGCGGCGCTGGAGGCGGGTGCCGGGCGGCTGCCTGGGCAGGGGGACGATTCTCTGTTGTTGTCCGTCCGCTCCGGGGCGCGCTTCTCGGTGCCCGGCATGCTGGAGACGGTTCTCGACATCGGTCTCAACGACGACTCCGTGCTCGGCCTGGCCAAGCCGGCCGGCAGCGAGCGCTTCGCCTGGGACTCCCACCGCCAGGTCGTCCAGATGTACGGAAGCACGGTGATGGGAGACGACGCCGACACGCGCGACGTGGAGTTGCTCGCCGCGGTGAACCGGATGCACGAGGAGAACCCGATGCTCGCTCGACCGGGAGGGTGCGGGCCGACTGGTCCGGGTCGCCGTCAACGAGGGTCGCGCTGCCCGACCGGACGTCGGCACCGGCGTCCGCGACGAGCACGGCGGCGACCCGGGGTCCCTCCACTTCTTCCACGAGGTCGGCCTGGACAGGCCTGACAGCGGAGGGAGGCACGTCGTGGCAGCCAGTGGGATGCGAGAGCATCGGCGCATCAATCTCGACCATGCCGAGGCGCTGCGGTTGCTGGGCAGCGTGTCGCTGGGAAGGATCATCTTCACCCGGCAGGCCCTGCCCACCGTCCGCCCGGTCAGCCACGTCATGGACGACGGGGACATCGTCATTCGCACCCCCGAGGGTGCCGCGCTGACGTCTCACGCACAGCAGGCCGACAGCACGGGCGTCGTCGTCGCGTACGAGGCCGATGCCATCGACCCGGACACCCACCTCGGTTGGAGCGTCGTCGTCACGGGGTACGCCCAGCTGGTGACCGACCCGGTTGAACTGGAGCGTATCCATGGGCTGATGCCGCCTTGGGTGCCGGTTGAACCCATGGACCAGGCGGTGCGCATCCGCCCCGAGCTGGTCACCGGTGTCCTTTTCACCGAGACGGGCGGCACGGCGAAGACAGCCGGCTGACGTGCGCCGACGTACACGGGCCACCGGCTCGTGGCAGGGCGGCTTCGCTACGACAACGAGGTGTGACGGACTCCGCTCCTTCCACGCTTGCAACGGCTGCGGGGCTCCTGCGCTCGGAGCCCATAGGGACCGTAGGGCCGTTCCGTACGCGATCCAGCCCTTCGCCGGGCCCCTCGGCCCCCTCGCCATCGCGGCTCCGGTCTTCGGCGCGAGCGCTCACGCACGAGCACGGCTCGATCGGCGTTGCATGTCCCGATGGGACGAGGAGTGGGACCTCGTCCTCGGGGTGGCGGCTCAGCTGTGCGCGACGACAGCGACAGGGGCGGCGACGTGGTGCAGGGCGGAGTGCGTGACATGGCCGATGTGGGCGCCGAACGCGCCGGTGCGGATGCGCCGGCCGACGACGACCAGGGAGGCATCACGGGAGTCGTTCACGAGGACCTGCGCGGCGCTGCCGCATCGGCTCGCCTCGATCACCTCGACGTTCGGGAACTTCTGCCGCCAGGGACGCAGCACCTTGCTCAGGAGGGAGGACTGTCCGCGTTCGAGCGTGTCGCAGAGTTCGGCGTCGCCGGGGAAGCGGTGAAAGGACGTGGGCGGTTCGGACCAGGCGTGGACGGCCCGTAGAACAGCTTCCCGACGAGCGGCTGCGTCGAAGGCGAACTCCAGCAGCGTGTCGTCCGGACGATCGATGTCGAGGCCGAGCACGACGGGCCGGAAAGGCGCCGCGGCGGACGGCACGCCTGCCGGATCCATCCTGTGCTCGTCGGCGGCCTGCTCCTCCGCGCGCACCAGCACCACCGGACGCTCGGCGCGGGCCACGACACCCAGACTCACCGAGCCGACCATGAACCCCTCCATCCCACCGAGCGCCCGGGAACCCAGCACCAGCAGTTCGGCGAAGCCCGCCGCCTCGCACAGGACGTCGGCCACGGTCCCCGTGAGCTGCTCGGTGATCACCTCAATGCGCGGGTGGCGCAGCCGGATCCCCTCCGCGGATTCCTGTATGAACTGCTGAGCCCAGTGCTGGTACCCGTCCAGGTCCAGCAACGGGGTGCGGGCCACGTACTTGGGCGTCGGCTCCTGGACATGCACGATCTTCAGGGGCAGGCCACGCAGCAGCGCTTCGCGAGCCGCCCACTCCGCTGCGGCCCGTCCTTCGGGCGAGTCGTCGAGGCCGACGGTGACGGTGCGGGACATGGTGTCCACCTCCCGGTGCGAGGGTTCCAGCGTGACGCCTCGGCGCCGGCCTCATCAGGGGCCACACGGCCCGTTCGGGGTCCGACCGACCCTCTGCAATGCGGTGGCCGGACGGGCCCTCCACAGGCCGGGCGGTCCCCGGCAGCTTCGGGGCAGTCAATGCTCGCCCCGGCGACGACCGCCCGCCTCGTGCGCTTCCTGCGAGCGGATCCCACTGCGGTACGGTCGCTCCACCCTGAACTGGCCGGCCTCTCAGCCCGAGAACGCGACATTCCCCCGCTGACCGGCGACGGTCCGACCAACCGCAAGATCGGCAAGGATCAGGCGGCGGTGAGCAGGTTCTTCACCTCGACCACGTCGCAGATCTCCTCGACCTCCGCCACCAGCCGGGCCAGTGTCGCGGAGGGCATCCGGCCGGACAGCTCCACAATGCCGTCGTGCACGGCCACATCGACGTTTTCCCGGTCACCCGGTGGGCAGCATGCGGCGATCGTCGCCTCGACCTCCGTCCGGATACCGGCGTCGTCCCTGATGAGCGACTGCAGCAGCGCATCACAGCGTACGACGCCCACCAGGCGGCCCTCGCGGTCGGTGACGGGCATCCGCTTCAGCCGGGACAGAGCGGCGAGCCATGCCGCCTCGGTGACGGTCGCGCCCGGCAGCACCGTGATCGCTGGACTTGTCATCAGGTCGGCGGCCAGGTCCCCACGGGCCTTGCCATGGATCCGGCGCTCGCGCAGCCTGCCGATGGGGCCGGGCCGGTGTCCGGATGCCTCGAAGGCGACCTTGGCCAGCAGGTCGGACTCCGAGACGACGCCGACCACATGATCCTCGGCATCCACGACCGGGAGCGCGCCCACGTGCTCGCGTGCCAGCGTGCGGGCGATGTCACGGTAGGGCAGGTCTTCGCCCAGGGAGGCGGCGGGCATGTCCATCACGTCCCGCACCAGCAACGGCCCCGGCCCGGACGCGGATGCGGACTGCGGCGTGAGCGGGGCGGACGGAGATGCCAGGCGGGCCGTGGCGCTCGGCAGAGCCGTCTGGGCCTGCGCTTCTGTACCCGCGTGCTTGGCCGCGGCCGTGGCCACGGCACCCAGATAGCGAAGCAACGTGTCGTGCCGTGCTGTTTCGCCGGGGCTGGAGGGGCGGGAGGGCACATCACGCCGGACCTCGGTCCCCGCGGAGAAGTTCTCGTGCTCGTTCACGGCGGCCTCCAGACTCCGTCGAGTTGCCTACCGTCCCAGTCTTCCGCCCCGTCTTCCCGTGCCAAGAGCCGAACGGCCCTGGCGGAACGGCATGACGGCCCTGTCCGATGCGGGCCGGAACGGCAACGGTGAGACTGGAAGAGCAGCCGACCGGCAGGAGGCCGCCGATGAGCCTGCGGGACTTCCTGGAACGATTCCGTCCGGTGGGCACGCCGGGAGCGTCCGCCACCGGTGTGCCCGCCGACCGTACGGCAGAACGCGCCGCGGAACTGGAACCCGCCCTCGCCCGGCTGGCGGGCGTTCAGCAGGAGGCGGCGCAGATACGGGCAGCCGCTGAGCGGGAGGCCGAGGCCCTTCGGCAGAACGCCGCACGAGAGGCGGCAGGCATGGTGGAGGCCGCGCGGAAGCGCGCTCCCGAGGTTCGCCGAGAGGCCGCGGAACCCCACCTGCGGGAGGCACGGCATGAGGCGGCCGCCCTCCGCGCCGCCGGAGACCGCACTGCCTCGGCGATCCGCGAGCGGGCCTTGGAGCGTATGCCCCGTCTCGTGGATATCGCTGTGACCGATGCCCTGCGCCTGACAGACGGGGAGCGGGAAGAGCCATGAGTGCCGGGTGGGTCGCCGGAGCGGTGCGTGCAAAGGGCCTCGTCGGCCGGTATCCGGGTACCGACGGGGCACGGGAGATCGCGTGTGGTCCGACACTCGACGACGCCCTGCAGCGCCTGGCGACCACGCCCTATGCAAGGTACACACGGATGGCGACGGACTTGCGCCAGGCGCAGCGGGCGGTGTCCGCCACCCTACTGTGGCATCTGCGGGTACTGGCCGGCTGGCTGCCCCGGGGCGGTACCCGCCTGCTGGTTCCGCTCGCCGCCGGGTTCGAGATCGCCAACGTGGCCTCCCGGCTGCCTGCATCCGACGGTCGCCGCGCGGAGGCCTTGGAGCCCTACCGGCTCGGCGCCCTGGAGACCGCCTGGCGCAGTCTGGAACACGCCGGGACACCCGCACAGACACGGGCGGTGCTCACGGCCTCGCCCTGGGGCGACCCGGGCGGCGACACGCCGTGGGCCCTGGTCACCGGCATGCGGATGGCCGCCGCGCGCCGCACCGCTGTCGCCGTACCGCCCGCGCGGCGCTCGGCCCAGGGACGCGCCGTCCTGCTGGCAGCTCGTGAGCTGTTCGTGCATGAGCGCTCCCTTGAGGAGCCGGTGCTGCGCGATGCGACGCGGCTGCTGGGGAGGCGGGGGACGGCCGCCGCCACGTACGAGGAGTTCCGCGCGTGTCTGCCTCCGTCCGCGGCATGGGTCCTGGAGGGCATCGACGAGCCGGGTGACCTGTGGCGGGCGGAGGCGCGGTGGTGGCGTACGGTGCAGGCGGACGGCGCGGCGCTGGTGCGTCAGGCCCGATACGGGCCCCGGGTGGTCGTCGGTGCGGTGGCGCTGCTGTCCGTGGACGCCTGGCGGGTGCGGGCGGCGCTGGAGTCGGCGGCGCGCGGAGGACGGCCCGGGGAGGTGTTCGATGCCCTGGTCTGAGGCGGTGACGCCGGTCCGGATGCGCCGTGTTGCGGTGATCGTGCCGCAGGCGGCCCTGCGGGCCGCTCTGGTGCGGATCGCCGAGGAGGGCTGCGTGGAACTGGACCGCGCCGAAGAAGCGGCTCCGGGGGCGGCGACCGTGCGACTACAGCGGTTGCGGGGACGGGGCGCAACGGTCGGCCCCGAATGCGCCCGGACAGCGCTCTTGGCCGCCGCCGCGCCCGATCTCGACCTTCTCGAACGCGAGGAAGAAGTCGCACTGCTGGCGGGCGAGGCCCAGTTGGAGGAGCGCGCGGAGGGCGCGGTACGGCAGGGAGAGGTGGCCGCGCTGGCCGGGTGGTGCCCGGCCGCCGAGGTACCCCGCGTTGCGGGACGGCTGGCCGCTACGGGAGGCGCGCTGCTGCCGCTGCCGTCTCCGCGCGGAACCGATCCGCCGACGCTGCTGCGGCCGGGCCGGGCCGCCTCCTTCACCCCGCTGGTGACCACGTACGGTACGCCCGCCTACGCGGACGTCGATCCCTCGTGGCCGGCGGGCCTCACTTACGTCGCAATGTTCGGGATCATGTTCGGCGACGTGGGGCACGGGGCGCTGTTGGTGCTCGGCGCGGTCGCGTTGCGCCTCGGGTGGCCGCGCCGGTTGGCCGGATTGGGCCGGTTGTGGCCGTTCCTCGCGGGTGCGGGCGTCGCTTCCATGGTGGCCGGGGCCGCCTACGGCGAGTTCTTCGGGCCCACGGGTCTGCTGCCGGTGCTGTGGCTGAGCCCGCTGGAGAGTCCCGCCCGTCTGCTGGCCGCCGCCGTGGTGTTCGGTGCTGGTCTGCTGGCCCTGGCACACGCCGCCGGAGCGGTGAACCGGGTGCGTGAGGGCGGCTGGGGCTCCGCCCTGTACGCGGCGTCAGGCTGCGCCGGGCTGATGTTCTATCCGGGCCTCGCTCTGGCCGGTACAGGTGTGGTCCTGCACCGGCAGGCTCCGGCCGTCGCCGGAGCCGCCCTTGCCGTGACCGGGCTGGCGCTGGTGGCGTCCGGTCTGTTCCGGGCCACCGCGGGCGGTGGTGCGGGACTCGCCGAGACGGCGGTACGGCTGTTCGACGTCGTCGTGCGGACCGGCACCAACACGCTCTCCTTCGCCCGGCTGGCCGCCTTCGGCCTGACCCATGCCGCTCTCGCGGATCTGGTGTGGCGCGGAACGACCGGCCTGGCCGGGCGTGGGGCCGCCGGAGTCGCGGGCGCCGCCGTACTGTTTGTCGTGGGCACGACCGTTTCCTTCGGTCTGGAAGCCCTGGTGGCCGGTGTGCAGGCGCTGCGGCTGGAGTTCTACGAACTCTTCTCCCGGCTCTTCGACAGGGAGGGCCGTCCGTTCCGTCCCTGGCACGTTCCCCGGCGGAGCCTGCCGATCCCGCTACGAAGGTGATCCCATGCTCACCTGGCTGATCGCCCTTCCCGTCCTGGTCGCGGTGCTCGGCGCCGTCCGGCTGCTGCGGCAGCGCCGGACCAGACACGCCTTCCGCTGGCTGCTCGCCGCGAACCTCACCCTCCTGGGCGGCGCCCTGGTCGTCCTCGCCACCGCGTTGACGGGGCCGGCACAGGCCTCGGCGCAGGCCACCGGATCCGGAGGGGTCAACGGTTCCGCCTTGATCGGGGCGGCTATCGCAGTGGCCGGCGCGTCGATAGGAGCCGCGATAGCCGTCGCCTACACGGGCGCCGCGGCACTGGCCGCGTTGAGCGAACGGCCGGAGATGTTCGGCCGGACCATGGTGATCGTCGGTCTGGCGGAGGGCATCGCGGTGTACGGGCTGGTGGTCGCGATCCTGCTGATCGGAAAGGCATGACGATGGCCACTGTGGCCGCCATCGGTACACGGACCAGCGTGTCCGGCCTGGCGCTGGCGGGGGTCGACGTGCTCGTTGCGGAGGATCCGAACGCCGTCCGCCGGGCCTGGTGGACGCTGCCCCGCACGGTCGGCCTCGTGATCCTCACGGCTGAGGCCGCCGAAGCGCTGGGCGGCGCGGCGACGGCGCCGGACCCGTCCAGGCCGCTGACGGTGGTGATGCCCGGATGACCGCTCCCGTGGACGCGCTGAGCCCGGTACGCGCCGAGTTGCTGCGCTCGGCACGGGCCTCGGCCGACGCTGTACGGGACCGTGCTCGGGCCGATGCGGAGGAAACCCTGCGCTCAGCCCGCGCCACGGCCGAGGCGGTGCTCGCCCGGGCCCGGGACCTCGGCAGTGCCGAGGGTGCCGCCGGGGCGGCTCGGGAACGGGTGCGGGCGGTCCAGGATGCCTGGGCGGCGGAACTGGCGGCCAGGGCCGAGGTCTACGCGGCACTCAGGGCTGCGGTCCACGCAGGCGTGCGAAGGGGATTCACGGAGGACGCGTCTCTGCGGTCGCGCTGCGCGCAGGCCGCACGAAAGCTGTTGGGTCCGCAGGCGAGGGTCACGCCAGCCTCGCAGGGCGGGGTGACGGCCGAGGTGCCCGGCCGCCGGGTCGACCTGTCTGCGGACGCCCTCGCCGATCGCGCCCTGGACCGGCTCGGTGCCCGGGCCGAGGCGTTGTGGGAGCCGGCATGACCAGCCGCGGCAACCCTTCGTCGGACTCGTCGGGCAGGCATACGCTTCCGCGGATCACACCCGGCGCTCCGCCGGACGGCGCGGACCGCCCACGAGTCCTCCGCGTCGCGGGTCCTCTCGTGGAGATCACCTGTCCGCCCACGGTGGCCATGCACGACCTGGTCGTGCTGGGTGCCGCCCGGCTGCCGGGCGAGGTGGTCGCCATCCAGGGCGACACGGCCACCATCGAGGCGTACGAGTACACCGGCGGGCTGGCCCCCGGGCACCCTGCGGAGCCCCAGGGCCGCCCCCTGTCGGTGCGGCTGGCACCGGATCTGCTCGGCGCCGTGTTCGACGGGCTGCTGCGCCCTCTGGCCGGCAGCGGCGGCCTTCTCCCGGCGAGCGGACCGACGACGGCTGAACCGGACCGACGCACCTGGTCGTTCACTCCGCGAGTGGCCGAGGGGGCGCCGCTCGCGGCCGGTGACGTTCTCGGGGAGATCGACGCGGGCGTGCCGCTGCGCCTCCTGGTCCCCCCGGACCTGTCGGGTGAGGTGACCTGGATCGCGGCGGCCGGCGATCACTGTTCAACCGGCGTGCTCGCCGTGGTGGGCGGCCAGGAAGTGCGGATGGCGCAGTCCTGGCCGGTGCGCAGACCCCGACCGGTCGCGCGGCGGCTGCCGGCGGACGTGCCCCTGAACACCGGGCAGCGGGCCGTCGACCTGATCTTCCCGGTGGCACGTGGCAGTACGGTCGCCGTGCCCGGCGGCTTCGGCACCGGCAAGACCATGCTGCTGCAGCAGATCGCCAAGTGGTGTGACGCCGACGTCATTGTCTACGTCGGCTGCGGCGAGCGCGGCAACGAGATGGCAGACGTCATCGAGGAGCTGGCGGAGCTGACCGATCCGCGTACTGGGGGCCGTCTGGCCGAACGGACCGTGACGATCGCGAACACCTCGAACATGCCGATGATGGCCCGCGAGGCCGGCGTGCACACGGGCGCGACGGTCGCCGAGTACTTCCGCGACATGGGCCTCGACGTCGTTCTGATCGCCGACTCGACCTCCCGCTGGGCGGAGGCGCTGCGCGAGTTCGCCTCCCGTATGGGCGAGCTCCCTGCCGAGGAAGGCTATCCGGCGGGACTCGCCTCGCAACTGGCCGCGTTCTACGAGCGGGCTGCCGCCGTGCGCACCCTCGGCGGGACGACCGGCTCGGTCACCGTGATCGGCGCGGTGTCTCCACCGGGCGGTGACCGCACCGAGCCCGTCACCGCGCACACCGAGCGTTTGGTGCGCTGCCTGTGGAGCCTGGACCGCGATCTCGCCTACGCACGCCACTACCCGGCCGTGTCCTGGTCGGAGTCCTTCTCCCGGGACGCCGCCACGCTGGCCGCCGCCCATGCGCGTGCCGGTGACGCCGAGTGGGCCGAGCGGCGTGCCCGTGTGGTGCGGCAGCTGGCGGAGGCGGACCGGCTGGCCGACATCGTCGAGCTGGTCGGGATCACGGCGCTGCCGCCCCGGGAACGGATCAGTGTGCTCGCCGGCCGGCTGCTGCGCGAGGCTGCGATCCAGCAGAACGCGCTGTCCCCGGCGGACGCCTACAGTGCGCCCGAGAAGACGGCGGCCCTGGTGGAGGCCGTGCTGACGGTTGTCGACCGCTGCCTGGAACTGGTGGACTCCGGCATTCCTGCGGATTCCGTCGAAGCCGTCGACTTCACCCCTCTGCTGCGGGCGCGCGAGACGGCGGGCCCCGCCGAGACCACTCCGGTGGCCGCGGCCCGCGACACCGTGCTGGCCCGGCTCAAGGAGGCGGCATGACCGGCGCCGTGGGCATCGAGTACGCGGGGGTGCGGGATCTGCGTGGTCCGCTTCTTTTTGTCGAGGGGGTGAGCGGGGTCGGGTGGGACGAGTTCGCCACGATCGCCCTCGAATCCGGTGAGCGACGGCACGGCCTGGTCCTGGAAGTGGATCGCGACATGGCGGTGGTGCAGGTCCTGGAAGATACGGCCGGCATGAACCGCACCGGCACCCGCGTCGCATTCTCCGGCACGCCACTGCGGATCCCGGTCGGTGCGGGGTGGCTGGGACGGGTGTGCAACGGGCGGGGCGAGCCGGCGGACGGAGGTCCACCGGTGCTGGGCAGGTCGTACGCCCTGGTCGGCGGCGCGCCGATCAACCCGGTACGCCGGGAACCGCCCAACGATGCGGTGCTCACCGGTGTGGGCGCCGTGGACGTGCTCACCACGCTGGTGCGGGGCCAGAAGCTGCCGGTGTTCTCGGCGGCCGGGCTGCCGCACCTGGAACTGGCCGTGCAGATCGCCGCTCAGGCGACGTGCGGAGGTGAGCCGTTCGCCGTCGTGTTCGCCGGTATGGGACTCACCCATGCCGACACGGTGTCCGTCCGCGACGGGCTGGCGGCACGCTCGGCCGCGAGGGAACTGGTCCTGCTCCTCAACACCGCCGACGACCCGGTGATCGAACGGCTGCTGACCCCGCGACTCGCCCTGACCGTGGCCGAGCACCTGGCGTTCAGCGTGGGTCGTCACGTCCTGGTGGTCATGACGGACATGACGGCCTACGCGGAGGCGCTGCGCGAGGTGTCCGCCGCGCGTGGCGAGATTCCGGCCCGCCGGGCCTATCCCGGATACCTCTACAGCGACCTCGCGTCCCTCTACGAACGCTGCGGCCGCATCAGGGGGCGGCCGGGGTCGGTGACCATCCTGCCGGTGCTCACCATGCCCGCGGGCGACATCACCCACCCTGTCCCGGACCTCACCGGCTACATCACGGAAGGCCAGATCGTGCTGTCCGCCGAGGTGCAGGCGGCAGGTACGTATCCGCCCGTGGATCCGCTGGCCTCGCTGTCGCGGCTGATGCGCAAGGGAACCGGAGCTGGACGCACCCGCGCGGACCATCCCGCCGTCGCGGCACAGTTGATCGCCGCGCTGGCCCGGTCCCGGCAGGTGCGCCAGCTCGCCGACCTGATCGGACGCTCGGCGCTCAGCCCGACGGATCTGCGCCATCTGGACTTCGAGGACGCTTTCCGGCACCGGTTCCTGACGCAAGGCGTCGACGAGAACCGGTCGCTGGACGACTCGCTGGACCGGGCCTGGGAGGTACTGCTGACTCTGCCGCGCAGCCAGCTCGGCATGCTTCCGGCCGACCTGCTCGACGCCCACGCTCCGCCGCAGAACCCGGAGGGACGATGAGTCCGCGGGCGCGCCGGGTCCCGGCCGGACGCGCCGGGCGCCTGCGGCTGCGTCGCAGCCTCGCCACCGCGGTGCGCGGGGCGGACCTCCTGGAACGCAAGCTCCGGCTCCTGCTGGACCGGGAGCGCATGGCACGACGAGCGGCTGAGGACGCGGGCCTGGTATGGCGACGGAAGCTGGCCGAGGCGGAAACATGGCTGGTGCGAGGTGTGCTGCTCGGCGGCGAACGCGCGCTGGCCGAGGCAGCGCCGGTGGAGCGGGCACGCGTCGACGTCCAGTGGGGCGTGCTGATGGGCGTGCGCCACCCGGCAGCGGTCGGCTGGACAGACCCCGTCCGCTCCCCGTGGGAACGGACCCCGTCCAACACCGCCCTCGCGCACGCCGAGACGGCCTACCGTGCCGCGGCCCGCGCCGCGGCGGAACTCGCCGCCCACCAGGCAGCCGCCGAGCTTCTGGCGTCCGAGGCCGTACGGACGCGGCAGCGGCTCCGCGCACTGCGCCAGCACTGGATTCCTCGCCTGCAGAACGAACTGGCGGCAGCAGAGCTGGCGTTGGAGGAAACGGAACACGAAGAAGCGGTTCGGCGCCGATGGGCCGTCGGCCAGAGTGACCCTGCGGCCGAACGGCCCACGCCCGGGACCTGAGGTCCCTTTCGTCCTGAGCGGTCGCGGTCAGACCGGACACCAGGAAACCGAGACACTCGGCGGCGATCACCATGTCCGACGTCGCCACCACCGACCTCTACGAAGTGACCATGGCCATGCCCTACCTCCGGGAGGACATGCGGGCCCCAGCCACCTTCAGCCTCGTCGTCCGCGCCCCCACCCGGCCGGGGTACGTGCTGAACCAGTCCCTCCTCGGCGCACACACCGACCGTGCCCGTGCAAGCGCAGGGTCGACAGGGCCGTCCCGGGGACCAATGGCCCCTGGCAGGCCGACAGCCCCGAAGACTTCCATGGAGACGGCGGCGGCGTTCCCTCCACGTCACAGCAGGGAGGAGGCGAGGGCGATGCCCGCTCCCGCACCACTGACGAAGAACGACCAGGCCGTACCGACTACAGGCATGGAGGCGACAGGCGCCTCGATGCGCGCCCGCGTCGGCGACGAGATCGTCGTACGGGGGACCGCGGCCGGAGTCGTCGCACATGACGGCGAGATCGTCGGCCTCCAGCACGCGGACGGGAGTCCGCCCTACGGCGTGCGCTGGGCCGACAGTGGACGGGTGCCCCTGTACCTCCCAGGTCCTGATGCCTGCATTCGCCATCTGGTGATCGGAGACGGCCATGTCCGGGCCCGTTGACCGCCGGCCGATCGTGGTGGGTCTCGATCCTGACCCCGGCCATCGGATGGCGCCGGCCTGGGCGGCCGACGAGGCCGCCCGTCGGCGGTTGCCGTTGCGCCTGGTCCATGTCGAGGGCATGCCCACCGGGGGCTACCGCGGGCGGGAAGTCCCCCCGTCGTGGGAGGAGTGGAACGAGGCGCTGCACAAAGCCGGCCAGCAGGTGCTGGAGGAGGCCGCGGTCTTCGTCACGACCCGGCACCCACAGCTCGAGGTGGGGTCTCTGCTCGCGGAGGGCGACCCCGTGTGGGTGCTGCGCGAGCAGAGTCGCGACGCCGCCGCCGTAGTGCTGGGATGTCGCCACCTGAGCCGCAGGCAGGAGGTGTTCGGCTCGCACTCGGTGGCCCTGCCGGTCATGGCCCGTGCGCACTGTCCCGTGGTGGTCGTTCCCGAGCCGGAACACATCACCCAGGAGCCGGCTTACTTCGTCGTCGGCGTCGACGGCAGCGAACACTCCGCCGCCGCTGTCGACGTGGCGTTCGAGGAGGCGGCCCTGCGCGGCGCCGAGCTGCGGGCCCTGCTCGTCTGGGAGCCCGGACCGCTCCGGATCTTCGACGAGTACGAGCCGCAGCAGGAGTGCCGCCGCTTGCTCTCCGAGATCACGGCAGGCCGCCATGCCCGCTTCCCCGAGGTCGACCTGCGTCACGAAGTGGTCCTCGGGCATCCCGTCGAAGTTCTCACCGAAGCTTCGGCGCACGCCCTGGGTCTCGTGATGGGAACCCGGGGCCGTGGAGGTTTCACCGGCATGTTGCTGGGCTCGGTCAGCCAAGGCGTGTTGCACCACGCCGCCTGCCCTGTCATCGCCGTTCCGGCACCGGGGTGAAACCCAGGTCCGGCACGAAGGGAAGCAGCCATGACCGCAGAACCCCCCGACGTGAAGACCGTCACCGCACTCGTGGCGGACGCCGCCGCAGCGCCCTCCCTGCACAACGCACAGCCCTGGACCTTCCGCTACCTGCAAGACATCGGCGTGCTCCGCCTGTACGCCGATCCGGAACGCACCATGCCGCGGGCCGATCCCGACAATCGGGGCCTGCACATCGGTTGCGGCGCCGCGCTGCTGAACCTGCGCGTGGCCGCCGCGGCAGCGGGCCTGGCGCCCCTGGTCCGCCTGCTGCCCGACTCGGCCTACCCGGACTTCCTCGCCGAAGTACATCTGTGCGGCACCGCACCACCCGACGGCATGCTCGCTCGGCTGGGCGCTGCGATCCGGCGCCGCCACTCCAGTCGGCTGCCCTTCCGCGACGAGGAAATCCCCGGCGCGATGCGGGAGGGGCTGTCCGAAGCGGCCGGCGACGAGGGGGCCCAGCTGTTGTTCCCCGGTGCATGGCATGCGCAGTCGATCCTGGAACTGGTGCGGGACGCAGAGGGCAGAGAGGCACTCGCGCCGGACGTGCGTGAGGAAACGGCGCGCTGGACGCACACGGGGCTGCCCCATGCCGCTGGGATGACCGACGGTATCCCTGGCGAGGCGTTCGGTCCCCGGCAGCGCGGCACCTCGGCTCCTGTACGTGACTTCGCCGTCGGCCGTGCGATGCCCGGCCGTGGCTGGGCGCCCTTCGAGAAGAACCCGAACATCGCCCTGCTGGGCACGGCTCGCGACGGGCCCGTGGACTGGCTCGTGGCCGGTCAGGCACTGGAGCGGGTGCTGCTTCGGGCCACCACCGACGGCCTCGTCGCCTCGGTCACCTCGCAGCCCCTGGAATGGCCTGAGATCCGGTGGGCCGTCCGCGACCCCCTCTCGTCCATGGCACACGTCCAGATGGTGATCAGGCTCGGCTACGGCCCCGAAGGCCCCGCGAGCCCACGTCGGCCGGTGGCCGATCTGCTCGACATTCTCTGAACACCCCAGCGGACAGCATCGGGCACTGAGGAGTGGTCGCATGAAGGCTTCTGGGGCGATGACCGCAACCTGGAGGTGGCCTGTCGGACGTTCCGTCGCCGATCGTCAGCACGCCCACCACGCAGGGCCGCCCGGCCCCCTTCGGAGACCGGAGCCCCGCATGAGCCCTGACCCGGCTCGGCAGGCGACGGCCGTCCTGCGCGAGGGCGGACCGTCGACCGACGTGACGACGACGGCGCCACCGGATCTGCGAGACACCCCCACACATCGTCAGCGCGCGGACCGCCAAGGAGACGTACCGCGTCCCGATCGTCCTCGCCCGCATCCAAGACCCGAGCCGCGCGGACACGTCGACGGCGAGATCCGGGTCGTAGAGATCACCCGTGCCGGTCGCTCACTGCTCCCCGCCCACGGTGTCCTGGCAGAGCCCGGTGACCTGGTCACCTTCAGCGTCGCCGCGACGGCTCTCGCCCGGCTGAGCGGCTTCCTCGGCAAGGAGCTCGGAACGTGAAGGTCCTGATCGCGGGCGCGGGCCGGCTCGGCACCCGGATCGCCCAGGTACTGTCCGCCGCCCGAAACGACGTCACCCTCGTCGAGAACGACGAGGGCCGGCTGGCCGAACTCGGCGACCTGCCGCACGTACGCGACGTAGTGGGGGACGCCTGCGAGCCGGCACTGCTCGAGCACGCGGGAGTCCTCGCCTGCGGCCTCGTCATCGCAACCGGAGTGGGACGAGTGGCCGCGCGTGTCAACGAGGAGGAGAACGCCTGGCTCTTCGACCAGCGGTGGGGCGTGGACGTGGCCGTGCCCGGGGCCACACCGCTGATCTCCCTGATCGCCCGGGACAGCACACCTAGGGTCTTTCGTTTGGATCAGGCCGGATCAGGGAGCGGGGTCTGGTGCCGTGCATCGCAAGGCGGAGGAGGGCGACATGGCGGAGCCATGGCAACCGACGACAACGCCGCGAGGCGCGGTGCCAGGGCCCGCGAGCCCGGCAAGATCCAAACGAGAGGCCCTAGTCCTCGTGGTTCGATCCGTAGGCCTGCCGAACGGAAGCGGCGACCCGTTCGATCAGTTCGGGGAGCGCCGACCGCACCGCTTCGCTCAGGGGCGCGCCGAGTTCGACGTCCGCCACCTCCATGGCGTACACCACGAGCCTCTGCGGCAGCTGTCCGAGTACCTCCGCCAGCGCAAGGCACTCCCCCAGACCGAGCGCATGGGTGCTCGCCGTAGCTGCTGTCCGGGAGGCAGCGTCCGCCGCTGTCAGAGTGTGCAGCTCCCCCGGCCGGGCCGGCCGTGCCCGGAGGGATTCCACCACAACCACCGTGTCCGCACCGCGCCACAGGTCGAGCATCCGTGCGGGTTCGCCGTCGCTGACCGTCAGGACGGTTCCGTCCGGGACACGGTCCCGCAAGGCCTCCACTGTCGCCGGGCCGACCCCGTCGTCTCCGCGCAGGGTGTTGCCCACGCCGATCACCACGACCCGGCTGTTCATCGACGTTCCACGGTCAGATCGAGGAAGTGGGCGGCACAGGAGATGCAGGGGTCGTGGTTGCGGATGGCGCGTTCGCACAGATGGGTGAGCTCTTCGTCGTCGGCGGCGGGCCCGGCCGCATCCAGTCGCGCTTGGACCGCCTTGCGCACGTCCTCCTCGATGGCCGTCTGGTTCTGGGCCGTGGGTGGGATGATGCGGGCCTCGGTGAGCGTGCCGTCCTCGGCGAGGGCATAGCGGTGGTACAGCAGGCCCCGGGGCGCCTCGGTGGCTCCGGAGCCGACACCCTGGCGTGCCGGTACCTCGACAGCCGACCGGGGAGGTCGTTCGTACCCGTCGATGATCCGCACGGCTTCCTCGATGGCCTGTACCACTTCCACGGCGCGTACAACGATGCTCCGGAAGGGGTTGTCGCATACGGCGCCGGCCAGCGGGTCGCCCAGTCCGGCCTCTCGTGCCGCCTCGGCGGCCACAGGATGCAGCCACCGGCCGTTGACCGCGTAGCGGGCCAGCGGACCTGTGAGGTAGCGGCGGCTGTCGAGAGTGGCCGTCAGGGCCGTGGAGTGGGGTACCTGTGCTTCCCGGACGTGCTGTTCGAACTCGGACAGGGGGAACTCGCTCGGCGCCCCGCCGTGGCCGTCGGCGGTCATGACCGCCGGTGTTCCGGAGTCGATGGCGTAGCGGCCGGGATCACGCAGTGCGAACAGGTCGTGGTCACATACGGCGTCCGGAAAGTCGAACGCCGCCACCCAGCGGACGGTTTCCAGCGCGTCCTCCCGGGCTTGCCGCAGCCGTTCCGCCAGTGGACGGAGTTCATCCGGTGCAGGCGTCCGGTAGAAACCGCCGATCCGAACGTTCACGGGGTGAATGGGGCGGCCGCCCAGCTGTTCGAGGATCGCGTTGCCGGTCTGTTTCATCCGCAGGCCTCGTTCGACGGCGGCACGCTGATCGCGGGCGAGTTCCACGACGTCCGCACGGCCGACGAAGTCCGGGGCATGCAACAGGTAGATGTGCAGGGTGTGGCTCTCGATCCACTCGCCGCAGTACAGCAGACGCCGCAGTTCCGCGAGCGGGCCGTCCACCGTGACACCGCACGCGTTCTCGATCGCCCGGCAGGCGCTGATCTGGTAGGCGACCGGGCAGATGCCACAGATACGAGCGGTGATGTCGGGCGGCTCGGTGTGGCCCCGACCGGTCAGGAATGCCTCGAAGAAGCGCGGCGGTTCGTAGATGCGAAGCCGTGTCTCGGCGACTGCGTCCCCCTCGACGCGCAGGTGGAGGGACGCCTCGCCTTCCACCCTGGCCAGCGCGTCCAGGCGCAGGACGCGGGTTTCGCGATGGTTCATGCGAGCCTTTCCGGGTGGCGGTCCGTCAGGCCGGCGGGCTCTGCTGCTCCTCGGCCGCAAGGTCGGGTACGGAGGCATATTCCGGCGACGCGGCGTTGAAGGTGCGGAAGACACGCTGGATGTCGCGCTCGCTCATTCCGTCGCGGCGCAACTGCGCGATCATGGAGCGCAAGTTGGGTTGGCTCGACGGCCCAAAGCAGCCGTAGCAGCCGCGCCCGTAGGCGGGGCAGATGGCGCCGCAGCCGGCATGTGTGACCGGGCCCAGACAGGGGGTGCCGTGGGCGACGGTGATGCAGGTGGTGCCGCATCTCTTGCACTCGAAGCAGACGCTGTGGTTGGAGATCTGGGGCCTGCGTCCGGCCAGAAAGGCGGTGATGACTTCGAGGAGTTGGTGGCGGTCGACAGGGCAGCCGCGCAGTTCGAAATCCACCGGCACGTGGGCCGAGATCGGTGTCGAGGTCTCCAGGGTGGCGATGTACTCCGGCTGAGCGTAGACGGCGGCGAGGAACTCGTCGACGTGGGCAAAGTTGCGGAGGGCCTGTACGCCGCCCGAGGTGGCGCAGGCCCCGATGGTCACCAGATACCGGGAAATGCGGCGGACGTACTGGAGCCGCTCGGCGTCCTCGGCGGTGGTGATCGACCCCTCGACCAGGGAGAGGTCGTAGGGTCCCCGGCCCTCGAGCCGCGCGCGTGTCCGGTCGGCGCCCTCGGCCGGGGTCATCTCCAGGAAGTGGTCGATCCGTACGCGTTCGGTAAGGCCGAGGAGTTCGTCCTCGCAGTCGAGCAGCGTCAGCTGGCAGCCGTCGCAGGAGGCGAACTTCCACACCGCGAGCGTCGGCCGTGTGCGGATGACCGGGCCGAGATCGGTGAGCATGTCACAGCTCCCTCATGAGGAGCAGGTCTGCCACGCGGTCGTAGCCGACGACCGGCCCGTCCCGGCACAGCAGGAGCGGACCGAGCTGGCAGTGGCCGCAGTGGCCGGTGGCGCAGTGCATGTTGCGTTCCAAGGACACCTGGATGCGGTGCGGGGCCAAGCCCCGTGCCATGAGGTCGCGTGCGGTGTATCGCATCATCGCCTCGGGTCCGCACACCAGCGCGCAGGTCCGTTCGGGGCGCAGGTGGATGCGGTTCAGGAGCGTGGTGACCACGCCCACCGCACCCTGCCAGCCCGGGCCGGGCCGGTCGACGGTCACCTCCACCCGGGCCTGACCGCGCCAGCACTCGGTCTCGTCCCGATAGACCAGATCGGCGGGCGTACGAGCTCCGACGAGTACCGCGAGGCGACCGCGCGCGGCCGGCCGGCGCAAGAGCTCGTGTACGACCGGTCGCAGCGGAGCCAGCCCGATGCCTCCGGCGACCACCAGCACATCCTGGCCCGCTGCCGCTGCGAGGTCCCAGCCGGTGCCGTACGGCCCGCTGAGCCCGACCGTGTCCCCCGGGCGCAGCCGGTACAGCGCGGTCGAGACAGCGCCCACAGCGCGGACGGTGTGCACGAGACCCCCGTGGCGGCCCCGCAGCGCGCTGGCGGAGACGGGCACCTGGCCGATCCCGAAGGTGTAGATCATCGCGAACTGCCCCGGTGAGAAGGGCGCCAGGCCTTCTCCTGCCGGTACCAGCTCGATCGACCGGGTGTCGCCGGTCTCGTCCCGGGTATCGGCGACCCGGTACGGCAGCGGGGGCGTCACGGTGCTCATGGTGGCTCCGGTGCGGATGCCGGCCGCTCCCCGGACCGCGTCCAGTCGTACAGGGCGGCCGCTTCCTCGGTGATGTCGATACCGACCGGACACCACACGATGCAGCGTCCGCAGCCCACACAACCGGACGACCCGAACTGGTCGTACCAGGTGCCGAGTTTGTGGGTCATCCACTGCCGGTAGCGGCTGCGCGAGGAGGCGCGGACCGGACCGCCGTGCAGCTGGGAGAAGTCCAGGTCGAAGCAGGAGTCCCACAGCTGCCACCGCTCCGCGTGGTCCCCGGTGAGGTCGGTGACGTCCTCGGTGGTGGTGCAGAAGCAGGTGGGGCACACCATGGTGCAGTTGCCGCAGGTCAGGCACCGCCCTGCCACGTCGTCCCAGCGGGGGGCGTCAAGCGTTCCGGCCATCAGCTCCCGCAGGTCTGCCTCGGGCATGGTCCGGCCCATGTGGTCGGCCGCGGCCGTGACGCCTGCGCGAGCCGTTTCCCTGGTTTCCGGGTCGGCCGGACGGCCGGGCAGTTCGGCCAGGATCTCCGCACCTTCCCGGCTGCCGTCGCGGACCCAGAAGCGGTGCCCGTCCTCGTCGACCACTTCCGTCATCACCAGGTCGTAGCCGGGACCGGCAGCTGGTCCGGTGCCCATCGAGACGCAGAAGCAGGTGGCGCCGGGCTCCGTGCACTCGACCACGATCAGCAGGGCCCCGGAGCGCCGCCCCTCGTAACCGTGGTCTCGGTACGCCCCACCGGTCAGTACCCGGTCCTGGACGGCGATCGCCCGCAGATCGCAGGGGCGCACCCCCAGGAAGGCATACCGAGGCGGCGTGGCCTGGTCGGGCGTGAAAACCAGCTTGCCGTCCTCGCGGTCGGCGCTCCACTGACGCACCCGCGCCGGGTGCAGGAAGGACTTCCACGACTGGGGGCCTGCCGCATTCGCGAAGGCCGCTCCGTCCGGCCGCTCCCGCAGCCGGTACCGACCCGCCTCCAGCTCCACTCCCCACCCGTACGGCAACTCGTCGGCCGACCGCAGTTCCGTCAGCACGATGGCACCGTCCCGCGCGGTGGGTCCGATCACGGTGAAGCCGCGCCGGATCAGCACCTCCACGAGCGCGGCCATGCCGTCCTTGCCCATGACGAGCCCGTCGGACGCGGGCGGCCGGGAGGCGTTCACATCGGCGTCGGCACTCATGACCGGCCTCCTTCGGCACAGCGGATGGCACGTAGACCTCGCCGTCTCCTCAAGTCCAACGATCGCAGCATTTCCCGTGCGGCGCCGCGCCGACAGAGCCAGGTGGGCAGCTGCGGGGCCCATTGGTCCCGGCCGGTCCCGGCCGGCCTTCTGCAGCGGGAGCACCGGAACGGGACCGGTGCCGCGGCCGGGTTGCTCCCCGGTCTCGGAAACCTGACGAAGTTCACCCGAAGCCTGGGTTCTCTCTGAAAACCGCAGCACTGTTTGGCCACGGCTCGTGCCGACGAACCGAGCGCAGTCGGCCGGACCGACGTTCGGCCATGCAGGAGGGACGAACGTCCCCTGCCGCACGCCCTGGCCATCGCGATGTCATGAGGAAGGACTGATCCGGGAGCCATCGCGACGGCCGGACCGAGGTATGCCATGAACGACCGTCCCACCCTCACAGCACGGCTGTGCCACCAGATCACGGCGCTCGTGTCCTCACGGTACGAACCGGCCTTGCTGACCGTCACCGCGGCGGCCCTGACCGCCGGCGGTACGGCCTGGCTCATCGGTGCCGGCCCGCTCGCCGACCTGTTCTGGACGCTGGGCACGCTGTCGGCCGTCGTCCCGGCGGTGGCATGGGTGCTCGCCTCGTTGCGGCACGGTCACGCGGGCGTCGATCTGATCGCTGTCCTCGCGCTCGGCGGCACGCTGGCCGTTCACGAGTACCTGGCCGGTGCCCTGATCGCGCTGATGCTGGCCACCGGCCGCACTCTGGAGGCCGCGGCCCAGCGCCGCGCCTCCCATGACCTGCACGCCCTGCTGGAACATGCCCCGCGGTTCGCGCGCCGCCGGGCCCTCGGCGGGGTGACCACGGTGCCGCTGGCCGAGGTCGCTGTCGGGGACCTGCTCGTCGTCGGCCCGGGCGAGGTGGTCCCCGTCGACGGGCGGGTGGAGGGCGTTGCCGCCGCCCTTGACGAGTCGGTGCTCACGGGCGAGCCCCTCCAGGTCGAGCGGACCCAGGGCGACTCGGTGCGCAGTGGTGCGGTCAATGCCGGCGGCGCCTTCGAGCTGCGTGCCACGGCCACCGAGCAGGACAGCACCTACGCCGGAATCGTGCGGCTGGCCCGGCAGGCCGGTGCCGAGTCCGCGCCGGTCGTACGGCTGGCCGACCGCTACGCCGCCTGGTTCCTCCCGCTGAGCCTGGGGGTGGCGGGACTGGCGTGGCTGGCCGGCGGCTCCGAGGTGCGCGCGGTCGCCGTCCTGGTGGTCGCCACCCCGTGTCCACTGCTGCTGGCCGCTCCCGTGGCCATCGTCTCGGGTCTCTCTCGCGCCTCTCGCCTCGGCGTCGTCATCCGTGACGGCGGCGCACTCGAAAACCTCGGCCGCGCCCGCACGCTGCTGCTCGACAAGACCGGGACCCTCACCCGCGGCCGCCCCCGCGTCCTCGACGTGACCGCCGCCCCCGAGACCAGACCTGCGGACGTCCTTCGCCTGGCAGCCTCCCTCGACCAGTACTCGCCGCACATTCTCGCCCAGGCCATCGTCGACGCATCCAGGGAACGCAAGCTGGAGCTGTCGGCCCCGGCGGACGTCACCGAGGAGCCCGGCCGGGGCGCCACGGGCACCGTGGACGGGCGCCGGGTCTCCATCGGCCGTATCGACACCGCGGGCGCACGGCCGGCCTGGGCCGGAGCGGTCGATGACCGCGCCCTCCTCGACGGCGCGGCCGTCGCCTGGCTCACCGTCGACGGAAACCTGGCCGGCGCCATCCTGCTGCGCGATCCATTGCGCCAGGACGCGCCGCGCACCCTGCGGCACCTGCGGGCGGCGGGCATGGAACGGATCCTGATGCTCACCGGTGACCGCGCGGCGCCCGCCCGTGAAGTCGGTGCCGTCCTCGGTCTGGACGACGTCCGCGCGGAATTGAGCCCCGCCGACAAGGTCGCCGCTGTCCGCGCCGAGCAACGGCACGCCGTCACCGTGATGGTCGGGGACGGAGTCAACGACGCCCCCGCCCTCGCCGCCGCCGACATCGGCGTGGCCATGGGCGCCCGGGGATCCACTGCCTCCTCCGAGGCCGCCGACATCGTCCTGGTCACCGACCGTGTCGACCGCCTCGCCGACGCCGTCACCATCGCCCAACGCTCCCGGCGCATCGCCGTCCAAAGTGCCCTCGGCGGCATGCTGATGTCCCTGGCCGCCATGGCCGCGGCCGCCATCGGCCTGCTTCCACCCACTGCCGGCGCTCTGCTCCAGGAGGGAATCGACGTGGTCGTCATCCTCAACGCCCTGCGCGCCCTGCACACCGACCGGGCAGCCCGACCGGCCCTCAGCCAGGAAGCCGAAGCCCTCATCCACCGCTTCGCCGCCGAACACGACGACCTCCAGGACGTCCTCGCATCCGTTCGCGACTCCGCCGACCGCCTCTCGGACTCCCCGGGCCCACAGGCCCTGGAAGCAGTCGAGGAGACCCACCGGCTGCTCGTCGAGCGGCTCCTCCCGCACGAGTACGCCGAGGAACACGAGCTGTACCCAGCCCTCTCGCCGACGCTCGGTGGCCCCGAGGCCACGGCCACCATGAGCCGTGCCCACACGGAAATAGAACGTCTCTCCCGCCGCATCGCGACCCACTTGCAACTTGCCCACGCGAGCGGGGGCCTCTCCCCCGAGCAACTCGACGACCTGCGCTCCTGTCTATATGGCCTGAACACCGTCCTGCACCTGCACTTCACCCAGGAAGAGGAGAACTACTTCTCCCTCGCTCCGTGAGCGACGGCAGCACCGGTCTCCTCGTTCCGAGCCGGTTCCCGTGAAGGACGCGTGAGTGGGCGTTGCGGGCGCCGAGGACGACGCGGATCTGAGCCGTCCGGCCACGGATGGGGCCCTTCGACCCAGTGCGGACGGGGGACGCCGGGCGCATGGTCGAAACGGGCCCGAAGGAAGGAGGGGCCGGCATGCCATGGGAGACCATCCGGAAGAGCACCCCGCCGCGCACCGCCCCCAATCTGCGCGACTACGACGAGGAGTGCGCGAGCTTCTCGTGGCGGGCGGCGCGCGGCAGGCTTCAGGGCCTGCCTGGCGGGCGGGGACTGAACATCGCGCAC
The DNA here is from genome assembly GCF_051980735.1 of Streptomyces sp. SCPE 10. Classification (NCBI taxonomy): domain Bacteria; kingdom Bacillati; phylum Actinomycetota; class Actinomycetes; order Kitasatosporales; family Streptomycetaceae; genus Streptomyces; species Streptomyces sp. SCPE 10. The sequence goes on along the minus strand of NZ_CP197069.1, from coordinate 7,301,950 downwards.
GAGGCCGTGGACCGGCACGCGTCGTCGGACCGGGCCACAGCGGTCGCACTGCGTTGCATCGCACGGGACGACTCCGTCACCTCCGTGACCTATGCGGATCTGGCCCGCTCGACGTCACGGTTCGCCAACGTGCTCCGCGGCCTCGGCATCGGGTACGGCGACCGGGTGGTGACACTTCTGGGGCGCTGCCCCGAGTTGTACACCGCGGTCCTCGGCACGCTGAAGAACACCAGTGTTCTGTGCCCGCTGTTCTCCGCCTTCGGACCGGATCCGGTATTCCAGCGGATGACCCTGGGCGACGCGCAGGTCCTGGTCACCACCGCGGACCTCTACCGGAAGAAGGTCGCCGGGCGACGCGACGCCCTCGCCGCCCTGCGCCACGTGCTGATCGTCGGCGACGGGGCGGAGGACTTGCCCGGCACTCTGTCCCTCACCGCGCTCATGGCCGACGCGGCCGACACCTTCACGATCCCTCCGACCTCGCCGCACGACATGGCCCTGCTGCACTTCACGAGTGGCACGACGGGCATCCCCAAGGGCGCGGTGCACGTGCACGAGGCGGCCGTCGCCCACTACACGACCGCGTTGTACGCCCTCGACCTGCATGAGGACGACGTGTTCTGGTGCACCGCCGACCCGGGCTGGGTCACCGGGATGTCGTACGGGATCGTCGCCCCTCTCATGCACGGGGTGACGGTCGTGGTGGACGAGGGCGACTACGACGCCCGCCGCTGGTACCGGATCCTCGCCGCGCAGCGGGTGAGCGTCTGGTACACGGCGCCGACGGCCCTGCGCATGCTGATGCGGACGACACCGAGGGCGGGGCCGTACGACCTGCCCCGCTCCTTCGACCTGAGCGCACTGCGGTTCATCGCGTCGGTCGGCGAGCCGCTCAACCCGGAGGCCGTGGTGTGGGGGCGGGACGTACTCGGGCTGCCGGTGCACGACAACTGGTGGCAGACCGAGACCGGCGCCATCATGATCGCCAACTTCGTCTCCTGCGACATCCGCCCCGGTTCGATGGGGCGCCCGCTGCCCGGTGTGGAGGCGGTGGTGCTGCGGCGCGGCGAGGACGGTCGCGCCGAAGTCACCGACGGGCACGTCACCGTCCTGGAGGCGCCCGGCGCGGAGGGTGAACTGGCGCTCCGGCTCGGCTGGCCGTCCATGTTCCGTGGCTATCTGCACGACGAGCCACGCAGTGCGGCGGCCTTCGCGGACGGCTGGTACCTCACCGGTGACCTGGTACGGCGCGACGCCGACGGCTGGTTCTGGTTCGTCGGGCGCGCCGACGACGTCATCAAGTCGGCAGGACACCTCATCGGACCGTTCGAGGTCGAGAGTGCTCTGATGGAGCATCCGGCGGTCGCCGAGTCCGGGGTCATCGGCCGGCCCGATCCCGTGGCAGGGAACATCGTCAAGGCGTTCGTCACGCTGCGGCCTGGCTTCGACGCGAACAGCGCGACCCGGCGGGATCTGCTGGCCTTCGCCAGGCGTCGGCTGGGCCCGGCCGTGGCGCCCCGCGAGATCGCCTTCGACCAGCACCTGCCGCACACCCGCAGCGGCAAGGTCATGCGCCGCCTGCTGCGGGCACGGGAACTCGGACTGCCCGAGGGTGACATCTCCACCCTGGAGGACTCCACCTCGGAGGCCACCTCCACCGCGAGGACGGAGCAGCCCGCATGACCACCACTCGCACCCCTCACGCACCACGTCCCGCCGCCCGGCCGAACCGTCGGGCCGCACATCGTCTGGCCCTGCTGGAGTCCATGCTGCGCGTCCGCCGGTTCGAAGAACGCTGCGTGGAGTTGTACAGCGCGGCGCGCATCCGGGGTTTCATGCACCTCTACATCGGTGAGGAGGCCGTGGCCGTCGGCGTCAACGAGGCGCTCACGGACGACGACGCGGTCGTGTCGACGTACCGCGAACACGGGCACGCGCTTGCCCGCGGGGTTCCGGCCGAGGCCGTCATGGCAGAGATGTTCGGCAAGGTCACCGGCTGTAGCCGTGGCCGGGGCGGCTCGATGCACCTCTTCGACGCCGGCCGTCGCTTCTACGGCGGCAACGCGATCGTCGGCGGCGGGCTCCCCCTCGCGGCAGGCCTCGCCCTCGCCGACCGCATGACCGGCCAGGGCCGCGTCACCTGCTGTTTCTTCGGCGACGGCGCCTTCGCCGAGGGCGAGTTCCACGAGACCGCCAACCTCGCCGCGCTCTGGCGACTGCCCCTGCTGCTGGTCTGCGAGAACAACCTGTACGCCATGGGCACCGCACTGGCTCGCCACCAGGCCCAGACCGACCTCGCGCTGCGCGCGGCCGCGTATGGCATGGTCTCCTGGGCCGTCGACGGCATGGACGTCTTCGCCGTCGAGGACGCCGCCCGGCGGGCCGCGGAAGGGGTGCGCGCCGGAACCGGACCGCACTTCCTGGAGATGCGCACGTACCGCTTCCGCGCCCACTCCATGTACGACTCCGACCGCTACCGTGACAAGGCCGAGATCGAGCGCTGGAAGGAGCGCGACCCGGTCGAGGGGCTCGCGCGGCGGCTCCGGGATGCGAAAGAGCTGACCAACAAGGCCCGGACGGCATTGGAGGACCGTCTGGCCGCCGAGATCGACGCGGCCGTGGATGCGGCCGAGCAGGCTCCGGAAGAGCCCGTCGAGGAGTTGCTGAAGTACGTCACCAGCCCGGTGGAGGTGACCCCGTCATGACCACGACGCACACGCGTATCGCCGAAGCCGCCGCGTCTTCCGAACGGAAGACGACGTATCGGGAGGCCATGCGTGAGGCCCTGCGCGAGGTGCTGCGCAGCGACGAGCGGGTGTTCCTGATGGGCGAGGACGTCGGCCGGTACGGCGGCTGCTTCGGTGTCAGCCTCGGCCTGCTGGAGGAGTTCGGTCCGGAACGGATCCGCGACGCCCCGCTGTCGGAGTCGGCGTTCGTCGGTGCGGGCATAGGTGCGGCCCTGGCGGGCATGCGGCCGATCGTCGAGATCATGACGGTCAACTTCAGCCTGCTGGCTCTCGATCAGATTCTCAACAACGCGGCGACCCTGCTGCACATGTCAGGCGGCCAACTGCCCGTACCGATCGTGATCAGGATGACCACGGGTGCGGGACGACAGCTCGCGGCCCAGCACTCGCACAGCCTCGAGGGCTGGTACGCGCACATCCCCGGCCTGCGGGTCCTGGCCCCGGCAACCCTCACCGACGCCCGCTACATGCTGGCCCCCGCACTCGCCGACCCCGACCCGGTGCTGATCTTCGAGCATGGCAGCCTGTACAACGTCTCGGGCGACCTGCCCGCCGACGCCGGGCCGGTCGGCATCGACCACGCGGCCATCCGTCGACCCGGCACGGACGTCTCGCTGATCACCTACGGCGGCTCCCTGCCCAAGGTACTGGCCGCCGCCGACGACCTCACGAGCGGCGGCATCAGCGCCGAGGTCATCGATCTGCGCTCGCTGCGCCCCCTGGACGACGCAACCGTCGGCGGCTCCGTCGCACGCACCCACCGTGCCGTCGTGGTCGACGAGGGCTGGCGCACCGGCAGCCTCGCCGCCGAGATCTCGGCACGCCTCACGGAGCAGCACTTCTACGACCTCGACGCGCCCGTCGAGCGGGTGTGCAGCGCCGAAGTCCCCATACCGTACGCGCACAGGCTGGAGGCGGCCGCGCTGCCACAGGTCGAGGGGATCGTCGCAGCCGCACGCCGCGCCGTGGGCGAACCAGCGGCGACCGAAACCGACGGGGCGAAACGGCGGCCGGCCACCGAAAGGTCGGGCTGAGATGACCGCGTTCACCATGCCCTCGCTCGGCGCCGACATGGACGAGGGTCTGCTGCAGGAGTGGCTCGTGAGCCCCGGGGACCGGGTGCGTAGGGGCGATGTCATGGCGGTCGTGGAGACGGACAAAGCAGCCATCGAGGTCGAATGCTTCCAGGCCGGGACCGTGGGGCGGCTGCTCGTCGAACCGGGGACCCGGGTGCCGGTGGGGACACCGCTCGCGCTGATCGAGGACCACGCCGTGCCGAACGCGCTGGCGGGCACCTCCGGCGAGCCGGTTCCAGCCGGGGCGGAACGGGTCCCGGCCAGGTCCACCGAGCCGACCGGGGAGGTCATCTCCGACAAGGCACCCCCGCGCGCGGCGACCGACCAGGGACCAGTCGCACGGCACCAGCGTCCGACGCCTCGGAAGAAGGCGGCCCGCAAGCCCGAGGCCACCGCGGTCGACGTCGCATCCCGCAAGGAGCCGACCGGCGAGCAGGTACACACGCCCCCGGAGCCGTCCGGTGGATCCGTCCCGGTGATCGGCGCCGGTCCGCTCGTACGGCATCTGGCCTCGCTGCGCGGTGTCGACCTGACGACACTGCATGGCACCGGCCGGGGCGGCCGGATCACCCGTGCCGATGTGGAGCACGCCAAGCCGCCCCTCGCCCCCAGGGTGCGGGCCACCCCGTACGCACGGCGCCTCGCCCACGACCTGGGCGTCGACCTGGCGGCGGTGCGGGGTACCGGGGACGGCGGAGCCGTCCGGGCGGCGGACGTGCGCACGGCCGTCCGCGCCCCCATTGGAGGAAACGGACCCGAGCGACCCGAGTGGGGCCCGCTGAACGTCGACCAGCGTCCGGACGCCCGCGTACGGAGAGACAGTCGCCCGGAGGACCGTAAGGACATCATGCGCCGTGCCATCGCGGACCTCATGAGCCGCTCCAAGCGGGAGATTCCGCACTACTACCTGTACACCACCGTCGACCTGACGGCGGCCGAGGACTGGCTCCGCCGGATCAACCGTGCTCGTACACCTACCGAGCGGCTTGTGCCCGCGGCCCTGCTCCTCAAAGCCGCCGCCGTAGCGGCACGCGAGGTCTCGGCGCTCAACGGCTACTGGCAGAACGGTGGATTCGCCCCCGCGTGCGAGGTCAATCTGGGCATCGCGGTCTCGCTCCGGCAGGGTGGACTGCTCGTACCGGTGATCCACAACGCCGACACACTGCCACCCGACGCCCTCATGACCCGTCTGAAGGAATTGGTACAGCGTGCACGTCGAGGGCGGCTGCGCTGGACCGAGACGGTCGGCGCCACCTTGACCGTCACCAGCCTGGGCGACCAGGGCGTGGAGGCCGTGTTCGGGGTGATCCACCCACCCCAGGTGGCCCTGGTGGGCTTTGGTGCCGTCGTCGAGCGGCCCTGGGCCGCGGGCGGCATGCTCGGAGTGCGTCCGGTGGTGACCGCGACACTGGCCGCCGACCACCGGGCCACGGACGGCGCCGTGGGGGCGCGCTACCTCTCGGCGGTCGACCGGCTTCTGCAGAGACCGGAGGAACTGTGACCCAGATGAAGCCGCTGAACAACGCCGAGGCCCTGTCGCTGGTCAAGGACTCGGTCACGCAGATCGTCCCCGACGCCGACTTCACTCTGATCCGACCCGACGACAGGTTCCGCGATGTGCTTGAACTGGACTCGCTCGATTTCCTCAGCCTGATCGAACTGCTGTCCGAGCAAGCGGGCGTCCGTATCGACGAAGAGGACTACCCGATCCTGACCACGCTGGCCGACACGACGCGGTTCCTGGTCGAAAGGACCCGCCAAGGGTCATGACGACTCCCGGTGCAGCACCACTTTCAGGGGCGCCTGCGCTGGTGCCGTGCCCGAACGCCTCATGGCCGTCTTCCGTCCGGTCGGGACCGAAGGAGTGGGCGACCAAGGGAGAGACGGGCAGATGGCCGAATCTCAAAAGCCCCAGCAGCGACTCCAGATGCGGGGGCACCGGTTTGCCATGCGCGGATGTTGGCGATGTGCCGCGCACGGCACACGTGCAGAGCACGAAACCGTCCGGGCCGCCCGACGCCTCGATGACCACGTCGGACCCCGACCTCTCGGACAGCTCGGCGATCATGCGGGCCTCACCTGGAACCTGCGGTGGTCCCGACCAGGGATGCGCAGATACCCGGCCGGCCGCTCAGGGCTGTCCACACGCAGGACGAGTGAGGTGAGCGCTGCGAAGAGCCGGTCACGTCATTCCCCCATGTCCTCGGGGAACAACTCCGCGCTCCCGGATTGTGGGCGAACAGGTGGACCTAGAAGTACAGGGCCACCAGGTCAGCCCGCCGCTCCTCAGCCGCTGCGGGAGGCCCCGCCCGGACCGGCGGCCGCCTCGGTCATCGCCTCACTCATGGTGGCGGTGATCACCCCGTACAGAGCGGTCCACGACTCCTCGATCTGCGGCGTCCAGGCCTCGCCCGCAAAGTGCCTGAGGGTGGCGAGCAGGCTGGCACCGACCGCCGGGAAGTGCTCAGGCAGCGCGCCGTAGCCAACGTGCCGGGCTCCGAGACTTCGCAGGATGCGTACGACCACCTCGGTGTCTTCGAGGTTGGCCACCAGGCCGCCGAGGGCGTTCCAGAGCCGGTCCTCCTGATCCTCCATGTGCCGCGCGAACAGGCCCCGGACACCGGGGTTGTTGTCGAAGAGGTGCTCGTAGAAGTACTTGGTGATCTTGGTTCCGTGGGGCTCGACGACTGCGAAGCTGCCGGCGATCAGAGTGGCGTTGAAAGTCATGCCGCGACCGTAGGCAGGCGCTGTTACCGCTCCGTACCCGATCGATGGTGCGTACTTGTCGGATTCCTCAACCTGCGACCAAGATCCTTGAAAGGAAGATGCACCAGACAAATGACATACGCGCAACACGGCTGAGATAACAGCGGCTTCCGCAGCCCGCGCTTCCTCCGACAGCGCCAGAGGCACACCTCGCGGCGCGGCAGGCCTCTGCACGCATGGGTCCACGTACGAGTTCTTGGCCGGGATCCGGTCAGCCCGCGACCGCGGTCAGCGTTGACCCGTCGCCCCCTCGGACGTGCAACTACTCTCCGTGTTCACTCGGATGGGTGACGTGAAGGGGCGGTGGTGTGCAAGCACGGGTGGCATGAGGTGGAGGGCGTGCGCACCCACAGGGGTGTGCCCCGGAAGGAGGACATCGTGTTCCGCCATTCGACACGTACGCTTGTAGTGGGTCTGTGCGCGCTGGTCGCGGCCGCGCCTGCGGCGCCGGCCGTGGCCGCGCCGGCCGGGGGTGCGCCGTCTCCCATGCCGCACACCGCCGCCCGAGCTCTCCACGAGCAGACGCTCGCCGACCTGACCACCACGATGAAGGGCGAGGCCTACGCCTACGCCGCCTACAGTCTCTTCGCCGCCGAGGCCGACCGCCAGGGCCTGCCTGCCCTCGGCAAGCTCTTCCGAAGCACGGCGCAGACCGAGCTGAACGAGCACCTGCGCGAGGCGGCCACGCTGGCCGGAACCGTCGGGTCAAACGCGGCCAACCTGCGCCAGGCCATCAGCGGTGAGTCCTACGAGCACCAGGTCATGTACCGCCGCTTCGCCGAGCAGGCCCGGGCGGACGGGGACCTTGAGGCCGCGAAACTCTTCAGCGAACTCGCCGCGGACGAGGGCCGCCACCGCGACGCCTTCCGCACGGCCCTCACGGCCGTCACCACCGGACACGGCACCATCCCGGCACCAATGAAGGCCGACGTGGTGGCGGTGCCCGCCGGGCCGGCGAAGGTGAAGGCCGCCCGCACCAAGGCCAACCTGGACACCGCCCTGCACGGCGAGGCGCTCGCCCACGCCAAGTACATGCTCTTCGCCGCCCACGCCCGGCAGACCGGCAACACGGCGCTGGCCCGCCTGTGGGAGGGCACCGCCAAGGTCGAACTGCGCGAGCACCTCGCCGGTGAGGCAATCCTGGCCGGACTGGTCCGCACGACGAGGGAGAACCTGCGCACGGCCATCACCGGGGAGCACAACGAGGCGACCACCGTGTACTCGGGGTTCGCCCGGCGGGCCACCGCCGTAGGCGACACCGCCGCCGCTCGCTTCTGGCGCGACACCGCCGCCGACGAGGCCAGGCACGCCGCCGCCTTCCAGAAGGCACTCAACCAGCTGCGCTGACAGCCCTGTCCGCACCCGGAGACCGGCCCACGCGCCGCGCGGCAGTCCGGCCGGCTGAGGTACCTCGCATAAGCCGGACTGCCACGGCGCGGCTGCCGTCCAGCCACCACCCAGGGCCGGACCGTGGCCGAGGTCGGCGCGGCCGAGCAGCCAGACGGCGACCGTCAGCACGAACGGGGCGATCGCCCACGAAGTGAGACCGGATCCCGTCTCGGTGTGCTCTGCCACCGGCGCGCTCTCGCGCTCGGCGCCCGCGGGCGGCGCCCCCGGCCCCGCGGCGGACCCGCGGCTCCGGCGCACGTGCCGACGAGCCCCCGGCCCCGCCGAGTGACCCTGGAGTCATTGCCGGTGCCGGTGTGGTAGCCGATGGGGGGGAGCGCGCGGGGCGTGGATCGGACAGCCCTTCGTCCGAGCCATGAATGTCTATTGATCGGCAGGCGTGATCCGGCGGCCCGTGAGGATTGTGGGCTCGATCGACACCCACATCTCGCGCTCGCCGCCTGCCCACGGCGTGGTGTGCGCGCGTTGGGCGAGCCCGCGTACCGCCTCCGGGTCCGTCACCACACGTGCCGGCCCGACGGCGAGCACGCTCCAGCCCTGGCTCAGAGCGTCGTCAATGTGGTCGGCTTCGAAGGCGACCTCGGTCTCCGCTGCCGCCGCCGTCATAGAGTCGGGCGCGGTCCGGAAGACGATGGCGTCATCGACGCATTCGTAGTTGACCGGGACGACCGCCGGACGGCCCTCGGACGTCGATGTCGCGACGCGCCCCACCCCGTGCGTGGAGAGCAGGGTGCGGCACTCCTGCGGGCTCAGGTCCCGAAGCCGGGGGTGAAGCAGTGCGTGGCCCTGACCGGGGGGAGATCGATGCCTTCGCCACGCAGCGCGGCGACCGAGGTGCCCAGCGCGTCGGTCAGCCTGATGAGCGTCGCCAAGTTCGGATCGCCGGGCTGTTCCTCCAGGTAGGCCAAATAGTAGGGCGACATTCGCGCGCGGCCGGCCGTCTCCTCTCGGCTCAGTCCCCGCCTTCGGCGTTCGACGGCCACCCGCCGGCCGATCCCACCGGGGTGTCCGCCCCGGTCGGCCTGGTCGTCGTGGAGGCGGTCACCGCCTCGCCGGTTGCCGGCGATACCTGGTCCGCTCCCGCAGGCTGCTCGTGTTCGAGATGGCGGATGTGGGCGTCCGGCCCTGGAAACACGAGCGTCACATTGTGCGTGTCGGACCAGCGCACGTCGTAGGGGGGTGTTCCGTCGTCGTGGTGCAGTCCGACGATCTCGCCGTCGCGCTTGGCACCGCCGGCCGCGGGGCTTTCGATGACGAGTTGATCGCCGAGGTGAGCTCGCATGATCGCCGCCCTCTCCTCAGAATGGTGCTGTATCCAACCTGCCACGCGGGCCGCACCACCGCACGGGGCGGCGGTCCCGTATCCGCGAGGTGGGCGTCCCGCACCCGGGAGGCACGATGCATCACCGAACAGTCGAGGAGCTGATGTCCCGGGACGTCGTCCGGGCACGGCCCGACACGCCGTTCAAGGAGCTCGTCAGGCTCCTGGAGGAGAACGGGGTCACCGCCGTACCGGTGGTGGACGAGCTCGGCCGCCCGATGGGCGTGGTGTCCGAGGCCGACCTGCTGCGCAAGAGTGCCGACCAGACCGACCCGTCCGGCAGGACTCCCATCCCGCATCTCGAGGCCTGGGAACGCGCCAAGGCCGAGGGATCCCGCGCCGAGGAACTGATGTCCGCTCCCGCCGTGTGTGCACGGCCCGAGTGGACCGTGGTCGAGGCCGCCCGCCTCATGGAAATCCAGAATGTCAAACGCCTGCCCGTGGTCGACGAAGCCGATCGGCTGCTGGGCATCGTCAGCCGCGGTGATCTGCTGCGGGTCTTCCTCCGCCGTGACGAGGCCATCCGCGAGGAGATCACCGGAGATCTTCTGCGGCGCACGTTGAGGCTCGAACCCCGGGACGTGACCGCGGAGGTGCGCGATGGGCGGGTCGTCCTTGCGGGCACTGTGGAGTACAGGAGTCTGATCCCCGTCATCGAGCAGTTGTGCCGGGGCGTCGACGGCGTGGTCTCGGTCAGCGCGCAGCTCGGCTTTCGGACGGACGACGCGCGGGACACACCTGACGAGACCCTGTGAAGCGCCCCGGAGTCACAGAGGTTGTCCGGCGCTCCGCCGGGTGCCGGGCCGTGTGGCGGCCATGCCTTGGATGTCGCGTTCGGTGGTCTCCAGCAGCTGATGGGCGAGATCCACCAGGGCCCTGCCTGCCGCCAGTTCGTCGCCGATCTCCGGCATGTTCGTGTCCGCCGGGTGACAGCGCGACCTTCCGTGGCGGCGGACGCCTCCCGCTCACCGGCCGCCGCGTGCAGCAGGTGGAGCGAGATCCCGGGCCGGCCCGCCTCGTCGGCGGCCCAGTCGACGGCCTCAAGGCCGACCTCGGATCCGTCGGCGTCCACATGCGCCATGGCGAGGACCGGGAGACCCTTGAAGAGGGGAACCTCGCCGCCCATCCAGGCGAATGTCCGGACCGTCCACGCGATCGGACTCGTTCGCCGTTCCCTCCAGCCTCTTACGAGACGGAGACCGCTGCCGTGCCACCAGTCGTCACCGTGGGCCTCGACGGCTCGCCCGAGAGTCTGGCCGCCGCCCGGTGGGCCGCCGAAGAGGCCGACAGGCGAAAGCTCGCTCTCCGGCTGTTGCACGCGTGGCCGACGCTTGCCCCGGAACCGGTTTGTCTCCCCGCGGAAGTGGATCAGAACTACTGGGCGAAGCGTCTCGTCGACACAGCGCAGGCGGAACTCCGGGCCCGCCACCCGGGCCTGGCCATCGACAAGAGCCTGGTCGCCGACGACGCCCAGCACGCCCTGCTGCAAGCGGCCTCCGAGTCGGAGATGGTCGTCCTGGGCTCCCGGGGACTCGAGTCCGTGGAGAGCTACTTCCTCGGGGACGTCAGCATGCCCGTCGTGGCGCGGGCCGAGCGGCCCGTGGTGCTGGTGCGCGCCGAACCCCGGAAAGAGCAGGGCCCCGGCACCGCCGCGGGCCGTGTCGTTGTGGCCCTGAAACTGCACGGATCGCCTGAGGACCTCCTCGACTTCGCCTTCCGTACCGCTGCTGCCAGGGACCTTCCCGTCCTCGCCGTCCACGGCCGCAGCGTGCCGCTTCACGCACGTACGCCCTGGGGAGTGGACCACCGTTTCAGCGAGGAGAGGACCCGAGACGCGCACGAGCAGGTGAGCACAGCGCTGCAACCGTGGCGGGAGAAGTACCCGCAGGTCGACGTGGCCGACAGCATCCGTCTCGAAAGCCCGGCCAAGGCCGTCGTACAGGTTGCGGAGGGCGCCTCACTGCTGGTCATGGGCCGGCGTCGGCACCGTGCCGGTCTGGTGCCCCATCTCGGTCCGGTGGCGCAGGCCGCCGTTCATCATGGACGTTGCCCGGTCGCCGTGGTTCCTCATGACTGAGCCCGGTCTCCACGAGCCGTGTGCCGACGTCTCCGCTCTGCGGTCAAGTGTTCCGCGCGACGGGGAGCCGCCGTCGCGCGCCGCGGTGTGCGAGACCCACACCGCGACGCTGTTCTTCGTCGGCGACCGAGCCTACAAGCTCAAGAAGCCGGTCGATCTGGGGTTCCTGGACTACACCACCGTCGCGGCCCGCCGAGCCGCATGCGAGCGCGAGATAGCCCTCAACCGCAGGTTCGCCCCCGATGTCTACGTGGGACTCGGTGAGTTCCGCAGTCCTGACGGGGAATCACCTGAACCACTCGTGGTGATGCGTCGCATGCCGGAGGAGCGCCGCCTCTCCCATCTCGTACGGGCGGGGGCTGTCGTGGACGACGTCCTTCGCAGCATCGCCCGGCAACTGGCGGCATGGCACGCGCACGCGCCCCGTGGTCGCGACGTGGAGGAGCAGGGCACGCGGGACGCGCTGTCGGCACGATGGGAGGCGAGCTTCGCGCAGGTCCGGGCACTGACCACGGACGGCCCCGTGGCCGGCTGCCTGACAGAGATCGAGAGGCTGGTGCGCCGCTATCTGGCCGGTCGCAAGCGGCTGTTCGACACCCGCATCGAGCAGGGACAGGTGGTCGACGGGCACGGTGACCTGCTCGCCGAGGACGTCTTCTGCCTCGACGACGGCCCCCGCATCCTGGACTGCTTGGAATTCGACGACCACCTCCGCTATGTCGACGGCCTCGACGATGCCGCCTTCCTCGCCATGGACCTGGAACAGCTCGGAGCCGGGGAAGCCGCGGCGTACTTCCTTGCCCGGTATGGCGAATACTCCGGGGACCTCGCGCCCCCGTCCCTGTGGCACCACTACGTCGCCTACCGCGCTTTCGTCCGAGCCAAGGTCTCGGTGATCCAGGCCCGGCAGGGCGCGCCCAACGCAGAAGCCGCGGCGCGGCGGCTCGCCTCCATGGCGCTGCGCCACCTGCGCACCTCCGCCGTCGGCCTCATCCTGGTCGGCGGGCTGCCGGGCAGTGGGAAGTCCACTCTCTCAGGAGCCCTGGCCGACCGTCTGGGGGTCACTCTGCTCAGCAGTGACCGCATGCGCAAGGAACTGGCGGGCATCCCGGCGGAGCAGTCCGCAGCGGCGGGCTATGGCGAAGGGCTGTACACGCCCGAGTGGACGGCCAGGACTTACGCCGCCCTGCTCGACCGCGCGGCCGCACTGCTTTCCGCCGGTGAATCGGTTGTCCTCGACGCCACGTGGACGGATGCCGCACAGCGCGAAGCCGCGATGTGTGTGGCCGAACGAACCAGCGCCGACCTGGTGGCCCTCCACTGCCAGGTGCCGGGCGAACTGTCGACGGCCCGCCTGAGCACGCGCGGCCCGGGCATCTCCGACGCCGGCCCTGACATCGCCACCGCCATGGCTGCCGAGGAGCCGCCGTGGCCCGAGGCAGTCCCGGTCGACACCAGCGGCCCACTGGAGTCTGCGGTAACTCAGGCGCTGGCGGCCGTACGCCCGTGGGGCAGTGGTCAGGCGCCCGTCTTCCGCCGCCCCTACAGCGAGCCGGACTGAGGTGCTGTGAGGGGCCGTGTTGCCCGGGTACAGCGCGGCGGTGCCTCTATGTCTTCCGTCAAGCGAGACGTGGGGTTCTGGTTTCGTAGAAGGTGCCGTCGCGGAGCATCGCGAACAGCACGTTGATCCGTTGTCGGGCGCGGCGGAGGAGGGCAGATCACCCCGGCAGCGCAACCGAGCGGTTGAGGTGTGGGAGGCCGACGACGAGCTGGTTCAGGCAGACTGGGCGGCCGGCCTGGGCCCGTCCCCACGGGGCCCGGTGGTCTGGAGGCCGCCGGTTCCCCATCGGGCCACTCGCTGGGCCGGGCCTGGCGGGGCGCAATCGGCTGGAGTTTCCCGGCTAGCTCTCGGAGGAGTGCGCGGATGGTGGCAGAGCCATGTCGAGAAGCGCGTTGATGGTCTCCTCGCCGAGCGCGCTGTCGTGGTGGAGGGATCGGCGGACGAGTTGCCCGACGGTTTCCGGATCCGCGTCCAGCTGTGTGCGGGCGTCCAGGCGAATCTCGCTCAGGAGTCCTGCGGTGTGATCCGGCTTTCGCTGGACGTACCAGTCGAAGACCTTGACCACGTCGCGGTAGAGGGTGCCGAGCCGGATTCCGCTCCTCCCCTTCTTGACGCCTGTGGCCAGATGGGAGAGCACGGCTGGCTTTATTCACGAGTCGTGACGGCGGTTGTACACGGGTTTGGGAGGCGCCCGTTTCCACGGTCGGGTGATGTTCACGAGTTTTGAAGGCAGTGGGGGGCTTGCCAGGACAGCATCGGGGTGTTCCCGGTGAAAGGCCCTGGTCATGCCGCAGATGTCGAAGGTCGAGCTGTACGCGGCGATCCGGCGGGACCACCGGGCCGGCGTGACGATGCGGGAGTTGGAGCGCAAGTACAACGTTGCCTGGCGGACGGTGCGCAAGGCTCTGGACTCGGCCTGGCCGGAGCCGCGCAAGCCGTTGCCGCCGCGGCCGTCGGCGCTGGATCCGTACAAGGCGGTGATCGACGGGATCCTTAGGGCGGACCTGGACGCGCCGCGCAAGCAGCGGCACACGGTCACCCGGATCTTCCACCGGCTGATCGAGGAACACAGCGCCGACGTGTCCTATCCGATGGTCAGGCGCTATGTCGCCGACCGGAAGCCGCAGATCGCGGTGGAGGCGGGCAAGGCGCCCATCGAGGCGTTCATCCCGCAGACCCATCCGCCCGGCATGGAGGCGGAGGTCGACTTCGGCGACGTGGCCGTGCGTCTGGCAGGCGAGCTGGTGACCTGCTACCTGTTCTCCTTTCGCCTGTCGTATTCGGGCAAGGCCGTCCACCGAGTGTTCGCCTCCGCTGGTCAGGAAGCCTTCTTCGAGGGGCACGTGCACGCGCTGCGGACGCTGGGCGGTGTCCCGCGGGGGCGAGTGCGCTATGACAACCTCAAGGCCGCCGTCGCCCAGGTGCTGGGGCTGAGCCGGGCGAGGGTGGAGACCGACCGGTGGATCGCCTTCCGATCGCACTTCGGCATCGAGAGCTTCTACTGCCGCCCAGGCATCGACGGCGCCCACGAGAAAGGCGGTGTCGAGGGTCAGATCGGCTACTTCCGCCGCAACCACTTCACCCCGGTGCCGGAGGTCGCCTCGCTGGCGGAGCTGAACGAGATGGTCGAGCAGTGGGACCTGCACGACGGCCGGCGCCGGATCGGCTCGCGGCCACGGACGATCGACGAGTACTTCGCCGTCGAACAGCCGCTGCTGATGCCGCTGCCGGAGGAACCGTTCGAGACCGGGCGGGTGTTCACCCCCAGGGTCGACCGCTACAGCCAGATCGCCGTCCGCACCAACCGCTACTCGGTGCCGGTCCGCCTGATCGGCAAACGCGTCCGGGTCGTTCTGCACGCCTCTCACCTGGTGGTTTACGACCAGAACGTGGAAGTGGCCCGGCATGAGCGGCTGATCGCCAAGGGCGGCTGCCGCCTGGATCTGGACCACTACCTGGAAGCCCTGATCCGCAAGCCGGGCGCTTTTCCCGGCGCCACCGCTCTCGAACAAGCTCGCTCCGCAGGCAGGTTCACCCCGGTCCATGACGCCTGGTGGACCCAGGCCCAGAAGGTCCACGGCGAGCGGGACGGCACCCGGGCCCTGATCGAGGTGCTGCTGCTGGGCAGGCACATCCCGCACGAGTACCTGGTCGCCGGCCTGGCTACCGCCCTGCGGGCCGGGGCCCTGACCGCGGACGCGGTCGCCCTGGAGGCCCGCAAGGCCGCCCAGGCCGAGGACGAACCTGCTGTCCTTGGCCCGTCGGGCACCGAAGCGGGACAGCCATCGGGAACCGTGACGTTCCTGCATGAGTGGAAGCTGTCCCACCTTCCGCCGGACACCAGGCCGCTGCCCTCGGTGACCCCCTATGACCAGTTGCTCCGACGCCGTCGCGCCGACGGCGGCGCCCACCGAGAGGAAGAAGCCCAGTGACCCTGCCCCGCCAGCGAGGATTGACCGAGCAGGCCGCCACCACCGCCATCGACACCGCCTGCCGTCTGCTGCGGTTGCCGTCGATCCGCAAGGAGTTCGCCGACATCGCCGACCGGGCGGTGAAGGACCAGCTAACCTATCGCGGCTTCCTCGCCGAGCTGCTGATGGCCGAGTGCGACGACCGGGCCCGCCGCCGCTCGGAACGCAGGATCAAGGCGGCCGGGTTTCCGCGGGAGAAGTCGCTGCGGGCCTTCGACTTCGACGCCAACCCCAACATCGACGCGGCCACCGTCAACACGCTCGCCAGCTGCGAGTGGATCAAGAAGGGGCAGCCGCTCTGCCTGATCGGTGACTCCGGCACCGGCAAGTCGCACATGCTGATCGCCCTGGGCACCGAGGCCGCTATGCAGGGCTACCGGGTCCGATACACGCTGGCCACGAAACTGGTGAACGAGCTGGTCGAGGCCGCCGACGAGAAGCAGCTCACGAAGACCATCGCCCGCTACGGCCGCGTCGATCTTTTGTGCATCGACGAGTTGGGATACATGGAACTGGACCGGCACGGCGCCGAGTTGCTGTTCCAGGTCCTGACCGAGCGCGAGGAGAAGAACAGCGTCGCCATCGCCTCCAACGAGTCGTTCGGCGGCTGGACGAAGACCTTCACCGACCCCCGGCTCTGCGCGGCCATCGTCGACCGCCTGACCTTCAACGGCACGATCATCGAGACCGGCACCGACTCCTACCGGCTCGCCTCCACCAGGGCCCGGGTGGAGGAACCCGCCAAGGCCGGCTGACACCTGCAGGCCCCACCTCGACGGCCCGCCGCCCTCACGGGCGGCGGGCCGTCCCACCCCATCTTTGAACCCCGCTTGATCTCCTCGCGCTCACCCGGCTTCATCGCGATGAGTGCGGACACTGCCGAACACGACCTCAATCGGACAGCGAGACCGGGGACCACATGCCGAACCACTGCTCGGCTCCCCAATCCTCATACCGTTCCACCTCGGTGAACCCCAGCTTCGCCGCGAGGCGCATCGAGCGTTCGTTGGCGGTCTGGGTGGTGAGCACCACCGGCTCGCCGGGCAGCGCTTCGGCGCACCAGTCGAGTGCCGCCGCGCACGCCTCCGCGGCATACCCGTGTCCCCACGCCTGCGGCAGGAACATGTAGCCGAGCTCGACCTCCGAGGCCCCGGGGCGGACGTGAACCGGATGCTCCGGGTCGCGCCGCTCAAGCGTGACGATCCCGATCATCGCCCCGTCGAGATCGACCACGAAGAGGCCAGGGCGCCGCTTGGGTGTCTCGGGCACCGCACGCTCGAACTCGTCGCGCTGTCTGGGGCCGCCGATATAGGTGCCCACCTCGGGCGAGGTGAACAACTCGATGACCGCCGCACGGTCGCGGGCCTCGGGCTCACGGAGCACGAGCCTCTCGGTCTTGATCGGGGCAGGTGGCCAGGCGACAGGTCCTAACTCAGTCATGCAGGCCAGCTAATCAGCAGGCTCGGTAGCGATCAAGACTCGCGGACCGGTCACCCCACCTGCTCAGGCACGTCCTTCTTCTCTCACATCCCCTCCAACGAGCCACGACCCGCATTGCTTCGCCCTGCGGGCTCAAGGACGGGAACTGACGTCATTTCTCGTGAACATCCACGGCCCCGCCGACCGCTCACCGCCACCCAAACGGATGGACAAACGCTGCTGCTTGAAGTGAACGAAGCCACACGGCCTCGATCAGCGTCGTGCGCAGCGCCGACATGGGGACGAGGCTGTCGATTCCCATCGTGAGGGAGACCGCGGGCCACCAGGCAAGGACCTTGGCTGCCTCCTCGGTCTACTTTCCGTCGACGTGGATGACCTTGGTGAGGCGGTTGTGGTCGGCGACGAGCCCCTGGGGCTGCGGGGGTGCCGAAAGATGTGATGGCGGAGAGGAGCGCGCCGGGGCCGTGGGCTCGGTGATGCTGTTCAGCCCAGTCCCGGGCCACGGCCTGCGACCAGCGAGGTCCACCTGCGCCGTGGGCCTGGGGCTCGGGCATCTTGTGGTCTTCGAACCTCGGGTCCGGAAGGTCGTCCTCGGCGACGCTCGCGATCTTCGCCAGCCCGGCGCGGTCCACCAGACGGCCCGGCTCCAGCTCGGGGCATTCAGGTCGAGGACGCACACGTGCAACGGCCGTGCATCCGGCACGCGTCGGCGGTGCTCCGCCCACAGCGCCAGATGATCACGCCAGTTGGGCAGGACCGTAGTGGGCGCGGTGAACCCGGCGATGGTGGCGATACTCGCCTTGCCCGGGTCGGCGGGGTGGACCAGGAGGTCCGCGGCCGTGACAGTGAGCGCGTCCTGGACGGGGCGGGCGTCGTAGCGTTCGTAGGCGCTGTCGAAGACCACGCCGGGCCGGTGCCAGGCGGTGCCGTCCCACCAGTAGCCGCCGTGCCGGTAGAGGAAGCCGGTGTGCCCGTAGACCCAGTCGTGGTAAAGCCCGCCCCGGCTGCCGTCCTTGACCAGCACCACCGTTCGGCCGCCGACGGGAACCGCTCGGCCCCGTCGGCGCCTCAGGGCTCGCGGTACTCCTGCTCCGGCCGCCCCGCCACCCCGTAGCGCAGGCGCATCCGCAGCGCGCCGCGGCCGACCATGTCGGCCAGATACCGCTGTGCGGTGGCGCGGGAGACGCCGACCATCGCGGCGACCTCACCGGCGGACAGCGGCCCGGCCGCCTCCCGGACCGCGCGGAGCACCAGTTCCCGGGTCACGGTGTGCGCGGCGGTGGTGGTCCGGCGACCGCCGTCCCCGCTCTCGCGCAGGGCGGCGAGCGCGTCGTCCAGAGTCCGCTGGTCCACGGTGTCCGCGTCGGTCAGTTGCCGGTAGCGCACATAGCCGCGCAGCCGCCGGCCCAGCTCGTCCGGCGGGAACGGCTTGATCAGATACGCCAGCGCGCCCGCCGCCAGAGCCGAACGCACCGTACGCCCCTCGGCCGCCGCGCTGAGCACGAACGTGTCGCAGGGCAGCGCGCGCAGCAGCTCCAGCCCCGGCCGGTCCGGCAGGTACAGGTCCACGAGCGCGAGGTCGATCGGGGACTCGGCCCGCTCCAGGAGCGCGAGCGCCGCACCGGCCGCGTGCGCCGTGCCGGCGACCGCGCAGCCCGGCGTCTGCGCCACGACGTCGGCGTGCAGACCGGCGACCCGGAAGTCGTCGTCGACGACCAGGACGGAGAGCAGCCGCCCCGGACCGGCGGACGCGGACGCAGGACCGGTGCTCACGTGGCGCACTCCGGAGGGACGTCGGAACGGGCGGAGGAGGGGATCCGAGGCGCGTCCGCCCCCGCACGGGTCCCGGTATCGGCTCCGGTGCCGCTCCTGGTTCCGGTCGCGGTATTGGTCGCGGTGCTGGGGCCGGGGCCGGGGTGGGGGATCGGCGCGGTTCCGTCGGGCGTCCCCGAACCGCTGCCCGCACGGGAGGGCGACACGTCGGGGCCGCCCCCGGTCCCGGGAGCGTCCTCGTCGTCCGCGAGCACACCGGGCAGACGCGCCACGAAGACGGCCCCGCCGGTGACCCGGTCGTCCGGTTCGCCGGCCGCTTCACCGGCCGCGCCGCCGATCGTGCCAGGGCCGTCAGCCGTCGCCGCGTCTCCCGTCCCGGCCTGCGGCGGCGCGCCCGGGTCCGTCAGCCGGAGGTCGCCGCCGCGGGCGCGGGCGACCTGGCGGGCCAGCGGAAGCCCGATGCCGCGTCCGGGCGGGGCGGCGGAGTCCGGCTCCTTCGTGGAGACCCCCTCGTCGAACAGGTCCGCGCGCCGCGCCGGGTCCACCCCGTCCCCGCTGTCGGCCACCGTGATCAGCAACTCCCCCTCCAAACCGATGAGTTCGACCTCCACCCGGCGCGGAACGCGGCGTCCCGACCGCGCGGCGTCGACGGCGTTGTCCACCAGGTTGCCGAGGACCGTGGTCACGTCGACGGGCGAGGTGACGGTCCGGCGCACCCAGGTGCCGCCGCCCAGCACCAGCGTCACCTCGCGCTCCCGCGCCGCGGCCGCCTTGGCGGACAGGAAGGCGCGCAGCGAGGAGTCCCGCAGGGCCTTGTCGTCGAAGTCCGGCAGGGTCTCGCCCAGCGGCCCCGAGCCGAGCAGGGCCTCCAGGTAGCCGGTGGCCTCGGCCGGCTGCCCTGAGCGCAGCAGCCCGAAGAGCACGTGCAGCCGGTTGGCGAACTCGTGCCGCTGCGCCCGCAGCGCACCGCTCATGGTCCGTACGGCGTCGAGCTGCCGGGTCAGCGACTCCACCGCCGTTCGGTCCTGGACGGTGAGGAGTGTGCCGAGCCGGCGTCCCTCGCGCCGCACGGTCCGCGCCGACACCACAAGGACCCGCTCGCGGACGACGGCCATCACCGCGCGCCCGGCGGCAGGCCTGCGCAGCACCGCGCGCACCCGCGGGGTCAGACCCAGCTCGGCGACGGGTGTGCCGGGCGCCGCGTCCACGCCGAGCAGTCTGCGCACCTCGTCGTTGGCGACCGTCACCCGGTCCCCGGCGTCCAGCGCGAGGACGCCCTCGCCGATGCCGTGCAGCACGGCCTCGTGCTCCTGCACCAGCGTGGCCAGCTCCTCCGGTTCGAGACCGAGGGTGAGCCGCTTCCAGCGCTGGGCCAGCAGCACGGACGCGGCGAGACCGACCAGCAGCGCCGCGACGAGCCAGCCCACGCCGCTGAGCAGGACCCGCGTCTGCGCGGCCTGCACGGCCGCGGCGGACACGCCCACGTTCGCCTCGCCGACCACCTCGCGGGAGCCCGGGGCGCGCACCGGGACCTTGGCGACCACCTCCTCGCCGAGGTGGGCGTGGTGGCGGGCCAGCTCCTCGTGCCCGGAGAGCGCGACCGACGGGTCGGTGCTCACCGGGCGGCCCAGCTGCGCGGGGTCGGGGTGGGTCAGCCGGGTGCCGCGGTCGTCGGTGACGACGACGAACAGCGCGCCGGCCGCGCGCCGCACCTCCTCGGCGCGCGCGTTGAGCGGGCTGCCCGCCAGAACGGTGCGGGACACGTGTGCGGCGCCGCCGCCGGGCCGCTCGGCGGCGGCCGACCACCGGTCCGCGTCCGCGCGCACGGCGGGCTCGCCGGCCACGGTCCGGGCGACGGCGAGGGCCCGCTGCTGGTACTCGCGGGTGAGGCGCTGCTCGCTGTCGTACGCGAAGGCGCCGAAGGCGGTGCTCACCACCAGGGTGACCACCGCGCACTGCAACAGCACCGTACGGGTGCGCAGCCGCGGCCGCCGCCAGACCCGGCGCCGCCGACGCGCCGGCGGTCCTTGAGGACGGCCGGCGGCGGACGGGGGCGGGGCGGGTCTCACCGGCCCTACGGTAGCTCCCCCGCCGAGCGCTGAGCACAATGCGCACAACTCGCGGAAAGGCGGTTTCGCGGGTAACGCGCGCATGCTTCAAAGCCGCCGGGTCCGGCGCATAGCTTCCCCGCTGGAACACATGCGACGCGACCGGGGCGCCCCCACGGGGCGCGGCCGGGCCGAACCGGTCCGGCGCCCGTCGGGTCGCCGGCGGCGTCGCGGCACGAGCCGCAACCGCAGGAGAACACATGCTCATACCGCGCGCAGCGTGGCGCGTCGGCACCGCACGCACCGGCACCGCCCCCCATCGCCGCCCCCTCCCGGCGGCCACAGCCTCCCTACGCCCGGTACGCCCCGCACACCTCGTGCGCCGTACCGCCGCGGCCGCCGGGCGGCGGCCGTGACGGGGCACGCGTGGCTGCTGCTGGCCACCCTCGCGGCGGCGATCGGCGTCCTGGTGCTGCTGATCAACTCACGGCTGAGGTTCCACCCCTTCGTGGCGCTGATGGTGGTGTCGATCGGCGTCGCCCTGGTGGCGGGCCTGTCCACCGAACAGATCACGGACTCGGTGGAGAAGGGCGCCGGGGACATCCTCGGCAACGTCGGCATCACCCTGGCGTTCGGCGCGATGCTGGGCCGTCTGCTGGCCGACTCCGGCGCCACCGAACGGATCGCGGGCGTGATCGTGGACCGCGCCGGAACCCGCTCGCTGCCCTGGTACATGGCCGGGGCCGCGTTCGTCATCGGCATCCCGATGTTCTTCGAGGTCGGTCTGATCGTGCTGCTGCCGCTGATCTTCAGCGTCGCGCGCAGGCTCCAGGCCGACGGCCGGATCAAGGGCTCGGCCCATGTCTACCTGGCCGCCCCCACCATCGCGGCGCTGTGCACGCTGCACGGCATGGTGCCGCCGCACCCCGGCCCGCTCATCGGCGTCCAGGGACTGCACGCCGACCTCGGCACCACCATCCTGGTCGGCCTGATCTGCGCGGTGCCCACCATCGTCGTCTCCGGCCCGTTGTACGGCCGCTGGATCGCGCCGCGCCTGGCCGTGCACCCCGACCGGGAACTCGTCGCGCAGTTCACCGGCAGGGCGCCGGCCGAGGACGCGGACACGTCGTCCGCGGCGGGCGGCGCCGCGCGACCGGGCGCGGCGGGCGCCGGGCGGACCGGCGGTGTCGCCCTGGGCTGGGCCCTGGCGTCGGTGCTGGTGCCGGTGGTGCTGATGCTGCTGCGCACCGTCGCCGAGCTGGCGCTCGCCGGATCGAGTCCGGTGCGGCACGTGCTCACCTTCACGGGCGAGCCGGTGATCGCGATGTTCGCCGGTTTCCTGTTCGCGCTGTTCGCCCTCGGCTACCGCAGCGGGCACGCGCCGGAGAAGGTGCGCGAGTCGCTGACCGGGGCCATCAAGTCCGTGGCCGGAATCCTGCTGATCATCGCGGGCGGCGGCGCGTTCAACCAGGTGCTGGAGGACACCGGGATCGGCAAGGCCGTCGAGTCGGCCGCCACCGGCGCGCACCTCAACCTCCTGCTGCTGGGCTGGCTGATCGCCCTGGTCCTGTCCTTCTCCACCGGTTCGGCGACGGTCGGCATCGTCGCCGCGACCGGCATCCTCGCCCCCATGGCGGGCGACGGAGGCGTGCAGAACTCCTTGCTGGTCGTCGCGATCGGCGCGGGCTCGATCGGTCTCAACTACGTGAACCACGCCGGCTTCTGGCTGGTCAAGGAGTCCTTCGGCATGACCCTCGGCCAGGCGACGAAGTCGCACACCGCGATCCAGACCCTCGTCAGCGTCTGCGGGCTGCTGATGGCCCTGCTGATCTCGGTCTTCGTCTGACGCGGGCGGTCCGTGGTCATGGTCGGGTGAGGATCCCGGAACGCTGGCCACCTGCACGGGAGTTCGGGCCATCGGGCGGCTGGGCGGGGCCGGGGTACGTGGACGGCCCCGCACTCCTTCGCGAAGCCGACGGCGTGATGCAGCGCAGGCCGGTGCCCTGGTAGCCGCCGTCGGCGATGGTGGGCGTGCCGCGGCAGGCGCGGTCGACCCCGGACTCCGTGAACGCCCGGCAGTCGTTGCGGCTGCCGGGCAGCGGCAGGCCGATGGCCACCACCAGGCGGCTGCCGGGTCGGCACCACCGTCCCCCGCCCCGGCTCCCCCACCATCGCAGATCCCGCATGACCCGCTCGAAAGACCCCAGGGTGGCGACTCTCCCCACTACCGCTCAGGAACACGATCCCAGTGCACTGCGGCACCGGCTGGTCGATCAGCTTCTCGTGGCCGGCCACGTCCGCACCGCCGCTGTGGAGACCGCCCTGCGCAGGGTTCCCCGCCATGTTTTCGCGCCGGAAGTGCCCGTGCAGACCGCGTACGCCGATGACATCATCCCCACACGGCCGACGCCCGCATCAGCAGCTCCGTCAGCGCACCGTGGCTTCAGGCCGTCATGCTGGAGTCGGCCCGCCTCCGGCTTGGCCACCATGTCCTGGAGGTCGGCTCAGGCGGTTACAACGCCGCCTTGATCGCCGAACTGGTCGGCCGGACCGGCCGCGGGCCTGGCGCGACCTCGCCCGCGATGCCCAGGCCGCGGTCACCGAGTACGCGAAGGAACAGGGCGAGCCACGGTATGACGCCGAAGCCGGCGTGAAGAAAGCTGCGCGCCACCCGGCGGACGACAGCCGGCCTCGAGACCCCCATGAAGGTCGCCCAAGCCGCCCTCCAGGAGAGGCTCCCGCGGTACTTCCCGTGGCAGTTCGGCGTCGACTTCGACGTCATCGGCCGAGGAAGCCCGCAGGACATCTTCGACTCCCAGCTGGACGTCCGTGACCTGCTCCGGTCCCAGGACCAGACCGAGTGGGTCATCATCTCCACCGGCATGTTCATGAACTACCTCTTCGAGCCCGGCTCGGGCATGGTGGACCTGCCCAACGACACTGTCAACGCGCTGGGAAGTCTGCAGACGGCGGTCACCGTGACGACGCCCGAAGACATCGGCGTCCTGACCGCGGACATCCTCTTCGCCGAACCTCGCATCCGCAACGAGATCGTCTACCTCGCCGGTGACACCATCACCTACGGTGAGCTGGCCGAAACGCTCGAGACCGTGCTGGAACGTCCCTTCCGCCGTGCGGTGTGGACGGTTCCGGCGCTGCTCGACGAACTGGCCGCCGACCCGGACAACATGACGCGGAAGTACCGCGCGGTCTTCGCACGGGGCCGCGGCGTCGCGTGGGCGAAGGACGACACCTACAACGCACGCCACGCGATCCCCGTGACCGACCTCCGCCAGTGGGTCAAGGAGAACCTCGCCGGCTGACGCATCCCCCAGCCCGCGCGCGCGGGCGGCATTGGGCATCACGGGCCCCAGCAAGAACCGCACGGGAGGCTCTCATCAACGGCCCTATCACTCTCGGTGGTGACGAACGTAGTGAGGCTCGTGTGCGAGGAATGCCAACGATCTTGTGCGGGCGGTGTTTTCGGGGCTGTTCACGCTGGTAATCGAGGGGGTGTTCGACGAGGTGCTCATGCGCCACGGAACCCGCGCCCCCCACCGAGCGGCATGAGGCTGATCGGGTGACGATGGACATGTAGTGACGTGACCACGCTGCTCGCAGAAGGAGGTAGGTGCCATGACATCTCCTTCCGATCCCCCCGGTTCCGTTCCGCCGCGTGGCACCGAGCCACAAGTGGGTCCTGCGGCCGCAGGCATCGCCGCCCTGGCGAACGCGGGCTGGCAGATCCTGCTCACCATGGGCCTCGCCACCATCGCCCTGGGCGTCATCGCGCTGGTCTGGCCGGGCGAGACGCTACGCGTCGTCGGCGTGCTCTTCGGCGTCTACCTGCTGGCCACCGGTGTCTTCCAGCTCGCCGCCGCCTTCGGTACACACGTCCCCCGGCACCTTCGGGTACTGCACTTCATCACCGGCGCGGTCTCTGTCCTGCTGGGACTGGTCTGCTTCCGGGGCCCCCTGGAGTCGGTCTTCCTGCTGGCCCTGTGGATCGGCTTCAGCTGGCTGCTTCGGGGCACTTTGGAGACGGTCGCCGCAGCGTCCGATCAGACCATGCCGGCACGCGGCTGGCACGTGGCATTCGGCATCATCGGCACCATGGCCGGCATCGTGATGATCGTCATGCCGTTCACCTCCATAGCGACACTCACGCTGGTAGTGGGCGTCATGGCCATCGTCGTTGGTCTGACCGAAGTGGTCCGCGCCATCAGGACACGTGTCCAGATCGGTCATCTGGCCGACGGCACGGCCCCCCAGCGACGCCCCCTGTTCCACGCACGTCCGCACGTCCAGCACTGAGCGGCGGAGCCGGATCGACCGGGCGTCGGCGAGCGGCGGCATCCATCCACCTCTGCGGGCGGTCGGCCGGTGAGCGGCTTCTCGCTGCGCCTGTGGCGGCCGGATTCCACAGGGCCGTCATCCGGGGGCATCGGGCCGGTCGGCGTTCTCAGAGCCGTTGTCTGCCCGCATTGGCAGTCCCAGGGACCGACCGCTGCGGTGAGCCCAGATGTCACCGAGGACGGCCTGGATGATGCCGGTGACGGGAATCGCCAGCAGGGCACCGAGGATCCCGGCGACTTCGGCGGCGATCAGCGTGGCCAGCAGCACGGTGAGGGGGTTGAGTTTCACCGTCCGAGACAGGACGACCGGTTGCAGGAGGTGGTTTTCGGCCTGCTGATAGACGATGAAGAAGATGATGGCCCCGATGCCGGCCGGCAGGGAGTGGACGAACGCCACTGCGGAGGCGACGACAGCTCCTATGGTGGCTCCCACGAGGGGTATGAGGTCGGTCACGGCGACGAAGAGGGCCAGCAGTCCGGCGAACGGCACTCCGGAAACCAGCAGCACGACGTAGGTGAGAAGCCCGCAGATGACGCTGATCAGCAAGTTGCCGGTCAGATAGCCGTTGACGGTACGGGCACACGCGGCTCCGACGCGGCGTATGCGGGCTGCGGGTGCCTCGTCCACCAGGGCCAGAAACTGTCTTATGGCCTTGGGGCCCTCCAGCACCATCAGATAGGCCAGCACGAAGATGGTGAGTGCTCCCGCCGTGGTGCTCGCTGCACCGCGAAGGAACTTCGCGACGGGCGTGCTCAGTCCGGTGACGAACGCGTGGATCTGCGCCTGGTGGTGCTGGACGTACTGCAGAGCGTGCGTCCGTTCCAGCAGGTTGCCGACCGGCCCTCGGCCGGCCTGGGCGTCCCTGATCATCGCAGGTAGGCGACCGGCGAACCGGCTTCCCTCCTGGGCCAGCGGGATGACGAAGAGGGCGACCACCGCGCCGACGGCCACGGCTGCGGCCAGGAAGACCAGCAAGGCGGCCACCGATCGTCGGCACCGTGGCACCCGTCGCTGCAGGGCTTCGACCGCCGGATGAAGGGAGACGGCCAGGAACATCGCGATGACCGCCCAGATCAGGACCCGGCGAGCCTGGACCACCAACTCGATTACGACATAGGTGGCGAGCACAAGGCCGATGGTGGCGAGGATGGTTCGCACCGGAACCGGACGCGTCGCCATGGGCATCGGGTGCCCAGCCCCGGTCATGGGAAAACGAGGAGACCTCTTCGCCCGGTGGGTGCGAGAAGTCGGCGAGTGCAGTGACGCGGTGATGCCCTTCGGGTGTGGACCGATCACTGGTGGGCGACGGGGGCTTGCGGGTGCGGTATTCGGGTGATGGTGCTGAACCGTGCTGCGCGGCGGCGTAGGTGCCGGTGACCGGGGGCCGGTTGGGGGCGTGCCGGTGCACGCGAGGTCCGGTAGAAGATCCACTTGGCGAACTCGACGAGGAGCAGGTAGACGACGACCATGGCGGCCACGGCGGCGAAGAAGCCGGCCGGGAGCAGTCGGAAGCCGAGGACACGGGCCAGTGGGGTGGCCGGCAGGGCGGCACCGAGGGCGACGACACCCAGCGCCGTGAGTGTGAGGAGCAGGCTCGGGCGGCTGTGCCAGAAGGGGACGCGACGGGTGCGGATGGCGAAGATCACCAGGGTTTGTGTTGCGAGGGACTCCACGAACCAGCCGGTGTGGAACTGAGCGGCGTCGGCGTGGAAGACGCCCAGCATCACGGCGAAGGTGACGAAGTCGAACAGGGAGCTGATCGGTCCGAAGCAGATCATGAAGCGCCGGATGAAGGCGATGTCCCAGTGCGCGGGCCGCCGCACCTGCTCCTCGTCGACCTGGTCGGTGGGGATGGCGAGCTGGCTGGTGTCGTACAACAGGTTGTTGAGCAGGATCTGAGAGGGCAGCATCGGCAGGAAGGGCAGAAACAGCGAGGCACCGGCCGCGCTGAACATGTTGCCGAAATTGCTGGACGTGCCCATCAGGACGTACTTGATCGTGTTGGCGAAGATGCGTCGCCCCTCGGCGACCCCGTCTGCCAAAACCCCGAGGTCCTTCTCCAGCAGGATCACGTCGGCCGCGTCCTTGGCCACGTCGGTGGCCGAGTCCACCGAGATGCCCACGTCGGCGGCGTGCAGCGCGAGGGCGTCGTTGACGCCGTCGCCGAGGAAGGCGACGTCGCCACCGGTCTTCCGCTGGATCCGCACGATGCGCGCCTTGTGCTCGGGGCTGACCCGGGCGAAGACGGTGGTGTCGCGGATAGCTGTGGTGAGTTGCTCGTCGTCCATGGCGTCCAGGTCGTTCCCCGTCAGCACCGCGGCGTCGGTCAGCCCCAGGTCGTGGCAGACCTTGGCGGCGACCGCGGTGTTGTCCCCGGTGACGATCTTCGTCGTGATGCCGAGCGCGCTCAGCCGCGCCAGAGCCTCGGCCGCGTCGTGTTTGGGCGGGTCGCGGAAGACCAGCAGGCCGGCCAGGCGAAGGCCCCGCTCGTCGAGGGCACTGATTGCGGTTGCTGGGTGGGCAGGGCGGGTCGCCACCGCGACGACTCGGTTCCCGGCGGCGAACTCGGCGTCCAGCGCCTCGCGGACCGGCTCGGGGACCTCTGCGCAGCGTTCCAGTACCGTCTCCGGGGCTCCCTTGGTGATGAGCAGGGTGTCACCGGCGGGATCGGTGACGGTGACGGAGACCATCCGCCGCTCATGGTCGAAGGGCAGGACGGCAGTCCGCGTCCAGCCGGTCAGCGACGAGTGCTGGGCGGCCGCGGCCGGTGAGTCCCACAGAGCGTCGTCGAGCGGGTTTCCGCCCACGGGCCGACCCTGGTCGTCCACGTCCGTCTCGGTGCACAACAGGCCGAGGCGCAACACTTCTTCCGCGGAGGTACCGGCGACGGGTACGGCCCGTATGAAGTCGATGCGTCCCTGGGTGAGGGTTCCGGTCTTGTCGGTGAACAATACATCGACGTCGCCGAGGTCCTCGATACACACCAGCCGTTTGACCAGCACCTTTCGTCTGCTCATCCGCTGGGAGCCCGCGGCGAGGCTGGTGGAGACGACCGCGGGCAGCAGCTGCGGGGTGATGCCGACCGCGATGGCCAGGGAGAACAGCAGGGCGTCGATCAGAGGCTTGTGCAGTGCGACGTTGATGATGAAGATCGACGTGGTCAGTGCCCCGGCGACGTAGACCAGGAGCATGGAGAAGCGGCGCAGCCCCACCTGGAACTCGGTCTCCAGCTGGTGTCCGCTCAGACCGGCGGCGATCTTCCCGAACTCGGCCTCGGCACCGGTGGCGACCACGACACCGCGGCCGCTTCCACAGTGCACCACGGTGCCCATCAGGGCGCAGCCGGTCAGATCCGCCAGCGGCGTGCCGGGCGGCACGGCGGCGGTGTCCTTCGCGACCGGCAGTGACTCACCGGTCAGCACCGACTCGCTGCACTCCAGCCCCGCGGTCGCAAGCAACCGCAGATCTGCGGGCACGATGTCGCCGAGCCGCAACTCGACCACATCACCCGGGATCAGGGCGGTGACCTCCACCTCCTGTGGTCGCCCGTCGCGCAGTACGACCGCCCGGTGCCGGATCTTCGCGTGCAGCGACTGGGCAGTCTTCTCCGCCCGGAACTCGTTGACGAAACCCAGGCCGACGGAGAGCGCCACGATCACCCCGATGATCACCGCGTCGCTGCGCTCCCCCACGAAGTACGACACCACGGCCGCGGCCAGCAGCAGGCCGAGCAGCGGGGACCGCACCTGATGCCACAGCACCAGCCAGGCCCGGGCCCGGTGGGAGTGGACGGCGTTCGGTCCCCAGCGCTTCAGCCGTCGTGCTGCCTCCTCCGACGAGAGGCCGTCGGCGGTCACCTCAAGATCACGGAGCACCTGCGCAGTGGGCAGGGCGGCCGCCGAGACGGCCCGCTCCCCGGCCACCGGCCTCGCCCCGACAGCGGTCACCATGAACGACCACCGCCTGGGCTGCTGCCCTCCCACAGGGAGGAACGCGTCGACACAGAGCCGGACGAACGTCCGGCAGTGCTGAGCAAGCCAGGGGACGGCCCCGTGCACGGACTATCTGGCAGTGGCCTCACACTCCCACCTTCCACCCTTCGCCGCTCACGTCTCCATGGGTCAATCGGGCCCGGTCTGGGGGACGTGCTGCCCATCGTGCGGTGTGCTCCGGTCAGCCGGTGTGACGGCCATGAGATCGATCGACGAGTGAGGCAGCCCGCTGGATGACGGCCCAACCCGGCGGTCGCCGTCCCGTGCGCGCGACGCCCGGCCGATGGCGGGGAACCCACACCCGCAGCGTCCGGGGACTGATCCGGCACCGCACGGGAGTCCGCAGGGTGTCGGCCTCGCCGTCCAGCCCGACGGGGACGACCGGGGCATCGGCGTGGATGACGACGTCCTCAGGTGTTGCCAGACGGGCCAGTCCGTGCATCTGCCCGCTTCGCAGCCTGGCGGCCGTTTCGGCGGGTGTCTCCGCCCTGGCGGCCAGTACTCCCAGAAGCCCGGAGTCGAGCTGCGCACGTCTGTCGAGCCCGGCCGGGTCGTCGATCTGGTAGGGATTGTTGCTCACCAGCACGGCGTCCGGCCGGTCCACGGTGAGCAGCCCGGCACGTACCACCAGCTCCGGCCCTTGGTGACGGGCCAGGAATTCCGGGAGGATCCGCACCATCGTGCCGATCTTGTCCTCCCGGTAGGCCGGGTCCTGCACCAGGGCGGCATACGCCCCGAACGACACGTTGTTGACGAATGCCCGCTCGCCTGCGTACCCGAGATCCACGCGCAGCTCCACGCCGTCCGTCAGGGCCTCCAGTGCGGCCGAAGGGTCCTCACGGTCCAGACCGAGATCCATCGCGAAGTGGTTGCGCGTGCCCACCGGAACGACGACGAAAGGCAGGCCGCTTTCCGCGGCCACCTCGGCGACAAGTGCCTGGGTGCCGTCTCCACCGGCCACTCCCAGCAGAACCGCACCGTCATCCACCGCGCGTCGGGCGACAGCCGCCAGGTCCTGTGGCAGGGAATGATCGATCAGAAAGACCTGAGCCCCGAGCGCCTGGGCCCGCTCCGCGATCCGGAACCGGCTCGCTTTCCCTCCGCCCGAACGCGGATTCACGATCAGATAGGGCCGCCGCGCGCCGGTCGCCGGTCGCGACGCGCTCTCGGTCACGGCACCTGCCCAGAAGCCGCATGCATCAGCCTGGCGCACATCACTGGCGTCAGCAGGATTGCCACGATCACGCCCGCAGCCGGCAGGGTCGTCCGCCACCAGACCGATGCTCCGGCGATCACACCTGCGGCCACCGCTACCATGGCACTCCTTCGACAGTCGCGGCCTACGGCACCAGCTTGCCGCTCGGCCCGCACATCCGCACTTGGGCCGCATGTGGTCGACATGCCACCGCCGTTGAGCTTCATCACGCCCCGGCGCCCAGGCAGCACCAGCTCCCAGGGTGTTTCCGGTGGGTTGCGTTGGTGCACAGCCCTGTCATGCGGCCGTCGGGCGATATCTGGGTGCGCTGGGAGGAGGTGACTTCGATGCCCGGCGCAGCGACTTCATGAGTCAGATGATGCTTACGCCTGTGGTTTGGGGGCCCATCCGAACGCATGGCGGCCTACGTGGCCGCGCTGCTTGAGCGGTGATGCGACATCACCGAGGACGAAGAGGACACCTCGCCCTGGTCAACGGGGCCGCTGATCGGCGAAGCCAGTGGTCCGGTGATCTACTTCCTTATGCGGTGGAGCATGGCTGAAGAGGCGTCGGCCTTCGTGCCGGCGCTCGAGCAGTTCCTCGGCTCCGCGGCCGGCCTGTCGGCGGCGACCGTGAACCGGCTCACCAGGCAGTGGCAGGACGACCACGCCGCCTTCCAGCGACGCGACCTGTCGGAGACGGACTACGTCTACGTCTGGGCCGACGGCGTCCACCCCAGGGTCCGCCTCGGCCAGGCCCATTCCTGCGTACTGGTCCTGATGGGGGTGCGCCTGGACGGCACCAAGGAGCTGATCGCCCTGGCCGAGGGGCTGCGGGAGTCGACCGAGTCGTGGGCGGACATGCTGCGGGACTGCCGGCGGCGCGGCATGCGCGATCCGGAGCTCGTCGTGGGCGACGGGGCGATGGGCCTGTGGCGGGCCCTTGCGGAGGTGTTTCCGCAGACCAGGCACCAAAGGTGCTGGGTTCACAAGACCCGAAATGTGGTCAACGCACTGCCGAAGTCCGGGCACGCGGGAGCGAAGAAGGCCTTGCAGGAGATCTACAACGCCGAGGACCGGGCCCATGCCGAGCGGGCGGCGAAACGGTTTGCGAAGGACTACTCGACGAAGTGGCCCAGGGCCGCCGAGAAGATCACCGACGACCTGGACGAGCTCTCGGCGTTCTACAACTTCCCGGCCGAACACTGGATCCACCTGCGGACCACGAACCCGATCGAGTCCACGTTCTCCACCATCAGGCTGCGAACCAAGGTCACCCGGGGTGCCGGCAGCCCGGCCGCCGCCCTGGCGATGGTGTTCAAGCTCGCGGAAGCCGCCCAGGCCCGCTGGCGGGCGGTCACCGCACCGCACCTCGTCGCCCTCGTCCGCTCCGGCGCCCGCTCAGAAAACGGCCACCTCGTCGAGCGTGCTGAGGAGGCGGCCGCATGAGCCGGCCCACACACGGCTCGCTGCATCACGTCGAGTTGTGGGTGCCCAACCTCCACCGCGCACTCGCCTCACTCGGTTGGCTGCTGGAGGCGCTGGGATACGCTGTTCACCAAAACTGGGACGACGGCCGCAGTTGGCGGCTCGGGCCGACCTACCTGGTCATCGAGCAGTCCCCGGCCCTCACTGCCGAACGGCACGATCGCTGCCGCCCGGGGCTGAACCACCTGGCCTTCCACGTCGAAGACGCCACCAGGGTCGAGAAGCTGACTGCCGACGCCGCTCAGCACGGCTGGCAGCTGATGTTCCCCGAGCGGCACCCATACGCCGGCGGCGGACAGCACTACGCCGCCTACCTGGAGAACGACGACGGCTTCGAGGTCGAACTCGTCGCGATCAACCCACACGAGCGAAACTGAGATCAATCGGACCACAGGTCTTGACGATTACTCCCCGTGCCTGCTGCCACTGTTGCTCAGGAGATTTCGTAGATCCCGTCAAGGCGCGCTCGTCCGACGACGTGGCCCGCGAGGGCGGTGAGCATCTGGTCGAGGGAGAAGCCGTCCGGCAGTTCCGTGGCCCGGGATAGGGCGAAGAGCTGGAAGACGTAGGCGTGGGGGCCGTGCGACTTGATCGGCATGGGTCCCGCGTAGCCGCGGCGCCCGAGCGGGCCCTTGCCGAGCCGGAGGCCGGGCACGGGGCTGGGGTTCGCGAGGGCGTTCTCCGCGATGCCGGTCAGGGCGGGGTCGATGCCGAGCGCGAGTCCGTGTGTGGCCGGCTTGCCGAAAGGGACGTCGGGGTCCTGCACGATGAGCGCGAGCTCGACGGTGCCCGCGGGGGGCGGGGTCCAGGCGAGGGGCGGCGAGATGTTCGCGCCGAACACGCGGCCGCGGTATCGGGCCGGAATGGAGGCGCCGTGGGCGAAGGCGGGGCTGGTCAGCGTGAGGTTGCCCGGGGCCCGGAGGTCGGGGTGGGCCCAGACGAGGGTGTGGTGACCGGCGCGCCGGTTGCGCAGTGCGACCCCGAGAGGGTTTGCGGGCATGGCTCGAGCAACTTCCTGACCGTCAGTGGTTAGGTATACGAAAGATTTCTTTAGGTATATTAAGCAGCTATGGAGACGCATGCAACCGGCGACGACCTAACGGCCGGGCAGTCCGCCGCCGGGCTCCAGGAGACCGACCTCGGCATGCAGGTGCGTGACGCCGTCTGGCGCCTGGTCCGCCGCTTCCGCACCGAGCGCCCCGAAGGGGAGCTGGGAGATGTCGCGCTGGACGTGCTCGTTCATCTGCACAAGCGCGGGCCGCAGACACTGACCGCCCTGAGCGAGCGCGGCGGGGTCTCGCCCGCCTCGATGAGTCAGACGGTGAACCGCCTGACCTCGGCCGGTTACGCCGTGCGCTCCCGCGCCCCAGACGATCGCCGAAGGGTGCTCTTCAGCGCCACCGAGGAGGGCGACCGGCTCGGCTGCACCACGCAGGCGCAGCGCAACGCCTGGCTCGACGCGCAACTGGATGCCCTCGACGCCGAAGACCGCGCAGTGATCGCCCGGGCCGCAGCGCTGTTCGCTGCCATCGCCGACTCCTAGGCAGTGTCTTCAAATGATCACTGCTGGTGGATCATGGTGTCGTGATACGTCGCCATGAACTGTCCGATGCTGAGTGGGAGTTCGTCCGGCCGCTGTTGCCCGAGTCGTTGCGGGGGCGGAAGCGGCTGGACGACCGCAGGGTCCTGAACGGGATCGTGTGGAAGTTCCGGACCGGGACGGCCTGGCGGGATGTGCCCGATCGCTACGGTCCGTGGGCCACCCTGCATACGCGATTTCGCAGGTGGGCGGCGGACGGGACGTTCGACCGGATGCTGCGGGCCGCGCAGGCGAAGGCGGACGCGGCGGGAGACATCGAGTGGCTGGTGTCGGTCGATTCCACGATCGTCCGCGCTCATCAGCATGCGGCCGGAGCCCGAAAAGGGGGCTCCGCGACCCGGCCCTCGGCCGGTCCAGAGGTGGCCTGACCAGCAAGATCCACCTGGCCTGCGACGGCCGGGGCCGCCCACTCGCCTTCGTCGTCACGGGCGGCAACACCAACGACTGCACCCAGTTCACCGCCGTGATGGAAGCGATCCGGGTGCCCCGCCTCGGACCGGGGCGCCCCCGGATCCGGCCCGACCACGTCCTGGGCGACAAGGGCTACAGCTCAAGAGCCATCCGCGGCCGGCTCCGCCGCCACGGCATCCCACACACGATCCCCGAACGGGCCGACCAGGTCCGCAACCGGGCCCGGCGCGGCAGCCACGGAGGCCGCCCGCCGGCCTTCGACCGCGAGGCATACACACACCGCAACGTCGTGGAACGGTGCTCCAACCGCTTGAAACAGCGGCGAGGCATCGCCACCCGCTATGACAAGACCGCCCAGTCCTACGAAGCGGCCGTCGCCCTCGCATCCCTCCTGATGTGGGCGTGACATTTGACGACAGAACCTAAGCCCTGCTTGTCCGTTGGCGGTCCGGCCAACCATTTGGCCTATGTAATATAGCTATATAGAATAGCTTTTATGAGAGACGATGAGATCCGACGGTTCCGTCGGCAGCTGAAGTCGCTGCAGCGCCGCTTGCGCCAGGAGCTGCCCTCGGTGGACGGACTGTCGCGCAGCGCGGTGCAGGTGTCGGCGGTGATCGCCCGCCGTGAGGGCGTCACGCCGCGGGAGGTGGGTGAGGAGTTGCGGATGACGAGCTCGAACGTGGCGGCGGCGCTGCGCGAGCTTGAAGGCCGGGGCTACCTCGTGCGTGAGCGGGACCGTGAGGACGGGCGCCGAGTCAATCTGTCGCTGACGGAGGAGGGCGCGCGGTCGCTGTCGGAGTTCCGCGCCGAGCGCGACACCTGGCTGGGGCGGGCGATCGCCGCGCAGCTGAGCGACGAGGAGGTCGAGGTTCTCAAGCGGGCGGGTGACCTGGTCGAGCGTCTGGCTCGCTTCACGCCGGGCGGCTCCTCCGGGACCGGCTCTGCGACGGCCTGAACCACCCAAAGCATCCCGCGTGTTGTGAACTGATCGGAAAGAGACACTGATGCCACTGACCGTCCTGGACCCGACTCCCGCCCTGATCGTCGTCGACCTGCAGAAGGGGGTCGGCGGCCCGCGTCTGCCGTTCTACTCCACGGTCGTGGAGAACTCCGCCCTTCTTGCGGCCCGGTTCCGCGCGCACGGCCTGCCGGTCGTGCTCGTGAACGTCGCCGGCGGGGCCCCGGGCCGTACTGACGACAAGCAGCGCCGCGACGGGACCCGGTCCCCGCGGGCGGAGGACTGGACCGAGCTGCTGGATGAACTCGGCGCAGCCGAGGGCGACATCCGGATCACCAAACGCACCTGGGGGGCGTTCCACGGCACCGGGCTGGCCGAGGCGCTCGGGGCTCGCGGCGTGACCCAGGTCGTGGTCACCGGGGTGGCCACCAGCGTTGGTGTGGAGTCCACCGCCCGCGCGGCCCACGAGCACGGGCTGCACGTCGTGCTTGCGGTCGACGCGATGACCGACCCCCGTGCCGAGGCACACCGCAACAGCCTGGCCCGGATCTTCCCCCGCCTGGGCGAGACCGCCAGCACCGCCGACGTCGTGGCCATGCTCGAAGCCCGGGCCGTGCGCGCAGGTGAGGCATGAGCGGTGCCGCGCCCGCCGCTGCGGGGCCCGAGCGCGCCGCTGCGGGCGGC
Source organism: Streptomyces sp. SCPE 10 (assembly GCF_051980735.1). NCBI lineage: Bacteria > Bacillati > Actinomycetota > Actinomycetes > Kitasatosporales > Streptomycetaceae > Streptomyces > Streptomyces sp. SCPE 10. Next base: position 7,266,577 of record NZ_CP197069.1, on the reverse strand, counting down.
TCGGGGGACGGCGCGTTCGGGCCGGGCAGCCGTCGGGGCGCTGGATGCGGCAGTGCCGGCCCGGAGGCGGGGCCGAGCAGTGGGGTCTCGTGGGTGGGGAGGCTGCGGTCCGCGTTGTGGAGCCACCGCCGTGATGCGCTGATCAGCGCCGCTGCCTCGGTGCTGGGTTCGGCCGCGCAGGTCGCGGTGCCGCTGGTCGCCCGCCAGATCATCGACACCGTGATCGTGGGCCGCCAGGGCAGGCTGTGGCCGTGGCTGACCGTGCTGTTCGCTGTGGCCGGGATCGCGTTCGCCATGTCCTACCTGCGCCGCTATCACGGCGCCCGGGTCGGGCTGAGCGTGCAGGCCGACCTGCGCAATGCGATCCACGACCACCTCCTGGGCCTGGACCGCACCGCGTTGTCGGGGCTGCCGACCGGCCAGCTGATCTCCCGAGCGAACTCGGACACCGCGCTGGTGGGCGGGCTGCTGCTCTACCTCCCGGTCATCGGCGGCAACGTGCTGATGATGGTGCTGTCCGTGATCGTCATGATCGTCCTGTCGCCGCCGCTTGCGCTGCTCGCCCTGCTGGTGCTGCCGGCGCTGCTGGGCGTGTCCTACCGAATGCGGCAGCGGGTTTTCCCGGCGACCTGGGACGGCCAGCAACGCGAGGGCGAGCTGATCCAGATCGTCGACGACGGAGTTTCCGGTGTGCGGGTGGTCAAGGCGTTCGGGCAGGAGCGGCACGAGATCGGACGGCTCGCGGAGGCGGCCCAGCGCCTGTACGGCTCCCGGCTGCGGGCCACCCGCATCAACGCCCGCTACCAGCCGGTTCTTGAGGCGATCCCGCAACTGGCCCAGGTGGCGGTACTGGCCTGCGGCGGCCTGCTGGCACTGCACGGGCACCTGACGATCGGCACCTTCCTGGCGTTCTCGACCTATGTGGGACAGTTCGCCGCCCCGACCCGACAGCTGGCCGGCATCCTCACCGTCGCCCAGCAGGCCCGGGTCGGAGTGGAGCGCATTTACCAGCTGCTGGAGCAGCGTCCGGCGGTGGCCGACGCCCCGGACGCGATCGAGCTGGGTCAGGTGCGCGGAGAGGTCGTCTTCGACGACGTCAGCATCAGCCACGGCGGCAACCCGGTGCTGCGGGGGGTGTCGCTGCGGCTCGCCCCCGGGGAGCGGGTCGCGGTGGTCGGCGCCAGCGGCAGCGGCAAGTCCACCCTGGCCATGCTCGTACCCCGCTTCTGGGATCCCGACGCCGGAAGCGTGTCCGTGGACGGGCACGACCTGCGCGAGGTCACGCTGCGGTCCCTGCGCGGGCAGATCGCTATAGCGTTCGAGGAGCCGTTCCTGTTCTCCGGCTCCATCCGCGACAACATCGCCTACGCCCGCCCGGACGCGGGCGCCGCCGACATCGAGGCCGCCGGCCGGGCCGCCCAGGCCCACGACTTCGTGGCCAGCCTGCCGGCCGGCTACGACACCGTGGTCGGCGAACGGGGGCTCACCTTGTCCGGCGGGCAGCGCCAGCGCCTCGCGCTGGCCCGGGCGATCCTGGCCGACCCGCGCGTCCTGATCCTGGACGACGCCACGAGCGCGGTCGACGCCCGTACCGAGAACGCGATCCACAACGCCCTGCGCACGGTGCTGGCCGGCCGCACGACGCTGCTGATCGCCCACCGCCTGTCAACCCTGCACCTGGCCGACCGCGTCGTGGTGCTCGAGAACGGACGCATCGCCGACCACGGCACACATGAGGAACTGGCCACCCGCAGTCCCCGCTACCGCGAACTGCTCTCCGGGCTGGAACAGGCCGCCGACCCGACGCGCCAGGCCGGCGACTCGATCGAGGCCCTCGCCGCGATCACCGCCCGCGACCAGGTGGCGAAGGCCGGTGCGGTGACCGCCTCGGCCTGGGCCAGCACCGGGGACGCGACCGCACGTTGGACTCCGCAGGCGTCCCGCGTCCGGCAGGCCGGAAGCGGACGGCGGTCAGGGCGGGGCCGCGGCACCATGGCGGGCCTGCCGCCCACCCCGGAACTCCTCGCCCGGGTCGCAGCACTGCCCCCGGTCCGCGACCGAGCCGACATCGACCTGGACGCCGAGACCGCGCCTGACCGGGACTTCAGCCTGCGCACCCTGCTGGCCCGGTTTCGCCGGGCCCTGCTGACTGGCCTCGCCCTGGTGGTGCTGGACGCCACCGCCGGACTGGCCGGACCCTTCCTGGTCAAGGCAGGCATCGACTCCGGCGTCAGCGCCGGAGCGCAACGCACCCTGCTGATCGCGTCAGGCGTCTACCTGGCCGTCATCCTGGTCGACCTCCTCGTCGAGACCGGCAGCACCTTCATCACCGGCCGCACCGCCGAGCGGGTCATGCTCTCGCTGCGGCTGCGGATCTGGGGCCAACTGCAACGGCTGTCCCTGGACTACTACGAACGTGAGCCCGCCGGGCGGATCACCACCCGGATGACCTCCGACGTCGACCAGTTCGAGTCCCTGGTCTCCAGCGGCCTGCTCAACGCACTGGTCGCCATGGTGACCTTCGCCGGTATCGCCGCGGTGCTGTTCGCCGTCGACTGGCGGCTCGCCGCGGCCGTCCTGAGCGTCATGATCCCCGTGGCCGCCGCCACGACGTGGTTCCGCCGATGCTCACGCAGCCTCTACACCGCGACCCGCGAACGCATCGCCGCCGTCAACGCCGACTTCCAAGAGAGTCTGTCCGGCATCCGCGAGACCCAGGCATTCACCCACGAACCCGCCACCATCCGCCGCTTCCACCAGCTCAACGCCGACTACCTGCGCACCAGGGTCGCGACCCAGCGCGTCGTCGCGGTCTTCTTCCCCTTCGTGCAGCTCATGTCCGCGCTCGCCGACGCCATCGTCCTCGGCCTGGGCGCGGCCCTCATCCACTCCGGGGCGACCACCAGCGGCACCCTGGTCGCGTTCCTCCTCTACATCGACCTGTTCTTCAGCCCCGTCCAGCAACTGTCCCAGGTATTCGACATCTGGCAGCAGACCCGCGTCGCCATCGACCGCATCAGCGACCTCATGGCCGCCGAGACTCTCACCCCACAGCCCAGCCAGCCCCTCGACCTCCCCACCGCCATCGGCGAAGTCGAGCTCGCCAACGTCCGCTTCGCCTACCCCGACATGCCGTTCGACGCCCTGCGCGACTTCGACCTGCACATCGACCCCGGCCAGACCGTCGCCGTCGTCGGCGAAACCGGTGCCGGCAAGTCCACCCTCCTCAAACTCCTCGCCCGCTTCTACGACCCCCTCGACGGGTCGGTGCGCTTCGACGGCCACGACCTGCGCACCCTGGACCTCCACGGCTTCCGAAGCCACCTCGGCTACGTCCCCCAGGAAGGGTTCCTGTTCGCCGCCAGCGTCCGCGACAACATCGCCTACGGACGCCCCGACGCCACCGACGCCCAGGTCGAAGCCGCCGCCCGCGCCGTCGGCGCCCACGACGTCATCGCCGCACTGCCCCACGGCTACCTCACCGACCTCACCGAACGAGGCGCGTCACTGTCCTCCGGGCAACGACAGCTCGTAGCCCTCGCTCGCGCCCAACTCGCCGATCCTTCCCTCCTCCTGCTCGACGAGGCAACATCCAACCTCGACCTCGCCACCGAAGCACGGGTGACCGCCGCTATGCGCACCCTCGCCCACGACCGCACCACCATCCTCATCGCCCACCGGCTCCAGACCGCCCGCCTCGCCGACCGCATCATCGTGATCAACAACGGTCGCATCGTCGAGAGCGGAAGCCACGACGACCTCCTGCGACAACACGGCGCCTACGCCCGCATGTGGCGCACCTACAACACCGCCCCCGACCAATGAAGCAGCGCGCGTCGCCAAGCGGCGGGCGATGGCCCCCAACCGGCCCGGCACTTCGCAGCGCTGCACGCGCCTGCAGGTACCTCTCAGGAGGCGGGTCGACGGGCACACCGCTGGCACCGGTGAGGCGGGCGTCGACACAACGACGGACTGCGGCGCAGACGAAGCGGGAACCGCGCCGACGGGTAGGACCCGCACAGAACGCACCGCCTTGCTGCCGATCGACGTGTTCGCCGCTGCGATGACGCGGGCGGTGATCAGACGCAACCGGATGGAGTAGGCGGGCGAGTCCGGCCGCAGATCCAGCTGCCCGTTCCCGGGATGGAAGGCGACGGCCCGGACGTGGCCGGTCAGAGCTGCGGCTGATGCCTTCGAGCCGTTCGCGAGGAACGATCAACGTCGGTAGGGGTCAGCGACCTGGCCCGCCGGCACAGGTTGACCCAATCTGGCACGCACCGCGCCGACGAGGGCGGCGCGGTGCGTGCCAGAGCGGAATACGGGGGATCTCCCACTCCCCGCATCCTGGCCCGGCCGGGATGCGGCCGGCTCGCCGGGACCGGCCGGGGGCTGCCGGTCCGGATCGAGCGCGGGGACCGGGACTCATCGGCGGCCGGGGAGGTCGGACAGGGACCACCGGGCGGTGTAGAGGCGGCAGCCGACCTCCAGCCCGCGTACGGTCTTCGACTCGCCGATGTCCAGGCAGTGGGCGGAGATCGCGGCAGCCACGATTGGGTCGTCCAGGCCGGAGTCGCGGCGGCGGCCGCGCAGGACGAGGGCGAGGTGGCGGCGGGCTTCGGCGAGCAGATGCCGGCGGTGGAAGCACCCGCCGTCGTTCATCACGAACACCGTCGCGGCGACGTCGACAGCCGCCAGCGCGATGTCGACCACGGCGGCGACCCGGGCCCGGATCACCGCCGCTGCGGCGCGGGCGTGGTCGAGAAGGGAGTTGATGACCCTGCAGCACCGCGGCGGGGCCGAGCGCGCCGGGGTGAGCAGCGCGTCGCCGTCATCGCCGCTGCACCCCTACGCCACCGGAGTCGACGGGGTCTTCCTCTGCTCGGCCGCCACACCTCCTGGAGCCGGTGCACACGGTATGTCGGGATACTGGGCCGCACAGGCCGCCCTACGCAAGGTCAGAACCGCAAAGTTATGGCCCTCCGACGCGCAGGCCCGCACGGGGTGCACCTCTGCCGGATCGTGCAGGCGCCGACGTGCACGACGACCGGCAGGGGATCACCGGGCCGGACTTCGACTCCGTCAGGTATGCGGCCGACGGCGACGGTGACCTCAGGCACCTTGTTCCAGCGCAGCCGACCTCTTCAAGCACCGGATTCTCAGACGTCTCCTATGCCGTGTTGCCCGACCATGGCACCGGGTGCCTGAACACATCCTGACTGCCGCCGTGGATCACCCGCCCCGCCCGTCCCGTGCGCGCACCATGGCTCCATGGACACGCACGCATATGGTCTCCGCATAGCGGTCTTCCGTCCCTCCCCTGCCCCCGCGACGGAAGAAGACCGCCATGCACGCACCCGCTCCCACCGTCACACCGGCGCCCGCTGACCGCGCGAGCGCCTGGCTGCGGCGTCGTCTGGGCCGGGCCGTCGTCCTGTCCTACGCCGCCGCCCTGCTCGTGCCGGGCCCCGGTCTGTGGCTGCGCCACTCCCACGCACTGCCGCTCGGACCGCTGATCCGACTGCCGGTGTCCACCGCACCATGCCTGCTGTGGCTGGTGCTGTTCTCATCCGGACTCCAGGTCCCCATCCGTGAACTGGTCCGAGTCCTGCGGCGCCCGAGTGCACTGCTCGCCGGGCTGGCGCTGCACCTGGCGATCCCGTTGCTGGTCATCCCGCTCGTCGCGGTCCTGCTGCACGCCTCGCCCGACTCCGACGGCGGCAGCGGCCTGGTCACCGCGATGATCCTGATCGTGGCGATGCCCGTGGCGGCCGGCGCCACGGTGTGGACCGGCAAGGGCGCCGGCGACCAGCCGACCATGGTCGGCCTGGTCCTCGCCTCCACCCTCATCAGTCCACTCACCACACCGCTGGTGATCGAGCTGCTGACTCCGCTGCTCAGTGGCGGCTACGCCGGCTCGCTCGCCGTGAGTGTCGACACTGCGGGCGGTGGCTTCACCTTCGTCGGTGTGGTGCTGCCCTGCGCGGCGGGCATCCTGGTCCGGCTCGCCCTGCCCGCGTCGTTCCTCGGCCGGGCGCTGGGCGCAGTCGTGCCTGCGGCCCTGGCCGGCTCGCTGGTCCTGACATACGTCAACGCCAGCGGCGCCCTCGCCTCCTTCGTCGCTCGGCCACGCCCGCTGCTGCTGGGCGCCGCGCTGGTCGTGGCGGCACTGGTCTGCCAGCTGTCGTTCGTGCTCGGCCGCTGCGCGGCGCGGCTGCTGCGGCTGGACCCGCCCGCCGCTTCCTCGCTCACGCTCGCCTGCGGAATGAACAACAGCAGCGCCAGTGCCGTACTGATCACCGCCGTGCTCCCGGACAAACCCCACCTACTGCTCCCGGTCCTCGCCTACGGCCTGCTCCAGAAGACAGCCGCCAACCGAGTCGTACGGGTCCGGCCTCCCACGGTGTCGCGTTCTCTTGCCTAGAACGCTCCCCGGCCCGACACCCAGGGGCCGCAGGACACCGGCCGTCCCACCAGCGCGAGAAGCACCAACGCGGTCCATGCGTCTCCAGGGCTCGCTGCTGCGCATTCCGCTGCCTGGCCTCACGCCCACCAAGGGTCCATGCAGGCCAGGCCGATCTCGTTGGGCCTGGGGATCACGTCCCGGACGGCGGCCTCGTCCACCGCTCCAGCACCGCTCCAGTTCGCGATCACCGGGACCTGGTTCCCTGCCGTGCCGGCAGCACCAGCGCCCGCCGGAACCGTACCGGGTCCCCGGTCGCGCCCGGCCTTCAGGCGGTTGACCAGGGGAGATGGAGAAATGGGAGGGGAGTATCTAGGGTCGGCACGTGGCTTTCATCATGGTGTGCGAAGACGACGCGGCGGTCCGCGGCGTCCTCAAGCGCGCCCTGGAGCACGACGGCCACACCGTCTCCGTCGCCGCCACGGCCGAGAGCCTGCTGCGGCAGCTCACACCGGCGCCCCAGCTGGTCGTCCTGGATCTCGGACTCCCGGACGCCGACGGCCGCGACGTCTGCCTGGCCCTGCGGGCTCGCGGCGTCGACGCGCCGGTGTTGATGCTCACCGCCTTGGACGGCCTGCACCACAAGGTGGGCGGCTTCGAGGCCGGCGCCGACGACTACATGACCAAACCCTTCGACATCCCGGAACTGCTGGTCCGCGTCCGGGCGCTGCTGCGCCGGGCCACCGTGGCGCCCGCACCGCGCGAGGTCGTCCTCGATCCGGCGAAGCACGTGGTGACCTACGATTCGGTGAGCATGAGCCTGACCCCGACCGAGTTCCGGCTGCTGGGCCGCCTGATCGCCTCGCAAGGCGACGCGGTACGCCGCCACGCCCTCGTCGCCACCGGCTGGCCGCACGGGGCGCAGGTCAGCGACAACACCCTCGACTCCTATATACGCCGACTGCGGGCCAAACTGGGTGCGCTGGGTGTGGCCGAGCGTCTGCTGACCGTCCGCGGCGTGGGCTACCGATGGCAGTGACGGGATTCCGTAAGCGGGTCGTCGCACTCACCGTGCTGATCGCCACCGCCGTGGTCGCGGTCTTGGTCGTGGTCTCGCACGTGCTGCTGAGCCGGGTGACGGACACCGACGCACACGATCTGGCACGTACCCGCGCCGAGGCGGTCGCGGCGAACGTCACCGCCAAAGGCGGCCGTGTCGTACTGACGGAGAACGGCAGCGAGGCACTGGACGAGGTCGCCTGGGTGTATGCCGACGGCCGCCTGCTCGACGGGAACGTGCCGCCGAGCCTGGTCGATCGGGTCGAGGAGCTTGCGGAGTCGGGGCGATCACAGACCGTGTCGGTCGGCGACTACCTCCTGTACGCGCGGCTGGTCTCGATCGACGGCCACCACGTCATGGTGATCGTCCGGGTGGACCTCACGCCCTACGAGACATCCGAGCAGCGCAGCCTGACCTTGTCCCTGATTCTGGGCGGACTCACGATCGTCCTCGCCGGCGGTGTCGCACACCTCGTGGTGCGCCGCGCGCTGCGGGTCGTGCACGAGATGGCCGCTCTCGCGGACGACTGGGGCCATCACGAACCCGGGCGCCGCTTCAACCTCGGGGTCCCCCGCGACGAGTTCGGGGAACTGGGGCGGACCCTGGACCATCTCCTGGAGCGCGTCGACAACGCGCTGGCGGACGAGCGCCGGCTCACCGATGAGATCGCCCACGAGCTGCGGACACCGCTCACGGTCCTGCGGGCCGAGGCGCAACTGGCGCAGCTGTCCGGCGAGCCGGTGCCGCCGGAGGCGGTGCTGGGCGAGGTCGACCGCCTCGACGCCGCGATCACGACGCTTCTGCGCGCCGCGCGCGCACGGGCGGACAAGGGGTCCCGGTGCGATCTGCGCTCCGCCGCGCGGCAGGCGATCGCCGGCCGTGCGGTCGAGGTCGCCATTCCCCCGGAGGTCGAGGTCGCCATGGCGGCCGACGTGGCCGTGTCGCTGCTGTCGCCCCTGCTGGAGAACGGCCTGCGGCATGCACGGTCGCGTGTGTGGATCACCGCTCGCGCCCAGGGCGAGGTCATCGTGGTCGATGTCCTGGACGACGGCCCCGGATTCGATCCCGCGGACGTCGACCGGGTCTTCGAAGCGGGTGTGACCGGCGGCGACGGGTACGGGCTGGGGCTGCCGGTGGTCCGGCGCATCGCCGCCTCGGCGGGTGCGGAGGTCCGCGCGATCGCGGACGGCCGCGGTCATCTCGAGGTGACGTTCCCAGCAGCCCGTGCAATGACGTAGTCAGGTTACGTGCAGATTCCCTGCGTAAACCTCCGTGCATGGCAACCACAACGGAAGCACGCACGCGCAGCGGGCGCCTCATGCTCAACAAGGTCCCCGAGGTCACCATCTGGTTCTGGGTGATCAAGGTCCTGTGCACGACCGTCGGTGAGAGCTTCGCCGACTGGATCAACATGAAGCTGGGCGTCGGCCTGGTGAACACGGCCTGGATCTTCACCGCGGTGTTCGTGGTGGTCCTGGCCGTCCAACTGCGGCTGAAACGGTACGTTCCGTTCCCCTACTGGCTGACCGTCGTCGTTGTCAGCGTCACGGGCACCCTGTACACCGACATTCTGACCGACCAGCTGAACGTGCCGCTGTGGATCAGTTCCGCGGTCTTCTCGGTGCTGCTCGCGGTGGTCTTCGGTGTGTGGTGGGCGCGTGAGCGCACGCTGTCGATCCACTCGGTCACGACGCTGCCGCGTGAGTCGTTCTACTGGCTCGCCGTTCTCGTCACCTTCGCGCTCGGCACCGCGACCGGCGACTGGACTCTGGAGCTGACCGGCTGGAGCCCGGGCGTCTCCGTGTTGCTGCCGCTCGGCCTCATCGCGGCGATCACGCTGCTGTGGAAGTTCGGCGCGAACCCGGTGCTGTCCTTCTGGCTCGCCTACATCCTGACCCGCCCGCTGGGCGCGAACATCGGCGACTGGCTCGCCTCCCCCAAGGTCGCCCAGCCGGGCGAACCGACCGGTCTCGCGCTGGGCACGTTCACCACCAGCCTCATCTTCCTCGGCCTGATCCTGGCGACGGTGGTCTACCTGACGGTGACGCGCTCGGACGTGCCCGAGACCCACGAGGCGACCCACGCCGCGCCGGCCACCAGGAACCCGCGCAAGGAGCGCACCGCGCTGGCCGGCTTCGGACTGCTCGCCGTCGCCACCGCGGGTCTGCTGGTCTGGGCCCACGGCCAGCCGCACGTCGGCCCGGCGCCCGAGGAAGACAACACCTCCGCCGTCCAGATGGCTCCCGGCCAGGCGGTGAAGAAGTTCCCGCCCGCCAAGGTCGCCGCGCTGAAGAACCTCGCCTCCACCTCACTCAAGGACGCGCGCGCGGGGAACGCGACGGGCGCGCACGCGGCCGCCCAGTCGCTGCGTGACCTGTGGGACGCCGACCAGGCCTCGCTGCAGCCGCTGGACCAGACCGGCTGGACGTCCATCGACGCCCAGATGGACAAGATGCTCAAGACGTTCGGCATCGACCACTCGAACCCGCCGATGTCGCCTGCGCAGCAGGAGAAGGAACTGAAGGCCCTCCTGACGGACATGGGCTGACAGACCGCACAGCGCCCGGCCGGCCCACCCGGCCGAGCAGGCTCACTGTGCCGAGGCAGCGCAGAAAACCGCGCCGCTTCGGCACACCCGGCGAGCCGCGGACACCGCAATGCGGCGGTAACCAAGACATATCCGCAGGCCTTCAGCTTGTGGATGATGCGGGGGACGACTGGTGGGGTGGTCGCGTACCGGTCGTGCAGAACGTGATCAGGCCTTCCGCACCGGCTACCCCACGCACCTCGGCGTCCCATGCCCCGAAGGGCGGCCTGAACAGGGCCGGCCGGTGTCATGTGACAGAGGCGATCTGACCCGCCGCGGTCTTCGGCTCGTAATCGATCCGGGCGGGACGGAGACGGGTGAGATGGGGTGGGTGACAGTGTGATCGCCGATCGCGTCGCCGTCCCGCTGCTGTCACGGAAGCGGGCGGAACCCGGAGCCGATACGCCCCCGGCGATCATGAACGGCGCCGATGACGGACAATACCGGGATGACCCGACCCAGAGTCCGTGTCGCCGCATATGTGATCCGGCAGCGCGCCGTCCCTGAACTGCTGGTGTTCGACCATGTCGGTATGCCGGAGGCCGGCACCCAGGTCCCTGCGGGAGGAGTCAAGCCGGGCGAAGGGCTGGGAGACGCGGTTCTTCGAGAGGTCGCCGAGGAGACCGGTCTGCTGACAGCCACGGCGGTCCGGCAGATTTCCGTGGAGGACAAGCCCCACCCCGACACGGGTCAACCACGACGAACCGGCTTCTTCTACCTCCAGGCACCCGCGGACACCCCCGATGCGTGGGAGCACCACGTCCACGGCGACGGAGACGACGCCGGCCTCACTTTCGCCTGCCGGTTCCTCCCACTTCCCCTGAAGCAACCACTGGCCGACGATCAAGACGCATGGCTGGGCCGCATCGACCCGCGCTGGACCACCGTTGCCGGTGACAGTCAGTAATCAGCCGCCGAAACCGCACGCCGAATACTGTCCTGGCGGTGGCTCAGGGAACCTGGACGCGAAGGTGACCAGCCTCACCGATGAGGTCCGAGGCCTGGCCGAGAAGATCGACCGGAATCAGGCGCAGATCGTGGAGCTGCTGACCCGGCCCGTCGGCCGGAACCTGGGTACGCCGGGCCGGGGTCGCGGCCGCATGACCTGATTCAATCACTTGTTCGAATTCTTATTCCAGTCGACCCGCCACCAGCCAGCCAACGGGCCAGCCGCCACCCGAGGCAGCCCGCTCCAGGGCGAGCGCGGTTCGGCAGTCTGATCGGCCCATGCCATAGGCGTGGTGTTGCTGCGCCTTGGAGCCTGGTGATGGGCGGTGATGCTCTCTGGTGGGCGGGGCTGGCGTCGCCGGCCTGGAGGGAGGAGGCTGAGGGGAGCGATAAGCCTCATATGCCTGGGAGGTGCCGGCATGACGATCCTCCTGGGCGGGGCTGGATTCCCGCAGCTGCGCCCGTTTGAGTCGGCGGACGAGGCGGGGGTGCTGGAGTTGCTCGCGGTGGACCGGCTGCCGGGCCAGCCGGTGTGTTCTACGCGGATGCTTGCCGACGCCGTGACCGGCCGCTCGGCTACTGACCCCGCCGGGCGGGCCGCGTTGGAGGGGCCGGTCGTCACCACGGTGCTGTGTGCGCCCGGCGGTGGTATCGCGGGCGTCGTCTGCTGCGCCGGGCGCCCCAGCGACGCCCAGCCGTTGTTGCTGTGGTTGCACTGTCGTGAGGACTTCTCCACGGCGCAGGCTTTGATCGCCCAGGCACTTCAGTGCTGTACTGCCGGGCCGGTGCACGCCTTCACGCTGGCGTGTGCTCTGACCCGAGGCCTGGTCGGTCTGCCGGAGCGCCACCGTCGGGTCACCGTGGAAGCCCTTCGAGCCGCGGGTTTCACGAGCCGGGGCCGGTGCCGCTACCTGCGTGCCGAGCTGCCCGTCGCAGGCCTGCCCCACCTCCCCGGCGTCCAGATGAACGACACCACCGCACCGCCGGGCAAGCACCTGGAGGTCCGTCGCCGCGGCCACGTCCTGGCACAGGCCTGCCTGGAGCGTCCCATCGACGACGGGGTCGGCTTGATCCGCAGCGTCACCGTCGCGCCGCACGCCCGCGGCCAGGGCCTGGGTGTGGGCCTGCTCGGCAACGCGCTGGACGTTCTCACCGGCCTGGGCGCCCGCGAGGCGATCGTCTACCTGGACGAGCTCCCCGCCGACCCGGAACGGGACCCGGTCGCCGCCCTGCGCACGTACGTGGCCTCCGACTTCACCGAGGTCGATCGGCTGCTCACGTTCACCAGGACGCTGGCGCCGCGTTAGCGACCGAGGGCAAGATCCACCCACTCGCGCTCCTCCTGACCGCGGGCCAGGCCGCCGACAGCCCGCAGTTCAACCTCGTGCTGAAAAAGATCCGGGTCCGCAGACCTGTCGGCCACCCTGACCCGAGCGGGTAGCGGAACATCGCGGTACTCCCCCGCCTTCCGATGCTTGAGCGGGCCGTACTTACGAGTGGACATGACGACCTGCTCGGTGACGCGATACACGTCGTCAGCCACGATGTTGTTGACGTTCACCGCCGCCGCCTCGCCGTTGCGGAGGCCACAGCCGCTCATCAGGTCGACGATCAGCATGAGCGCGTGATCACCGGCGGTGCGTATCGCACGAAGTTGTTCGGGGGACGGAATAACGGCTCGCTTGGGGTCGTACTGTGGCGGCTTGACGCCGGCCACCGGGTTGTCGGTGAAGACACCGAGCCGATGTGCATCGAGAAGGATCGCGCGCAGTTTGTCGAAGGCGTTGGCCTGGGTGGCCAGACCCGCACCGTTGCGTTCCATGAGGCGGATGAAGCCGTCAACCACCTTGTGGTCGAAGGAGTTCATCCGTCGGCCGGCGAGCCCCGGATAGAGGTGGTGCTCCAGGAGGGAGTCGAGGTGTCGCACCGACGCGGCATCGCCCCGTACTTCTGGATGTGCTCCGCCTTCGACCGAGACCGCGGTCCCGCCTTCTTCTCGTTGTAGATCTCCGTCAAACGCCCAATGGCCTTGTCGCGGTCAGCGAACCCCGACTCCTCCACCTGCTTGCCGGCCGCCGACCGGTACCGGATCTTGTAGGGGTGGAAGCATTTCGACCACCGGGACCGCGGGTGCTCGCACTCCTTGAAGAACGAGCCCATCCCCCGAACCAACGAATCCCGCGCCACGGCCGACCGACTCCTCGCGACTGATGCTGCCCTTTTGCTGACCAGGAGCAGTCGCGCAGGTCGTTGACCTGCGGAAACAGCGGCGTAGTGCGATATGTGGTGGAACTTCGTCGCCCGCACCCAGGAAGAGCTCGAGCAGGCCCGCGAGGACTGGATGAAGGGGGTTCGGTTCGGCGAGGTGAAGGGCTACGACGGGGCTCCGCTACGCGCACCGCAGCTGCCGGAAGTACCGCTGAAACCGCGCGGAAGGGTGCGTTGACCTGAGAAAACAGTCACCCGTGAGGGGGGCCTCCGCTGCAAGCTCCCGCCGCACCAGCGCCGGGCCTGCTCAATCAGTCGTGGCTCTTCCGCGTCGGGTGATGGGGGGATGTGCCCGTCGTTGCGGACGGTTTCGGCTTCGGGTCGGCATGTTCGGCGTGGTCGTCGGCGTCCCGGGGGTGGTGTTGCGCGGGTTTGCTTGATTCGGCGCCGTCGTGCCCGGCCGGTGTCCGGTCCTTCGGGGCTGTCCGGTGGGATGCGCCCGGACCCTTGGAGGGGGGCTTGTTGTGAGATCCGGTCGGCGTGGCCGCCGGGCCAGAGGCGACGAATGTCCTGACGGCAGGCTCGGCGGGAAAACCGGTCGCTGCACCAGCCGGACCCGACGTGTCCATTGTCGGGGAGGCGGGCCGGGTGTGTTGCGATCCCGTCGGTGGGACAGCACCGGACCTGCTTTCAGGACTCGCCGTGCGGGAGGGCTGGTGCGCGGGGGGCGCAGCGGTCTCGGCGCGGTCGCTTCCGTTGGTGGCCGTGGTGACGGTGAGGGTGGTGCCAAGGGCCACGGAAAGTGCGGCGATCGCGGTCCCCACGGTCCGGAGACGGCTGTGGCGGGGGCCGCCCGCAGGGTATGGCCGGGTGACCGCCTCCTCCTCGGTCCGTACGTGCTCGTCCGCGTCGGGGCGAGCAGCCCGGGGCGCCGGAAGGCCGGCCTCGGAGGAAGCCGAAAGCGGCGACGGATGCGCTGCGGGCCGGGCGTGCCGGGAGGCGAGGATGTCGGCGCAACTCTCGGCGTCCGGGCGGGCCTCGGGGTCCTGGGCCGTCATGGCCCGCAGCAGGGTCGCGAGGTCCGAGGGGAGCCAGGTAGGGACCTCGGGCGGGCGGTGGAGGCGGGCGATCGCCGCCTCCAACGGGCTGCCTTCGTATTCCAACTGGCCTTTCAGGGCCTCCAGCAGGACGAGGCCGAGCGCGTAGATGTCCCCAGCTGGTCCTACCTGCTTGCCCGCGACCTGCTCCGGTGCCAGATACGCGGCGGTGCCTATCAGGACGTCGGGTGCCGTGTGGCGGGTCGCGTTGGCCAGGCGCGCGATGCCGAAATCGGCCAGGTGAGGGTCACCGGCCGCATCGAGGAGAATGTTTGACGGTTTGACGTCGCGGTGCACGATGCCGGCCCGGTGGACATACGCCAGCGCCCGCGCGAGAGCGGCGCCCACATGCAGCACACGCCGCTCAGGCAGTGCACCACCCGCCAGGAGGCTGCGCAGTGTCGGGCCCTTGACCAGTTGCATCACAAGGTAGGTGCGGTCGTCGTCGCGGCCGGCGTCGTAGACGGTGACCAGGCCGGGATGCTGCAGGCGGGCGAGGAGGACGGCTTCTGCGGTGAGACGGTCCTCAATGTGTGGGTCGGGGCCGGGCCGGAAGACTTTGACGGCCACGGACCGCCGCAGGCGAGTGTCGACGCCCTCGTAGACATCGGCCATGCCTCCCGATCCGATCCTCTTGTCCAACCGGTAGCGGCCGGACAGAACTCGGGCAGACCGCTCGTCTGCTGGAACCGAGACGGGCGCGGGCGGGGCTGCTGATTGGCGGGCCTTCACGTGATTCTCCGTTGCTGTCACCGCGTACCGGACTCGACCATGGGCCGTGCTGCGAGGCCGGGTACCCCCGCGCGTGTCGGATATCCAGACGAAGTCGGCGAGATCCGGGAGATCCCACCCCAGGTGAAGTAGAGGATCACGGCTCAGCGGTGATCTTGTGAAGGTGCGTCGCCATCCGTAACATGCAGGACCTGGACGGCGCTGAACAGAGTGACTCCTGGCGGATCACGCCGCTTGCGTTCCAAGAGAGTTATGCGGGCGGTGCCAAGACAGGTCTGGGCTCGTTCACGCCCAACCGGTGGCGGGCCCGCCCGTGTTGACCTCGCAGCGTGCCGTTATGCCGTGCTCGTGTTTTGGGAGACTGTGACGTTGTCCTCAGCGTGAGCAGCGGCCAACGCGCCAGCCGTCCGCCCACGCCCGCCCAGTGAAAGCCCCCCGCGTCTTGACCGTCTCCTTGCACGAGGCCCAGTCGGCCGGCCGGCACGCCGCCATCCCCACAGGCAGCCTGTTCCGGCAGATCTACGCACCACGCGTCTGCGATGGCCTCGCCTACTCCATGTCCACCTACGCCATGCCTCTCGTCGTGCTGGCCACCACCGGCTCCGCGTCCCTGACGGGCCTGGCTTTCGCGCTGGAGTGGATACCTCGGGTGGCCGCGTTCGGCTTCGCGGGCGCCCTGGTGGACCGTAGTGGCGCGGCGATCGTGTCCTTCCTCGCCTCCCTCGCCCGCGCCTTGCTGGTGGCTGGCGCCGCTGCCGCGCTGATCGCACTGCCGCCGGGTACGGTCGAGACCATCACCGTCATGGCACTGGCCGCTGTGACGGGGGCGCTGACGCAGTTCAGCTTCATCGCCAACGAGGCGGTTGGCGCCATCGTCAGCCGCCGCACCGGCAGGCAGGCCCACAAGGTGCAGTCGGTGCTGGTCGGCATAGATCAGACAGCTACCGTCATCGGCCCGGCGCTGGGCGGCGTTCTGCTGCTCACCGGCCCGACTCTCATGCTGGCGTGCCTGAGCGTGCTGTCTTTCCTGTCCGCCGTACTCGCGCTGCAGACCCCGCCCACCCCTCTGCGTGCCGCACGCCACGGTGGACTGGGGCCCGGCGGCGGCCTGCGGGGAGGGTGGCAGACCCTGCGCTCGCTGCCGTCCCTGCGGCTGCTGGTGGCCGGACTGGCCTGCTCCAACCTCATGCTCGGACTGCTGCAATCGGCCAGCCCCATCCTCGTGGAGGACCGCTTCGGCCACTCCCCGGCCGCCGCCGGCGCGCTCTGGTCCATCGCTGCTGTTCTCACCTTGGCCGCGGTCGCCTGCTGCCGGGCGGGCCTGGACCGACTTGGCCTGTGGGGGATCGGCGCCATCAGCGCATCCGTCGCTGCTGTCGCCTGCCTCGCCGTGCCGCAGGCCCTCTCCTACCCCGGCTACGTGACCCTCGTGGCACTCTTCATGGCCGCAGACGGAGGACTTACCGTCGTCCTGCGCACCCTCCGTTCGCAGGTCATCCCGCCTGCGGCCTTCGGCACGACCCTGTCCCTGACCGTCCTGCTCCTGCTGCTGCCCTTCCCCGTCGCGGGCGTGCTGCTCGCCCTCACTCCGCCGCCCTACCTGGACGAGCTCATCGGGGCGTGCGCAGTGGTGCAGGCGCTCGCTCTGCTCGTCACCTTCCTACGCCTGCGCAACGACCCGATCCTTCGAGCCAGCACGTCGCCGACCCGTCACGAGGCCGCGTGACCCGGCCGTTTAATGGTCGTTTGGCGCTGCCCGCGCCGTCGCGCTTGCGACCGCGAACTCTACAAGGCCGCAACGTGGTCGAACGCTGCTTCAGCACGGTGACAACTACACCTCGAAGCCGAGACCTGCCTCACCGCCGCCTTGCGGCTCGCCCGAACTTCGGGGCTTCCGGGTCATCGGGAAAGGGCTCGTGCGCAGGTGAAGTTCCGTGCCTGGTCGGTGTTGCCGTGGCCGGTGTAGCGGGCCACGAGGGGGTAGGAGCACAGTGGCCGGGACAGGGTTGCCGCGCCGGTGTCCGGGTTGGTCAGTGTGGCCGGGATGGACTGTGGCGCCTGTCCGTGCTCCACCCATTTCACCATCGCCGCCAGCGGGTCGGTGGGGGCCGGGCCGGCCGCGCCGGCGCAATGGGCTGCGCCAGGGGCGAGGAACAGCCGGGCGAACGAATTTGTCTTCGCCGCTCCGCCCATCGCGTGCTGGACGTTCTGGTAGTACTGGATGGTGCTCTGCGGGGGCAGCAGCTGGTCGGCGAGCCCGTGCCAGACGAGGATCTTGCCGCCGTTGCCCCTGAAGGCGCTCAGGTCAGGGTTGTTCGTGGCGAGGGTGGATGAGAACTGCCGCACCGATTGCGCGAACAACTTGTCGAATTGTGCGAAGGTGAGGGTTTTCCAGTCCCAGTTCGGGTTCTGCTGCAGCCATGTGCCCAGCCAGCCCACCGGGATGCCGAACGGCTGCGGGGTGGTGACCCCGTTGGTGGTGGTGGTCGCGGCGATCATGGATGTCGAGGCGCCACGTTGGAGGCCCCACCACAGTGACCGGCCGTCGGTGGTGACCGGACCCTGCCAGATTTTGTTCATGACGGCCGCATCGGTGGCGGTGATGGTGCCGCAGGGAGTACTCAGGCCGATCAGCTTGTCGGCGTTCCAGTGGCAGGCTGCCGGGTCGCCGATGATGCCGTCGGTGACGCCGTCGTGAGCGTCGCAGGCTTTCACCACCGCTTGGATGAACGCGTCTTGCTTGCAGGTCGGCAGGGCGTCATGCATCTGATTCATGACCAGGGCGGGCCAGATGGCGGCGGGGACCGAGCTCGTCCAGTTGACCGCCGGCGCGCCTGAGACGATGCCGTTGTAGTCGGCCGGGTACTGCTGCGCCTCCATCAGGCCTTCCCGGCCGCCCGTCGAGCACCCGTTGAAGTAGGAGTACTGGATCTTGTTCGAGTAGAATGCCTGGGTCACCGCCTTGCCGGCGACGGTCATGTCGTGGATGCCGGCAGAGGCGAAGTCTGTGATCAGCGGCTTGTCGAGCCGGCCGTCCGGCTTCAGCGCCCAGCTGCCGGTGAATTGGTCGGCCACCGGGACTCCGCAGTCGGTGGACGCTGTGGCATATCCGCTTTTGAGGGTCTGCTCCAGGGAGGGGTTGACGTACTGCGGTGTTGAGGCATAGACGATTCCGCAGGAGTAGCCGCCCCCGCCGATGCCCTGGAACCGCCCGTTCCAGTTCGTGGGCAGCCAGACGGCGATATGGATGGGGTTACCCGCGGAGTCGGTTTGGGTCAAGTCCACGGCACAGAAGCCGGGCAGCCCGGTGATCGGGGTGGTAGACCCGGGCGGGGTGTAGCTGCCGGTGGTGTCGAGGACGGCCGAACTCACCGTCACATGGGACAGCCGCAGCGCAGACGTCACATAGCCAGTGCTGCACCGGGAGACGGAAGATTCGGGCGCGGCGGACCGCCCAGCGGCGCCGGCCGCAGTCAAAGTGGTTGCGGGCAGCACAGCCACGAGCAGCGCGATCAGCGCCAGGCGGCTGGGCCAAGCCGGCCGACGCGCCCGGCGGCGCAGGCCACGGATATGGTCGAACATCAGCTGCTTTCCTCAATTGCGGTGACCAGTGGAGATATCGGTGCTCTCACCCCAGTGAGCAGGAGCTGAGGCGCAGCCGTACTCTGCGCCTGGCCACCTTTGTGCCGTGCACGGTTCCGGAGCCGAGTTGAGGGTGTCCCCCTGGCCAACGGTTCGGCTCTGCCAGGGGGACAGGGGTGGCGGTCTCAGGGCTGGATGTTCTCCAGGTCCTCGAGAAGGCTGGGGTGCGTCGGCTGCCATCCGAGGGCCTCGCGGGTGTGGGCGCTGGACGCCGGCTGGTCCATGGCGAAGATCGGGCCGAACGGGCCGAAGGTCTCCTCCGGTACCGCCTCGACCGGCAGGCCCAGCCGCCGACCGACGACTGTCGCGATGTCGCGCACCGCGTCGCCCTCGTCGGCCACGGCGTGCCAGGCGGTCCCGGCCGGTGCCGATTCGAGGGCCAGCCGGAACAGGACCGCCGCGTCGAGCGCGTGCACGGCCGGCCAGCGCTGGGTGCCGTCGCCCGGGTAGCCGGCCACTCCGGTGCGGCGGGCCTGTTCGGTCAGCAGGCCGGCGAATCCGCCCTTGCCCTCGTTGTGGACCGTGCGCGGCATCCGGACGGCCGTGGCGCGCACACCGCGCGAGGCCAGCTCCAGCAACGCGTTGACCGAGCGGCCCCGACCGCCCACCGGTCCGTCGGTCGGCAACGGATCGGCCTCGGTGGAGGCGCGGCCCGGCACCCAAGGCGTCCCGGAGACGGTGACGATCGGACGGTCGCTGCCGATGAGCTCTTCCCCCAGCGCGGCCATGGCCGCGCTCTCCTCGGCGATGGCTGCCGCGAGCATGTCGGGGTCGCTGTAGTCGCGGTTGAACGCCAGGCTGATCACGCCGTCGGACTGCGCGGCACCGGCGCGCAGGACGTCGAGGTCGGCCAGCCCTCCGCGCAGCACCTCGGCGCCGGCGTCCTTGAGGATCCGCTCGGAGCTGTCCGAGCGGGCCAGCGCGAGGACGGTGTGGCCGCCTGCGAGTAGTTCGGCGACGACGGCGGATCCGATGGTGCCGGTGCCGCCGGTGACGAAGACGTGCATCAAGACTCCCAAGAGTGACGGGACTATTGTCTCATCACCGTAGCAGAGTGATGGGACTGTTGTCCCATCACCGCAAGGGAGCGACGGGACACCTATCGCATCACTCTGCGTGAGATCCTGGTGGCCGGGCAGGCGACTCTGAGCCGGCTCCTCGCCGAGGGCATCGCGCAAGCGCCGGCGAGCGCCGGCGCACTTGAGGCGGTCGCCGCCGGCCTCGAACGCGCATCGAGCGGAATGGGGCCGATAGATGGCTGCCCTGGAGGACCTTCGCAAGGCGACCACGACGCTGGTCTGATCTCTTCCCCCCACCACCACCGGCCTGTTCCCGCGCCGCGTTCCGCGCCTGCCTGCCCGCGCGGTCGAGGAGTTCCCTGCGCAGGGCGTGCGGCGGCCGACACGGAAGCGAAGACCGGCTCCGGCCTCATCGCGGGCGAGCAACCCGAGCAACCCGAGCAACAGGTGGGTGCCACGTGTTCCCGGCCGCATGCCCGTCGCTCCGTCCCCGCCTTCGCGGCCGCGGTCGGCCGCCGCCGGGCTCAGCGACCGGTCGGGCCGTCGTCCCCCGGGAGTCGCGCGGGCGCCGTGCGCGATGCCGGTTGATCGAGGTGTCCAGCACGCGCGAGACGTGCCGCCACGTCCGCGACCACGTCGGCCTGCCGAGGTACGAGGTAGAAGTGGTCGCCGGGGAAGGCACGAAGGTCGAAGGAGTCCGGCGCGGTGAGATCGGACCAGGCACGGACGCTGTCGAGTCCGCAACTCGGGTCGTCCTGGCCGGCGTAGGCGGTGATGGGCGCCTTGACGGGGGTCACCCGCGAGGGGCGGTAGCTCTCGATCAGCCGGTAGTCCGATCGCAGGGCGGGCAACAGCAGCTCGCGCAGCTCCGGGATGTCGTACGCCTCCGAGTGCATGTCCCCCAGGCGTCGGACGTGGCTGATCAGCGTCGCGTCGTCGGCCTCGTGCAGGGCGGCGCGTTCGGCCCGTTGCGGCGCTTCGTGGGCGGACACCATGAGGTGTGCGGGGACGATGCCGCGCGTCTCCAGACGCAGGGCCACCTCGTAGGCGACGCAGGCGCCCATGCTGTGCCCGAAGAGCGCCAGCGGCCGATCGAGCCAGGGCCGCAGTGCCGTGGCGATCGCGTCGGCCATGGCGGCCATGGACTCGATGCGGGGTTCCGCGAGCCGGTCCTGGCGGCCGGGGTAGCGCACGGCCAGCACCTCGACGTCCGCCGGGAGGAGTACGGGCCAGTCGTGGAAGAGCTGGGCCGTGCCGCCGGCGTGCGGGAAGCACAGCAGCCGGAGCCTGGGCTCGACCGTACGCCGGTGGACACGGAACCACTTCTTCTCGTCGATGCCCCCCGCGGAAGTTCGGGTCACTGGCATCCGGTCGGTCTCCTTGAAGGTGTCTCGGTGAGGCGTCTGTCCGTTCGCGGGCTCAGGGTGCTTTCGCGGCAACGCCGCGGGGCTTGGCGGCGGGTTTGCTCCGTCCGCCGGTCTGCCCCGCGTTCGCCACCGCGTCCGCGTGCGCCGACCCGCCGGTCGTCGCGGCGTGCGGCGCGTGGAGGGCGCGCATCTCGGCGCTCGCCTCGGCCGCGAGGCCGTGCATCT
The DNA here is from genome assembly GCF_051980735.1 of Streptomyces sp. SCPE 10. NCBI lineage: Bacteria > Bacillati > Actinomycetota > Actinomycetes > Kitasatosporales > Streptomycetaceae > Streptomyces > Streptomyces sp. SCPE 10. The sequence continues at coordinate 7,245,292 of NZ_CP197069.1, read as the reverse complement.
CCGCGCCGGCCAGCTGGACGGCTCGCTGTACTTCGAGTCCCAGGCCCACCGACGTTCTGACGATCCCCCGCACCAAGGGCTTTCCGACCCTCTTCACCAGGGACGCGGCGACCAGACCAATCAGGAAAGGAGGCACTACAGGTGGCATGACTCGACATCCTTTTCTTCTGGCGGAGACGAAGAAGGTGCGGAAAATCAACGGTATTGGTCATGAGGGAGACTGGTCGGCCTTTGATGCCTTTTCACCCGTTCGAGTGTGATGTGGCATGTTGCCGGTCATAGGAACGTCTGTCGGGCGAGCTCGCTCGGACGGGGGACATCGTCCGGCGTGTCCCCCGTCGGACCGCGGAAGGCCCCACCGGCGCCCTCGGTCGCGGTGGCACGATGACCGCCATGCACCGCCGACCCGTTCCCGTCCCCAAGGCGCGGTCCCTCATGGCCTCGGCCGTCCTGTCGGCCCTGCTGGCCGGCTGCGGCGGTGACGTGGCGTCGACACGCACTCCGGTGGTCGTGGACGGCACCGTCACGATCGCCGGCGCCTCCGAGACGCCGAGTTTCCATCCGTACTCGCAGTTCGGTCTCTCGCTCGCTCCGTACGCCTACGACTCCTTGGTCTCGATCGCGCCGGGCGGCCGGGTGGTGTCCGCCCTGGCCGAGACGTGGCGGGCCGGGGCCGCCTCGGCGCGTTTCACCCTCCGCGCGGGGGTGACCTGCTCCGACGGCACGGCTCTGACCGCCTCGGCGGTGGCACGGTCCCTTCGCTACGCCGGCGACCCGCGCAACCGTCTCGTCGGCGCCCGGACCGCCCTGCCCGGCGTGCCGTTCACGGTGTCGGCCGACGACACGGCGCGGGAGGTGTCGGTGCGGACGGCGTCGCCGTACAGCTTCATCGTGCGGACGATCGGTCTGCTGCCCGTCGTCTGTCCCGCCGGCCTGGCGGATCCGGCGGCGCTGGACAGGAGCACCGCGGGCACCGGCCCGTACGTGCTGAGCGGCTACACCCCGGGCGGCCCGTACGTCTTCACACGACGCGCGGGGTACGCCTGGGGGCCGCAGGGAGCGGGCAACGCGGCCCCGGGGCAGCCGATGCGGATCGTGGTGAAGGTGATCCCTCAGGAGGCCACAGTGGCGAACCTGCTGCTGACGGGCGGGGTGGACATCGCCATGGTGACCGGCCCGGACCGGGAGCGGCTGGCAGGCCACGGCCTGACAGCCGTCCAGGTGCCGACCGTCGTCGGGCTGACCTTCTTCAACGAGCGCTCCGGCCGACCGCTGAGCGATCCCGTGCTGCGCCGGGCACTGGTAGGCGCCCTGGACCGCAAGGGCCTCGCCAACGTGGCGATCGGCGGCGACGGTACGCCCGCGCGTCATCTCACCGCCCGCGACTCGCTCTGCCACACCGACGTCGCCACCGGGAACGTGCCCTCGTCCGGCGCCGTGCGGGGTCTGCGCGCGGCGGGCTGGACGAAGAACGAGCGGGGCCGGCTGGTCGAGGAGGGCCGGCCACTGCGGCTGCGGGTGCTCAGCAGCGGCGACTTCGGCTCCACCCTTCCGTCGGTCGCCGAGCTGATGGCCATGATGTGGCGAGCGCTGGGCGTGGACGTCGACCTCGTCGACGAAAGCGGCAACGCGGTGGCCCACGCCATGTACGGGAGCGGCGACTTCGACGTCGTGGTCGGCAGCTCGCCGGGACCGCAACTGCCCGCGCAACTCGTCCCGTACTTCTCCGGCCCGCCGTCCTCGGGAGAGCTGAACTTCGCGCACGTCGGCAATCCCGTGTACGACCGCCTCGTCGCCCGGGCCCTGCGCTCGCCCGGCGACACCGGCTGCGCGGACTGGAACAGGGCCGCTGCGGCGCTCCTGCGCGCGGCCGACGTGCTGCCCGTCGCCGACGGCACGAGCACGGTGTACGGAAACCGGACGACTTTCCGCCTCGCGCCGGGCGGCCGGATCGTGCCGACCAGCATTCGCCTGCACCGGTAACCGTGGCGGACGCGCCGCCCGGCGCCCGTCGGTCGAGGAGGTTCCATGACGACCGTGTCCGCACGGCTCGGCGCCCGTCCCCGGGTCCACCCGTGGGTCGTGTTCTGCGCCCGGCGCGCGATGCGGCTGGTGGTGTCGCTCTTCGTGGTCGTCACCGCGTCCTTCGCGATGATCCGGCTGATCCCAGGAGACCCGGTGCGGGCCGCACTGGGCGTGGACGCGCCTGCGGACCTGGTGGCGGCGAAGCGGCACGAGCTGGGTCTGGACCGCAGCCTGCCGCAGCAGTACTGGGAGCACCTCCCGCGCCTCGCCCGGGGCGACCTGGGGGTGTCGCTGGTGTCCGGCGTGCCGGTGGCCGACCTGGTCGGGGCACGCCTGCCGGCCACGCTGCTGCTCGCGGTCCTGGCCTTCGGGTGCGTACTCGTCGTCGCCCTCCCGGGGGGACTGCTCGCCGCCGTGTGGACGCGCGGAGGTCGGCGTCCGCGGACGGAACTGGCGCTCACCGCGACCACCTCGGTCCTCGTGGGCGTGCCGGGCTTCGTCCTCGCGACGGGTCTGGCCGCGGGGCTGTCGGTGGCGCTGCCCCTGTTCCCCGTCGTCGGCGGTCTCGGTCCCCGGTCCTGGGTGCTGCCCGTGCTGGCGCTGGCGCCGGCTCCGACCGCGGTCCTGCTGCGGATCGTGCGGGTGGAGACGCTGGAGGTCCTCGGCACCGACTACGTCCGCACCGCCCGCGCGAAAAGGCTGTCCGCCGTCCGGCTCCACCTGTGCCACGTGGCGCCGAACGCGCTCACCGCATCGCTGACGTACGCCGGCAACCTGCTGCCCGCCCTGATCGCGGGGACCGTGCTGGTCGAGAAGGTGTTCGCCTGGCCGGGCATCGGTTCGGCGATGGCGCAGTCCGTGGCGGCGCAGGACTACGCGGTCGTCGAGGCGTCGGTCCTGGTGCTGGGCTCGTCGGTCCTCGTGGTGAACTTCCTGGTCGATCTGGCGCTGGCGCTGCTCGACCCCCGATCGGTCATCCGGAAGACGTGATCCGATGGTGCTGTCCTCCACTTCCCCGGCCTCCCCCGCGTCCGCTCGCCGCGAGTCCCGCGCGCACCGGTCGGGCTGGGCCACTCCCCTGGGCGTGACCACCCTGGTGATGCTGTCCTCGCTCGCCGTCCTGGCCGTCACCGGGGAGGTGCTGTGGGGGCGGCGGGCCGACCGGCCGGACCCGTCGGCGGTGCTGCGGGGGCCCAGCGCGGAGCACCTGCTCGGCACGGACCACCTCGGCCGCGACCAGCTCGCCCGGCTGCTCTCGGCGACCTGGCCCTCCCTGCTGCCGGCCGTCACCGCCACCCTCGTCGGGGCGGTCGCGGGCATCGCCCTCGGCGCGCTCACCGCCGTCGTGGGGCGGCGCGCCGCCCGTCTGCTGGGAGCTGTGATCAACCTCCTGCTGGCCTTCCCCGCGATCCTCGTGGCGATGTTCCTCGCCGCCCTCTTCGGGGCGGGCGAGACAGGCGCGGTGCTGGCGCTCGCAGTCGCCTCCGCGCCGGGCTACGCCCGGATCGCGCAGACGCTCGCCGCCCAGGTGGCCGGGACCGACTTCATGGCCGCGGCACGTGTGCTCGGGCTGCGCCGTCACCGGCTCCTGCTGCGCCATGTGCTGCCCCACATCGCCGGACCGCTGGTGCTCAACACCACGGTCGCCGCGGGGTCGGCACTCGCGGCGCTGTCCGGGCTGAGCTTCCTGGGGCTGGGGGCGCAGCCGCCCGCGTACGACTGGGGACTCCTGCTCAACCAGGGACTGGACCGCATCTACACCGAACCGCTGCCGGCCGTGGCGCCGGGTATCGCGATCGTCTACGCCGCCGTCGCCTTCCAGTTGCTCGGCGAGATGCCGGCCGGAGCCGCCGCGCGACGAGCCCGCCCGTTCCCGGAGGAAGGGACCGCCGCCCGGCCGGCCCGCGCCGCCCGCCCGGCGTCCGCGGACCACGTGCTGGAGGTGGAGGGCCTGCGGGTCGACCTCCCCACCGCGGACGGTGTGCTCCGCCCCGTCCGCGGTGTGACCCTCACGCTGCGGCGTGGCGAGATGGTCGGTCTGGTCGGCGAGTCCGGTTCCGGGAAGTCGCTGACCGCGCTCGCGCTCGCCGACCTGCTGCCCGACGGTGCACGGGCGACCTGGAGCAGCCACCGGTTCCTCGGCGCCGACGTCGGGTCGGTGAGCCGCAAGGAGCGGCGCGGGCAGCTGGCCACGGGCATCGCGTTGGTCTTCCAGAACCCGGCCTCCGCCTTCAACCCGTCGCTGCGCATCGGCACGCAGATGACGGAGGCCGTGCGCACGCACCGGGGCGTCCGCCGCGCGGAGGCCGTCGACCTGGCGCTGGACCGGCTGCACCGGGTCGCCCTGCCCGCCGGACGCCGGTTGCTCCGGTCCCGCCCCTTCCAGCTCTCCGGCGGTCAGCGCCAGCGCGTGGCGATCGCGACGGCGTCGATGATGCGTCCCGCTCTGCTCATCGCGGACGAACCGACGACGGCCCTGGACGTCACCGTGCAGCGGCAGATCATGGAACTGTTCCACCGGGTCCGGGACGAGGACGCCACGGCGGTCCTCCTGATCAGCCACGACATCGCTCTGGTCGCCGACGCCTGCGACCGGGTGCTGGTCATGTACGGGGGCACGATCGTGGAGGCCCTTCCCGCCGGCGAACTTGCGGCCGGGGCACGGCATCCGTACACGCGGATGCTCGTCGCCTCGGTGCCCGACCTCGACGCGGAACCCGGCAGCGCCCCGCGTGCCATCCAGGGGGGCCCGCCCGATCCGTACGGCACGACAGCGGGCTGCGCGTTCCGCGACCGCTGCCCCCGGCGGCTGGAGCGGTGCGCGGTGGAGGACCCCGTGCTGTCCCGGCTGGGCCCGGGACACGAGGTGGCCTGCTGGCAACCGCTGCCCGCACCGCCGTCCCGTGCGCGGCAGGGATCCGAGGAGGCGCAGAAGTGAGGGCAGGACCGGGTCTGCAGCTGGACGAGGTCACGGTCCGCCACCACGGTCCGCTCGGGCCGGTCACGGCGGTGGACCGCGTGTCGCTGGACGTTCCCGCGGGCACGACGGTCGGCCTGGTGGGCGAGTCCGGGTCGGGGAAGTCCACGCTGGCACGAGCCGTCGTCGGGCTGGACCCGTTGTCCGGCGGACGGATCACCGTCGGTGGGCGGGAGTACGGCGGGCGCCGGGCGGCCGACCGGCGCGGACTGGGACGGCGGGTCCAACTGGTGTTCCAGGACCCGGACACGGCGTTGGACCCGCGCATGACGGTCCGGCAGTCGATCGCCGAAGCGGCCGGGGCGTTCGTCCGGCTGGACCGCCACGAGCGCGCACGGCGGGTGGCCGGCCTGCTGGAACGAGTCGGTCTCGACGCCGGCTGCGCCGACCGGCTGCCACGGCAGCTCTCGGGCGGCCAGCGCCAACGGGTCGCCGTCGCCCGCGCGCTCGCCGTGGACCCGGCGGTGCTCATCGCCGACGAGATCACCTCGGCCCTCGATGTGTCGGTCCGGGCGGCGCTGCTCACGACGCTCCGGGACCTGCAGCGGCGCATGGGCTTCGCCATGCTGTTCATCAGCCACGACCTCGCCGCCGTCCGCCATGTGTCGGACACCGTCGCCGTGATGTACCTCGGCCGGATCGTCGAGACCGCCGCCACCGAGCCCCTGTTGAGCGGGCCCCGGCATCCCTACACCCGGGCGCTGCTGGCCGCCGTGCCGCGTCTGCATCCCGGTGGACGTCCGGCCGGGGAGTATCTGCTCGCCGGGGAGCCGCCCGATCCCGCCTCGCCGCCGGCCGGGTGCCGTTTCCATCCGCGCTGCCCCGTCGGACCGGACCGGCGCCCTGGGCGGGACGCCTGCGTCGTACAGGACCCGCACCAGGACGCGGCCGGACGGCCGCATCGCGCCGCCTGCCACTTCCCCTTCCTTGCCGAAGAGCGCCTGCCCCACGCGCGGCGCGCCCCCGGGAACGGCACGGGGCCGATGCCGTCCGGCGGTTGACATGCCGGACGGCACCCGTGCCGCGGCGAGCGGTCTACCGGCGACGGGCCGGCGCCGAGCCGAGCTTGGCGGCGAGCACCGACAGGAAGGTCGGGAGCTTCGCCACCGCGGACTCGGGGATGGGGGTGACCTGGACGGTGTCCCGGAGCACGTCTCTCACCACCAATTTGTAGGTGCCGTCCTCGCGGACGAGTTCGGCTGCGTAGAGCAGTGTTTCCACCAGAGGTCCTTCGGTCGTGTCGTGCGACGGGGATCAGGCGCCGTCGAGCCAGGCGTGCCACGCCTCGGTCGCCGCCGCCTCGTCCACGTCCTCGGCGAACAGGTGGTGGCCCAGCCAGATCGGCCAGTTCCAGGAACTGCCGTTGAAGAAGCGGTACAACGCGTCAGGGGCCCGCAGGCCGAGGAAGTCGGCGTCCAGCCAGTCCACGACCAGCTCGGTCGGGCCGCCGTCCGTGCCGGGCAGGTCGAGCGACAACCGGTCGCCGACGGCCGAGTCGTCGGCCAGGCCGAGGCGTCGGCGCAGCGCGGCGAAGTCCGCCGGGTCGGCGGTGCGCTCGGTGCGCGAAGCCCTGACGTAGACGGCGGGACGGCCGGCGAAGTGGGTCAGGTACGCGGCGAGGGAGTGCTGGTAGAAGTCGACGTGCCGTTCGGCGGCGTCCGTCTTGGTGTCCCACTCCCAGGCGTCGTCGACGACCCCGGTATGCACCCAGTGGATGCCGGTCCGCAGGCGGGTCGTGCCGCCGCTGGCGGGCTCGACGCGGTAGGTGAGCGTGTTCGAGAACCCTTCGTCCTGTTCCGCCCGGACCGCGAAGCGGCGTGGCGGTTCCCACGCCACGACGGTGCTGTCGCCGCGCGTCACCTTCCCACCGACGCGCGGTTCGATCTCCATGGGGTACAGCCAGCCGAGATTGCCGGCGCCGGTGGCGACCGCATCCCACACCCGTTCGGGCGGGGCGGGCAGGTCCCGTTCCCTGCTGACCTCGAATTGTCGTGCCATGGGCACGTCTCCTTCGTCGTTCTTCATGGTCGGTGCGTGAGGGGCAGCGCGGTGAGCCGCCGCTGCAACGGGTTGGGCCGCCAGTCGAGGGCCGCGCCCTCGGCCGGCCGCAGGTGCGGGAGCCGGCGGACCAGCGTGCCCACGGCGACCTCGGCCTGGAGCTTGGCCAGCGGTCCGCCGAGGCAGAAGTGGGGACCGTGGCCGAAGCTGAGGGGCCGGCTGCCGGAGCGGGTCAGGTCGAGCCCGTCGGGGTCCTGGAAGCGCTCGGGGTCCCGGTTGGCCGCGGCGAGGAACAGGTACACCAGCTCGCCCTCCCGCAGCCTTCGCCCGCCGATCGTGAGGTCCTCGGCGACGACCCGGACGATCGCCTGCGTCGGCGTGTCGTAGCGGGCGAGTTCCTCGACGGCCGGGCGGATGAGCGCCGGGTCGGCGCGCAGCCGGGCGAGTTGGCCGGGGTGGCGCAGCAGGGCGAGCATGCCGTTGCCGATGAGGTGGGTGGTGGTCTCATCGCCGGCGGTGATCAGGACGAAGCAGGTGGACAGCAGCTCGGAGTCGGTGAGCCGGTCGTCCTGGGCCTGGGTGGCGACCAGGGCGCTGATGAGGTCGTCGCCGGGGTGGGCGCGGCGGCGGCGGACGAGTCCCGCGAGGTACTCCTCGTAACCGCTGATCGCCTCCTCGGACTTGTCGATGTCCTCGCTCAGCCGGCCGAAGCGCCGGAACCAGGTCTTGACCCGCGGGAGGTCCTCGGGCGGGATACCGAAGAGTTCGCAGACGACGGCCAGCGGCAGCGGCGAGGCGACCGCCTCGATCAGGTCCAGGGTCGGACCGGCTGCGACCGCCTCGTCGACGAGCCAGTCGACGATCTCCCGCACCCGGTCGCGCAGGGCTTCGACCCGCCGGGCCGTGAACGCCCGGTTGGCCAGCTTGCGCAGCCTGGCGTGGTCCGGCGGGTCGGTGTTGCTCATGACCCGGCCGAGCCGGTCGGTGAGCCGGCCGAACGCCTTCAGGTCGCCGCCGAGCGCGGTGTAGGCACGGGTCATCCGGTCCCGGTCGCTGGAGAACCGGGGGTCGCCCAGTGCCGCCTCGATGTCGGCGTAGCGGGTGAGGTACCAGATGCCCTGGGCGCTGCGGTGGACGGGGTCCTCGCGGCGCATGCGGGCGTAGAACGGGTACGGGTCCCGGCGGGCCTCGGGCGTGAGCAGCGCCGCGGCGAGGTCGTCGGACCGGGCGGGGCCCGCGCCGTCGCGGGCCTTTTCGGTGGTTTGGGTCAGGTTCACCGCGGACCGCGCTACTGCTGGGCGTTCATGGCATCGGCGAGGCTCTTGGGCCGCATGTCGGTCCACGAGCGCTCGACGTACTCCAGGCAGGCGGCGTGGGTGTCGGGGCCGTGGGCGACGGTCCACCCGTCGGGGACGTCGGCGAACTGGGGCCACAGCGAGTGCTGGTTCTCGTCGTTGACGAGGACGAGGAAGGTGCCGTCCTGGTCGTCGAAGGGGTTGGTCATGGTCAGTCCTCCTGGTAGGGGGTGGTGTCACCGGTGGCCTCGGCCAGGCGGGCGGCCAGGATCGGTCCGATCTGGGCCAGTGAGCCGGCTTCGGTCATCTTGTTGTGCCGGGTGGTGATCTCGTGGGACGTGATCCGGCCCGTGAGGTAGGGACGCCAGGTCGCGGGGCCGGTGTCGTTCCCGTCGCGGTCGATGGTCGAGTTGAACAGCAGCAGGTCGCCGTCGAACACGGAGGGGACGAAGTCGACCGCCAGTTTCGCGTTGTTGATCATGATGTGGACGATGACTTCGATCTGCCGCTCCGTCAGTCCCTGCAGCGCGCTGCCCCGTCGGTTCAGGACCTCGGCGACCTCGGCGTAGGTCAGTTCCCGGTCGCCCAGCTCGTCGGGGTCGACGTCGAGCACGCCGACGAGCACGTCCCGCTCGGTGGGCACGGGCGTCTCCTCGAACCGGACGTCCTTCACCGGGTAGGCGTCCAGGACGGCCAGCAGCGCGGTCCGCTCGCCGCGCGACTGCAGCTCGCAGGCGAGGGCGTGGGCGATCAGCCCGCCGGCGGACCAGCCGAGCAGCAGGTAGGGGCCCTGGGGCTGGATCTTGCGGATCTGGTCGGCGTAGTCGGCCGCCATCTCCTCGAAGGAGGCGGGCAGGGGTTCGGGGCGGCCGAGGCCGCGCGCCTGGATGGCGTAGACCGGGTGCTGGGGGCCGATGTGGTTGAGCAGCCCGCTGTACGACCAGCTGATGCCGCCGCCGGGATGGACGCAGAACAGCGGTGTGCCGGTCCCGGTCGGCCGCAGCGGCAGGACGACGTCCAGTGCGTCCTCGGGGTCGTCCATGACCAGGCGCTCGCTGAGCCCGGCCACGGTCGGCGCCTCGAACAGCATGCGCAGGCCCAGTTCCAGACCGAGGGTCTCGCGGACGCGGGAGGCCAGGCGGGCGGCGAGCAGCGAGTGTCCGCCGAGATCGAAGAAGTTGTCGTCGATGCGCACCTGTTCCCGGCCGAGGACCTCGGCGAAGAGGTCGCACAGGAGTTGCTCCCGCGGTGTCCTCGGGCCGCGTCCGGCGCCGGTCGCCCCGTACTCGGGGGCGGGCAGGGCGGCCCGGTCGAGCTTGCCGTTGGCGGTCAACGGCAGTGTGTCCAGGACGACGAAGGCCGAGGGCACCATGTAGTCGGGCAGTTCGCGGCGCAGGCGCGCGGACAGTTCGGCCGGCTCGGGCGCTCCCTCGGGGGCGGCCACCAGGTAGGCGACGAGCCGCTTGTCACCGGGCCGGTCCTCGCGGGCGACGACGGCCGCCTGGGCGACCTCCGGGGAGCTCGCGAGGATGGCCTCGATCTCGCCTGGCTCGATGCGCAGTCCCCGGAGCTTGACCTGGTGGTCGGTCCGTCCGGCGAACTCCAGGGTGCCGTCGGCCGCCCACCACGCCAGGTCGCCGGTGCGGTACATCCGGCTCCCGGGCGGCCCGTACGGGTCGGCGGTGAAGCGCTCCGCCGTCAGGCCGGGCCGGCCGAGGTAGCCGCGGGCCACGCCGGTGCCCGCGAGGTACAGCTCGCCGACCAGGCCCACGGGCGCCGGGCGCAGGTGCGCGTCGAGCACGTAGGCGCGCGTGTTCGCCATGGGCCGGCCGATCGGCACGGTCGCGGCGTGCTCGGGGAGGTCGCGCACCGGGTGGCAGGTGGCCAGCGTGGTCGCCTCTGTGGGCCCGTAGCCGTCGACCACCTCGATGCCGGGGCAGGCCCGGAGCACCCGGGCGACGGCGGCCGGGGAGACCACGTCGCCGCCGGTCCACACCTCCCGGACTCCGGCGAGCAGGTCCGGCCGCTCCTCGGCGACCAGGCGGAACAGGCCCGCCGTCAGCCACAGTCCGGTCACCCCGTGCGTGCTGATCGTGTGCTGCAGCAGGTCCAGGTCGAGCCGCTCGGGCGGGGCGACCACGACCGTACCGCCGCTCAGCAGGGGCACCCACAGTTCGTAGGTCGAGAGGTCGAAGGCGGTCGGGGAGTGCATGAGCACCCGCTCGTGTCCGCCCCGGTGCCATTCGGGGCTCAGCGCGAGGCCCACCACGTCGCGGTGGGTGACGGCCACCCCCTTGGGCCGGCCGGTCGAGCCGGAGGTGTACATCACGTACGCCAACTGCCGCTGGTCGCAGCGCACTTCAAGGTCGGACGCGTCGGGTTCACCGTCCAGCAGCACGGTCAGCGCGTCCTCGGTGAGCACCAGCGCGGCCCCGGCTTCCTTGAGGATCAGCTCGATCCGGGTCTGCGGGTAGCGCGAGTCGAGGGGCACGTAGGCGCCGCCTGCCTTGGTGATCGCCAGGAGGGCCACGACCAGGTCCGCGGAGCGGTCCAGCAGCACCGCGACCGGTGTCTCCGGGCATACCCCCTGGCGGATCAGTGCCCGCGCGAGACGGTTGGACCGCTTGTCGAGTTCCCGGTACGTCAGCTCGCCGGGGCCCGCCACGACGGCCACCGCGTCGGGGGTGGCGCGGACCTGGTGGGCGAACAGCTCCGGCAGCGCGGCCCCGGGCAGCTTGGCCGGGACGCCGGTGGACGCGGACAGCAGCCGGTCGCGTTCCTCGTCCGACAGGACGTCGATGCGGCCGATCGGCCGGTCGGGGTCGGCGACCGCCGCGCGCAGCAGCCGGGCCCAGCGGGCGAACAGCAGCTCCACGGTGGCCGGTTCGAACAGGTCGGTGGCGAACTCCACCGCGCCGACCAGGCCGTCGGGTCCGCCGTCCGCGCGGAACCGCTCGGCGAGGCTGAACGTCAGGTCGACGCGCGAGGTGCCGGTCGGCGCCTCCAGATGGCCGGTGGACAGACCCGGCAGCGCGAACTCGCCCACCGGCGCGTTCTGCAGGGCCAGCATGACCTGGAACAGCGGGTGGTGGGACAGCGACCGGGCCGGGTTGACCACCTCGACCAGGTACTCGAAGGGCACGTCCTGGTGGTCGTAGGCGGCGAGCGCCTTGTGCCGCACCCGATCGAGCAGTTCGGCGAAGCCGGGGTCGCCGCTCGTGTCGGTACGCAGTACCAGCGTGTTGACGAAGAAGCCGACCAGGTCGTCCAGCGCCTCGTCGGTGCGGCCGGCGATGGGACTGCCGATCGGGATGTCGGTGCCGGCGCCGAGGCGGGTGAGCAGCGCGGCGAGACCGGCCTGGAGCACCATGAACATGCTGGCGCCGCGCGCGGCCGCCAGGTCGCGCAGCGCCTGGTGCAGGTCCGGGTCCAGCGCGACCGTGACCCGGTCGCCCCGTTGGGTGGCGACCGGGGGGCGGGGCCGGTCGGCGGGCAGCGGCACCTGCTGCGGGATGCCCGCCAGCTCGTCCTTCCAGTAGGCCAGTTGCCGGGAGAACAGGCTGTCCGGGTCGGCGGTGTCGCCGAGCAGTTCGCGCTGCCAGCAGGTGTAGTCGGCGTACTGCACCGGCAGCGGGGACCAGTGCGGCTCCTCACCTCGGCAGCGCGCCGTGTAGGCGGCCGCGAGGTCGGCGGAGAGCGGTCCCATCGACCAGCCGTCCGCGGCGATGTGGTGCACCACGACCAGCAGGACGTGCCGGTCGGGCGCGAGCGCGTACAGTTCGGCCCTGACCGGCGGTTGTGCCGCCAGGTCGAAGCCCCGCCGTGCCGTCGCGGCCAGCCGCTCGGCCAGCCGGTCCTCGTCGAGCGGGATCACCGGCAGCTCCGGGTACGCCTGCTCGGCGTCCAGGACGACCTGGTACGGCACGCCGTCCGTCTCGCGGAAGACCGTCCGCAGGCTCTCGTGCCGGGTGATCACGTCCGCGAGCGCGGCGTGCAGGGCCGGGCGGTCGAGCGCGCCGGTCAGGCTCAGCGCGAGCGGCATGTTGTAGGTGGCGCTCGGCCCGTCCATCCGGTGCAGGAACCACAGGCGGCGCTGGGCGAAGGACAGTTCCACGCGGTCGGGGCGCGGCCGGGCGGTCAGCGCGGGCCGCGCCGTGCCGGAGCCGTCGAGGCGGGCCGCAAGTCCGGCCACGGTCGGCGTCTCGAAGAGCGTACGGACGTCAAGTTCGGCGCCGAGGGTCGCGCGGACTCGGGCGGCCAGGCGGGTGGCCAGCAGTGAGTGCCCGCCCAGGTCGAAGAAGCTGTCCTCGACGCCGACCCGGGCCAGGCCCAGAAGTTCGGCGAACAGTTCGGCGAGGAGCTGTTCCTGGGGGGTGCGCGGCGCCCGCGCGGTCCCGGCCGTCCCCAGGTCGGGCGCGGGCAGCGCGCGGCGGTCGAGCTTGCCACTGCCGGTCAGCGGCAGTGCCTGGAGCGCCACGAACGCCGACGGGACCAGGTAGTCGGGCAGTCGTCCGCGCAGCCATTCCCGGAGTTCGCCGATGAGGGCGCCGGTGCCGCGGCTGCCGGTCGGGCGGTTGGTCAGCGACGACAGGGACCTGGAGGCGGTGACGGCCGGCCGGTAGGGCTCGACGGGGGCACCGTGACACACCCGCGGGTCGGCGAGGACGACGTCCACGGCGTCGTCCTGCCCGGCCGACCAGGTGACGCCCACCCAGCGGCCGAACTCCTGCCCGAGGGCCACGAAGTCCTCCGGGTCGGGCAGTGCGCCGTCCTCCGGGCCGTGCAGCCGTTCCAGCAGCTCGGCGAGCGAGCCGTCACCGTCCTGCAGGGCCCGGGCCAGCGCGGTCTCGCGCGCCACGCGGCGGTTCGGCACCCCGGTGATCCGCAGCAGGTCCGCGTGCGGCCGGGCGAGCAGTTCGCGCAGCTCGTCCGTGCCCGTGATCTGCCGTCCCCACTCCAGCTCGGCCGTCCGGCGGGGGGCGGCCGGGGCGACCGGCGGCTTGTACAGCGTCACGTCGTAGCGGTAGCGGGTCAGTTCGTTGTGGTGGCGGCCGCGCTTGACCTCGACGCTCACCGCGCCGATGTCCGTGCCGCGTGCGCCCAGGACGGTGAAGAAGTCCGGGTCGACCAGGAGTTCCTTCTCGACCCTGACGGCCTGCTCCACCGCCCGGCGCACCGCCGCGAGGTCGCCGTCGGCGCCGGTGCGGTGCAGTTGGACCGCGGTGGCCAGCGGGCGCAGCAGCCGCAGGTTGCGCACGTCGCCGACGAAGAGCGTGCCGCCGGGCGCGAGCAGCTCCATCAGCTTCCCGATCACGTCCGCGAGGTAGTCGGCGGACGGGAAGTACTGCACCACCGAGTTGATCACGACGGTGTCGAAGTGGCCGGCCGGCAGGCCTTCGGTGTCGTGCGCCGGGCGGGTCTGGAGCACGGTCCGCCCGGCCAGGTCGTCCCGGCGGGCGATCTGGGCGGTCAGCGCGTCGATCGCCGTGGCGGAGAAGTCCGTCGCCCAGTAGGTCTCGCAGTGCGGTGCGATCCCCGAGAGCAGCAGTCCGGTCCCGACGCCGATCTCCAGCACCCGGCGGGGGCGCAGGGCCAGGATGCGGGCCACGGTGGCGTCACGCCATTCCCGCATCTGCTCGACCGGGATCGGGCTCGTGTCGTAGCTGCTGTTCCAGCCGACGAAGTTCTGGCCGAAGCCGGCCTCGTCCGGGGTGATGGGCAGGGCGTCGTAGATGTCCCGCCACTCGCTCACGTGGTCCGTCTCCAGGACGCTGTCCCGGTCCTCGTGCTGCTGCGGGACGACGTAGCCGACGAGCCGGTCGCCCTGGGCGAGGACGGCGGCCCGGGCGACGTCCGGATGCTCGGCCAGCGCCGCCTCGATCTCGCCGGGCTCGATCCGGAAGCCGCGCACCTTCACCTGGTCGTCGGCGCGGCCGACGTACTCCAGCGCTCCGTCGGCACGCCGGCGCACCAGGTCTCCGGTGCGGTACATCCGCGCACCCGGCGGACCGAACGGGCAGGCGACGAACCGACCGGCCGTCAGACCCGGCCGGTTCAGGTACCCCCGCGCCAGGCCGGCGCCCGCGGCGTACAGCTCCCCCGTCACGCCCTGCGGCACCGGCCGCAGCCGCTCGTCCAGCACGTACACCCGGGCGTTGGCGATCGGACGGCCGATCGGAGGCACGCCCGTGCCGGGTGCCAGCGGGTCGCTCATGGTCGCGCACACGGTGGTCTCGGTCGGGCCGTAGGCGTTGACCATCCGGCGTCCGGAAGCCCAGCGGTCCACCAGCTCCGGCGGGCACGCCTCACCGGCCACCACCAGTGTCGACAGCCGCACCGAGTCCTCCGGGACGGCGGCGAGGACGGACGGGGGCACGGTCGCGTGGGTGATCGCCAGGGCGCGGTCGGCCAGCGCGGCGACCGGGTCCCCCGTCGGCGGCAGGACCAGGGCGGCGCCGCACAGCAGCGCGGTGCAGATCTCCGACACCGAGGCGTCGAAGCTGGGCGAGGCGAACTGCAGCACCCGGCTGGTGGGTTCGATCGCGAAGCGCTCGATCTGCGCGGCGACCAGGCTCGCGATGCCGTCGTGGCCGACGACGACACCCTTGGGATGGCCGGTCGACCCCGAGGTGTAGATCACGTAGGCCGGGTGCCGGGCGTCGAGTGCGACCGCGGGGTCGGTCTCGGGCCACGCGGACACCTCGGTCACCAGCGCCGGGTCGTCGACCACCAGGGACGGCCGGGCGTCGTCCAGCATGTACGCGATCCGCGCCCGCGGGTACGCCGGGTCCACCGGCAGGTACGCGGCCCCGGCCTTCAGCACGCCGAGGACGGCCACCACGGCCTCCACCGAGCGTGGCAGGGCCACGGCCACCGTCTGCTCCGGCCCGACGCCCCGGGCGATCAGCGCGTGCGCGAACCGGTTCGCGCGGGCGTCGAGCTGCCGGTACGTCAGCTCGGTGTCGCCGCACACCAGGGCCACCGCGTCGGGGGTCGCCGCCACCTGCGCCGCGAACGCCTGCGGCACCGGGACGGCCGCCACCTCCCGGGCGGTCTCGTTGCTCCCCTCCAGCAGACGGTGCCGCTCGTCGGCGCCGAGCAGCTCGATCGCGCCGATCGGCCGGTCCGGGTCGGCGGTGACGGCTTCCATCAGGCGCGTCCAGCGTGCGGCGAGGGCCGTGACCGTGGCGCGGTCGAACAGGTCGGTGCTGTACTCGATCGCGCCGACGATCCCCGCCGGGCCGCCGTCCGGTGCGGACCGCTCGACGAGGCTCACGCCGATGTCGAACTTCGCGGTCCTGGTGTCCACCGCGTAGGTGGTGACGTCCAGGCCCGGCAGGGAGAAACGGCCCATGGGAGCGTTCTGCACGGCCAGGATGGTCTGGAACAGCGGGTGGTGGGAGAGGGACCGGGACGGGTTCAGCACCTCCACCAGATGCTCGAAGGGCACGTCCTGGTGCGCGTACGCCGACAGCGCCGTCTCCCGCACCCGGCCCAGCAGCTCGGTGAAACTCGGATCACCGCTCGTGTCGGTGCGCAGCACCAGCGTGTTGACGAAGAACCCGACCAGATCGTCCAACGCCTCGTCGGTCCGCCCCGCGATCGGGCTGCCGATCGGAATGTCCGTCCCGGCCCCCAACCGCGTGTACAACGCCGCCAGCGCGGCCTGCAACACCATGAACAGGCTCGCGCCCGAGCGACGCGCCAACTCCAGCAGGGACGCGTGCAGTTCGGGGCTCAGCTCCAGAGGAACATGGTCCCCGTGCCATCCGGCCACGGCCGGCCGGGGCCGGTCGGTGGGCAGCCGGAGCAGCTCCGGCAGGTCGGCGAGCTGGTGTTTCCAGTGGTCGAGCTGTTCGGCGAACCGGCTTCGGTGGTCGGCGGCGTCGCCGAGCAGGTCCCGTTGCCACAGCGTGTAGTCCGCGTACTGCACCGGCAGGGCACGCCAGTGCGGCGCGCGTCCCTCGCACCGGGCGGTGTACGCCTCGGCCAGGTCGCGGGCCAGGGGGCCGGTCGACCAGCCGTCACCGGCGATGTGGTGCATCACCAGTAGCAGGACGTGCGTGTCCGGTGCGAGCGCGAACAGCTGCGTCCGCAGGGGCGCCTCGTTCTCCAGGTCGAACGGCAGTCGGGCGAACTCGGCCAGCCGCTCGGGGAGGTCCGCCTCCGGCACCCGGACCAGCCGCGTCCGGGGCCGGGCCGTGGCCGGGGCGAGGACGAGCTGGCGGGGTACGCCGTCGACCTCCGGGAAGACCGTCCGCAGGCTCTCGTGCCGGGCCACCACGTCGGCCAGCGCCGCGTCCAGCGCGGTCCGGTCGAGCGTCCCCGTCAGCCGGAGCGCGAGCGGGATGTGGTAGGTCGCGGCGGCGTCGTCCATGCGGTGCAGGAACCACAGGCGTCGCTGGGCGAAGGACAGCGGCACCACCTCCGGCCGTTCGCGCCGGGTCAGTGCCGGGCGGGTGCGGTCGGCCTCGGTCAGCGCCTGGGCGAGTCCGGCCACGGTGGGTGACTGGAAGAGGGCGCGCAGTCCGACCTCCACGCCGAGCACCGAACGCACCCGTGCGGCCAGCCGGGTGGCGAGCAGGGAGTGTCCGCCCAGCTCGAAGAAGTCCTCGTCGACACCGACCCGCGGCACGCCCAGCACCTCGGCGAACAGCTCGCACAGGATCTGCTCCTGCGGTGTGCGCGGCGCCCGGCCGCCAACGGCCGTGTCCGGCGCGGGCGCGGGCAGCGCCGCCCGGTCCAGCTTCCCGTTCGGCGTCAACGGCAGCGCGTCCAGCAGCACGAACGCGGACGGCACCAGGTAGTCGGGGAGCCGGTCGCGCAGGTGTGCCACCAGCTCCGCGGGGCGGACGGTGACGCCGGGGCGGGCCGCGACGTAGCCGACGAGCCGGTCGTCCCGGGCGAGCACGGCGGCCTGGGCGACGTCCGGATGCTCGGCCAGCGCCGCCTCGGTCTCGCCGGGCTCGATCCGGAAGCCGCGCACCTTCACCTGGTCGTCGGCGCGGCCGACGTACTCCAGCGCTCCGTCGGCACGCCGGCGCACCAGGTCTCCGGTGCGGTACATCCGCGCACCCGGCGGACCGAACGGGCAGGCGACGAACCGACCGGCCGTCAGACCCGGCCGGTTCAGGTACCCGCGCGCCAGGCCGGCGCCGGCGACGTACAGCTCCCCCGCGACACCGGGCGGCACGACGCGCAGCCGCTCGTCGAGGACGTACACCCGAAAGCCCGCGACGGGCCGGCCGATCGGCGGTGCGCCGGCCCCCGGGGACAGCGGGTCGCTCATGGTCACGCAGACGGTGGTCTCGGTCGGGCCGTAGGCGTTGATCATCCGCCTGCCCGGCGCCCAGCGGGCCACCAGCTCCGGCGCGCACGCCTCACCCGCGACGACCAGGGTGGTGGCCGTGAGGTCGGCGCCGTCCACCGCGGCCAGGGCCGACGGCGGAAGGGTCACATGCGTGACACCGAGCCGTGGGTCCGTCAGGGCCTCCAACGGGCTGGCGGAGGGGGCCAGGACGAGAGCGGCGCCGGTGAGGACGGCAGCGCACAGGTCCCAGAAGGACGCGTCGAAGCTGGGCGAGGCGAACTGCAGCACCCGGCTGCCCGGTGCCACACCGAGCCGGTCGGCCTGCGCCGCCACCAGCGCCGACACACCGGCGTGGCTCACCACCACGCCCTTGGGGCGCCCCGTCGAACCCGAGGTGTAGATCACATAGGCCGGGTGCCGGGCGTCCACCGCGACACCCGGGTCGGTGTCCGGCAGGTCCGGCGCGCCGGCCACCAGGGCCGGGTCGTCGACGACCACCGTCGGACGCGCGTCGTCCAGCATGAACGCGATCCGGGCCGCCGGGTACGCCGGGTCCACGGGCAGGTAAGCGGCCCCGGCCTTCAGCGTGCCCAGCACCGCCACCACCGACTCCACCGACCGCGGCAACGCCACCGCCACAACGTGTTCCGGGGCCACGCCCCGCGCCCTGAGCGCGTGCGCGAACCGGTTCGCCCGGGCGTCGAGCTGCCGGTACGTCAGCTCGGTGTCCCCGCTCACCAGCGCGACCGCGTCGGGCGTCAGTGCCGCCTGGGCCGCGAACAGCGCCGGCAGGCTCTGCCCGGCCGCCTCGCTCCCGGCGGCGGGCAGCAGCTCACGGCGCTCCTCGGCGGACAGCAGGTCGATCCCGCCGATCGGCAGGTCCGGCCCGGCGACGACCGCGGCCAGCAGCCTGGACCAGCGGGCGGCCAGGGCCTCGACCGTCGTGCGGTCGAACAGGTCCGTGCTGTACTCGATCGCGCCGCTGAGCCCGGCCGGCGCGCCGTCCGGCCCGTGCTCCTCCGCGAACCCGAAGGTCAGGTCGAGCCGTGCGGTCCCGGTGAGCACGGGGATGCCGGTGACCCTGAGCCCCGGCAGGTCGAAGTCACCCCCCGGTGCGTTCTGCACGACCAGGCCAGTCTGGAACAGCGGGTGGTGGGAGAGGGACCGGGACGGGTTCAGCACCTCCACCAGATGCTCGAAGGGCACGTCCTGGTGCGCGTACGCCGACAGCGCCGTCTCCCGCACCCGGCCCAGCAGCTCGGTGAAACTCGGATCACCGCTCGTGTCGGTGCGCAGCACCAGCGTGTTGACGAAGAACCCGACCAGATCGTCCAACGCCTCATCGGTCCGCCCCGCGATCGGGCTGCCGATCGGAATGTCCGTCCCGGCCCCCAACCGCGTGTACAACGCCGCCAACGCGGCCTGCAACACCATGAACAGGGTCGCGCCCGAGCGACGCGCCAACTCCAGCAGGGACGCGTGCAGTTCTGCGTCGATCCGCATTTCCAGCAGGTCGCCGCCGTACGACATGGTGGCCGGGCGCGGCCGGTCGGCGGGCAGCGGCACCTGCTCGGGCAGCCCGGCCAGCGCGTCCTTCCAGTAGGCGACCTGGTGGGCGAAGAGGCTGTCCTCGTCGTGCTCGTCGCCGAGGACGTCGTGCTGCCACAGGGTGTAGTCGCCGTACGTCACCGGCAGCGGGGGCCAGGCGGGCGCCCCGCCGCCGCGCCGGCTGGTGTAGGCGGTGGCCAGGTCGCGGGCGAGCGGGCCCATGGACCATCCGTCGCCGACGATGTGGTGCATGACCAGCAGCAGCACGTGTTCGTCGGGGGCGAGGGCGAACAGTTCGGCGCGCAGCGGCACTTCCCTGGTCAGGTCGAATGCCCGCACCGCGGCGGCGCGCAGCAGGGCGGGCATCTCCGCCTCGCCGGCCGCGCGCACGGTGAGCGGGACGGGGACCTCCGCGGTGTCCACGACCCGCTGGTGCGGGATCCCGGCGGTGTGCGGGAAGACCGTGCGCAGGGTCTCGTGCCGGGCCACCACGTCGGCCAGCGCGGCGCTCAGCGCCGCCCGGTCGAGGTCCCCGGAGAGCCGCAGGGCGAGGGGCATGTGGTACGTGGCGCTCGGGGCCCCGAACTGCTGGAGGAACCACAGGCGGCGCTGGCCGAAGGACAGCGGCATGGCCTCGGGACGGGGCCGGGGCATCAGGGCCTTGCGTGCGGTGCCCGTGTCGTGCAGCCCGGCGGCCAGTCCGGCGGGGGTCGGGTGCCGGAAAAGGGAGCGCAGCTCCAGTTCGACTCCGAGGGTCGCGCGGACCCGGGAAACCAGCCGGGTGGCGAGCAGGGAGTGCCCGCCCAGCTCGAAGAAGCCGTCGTCGACACCGACCCGCGGCACGCCCAGCACCTCGGCGAACAGCTCGCACAGGATCTGCTCCTGCGGTGTGCGCGGCGCCCGGCCGCCAACGGCCGTGTCCGGCGCGGGCGCGGGCAGCGCCGCCCGGTCCAGCTTCCCGTTCGGCGTCAACGGCAGCGCGTCCAGCAGCACGAACGCGGACGGCACCAGGTAGTCCGGGACCCGGTCGCGCAGGTGTGCCACCAGCTCCGCGGGGCTCGCCACGGTCGTGGCCGGCGGGACGACATAGGCGACGAGCCGGTCCTCCCGGGCGAGCACCGCGACCTGTGCGACCGACGGGTGCGCGGCGAGTTCGGCCTCGATCTCACCGGGCTCGACCCGGAACCCGCGGATCTTCACCTGGTGGTCCGCTCGGCCCGCGAACTCCAGCTCGCGGTCGGCCCGCCAGCGGACCAGGTCGCCGGTGCGGTACATCAGGCTGCCGCCCGGACCGTGGGGGTCGGCGACGAAGCGCGTGGCGGTGAGCCCGGGCCGGTTCAGGTAGCCGCGGGCCAGACCCGCGCCGGCGAGGTACAGCTCACCCAGCACGCCGGGGGCGACCGGTCGCAGTGCCGCGTCCAGCACGTACGCCCGGCAGTTGGCGATCGGTCGGCCGATCGGCACGGGCAGCGGGCAGTCGGCCGGGAGCGGGTAGGCGGTGATCACATGGGTCTCGGCGGGGCCGTAGTGGTTGTGCAGTTCCCGGCCCGGCCGCCGGGCCGCGAAGCGGCGTACGACACCACCGAGCCGCATCGCCTCGCCGGCCTGCGCGATCAGCCGCAGCCTCGGCAGCGCGAGACCGGCCTCCTCGGCGGCCTCGGCCAGCGCCTCGATCACCAGGTTGGGCGCGAACAGCTCCTCGACCTCGTGGCGGTCCAGCCAGCGGGCGAAGAGCTCGGCGCTGCGGCGCTGCTCCTCGGTCGGCACCACCAGCGTCTTGCCGTACAGCAGCGCGGAGAGTGTCTCCTGCACCGAGACGTCGAAGCTGAGGGCGGTGAACTGCGCGGTGCGCGCGCCGGGTGCGCCGCCGACGGATTCGTGGTGCCAGGCCAGCAGGTTCAGCAGGCCGGCGGCGGGCATCACGACCGCCTTGGGCCTGCCGGTGGAGCCTGAGGTGTAGATCACGTACGCGGGATGGCGCGGATCCGCGGCGACGGCCGGATCGTGCTCCGGCCAGGACCCGTCCGGTACGACGGCCCCGAGGTCGTCGAGCACCACGACCGGCCGGGCGTCATCCAGCATGTAGGCGATCCGGGCGGCCGGGTAGTCGGGGTCGACCGGAAGGTACGCCGCGCCCGTCTTGAGCACGGCGAGGACGGCGACGACCAGCTCGGCGGAGCGCGGCAGACGCAGGGCCACGACCTGCTCGGGGCCGGCCCCGCGCGCGATCAGCGCGTGCGCCAGGCGGTTGGCCCTGCGGTTCAGCTCCCGGTAGGTCAGCACCGTGTCCTCGAACACCACCGCGGGCGCCTCGGGAACCGCCCGGACCTGTGCCTCGAACAGAGCGGCCAAGGTGGCGGCGGGTACCGGGCGCGCGGTGTCGTTGCGCGCGACCAGCAGGTCGTGCCGTTCCTCGGCGGTGAGGACGTCGATCCGGCTCAGCGGCCGGTCCGGGTCGGCGGCCACCGAAGCCAGCAGACGCAGCCACCGCGCGACCAGTGCCTCGACCGTGGTGGCGTCGAAGAGGTCGGTGCTGTACTCGACCCGCCCGACGATGCCTTCGGCCGGTCCGCCGGTGCCGCCGCGCTCCAGCAGGTGGAAGCCGAGGTCGAACATGGCCGTCGGCGTCCGCACCGGGAAGATCTCGGCGGTGAGACCGCTCAGGGCGAACTCGGTGCCGGGCACGTTCTGCAGCGCGAGCAGCACCTGGAACAGCGGCTGGCGGGCGAGGGACCGGGACGGATTGCACGCCTCGACGACGTGCTCGAAGGGCAGGTCCTGGTGCGCGTAGGCGCTCAGCGCGCCCTCCCGGACCCGGCCGAGCAGCTCGGCGAAGGTCGGGTCACCGCTGGTGTCGGTGCGCAGGACCTGGGTGTTGACGAAGAACCCGACCAGGTCGTCCAGCGCTTGGTCGGTCCGCCCGGCGATCAGGCCGCCGACCGGGATGTCCTGCCCGGCGCCGAGTTTGTCCAGCAGGGCCGCCAGCGCGGCCTGGAGGACCATGTACACGCTGGCGCCGTGCCCCCGGCCCAGGCGGACCAGGCCGGCGTGCAGGTCGGCATCCAAGGTGATCGGGAGCCGGCCCCCGGACCAGGAGGGGGTCGCGGGGCGGGGGCGGTCGGCGGGGAGCCGGATCTGCTCCGGCAGGCCTGCCAGCCGCTGCGTCCAATAGGCCCGCTGGCGGGCGAACAGGCTGTCCGGGTCGGCCGGGTCGCCGAGCAGCTCGCGCTGCCACAGGGTGTAGTCGGCGTACTGCACGGGCAGCGGTGCCCACCGCGGCTCCTCGCCCGCGCGGCGTGCCGCGTACGCGGTGGCCAGGTCGGCGGCGAGCGGGCCCAGCGACCAGCCGTCGCCCGCGATGTGGTGGATCACCAGGAGCAGCACGTGGTCGTCCGCCGCGACCCGGAACACCTCGGCGCGCAGCGGCGGTTCGGCCGCGAGGTCGAACCCCCTGGTCGCGGCCCGCGCCAGCAGGTCCGGCAGGTCCGTCTCGCCGGCCGCAACGACCGCCAGTGCCGGGCGCGCCTCCGCGGGCGGCAGCACCCGCTGGTGGGGCACGCCGTCGACGGCCGGGAAGACCGTGCGCAGGGTTTCGTGCCGGTCGACGACGTCGCCCAGCGCCGTCTCCAGGGCGGACACGTCCAGCGGCCCCGTGAGCCGCCACGCCAGGGGCATGTTGTAGACGGAGTCCGCGTCTTCCATCTGTCGCAGGAACCAGAGCCTTCGCTGCGCGGACGACAGCGGCACCAGCTCGGGCCGCTCGGCCCGCCGCAGGGCGAGCCGGGCCCGGTCCGCATCACCCAGCGCGGCGGCCAGCCCGGCCACCGTCGGGCTCTGGAACAGGGTGCGCAGGGCGAGTTCCACACCGAGAGCCGCACGGACCCGGGCCGCCAGCCGGGTGGCCAGCAGGGAGTGCCCGCCCAGGTCGAAGAAGTCGTCGTCGACGCCGACCTCCGACACGCCCAGCACCTCGGCGAACAGCCTCGCAAGCACCTGTTCCCGGGGCGTGCGCGGGGCCCCGCCGGACCGGGTCGCGTCGGTGTCCGGCTCGGGGAGCGCGCGCCGGTCCAGCTTGCCGCTGGCGTTGACCGGCAGGGCGTCGAGGGGGACGAACACGGCGGGCACCATGTAGTCGGGCAGCCGCTCGCGCAGGTGCGCCCGCAGTTCCTCCGCCCGGAGCGCGGCCCCTGCGGCGGGCACCGGGTAGGCGACCAGCCGGGGATCCTCCGCCCGGTCCTGCCGGACGATCACGGCGGCCTGGGCGACCTGCGGGTGTGCCGCCAGGGCCGCCTCGATCTCGCCCAGCTCGATCCGGAACCCCCGGACCTTGACCTGGTCGTCGGTGCGGCCCAGGAACTCCAGGTTCCCGTCCGCGCCCCAGCGCGCCAGGTCGCCGGTGCGGTACATCCTCGTGCCGGCCGGGCCGGAGGGGTCCGCCACGAACCGCGCCGCGGTCAGCCCGGGCCGGTCGAGGTAGCCGCGTGCCAGGCCCGCGCCCGCGAGGTACAGCTCACCGGGCACGCCGGCGGGCACCGGCTGCAGAGCGGTGTCGAGCAGGTGCAGCCGTACGCCGTCGAGCGGTCGGCCGATCACCGGGTGGGAGTGCGGCCCGAGCGGCGCGCACAGCGAGTCCACCGTGCACTCGGCCGGCCCGTAGTAGTTGAGGGAGGACACGCCCTCGGCCGCCCGCAACCGCTGCCAGAGCCGATCAGGTACGGCCTCCCCGCCCAGGCCGACGAAGGAGGGCCGCCACCGCGGCTGGTCCAGCAGGCCATGGTCCACGAGGACTTGCAGGTAGGAAGGGGTACCGCCGACGGTGTGGAGCCCGGCCCGCGAGGCGTACGCGAGGTAGGCGTCCGGATCGGTCCAGGTCGCCTCGTCCAGCACGTGCAGCTCGTGGCCGGCGTAGAGGGCGAACAGCTGGTCGCAGGAGGCGTCGAACGACACGGACGTCGTCAGCCCGATCCGCATGCGCTCACCCGTCCCGAAGACCAGCGGGCGCTGGGCGGCGAACAGGTTGGCCAGGCCGCCGTGCGTCACCACCACTCCCTTGGGCTGCCCGGTGGAACCCGAGGTGTAGACCACGTAGACCGGGTGGTCGCGATGGACGGTGACGCCCGGATCGGTCGACGGGCACGCGGCCACCGCCGCGGCCGTTCCCGGTTCGTCGGTCACCAGCCACCCGGCGGGGCCGGCCTGCGGCAGCCGACCGCGGGTGCGGGTGTCGGTCACCCCCAGGACCGGCCGGGCGTCGTCGAGCATGTACGCGATCCGCGCGGCCGGGTACCCCGGGTCGACCGGGAGGTACGCGGCGCCGGTCTTCTGCACCGCGAGGACGGCCACCACCAGCTCGGCCGACCGGGGCAGGGCCACCGCCACCAGCCGCTCCGGGCCCGCGCCCCGCGCGCGGAGCGCGTGCGCCAGCCGATTCGCCCGCGCGTCCAGCTCCGCGTACGTCAGCGAGGCGTCCGGTCCCACCACGGCGAGGGCGTCCGGGGTCGCGCGGACCTGGGCCCGGAACAGTTCGGGCAGGCTCTCGGTGAACGGCCGGGCCGCCGGGCCGACGCCCAGCGCCGTCAGCCGGGCGCGCTCCTCGGCGCCGAGCAGGCCGAACCGGCTGAGCCGGGACCGCGGGTCGGCGACCACGGCACGTAGCAGCCGGACCCAGCGCTCGCACATCGTCCGGACGGTGGCCGGGTCGTACAGGTCGCAGGCGTACTCGACGGAGGCGTCGATCCCCGCCGGGGAGCCGTCCTCGGCGTGCCGCTCGGCCAGGGTGAAGAGCAGGTCGAGCTTGGCGGTGGTCGAGGCGGGCGGCATGTCGGCGACGCGCAGGCCGGGCGGCGCGAAGTCGGCGCGAGGGGCGTTCTGCAGCACCAGCATGACCTGGAACAGCGGGTGGTGCGCCAGCGACCGGGCCGGGTTGAGGACCTCGACCAGGTACTCGAAGGGCAGGTCCTGGTGGGCGTACCCGGCCAGTGCGGTCTCCCGGACCCGGCCCAGCAGTTCGGCGAACGTCGGGTCACCCGAGGTGTCCGTGCGGAAGACCAGGGTGTTGACGAAGTAGCCGACCAGCTCGTCCTGGGCCTGGTCCGTCCGGCCCGCGACGGGGCTGCCGACCGGGATGTCGTCGCCCGCGCCGAGCTTGCTCAGCAGGACCGCCAGCCCGGCCTGGAGCACCATGAACAGACTGGTGCCATGGGTTCGGGCGAGTTCGCGCAGCCCGCGGTGCAGGTCGGCGTCCAGTTCGGCTCGGACGGACCCGCCCTGGTGCGAGGCGAGGGCCGGGCGGGGCCGGTCGGCGGGCAGCGCGAGCTGTTCGGGCAGGTCCGCCAACTGCCGCGTCCAGTAGGCCGTCTGGCGGGCGAACGGGCTGTCCTCGTCGGCGGCGTCGCCGAGCAGCTCGTACTGCCACAGCGTGTGGTCGACGTACTGGACCGGGAGCTCGGCCCACTGCGGTGCCTCGCCGCGGCGCCGCGCCGCGTAGGCGGTGGTCAGTCCGTGCGCGAGCGGGCCCAGCGACCAGCCGTCGCCCGCGATGTGGTGGAGGACCACCTGGAAGACGTGCTCGTCCGCGGCCAGCTCGAACAGCTCGGCGCGCAGCGGTGTGTCGACGGCCAGGTCGAACGGCCGGGCCTGGGCCTGCGCCATGACGTCCGCCAGCTCCGCCTCGGTCACCCGGCTCACGAGCAGCCGTGGGCGGGTCGCCGCGATGTCCAGCACCCGCTGGCGGGGGACACCGTCCACCGCCGGGAAGACGGTGCGCAGGCTTTCGTGCCGGGCCACCACGTCCGCCACGGCCGCCTCCAGGGCCCGCCGGTCCAGCTCCCCGGACAGGCGCCAGGCCAAAGAAATGTGGTAGTTGGCGCCGGCGTCCTCCAACTGGTGCAGGAACCACAGGCGTCGCTGGGCGAAGGAGAGCGGGATCGCCTCGGGACGCTCGCGCCGGGCCAGGGCGGGCTGTGCCGGTCCGGCCGCCACCAGGGCGGCGGCCAGACCGGCCGGGGTCGGCGCCTCGAACAGGGCTCGCAGCGGCATCTCCACCCCGAGCGTGGCGCGGATCCGGGCGGCGAGACGGGTGGCCAGCAGCGAATGCCCGCCCAGGTCGAAGAAGCCGTCGTCGACACCGGCCGACGCGACGCCCAGGACCTCGGCGAACAGCTCGCACAGGATCCTCTCCTGCGCGGTGCGCGGGGCGCGGGCCTGGACCGCCGGGGCGATCTCCGGTGCGGGCAGGGCCCGGTGGTCCAGCTTGCCGTTGGCCGTCAGCGGCAGCGCGTCCAGCACGACGAACGCCGATGGCACCATGTACTGCGGCAGGCGTGCTGCCAGGTGCGTGCGCAGCGCGTCCGGCCGGGGGCCGGCCCCGGCCGCGGGCACCAGATAGGCGACCAGCCGGGTGTCGTCGGCCCGGTCCTGCCGGGCGAGGACGGCGACTTGGGCGACGCCGGGGTGCGCGGCCAGCGCCGCCTCGATCTCACCCGGCTCGATCCGGAAGCCGCGTACCTTCACCTGCTGGTCGGCGCGGCCGACGTAGCGCAGGCTGCCGTCGGCCGCACGGCGGACGACGTCGCCGCTGCGGTACATCCGCGATCCCGGCGTGCCGAACGGGTCGGCCACGAACCGCCCGGCGGTCAGGCCGGGCTGGTCGAGGTAGCCGCGCGCCAGGCCGGCGCCCGCGACGTACAGCTCGCCGGGCACGCCCGGGGCGACCGGGCGCAGGTGAGCGTCGAGCACGTACGTCCGCAGGTCCGCGAGGGCCGTGCCGATGTGGCCGGCGGCGCCGGTCCGGCCGAGTGCCGCGTGGGTGACGTGCACCGTGGTCTCGGTGATGCCGTACATGTTGACCAGCCGCGGCGCGTCGTCCGGGTGCCGCGCGTACCAGCTCGCCAACCTGGTGTGCTCCAGCGCTTCGCCGCCGAACACGACCGTGCGCAGCGCGAGGCGGCGGCTGGTCTCCGGAGCGTCCGCGTCGGCCTGCATGAGCTGGTAGAACGCGGACGGCGTCTGGTTGAGCACGGTCACCCGCTCACGGGCGAGGAGGGCGAGGAAGCGGTCGGGCGAGCGGCTGGTCTCGTGGTCCACGACCACCAGACGGCCGCCGTGCAGCAGCGGCCCCCACAGCTCCCACACCGAGAAGTCGAAGGAGTAGGAGTGGAAGAGCGTCCAGACGTCCTGGGCGTGGAAGCCGAACAGTGCCCTGGTCGCCTCGAACAGCCGCACCACGTTCCGGTGCGGGACCACCACGCCCTTGGGGGCGCCGGTGGAGCCGGAGGTGTAGATGACGTAGGCCGCGTGCCGCGGGTCGAGGGGGACCACCGGGTCCGTGTCCGGCAGGCCGTCGAGGTCTGTGGCGTCCAGCAGCAGCCGGCCCACGTGGTCCGCGCCGGGCAGGTCGCCGGTCCGGCTCGTGGTCACCAGGAGCGCGGGCCGGGCGTCCTGGAGGAGGTGGCTGATGCGTGCGGCGGGGTACGACGGGTCCACCGGGAGGTAGGCGCCCCCTGCCTTGAGCACGGCGAGCATCGCCACGACCTGCTCCGCGGAGCGCGGCAGCACCAGCGCCACCCGCCGCTCCGGGCGTACTCCCCGGGCGATCAGGGCGTGCGCGAGCCGGTTCGCGCGGGCGTTCAGCTCGGCGTAGGTCAGGGAGACGTCGCCGTCGGTGACGGCGACGGCGGCCGGGTTGGTGCGGACCCGCCGCTCGAAGAGCGCGGTCAGGTGGTCCGCCGACGGCTCCTCGCGCCGGTCGGCGGGCGCCGGGCGCAGCGCGCGCAGTTCCTCCTCGGACAAGATGTCCACCTGGCCGAGCCTGCGGGCCGGGTCGGCCACGGCGGCGCGCAGCAGCCGCAGCCACCGCTCGACGATGCCGGTCACGGTGGGTTCGTCGAACAGGTCGGTGCTGTACTCCACGACGCCCGACAGGCCGTCCTCGTCGGGCTGTTCGGCGAGGACGAAGGTCAGGTCGCACTTGGCCGTCCCGGTGGGCGCCAGGTCGGTCGTCACCCGCAGCCGGGGCAGGTCGAAGGCGCCGAGCGGCGCGTTCTGCAAGGCGAGCATGGTCTGGAACAGCGGATGGTGCGCCAGCGACCGGGCCGGGTTCAGCGCCTCCACCAGGTGCTCGAACGGCACGTCCTGGTGCGCGTACGCGGCGAGCGCGTCGGTGCGCACCCTGCCCAGCAGTTCGGTGAACGACGGGTCCCCGGAGAGGTCGGTGCGCAGGACCAGGGTGTTGACGAAGAAGCCGACCAGGTCGTCGGCGGCCTCGTCGGTGCGTCCGGCGACGGGTGTGCCGATCGGGACGTCGGTGCCCGCGCCCAGCTTGCCCAGCAGGGCGGCCAGTCCGGCCTGGAGCACCATGAAGAGGCTGGCGCCGCCGCTGCGGGCGAGCGTCCGCAGGCCCTGGTGCAGTTCGGCGTCGATCCGCACCGGCAGCCGGTCGCCCCGGTAGGACATCGCGGCAGGCCGGGGCCGGTCGAACGGCAGCTCCACCTGATCGGGGAGGTCCGCCAGCCGACGGCGCCAGTAGGCGAGCTGACGGTTCAGGAGGCTGTCCGGGTCCTTGCCGTCGCCGAGCAGCTCCCGTTGCCAGAGGGTGTAGTCGGCGTACTGGACCGGCAGCGGCGACCACGTGGGTTTCGCGCCCTCGGCCCGGGCGGCGTAGGCGGCCGTGAGGTCCCGCGACAGCGGGCCCGTCGACCAGCCGTCACCGGCGATGTGGTGCACGACCAGCAGCAGTACGTGCTCCTCGGCCGTCAGCCGGAAGAGTTCGGCGCGAACCGGTGGCTCCGCGGCGAGGTCGAAGCCGTGCCGGGCCGCTCGCGCGAGACGCTCGGGCAGCTCGTGTTCGCCGGTCTCGGTCGTCCGCAGCCGGGGCCTGGCCTTTTCCGGGTCCAGCACCCTCTGGCACGGCACGCCGTCGATCGCGGGGAAGACGGTGCGCAGGCTCTCGTGCCGCTCGACCACGTCGGCCAGGGCGGCCTCCAGGGCCCGCTGGTCCAGGTCCCCCGACAGCCGTACCGCCAGCGGAATGTTGTAGGTGGCGCTCGGACCCTCCATGCGGTGCAGGAACCACAACCGGCGCTGCGCGTAGGACAGCGGGACGACGTCGGGCCGCTCCCGTGGCGCGAGCGCCGGACGGGCCCGGTCCGCGCGGTCCACGGCCGCCGCCAGTTCCGCCGCGGTCGGCGCGTCGAACAGGTCTCCCAGCCGCAGCTCCACGCCGAGGACCGAGCGGATCCGGGCGACCAGCCGGGTGGCGAGCAGGGAGTGCCCGCCGAGGTCGAAGAAGTTGTCGTCCGGTCCGGCGTCGGGCACGGCGAGCACCTCGGCGAACAGCCCGACGAGCAGGTGCTCGGTCGCGGTGCGCGGGGCCCGGCCCGGCGCGGTGGGTCCTTCCGGCGCCGGCGCGGGGAGGGCGCGCCGGTCGAGCTTGCCGTTGGGGGTCAGGGGCAGCGCGTCCAGCAGCATGTACGCGGCCGGCACCATGGGCCGGGGCAGTCGCTCGCGCAGGTGGTCGCGGAGGACGGCGCCGGTCAGGGTGGCGCCGGGTTCGGGCACCGCGTAGGCGACGAGCCGTGGCTCCCCTCCCGGCTCGGTGTGCGCCGTCACGGCGGCCCGGGCGACCTGCGGGTGCTCGGCGAGCACGGCCTCGATCTCGCCTGGTTCGACCCGGAAGCCGCGGACCTTGACCTGGTCGTCGGTGCGGCCGAGGAACTCCAGGGTCCCGGCCGCGTCCCAGCGCACCAGGTCCCCGGTGCGGTACATCCGCGACCCGCTCGGCCCGAACGGGTTCGCGACGAACCGTCCCGCGGTCAGCCCCGGCCGGTTCAGGTAGCCGCGCGCCAGCCCCGCGCCGGCGATGTACAGCTCGCCCGGCGCACCGGTCGGCAGCGGCCGCAGAGCGCCGTCGAGCACGTACAGCCGGGTGTTGGTCACCGGCCTGCCGATCACCGGGTGCGGGCTCGACTCCATCGGTGCGACGACCGAGTTGACGGTGCACTCGGACGGTCCGTAGAGGTTGAGGCAGGTCACGCCCTCGGCCGACCGCAGCCGGTCCCACAGCGTCTGCGGGACGGCCTCGCCGCCCGCGGCGACCAGTGCCGGGCGCCACTGCGGGTCGCTCAGCAGCCCGTGCGCGACCAGCTCCTGCAAGTAGGAGGGGGTGGCTTCGAGGTAGTCCAGTCCGCGGCGCGCCGCGTAACGGACGAGGGCGGCGGGGTCGGACCAGGTCGCCTGATCAAGGACGTGCAGCTCGTGGCCCCCGAACAGGGCGAGCAACTGGTTCCAGGAGGCGTCGAAGGAGACCGACGTGGTCAGCGCCACCCGCAGCCGCCGGCGCGTCCTCAGCGCCGGCGCGAGGTGCTGCTGTTGGAGGTCGGTGAGCAGGTCGAGCAGGCCGCCGTGGGTGGGCAGCACTCCCTTGGGCCGCCCGGTGGAGCCGGAAGTGTGGATGACGTACGCGGGGAGGTCCGGGGCGATGGCCACCCCCGGGTCGTCCGCAGGCCGGGCGGCCACCGAGGCGGCCGTCTCCGGGTCGTCGAGGAGCAGCCGGTCGAAGGAGCCGGAACGCGGTAGCCGTTCTGCGCCGCGGGAGTCCGTGACGAGCAGGGCCGGCCGGGCGTCGTCGAGCAGAAGGGCCGTCCGGGCGGCGGGGTACTCGGGGTCGACCGGGACGAACGCCGCCCCGGTCTTCAGCACCGCGAGGACCGCCACCACCAACTCGGCCGAGCGTGGCAGGGCCACCGCCACCAGCCGCTCCGGGCCCGCGCCCCGCGCGATCAGGGCGTGCGCCAGCCGGTTGGCCCGCGCGTCCAGTTCCGCGTACGTCAGGGACACGTCGCCGCACACCAGGGCGGCAAGGTCCGGGGTCGCCCGGACGTGCTCCCCGAACAGCTCCGGCAGGCTCGCGGCCGGGGCTTGGGCGACCGGGCCGGTGCCGAGCGCCGCCGACTCACGGTGTTCCTCGTCGGTGAGCAGGGGGACCCGGCCCACCGGCTCGTCCTCGTCCCAGTCCGCGAGGGTGTCCAGCAGCGCGAGCAGCCGCCGCTGGTGGTCGGCGAGGTCGCCGGGGCCGTACGCCTGGGGGGAGCCGTGCAGCCTGAGCAGCGGCGGGTTGCCGTCGCGGTAGTCGAAGACCCAGACGGCGAGGTCGGTGGTCGCCCCGGAGACGAAGTGGTGCGCGGAGGCGGGGTGCCCGGCGAAGCTCGGCCGGGAGTTGAAGGCCATGATGTTGACGATCAGCGGGAACGCCGTCCCGATGCCGCCGGGGACGCCGAGGTCCCGCAGCAGGTCCTCGCTGCGGTACCGCTCGTGCGCGACCGCAGCCTCGACCTCCCGTGCCACCTGGGTGACGAGTTCGCGCCAGGGCATGTCCGGCCGCACGGTCAGCCGCAGCGGCACCACGTTGGAGGTCGTGCCCGGCACCGCCGTCAGGTCTCGGTCGGCGCCCCGGCGGGCGGTGACGGGCAGGGCCAGCACGATGTCCTGGTCGCCGGTCAGCCGGTGGGCGTAGAGGGCCGTCGCGGCGACCAGCAGCCGGGACCAGCGGACCCCGGACCGGTCCGCCGCCGCCCGCAGGGCCTCCGGGCGGCGCAGTTCCCGTTCCTCGGCGAGCCGGAGGGGGCGGTGCGGGTCGGTCGCGGAGGCGTCGGTGAGCCGGGTCGGGGCTGGAACGTCGGCGAACCGCTCGGTCCAGTAGGCGCGGTCGGCGGTGAAGTCGGTGGAGGCACGGTAGGCGGTGTCGCTGTCGACCAGGTCCCGCAGCGGGCCGAACGGGCAGGGGGGCACGGCGGCGCCTTCGGCCAGGGCCGAGTACACCTCACCGACCCGTTGGCGCAGCATGGAGCTGCTGATCGCGTCGAGTACCAGGTGGTGGTAGTTCAGGTACCAGAGGTACTCCGTGGGTGACGCCTTGATCAGCGCGTGGCCGAACAGCGGGTCGCGGGCGAGGTCCAGCGGGCGCAGCAGGTCCCGCTCCATCCAGCGAACGGCCTCGGCCCGGGGGTTGGGCTCGGCGCTGAGATCCAGGTGGGCCGGGGCCCAGTCCCAGTTCTCCCGGAGAATCTGGCGCGGGCCGTCCCCGTCGTCGGTGAACGTCACGTGCAGGGCGTCGATCTCGTCGACCACCTGGCGCAGCGCCGTCTCGAACAGCTCCCGGTCCACCGGGCCGTGGATCTCCAGGCACTCGCCGACACGGTAGCCCGTCAGGGGCGTGCGGGCGCTCTGCTCCGCGAGCCAGATCTCGCGTTGGGCTGCGGTCAGCGGAAGGGCGTCACCATCGCGACGGGACATGCGGGTACCTCCGGAAGTCGGGCAGGCGTGGTGACAGGACACGCCGGAGCGCGCCGGCCGTGGTGTCGTCACGCGGTCGGCCGGGCGGAGAAGGGTGGTCAGGCGGCGGGTTCGCCGGCCTGGAGTTGCCACAGGGACGCGTAGAGTCCGTGTCGCGCGAGGAGTTCGTCGTGGGTGCCCTGCTCGGCTACGACGCCGCCCGCGTCCATGACGTAGATGCGGTCGGCGTGGCGGACCGTGGAGAGGCGGTGGGCGATGACCAGCATGGTCCGGTCGGCCGCGAAGCCGCGGAGCGTGCGCTGGATGGCGGCCTCGGTCTCGTTGTCCACGGCGGAGGTGGCTTCGTCGAGGATGACGACCGGCGCGTTCTTCAGGATGGCGCGCGCCAGCGCGATCCGCTGGCGCTGTCCGCCGGAGAGCGCCGCACCGCGCTCTCCGATCACCGTCTCGTAGCCGTCGGGCAGCGCCGCGACGAAGGGGTGGGCCTCGGCCGTCCTGGCCGCTTCGACCACGGCCTCGTCCGAGGCGCCGAAGGTGCCGTAGCGGATGTTGTCGGCGATGGTGCCGTCGAAGAGGAACGGGTCCTGGGCGACGAAGCCGATCGCGTGGCGCAGCTCGCGCCGCGACATCTCGCGCACGTCCCGTCCGTCGAGCAGGACGCTGCCGAGGTCCGCGTCCTGGAACCGCATCAGCAGCCTGGCGATGGTGGTCTTGCCCGAGCCGGTGGCACCCACCAGGGCGGTGACCTGCCCGGCCGGGATGGTCATCGAGAGGTCGTCGAGCGCCGGCGTCCGGCCGGGGTAGGCGAAGGAGACGTGCTCCAGGGCGATCTCTCCCCGCACCTTCCCGACGTCGACCGTTTCAGCGGTGCCGTCGGCCTCGACGGGCAGGGCCCGCAGCCGCTGGACCCGGTCGTAGGAAGCGACGGTGCGCTGGTACTGATCGACGATGCCGCCGAGCCGGCTCATCCGCATCATCAGCATCTGGGGCAGCCCGATCAGCGGGCTGAACACCTCGAAGCGCAGGGTGCCGTTGAGCACCGAGCGGCCGCCGACCAGCAGAGTGCCCGCCATGGAGGCGGTGGTGCAGGCCCGGACGGTCTCGGCGTGCCGGATGGTGCTGCGGTCGGTCCGGCGGCCGCTCTCCAGGGCGGCCTTGCTCAACTCGTCGGTGCGCTCGGCCTCGTGGTCCTCGGTGCAGAAGCTCTTGACGGTGGCGCTGGCCTCCAGCGAGTTGATCACTTGGCTGCCCAGCCGGGCTCGCCGCTCGCCGGTGACGGCGTAGTCGGCAGCGGCCTTGCCCTGGTGGCGCAGCGACAGCCAGGCGACGACCGGGATCGGCAGGAACGCGATCCAGGCGATCTGCGGGGCCAGCAGCAGGAACGCCGGGACCAGGAGGGCCAGGCTGGTGCCCAGTTGCAGCACCTCGTTGGCCGGTCCGGCGAAGAAGGCGCCCAGTTGACCGACGTCGTCGGTGAGCGTGCCGGCCACGCGGGTGGTCCGCTCGCCTTCCAGGTGCCGCAGTTCCAGGTGCTGGACGTGCCGGTAGGTGCGGCTGCGCCAGTCGTGCTCGACGTCCTGGCCGAGCCGGCGCCACTGGAGGTTCGACGCGTACGTGAGGCCCGCCACGGCGGCGCAGGCGGTCGCCACCAGACCGGCGAGGCCCAGGAGTTGTGCCGACGCGGTGGTCAGGCCGAGGCGTACCAGCGGGGCTGCCCGGCCTTTGATGAGGACCAGTCCAGTCCAGCCGAGGAAGGTGCCGAGCGCGATCTCCGAGACCTGGCAGGCGACGGACAGGGCAGCGGCACGGGAGAGTCTGCGGCGATGGGGGCCGACGATCTCCACCAGGGGGTGCCGTCCGGCGCCCCGCCCGGCCGCGTCCGGGGCGTTGCCGGACGTCACACACGCGACCGTTTCTGAAGGCGCGTCGGCCGCTCCGCGCCATGCCCTGCGGAGGACGGCACCGGTCGCGACGGCCACCCCGCCGAGGGCCACCAGTTGCCTGGTCAGCGCGGATCCCCTGGCCAGCGCGACTGCCGCCGCGGCCCCTGTGCCGACGGCGAGGACCGGTCGCACGACCGGGCCGTGATCCGGGTGGAGTGCCGGCGCGTCCGCGGCTCGGGCCGCCGCCGGACGTCCGCCGGCGCCGGCCGGATCACCGGCGATCACGGTGACCGCTCTGCGGACCATCCGGCCGACGTCCACGGCGCGCACCCGGGCGTCGTGCCGGACGAGCAGTCCGCCGGTGACGGGGTTGGCCTGGGCCTGGGTGATCCCGGGGATGCGCCGGAGTGCGGCGGTGAGGAGTTCGGCCGTCCGCGGCCGTCCACGCACCAGTCTCACGTCCCAGCGCTGGCGGCCCGGAGTGACCGAGCGCGGACGCACGTCCCGTTCCACGGTACGCAGTCCTGTTGCGGCGCCCACTAGCGATGCCATGCGTATGATCACCTGTTCGCGGAGGTCACGGGTAACCCGTCGACGGGCACGGCAGAGCGCGGCGCGCGGCGGATCACGGCGAGGGAACGGAAACCCCGGAAGCGGCGGGGGTGCGGCCGGCGCGAGGACGGGCCGGGACGGCTGGCCGGACCGGGCATCAGAGGGGTCACTGTCCCTTTCCGGCGCCGGTGGTCGCCCGGGTCCTCGGGATCTTGCCTTCCGCTTCGCCCCGCGCCCCGGCCTTGGCCGCCTCGTCCGCCGCGGCCGTTCCCTCGGCGGACGCGATCTGCGTCGCCATGACCTCGGCGGCCACCTCGGCCGCGAGGTCGTTGATGTTCTCCCCTGCCTCGTGGGCCGCCTTCTTGACTTCCATGACGACACCGACGGACGTCGTGATGACACCCCGCACGAGCGGCTTGAAGATGCGCTTGGCCAGGGGGGCCACGATGAGACCGATCAGGAACGGGGGGACGATGGGGGGCATGGCGCTCCAACCTCTTCACGCGAATTCGGGACAGGAAACCAGGGCGCGGCTGATTCCGGACGCACGACGCGAAAACACGGGAGAAATCCGTCTTCGCCGTTGTCCGGCAATTCCGCGCCGGACGGCCTGCCGGGTGGCTTTCCTTCGCCGAAGTGGTGAACCGTCCGCTGCTGGACAACCGTAGTCCAGCCGCGCCCGACGGAGCCAAACGGACCTGCCGATTTCACTCCTGCGAGTACCTCACTCCATATTCTCCCGATAAGCCTATCGACGAGATCGTCCGATCTTCGCCCTGCACGGACGAGTGAACTCCCGACGGACCGGTGGCACACCGGCTTCCGCCGCCACGAGCATGGCCGGCATGACGATCACGCGTCCCCGGGCTGAAAGGGCCGCTCAGGCCCGGGCAGCCGAAGCCCAGCTTGAAGCCGACGGAATCGACGGGGTGGTGTTCGGATGGGTCGACAACGCCGGCCTCACCCGGGTGAAGTCCGTCCCGCGCGCCCGCCTGGCGCATGCTGCCGAGCACGGCGTGGGCGCGGTGCCCTGCTTCGACCTCGCCCTGGTGGACGACTCCTTCACCGTCACGCCCTCGAGCACCGGCCCGGTGGGTGACCTGCGGCTCGTCCCCGACCTCGATCGGCTCGTCCCGCTCGCCGCCCAGCCCGGCTGGGCCTGGGCGCCGGCCGACCGCTACGCGCAGGACGGCACCCCGCATCCCGGCTGCCAGCGTGGCTTCGCGCGCCGGGCCGCCGAGGCGGTCGAACGACGGGGATTCTCGGTGGAGGCCGGCATCGAGGTCGAATGGGTGGTGGCCGACGCCGCCGGGGCACCCGCGACGCTCGGGCCCGCGTACGGGATGACCCGCTTCATCGAGCACTCCGACTACCTGCGGGACCTGCTGCGCGTCCTCACCGACCAGGGGCTGACCGTGCTCCAGCTCCATCCCGAGTACGCCGCCGGACAGTTCGAGGTCTCGGTCGCCGCCGAAGGACCGGTCGAGGCGGCGGACACGACCATGCTGGTGCGCCACACGATCCGGGCCGTCTCCGCACGCCACGACCTGCGGGTCTCGTTCGCGCCCGTCTTCGCCGAGGGCTCGCTCGGCAACGGCGGCCATCTGCACCTCAGCCTCTGGCGAGAGGGCCGCAACCTCGCGCACGGCGGCCCCGGGCGCCACGGAATGCACCCCGACGCCGAGCACTTCCTCGCGGGCGTACTGGCGGAGCTGCCCGCCCTGCTCGCCCTCGGTGCACCCAGCGTCGCCTCCTACCTGCGGCTGGTGCCCTCGCGCTTCGCGGGAGCCTACCGGTGCTGGGGCCTGGAGAACCGTGAGGCGGCGCTGCGCCTGATCACCGGCTCCGCCGCCGGGCAGGCCAACGCCGAGGTGAAATGCTTCGACGCCGCCGCCAATCCGTACCTGACGGTCGGCGGCGTGCTGGCCGCCGGGCTCGCCGGCCTGGAGACCGGGCTGCCGCTCCCGCCCGAGACGCCGGGTGATCCCTCCGTCCTCGGCTCCGCCGAGCGCCTCCCGGCGAGCCTGCCGGAGGCGATCGACGCGTTCGAGAAGTCGGCGCCGCTGCGGGAAGCACTCGGCGGCGAGCTGTACGAGGCCGTGCTGGCCGTCCGGAAGGCGGAGGTGGAACTGTTTTCCGGGCGTACGCACGCGGAGGTCGTCGAGGCCGTCCGCTGGCGCTACTGACGAGTGCGCTCCCGGCCGGCGCGGCCGGTCGGGAGCGGTTCAGGAAACGGGGTGCCCGGGTGAGGCGGACGCGCTCGCGGTCCTGTCACGAGTGCCCGGGTGTCGCGTGGGCGTGCAGGTGTCCACGGCCGACGCGGCATGCCTGGATGAACGGTGGGGAGCGGCGCGGGTCGTCGGGCGTACGGGCAAGGGCATCAGCTCGTCGCGCGGGCGGACCCGGGCGGCGCGTCGGCGGTGGGAGCCAGTGACTTCGTCATGTAGACCGCATCGGCGCCATAACTCACGGGCAGCGCGACCTCGGGCCGGATGCGGTAGCCCAGCCGGGACCACAGCGTGCGGGAGCCCTGCACGGCGACCAGCGACAGGGACCGGTAGCGGGCCGCCCAGCCGGTCTCCTCGAGGTGCCTCGTCATCCGGCGGGCCAGGCCCCGGCCGCGGAGGCACTCGGCGAGCGCCAGGTCGTGGAGGTGAAGGTTGCCTCCCCGATGGCCTTCGCGCCCGACGCCACGCTCCGCCAGGCTCAGGTCCGGGCAGTGGAACAGCGGGTACGGCAGGGCGAGCAGGTAACCGCCGAAGGCGCCCGCGTGCTCCAGCACGAAACAGGTCGACGGCGAGGCGCGGTGCCGCGAGCGGAGCGCCTCACGGCCCTCGGACAGGCCGCCGGCGGCGTAGGCGAGCGCTTCCAGAGCGGCCACGTCGTCCCAGTCCTCGTCCTTGAGCAGCCGGATCCTGGTGTCGGTCATGCGTCTTCTCCGCCCCGCGCCCGACCGCCGACGCAGGTGCACGGCAGCGGCTCGAAGCCGTTGAAGCCGCGGGTGGCGTAGGCGGTGGCGTACGCGCCGCAGGAGTGGACCCACACCGGGTCGCCGGAGGCGAGGGCACGCGGGACCCGTACCAGGCCGCCCTCCTGGGCGAACGCGTCGTCGCTGTCACAGGTCGGTCCGGCCACCACGGCGTCGACGAACCGTCCGCCGGAGTGCGTGGGAAACTCCAGGCGGTACTGCAACTGGTCGATCTCGTACAGGCCGTTGAACTTGCCGCAGCTCAGATAGAGCCAGCGCTCGCGGGTGCCGTCGAGCCGGTGCCGGGAGGTGAGCCGTACGACGTGGGCGCGGATCGCACCGTGGTCGGCGACCAGGTGCCTGCCGGGCTCCAGCAGAAAGCGGAGCGGGACGGCGTGGGCGGCGCGCAGCCGTTCCATGCCCTCGCGGATCGTCCTGAACATGCTGCTCAACGGCGGTACCAGCGGTCGCCCGTACCGGTCGAGGACACCGAGGGCGGGCAGTCCGCCGCCGAGGTTGATCCAGTTCGGGGCGATGCCGTGCCCGTCGAGCGCCCGGAGCACGGTGGCCAGCGAGTCGACCGCCGTGACCCACGCTTCGGCGGTCATCTGCTGGGAACCGACGTGCAGGGACAGACCGGAGGGGACCAGTCCGAGAGTGCGGGCGGTGTCGAGCACGCGCGGCACGTCCTCGGGTGAGCAGCCGAACTTGCGGCTGAGGCCCCACAGCGCTCCTTCCCCGCTGGTCGCGATCCGGCAGAACACCCGGGATCCGGGGGCGTGTTCGGCGACCGCCACGACGTCCTCCGGGCTGTCGGTGGCGAAGTCGCGCACACCGAGCCGGTAGGCCGCGGCGATGTCGCGATCGGACTTGACGGTGTTGCCGTAGTGGATCAGCCCGGGGGCGACCCCGGTACGCAGCGCCTGGGCGATCTCCTGCGGACTCGCGGCGTCGAAGCCGGCGCCGAGCCGGGCGAGGTGACCGAGCACCTCGTCCACCGGGCACGCCTTCATCGCGAAACGCACCGCCACTCCGGGGAGTTCGTCGCGGAGCGCCGCGTACTGACGGCCGATGCCGTCCAGGTCGTAGATGATGGTGTCCTCGGCGGCGACGGCGAGCGCGGCGCGCAGGGCGGAGCGGTCCTGCCGGGAAGGAAGGGGCCCGTCGGCCCCGTACGGGGGAGCGAGTGCGGTCGCGGCGCGGTGGTGGGCTCTGCCGAGATCAACGGCCTGGCGCGGTCCGCTGATCTGGTGCATGTCAGTGATCTGTGGCCTCACGTGTGAACTTTCGTTCCGACTGGAAAAGGGCGCCAAGAGCTGGCTGACGCGCGGAATGTCGAGCGAGAGAGGGCAACGGAACGCCGTGACGGGCGACTTGGGCTCCCTCTCTGTTTCGCACTCTATGCGGCCCCGCGGGTCTTCCAACGGGCCGAAGACCACGGCACCCGGCGACGAGGTGTCGGCTGTGTGAGGAATTCCCGTCCCTGAGTCACTCGAACGGCATCGACGCGAGTCATTACGGGATTGACGCACGAACTCTCGCAGTTACCTACCGATCAGACGCCCATGTCAAGCGGTTGAGCATTTCATCACGCGGACGAAGGAAATCCGATGTCCGCGATCAGTGCTCCATGAAACGATGCCGGAGCGGTAGAGATCGATTCCGGCGAAACGCAGAAGAAGGGAACGGACATGGCCTTCTCCCGAGGGGAACCGGTCGCGCGGGAACGGAGCACCCTGGGGTGACCGTCACCGAGGACCGGACCCTGGTCCATCAGACGGGCGCCGGTCTGCCCGTGCCGTTCGCCGTCGCCGGCACCGGCGTGCACCTGCCCCCGGCGATCGTCACCAACCAGGAACTGACCCGCACCCTGGACACCAGCGACGAGTGGATCACCAGCCGCACCGGCATCCGGGAGCGCCGACGCCTGGCCCCGTCCCTGGCGACCTCCGACATGTGCGTCGCCGCCGCCGCGCCGGCCCTGGGCTCGGCCGGCGTCGCGCCCCACCGCCTCGACGCGGTCATCGTCGCCACCTACACCGGGGACCAGCCGCTCCCGTCGACCGCGCTGATCGTCAAGGACGCCCTCGGCGCTCACACCGCCCTGGCCCTGGATGTCACCCAGGCTGCCTGTGCCAACGGCGTCCACGCCATGCTGATCGCCGCCCACCTGTTGCAGAACCCGTCCCTCACCACCGTCCTGCTCATCGCGGCCGACTGCGCCTCCCGGGTCACGGACCCCGCCGACCGCACCACCGGTGTCTTCTTCGGGGACGCCGCGGCGGCTGTCGTCCTCACTCGTACCGGTGCTACCGGAGCGGGCCTGCTGTCCTACGATCTCGGCTCCCAGCTGTCCTACGGCGTCCAGATCGCCGCCGGCGGCTCCCGTATGCCGACCAGCAGCTCCACCGTCACCGCCGGCCATCACTACCTGCGTATGGACGGCCGTGCCGTCTGGGACACGGCCACGGTCCGTCTGCCCGAAAGCATCACGAACGCCGTCCGGCGCGCAGGCGTGCCGATCGACAGCGTCCAGCACTTCTTCCTGCACCAGGCGAACCTGAACATCCTCACCGAGACGTTGGCCGCCCTGGGCATTCCCCCGGAGCGTGCCCCCGTCACCGTCGACCGACTGGGCAACACCGGATCAGCCGGCATGTTCACCGCGCTCCACTCCGCCCTCACCGAGGGAAGCCTGCTCCCGGGAGACACCTACGTACTCTCCGGGATCGGCGCGGGTTTCCAGTGGGGCACCCTCTGCCTGCGGCACGCCTGATGACGCGCGGCCTCCTGGCACGTCCTGCTCTCGTCAGCGCAGCAGGTCCTCCGCCGCCCCTGTGTTGACGATCCACCGTGCCTCGTCCTCGTCACCGATCTTGAGCGCGACGGCGGTCACCGCGCCCTCCAGGTCGAAGAGGCCGCCCTTGAACTCGTCGTCGAGGGCCCTGTACCCGGCGGCCGGCAGCGGATCCGCGTACACGCCGGTCCCCTCGGCGAATCCGCGGTCCTCGGCCCGGTCCGCGCGGGGGCCGGCCAGGCGGCGCAACACCTCGTCCAGGTCGCCCAGTTCCTCATGCAGGCGGTGGGCTCGGTCCACCAGGAGCGGCCGGCCGCCGGTCAGTGGAGACGGTCCAGGCGGTCCTCCGTCTGGACCGTCTCCACGCGCTGGGCCCAGCCGCGCAGACTGCGGTGGTCGTGGCGGCGCGGCACCACGGGGGCGGCCCAGGTGGGCCCGGCGCCCGTGTCACCTCGACACGGGCGCCGGACCGGTCTCCTCGTCCGGCCGGTCTGCCCGGCCCACGTCACCCGCACAGGGCCCGGACAAGTTGCACTCTGTGTACCGTCGGGCCCGTTGCCGGACCTACGGATAGCTCACCAGGTACGCCACGTTGCTGCTGGGGGTCACCCGGTTGCCGGTGTTGTCGATGATGTGGTTGATGGTGCCGTCTCCGCCCAGGACCGTGGTGACCATGCTGTGGAACTTCACCGCTGACGTGGTAGGCACCTCGATGGCGTGGCCGAGGACGACGGACGGGTTGTCGCGGAGGTAGGCGTAGACACCCACACCCCACGCCTCGTGGGAGGTGACCGAGTTCGCGACCTTGTAGGAGGCGTAGCCGAGGTCCCCTCCGCTGGTGGTCCAGCTGGACTGGTCGGGCACGTCGTAGGGGGTCTCGCTCTGGTAGAAGTACGTGCGGCCGCCGTTGCCGTTCCAGGTGGTCTGGTACTTCTGGTAGTGCTCGACCGCCAGGCCGTACATGGTGACGTTG
Organism: Streptomyces sp. SCPE 10; assembly: GCF_051980735.1. Taxonomy (NCBI): domain Bacteria; kingdom Bacillati; phylum Actinomycetota; class Actinomycetes; order Kitasatosporales; family Streptomycetaceae; genus Streptomyces; species Streptomyces sp. SCPE 10. The sequence goes on along the minus strand of NZ_CP197069.1, from coordinate 7,203,676 downwards.
TTGCCGTTGACGATCAGTCCATTGGCAGCCGGGTTGGTCGTCCAGCCGACGCCGTTGGTGTGGTCCGCCCGCCACAGCCAGAGGTCGTCGCCGATGACGTCGTTGCTGTTGATCACCAGTGACTGGGTGGCCTTGCCGGCGACGTCGCCGCCGATGCGGAAGAACACGTCGTGCAGCACGATCGGGTCGGCGGTGTGACTGGCAGTCGAGCCGGTCGGGCCGACCTGCATGAGCGTGTTGGAGTTGGTGGTGTTCGCGCTGATCAGCAGGCCGGCGATGTCGATGCCGTCGGCATCTGCGGTGGTGATCGCGGTGACGCCGTTGTCCGGGACGAGGGTGGCCAGGCCCAGGCCGAGGACGACGGTGTCGGGGCGGGTGATGTTGAGCGGGGCGGACAGGTGGTAGACGCCCGGGGTGACGATCAGGTTCTTGCCGGCGGCGAGCGCGTTGTTGATCGTCGTGGCCGTGTCACCGGGTTTGACGATGTAGAACTGGCTGATCGGCAGCGAGGTGCCCGGGGCGCTGCCGTTCGTCCAGTCCGGGCCCTGCACATTGGTGCGCACCGAGGGGACGAACACCTGCCAGTTGCCCGAGCCGTCGACGTAGATGAACGGCTTCTCGCGCATCACGGAGCTCTGGGCGACGGTGGTGTACTGCGGATTGGGGAAACTGGTCGCCGGGGCGCCGGTGTCGCCGACGAAGACCATGTTCCAGTTGTGCCCGGTCCAGCCGCCGTTCATGGCGGTGTCCTGGGTGAGGAACTGCTGCTGGGTACCGGAGTTGATCTGGCCGGAGACCCGCGAGTCGCCGATGTAGCCGCCGCTGGACCAGTTGGTGCTGCTGCCGTGGGTGTCGTCCCACAGCTTCATGTTGCCGTGCACGTCCATGCGCCGGAACGGGTCGGCCTGCGAGACGGCCCACATGGTGCTGCCCGAACTGGGGCTCACCGACATGTTCTCGGCATCGCGCCAGAAGTTCTGGGTGGCGTTGCCGTCGCTGGTGTGACCCTCGACGTGCACGCCTCCGCCGGTGATGGACACCTGGTCCGGTGACAGGCCGAGCCCGGCGACCTGGGTGTAGTAGCCGACGGGTATGTCGACGTTGTAGGTGCCGGGGGTGAACAGCAGGGCGTTGCGCTGGGTGCCGAACTCGTTGTTCTGCTGGGTGCTGTAGACCTGGTTGATCTTCGACTGGATGGTGGACGTCGACATCGACGGGTCGAACACCGTGACGTTGGGGCCGAAGTCCGGGGTGCCGGCCGGCGGGGTGATGCCGGCGGAGAGCGAGAAGGACTGGGCGGCGGTGCCGTTGCAGGTGTATTGCTGCAACTGGACGCTGTCGGCGGTGGACGCCGACGGCACGTCGAGGCACTTGCCGCTGTTGCGGTTGACGAAGTGGTAGGTGCCGGAGGCCTCCGCGACCGGCAGCCACTGCTGGTTGGCGCCGCCGCCGTAGAGCCACAGTTGGGTCAGCGCGCCGTCGGCGGTGGAGACGTCGGTCTCGTCCCAGACCTGGTCCGGCGCCGAGGCCACGCCGATCCGGTAGTAGCCGCTGTCGGTCGGGGTGAACTGCCAGGTCTGCGCCCCGGTGCCGTTGCAGGCGTACTGCTGCACGGCTGTGCCGTTCCCGGTGGCACCGCCGCTCGCGTCGACGCACTTGCCGCTGCCTGCGTTGACGACGGCGGTGGGAGCGGTGGGGATGCTCGCGGCGGCGGCACTCGGGGCGGTAGCCAGCGCGATACCGGCGGCGGTCGGCAGCAGGAAGGCTGTCGTGAGGGCGGCCGTGCGTCTGCGCCGGTGGGGTGCGCGGACGCGCGCGGCGGGAACGGCGGCGGGAACGTCGGTCACACGTGTCTCCTTGGTCGCGATGTGGGGGCGCGATGCGGACCGGACGCTAGGGGCAGCCCGCCCAGCCGTCAATAGATCAAAATATAAGGCGTGAATTATCTGGGTCATCGGCGAGTGGTCGCCATCGGCTGGTAGCCGATCCGGTGGCACGGACACCGAACGCATGCCGCCCCCCTGACCGGCGGACCCGCCGGCCCCGTCTCCGTCACCCCCACATGCCCCGTTCCCCGGACGGAGGGGCACAACGTGGGATCACCCGGCACACCGATCACACCGGTTCGCCCGACAACCGCCCGAGTCGCTGAGGCTTCCGCACTCTCGGCGCCGCCGTCGGTGCGCCCCCGACTCTTGGCCGCCTTCCCGCCAACCACCTTTTCACTGTGCTTACTTCACTACTTGACGAAAGTTCGCCGCCCCCTTTAGGTTCTCGGCTCAGCCACGCGTTGTGCGACGCCTCCCGCCGTTCATGAGGTGGGGCGTCGGCCGCCGCCCCCCACGTGAAAGGCCACCCCCCCTCTCATGGCCCGATCCCTTTCCGCAGCCGTCCTCACCGCCGCACTGGGTCTCTCCGCGTGCCTGCTCACCGCAGGCCCCGCCCAGGCCGCCACCGGCACCATCACCGGACTCGCCGGCAAGTGCCTCGATGTCGCCGGGGCCAACTCGGCCGACGGCACGCCCGTCCAGCTCTACGACTGCAACGGCACGAACGCCCAGCAGTGGACGGTCGGCAGCGACGGCACGATCCGCGCCCTCGGCAAGTGCCTTGACGTGACCGGCAATTCGACCGCCGACGGCGCCAAGGTGCAGCTCTGGTCCTGTACCGGCGGCGCCAACCAGAAGTGGACCGTCACCGCCGCCCACGACATCGTCAACCCCCAGGCGAACAAGTGCCTGGACGTCACCGACAACAACTCCGCCAACGGCACCCGTGCACAGATCTGGAGCTGCAGCGGCGGCGCCAACCAGAAGTGGAACGCACCCGCGAGCGGCGGCGACAGCGCTCCCTCCGGCTTCGTGGTGAGCGAGGCGCAGTTCAACCAGATGTTCCCGAACCGGAACTCCTTCTACACCTACAGCGGACTCACCGCGGCCCTCAGCGCCTACCCGGCCTTCGCGAACACCGGCAGCGACACGGTCAGGAAGCAGGAGGCCGCCGCCTTCCTCGCCAACGTCAGCCACGAGACCGGCGGACTGGTCTATGTCGTCGAGCAGAACACCGCCAACTACCCCACCTACTGCGACTGGAGCCAACCGTACGGCTGCCCCGCCGGACAGGCCGCCTACTACGGCCGCGGACCGCTCCAGCTCAGCTGGAACTTCAACTACAAGGCGGCGGGTGACGCGCTCGGCATCGACCTGCTCAACAACCCCTGGCAGGTGGAGAACAACGCCTCCGTCGCCTGGAAGACCGGCCTGTGGTACTGGAACACCCAATCGGGCCCCGGCAGCATGACCCCGCACAACGCCATGGTCAACAGCGCCGGATTCGGCCAGACGATCCGCAGTATCAACGGCTCCCTCGAATGTGACGGCAAGAACCCGGCCCAGGTGCAGAGCCGCGTGGACGCCTACCAGCGCTTCACACAGATCCTCGGGGTGTCACCGGGCAGCAACCTGTACTGCTGACGCCAGCCGCCCCGACAAGGAGCCGTAATGCCCAACGTGAAGTCCCTTGCCAAGGGCCTGCTCGCAGCACTCGGTGCGATGACGCTCGTCGTGGCCATCCCGGCGGGCGCCCACGCCGACGTCCTGCAGTTGCTGCCGCAGAACGCCGACGGCCTGGAACAGACCTTCTCCCCCGCCTACGACTACGATGGCGACGGCTGCTACGCCACAGCCGCCATCGGCGCCGACGGCACCATCAACCCCGGTCTGAAACTCGGCGGCGACGTCAACGGCCACTGCCACGACTACGCCCAACTCGCCAACGCCAACACCTACTCGCGCGAGAAGTGCAACAACGGCTGGTGCGCCGTCATGTACGCCAGCTACTTCGAGAAGGACCAGGCCACCTACGGTCCGGCCGCCATCGGGCACACCCACGACTGGGAGCACGTCGTGGTGTGGATCAACAACAACGAGGTCCAGTACGTCTCGGTGTCCCAGCACAGCGGCTACCAGGTGGCCGCCCGCTCCGCAGTCCGCTTCGACGGCACCCACCCGAAGATCGTCTACCACAAGGACGGCCTCTCCACCCACGACTTCCGCTTCGCCAACAGCAACGACGAGCCTCCCGAGAACGTGACCGGCGGCTGGTTCTACCCCCGCCTGGTGGGCTGGAACGGCTACCCGGCCGGTTTCCGGGACAAGTTGCTGAGCGCCGACTTCGGCGAAGCCACCATCAAGATCAAGGACGGCGACTTCGCCTACGCGCTGGCACACTCCATGCCCTCGGGCATCCCCTTCGATCCCAACGCCTGACCTGCGCGACAGAGGGGGCGGCAACCGGGTCGGTAGCGCCGCTTCCAGCTTCCTGGGCGTCCGCGCCACCCTGCGCGGCCCGGATGCCTTCCCCTGGAACCGTCCCCCTCACCGTCCGCAAGTTGAATCCCCAAGGCGTGGTCGCCTGTCGGCTCAGGCGGTTTCAGGGCCGCCGGAACGCTTCGGCGTGACGCACGCACCAATCGGCGAAGGTCCGCGGCCCGCGTCCGAGCAGCCGCTCCACGGTGTCCGTGCGGAACCCGACGGTGTCGGCGCGCATGAGGGTGAAGCCCTCCGTGATGGCGTCGGCCAGTTCCCGGGGTGCCCCGTTGGGGAAGCGGAACCGTACGACCTCGGCCGGTGTGGCCGTTTCCCGGACCTCGATGTCGCGGCCGATCGTCTCGGAGATGATCCGGACCTGCTGGGCAACGGTGAACATCTCACCCCCGGTGAGAACGTACTCCGCGTCCTGGTGGCCGGCCTCGGTCAGGGCGAGGGCGGCCACCGCGGCGATGTCTGCGGGGTCGATCGGCGCGAAGCGGCCCGGGCCGATCGGGTCGAGGACGTAGTTTCCCTCGCGGATGGTGGGCAGCCAGTCGAGGGTGTTGGTCATGAAGCCGCCCGGCCGCAGGAACGTCGTGGGTATGCCGGAGGCGCGGATGATCTTCTCGCGTTCGTGGTGCCAGCGTCCCATGGCGGGTATCGGGTCGAAGGTGACGTGGAAGGACGACAGGTGCACGATGTGGCGCACCCCGGCGGCCTGGGCGGCGGCGATGGCGGCGGCGGTGTAGTCGGTGCCGATGCCCTGTGTCAGCAGGAAGAGTTTGTCGACGCCGGCGAAGGCGGGAGCCAGGGTCGCGGGTTTCCCCAGGTCGCCGACGGCGCGCTCGACGCGCTCGGGCAGTCCTGCGGCACGGGCGGGGTCGCGGACGAGGAGACGTAACGCCGCGCCTCTCGCGTCGAGTTCGCGGGTGAGTTCCCGGCCGATGTTTCCGGTGGCTCCGGTGACCAGTATCATCATGACTCCCCAAAGTCGTTTGCCGTCTAGCGAGTTCAAGAGAACGCTAGCCGGTGAATGATTAGCCGTCAATCGACTTCTGTGCGGCTCGGGCATCCGTCCCGTACACCACCGAAAGGCCTCGATGTCAGAGTTCCTGGACCTGCACGGCAGAACGTCGAAGGTGCTCCGGGCCCTGGCCGACGCGGCCATGCGACGCCATGGGCTGCACGTCGGACAGAACTACCTGCTCGCCGTGCTGTGGGAGCGGGACGGCAGCACACCGGGCGAGGTCGCCGCCGCGCTGAACGTCACCACGCCCACCGTCGTCAAGATGGCCGACAGGATGACCGCGGCCGGGTTGCTCACCCGTCGCCGCGACGACCGGGACAACCGCCTCGTGAGGCTCTGGCTCACCGACGCGGGGCGTGCGCTGCAGAAGCCGGTCGAGGCGGAACGGCGGTTGATTGAGGAGAAGGTCACCGCGGGTCTCACCGAGACCGAACGCCGATCCCTCTTGAACGCCCTGGCGAAGGTCCACGAGGCGGCGAGCGAGCTACTGAGCGAGCCCAACGATTACGGTGACTCGGGCCCCACCTGACACTCCCATGCTTCCTTGTCCGACCGGAACCGACCAAAGACGGCTTCCCGTTCATCCCCTACAACGGCTGACACGATGAGCCGAGTTGTCGGTGGGTGATCAGGCGGCAGGCGAGTTCGAGGAACGCTTCGCGCATGTCGGTCCTGCGTTCCCAGCGGGTGCGTAGGCGGCGGAAGCCTCATAGCCGCGGTCGGCGAAGAGTGAGTCGGGTCTGCGGCGGGGCCGGCCGACCCGGCCACGGGCCGGCGGGATCGCGCCGAGCAGGGCCAGCACTGGGTGACAGGACTTTGCGATCCCCGGCGCAACCGGGCTGAGCTATCGCAGACCCTCTCCGTGCGCGGGCTGCGGGACGCTGCGCAGCCGTTCCTCCAGGGAACCCAGCAGACCGTGCAGGTCGGGGGCGACGGCAAGGTCGTCCAGGGTGGGGGCGGGCAGGAAGCCGGAGTCGACCAGGCCGCGCAGGGCATCGAGCAGCGGCGTCCAGAAGCCTCCCGCGTCGAGGAAGCCCACAGGCTTGGCGTGGAAGCCGAGCTGGCGCCAGGACCACACCTCGAAGATCTCTTCCAGCGTGCCGAGTCCACCGGGCAGGGCGATGAAAGCGTCCGAGTACTCGGCCATGATCGCCTTGCGCTCGTGCATCGAACCGCACCTGACCAGCTCTGTCACGCCCTCGTGAGCCCACTCCCGCTCCACCATGCTGTGCGGCATGACGCCGACGACCTCACCGCCGGCCTCCAGCACGCTGTCCGCCACGATTCCCATCAGCCCCCGGCGGCCACCGCCGTAGACCAGACCTATTCCGCGCCGAGCCAGTTCAGCGCCGACATCGGCTGCCAGCGCGGCGTGCGCGGGGTCGTAGCCGTTGGACGAGGCGAGGAAGACGGCGAGGCGGCGCATGAAGATCTCCGGAACAGAGGGAGCGGACCCTTCGGTCTACCACGGGCGCCACAGCTCTCACCAAGGGGTTTTCAACGAGAGACGGCCCACTTCACGCCGAGGCTCGTGCAGCCGGGGCCGCACGCCGGCCTCGGCCCACTCGGCCGGGCGGCGCCAGCACGTCATGCCAGGACCGAAGCCTTTTCGTTGGCGGTTCTCATTACTGAACCGTAACCTACCGCGTGCTACCGCCGGTAACAGACTGCCGGGTAACTTCTCGTCTGCTCACTCCCCGGTGAGGCGAGGGGGCCGGTGGGACGACCGTGCCGCCTTGCATTGGCATGTCTTCGCCCAGGGTGTCCGGCCCGTCGGCCGCCGTCCGGGGCGAGGCCGCCTCTCCTGCCCGGCTGTATCCCAGGAGGTTCCCCCATGCCCCCACGCAGATACCTGATCGCCGCCGCGGTGGTGGCCGCGGCCTCGTGCCTCGGTGTCCAGGCGGTGCCCGCCGCCGCGGCGGACTCCGCCCCGGTCGTCTCCCGCGGCGTCACGATCCCCGCGTTCTACACCCCGCCCGCCGAACTGCCCGCCGCCGACGGCGCCCTGATCCGCAGTGAGCCGCTCCCTCTCGCCCTCAGCCTTTCCGGCCTCGACGGCCCGCTGCCCGGCCGGGCCACCCGGCTGATGTACAAGTCGACCGACGCGAACGGCCTGCCCGTGGCCGTCACCGGCGCCTACATCGAACCGTCCGCGCGCTGGAAGGGCGACGGCCCCCGTCCGCTGGTCGTCGTCGCGCCCGGCACCATGGGCCAGGGCGACCAGTGCGCGGCCTCGCTGGGCCTGGAGCACCCGATCACGCTCAACGGGCAGACGATGTCGGTCGGTTACGAGGACCTGTCGGTCTACCGGCTGCTGGCCGCGGGCGCCGCGGTCGTGGTCACCGACTACGCCGGCCTGGGCGCCACGGACCGGCTGCACACCTACGTCAACCGGATCGACGAGGCGCACGCCGTCCTGGACGCGGCCCGCGCCGCCCGCTCCGTCGAGGGCGCCTCGATCACCGCCGCCTCCCGCGTCGGCCTGTACGGCTACAGCCAGGGCGGCGGCGCCACTGCTGCCGCCGCCGAACTCCAGCCGGCGTACGCCCCCGACGTCGCCCTCGCCGGCACCTATGCCGGCGCGCCGCCCGCGAACCTGACCGAGGTCACCAAGGGCATCGACGGCACCGAGCTGACCGGTGCGCTGGGCTGGTCGCTCAACGGTTTCCTGCAGACCGACCCGGAGCTGCGGCCGATCGCCGAGGCACACCTCAACGCGGCCGGAAAGGCGGCGCTCGCCGATCTGTCCACCATGTGCGTGGGCGACGCGCTCCTCCACTACGGCTACGCGCGCAGCACCAGGTGGACCACCGACGGCAAGTCGCTCAGCGACATCATCGCCGCGACTCCCGCCCTCCAGGACTTCCTGGACACCCAGCGCATCGGCCGGCTCAAGCCCGCCGGCCCGGTGCGGGTGGCCACCGGCATCAACGACAACCTCGTGCCGCACGGCCAGGCCCGGCAGCTCGCCGTGGACTGGTGCCGCAAGGGCGCCGACGTCACGTACAAGCCGGTGGTCCTGCCGAACGTGATCAGCCCGCTGCTCAACCACTTCGGGCCGCTGCTCACCGACCAGGACGCGGCCGTGTCCTGGCTGACCGACCGGCTGGCCGGCAAGCCCGCCGCGTCGAACTGCGCGACGCTGCCGCTCCAGCCCTGAACCGCTACCCGCGGCACTCCGGACACGGCGAGGCCGCCCCGTCGGTGACGAGGGCGGCCGGCAGGGCGGCGGCGCCGACCGGACGTCGTGCTGGGAGACCACGGCTACGACCACGCAAATTACCGCCGCCTGGTCCGAGACCTCGGCGTGAAACCGCTGATCGCCCGCCGCCGTACCGGCTCCACGCCCCAGGACTCGGTGCCCAGCGCTGGGTCGTGGAGCGCGCGTTCGCCCACCCGCACTGGTTCCGCCGCCTGCGGATCCGCCGGGAGATACGCGACGACACCCGCGAAGCCTTCCTCACCCTCGCATGCGCACTCATCTGCTGGCGACGCCTGAAGGCATCCCCGTAGGAGTTCTCAGGTGATGTCGTCGACAAGAGCCTCAAGGTGCCGCTCTCCGTCGCGGGTGTGCGCACCGGCGGCCAGTGCAGCCTTGGCAAGACGGGCTGCAGCGGGCTCACTGAAGAGTCCGCTGAGGAGTTCGTCGGCCTTCCGCAGGCCGTGGGTGGTCGACTCGACCGCGGTGTCGACCGCTTCGGTCGCGGCGCGGGCGACACCGGGCGGCAGAGCGGCGATGCGGGCGGCGAGGGTGTCGACGACGTGGTCGAGCTCGGTGTCCGGCACGGCCCGGTTCACCCATCCGATCCGTTCCGCGGTCGCGGCATCGATCAGCTGCCCGCCAAGGATGATCTCCAGGGTGCGTGCGCGACCCACGAGACCGGGCAGGTATGCAGTGCCTCCCGCGCCCGGGATGATTCCCAGCCGGCACTCCATCTGGGCCATTCCGGCGCGCTCGAGCGAAGCGAACCGCATGTCCATCGCGGACAGCAGTTCCGCACCGCCGCCGCGTGCCAGTCCGCGGAGCTTGGCGATGGTGATCTGCGGCAGCGACCGGATGCGTTCATGGAGCCGCATCATCGGGTTGAGGGACTGGTCTTGTTCGGGCGCAATGGGGAGGGCAACGAATGCCGCGGGGTCGTCGGCGGTCGTCATGTCGCCGTGCGCGACGAAGAAGTCCGGGTCCGCGCTGTCAAAAACGATCACCCGGATGTCGTGGTCGCCGGACATGGCGTCCGCGAACCGGTCCAGGTCCGTCATCAGGGCGGCATCGAGCAGATTGATGGGAGGGTTGTCGATCACGACGTGCGCCACGCCGCTGGTGAGAGAGATCTTGAGGGTCGAGTATGCGTCGGTCATGATTCCCGTCTTCACGCTGGGCACTAGGTATCCGAGGTATATCTAATAGTGCAGATATACTTCAACGAAATCAGGTATCGCGAGGGAGACCGACGTGCCCGAAGTGGAACTCGACGGCAACGGCCGGCAGCTGCTGGACCAACTCTTCGACAAGTGGTCCTTGCTGGTACTGGCCGCACTGTGTGACCGCCCCCGACGCTTCAACGAACTCCGGCAACACATGCCCGCTGTCACCCCGAAGTCACTGACCGCATGCCTGCGGCGACTGGAGCGCAACGGCATGGTCGAGCGAACGGTCGTGTCCACGGAGCCGGTGGCGATCGAATACCGCATCACCCCCCTGGGCCGGACCCTTCGGCCCCCTGTGCACGCCATGCTGGAATGGGCCGTCGATCACCTCGACGCGGTCGAAGCCGCCCGCTGTCACTACGACGAGCGACGTGTGGACAAGTGACACCACGGCATGTCTCGCACAGGACGACGCCGTTCACCTCAACGGTCACCCAGCCGATCCCGGCCAGGGCTCATCCACGAACCTGCGCGCCCGGCCCTCGCCGCACCGTCGCGACACTCTCGATGAACTGCTGCTCGCCAGTCGCTATCGCCTGAAGGTATTTCGACAGGATTTCTTAGTGCTCATCCCGAAAGAACCCGTCCGAGGAAGCGATCCGGTAGATCCATTCCTCGGACAACTCCAGTAAGGCCCGGTTGCCGCCCTCGAAACCGGGGGTATCGGCCAACCTGACGTGTGCTCGGGACGCCTCCGCCGCGATCTCCTCGGCCTCTTCGCCACGCTGTGCCCGTCTCAACAAGTGGGCCAGGCCGTACAGAGTGATGACCAGGGACTCCAGCGCGGCCGGCAGTTCACCGGGCACGATGAACTGGAAGGGGAGGAAGGGCTTGACGATCTCGCCCACCACCTGCCGGCGGGTCTGCGCGCACTTCTGCTTCCACTCGATCGCTTCGTTCGTCCGACCGACGGCGGCGAGGGTGCGCGAGTAGTTCTCCATGTAGTCGGCTGTCGTCGACAGTTCCTTCAGCGACTCAAGCTCGTACCAACCCGCCGCCGTCATGCAGAGTTCGGCCTGTTCCACCGCGGCCGAGTGCATGTGCTCCCGGCTCAGTGTGACGCTGAATAGGTAGAGGCAGCGGGCGAGTTGACGTCCATGAGTCAACTTGTCGCTCTTGGCGAGCTCGATGGCGAGACCAGCGGCCTGTTGGAGTACGGGCAACCCGCGGCGTCTACGGTCCGTCTCCACGTACAACTTCCCGACGCCCAACCACGCGTCGACGAGTTGGGGGGCGTACTGGGCCTCTCTGCGGACGACTGCCTCCCACTCGCGGGCGGCCGATTCGCACATCCGCAGCGCCGGTTCGAGCCGGCCCAGGCTGTACAGTCGCATTGCCAGGTCATCGAGGCATCCGGCGTATCCCACCTGGTAGCGGGCGGGGTCGGTGCCGGCCATCTTGCGAGCCAGGTCCGCTCTTCGCTCAGTGGCCTTGGCCGCCTGCTCGGGCTCCCCGACGATCTCCAAGTGGATCGCCAGGTCACTGAGGGCCCGGGCCAGCCGGATCGCCTCCTCCGGATGCGACCGGACCCAGCCGCGACGCGGCAATGCGGCCTCCAGCCGGCTCACCAGTTGCTGCGTCACCAGTAGCTTGAATTCCTGGTCGGCGCCCCCGGCCGTGGACAGCCGGACGTGCATTGCATCCAACAGATCCGTATCTGCCCGCTGGACCACAGAGACCACTGCGGCCCTCACCTCGTCAGGTTGCCAAGTCAGGCTCGCCGCTGCGGCGATGGCGAACCAGCGGGGCTGCTGCCGCACCAGGGCGGGCAGCGCGGCCGCCAGCAGCTGGGTCCGTTCCGTCATTGTCGGACCGGAGAGGAAGGGGTTGGCGGCGCGGCCCAGTACCACCATGGCTTGCTCGGCCTGCTCGGCGTCACACTGCGACAGCACGGCGACCAGCAGCCGGGCGGCCGCGTCCGCAGTGCCGGCCTCGGTGACCACGTCGAGGGCCAGCGCCTCGCCCAGCCGGTCGGGCTGCATCGGGGCCCAGTACAAATCTGGGTGCGGGTAGAGCTGGCGGAGCAGTTGTGCGGCAGGGCGGGCCTCCGAGCCCTGGGCCGTCGACAGCTCGCCAAGTGCCTGGAGCGCGTTCGCCGCTTGTTCGCCATCCGCAGCAGCGAACAGGGTGGGCACCAGCAGCGTCTGGCGCAGACGAACGTCGTCCAAGGCCAGTGCCAGTCCGTGCTCGCGACTGATCCTGCGCCAGTAGCGCTGCTCGTGGCCGAGGACGGCGCGCAGCGGGTCCGGTGCGGCCGAGCGGGTCTCCTCCCGTTGGGCCAGCACCTCGTCGAGGGCCAGGGCGTGGAGGGTCAGCGCGTCACCGAAGCTGCCAGGCCCGGCCCCTGGAACGGGCTTTCCGTGCTCCGGGCCGTCCAGATGAACCAGTCCAAGTTCACCTCGACCAGTCGTGCTCGCTGCTCCGCCACAGTCCCCCCTCATATGGACGATTAGCGGGCACCAAATCTGATGAATTCTCAATCATGTGGCTCTCTGGCCGTATGCAGGACTCGCCTTGCGGGGTTCGGCCCGAGCCAGGCGTGTGGCCTGGGAAATTCACCGACGAGGCAGCCGCTGTCGACACCAGGGAGCGGCCACGACAGAGGGTTCCCGTTCACCGCGCCGTCAGCCGAAGCTGAGGCCTTCGAGGACAGCGCGCACCGTCTGCGAAGGCGCGGGCCGAGTAACATTTGCTGCACCGCTCGATCGTCGGGGAGTCGCAGTCGCAGCGCTTCCTCGATCATCTCGAGGAGAACGGCGACAGGACCGACGTGGGCGACTCCGGGTGCCGCTTCGCGCGCTGCTCCCTCGACTACGCGGACTACCCCGGGTGGGAGAGCACGGGCCCGCTTCGCGCAGCCGGTTCCGCGCGTATGATGCCGCCCGCCGGGAGAAACGGCGTACCGCCGAGGCGGCCCTGAGTAGGCGAGCCCGGTGCCCGCGGGCTCCCCGAGCAGAGGGTCCGACGGTGGCACGCCGGTCATATCCGCGCCGGGCCGCCGTCCCGCCGGAACGGGGCGATGATCCTCCGTACGGTCTCCGCGGCTCCCCAGTCGTCGTCGTCATGGGCGATGACGCTCAGGAGTTCCCGGAGATGGAAGAGGTCCATCCGGCCCCGCCAGCCGTCGTCGATCCCGGTGATCTCCTCGTACACGGCGAAGAAGCGGTCCGAGGCGGGCGGGCGCGGGGAGCACCACAGCATGCTGAGGTCGATTTCCGGCCAGTTGTAGGACACAGCGGGGTCGATGAGCACGGGCGCGCCGTCGGCGGTGGCGACGATGTTCTCCTGCCATAGATCGCCGTGGGTCAGGCACGGGGGCCGGTCCGGCACCAGCTCGGGCAGGGCCGCGCAGAGCCGCTCCAGGGCCTGCCGCTCCGCGGCGTCGAAGGCCGCCTCGACCAGGGGTTCCGACAGCCAGCGCAGGATGCGCCGCTCCGCGAGGAACGCGTGGCCGTCGCTGTCCCAGGTGTTGTCCTGGCGCAGCCGGCCCAGCCAGCCCGGACGGTGCCAGCCGAACCGTTCGGCGGTGGTGGAGGTGTGCAGGGCGGCGACCGTGTGTGCGAGTTGCTCCCAGAAGCGCTCGTCGTCGCGACGTGGCTGCATCTTCTCCAGCACGAGCAGCCGGGGTGAGGCGCACAGCACCTCCGGCGTGATCGCCCCGCCGGTTTCACGAAGCTCTGCCAGGCCGGCGGCTTCGACGGTGAAAATGTCCCGATCCGGCCCGAGAAGCGTTTTCGCGAATACCGGGGAATCGTCCGCGAGGGTTACCAGACCGGAAATTGCGATCACTCCGCCGCTGGCTTTCTTCACCTCTCTGACTGCGTATCCCGCGTCAAGGAGACGCTTGATGAGTATCTCTTCTTCAAACACCTGGAAATCAGACCATGTTCTTCCCGGACACGCCAGGGCTCCGTTCCGGCCACATTCACCGGTAGTTGCGGGCCTGAAGCGTGTACAGCTCCGCGTAGAGACCACCGCGCCGCAGCAGTGTGACGCCGCGCAGGCCGAAAGGTCGGCGGCCGACGGCGGGACCACCCTGCTGGTTTCCCACCGTTTCTCCACGGCGGGAATGGCCGACCTCATTGTCATGACGCTGGAAAAGGGCGTGTTCCGCCTCGGCGTAAAGGGCGGCGGCCGGTTCGTCCAGATCCCTCTGAAGCGGCCGGTCCCGCATGAACACGCGGCCGAGCGCTCATTTCCGCCACTGGCCGCCGGAGAGTTCCGCCCCGTCCGTTTAGCTCCGGCCAAGCCTGGGTGACCAGACCCACCGTGCGTAGGGCCGGCCTTCGCATGTGATCGCCCCCCGGCACCCCTGTTGGCGGAGTGCACTTGTTCCGTAGCTGCTGTATTCCGGCGCCAAGAGAGCCACGCGCCATCGCCTGTCGGCGGGGGAGCCAGCTGTGACTGAGCGTGGTAGTTGGCCGCGCAGAGCGGTGGCCGAGTAAGCCCCCTTCGGGTCCGGCTGGAGTCCGTCGCTAGGCTCCGGGCCCATGACCAGTGATTTGGGGTTCACCTGCGCGTGCTGTGGAGCCCACCACCCTGAGCTGCCGATGAACTACACGGCCGAGGCCCCCGCCGTGTGGGAGCCGGCCTTCGCCGACGCCGAGGACTGCTTGCTCTCTGCGGACCAGTGCGTGGTTCGCGGGCAGCACTACTTCGTGAAGGGCCTGATCGAGATACCGGTCATCGGCAGTGCCGAGGTGTTCTCCTGGGGCGTCTGGGTCTCGCTCAGCCGAGAGAGTTTCTCCCGAGCCTCGGATCTGTGGGACAGGCCCGGCCGCGAGGCTGAGAAGCCGTACTTCGGCTGGCTCACCACCGATCTTCCAGTATACCCGGCGACGACGCTCAACCTGAAGACGCGCGTCCATACCCGTCCGGTCGGTGAGCGTCCCTTCGTGGAGTTGGAGCCCACCGACCACCCTCTCGCCGTCGAGCAGCGCACCGGGATCAGCCCGGAGCGCGTGCGGGAGATTGCGTCGGCCGTGCTCCACGCCGGTGACGGCGAGCAGCGGTAATGGCTGACCAGCGCGTATCGTCCGTCCCGGTCGCACCTGCCGGCCTGAGCCGCAGGGCCCAGCGGTTTATCGAGACGGAGGGCATACGTGTTCGCCGGCCGGACATCCGGCGACACCGCGACGCGTGGATCGAGCACGGGATCCCCGCTGCGGAGATCGAGCGGGCTGCTGCCTTCCAGGACCGCTGGGGCGGCCTCGCCTTGCCGCCGGCCCCGTTCTACGAGGGCGGTCCGCGCGTCCTGGACGCCGACTGCCCCGAGGAGATTCCCGCAGAAGGCTGGTCGTTCCCGGCAGGGGGCTGCCGGGTTTCCATGGCCTACAGCTTCGCGATCGGCGCCGACGGTGCGTTCGGCATCGACGCCTACCAGTGGACGCCCCTGCATGCCAACACTGACGGATGGGTGGAATCCCTGGCGCTCGCCGCTCATGCCCGCCGCTGGGCCACGACCGTCACAAGGGTCAAGCGCAAGGCCGTCGACGCACTGGATCTCGGCGCATTCGAGCCGGTACCCGAAGTGCAGGGTTTGACCGACTCTTGGTGGCGGGGCAAGGACTCCCTCATCGCCGTGTACCGGGGTGAGGCCGTAGGCCTTGACGCCCCGCAATGCCTCGAGGCGCACATCTACGGGGGTCTCGACGAGTGGGGCCTTTACGGCGGCTGACCTACGGGCCTTGGGTCTGAGCGCATACTTCAGCACTGGTGCCAACTGCCGTACTCATTCACATCGGGGCAAGGGAGGACTGGCTCTGTTCCGAGGCGGCAAGGCAAGATCGCCAGTGTGATACGCCATCCTCACGACGATGCTGAGTTGCTGGCATTGGTTCGTCGTTATGTCACGCCCGAGCGACGCTACCTGAAGCTCGGCGGTGGCTTGCTGCGCATGCAAAGTCCTGAGTGTGACCGATTTATGCGAGACCTTCGTGAGGACGCGGGACTCATCACCGCAGATGAGGTCGCCAAGCTTCTTGAGGGCGGCTGGCGTGAGCGGAGAACTGCGGCTTGGCTCGTAGCTGTCTCCCGCCGGACCGAGTTCCGTGAGCACCTCGGGGCACTCCTGCTGGCCAGCGAGGTCTGCTGCGTTGGGCTGGCCTATTGCGTGGTCCTGGCCAGTTTCGGAACGGCGCGCGACGCTGATCTGCTCGCCGCCTACCTGGATCGCTACCTCTGCCGCCCTGACCTCGCGTACGACCAGGCCGTCGTCATGGGCGCTCTCCAGTTCATCGACCTGAACCTTGGAGGTGGTCAAGCCGACCGCTTCCGAGAACCGGGGGGCCCGTGGCAGCGGTGGCTCCAGGATGCAACTCACATGAAGGGCGACTCGGACCCCACCCCCTTCTTCTTGAGCCTCATTCGTCGGCTCTGCGCATTCGTCGACGAATGCGCAGAGGTGCTATGACCGCCCCCAGCTCGTGATGGTCTCTCTGATCCATGGCCGTCGACCGGGGAGCAGTCAGGTCTGCGTGCGGGACGCGATGTAGTCGAGCCAGTCGCGTCTGGCGTATCCGGTCCACCGTGTGGCGTTGCTGATGCTTGTGCCGGTGAGGTCGGCGAGGACGGATGCCGGCAGGTCGTAGGCCAGGGCAAGACGGGCGCTGTTGCGGCTGGCGAGGCCTTCGAAGCCGTGACGTCGTAGCAGTAGGCCGAGGTATTCGGACCGGATGGGTCGTGCGGGTTCCCGGCCGGGGAAGAGCCACGGTGTTCTGCTGGCTGTCTGGTTGATAGTCCAGCGCTCCGCGCTTACTTTCCGCTGCTCGAGCAGCAGTTGATCGACTCTGGGCGGCAAACGCAGGCTGTGCCCATCAATACTGAGTTCCACAACGTCGCCGCCGATGATCACGTCGTGGGTGGTGAGGCCGAGGAGCTGCGTGTAGGGAAATCCGAAGAGCAGCACCAGGGCCCCGACGGTGCGGACGATGCCAGGGAGATCCTGCTTCCTGCCGTCGTAGTCCGTACGCGTAGACAGCCTTGAGGACCATGGCGTCACGCAGGGCGGCGAGGGAACCCTTGCGCCGCCGCTTGCGAATGGCCTCCACACGGCCGTCAGCAGCGTCGAAAAGCGCCTGGACCTCGTCGTAGGTGAGTGGGCGCCGTTCGGCGGCACACTCGTACTCACTGGTATGGGTGACGGTGTTCCACTCGTGCAGCAACTGAACCGGAGCCCGGTCGAAGCGCTCACTGCATGTCGTCGGCCAGCCGTAACGGGCATCGGTGACGTAGTCGAGAAACAGTCGAAGATCGTTCTGGTAGTTCCGAGCCGTCGACACAGCGAGCGGCTTCCCCGGACGCCGAGTTCGGAGGTAGTCGAAGAACGCCTCCACTTCCGCGGGCTCCCACTGCCAGGGGTACTGGTTCGTGAACCGAGCGAGCCGCTTGACCAGGGAGACCCTGGGGCGAATGGTCGACTCCCAGTCGAGGAACCGCGTGCGCTGCTGACGGGCCCATCCTTCCAACATTGCGTCGAAGACGGCGGGCTCGGGGTCCAAGTGCACGACCCCACCGGCGAGGACCAAATGCGCGGCCCCTGGCAAATCAACGACTCGACTCACGTTGCATTTCACGCAACAACGTTGGGTTGGTTACGCGGGCCTGGCCAGAGCGTCAGCGGCATCGATGAACTGAAGCTGGCTAGCCTCTTCACCACCTGCCATTACCGGCCTTGACGGTGCGAACCGTATGTTGCATTAGATGCAATACGGCAGCCTGGGAGCACCCGTAGCAGCACCCAGTGCAGCGAACACAGCAGTGCCCGGCCGGCCGCCCGCACCGCGGCTGCCACAAGGTCCTGGGCACCCGCGGTACGAGTGGGCCCCTCCGTGGTCAGACCGTCGGGATTCGCCGGCCGTCCCACAGGAATCCACCCTTGCCCTTGGCCCAGCTGAGCCCGTTGATCCCCACCGGCGGGAGAATCCGCGGGACGCCTGCCGCGTCCTGCCGGGGCCGGTGAAAGCGAGTCACATACCAGCTGCCGCGGGTGCGGTCTCGGCAGTACTGCCCGGCTGTGACCCCGCACTTGGGGCAGGCCGTCTCGGCGCACGCGTTCCAGGCTTGGCGGAGGGCCGCTTCAACAGCCGTCGAATCACCGGCCGTTGACTTGGCCGTCAGGGTGAAATACTCCATCGGCCGATGGTGGCACCCCGTCCTGGTGCTCGTCAGGCGTATGCGGTCCCCGCACGGCGCGGGCCGCGATCCCGCTCGTCCCGCTCCGCTTCAACGCGACGGACGGCCCCGGTGACCGTTCGACTTCCGAACCGCGCCGCGGCCCAATCGGCTTCTTAAGTACAGACCATTGACTCAGGCGCGGGTGCTTGCAAACATCACTCGCCAGCAAGTGCTCGTCTCCGTCACGGCCCCACCCGTAAGAGGAGTACGACCGTGTCACACACCGTCATACCGTCCCGCATGCCACGGAGCACGAGGCGTCGCACTCAGACCATCCTCGGCGTCCTCCTGGCGCTGATCGCCGCCATAGCCGTCAACACCGCCTCACCCTCCCCCGCCCGAGCAGCTGGAACGCTGCTCTCCCAGGGCAGGCCGGCCACCGCCTCCTCCACCGAGAGCACAGCCTTCCCCGCCTCCCAGGCGGTGGACGGCAACGACCAGACCCGCTGGTCCAGCGCGTTCAGCGACCCCCAGTGGATCCAAGTGGACCTTGGCTCCGAACAGCCCATCACGCAGGTCACCCTCAAATGGGAGGCCGCTTACGCCAAGGCCTTCGAGATCCAGACGGCCACGAGCGCGTCCGGCCCCTGGACGACCGTCTACTCGACCAGTACGGGCACGGGCGGTGTACAGAACCTGAACGTGACCGCTTCCGGTCGGTACGTGCGCCTGTACGGCACGCAGCGTGCCACGCCATACGGCTACTCGCTGTACGAGTTCCAGGTCTACGGCGGCTCCGGGGGCGGCGGAACCACGCCGCCCGACAGCTTCTGGGGCACGACCGACGACATCCCGGCATCATCGGCCGTCATGACGGTGAAGGTGCTCAACCGCACCAATGGCGCCTACCCGGACAGCCAGGTCTACTGGAGCTACAACGGTCAGGTCCACTCGATCGCCGAGCAGCCCTACGTCGACGTCATCGCGGCCCCTGCCCAGCGTATGTACTTCTATGTCGGCTCCCCGAACAGCCAGTACTACGACTTCATCGAGTTCACCACGGGATCGGCGTCCTTCAGCGGCAACACGACCCGCGTGGACGCCTGGGGACTGCCCTTGGCCATCCGGCTGCACTCACACAGCGGGCAGGATGTCCAACTGGGTGACTCCCAGGACCTGTTCACCATGAGCCGCGACCAGGTCTTCCAGAACTTCCAGAGCTCCGTCCCGCAGCAGTTCAAGGTGCTGGCCCAGACCCAGGCGCCGTACCGGATCATCGCCCCGGGAAGCGATCCGAGCTTCCGCGCCGGTGGCGCGAACGCCAACTACTTCACGTCGTACGCGAGTTCGGTCGGCGTCAGCGAGTCCACCTCTAACATCTTCGGATGCGCCGGTTCGCTCGCGGCCAATGCCAGCCTGTGCGCGGCACTGAACCGGCACACGGCCGACCTGCCGACGGCCGAGCAGCAGGACCCGTCCAGGTTCTATTCCGCGGACCCGGCCAACTGGTACGCCAAGTACTGGCACGACCACGCGATCAACCACCTCGCCTACGGCTTCCCCTACGACGATGTGGCCGGCCAGGCCGCCTACACCACGGTGCAGAACCCCCAGTGGATGGAGGTCGCGGTCGGCTACTGACATCACACCGACCGGCCCGAACTGCTCCACGGTGCTGCGAGCGGCTTTGCCGCTCGCAGCACCGCCCCGTTCTCGTCGGCCGCCGGGAAGACGATCCACCAGGCCGTCGCCGCGCGGCTCGCCGACACCGCCCGCGAGGCCGGGGCCGCCGACCCCGAACAACTCGGCGAGCAACTCGCGCTGCTCCTCGACGGCGCCGCGGCCCGCACCCGGGTCCTCGACGCCGACACCTTCCCCACCGCCGCCGCCATCGCCGCCGTCCTCATCGACAACGCCATCCCCGCCCCAGCCGGCGATGACCGGCGACGAGAGCCGAGCCGACCTGGCACTGCGGGCCCGGGCCGTACGCGCTGACAGACGAACTCCAGGGCGCGGCCCCGTGATCGAAGAGAACCGGTGATTCCACTGGCTGGTCCCGCCGGGATCCTCCGAGCGGTGGAGGCGGGGCGTTCGGGTGGAGCGACGGCGCACTCGCGTTCATCGGGTGTGCCGTTCCTCGGCGGCGATGACGGGGAGGCGCACTGCGACGTGTGGCAGGAAGTAGCCGACGAGGGGCCCCATGCACAGTGCGATGAGCACGGTTCCCACCCCGACAGTTCCACCCAGAAGCCAGCCGACTCCGGTGACGACTGTTTCGATGCCGGTTCGCACCGCCGCGATGGGCAGTCGGGTGAGCCGGACAAGTCCGGTCATGATGCCGTCGCGGGGGCCCGCACCAAACTGCGCACCGAGGTAGAGCGCGTCGAAGAAGGCCAGCGCGAGGAGGCCGAGTGCCAGGTATCCGATGTCGGCAAGTGTCCCCTGGGGGCGGGGGAGCACGGTGGCGGTGGCATCCGCGGCGAAGCCGATGATGGCGACATTGAGGAGTGTGCCGAGGCCGGGCAGTTCTCGCAGCGGAATCCATGCGAGAAGCACAAGCAGGGAGATCAGGTTGTTCGCCCAACCGAAGGAGATACCAAGGGACTTGGCCGTGCCCTCCGTGAGCACGCTCCAGCTGGCCGGCCCCAGCCCGGCTTCGACCAGCATCATGACGGCGGCCCCGTACCCCACCAACCCGACCAGGAGCTGGGGTATACGACGCGCCTTTCGGCCCGCTCGGACTTGAGCGAAAGCGTTCATCCGGATCATCACGGGCCGCTGTTCGTGGCGGACCGGGTCGGAGACGTGTGCAGCGGAAACAGGAGGTGCCATGGGGCAAGCCTCCGCGGCATCTGGACCTGGGTTCCATAGCCAGATTGGTTAGGCTGGCTGGGTGAAAGTCACTTCGCACGCGGTAGCGCGCATGCTGGGGACCTGGCAGGAGGGGCCCGGGCCGGCGCATCAACGCCTCTCCGACAGACTGCGATTGCTGGTCCTGGACGGGCGTCTCTCCCTCGGCTCGACCCTGCCGAGCGAACGTGACCTGGCTACCGCGCTCTCCACCAGCAGAACCACCGTCAGCGCCGCGTACCGCACTCTGGTCGATCACGGATATCTCGCCACACGGGCGCGCGCCAGGGCGACCGTGCGGCTCCCCGACGACCCGCCGCCCGAACACCGGTCCAGCACGAGCTCGGCGACCATCGACTTGTCCTTCGCCGCGCCACCGGCACCCGTCGAAATCCTCCACGCCGCGTTCGCGACGGCGCTCGAACAGCTGCCACGGTACTTCGAGAGGCACGGCTACGACCGGTACGGCACCACCGAGCTGCGCGAAGCGGTGGCCAACTGGTATCAACGACGCGCACTGCCCACGCCGCCCGATCACATCCTGATCACCAACGGCGCACAACACGCGCTGGCCCTTCTGGCGCGCACCCTGCTGTCGCCGCGCGACAGGGTCCTGATCGACCATCCGACCTATCCGCACGCGATCAGGACATTCACCGAGGTGCGCGCTCGGCCCCTGGCCGTCGCCGTGGCCCCTTCGGGCTGGGACACCGCACAACTCCACGCGGCGGCCCGAACCGCGAGTCTGGCCTACCTGATACCCGACTTCCACAATCCGACAGGGCTGTGCATGCCCACGAGCGTCCGTCAAGCGCTCAGACTCGCGTGCCCCACGGTCATCGACGAAACCATGACCGACCTGGCCCTGGACGGAGCAAGCCCGGAACCCTTCGCGTTGCACATGCCGACCGCCATAAGCATCGGCTCGGTCTCCAAGAGCATCTGGGGCGGCCTGCGCATCGGCTGGATTCGCGCAACGCCGTCTCTCCTGGAACGCGTCCAGCAGACCCGCCTCGCCACGGATCTCGGCACCCCTGTCCTCGAACAGCTCGCCACCGCCGTCCTCCTGAACGAACACCAGACCAGGCGCCCGAGCACACTCCGGCACCTGCGATCGCAACGCGACGCACTGCGTCAGGCACTCGGCGAGCACCTGCCCGACGTCCACGCCCCCCTACCACCCGGCGGCGTCACGCTCTGGGCAACCTTCCCCGAACCCATCAGCTCACGGCTGGCGGCGATCGCACCCGATCACGGAGTGACCATCGCCGCCGGACCACGATTCGGGATCGGCGGCGCGTTCGAACGCAACATCCGACTGCCCTACACGCTCCCTCCGCGTCAACTGGCCCAGGCGATCCGCAGACTCGCAAAGGCAGAACAGGCACTCGCCCGAGGCGCCACCGGAACGCACAGACCCGCACCCGTCGCATGAGCGTCAACAACGTCATGACGCAGGGGAAGATCACGGCACCTGACGGGCGGCGGCGCGGGCAGGCGGACCGCAGCGCTGATCGCAGCGCCCGGAGAGGTGGTCGTCCCCTCGACAGCGGAGTCAGGTCGCGGCCGGACAGACGTTCTGGTTCGCGTGGAAGAAGTTGTCCGGGTCGTAGGTTCGCTTCACCTCCGCGAGCCGGTCGTAATGGTCGCGGTAGGTGGCCCTGACCCGGTCCTGCCCTTCGCCGGACCCCATGAAGTTGACATACGCGCCGCCCATCGAGTGGGGGCGCAGGGCGTCGGAGTAGGCGACGCTCCACTCCTTGATCGTCTCGGCGTTGGCGGGGTCCGGGTCGATGCCGGCGATGACGCCCGACCAGGTGGCGTCGCGGTAGGCCCATGCCGTGTCGTCCGGCTCCACGTGGTGGGCGGCCCCGTCGATCGGGTAGAGGTGCATGGTCGACAGGCCGGTGGGCAGTGCCTCGGCGAAGTCGGCGTGCACCTCGATGGCCTCGTCGCTGATCCGGTCGAAGAACGCTCCGCGCCAGTACCACTGCAGGCCCGGAGCCAGCAGGTCGTCGAACATGCCCTGCACAGCGGGGTACGGCATGGGCGCGGTGAGGTGGAAGGCCGGCCCGAAAGGCGCGCCGACGGATGCGAGCGCGTCCGCCCCGCGCTCCGGGTCACCGGTCCAGCAGTACACGACACCGCACATCTTGCGGCCGTGGATCTCCCCGGGGAACGGCTGACTCGGCGGTACTGCGAGCGCGGCGAAGAAACCGTTGAGGTCCTCGGGCGCCTGGGGCAGGAAGTCGCGGTACCACCGCAGTACCTCCCGGGTGCGGTCCACGGGCCACAGGGTGATGCCCAGCACGACGACGTCGACCGGGTGGAGCCGGAAGGTGAACGCGGTGACCGCACCGAAGTTGCCCCCGCCACCGCGCAGTGCCCAGAAGAGGTCCGGGTGCTCCTCCTCGCTCGCGGTGACGAACGAGCCGTCGGCCAGCACCACGTCGGCGGCCAACAGGTTGTCGATGGTCAGTCCGTACCTGCGGGTGAGGTGACCGTGCCCGCCGCCCAGGGTGAGGCCGCCGACGCCCGTGGTGGACTGGATTCCGGCGGGCGTGGCGAGGCCGAACGCGTGACCGGCATGGTCCAGGTCGCCGAGCCGGGCGCCACCGCCGACGTGGGCTGTGCGGGACTTGGGGTCCACGCGCACCCAGCGCATCGGCGACAAGTCGACGGTGACACCGCCGTCCACCACGCACAGCCCCGGACCGCTGTGGCCTCCGCCGCGCACGGCGATCTCCAGGCCGTGGTCCCGCACGAAGTCCACGGCGTCCATCACGTCCGCCGCGTCCGCGCAGCGCACGACCGCGGCGGGGCGCCGGTCGATCATGGCGTTGTAGATCGTGCGCGCCGCCGTGTACGCGGAGTCCTGGGGTCCGATGACCGGGCCACGCAGTGCCGTCCGCATCTCTTCCAGTGTGGCGTCATCCATCACGTTCTCCTCGCAACGGTCCACCGCAGCATGGAGCCGTGCCGGGTTCTGGCCGGCGGCGGGTCACTGTCGCGCGGACCACTCGGCGCGCCGCATGGCCGGCTGTGTTCCCAGCGTCTCGCCGACGCGAGGTGCCCGCATCCGCACTGATCCGGCACCTGTGGGGCGGGGCGGCGGCACAAGATCAGACGGTGCGAGCGGCCCGTCATCCGGGCCGCCGGACGAGGCTTGCGTGGCAAGATCCGCTCCGTCCTGCCCCGTACCGCCACGCCATCCCCGGGCGGAAAGCCGGGCCGTCCGGTCGGGTGTGACCGGTCAGCGCAGCGCGATCGCGGTCCACGACACCGGTGGCAGCTCGATGGTGAGCACGCCCTCGGCGAGGGTGGCGCTCGGGTTCGCGGACGGGGTCACCCGGTTCTGCTCGGCGAGCGTGTTCTTCGCGTAGACGTCGGAGTCGGCGAGCGTGACCGCCTCGGCGATCCGCGACGAGCCGAGGCCGCGCACGTCGATCGTTACCTGCGCGGCCTCCCTTAGGTCGCGGTTGACGAGGAACACCGCCGCCCGGTCCTCGTCGGCGGTCGCGACGGCGTCGATGACGGACGCCTCGCCGTGGCGGGCCGTCTCGTACGTCGGCGCCTCGATGACGGGGCGGATCACCTCGCCGGAGGCGAGCCGGCTCGTGATCGAGAACGGGTGGAAGGTCGTCTGCCGCCAGGCCGGGCCGCCGGGCTCGGTCATGATCGGCGCGATCACGTTGACGAGTTGGGCGAGCGAGGCCGAGGTGACGCGGTCGCTGCGCCTGAGGAGCGTCATCAGCAGATTGCCGACGACGACGGCATCGGCCACCGTGTACTTGTCCTCGAGTTGCCGAGGGGCGTGGCGCCACTCGTCGTTGACGTCCCCGGACTCCTGGTGCTCCTTGAGGTACCAGACGTTCCACTCGTCGAAGGAGATGTTGATCTTCTTGTTCGAGCGTTTCTTGTACCCCACGTGGTCGGCGGTCGCGACGACGGTGTCGATGAAGTAGTCCATGTCGATCGCGGAGGCGAGGAAGGAGCCGAGGTCGCCGTCGTGCTCCTGGTAGTACGCGTGGCAGGAGACGTAGTCGACATGGTCGTAGGCGTGCTCGAGCACCGTGCGCTCCCAGTCGCCGAAGGTCGGCATGCCGGACCCGGAGGAGCCGCAGACGACGAGTTCGAGGTCCTTGTCGGCCATCTTCATCGCGGCGGCGGTGCGGGCGGCGATCTTGCCGTAGTCGTCCGCCGTCATGAAGCCGGTCTGCCACGGTCCGTCCATCTCGTTGCCGAGGCACCACATGCGCACGTTGTGCGGTTCCGGGGTGCCGTTGGCGATGCGCAGGTCGGACAGCGCGGTGCCGGACGGGTGGTTGGCGTACTCCAGGAGGTCCAGGGCAGGCAGGATGCCTCGTGTGGCGACGTTGACGCTCAGCATCAGCTCGGAATCGGTGAGCTTGAGCCACCTGGCGAACTCGTCGAGACCGACCTGGTTCGACTCCAGCGAGTGCCAGGAGAGGTCGCGGCGCACCGGGCGTTTGTCGCGCGGGCCGATCGAGTCCTCCCAGCGGAACCCGGAGACGAAGTTGCCCCCCGGGTAGCGGACGGTCGTGCTGCCCAGCTCCCTGACCAGTTCGACGACGTCCATGCGGAAGCCTTCGTCGTTCGCGCTCGGGTGTTCCGGCTCGTAGAGGCCGGTGTACACGCCGCGGCCGAGGTGTTCGACGAACGCGCCGAAGGTGCGGCGGCGGACGGGGGCGACGACGGCCTGCTTGTCGAGCTCGATGTGGGCGCGGGGCAAGGCGGGGGTCCTTTCCGTGGGGTCGTGCGGGATGTGCCGGAACATGGGTGACGCCGCCGGTCGGCGGCCTGCCCCCGCCGGGGGGCGGCAGGGGCGGGGCGTGAGCCGGTGCGTGCGGCTCCCGGGGGCGGTTCAGCCCTTCACGGCACCGGTGAGACCGCCGACGATCCGCTTCTCGAAGACCGAGAAGAAGACCAGTGCGGGCAGCATGGCGAGTGAGGTGAACGCGAGGACCTTCGCGGTGTCCGAGGAGTACTGCGAGGAGAACGCCTGGACGCCGAGCG
Organism: Streptomyces sp. SCPE 10; assembly: GCF_051980735.1. Taxonomy (NCBI): domain Bacteria; kingdom Bacillati; phylum Actinomycetota; class Actinomycetes; order Kitasatosporales; family Streptomycetaceae; genus Streptomyces; species Streptomyces sp. SCPE 10. Next base: position 7,177,909 of record NZ_CP197069.1, on the reverse strand, counting down.
GCAGGGTGTAGTTCGCGTCCGAGTTGAGGACGTACAGGGGCAGCACGTAGTTGTTCCAGCTGCCGATGAAGGCGAGGATGCCGACCGTCACCACGCCGGGCAGCGACAGCGGGATCACCATGCGGAAGAAGAATCCGAGCCGGCTCGTGCCGTCGATCGCGGCGGCCTCCTCGATCTCGCGGGGAATCGCCTTGAGGAACGGCACCAGGATGATGACGGTCGTCGGCAGGCCGAACGCGATCTGCGGGACGATGACGCCGAAGAGGTTGTCGACGAGGCCGATGTTCTTGACGATGATGTACAGCGGGGTGATCGCGATGACCATCGGGAACATCAGGCCGGCGGCGAACAGGGAGTACATCGCGCCCTTGAGCTTGAAGTCGTAACGCGCGATCACGAAGCTCACCATCAGTCCGAAGGCGACGATGCCGACGGTGCTCACGAGCGCGACGATGACGGAGTTGGCGAATTCGCCCCAGAACGTCCTCGACGTCAGCACGGCTTCGTAGTTGCCGAGGACCCACGGGTCCGGCAGGGCGGCCGGGTGGGTGGTGATGTGCGAGTTGGTGCGGAACCCGCCGAGCACGATGTAGAGCACCGGTGCGACGCAGACCCCGATGAAGAGCAGGGCGACGAAGTAGGTGAAGGGGCTCCCCCACTTCCGCGGCGCGTCCCGCCTGTCGCGCCGGCCGCGGGGCGTCTTCGGGTCGGCGTCGGAGTTCAGCCAGTCGGCGGTGGTCGCGCTCATCAGGCGGCTCCTTCGGTGACGGCACCCTGGAGGTCTCGGCGCAGGACGAAGCGCTGGTAGACCAGCGCGACGACGAGCGAGATGAGGAACATCACGACCGCGATGGCGCTGCCGTAGCCGTAGTTGCCCGCGTTGCGGCCCTGGGCGACCATGTAGATCGCCATGGTGGAGGTGCCGGCGGTGGCCGAGATGTACGGGCCCCAGATGATGTAGACGAGGTCGAACAGCTGCAGCGAGCCGATGATCGACAGGAAGGCCCAGATGCGGACCGTCGGCCCCAGCAGCGGCAGGGTGATGCGGCGCTGGATCTGCCAGTAGGAGGCGCCGTCGATCTGGGCGGCCTCGAAGAGTTCGTCGGGTATCGACTGCAGGCCCGCGAGCATCAGGATCACCGCGAAGCCGATGTACTTCCACGAGATGATGCCCATCAGGGTCCAGATGGCCAGCTTCGGGTCGGAGAGCCAGTCGGCCCGCAGGGAGCCCAGCCCGATGTGCTGCAGGAGGTCGTTGAGGGCGCCGTTCGTCTGGAGCATCAGGCTCCAGCCGGTGCCGACGACGACCTCGGAGACGACGTAGGGCACGAAGATCAGGACGCGGATGACCGAGCGGCCGCGGATCTTCTGGTTGAGCAGGAGCGCGAGGAAGACGGCCAGCGGGCCCTGGACGACCAGGGAGAGCGCCAGGATCAGGAAGGTGTGCCACAGGACTTGCCGGAACGCTGGGTCGGTGAGGATCAGCTTGTAGTTGCCGAGACCGACCCAGTCGGTCGGCGCCCCGTAGCCCTTCCACCGGTAGAAGCCGTAGAACGCCGCGAGCACCACCGGAAAGATCACGAACGTCAGGAACATGATGATCGCCGGCCCGGACAGGACCGCGATCTCCAGTCGCGCCCGGGCACGGCCGCGGCGGCGCGTGGCCGCTCGCGGCGGGGACGGGGAGGCGGGCTCGGCCGCGTCCCCGCCTCCGGGCGTGCCCTGCGACCGGCGGCCCGTGGCCGCGTCAGCACCCAGGGTGTTGCGCATCGTCGGTTTCCTCAGCCCTTCGCGGCAGCGGCGTTGGTGTCCCTGGCGATGTCGGCGGCACTGCCCTTGCCGGCCAGCAGGTTCACGACGGCGGTGTTCATGGCGTTGCCGACGTTCTGGCCGTACATGGTGTCGAGGAACATCATCGAGTAGGGGGCCTTGTTGAACGCCTCAAGTGCCGAGACGTTGTAGGGGTCGGTGACGACCTTCTGGGCGTCCTTGTTCACCGGAATCGTCAAGAACGCCTTGGCGTACGCCTGTTGCTGGTCCTTGGTCACCAGGAACTCCAGGAAGCCGAAGGCCTCCTTCGGTGCGTTCTTGGACAGGGAGAACCCGTCGAGGCCGCCCATGATGGCGCTCGGGTCGCCCTGTCCGCCGTTCACCGCGGGGAAGGGGAACCAGCCCAGGTCGGGGAGCTGCTTCTTGTCCGGGGTCAACGTGGAGTACACGCCGGGCTGCCAGTTGCCCATGAGTTCCATGGCCGCCTTGTGGTTGGCGACCATGCCCGCCGACGACCCGGCGCCCTGCTGGGACGAGGTGGTCAGGAATCCCTTCTGGAAGGGGTCGGACTTCACGAAGGACGCCAGATCGTCTCCGGCCTTGGTCCAGCACGGATCGGTGAACTTGAGTTCCTTGCCGGCCTTCGTCATGGTGTCCTGGCCGCACTCGCGCAGGGCGAAGTTGTAGTACCAGTGCGCGGCCGGCCAGGCGTCCTTGGCCCCGACCGCGATCGGCGCGACGCCGGCCGCCTTCAGCTTCGCGACGTCGGCCTCGAGCTCTTCCATGGTGGTCGGCGGCGCGGTGATGCCGGCCTTCTTGAACAGGTCCTTGCTGTAGTAGATGCCCTCGGGCTGTGTGTCGACCGGCATCGCGTAGACCTTGCCGTCGATCGAGTAGCCCGCGACGGATGCCTCGCCCGCGTTCGTCTTGTCGGCGGCGGTGAGGTTCAGCGGCTGGATCTGGCCGGCGTCGACCATCGCCTGCATCTTGCCGCCGCCGCGCTGCAGGAAGATGTCCGGCGCGGAGTTCGAGTTGAGCGCGGTCTGCAGCTTGCCGTCGAAGTCCTCGTTCTGGACCGCCTGTATCGTGACCGTGACGTTCGGGTGCAGCTGGTGGTACTCCTTCACGGCGGCCTTCCAGTACTCCTCACCCGGCCCGGGCTGGGCGTTCTCCCAGAGGGTGAGCGTGACCTTGCCGTTGGACGAGCCACCGCCGTTGCCGGTGTCGCCGCCGCCGGCGCAGCCGGTGGCCGCGAGCGCGACACCCAAGCCGATCGCGACAGCCGTCGCGCTGCGTGTCTTCCTCGACATCCTGAAAACTCCCTGATCTGGCGTCATAGACACACGAGTGCAGTCGATTCGCGCAACATGACGGTCTGTATTGGGGTCCGGGGGGTCTCGTACGCGCTGCTGGTCCGGGCTCGGGCGGCAGTCGGCCGCGGCAACAGGCGACCCGGCCTCCGGCGCCGGGCACGCTCATGTGAACGTGCGAGATCGATGGTGTGACCGTACGAAGTCGTCTTCGTTACGGCGGGTTGCGATTGCACGAGAGTATGGGCTTGGCGCGGAGCGGCAGTCAATGACTTGTTTTCGAAATATTCTCGAAACTTACGAGCCGCTGTCCGGGGTGGATTGTCGAAATATTTCGCCAACTCGTGCTCGACACCCCGGTGTTCGTGGAGACGCCGAAGTGGAGGACCGTCTCGCGGATCGACGTCGGCATGGCCGGACCCGCAAAGGGCCGCGAATGTTTTGACGCGGCCCTCGAATCATGCGAGAGGTATTGACGCCGCCCGCCGGTTCCCTATCATCCAGTTGCCCGGACGAGCGGTCCGCCGTGGCGCAGGTGCTCGACCGGCGACGCCGAACGGCGCGCGGGGCCCGGCGGGATACCGGCCGTCAGGCGGAGGGTGCCGGGTCCGGGACGTACTCGAACCAGTCGAAGGCGACCGTGCCCTCGGTGGCGTACATGCCGATGACGCGGCCGGTGAAGCCGCCGGCGACCTCGGTGGACAGGTAGCGTCCGTCCAGTTCCGCGAGCGGCCTGGCGTCCTGGCCGCCGAGCAGGAAGGCGATGGTGTCGGGGCCGGTGGTCCCGCCGTCGGTGAGTTCGGGCGAAGCGGGCACCAGGCGGGACGTCCGGATCGCGATGGTGAGGGTCAGCGGACCGGCCGGGACCGGTCGGCCGGCCAAAATCTGGCGCAACGGACCGATCCGGGCGACGACGCGGACCTCACCGTCGCCCACCTCCAGTTCGTAGTGGTGAGCCTCGTCCAGGCGCACCCCGAGACCGCCGCGTCCCGTGCCCGGATCGACGACGGCGGTGACCCGGCAGTCGTGGTGCTGCTGGCGGCGCCCGACGAAGGTGTACCCGGGGCGGTCGAGGGTGGCGCCGGTGGCCCTGAGGACCAGCCGGCCGGGGCGTTCGGTGAGCGACCAGGAGCCCTCGGGGCGGGCGAACGGCGAGATCCAGTGCGGGGCGAGGGCGGGCCCGTCGAAGTCGTCGCGGGCGGGCAGGGCCGGCACGGGGTGCCAGGCGCCCCCCGGCGCGGGATGGCGCTCCGGGACGGGCGCGACGACGGGCCAGCCGTCCTCGTCCCACTCCACGGGGGTCAGGTACGTCTCGCGGCCGAGCACGTGCACGTCGGGGGTGAAGCCCCGGGGCCGGACGCCGAGCAGCAGCATCCACCAACTCCCGTCCGGGGCCTCGACCAGATCGGCGTGGCCGGTGTTCTGGATGGAGCGGGCGGTGCCGCTGTGGGACAGCAGGGGGTTGGCGGGTGCCCCTTCCCAGGGGCCGCGCGGCGAGCGGCCGCGGGCGATGGACACGCTGTGACCGCGTTCGGTGCCGCCTTCCGCTATCAGCAGGTACCACCAGTCGCCGATGCGGTAGAGGTGCGGCGCCTCGGGGAACTTGAGGCCGCTGCCCGACCACGTGGCGACGGGCCCCTCCAGCACCGCCCCCTCGACCGGGTCGATCCTGGCCATGTTGATGCCGCCTCCGGGCCCGGAGAAGGCGCACCAGCACGTGCCGTCCTCCTCCCACGCCAGATCCGGGTCGATCCCGGGCAGGTCGATCCACACCGGGTCGCTCCACGGCCCCTCGGGCCGCTCGGAGGAGACGACGAAGTTGCCGCCGCCGTCGATGTTGGTGCAGATGACCCAGTAACGGCCGTCGTGGTGCCGGATCGTGGGGGCGTAGAGGCCGCCGGACGCCTTGGAACCCGGCAGCGGCAACGGCAGTTGCCCGGGCCGGTCGAGCACGTTGCCGATCTGCTCCCAGTGCACGAGGTCCTTGCTGTGGAAGAGCGGCAGTCCCGGGAAGTACTCGAAGCTGGAGCACACCAGGTAGTAGTCGTCACCGACCCGGCACACGCTGGGATCCGGATGGAACCCGCCGATCACGGGGTTGTCGTACGTGCGCACGGAATGTGTTCCCTTCGAGCCGTCGGCGCCGTGGAGCGGGTCCAGGCGTGTCCGACGCACGAGCGTAGGAGACGCGGCGGCGGCACGGGAGGCCCCCGCCCGGCCTGGCGGGGTCGTTGCCGCGCTCGCGGGTGCCGGCTGCCGCCGGTCCGCACCGCGCCCCTCGGGCGGTTCCTGGTTCACTGTTGCCCCCGGCAACAACACGGAAGGCCCAGCTCCCGCCATGGTGTATCGGCGCACGGAACGTACGAAGCGGCATGCCCGGACGAAGGAGGAGGCCCTGGTGCACGCCGCGCACGAGCTGGTGGCCCGCAAGGGTTTCGCCGGGGCGAAGGTGGCCGCGGTGGCGGAGGCGTGCGGGGTGAGCGCGGGCTCGCTCTACTCGTACTTCGGCAGCAGGGACGAGCTGCTGGCGCAGGTCTTCCGGCGGGCCGCGGGGCGCGAACTGGCCGCCGTGCGCGGTGCGGTGGACGCCGCGCCCGCGCATCCGGAGGCCCGGCTCAAGGCGTTCGCGGACACCTTCACCCGGCGCGCCCTGCGCGGACGGCGGCTGGCATGGTCCCTGCTCTTCGAACCGGTCTCGCCGGTGGTGGAGCGGGAGCGGCTGGTGTACCGGCGGGAGTACGCCCAGCTGTGCGAGGGCGTCATCCGGGACGGTGTCGCGGCCGGGCTGTTCGCCCGGCAGAACGCGGCGATCGCGGCCAGTGCCGCCATCGGCGCCATCTCCGAGGCGCTGGTCGGCAGACTCTCGCCGGAGGTCGCGCAGAAGGCGGAGGTGCCGGACGAGCAACTGGTCGTCGAGATCCGCGACTTCTGTCTGCGCGCTCTCGGCGGCACGCCTTCCTGACGGTCCGTCATCGGACTTTCGTTGCCTCGCCCCGGTACCCTCCGTACCATGATTTGAACGAGTATTCAGATCTTGATCTGCGACGGGGGCCTGATGCGGCACAGCGAACAAGTGGCGATGATCAAGCGTCTTCTCGCGCTGCGCGAGACGCGCCGTGACGAGAAGATGCTGGACGAGGTCGTCACCATCCCGGTCACCAAGTACACCGACGAGGCGCTCCTGGAGCGGGAGATCGCCTCGGCCTTCTCCCACTATCCGCTGGTCGCGGGGCACGCCTCGGCGCTCGGTGCACCGGGGTCCTACCTCACCAGCGACTGGGACCGGTTCCCCTACGTCGTCGTCCGGGGCGAGGACGGCCGGGTCCGCGCCTTCTACAACCAGTGCCGCCACCGCGGAGCCCGGCTCGCCGACCAGCCGGCGGGCACGGTGCAGAACTTCGTCTGCCCCTTCCACGGCTGGGTCTACGGGCTCGACGGCGCCCTGAAGGGCATCACCCGGTCCCATGACTTCCCCGGCGTCAAGACCTGCGACTACGGGCTGGTGGAACTGCCCGCCGCGGAGTCCGGCGGACTGATCTGGGTCGGCCGCACGCCCGGGGAGACGCTCGACATCCCCGGCTTCCTCGGGACGTTCCACGAGGACCTGGTGAACTTCGACGTGGCCTCGCTCGTTCGGTACAAGAAGACGAAGGTGGTCAAGGAGGCCAACTGGAAGCTGCTGATCAAGACGTATCTCGAGGGCTACCACGTCCCGTACCTGCACCGGGACACCCTCGCCTTCGCCTTCAAGCGGGGGGTGATCGCGCACGACGAGGACGGGCCGCACATCCGGCTGTCCGCGGCGCGCACCAACATCGGCGAGACGGCCCTGAAACCGGAGGAGGAGTGGCGCATCCTGGACTACGCCTCGGTGTACTACACGCTCTTCCCCAACACCTTCTTCATCCTGCATCCCGACTACGTGTCCATCAACACCTTCTGGCCCCTGGCCCCGGACCGCACGATATGGACCCACGAAATGCTCTACCGCGACGCCGACTTCACCGGGTCCGCGGGGCAGAGCGCGCTGGCCAAGCGCTTCCGGTTCACCAATGACACGGTCTTCGACCAGGAGGACTTCGCCATCGCCGAGGACGTGCAGCGCACCCTGCCGCACGGCGGCAGCGACCACCACGTGCTGGGACTGGCGGAGGGCCTGCTCGCGATGTTCCAGCAGACCATCGACGAGCGGCTGACCGACCCGGACGCGGCCACCCCCACCACCCCCCGAGCCACAGGACGGCACTCATGACCACGGATCTCGCCGATTTCGCGCACGGCATCTTCAAGGCCCAGCCCTTCAGCATGTTCCTGGGCGCCGAGCTCACCTCGGTGGGACCCGGCTCGGCCGAGATCCGCATCGTCAACCGGCCCGAGATCCAGCAGCAGCACGGTTTCGTGCACGGAGGGGTGCTCGGCTACCTGGCCGACAACGCGCTGACCTTCGCCGGCGGACTCGCTCTCGGCGGCGATGCGCTCACCGCCGAATACAAGATCAACTACGTGCGGCCCGCGGTGGGCGACCAGGTCGTCGCCCGTGCCGAGGCGACCGTCACCACGCGGCGGCAGGCCGTGTGCCAGTGCTCGGTCTACGTCGTCTCGGAGCAGGGCGAGGAGCAGCTCGTCGCCCTGGCCCAGGGGACGATCGTCAGGGCGGGCAAGCAGGCGGACTGACGCGCGAGGGCCAGCCGGGCGATCGGCCGGCCCATGGCGCCCGGGCGTGTCATGGGCCGGTGGCCACCTGTTCGCGCAGGACGTGCTTCTTCACCTTGCCGGAGGGCGTGCGCGGCAGCGAGGGGACCACCACCAGCTCCCGGGGGATCTTGTACTTCGCCAGCCTGGTGGAGAGGAAGTCGCGCATCTCCTCCAGCGTCACCGCGGCGTCGGCCTCCACCACGGCGACGACGGTCTCGCCCCAGTCCCGGTGCGGCCGCCCGACGACGGCGGCGTCCCGGATCGCCGGGTGCCCCAGGATCGCCTCCTCCACCTCGGGCGAGTAGACGTTCTCCCCGCCGGTGATGACGACGTCCTTGATCCGGCCGACGATGAAGAGATAGCCGTCCTCGTCCACCCGCGCGAGGTCCCCGGACCGGTACCAGTCGCCCGCGAAGGCGCGCTCCGTCGCCTCCGGGTCGTCGAGGTACCCCAGCATCCGGGTCCCCGACCGCAGCCACAGCTCCCCGACCTCGCCGGCCCCGGCGTCCAGGCCGTCCTCCCCGACCACGCGGATGTCCACGCCCGGCATGCCGCCCGCCCCGATCGACCCGGCCTTGGCGAGCTGCTCGTGCGGGTGGAGCACCGAACCCACCGGTCCCATCTCGCTCATCCCGTACACCTGGCAGAAGCGGTCCGGGCCGTACACCGACTCCAGCGTCCGCACCGTCTCGGCGCCCAGCGGCGCCCCGCCGTAGGCCCACAGCCGCACGTCCGACAGACCGAAGCCGGACAGGTCGGCCCCCGCCGCCGGCAGGGCCCGCAGCGGGGCGAGGTAGGCGATGGGGGCGCCGAAGAAGGCCGTGACCCGGTATTTGCGCACCGCCTCCAGGAAGGCGAGGGGCTGGTACTCCTTCAGCAGGACGACGGTGCCGCCCAGGTAGATCATCGAGAGGAACCAGTTGTTCAGGGGCGAGGCGTGCCAGATCGGCATGGCCAGCAGGAACCGGTCCTCGCGGCGCAGCCCCGCGGCGGCCGTGGTGTACGCGGGCACGGCGGACAGCCCGCGGTGCGAGTGCAGACAGCCCTTGGGCGCGCCGGTCGTCCCCGAGGTGTACAACACCTGTGCGACGGCCTCGGGCCCGACCTCCACGCCCTCCCATGCGGGCGCCCCGGCGACCAGCCGGTCGAACTCCCCGCCGCCGGTGTCGTCGGTGGTGAGCACATCGACCTCGGGTGCGCCTTCGCGCATCCGCCCGGCGAGTTCCTCGGCGACGACGGCGACCCGCAGCTTGGCATGCCCCGCCAGGTACGCCAGTTCGGGCGCGGTCAGCTTGTGGTTGACCGGCACCAGCGCCGCCCCGGCCCGCCAGATCCCGAACGCCGCCACCGCGAAGGCGGGGGTGTTGTACGTCATCACCCCCACACGGTCCCCCGGCCGTACCCCGCGCTCCCGCAGCACGGCGGCGGCCCGCTTGGAGGCGGCGAGCAGCTCGGCGTACGTCATCGACCCCAGATCGGACACGAGGGCCGGCTTCCCGCCGCAACTGCGGGCCGACCCCTCCAGCATCCACGTCAGGTTCACCGCGGTCCTCCGTATCCTCGCGGGGCTGCCGCGCCGAGGGCCACTCGGCACGGCAAGGATTGAACCATCGTTCAATACACCGGGGAAGGTTCGACTCCCGTCGCGCGGAGGGCGCTTCGGTACGGGCCGGCGCAGGGCCCGCCGGTCCCGGGCGGCGGGAGCGCGGTCACGCCGGGACGGGTCCGCGTCCCGGGTGCGCCGGGTCCAGGGTGAAGAGGGTGCCGTCGGAGGTCGCCAGGACCAGGGCGCCCTTGTTGAACCACACGGTGGGCAGCAGGCCGCTGTCCAGCACCTCCGCGCGGGCCGAGGACTCCCACAGCAGGGTGCCGCGCTTCGCGTCCAGGGCGGCCACCCGGCCGCTGCCGCCCGCCAGGTACACCGTCCGCCCGCTCGGGTCCACCGACACCTGGCCCGGTGTCTCCAGGCTCGTGTGGCGCTCCCACAGCCGGGCTCCCGTCACCGGCGAGACGGCCGTGACCAGGCCGCTGGAGGTGGCGAAGTACAGGGTGCCGTGGGCCAGGGTGGGCGGCCCGCCCCGGTACCGCTCGGGAAGCGGCGTGAGCGCGCGCTCGCCGGTGCGCGGGTCGACGCGCACGATCCGGGTGTGGATCAGGTCGGGACCGTTGGCCACCGGGCGGTCGTCCGTTTCCACGAAGACCAGTCGGCCGTCCCGGACCCCGACGAAGCTCCGCTGCTGGGCGGGGGACGTGAGGGTGCGCACGGAACCGTCGGCGGGATCGACGACGAGGAACCTCGTGGTGTGCACGCCTTCGGCCTCGGTGACGCACTCCACGTACGGGCGGTCGTCGACGGCGAGCGGGGAGCAGTCGTACCCGGCGGGCACGGGGATCGTCCGGCGCACCGTTCCGTCGCGTGCCGAGCGGACGGTCACCGCGCTGCCGTCGCCCTCCTGCGTCAGCGTCACCCCGGCCGCGTAGACCGAGCCCGGGCTGTCGATGCGCACCGGGTGGGACCAGAGCCTCGTGCCGGTCGCCGCGTCGAGCGCGAGGAGGGACTGCGACCGGCCCGTGCCGCCCTCGCCGGTAACGGTCAGCTCCACCAGCACCTCGCCGTGGTACGTGCCGAGGACGTTCGTGACGTAGCGGTCGGCCGGGATCGCGGCGGGCGCGACGCCGGAGCGCCACAGGGTGCGCCCGGTGGTGGCGTCGATCCGTTCCGGGAGAAGCGCGCTGCCCGCGCAATAGAGGGCGCCGCCGTCCGGTACGCACGCCGGTGCCCGGTTCCCCTCGTAGCCCGGGGCCTGCTTCACGCCCTTCTCGGCGACCGCGGAGACGGTCGTCTGCCAGGGCTTCCAGCCGGTCGGGAGCGGGGCCCAGCGCCCGGCGGCAGCCGGGTTCGCCCGTGCCGTGCCGTCGTCGCCGGGCGGACCCAGCAGGAGGTAGCCGGTCACGGCCGCGGCCAGGGCGCCGCAGACGGCCAGCGCCCACGGCCCGCGCCCTCGGCGGCGGCCGGCGACGGTCGGGGCGCCGGCGGCGGTCGGGGTGCCGGCGGCGGTCGGTTCGCCGGGCGGCGCGGAGGGCAGCCGCAGCGTCATGGTCTCCGGTTCGTCCGGCGACGGCTCGGGCAGGGCCGCGGCGAACTCCCGTGCCAGTTCGTCCGGGCCGGGCCGGTCGGCGGGCTCCTTGGCCAGGCAGCGCTCCAGCACCGCCCGCACGGATCCGGTCACCCCGTCGAGGACCGGCTCGTCGTGGACCACCCGGTAGCCGGTCAGATAGGGGCTGTCGGCGTCGAACGGGCCGCGCCCGGTAACGCAGTACACCAGCAGCGCGCCGAGCGAGAAGACGTCCGAGGCCGGGCCGACCGTACGGGCGTCGGTGAACTGTTCCGGGGACATGAAGGGCGGGGTGCCGATCACCTGCCCGGTCTCGGTGAGCGTCAGGTGGTTCTCGGCCGCGCGGGAGATGCCGAAGTCGATGACGCGGGGGCCGTCCTCGGCCATCAGCACGTTGGCCGGCTTGAGGTCGCGGTGCACCACCCCGGCCCGGTGGATGTCCCGCAGCGCCTCCACCAGGCCGAGCGCCAGCGGCCGTAGTTCGGCGGGGCGCAGCGGGCCCTGGTCGCGGATGCGCGCGGCGAGCGAGCGGCCGGGGACGTACTGGGTGGCCATCCAGGGCGACTCCGCCTCCGGGTCGGCGTCCACCACGGCGGCGGTGAAGGCACCGCTCACTCGGCGGGCGGCCTCGATCTCCTGCCGGAAGCGGGCGCGGAAGACGGGGTCCTGGGCGTACCGGGCGTGTACGACCTTGACGGCGACCTCGCGCCCGGAACGCGCCCGGCCCCGGTAGACCATGCCCATGCCGCCGGCCCCGAGCCGGTCGAGCAGCCGGTAGCCGCCGATGGACCTCGGGTCGTCCTTGTGTAGCGGCACGCGCCCCTCCCTCGGTCGCCCGGCAGTGCCGGGCGCCACAATACGGAACGGGCCGTGACCCTCGACGGGCCGCTCCGGGGCCCCGGCCGGCTCGCGGTGCGGCGGGTCCGGCCGGGCGGCTCCCGGCCGGCGTCCGGCCCGGCGGGCGCCGGTGGCCGGTCCAACACTTTGTGCGAGCCCGCGCAACTGGGTTAACCTGCGGCGTATTTTCCCCGTCGGGTAAATCCGTGAACTGGGGAAATGCACACCAATCGTCGGGTCAGGCCGCGTGCCCGGCGCTGGTTCCGGGCCCCTCCATGGGGCTCTTGGGGAGCGGAATGAGGGTGCGCATGGCCGGCAAGGCGACCGGGACGACCGACGCGGTCCCCGGCAACGAGGAACTGAGAAGACTGCTCGCGGGGCTGACCGCGGTCCGGGACGGAGACTTCGGCACCCGGCTGCCGGACGACTCCTCGGGGCTGATGGGCGACATCGCCACCGTCTTCAACGGCATGGTCGACCAGTTGTCCGTGTTCACCTCCGAGGTCACCCGGGTGGCGCGCGAGGTGGGCACCGAGGGCACGCTCGGCGGGCAGGCGCAGGTGCCAGGGGTCTCGGGCACCTGGGCCGTGCTGACCGACTCGGTCAACGCCATGGCGGGGAACCTCACCACGCAGGTCCGTGACATCGCCCAGGTGGCCACCGCGGTGGCCAAGGGCGACCTGTCGCAGAAGATCGACGTGCCCGCGCGCGGTGAGATCCTCCAGCTGAAGGAGACCGTCAACACGATGGTCGACCAGCTGTCCGCGTTCGCCGACGAGGTCACCCGCGTCGCCCGCGAGGTCGGCACCGAGGGCCGCCTCGGCGGTCAGGCGCAGGTGCCGGGCGTGGCGGGGGTCTGGCGTGACCTTACGGATTCGGTCAACTTCATGGCCGGAAACCTCACCGCCCAGGTCCGCAACGTCGCCCAGGTGACGACGGCGGTGGCACAGGGCGACCTCTCCCAGAAGATCACCGTCGACGCCCGCGGCGAGATCCTGGAACTCAAGAGCACCATCAACACGATGGTCGACCAGCTGTCCGCCTTCGCCGACGAGGTCACCCGCGTCGCCCGCGAGGTCGGCACCGAAGGCCGCCTCGGCGGCCAGGCCGACGTCAAGGGCGTCAAGGGAACCTGGCGTGACCTGACGGACTCGGTCAACTTCATGGCCGGAAACCTCACCGCCCAGGTCCGCAACGTCGCCCAGGTGGCCACGGCGGTGGCGCAGGGCGACCTCTCCCAGAAGATCACCGTCGACGCCCGCGGCGAGATCCTGGAACTCAAGAGCACCATCAACACGATGGTCGACCAGCTGTCCGCCTTCGCCGACGAGGTCACCCGCGTCGCCCGCGAGGTCGGCACCGAAGGCCGGCTCGGCGGCCAGGCGCAGGTGCGGGGGGTGGCCGGCACCTGGAAGGACCTCACCGACAACGTCAACGTGATGGCCTCCAACCTCACGGGCCAGGTGCGTTCCATCACCCAGGTCGCCACCGCCGTCGCCAAGGGCGATCTCTCGCAGAAGATCACCGTGGAGGCCAAGGGCGAGGTCGCGGCGCTCGCCGACGTCATCAACACCATGGTCGACACCCTCTCGGCGTTCGCCGACGAGGTGACCCGGGTGGCGCGCGAGGTCGGCACCGAGGGCCGGCTCGGCGGCCAGGCCCATGTGCCCAACGTGGCCGGCACCTGGAAGGACCTCACCGACAACGTCAACTCCATGGCCAACAACCTCACCGGCCAGGTGCGCAACATCGCGCTGGTGACCACGGCCGTGGCCAAGGGCGACCTGTCGAAGAAGATCGACGTCGACGCCCGCGGCGAGATCCTCGAACTGAAGACGACCATCAACACGATGGTCGACCAGCTGTCCGCCTTCGCCGACGAGGTCACCCGCGTCGCCCGCGAGGTCGGCACCGAAGGCCGCCTCGGCGGCCAGGCCGAGGTCGAGGGCGTGTCCGGCACCTGGAAGCGGCTCACCGAGAACGTCAACGAACTCGCCGGGAACCTCACCCGGCAGGTCCGTGCCATCGCCGACGTCGCCAGCGCCGTCGCCGAGGGCGACCTGACCCGGTCCATCACCGTCGACGCCTCCGGCGAGGTCGCCGACCTCAAGGACAACATCAACTCCATGGTGGAGTCGCTGCGCGAGACCACCCGGGCCAACCAGGAACAGGACTGGCTCAAGACCAACCTGGCCCGGATCTCCGGCCTGATGCAGGGCCACCGGGACCTGCGCGTGGTGGCCGAGCTGATCATGGACGAGCTGGTGCCCCAGGTGTCCGCCCAGTACGGCGCCTTCTACCTCGCCGAGGACGGCGCCGCGGGGCCCGAGCTGCGGCTCGTCGGCTCGTACGGACGCCCCGACGAGGACGACCGGCCCGAGCGGATCTCCTTCGGCCGCTCCCTGGTCGGCCAGGCCGCGCGCAGCCGCCGCACCATCGCGGTGGACGAGCTGCCGCCCGGGTACGTCACCATCTCCTCCGGTCTCGGACAGGTCGTGCCGACCGCGCTGCTGCTGCTGCCCATCCTCTTCGAGGAGCAGGTGCTCGGCGTCATCGAGCTGGCCTCCGTCACCCGGTTCACCGCCGTCCAGCGGGACTTCCTCCAGCAGCTCGTGGACACCATCGGCGTCAACGTCAACACGATCGTCGCCAACGCGCGCACCGACGAACTCCTGGAGGAGTCGCAGCGCCTGACCAGCGAACTCCAGGCCCGTTCGGCCGAGTTGCAGGCCCGGCAGGAGGAGTTGCAGCGCTCCAACGCCGAACTGGAGGAGAAGGCGTCGCTGCTCGCCGAGCAGAACCGCGACATCGAGGGGAAGAACCTCCAGATCGAGCAGGCGCGGCAGGAACTGGAGGCGCGCGCCCAGCAGTTGTCGCTCGCCTCCAAGTACAAGTCCGAGTTCCTCGCCAACATGAGCCACGAGCTGCGCACCCCGCTCAACAGCCTGCTCATCCTGGCCCAGCTGCTCGCCCAGAACCCCTCCCGCAACCTCACCCCGAAGCAGGTGGAGTACGCGGGCATCATCCACTCGGCGGGCTCGGACCTGCTCCAGCTGATCAACGACATCCTCGACCTGTCCAAGGTCGAGGCCGGCAAGATGGACGTGACGCCGGAGCGGGTCCCGCTGCGCCAGCTCATCGAGTACGTCGAGGCCACCTTCCGGCCGATGACGTCCCAGAAGAGCCTCGGGTTCACCGTGACCACGTCGGCCGGCGCGCCCGCCGACCTGCTCACCGACGACTCCCGGCTCCGCCAGATCCTGCGCAACCTGCTGTCCAACGCGGTGAAGTTCACCGAGCAGGGCGGGGTCGAGCTGCGCGTCGAGCCCGCCGCCGACGACGAGGTGCCGCGGGACGTGGTGCGCGGCGGCGCGGTGGTCGCCTTCCGGGTGAAGGACACCGGCATCGGCATCCCGGAGCAGCAGCTGGAAAGCATCTTCGGCGCGTTCCAGCAGGCGGACGGCACCACCAGCCGCAAGTACGGCGGCACCGGGCTCGGCCTGTCCATCACCCGGGAGATCGCCCATCTGCTCGGCGGCGCCGTCACCGTCGACAGCACCCCGGGCAAGGGCAGCACCTTCACCCTCTACCTGCCCGTGGCGCGGCCGGACTTCGACGAACACCTGCACGGCGTGCGCGACACCGCCGAACCGGACGGGCAGGAACAGGAGACCGCCACGCCCCCGCGGGAACTGGAGGCGTCGGCACCGCGTGTCGCGGCCAAGCGGCAGCGCGCCCGCAGGCTGCTCGTCGTGGAGGAACGCCCGCGCGGCCTGCTGACCCTGGTCGCCGAGAGCGTCGTCGGCGACATGGACCACGGGCATGCCGACGGCATCCCGGTCGACATCATCACCGCGGTCGGCGCCCAGGAGGCGGCCGGTGCCCTCGCCGCCGAGCCCTGCCACTGCGTGGTCGTGGAACTGGGCGCCCCGGACGGGGAGTCGGCCCGGTTCCTGGCGGCGCTGCACGGCGACTCGGCCCTCGCCGGCGTCCCCGTGCTGGTGCACAGCTCCCACCGCGCGGAGTACCCGCCGGTGGAGCCGGGCGGCTCGCTGGAGTACCTCTCCAGCCTGGACGAGCTGCGGGAGCGGATCGCCCTCCACCTGTCGGCCGAGGAACCCGGCGAGGTGCTCACCTTCGTCCGCGGCGAGGAGTTGCAGCACGCTCCGGCGGAGCTGGTCGACGAGCAGACCCGCGGTCGTACCGTCCTGGTCGTCGACGACGACGCGCGCAACCTGTTCGCGCTCAGCGGCATCCTCGAACTGCACGGCTTCCGCGTCCTGCACGCGGAGAACGGCCGCAAGGGCATCGAGACGCTGGTGAACAACCCGGACGTGGAACTGGTCCTGATGGACGTGATGATGCCCGAGATGGACGGGTACGCCGCCACCGCCGAGATCCGCCGCATGCCGCAGTACGCCGACCTGCCGGTGATCGCCGTGACGGCGAAGGCGATGCACGGCGACCGGGAGAAGAGCCTCGCCTCCGGCGCCAGCGACTACGTGACGAAACCGGTGGACACGCGCGATCTCATCGCCTGCGTCCGGCGCTGGCTGCCCGCATGAGGCCCGCAGCGGCACCGCGCAACCGTCCGTCCGCAGGCCGAGGAGTACCCGTCCGGTGAACATCCAGCCATCCGCCGAGCCCGGTACCGAGACCGAGGCGGCGAGCGGTGTGCCCGCACCGCTGCCGCCGGTGGACGACGTGGCGGTCGATGTACCCGCCGGCTCCCCGGTCGGCAGGCTCGCCGCCACCGTGGAGCGGCTGCGCCACGAGGTGCGCACCGCGCAGGCCGAGGCCGAGGGCCGGGCGCTGATCGAGCTGGCCAAGGGCATCCTGGTCGAGCGGCTCGGCTGCGGTCCGGCCCAGGCCGGCCGGCAGCTCGCCGAGCTGGCCGAGCAGGCGCAGGTGACGTCGCTGGAACTCGCGGTGGACGTCATCAACCAGGCGGCCAGGGACCGGGTCGCGGAGGTGACCGAGGCCTTCCTGTCCACGGCCGCGGCGCCGTCCGGGCAGACCGAGGAGTCCCCGGCCGTGCGGCTGCGTGCCGCCGAGAGCGGTGTCCTGGCCGCCCACGACGCCCAGGCCATGGCCGACTCGCTGCTCGAACACGCCCTGCGCCCGCTCGGCGCCGTCGCGGTGGCCATCTGGGCGGCCGGTTCGGACGGTTCGCTCGCCCTGGCCGGCAGCGCGGGCTTCACGCCCGCCGAGGCGGCCCGTTGGTGCTATGTCCCGCCCGACGTGGCCACCGTGGCCCGGCGCGGGCTGACCGAACCCGACGGGCAGTGGCTGCCCTCCATCGCCGAGTCGGGGCTGCCCACCATCGGCCGGCGCGACTACCCCGACGGTGCCCGGATCGCCGTACCCGCCGGTGTGGGCGGCCGGATCCACGGCGTTCTGGAGATCGCCTGGCCCGGGTCCGAGGAGCCGCTGCCGCGGCCGGTGGTGCGCCAGGTGGAGACGCTCGCCGAGCTGTGCGCGCACACCCTGGAGGACTTCGTGCCCTCCGCCGGGACCAGTTGGGGGCCGCGGGTGGTGCCGGACGTGGCGGAGCTGATGGACCTGGCGGACGGGCTGCACGACCCGGCGCTGGTGCTGGTGCCGCACCTCGACGACGAGGGGCGGCTGGTCGACTTCCGCATCCAGCACGTCAACAGCCGTTTCCTCGACCCGGCGGGCAGGTCGCGGGCCGTCGTCGGCGGGGCCCTGCTGCTGGAGGCCTACCCGATGGCCGCCGGCGCCGGCGAGCTGTTCCAGCGCGTGGAGCGGGTCTACGCCACCGGCGAGCCGTTCCGCGCGCACCGGATGCGGCTGACCGCGCTGGTCGACCAGGTGCCGCTGTCCGCGGTCGCCGACATCAGCATCAGCCGCCACGGCTCCAGCGTGCTGCTCATCTGGCGGATCGAGGACGAGACGGCGCGCCTGGCCAGTCTGCTCCAGCACGCCCAGCGGCTCGGCCGGATCGGCGGCTTCGAGGAGAACCTGCTCACCAGCGAGATCACCTGGAACAGCCAGCTGTTCGACCTCTACGGGCGCCCGCCCACGAGTTCCCCGGTGCCGCTGGAGGACCTGCCCGCCTACTCCCACCCGGACGACGCCGTCCACATCGGGCGGTTCCTGCGCACCCTGCTGCACCAGCACCGACCGGCGTCCGCCGCCTTCCGGCTGCGGCGGCCGGACGGTGTCACCCGGCACATGCGCGTGGTCGCCGAACCGGTCCTGGACACCGCCGGGCAGCTGTTCGGCGTGCGCGGCGCCTACCAGGACATCTCCGCCCAGCACTGGACCGAGGTCGCCCTCGCCGCGACCCGCGACCAGCTCGCCCACACCGAGCAGCAGGCCGTCGAGCGCAACCGGCTCACCCTCCAGCTCCAGCACGCCATCATGCCGCCCACCCAGGCGCCGTTGCGCGTGCCGACCCTCGAGGTG
The DNA here is from genome assembly GCF_051980735.1 of Streptomyces sp. SCPE 10. Lineage (NCBI taxonomy): Bacteria > Bacillati > Actinomycetota > Actinomycetes > Kitasatosporales > Streptomycetaceae > Streptomyces > Streptomyces sp. SCPE 10. The sequence continues at coordinate 7,159,752 of NZ_CP197069.1, read as the reverse complement.
GCGGTGCGCTACCGACCGGCCGAGACGGAGCATCTGGTCGGCGGCGACTGGTACGACGCGGTGGTGCTGCCCTCGGGGCTGGTGCTGCTGTGCGTCGGCGATGTGGCCGGGCACGGGATCGAGGCGGCCACCAGCATGGTCGTGCTGCGCAACGCGCTGCGCGGACTGGCCGTCACCGGGGCGGGTCCGGCGCAGCTGCTGTCCTGGCTGAACATCGTCGCCCACCATCTGACGGGCGCGGTCACCGCGACCGCCGTGTGCGGTCTGTACGACCCCGAGCGCCGTACGCTGCGCTGGGCGCGGGCGGGGCATCTGCCGCCGGTCGTGATGCGCACCGGCGAGGCCACGGCGCTGCCCCGGCTCAAGGGCCTGCTGCTCGGTGCCCTGCCGGAGGCGGAGTACGAGGAGACCGAGGTGCGGCTGGCCGCGGGCGACACCCTGCTGATGTACACCGACGGGCTGATCGAACGCCGGGACCGCTCGGTGGAGGAGTCCCTGTCCCATCTGCTGGAGACGGCGCGTTCGGCCCCCCGGACCCTGGACCAGCAGCTGGACCGGCTGCTCACGTACAGCAGGTCGGACACCGACGACGACACCTGCATCGTGGGCATCAGGGTGGGCTGACGGCGTACACCCGGTAGCGCGCCGGGGCCCGGGACCTGCCTTGGTGGCACAGGGGTCCGCTCTCGATGCATACGGTGATCGTTCGGGGGCACACGAAGCGCCGGAGGATCCGTTCGCGGGGTCCGGCCGGGGCCGTGTGCCCGCCCACCGAGAGAGGGATGTCGCTGTGTTGCTGCCTGCGGAGAAGGAACTGCGCGCGTTGCTGGCCCGCTTCGCCGAAGCTCGTTTCCGCCATGACCTCCAGCCCACCGGCCACTCCAGCCGGGAGCTGGAGGACACCTCGTACACGCTGTGCGTGATGACCGGCACCCGGACGGTGGACGAGGCCCTCGCCGCCGCCGACGCCATGCTGGAGCGGCTGCGCACCGAACGCGGGGAGGGCACACGGCCCGTCCTGGCCGCCTGACCCGCACGAACAGGCTCTTCCATGCAAACATTTGATCTAAACGAGAGGAAGTCATTAAGGTCTAGCTCCAACCCCCGTTGGTGATCACTCAGAGGGAGTGACGGCGGCGGGCCCCGCCCACCGATGTGCCGGCAGGCGGCTGAAGGAGCAAGGAGCTCGCCCCTGTGGCGTCCCATCGTCGACCCAAGCAGCCGAGCCGCACCCGTGTCACCGTACTGACCACCGCGGCCGCCGCCGCCGTCGCCCTCAGCGCGAACGCCGCCAACGCCGCACCGAGCGAGAAGCTCGGCAAGGACGAGGTCAAGGCGAAGGTCGACAAGCTGTACGAGCAGGCGGAGCAGGCCACCGAGAAGTACAACGGCGCCAAGGAGAAGCAGGAGAAGCTCCAGAAGGAGATCTCCACGATCCAGGACAACGTCGCGCGGGGCCAGGAGGACCTGAACAAGCTGCGCGACGGCCTGGGTTCACTGGCGACCGCGCAGTACCGTTCCGGCGGCATCGATCCCTCGGTGCAGCTCTTCCTGTCCGCCGACCCGGACGACTTCCTGGACAAGGCGTCCACGCTGGACCAGTTGAGCGGCCAGCAGGTCGAGGCCCTGAAGAAGATCCAGGCCAAACAGCGCGAACTCGCCCAGCAGCGCGCCGAGGCCACCGAGAAGCTCAAGGACCTCGCCGCCACCCGCACGGAGCTGGGCAACAAGAAGAAGGAGGTCCAGGGCAAGCTCGCCGAGGCGCAGAAGATCCTCAACACCCTGACCGCCAAGGAGAAGGCGGACCTCGCCGCCGAGCAGCAGCGCGCCAACCGCTCCTCCACCGAGCGGGTGGACCTCGGCAACGACGGCTCCGCCTCCGGCCGGGCCGCCGCCGCCTTCTCCGCCGCCCAGAGCCAGATAGGCAAGCCGTACGTGTACGGCGCCACCGGCCCCTCCTCCTTCGACTGCTCGGGCCTGACCTCCTGGGCCTACGCGCAGGCCGGCGTCTCCATACCGCGGACCTCCGAGGCGCAGTCGGGCATCGGGACCCGTCTCACGCGCAGCCAGCTCCAGGTCGGCGATCTGGTCTTCTTCTTCAACGACCTGCACCACGTGGGCCTGTACGCGGGCAACGGCCAGATCCTGCACGCACCGCGCACCGGCACGGTCGTGCGGTACGAGTCGATGGACACCATCGGCGGCCCGTTCATGTTCGGCGTCCGGGTCTGACCGCATCCGGCTTCGCGGACCCGTCGGTCCACGTTCGCGATGTGCACCCCGGCATCACCGCCGAGCCGGTGCCGAACCCGGTCTGCAGGCGGGACCCGCCCGAACTCACCGGACCGGCCTTCGGCGGTTGGCGGCAGGCGCCGCCGTGGCGGTGGCGTAGACGCCTTCGGCGTCCGGCCCGTCCCATGCGAGGTGCTGGGCCGGGGTGCAACCGGGCGGACCGGGCGGGCACGAAGGTTCGCCGCCGCGGGGGTTGCCGTCCGTCGGCAGGCCCTGATCACCACCCGGCCAGCCGATGATCACGGCAACCCAGCGTCCGCTCGGCGGAGGCTGGGCGACTGTCCAGGTGACCTGCCACTCGCGGTCCGTGACAATCTCCGCCTGGGGCGAGACAAGCCACTTCGCTCCCTTCGCCTGCCTGGTACGCGCAGCGGACGGCGTACCAGGCAGCTGGACGACGACATGGATCTCGGCAAGGTCCGGTAGATCCGACACCGTGCCCGAGAAGACGTACGTCTTGGCCGACGATGTGGCAGCACTCTCGGTCCACGAGGTGATGCTGACCCTGGGCGCCCGGGACGACGTCGACGCGGACGGCACGTGCGAAGACTGCTCAGGGCGCGCAGTGGACACAGCCGGGGGCGCCGCCGCGGACGAGCCGGGGTGTCCGTCATCCCGGTCGTCGCTCCATACGACCGGAACGAACGCGGCGATGACGGCGAACACACCGGCCAACACGGTACTCACGAGCGTGAAGAAACCACCCGCGATGGCGACCTTGGCGGCTTGGCTCCGTCCCCGGAACACGTTGTGCACCCGGCGCCACACCGAGGTCCGCCGCGCCCCCGGTCGAGGCGGCCGGGCAGGCGGAGGGCCGGGAGTGTCACTCGGAGGGGGCGGCGCGGTGGACAACGAACCTCCCGACGGTGCGGCGAATCAGAGGGCAAGCGTAGAGCTGTGACGGTCCTCCAGGGCATCGGCAAGCTTCTTCCGCCCGGCGACCGGGCCGCGTGGCGCGAGCCCCGTCCGGGCTCGGCCCCGCATGCGCGCCACCCGAACGTACGGGTTCACCGGTTCCGAGCGAACTCGTACAGGTCGAGCACGCCGGGCGGGTCCGCCAGGCCCGGGCCGCCGGCGGCGACCCACGCGGCGATGTCGGCGGCGGCGTCGATGTCGTTGACCAGGCCGAGCCACACCGGTCGGCCGCCGGCGGCCCGCCCGGCCGGGGACGGCTGCACCACGATCACGTCGGCGTGCTCGCAGGCGTCGAGGCAGCCGGTCACCCGGACCCGTCCGGTGCCGGACAACGCCTCGCGCAGCAGGCCGAGTTGGGCGGCGTGATCGACGCCGGGGAGCTTCTCGGTGCCGCAGCAGCAGCCGCGGCACACGGTCACGGTGCAGCGGTCGGGCCCCCCGGCCGCATCCGCGCCCCGGCCGGTCCCCCGGCCCCGGCGGCTCACCGGAGGCTCCCGCCGCGGGCACGGCGCCAGGCGCCGTCGGCGAGCAGCCGCAGGCCGTTGAGGCCGACGATGACGGTGGAACCCTCGTGGCCCGCGACGCCCAGCGGCAGGGGCAGGTTCCCGGCCAGGTCCCAGATCACCAGGCCGGTGATGAACACCGCCGCGACGACCAGGTTCTGCACGACCAGCCGGCGCGCCCGGCGGGAGAGGCGGACGAGTGCGGGGATGGTCGCCAGCTCGTCGCGGACCACGACCGCGTCGGCGGTCTCCAGGGCGAGGTCGGAGCCCGCGCGCCCCATGGCGATACCGGTGTGGGCGGCGGCCAGCGCGGGGGCGTCGTTGACGCCGTCGCCGACCACCAGCACCTTGCGCCCCGCCTGCTCCAGCTCCCGCACCACGGCCACCTTGTCCTGCGGCAGCAGCCCGGCACGGACGTCCGTGATGCCGACCTCGCCGGCCAGCCGGGCCGCCGCGCGCGGGTTGTCGCCGGTGACGAGGACCGGGGCGGTGCCGGTCAGTTCCGCCAGGGCGGCGACGGTGGCGGCGGCCTCGGCGCGCAGCCGGTCGGCAACGCCCAGCACGCCCACCGGCTCGCCGTCGAGGGTGACCAGCACGGCGGTGCGGCCCTCCTCCTCCAGGCCCGCGGCCACGGTCAGGGCCGGATGGCCCGGGTGGGCGTCGCCGAGGCGGGCGGGGCTGCCCACCGCGACGGTCCTGCCCTCGACGGTGGCGCGCACTCCGGTACCGGGCGCGGAGTCGAAGTCCCGCACCGGGGGGAGGTCCAGGCCGCGGGTGCGGGCGGCGGCCACGAGTGCGCGGGCCAGCGGGTGTTCGCTGGGGTGCTCGGCCGCCGCCGCCAGCCGCAGCACCTCGTCCTCCGTCAGCCCGGAGGCGGCCAGCGGGCGGATCTCCGTCGTCCTCGGCGTGCCCTCGGTCAGGGTGCCGGTCTTGTCCAGCGCCACCGCGTCGACCTGTCCGAGGCGTTCCATGACGACGGCGGACTTGACGAGGACGCCGTGGCGGCCGGCGTTGGCGATCGCGGACAGCAGCGGCGGCATGGTGGCCAGTACCACCGCGCACGGCGAGGCGACGATCATGAACGTCATGGCCCGCAGCAGGGTCGGCTGGAGCGCGGCTCCGAAGGCGAGGGGCAGCAGGAAGAGCGCGAGGGTGGCGGCCACCATGCCGAGGGAGTAGCGCTGTTCGACCTTCTCGATGAACAACTGGGTCGGCGCCTTGGTCTCGGAGGCTTCCTCCACCATGGCCACGATCCGGGCGATCACCGAGTCGGACGGGTCCCGCTCGACCTTCACCCGCAGCGCGCCGGTGCCGTTGAGGGTGCCGGCGAACACCTCGTCCCCGGCTTCCTTCGGCACCGGCAGCGGCTCGCCGGTGATGGTGGACTGGTCGACCTCGCTCGCCCCCGCCAGCACCCGGCCGTCGGCGCCGACGCGCTCGCCGGGGCGCACCAGGACGGTCTCGCCCACCGCGAGCCGCTCGGTGGGCACGGTCTCCTCCTCGCCGTCGTCGGCGACACGGGTGGCCGTGGCGGGGGCGAGGTCGAGCAGGCCGCGCACGGAGTCGGCGGTGCGGGCGGTGGCGATCGCCTCCAGCGCACCGGAGGTGGCGAAGATGACGATGAGCAGCGCGCCGTCGAGCACCTGCCCGATCGCCGCCGCCCCGAGCGCGGCGACCACCATCAGCAGGTCCACGTCCAGGGTCTTCTCCCGCAGCGCCTGGAGCCCGGCCCAGCCCGGTTCCCAGCCGCCGGTCGCGTAGACGGCCGCGAACAGCGTGCCCCAGGTCCATGACGGCGCCCCGGTGAGGTACAGCGGCAGCGCGACCAGGAACAGCACCAGGGCGGCGGTCGCCCAGCGGGCCTCGGGCAGGGCGAGGATCCGGGTGCGGCGGCGGGGTGCGGCCGCCTCGTGCGCGGTGCCGTCCGGCGCCGGGCGGGTGAGCGTGGATGAGTTCGACATGGGTCCTTCACGGTGGGCGGCACGGTGTCCCGACCCGACCACCGTAGCAGGAATGAATGAAGAGTCATTCATGCGTTCATGAATGGTGTCGTACCATGAACACATGGGTCATGGAGCCGCACAGCCGTCAGGACGCGTCCCGCGCAGGAGTCTGGACGCGGCGAGCGCCACCAAGGTGGCCACCACCCTCCAGGCCCTGGCGACCCCTTCGCGGCTGCTCATCCTCGCCCGGCTGCGCGAGGGCCCGCTGCCCGCGACCGAACTGGCCGCCGAGGTCGGCATGGAACAGTCCGCCTGTTCCCACCAGTTGCGGCTGCTGCGCAACCTCGGTCTCGTCGTCGGCACCCGCAAGGGCCGCTCCATCGTGTACTCGCTCTACGACAACCACGTCGCGGAACTGATCGACCAGGCCATCTACCACGTGGAGCACCTCCGCCTGGGCCTGACGGACACGGCCGCCCTCACCGAGCCGGAAGCGGAAGCGGCGGGCCTGCCGAGCGCCTGACCACACGCGCCGTTTCACCCGATGCGGTGACCCGGCCCCCTTGACCGGCCCCCTGCGCGCCCGCCGGCCTCGTCGACGCCGCCCCCGGCGCCGGCCGCGGGCGGCGGGGCGAGGTCCGCCGCCCGCTGCCCGACGGCGGCCGTCAGGGTCGTAGGACGCGGGCCCGCCGCAGGACCCTCCCGGCTACGCGGGCTCCGCGGGGCCGAACACCGCGACCTCCCGGCCGAATCCGGCCACGAGCCGGCCGGTCGGGGTCACGGCGAGCGCGCCGACCGGGAAGGGCAGCACCAGGTCGGGGCCGCTCGGGGTGCGGGTCGTCAGGTCCCAGGTGCGCACGATGCCGTCGTGGCCGCCGGTGAGGAGCAGGGGGCGGCCCTCGATCCGGGCGGTGGTCAGCGCGGTGAGGCCGTCGGCGCGGACGGGCTCGCCGACCGGGGCGCGGGTGGTGAGGTCCCGGAGGTGGACCAGGCCGTCCTCGCACCCCACCGCCAGCACCGGGCGTCCGTCGACCACCGCCGTCGCCAGCATCTCGATGGCCGGCGGCAGCTCGTCCTCCGGCTCCGCCGCGGATACGGCCCCGGCGGACGGTGCGAGCACGATCGGCGGGCCGAGCGGGGCGCCGGAGGCCGGGTCCCACAGCCGTACCGTGTCCTCGTCCGCGGTGACCGCCACCGGGCGTCCTTCGAGTTCCGTGGTGACCACGGCGGTCACGCCGGACTCGTGTCCGCTCAGCGGCCCGTGCAGGTCCTCCCCGGTGCCGAGGTCCCAGATCCGGACCGCGCCGTCCGTGCCGCCGGTGACGGCGACCGGACGGCCGTCCAGTGCCGTCGTCGCCACGGCGTGCACGTCGGCGTCGTGGTCGAGCCCGCCCCGCTCCGCTCCGCCGACGGGGTCCCAGAGGCGGGCCGTGCCGCCGTTCCCGGCGACGACCACGAGGGGTCGGCCGTCGACCACCGCGGCCGCCGTCCCGTACACCGGGTCGCCGGAGCCGGTGAGGGGCGTGCCCGCCGCGGCGCCGGTGGCCAGGTCCCACAGGCGGGCCGTGCCGTCCCAGCCGGAGCTGACGACGAGGGTGCCGCCGTCCGCCTCGATCGTCGTCACGGAGGTCACCGTGTCGCCGTGGCCGGGCAGCGGGTCGCTCACGGGGCGTTCGGTGTCCGGGTCCCAGCGGTGGACCCTGCCGTCGCCGGTGCCGATGAGCACCACCGGCCGCCCGTCCACTGTGGTCGCGGCCAGTGTCCGCACGCGGCCGAGCGGGCCGGCGAAGGCCTGGGCGCTCTGCCGTCCGGTGGCCGGGTCCCACAGCCGCACCATGCCGGTGGTGTCGCCGGTCACCACCACCGGACCAGCCCCGCCCGTCACCGCCGCCACGGTCTGCGGCCATGTGGTGGAGCCGCCGAGGCGTTCGCCGACCCGGGCACCCGACGCCAGGTCCCAGAGGGTGGCCGAGCCGTCGGAGCCGCCGACGACCACGACCGGACCGCCATCGGCCGACACCGTGGCCAGGGCCTCCACCGCACCGGTCCCGGTGGCCAGGGGCGCCCGGAGCCGGCGTCCCTTCGCGAGGTCCCAGACCCGGACGGTGCCCCCGAAGTCGCCGGTCACCGCGACCGGCCGCCGGTCGAGCACCGTCGTGGCGACCGCGGCCAGCCGGTGCGGGTAGGCGCTGCCGGGGCCGGCCGGCTCGCCCATCGGAGCGCCGACCGGTTCCCCGGTGGCCAGGTCCCAGACCCGCACGCTCTGGTCATGGCCGCAGGTGACGGCAACCGGGCGGTCGCGCACCGTCGCCGTGGCCACCCCGGTGACCCAGTCGGTGTGGCCGGTCAGGGGCGCGTGCCGGAGCCGTCGGGTGCGCAGGTCCCAGATCCGTACGGCCTTGTCGGTGCCGGCCGAGACGGCCAGCGGGCGGCCGTCCAGGTCGGCCGTCGCCACGGCGAGGACCCGCCCGGTGTGCTCGGCGAGCGGTTCGCCGACCGGTTCGCCGGTGGCCAGGTCCCACAGGCGTACGGTGCCGTCGTCGCCGCCGGTGACCACGACCGGGCGGCCGTCGACGGTGACCGGTCCCGCGGCGACCGCCGACACGCCGTCCGGGTGACCCAGCGTGCTCCAGCGGCAGCCGCCGAGCTGGACGCCGCTCGCCCACTCGACGCGCCGGCGCGCGGCCGGCTCGTCCGGCACCGGTACGGCATCGATCCGTGCCGCCAGGTCGAGGTCCCCGTAGCGGGCGGCGTCGAGTGCCAGCAGGTGGCGGCGCACGGCGGCGGGGGCGTCCCGGTGCCGGTGGGCCGAGGCCTGGTACACCGCGGCGCCGAGACGTCCGGGCCCCCAGGCCCTGGGCAGCAGGGTGAGCATCGTCGCCGGGTCGGCGTGCACCAAGAACCCCGGGTCCGCGAAGGGGATGGAGCCCAGGTAGACCTCCACGGCCTGGCGCAGCCCGGGGTCCGGTCCCTCGGCGGCGCGCAGCCACAGGGCGATGGCCTCCTCGGCCTCGCCGTTCTCGGACAGCAGTGTCCCGAGCCGTTCCTCGGCGAGCTGGCGGTAGGGGTCGACCGTCGACCCGACCGCGCCGCGCAGCAGTTCCTCGGCCTGCTCCCGGTCACCGCGCTCGCGTGCCCGGTCGGCCTCGTCGATCAGCGCCGCCGTGGCGATCATGTCCTCCGCCACGTGCGGCGGGAGGGAGGACAGGTCCACCAGTTCCTCGGGACGGGCCCACGCCCTGGGGTCTTCACCGGCCGGGCGGGCGGGTGCCTGGCGCTGTGGGCGCGCACGGCGCCCGCCGAACAACTTGCCTATCCAGCCGCGGTGTTGCTTCGAGTCGGTCATCCCTCTCCCCACGCTCCGGTCCGGTGGGGCTCACCCTACTGACCGGGCGGCGGGGGCAGTGGGTGGTGGTGGTCAGGGCTGGTGGGCGGTGGTCAGTTCCTTCTCCCAGTGGAGGAGGTCGTCGAAGTACCGCCGGCCGTCGTCCGTCCACTCGGCGGCCGGTTCCAGGGCCTCGATGGTGCCCCGCAGGCGCCGCAGCGCGTCGTCGCGCCGGGTGGCGACCTCGGCCGGAGCCGTGGGTTCCGCCGCCCAGCGGGCGAGGCCGTGGGCCATGCGGGCCAAAACGTGGGCGGCGTGCACGGCGCCGGAGACCGGACGCGGGTCGGGGCGCAGCGGGTGGCTGATCATGAGGTCGCCGTTGGTCACCAGGGTCGCGAAGAAGTTCCGCAGGTAGAGCGCGTGGTGGCCGGTCTCGTGCAGGAGTGCCTCGAAGGCGGCCGGGGTGCTCGCGATACTGGAGGAGCCGAGGTAGATGGCGCCGAAGGTCGGGCGGAGCGTGGCCGAGCGGAAGGCGCCGCCCTGGACGTGCACGATGACCCGGATCAACAGGTCCATTTCCAGGGCGGCTTCGGGCCAGACCCGGCGCAGGGTCGCCCGGGCGGCCGCCAGGTGGGCGATCCCCTCGGTGAGGTCCGGTGCGCCGAAGTCGGCCTCGCCGATGCCGTGGGTCTGCCGGATGTCGGCGAGCAGCTGGCCGGTGCCCCATCGGCACCAGTCGGGCAGCGCGTCCGGCCCGCCGGGCGCGAGGTGTTCGAGCGGCGGCATCAGGCCGGCGTCCGCCAGCGCGCCGGCCAGCTCCGCCACGTGGGCGGGGTCGGCGTCGTCGCCGGAGGTCGCCGCCCAGACCAGGCCGGGGTGCAGACAGGCGGGCTCGGTGCCGGCGGGCAGGGCGGATCCCAGGCGCCGCAGGATCTCCCGGTGGTGGCCGCGGACCAGGCTCATGGTGCCGGCCGGGGTGATGCCGACCCGGACCGCCTCGTCCTGCCCGGCCCCCATCAGGCGTCACCCGACGGGGAGTCCACCGCGAGGATCGTGCCGAGCGAGGCCGCCTCCGCCTTCTTGAGCTGCTGTTCGCGGGCCTGGAGGCGCCGCACCACCAGCGCGGAGATCAGCTCGTCGCTCAGTCCCTCCAGGGTGCGGAAGACGTCCTCCCGGACCTCCTTCCAGATCTCCTTGGAACCGCCGCTCAGCGCCTCGGACTTGCGAGGCAGCCGACCGCGCAGCGCGGGGCTGCGTTCGGCGGCGAGGTCGAGGACGTCGTGCAGGATCTGGGTCCAGGTGTCCTCGACGCCGTCGGAGAAGGCGATGTGGACGGAGCCCTCCGCTCCCGTGGTGCCCTCGTGGTAGAAGCCGCGGGGCAGGTAGAGGCAGTCGCCGGCGTGCAGGGTGACTTCGAGGCGGAGCGGGGTCTGCGGGGTGACGCCCGGCTTGGAGCGCTTGAGGGGCCACTTCATCGGCGGCTCGTGCAGCCGCCAGGTCTTGGAGCCGGCCAGCTGGCGGATGAAGATGCTGGCGAGGTCGTAGTGCGCCTCGGCGCCCTTGGAGTGCGGCGGGGTCAGGAAGGCGTTGGCGGCGACGGGCACCCCGAGGTCCTCGGACAGTTCGGAGCAGAACGCCTCCACCTCGGGGCAGTACGTGGACATCGCCTGGTAGACGAGGGTCGCGCCCTGCCGCATCTGGTCGACGACGTACCGGGGGTCCGCGAGCCCGGACAGCACCCGGCGCTCGTCGGAGCCGTCGTCACCGGGCTTGGCCGCGTGCCGGACCCCGATGTCCTTGCCGTGTTTCCAGAGCCTGATGTACGGGGTCCGCAGTCCTCGCTCGAACAGGAGCCGCTGGGCGAGGTCGGTCGAGAACACGTGGTCCAGCTCGCCCATGTCCCGGCTGACGTACGGCTCGGTGTCCCGGATGGACACCAGCTTCGACGGATCGTCGAGGAGCTTCTCCACGGCCATGTCATACCTCCACGTCTCCGAGAACCGGCTGTTCTTCGTGTTCTTCCTGATGGAAGTCGCGCACCCCGGGCACGGCCAGCACCAGCAGGGCGGCGCCGAGCTGTACGACGGCGGCGGCGACGAGTACGGTCGTGCGCCCCACCGCGTCCGCCAGCGGTCCGATGACGGCCAGGCCGAGCGGCAGCAGCGCGAGGCTGCACAGCCAGTCGACGGAGCTGATCCGGCCGAGGAGCGAGGGCGGGAACTGGCGTTGCAGGGCGGTGTGCAGAAGGGTGTTGAAGGGCATCATCGCGAAGCCCGCGATCATGTATCCGGCCACCACCCACCACAGCGAGAACGGGGTGAGCAGCACGAGCGGCACGAGCGTGAAGAGCGCGTTGAAGATCATCGCGCTGGTGCCGGGGTGCTTCAGCCTGATCCGTCCGACGACGATCGTGCCGATGAAGCCGCTGAGGCTGAACATGGCGATGACCAGGCCGTAGGCGGAGGGTCCGGCGAACCTCTCCTGTGTGATGACCGGCAGCAGCACCATGTGGGGCGCGACGACCAGCATGGTCTGTACCGCGGTCATGGTGAGGATGGCCGCGGTCCAGCGCACGCGGCGCACCGCCGCCAGTCCTTCGCGGATCTCCTGGACCATGGAGGAGCGGGACACCTGCCGCCGCATCGGCGGTTCGGTGACCGCGAGGACGCACAGCAGGCTGATCGCGAAGGTGGCCGCGTTGGCGGCGAAGGCCACCCGGGTGCCGACGGTGGCCACCAGTACGCCGCCGAGCGCGGGTCCGACGACTGCCGCCGCGCTCTCCATGCCGCCCCGCCAGACGTTGGCGCTGAGCAGCCGGTCCTCGGGCACGAGCGAGGGCACCAGACCGCCGTAGGCGGGTCGGAAGAACGCCTCTCCGCTGCCGACGAGGAAGGTCGTCACGGCGAGCGAGAGGGTCGCGGTGTCGAACGCGCCGAGGACCACGACGGTGATGGCCACCAGCCGGAAGCCGTCGGCGAGCATCATCGCGCGGCGCCGGGGCACGCGATCGGCCCAGACACCGCCGATGAGCACGAACAGGACGGTGGCGAGCATCCGGGCGCCGATCACCAGACCGACGTCGCCCGCGTCCCCGCCGCACTCGATCACCCGGAGGGACACGGCCACGTTGAAGAGCTGGTCGCCGACGGCGCTGACCGCCTGTCCGGCCCACAGGTACCGGAAGTCGCGCAGTTCCATGGCGCTGCCGGCCAGCCGGCCGGTCAACAGGGTTTTCGCGTTGGGCATGTTCAGATGATCGCGCTCGCGGCGGCGGGGTCGGTCAGTTCGCCGTAACCGAACCCGCAGCAGTCGCCCGTGATGTCCTCGTCACGCACCAGCCGGGGGTGTTCGTCCCCGGTGAGCGGGAGGTCGGCCAGGTCGACGGGTTCGGGGTCGTCGTCGATGTGGAGTTCCGCGCCGTCGGTGATGAGGTCGAGGTGCACCTTCTCTTCGTAGTCGACCACGGCGCGGTCCTGGTTGTGCTGGCCGAACCCGATGTGCACGCCGATACGGCGCTCGTTGATGTGCGAGTTGGCCGGGATGAACCGGTCGATGCCGTTGTTGGTGCCGAAACCCAGCTCGCCCACGCGCATGCCGTGCGGTTGCTTGAAGCAGAGTTCGACGAGTTCGCGTACGTCGTCGTCGCCGCCTGTGAAGCCGGTGGCGCGCCCGTCCGCGATGTCGACCGTGAGCGGGTGGTCCGCCAGCCGGGTGTCGATGCGGGTGATGACGTTGCAGTTGAGTGCCCCGTCCGCCACCAGCCGGCCGTCGATCCCGGCGGGGTAGGTGGCGATTTCCCCGGCGGGGAGGATGGTGAAGCCGCCCGGGCGCCAGACGCCGCGGTTGCTGATCCAGTCGTAGCGCTCGGCGTCGAGCCGGATGCGCAGGTCGGTGCCGCCCGGGCTGGTGACCCGGACGCTGCGGGCCTTGGTCAGGCGGGTCAGCAGTGCGGCGTTGCGGGCGCTGAGTTCGTCCGGTCCGAGGTTGAGGGCCTGCTCGAAGAATTCCCGTGACGCGCTGATGATGCGGACGATCATGCAGCGGTCGCTGCCGAACCGCTGCATCAGGTGCTGCAGCGGCGAGAAGTGGGACATCGTGTCGCGTTCGAGCGTGAAGACGACGAGCCGGCCGGTGAAGGAGGCGGGGTCCGGAACGGCGGATTCCAGGCGGGCGGCGAATCCGTAGTCCACGAGTGGCCGCATGCCGACGGCCTTGGCGGCGATGCCGCGCTGCTTGAGTCCGGCGACCAGCCAGGCGGCCGCCTCCCGGCTGTCCGGGGCGAAGACGACGACGCAATGGTCGCGCTCGGTGAGGCCGGCGTACCGGTCGAGGAGTGCATCGACTCCATCCCGCAGGTCGCGGCTGGGCTGGACGACGGTCACGGCGTGCTCCCCCTGGCTTCGGGTCGGGTCGGCGGTTCTTCCGGGCAAGGGGGGTTCCGGCCGCGGGCATCGCGCGCGGCCGGAACCCCTGGGGTCTTGCCAGGTGTCGGATGGCGCTCGCCGGTTGTCAGGTGGCGACGAACCACGCCATCAGCGGACCTTCTTCGCCGCTGCCGACCGGCACGAGGACCTCGGCCGACTCGGCCTCGGAGAGCTCGCGCAGCGCGTCCTCGACCAAAGACTCGTACGAGGGCGCTTCCATCGTCTCCGCTTGTGTCATCTTTGACTCCTCTCAGACAACAACAGTGCCGCGTGATGCTAAGCGTCATGCTCATGCCAGATCAATGGGAATTTGGCACTCACCTTCTGTTTGATCGCGGCTATTGGGGGTATCCCGCGCTGGTGTCGAAGGCGACGAATCTCAATTCCGAGGTGTAGCGGCGGTTTTCCTCGTCGGTGAGCCAGGACTGTTCCGGGGTCGGGAGCATTTCCGTGAACACGGCCGTTCCCCGCGGGTCCTTGCGGGCCAGGCGGCGCAGGGCCTTGGCGAGGATCGTGACGTAGACGGGGCTGTCGAAGTCGACGTAGAACGGCCGGGACTCGGTCGGCGAGACGACGAAGACGTAGCGGGGCAGGCCCAGCTGGGCGCGCCAGCGGCGGGCCCCGACGAAGCGGCGGGCCTCGTCCTTCTCGGCGGCGAACTCCGCGTCCGCGGCCGCCAGGCGCCAGGTCTCGCGCGCGACCACCAGGCGGTCGAGGGTGACGCGGGGAGTGTGGTCCGCGCTCGGCAGCAGTTGGAAGAGGTCCATCGACAGCGTGGTCAGGACGTGGGAGAAGACGTCGAGGGCGGGGAAGGCCGAGCCGTCCGGGAGGCGGACGACCAGCTCGCCGGCCCGGTCCTCCACGGTGGCGTCGGCGCTGCGGACCGTACGGGCGGGGTCGGCGGCGAAGTCGGCGAGGGCCACCTGCCGGTCCTGGGGGCGGACGAGGGTGTGGCGCACCCGCGCCGAGAGACGGGACCGGTGCTCCTTGGGGAGCAGGGGCATCAGCCGGGGGCCGGGGTGGTCGCGGTCGGTGAGCCGCAGGAGTTCGTCGACGTCCGGGTGCTGGTGGGTGAAGAGGGACGCGCCCAAGGTGTTGGCGGCCAGGTGGAGTTCGCCGAGGACGAGGGTGAAGTCGCCGCGTGCCACGGAGTCCGTGCCGTCGGCGGCGATCAGGATGTCCGGACTGAGGTAGCGGGCCGCCGTCCAGGCCTCGCCGGTGGCCGGAAACCGCTCCCGTACCGCCGCCTCGATGCCGGCCGACGTCAGCGTGACCCGGCGGGCGTCGGGCGGGGCCGCCAGGATCCGCTGCCAGCGCCGGGCGAACTCGCCCTGCAACTGCGTGGCCTTGGCACGGGCGGCGCCGTGCAGCACCGGCAGGCAGGCGAACCAGAAGGAGGCCAGATCGACCGGCCCCTCGGCGGCCAGCCGGTCGTGCACGCGGCGGATCTCCTCCCGTACCGTCGCGGCGAGTTCGGCGGTGAGCCAGGCGGCGCTGTCCATCAACAGCCCGAGCGGGCGCAGCGCTTCGAGCATCGCGGGGCCGAGGCGGGCGGTGGCGGACCGCCGGGTGTCGGAGTAGACCAGCGCGCGGCAGGGCGCGGTCGACGCGGACTTCTCCCGTACGGCGGCGGTGGCGGTCAGCTCGGTGAAGTCGTGTTCGAGCCCGGTCAGCGCCGCCACGAGGGTGTCCACGTCGCGGGCCGCCGCCACCCGTGCGCGGCCCCGTTCCAGCCGGTCCAGTGCCGCCAGCCCGCGCCGGCGGAGTGCGGGCGCGCCCACGGTTTTCAGCCAGGCGCGCAGGGCCCGGTCGGGGTGGGTGTCGGCGGGGAGTTCGAGGCGCCAGACCACCCAGCGGCGGGCGACCAGGTCGGCCAGGACGGCGGGGACGTCGGTGTCCGGGAGTTCGGCGGCGATCTCCCGGGCCGGGCGCACCCCGTCGCAGCGGGCGAGGACGGCCGCCGTCCCCGCGGGCACGGGCTGCGCGCGCCGGCCGGGCACCCGGACGCGGTCCCCCTCCAGCACCAGGAACGGCACCCGCCGGGGCGCGATCCACTCGCGCAGGGCGGGGTCGGCGTCCAGGGCCCTCGCGAGCGCGTCGATGCCCCAGGTGGCCCAGTAGACGGTGGACTTGGCGATCAGGCCGGTGCCGGGGTCCACGGCGAGGCCCGGGGCCGCGGAGTCCCAGCGGCCCCAGCCGACCGGGCCGAAGAAGCCGATGGTGTCGTTCTTCACGCAGAACCGCTGCCAGTAGTGCGCAACCAGCTCCTCGCGCTGACGCGGCATGCTGCTGCGGCTGTCCGCGCTCGGCGTCCAGCGCAGGAACGGGGCGATCCCGGAAGTGAGCACCGGCCGGTTCTGCCAGGCCACGGCCTCCCGGAAGGCCGGTGTCCGGGCGATGTCCTGCAAGGTGTGCGCGGTCGTCACGGCGGCGTCCGCGAAGAGGCGGGCGAAGCCGGTCCACTCGGGGCCGTCGAGCGGCTCGCCCGCCCCGAACTTGTCGGCGGCCTCGGCCAGTCCGGGCGGGGCGAGGCGGAGCACGCCGTCGGCGGGGAAGCCCGCCCCGCGCAGGGCGAACTGTTCCCACAGCCGCCAGCGGCCGAGGGACGGCACGAGGTCTTCGGTCATGGCACGGCTCTCCTTGGCGAGCGCGGGTGGACGGGGCGTCTGCGCGGGGCGGTTCAGGCCGTGCCGTAGTCGGCGTCGACGACCTCGGCCAGTTCCAGGGGCGTCGGGTAGGCGAAGACCAGGGAGACCGGGACGTCGGCGCCGAGGACCTCCTGGAGGCGGCCGGTGATCTGGAAGGCGGTCAGGGAGTCGCCGCCCGCCTCGTAGAAGTCGGTGTGCGCGGTGAGGTCGGGCAGGCGCAGCACGTCGCGGAAGATCTCGACCAGCAGGTCGGTGGTGGAGGTCGAAGAGGCGGTGGCGGTGGCGGCGTCAGTGGTCATGGCGTGGGCTCCTTCGGGTGTGCGCCGGTGTGGGTGTGGTGGTGCAGGCGGGCGGGGGTGTTGCCGCCCGAGACGATGGCCACGGCCCGTTCGCGGCGGCCGGCCCGGAGGGCTCCGGCCAGGGCGACGGCTCCGCTCGGCTCGGCGTCGACGCCGAGGCGGTGCAGCAGGGCGGTGGCGGCGAGGATCTCCGCGTCGCCGACGGCGATCAGGTCGTCGACGCGGTCGCGGATGATCGGGTAGGGCACGGCTCCCGGGCTCTGTCCGCGCAGGCCGTCGGCGACGGTCGCGCAGGCCGGCAGCCGGACCGGGTGCCCGGCGGCCAGGGAGCGGGCGTAGCGGGGGGCGAGGGCGGGTTCGACGCCGACCACGCGGACCGGGCGGTCCCCCGCGGCGAGGCAGAGACCGGCGAGGAGCCCGCCGCCGCCGGTGGGGACGTAGACCGTCTCGGTGCCGGGGGCGTCGGCCAGCACTTCGAGGCCGACGGTGCCCTGTCCGGCGACGACCAGGGGGTGGTCGGAGGACGGCACGAGGACGGCGCCCCGCTCGGCCGCGAGGGACCGGGCACGGTCCTCGCGCTCCGCCACCCCGCCCTGGACCTGGACGGTCTCGGCGCCGAACGCGCGGATGGCGGCGGCCTTCGCGGGGGCCGCACCCGCCGCGAGGACGACGGTCAGCCGGATGCCGAGGGTCCGGGCGATCCGGGCGAGGGCGATGCCGTGGTTCCCGGAGGACCCGGTGACGACCCGGTCGGCACCCAGCGCGAGGACGGCGTTGGCGGCCCCGCGCATCTTGAACGACCCGCCGAGCTGGAGGTGTTCGGCCTTCAGCAGCAGCTCGGTGCCGCTCGCCGTGGTCCTCGGGCCGGGCAGCAGGGGGGTGTGGACGACGTACGGGCCGATCCGCGAGGCCGCGGCCAGCAGGTCGGCCAGGCCGGGAAGCGGCCCGCCGGAGATGCCGCGGGGACCGGTCCCGGCCGCACCGCGACCGTGCCGGACCTCGCCGGGGCGCACCCCGGCGGTCCCGACGGCGACGGCACGGGCGGCCCTGAAGTCGGCCGTGACCGGCCCGTCCCCTCCCCGGGTCAGGCAGCTCGCGGCGGCCGCGCGCCCGGCCACGCCCGCTCCCCCCTCCGCGTTCCACCCGGCCGTGTCGGCGGCTCGGGGGGCGCCCGCCCACGCGCTCATGCCGTCCTCCCGCTCGCCAGCAGCCGGCGGTCGGTCTTGCCGCCCCGGGTGGTCGGGAGGGCGGTCAGACGCAGGAAGTGGCGGGGCATCAGGTGCGGGGGCAGGGAGCGGGCGAGGTGGCGGCGCAGCTGGGCGTCCGTGGTGGCCGTCAGTTCACCGGTGATGTGGGCGAGGAGGTGGACCCGGCCCAGTTCGTCGGTGTCCGGTGTCACCGCCGCGCCGGTGACGGCGGGGTGGGCGAGCAGCGCCCCCTCGATCTCGGCGGGGTCGACGCGGTAGCCGCGGATCTTGATCTGGCGGTCGGTGCGCCCGGCGTAGTGCAGGCCCTTCGGGCCCCACCAGCCGAGGTCGCCGGTGCGGTAGAGGCGGGCGCCGGGCGGGCCGAGCGGGTCGGGCACGAAGCAGGCGGCGGTGCGGGCCGGACGGCCGCCGTAGCCGCGGGCCACACCGGTGCCCCCGATGTACACCTCGCCCATCGTGCCGTCGGGCACCGGGGCCAGGTCCGCGTCGAGGATCCGTACGACGGCGCCCGCGCGGGGGGTGCCCACGACATCGGCGGCGGGGTCGGGCACGGTGGGCACGCCGTACCGGGTGGTGGTCATGGTGCACTCGGTGGGGCCGTACTGGTTGACGAGCCGGCCGGGGACGAGACCGCGTCCGCCCGCGGCGAGGAACGGCCGCAGGGACTCGCCGCTGACGGCGACCAGGGTGACCCCGGCGAGCGGTTCGGCGAGCTCCGCCCGGCCGGAGAGGTGGGTGAGGAAGGAGGGGGTGACGCTGAGCAGGGCGGTCACCCGGTGCTCCTGGACGGTGCGGGCGAACTCCGCGGGCCGCAGGAGCCGGGCCCGGTCCACGATCACCAGGCGTGCCCCCGCCAGCAGCGGTACGAAGGTGTCCCGGATGGAGGCGTCGTAGCCGAGGGGCGCCGTCTGCAGGGCGACCGTGTGCGGGCCGAGGCCGAACGCGTGGGCGGCGTCGCGCAGATAGGCGTCCAGCGCGCCGTGTTCGACCAGGACGGCGCTGGGTTCGCCGGTGCTGCCGGAGGTGTGGCTGACGTAGGCGAGGGCCCGGGGGCCGGCCGGGACGGCGGGCGGGCCGTCGTCGGCGGTGCCGGGCGGCTGGTCCAGCAGGACGGTGGGCAGATGGAGGCCGAGTGCCGGGGCCAGGGCCGAACGGGTCAGCAGCAGGCGGGCGCCGGCGCTGCGGACGAAGGACGCCAGCCGCTCCTTGGGCTGGTCGACGTCCAGGGTGAGGAAGGCGGCGCCGCAGCGCAGTACGGCGGCCATGGCGGCGACCGCGTCGGTGCCGTGCTCCACGGCGACGGCGCAGACCGTCTCGGGCCGGGCCCCGTGGGCGCGCAGCAGACGGGCGATCTCCTCGACGCGGGCGTCCAGTTCGCGGTACGACACCTCACCGGCCGGGGTGCTCAGGGCGATGCGTTCGGGGTGGCGCCGGGCGTGCGCGGCGATGTCGTCGGCGACCGTGCGCATCACTTCTCCCCCGCGTCGGCGACGGTCAGGTCGACGGCCACGAACCGGAGTTCGGAGGTGTAGCGCCGGCCTTCGTGGTCGGTGAGCCAGGCCTGCTCGGGGGTGGGCAGCATCTCGCTGACCTTCAGCCGGGCCCCGGGGTCCTTGCGGGCGAGCCTGCGGGCCGCCTTGGCGAGGATGGTGACGTAGACGGGGCTGTCGAAGTCGACGTAGAACGGCCGGGGTTCGGTCGGCGAGACGACGAAGACGAACCGGGGCAGCTCGTTGCGGCGCTGCCAGTGCCGGGCCCGGACGAAGCGGGCGGCCTCCGCCTTCTCCTCCGCGAAGTCCATGTCGCCGACGGGCAGTTGCCAGGTCTCGCGGGCCACGGTCAGCCGGCCGATGGTGATGCGCGGGGTGTGGTCGCCCTCGGGCCGCAGGGTGAAGCGGTCCATGACGCGCTGGGTGAGGGTGTTGGCGTAGGCGTCGAGCACGTCGTACGCGGTGCCGTCGGGCAGGACCGCGGTGAGCCGGCCGGCCCGTTCCTCGATCCGGACGTCGGCGCCGAGCACCGTGCGCGGGCGGTGCGGGTCGCCGGTCTGGTCGACCAGGGCGACGTAGTGGTCCTCGGGCCGGTCCAGCGAGGGCCGGCTGCGGGTGGACCACTTCAGCGGCAGTTCCTTGGGCAGCATGGGCAGCAGGCGCGGGCCGGGGAAGTCGCGGCCGGTCTCGGCGACCAGCTCGGACCGGTCGGGGTGCTGGTGCACGAAGAGGGAGGCGCCCATGGTGTTCAGCGCGCAGTGCATCTCGCCGAGGACGAGGTCCACGTCGCCGCGGGCGAGGGCGTCGGCGTCGTCGGCGACGACCAGTACGTCGGGGCTGACGTAGCGGGCCAGCGACCAGCCGTCGCCGGGCTCGTCGAACTCCTCGCGCACCCGGTCGGCGACTTCGGCGGTGGTCAGCCGCACCCGGCGGGCGTTGGCGGGCAGGTCGAGGACGCGGGCCCATTTGGCGCGCAGTTCGGCCTGGATCGTGTCGATGAGGTGGCTCGCGTCGGGGTGCGGGGAGGGCAGGGTGTGCAGCCACAGGGTGGCCAGGTCGACCGGTTCGCCGTCGGCGCGCAGCCGGTCGTACACCGCGTGCAGGCGGGCGCGGACGGTCTCGGCGAAGCAGTTGGTCATCCAGCGGGCGGCGGTCAGGCACAGCTGGAGCGGTTCCAGGTGGGCGAGCAGTCCGGTGCCGAGGGTGGCGGTGGCGGCGCGGCGGGCGTCGGAGTACACCAGCCCCCGGCAGGGCGCGGTGCGTTCGCCCTTGGCGCGCTGGGCCTCGCTGTCGGTCAGCGCCGCGAAGTCGTCCTCCAGCGCGGTGATCGCGGCGGTCAGGGCGGCGGCGTCGGTGCCGGCCGCGCGTACCGCGTCCCGGCCGCGTTCCAGCACGGCGAGACGCTCCAGCGCCCTGTCCCGGGCGGCGTCGTCGGGGACGCGCTCCAGGATGGCGCGCAGGGCGCGGTCGGGGTGGGTGGCGGCGGGGACGTCCAGCCGCCACTGCACCCAGCGGCGGCCGACCAGTTCACGCACCACCTCGGTCACCTCGTCCTCGGGGCGGCCGAGTTCGGCGGCGATGGTGTGCACGGGGCGGGTGCCGTCGCAGCGTTCCAGCACGGCCCGCGCGCGGGCGTCGATCGGCTGGACGGGGCGTCCGGGGACCCGTACGGCGCCGTCCGCGCAGCGCACGAAGGAGACCCGGCGCGGCGGGATCCAGCGCATCAGCGCGCCGTCCGTCGCCAGGACCTTCGCGAGGGCGTCGATCGCCCAGCCGGAGAAGTACACCTCCCGCGCGGCGAGGAAGTTGTCCCCGGGGCTCACGGCGACGCCGCCGCTCCCGGTGAGGTCCCAGCGGCCCCAGCCGACCGGGCCGAAGAAGCCGATGGTGTCGTTCTTCACGCAGAACCGCTGCCAGTAGTGCGCGACCAGCTCCTCGCGCTGACGCGGCATGCTGCTGCGGCTGTCGGCGCTCGGCGTCCAGCGCAGGAACGGGGCGATCCCGGTGCGCAGCACGGCCGGGTTCTGCCAGGCGAGCGCGGCCTGGAAGCGGGGCCGGGCGGCGATCTCCTGGAGGTGCCGGGCGGTGTCCACGGCGGCCGTCGCGAGGTCCTCGGCGAAGGCCCGCCACTCCGGTCCGGACAGTTCGGCGCCGGGGCCGAACTTGTCGGCGGCCTCGGCCAGTCCGGGCGGGGCGAGGCGCAGCACGCCGTCGGCGGGGAAGCCGGGGCCGCGGAGCGCGAACTGCTCCCACAGCCGCCAGCCTCCGCCCGGCAGCAGGACAGGTGCGTGCTCGTCCGACATCGCGTGCTCCTTCCGGAAGGGGGTGCTCGGGAATCGCTGTGTCCCGGCGGGGCGCCGGGGTGCCGGGCGGCCCCCGACCGGACAGCACGGTCCCGTGCCGGGGCCGTAGGTCACCAGGGAAGATCCGGCAGCAACGGGTGCCGCCGGTTCGGCGCGTTCGTCCCTGACCCGGCCGCACGGCGCGCGGCACGCTTGCGGCGCCGGCCCTTCTCCGCGGCCGGACCGACATCTGCGGGAGGTTCACCGTGACGCAACCCAACTCCGCGCACTCCGGCGGCGACGAGGCCCGTCCGGGCGCCGACGACGTGTATCTCGTGGTGCGCAACGACGAGGAGCAGTACTCGATCTGGCGGGCGGACCGCGAGCTGCCGGCCGGCTGGTACCGGGAGGGCCGCAGCGGCAGCCGGCAGGAGTGCCTGGACCACATCGACATGATCTGGACGGACATGCGCCCGCTGAGCCTGCGCCGCCGGCTCGCCGGGGCCGATGTCTGAGGCCCGGCCGGCGCCGCTGTCGTCACCGCCGGCCGCCCCTCCCCCGCCGGCCCGTCCGGCCGGTGCCCCGCCGCCGTCGCGGCCGGCGGTGCGGGCGGGCGGCGGTGCGCCGGCCGCGCTGCTGCCGGTGTCGCCGCTCGACGCCGGTCCGGCGGCCGTGCCCGGCCGGGCACGGCCGCCGGACCGGGTGGACCCGCTGTGCCCCGCCGTACTGGACCTGCCCGGCCCGCTGCACCGGCCGTACGTCGCGCGCCCCCGCGCGCTGCGCGGGCCGCTGGAGCTGTACCTCGCCGAGGTCGGGGCGCAGGACGAGCGGGCGCTGCGGTGGGCGCAGGAGTTGCTGGACGGGGAGGAACGGGCGCGGGCCGGTGCGTTCCGGCGGGCCCGGGACCGCGACGCCTATGTGATCGCCCACGCGACCCTGCGCGCCCTGCTCGGCCCGCTGCTGGGGGTGCGGGCGGACGAACTGCCGTTGATGCGCGAGCCGTGCGCGGGCTGCGGTGCCCCGCACGGCCGGCCGGCGCTGCGCGCCCCGGGGCTGCACTTCTCCCTGTCGCACAGCGGGGACCTGGTGCTGGTGGCGCTCGCCGGCACACCGGTCGGGGTCGACGTGGAGGGGCTGGCCTCCGCGGAGGCGGTGCGCAGCGCGCAGTGCGCGCTGCACGCGACGGAGGTGGCGGAGCTGGCGCGGCTCCCGGCGTACGAGCGGCCGGCGGCCTTCACCCGGACATGGGTCCGCAAGGAGGCCTACCTGAAGGGTCTGGGCACGGGGCTGGTGCGCGATCCGGCCCTGGACCACGTCGGCACCGGGGACCGGCCCGTTTCGCCGTCGCCGCGCTGGACGCTGCGGGACGTGCTCGTCCCCGCGGGGTACGCGGCGGCCGTGGCGCTGCGCCGGGAGTGACCCCGCGACCACCCGAACACATGCGAAGGGGACCGGCCCGACGGCCGGTCCCCGCCGCGTTTCCCGGACTCCGGCGGTGGCGCCCCACCTTCACCACTCCCCCACGTTCAAAGCGCCACCCCCACGCTACGATCGCCGCGTGACCGCACCGGAACCCACCATCGTCGCCACCTCCGGAGGGCACCGCGTCGGAACGCGTACGCGGGTGCTCTTCGACGCCCTGGTGCACCACGCGGTCGATCTGTCCGGTGTGCACGGCAGGCGCCCCCGTGTCCTGTACGTGGGCACGGCGATCGGGGACGCCGAGCACGTCGCGGCGCGGATGAGCGAGGCGGCCCGGGTGGCCGGGTTCGACCTGACGCCGCTGCACCTGTTCCCCATGCCGAACGTCGAGGACGTCGAGGGGACGGTGCTGGACCACGACGTGGTGTGGGTGATGGGCGGCTCGGTGGCCAACCTGCTCGCGGTGTGGCGGGTGCACGGTCTCGACGCGATCATGCGGCGCGCCTGGCGGGCGGGGGTGGTGCTGGCCGGTGTGAGCGCCGGTTCCATCTGCTGGTTCGAGGGCGGCGCGACGGACTCCTTCGGGCCCGAGCTGCGGCCGGTGACCGACGGCCTCGGTCTGCTGCCGTACGGCAACGGCGTGCACTACGACTCCGATCCGGGCCGGCGCCCGCTGATCCACCGGCTGGTCGCCGACGGCACCCTGCCCACCGCGCACTGCACCGACGACGGGGTGGGCCTGGTCTACCGGGGCACCGAACTGGTCGAGGCGGTCGCGGAGTTGCCGGACCGGGGCGCGTACGTCGTGCGCCGGGAGGGCGAGCGGGCCGTGGAGGAGCGCATGGTGCCGCGGCTGCTGCCGTCCGCCGGCCGCTGAACGGCCGCGGCCGCCCCTCGGCCCGCGCACGTCAGATCAGCCCGTGGCGCACGGCGCGGGCCACCGCGTGGGCGCGGTTGCGGGCCTGCAGACGGGCCATGATCTCGTAGACGACGTTCTTGACGGTGTGTTCGGAGCAGTGCAGCAACCGGGCGATGCCCGCGTTCCCGTGCCCCTCCGCCATCAGCCGCAGCACCGAGAACTGGCGGGCGGTCAGGGCCGGCGGCCGGTCCTCCCGCGGCCCCGGCTCGCCGCGGGCGGGGCCCGAGGTCAGCAGGTGGGAGAGTTCCGGGTAGGGGATGCTCGGGTGCGGCGCCCCGGCACGGCGGACGGCGGCCGCCAGGCTCTCCTCGGTGAGGTCCGCGGTCCTGAGCACCACGACCCCGGCGCGCAGCGCCCCGAGCAGCCCGGCCCTGCCGACCGTGTCGCACACGAGCAGCAGCGGCCTGGGCACCCGCAGCCCGCGCAGGGCCTGTTCGGCGTCGTCGGCGACGACGACGGTGACGGTGCCGGGTGCGCCGGGGCCGGGGGCGCAGTCGAGTCCGGCGCGGTGGGCGAGGGCGCGCACGCGGTTGGCGTGCCGCGAGGGCAGGACGCAGAGGGTGGTGGGCACGCCGGGGGCGGCGGTCAGGGTGGCGGTCACAGCAGGCCCGCCCGGAGCGCGTAGGCGACGGCGTGGGCGCGGTTGCGCAGCCGGAACCGCTGGGTGATGTCGTGCACCACGGTGGTGACGGTGCGGGGCGAGTAGGCGAGGCGCTGTGCGATCTCCGCCGTCTCGTGTCCGTCGGCGACGAGCCGCAGCACCGAGCGCTCCCGGTCCGAGAGGGCGCCGCCGGCCCAGCCGGTCCGGCCGTGGTCGGGCCGGTCCAGGACCTGTTCGAGCAGGTCAGTGGGGACGGTGCAGTCGTCCTGGGCGGCGGCCAGCACCGCGTGGGCCAGGCGGGACGCGTCGGCCTCCCGGCGCGGCAGCAGGCCCCGGGCGCCGGCGGCGAGGGCGTGCAGGGCGTCGCCGGAGGCGAGCGCGCCGGCCACCAGGACGACGGCGGGACGCTGCCCGTGCGCACGGGTGGTGCGCACCATGTCGAGTTCGGCCGGGCCGAGCCGGTCCACGGTGAGGACGGCGACCCGGGCCTCCGCGGGCTCGCACACGGCCAGTTCCGGGCAGGCGAGCAGGGTACTGCGGGTGCCGGCCTCCAGGACCGGGTCCAGGGCGACCACACCGACGGGTACGGGGACTCCCATCTGCTGCTCCTTGAAGGTCGTCCGCCCGGTCGTGAACGCCGGGGCGGTTCGTGGTTTCTGCGCTCCACCGTGCCGTCGGGGGGTGGGGGCGGGCATCGGTAGTCGGTCCCCACCTTTCCGGGGGCGGGTGCGGGGGACGCCGGGACGGTGGGGGTGTCCGCCCGGTCCGGCGGGCCGTCCTGCCCGCCGCTGCCGCCGGTGCGGGGCCGGACGCCGGACGCGGGCGCGGCCGTGCCCGCCGCGGGATGGGGGGTGGGGGCCGCCACTCATGGGGGATCGGCCCGGCGGGGGGTGGGTGCGGGGGCCGTGGGGGTCTGCGGGGCGCGGTTGCCCCGCGGTCGTACAGGGGTCTGGGTAGTCGCCTTCCCACCTGCGCTTTCCCCGGGTCGGGGCGGGCCGGGCGGGTGCCGTCCCCACCCGTGGGGAGGGGGCCGCGCAGAATATGGGGGTCACTTCCCCATGTGGGGGTCGCCCGGTGTCTGCGACCTTCGTTGACGTGACTGAGACCGCCAGCCTCCCGACTCCCCGGAGCGCCGGCCTGCCGCTCGACTGGTGGGCCCCGGCGCTGTCCCTCGCGGAGCGGCTCGCCGCCCCCGGACGCCCGGCCGCGACCGCCGACCCCTACGCCCCCGTGCGCGCCCCCTGGGCCGCCGGGGACGCGGAGGGCTTCGCGCTGCGGCTGGCGCACCTGGGGGTGGACGGTGCCACGGCGGCGGCCCTCGCGGCGGAGCCCGCCGGGCGGCTCGCGGCCCGGGCGGTCAAGCCCGGTTGGGCCACGTACGTGGAGGCCGCCGTGGCGGCCGCCGCCGAGCAGCCCGGGGAGCCGGACACGGACGGCGCCGGGCCCGCGGCCTTCGCCCATGTGGTCGGGCCGCTCGTCGCCCCGGTCGCCGGCCGGCTGGCCGACTCGTCGGCTGGTCTGCCCGGCGCCGAACGGGCGGTGTGGCGGGCGGAGTTCGGCCGGTGGCTGACGCGGCAGCTGGCCGGGGCGGCCGCCCGCACGCTGGTGCGGGAGCTCGACGCGGCCCGCCGCGCCGGGCGTCTGGAGGGTGCGGGTCCGCGCGAGCGGTTCGCGGCCTTCGTCGCGCACACCGGCACCCGGCGGGGCCTTCGCGAACTGTGCGCCGCCTACCCGGTGCTGGCCCGGATGCTCGGGCAGACCGCGCTGGACGCGCTGGACGCGACGGCCGAACTGGTGGCGCGCTTCCGGGCCGACCGGGAGGACCTGGTCGCCGGTCTCCTCGACGGCCGTGACCCGGGTGCGCTCGTCCGGGTGGAGCTGGGGCTCGGCGACGCCCACCAGGGCAACCGGTCGGTGGCGGTCCTGCACTTCGCGGGCGGCGCGCGGATCGTGTACAAGCCGCGTCCGCTGGGCCAGCACGCTCTGCTGGACGAGCTGGCGGCCTGGCTGGACGCCAAGATGCCGGGGCTGGCGCTGCGCACCGCGCGCACCGTGCGCCGGGAGGGCTACGGCTGGCTGGAGTTCGTGGCGCACCGCTGGTGCCGGTCGGTGACCGAGACCGACGCCTTCTACCGCCGCCAGGGCGCGCTGCTGGCGCTGCTCTACGCGGTGGACGGTGCCGACATGCACTACGAGAACGTCATCGCCTGCGGGGACCAGCCGGTCCTGGTGGACGCCGAGACGCTGCTGCACACCGGGCTGGGGCAGGCCATGACGGCCGGTGCCGACCCGGCCGCGGACGCCCTGCACGGCTCCGTGCACCGCACCTGTCTGCTGCCCCATCTGCTGATCGGCGAGCACGGGGCGCTGGACATCTCCGCGCTGGGCCGGTCCACCGACGGCACCTTCCCCAGTGAGGGGCTGCGCTGGGAGGACAGCGGCCTGGACACCATGCGGGCGGTGCGCGGACCGCTGCTCAGCCCGGCGGGGCAGAACCAGCCGCTGCCCGGCGGGCGCCCGCTGGAGGGCGCGGACCACCGGGCGGCGCTGCTCGACGGCTTCCGTACGGCCTACGCGGCGATCGCCGCACACGGCGCCGAACTGGCCGGGGACGAGGGTCCGTTGACGGCCGGCGCGGACAGCCCGGCGCGGCTGATCGCCCGCTCCACGCGGCTGTACGCGACGCTCCTTGAGGAGTCCACGCATCCGGCGCTGCTCGGTGACGCGCTGGCCCGGGACGGGGTGTTCGCGGTGCTGTGGACCGAGTCCGAGCACGACGCGGCCCGCCGGCGGCTCGTCGAGCACGAGACGGCGGACCTGTGGCGCGGGGACGTCCCCCTGTTCTCCCATCGGCCGTCCGGTACCGGGGTCCGGACGGCCGACGGGACCTGGCTACCGGACGTGCTGCCCGAGGCGAGCCTGGCCGCGGTCCGCAAGAAGATCGCGCGGATGGACGAGATCGACTGCCGCGACCAGGAGTGGATCGTGTCGGCGACGCTGGCGGCCCGGGGCGCCGCTGCCCCGGCGGGCCGGCCGCGGTCGGCACTCGCGGTGGCGCCCGTGCCGGCCGTCGTGCCCGACGCCTCACGGCTGCTGGCCGCGGTGTGCGGGATCGCCGACGACATCGCCGCCCGTGCGGTGCGCGACGGCGGCCGGGCCAACTGGCTCGGTCTGGAACGGGTGTCCGGGCCGCACTGGGCGGTGCTGCCGATGGGCGCCGGGCTCGCCCAGGGCTACTGCGGGGTCGCGCTGTTCCTCGCCCACACGGGCGCCCTGACCGGGGCCGGCCGGTACACCGCGCTGGCCCGGGAGGCGGTGCGGCCGCTGCCCGCCCTGTTGAAGGCCCTGGCCGCCGACCCGGAGCTGGGCGCGGCGGCGGGCCCCGGCGCCTACGACGGTCTCGGCGGCGTCTGCTACGCCCTGGTCCGGCTGTCCGCGCTGCTGGACGGGGAGCTGACGGACTGTCTGCCGGACGCGCTCACCGCGCTGGCGCACGCCGCGGCCGGCTGCCCGGACCCTGGGCTGGCGGGCGGTACGGCCGGGGCGCTGGCCGCCGCCGTCGCCGTGCACGAGGCGGCCGGGTCGCCCGAGGCGCTGCGGCTGGCGGACGAGCTGGCGGACCGGCTGCGCACGGTGGCGCCGGGCCCCGGCGCCGAGACCGGCTTCGCGGACGGCACCGCCGGGATCGCCTGGGCGCTGCTGCGGTACGCCGCCGCACGGCCCGAGCGGTCCGCGGCGCACACCGCCGCCGCGCGGACCCTGCTCGACGCGGCCGTCCGGCAGCACGCCGGGGCCGACCTGTCCTGGGCCCGCGGGCTCGCCGGGGTGGCGGCCGCCGCCCGGACGCTCCCCGGCGACGCGGCCCGGCACACCGACCGCGCGGCGACCGCCGCGCTCGCGGACCGGCTCCGGGACGCCGAGGTGGGGCCCGACCTCAGCCTCGCCCAGGGCGCCCTCGGCACCCTGGAAGCCCTGGCCCTGTTCGCCGCACGGGGCGACGGGCCGGCCGCCGGGACGCTGACCCGGCGCACCGGACAGGCGCTCGCGCTGGTCGAGGCGCAGGGCCACCGGTGCGCCACCCCCGACCAGGTTCCCTCCCCCGGGCTGCTGACCGGACTGTCCGGCATCGGCTACGGGCTGCTGCGCCTGGCCCATCCCGACACCGTGCCCTCCGTCCTGCTCCTCGGCCACCCCGGCCACTGACCACCACGCTCACCCGCACTTCGGCACCACGGCACTTCCTCCGCCTCCACCCCGTGCGCGACGCACGGACCACCAGAAGGGGTTCACCGTCATGGACAAGCACCTCGCCGTCACCGCCGCCGACGCCGCCGAGACCGCCGCCGAGGAGCAGG
The DNA here is from genome assembly GCF_051980735.1 of Streptomyces sp. SCPE 10. NCBI lineage: Bacteria > Bacillati > Actinomycetota > Actinomycetes > Kitasatosporales > Streptomycetaceae > Streptomyces > Streptomyces sp. SCPE 10. The sequence goes on along the minus strand of NZ_CP197069.1, from coordinate 7,131,126 downwards.
ACGCGGCGGGCGGGATCACCCTCAAGGGCCGCAACCGCGCCTGCGCCCGGGCCCGGGTGCTGGCCGGGATGGTTCTGACCAGCGGCCTCGTCATCACGCTGAGCACCATCGACACCTCGGTCTCCGCTCCCCGGTGACCGGCTGCCGGCCCTGACCCGGCGTGATGGCGCGGGCCCGTCCGACGGGTCCGCGCCGCCGTGTGTGAGGGGGCCGGTGCGAGCCGTGACCATTGCATCTGCCCCAGGTCCCGATATTCCGATTATCATCAGCGTTCATGCGTTCCCATGCGCCTTCCCTGGTCGGGCGGGACCCCCAACTTGACCTGCTCGAACGCGCGTTGACCAGCGCCCAGCAGGGACGCGGCGGTGTGGTCTTCCTGGTCGGAGAGGCCGGGGTCGGCAAGTCGCGGCTCGCCGCCGAGGTCGTGGGCGGCGCGCTGGACGCCGGCCTGCGGGTCCTGCGGGGCCGCAGCAGCACCACGGGCCCCGCGGTGCCGTTTAGGCCGCTGACCGAGGCCCTGATGTCGCTGTTCCGCGGCGGCGCGGACATGGACGACCTGGCCCTGGGCCCGTACCGGCCGGTGCTCGGGCGGCTGATCCCCGACTGGGACACCGGGGAGCGCGAGGCCAGCTCGATGGTGATCCTGGGCGAGGCGGTGCTGCGGCTGCTCCTCGCGGCCGGGCGCGGACAGGGCCAGCTGCTGCTCCTGGAGGACCTGCACGACGCCGACCCGGAGACGCTCGGCGTCCTCGAATACCTCGTGGACAACCTGGAGTACACGCCCGTCCTGCTGCTCGCCACCGTCCGTACGGACTTCAGCGACGCCCTGGACCTGGCCCAGTCGGCGCGCCGGCGCGGTGTCGCCACCCTGCTGGAGATCCCGCCGCTGACCCGGGCGCAGGCGCACGAGATGATCGCCGCCCAGCTGGGGGTGGCGGACCCGCAGGAGGTGCCCGAGGCGGTGCTGCGGCGGCTGTGGGAGGACAGCGCGGGCAGCCCCTACCTGGTCGAGGAACTGCTCCAGACCATGATCGGGTCGGGCACCCTGGTGCAGGGCCCGGACGGCTGGCGGGCCGTCGGGGATCTGCGCAGCGATGTCTCCTCGACGCTGGCGCGGGACATCCTGCGCCGCATCGACCGGCTCGGCGCACAGGGCCTGACTCTGCTGTCGGCGGCCGCCGTGCTCGGCCGGCGCTTCCCGCTGACGGTGCTCCAGCGGATGAGCGGCGTGGACGACCGGGCGCTGCTCAGCCATCTGCACGCGGCCGTGGCCGCCCGCCTCGTCATCCCGGACGAACCGGCCCCCGACTGGTACTCGTTCCGGCATTCCCTCACCGTGGAGGCCCTGTTCACGCACATGACGCCGGGCCAGCGGGCGGAGCTGGCGCGGCGGGGCGCGGAGGCGGTCGAGGAGCTGCATCCCGACCTCGGCGGCGACTGGTGCGCGCTGGCGGCGGGGCTGCGCAGCGAGGCCGGGGACCGCACCGAGGCCGGGCGGCTGTTCGCGGACGCGGGCGGCCGGGCCCTGTCGGCCGGGGCGCTGGGCTCCGCCGTCACCCTGCTCAGCCGCGCCGAGGGCCTGCTGGCCGACGCGGGCGACCCGCAGGCACGGGCCGCGGTGCTGGAGAACCTGCTGCCGGCGCTCGCCGAGGCGGGCGACTTCGCCCGCGCCTTCGAACTGGCCGAGGATCTGCATGTGCTGGGCGGCTCGGGGCTGAGCCCGGTCCGGCTGGCCACGCTGCACTCCCGGCTGGCCAAGGTCGCCCACACGGCGGGCCGGTGGAGCGACGGCAACCGGCAGGTGGCCCGCGCCCGGGAGGTGCTGGCCGCGGCGCCCGACGAGACGACGGCCGCCGCCGTCGACGTGACGGCAGCCTATCTGGCCCTGGACACCCCCGGCCCGGACCGCACCCAGCACGCGGAGAAGCTGGCCCGGTCGGCCGCCGACACCGCCGAACGGCACGGGCTGCCCGTGGTCGCCTGCCAGGCGCAGGAGTTGCTGGCGACCGTGGCCCGCGAACGGAACCCGGAGGAGTCCGAGGCGATGCTCCGGCAGGCCCTGGCCACGGCGGAGCGCCACCGGCTGCCGCTGCAACGGATGTACGCGGCCACCCGGCTGGGCGGCAACGCGTGGCTCGCCGAGGGCGACACGGCGGGCCTGCTGGCGGCGCGCGAGGAGGCGCTGCGGCTCGGCTCGGTCAACATCGTGCACACCGTCGAGGGCATCCTCGTCCTCGACGCGGTGCTGCGCGGCCGGTACGACAACGCGCGTGCCTCGGCCGCCGAGTGCCTGGCCGTCGTGCGCCGGCTGCGGCTCGCGCCCGCCGTGCGGTACGTGCTCATGGCGCAGGGCGTCCTGGAGGCGCACCACGGCAACCGCGCCGGGATGGAGGCGGCGCTCGCCGCGTTCGCGCAGTGGGACGGGGCCGGATCGCAGGAGGAGCCGCTGAGCCACGGGCTGGCCCGCGCCTTCTGCGCGCTCCTGGAGGAGGACCGGGAACTGGCCCGGCGGGACCTGGACACGGTGCTGGCGCTGGAGGCGGACAACCCCTCGACCTACCACCTGAGCGGCACCCACGGCCTGGTGCTGCTGCTGGACGTGCTCGCCGGACGCGCGGACCGGGCCCGGCACGCGGAGGTCACCGCCACCGCCATGGCGCGGATGCGCTGGAACCGGCAGTTCGTGCTGCTCGCGGAGGCCGTGCTGCTGGGCCGGGAAGGCGAGGGCGCGGGGGCCGCGCGGGCGGTCGACGCGGCGCAGGCGGTGGCCGAGCCGTACCCACTGGCCCGGCACCTGGGGCTGCGGCTGATCGCGGACGCGGCGCACGACGACGGCTGGGGCGACCCGGTGGGCTGGCTGCGGCGGGCCGAGCAGTACTTCCACGAGCGGGACGTGCCGGCCGTGACCGGCGCCTGCCGGGCGGGCCTGCGCCGGCTCGGCGCCCCCGTGCTCCAGCACCGCACCGGCAGCAGCGGCATCCCGGACCAGCTGCGCGTCCAGGGCGTCACGGTGCGCGAGTTCGAGGTGTTCCGGCTGCTCGCGGAGCGGCTGTCCAACAAGGACATCGCCGACCGGCTGTTCATCTCGCACCGCACGGCCGAGAAGCACATCGCCAGCCTGATCACCAAGACGGGAGCGGCCAACCGCGCGGACCTGTGCGCCCGGTCGGCCGCCCTGCGGGAGGGTTAGGGCCTGTCTTCCGGATCTTGTCGGGGTCGCGGGGGCTGGAAGGTTCCGTTGACCCGGGCCGACCTGATCCGGACGAAAGGCCCCTAGCGCATCTCGCGCACCGCCTTGGACGCCAGCACCGCGAGTCCCGTGAGGGCGAGCACGGCGGCGACCAGGCCGAAGAGGGCGAACGTGTCGATCCGGGCCAGCGCGCCGCACACGATCAGGGAGAGCGGGGCCACCGCGTAGCCGAGGACCATGTCGACGGAGATGACCCGGCTGAGCACGTCCCCGGGGATGTTGCGCTGGATCCAGCTGAGCCCGAACACCCCCTGGAAGCCGATGGCGAAGCCCATGGCCAGGACGGTCGCGACGACCGCGGGGGTGCTGTGCACCAGCCCCAGCGCGGCCATCCCGGCGGCCAGCCAGCCGGCCAGGGCGGCCACCAGCAGCCCGACCCGGGGCCTGCCGCCCAGCGTGCCGCCCGCGAGCGTGCCGAGCATCGCGCCGCCGGCGAGGGAGCCGTTGAGCACGCCCAGGGTGGCCGAGCCGCCGCGCAGCACCTGGTCGGCGAGGGTGGCGAAACCGACCGTGAAGGGCCCGGCGTAACAGAAGTTGACGGCGGTGTCGAGGGCGACGACGGTCCGCAGCCGCGGGTCGCGCAGGGTGAAGGCGACGCCCTCGCGGATGCGGGCGCCGAGGGAGGGCTGCCCGGTGTCCGTCTTCCTCGGTGCCGGGGCCGTGCGGGCCCGGGGCCGGATGCGGGACACGCACCAGCCGCACAGGGCGAAGCAGACCGCGTCGACCAGGAACGCGACCGGCGCCCGGGTCAGCGCGATCACCACGCCCCCGACCGCCGGTCCGACCACGGCGGCCGTGCGGGAGCCCGCGCCCAGCAGGGCGTTGGCGGGGGTGAGCAGGCTCTCGTCGACCACCGAGGGCAGGATCGACACCCGGGCGGGCTGGAAGAAGGCGTCGACGGCGCCGAACGCGGCGGCCGCCGCGCACAGCATCCACACCGTCAGGTGCCCGCCGAGCCCGGCCAGTCCGACCCCGGCCATCAGGACGGCGCGGGTCCAGCTGGAGGCGATCATCAGGGTGCGGGTGGACCAGGAGTCGCCGAGGCTGCCGCCGACCAGGGTGAGCAGGGTGCGGGGTACGGCCTGGAAGGCGAGGACGTAGCCGAGGGTGAGGGTGGAGCCGGTCAGGCCGAGGGTGATCCAGGAGAAGGCGACGACGCTGAAGCCGTCGCCGAGCAGGGACAACGACTGTCCCAGCCACAGCAGTTGGAAGGGCCGCTGCCGGGCGGGGGCCCACAGCCGGGGGCCGGCGCCGGCGAGGGTGGTGGCCATGGTGTGCCTTTCGTCGTGCGGGACGCGCGCGGCGCTCCGGTCAGTAGCGGACGGGCAGCGCGGTGAGGCTGCGGTTGAGGAGGGAGGGCTGCCAGGTGAGGGCGCCGGGGTCGGTCAGGGTCAGGCCCGGGTGGTCGCGGACCAGCGTGCCCACCGCGGCGACGGCCACCAGCCGGGCCAGCGCGGCGCCGATGCAGAAGTGGGCGCCGAAGCCGAAGCCGAGGTGGGTGGCGCCGGTGCGGCGCACGTCGAACCGGCCGGGGTCCGGGAAGCGGGCCGGGTCGCGGTTGGCGGCGGCGGTCACCAGGAAGATCCGGTCGCCCGCCCGCAGGGTGTGCCCGTCCAGCTCCAGGTCGCGGACCGTGGTGCGGATCGACATCTTGGACGGCCCGTCCAGTCGCAGCGTCTCTTCCACGGCGCCCTGCGCCAACGCGGGGTCCTCGCGTACGGCGGCGAGTTGCGCGGGCCGGGTGTGCAGGGCGAGGACGGTGTTGGCGATGAGGTTGCTGGTGGTCTCCCCGCCGGCAAACGCCATCTGGGTGAGCATGCCGACGAACTCCTGCTCGGTGACGGACTCGCCCACCCGGCCCTCCGCCAGCACCTGGCTGATCAGGTCGTCGGCGGGTTCCGCGCGCCGCCGGGCGACCAGGGCGGCGAGGTAGTCCTCCAGGCTGACCAGTGCCTGGAGGGAGGCCCGGTACTCGCTCTCCTCCTGGGCGGTGCCGAGCACGAGGTCGGCGACGCGGGCGTTCCAGTACCAGAAGGCGGCGGCGTCGGTGCGGGGGATGCCGAGCCAGCGGGCGAACACCAGCGCGGGCAGCGGCTTGGCCACGTCGGCCATGAGGTCCCCGGTGCGGCCGGGGACGGCCTTGCGGGCGAGGACGGCCCGGGTGGCCTTCTCGGTGAAGGCCCGGTAGCGGGCCACCGCACGCGCGGCGAACGCCTCCTGGAAGACCTGGCGCAGTCTGCGGTGCTGCGGCGGGTCGTTGAACACCATCCAGCGGGACAGGATCCCGAAGGCCCGCTCGGCGTCCTCGCGGGCGCCCTGCGGTACGGCGTCCATCAGGGGCCGCACCCGGTCGGCGGAGACCGCGGGGTCGCGCAGGCAGCGCATCACCTGGTCGTAGCCGGTGACCAGCCAGGCGTGGTGCATCGGGCTCCAGTGCACCGGGGCGTGCTCGCGCAGGGCGTCGAGCCGGTCGTAGGGGTCGGCGATCATGTCCGGGGCGAGCAGGTAGCGCTCCTGGAAGGGGGCGGCGGTGGTCATCGGTTCTCCTCCGTCCGCTCCTGGAGCGCGACGAGGATGTCGGCGATGCCGGACACCCGCGGCGCGGCCATCATCGACATGTGGTCGCCCTCGCTGATGTGCAGGGTGAGTCCGTCGCCGGCCAGTTCGCGCCAGCGCTCGACGTAGGTGTCGTAGTCGACGTCCAGGCCCGGCATGGTGCGTCCCCGGGGCAGTCCGGCCGCCTCGCTGCCGACCACGAGGTGGATGTGGCCGGGGTAGGGGCGGACCTCGTAGCCGGCGAGGGCGGCGAGCAGCGAGTGCCACACCTCGATGGGCGCGTTCTCGACGAGGGCCGCCTCGGCGGGGCTCATGCCGGCGCCGAGCAGGGTGGCGGTGAGTTCGGCGGTGGCCCGGTCGCGCTCCGGGGAGGGCGGCAGCTGCCGGATCCGGTCGCGCTGGCGCCAGGCGGTGCGCAGGTCGTCGGTGACGCCGTCGAGGCGGGCGCGGGCGGCCGGGTTGGGCAGGTAGGGCTCGATCAGGACCAGCGGCGCGACCGGGTGGCCTGCCCGGTGCAGCTGGGTGGCCATCTCCAGGGCGATGTTGGCGCCCATGGACCAGCCGAGCAGGGCGTGCGGGTCCCGCCGGGCCCGGTCCGTGATCTCCGCGACGTAGTTGGCCGCGATCCCGGTGACGGTGCTGGGGTCGACCCCGCCGAGCAGCCCGCGCGCCTGGAAGGCGTGCACGGGCCGGCCGGGCGGCAGGGCCCGGGCGAGCGGCACGAACCAGGCGGCGCTGCCGCCGGTGGGGTGCACGCACCACAGCGGCTCGCCCGTGCCCTCGCGCAGCCGCACCTCGGAGGTGACGGCGCTGGGCAGCCCGTCTCCGGCGGCGCGGGCGGCGTGCGCGGCGAGCTGGGCGATGGTCGGGTGCTCGATCAGGTCGCCGACGGAGACCGTGAGGCCGCGGGCGGCGGACATCAGGGAGACGCGGACGGTGGACAGGGAGCTGCCGCCGATGCGGAAGAAGTCGTCGTGGACGCCGATGCGGGCGAGGCCGAGGACCTCGCGCCAGATCTCGGCGAGGATCTTCTCCGCCGGGGTGGCCGGGGCCACGTACGCGGTGTCGGAGCGGTCGAGTTCGGCGGGCGGCAGCGGCAGCGCCCGCTTGTCGATCTTGCCGCTGCGGTTGACGGGCAGCTCGTCGAGGAGCACGAACCGGGCGGGGATCATGTACGAGGACAGCGAGGCGCGCAGGGCGCGGCGCAGTTCCTCGGGCGTGGGGCGTCCGGGGCCCCGCGGGACGAGGTAGGCGACGAGCGCGGGTTCGCCGCCGGGCAGGTCGGTGCGGTGCAGGACGACGGCCTGGCGCACCTCGGGCAGGGCCCGCAACGCGTGCTCGATCTCGCCGAGTTCGATGCGGAAGCCGCGCAGCTTGACCTGGGAGTCGCGGCGGCCGAGCCATTCCACGGAGCCGTCGGCCCGGTGGGTGCCGAGGTCGCCGGTGCGGCACAGCCGTTCGCCGGGGAGCCCGTAGGGGTCGGGGACGTAGGTGGCGGCGGTGAGCGCGGGCCGGCCGAGGTAGCCGCGGCCGACGGCCCGGCCGCCGAGGTAGATCTCGCCGGGGACGCCGGCCGGGACCGGCTGGAGGTCGTCGTCCAGGACGTGGATGCGGGTGTTGCGGATCGGGGTGCCGATGGGCGGATGGCCCTGGCCGGGGCTCAGTTCGGCGGCCACGGACCACACGGAGGTCTCGGTGAGGCCGTAGACGTTGTGGAAGCGGCGGCCCCGTGACCAGACGTCGGCGAGTTCGGCCGGGCAGGCCTCGCCCGCGACTTGGAGCACCCGCAGTTCGGGGAAGTCGTCCTCGCCGAGCACGGCGAGGGCGCTGGGCGGCAGCATGGCGCAGGTGACGCGGGCGCGGCGCAGGGTGCGGGCGAGGTCGGGGCCGGGCCGCAGGTCCTCCTTGGCGGCGGTGACCAGCCGGCCGCCGTTGGCGAGGGACCAGGTGAGTTCCAGGACGGAGGCGTCGAAGCCGAAGGAGGCGAACTGGAGCACCCGGTCCTCGGGGGTGGGGCGGACCAGGTCGCGCTGGCCTTCGAGCATGTTGGACAGGCCGCGGTGCGGGAGGGCGACGCCCTTGGGGGTGCCGGTGGAGCCGGAGGTGTAGATGATGTAGGCGAGGGTGTCGGCGTCGGGTTCGCGGCCCGGCACCGGGTCCAGCGGGGCGGCGGGGACGTCCAGATGGATCACGGGGCCGTCGAAGGGCACCGTGCCGTCGAGGGACCGCTGGGTGAGCAGGACCCGCATGCCGCTGTCGTCGGCCATGAACCGGAGCCGATCGGTGGGGTGTTGGGGGTCCAGGGGCAGGAAGGCGCCGCCGGAGCGGAGCACGCCGACGGCGGCGCGCACCAGGTCGGGGCCGCGTTCCGCGCAGATGCCCACCACGGTCTCCGGGCCGACCCCGAGCAGCCGCAGCCGACGGGCCAGCTGTTCCGCCTGCTCGTGGAGTTCGCCGTACGTCAGCTGCCGCCCGTCGTGTTCGACGGCGACGGCGTCCGGGGTGCGGGCCGCGTGTCCTGCGATGTGCTCGTGGAACAGCAGGGGTGAGGAGGGGAGTTCGGGTCCGCGCGCCCACTTCTGGAGCGCGGTGGTGCGGGCCTCGCCGGTGAGGGCGGGCCGGGTGACCCGGGCGTCGGGCGCGGCGACCATGGCCTCCAGCTGGGCGCGGTACACGTCGGCCAGCTGCTCGGCGGTGGCGGGGGCGACGAACTCCGGGTCCACGTCGAGGGTGAAGGCATTGACGCTGGCGTTGACCAGCAGCGGGAACATGGTCCGGGCGATCTCCAGGGAGTCGTCCCAGGAGTCGTGCGACAGCCGGTGGAAGTTGACGTAGTTGAAGACGGCGTCGGTCAGGTCGGGTTCGGTCGGCCGCAGCCGGGCGATCCCGACCAGCGGCACCCTGCGGTGCGGCAGCATCTCCTGCTCGGCCGCGAACACGTCCCGCAGATAGGCGCGCCAGCTGCCGCGCGGGCGGGCGACGCCGAACGGCACGGTGTTCAGGAACAGTCCGCGCATCCGGTCCGCGCCGGGCACCTCGGGCCGTCCGTTGGTGACCAGGCCGATGCTGTGGCCGAGCACGCTGTCGTCGCGGTCGGCGAACAGGCTCATGGTGTGGTGGAAGGCGGTGAGCAGCACGGTGCGCCGGGGCACTCCGGCGTCCTTGGCCAGCTTGCCGATGCGCTCGGCGAGGTGGGCGTAGGACCGGCGGACCTCGTGCACCGGCTGCCGGCCGGTCCCGGCGCCCCGGGCGCGCCGCCGGAAGGTGACCGGGCGCAGGTCGGCGAGGCGTTCGCGCCAGTACGCCAGCGACTCCTCGCTGTGCAGGGCGGCCCGCTCCAGGGCCACGTACTCGGCGAACGGCGGGGCCTGCGGCGGCCGGGGCGCGGTGGCGTGGGCGACGGCCTCGCGGTGCAGGGCGAGCAGGTCGGCGACGAGCGAGGTCAGGCTCCAGCCGTCCAGCACGACGTGGCAGTCGGTGAGCACGAGCCGCAGGTCGTGGTCGGTGACATGGTGCAGGTGGATGCGGACCAGGGGCGCGGCGGCCAGGTCGAAGCGGCGCTCGAACTCGTCGTCCACGAACCGGCGCAGCCGGGCCCGCTGCTCCTGGCGGGGCAGGCCGCGCAGATCGGTGTAGCCGACCCGCAGCCGGGCGTCGCGGTGGACGAGCTGGAGGGGTTCGCGGTAGGTGACGAGGTCGACGGAGCTGCGCAGGATGGGGTGCCCGGCGACCACCGCGTCCACGGCGGCCTGGAACGCGTCGAGGTCGAAGCCCTCGGGCACGGTGATCTTCAGGTCGGTGACGTTGTGGTAGGCGCCGCGCCGGGGGTCGGCGAGCATCTCGTGCAGCATGCCGGCCTGGAGCATGGTGAGCGGGTAGGCGTCGTCCAGGCCGTCGGGCAGCCGGCTCGCGTCGGCGGGGTCGAGCTGGGAGAACGGGGCGACGGGGACAGGTGCGTCGACGGCGTCGGTGACGAGGGCGGCGAGGTCGGCCAGGGTACGGGTGCGGAAGACGTCGGCGACGGTGAAGCCGAGCCCGGCGAGCCGGCCGAGGCCCACCAGGCGCAGCGCCAGGATGGAGTCGCCGCCCAGCTCGAAGAAGTTGTCGGTGCGGCCGACGTGTTCGGCGCCGAGCACCTGGCTCCACACCCCGGCCAGCGCCTGCTCCACCGGGCCCTGCGGCGGCACATGGGCGCCGGGTCCGTTCGAGGCGGGGGCGACGGCGGTCAGCGCGTTGCGGTCCACCTTGCCGTTGGCGGTCAGCGGCAGCCGCTCGTGGCGGACGAACAGCGCGGGGACCATGTAGTCGGGCAGGGTCAGCCGCAGCCCCTCGCGCAGGGCGGGCGGGTCGAGCGGGCGGCCCTCCGGGGTGACGACATGGGCGACCAGGCGGGCGGTGTCGCCGTCGCGGCGGGCCACCACGGCCACGTCGGCGACGCCGGGCAGGGCGCGCAGGGCGGTCTCGATCTCGCCGGGTTCGATGCGGTAGCCGCGGATCTTCACCTGGTGGTCGGCGCGGCCCACGTAGGCCAGCTCGCCGTCGGGCAGCACCCGTACGAGGTCGCCGGTGCGGTACATCCGGGCGCCGGGCGCGCCGAAGGGGTCGTCGAGGAAGCGTTCGGCGGTCAGCTCGGGCCGGTTGCGGTAGCCGCGGGCCACGCCACCGCCGGAGACGTACAGCTCGCCGGTGCTGCCGGGCGGCACCAGCCGGCCCCAGGGGTCGAGGACGTATCCGTGCTGTCCGGTGAGCGGGCGGCCGATCGGGGAGCGGACGGCGCCGTGGACGTCCCGCTCGGTGATGGTGCGGAAGGTGACGTGCACCGTGGTCTCGGTGATGCCGTACATGTTCACCAGGGCGGGCCGGTGCCCCGGGGTGGTGAACCAGTCCCGGTAGTCGCGGACGTCGAACGCGTCGCCGCCGAACACCACGGTGCGCAGCGGGAGTTCGGCGAAGCCGTGGCCCGCGTCCCGGAGGTGGGCGCGCAGGCCCTTGAAGGCGGCGGGGGTCTGGTTGAGGACGGTGACGCCCTCCTCGCGCAGCACCCGGTGCACGGCGGCCGGGTCGCGGACCTCGTCCGCGCCGAGCACGACCACGCGTCCGCCGCTGGTCAGCGGCGCCCACAGCTCCCACACCGAGAAGTCGAAGGCGGGCGAGTGCATCAGCGTCCACACGTCGTCCGGGCCGAAGTCGAAGTGCCGGTCGGCGGCGGCCAGCAGCCAGGCCAGGTTGCCGTGGGTGATCTCCACGCCCTTGGGGCGGCCGGTGGAGCCGGAGGTGTAGATGACGTAGGCGAGGTCGTCGGGGGCCGGCAGGACGTCCTCGCCGGCCGCGCCCGCCCGCTGTTCCTCCTCGTCCACCAGGAGCAGCTGGACCGGCAGTTGGCCGACGGCGTCGCGGGTCGCGGTGTCGGTGACGATCCACTCGATGCCGGAGTCGTTGACGGTGAACTCGCGCCGGGCCTTGGGGTGGGAGGGGTCGAGCGGCAGATAGGCGGCGCCCGCGCGCCAGACGGCCAGCAGGGCCACGGCCAGTTCGGGGGTGCGGTCGAGGCAGACGCCGACCAGGGAGCCGCGGGTGACCCCGGCCGCGCGCAGCCGGGCCGCCAGGCGGGAGGCGCGCGCGTCGAGCCGGGCGTAGGTCAGCTCGTGCGTTCCGCTGACGGCGACGGCGTGCGGGGTGCGGGCGATGTGCTCGGCGAGGCGGTCGGGGGCGGTGCGCGGGGCCGGGTGGAGGTCGGCGCCCGTGTGGGCGGGCCCGTCCGGGCCGAGCAGGTGGGCGCGTTCGGCGGGGGTGAGCGGGTCGATGGCGCTCAGCGGTGTGTCGGGGGTGGCGCAGAACGCCTCCAGCAGGTTCACGGTGTGCCGGGCGAGGGCGCCGATCGAGGCCGCCTCGAAGAGGTCGGGCCGGTACACGAACGCCAGCTCGGTGCGGCCGTCGCCGTCGCGCAGGTCGAGGGTGAGGTCGAACTTGGCGGTGGTGAGGTCGATCCGGTACGGCGTCCCCTCGGCCGCGCCCAGGTCGAAGCGGGAGGCGGTGGTGTCGGTGTGCGTGTAGAGGACCTGGACGAGCGGGTTGCGGGTGAGGTCGCGCTCGGGGCTGAGCGCGTCGACGACCCGCTCGAACGGCAGCGACTGGTGGGAGAAAGCCTCCAGGACCCGCTCCCGGGTGCGGGCGAGCAGCGCGGCCGGGGTGGGGTCGTCGGACAGGTCGCCGCGCAGCACCAGGGTGTTGACGAAGAACCCGACGAGCTGTTCGGTCTCGGCCCGTTCGCGGTTGGCGACGACGGTGCCGACGGCGATGTCCCGCTGCCCGCTGTGGAAGGCCAGCGCGGCCTGGAAGGCGGCCAGCACCGTCATGTACGGCGTCGTCCCCGCGCGCCGGCCGAGTTCGGCGAGCCCGTCGGACAGCGCGGGCGGCAGGGTGACGGTGTGGGCGGCGCCCCGCCCGCCGGGGGTGTCGGCGCGGGGGTGGTCGGCCGGCAGCTCCAGCGGGGTGAGGCCGGCCAGCCGGGTGCGCCAGTGGTCGAGGGCGGCGGACTGGTCGGCGGACCGCTGCCAGAGGGCGTAGTCCGCGTAGTCCAGGGGCAGTTCGGGCAGTTCGACGGGGCGGCCCCCGGTCTCGGCCAGGTACAGCTCGGTCAGGTCGCGGACGATCAGGCCGAGGGACCAGCCGTCGGAGACGATGTGGTGCATGCCGAGGACCAGCACGTGGTCGTCGTCGGCGGCGCGGACGAGGGTGGCGCGGAAGGCGGGTTCCCGGGCGAGGTCGAAGGGGCGCAGCGCGGCGGTGTGCGCGGCGGCGGCCAGCCGTCGCTCGCGCTCGGCGCCGGGCGCGGCGGTGGCGTCCACCACGTGGAGGCAGTCGGCGTCCGGCGGCAGGATCCGCTGGTACGGAACGCCCTCGTGCTCCGGGAAGACCGCCCGCAGCTGCTCGTGCCGGTCGGTCAGCCGGGTGACGGCCGCGCGCAGGGCGGGCACGTCCAGCGGGCCGGTGAGGCGCCAGGCGGCGGGCAGCAGATAGGTGGCGGCGCCGGGGTCGAGGCGGTCCAGGAAGTACAGGCGCTGCTGCGCGGGCGACAGCGGGATCCGCTCCGGGCGGGGCCGGACCCGCCGCGGGCCGTCGTCGCGTACGGCGGTCCGGCCGCGCAGCCGCTGCTCCAGCAGGCGCCGGGCGGCCGGGGACAGCCCGCCGGCCGGGGCCTGGCCGGTGGCGGCGGGGCCGGGGCGCACGTCGGATGTGGTCATGAGGGCACTCCGATCTGAACTCTCTGGGAAGGAAGCGTGGTTCGGGGCGGTGACGCCCTCAGAAGTCGGCGGTGAGCGAGAGGTCGATCTCGTCGTCGCTCATCTGCGAGATCAGCTCCAGCAGCCGGCGTTCCACCTCGACGGCGAGGCGGCCCACCGTGGGATGTTCGAAGAGGTCACGGACCTGGAGCGGGCAGTCGAAGGCGGTGCGCAGCCGGGAGGCGACCGCCACCGCGCGCAGCGAGTGGCCGCCCAGCGCGAAGAAGTCGTCGTGGACGCCGACCCGGGGCAGGTCCAGCACCTCGCACCAGATCTGGGCGACGACCGTCTCGGCCGGGGTCCGCGGCGCCACGAAGGCGTGCGGTTCGCGGGCAGCGGGTTCGGGCAGGGCGGCGGTGTCCAGCTTGCCCTGCACGGTCAGCGGCAGCGCGTCGAGGAGCACGAGCGCGGACGGCACCAGGTAGTGCGGCAGTTCGGCCCGGCAGTGGGTCTCCAGCGACTCCTCGGAGAGGCCGTCGCCCACGACGTAGCCCACCAGGGCGGGTTCGCCGCGCAGGGTGCGTACGACGACCGCCGCGCCCCGCACCCCGGGGTGCCGCCGCAGCACCGCCTCGGCCTCCTTGGGTTCGACGCGGAACCCGCGGATCTTCACCTGGTCGTCGTTGCGGCCGAGGAACTCCAGCTCGCCGCTGGGCAGTCGGCGTACGACATCGCCGGTGCGGTAGAGCCGGCCGCCGAGCGCGCCGAACGGGTCGGGCACGAACCGCTCGGCGGTCAGCCCCGGCCGCCCCAGGTATCCCCGCGCCAACTCGCTTCCGCCGACGAGGAGTTCGCCGGGGACACCGGCCGGGGCGAGGTCGCCCGACGGGTCGACCACATAGGCGTGGCGGCCGCCCAGCGGCCGGCCGATGGGCACCCGGCCGGCCGGGGCGGTGGCCACGGTGTGCGCGGTGGCGGAGATCACCGCCTCGGTGGGGCCGTAGGTGTTGAGCACCGGCACCCGGGGCAGGTGCGCGAACCAGCGCTCCAGGGGGTCGGCGGGCAGTGCCTCGCCCCCGGTCACCAGCAGCCGCAGGGTCGCCAGGCGCGGGGCCAGCAGGTCCAGCCGGGAGACCAGCTCCGCCCAGTAGGACGGGGTCAGCTCCATGACGGTGACCCGTTCGGCGGCGACCCGTTCGGCCAGCTCCTCGGGGGCCCAGATCTCGTCCGGGCGCACGATCACCGTGGCGCCGGTGCTCAGCGCGGGCAGGATCTGCTCCAGGGAGGCGTCGAACGAGGTCGAGGCGAAGGTGAGCACCCGGTCGTCCGCGGTCAGCGCGAACCGCTCGCAGGCGGTGGCGACATGGGCGTCGAGGGCGTGGTGCTCGACGCCGACGGCCTTGGGGCGGCCGGTGGAGCCCGAAGTGAAGATGACGTACGCCAGGTCGCCGGGGTCGGCCGTCCACCGGGGGCCGTCGGGCCGGGGCCGTACGTCCTCCACGGCGACGGCCGTCACCCCGAGGGCGGTGACGAGGTCGCGGGTGCGCGCGTCGGTCACCACGTGCCGTGCCCCGGCCTCCCGGAGCATGTAGCGCAGCCGCTCCTCGGGCAGCAGGGCGTCGAGCGGGACGTAGACGCCGCCCGCCCGCCAGACGGCGAGCATCGCGGCCACGGACCACACGCCCCGGGCGACGCACACCCCGACGGGGTCGCCGGGGGCCACTCCCCCGTCGGCCAGCGCGGCGGCCAGTCCGCCGGTCAGGGCGTCCAGCCGGGCGTAGTCCAGCGTGGTGCCCTCGCAGACGACGGCGGGGGCGTCCGGCCGGCCGGCCACCCGCAGCCGGGGCGCCGCCGGCACCTCCCGGCCCGCCGTCGCCACCAGGACGTCCCGCTCTCCCGGGGACAGCAGGCAGGCGGCGTCGACGCGGGCGCCGGGGTCGGCGAGGACGGCCTCCAGCAGCCGGCCGACATGGCGGGCGAAACGGGTGGCGGTGGCCGCCTCGAACAGGTCGGCGGCGTACTCGACGTTCAGGGCGAAGCCGCCGGGCCGCACCACGAAGGTGGCCGTGAGGTCGAACTTGGCTGATTCCCAGGGGAGTTGGAAGTCCGCGGAGTCGAGTCCCGGCAGTCCGGAGCCGCCCGTGGAGCCGTCCTGGACGTCCACCATGACCTGGAACAGGGGGTTGCGGGACAGATCGCGTTCGGGGCGCAGCCGTTCCACGACCCGCTCGAACGGCACCTCCTGGTGGTCGAAGGCACCGAGTACGACGTCCCGCACCCGGTCCACCAGCGCGGCGAAGGCGGGCCGCCCGGACAGGTCCGTGCGCAGCACGACGGTGTTGACGAAGAAGCCGATCAGCGGCTCCAGTTCGAGGCGTCCGCGGCCTGCGACGGGGGTGCCGACGGGGATGTCGGTCTGCCCGGACCAGCGGGACAGCACGGCCTGGGCGGCGGCCAGCAGCACCATGAAGCGGGTGGCGCCGCGCTCGCGGGCGAAGGCGTCCACGCGTGCCACGAGTCCGGCGGGCAGCTCCACCTCGACGGCGCCGCCCCGGCCGGTGAACGCGGCCGGGCGGGGCCGGTCGGCGGGCAGCTCCAGGGTGGGCGCCTGGGCCAGCGTCCGTTCCCAGTAGGCGAGCTGGTCCTCCAGTGCGCCGCTGTCGGCGCGCTCGCGCTGCCAGACGGCGAAGTCGCCGTACTGCACGGGCAGCGGCGGCAGTGCGGCGGCCCGCCCCGCGCGCCGGGCCGCGTAGTGCCGGGCGAGTTCGTCCAGCAGGACGCCCTTGGACCAGCCGTCGGTGACGGCGTGGTGCAGGGCGAGCAGGACCACGTGGTCGTCCTCGGCCAGCTCCCACACACCGGCCCGCAGCAGCGGCGGCCGGGCGAGGTCGAAGCGGCGCGTGGCGAGGTCCGCGGCCCGCCGCCGTACGGCGTCCAGCCGGGCCGTCTCGTCCGGGCCCGCGGGCGCGGCCTCCCAGTGCAGCGGGACGGCCATGGGGTCGCAGACCTGCTGCACCGGGCGGCCGTCGGACTCGATCAGCGCGGTGCGCAGCACCTCGTGCCGGGCCACCAGGTCGTCCAGCGCCTGCTGCCAGGCGGCGCGGTCGAGTCCGCCGCGCACCCGCCGGCAGTACCAGAGCAGATAGGAGTCGCCGCGGTCGGAGGTGCGGTCCAGGAACCAGAGGCGTTCCTGCGCGAAGGACAGCGGCAGCGGCCGGGTCCGGTCCACGGGGACCACCTCGGTGGTGCCGGACACGTGGGCGCCGGCCACGCGGGGGGCGAAGCCGCGCACGGTCGGATGCTCGAACAGGGTGCGCAACTCGACGTCCCGGCCGAGCCGCCCGGCGATCCGGGAGACCGCCATGGTGGCGAGCAGGGAGTGGCCGCCCAGGTCGAAGAAGCTGTCGTCGATGCCGATCTCGTCCACTCCCAGGACGTCGGCCCACACCTCGGCCACGAGCCGTTCGGTCTCGTCGCGGGGCGCGGTGCCCGCGGGGTCCCCGGCCGTGCGGGACCGCTCGGGATCGGGCAGGGCGCCCCGGTCGAGCTTGCCGGAGACGCCGACCGGGAGGGCGTCCAGGACGACGATGTCCGAGGGGACGGCGTAGTGCGGCAGCCGACGCGCGCACCAGGCCCGCAGCTCCGCCCGGTCGAGTGGGGTGGGCGCGTCGGGGGCGGGGACGACGTAGCCGATCAGGGCGCGTCCGGTGGCGCGGTCGGGGCGGGCGGCGGCCGCGGCGACCAGCGGGCAGGCCCGCAACGCGGCCTCCACCTCGCCGAGTTCGATCCGGAAGCCGCGGATCTTGACCTGGTCGTCGCGGCGGCCCGCGAACTCCAGTTCGCCGCCGGGTGTCCAGCGCACGAGGTCGCCGGTGCGGTACAGGCGGTGGCCGGGCGGGCCGTAGGGGTCGGGCACGAAGCGTTCGGCGGTCAGCGCGGGCCGGTTGAGGTAGCCGCGGGCCACCTCGGTGCCGCCGATGAGGAGTTCACCGAGGACGCCGACCGGGACCTGCTCGTCGTCGGTGTCCACCACGTACACCCGGCGGTCGCCGAGCGGCCGGCCGATGGGCACGCTGTCGGCGGCCGGCTCACCGGCGTCGTGGGTGGTGGCGGTGACGGTGGTCTCGGTGGGCCCGTAGGCGTTGCAGACCCGCGCCCACGGCACGGCGGCCCGCCAGACGGCGAGGGTGTCGGCGGGGACCGTCTCGCCGCCGAGGACCAGCAGCCGCAGCGGGGCGAGGGCCGCGGCCAGCCGCCGGTCGAGGCTGAGGGCCAGTTCGGACCAGTAGGTGGGCGGCACGTTGACCACGGTCAGGCCGTACCGCTGGACGATCTCCGGCACCTGGGTGGGCAGCCAGGGCTCCTCGGGGCGCATCACGACGGTGGCACCCGAGGTGAGGGCGGGCAGCACCTGGTCGAGGGAGGCGTCGAAGGAGAAGGAGGCGAAGGCCAGCACCCGGTCGGCGGCGGTGATGCCGAGGCGCTGCCGGGCGGCGGCCACGTGGGAGGCGAGCGCGGCGTGTTCGACGCCGACCGCCTTGGGCCGGCCGGTGGAGCCGGAGGTGAAGATGACGTGGGCGAGCTGCCGGGGGTGGGGCCGCGGGCGGGGGCCGCCCGGATCGGGTGCGACGGTGGTGACGTCGACGGCGACGGGGGCGAGCGGGCCCGCGGCGGCGGCCGTGGCCGGTTCGGCGACGACACAGTGGAGCCCGGCCTCCTCGGCCATGAACGCCAGCCGCTGCGCGGGCAGTTCGGGGTCGAGGGGCACGTAGGCGCCGCCCGCCCGCCAGATCCCCTCGATGGCGGCGACCGACCACAGGCCGCGGCGCAGCAGCACGCCCACCGGGCTGCCCTCGGCGACACCCGCCTTCCGCAGGGCGACGGCGAGTCCGCCGGACAGGGCGTCGAGTTCCGCGTAGGTGGCGCTGTCGTCGCCGCACCGCAGCGCGGTCGCCCCGGGCCGGCCGGTGAACGCGACCGGTTCCGGGGGCGCGGCGGGCCGGTCGGGGGCGTGGTGCCACTCGGGCCGGGGGCGGGCGGGCGCGCCGGGCCCGGCGGGCAGGGCGCGGGCCAGTTCGTGCAGCGGGGCGGCGGGGTCGGCGAGGACGGCCCGCAGCAGTGCCACGTACGCCCGGGCGAAGGCGCGCATGGTGGCGGCGTCGAACAGGGCGGTGGCGTACTGGAGGATGGCGGCGATGCTGCCGTCCGTGCGCAGGGTCAGGTCCAGGAAGACGTCGAGGGGCGTCTCGGTCAGCGGCGGCTCGACCAGGGTCGCCTCCAGGCCCGGCATCCGCACCGGCCGGATCGGGGAGTTGAGCAGGGTGAAGGAGGCCTGGGCGAGCGGGTGCCGGGACAGGTCGCGGGAGCCGCCCAGCGCGCCGACCACCAGGTCGAAGGGGGCCTCGGCGTGCGAGAGATCGGCCGGCACGCGCGTGCGCACCCGCTCCAGGAGCGTGTCGAAGCCGGGCCGGCCGGACAGGTCCGTGCGCAGCACGACGGTGTTCACCAGCGGGCCGATCAGCTCGGCGGCACCCCGCTGGGCGCGGTCGGCGAGGGTGCTGCACACGGCGACGTCGGTGCGGCCCGACCAGTGGCCGAGGAGCGCCTGGTAGGCGGCGAGCAGCACCATGTAGCGGGTGGCCCGCCGGGAGCGGGCCAGGTCGTCGACGGCGGTGACCAGGTCGGCGGGCAGGTCGAAGCGGACGACGTCGCCGGCGCCGTCCCAGCGGCGGGGCCGGGGCCGGTCGGTGGGCAGGTCCAGCGGGGTCAGCCCGGCGAGCCGGTCCCGCCAGTGCCCGAGCAGCCGCTCCAGCCGCTCGCCGGTCAGCCGTTGCGCCTGGGCGCGGGCGAGGTCGGCGTACTGCCGGGCGGGCGGGGCGACGGCCTCCCCCCGGTACCCGGCGGCCAGTTCGTCGAGGAGCACGCCCCAGGACCAGCCGTCCACGGCGATGTGGTGGACCTCGATCAGCAGCAGGTGCTCGTCGTCGGCGACGCGGGCGAGGGTGGCGCGCACCGGGTGCTCGGCGCCGAGGTCGACGGGCCGGCCCAGGCAGTGGGCGTACAGGTCGGCGGGCCCGGCCGCGGTGATCCGGCGCAGCGCGGGCCCGCCCGGGGCGTCCACGACCGGCACCGGCTCGCCGTCGACGGCGGTGAACCGGGTGCGCAGCACCTCGTGCCGGGCCACGATCCCGGCGAGCGAGCGTTCCAGGCGGTCGGCGTCGAGGGTGCCCCGCAGGCGCAGGACCAGCGGGAGCATCGAGCCGGTGGCGGAACCCGCCAGCTGGTCCAGGAACCACAGCCGTCGCTGGGCGAAGGATGCCGTGCGGGTGTCCACGTCGTGCGGTGCCCCCTCGGGGGCCGGGCCTGTTGTCACTGTGAGCCTCCCAGCCGTGTTTCCCAGCAGCGTGCCGCCGGTCGCGCACGGCCCCCAGGGAAGAAGAGGCAGCGGTGTGAGCAGAGTCGGCTGCGGTTCCGGGGAGGTGGCGGAAGGTCGGGGGCGGTCGTCCGGGGTCGGTCTCGCCGGCCGCCACCGGCCGGGGGCAGCGCGAAGGGCGGCACCGGGAGTGGTTTCCCCGGTGCCGCCCTCCGGCGCGCGCCCGCGTGCGCGTCGGTCTCCTACCGGCCGGTGTGGATCCGCAGCCATCCGTGCGGGTCCGGTACCCGGCCCTGGTGCAGGTCGCTCAGCGCGTCGCGCATCTCCAGGGTCAACGGGCCAGGCTTGCCGCCGCCGATCGTCCAGCGGTCGGTGCCGTCGCACACCTCGCCGACCGGGGTCACCAGTGCCGCCGTGCCGCAGGCGAACGTCTCCGTGACGAGGCCGGACGCGCTCTGCGCGCGCCACTGCTCGACGGAGACCCGCTCCTCGCGCACGGTGTGGCCGCGCCGGGCGGCGAGGGTGAGCAGGGTGTCGCGGGTGACGCCGGGCAGCAGGGTGCCGGTGAGCGGCGGGGTGACCACTTCGGCGGTGGGGCCCGAGCCGCGGACGAAGAAGAGGTTCATGCCACCCATCTCCTCGACCCAGCGGCGCTCCACCGGGTCGAGCCAGACCACCTGGTGGCATCCGGCGTCGGCCGCGGCCTGCTGCGCCAGGAAGGCGCCCGCGTAGTTCCCGGCGCACTTGGCCTGCCCGGTGCCGCCGGGGGCGGCCCGGGAGAACTCCCGGCTGACGAGCACCGACACCGGGTCGGGCCGGTCGGAGAAGAAGCCGCTGGTGACGAAGCCCAGCAGCAGGAAGGTGAAGGCGCGCGCGGGGCGCAGTGCCAGGCAGGGCTCGCTGGCGAAGAGCACCGGCCGCAGGTAGAGGCTCAGGGTGGGGTCGTCGGCGGGCAGGGCCGCGCCGTCGGCGCCGACGAAGGCGTCCACGGCCTCCAGGAAGAGCTCCTCGGGCAGTTCCGGCATGGCGAGCCGGCGCGCCGATCGCCGGAAGCGGTGTGCGTGGGCGTCGGGCCGGAAGGTGGCGAGCGTCCCGTCCGTCCTCCGGTGGGTCTTGAGCCCCTCGAACACCACCTGCCCGTAGTGCAGTCCGGCCATCGCGGGGCTGAAGGCCAGGTCGCCGTGGGGCAGCAGGCGCGGGCGGCCCGCCCAGCCGTGCTCGGCGGTCCATTCCAGCAGCACCATGTGGTCGGTGAACCGCTCGCCGAAGCCATGTCCCGTCGTCACCGGGGTGCTCCTCTCGTCAGACCAGCGGGGCGTAGAAGAAGGTGTCCCGGCTGCGGAACCTGCCGGTGTCGGTGAAGGTGAAGAAGTCCGCGAACCGCAGCGAGACCGTGCGGCCGTCGTGCAGGGTCCCCTCGAAGGTGCCGTGCACCGCGGCCCCGTCCGCGTGCACCAGCGTGGTGGACAGGGTGTGCCGGCCCTCCTTGATGACGCGCTGCTCGCGGTAGAAGCGCTCCAGCTCGGTCCTGCCGACCAGCGGGTCGTAGCCGGGGCGGCGGTAGACGGCGTCGCGGTCGAAGAGTTCGACGAGGGCAGGTACGTCGCCGACGTCCACGAGTTCGTAGTAACGGCGGATGTGCTGTTCGGTGTTCATCTGCGGCCTCCTTCGGCTGATGCCGTCAGCGGGCTGGGGGCGCGGCCCGGGTCGGCCTCGGCCAGCCGCAGGGCCTCCTCGATCAGGGTTTCGACGATCTTCGACTCCGGTACGGTGCGCACGACCTCGCCCTTGACGAAGATCTGCCCCTTGCCGTTGCCGGAGGCCACGCCGAGGTCCGCTTCCCGGGCCTCGCCGGGGCCGTTGACCACGCAGCCCATCACGGCGACGCGCAGCGGGACTTCGAGCCCGTCCAGACCGGCGGCGACCTCGGCCGCCAGTCTGTAGACGTCCACCTGGGCGCGGCCGCAGGAGGGGCAGGAGACGATGTCGAGCCGGCGCGGGCGCAGGTCCAGCGAACGCAGGATCTGCTGGGCGACCTTGACCTCCTCCACCGGCGGCGCGGACAGCGAGACCCGGATGGTGTCGCCGATGCCCTGGCGCAGCAGCGCACCGAAGGCCACCGCGGACTTGACGGTGCCCTGGAAGGCCGGACCGGCCTCGGTGACACCCAGGTGGAGGGGGTGGTCGCAGGACTCGGCGAGGAGTTCGTAGGCGCGGATCATGACGACCGGGTCGTTGTGCTTCACGGAGATCTTGAGGTCGTGGAAGTCGTGTTCGGCGAACAGGCTCGCCTCCCACAGGGCAGACTCGACCAGGGCCTCCGGGGTGGCCTTGCCGTGTTTGGCCAGCAGCCGAGCGTCCAGCGAACCGGCGTTGACGCCGATCCGGATGGGCGTGCCGTGGTCCTTCGCCGCGCGGGCGATGTCCTTGATCCGGTCGTCAAACCTCTTGATGTTGCCGGGGTTGACCCGGACCCCGGCGCAGCCGGCCTCGATGGCGGCGAAGACGTAGCGCGGCTGGAAGTGGATGTCGGCGATCACGGGGATCTGCGACTTGGCGGCGATCAGCGGCAGGGCGTCCGCGTCGTCCTGCGAGGGGCAGGCCACCCGCACGATGTCGCAGCCGGCGGTGGTGAGTTCGGCGATCTGCCGGAGGGTGGCATCGACGTCGGCGGTGACGGTGGTCGTCATGGACTGCACGGAGACGGGGTGTTCGCTGCCCACGCCCACACCGCCGACGTCCAGTTGGCGGGTCGGCCGGCGTGGTGCGAGGGCCGGCGGGGGCATCGGCGGCATGCCGAGCTGGACCGTCATGGGGTTCTCCTGATCCGGTGCGGGAATCGGGGTGCGGGATCTGCCGGTGCCGGTCTACTGGTCGGCGCCGACGGGCTGGGGGGCCGGGCCGTCGATGCGGATGTCGTCGTCGCGGTGGGCGAGCGCCTCGACCACGGCGCGGGCGATGCCGCGTCCGGTCAGTCCGCACGCGGCGAGGATGTCGCCGCGCCGGCCGTGGTCCAGGAAGCACTGGGGCAGCGCGAGGGTGCGGGCCGGAGTGCGGGCGCCGGCGTCGGCGAGGGCCTGGGCCAGGGCGGAACCGGTGCCGCCGGCGCGTCCGCCGTCCTCGACGGTGACGACCAGTCCGTGGTCGAGTCCCAGGGTGACGAGGGCGGTGGGCACGGGGGCGATCCAGTGCGGGTCGACCACGGTGACGCCGAATCCGTGCTCTTCGAGCCGGTCGGCCGCCTCCAGGCAGACCCCGGCCATGGTGCCGACGGACACCAGCAGGACATCGCGGGCCGCGGTCGCGGGGCGGCGCAGCACGTCCGTTCCGGCAATGGTGTCGACCGCCGCGACGGCGGCCGGGGCGGTGCCCTTGGGGAAGCGCAGCGCGGTGGGTCCGTCGGTGACGGCGACGGCCTCGCGCAGGGCGCGGCGCAGGGTGGCGGCGTCGCGCGGCGCCGCCACCCGCAGCCCGGGCACCAGCTGGACCAGGGAGAGGTCCCACATGCCGTTGTGGGAGGCGCCGTCGTCGCCGGTCACCCCGGCCCGGTCCAGGACGAAGGTGACCGGGGCGCGGTGCAGGGCGACGTCGAGCAGCAGCTGGTCGAAGGCGCGGTTGAGGAAGGTGGCGTAGAGGGCCACCACGGGGTGCAGGCCGCCCAGGGCGAGGCCGGCCGCCGAGGTGACGGCGTGCTGTTCGGCGATGCCGACGTCGAAGGTGCGCTCGGGGAAGCGGTCGGCGAAGCGGGACAGGCCGGTGGGCGCGAGCATCGCGGCCGTGACGGCGACGAGGTCGGGACGCCGGGCGCCGAGTTGCTCGAGTTCGGCGGCGAACACATCGGTCCAGGCGGGGCCCTCGGCAGGGGCAGCCGGGGTGGCGGGCCGGGGACGTACGGCGTGGAAGCGGTCGGTCTCGTCCTGTTCGGCGGGGGCGTGGCCGCGGCCCTTCTCGGTCAGGCAGTGCACGACGACCGGGCGGCCGAGGTCCGCCGCCCGGCGCAGGGAGCGCTCCAGGGCGGCGATGTCGTGCCCGTCGACCGGGCCCAGGTAGGCCAGCCCCATGTTCTCGAACACGCTGGGCGCGGTGTGCTTGCCGGTGCGCAGCCCGGCCAGGTGCTCGGCGAGGCCGCCGACGGTGGGGGCATAGGAGCGGGTGTTGTCGTTGAGCACCACGATCACCGGGCGGTGCGGGGCCGCCCCGAGGTTGTTCAGGCCCTCCCAGGCCATGCCGCCGGTCAGGGCGCCGTCCCCGATGACGGCCACCACCGCGCGGTCGGTGACACCCTGGAGTTCGTGCGCCTTGGCCAGTCCGTCGGCGTAGGACAGGACGGTCGAGGCGTGCGAGTTCTCGATGACGTCGTGCTCGGACTCGGTCCGGGAGGGGTAGCCGGACAGTCCGCCGGGCTGCCGGAGCGTCCCGAAGGCCCCGGCGCGGCCGGTGAGGATCTTGTGGACGTAGGTCTGGTGCCCGGTGTCCCACAGGAGCCGGTCGCGCGGGGAGTCGAAGACCCGGTGCAGGGCGATGGTCAGCTCGACCACGCCGAGGCCCGGTCCGAGGTGCCCCCCGGTGCGGGTCACCTCCTCGATGAGCAACCGCCTGATACGGGCGGCGAGTTGGTCCGTCTGCTCAGGGGTGAGGGCGCGCAGGTCGTCCGCTGCGGGGACCGGATCGATCGACGTCATGACGGTTCCTGTTCTGGTCACAGCGCTTCATCGGCCAGTGGGGTGCTCGGGGTGCGACCGGTGCCCGGGTCGGCGAGCCGGCCGGGCAGGGCGAAGACGACGTCCTCGGGGGCTCCCCGGTCGACCTCGACGTGGGTGTAGCCGAGGCCGGCCAGCCGGTCGAGGAGCCCGCGGACGAGGGACTCGGGGGCGCTGGCGCCGGAGCTGACGCCGATGCGGGTGGCGGAGGCGAGCCAGGAGACGTCCAGGTGACCGGCGTCGGGCACCAGGTGGGCGGCGCTGCCCTGTTCCCGGGCGACCTCCACCATGCGGGCGGAGTTGCTGGAGTTGCGCGAGCCGACGACGAGGACGAGGTCGTTGCGGTGGGCCAGTGCCTTGACCGCGTTCTGCCGGTTCTGGCTGGCGTAGCAGATGTCGCTGCCGGCCGGTCCGACGATGTCGGTGAACCTGCGGTGCAGGGCCGCCACGACCCGCGCGGTGTCGTCGAAGGAGAGGGTGGTCTGGGTGAGGTAGGCCACCGGCGCGTCGTCGGGGAGGGCGAGCGCTTCGACGTCGGCTTCGCTCTCCACGACGAGGGTGCGTTCGGGGGCCTCGCCGCGGACGCCCTCGACCTCCTCGTGGTCGGCGTGGCCGACCAGCAGGATGGCCCGTCCGTCGCGGGCGTAGCGCAGGGCCTCCTGGTGCACCTTGGCGACCAGCGGGCAGGTCGCGTCGATCACGTCGAGCCGGCGCCGCGCGGCCCCGGTCCGTACCGCCGGGGACACCCCGTGGGCGGAGAAGACGCACACCGCGCCCTCGGGCACCTCCTCCTCGCTGTCCACGAACCGGGCGCCGCGCTTTTCCAGTTCGGCGACCACGTGGTGGTTGTGCACGATCTCCTTGCGGACGTACACGGGCGCGCCGTGCAGGTCGAGGGCGCGTTCCACGATGCCGATGGCGCGGCGCACGCCCGCGCAGAAGCCACGCGGTTCGGCCAGCGCGACGCTCTTGACGGGCTGTCGGGGCGCGGCGGTGCCGGCTGCTCCGGGGGTCGGCAGGCTGGTGGTGCTCATGGCGCGCTCCGTTCGGGGAGGTGGGAGAGGGGTCGGGCCGCGAGGGGCCGGCGTGTCCGCCGACGGGGGGACGGGCGTGCTCATCGCCGTCCCCCCGTGCGGGCCGCGGTCAGGCGGCCATCTGGCGGACGAGGCTCTTGGGCCGCATGTCGGTCCAGTTGGCCTCGATGTAGTCGAGGCAGGACTGGCGGTCGTTCACCGTGTACACGACCTCCCAGCCGGCCGGGACCTCGGCGAAGTCGGGCCACAGGGAGTGCTGGCCCTCGTCGTTGACCAGGACGACGTAGCGGCCATCGGCGTTCTCGAACGGGTTCGTCATTTCTTTTCCCTTTCTTTTTGGAAGAGGTTCCGGCGACGTCAGGGAATATCCCTGAGCCCCGGTTCCGGAGAATTCACGAGGACCGCCACATTGCCCGGTGGCTGCTTTCCCTCGTAGACGATCTGATGGGCCCGGCCGATATCCGTGAACGGCAGGGTCAGACTCAGGCAGGGGTCGACGTGGCCCGCCGCGACGAGGTCGATGATCGCCGCCGTCTGCCGGACGTTCGCGGCGTGCGAGCCTTGCAGGCGCTTCTGGAACATCCAGAGGAAGCGCAGGTCGATGGTGCCGTCGTAGCCGCTGGTGCCGGCGCAGGTGACGACCATCCCGGCCCGGTCGCAGACATAGACCGAGGTCGGCAGGGTGGCGCGGCCCGGGTGTTCCAGGACGATGCTCGGGGAACGGCGCTCCCCCAGCGCGTCCCAGCAGGCACGGCCGAATTCGCGGACTCCGGACAGCCATTCCCGGTAGGCGACGGAATCGTCCGGGTCGGGCAGCCGGCCCCAGTGGTCGAAATCGTTCCGGTTGATGACTCCCTGGGCTCCCAGACGCTTACAGTAGTCGAATTTGTCGTCGTCCGAAACCACGGCGACGGGAATTCCGCCGAAATATCTGGTGAGCTGGATCGCCATGGAGCCCAGACCGCCGGCGCCGCCCCAGACGAGCACCGGGTCGCCCGGCCGCACGGTGTTCGGGTACCAGCCCGTCAGCATGCGGTAGGAGGTGGAGCCGCCGCCGAGGAAGCAGCCGGCCTCCTCCCAGGTCAGGTGCGGGGGCTTGCGGTGGCACTGGTACTCGTCGGCCACGGTGAACTGCGCGAACGAGCCGAAGTTCAGCTCGTAGCCCCAGGCCCGCTGGGAGCGGGAGGCGGTGGGGTCGACGCCGAGCCGGATGTCCGGGGCCGACTCGTCCCAGGCGACCCCGCCGACGATGACGTGGTCGCCCACCCGCAGCTGTTTGACGCCCTCACCGACGGCCCAGACGACGCCCGCGCCCTCGGAGCCGGCGATGTGGAAGTCGTGCGGATCACCGGCCCGCTGCCGGTCCGCGATGACGTCGGCGGGGGTGCCGAGCCCGGCCCAGACGCCGTTGTAGTTGATGCCTGCCGCCATCACCATGACGAGCACCTGGCCGCGCCCGACCTCGGGCACCTCGACGGTCTCGACCCGCATCGACCGCTCGGGCGGGCCGTAGCGCTCGCGCCGGATCACCCCGGCGTACATGCGCCGCGGCACCTCGCCCAGCGGGGGCATCTCCCCCAGTTCGTACAACTCCCGGGCCATCAGTCGTCCTTCCGTGTGTCATCAGCCGTCAGACGCGCCGCGATCGCGGTGCCGATCTGCTGGAGCGGGGCGGGCCGCAGCATGTCCTCGTGGCGGCAGTCGACCGCGCGCGCCTCGATCTCGCCGTCCACGTACGGGTCCCAGCGCCGCGCCTTGCCGTCGGCGGCGTCGCCCGCCACGAACAGCAGCAGGTCGCTCCTCAGGCGGCGGGGCCGGTACCGGGAGCGCAGTTCGATCCCCGACCGGTAGGAGTCCACGATCGTGTCCACCCGGTCGGCCAGCAGCGCGGCGAGCGGTCCGCCACGGCCGCGCAACAGTGCCGCGCCCTCCTGCGGGGTCAGTTCGGTGCCGTCCGGGCCGGGGGCGACGCCGGCCGCGTCCAGCAGGCCGGCCAGCACCTGCGCGGCCGGGGGCACCACGATCTCCTCGTCCGCTGCGGCGGGGTAGGAGTCGAGGACCGCCACCAGGGCGACCTCCTCACCGGCCGCCTCCAGCAGCACGGCGGCCGCGTGCGCGATCAGTCCGCCGAAGGACCAGCCGACCAGGTGGTAGGGGCCGGACGGCTGCACGCCGCGGATCCGCTCGACGTAGTCGGCGGCCATCTCCTCGACGCTCGCCGGGCGGTGGCCCGGTTCGGAGAAGGCGCGGGCCTGTAGTCCGTAGACCGGGTGGCCGGGCGGCAGATGCCGCAGCAGGCCCGCGTACCGCCAGCTCAGACCGCCCGCGGCGTGGACGCAGAACACCGGGGGCAGTGTGCCGTTGCGGCGCAGCGGCACCAGCACGTCCAGTCCGTTGTCGGCGTCCGGGCCGCCGTCCTCCCCGGCCGCGGCGACGAGTCCGGCGACCGTCGGGGCCAGGAACAGGGCCTGGATGCCGAGTTCGATGCCGAGGACCTTGCGCAGCCGGCTGACCAGCCCGGCGGCGAGCAGTGAATTGCCGCCCAGCGTGAAGAAGTCGTCGTCGATGCCGACCTCGGGGACGCCGAGGGTCTCCGCGAACAGCGCGCAGACCAGTTCCTCCTGCGGGGTGCGCGGGCCCCGGGAGGAGGCGGCCGCGGCGGCCGGGGCGGGCAGGGCCGAGCGGTCCACCTTGCCGTTCGCGGTGAGCGGCAGGGCGTCCAGGAGCACCAGCGCGGAGGGCACGAGGTAGTCCGGGAGCGTGGCGGCGAGCAGACCGCGCATCTCCTGGACGTCGGGCAGCGGGTGCCCGGGGGCCGGTACCGCGTAGCCCACGAGCCGCTTGTCGCCGGGCCGGTCCTCCCGGATCAGGGAGAGGGCGTGGGCCACGCCGGGCAGCCGCAGCAGCGCGGCGTCGACCTCGCTGAGCTCGATCCGGAAGCCGCGCAGCTTCACCTGGTCGTCCACCCGTCCGGCGAACTCCAGGGAGCCGTCGGGGAGTCGGCGGGCGAGGTCGCCGGTGCGGTACATCCGCGAGCCGGCCGGTCCGAAGGGGTCGGCGACGAAGGCGGCGGCGGTGGTGCCGGGCGCGTTCTCGTAGCCGCGGGCCAGCCCCGAGCCCGCCAGGTACAGCTCGCCGACGACGCCGGGGGCCACGGGCTCCAGCCAGGGCGACAGGACGTAGGCGGTGCTGCCCGCGAGGGGGACGCCGATCGGCACGTTGTCCGGCACGGTGTCGCCCGCCCGCAGCATGTTGTGCACGGCGAACACGGTGGCCTCGGTGGGGCCGTACCCGTTGGTGACCCGGGTGCCGGGGCAGGCCGCCAACACCTTGCGCACGGCCTCGGCCGGGACCACGTCACCGCCGGTGCGCACCTCGCGCAGCCCCGCGAAGCAGCCGGGCTCCTCCTCGGCCAGCCAGCGGAACAGGCCCGCCGACAGCCACAGCCCGGTGATGCGCTCGGCCACCAGCAGCCGGGCCATGGCCTTGAGGTCCACCTCGCCGGGCGGTGCGACGACCACCGTGCCGTGGTTGAGCAGCGGCACCCACAGCTCCAGCGTCGAGGCGTCCCAGGCGTGCGGCGAGTGGAACAGCACCCGCTCCTGGCTGCCGTCGGCCCAGCAGGGCTCGGCCGCCAGCTCGACCACGTCGCGGTGGGTCACCGCGACGCCCTTGGGCAGTCCGGTGGAGCCCGAGGTGAACATGACGTACGCCAGCCGGTCCGGCTGTACGGCCACGGCGGGCGCCGTGGGCTGCTGCCGGGCCAGGCGCGAGTCGGTGTCCACGGTCACGGTCCGCCACGCCTGTCCCGGCCGGGCCGGCCAGCCGGCGGCCCGCGCCGCGTCGGTGAGCAGCACGGTGGCGCCCGCGAGCCCGAGGACGGTCCGCTGCCGCTGCTCGGGGTGGGCGGGGTCCAGTGGCACGTACACCGCGCCGGCCTTCAGTACGGCCAGGAAGGCCACGGCAAGTTCGAAGGACCGGTCGAAGTACAGGCCCACCCGATCCTCGGGGCGCACCCCGAGTTCGAGCAGCAGCCGGGCCAGCCGGTTCGCCCGTTCGTCCAGTTCCCGCCAGGTCAGCCGCTCGTCCGCGAGGCGCAGCGCCACCGCGTCCGGGGTGCGGGCGGCCAGGTCCGCGACGCGGCCGTGCACCGTGCCCCGGACCGGCGCGCCGTCCGGGAAGACGGCGGGCAGCGCCGTCCGCGGCCCGGCTTCGGCCGGTCGCCGTGCCGGGGCGACGCGGGCCAGCGGCCGGTCCGGGTCGGCGACGACCGACTCCAGGATGCTGATCAGGCGTTCCAGCAGTTCGGGACCGAGCGGGCCGCCGAGCCGGTCGGGCTGGTGGTCGAGGCGCAGGCGCAGTCCCCGGTCGCGCAGCGAGGCGACGAGGACCAGCGGGTAGTGCGCCGCGTCCCGGCCGTGCACCGCCGTGGCCCGCAGCCGGGAGCCGGAGTCCCCGGTGTGCTCGGGCAGCGGGTAGTTCTCGTACACGAAGGCGGTGTCGAACAGCGTCCGGTGGCCGGCGATCCGCTGGAGGTCCGCCAGGCCCAGGTGCTGGTGGCCCTGGAGGGCGGCTTGTTCGTCCTGGACGCGGGCAAGGGCGGCGCGCCAGCCCTGCGCGGGATCGAGCCGCACCCGCACCGGCAGGGTGTTGATGAACAGGCCGATCATGTGCTCCGCGCCCGGCAGCTCCGGGGGCCGCCCGGAGACGGTGGTCCCGAACAGGACGTCGTCGCGGCCGAGGTGACGGCCCAGCACCAGTGCCCAGGCGGTCTGGAGCACGGTGTTCAGGGTGACTCCGGCGCGTCCCGCGTGCCGCCGCAGGGCCGTGGTGAGGTCGGGCGACAGCTCTCGCACGGTCTGTTCCGGCAGGGCCGGTGCGGCCGGCGCCCGGCCCGGGGCCAGCAGGGTGGGCTCCGTCACCCCGGCGAGCGCCGCCCGCCAGACCGTCTCGCTCGCCTCGCGGTCCTGCTCGGCCAGCCAGGAGACGTAGGAGCGGAACGGGGCAGGGGCGGGCAGCGCCGAGGCGTCGCCGCCGTTCTCGTACAGGGTCACCAGTTCGCGCAGGAAGAGCGGCATGGACCAGCCGTCGAGCAGGAGGTGGTGCTGGGTGACGACGAGCCGGTGGCGCTGTCCGCCCTGGCGCAGCAGCAGGAACCGGACCAGCGGGGGCCGGTCCAGGTCGAAGCGCCGCAGCCGGGCCTCCTCGGTGAGCGCGGTCAGACGCTCCTGCCGGGCGCCGTCGGGCAGTCCGGACAGGTCGATCTCCTCCCAGGGGAGCCGCACGGCGCGCGGGACGATCTGGACCGGCTGCCCGGCGCCCCGGTGATGGAAGCCCGCCCGCAGGTTGGGGTGGCGCTCCAGCAGGGCCTGGCCGGCGCCGCGCAGGGCCTCGGCGTCCAGGGGGCCCTCCAGGTCGAGGACGGTCTGGACGGTGTACACGTCGGTCCCGGCGTCGGCCTGGAGCGCGTGGAAGAACAGCCCTTCCTGGAGCGGGGTCAGCGCGTAGGCGTCCTCCAGGCCCTGCTCGGTCGCCGCCAGTTCGTCGATCTCGGGCTGGGTCAGCCCCGAGGACGGCAGGTCGCCCGGTGTGAGCGCGGTGCCCGGGCCGCCGCCGTCGCCGGGGTCGGCCAGGGCGCGCAGCGCCTCGAACCACAGGTCCGCGAGTTCCCGCACGGCGTCGCGGTCGAGGACGCCGCCGGGCCAGGAGTACGTCACGTGCAGCCGCGGTCCGTCGGCCTGTTCCCGGGTGACGGCGTTCATCTCCAGGCTGTGCCCGAAGGGCATGCCGGGGTCGGTGGGCAGCAGCGGGACGCGCAGCCCCGCGGCGCTCGACCAGCCCGGGTCGGTGTCGCCGGCGCCGAGTTCACCGGCGCCCGCGCCCACCCGGCCCAGGTAGTTGAAGCAGATCTGCGGGGTGGCCCCGCCGGCCAGCGCCACGGCGGTGTCGGCGTTGAGGTGGCGCAGCAGGCCGTAGCCGAGGCCGTTGTCGGGCAGGGCGCGCAGCTGCTCCTTGATCCGGCCGAGGACGACGGCGGTCGCGGCGCCCCCGCCGAACGCGTCGTCCAGGTCGACCGGTCCGGGGTCGAGCCGTACCGGGAAGCGGGTGGTGAACCAGCCGACGGTCCGGGACAGGTCGACGGTCGGGTCGAACTCCTCCCGGCCGTGGCCCTCCAGTTCGACCAGGAGGGCCCCCGGGCCGTCGTGGGCCCTGCGCTCGCGCCACCGGGCGGCGGCCAGGGCCAGGCCGGTGAGCAGCACGTCGTTGATCCCCGCGCGGTGGCGGGCGGGGACGGCGGTGAGCAGGGCGGTGGTCAGGTCCGCCGGGAGCGTCGCGGTCAGGTGCTCCGCGGTCGCCCAGGTGTCGACCTCCGCATCGAGCGGGCGGGCGCCGAGCGGCGGGTCGGCCTGCCGGGTCTGGGCGCGCCAGAGCGGGAGTTCGGCGATACGGGCGGGGTTCTGCGCCTCCATGACGAGGGTCTGGGCCCAGCGGCGGAAGGAGGTGCCGACCGGTGCGAGGGCCGGCTCGCGGCCCGCGCGCAGCGCCTGCCAGGCGCCGACCAGGTCGGGCAGCAGGATCCGCCAGGACACGCCGTCCACCACGAGGTGGTGGCAGACGAGCAGCAGGAGTCCCCGCTCGTCCGGTCCGGCGTCGAACCAGACGACCTGGAGCATCACGCCGTTTCGCGGGTCGAGGCGGCGCCTGGCCGCCTCGCCGTGCTCGGCGACGAACTCCCGGACCGCGTCCCGCGGTCCCTGCGGGAGCCGGACGCGGGTGACCCGGTCGGCCGCGGCCACGCTGCCGCGCGGGCCGGTCTCCAGGTTCCAGGGCAGTCCGAGGTCGACGCCGGTCAGCCGGGAGCGCAGCACGTCGTGGTGGTCCAGTACGGACTGGACGGCGCGGGTCAGTGTCTCCAGGCCGAGGCCGCCGGGCACGCGCAGCAGGACCGACTGGTTGAACCCCTCGTAGGGGCCGCCCAGTTGGTGCAGCCGGCGCAGCACCGGGGTGCCGGGGACGGCTCCCACGCCGTCCTCCGCCACGGCCGCGGGCGCGGGCTCCTGCGGCCGGATCGCCGAGGCCAGCTCCGCGACCGTCTGGTGGCGGAAGATGTCGCGGGGGGTGAGCGGCAGACCGGCCTGGCGGGCGCGGCTGGACACCTGGATGGCGTTGATGCTGTCGCCGCCCAGGTCGAAGAAGTTGGCGTCGGCGGCGACCCCGGCCGCGCCGAGCCCGAGCACCTCGGCGACGATCCGGCACAGCGTCGCCTCGGCCGCCCGGTCCCGTTCCTCGGCCGGCCGTGGCGCGGACTCGCTCCGCTCGCCGGGCACGGGCAGCTCGCCGGTCACGGGCCGCGACCGCGCGCGGTCGCCGGTGTCCGGGACGTCCAGCTCCCCGATCCGCCGGTCCGGGTCGGCGATCATGGCCCGCAGCACCGCGATGAACCCCTCGGTCATCGACTCGACGGTCCCCCGGTCGAACAGCTCGGTGGCGTAGGCCGCCGTCGCGGTGATCCCGGCCGGGCTGCCGTCCTCGGCGAACCGTTCGGCAAGCAGCAGCGAGAGGTCGTACTTGGCGTGGCCGGAGCCCTCCGCGGCGGGCTCGGTCACCTCGGCGCCGGACAGGCCGGGCAGCCGTACGTCGGCCCGGGTGACGTTGTCGAGGGACAGCATCACCTGGAACAGCGGGTGGTGGTCGGCCGAGCGGTGCCGGCCGACCGCGTCCACGACCCGCTCGAAGGGGACGTCCTGGTGGGCGTAGGCGTCGAGGTCGGTCTCCCGGACGCGCTCCAGCAGCTCGCGGACGGTCGGGTCGCCGGAGGTGTCGGTGCGCAGCACGAGCATGTTGACGAAGAAGCCCACCAGGTCGTCCAGGGCCTCGTCGCGGCGCCCGGCGACCGGGGTGCCGACGGGGATGTCGGTGCCGGCCCCCAGCCGGGTCAGCAAGGCGGCCAGGGCCGCGTGCAGCACCATGAAGACGGTGGTGCCACGGGCGCGGGCCAGGGCGAGCAGACCGCGGTGCGTCTCGGTGTCCAGCGTGAACGGCACCCGGCCGCCCCGCTGTCCGGCCTCCGGCGCCCGCGGGCGGTCCGTGGGCAGGTCGAGCCGGTCGGGCAGGCCGGCCAGGGTGGTGCGCCAGTGGTCGAGCTGCCGGGAGAGGGTGCTGTCCGGGTCGGACTCGTCGCCGAGCGCCTCGCGCTGCCAGAGGGTGTAGTCGGCGTACTGGACGGGCAGCGGGCTCCACTGCGGGGCCGTACCCGCGCGGCGGGCGGTGTAGGCCGTCGACAGGTCCCGCACGAGGGGCCGCATCGACCAGGCGTCGCCCGCGATGTGGTGCAGCACCAGGACCAGGACGTGGTCGTCCGGGGCGACCGTCAGCAGCCGCGCGTGCAGCGGCGGTTCGGTGTCCAGCGCGAAGCCGGTGCGGGTGGCCTCGGCCACGGCCCGTCCGATCCCGTCCTCGGCGCACGGGACGATGTGCAGGCGGATCCGCGCGTCGGTCGGGTCGAGGACCGACTGGCGGGGGCGGCCGTCCGTGGCGGGGAAGACGGTGCGCAGGCTCTCGTGGCGGGCCACGAGGTCCTGGAGCGCGGCCTCGAGCGCCGGCACGTCGAGGGCGCCGCGGAGCCTGCCCACCAGGGGGATGTTGTACGTCCCCGCCGCCACTCCCAGCTGGTCCAGGGCCCACAGCCGGCGTTGCGCGAAGGACAGCGGGATCTCGGCCGGCCGTTCCCTGGCGGTCAGCGCCACCGGGGCGGGCGTGTGCCCGTCGTCGAGGCGCGCGGCCAGCCGGGCGACGGTCGGGGTCTCGAACAGCGCCCGGAGCGGAAGTTCCGCGCCCAGGGCGGCGCGTACCCGGGAGACCAGTCGGGTGGCGAGCAGCGAGTGCCCGCCGAGTTCGAAGAAGCTGTCGTCGGGCCCCGCCTGGTCCACTCCGAGGACCTCGGCGAACAACTGGCACAGCACGGCTTCCCGTGTCGTGCGCGGCTCGCGGCGCACGCGCGGGGCGAGGCCGGGGGCGGGCAGTGCCTTGCGGTCGGTCTTGCCGCTGGGGGTCAGTGGCAGGGCCTCCAGGACGACCACCGAGGAGGGCACCATGTAGTCGGGCAGTGCCTCGGCCAGCCGGTGGCGCACCGCCCGGGGGTCCACGGACTCGCCGGGGACCGGGACGACGTAGCCGACCAGCCGGTGGTGGCCGGGGGTGTCCTCGCGTACGGTCGCCACCGCGCGGGCGACGCCGGGCGCCTGGGCCAGCGCTGCCTCGACCTCGCCCAGTTCGATGCGGAAGCCGCGCAGCTTCACCTGGTCGTCGGCCCGGCCCAGGAACTCCAGCTCGCCCGCGCCGGTCCAGCGCGCCAGGTCGCCGGTGCGGTACATGCGGCTGCCCGCGGGGCCGTACGGGTCGGCGACGAAGCGGGCGGCGGTGAGGGGCGCGCGTCCCAGGTAGCCGGTGGCCAGCTGGACGCCGGAGAGGTACAGCTCGCCGGCGACACCGGCCGGGCAGGGTCGCAGCCCGGCGTCCAGGACGTGGGCGCGGGTGTTCCACACGGGCCTGCCGATGGGGACGGGACCGGTGGCGTCCGGCACACAGGCGTGGTGGGTGACGTCGACGGCGGCCTCGGTCGGCCCGTACAGGTTGTGCAGCGCGGTGCCGGGCAGGGCGCGGTGGAACCGGCCGGCGGTCTCCCGGGACAGCGCCTCCCCGCTGCAGAAGACGTACTTCAGGGTGGTCGCCCGGTCCGTCGCGGGCGACTCGGCGAGGAAGATGTCCAGCATCGACGGCACGAAGTGGCAGACGGTGACGCGTGCCTCGCGGATCAGCCGGGCCAGGTAGACCGGGTCCCGGTGTCCGCCGGGCTCGGCCAGCACCAGCGTGGCGCCCTCCCGCAGCGTCCAGAAGAACTCCCAGACGGACACGTCGAAGCTGAACGGGGTCTTCTGGAGCACCCGGTCGCCGGGGCCGATCGGATAGGTGTGCTGCATCCAGCGCAGCCGGTTGTCGATCGCCTCGTGGGGGACGACGACGCCCTTGGGCAGGCCGGTCGAGCCGGAGGTGTAGATGATGTAGGCGGCGTCGCGTACGGTCGCCGAACGGGGCGGGTCCTGCGGGGACCAGGGGGTCAGGTCCAGGGTGCCGAGTTCGACGGTGGGCGCGTCGGTGCCCGCCGGCCGGCCGTGGTCGGTGAGCACGCAGCCGGGTGCCGCGTCCCGCAGCATGTGGGCGAGCCGGTTCGCCGGGTAGTCCGAGTCGAGCGGCAGGTAGGCCCCGCCGGCCTTGAGTACGGCGAGCAGGGCGACCACCAGGTCCGGCGAGCGGGGCAGCGCGACCGCGACTGCGGTGCCCGGGCCCACTCCCCGGTCGATGAGGTGGTGGGCGAGCCGGTTGGCGCGGGCGTTCAGCTGGGCGTACGTCATCTCCTGGTCGCCGAGGACGACCGCGGTGGCCTCCGGGGTGCGTGCGGCCTGCTCCTCGAAGGGCTGGACCAGGGTGGTCACCGGGACCGGGACGGCCGTGGCGTTCCAGTCGCGCAGGACGGTGTCCCGCTCGGCGGCGGCCAGGATCTCGAAGGCGCCGATCCGCCGGTCGGGTTCGGCGACCGCCTGCCGCAGCAGCCGCTCCAGGCGGGCGACGATCGCCGCCACCGTCCGGTGGTCGAAGAGGTCCGCGGCGTACTCGGCGATGCCTTCGAGGCCCTCGCCGTCCTGCCGCTCCCCCAGTGCCAGGGAGAGGTCGAACTTCGCCCAGCCGGCCTCGCTCTCCTCGGCCCGCACCGCGAGGCCGGGCAGCTCGAACGGCGCGGCGGCGGTGTTCTGCACGGTCAGGGCCACCTGGAAGAGCGGATGGCGGGTCAGCGACCGTTCCGGGTTGAGCGCCTCGACCAGCCGCTCGAAAGGCAGTTCCTGGTTGGCGTAGGCCGCCAGGTCGGTCTCGCGTGCCCGCGCCAGCAGTTCCCGGAAGGTGGGATCGCCCGAGGTGTCGGTGCGCAGCACCAGGGTGTTGAGGAAGAAGCCGACCATGTCGTCCAGGGCGTCGTCGGTGCGGCCCGCGATGGGGGCGCCGATCGGGACGTCGGTGCCGGCACCGAGCCGGGTGAGGACGGCGGCGAGACCGGCCTGGACCACCATGAACAGGCTGCTGCCGGTGGCGGTGGCCAGGTCCAGCAGTCGGCGGTGCAGGTCCGCGTCGAAGGAGAAGCGGTACTTGGCCCCGCGCTGGGCGCCGGTCAGCGGCCTCGGCCGGTCCGCGGGCAGCGCCAGCTCCTCGGGCAGTCCGGCCAACGCATCCGTCCAGTAGGCGAGTTGGCGGGACATCTCGCTCTCCGGGTCGTTCTCGTCGCCCAGCAGCTCGCGCTGCCACAGCGTGTAGTCGGCGTACTGCACCGGCAGCGGCGCCCACTGCGGCGCCC
This sequence comes from Streptomyces sp. SCPE 10, assembly GCF_051980735.1. NCBI lineage: Bacteria > Bacillati > Actinomycetota > Actinomycetes > Kitasatosporales > Streptomycetaceae > Streptomyces > Streptomyces sp. SCPE 10. The sequence goes on along the minus strand of NZ_CP197069.1, from coordinate 7,094,586 downwards.
CGCCCTCACGGCGTGCGGTGTAGGCCGCCGCGAGGTCCGCGGCCAGCGGGCGCAGGGACCAGGCGTCACCCGCGATGTGGTGCAGCACCAGGACCAGCACGTGCTCGCCGTCTTCCGTCGCCAGGAGCGCGGCCCGCAGCGGGATCTCCTCGGTCAGGTCGAAGCCGCGGCCGGTGAACTCCTCGATCCAGGCGAGGGTTTGGGTTTCGTCCGTCATGGTGGCCCGGGGCAGGGTGACCGCCCGGGGTGCGCGCACGGCCTGGCGGGGTTCGCCGTCGGTGGCGGGGAAGACGGTACGCAGGCTTTCGTGGCGGGACACCACGTCGCCGAGCGCCGCCTCCAGCGCGGCCACGTCCAGCTCGCCGCCCAGCCGCAGCACCATGGGGATGTTGTAGAGCGGGCTGGCCGCGTCCAACTGGTTGACGAACCACAGGCGGCGCTGCGCGAAGGACAGCGGGACCGCCTCGGGCCGGACGGCGGGGGCGGGTGCCCGGCGGGCGGTCCCGGCCCGGCCGAGGCGCTCGGCGAGTCCGGCGACGGTGGGGTTCTCGAACAGGGCGCGGATGCCGAGTTCGGCGGAGAGTGCCGAGCGGACCCGGCTGAGCAGCCGGGTGGCGAGCAGGGAGTGGCCGCCCAGCTCGAAGAAGTTGTCGTCGGTCCCGACCCGGGGGACACCCAGCACCTGCGCGAACAGGGCGCAGAGGACGGCCTCCTGGGGGGTGCGGGGCTCGCGGCCGCGCGGAGGCTCGGTGTAGACCGGTGCGGGCAGGGCGGCCCGGTCGGTCTTCCCGTTCGGCGTCAGCGGCACCGACTCCAGCACCACGACCACCGACGGCACCATGTACTCCGGCAGCACCTCCGCCACCCGCGCCCGGACCACCCCCACATCCAGCACCACACCCGCGTCCGGCACCACATAACCGACCAGCCGACGATCCCCCGCACCCTCCTCACGCACCGCCGCCACCGCACGCACCACACCCGGCACCCCCACCAGCGCCGACTCCACCTCACCCAGCTCGATCCGATACCCCCGCACCTTCACCTGATCATCGACACGCCCCACAAACTCCAGCACACCCGCATCCGACCAACGCACCAGATCACCCGTGCGATACACCCGCGCACCCGCCACACCGAACGGATCCGCCACAAACCGCTCCGCCGTCAGACCCGACCGACCCAGATAACCCCGCGCCAGCCCCTCACCACCGATATACAACTCACCCACCACACCCGGCGGCACCAACCGCAACCGGCCATCCAGCACATACACCCGCGTGTTGCGCAGCGGCCGGCCGATGGGGACGGCTCCGTGCGGCAGGTCCTCGCCGGGTCCGACACGGTGCTGGACGGCGCTCACCGTGGTCTCGGTGGGGCCGTAGACGTTGAACAGCGTGGTGTCCGGGTGGCGCCAGGGCTCGACGGCGGACGAGACGAGGGCTTCGCCGGCGACGAGCAGTTCCCCGGCCGCGGTGCCGTCCGCCGGCATGCCGAGGTGGCTGGGGGTCACTTTGAGCAGGTCGAAGCGCCGGCCGACGCCGCTGGGCGGGAAGTCGGTCAGCCACAGGTGGCCGCCCACGGTGAGCGGCACGTGCAGCGAGGTCACGGTGGTGTCGAAGGAGACCGAGGAGTGCAGCGGGACCTCGCCGCGCACGCCCTGGTAGTCCTCGGCGGCGCCCGCGACGTAGTCGGCCAGGCCCGCGTGCCGTACGACGACGCCCTTCGGCGTGCCGGTGGATCCCGAGGTGTGGATCACATAGGCGGGGTGCTCGGGCAGCAGCGCGGCGGTGCGGTCGGAATCGGCCGGGTCGGTGTGCTCCTGCCGGGCGAGTTCCGCCACCGTGGCGGCGTCGTCCAGGGCGAGCAACCGGTGTCCGAGGCCCTGCGGCAGGGCGCTCAGGGCGGTGACGAGCACCAGGGCCGGCGCGGCGTCGGCCAGCATGTGGGCGATGCGGTCGGCGGGGTAGGCGGTGTCGACGGGCAGGTAGGCGGCGCCGGACTTCAGCGCCGCGAGGACCGCGACGACCAGCTCCGGGGAGCGCGGCACGGCGACGGCCACGATCGTCTCGGGGCCGATGCCCCGGGCGGCCAGCAGCCGGGCCAGCCGGTTGGCGCGCTCGTTCAGCTCCCGGTACGACAGGGTCGCATCGCCGTCGGACACGGCGGGCGCGTCCGGGGTGCGCGTCACCTGCGCCTCGATCATGGCCGGCACCAGCAGCGCCGGGCGCTCCCGTGCCGTGTCGTTCCACCGGGACAGCATCCGCTCGCGCTCGGCCGGGGTGAGGATCTCCAGGTCGGCCACCCGGCGGTCGGCGTCCGCGGTCACGGTCCGCAGCACCGTGACGAACCGGTCCACCATGGACTGGACGGTCGTCCTCTCGAAGAGGTCCGTGGCGAACTCGGCCAGAGCGTCCAGGCCGTCCGGTGAACCGTCCGCGGCGAGGCGTTCGTTGAGGCCGAGGGAGAGGTCGAAGCGGGACACTCCGGCGCCGCCGGGTTCGGCGCCGACCGTCAGTCCGGGCAGGTCCAGAACGGGCCGCGGGGTGTTCTGGAGCGACAGCATGACCTGGAAGAGCGGGTGGCGGCCGAGCGAGCGGGGCGGGTTGACGGCCTCCACGATGCGCTCGAACGGCACGTCCTGGTGGGCGTAGGCGGCCAGGTCGATCTCCCTGACCCGGCCCAGGAGTTCACGGAAGGTGGGGTTGCCCGAGGTGTCGGTGCGCAGCACCAGATCGTTGACGAAGAAGCCGACCAGTTCCTCCGTGGCGGCGTCGGTGCGGCCCGCGACGGGGGTGCCGATCGGGATGTCGGTGCCCGCGCCCAGCCGGGTCAGCAGGGTGGCCAGCGCCGCCTGGAGGACCATGAACAGGCTGGTGCCGGACTCCCGGGCGACGGCGAGCAGCCGCCGGTGCAGCCCGGCGTCGATCTCGAAGCGGATGCGCTCGCCCCGGTGCGAGGCGGCGTCCGGGCGCGGCCGGTCCGCGGGCAGCGCCAGCTCCTCGGGCAGCCCGGCCAACGCGTCGGTCCAGTAGGCCAGTTGGTGAGATATCGCGCTGTCCGGGTCGCTTTCGTCGCCCAGCAGCTCGCGCTGCCACAGCGTGTAGTCGGCGTACTGCACCGGCAGCGGCGCCCACTGCGGCGCCGTACCCGCGAGGCGTGCGGTGTAGGCCGCCGCGAGGTCCGCGGCCAGCGGGCGCAGGGACCAGGCGTCACCCGCGATGTGGTGCAGCACCAGGACCAGCACGTGTTCCCGCTCCCCGACGGCGAGCAGGGCCGCGCGCAGCGGGATCTCCTCGGTGAGGTCGAAGCCCCGGCGCACGGTGCCGGCGATCCAGTCGGCGACGTCGGTCCCGTCCGCCGCGGTGGCCCGGGTCAGGGTGACCGCCCGGGGTGCGCGCACGGCCTGGCGGGGTTCGCCGTCGGTGGCGGGGAAGACGGTACGCAGGCTTTCGTGGCGGGACACCACGTCGCCGAGCGCCGCCTCCAGCGCGGCCACGTCCAGCTCGCCGGCCAGCCGCAGGGCCAGGGATATGTTGTAGAGCGGGCTCGTCGTGTCGAGCTGGTTGACGAACCACTGGCGGCGCTGCGCGAAGGACAGCGGCACGGTCCGCGGGCGCGGGCGCGGCACCAGCGCGGTGCGCGCCGCGGCGCCGCCGTCCAGGCGGCGGGCCAGGCCGGCCACGGTCGGCGTCTCGAACAGCGCGCGGATCGGCAGCTCCACGCCGAGCACGGAGCGCACCCGCGAGACCAGCCGCGTCGCCAGCAGGGAGTGGCCGCCCAGCTCGAAGAAGTTGTCGTCGACGCCGGCCCGGGCGATGCCCAGCACCTCGGCGAACAGCCCGCACAGGAGGTCCTCCTGCGCCGTCCTCGGCGCGCGCCGCTCGCCCTGCACGGCGACCGGTGCGGGCAGGGCGGCCCGGTCGGTCTTCCCGTTCGGCGTCAGCGGCACCGACTCCAGCACCACGACCACCGACGGCACCATGTACTCCGGCAGCACCTCCGCCACCCGCGCCCGGACCACCCCCACATCCAGCACCACACCCGCGTCCGGCACCACATAACCGACCAGCCGACGATCCCCCGCACCCTCCTCACGCACCGCCGCCACCGCACGCACCACACCCGGCACCCCCACCAGCGCCGACTCCACCTCACCCAGCTCGATCCGATACCCCCGCACCTTCACCTGATCATCGACACGCCCCACAAACTCCAGCACACCCGCATCCGACCAACGCACCAGATCACCCGTGCGATACACCCGCGCACCCGCCACACCGAACGGATCCGCCACAAACCGCTCCGCCGTCAGACCCGACCGACCCAGATAACCCCGCGCCAGCCCCTCACCACCGATATACAACTCACCCACCACACCCGGCGGCACCAACCGCAACCGGCCATCCAGCACATACACCCGCGTGTTGGCGATCGGGGCGCCGATCGGCGCGCGTCCGTCGCCCGCCAGCAGGGCGCTGGTGGACCAGATGGTGGTCTCCGTCGGGCCGTACATGTTCCACACCGCCGCGCCCGCGCCGGCCAGCGCGGATGCGAGGGCGCCGTCCAGCGCCTCGCCGCCGACCAGGATCCGCAGGCCCTCGGCCGCGGCCGGGTCGGCCTCCACGAGCGCGCGCCATAGTCCGGGCGTGGCCTGGAGGACCGAGACGCCCTCGGCGCGGATCAGCCGGCCCAGCCGGGCCGGGTCGCGCACCGCGTCGCGGTCGGCGACGACCACCGTGGCCCCCGAGACCAGCGGCAGGAACACCTCCAGCAGGGAGATGTCGAACCCGAACGTCGTCACGGCCAGCCACCGGTCGTCCCGGGCCAGGGCGACCTGTGAGCCCATCGACCACAGGAAGTTGCGCAGCGCGCCGTGCGGCACCATCACGCCCTTGGGGCGGCCCGTGGAGCCGGAGGTGTACAGGACGTAGGCGAGGTCGTCGGGCGTCACCTCGCGCACGGCGGACAGTTCGGCGGCCGGGCCCAGCTCGTCGAGGAGGGCCACCGGCGCGGCGAGGCCCGGAGGGAGCGCGTCCGCGCCCGCACCCGTCGACAGCACGACCGCCGGGGCCGCGTCGGACAGGATGTGGCCGATCCGGTCGGCCGGGAAGTCGAGGTCCACCGGCAGGAAGGCGCCGCCGGCGAGCGTCACGCCGAGCATGGCCACCACGGCGTCCGCCGAGCGCGGCACCGCCAGCGCGACCACCGAGCCGCGGCCCACGCCGCGCCCGGTCAGCTCGTTCGCCACCCCGGCCGCGCGCGCCCAGAGCCGCGCGTAGGACAGCGACTCGCCCCCGCAGACCACGGCCGTGGCGTCGGGGGTCGCGGCCGCCCGCCGCGTGAACCAGGCCGGCAGCGGGGCCACCGGCACCTCGGCGTCCGTCGCGTTCCATCCGCCGAGCAGCCGCTCGCGCTCGGCGTCTTCCAATACGTCGATGGCGCCCACCGGCCGGTCCGGGTCGAGGACGGCGGTGCGCAGCACCCGCTCCCAGCGGCTCAGGACGCGTTCCGCCGCCGCGCGGTCGAACAGGTCCGGGCGGTAGTCGAGGCGCGCGTGCACACCGGCCGCCGTGCGGGAGACGACCAGGGTCAGCGGGTAGTGGGTGGCGTCCCGTCCCTTGGCGCCGGTCAGGCGCAGTCCGGAGGCGGAGCGGGCACCGGCGGCGGACGGGTCCACCGGGTAGTTCTCCACGAGCACGGTGGTGTCGAAGAGTTCGCCGAGGCCCGCGGCCGACTGGATCTCCGCGAGGCCGAGGTGCTGGTGCGGGCCCAGGTCGGCCTGCTCGTTCTGCACCCGGGCGAGCGCCTTGGACCAGGGCTCCTCGGCGTCGAGGACGACGCGCACGGGCACCGTGTTGATGAACAGGCCGACCATGGTCTCGACTCCGGGCACATCGGCCGGGCGGCCGGAGACGGTCGTCCCGAAGACCACGTCGTCGCGTCCGGTCAGCCGGCCGAGGACGACCGCCCAGGCGAGCTGGGTGACCGTGTTGAGGGTGACCGATCCGGCCGCGGCCAGCTCGGCGAGGCCGTCGCCCAGCTCGGCCGGGAGCAGCCGCTCGACCCGCTCCGGCAGCAGCGCGGCGGGCCGCGCGTCGGCCGGGGCGAGGCGAGTGGCCTCCGCCACGCCGGACAGCGCGCGGCGCCAGGCGTCCCGGGAGGCGTCGCGGTCCTGGGCGGCCAGCCACCGGAGGTAGTCGCGGTACGGCGTGACCGGTGCGAGCGCGCCCTCGCCGTGCTCGTACACGGTGAACAGTTCCCGCAGCAGGACCGGCATGGACCAGCCGTCGAGCAGGATGTGGTGGTTGGTGACGACCAGCCGGTGCAGGTCCGGCTCGCGGCGGATCAGCAGGCCCCGGATCAGTGGCGGCTGGGCCGGGTCGAAGCGTTCGGCGCGCTCGCGGTCGGCCAGCCGGGCCAGTTCGGTCTCGCGGTCGGCGGGGGCGAGGGCCGTCAGGTCGGCCTCGCGCCAGGGCAGCGCGGTGTGCCGGGGGACGAACTGCACGGGCTTGCCGGAGCGCACGGAACGGAAGCCGGCCCGGAGGTTGGCGTGCCGCCGCAGCAGACCGGCCATGGCCTGCCTGAGGCGCTCGGCGTCGAGCGGTCCTTCGAGGTCGACGGCGAGCTGCACCGCGTAGACGTCGGGGCCTTCCCCGTCGTCGAGGAGGGAGTGGAAGAACAGGCCTTCCTGCAAGGGGGACAGGGGCAGGACGCCCTCGAGTCCGGACGGCTTCGGCGCCGGTCGCCCGTTTCGTGTCACGTCAGGTCCTCCAGGTCGGCTTCGAGCTCGTCGATCTCGTCCTGGCCGAGGTCCACCAGGAAGAGGTCGGATGTCGTCGGGTCCTCGGCGCCGCCCGGGGCGGCGTGGTGCGCGGCGGCGTACCGCGCGAGGGCGTCCAGGGCCTCGAACCACAGGCCGGTCAGCGCCCCGATGTCCGGCTCCTCGAAGAGGCCTCCGGGCCAGGTCCAGGTCACGCTCAGCTCCGGTCCGCCGGGCCGGTCGTGGGTGACCGCGTTGACCTCCAGGCAGTGCGCGAACGGCAGCCGGGGGTCGGTCGGGGCGATCCGGACGTCCTCGGGTGCGGCACCCCAGTCGGCGGGGTCGCCGGTTCCGGCGCGGACGCGGCCCAGGTAGTTGAAGCCGATCTGCGGCTGCGCCCCGGCGGCGAGGATGCCCGAGGTGGCGGGGTTGAGGTGGCGCAGCAGGCCGTAGCCGAGGCCCTTGCCGGGGATCGCGCGCAGCTGGTCCTGGACGCGGCGCAGCGCGGTGCCGGCGGCCGGTGCGCCGTCGCGGATCTCGTGCCACTTGACGCCCGGGTCCAGGCGCAGCGGGTGCATGGCGGTGAACCAGCCGACCGTGCGGGAGAGTTCGGCGTCGCCGCCGTCGCCGCGGCCGTGGCCCTCCAGGTTCAGCAGGACCGGTCCGCCGCCGCCCGCGCCGTGCCCGCGGGTGCGCCGCCACTCGGTGACGGCGAGCGCGAACGCGGTGAGCAGGATCTCGTCGGGTCCGGCGCCGGTGGCGGCGGGCACGGTGGTCAGCAGTTCGTCCGTGCGCCCGGCCGGCAGGGTGGCCGTGTGCCGCCGGACGGTGGCCCGGGTGTCCACGGCGGGGTCGAGCGGGCGGGTGCCGAGCGGCGCGTCGGCCTCGGCGGTCATCCGTTCCCACAGCGGGAGTTCGGCCTCGGCGGCGGTGACCGCCTGGACGGCCAGTCGGTCGGCCCAGGTGCGGAAGGAGGTGCGGACCGGTTCGAGGGTGACCGGGCGGCCCGCCTCGGCGGCGGCCCAGCCGTTCATCAGGTCGGGCACCAGGATCCGCCAGGACACACCGTCGACCACGAGGTGGTGCGCGAGGATCAGCAGCCGGCCCGGGCGGTCGGCGCCCGCGTCGCACCACACCACGCGGAGCATCGCCCCGTCGTCCGGGGCCAGTTCGCGCCGGGCCGTCTCGGCCTGCGCGGTCAGCAACCGCGCGAGGGCGCCGTCCGGTACGTCGGCGATGTCGACCCGGCGCACGGCGTCGGCGGCGACGGCCTTGCCGGCCGGCGGGACGTGCAGCCGCCACGCGCCGGGGCCGGTCCGGTCGAGGCGCGCCCGGAGCATGTCGTGGCCGTCGAGGACCGCCTGCACGGCGGTGAGCAGCGCCGCCTCGCCCAGGCCCGGCGGGGTGCGCAGGGCGACGGACTGGTTGAAGCCCTCGACGGGGCCGCCGAGCCCGCGCAGCCACTCCATGATCGGGGTGGCCGTGACGGTGCCGGTGCCGTCGTCCGGGGCGGTGTCGCCGTCCGTGTCGGCGGCGCTCGCCACGACGGCGAGGGCCTCGACGGTCTGGCACTGGAAGACGTCGCGCGGGGTCAGTTTCAGACCCGCCTGGCGGGCCCGGCTGACCAGCTGGATGGAGACGATGCTGTCGCCGCCCATGGCGAAGAAGTTGTCGTCGATGGCCACGTCGGCCATCCCGAGCAGCTCGGCGAAGAGCGCGCAGAGCAGCTGTTCCCGCTCGTTGCGCGGGGCGCGGCCGCCGCCGCCCGCGTAGTCGGGCGCGGGCAGCGCCCGGCGGTCCAGCTTCCCGGTCCCGGTCAGCGGCAGCGCGTCGAGCGGGACGAAGGCGGCGGGGACCATGTAGTCCGGCAGGCGCTGCGCGACGTGGGCGCGCAGCGCCTCGGGGTCGGCCTCGGCGCCGGGCACGGGCACGACGTAGGCGACCAGGCGGCGGTCCCCCGGCCGGTCCTCGCGTACCACGACCACGGTCTGGGCGGTGTCCGGGTGGGCCGCGACCGCGGACTCCACCTCGCCCAGCTCGATCCGGAAGCCGCGCACCTTCACCTGGGTGTCGGCGCGCCCGGCGAACTCCAGTGTGCCGTCCGCGCGCCACCGGGCCCGGTCGCCGGTGCGGTACATCCGGGAGGCCGCGGGTCCGAAGGGGTCGGCGACGAAGCGTTCCGCGGTCGTCGCGGGCCGACCGTGGTAGCCGCGGGCCAGGCCCTCGCCCGCGATGTACAGCTCGCCGGTGACCCCGTCCGGGACCGGTCGCAGGCGCTCGTCCAGGACGTAGACGCGGGTGTTGTCCATCGGGCGGCCGATCGGGAAGGAGTTGCGGGCGACGTCGCCCGCGCCGATGGCGTGGTGGACCGCGCACAGCGTCGTCTCGGTGGGGCCGTAGCTGTTGGTCAGCCGCAGGCCGGGGGCCTGCTCCAGGACCTTGCGGACCGCGGCCGCCGAGGTGGTGTCGCCGCCGACGTAGACGTCCCGCAGCTCGCGGAACGCCTCCGGGTGGTTCTCGGCGAGCAGCCGGAAGACGCCCTCGCTGAACAGGCCGACGGTGACCCGGTGCCGGGTCATGGTGGCGGCCAGGGCGGCGATGTCGGTGGCGTCGGCGGTCGAGGCGACGATCCGCGCGCCGCCGAGCAGCGGGCCCCACAGCTCGTACGTCGAGGCGTCGAAGGAGGGCGGTGAGTGCATCAGCACCCGGTCGTCCGGGCCGTGTCCCCAGTAGCCGTCGCGGACCAGGCCGGCGACGCCGCGGTGGGTGACCGCGACCCCCTTGGGCTCGCCCGTGGACCCGGAGGTGTACATGATGTACGCCAGCTGGTCGGGGTGCGGGAGCGTCCAGGTGCGGTCCGGCCGCTCGGCGGGCGCGGTCCGCTCCCCGTCCACGAGGACGACGGCGGCCGGTCCCTGCGGCACCCGCTCGGCGGTGGTGCGGTCGGCGAGGACGACGACCGTGCCGGTGTCCTCCAGGACGCGCCGCGTCCGGGCCTCGGGGCTGCGGGCGTCCAGCGGCACGTAGACGGCCCCGGCCTTGGCGACGGCGAGGGTCGCCGTCACGTGGTGGGCGCGGTCGGCGAGCAGCAGGGCCACCCGGTCCTCGGGGCGTACGCCCCGGTCGAGCAGGGCCAGCGCGAGCCGGTCGGAGCGCTCGTCCAGCTCGGCGTAGGTCAGCTCCACCGCGCCGCTCACCAGGGCGACTGCGTCGGGGGTGCGGGCCGCCCGGCGCCGGAACAGCTCGGGCAGCGAGGCCTCCGGGCGCGCCACGGCGGTGTCGTTGCGGGTCACCAGGAGTTCGTCCAGTTCCGCGCCGGACAGCACGGGGAGCAGGCTGATCGGGAGGTCCGCGTCGGTCGCGGCGGCCGTCAGCAGGCGTTCCAGGCGGGCCGCGACGGCCTCGGCGGTGGACCGGTCGAACAGGTCGACGGCGTACTCCAGTTGCCCGAGGATCCCGTCGGCCGCGCCGGCCTCGGTGTGCCGCTCCCACAGGCTGACGGAGAGGTCGAACTTGGCGACGGGGGCGTCCGCGCCCTCGGCGCTCGCCCGCAGTCCGGGCAGCTCGATGGCGGGGCGGTCGGTGTTGTGCAGGATGAGCATGACCTGGAAGAGCGGGTGCCGGGCGAGCGAGCGCACCGGGTTCAGCTCCTCCACCAGCCTTTCGAAGGGCAGCTCCTGGTGGGTGTAGGCGGCCAGGTCCGTTTCCCGTACCCGGGCGAGCAGTTCGCGGAAGGTGGGGTCGCCCGAGGTGTCGGTGCGCAGCACCAGGGTGTTGACGAAGAACCCGACGAGGTCGTCCAGGGCGGCGTCGGTGCGGCCCGCGACGGGGGTGCCGATCGGAACGTCGGTGCCGGCGCCGAGCCGGGTCAGCAGTGCGGCGAGTCCGGCCTGCAGCACCATGAAGACGCTGACGCCGTTGGCCCTGGCCAGCGCGGCGAGACCGGCGTGCGCCCGCGCGCTCAGCTCCAGCGGCACATGGTCGCCGCGGTAGGTGGCCACCTCGGGCCGCGGCCGGTCGACGGGCAGGTCCAGTTCCTCGGGCAGCCCGTCCAGGGCCGTCTTCCAGTGGTCGAGCTGCTCGGTCAGCAGGCTGTCCGGGTCGTTCTCGTCGCCCATGACCGTGCGCTGCCACAGCGTGTAGTCGGCGTACTGGACGGGCAGCGGCCGCCGGTTCGGCGCGGTGCCGCCGCGGCGGGCCGCGTACGCCTCGGACAGGTCGCGCAGCAGGGGGCCGAGCGACCAGCCGTCGGCGGCGATGTGGTGCATCACCAGGACCAGGACGGCCTCGCCGGTGGTGCCGGCCGGGGTGAGCAGCCGGGCCCGCAGCGGGGGCTGGCAGGTCAGGTCGAAGCCGCGGAGCACGGTCTCGCTGACGGCGGCCTCCAGCGCGTCGGCGGCGACCTCGCTCTCCTCCAGGGACGGAGCGCCCTCGACCGGGCCGAGGACGTGCTGGCCGGCCACGCCGCCGGTCTCGGGGAAGACCGTGCGCAGGCTCTCGTGGCGGTCCGCGACGTCGCGCAGCGCGGCGCGCAGCGCGGCCCGGTCGAGATCGCCGGTCAGGCGCAGCACGAGCGGGATGTTGTAGGTGGCGTTGGGGCCTTCGAGCCGGTTGAGGAACCACAGCCGGGTCTGGGCGTAGGACAGCGGGACGCGTTCGCCGCGCTCGGCCGGGACCAGGGCGGGGCGGTCGTCGCCGGCGGTGGTGAGCCGGGCGGCGACACCGGCGACCGTCGGGGCGTCGAAGAGCGCCTTGACGCCCACCCGGGCGCCGAGGGTGCCGGCGATCCGGCTGAGCAGGCGCATGGCGAGCAGCGAGTGGCCGCCCAGTGCGAAGAAGTCGTCGTCCACGCCCACGCGTTCGACGCCGAGCACATCGGCGAACAGTCCGCAGAGGATCTCCTCCTCCGGGGTGCGGGCGGCGCGGGCCGGCGCGGCGTTCGCGGGGGTGTGCGGGGCGGGCAGGGCGGCGCGGTCGACCTTGCCGTTGGCCGTGAGCGGAAGTTCGTCCAGGACGACCACGGCGGCGGGGGTCAGGTACTCCGGCAGCGTCCGCGCCACATGGGCGCGCACCTCGTCGGCCGTGACGCTCTCGCCGGGGGCGGGGACGACGTAGGCCGTGAGCCGTTTGTCGTCGCGCCGGTCCTCGCGGACCAGGGCCAGCGCCCGGCGCACGCCCGGCGCGGTCAGCAGGGCGGCCTCCACCTCGCCGAGTTCGATCCGGAAGCCGCGCACCTTGACCTGGTGGTCGACGCGGCCCACGTACTCCAGGACCCCGGCGGGGTTCCAGCGAACGCGGTCACCGGTGCGGTACATCCGGGTGCCGGGCGGCCCGTAGGGGTCGGCCACGAACCGCTCGGCGGTTTTGGCGGGCCGGCCGAGGTAGCCGCGGGCGAGGCCGGTGCCGGCGAGGTACAGCTCGCCCACGACGCCGTCGGGCACCGGCTGGAGGGCCGCGTCCAGGACGTACACCCGGGTGTTCCACATGGGGCGGCCGAGCGGGACGGGTCCGGCCGCCGGTGCGGTGCCGGCCTCGATCCGGTGGTCGAGGACGCCGACGGTGGCCTCGGTGGGGCCGTAGTGGTTCACCACGGTGGCCCGCGGGTGCCGGGCGCGCCAGGCGGTGAGCTGTTCGGCGTGCAGGGCCTCGCCGCCGGTCATCAGCTCGGCGTCCGGCGCGCAGGCGTCGGGCAGGGTGTCCAGGAGGGGCAGGTGGCTGGGGGTGACCTTGAGGAAGGTCAGTCCGCCGGGCACGTCGAGGTGTTCGTCCAGGTCGGCGACGTACAGGCAGCCGCCGGCCAGCAGGGTGCCGTAGAGGGTGGTCAGGCCCAGGTCGAAGGAGAGCGGCGAGTGCAGCAGGGTGCGTCCGGCGAGGCCGGGGTACTCGGCGGCGCAGCGCACCACGTAGTCCACGAGGGCGCGTTGGTCCACGACGACGCCCTTGGGGGTGCCGGTGGAGCCGGAGGTGTAGACGACATAGGCGGCGTCGCCCGGCCCGACGGGTGCGCCGCGGTCGGTGTCGCGGGGGTCGGTGTCCGGGAGGGCGGCCAGTTCGGCGGTCACCTCGGGGTCGTCGAGGACCAGCAGCGGGGCCGGCTGGTCGGCCAGGTGCGGGGCGTCGCGCAGGGTTTCGGCGGTGGTCAGCAGCAGTCCGGGGCGGGCGTCGGACAGGAGCTGGGCGACGCGTTCGCCGGGGTGCCCGGGGTCCAGCGGGAGGTAGGCCGCGCCGGACTTGCCGACGGCGAGCATCGCCTCGACGGCCGTCGCGGACCGGGGCAGGGCGAGCGCGATCAGGGTGGTGGGGTCGGCGCCGCGCGCCAGCAGCAGGTGGGCGAGCCGGTTGGCGCGGGCGTTGAGCTGCGCGTAGTCGAGCCGGACCGGGCCGTGGACGAGGGCCGGGGCGTGGGGGGTGCGGGCGGCCTGGGCCTCGAAGAGCTGGACGAGGGTGGCGTCGGGGGTGGCGTGCCCGGTGTCGTTGCGGGTGACCAGCAGGTCGTGGCGTTCGGTGCCGTCCAGCACGGCGAGGCGGCTGATCGGCCGGTCGGGGTGGGCGAGGGCGGATTCGAGGAGCCGGACGAACCGGGTGGCGAGGGCCTCCACGGTGGGGCGGTCGAACAGGTCGGCCGAGTAGCCGGCCGCCGCCTCGACACCCTGGGGCCGGCGCTGCTCGTCGTAGCGTTCGGCGACGCTGAACAGCAGGTCGAACTTGGCCATGTCCGGGTCGAGTCGGGCGACCTCGGCGCGCAGCCCGGGGAAGTCGAGCAGCGGGCGGTCCAGGTTCTGCAGGACCAGCTTGATCTGGAACAGCGGGTGGCGTCCCAGCGAGCGGCTCGGGTTGACCGCCTCCACCAGTCGTTCGAACGGCAGGTCCTGGTGGGCGAAGGCGGCGATGTCGGTGGCGCGGGTGCGCGCCAGGAGTTCGCCGAAGGTCGGGTCGCCGCCGGTGTCGGTGCGCAGCACGAGCGAGTTGACGAAGAACCCGACCAGGTCGTCCAGGGATTCGTCGGCGCGGCCCACCACGGAGCCGCCGATGGGGAGGTCGGTGCCGGCGCCGAGCCGGGTCAGCAGGGCCGCGAGGGCGGCGTGCAGCACCATGAAGGTGGTCGCGCCGTGGGCGCGGGCCAGGCGCAGCAGCGCGTCGTGGGTCTCGGGTCCGAGGGCGAAGGGGACGAGTCCGCCCCGGCCGCTGGGCAGCGCGGGCCGCGGCCGGTCCACGGGCAGCGCCAGCTCCTCGGGGAGGTCGGCCAAGGTCCGTTTCCAGTAGGCGATCTGACGTGCTATCAGGCTTTCGGGATCGGTCTCCTCGCCGAGCCGCTCGCGCTGCCACAGGGCGTGGTCGGCGTACTGCACCGGCAGCGGTGTCCAGTCGGGTGCCCGGCCGTCGAGGGCCGCGGCGTACGCCCGGCCGAGGTCGCGGGCCAGCGGCGCGGTGGACCAGCCGTCGCTCGCGATGTGGTGGACGACGACGACCAGGACGTGGGTCCGCGGGTCGAGCACCAGCAGCCGGGCGCGCAGCGGTGTCTGGCGGGTGAGGTCGAAGCCGCGCCCGGCCGCCTCGGCGATCAGCGCGTCCGGGTCCCGGTCGGCGGCGTCCACCACGTCCAGTGCGGGCCGGGCCGCGCCGGGCTCGCGGACGACCTGCCGGGGCACGCCGTCGGCCTCGGGGAACACGGTGCGCAGGATCTCGTGCCGCTCCGCCACCCGGGCGAGCGCCGTCTCGAGGGCGGGGATGTCGAGGGGGCCGGAGAGTCGCAGCACCAGCGGGATGTTGTAGGTGCCGTCGGCCGGGTCCATCCGGTTGAGGAACCACAGGCCGCGCTGGGCGTAGGACAGCGGCAGCACCTCGGGCCGCTTGCGGTGTGCCGTCAGGCCCCGGGCGGGCCCGGCGGCGGTGAGCCGGGCGGCCAGGCCCGCGACGGTGGGCGTCTCGAACAGGGCGGCCACGTCCAGGTCCACGACGAGGACGGCACGGACGCGGGCCACGACCCGGGTGGCCAGCAGGGAGTGGCCGCCCAGCATGAAGAAGTCGTCGTCGGCGCCGACCCGGTCGAGGCCCAGCAGCTCCGCGAAGATGCCGCAGAGCAGTTCCTCCTCGGGGGTGCGGGGCGGGCGGCTGTCCGTCGGCGCGAAGTCCGGCACGGGCAGGGCCTTGCGGTCGATCTTGCCGTTCGGGGTGAGCGGCAGCGCGGGCAGCGGCACCAGCACGGCGGGGACCAGGTGTTCGGGCAGTGCGGCGGCCAGCGCCTCGCGGACGCCGCGGACGTCGTCGGTGCCGACGAGGTAGCCGACGAGCTGGTGGTGTCCGCCGGGCCCGGGGACCACGGCGGCCACGGCGTCGCTCACTCCGTGCCGGGCGCGCAGGTGGGCCTCGACCTCGCCCAGCTCGATGCGCTGCCCGCGGATCTTCACCTGGGCGTCGCGGCGGCCGATGAACTCCAGCTGTCCGTCGGGGCGGTGGCGGACCCGGTCGCCGGTGCGGTACATGAGGCCGCCGTCGGCGGCGAACGGGTCGGGGACGAAGGCGGCCGCCGTGCGGCCGGGGTCGCCCAGGTAGCCGCGGCCGACGCCGGCGCCCGCCACGTACAGGTCGCCCGCGGTGCCGGGCGGGACCGGCGCGAGTTGGTCGCCGAGGACGTACAGCCGGGTGTTGCGGACGGCCCGGCCGATCGGGGCGGTGATCCGGTCCTCGTCCAGGTTGTCCGGGGTGATGACGGCGTGGGTGACGTCGTCGGAGCACTCGGTGGGGCCGTAGGCGTTCATCATGGCGATGCCGGGAAAGCGCGCGAACCAGCGCCGGCACAGTTCGGTGGGCAGTTCCTCGCCGGTGACGACCAGCCATCGCAGGGCGGGCGGCTCGGGCACCTCGGCGCCCTCGTCCCAGGTGTCCAGCGCCGCGCGCAGCAGGGACGGCACGACCTCCAGGACGCCGACCCGCTCGTCGGCGACCAGCCGGAACAGGCCCTGCGGGTCGGCGGCGAGGAGCTGTCCCACGGCGCGGACCCGGCCGCCGGTGAGCAGCGGGGCGACCATCTGCCACACCGAGACGTCGAAGGTCAGGGGGGCGTTCAGGACGACCGTGTCGGCGGCGGTCAGACCGAGGTCGGCGACCTTGGCGAGCAGGTGGTTGTTCATGCCGCGGTGGTGCACCATCGCGCCCTTGGGGCGGCCGGTGGAGCCGGAGGTGAAGATGACGTAGGCGAGCCGGGCCGCGTCCGGGGTGCGGGGCGCGGCGGGCGCGGTGGTGTCGTCGGGGTCGTGCACGGGCAGCGCCTCGGCGTGCGCGCCGCCCGCGGCGACGATCCGGTCCGCCGCCGCTTCCTGGCCGGGGCCGGCCAGCAGCCAGCCGGCCTGCGCGTCGGCGAGCAGGGCGGCCGAGCGCTCGACGGGGGCCCGAGTGTCCAGCGGGAGGTAGGCGGCGCCGGCCGCCTGGATGCCGAGGAAGCCGGTGACGGCGGCGGCGCCGCGCTCGGCGAGTACGGCGACCACCGCGTCCGGTCCGGCGCCGCGGGCGCGCAGCCGGGCCGCCAGCCGGTCGACGCGGGCCACGAGGTCCCGGTAGGTGAGGTCCCCGTGGTCGTCGGTGACGGCCACGGCGTCGGGGCGTTCGGCGGCGACCTCGCGGACGCGGGCCACGACGTCCGTCAGGGACTCGGGGGCGGCGGTGTCGTTCCACTCGACCAGCAGCCGGTGCGTCTCGTCGGCGGTGAGCAGCGGGGCGCTGCCGATCCGGGTGCCGGGGGCGTTCGCGGCGGTCTCGGCGAGCCGGGCGAAGCGGGCCAGGAACGTCTGCGCGGTGCCGCGCTCGAACAGGTCGGTGCGGTACTCCAGGGCGACGAGGATGCCGTTCTCGTCGCCGGCCGGGGTGCGGTGCTCGCGGATGTTGAAGGACAGGTCGAACTTGGCGGTCCCGGTGGGCACGTCGAGCAGGCCGAGGGTGAGACCGTCGGCGGCGGGCAGGGTGCGCTGCGAGCTGTCCATCGCGATCATGACCTGGAACAGCGGGTGCCGGGACGTCGAGCGGGCCGGGTTGAGCACCTCGACCAGCCGCTCGAAGGGCAGCTCCTGGTGGGCGTAGGCGCCGAGGTTGCCCGCACGGACGCGGGCGAGCAGTTCGCGGAAGGTGGGGTCGCCCGAGGTGTCGGTGCGCAGCACCAGGGTGTTGGTGAAGAAGCCGACGAGGTCGTCCAGGGCGTCGTCGGGGCGGCCGGTGACGGGGGTGCCGAGGGGGATGTCGGTGCCGGCGCCGAGCCGGGTCAGCAGGGCCGCCACGACGGCCTGGACGACCATGAAGGTGCTGGTGCCGCCGGCGCGGGCCAGCTCGCCGAGCCGGCGGTGCGTGGCCGCGTCGAGGTCCAGGGTGACCAGGTCCGCGGCGGCTGCCGAGTGTGCCGTGCGGGTGCGGTCGGCGGGCAGTTCCAGGTGGTCGGGCAGGCCGGCCAGCCGCTCGGTCCAGAAGGCGAGGTGGCGGGCGGCCGGGCTGTCCGGGTCGTTCTCGTCGCCCAGTGCAAGGCGCTGCCAGACGGCGTAGTCGGCGTACTGCACGGCGAGCGGAGGCAGTTGGGGCGCGCCCCCGGCGCGGCGGGCGTCGTAGGCGGCCGTGAGGTCGCGCAGCAGCGGGGCGAGCGATCCGGCGTCGGCGGCGATGTGGTGCAGCAGGAGCAGCAGGACGTGGCGCTCGGGAGCGAGGGCGAACAGGGTGGCGCGCAGCGGGGCTTGGGCGGCGAGGTCGAAGGGGCGGGCGATGGCGGCGGACAGCTCGCCGGGGAGGGCGGCGTCGGTCACCGCCCGCACGGGGGCCGGGACGGTACCGGCGGCGGGCAGCACGTGCTGGGTGGCCACGCCGTCGCGCTGGCGGTAGACGGTGCGCAGGATCTCGTGCCGTCCGGTGAGGTCGCCGAGGGCGGACTCCAGGGCGTGGTGGTCGAGTTCGCCGTCGAGGGTGAGGACGAGCGGGATGTGGTAGGCGGCGCTGGGCCCTTCGAGCTGGTCCAGGAACCACAGGCGCTGCTGGGCGTGGGAGAGTTCGAGGTCGCCGGTGCGCGGGACGGGGGCCGGCGCGGGCCGGCCGGTCGCGGGTGCGCCCAGGCGATCGGCGAGCCGGCGGACCGAGGGAGCGGCGAAGACGGTCTCCACGCCGCAGTCGACGCCGAGTTCGGCACTGATCCGCCGGGCCAGCCGGGCGGCCATCAGGGAGTGGCCGCCGAGCATGAAGAAGTCGTCGTCGGTGCCCACGTCCGCGAGGCCGAGCGCGTCCGCGAACAGTGCGCACAGCGCCTGCTCGCGCGGGGTGGCCGGGGCCCTGCGGGTGCGCGCCTGGGGGGCGCCGGGGTCGGGCAGCGCCCGGTGGTCGACCTTGCCGTTGGGCGTGAGCGGGATCGCGGCGAGGACGGTCAGGGTGGCGGGCACCAGGTAGCCGGGCAGCGCCTCGGTCAGGGCGTCGCGTACGGCGTCGAGGTCGAGGTCGTCGCCGGGCTCGGCGGGGACGACGTAGCCGGCCAGGGCGTACGCCCCGGTGGTGTCGCGGCGCACCGTCACCGCGGCCTGGCCGACGGCCGGCAGCCGCAGCAGGGCGGCCTCCGTCTCACCGGGCTCGACGCGGTAGCCGCGGATCTTGACCTGGTCGTCGGCGCGGCCGACGAACTCCAGGGTGCGGTCGGGCAGCCGGCGGACCAGGTCGCCGGTGCGGTACATGCGCTCGCCGGGCCGCCCGAAGGGGTTGGCGACGAACCGCTCGCCGGTCAGCGCGGCGCGGCCCAGATAGCCGCGGGCGAGGCTCGGCCCGGCGACGTACAGCTCGCCGGTGATGCCGGGCGGCACCGGCAGCAGGGCGCTGTCGAGCACGTAGACCCGGGTCTCGGCGAAGGGGTCGCCGATGGGGGGTGTGCGGGTGCCGTCGAGCGCCTCGCTCATCGTGGCGCACACCGTGGTCTCGGTGGGCCCGTAGCCGTTGACCAGGACCCGGCCGGGCGCCCAGCGGGCCACCAGTTCCTCGGAGCTGGCCTCGCCGGCCACCAGGACGGTCATGCCGGGCGGCAGGTCGCCCTCGGGGTTCAGCACGGCGAGCGAGGACGGCGGCAGGATGGCGTGGGTGATGCCGGCCTCGCGGGTGAACGCGGCCAGCGGGTCGCCGGGCAGCAGCCGCTCCCTCGGTGCCAGGACGAAGGTGGCGCCGGCGAGCAGGCCCATGCACAGTTCGGGCACCATCGCGTCGAAGCCCATCGACGCGAACTGCAGCACCCTGCTGCCCGGTCGCACGCCCAGGCGTGCGATGAACGTCTCGGCCAGGGCGGGGATGCCGGTGTGGGTGACGAGGACGCCCTTGGGGCGGCCCGTGGACCCGGAGGTGTAGATGACGTAGGCGGGGTGCCCGGCGGTCAGCGCGGTGGTGCGGTCCTCGTCGGCCGGGTCGGTGTCCGCGGCGGCGGCCAGTTCGTCCAGGGTGGCCGGGTCGTCCAGCGCGAGGGCGGTCGCGCCCGCCTCGCGGGCCGCGTCGGCGGTGGTGGCGTCGGTGAGCACGCACACGGGGTGCGCGTCGCCGAGGATGTACGCGATCCGGGCCGCGGGGTAGTCGGGGTCGACGGGCACGTAGGCGGCGCCCGCCTTGACCACGGCCAGCAGCGCGACGACGAACTCGGCCGAGCGGGGCAGCAGCAGGGCGACCCGGTCCTCGGGGCCGACGCCGCGGGCGATGAGGAGCCGGGCGAGCCGGTTGGCGCGCCGGTTCAGCTCGGCGTAGTCGAGGACCGTGTCCTCGTAGCGGACCGCGGGGGCGTCGGGCGTCCGGCGGACCTGCCGTTCGAAGAGGCCGGCCAGGGTGGGTGCGGGTCCGGCCGCCGCGGGGGCGGGCGGGGCGAGGACGTTCGCGAGTTCGTCCGCGCCGAGCAGGCCGAGCCTGCCGAGGGGGGTGCCGGGTTCGGCGAGCGCATCGGCCAGCCGGCCGATGAAGGCCACGTAGCGGTCCTGGTGGGCGGCGAGTTCGGCGGCGCCGTACAGCTCGGGGTGGATGTCGAAGTCGACCCGGACGGGGGTGCCGTTGCCGCGGTCGTAGACCGAGATGGCCAGGTCCTCGATGAGCCGCAGCGACATGTTGTGGGCGTCCGCCCGACTGCCCGCGAAGCGCAGGTCGTAGTCGAAGGGCACGACGTTGATCAGCGGCCCGAAGAACCGGCGGTGGTCGTTGGGCAGACCCAGGTCGCGGCGCAGGTCCTCGCCGCGGTAGCGCTGGTGGGCCGAGACGCCGCGCAGGGCGACGCGGGTGCGCTCCAGCAGCTCGGCGACGGTGGTGGCGTCGTCCACGGCCACGCGCAGCGGCACCACGTTGGCGGCCATGCCCGGGGCGCGGCGCGAGCGCGGGCCCGGCCGCGCGGTCACCGGCAGTCCGAGCACCACGTCGGTGCAGCCGGTCATGCGGTGCAGATAGGCGACGGTGGCGGCGATGACGATCCGTGAGCGCGCGGTGCCGGCCCGCTCCGCCGCCCGCACCAGCGCGTCCTGGACGTCCGCGGGAAGGTGCGCGCTGCGGCGCACGAAGTCCGCGGAGGGCACCAGGGGACGGGCCGACAGGGCGATCGGTTCCGGCTGGTCGGCGAACCGCCCCCGCCAGAAGGCGCGGTCGGCGGTGAACTCCTCGGAGGCGCGGTAGGCGGCGTCCTCGGCGAGCAGGGTGCGCACGGAGGCGAACGGGCCGGGCTCGGGCTCGGTACCGGCGACGAGCGCGGTGTAGAGGTCCGCGACCCGGCGCACCAGCAGGGCGGCGCCCACCCCGTCCAGCAGGATGTGGTGGTAGGCGTGGTACCAGAACCAGCGGTCCGGGGCGACGCGGAAGAGCGCGTAGGTGAACAGCTCGGTGCCGGTCAGGTCGATGCGCCGGCGCAGGTCCGCCCGCATCCACTCCTCGGCCGCGCGCCGCGGGTCGGACTCACCGGACACGTCCACGATCCGCAGCCGCCAGTCCGGTTCGGCGCCGATGCGCTGGCGCGGGCCGTCCTCGGTGTCCACGAAGGTGATGTGCAGGGCGTCTGCCTCGGCGGTCATCCGGCGCAGTGCCCGCTCGAACAGCGCGGGATCCACGGGGCCGTGGATCTCCAGGTACTCGGCCGCCCGGAAGATCGGGCTGTCGGGCTCGACGGCCTGTGCGAACCACACCCCTGCCTGTGCGCCCGTCAGCGGAAGCAGCTGCTCGCCCTCGGTAAAGGACAGAGACAGATCCATAATTCCTCGCCATTCACCTACGGTTGCGCGGGAGGGGAATTCCTGCTCGCACAAGACACGGAAAAGAATGCGGTTCCCGGCGGACGGGGTCCGCGCGCTTCGAGGAGATTAGCCCGCCCCCGTCATACCGGCCTGGACAGCGGCTATACGTCAAGCTGCCCCTTTCCAGAGCGGCTTGGGTGTGCGAGAAAGGGCAGGTTGAGGTCGGCCCGGCAACAGGAGATCAACCATGTCCACAGCCCTTCCTACGAGCCGTCGAATCACCGGTGACACCGCCCGCGACACCCTCGATTTCCTCGTGGCCCGAGTGGAGCGGCGCATTCAGGAATTCCTCGCCGAGGAGCGCCGCGTCTGGGCGGAGCGCAACCCGGATTCCACGGAACTGATCGACTGCGTGGCCCGCATGGTGGGCAGTGGCGGCAAGCGATTGCGCCCGGCCTTCTGCGTCGCCGGATATCTGGCGGGCGGCGGCGATCCCGACGACGATGCCGTCGTGGACGTGGCCGCGGCCCTGGAGCTGCTGCACACCTTCGCGCTGTTGCACGACGACGTCATGGACGACTCGGAGCTGCGCCGGGGCGAGCCGACCGCGCACCGGGCGCACTCCGCGCTGCACCGGGAGCGCGGCTGGCGGGGCGAGCCCCGCCGGTACGGCGAGGGCGTCGCCGTCCTCGCCGGCGACCTCGCCCTGGTCTACGCGGAACGGCTGCTCGCCGACTGCCCGCCCCGGGCCCGCCGGGTCTGGGGCGAGCTGTGCACGGAACTGATGATCGGTCAGTTCCTGGATGTGCGGGCCGCCGCCCGGTTCGTGCCCGATCCCGAACTCGCCCGCTGGATCGCGCTGTTCAAGTCGGGCCGGTACACCGTCTACCGTCCGCTGGCGATGGGCGCCGAACTCGCCGGGGCCGGCGAGCTGCTGGGCCCGTTCGAGGAGTACGGGCTGGCCGTCGGCGAGGCGTTCCAGCTGCGCGACGACCTGCTGGACGCCTTCGGCAGCCCCGAGCTGACCGGCAAGCCGGTCCGACTCGACTTCCGGCAGCACAAGATGACGCTGCTGATGTCGTACGCGCTGCGCGACGACGCGGAGATCGCGGCCCTGGTCGGCGACGACCTGGCGGGCGCCGACCAGGAGCGCCTGCACGACCTGCTGCTGGCGAACGGCTTTCGCGACACCGTCGAGTCGGCCATCGCCGAGCGGCTGCGCAGTGCCGAGGAGGTCGCCCGGCGGGCCCTCGACCCCGACTGGTCGGCGCAGCTGTGCGCCCTGGCCCGGCAGGCCGTCCACCGGACCGGCTGACCGGCCGGCGCCCGCTCCCCCACCTTCCACCTGCCCCCACAACCACGTCCCCACCCCCGCATCGGAGGAAGAACCGTCATGCGCATCCTGTGCACCGTCACCGGTAAGCCCTCGCACGCGCGCGCCATGCTCCCACTGGCCCGGGCCTGCGCCGAGGCCGGTCACGAGGTGCTCGTCGTCGTCCCGCCGGAGCTGACCCATGTGTTCGCGCACGAGCCGGTCTCGGTCCTCGGCGCCCTGCCCGCCCCGGGCTCCTCGTCCCGGGTCGGCCCCAAGCTCGCCGACACCTTCCGGGCGCTGCTCCCGATCGCCCGTGACTTCGGGCCCGCGCTGATCCTGCGTGACGGCACGGAGTTCGCGGCGTCGTTCGTCGGCGAGGAGCTGGGCGTGCCGCATCTGCCGGTGCCCTCCGGCAGCGGCAACGTGTTCGACCCGGCCCTCGTCCTGGCGCCACTGAACGAACGCCGCGCGGAGGTGGGGCTGCCCACCACCGACGACCCGCACGCGATCTTCCGCTACGGGCGGCTGGACTGCATGCCCCCCGACCACAGCTTCATCGCCAATCCGACCCCGCACACCTTCGCCTACCGGCAGCCCGCCACGGTCGACCGGGACGAGCGCCTGCCCGAGTGGGTGGCCCAGCTGCCCACGGACAAGCCGCTGGTGGTGGCCGCGATCGGCACCGCGCTCCCGCAGTTCAAGGACCTGCGCCCGGAGGAGCACAACATCCCGCTGGACCGGTGGGCGAAGTACAACCCGACCACGCTCCTGAACACCATGGTCGCCGGCCTGTCGCGGGTCGACTGCGTCGCCGTGGTCGCGACCGGCGGCGTCCCGGTGGAGCGGGAGCGTGTCGCCGGCAACGTCCACCTGGTCGAGTCGTTCGCCCAGCCGCTGCTGTTGCAGTGCGCGCAGCTGATGCTCACGCACGGCGGGTACAACAGCATCCGTGAGTGTGTCGGGGCCGGGGTGCCGATGGCGGTGCTGCCCGTCTTCGGCGACCAGCCGCAGAACGCGGACCGGGTGGAGGAGCTGGGCCTGGGCGCCCGCATCCGGGACGTCGACGCCGCCGAGATCGCCAAGGGCTGCGAGCAGGTGCTCCAGGACCCGGGGTTCACCCGGCGGGCGCGGGGTGCGCAGCGCCGGATGCTGGCCCTGCCGAGCGTCGCGGGCGCGGTGGCGGAGCTGGAGCGGGTCGCGGCGGAGCGCTCACCGCTGCGCGGCGCGTAGCGCGCCCCGGTCCGCTGTGACGAAGCCCGCCGGTCGCACCGACCGGCGGGCTTCGTCGGGTGGTGCGCCGCGGCTACGACATGGCCACCAGGATCCGGCGCGCCCCCGTGAACGCCCGGCGGCCGTGCGCCACCGCGACGTTGTCCACGAGCAGCAGATCGCCCTCCTCCCAGGGCACGTCCACCGCCGAGCGCATGCCGACCTCCTGGATGTGCGTGATGTACGCGGCCGGGATGGGACTCCCGTCCGCGAAGGAGGCGTTCTGCGGCAGCTCCTCCTCGGGCAGGATCGCGGCGAGCGCGGCCGCGTCCTCGCCGAGGCCCGCGATGTGCCACTGGTCGGCCTGGTTGAACCACACCTCGGTGCCGGTGACCGGGTGTTCCAGGGTCGCCCGGCGCAGCTGCGTCACCCGCAGCGTGCCGTCCGGCCGCCAGCTCCACTCGGCCCCGGCTCGCGCCAGGAAGGCCTCGACCTCCGCGCGGTCCTCGGTCTCGAAGGTGGCCTGCCAGCTCTTGCCGAAGCCCACGCCGTCGTGCAGGTTCTGGGTGTAGCGGACACCGCCGGCGAAGGCCTCGCGCACCTCGGGGTCGAGGGAGTCGAGCCAGAGCCGGCCGTCGACCAGCGGGGTGGACCCGCCGGTCTCGGGCGCCACCTCGCAGTGGAAGAGGATCCGGGCGGGCCACGCGTGGGCGTACGACATCTCGTTGTGCATGGAGATGTCGTACTCGGCCGGGTACTCGGTCGACGTGTAGAGATTGCGGCCGACCTTGGTGCGCGGCGAGTTGCCGTGGACGTACGCCAGCCGCTCGGGCAGCAGGAGGTCGGCCACCGCGTCGTAGCCGTCGGTGCCGATGCCGAACCCGCGGAAGAAGACGGCGCGTTCGGCCACCAGGAGCCCGGCGACGTCGGCGTCGGCCAGGAACTCCCGCAGTCCTTCGGGGCTCGCGGCCACGCCGAGGTCGGCCGGGCGGATGATCCGGGGCCGCCAGGTGCCGGTGGCGGCGGTGGCGGGTGAGGTGTCGAGACGGGTCATGGTGCGTCCTTCCGTTGCAGCGGTACCCGGTTGCCCGCTTCGTTGGCGTGGCCCTCAGCCGCGAGAGCGCCGTCGAAGCGGGGCGGCCGACGGGAGCGGAACGCCGCCACGGCCTCGCGGACGTCCGGCGAGCGGGCGGCGACGACCTGTGCGGGCGCCTCCCGTTCCAGGGCGACCGCCAGCGAGGGGGCGTCGGTGTTGCTCTGCAGCACCTGCTTGGTGAGGCAGAGCGAGACGGGGCTGTTGGCCGCGATCTCCGCGGCCAGGTCCAGGGCGGCCCGCCGTGCCCCGCCGGGCTCGGTGACCCGGTTGGCCAGCCCTCGTTCGACGGCCTCGGGCGCCTCCACCCAGCGGCCGGTGAGCATCATCTCGGAGGCGAAGCCCAGGCCGGTGATCCTCGGCAGCAGCCAGGAGGCGCCCATGTCGCCACCGGACAGGCCCATCTTCACGAAGGCGGCACGGAACCGGGCCGCCGGGTCCGCCAGCCGGATGTCGGCGGCGAGCGCGAGCGAGAGCCCGGCGCCGATCGCGGTGCCGTCGACCGCGGCGATCACCGTCTGCGGCAGCTCCCGCAGCCCGGTGACCGCCGCCGCCTGGCGGTGCAGCAGGGCGAGCAGTTCCAGGGGCGGCAGGCCGGCGATCCGGTCCACCTCGCCGATGTCGTACCCGGCGCAGAACGTGCCGCCCGCTCCGGCCAGCACGAGGACGCGCGCCGACCGGTCCGCGCGCAGCTCGGCGCAGAGCGTGGTCAGCCGCGCGAACAGCTCCTCGTCGAGGGCGTTGCGGCGGGCCGGCCGGTTCAGCGTGGCGACCACGATCCCGGGGGCCGGCCGGTCCACCAGCAAGGTGGCCGGGGATTCAGCCGCGGCCATGCCCGACGGCGCCCCTTTCCTTATTGCGCACCGGAAAGACTCCTCTGACACAATTCACCAGACTCCTCGGGCGATGGTCCGGACGCCGTCCGTCCGGAAGAAATCACTCAACGCACGGCGGCGAGCCGTCCGGCGATATCCGCGACGACCTCCGCCTCCCGGTCCACGAGATAGAAGTGCCCGCCGGGAAAGACCCGGACGTCGAATTCGGTCGCGGCCAGGTCGGCCCACGCGGCGGCGTCCGCGACGGGTACGTCGGGGTCCGCGTCGCCGACACAGGCCGTCACCGGGGCCCGTACCGGCGCCGTGAGGCGCGGCCGGTAGGTCTCGATCAGCCGCAGGTCGGCGCGGAAGGAGGGCAGCAGCAGGGGCAGCAGCTCCGGGTCGGCGAGCACCGCCTCGTCCATGCCGCCCAGTTCCAGGAGGCCGGCCAGCAGCGCGTCGTCATCCCGAAGGTGGAGGTCCCTCTCGCGCCGCGGGCGGGTCGGCGAGGACTGGCCCGAGACGAACAGCCGGCTCGGCACGGCCCGGTGGAGGGTCTCCAGACGCAGGGTGACCTCGTAGGCGAGGGCCGCGCCCATGCTGTGCCCGAACAGCGCGACCGGCGCGTCGAACAGCGGCAGCAGGGCGCCCGCGAGGGTGTCGGCCAGCTCGCCCACGTCCTGCGGGCAGGGTTCGGCGAACCGGTCCTGCCGGCCCGGGTACTGCACCGCGACCAGCTCCACGTCGTCCGGCAGCGCGGCCGCCCAGCCGTGGAAGGCGCCGGCGGTGCCGCCCGCGTGCGGCAGGCAGACCAGCCGCAGCCGGGGGCCGGACACCGGACGGAACCGGCGCAGCCAGCGGTCGGCGGGGTGCACGGCGCGTACGGAGGGTGCGGGCGTCACGGGTGGCCATCTCCCGGGTCTTTTCGGCGTCATGACATTTCGAGGACCGCACTTTAATCACTTTTCCGCGGCCCGTCACCACCCTTTATGGGCGGCAGTTCTCCCGTACAGAATTCATCAAGCCGGCCCGGCGGAACCGTCCCTAGAGTGGACCGCAATCACTTCCGGAATTCCCCCCCATGGTCATGCCGCCGAAAGGGACTTTCACACCATGAGTTCACTGCCCCTGCGGTCGGTCTATCTCGGTGGCCGGTGGACCGCGCCGCGCGCCGCCGGGACCATCACCGTCGAGAACCCGGCGACCGGCGAGACGGTCGGCGAGGTGCCCGACTGCGGGAACGAGGACGTCCGGCGCGCGGTCGACGCGGCCCGCTCCGCCCTGCCCGACTGGTCCACGACCGGTCCGGCGGAACGGATCGCGGCGCTGTCCTCGCTGCGCGACGCCCTGACCAAGCACCACGAGGAGCTGGCCCGCACGGTCACCCGCGAGATGGGCTCACCGATCACCTTCTCCCGGCGCGTCCAGGCCGGGCTGCCCCTCAAGGTGCTCGACGGGTTCATCGACGCGCTGGGCGCCGCGCACGCGGAGGAGCGCATCGGGCACTCCCTCGTGGTGCGCGAAGCGGTCGGGGTGGTCGCCGCCATCACGCCCTGGAACTACCCGCTGCACCAGGCCGTCGCCAAGATCGGCGCGGCGCTCGCGGCCGGCTGCACCCTGGTGTTCAAGCCGAGCGAACTCGCCCCGCTCTCCGCGTATCTGCTGACCGAACTGATCGACGGCATCGGCCTGCCGCCCGGCGTCTTCAACCTGGTGCCCGGCCGGGGCGCGTCGGCGGGAGCCGCGCTGGCCGCCGACGACGGCGTCGACCTGGTGTCCTTCACCGGCTCGCTCGCGGCCGGCCGGGCGATCGGCGCGGCCGCGGCCGGCACCGTCAAGCGGACCTGCCTGGAGCTGGGCGGCAAGTCCGCCACCCTCGTCCTGTCCGACGCCGACCTCGCGGTCGCGGTCGAGGACGGCGTGCACAGCGCCCTGCACAACGCCGGCCAGACCTGCTCCGCCCGCACCCGGCTGCTCGTGCCGCGCCACCGGCTGGACGAGGCCCTCGACGTGGCCCGCTCGGTCGTCGCCGGCTATGTGCCGGGTGATCCGCAGGACCCGGCCTGCCGGCTGGGGCCGCTGGTGTCCGCCGGGCAGCGCGAGCGCGTCCTCGGCCATCTGGCC
The DNA here is from genome assembly GCF_051980735.1 of Streptomyces sp. SCPE 10. Taxonomy (NCBI): domain Bacteria; kingdom Bacillati; phylum Actinomycetota; class Actinomycetes; order Kitasatosporales; family Streptomycetaceae; genus Streptomyces; species Streptomyces sp. SCPE 10. The sequence goes on along the minus strand of NZ_CP197069.1, from coordinate 7,067,075 downwards.
CGGGCCGCCGCCGACGGCGCGCGCCGGGTGACCGAGCCCGACCCGGCGATCCGCCCGTCAGGCGCCGGGCACTTCGTGGCCCCGAGCGTGTGGACCGAGGTGTCCCCCTCCTCCGCCCTGGCCCGGGAGGAGATCTTCGGCCCGGTCCTCGCCGTCCTGCCGTACGACGACGACGCGGACGGCGTCGAGCTGGCCAACCGGTCCGCGTACGGCCTCGCGGCGACCGTCTGGTCCGCCGACGTCGAGCGGGCCGTCTCGGTGGCCCGCCGCCTCCAGGCCGGCCAGGTCGACGTCAACGGGGCGAAATTCAACGCCGCCGCGCCCTTCGGCGGCTACAAGCAGTCCGGTCACGGCCGGGAGCTGGGCCACCACGGCATCCAGGAGTTCCAGGAGGTCAAGTCCCTCCAACTGCCCGCGTGACGCCCCTTCCAGCCTGCCCCCGCCAACCTTCCGCCACCGACGACGGGTGACAACGTGCCCCTGCGCATGCCCCACATCCATGTGGAATTCCCTGCCGAACTCAGCCCGTACGCCGACGACGCCGAAGCGGGCACCCGCGCCTTCGTGGCCCGCTACGGCCTGGTGCCCGACGAGGCGGCGCGCCGCCACCACGAACGCTCCCTGCTCGGCACGCTGATGGGCCGCGCCTATCCGCACGCCGGTGCCTTCGAGCTGCAGCTGGTCACCGACTGGATCAGCACCATGCTGGTGCTGGACGACCAGTTCGACGAAACGTCGCTCGGCACCGACCCGGCGCGGTTGCGCGAGGTGTGCGCGGAGGTGCTGGGCTGGTTCACCGCCGACGGCTCCGTTGACGAGTCCGTCACCCCCCACCACTCGATCACCAAGGTGTTCCGGCCGGCCTACGCGGACCTGTGGCGCCGTACCGTCCCCCTCACCTCCCCGGCCTGGCGCACCCGGCTCGCGGGTCATGTCGCGGACTTCTTCGAGACCTGCGCCTGGGAGTCGGAGAACCGGCTCACCGGGCGGGTGCCGGAGCTGGACGAGTACATCGCCAGGCGCGGCCGGGCCCTGATGCCCTATCTGGACCTCATCGAGGTCACCACGCACTCCGAGGTGCCCGAGGAGATCTACCGCCTCCCGGAGTTCGCCGAGATGAACGCGGCCCTGTCCGACGCCGACCTGTGGACCAACGACCTCTTCTCCTGCGAGAAGGAGGCGCTGCTGGGCGACCCGCACAATCTCGTCCTGGTCCACCAGCACGCGCACGGCACCGATCTGCAGACCTCCGCCGACGCGGTGGGCGCGATGATCCAGGGCCGCTTCGACCGGTTCACCGAGCTGAGCGCGCACTTCGCGGACGGGCTCACCGCCGGGCAGCGTGCCCTGTTCCCGGCGGACCGGCTGGCGCGGCACGTCGCCGGGCTGCGCAGCTGGCTCACCGGCCAGCTCAAGTGGCGTTTCGAGACGCTCCGCTTCGACCCCACCCGGCCCGAGGTGGCCGGCGCCACCGGGTCCACACCGCTGTAGCCGCCCTCCCACCGTGAACGGGGTACGGATGCGAGACCGCTTCGCGACACTCAGACACCTGGAAAGCCTCGATCCGAAGGCGGACCACGAGGAGATCCACCGCATATCCTCCGACCGCGAGTTCCCCTGGGACTACGGCCGGGGGCTCGAAGTCGCCATCTGGCGCACCTGCTGCGTGCCCGCCATCTCCGAAGTCCTCGACGGCTCCGGAGAGTTCGCGCTGCGGGCACAGAAACGCTACGACGACACCCGCATCCTCCTCGGCGAGATGGTCCGCGGCGGGTACGACTCCGCGCGCGGCCGCCAGGCGCTGCGGCAGATCAACAACGCGCACCGCAGGTTCGACATCGCGAACGAGGACATGCTCTACGTCCTGTCCACGTTCGTGTTCGAGCCGGTGCGCTGGATCGACCGCTGGGCCTGGCGCCCGACCAGCGAGACGGAGCGGCTGGCCGCGTTCTACTTCTTCGCCAACGTCGGCAAGCGGATGAACATCCGGGACATCCCCACCGACTATCCGACGTTCGAGGCGTTCAACCGGGAGTACGAGCGGGCGCGCTTCGACCGGGCGCCGAGCAACCACCGCGTGGGCACGGCCATCATCGGCCTGTACGCCTCCTGGTACCGGCGCCCGGTCCGGGACCTGGTCTGCGCCACCCTGCCGTGCCGGCTGGACGACCCCGCGCGCGACGCCCTCGGCCTGGACCGCCCGGCGCGCTGGGCCCGCGCCCTGCACCACGCCGGGCTGCGTGGCCACGCCCGTGCCGAGCGGCTCGCCCCACAGTTGATGACCCGGCTGATGACCCGGCCCACCGCCCGCACGTACCCCGGCTATCCGGCGGGCTACGACCTCGCCGATATCGGCCCGCACCGCACCGCCCCACCCGTACGGCAGCGGCCGGCGGCCGGTACCCAGACCACCGAGGACTGAGCATCCATGACGGAACCCACCGCGCTCGCGGTGCCCGCCGGCTCGGTCGGCATCGGCAACACCCCGCTGCGTCCCGTGCGGATCGCGCTCGGCGACCGCACCGTCCGCGTCTGGCTCAAACTGGAGTCGGAGAATCGCTTCGGCTCCATCAAGGCCCGCACCGCCGAGGCCCTGCTGGCCGCTTTGGAGGCGTCCGGAGCGCTGCGTCCGGGCATGCGTGTGGTCGAGTCGACCTCCGGCAATCTCGGGGTGGCGCTCGCCGGACTGTGCGCGGAACGCGGCTACCGCTGCACGCTGGTGGTGGAGCCCACCACGCCCCGCAGCAGTGTCGAGCGGATGACCGCGTTCGGGGCGGACCTGGTGATCGTGCGCGAGGTCCCGGGCGGCCGGACGCTGGGCGCGCGGCTGGCCGCCGTGCGCGAGATCCTGGCGGCGGACCCGGTCGCCGTGTGGAGCAACCAGTACGCCTCGCCCGCCAACCCCGGCGTGCACGAGTGGCAGACCGGCCCCGAGCTGGTCAAGGGGGCACCGGACGGGCACTTCGACGCCGTCGCCGTGGCCGTCTCGACCGGCGGCACGCTGGCCGGCCTCGCCCGGCACTTCCGGGGCAACGCGCCCCGGACCCGGATCATCGCGGTGGACGCCGTGGGCTCCTCCGCGCTCGGCGGTGCCCCCGCCGACCGGCCCCACAAGCTGATGGGTTTCGGGTCCGGGCAGGTCTCCGGGTTCATCGAGCCGGGCCATGTCGACCACGTCGTCCGGATCGGGGACACGGCGGCCGCGGCGGCCTGCTCCCTGGTACGGCGGCACACCGGGATCTCGCTCGGCGGCAGCGGTGGCGCCGCGGTGCTCGGCGCGGTCGTCCGGGCCCGGCTGGACCCGGCGCTGCGGGAGATCGCGTGCGTCTGCCCGGACAGCGGGGAGAAGTACCCCCAGCTGCACGGCGCGGAGGGCGCCGGCGCTCCCGAGTCCGACGAGGAGATCCGCGCGGCCCTGGCCGTGCTGAACCACATCCACCCCGAAGAGAAGACGGACCGATGACCGGACTCCCGGACGACACCCTCACCTATCTCGACAGCGCCGACGTGCGACGGCTCACCGCGGACCTGCCGGTCGTCGACCTCGCCCACGAGACCCTGCTGGCCTACGCCCGCAAGGAGGCGGGCCTCGCCCCCGAGGCCGCGCTGCGCTGGACCACCGGCTCGGGCGCCGCCGCGCGCAGCCTCATCCTGCCGGGCTGGTCCGGGGACAGCTACGGCTGCAAGATCATCAACGCCTCGCTCGGCAACCATCTGCTCGGACTGCCGCGCGCGGCGGGCCTGATCGTGCTGTACGACCCCGAGACCGCGCGCCCGGTCTGCATCATGGAGGGCGGCCGGATCAGTGCGCTGCGCACCGCCGGGGTCTCGATCGCCGCCGTCCGGGCCGTGCGGGACACGGCCGGGATCAGGCGGGTGGCCTTCCTCGGCTGCGGCCGGCAGGCCGAGGTGCACCGTGAACTGCTCGCCACCGCCTGCCCCGGCGTCGAGGAACTGTATCTGTACGACCAGGACCCGGCGCGGGCCGGCGAGCTGGCGGCCGTCTGGCGCGCGGCCGACCCGGCGGTCACCGTGACCGCGGTGCCCGAGCCCCGCGACGCGGTCGAGCGGGCCGAGCTGACCATCGCGGTGACCACCACCACCGAGCCGTACGTGGAGCTCGACTGGGTGCCGGCCGGCGGGACGTTCGTCAACGTGTCGCTGGACGACGCGGCCGAGAGCCTGCTGCTGGGCTGCGACCACCTCTTCGTCGACGACTGGGACCTCGTCGTGGACGACGACCACCGCCTGCTCGGCGTCCTCGCGCGCGCGGGCCGGGTCACCGGCCCCGGGGCGTGCGCGCCGGGCGACGGCCGCGCGGTGGACGCCGCCCTGCCCACCCTGCTCTCGGGCGGTTACCACCGCCGCGTCGGGGACCGGGAGCGGGTGGTGATCAACCCCTTCGGCATGGGCGTGCAGGACATCGCGGTGGCCGCCGCGGTGTTCGAGCGGGCGCGGGCCCTGGGCGTCGGGGTGCCGCTCGCCCGCTGACCCCGCACTCGCACGACGAGGCCCCGCGGATCGCGGGGCCTCGTCGTGCCGGAACCGGTGGATCAGTAGGACTTGGGCAGCCCGAGCGTGTGGTGGGAGACGAAGTTGAGGATCATCTCCCGGCTGACCGGGGCGATCCGCGCCACCCGGGAGAGGCCCAGCAGGGAGGCGAGCCCGTACTCGGCGGTGAGCCCGTTGCCGCCCAGGGTGTGGATCGCCCGGTCGACGGCGCGGGCGCCCGCCTCGGCGGCGGCGTACTTCGCCATGTTCGCGGCTTCGCCCGCGGCCAGATCATCGCCGACGTCATAGAGTTCGGCCGCCTTGCGGGTCATCAGCCGGGCGAGTTCCAGTTCGATGTGGACCTCGGCCAGCGGGTGCGCCACCGCCTGGTGCGCGCCGATCGGCGCCGACCACACCTGGCGGGTACGGGCGTAGTCGACCGCCTTGGCCAGGGCGTACCTGCCCATGCCCACCGCGAACGCGGCCATCATGATCCGCTCGGGGTTCAGGCCCGCGAACAGCTGCCGGAGGCCCGCTTCCTCGTCGCCGACAAGCGCGTCGGCCGGCAGCCGCACCTCGTCCAGGAACAGCTGGAACTGCCGTTCCGGTGCGCTGAGTTCCATCTCGATCTGCCGGAACTCGAAACCCGGGGCCGTGCGCGGGACGACGAACAGGCACGGCTTGAGCCGGCCGGTGCGCTCGTCCGCGCGGCGGGCGACGACCAGGGTCGCGTCGGCCTCGTCCACTCCGGAGACGAACACCTTGCGGCCGGTCAGCAGCCAGTCCGTGCCGTCCCGGCGGGCCGTGGTGGTCAGCCGGTGGGAGTTCGAGCCCGCGTCCGGCTCGGTGATGCCGAACGCCATCCGGGAGGTCCCGGCGGCGAGCCCGGGCAGCAGCCGGCGCTTCTGCTCCGCGGTGCCGAAACGGCCGATGACCGTTCCGCAGATCGCGGGCGAGACCACCAGCATGAGCAACGGGCTGCCCGCGGCGCCCAGTTCCTCCAGCACGATGGACAGCTCGGTGATGCCCTGTCCCCCGCCGCCGTACTCCTCGGGCAGATTGACCCCGAGGTAGCCCAACTTCCCTGCCTCGGCCCACAGTTCCTCGGGGTCGCGCGGGGCCGTGGCACCGGCGCCCCGGCCCCGGGCGAAGGCGGCGACGGCCTCGCGCAGCGCCCGCCGCTCCGTGGTCTCGGCGAAGCCGCTCGCGGCCCGGTCGCGGACGTCGCTCATCGCTTCGGCTCCTGTTCCCGTGCCGGTTCCCGTTCTTCCCGTGCGGGTTCCGGTTCGCGTTCCCGTGCGCGTTCCCGTTCGCGTTCTCGTTCCAGTTCGCCGAGGATCTCGGCGGTGTGCTCGCCGTGCGCCGGGGCGGCGCGGCGCAGCGAGTCGAGGCCGGCGCCGAAGCGCACCGGGAACCGCACCTGCCGGCGGGGCTCCGCGTGCGGCGAGCCCGGCAGGACGCCCACCAGGTCGCGGGCCGCGACATGCTCGTCCGCGAGGAACTCCCCGGGCGTCTCGTACACCGGCGCCCACGGAAGGTCCAGCGGGGCCAGCCGGGCGCACCACCAGGCGAGGTCCCGGCGGGCGAACACGTCCCGCAGGAGCTGTGCGACCCGGGTGCGGGCCCGGGTGCGGTCGGCGCGGCGGTCGTACCGGTCGTCGTCGAGCTCGGGGAACTCGCCGGCGAACGCCTCGCGGAACACCAGCCAGAACTTGTCCTCGAAGGTCGCCAGGGCGATCCGCCCGCCGTCGGCCACGGTGAACAGGTCGTTGTCGCCGGTGACCAACGGGCTGTCGGCGGGATCTGCCAGCCCCAGCAGGGGCAGGGCCAGCGGTCCCGCCCAGCCGGCCGCCGCCTCGTGCAGCGACACGTCCAGGTGCTGGCCCTCCCCCGACTCCCGGGCCGCGGCGACCGCCGCCGTGAGCGACAGCGCCGCGTACATCGCGCCCGCGAGGTCGGCCACCCGCACCCCGACCCGGTCGACGGACTGCCCCGGGCGGTGGGGCACGGCGAAGAACCCGGACAGGGCGAGGAAGTTGAGATCGTGGCCGGGCCGGCCGGCGTAGGGGCCGGTCTGCCCGAAACCGGTGATCGAACAGAGCACCACCCGCGGGTTCGCCGCCCGCAGCCGCTCGTAGCCGAGCCCCATGCCCGACAGCACACCAGGCCGGTGACTCTCCACGACCGCGTCGCAGCGCTCCACCAGCCGCAGCAGCGTCTCGCGCCCGGCCGCGTCCCGCAGATCGAGGACGACCGACCGCTTGTTGCGGTTCAGGGCCGCGAACGTGACGGGGTCCACCAGCCGCCCGTAGTCGCCGCCGCCGGGACTCTCCACCTTGATCACATCGGCGCCGAGGTCGGCCATCAGCACCGTGGCGAACCCGCCCGGCAGCAGCCTCGAAAGATCGAGGATCCGCAGCCCGGCCATCCCGGGCCCCCGGTCCGCCGTCGCGTCCCCGCCCATCGCACCTCCCGTTCGCCGCGCACCCACCGAGGGCGCACACGCGGGTGCACGCTACCGACGCGCCGCGGCCGGGCCCTGGACGGGAACTGGACGCAAGCTGCCTCCACCCACCGGCTCCCTCCCGGGAGGGAGCCGCTTCCAGCCGCCGGGGGATCCGTCGGGGGCGCGCTGCCGCTTGGCTCGGTACGGCACCGAGAAGCGCCGTCCGCACCCGTCGAGGAGAGCCCGCCCATGCGCACGATCACCGCACCACCGGCCGACCCCGCGCTTTTCGAGTCGCTCCGGCCGGCGGACACCACCGTCCCGCTCTCCTCCCACACCGTCGGCTCCCTGCTGCGCGAGGTCGCCGCCGAGCGGCCGGACCGCATCGCCCTGGAATCGGTCCCGCAGGGCGGTGGGACGCCTCGCCGCCGGACCTACGCCCAGTTGCTCGCCGAGGCCGAGGGCGTCGCCGCCGGACTGCGCGAACGCGTCGGCCTCGGCGCCCGGGTGGCGCTGTGGGCGCCGAACGTGCCGGAGTGGCCGGTGATCGAGTACGCGGCCGCGCTGGCCGGAGTGACCCTGGTGACCCTCAACCCCGCGTTGCGCGCCGAGGAGTTGGACCACGCCCTGCGCACCTCCGGGGCACAGGTGCTGCTGCACGCGGACCGCAGCCGCGACTACGACATGGCCGAGGTGGCCCGCACCGTCGCGGCCGGTCTGCCCGGGCTGCGGCACGTCCTGTCGCTGAGTGAGCCCGGAGCGCTGCGCGGGAGCGCGCCGCTGCCCTCCCGGGAGGAGATCGTCGCGGCCGGTGTGCCCGCGCAGATCCAGTTCACCTCGGGTACCACCGGCGCTCCGAAGGCCGTCCTGCTGTCCCACCGGTCGGTGGTGAACGTCGCCCGGCTGACCTTCGAGGGCCTCGGCGTCCGGGACGGTGCGACGGTGGTCTCGCCGCTGCCGATGTTCCACACCGCGGGAGCCGTCATCTCCTGCCTGGGCCCGCTGTGGTGCGGGGGCACCTTCACCCTGCTGGAGCGGTTCGAGCCCGCGGTCCTCCTGGAGGTGCTGCGCCGCTCCCCCGGCGCGGTGCTGACCAGCGTGCCGACCATCCTCACCGCGCTGGGCAACGCCGCGCGGGCCGCCACCGGCGCACCCGTCCGGCTGTCCGCGGTCCTCACCGGCGCCGCCCCGGTGCGCGCCCAGCTCATCACGGAGACCGAGGAGCTGTTCTCCACCACCGTCTTCAACCTCTACGGGCAGACGGAACTCGCCTCCGTGCTCACCCTGACCCGGCCCGGCGACAGCGCCGAGGAGAAGACGAGCACCGTCGGCCGGCCGCTGCCGCACGCCTCCTGCAAGATCGTCGACCCGGACACCGGACGCGTCCAGCCGCTGGGCGTCGTGGGCGAGATCTGCGCCCGCGGCTACCAGCAACTCCTGGCCTACCACGGCGATCCCGCCGCCACCGCGCGCAAGGTGGACGCGGACGGCTGGGTGCGCACCGGCGACCTCGGCTCGATGGACGCCACCGGTGCCCTGCGCATCGAGGGCCGGCTCGGCGACCTCGTGATCCGCGGCGGGGAGAACATCGCCCCCGGTCCGATCGAGACCTTCCTCAGCACGCTGCCCGGGGTGCGCGACGCCGTCGTCGTGGGGGTCCCGGACGATCTCTGGGGCGAGGTCGTCGCCGCCGTGCTGCTGCCCTCGTCGGGCGAACAGGCGCTGCCCGACCCGGAGTTGCTGGCAGAACGCTGCCGGGAACGGCTGTCGCCGCACACGGTCCCCACGCTGTGGTTCACCGCGGACGCGCTGCCGCTGACCGCCTCCGGGAAGGTCCAGAAGTTCCGGGTGCGCGAGCTGATCGCCCAGGGCGCCCTGACCCGCCTGGGCACCCCCGCCGCCCGCACCCGCTGACCCGCGCCCCTCCTTCCGATCGGAGTCGTTGCCATGAAGATCTCCATGCAGCTCAAGTACGACGGCGACATCGTGGGCGCCGCGGCGCAGGTCACCGAACTGGAACGGGCGGGGCTCGATCTCATCTGGGTGCCCGAGGCGTACGGCTACGACGCGCCCAGCTTCATGGGCTTCCTCGCCGCCCGCACGGAGCGGGTGGAGATCGGCTCCGGCATCCTGTCGGTGTACAGCCGCACCCCCGCGCTGCTGGCGATGACCGCCGCCGGTGTCGACGCCCTTTCGGGCGGACGCTGCCACCTCGGGCTCGGCTCCTCCGGTCCGCAGGTCGTCGAGGGCCTGCACGGGGTGCCGTTCACCGCCCCGGTCACCCGCACCCGCGAGACGATCGAGGTGATGCGGGCGTTCTGGAAGCGGGACAAGCCCGTGAGCTACGAGGGCGCGTCCGTGCGGCTGCCGCTGCCCGAGGGGCAGGGCAGCGGCCTCGGCATCCCCATGCGGCTGCTCACCCCTGCGGTGCGCCCGTCGGTCCCGGTGTGGGTCGCCGCGCTCGGCCCGAAGAACGTCCGGATGGTGGCCGAGACCGCGGACGGCTGGCTGCCGATGTTCTTCGTGCCCGAGTGGTGCGACCAGGTCTGGGGGCCGGCGCTCCGGGCCGGCGCGGCCGCCCGCGACCCGCGGCTCGGCCCGCTGCGGATCTCGGCCGGCGGACTGCTCGCCATCGGCCCGGACGCCGCCCGCGCGCGGGAGCTGGCCCGGGGCCAACTCGCCCTGTTCATCGGGGGCATGGGCGCCCCCGGTCACAACTACTACCACGACCTGGTCGCCCGCTACGGCTACGCGAAGGAGGCGGAGACCATCCAGCGGCTGTTCCGGGCGGGCGACCGGGCGGGGGCCGCGGCCGCCGTCCCCGACGCGCTCCTGGAGGCCACCACGATCTGCGGCCCGGAAGGCTATGTGCGGGACCGGCTGGCCGCGTACCGCGAGGCGGGCGTGACCCACCTCCAGGTCGTGCCGGTGCCGCGGGACGGCGAGAGCGAGGCGTCCGTCGTCGCCCGGCTGAAGGAGATCACCGGCTGACCCGCCGCTCACCGTGGTTCGATGAACCCGGACTCGTAGGCGATCACCACCGCCTGTGTGCGGTCGCGCGCGCCCAGCTTGGCCAGGGTGCTGCTGACATGGGTCTTCACGGTCTGCACTCCAAGGAAAAGCTCCTCGGCGATCTCCGTGTTGGACATGCCCCGCGCCATCAGCCGCAGCACCTGCGCCTCCCGCGCGGTGAGCTGGGCACGGGCCAGGGCGTCGCCGGAGCCTGGCCTCCGGCGCCCGGAGACCAGGGTGCGCAGGGCGGCGGGGAAGAGCACCGAGTCCCCGGTGGCCACGGTGCGCACGGCCTGGACGATCTCGGCCGGCCGGGAGCGTTTGAGCAGGAAGCCCGACGCTCCCTCCTTGAGGGCCTCGTAGACGTAGTCGTCGTGCTCGAACGTGGTGATCACCAGGACCCGGGGCGGTTCCGGGACGGCGGCCAGCAGATCGCGGGTCGCCGTGATGCCGTCGACCCGGGGCATCCGGACGTCCATCACGACCACATCCGGGCGCAGCCGGCGCACCAGAGCGATCACCTCGGAGCCGTCGGACGCCTCGCCGGCCACGGTGATGTCGGGGCTGTTGCCGAGGATCGCGGCCATGCCGGCCCGGACCAGTTCCTCGTCGTCGACCAGCAGGACGGAGATGGGCATCGTGGTCATGACTCCAGCCGCAGGGGAAGGCGCGCGCTGACGATCCAGCGCCCGGACTCGGACCGTGCCGTGGCCCGGCCGCCGAGCAGCGCGGCGCGCTCCCGCAGGCTGCGCAGCCCCTTGCCGGTGCCGTGCGCCCGCCGGGTGCCGGGCACGAGCGTGTTGGTCACGCAGAGGTCGACGTGCTCGTCGGTGAGGTCGAGGACGACGTCCACGGGGGCGCCGGGCGCGTGCTTCATCGCGTTGGTGAGCGCCTCCTGGAGGATGCGGTACGCCTCCCGGGACACGACCCCGGGCACGACGGCGACGTCCTCGGCGGTGCGGGACCGCACGGTGGCTCCGGCCGCCCGGCTGGCCTCCAGCAGCTGGCCGATGTCCGCGAGGGTGGGCCGGGCCGTGCGGGCCGCGGGCCGTTCCGCCTCCTTCAGATGGCCGAGGGTGCGTTCGAGGTCGTCCATGGCGCGGCGCCCGGTCTCCTCGATGGAGGTCAGCGCACGGATCGCGAAGTCCCGGTTCACATCGATGAGTTCGCGGGCGGCACCGGCCTGGAGGACGGTCGCCGTCAGGGCGTGCCCGATGGAGTCGTGCAGTTCCGCGGCAAGCCAGTTGCGCGCCAGCAGCTCGTCGGCCAGGCGCTCGGCCTCGGCCAGCCGCTCGGCCGTGGAGGGACCCAGCAGTCTTCTGGCGACGGCGAGCTGGAGCTGTCCGGCGCCGATGACCACCCCGGCGATCAGCAGCAGGGCCGGCGGGACGAGGGCCAGCACCCAGGTGCGCCCCGGACCGCCCCGGATCTGCACGCCGAGTACGGTGCTGGTGCGTTCGAGGGCGGGCACGGTGGCCAACGTACCGGTGACGGACAGCAGTTGGGCGAGGACGCTGGCGACCAGCAGTCCCCACCAGGCGCGTACGACCAGCCAGACACCGGTGCGCCAGCCCGCCGCCAGGCCCCTGGCCGGGGCGAGCCCGATCTGCCCCTCGCTGGAGGGGACCAGCATCATCCGGGCCTGCAGCCCCTCGGCGTGCCGCACCGCGGGCACCAGGCCGAGGAGCAGCAGCAGGGGCACCGGCACCACGGCGGCAGCGGCCAGGGTCGTCGGCAGCGAGGGCGAGAAGCCCGGGTAGACGAGGACGCACACCGGTCCCACGGCCGCGCCGATGAGCACGTGCAGGGCGCGGGAGTAGGTGGCGCCCCTGGTCAGGGCGGCGTAGAGCTTCAGATGCACGACGCGGTCCCCCGCCGTCTCCCTCTCAGGGGGGACGCCGTTCCCGCCGCCGGGGGATCCGGTGGCGGCGGCGTGATGGTTCGCTCGGTGGCATGAGCAGCGACAGCACTTCCCCGGCCGGTGCCCAGGACCCACCCGCGATCGACGTCCAAGGCCTGGTCAAGGCCTATGGTGAGCGGACCGTGGTGCGCGGGCTGACCTTCCAGGTGCGCTCCGGCCTGGTGACCGGTTTCCTCGGTCCGAACGGGGCCGGCAAGTCGACCACCATGCGGATGATCCTCGGTCTCGACCGCCCGCAGGAGGGCCGGGTCCGCGTCCTCGGGCGTGCCTATCCGGAACTGGAGGAGCCGCTGCGCCACGTCGGCGCCCTCCTGGACGCCGGTGCCGTGCACCCCGCCCGCACCGCCCGCGACCATCTGCTGTGCGTCGCCCGCGCCAACCGCATCGCGGACCACCGCGCGGGCGAGGTGCTGGAGCAGGTCGGTCTCGCCCCGGCGGCCAAGCGGCGTGTCGGAGGCTTCTCGCTCGGCATGCGGCAGCGGCTCGGCATCGCCGCCGCCCTCCTCGGCGATCCCCGGGTGCTGATCCTCGACGAGCCGGTCAACGGCCTGGACCCGGAGGGCATCCGCTGGCTGCGGACCTTTCTGAAGGACCTCGCCGCCCAAGGCCGGGCCGTGTTCGTCTCCAGCCATCTGATGGCGGAGATGGCGCTGCTCGCCGACCGCCTCGTCGTCATCGGCAGGGGCCGGCTGCTGGCCGATGTGTCCATGCCGGAGTTCGCCGAGGAGCACGGCCGCGGCCGGGTGCGGGTCCGCACCGCCGACCCCGAACGGCTGCGTCAGGCCCTCGGCCGCAAGGGGCTCCGGGTGGAGGGCACCGCGGGCGACGGCTTCGAGGTGTACGGCGCGAGCACCGACGAGATCGGGCTGATCGCCGCTCACGAGGGCGCCCCCGTGCTGGAGTTGACCCGGATCGAGGACTCTCTGGAAGACGCTTTCATGCGCATGACCTCCGACGCGATGGAATACGTGGCGCGACCCCTGGGAGAGGTGGCCTGAGGATGTCGGTCAACGCCGTTCTCCACTCGGAGTGGACGAAGATCCGCTCGGTCCGCTCGACCGTCTGGACACTGCCGCTCGCCGCCCTGCTGCTGATCGGCATCGGCGCGGGCGTGTGCGGCTCGGTCAGCGCCGCCGACGCCGGGGCGAGGACCTTCGACCCGGTTCAACTCGGTTACTACGGCATCTTCTTCGCCCATGTCATGGTAATCGCCTTCGCGGTGCTCGTGGTCGGCAACGAGTACAGCACCGCGACCATCCGCACCTCCCTGGCCGTCGTGCCCCGGCGAGGGCTGTTCTATGGCGCCAAGCTGGCCACGGGGGCGGCCCTGTCGCTGGTGGCCGGGGTCGTGGCCTCCGCCGGTACGTTCCTCGTCTCGCAGCGGCTGCTCGCCGGCCACGGCGCGCATCTCGGGGACACGGGCACCGTGCGCGCCGTCGTGGCGGGCGCGCTGTACTTCCCGGTGCTGGCCGTGATGTGCATGGGCATCACCGCGATGCTGCGCAGCCTGACGCTCGCCATGGGCCTGCTGGTTCCGTTCCTGTTCCTGGTCTCCCCCGTCCTCGCCGAGATCCCGGGGCTGCGCGACCTGGCCTGGTACCTGCCGGACCGGGCGGGCCAGTACCCGCTGCGGCTGCACCTGGACGCGGCGGCGCCCTACGGTCCGGTGACCGGCTTCCTGGTGATGGTCGTCTGGGCCGTGGTGGCCGCTGCCGGCGGCTGGCTCGTGCTGCGGCGCCGGGACGCGTGAGCGGGCGCCGGGAGCCGGCCGCGTGCCCGTCCGTCAGCGTCCGGCTTCCTCGCGGAGCACGGCCATCTGGGCGCCGCGCAGTTCGTCGCCGGGACCGATGCCGCTGCACTCGCGCAGTCGCCGGTCGACGCGGACGTACAGCTCCAGCGCCTCCGCCCGGCGGCCCGATCCGGCCAGCGCGGTGAGCAGGCGGGCGTGCAGCCCCTCGTGCAGCGGCTCCTCGCGGGCGATGGGTTCGAGCCGGACCAGCGCCTCCTCGTACTGCCCCCGTGCGAGGGCGAGGTCGGTGAGCCGCAGCGCGGAGGTGACCCGCCGCCGGGACCGCTCGACGGCGACCGGGTGCCGCTGGAGCGCCGGCGGCATCCCCTCCAGCAGCCGTCCGCGCCACAGCCGCAGCGAGTCGCCGAGCAGGGCGAGTTCGGCGGCCGGGTCGGCGGCGGCCCGCGCGGACTCGGCCGCGTGTGTGAGGCGGTCGAACTCCAGGACGTCGAGGGTGGCGGGGTCGTCGGCCCGCAGTTCGTAGCCGGTCCCGCGCCGCACGACCGACATGCGGTCTGCGCCCGGCTCATGGTGCGTCTCCAGCAGTCTGCGGATGCGTGAGACGTAGGTGTGGATCAGCTGGCCGAAGGAGTCCGGCAGCCGGTCGCCCCACAGGACGTCGATGATCTCGTCGCGGCCGACGGCCCGGTTGGGCTGGAGGGCCATCAGGCCGAGCAGCAGTTGCTGCTTGGGCGTCCCGGTGGCCAGCTCCCCGCCGCCGCGGGAGGCCGAGAGCCGGCCCAGTATCCGCAGGACCAGCGGCTCGTTCGCACCGGTGCGGGCGCGGGTGCCGTCCTGCGCCTCGCCCACCCGGGCGAGCAGTTCCGGTTCCTGGAGGGCGCGCGCGATGCCGCGCAGCGACCCGGTGCGCGGGTCCCGGACCCGGCCGCGCTCGATCTCTCTCAGGGTGCGCAGACCGATCCCCGATCTCCTCGCGAGGTCCTGCTGGCTCACCCCGCGGCTGGTCCGTGCGCTGCGTACGATCTCGGCCACCGCCGGCTGGGCCAGCGTCGTGGAACTGCTGCTCTTCATGATCTCCCCGTTGTGTCCGTCACCGTCGCTCCGGGCCGTCGGAATCCCCCTCCGGCGGTCCATCCGGGCCCCGTTCAGCCCCTGCTGTTCCACTCGTCGGGGACCGACGCCTCGGGCTGGCCGGTGCCGTCGGCCCGCACGCTCAGGGAGAACCCGGCGGCCGGCCCGGTGTGCTGGACACCGGCCGTAAGGAGAAGCGCCGACATGGCGGCCGCGGCGGCGAAGGTGGTGCGCACGGCGAAGGAATGGCTGGAAGACATCGTCACGTCTGCTTTCGCTCGGCGTACTTGCTCGTGACCGGAACTCTGCCAACCGGTGATCTACACCGGATATTCGCCGGATATAGCCTCGATCCCCACCGCGGCAGCGGCATCTACGCGACGTCTATGCGGACGTCTATACGAATCTCATACCGGTCTCTGTACGGATCTCATACCGATCTCGTATGGGCTTCTTGCGGAGCTCTGTGCGCAGGCAGAGCTCCGCGGGCACGTCCTGGAGGCCCCGGAGCCGTCGCTCACTCCGGGGTGGAGAGGGACGCCACGAGGTCCGCCGCGTGTTCGGCGTCGGGCAGTCCCAGCCGGGCGAGCACGGACGCCGCCTGCCGGGCGCGGGCCAGTGCCTCCTCCCGCTCACCGAGATCGGCCAGCGTGCAGCCGAGGACGAGCAGGGCGAGCCCCCGGTCCCGGTCGGCGCCGCGCTGCTCGCTCAGGGTCAGCGCCCGACCGGCCTCCCACAGCGCCTCGTCGCCCCGGCCCATGACCCGCAGCGTCTCGGCGAGCCGGAAGCGGGCCTGCGACTCCTGCCCTCGGATCTGCCAGGTGTCGCAGATGTCCAGGCACTCCGTGTGGCTCGCGACCGCGTCGGCGTACCGTCCCAGCTCGTGCAGGGCCATGCCCCGGACGTACAGTGCGTAGGCGATGCCGTAGTGGTCCGCCACCTCGCGCAGCGCCGTCAGCGTCTCGTCGCAGACGCGCAACGCCTCCTCTGCCCGGCCGCTGCGCAGTGCCGCCTGCGCTGCGTTCAGCGTGGTCACCAACTCGCCCGAGCGGTGGCCGAGTTCCCGTGCCAGCTCGATCGCCTGCTCGTAGCACCGCTCCGCTTCCGCGTAGCGGTGCTGGAACTGCGCGATGAGCCCCCGGTCGTTCAGCGTCTGGCGCAGGATGACCACGTCGTCGGCGCGCTGGCAGGACTCGGTGGCGAGCCGGGTCATCAGTTCCGCCTGTTCCAGCCGGGCGTTCTGGAGCGCCGCGTTGCCACAGACGAACCGGGCGCGCCCGGCCGCGTAGTCGTCGCCGCGCCGGGCCGCGGTCTCGGCCAAGTGCTCGGCGGCCGAGGCGAGTTCGCCGTAGGCGATGTCCTTGCCGAACGGGCTGAGGGCGACCAGGAGGTCCGCGGCGAGGCGCAGCGTCCGGTGCTCTGCGGCCGCCGGGCCGTGCGCGGCCAGGGTCACCGCGTTGGTCACGCACTCGAACTCGGTGCTCACCCAGTCCAGCGCGTCGGCCATGCCGGCGAAGGGCGGACCCGGTTCGGACGCCGCCGTGCGGAAGATGTCGGCGGGATCGCCCGGGACCATGCACTGGAAGGCCGCGCACGCCCGGGCCACCAGGTGCTCCAGGAGCGGGGCGAGGACCGGGACGCCCGCCTCCGGGCAGTCGTCGGCCGGGGGCGGTCCGAGCTGGAGCGCGTAGGCCCGCACCAGGTCGTGGTAGCGGTAGCGGCCGGGCTGGGGGGCCTCCAGCATGGCGGCGTCCACCAGCGACTCCAGGCTCTCCTCCGCGTCCTCCTCGTCCAGCCCGAGGGCCGCGGCCGCCGCCTCCAGGCCGATGCTCGCGCGGGCCACGGGGGCGAGCAGCCGGAAGGCGCACGCCTGGTCCTCGGGCAGCTGGCGGTAGCCGAGTTCGAAGGCCACGGCCACCGCGAGGTCGCCTGCTCGTAATTCGCCGAGCCTGCGCTGCTCGTCGGCCAGCCGGCGGGTCATGGTCGCCAGCTGCCAGCGGGGCCGGCCCGCGAGCCGGGAGGCGACGATGCGCACCGCGAGCGGCAGATTGCCGCAGGCCCTCACCAGCTCACCCGCCGCGTCGGGCTCGGCGGCGACGCGCTCGGGGCCGGCGATCGCGGCGAGCAGCCCGACCGCCTCCTCGGTGTCGAACACGTCGAGGGCCACGGCGGCGACCGTGGAGATCCCGACGAGCCGGGTGCGGCTGGTGACGAGGACACCGCAGTCGGCGGAGCCCGGCAGCAGCGGCGCGACCTGCGCGGCGTCCCGGGCGTTGTCCAGCAGGAGCAGCACCCGCCGCCCGTCGAGCAGGGTGCGGAACAGCCGCGCGCGGTCCTCCGTCATGGCCGGCAGGGTGTGGGCGGGCACGCCCAGCGTGGCGAGCAGGCTGCCGAGCACGGCGCCCGGGTCGGCGGGTTCCAGTCCGCTGCCGCGCAGGTCCGCGTAGAGCTGTCCGTCGGGGTACCTCTCCTTGACCCGATGGGCCACCCGCAGCGCCAGCGTGGTCTTGCCCAGCCCGCCCATACCACTGACCACCACGACCGCGAGCGAGGACCGCCCGGCCACGTTGAGGACCCGGCACAGGTGCTCCACGTGCCCGGCCCGGCCGGTGAAGTCCGAGGTGTCGGCGGGCAGTTGGGCGGGGCGCGGGGGAACCGGCGCCGGTACGGCCGCCACCGCCTGGTTCGCCTCCTCGGTGCCGGCCGCCCGGATCGCCTCGGGTTCGTGTGCCGGGGTGTGCAGCGAGGGATCGCCGAGCAGCACCTGTTCGTGCAGCGCGGTGAGTTCGGGGCCGGGGTCGACGCCCAGTTGTTCGGCCAGCACGTCACGGGCCCGGGTGTACACGGCGAGCGCGTCGGCCTGCCGTCCGGAGGCGTACAGCGCCCGCATCAGGAACGCGTACGGCCGTTCCTTCAGCGGGTGTTCCCGGATGAAGGCCGTCAGGTCGGGGATGAGCGAGCTGTGCCGGCCCGCGCGCAGCTCGCACTCGAAGAGTTCCTCCTGCAACCCCAGCCGCAGCTCGGTCAGCCGCGAGCGCTGCTGCTCGGCGAACGGCCCGGGCACCCCGGTCAGCGGGGAGCCCTGCCAGAGGTCCAGGGCCTCGGTGAGCAACCGGCCGCATACCTCGTCGTCCCCGGCCGCCCGCGCCCGCTGCGCGTGACCCGCGAGGTGTTCGGCGCGGTCGGCGTCCAGGGCCAGCGGCGGGACGGCAAGACGGTAGCCGTCGTGCTGGGAGACGAGGAGTTCGGGCGTGGCCGCGTCCTTCTCCAGGGCCCGTCTCAGCCGCCAGGCGTAGGTGCGCACGCTCGCGAGCGCGGAACTCGGCGCCTCCTCGCCCCAGACGGACGCGAGGAGTTCCTCGGAGGGCGTCACTCTGCCCGAGCGCAGCAACAGGGCGACGAGCAGTGCCTGTTGCTGTGGTGATCCGATGTCCAGTGCCTGCCCGTCCCGGTGCACACGCACCGTTCCGAGCACGGCGAACTCAATGGCTTCCGCCACGAACCGGCCTTCCTATTCACCGGACGCGCCCCCGTAACGCACCGCCACCAGACGACGTCCGAGTATCCGGTGAACAGGCTTACGAATATGCCATGAAGTGACGGGAAGAAGCCAGGCCCTCACTCGTCCGTCAAGATCACCTGCACCACGTACGGGAGCACGACCACGGCCTCCGGATCGTGGTCCAGCAGCACCGCCACCGGCGTTCTGCCCTGGGCGCGCAAGGCCTCGGCGAAGCGCGGCCGCCCGGCCGTCCCCCTGGGGCCGGGGAAGAATTCCGCGGGCCGTTCCTGTTCCGGTGTGATCGCCGGTACGGCCCCGGCGGGCAGCCGTTGTGCGAGCAGGGCGCGCTCGGCCGCGGTCCGCACGGCCTCGGCCGGGGTGGCGCCGACCGCGAGGGCCGTGCGGGAGCCGAGCCGGATCCCGCAGGCCGGCACGGACAGCAGAGCGGAGAGGTCGTGGGCGACCGGTTCGCCCAGCGCGCGCAGCAGGGACAGCGGGTGGGCGGCGCCGGGTGCCTCGTCCGCCGGCAGGGGCAGCCGGGGCACGCGCGTCGTCCGGTCGGCGAGTCGTCGCGTCAGCAACTCCTCGCAGTGCTGGACGAGTCCGGCCTCCACGGCGTGCGCCCAGGTCAGCCCGGCCGCCGCGCCAACGGGCGGCCGGTAGGGCACCCCGCCGGCCGGGGCGGGATGGGCATGACGGGCGGGGATCCTGCGCAGCGCTCCGGTCACCAGGTCCAGGCCCCAGGCGTCGGCGCCGTCGTCCCGTGCACGGGCGACGCGGCAGCCGTGGGCGGCGAGCGCCCCGTAGGCGGCGAGCGCGGTGAGCAACGTTTGCACTCGCGCCGCCTCGCGGTCCTCGCCATGGCCGGTCACCACAACGTCGGGCGTCCCGGCGGGCCGCGCCCCGAGAGGGTCGGCGACGGCCGTCCGGCACTCCCAGCGGGAGCCCGCCCCCAGCGTGATCTCCTCGCACCGTGTCGTGCCCAGCAGTCCGGTGCGCGGGTCCGTCACCGCATCGGCGCGCGCGCACAGCTCGCCGCCGTCGACGGCCTCGCCGCCCTGCCTGCCGAGGAACGCCGCCCGGGCCCGGGCCTCGGTGACCCCCGGCGCCGCGGGTCCGGCGCGCAGCGGCAGGATCCGGTGCGGGACGGCCGTCCCGTGCGGCAGCTCCGTGCGCAGCAGGTACGGGGGGCCCGCCGGCCGTGCGGTGCCGGTCGCGCACGCGAACCAGGCACGCAGCAGCTGTCCCGCGGCGATCTCGGCGGGCCGGCCCGAGTCCGCCGCCGAGGCTGGACGGGGGACGCCCCGCAGCCGCCGCCACGCCGACGCGACGGCGGTACGCGCGGCGGGGCCCACCGGCCCGGTCCACAGCTCGTCGTCGCCGATCAGCGCCTGCCCGAGAAACACCCCGGCGGCGGCGCACCGTTCGGCCGTCGCCGCAAGTTCGCGCACCGAGCCGGACAGGTGCAGGACGACGTCCACGGCGCCCAGCGCCTCGAGGTCGAGGTCCGGTCCGGGCCGGACGCGCTGGGCGCCGTCGCGCCGGGCCCGCTCGACCAGCGTGGCGAGGCCGGGGTCGAAGGGGTCGGCACCCAGAACCCCGATGTCACGGCATCCGGCCCGCAGCGCGCCCGACAGCAGCGCGGCGGACAACGGGCCCCCCGGGCCCCCCGCTCCGACGAGCAGCAGCCGTCCGTCGCGGTAGCGGCGAAAGCGCAGCTCGGGTGAGTCGACGAGCCCGAGGGACCCGATCTCGGCCGCGTACTCCCGCAGCTCCTGTGCGGTGAGCGGCGCCCCGCCCCACGACGACGCGCTCCCTCCGCCCGGCCACGCCTCATCGCCCACCCACGGATCCATACCCCCAGGTAACAGGGATACGGTAAATGTCGGATCTACATCCGTTATGAGGTTCGCTCTATGTCGCCCCTCGGAGCGGGAGTGCCCCGGGCCCCATGGCTCAGATGAAGATGAAGAAGAGGACCAGGATCACCACCACCGCCACGACGAACCAGAGCACCACGTGCCGGTGCCCGGTGCCCGGCCGGTCCTCGGGGCCGCCGCCGCGGGGCCGGTCCTCCTCCATCCGAGGGTGTTCGGGCCGGTCCTTGGAGTAGAAATCGTCGCCGCCTGCCATGGGCTCATCACCCTCCTTGCGTCGCCGGCGCCCGAGTACCCGCGCGCCTCCGCCCCCATGCGACACACCCGCAGGTCGGACGGCCGTCGGCCCCGGGGACAGCGCCGGCTGCCGTCGGGTCTCGGGCCGGGGGGCGGCGCGTGCACACGGCGGGGCGGCCACGACCGTGCGTGGCCGCCCCGCCGGAAGATCCTTCCCGTGCCGACCGGCGCGCTCGCGTCAGTCCTTGCTCAGCGCGTCCTTCGTCCGGTCGACCATGGCGGCGAAGGGGCCGGTCAGCCACTGGGCCGCGGTGGACCCGGCCACCTTGGGATGGGGGTGGGTGGGCGCCATGCGCTCCACCGACTCCAACCGGCTGCCCATCTTCCGCAACTGGTCCTCCGGACACCCGGCGCGCACGGCGGGGAACTCCTGCTGTTCCTCGTTCTCGGCGTGCTCCAGGACCGACCTCTCGAACTCCGCCAGCTTGCTGATGAACTCGGCGCTGTCCACGTCCATCTTCTCCAGCTGGGACAGGACCTTGTTCGCCTCGGCCTCCTCCGCGTTGCGGGCGTCGGCCTCGGCCTTCCCGGCCGTGTCGGCGGAGACCGGCCGCAGGATCATCTGCTCGGCGGTCTCGTGGACGGCGAGCAGGGCGCGCAGCTCGTCGAAGGTCTTCTGCTTCTGCTCACCGCTGGACCGCTTCACCTGGGCGAACAGTTCCCTGATGCGGGCGTGCTGCTCCAGCAGGATCGCCACGACATCGCCCTCCGGCAGCCGCGCGGCCTGGTCGCGGTCCTTCTGTGCGTCACCCATGATCGTTTGCTCCTTGTCGGTCTCGTGTCGGCGTACGTCGTGGATCTGCGGCCGGTCGGCGGTCCGGGCGTCTCCCCAGGTCGTACGAGAGCGCTCACGGCCACCCCCGGGCACGGGGGCGGCCGTCCCCCTGAGTACCCGCTTCCGCCGTTTCGATCGCGGTGATTCACCCCGGCGGCGGATCCCGGCCGCGAGGGCGGGGCATGATGACGGGCAGGGCGTCGCCCGAGGGGAGAGGGACCGTGACCACCGTGCCGCACGACGAGACCGGCCCGCGGGAGGAGCCGGTGCTCCGGCTCGACCGCTGGGACGCCACCTGGCCGGACGACGATCCGCACGCCAACTTCAAGTCGGACGTCGTCCTGTACGGCCGGCTCGATCCGCTGGCCACCCTGCGCGGCATGTCGGAGAACCTGGGCATCCCCGTGGGCGCCCTCGCCCGCTATGTGCTGGCGCGGTGGGCCACCGGGGGCAGCGGCGGGCTGCTGGAGATCGGGCCGGTGATGGTCCACCGACTGTGGGAGCCGATCGCCGAGGCGGAACGGCAGGACAGCGACGGCGAGCGGCTGCGGGCCTACCACCGGCTGCGGGAGATGATCTCCTGGCTCAAGCTGCCGCTGGACGATCCGTCCGTGTATCCCGCCCAGTACGAGGACGACACAGCCGAGTGATCGGTGGACCGGCGCGGCCGACGCCCGGCCGGGCGTCCCGTCGGGGCACGGCATCCGTCATAGTGGCCCGCGGGTACCAGCCCGTCGTCGTCCCCCCGTCGTGCCCCTCTCCCCCAGGAGTTCCCCGTGTCCGTACCCGGCGTCACCCCCGTCTCCAGCCGCAACCGCTCCCCCAGGCCGCCCGTCCCGCACGCCGCCGTCGGCGTGGGGGTGATCGTCCTCCGTGAGGAGGGGCTGCTGCTCGGCCGGCACCGGCGCGGCACGCTCGAACTGCCGGGCGGCACCGTGGAGGCCGGGGAGTCGCTGGAGCGGACCGCGGTCCGTGAACTCGCCGAGGAGACCGGGCTCGTCGCCCGGACCGAGGACGTCCGGCTGCTGGGCACGCTGGTCGACCACGTCGAGGACGTCGTACGGGTGACGGTCGGCGCCGTGGTCACCGCCTGGCACGGCCGACCGGCGACGCAGCCGGACGAGCGGGTCGGCGACTGGGCCTGGTACCCCCTGGACCGGCTGCCCGACGGCCTGTTCGTGTGCAGCGCCCAGATCCTCACCGCCTGGCGCCCCGACCTTGCCATCGACCACGCGCCGGCGCACTTCACGCCGTACGCCTAGAAAACTCGTGCCTCCGGGCGGCGCGCCGTCGGACCGGTGCGCCGCCCGGGCTCGCGGTGTTACAGCGCCCGTTCCAGCCGGTCCGCCATCAGCTTGACGAAGCGGGCCGGTTCCTTCGGCTGGCCGCCCTCGGCGAGGACCGCCAGGCCGTGCAGCAGCTCGGCGGTCTCGGCCAGTTCGGGGGCCTCGCCGCGCTCGGTGTACGCCTGGTTGAGGCCCTTCACCAGCGCGTGGCCCGGGTTCAGTTCCAGGATGCGCTTGGCGGTGGGCACTTCCTGACCCATGGCCCGGTACATGTTCTCCAGGGCCGGGGTGAGGTCATTGGCGTCGGAGACGACACAGGCCGGGGAGACGGTGAGCCGGGAGGACAGGCGCACCTCCTTGATGTCGTCGGCCAGGTGCTTGCCCATCCAGTCGAGCAGCCCGGCGTACTCCTCGCTCTGCTTCTCCCGCTCGCTCTCGGCGGTCTTTGCGTCCTCGCCGTCGAGGTCGATCTCGCCCTTGGCGACGGACCGCAGCTTCTTGCCCTCGAACTCGCCGACGGCGTCGACCCACACCTCGTCCACCGGGTCGGTGAGCAGCAGCACCTCGATGCCCCGCGCGCGGAACGCCTCCATGTGCGGGGAGTTCTCGATGCTCTGCCGGGACTCGCCGGTCAGGTAGTAGATGTCGTCCTGGCCGTCCTTCATCCGCTCCACGTACTGCTTGAGCGTGGTCGGCTCGGTGTCGTGGTGCGTGCTGGCGAACGAGGAGACGGCGAGGAGGGCGTCGCGGTTCTCCGCGTCGGTCACCAGGCCCTCCTTGAGGACGGTGCCGAACTCCCGCCAGAACGTGGCGTAACGGTCCGACTCCTCGGCCATCAGGTCCTTGACGGTGGACAGGACCTTCTTGGTCAGCCGGCGCCGCATCATCTCGATGTGGCGGTCCTGCTGGAGGATCTCGCGGGACACGTTCAGCGAGAGGTCCGCCGCGTCGACGACGCCCTTGACGAAGCGCAGGTACGGCGGCAGCAGCGCCTCGCAGTCGTCCATGATGAACACGCGCTTGACGTACAGCTGCACCCCGCGCCGGAAGTCCCGGGTGAACAGGTCGTGCGGGGCGTGCGCGGGCAGGAAGAGCAGCGCCTGGTACTCGAAGGTGCCTTCCGCCTGAAGGCGGATGGTCTCCAGCGGGTCGCGCCAGTCGTGCCCGATGTGCTTGTACAGCTCGTGGTACTCGTCGTCGGACACCTGGTCGCGCGGCCGGGCCCACAGCGCCTTCATGGAGTTGAGGGTCTCGGGCTCGGGCGCGCCCTCGTCGGTCGCGGTGCCCTCGGGGGTCATCCGGATCGGCCAGGCGATGAAGTCGGAGTACCGCTTGACGATCTCCCTGACCTTCCAGGGGGAGGTGTAGTCGTGGAGCTGGTTCTCCGGGTCGGCCGGCTTGAGGTGGAGGGTGACCGAGGTGCCCTGCGGCGCGTCCTCGACCGTCGTCAGGGTGTACGTGCCCTCGCCGCGCGAGGTCCAGCGGGTGCCCTGCTTCTCGCCCGCGCGGCGGGTCACCAGGGTGACCTCGTCGGCCACCATGAAGCCGGAGTAGAACCCGACGCCGAACTGGCCGATCAGCCCCTCCTCGCCGGCCGCGTCCTTGGACTCGCGCAGTTCCTCGAGGAACCGGGCGGTGCCGGAGTTGGCGATGGTGCCGATGAGCTGACCGACCTCGTCGTACGACATACCGATGCCGTTGTCCCGCACGGTGAGGGTGCGGGCGTCCTTGTCGATGTCCAGCTCGATGTGCAGGTCGGACACGTCGGCGTCGAGCGAGTCGTCCTTCAGCTTCTCCAGGCGCAGCTTGTCGAGCGCATCGGACGCGTTCGAGACGAGCTCGCGCAGAAAGACGTCCTTGTTCGAGTACACCGAGTGGATCATCAGCTGGAGCAGCTGACGCGCCTCCACCTGAAACTCAAACGTCTCGGTCGGCATGGTCGCGGTTACCTCACAGGTCCTGTCGTCGGAACTGGCGGCAGCCACTGTAAAACACCTCGTCAGAGCGGGGGGCCGGATCAGGTCCAGAGGGCCTGGGCGAGGGCGGCGCCGGTGAGGGCCGCGCCGAGTCCGGCGACGACGCTCGCCACCACGTTGGCGGCGGCGAGGAGGCGGGCGCCGTCCTCGGCGAGCCGCAGCGTCTCGTAGGAGAAGGTGGAGTAGGTGGTCAGCGCGCCGCACAGCCCGGTGCCGATCAGCAGCTGGGCGCCGGAGGACATCCCGCCGGCCACGACCGCCCCGGTGACCAGGCCGAGGACGAGACTGCCGACGACGTTGACGGTGAAGGTGCCCCAGGGGAAGACGGTGTCGTGCCTCGACTGCACGGCGCGGTCGGTGAGGTAGCGCAGCGGTGCGCCCACGGCGGCTCCGGCGACGACGAGCAGCCAGTTCACGAACTCTCCTTGTCTCCATGGCCGTTGCGGCACACGATCTCGCGGTGGTCGACGGTCGCCGGGCCGTCGCCGGGCCCTCGCCGACCAGTCCGTCGGGTCGGGGCGGAAGTGCACGGCGAGCCGTACGGCGGGGGCGGGTCCGGGGTCGTCATGACGCCCTCAGCCGGAGGACGCGGCGGGTGAGGTGCGCCGTCGTCCATACGGCGGCGAGGGCACCGAGCATGGTGGCGGCGAGGTCCAGCAGTCCGGTGGTGGCCCGGCCGGCGCCGGTCAGGCGCTCGATGTCCACGACGTAGGTGGAGAAGGTGGTGAACCCGCCGAGCACTCCGGTGCCGAGGAAGGGCCTGACCAGGCGGTGTCCCACCCGGAGATCGGTGATGACCGCCATGAGGACGCCGATGGCGGCGCAGCCGGTCACATTGACCCAGAAGGTGGTCCAGGGGAACGCCGCGGCCCCGGTCGGCCACAGCAGGGCGGCACCGTAGCGGGCGCACGCTCCGAGGGCACCGCCCGCGGCCACGGCCGCGAGGACCGGCGGCTGTCCGCGCCACGGCGCGGGCGGCCGGGCGGGCACGGGTGCCCCGATGCCGGTTTCGGTGGTCTTCTCGATCCGGACCTCTCCCACCTGGGCCTCCTCGGTACCGGCGCCAGGGCATGCCACGGCGCGCTTCGTCGTAAGGAGGGACCATTGGCGGCGACACTGCCGCGGTTGGGTACGGCGGGACCCACCGCCGTGCGGGGACCGAGGTCGCACCGCGCCTCAAGGATAGCGTGGGCGCGGAGGGCCCCGTGACGAGCGTGCGGGTTCCCGGGCGGCCGGTGGCGAAGTCGATTGCCGGGGGCCCGGCCGTCCGTCATGTCGGGATGCGCTTCTGCGTGAACGTGCTCGGCTTCGGTGACTTCGCCGTCCCCCGTGCCGTGGCCGGCCTGGCCGGCGCCGTCGCGGGCGGGTCGCCGCGGTGCTCGGCGCCGCGCGGCCACACCACCTCGACGTCGACGCCGTGGCTGCGGGCGTAGGCCACCAAGTGGGCGGTCGCGTCCCGGCCGTTGGAGGGTGAGCCGTCCCAGACCGCCAGCAGCCGGCCGCACGAGCGCACCAGGGCCTCGTCGGCGGTGATGCAGGAGGCCCGGTCGGCGGGGTCGTACTCGACCAGGCGCACCATCTGCGACAGCAGCAGCAGTTCGCCGGCCGCCTTGCGGTCCGGCTCGGCGACGTGAGCGGGCAGGCCCCGGCGGGCCGGCAGCACCGTCACGAGGGCCAGTCCGGCGGCCCGCGCCGCCCGTCCGAACGCCACGGGCAGGCCCTGACCGGCCCGGACCAGTCCGGCGCGGCCCGCGCGGGCGCGGCCGGCCAGCCGGGAGCGCAGTTCCTCCTCCAGGAGGGCCAGCGTCGGCGCGGTGAGATCGTGATGTCCGACGACGGCGATCACTCCTGGCATTCCCTTCTCCGCATGCGCCGATCATCGTCGTCCTCGGCAGGCGGACACAGGGGCCTGCCGGTCGGGATCTCAGGGCCGACAGGCCCCTGGACCGGGCGAGCGCGGTGTGCTTCGGGGGTGCGGCGAGGTCACGGCATCCGTGTGCGGGCGGCCGCGGCGCAGGTGCTCGACCACGGGCCCGGTCCTCATGCCCCCGTGGTCGACCCCGGGCGGACGATCATCAGGATCGTGACCGTGGCCCACAGCAGGTTGAACAGGCCGGTGAGCATGGCCAGCCGGGCGGGCGCCCGCAGCGCGGGGCCCGGGGCCGCGTCCTCCAGGGCGTCGAGCACGCCGCTCTGCGCGGGCAGCACCAGGAGGGCCAGGACGGCGGCGGCCGCGGCGGTCAGGACGATGGAGGCGATCAGCCAGGCGCTGCCCAGGACGCCCATCGCGTCGGCCGTGGCGAACCCGAGGACCGGGACGGCCGCGCCGACGGCGGCGTACACGCGGCAGATGCGGTGCAGCAGCCGCAGGGTGCCGACCGCTTCCCGGTCGCCGGGCGTGCGGTGGGCGCGGCGCAGGGCCGGCGGGAACATGCTGGCGGCGACGGTGACCGGGCCGACGGCCACGACGGCGGCCAGGACGTGCAGGCAGAGGAAGAGCTTGGTCATGGTCAGTGCTCCGTGCCCGTCCGTTCGACACGGCGTACGCCGGTGACCTCGGAGGCCGGGAGGCGGCCCGCCCTGGAGGTGCCGGTGAGGGTGTCGCCGGTGAGGGTCACGGCGAAGGTCAGGTTCAGGCGCAGGGGCTTGGTGACGGACTGCCGCCAGGTGAGCCGGTCGCCGTCCGCGACCAGGTCGGTGAGCGGTACGTCCTGACCCGCGCCGTGGACGGTTCCGGTGAGGACACCGTCGTCGTAGCGGAACCGTGCGACGGCCTCGATCCTTCCGACGGGGGTGGCGATGGTCAGGTCCCAGGTGCCTTCGGGGGACATGCGGGTGTTCCTTCCGTCGTGGGGCGGGGGTGGGTCAGAAGTGGGCGGGCCGCGGGCCCCGGGCGCGCCAGACCGTGCCCCGGCGTTCGTGGGCGAACAGCTCCTCGACGGCGTGTGCGATGCGCGGGCCCACCTCGCGTTCCAGCAGGTACAGGCCCAGGTCGAGCCCGGAGGTGACGCCCGCGCCGGTGACCAGGTCGCCGTCGTCGACGACGCGGGCGGTCACCGCGTGGGCGCCGGTCGCGTCGAGCAGGTCGAGGCCGAGGTGGTGGGTCGTGGCGTGGCGGCCCTCCAGCAGGCCGGCCATGGCCAGGACGAGGGAGCCGCCGCACACGGCGCTCACCGTGATCTCGGGGTTCTCCATCGCGGCCGTCAGCAGCGCGGGCAGTTCGGTCTCCAGGGTGCGGCCGAGCAGGACGGGGATGAACTCGTCCTGCCGCCATCGCCCGTCCCCCGTGTCGTCGCCGGGGATCTCGCCGGGTTCGCCCACGCGGCCCGAGGCGCCGGGGACCAGGACCAGGCCGGGGCGCGCGGGGTCGAGGGCGGCGGTGGCCCGCAGGGTCAGACCGCCGGTGCCGCCGACCACCTCGCGCGGCCCCTCGGCGCTGACCAGTTCCACGCTGACCGCGCCGGGCGCGGCGGTGCCTCCGGCGTACAGCACCTCGAAGGGGGCGACGACATCGAGCGGATCGAAGCCGTCGAACAGGACGATCTGGGCATGCATGAACGGTCCTTCACCAGGCGGATGCAGGGGAGCGCCCGGCGAGTGCCGGGCCGGCCTCGAACGTAACCGGCCTCCGCCGGGGCTCCCAGTGGCATAAATGACAGTCTTCAACGGGAAAGTGACAGGACTCCGAGACGGCTGTTGAACTGCTGCTTCAGAGACCCGTGACGGGGTTTTTCATCCGGCGGGCGGGTATGGTCGCGCCATGCTGACCGTCGCCGTTCTCGCGCTGGACCGGGTGATCCCGTTCGACCTGTCCACCCCGATCGAGGTCTTCAACCGGACCCGGCTGCCGGACGGCCGCGCCGGCTACCAGGTCCGGGTGTGCGCGCCGCAGCCGGAGGTCGACGCCGGGTCCTTCGTGCTGCGCGCGCCCTGGGGCCTGGACGGGCTCGCCGGCGCGGACACGGTCGTCGTGCCCGGTATCGCCACCCCGGAGGTCCCGCCCGGCCGGGAGGTGTGCGACGCGCTGCGCGCCGCCGCGGCGGACGGCACGCGCATCGCGTCCATCTGCACGGGCACCTTCCCGCTGGCCGCCACCGGTCTGCTGGACGGGCTGCGGGCCACCACCCACTGGGCCGCCGCCGGTCTGCTGGCCGCCGCCCACCCCGGGATCGAGGTCGACCCGGACGTCCTGTACGTCGACAACGGGCAGTTCCTCACCTCGGCCGGCGCGGCCGCGGGCCTGGACCTGTGTCTGCACATGGTCCGCCGCGACTACGGCTCGGCCGTCGCCGCCGACGCCGCCCGGCTGTCCGTCATGCCGCTGGAACGCGAGGGCGGTCAGGCCCAGTTCATCGCGCACGACCACGCGCCCGCCCCGGGCGGCTCCGCCCTCGAACCGCTGCTCACCTGGCTCCAGGACAACCTCGGGCGCGACCTCGCCCTCGCGGACATCGCCGCGCACGCCGGGACCAGCACCCGGACCCTGATCCGCCGCTTCCGCGAGCAGACCGGCAGCACCCCGCTCCAGTGGCTGCACCGGGCCCGCGTCCGCCAGGCCCAGCACCTGCTGGAGACCACCGAGCACTCCGTGGAGCGCATCGCCGCCCAGGTCGGCTTCGGGTCGCCGACCGCCTTCCGTGACCGTTTCAAACGCACCACCGGCGTCAGCCCCCACACCTACCGCCGCACGTTCAGCTGACCCCGGGACGGCCGGGCGCGCGGCGCGGGGTCCGGCAGCGTCCCGGGCGGGGTGCCGATCGCTCGCTTAAGCTGCCGTTGACCGGGGTGCCGTACGGCCTGCACCGGCGTGCGGCCGGGTATCCGGTGGGGTGTGGCGGTGGTGCGCGCTGCCGAAGGAGGCACAGGATGCGGGACATCGCGCAGGGCCTCTCGTCCTGGAGTGCGTCGGGCAGACGGTTCGCGGTGGCGACGGTCGTGCGGACCTGGAAGTCGGCGCCACGCCAGGCCGGGTCGTCGCTGGCGGTCGCCGAGGACGGAGAGGTGATCGGGAGCGTCTCCGGCGGCTGTGTCGAGGGGGCGGTGTACGAGCTGGCGAGCGAGGTGCTGCGGACCGGCGAGCCCGCGCTCGTCACCTACGGGGTGAGCGACGACGACGCGCTGGCGGTCGGCCTGACCTGCGGCGGGATCATCGAGATCCTGGTCCGGCCGGCGGGTGCGGGACGCTTTCCTGCACTGCCCGGCGTGCTGGAGGCGATCGGTGCGGGCTGGCCCGTCGCGGTGGTGTCCCCGCTGCCCGCGGAGGGGGGCGGCGCGGAGCCCGATCCCACGGCCGCCCCGGCCGGGCAGCTGATCGTCACGCCCTCCGGCAAGGAGGGCACGCTCGGGGACGCCCGGCTGGACGCGGCGGTGACCGAACGGGCGCAGGGGCTGCTGGCGCAGGGCGGCACCGGTGTGGTGCGGCTCGGGCGATCGGGCGAGGAGCGGCGCGACGACCTGGCGGTGTTCGTGGAGTCCTTCGCGCCGCCGCCGCGGATGCTGGTGTTCGGCGCCATCGACTTCGCCTCCGCGGTGGCCCGGATCGGCAAGTTCCTCGGCTACCACGTCACCGTGTGCGACGCCCGCCCGGTCTTCGCCACCCGCCGGCGCTTCCCGGACGCGGACGAGCTGGTGGTCGACTGGCCGCACCGGTACCTGGAGTCGGCGGAGGTGGACGAGAACACGGTGATCTGCGTCCTCACCCACGATCCGAAGTTCGACGTGCCCCTGCTCCGGCGGGCGCTGCGCACCCCGGCCCGCTACATCGGCGCGATGGGCAGCCGCCGGACGCACGAGGACCGGCTGCGGCGGCTGCGCGAGGAGGGCATGAGCGAGGCGGAACTCTCCCGGCTGTCCTCGCCCATCGGCCTCGACCTGGGCGCCCGCACCCCGGAGGAGACGGCGGTCGCCATCATGGCGGAGATCATCGCGTTGCGGTGGGGCGGGACGGGGCGCCGGCTGACCGAGACGACGCCGCTGCCCATCCACCGCTGACGCCCGCGCCGGCGGCGGTTCCCCGGAGCCGCCGCCGGTGGGACGCGGCTCAGCCGGGGAAGACCATCTCGTCGCGGCCGAGGCCCGCGAAGACGCCCGAGACCCGGCGGGCGACATCCGCCGCCGTCAGGCCGACGCGGGCCAGCACCCGGTCGCGCTCGGCGTGGTCGAGGAACTCGACGGGTACGCCGAAGTCCCGTACGGGGACGTCCACTTCGGCGTCCCGCAGGGCCTGTGCGACGGCGGCGCCCACGCCCCCGGCGCGCACCCCGTCCTCGACGGTCACCACGAGCCGGTGCCGGGCGGCGATGCCGGGCAGCGCCGCGTTCACCGGCTTGATCCAGCGCGGGTCGAGCACGGTGGCGCCGATGCCCTGCTCGGCGAGCCGGTCGGCGACCTCCAGGCACATCGGGGCGAGCGCGCCGACGGAGACCACCAGCACGTCGGAGCCGTCCTCGGCAAAGCCGCGCAGCACGTCCATGCCGGCCACGGTGGCGACGGCGGCCACCTCGGGACCGACCGTGCCCTTGGAGTAGCGGACCACCGTGGGCCCGTCCGCGACCTCGACGGCCTCGCGCATCTGGGCGCGCAGCTGGCCGGCGTCGCGCGGCGCGGCGATGCGCAGGCCGGGGACCACCTGGAGTACGGCCATGTCCCACATGCCGTTGTGCGAGGCGCCGTCGTCCCCGGTGATGCCGGCCCGGTCGAGCATGAAGGTCACCGGGCAGCGATGCAGGGCCACGTCCATCAGCAGCTGGTCGAAGCACCGGTTGAGGAAGGTCGCGTACACCGCGACCACGGGGTGCAGCCCGGCCGTGGCGAGGCCGGCCGCGGAGGTCGCCGCGTGCTGCTCGGCGATGCCGACGTCGAAGAACCGGTCGGGGAACCGTTCGGCGAAGGGACCGAGGCCGGTGGAGCGCTGCATGGCCGCCGTGATCGCCACGATGTCGTCGCGTTCGGCGCCGAGCCGGACCATCTCCTCGCCGAAGACGGTGGTCCAGTCCTTGCCGGCGACGGAAACCGGCTTGCCGGTGTCGGGGTCGATCACCTTGACCTGGTGGAAGCGTTCCTCGGACTCCTCGGCGAAGCTGTAGCCGCGGCCCTTCTCGGTGATGCAGTGCACGATCACCGGCCCGCCGAACCGCTTCGCCCGGGCCAGCGCCGACTCCAGGGCGTCGGTGTCGTGGCCGTCGATCGGGCCGACGTACTTCAGGCCCAGGTCCTCGAACATGCCCTGTGGCGCGATGAAGTCCTTCAGGCCCTTCTTCGCGCCGTGCAGCGCGTCGTAGACCGAGCGGCCGACGATCGGGGTGCGGTCGAGGACGGCCTTGGTGCGCTCCAGGAACTGCTCGTAGCCGTCGGTCGTGCGCAGGGCCGCCAGATGGGTGGCGAGTCCGCCGATGGTGGGGTTGTACGAGTGGCCGTTGTCGTTGACCACGATGACCAGGGGGAGCGTCTTGTCGGCGGCGATGTTGTTCAGCGCCTCCCAGGTCATCCCGCCGGTGAGGGCCCCGTCGCCGACCACCGCGACGACCGAGCGGTCCCGGCGGCCGGCCAGCCGGTCGGCCTTGGCGATGCCGTCGGCCCAGCTCAGGGCGGCGGAGGCGTGCTGGTTCTCCACGATGTCGTGGGGCGACTCGGCGCGGCTCGGGTAGCCGGAGAGACCGCCCTCCTTGCGGAGCCGAGAGAAGTCCTGGCGGCCGGTCAGCAGCTTGTGCACATACGTCTGGTGGCCGACGTCGAAGACGATGCGGTCCCTGGGCGAGTCGAAGACCCGGTGCAGCGCGATGGTCAGCTCGACCACGCCCAGGTTCGGCCCCAGGTGGCCGCCGGTGCGGGAGACGGAGTCGACGAGGAACGCGCGGATCTCCTCGGCCAGGGTCCCCAGCTCGCCGGCGTCGAGCTTCTTCAGGTCCTGCGGGCCGTGGATGGTCTCCAGAATGCCCATGCGTCGTTCTCCTTCGGCGCTGCTGTAAGGGGATCGCCCCACCCTGTCACGACCGAAGCCGACAGGCTGTCAATTCGGCCGAATTCGGGCGGTGGGCGGCCACCGGCAAGGTAGTGGAATATTGAACTACCTGTCTCGGTTGTGAGCGGCGAAGGAGGTCACCAGTGGACACCACGTACTACGACCACGGCACGCCGGCCGAGCGCTGGGAGCGAGCGCGGGCGTTCTTCGACGCGAAGGACTACGCGGGGGCTGCGCGGGTGCTGGCCGGGCTGGTCGAGGAGGTGCCGGAGCAGACCGCGCCCCGGCTGCTGCTGGCGCGCGCCTACTACCACTCGGCCCAGCTGCGCCGCGCGGAGGCCGAGCTGCGGACCATCGTGGACCGCGACCCGGTGGAGCACTACGCCCGGCTGATGCTGGGCCGCACGCTCGAAAGGCAGTCCCGGCACGAGGAGGCGCGGCAGCATCTGCGGATCGCCTCGGCGCTCGCCGGCGACTTCGCGGAGCGGTGAGCCGGGCGCCTCGTGCGCCCCGGGCCGCCGTGGCATCCTGGCGCGATGGCACCCGACCGTGATCACGCGCCGCTCGCCGAACGGGTCGAGGCACTCCTCGCCGCCGGCGGCCCCCTGCCCATCGTCGCCGCCGGCCGGCCGGTGCTGCGCCGCGCCACCGAGCCGTACGACGGCCAGCTGGGCCCCGCCCTGCTGGCCCGCTTCGTCGAGGCCCTGCGCCTGACCATGCACGCCGCGCCGGGCGTGGGCCTCGCCGCGCCGCAGGTCGGCGTGGAGCTGCGGATCGCGGTCCTGGAGGACCCGGCGCCGGTGCCGGAGGAGATCGCCGCGGCCCGGGGCCGCCGTCCGCAGCCCTTCCGGGTACTGGTCAACCCCTCCTACGAGCCGGTCGGCACCGCGCGGGCCGCGTTCTTCGAGGGCTGCCTCAGCGTGCCGGGCTGGCAGGCGGTGGTCGCACGGCACGCCGAGGTGCGGCTGCGCGCCGAGGACGAGCACGGCAACCCGCTGGACGAGGTCTTCACCGGCTGGCCCGCCCGGATCGTCCAGCACGAGACGGACCACCTCGACGGGGTCCTCTACGTCGACCGCGCCGATCTGCGCTCGCTGTCCACCAACGAGGCGGTCGCGGCCCTGTGGTCCCAGCCGTCCCCGGAAGCGGCCGCCGAGGCCCTCGGTTTCCGGCTGCCGTGACCGCCTGCCGGCCACGGCAGGAGGTCAGCGGCTGCCGAGCATGTGCTCGACCGCCAGCTGGTTGAGGCGGGAGTAGTGGTAGCCGCGGTCGCGGGCGGCCTCGGCGTCGAACTCCTCGGCCCGCAGGGACTCGTGACTCTCGCCCGCCGCGATGGTGGGCACGGTCAGCTCGTCGATCCGGCAGGCCCGCATGGCCTCCTGGACCTCGGGGTCGGCGCGGAACGCCTTGGCGCGCTCCTTGAGGATCAGATAGGTGCGCATGTTGGCCTCGGC
Source organism: Streptomyces sp. SCPE 10 (assembly GCF_051980735.1). Classification (NCBI taxonomy): domain Bacteria; kingdom Bacillati; phylum Actinomycetota; class Actinomycetes; order Kitasatosporales; family Streptomycetaceae; genus Streptomyces; species Streptomyces sp. SCPE 10. Next base: position 7,033,257 of record NZ_CP197069.1, on the reverse strand, counting down.
CGAGACCCACACGTCCTCGGCGTCCTCGGTACGGCCGGGCTTGTAGTCGAAGTGCCGCGGGCCTTCCCAGCCGCTGCTCTCCAGCAGGTCGACGAGGAAGAACGCGCTCTTGGTGTCACCGTGGCCGAACACCAGGTCCTGGTCGTAGCGCGGGCCGTGCTGGCCGTTGAGGTCGATGTGGAAGAGCTTGTCCTGCCACAGGGCCTGGGCGATGCCGTGGACGACGTTCAGCCCGGCCATCTGCTCGTGCCCCACCTCCGGGTTGAGGCCGACCATGTCGTGGTGCTCCAGGGTGGAGATGAAGCCGAGGGCGTGGCCGATGGTCGGCAGCAGGATGTCGCCGCGGGGCTCGTTCGGCTTGGGCTCCAGGGCGAAGCGCATGCCGTAGTTCCGCTCCTCGACGTATCCGGCGAGGTGGTCGATCGCCTCGCGGAAGCGTTCGAGCGCCACGCGCACGTCCTTGGCCGCGTCGCTCTCCGCGCCCTCCCGGCCGCCCCAGAACACGTAGGTCCTGGCACCGAGTTCGGCCGCCAGGTCCAGGTTGCGCATCACCTTGCGGATCGCGTGACGACGCACGTCGCGGTCGTTGGAGGTGAAGGCGCCGTCCTTGAACACCGGGTGCTTGAACAGGTCCGTGGTGGCGGCGGGCACCACCAGGCCGGTCTCGTCGAGGGCCTTGCGGAACGCGGCGATCGCGGCGTCCCGGTTCGACTCGACGGCCAGCAGGTCGTCGTCGTGGAAGGTCACGCCCCAGGCGCCGAGCTCGGCCAGCTTGTGCACCGTGCGCACCGGGTCGAGCGGCGCGCGGGTGGCCTCGCCGAACTGGTCGCGCTCCTGCCAGCCGACGGTCCACAGCCCGAAGCAGAACCGGTCTTCGGGGGTGGGCTGGAAGCTCGCCATGCTCGCTCCTGGTGAAATCGTCAATGATGTGGACTAAAGCTAAGCACTACCGGGCCCGGCCGCCAAGACCCTCGCAACCGACGGCACTCGAAGAGGGCTGCCACCAGCGCGGGCAAGGCGACGGAGACGCCGTTCGCACCCTCGCGAAGGCCGATACCAGCAGGCATAACGGGACAAACCCGCCCACGCTGAAACCCGGCCCCTATTCCTCCGCGCACCTCCACTACACATTTCGGCAACCACATGGATTAATAATCCGCCGCAAGGACTGCGCGAACGGCTGCTGCGGGAGGGCGAGTGCCGAGCCCGGCCGCCGGGAGCCGCGCCGCCGTGGCGCGAGCGGCTTCGCAGCAGGCCGGCGCGGTCGGCGGGCGCCCACCGACTAGCCTTGCCCCATGCCATCCGAAACCCGCGAGCCCATCCGCCATGCCTCGATGCGGGAGCGGAACCTGGCCGTGCTGCTCGGGGTGATCGCCGAACACCAGCCGGTCACCCGGGCCCGGCTCGCCGTGCTCACCGGCTTCACCAAGACGACCGTCTCGAACCTCATCGCGGTGCTCGCGGAGGCCGGGCTCGTGCACGACGGGGACATGCTGCACGAAGGGGACCGGGGCCGCCCGGGCATAGGTGTGTCGGTCAACGGCGCGGGCGCGGCGGGCCTCGGGCTCGAAGTGAACGTCGACTACCTGGCCGCGGCCGTGCTCGATCTGGGCCGGCGGGTGCGCTACCGGCTCCTGGTGGCGGCGGACAACCGCAACCGCAAGCCCGGCGAGATCGCCGCCGCGCTGGCCCGGCTGGCCCAGCAGGCGGTGGACTCCGCGACCGAGCAGGGCCTGCCGGTGATCGGGGCGAACGTCGCGCTGCCCGGCCTGGTGGACCGCGCCGGAATGCTCCGCGCCCCCAACTTCGCCTGGCGCGACGTGCCGGCGGCGGACTTCACCGACCTGGGCCTGTCCGGGCTGAAGCTGCCGACCGGGGCGGAGAACGAGGCGAACCTGGCGGCGCTCGGTGAGCTGTGGTTCGGCGCGGGGCCGGCCGTCCTGGGCGACTTCGTGCACGTGTCCGGGGAGATCGGCATCGGCGCGGGCGTGGTGCTCGGCGGCCGGGTGTTCCAGGGTGCGCACGGCTACGCGGGGGAACTGGGCCACCTCCAGGTGGATCCGGCCGGTGAGCCGTGTGCCTGCGGTGCGCGCGGCTGCCTGGAGCGCGTCGCCGGGCGGGACGCGATCCTGCGGGCCGCCGGACTCGGGGACTCGGCCGCCGCCGTGGGCGCGTTGGAGCCGCTGTCGGCGCTGACCACGCTGCTCGACGCCGGCGACCGGGACGCGACCGAGGCGGTGCGGCGGGCCGGCGACGCGCTGGGACGGGCGCTGACCGCCGTGGTCAAGGTCCTCGACCCGGACTCGATCGTGCTCGGCGGCATCTTCTCCGCGCTCGCCGCGTGGACCACCCCTTCCGTGGAGGCGGCGCTGCGCGCCGGCGGACTCTACGGGCAGGTGCCGACCGTCGCGGTCTCCTCACTCGGCAAGAACGCGGCGGTACTCGGCGCGGCGGGCCAGGTCGTCGAGCACGTCCACGCCGACCCGGCACTGCTGCTGCGCTGACCGCGCGCGCCCGGACCGTGCACGTACCGTTCCGGCGGGCTCGTCGCCCGCGTCCCCGGGAACCGCGCGACGGCGGCCCGCGCGCCTTCGGGGTCGCGCCTCGCCACCTGTACGGGGCACACGTTCGGCAGCGCGGCCGGCTTCTCCGGGTATGCGCCGCTGATGTCGCCGGCGCCCACCACGCCGGTCCGCAGCGGGTCGGCCATGCCGGGAACCGGCGTCAGCCGAGCAGCGGTGGGGCCAGTCGTTTCCCGGGAGCGTCGGCCAGGACGGCGAGGGGGTCGGCCAGCAACGCGGAGAATCCCAGTTCGGCGGCGCCCACCAGAACGGTGTCCTCGCCGAGCCGGCTGACGCGCAGACAGAGTTTCTCGCGGGAGGCGGCGAGGGTGCTGACGTTGATACGGCTGCGGATCTGCGCGGCCGCGCCGAGGAACAGGTCGCGGAGCATGCCGCCGAAGATGACGACGCTGGGGTTGAAGAGGTTGACCAGGTTGGCGACACCGACGCCGAGCCAGTCGCCGACCTGGTGCAGCGCGGCCCGCGCGACCACGTCTCCCCGGTCGGCGGCGGAGACGACCGCCCGCACCACCTCCTGGCCGGTCTCCTGCGGATCGCGGCCGGCGGCGGCGAGCAGGGCCCGTTCACCGGCCTCGGCTTCGAGGCAGCCGCGGGCGCCGCAGCCGCAGGGGCTGCCGTCGCGCGGGTTGACGATCATGTGGCCGACCTCGCCGCCGTACCCGTCCGTGCCGCGCAGCAGCCGGCCGCCGGTGACCAGACCGCCGCCGATACCGATGTCCCCGTGCAGATAGACGACGTTGTCACTGCCGACCCCGGCGCCCCGCAGGTGTTCGGCGAGGGCGCCGAGGTTCGCCTCGTTGTCCACCTCGACGGGGACGCCGAGGTCGAGCCGGCCGGCGAGTTCGGCGCGGAAGTCCTGATCGGTCCAGCCCATGTTGGGGGCGCGCCGCACCAGCCCGTCGGGGTGCCGGACGATGCCCCGCACCGCCACCCCGACGCCGACGCAGCGGCTGCCGGGCTCCGCGATCGCCAGCATCTGCCGGGCGAACCCGGCGAGCGCGTCGGCGACCTTCGCCGGATCGTTCGGCTCGTCCATCGGCCAGGAGCGTTCGCGCCGGTCGAGGAAGACACCGCCGAGCCCGATGCGGGCGGCCGCGAGACGATCCACCCCGACGTCGTACGCGAGCACGTACACCCGGGCCGACTCCGGCCGTACGACCAGCGAGGGCCGGCCCGCCCGGCCGGTGTCGCGCGGGAGTTCCTCCAGGACGAGCCCGGCCGTGGTCAGATCGGTGACCAGCCCCAGGATGGTGCTGCGGTTGAGCCCCATGCGGTCGGCGAGGGCGGCCCGGGAGACGGGCCCGCCGATGTGGACGTGGTGCAGCAGGGTGCTGAGGTTGTGCCGTCGGATCTCCTCCTGGGAATGGCCGACCTTCATGGCACGGGGACCTCGTTGTCACGGGAGCGTGGGGCGTTCATCGCTGTACGGCTCGGTGTCGGGACAGCGCGTCCACACCCGCGGCCACCAGCAGCACCGAACCCGTGACAGCGTACTTGACCCCCGAGCTGTACCCCATGAGACCCATGCCGTTCTGGATGACGGCCACCAGCATCCCGCCCAGCACTGCGTCGACGACCCGGCCCCGCCCGCCGAAGAGACTGGTGCCGCCGATGACGGCGGCCCCGACGGCGAGCAGCAGCACGTTGCTGCCGCCGGTGTTGGGGTCCACGGAGTTGCCCCGGGAGGCCGCGATGATGCCGCCGACCGCCGCCATGGCGGAGCAGATGACGAAGGCGGCGATGCGGATGAACGCCACGTTGATGCCGGCCCGCCGGGCCGCCTCGGCGTTGCCGCCGACGGAGTAGATGTGCAGTCCGAACGGCGTGCGCTGGAGGACGAACGTGCCCAGCACGAGCAGGACGCCGATGAGCGGCACCACGATGGGCACGCCCTTCAGCGAGACCACCACCGCGTTGCGGCTGCGCTCCTGGTTGAGCACGTACACGGCCAGGGCGCCGAGCAGCGTCGGCAGGCCGAGGCGGACGGCGACCAGCACCGGCGGGGTGGTCGCCAGTCCCCGGCGGCGTCGGTTGTGGTCACGGCGCAGCAGGATCGCCGCGTACACCGCGACACCGCACACCAGCAGCAGCCATCCGGCCGTCGGCGAGAGGTTGTCGTTGGCGATGGCGAGCAGGGTCTTGTCCTCGATGGAGATGTTCGTGCCCTCCTTCAGCAGGATCAGCACGATGCCCTGGAAGCCCAGGAACGCGGCCAGCGTGACCACGAACGACGGGATGCCCACCTTCGCCACCAGTGTGCCCAGGAGCAGGCCGATGACGACGCCGGTCAGCATGGCGGCGGCGACGGCGCCGTACCACGGCCATCCGTGGTCGGTGAGGAGGATGGCCAGCACCGCGGCGCAGACACCGCTGGCGTATCCGGCGGACAGGTCGATCTCCCCGAGGAGGAGGACGAAGACCAGCCCCATGGCGATCGCGATGCTGCCCGCCCCCTGGGTGAGCAGGTTGGCGAAGTTGAGGTCGGAGAAGAAGACCGGGCTGAGGATCCCGAAGAAGACGCAGAGCGCCACCAGGCCGAGGACCGCGGGCATGGCCCCGAGTTCGCCGCCGCGCAGCCGGTCGCGGTAGCCGGTGACCAGCGCGCGCAGACCGGCGTCGGCGGCGTCGGGCCGCGCGCCGGACGCGCCGGGGTTCTCGGGCCGTTCCGGCTTCTCGGGGGCGACGGCGGCGGTCATGCGGCTGCTCCATTGGTGTCGGTGAGGCCCAGGTTTCCGCTGCGGCCCGAGGTGATCAGTTCGACGAGCTGGGCGTGTGTCACGTCGGAGGTCCTGACCTGGGCGGCCGTCCGGCCCAGGTAGAGGGCGGCGATCTGGTCGGACACCGCGAAGACGTCGTTCATGTTGTGCGAGATCAGCACCACGGCCAGGCCGTTGTCGGCCAGCCGCCGCACCAGTTCCAGGACTTGGGCGGTCTGGGCGACGCCCAGTGCGGCGGTCGGCTCGTCGAGGATGACGAGCTTGCTGTTCCACAGCACGGCCTTGGCGATGGCGACGGTCTGGCGCTGGCCGCCGGAGAGGCTGGAGACCCGCTGCCGCAGGGACTTGACGGTCTTGACCGAGAGTCCGGCGAGGGTCTTGGCGGCCAGTTCCTCCATGGTCGCGTCGTCGAGGAGCAGACCCCTGCGCTTCTCCCGGCCGAGGAACATGTTCTGGACGATGTCCAGGTTGTCGCACAGGGCGAGGTCCTGGTACACGATCTCCACGCCGAGCGCGGCGGCGTCCCGGGGGCTGTGCATCTGCACCCGCTCGCCGTCGAACCAGTACTCGCCGGCGTCGATGGAGTGGATCCCCCCGATGCATTTGACCAGGGTGGACTTGCCGGCGCCGTTGTCGCCCACGAGGGCGGTCACTTCGCCGGGGCAGGCGCTGAAGGACACGTCGTGCAGCACCTGCACCGGGCCGAAACTCTTGTTGACGCCGCGCAGTTGAAGGATGGGGGTCGCTGTCATGGAGGACGGCTCCTGAAGTCGTGGGGCCGCGGGTTCCCAAGGCGGTCAGGGCACCTTGGAACCCGCGGCCGGCCGGTGGGCCCGGCAGGCGGGGGTTACTGGATGCCGGCCTTGGCGCACAGGGCGGCGTACCGGCCGGTGCACAGCTGGGCCTTGGTCACGTATCCGTCGTTCACGACGTCCTTGACGTTGTCCTTGTAGACGGCGACCGGGGTGAGCAGCACGGAGGGCACCGCACGCCCGCCCTCGGGGTCCTTGACGCTCCCGTTGGTCTGCCCCTTCTTGCCCTTGGCCAGGGCGACGGCGAGCCGGGCGGTCGCGTCGGCCTCCTTCTTGACCGCCTTGTAGACGGTCATGCACTGGTCGCCGGTCAGGATGTTCTGCAGGCCCTGCACGGTGGCGTCCTGCCCGGTCACCGGCACCTGGCCGTTGCGGTGGTTCTTGCGCAGCACCGCGATGGCCGCGTTGCCGAGGCCGTCGTTGGCGGCCAGCACGCCGCCGATCCTGGGCTCGCTGGTGAGCATCTGCTCGAAGATGGTCCCGGCCTGGGCGTTGTCCCAGTCGGGCACGGACTGGTTGGGGCCCTTGACGTACTCGCCGGAGCTGTACTTGGGGTCGAGGACGCTGTTGTAACCCTGGGCGAAGAGCGTGGCGTTGTTGTCGGTGGGCGAGCCGTTCAGTTCGGCGACGACCGGCTTCTTCGCCTTCATGTCCGACAGGCACTTGCTCAGGCCCTCGCCCTGGAGCTTGCCGACCACCGTGTTGTCGAAGCTCACGTAGTACTGGGCGGAGCCGCCGAGCGTCAGCCGGTCGTAGTCGATGGTGGCCACGCCCTGGGCCTTGGCCTTGTCCAGGACGGCCTTGCCGGTGCCGCTGTCGAGGTTGACGATCACCAGGACGTTCACGCCGCTGCTGATCATCTGGTCCGCGATGGTCTGGAACGCCTGCTTGTCGCCCTGGGCGTTCTGGATGTCGTAGTCGACGCCCGCCGCCTTGAACGCCTTGGCGAGGTAGGGGCGGTCGGCCGTCTCCCAGCGGGCGGAGGACTTGCTGTCCGGGAGGATCACACCGATCTTCGGCTTCTTGCCGCCGGAGCCCGACGAGTCGTCGCCCGACGAGGAGTTCCCGCAGGCGGTGAGCGTCGTCAGCAGCGCCACGGAGGCTGTGGTGAGGAGGAGCCCCTTGCGCATGGGCAGGGTCCTTTCTGGGGCGTGGCCGGGTGTGCACCCGCCCACGGTTGGTGCACGAAGGAGTGTGGGACACGGAAGCGCACGCGTGACCGGCTTCGGTGGGTATCGACGTCCACCGGGGCTGAATGTTGTCGGCCAGAACATAGGGCCCCGGCCGCCGTCTCGGCCACCCCCGCGCAACCCTGAAATCGACCGGAGCCGGTAACGAATCGGCCACGTCGCCCGAACCCCGGCGTCCGGCCCGGATGCGCGACCGGATCGGCAGGCTCAAAAGCCTTGGCGCCAGGGGGCGTTGGCATATCGTCAAAGCCCGCACCGAAGAGCGCCGGCCCGGCTCACCGGCCGACCGCCCGGCAGGCTCGGGACACCGCTCGCCCCCGTCCGGAAGGAACCACGCCATGGCCGCCCCGCAGGCCTTCCCGCTGGAACCCGCCCCGCTCCATGTGCCCGACGAGGTCCTCGACGACCTGCGCGCCCGGCTCGCGTCCACCCGTCCGCCGGTGGACGAGGGCAACGAGGACTGGTCCTACGGCGTCCCCGCCGGCTATCTCGGCGAACTGGTCGCCTACTGGCGGGACGGCTACGACTGGCGCGCGGCCGAGGCCGCCATCAACCTCCACGAGCACTACCAGGTGAGCGTCGCCGGTGTCCCGGTGCACTTCCTGCGCGAACCCGGGCGCGGCCCCCGGCCGATCCCGCTGATCCTCACCCACGGCTGGCCCTGGACGTTCTGGCACTGGTCGAAGGTGATCGGCCCGCTCGCCGACCCGGCCGCGTTCGGCGGCGATCCCGAGGACGCCTTCGACGTCATCGTGCCGTCCCTGCCCGGCTTCGGCTTCCCCGGTCCACTCACCGGCTTCCCGGACGTCAACTTCTGGAAGGTGTCCGACCTCTGGCACACCCTGATGACCGAGACACTGGGGTACGAGAAGTACGCCGCCGGGGGCTGTGACATCGGCGGCATCGTCACGAGCCAGCTCGGCCACAAGTACGCCGACGAGTTGTACGGCATCCACATCGGCTCCGGGCTGCCGCTCGACTTCTTCAACGGCCCCCGCGCCTGGGACTTCGCCCGGAACCGGCCGCTCACCGAGGACCAGCCCGCCGACGTGCGCGCCCGCCTCGTCGAGATGGACCGCCGCTCGGCCTCCCACCTCGCCGTGCACATGCTCGACGGCGCCACCCTGGCCCACGCGCTGAGCGACTCGCCCGCCGGGCTGCTCGCCTGGCTGCTGGAGCGCTGGAACGCCTGGAGCGACAACGGCGGCGACGTCGAGTCCGTGTTCAGCAGGGACGACATGCTCACCCACGCCACGATCTACTGGGTGAACAACTCGATCGCCACGTCGATGCGTTACTACGCCAACGCCAACCGCCACCCCTGGTCGCCCGCCCACGACCGCACCCCGGTCGTGCAGGCCCCGGTCGGCCTCACCTTCGTCCGTTACGAGAACCCGCCCGGCGTCCACACCGCCAAGGAGCGCGTCCGGGCGTTCGAGACCGGCCCGCAGGCCGCCTGGTTCAACCACGTCAACGTCAACGCCCACGACCACGGCGGCCACTTCATCCCGTGGGAGAACCCCGACGCCTGGGTGGACGACCTGCGCCGCACCTTCCGCGGCCGCAGGCCCTGAACGGCATCCGGTCCGGCCGGCGGGTGGGCCGGCCGGACCGGATGCCTCCGCGTTCGCGGCTCAGTTGTCCCGGTACGCCTCCAGCAGCCGCAGCCACACCTCGCTGAGGGTCGGGTACGACGGCACCACGTGCCACAGCCGGCTGACCGGGACGTGTCCGGCGACGGCGACGGTGGCGGAGTGGATGAGTTCGCCGACGCCCGGGCCGACGAAGGTGACGCCGCGCAGGATCTCGTCCTCCAGGTCGACGACCATGCGGGCGCGGCCCTTGTAGCCGTCGCCGTACAGGGCGGCGCCGGCGACGGAGGAGAACTCCACGTCCACGGCGCGGACCCGGTGGCCGGCCTGCTCCGCCTCGGCGAGCGAGAGGCCGACGGCGGCGGCCTCGGGGTCGGTGAAGACGACCTGGGGTACCGCCTCGTGGTCGGCGGTCGCCGCGTGCGCGCCCCAGGGGCCGTCGAGCAGCGGGGTGCCGGCCGCGCGGGCGCCGATGGCCGCACCGGCGACCCGGGCCTGGTACTTGCCCTGGTGGGTGAGGAGCGCGCGGTGGTTGACGTCGCCGACGGCGTAGAGCCAGTCGGTGCCGGTGACGCGCAGGGTGTCGTCCACGTCGAGCCATGAGCCGGGTTCCAGGCCGACGGTGTCGAGCCCGATGTCGTCGGTCTGCGGGACGCGGCCGGTGGCGAAGAGGATCTCGTCGGCCTCGAACCGCTCACCCGAACGGGTGCGGGCCACCACGGTGCCGTTCTCCCGGGTGACGGACTCCACGGACGCGCCGACGCGCACGTCGACGCCCGCCCCGGTGAGCGACTCGGCGACCAGCTCCCCGGCGAACGGCTCCATCCGGTTGAGCAGCCCCTTGCCGCGCACCAGCAGGGTGACCCGGGAGCCGAGCGCCTGCCAGGCGGTGGCCATCTCGGTGGCGACGACACCGCCGCCGACGACGATCAGCCGGCCCGGCACCGACTCCGCGCTGGTGGCCTCGCGGCTGGTCCACGGCCGTACGTCGGCGAGGCCGGGCAGATCGGGCAGCTGGGCGCGGGTGCCGGTGCAGACCGCGACCGCGTGCCGGGCGGTGAGGGTGGTGACCGTGCCGTCCGACACGGTGACGGTCACCGTGCGGGGCCCGGCGAGGCGGCCGTGGCCCCGGTAGAGGTCTGCGCCGATGCCCTCGATCCAGCCGACCTGGCCGTCGTCCTGCCAGTGGGAGGTGAAGTCGTCGCGCCGGGCGAGCACGGCGGGGGCGTCGAGGGGGCCTTGGACCGCTTGGGCGAGACCGGGCAGCCTGCGGGCGTCGGACTGGGCGATGACCGGCCTGAGCAGCGCCTTGCTGGGCATACAGGCCCAGTACGAGCACTCGCCGCCGACCAGTTCGCTCTCCACGACCGCGGTGGTGAGACCGGCCGCGCGGGTGCGGTCGGCGACGTTCTCCCCCACGGGCCCGGCCCCGAGCACCACGACGTCGTACGCGATGGTTTCCGTTTCCGTCATGGGATCAGTCTGCTGGGTGGTGTGCGCGTCGGCCACATGGGTACGAGCGCGGGACGCGGGCGTCCGGTGCGCAGGGCATCCGGGTGCGCGCGGACAGGGTGCGGAATAGGCTGCCCGGCGGCCGTGTTTCCGCCGTCGGCACACCCCACACCAGGAAGAGGGAACCAGGCCATGAGCAGCACCGTGGAACTGACCAAGGAGAACTTCGACGACACGGTCACCGAGAACGATTTCGTTCTCATCGACTTCTGGGCGTCCTGGTGCGGGCCGTGCCGGCAGTTCGCGCCGGTGTACGAGAAGGCCGCCGAGGAGAACCCGGACCTGGTGTTCGGCAAGGTGGACACCGAGGCCCAGCCGGAGCTGGCCCAGGCGTTCGGCATCCAGTCCATTCCGACGCTGATGATCGTGCGCGACCGGGTGGCCGTGTTCGCGCAGCCGGGCGCGCTGCCCGAGGCGGCCCTCACGGACGTCATCGGCCAGGCGCGCGAGCTGGACATGGACGAGGTCCGCAAGAGCATCGCCGCGCAGGAGAACCAGGGCCAGTAGTCCCTCGGACCGCTCGCGGGCGGCGGGCCGGGCTCAGGTGGAGTCGCGGGGTACGACCGAGACGTCCAGCACCCTGTGCACCTCCGGCTCGCCGCCCGTCTCGCGCACCACGCGGTCGACCAGCGCGGCGAGGTAGCGGCCCGAGGGCAGTTCGATGCGGACGGTGCTGAGCCGGGGCCGCAGCAGCCTGCCGAGCATCAGGTCGTCGGCGCCGATCACGGCCACGTCCTCGGGGATGCGCAGGCCCTCGTCCTGGAGGGCGCGCATCAGCAGCATGGCGTACTCGTCGTTGTAGGCGAAGACGGCGTCCAGGCCGGGCCAGTGGGCGGCGAGCCGGGCGGCGGATTGCTCGGTGTAGGCGAGCGGCACCTCGGTGACGGTCGCGCCGGTGCCGCGCAGGGCCTGGCGGGCGCCCGCGACCCGGGGCCGCGAGCAGGGCTCGAGGCCGGGTTCGGCGGGGACGACGACGCCGATCCGGCGCCTGCCCCGCTCGTACAGATGGGCGGCCGCGCACCGGCCCACGGCCTCGTGGTCCATCAGCAGGGCGTGCGCGCCGTCGACGCGTTCGGGGCCGAGGGTGACCACCGCGCGGGTGCCCGAGCGCTTGAGGATCGCGACGCCCCGCGGCCCGCACCCGGAGCCGGGCACCAGCACCGCCACGGGCCGCAACTCGGCCCAGGCACGGGCGGCTTCGTCGCCCTCCAGGCCGATGGAGCCGTACTGGACGACGGTGTAGTCGAGCCGCCCCAGCGCCCCTTGCACCTCGCTCAGGAACGCGCTGTAGAGGGGGCCCGCCGGGATCGCCGGGGCGGGCATGAGGACCGTACGGCTGTGTCCGGCGCGCAGGCTGCGGGCGGCGGCGTGCGGCACGTACCCCAGCTCCCGCGCGGCCTCGTGGACGCGGCGGCGCGTGGGCTCGCTGATCCGTACGGAGCGGGTGTTGTTCAGGACGTAGGACACGGTCGCGCGCGAGACGCCGGCCAGGCGGGCCACATCGGCACTCGTGGGCGTGTTCGGTTTCTGCACCATGACAGACCGCATCCTGGCAGAGCGGTCCGGCACCGCGGCGGGCGGGGGATCGTGGTTCGCGATTGGACCAATTGCCGTATGGTGTACGGCCGTTGGCTCCGGGGAGGTCAGGTGGGCGGGTCCGTGCGGGTCACCCGGGCGACCAGGTCGACCCAGGCCGCCTCCAGCCGCTCCATGGGCATCCCGAGCTGCCGGGTCAGATGATGGATCAGCGCGGGGTCGAGCGAGGCGAGCAGGGTCTGGGCCAGCAGTTCGCAGTCGGCGTCCGGCACGATCTGCCGCAGCAGCATGGTGACGTGGGTGCGCAGCGCCTGGACCGCGGGGTGGGAGAAGCGGCGGCAGGCCTCGGGCTGGGCGGCCAGTTGGAGTTCCAGCTGTTCGGCCGAGCGGTAGAGCACCGCGATGCCGAACGCGCGCAGCCGCTCCAGGGGCGGTGCGCCGGGCCCCAGCGGCGGTGGTCCGCCCAGGAAGTCGGCCTGGAGCCGCCGGCCGGAGTGGTCCAGCAGGGCCATCAGCAGTCCCGTGCGGTCCCCGAAGCGTCTGAAGACGGTGCCCTTGCCCACCTTGGCCGCCGCCGCGACGGCCTCCATGGTGACCCCGGCCACGCCGTGCTCGGCGATCAGCCGGGCGGCGGCCTCCAGGAGCCGGGCGCGGTTGCGGGCCGCGTCGGCGCGCAGGCCGGTCTCTTCGGGAGCCGTACCGAGCTCCAGCAAGGTCGGCTCCTGCGGCGTCGGAAGGGGGTGCGGCAGGCGGGACATGAACACAGCGTAAAGCACCGGAGCAGAACTGGACCAGGGTCCGGTTAAGGTGGTAGAAAGTTAAACGGACCTTGGTCCGGATCGTAACGGCGATGTTTCAGCCCCTGGAGATTTCCCATGTCTGTTCGTATCCTCGCGCTCGTCGGCAGCCTCCGCGCCGGTTCGCACAACCGTCAGCTGGCCGAGGCGGCCGCCAAGCTCGCCCCTGAAGGTGCCGAGGTCGTGATCTTCGAGGGCCTGGCCGACGTGCCCTTCTACAACGAGGACATCGACGTCGAGGGCAGCGTCCCGGCCGCCGCCGCGAAGCTGCGTGAGGCCGCCCAGGCCGCCGACGCCTTCCTGCTGTTCTCGCCCGAGTACAACGGCACCATGCCGGCCGTGCTCAAGAACGCCATCGACTGGCTGTCCCGTCCGTTCGGCGCCGGCGCCTTCGGCGGCAAGCCCGTCGCCGTCATCGGCACCGCCTTCGGCCAGTACGGCGGCGTGTGGGCGCAGGACGACACCCGCAAGTCCGTGGGCATCGCCGGCGGCAAGGTGATCGAGGACATCAAGCTGTCCATCCCCGGCTCCATGACCCGCTTCGCCGAGACCCACCCGGCCGACGACACCGAGGTCGCCGGCCAGCTGACCGAGGTCGTGACGCGCCTGCACGGCGTCGCCGCGGAGATCACCGCCGCCTGAGCCTCGGCACCGCACGCGCCCGAAGGGGCCGGAACCCGCTGGTTCCGGCCCCTTCGGGCGTTCGGGGACGCTACGGCACCCGGGTCACACCAGGCGCCGCGACCGACTCCCGGCGCCTCCGGGGGGTATGCGGACGATGGCCGTACCGCCGTGCCGCGAACCGTCCGAGGAGGAAGCCGTGCCCCTGGTCCCGCCCCCGTTCGACCCGGAACTCGCCGCGTGTCTGGAGTCGCTGGGGGACGCGGCGGTGCCCGGGTTCAGCCTGGCGGACCTCGACGCGGCCCGGCGTGGCGCGGGTGTCGGCGCGGAGCTGACGGACCTCACCCTGGGCGGCGCCTTCGAGGTGACGGAGTGCGCGGTGCCGGGGCCGCCGGACGCCCCCGGGATCTCCCTGGTGGTCTGCCGCCCGGTGTCGGCCACGGCTGCGCTGCCGGTCCTCTACCACGTGCACGGCGGCGGCATGATGGCCGGCACCGGCCGCGCCGGGATGGACGTACCGCTGGACTGGGCGCGGGAGTTGGGCGCGGTGGTGGTGTCGGTCGAGTACCGGCTCGCGCCCGAGCACCCGCATCCGGCGCCGGTCGAGGACGTGTACGCGGGCCTGCGGTGGACGGCCGGGCACGCGCGGGAGATCGGCGGCGACCCGGAGCGGATCGTGGTGGCGGGCGCCAGCGCGGGCGGCGGGCTGACGGCCGCCGTCACCCTGCTCGCCCGGGACCGGCGGGGGCCGCGTCCGCTGGGCCAGCTGTTGCTGAGCCCGATGCTGGACGACCGCAACGACACCGTCTCCAGCCACCAGATGACCGGCGTCGGCCTCTGGGACCGCACCGCCAACGAGACCGCCTGGACGGCGCTGCTCGGTGCCCGCCGGGGTGGGCCGGACGTCTCCCCGTACGCGGCCCCGGCCCGCGCCACGGATCTGTCCGGACTGCCCCCGGCCTATCTCGACACCGGCTCGGCGGAGACTTTCCGGGACGAGACGGTCGACTACGCGTCCCGCCTGTGGCAGGCCGGCGGCGCGGCCGAACTCCACGTCTGGCCGGGCGGGTTCCACGGCTTCGACACCCTGGCCCCGCAGGCGGCCCTGTCCCGGGCGGCGCGGGCGGCGAGGATCGGCTGGCTGCGACGGCTGCTGGGCGACTGAGACGCGGGCCGCCGGACACGGGGACCCCTTTCACCACGCCCTTGCCGACGTCACCGTTCGGTGGACCCGCGGCACCGCCTGGAATGATCCCGTCCGCTCGTGAGTTGACCGGTGGCATGAAGGCCATCGCACTCGACACGTACGGATCCCCCGACGACCTGCGGCTCGTGGAGCTGCCCGAACCCAAGGTGGCACCCGGCGAGGTGCTGGTCCGGGTGAAGGCGGCCGGGGTCAACCCGGTCGACTGGAAACTCGGCGCCGGCATGCTGGACGCCGTCATGGAGACCCGCTTCCCGCTGATCTCCGGCTGGGACGTCGCGGGCGTGGTGGAGCGGGTCGGCTTCGACGCCACGGAGTTCGCCGTGGGCGACGAGGTCTACGGCTACATCCGCAAGGACTGGGCGCAGAACGGCGCGTACGCCGAGCTCGTCTCGGCGCCCGTGCGCACCCTCGCGAAGAAGCCCGCGTCGCTGAGCTGGGAGGAGGCGGCGGGTGTCCCGCTCGCCGGGCTCACCGCGTACCAGTCGATCGAGCGTCTGGGCGTCGACCGGGGCGACGTGGTGCTCGTGCACGCCGCGGCCGGCGGGGTCGGCTCGCTCGGGGTGCAGATCGCCGTCGCCCGCGGCGCGCGCGTCATCGGCACGGCGAGCGAGCGCAACCACGAGTTCCTGCGCTCGCTCGGCGCGGAGCCGGTCACCTACGGCGAGGGGCTCGCCGACCGCGTCCGGGAGCTCGCTCCCGAGGGCGTCGACGCGGTGCTCGACTTCGTCGGTGACGGCGCGGTCGGGCAGTCGCTGCCGCTGCTGCGGCGGCCGGGCCGCGTCGCATCGATCGCCGACGGCCAGGCGGCGCTCGACGCGGGCGGCCAGTACGTGTGGGTACGTCCGTCGTCCGCCGATCTGACGACCCTGGCCGCTCTCGCGGACGCGGGCAGGCTCACGGTCCACGTGGAGCAGGCGCTGCCGCTGGCGCAGGCGGCCGAGGCCTGGCGGCTGAGCCAGTCCGGACGCACCCGCGGCAAGATCGTCCTCACGGTCTGAGCCCGGAGGACCCCGCGACCGGGAGTCGCGCCCTGGGTGGCGCCGCCCCCACCCAGGGCTCCGTGCTCAGGAGATCGTCCGGCAGACCGTTCCGTTGAGGGTGAACGCCGTCGGGGCGGGGTTGGCGCCGTCGTTGGCGCCCACGAAGCCGAACTCGGCGGAGTTGCCGCCGTTCGGCGCGAGCCGGGCGTTGTTCGCGGTGCTGGTCACGTGGACGTGCTGCCCGTCGCTGGTGACGTCGGCGTTCCACCACGAGGAGACGGACTGCCCGGCCGATGGCCAGTCGAAGGTCAGCGTCCAGCCGTCGATGTCCGCCGGGCCGACGTTGCTCACCACGACGTCGGAGACGAAGCCGTTGCCCCAGCCGGAGGTCACCTGGTACGAGACGGTGCAGGTGCTGTCGTCCGGCGTTCCGGTGGTGAAGGTCAGCGGGACGGAGGGCCGGGAGAGGTGTCCCGCCTTGTCCCGGGCCAGCACGTTGACCGTGTGCCGGGAGCCGGCCGGCAGATTGCGGATCGTGGCGGACGTGCCGGTGGCCGAACCGAGCAGCTGGATGCCGGTGCCGAGCTGCTCGTAGACCTCGTAGCGGTCCACCGCTCCGTCGGCGGCCGGCCAGCCCAGGGTGACGCTGCTCGCGCCGACCGACGTGGTCTGCGGTGTGCCGGGGGCGCCGACGGTGGCGGCGGAGGAGCCGGTGCCGCTCTTCGGATGCATCGTCAGCACCGTGATGGAGGAGGGCGCCAGGGTGACCGAGTCGGCGGTGGCGGTGCCGGTCGCGTCGACCAGATCGTCGTCACCGGGTGCCCACCGCCGCACCTGCGGGGCGGCGGAGTCGGCGGTGAAGCCCAGGTAGCGCAGGTCCACGGTGTGCGCGGCGGTGGTGCTCTGGTTCAGCAGCAGCACGCTGAGGTCGCCGTCGGCCCGGAGCACCGCGTGCGAGGAGACCTCGGGACCGGAGGTGCCGGAGGCCACCATGGTGTCGCCGGGGTCGCTGAGGGCGCCGAGCGTCTTGATGCCGTAGTACGGCGCGAACGGGGTGTTGACCGCCGGCTCGCAGACGCTGCCGGTGCAACTGCCGCTGGACAGCATGCCCATGTCGCCGTAGTCGGTCTCGCCGCCCACGGTGGTGATGGCGCCCGCGCCGTTGTGGGTGTCCCACCAGTCCACGGTGAAGACGCCGTTCTCCATCGCCGTGATCATGGCCTCCGCGGCGAAGAGGCCGTTGGGCCTGCTGGTGAACGCGCCGCCGCCGGAGTTGGAGTTCACCTCGGTCATCGCGATGCCGATCCGCGCGGAGTCGGCGCCCGCGTACCGGTTCACCAGGTTGCGCACCTCGCGCAGCTCGCCGGGCAACTGCCGCACGGCGGCCAGCGACTGCGCGCCGGTGCTGGTGTTGGGGTACCAGTGCACGCTGACGAAGTCGATGTCGTGGGCGACGGCGGCGAGCACGGTGTGGTTCCAGTCGCCGGTGTCGCCGGTGGCCACGGAACCGTCGGGCCAGTTGCCGGGCATGGTGAGCACCGCGCCGATCTTGACGGTCGGGTCGACCGCCTTCATGGCTTTGGCGTAGGCCTCGACCTCCCGGGCGTACTGGTCCGGGGTCTTGTCGGCGTGGGTGTCGTTCTCCCAGCCGCTGCCGTAGACGCCGTTGCCGTAGATCTCGTTGCCGATCTCCCAGTACTTGGCGCCGTAGCCCTTGGTGACGTTGGCGTACCGGACCCAGTCCGCGGCCTCCTTGGCCGTCCCGGAACCGTAGTTGGCGATCAGGATCGGCTGGGCGCCGGAGGCCTTGACGGTGCCCATGAAGGCGTCGAAGTCGGTGCCCGGGGCGACGTAGCCGCCGGGCGCGGTGTTGTCGACCCAGTGGTAGATGTCGGCGTAGGAGCCGCCCGGGTAGCGCAATGCGCCGATCCCCGCGGCCCGGTACAGGGAGGACACCTCCGGGTCGTTCATGTTCGCGTCCCAGATGGCGGTGTTGGCGCCGAGCGCGGTCGGGCTGACGGTGCCCAGGCCCGCGCTCGCGTTGACCGTGACCGTGGTGTCGGCCGGGTCGGCCGCGGCGGCGGGCGTGGCGAGCGGCAGCACCGCGGCCGCCACGGCCAGGGCCGCCGAGGCCGCGACGGCGAGCGGGCGACGCGGCCCGTCTGGTCGTCTCCTGCGGAACATCATGGGGGTGTTCCTCCCGGGTGATGCGCCGGCCCGGGGCCACGCCGCGGAGCCGGACGATGAACGGGGAACGTGCGGCGTGCAGCGACCGCGCCGACCGTCGACGGGGCGACGGCGGCGGGGCTTGGGAGCGCTCCCATGATGGGAGCGCGTCCCAGCCGTGTCAATCGTCCCGACCGTCCCGACCGAGGAAGCCGGCCAACGAGGCGCCGGGGCATGGAATTTGCCGGCGGGCTAGGGTGCCCCCGTGAGCACGTACACCGACATCGATGAGAACGTCCCCGGCCGTCACGGCCCGCACGCCACCGCCGAGGCCGACCCGCGCGAGGTGGGCCGGGTGCGGACGGAGTACTCCCCCGCCTGCGACGGCGATCCGGACCCCGGCGAGATCGTCTGGACCTGGGTGCCGTTCGAGGAGAACGACGGGCGGGGCAAGGACCGGCCGGTGCTGGTCGTCGCCCGGGAGGCGGCGGGCACCCTGCTGGCCGTCCAGCTCTCCAGCAAGCGGCACGACGGCGACCGGGAGTGGGTGGCGATCGGCAGCGGGCCGTGGGACCGCTCGGGGCGCGACTCCTGGGTGGACGTGGACCGGGTGCTGCGGCTGCACGAGGACGGGATGCGCCGGGAGGCGTGCGCCTTGGACCGGATGCGGTTCAACCTCGTCCGGCAGCGGCTGCACCAGCGGTACGGCTGGACCTGAACACGCCGCCGGACCTCGGCCGCCGACGCAGGGCGTACGACGGCCGAGGCCCGGCACTCAGCCGCCGACACGCGGGAACAGCCGCACGACGGCCCGGGCCGGCACCCCGGCGCTCAGCCGCCCGCGCGAGGAACTTCCGTACGACGGCCGAGGCCCGGCGCCCCGGCGCTCGCCGCCGCCGCGTGGAAACCGCCGTACGACGACGGGCCCGGCGCCCCGCCCCTCAGCCGCCCGTGCGCGGGAAGGCCCGTGCGAAGGCCTCCCGTACCGTGGCCCCCGGGGTCCGGTCGAGCACGCCGAAGACCACGTGCTCGAAGGTCCCCGCGAACCGGCCCCCGGCGCCGAGCAGCGCACGGAAGGCCCCCGCGACCTGGGCCGGGTCGTTCCGGAAGACGCCGCAGCCCCAGGCGCCGAGGACCAGGCGCCGGTAGCCGTGGGCGGCGGCGGTCTCCAGGACCCGCTCGGCCCGCGTGGCGAGGGCGGCCGGGATCTCGGCGGCCCGCTCGGGGCTGCGGCGCCGCAGCACGCCCGCGTTGGGGGCGGCGGCGGTCAGGAAGCCCACGAGGTGCGGCTCGGCCAGCAGTCGTCCCCGGTCGTCGCGGAAGACGGGCACCGCCGGGCTGTGGATCACCCGGTCGGAGTAGAGCGGGTCACGGTCGGCGCGGTGGTGTTCGTAGAACTCCCGGGCCTCCCGCAGGCAGGTGTACAGCGCGGAGGCGCGGCACAGGGCCTCCTCCTGGGCCTGGGCGCCGTTGAGATAACCACCGCCGGGGTTCCTGGCGGAGGCGAAGTTCAGCACGGCCACCGGGGCGCCGGCCAGTCTGCGGGCCGCCTCCGTGCTGCTCTCGCCGGTGACCTCGACGAACTGGCCGGTGCCGGATGCCGGCGGCACCGGGACCGGCCCGGGGCCGTACATCCGGGTGCCGGCCCTGGCGGCCTCGACGGCCGCCGCGAGCGGCACCTCCCGGCCGTCCGGGGCCCGGTAGCGCCCCGCCGCCACGATCTCCTCCGTCTGTGCGGCGATCCCGCGCAGGCGCGCGCTCACGGCGCCACCCCCGTGGGCGCCGCGACCGCGGCCCGCGCGGTCTCCCCCGTCGTGCTCATACGGTCATCGTGGGTGATGCTGGTATGCGGTGCAACGGAGTTTCCCGCTCACGGAACCCGCCGGAACCACGGACGGTCACGGAGACGAACGGTCCGAGAACGCCCGGAACGGCGGTCTTGTGCGAACCGGCACAAGGGTCTTGGGTGGGACGAGTGCCGGCCCGGCTCATCGAACACCGGTCCGGCGGCATGGTGGAATCTCAGGAGGATCCCGACATGTCCGATGCGATCACCGACGGTGGTGACTGTACGGAGAACCGTACCGCCGTCACCGAGGCCGAGGTGGACGCCCTGGTCCAGGGCATCTGCTTCAAGACCGGGCCGCCCCGCACCCTCGGTGTGGAGCTGGAATGGCTCGTGCACGAGCGGGGTGCGCCACAGCGCCCCGTGACCACCGAACGGCTTGCCGCGGCCTACGCCGCGATGCGGGCCGTACCCCTCGGCTCGGCGCTCACCGTCGAGCCCGGCGGTCAGCTGGAGCTGAGCTCGCCGCCCGCCGCCTCCCTGATGGAGTGCGTCCGCACCGTCCGCGCCGACCTGGCCGCCGTGCGCACCGTCCTCGCACGGGACGGGCTCGACCTCGTCGGCATCGGCCACGACCCCTTCCGTCTGCCGCGCCGGTTCCTGCGCGAGCCGCGCTACGACGCGATGGAGGCGTGTCTGGACCGCATCGGGCCGGCCGGCCGCCACATGATGCGCGCCTCCGCCTCCGTCCAGGTCTGCCTGGACGCGGGCCACGAGGAGCCGGGCCCGCTGGGGCACGGGCGGCGCTGGTGGCTGGCGCACCAGCTGGGCGCGGTCCTGGTGGCCGCGTTCGCCAACTCCCCGCTGATCGGCGGGCTGCCGACGGGCTGGCTGTCCACCCGGCAGCTGATGTGGATGGAGATCGGCGCGGGCCGGGCGGGCGCGCCCCCGCTGCACGAGGAGCCGCGGGCCGCGTGGGCCCGGCACGTGCTGGACTCCCCGGTGATGTGTGTGCGCCGGGACAGCGGGCCGTGGGAGGTGCCCGAGCGGCTGACCTTCCGGGAGTGGACGCGCTCGCGACAGCCCCGGCCGCCCACCCGGGCGGATCTGGACTACCACCTCACCACCCTCTTCCCGCCGGTCAGGCCGCGCGGCCACCTGGAGCTGCGGATGATCGACGCGCAGCCCGGCGAGGACGGCTGGATCGTGCCGCTCGCGGTGACGGCGGCGCTCTTCGACGATCCGATGGCCGCCGAGACCGCCTACCGGAGCGTGAAGACGCTGGCGGAGCGGGCTCGTCACCTGCCCGCCCCGCACAACCCGCTGTGGACCGACGCGGCCCGGCGGGGGCTCGCCGACCCGGAGCTGCGCGAGGTGACCGCCGTGTGTTTCGCGGCGGCGCTGGACGCCCTGCCCCGGCTCGGCGCCACCGCCGAGGTGACGGACGCCGTCGCCGGGTACCTGGAGCGCTATGTGGCCCGGGGCCGCTGCCCGGCCGACGACCTGCTGGACGCGCTGCCCGGCACACGCATCTCCCCGGCCGGGGGCGGCCGAACCGCCCACGGCAGGAAGGACATCCCGACATGACCGCCCCCGAGACCGACACCACGACCGCGGAGTGGGACGCCGAGGCCCTGCGCGAGCGCGCGCTGGCCTCGCTGACCACGGCCCGGGACCGCACCACCTTGCTGACCACGTGCGTGGACGAACCCGATCTGACCGCGCAGCACTCGCCGTTGATGTCCCCGCTGGTGTGGGACCTCGCGCACATCGGCAACCAGGAGGAGCTGTGGCTGCTGCGGAACGTCGGCGGCCGGGAGGCGATGCGCCCGGAGATCGACAGCCTCTACGACGCCTTCGAGCATCCGCGTGCGGAGCGCCCCTCGCTGCCGCTGCTGCCGCCCGCGGAGGCCCGGCGCTACGCGGCCGAGGTCCGCGGCCGGGCGCTGGACCTGCTGGCGGGCGCCGACTTCCACGGCACCCGGCTGACCGAGGCCGGGTTCGCCTTCGGAATGATCGCGCAGCACGAACAGCAGCACGACGAGACGATGCTGATCACCCATCAGCTGCGCACCGGTCCGGCGGTGCTCACGGCGCCGGACCCGGAGCCGGGCCCGCCGTTCACCGGCCCGGCCGAGGTGCCGGTACCCGGCGGCCCGTTCACCATGGGCACCTCCGGTGAGCCGTGGGCGCTGGACAACGAACGCCCGGCACACGTCCGGGAGGTGGCGCCGTTCCGGATCGACACCACACCGGTGACGAACGGCGCGTACCAGGCGTTCATCGAGGACGGCGGCTACGACACCGAGCGCTGGTGGGCCCCGGAGGGCTGGGCGCACATCCGGCGGCACGGCATCACCGCCCCGCTGTTCTGGCGGCGCGACGGCGATCGCTGGCTGCGCCGCCGCTTCGGCGTCACCGAGGTGGTGCCGCCGGACGAGCCGGTGCTGCACGTGTGCTGGTACGAGGCGGACGCCTACGCCCGCTGGGCCGGGCGTCGGCTGCCCACCGAGGCGGAGTGGGAGAAGGCGGCCCGGTACGACCCGGTCACCGGCCGCTCCCGGCGTTACCCCTGGGGCGACGCCGACCCGGCGCCGCGCCACGCCAACCTGGGTCAGCGGCACCTGGGTCCCGCCCCGGCCGGCAGCTACCCGGCGGGCGAGACACCGCACGGCGTACGGCAGTTGATCGGCGACGTGTGGGAGTGGACGGCGAGCGACTTCCTGCCGTACCCGGGGTTCCGGGCGTTCCCGTACAAGGAGTACTCGGAGGTGTTCTTCGGCCCCGAGTACAAGGTGCTGCGCGGAGGTTCGTTCGCCGTGGACCCGGTGGCCTGCCGGGGGACGTTCCGCAACTGGGACTACCCGATCAGGCGGCAGATCTTCGCCGGCTTCCGCACCGCCCGCTCGGAGGACGCCTGATGTGCCGTCACCTGGCCTACGTGGGCCCCGAGTCGGCTTTGGCAGACCTGTTGGTGGCGCCCGCGCACAGTCTGCTGCGGCAGTCGTGGGCGCCGCGCCGACAGCGGTACGGCACCGTCAACGCCGACGGGTTCGGGGTCGGCTGGTACGCCCCCGGCGACCCCGCGCCCGCCCGGTACCGGCGGGCCGGGCCGATCTGGGCCGACCTGTCCTTCGCCGACCTGGCCCGGGTGGTGCGCTCGACCGCGGTGCTCGCCGCCGTCCGGGACGCCACCCTGGCGGGCGCGGACGCGGAGGCCGCGGCGGCGCCGTTCGCCTCCGGGCGCTGGCTGTTCAGCCACAACGGGGCGGTCCCGGGCTGGCCCGACGCGGCGGCGCCGCTGGTGCCCACGCTGCCGCCGGTCGACCTGCTGTCGCTGCCGGCGCGCACCGACTCGGCGTTCGTGTGGGCCCTGGTGCGGCACCGGCTGCGCGCCGGTGACGACCCGGAACGGGCCCTGTGCGAGACGGTCCGCGAGGTGGCGCGGGCCGCCCCGGCCTCCCGGCTGAACCTGCTGCTGACGGACGGCACCACCATTGCCGCCACCGCCTGGGGCGACAGCCTCTGGTACCGCACGGAGCCCGGCCGGGGCACGGTCGTCGCCTCCGAGCCCTACGACGACGACCCGCTGTGGCGGGAGGTCCCCGACCGCACCGTGCTCACCGCGGACAGCACCGGCGTGCTGCTCGCCCCGGCGGTCGATCCGGCCGCCGTACCATCGAAGGAGCCCTGCACGTGAGCCCCCTCCATGTCACCCGCACCCTCCCCGAGGACGCCACGGACGCGGCGCTGCGCGCCGATGTACGCCGTGGTCTGACGGCCGAGCCCAAGTGGCTGCCGCCGAAGTGGTTCTACGACGCCCGGGGCAGCGAACTCTTCGACGAGATCACCGGGTTGCCCGAGTACTACCCCACCCGTGCCGAGCGGGAGATCCTGGCCGCCCGGTCCGGGGAGATCGCCGCCGCGAGCGGGGCCCGGACCCTGGTCGAGCTGGGGTCGGGCTCCTCGGAGAAGACGCGCCATCTGCTCGACGCGCTCCCCTCGCTCGCGGCGTACGTCCCGGTCGACGTCAGCGAGAGTGCCCTCGTCCAGGCCGGGGAGGCGATCATCGCCGAGCACCCGGGCCTCGAAGTGCACGCGCTGATCGCCGACTTCACCGCTCCGCTCGACCTGCCTCCCACGCCCGGGCCCCGGCTGGTGGCGTTTCTCGGCGGCACGATCGGCAATCTGCTGCCCGCCGAACGCGCCGCGTTCCTCGCCGCGGTGCGGGCCCTGCTCGCCCCCGGCGACGGGCTGCTGCTCGGCACCGACCTGGTCAAGGACGAGCGGGTCCTCGTCCGGGCGTACGACGACGCGGCCGGGGTGACGGCCGCGTTCGACAAGAACGTGCTGAACGTCGTCAACCGCGAGCTGGGCGCCGACTTCGACCCGGACGCCTTCGACCACGTGGCGCTGTGGGACGCCCGCAACGAGTGGATCGAGATGCGGCTGCGTTCGCGTGCCGCGCAGACCGTGAAGGTGCCCGCGCTGGACCTCGCCGTGGAGTTCGCGGCGGGCGAGGAGCTGCGCACCGAGGTGTCGGCCAAGTTCCGCAAGGAGGGCGTGGTCCGGGAACTCGCCGACGCCGGGCTGGAGTTGACGCACTGGTGGACCGACGGGCAGGAGCGGTTCGCGCTGTCGCTGAGCGTGGTCCGGTGAGGGCTCACAGATCCGGCGTGAGCTCCTCGGTGATCTTCCGTGAGGCCCGGCGGGCCTCCGTCGCCGGATCGGCCCCGTTCAGCACCCGGCTCATGTACTGCTTGATCGGGTTGTCGGCCTCGACGTCCGCCCACTGAGGGGTGTTGGGGGTCGCCCGGCCGTGTGCCGCGCCGACGGCCATGGCGGCGACCCCCTCCTCGCCCGAGACGGCCCCGGCCAGTGTGGTCTTGTTGGGCACGTAGTTCATGGTGCGGGCGAGTTCGGTGTCCCACTTGGCGCCGGTCAGCGCCCCGACCACGGCGGTCGCGGCGAACTGGTCCTTGGTGTGCTGCGGGACGACGAGGTCGGAGCCGCCTGTGAACACGGCGCCGGGCCGGGCGGCGGTCGGGCCGGGCACCGGGAAGAAGCCCAGCTTGCCCTTCAGTCCGGGGTTCTGCTCCAGGATCGCCTGGGCGAGCCCGGGTACGGCGACGATCTGCGCGACCTTGCCGCCGGCGAACACCCCGGCCTGGGGCGGGTGTTCCTCGTCGGCGTCCTCGGGTCCGTCGCCGAGCGACTGGAGCCGGCGGTAGAAGTCCATGCCGCGCAGCGCCTCGGGGGTGTCCAGGGCGCCCTTCCACTGGTAGTCGTCGACCTTCCGGGCGAGGTCGCCGCCCTCGTCCCAGATGAAGCCGGAGAGGGTGTACCAGTCCTGACCGGCCAGGTAGATGCCCTGCGTGTCGCCGGAGTTCAGCTTCTCGGTGTCGGCGAGCCATTCCTCCCGGGTGCGCGGCGGGCGGGCGATGCCCGCCTGCTCGAACAGGTCCTTGCGGTAGATGACCACCCGGTTGGCCGCGTACCAGGGGATGCCGTACTGCTGGTTGCCCTCCTTGCCGGGCTCGGCCAGGCCCGGCAGCCACTTGTCCTTGCCCCAGTCGCGCATCGACTCCAGGGTCAGGTCGGCGAGCCGGCCGCCGTCGGCGTACAGCGGCACCTGGGTGTTGCCGACCTCGATGACGTCGGGGGCGTCGCCGGAGGTGTCCGCGAGCGCCTTGCGGACCTTGGCCACGATGCCGGTCCAGTCCTGGGTGCGGATGTCCAGCCGCAGGTCCTTGTGGGTGCTTTCGAAGTCCGCGGTGAAGCGCTTGATGAAGTCCGCCGAGGCGCTGCCCTTCATCAGCCACACGGTCACGGTCTCGCGCGGTTGCGTGCCGGGGAGCGTCCCGCAGGCGCTCACGAGCGTACCGGTGACACAGACGAGGGGGAGCAGACGACGTCTCACGAGGGGTCCTGTTCTGTCTGGCATGGCGCGCATGCGCACAGGGGTGGGGGCCCGACGTGGGGGGACGAGCGGGGACGCTCATGCGGGTGTGGCTGGATTTTGGTATGGACCAATGCGGAGGGTCAAGGGCTACCGATGGTTACGAAGGCGACGCCGTGCGGAGCGGGCCGGGATGCGGCACGGTGGAGTACGGCGTTTCCACGGCGTGTCCCCCGGCCCAAGGAGCCCCCATGACGAACCACACCTACCGGGTCACCGAGATCGTCGGCACCTCGCACGAAGGCGTCGACCAGGCCATTCGCAACGGCATCGCACGCGCCGGCGAGACCCTGCGCAACCTCGACTGGTTCGAGGTGACACAGGTCCGCGGCCAGCTGGAGAACGGGCGGATCGAGCACTACCAGGTGGGCCTGAAGGTGGGCTTCCGCATCGAGGACGGCGGCTGAACCCGCCCGTCAGGTACGCCCCTCCTGCTCCTGGGCCTCCCGCAGCGCCTGGGACTGCTCGGCCCAACGGGCCCGCACCACGGGGAATCCGGCGCGCTCGGCGTCGTCGCACACCAGCTCGTCGTCGTCCACGAGGAAGCGCACCGCACGGCCCCGGCCGAGCCGGCGCAGCGTGGCCAGCTTGGTGAACCGGGCGGGCCTGCGGTCGGTGTCGCCCCGCATGTGCAGGTCCCCCTCGGGCAGTCCGTGCGCGGCGAGCCAGTCCAGGGTGTCCTGGCGGTACCGCTCCGGGCGGCCGGTGAGGTAGACGATCTCGCAGTCCCGGGCGCTGCGCACGGCCAGGGCGACGCCCTCGGCGAGCGGCGGGTCCGCGGGCGCGGCGGCGAAGAACCCGTCCCAGTCCTTGGGCCGGGTCCGCAGGAAGTGCTGCCGGTGGGCGGTGTCCGCCAGGGTGTTGTCGAGGTCGAACACGGCGATCGGCCGCTCGCTGCTTTCGGTCACGCCACGACCCTAACCAGCGACGGCGACGCGCGGACCGGGAACCGGCCGACCGGGAATCCGCGGGCCGTCAGGACGTTGAACCGTTCGTGAGCAGTTCAGTGATCGCCCGTACCCGGTTCTCCGTCCTCGACCGTTCCCGCACCCGCCAGGGGCGGCCGCCCGCCGAGGCGCTGCGGGACACCGTGGCGCTGGCACGGGAGGCGGAGGCGCTCGGCTACCACCGGTTCTGGGTCTCCGAGCACCACGGGGTGCCCGGTGTCGCCGGTTCCGCGCCGACCGTGCTGGCCGCCGCCGTGGCCGCCGCCACCACGGCCATCCGGGTCGGCACCGGCGGGGTGATGCTGCCCAACCACCGGCCGCTGGTGGTCGCCGAGCAGTTCGGGGTGCTGGAATCCCTGTTCCCGGGCCGGATCGACATGGGCCTGGGACGCTCGGTGGGTTTCACGGACGGGGTGCGCCGGGCGCTCGGCCGGGACAAGGGGGACGCGACGGACTTCGCGGCCCAGCTCGCCGAGTTGCTCGACTGGTTCACCGGGTCCTCGCCGACCGGGGTGCACGCGCGTCCAGCGGAGGGCCTGACGGTGCCGCCGTTCGTGCTGGCCGTCGGCGAGGGCGCGGCGATCGCGGCCGCCGCGGGGCTGCCCCTGGTCATCGGGGACCTGCGCGACCGGGCGAAGCTGCTGCGCGGCGTCGAGCGGTACCGCGCCGCGTTCCGCCCCTCGCGCTGGGCCGCCGAGCCGTACGTCGTGATCTCCGGGACGGTCGCCCTCGCCGGCACCCGGGAGGCGGCACGGCGGCTGCTGCTCCCGGAGGCCTGGTCGATGGCGTACGCGCGCACCCACGGCACCTTCCCGCCGCTCGCCCCGGCAGAGGAGATCGAGTCCCGGGTGATGACCGCGCGGGAGCGTGAGGTGTACGAGGCCCAGCTCGCCGGACAGCTCGCGGGCACCGAGGACGAGGTGGCGCACGAACTGGAGACGGTGGTGAAGGAGACCGGCGCCGCAGAGGTCCTGGTCACCACCAGTGGCCACGACCGGGAGGCGCTGCTGGACTCCTACCGCCGGCTGGCCGCGCTCTTCGCCCCGAGATGCGAGGCGGGCCCGGTCCGGTGACCCTGGGAGGGCAAGTCCCAAGCGACGAGGAGGACTGCCATGTCCTTCATGGACAAGATCAAGGGCATGCTCAAGGGTCATGAGGGCATGGCCGACAAGGGCATCGACAAGGGCGGCGACTACGTCGACCAGCGCACCGGGAACAAGTACCAGAAGCAGGTCGACACCGCCCAGGACAGGGCGCGGGACGAGTTCGGCACCCGGCCGCAGGATCCGGGCAGCCCTCCGCAGTCCTAGCGCGCGGGGGCGGATAGGGTGTGCTTTCCATGCACCACAGCCCCCATGATCCCTTCGTCCGCGTCCGCGGCGCCCGCGAGCACAACCTCAAGGGCGTCGACGTGGACGTCCCGCGCGACGTACTGGCCGTGTTCACCGGTGTGTCCGGCTCGGGGAAGTCGTCCCTGGCGTTCGGCACGATCTACGCCGAGGCCCAGCGACGGTACTTCGAGTCGGTCGCGCCGTACGCGCGCCGGCTGATCCACCAGGTCGGAGCGCCCAAGGTCGGTGAGGTCACCGGGCTGCCGCCCGCGGTCTCGCTCCAGCAGCGGCGTGCGGTGCCCACCTCCCGCTCCTCGGTGGGCACGGTCACCAATCTCTCCAACTCCCTGCGCATGCTGTTCTCGCGCGCCGGGGAGTACCCGCCGGGCGCCGAGCGGCTGGACTCCGACGCGTTCTCGCCGAACACGGCGGCCGGCGCCTGTCCGCGCTGCCATGGTCTGGGGCAGGTGCACGACACCAGCGAGGAGCTGCTGGTGCCCGATCCGTCGCTGTCCGTGCGCGAGGGCGCTATCGCGGCCTGGCCGGGCGCCTGGCAGGGCAAGAACCTGCGGGACATCCTGGACGCGCTCGGCTACGACGTGGACCGGCCCTGGCGGGAGCTGCCCGCCGAGCAGCGGGAGTGGATCCTGTTCACCGACGAGCAACCGGTCGTCACGGTGCATCCGGTGCGGGACGCGGACCGCATCCAACGTCCTTACCAGGGCACGTACATGAGCGCCCGCCGGTATGTGCTCAAGACGTTCTCCGACACCAAGTCGCCGACGCTGCGCAAGAAGGCGGAGCGCTTCCTGGTGAGCGCGCCCTGCCCGGTCTGCGGGGGCAGCCGGCTGCGGCCGGAGGCGCTGGCGGTGACCTTCGGCGGGCGCACCATCGCCGAACTGGCGTCGCTGCCGCTGACCGACCTGGCCGAACTGCTCGACGGCGGTTCGCCGACGGCCCGGGTGCTCACCGGCGATCTGAAGTCCCGGATCGCCCCGGTGGTGGAACTCGGCCTCGGCTATCTCAGCCTGGACCGTCCCACCCCGACCCTCTCGGCGGGCGAGCTGCAACGGCTGCGGCTGGCCACGCAGTTGCGGTCCGGGCTGTTCGGCGTGGTCTATGTGCTGGACGAGCCGTCCGCGGGACTGCACCCGGCGGACACCGAGGCGCTGCTGACCGTGCTGGAGCGGCTGAAGGCGGCGGGCAACTCGGTGTTCGTGGTGGAGCACCATCTGGAGGTGGTGCGCGGCGCCGACTGGCTGGTGGACGTCGGCCCGGGTGCCGGCGAGCACGGCGGGCGTGTGCTGTACAGCGGACCGCCGGCCGAGCTGGCGTCGGTGGAGGAGTCGGCCACGGCCGCGTTCCTCTTCGACGAGGCGCCCGGCCCGGCGCGTGAAGTCCGCGCGCCGCGCGGCTGGTTGAAGGTGGGCCCGGTCACCCGGCACAACCTGCGCGAGGTGACGGCCGAGTTCCCGCTGGGCGCGTTCACCGCCGTCACCGGGGTCTCCGGGTCCGGGAAGTCCACGCTGATCGGGGAGCTGACGGAGGAACTGGAGGGCGTGGACCGGCTGGTGCGGGTCGACCAGAAGCCGATCGGCCGCACTCCGCGGTCCAATCTCGCCACGTACACCGGTCTGTTCGACGTGGTGCGGAAGGTGTTCGCGGCGACGGACGCGGCGCGCGAACACGGTTACGGCGTCGGGCGGTTCTCCTTCAATGTCGCCGGGGGACGGTGCGAGACCTGTCAGGGCGAGGGGTTCGTCAGTGTGGAGCTGCTGTTCCTGCCGAGCACGTACGCGCCCTGCCCGGACTGCGGCGGCGCCCGCTACAACCCCGAGACGCTGCGGGTGACGTACCGGGGGCGGAACATCGCCGAGGTGCTGGACCTCACGGTGGAGGCGGCGGCGGAGTTCTTCGCGGACGTCCCGGCCGCCGCGCGCAGCCTGGACACGCTGCTCGACGTGGGCCTCGGCTACCTCCGGCTCGGTCAGCCGGCGACCGAGCTGTCCGGCGGCGAGGCCCAACGGATCAAGCTGGCCGGCGAGTTGCAGCGCGGGCGGCGCGGCCACACCCTCTATCTGCTGGACGAGCCGACCACCGGACTGCACCCGGCCGACGTCGAGGTGCTGATGGACCGGCTGCACGGACTGGTGGACGCCGGGCACACGGTCGTCGTGGTCGAGCACGACATGACGGTGGTCGCGGGTGCCGACTGGGTGATCGACCTGGGTCCGGGCGGCGGCGACCAGGGCGGCCGGATCGTCGCCGCGGGCCCGCCGCAGCGGGTGGCCGGTGCGCGGGACAGCGCGACGGCGCCCTATCTGGCCCGGGTCCTGCCGTAGTCCGCGACCCGGGCCGGCCGCGCCGCCGCGACGACGGCCCGGCGGCCGGATCGTCGCGTCCCGCGCAGGTGACCCGACGGCACCGCGTCCGGCCCGGTCATCCCGCCCGGGTCATCCCCCGCCGGTCGCCCGTCCGGGTCGCCGTGAGCGGGTGCGGGAGGGTGCGGTGGCCGGCGACCAGGGCGGCGTGGGTCCACAGCGGGGCCGGGGCGATCGGCTGGGCCGCCGCGGCCAGGCCGCGGCGGTCGGCGTGGGTGCCGGGCGCGATCGCCGGGTGCACCTCGACCTCGGCCACCAGTCCCCTGGTCCGCGCCACCCGCCACAGGGAGGCGAGCAGGGTGTCCTCGCCGACGAAGGCGGCCGGGGTGCCGGTGCCGCCGTCCGCGAGCCGGTAGCGCAGACGGACCGGCTGCACGGGCACGCCCGCGTCCAGCGCGGCCTGGAAGACGGCCCGGTGGAAGCGGCCGTGGGCGCGCCCGCACCAGGTGCTGCCCTCCGGGAAGGCGGCCACGGCCGAGCCCGTGCGCAGGGCGTCCGCGATCACGGAGACCGTGCCGGGCAGGGCGCGCAGCCGGTCCCGTTCGATGAACAGGGTGCCGGCCCGCGCGGCCAGCGGGCCCGCCACCGGCCACCGGCGGATCTCGGTCTTGCCGAGCATCCTGGCCGGTCGTACGGCGGTGAGCAGCGGGATGTCCAGCCAGGAGACGTGGTTGGCGACGAGCAGCAGCCCGCCGGCCGGCGCGGTGGCGCCGGTGATCCGCGGCCGCACCCCGATGGCTCGTACGACGGCCCGGCACCACCGTCTGACCCACGCGTCGGGGATCCGCGCCCGCGAGGGGGACGACGCCCGGCCGAGCGGGGACAGGACGATCGCGGTGAGCACCAGGGCCGCGACGGCGGCGAGCCGCAGCACGGCACGGGGCACGGCCACGGCGGCGGGCGCCGGTTCCACGCAGGCGGCGGGGGTGCAGGGCGCGCTCGGCAGCCAGCCGCTCATCAGGACGGCACGAGGGAGAGGAAGTGCCGCAGATAGCGCGGGTTGACCCGGCGCATCGACAGCAGCACGTACAGGTCGGCGACCCCGAAGTCCGGGTCGTGGGCGGGTTCGCCGCACACCCAGGCGCCGAGGCGCAGATAGCCGCGCAGCAGGGCGGGGAGTTCGCCGCGCGCGGCGGGTGCGGCGGCCCGCGGCGTCCAGGGCAGCAGCGGCCGTACCCGGTACTCCGCGGGCGCGAGGTGTCCCGTGCGCACCCGGTCCCAGGCGGCGCCGGCGAGGGTGCCGCCGTCGGCGAGCGGGATCGAGCAGCAGCCGGCCAGCCACTCGTGGCCCCGGTCGGTCATGTAGCGGGCGATGCCGGCCCAGATCAGGCCGATGACCGCGCCGTCGCGGTGGTCGGGGTGCACGCAGGAGCGGCCGACCTCGACCAGTCCGGGCCGTATCGCGTCGAGCGCGCCGAGCTCGAACTCGCCCTCGGAGTAGAGGCGTCCGGCGATCGCGGCGCGTTCGGGCGGCAGCAGCCGGTAGGTGCCGACGACCTGTCCGGTGGCGGTGTCGCGGACCAGCAGGTGGTCGCAGTGGGCGTCGAAGGGGTCGATGTCGAGGCCGGGCTCGGGGCTGGTGAGGAGGGCGCCCAGCTCCCCGGCGAAGACGTCGTGCCGCAGCCGTTGCGCGGCCCGCACGTCGTCCTCGTCGCGGGCGAGGGCGACGGTGTAGCGGGCGGGCGCCGCGGGCCGCGGCGGACGGTCGAGGGTGGAAACGCCGGTCATGGCACTCTCCTGGTCACGGGGCCGGTTCGGCGGCAGCGGCGGGCCGTGCCGTACGGCCCGCCGCTCCTGTTCTTCCGACGCCGGTTGGCCGGCGCGTGACATGTGCCCGGAGAGCGGATGTGCGGTTGCTGAACGGTGGGGGTGTCACAACCGCCGGTGACCGCGGGTCAGTTGTTCCGGCGCGACTTCCTGCGCTGAACCACCGCCGGGCACGCCGTACCGAACCGCCGCGGACATGCGAGACGGGGCCGGGGAGCACCGTCCCGGCCCCGCCCGTCCGCACGAAGCGCGAACGTCTGTGGTGATGTACCGACCGCTTCCGCGGTGCGGCGAGCCGCGCACCTAGGGTCTTTCGTTTGGATCAGGCCGGATCAGGGAGCGGGGTCTGGTGCCGTGCATCGCAAGGCGGAGGAGGGCGACATGGCGGAGCCATGGCAACCGACGACAACGCCGCGAGGCGCGGTGCCAGGGCCCGCGAGCCCGGCAAGATCCAAACGAGAGGCCCTAGCGCTTCCCGGCCTTGCGGGTCGCGCGCAGCCACTCCTTGTTCATGCTCGTGATGGACATCAGCGGGATGCCCTTGGGGCAGGCGGTGGCGCACTCCCCCGTCAGCGTGCAGCCGCCGAAGCCTTCCGCGTCCATCTGCGCCACCATGTCGAGCACCCGTGTCTCCCGCTCGGGCGCGCCCTGCGGCAGCACGTTGAGGTGGTTGATCTTCGCGGAGGTGAACAGCATCGCCGCGCCGTTGGGGCAGGCGGCCACGCACGCCCCGCAGCCGATGCACTCGGCGTGCTCGAAGGCGAAGTCGGCGTCCGCCTTGGGCACCGGCGTGGCGTGCGCCTCCGGCGCGGAACCGGTGGGCGCGGTGATGTAGCCGCCGGCCTGGATGATCCGGTCGAAGGCGGAGCGGTCCACCACGAGGTCCTTGATCACCGGGAACGCGGCGGCCCGCCACGGCTCGATGTCGATGGTGTCGCCGTCCTTGAAGGACCGCATGTGCAGCTGGCAGGTGGTGGTCCGCTCGGGCCCGTGGGCGTCGCCGTTGATCACGAGGGAGCAGGCGCCGCAGATGCCCTCGCGGCAGTCGTGGTCGAAGGCGACCGGGTCCTCACCGGAGAGAATGAGCTGTTCGTTGAGGACGTCCAGCATCTCCAGGAAGGACATGTCGGACGAGATGCCGTCCACCTCGTAGGTGGACATCGTGCCGTCGGCGTCGGCGTTCTTCTGCCGCCAGACGCGCAGGGTGAGCTTCATGCGTAGCTCCGCTGAGTGGGGTGGACGTACTCGAAGACCAGGTCTTCCTTGTGCAGGACGGGAGCGGAGCCCGTACCGGCGAACTCCCAGGCGGCCGCGTACGCGAACTCGTCGTCCTTGCGGGCGGCTTCGCCGTCCGAGGTCTGGGACTCCTCGCGGAAGTGGCCGCCGCAGGACTCGGCGCGGTGCAGCGCGTCGAGGCACATCAGCTCGGCGAGTTCGAGGTAGTCGACGATGCGGTTGGCCTTCTCCAGCGACTGGTTGAACTCCTCGCCGGTGCCGGGGACCTTGATCCGCCGCCAGAACTCCTCGCGGATCTGCGGGATCCGCGCCAGGGCCTTGCGCAGCCCCTCCTCGGTGCGGGCCATGCCGCAGAACTCCCACATCAATTCGCCGAGTTCGCGGTGGAAGGAGTCGGGGGTGCGGTCGCCGTCGACGGCGAGCAGCAGGTTCAGCCGGTCCTCGGTCTCCGCCAGCACCTCCTGCACCGCCGGGTGTTCGGTGCTGACCGGGTCCTGGTGCGGGTTGCGCGCCAGGTAGTCGTTGATGGTGGCGGGCAGCACGAAGTAGCCGTCGGCCAGACCCTGCATCAGCGCGGAGGCGCCGAGCCGGTTGGCGCCGTGGTCGGAGAAGTTGGCCTCGCCGACCGCGAACAGGCCCGGCACGGTGGTCTGGAGGTCGTAGTCGACCCACAGTCCGCCCATCGTGTAGTGCACGGCCGGGTAGATCCGCATCGGCACCTCGTACGGATCCTCGTCGGTGATCCGCTGGTACATGTCGAAGAGGTTGCCGTACTTGGCCGCCACGGCCGCCCGGCCCATGCGCTTGATCGCGTCGGCGAAGTCCAGGTAGACGCCCTGGCCGCCGGGACCCACGCCCCGGCCCTCGTCGCAGACGTTCTTCGCGGCGCGGGAGGCGATGTCACGCGGCACCAGGTTGCCGAAGGAGGGGTAGATGCGCTCCAGGTAGTAGTCGCGCTCGTCCTCGGGGATCTGGTTCGGCGGACGGTTGTCGCCCTTGGCCTTGGGCACCCAGATCCGGCCGTCGTTGCGCAGCGACTCGCTCATCAGGGTGAGCTTGGACTGGTGGTCGCCGGTGCGCGGGATGCACGTCGGGTGGATCTGCGTGAAGCAGGGGTTGGCGAAGTAGGCGCCGCGCCGGTGCGCCCGCCAGATCGCGGTCGCGTTGGAGTTCATGGCGTTGGTCGACAGGTAGAAGACGTTGCCGTAGCCGCCGGAGGCGAGGACGACCGCGTCCGCGAAGTAGGTGTCGATCCGGCCCGTGACCAGGTCCCGGGCCACGATGCCGCGGGCCCGTCCGTCCACGACGATCAGGTCCAGCATCTCGGTGCGCGGGTGCAGCTCCACGTTGCCCGCGGCGATCTGCCGGGACAGCGCCTGGTAGGCGCCGAGCAGCAGCTGCTGGCCCGTCTGGCCGCGGGCGTAGAAGGTGCGGGAGACCTGGACGCCGCCGAAGGATCGGGTGTCGAGCAGGCCGCCGTACTCGCGGGCGAAGGGCACGCCCTGTGCCACGCACTGGTCGATGATCTCGACGGAGATCTGCGCCAGGCGGTGCACGTTGGACTCACGGGCGCGGAAGTCGCCGCCCTTGACGGTGTCGTAGAACAGCCGGTGGATCGAGTCGCCGTCGTTGCGGTAGTTCTTCGCCGCGTTGATGCCGCCCTGCGCTGCGATGGAGTGGGCGCGGCGCGGGGAGTCCTGGTAGCAGAACTGGACGACGTGGTAGCCCTGTTCGGCCAGGGTGGCACCCGCGGAGCCGCCGGCGAGGCCGGTGCCGACCACGATGACGGTGTGCTTGCGCCGGTTGGCCGGGTTGACCAGCTTGGCCTGGAAGCGGCGGGTGTCCCAGCGCTCGTGGATCGGGCCGGCCGGGGCCTTGGTGTCGGCGATCGGTTCGCCGGTCCGGTAGTTCACGTAGTCGGTCATGTCAGCTCACCACTCCGGTCATCACGCCCACGGGCACGGCGATGAAGCCGGCCGTGAGCAGCAGCGCGAGAACGTTGGCGACGGTCTTCAGGGCGCGGTCGCGGGCGCGGCTGCCGACGCCGAGGGTCTGCGCGGCGCTCCAGAAGCCGTGCCGGACGTGCAGGCCGAGCGCGAGCATCGCGACGATGTAGATCACGTTGCCGTACCAGGTGGAGAAGGTGTCCACGACGTTCTGGTACGGGTGGCCCGGCTGGAAGCCGCCGGAGTGCACGGTGCCGGTGGTCAGGTCGAGGATGTGCCACACGATGAACAGGCCGAGGATGATCCCGCCCCAGCGCATGGTGCGGGTGGCGTAGCTCGCTCGGGGCTTGGAGTGCACGTACTTGCTGGGCCGCGCCTTGATGTCGCGGCGGCTGAGCTGGTACGCGGAGGTGGCGTGGGCGACCACGGCGACGACGAGGACGACCCGGATGATCCAGAGCGTCCACTCGTAGTGCATGAAGGGCTCGCCGATGGTGCGCAGCCAGTGCGCGTAGTGGTTGAACTCGCCCGCCCCGAAGTAGATCTTCAGGTTTCCGATCATGTGCACCACCAGGTAGAGCAGCATGATCAGACCGCTGACGGCCATCACCGTCTTCTTACCGACGGAGGAGTCCCACATCGTGCGTGCCATGGACGGCCGTCGGTCCGTCCGCGTTGCCAGAGCCATGGAACAGCACGCTAGGGCCGAAGGTCCCGATCGGTCCAAGACATGGCGCAGCTTGTTTCCATAGGAAAGGGCTATCGTTGCTGCATGCAGCTCCAGCAGCTCCAGTATTTCGTGGCCGTCGCCGAGACCCGGCACTTCACCCGGGCCGCCGAGCTGGTGCACGTGGCCCAGCCGTCGCTCTCGCAGCAGATCAAGGCCCTGGAGCGGGAGCTGGGGGCGGATCTGTTCCTGCGCGCGCGGGGCAACATCACGCTCACCGACGCGGGCGAGGCGCTGCTGCCGCTGGCCCGGCGGATCCTCGCGGACGCGGACACCGCCCGGCAGGAGGTGCAGGAGCTGGTGCAGCTGCGGCGCGGGCGGGTGCGGCTCGGGGCCACGCCGAGCCTGTGCACGGGTCTGCTCCCGGATGTGCTGCGCGCCTTCCACGACCGCTACCCGGGCATCCGGCTGCTGATCGAGGAGGGCGGCTCGCACGACCTGGTGCGCGAGCTGGCCCGGGGCGCGCTCGACCTGGCGCTGATCGTGCTGCCGCTGCCGCCGTCCTCGCCCGCGCTGACCACCCTGGAGGTGCTGCGCGAGGACCTGGTGGTGGTCTCCTCGCCGGAGGCGCCGGCCCCCGGGCACGGCGGGCGGGTGGTACGCATCGCCGATCTGGCGAGCGAGCGCCTGGTGATGTTCCGGCACGGCTACGACCTGCGGGAGCTGACCGTGGCGGCCTGCCGCGCCGAGGGCTTCGAGCCGGACTTCGCGGTGGAGGGCGGCGAGATGGACGCGGTGCTGGGGTTCGTCCGGGCGGGGCTCGGGGTGGCGGTCGTACCGCGGATGGTCGCGACCCGGGCGGGCCTGAGCCTGCGGGTCACCCCGCTGGCCCGCCCCGGCCTGCACCGGACCATCGCCCTGGCCCACCG
Organism: Streptomyces sp. SCPE 10; assembly: GCF_051980735.1. Classification (NCBI taxonomy): domain Bacteria; kingdom Bacillati; phylum Actinomycetota; class Actinomycetes; order Kitasatosporales; family Streptomycetaceae; genus Streptomyces; species Streptomyces sp. SCPE 10. Next base: position 6,996,596 of record NZ_CP197069.1, on the reverse strand, counting down.
CACGGACGTCGCCCCACCGAGGGCGGCGAGGGAGCTTCAGCGGATGCTCAGGCAACGGTGAGGGCGCTCGGACCCCGCGACCGCGAAACCGGCCCGGCGCGACCGCCACCACCGCGCCGGCCGGCCCTGAGGGTTCCTTGCCCGGCGCCCGCGCCCCTCATCCCGTGGCGTCCGCCAGGGCCAGGTCGTGCAGCCGTTCCGGCGGGCCGGGGCGGGCGTAGTACCAGCCCTGGGCGGTGTCACAGCCCAGCACCCGCAGCTGTTCGGCCTGGGCCCCCGTCTCCACTCCCTCCACGGTGACCGCGAGGTCCAGGCTGTGGGCGAGGCTGACGATCCCCTCGACGATCTTCAGGTCCACGGGGTCGGCGGGGAACTGCTGCATGCCCTGGGTGAAGGAGCGGTCCAGCTTGAGGACGCTCACCGGGAGGCGGCGCAGGTTGGCCAGGTTCGAGTAGCCGGTGCCGAAGTCGTCCAGGGCGATGTCCACGCCCATCTCGGCGAGCCTGCGCAGCGGTTTGAGCAGGTCGTCGTCGGCGCCGATGAGCGCGGACTCGGTGACCTCCAGACACAGGGCGTCGGGGGTGACGCCCGCGCGTTCGAGGATGTCCACCGTGTCCTGGACCAGCCCCGGGTGGCTGAGCTGGCACGGGGAGAGGTTGACGTTGATCCGCAGCGGCCCGGCGTCCTGGCCGCCGTGCCGCTCGCGCCAGGCGCGGGCCTGCCGGATCGACTCCTCCAGGACCCAGCGGCCGAGCGGCACGATCAGTCCGGTGTGCTCGGCGAGCGGGATGAAGCGGTCCGGGCCGAGCACCCCGTGCTGCGGGTGCAGCCAGCGCACCAGCGCCTCGGCGCCGCGCACGCTGCCGTCGCCGAGGTGCACCAGCGGCTGGTACTCGATGAAGAACTCGCCGCGCTCCAGGGCGGTGGGCAGCGCCGTGGTCAGACCGTGCCGGGTGATGGCGCGGGCATCGGCCTCCGGGTCGGCCAGCTCCGAGCGGTTGCCGCCCGCCGACTTGGCCCGGTACATGGTGATGTCCGCGCTGCGCAGCACCTCGGCGGCCGTGCGCTCGCCCGCCGGGCCCTCCACAATGCCCAGGCTGCCGCGCACCAGCAGGTCCCGGCCGTCGATGCTGATCGGGGTGACCAGCGCGTTCATGATGCGCTCGGCCAGTTCGTCCACCGTGCGCTCGGTGCCGGGGCCGGTGGTCAGCGCCACGAACTCGTCGCCGCCGAGCCGCGCGACCATCTCCCCGGGGGCGGTCGCGCAGGACTGCAAGCGGTCGGCGACCTCCACCAGCAGCCGGTCGCCGGCCGCGTGCCCGAGGCTGTCGTTGATGGTCTTGAAGCCGTCCAGGTCGAGGTAGCACAGGCCGAAACGCTGGTCCTTGCCGGCCGCGAGCGCCTTCTCCAGCCGCTCGAAGAAGAGCGTGCGGTTGGGCAGGCCGGTGAGCGCGTCGTGCGTGGCCTCGTAGCGCAGCCGCAGGTGGAGCAGCCGGCGCTCGGTGGTGTCCTCCATGAGCGCGAGCTGGTACTGCGGGCTGCCGTCCGCGTCGCGCAGCAGGGAGACCGTCAGATTGGTCCACAGCACCGTGCCGTCGGGCCGGTTGAAGGCCTTCTCCACATGGTAGTGCTCGCGTTCGCCGCGGACCAGTTCGTCGTAGAGCCGCCAGGTCTGCGGGGCGTCGTCGGGGTGCGTCCAGTCCTGCACCCGGCGGCTGCGCAGCGCCTGCTGGGTGAGCCCGAACATGCGCAGCAGCGCCTCGTTGACCTGGAGGATGTGGCCGTCGAGGTCGGCGATGCCGATCCCTATGGCGGCACCCTCGAAGACGGCGCGGAAGCGGGCCTCGCTGGCGTGCAGCGCCTGGGCCACCACGCCCTGGGCGCGCAACGCGGCCTGGGCGATGGACTCTTGCTCGGCGAGGGTGCGGCGGCGCAGCGCGTGCGCGTAACCGGCGGCCATCGCGTGCTGCAACCGCGAGGAACGCATGCGCAGTTCGTCCTGGGGGCCGTCGCCGCCGCAGTAGAGCACCAGATAGGCGTCCACGCAGTCGAGGGTGCGCGAGAGTGCCTCGGGGTCGGTGCAGTGCGCCTCGACCAGGGCGGCGCCGACCGCCCTGGCGGCCTCCGCGTCGAAGTTGCGGGCGCGCAGCAGCTCGCTCAACCGGTATGCGAGCGGCAGGAGTTGCCCCTCGAACTCGGCGCGGGTGAGCGACGTGGAGGTGACGGGGTACAGTGCCCGGCTCCAGATCGTCGTCAGTCGGCGCAGTCTGTCCTCCGGCCCGTCCGGCTCCGCGCTCACGCCGTACGCCCCACGCCGGCGTATCCGGAGAAGGCGAACGGGTCCTCGTCCTCCGGCGCCGATTCCGGGCGCCACAGCGGCAGCGTCACCAGTCCGGGTTCCACCATGTCGTACCCCTCGAAGAACCGCGCGATCTCGTCGCGCGAGCGCATGATCAGCGGGTTGCGAATGTCCTTGTATACGTCCATCGCACCCTCGGCCCGCTCCGCGGACACGGGGATTCCCTCGTACGAGGCATGGGTGAGGATCAGCATGCTGCCGGGCGCGAGCGCATCGCGCAGCTCGGCCACCGCACCGTAGGGGTCGTCCGCGTCTTCCACGAAGTGCAGTATGGCAACGAGGAGGAGGGCCACCGGGCGGTTCAGGTCGATCAGCCTCCGCACCTCGGGGCTGTCGAGGATCTCCTGCGGCTTGCGCAGGTCGGCGGCGGCCACGCCCGCGTCGTCGTTGCCCGCGAGCACGGCCTCGCTGTGCGCGACGGCCACCGGGTCGTGGTCGACGTAGACGACCCGGGCGCCGGGCACGGCGGACTGGGCGACCTCGTGGACGTTGCCGTACGTCGGGATGCCGGAGCCGATGTCGAGGAACTGGGTGATGCCCTCCTGGGCGGCGAACCGCACGGCCCGGCGCAGGAAAGCCCGGTTGGCCTGCATGGTCTTCGGCAGGCCGGGCATGAATTCCATCGCCCTGCGGGCGGCCTCCCGGTCGACCTCGAAGTTGTGCGAACCGCCCAGGTAGTAGTCGTAGATGCGCGAGACGCTCGGCACCGAGATGTCGATGCTGCGTGGGGCCCAGGCGGGACGCTCCATTATCTCTCCAAGGCGGGACGAAGGCGTAGGCGATCCGGTGTTCGAGCTGAGGCTACTGATCGCCCGCCAAAGGAGCGACCTGAACCGGAAATTGACCATCCGTTCCCGGTCACTGCCTGCGGCAAGTGCCCGGGCGACCCCGCTGAGTGATGTTCCAGCCAAGGCTCCGGTCACCCCTCGTCCACCGCGCACCATCGGGACGGGTGACGCCCTCCGGCTCCTTCCGCTTGACGCGCCGGCGCCGGCCTCGCACGGCCGAACGCCGGGCCCGGGGGCGCGATTTCGGCCATATCGGACTGATCTGATCGTCAAACCACCGATCGGGTTTATCCCTCCTTCGGGCTAATACCGCCGCACTCTCGGATACGGCCGCTCCCCGCACCCCATGATCTTGGCGTGCATGGACTGAACGTGACCCGGCGCGCGCCCGCCTCAAGGGCGTTGGCCCTGCTGGCGCTGACCTGCGCCCTGACGGGCTGCCCGGTCGGCAGCGCGTCGGCCGATGTCTGCGCGTACACCTCCACGGGCCCGGGCGGCACGGTGGCGGTGGCCACCGCGGGCGGCGTCTCCGCGTCCTTCGTGAACGGCACCGCCACCGCCTCCGCGGGCGGCGTCTCGGTGACCTCGGCGGGCACCACCTCGCCGACCTCGGCGAACGGTGCCCCGACGGCACCCGCGAGCGGCGGCCCGGCGATGCCGGCGGGCGGCGCCTCGGTGGTGTCGGCGGGCGGCGGAGCGGCGGTCTTCGCGGGCGGCGGCCACCCCTGGCCGCCCCCATGGCGCCACCACCCCTGGCCGCCCCCGTGGCACCACCATCCCTGGCCGCCGCCCTGGCACTGCCCACCGCCGCCCCCGCCACCGTGCCCGCCGACACCGACTCCGACACCCACGCCGACCCCCACGCCGACTCCGACTCCGCCGAAGCCGGCCCCGACACCCCGGCCCACGCCGAAGCCCCGGCCGCCCGCCCCGGCACCCCGGCCGACGCCCACGCCCACTCCCCCACCCGCCCCGGCGGCACCAAGGCCCGCACCGGCCCCGAAGCCGTCGCCGACCCCCACCCCGCGCCCGGCGGTGAGCCCGGTGAGCTACCCGGCGTACCACCCACATCCGGCCACCCGGCCCGCGGCCGGCCACACCCGGCCCGTCACCTACGTCCTGCTCATCGCCCTGCCCGCGATCGTCGCCGTCGCGGCCCTCCGCCCGCGCTGACCTGCCGGGCCGCTCATCTCTGGAGGTACCCCTTGTCGGATTGGCTTGTTCTCGTCCTCGGGATGCTGGGGGCCTGCGCCGTGGTGGTCGCCGTGACGCTCCTCCGGCACAAGCGGGCACCGCAGGACGAGGACCCCAACGAGACGCCGGACGTCATCGAGTACATGACGATGTGGATCGGCGTCGTCTACGCGATCGTCCTCGGTCTGGCCATCGCGGGCGTGTGGGAGGCCCGCAGCTCCGCCCAGGACTACGTGCAGTCCGAGGCACAGGCCCTGCACGAGATCTCGGAACGGGTCCGCGTCTATCCCCCGGACGTGCGCGACCACATCCGCGCCGATGTCAACACCTATGTCAGCTATGTCGTGCACACCGAGTGGTCGACGATGACCCGCCACGAGCGCGTCACCGACCACGGCGCCACGCTGCTGCAGAAGGTCCGTCAGGACGTCACCGACTACCGGCCCGGGAACGACTTCGAGGCACAGGCCTACCAGCCGCTGCTGGACCAGATGACCGCCGCCGACCAGGCCCGCAACGAGCGTGCCGACTCCACCGGGGCCACCATGCCGGCCGTGGTGTGGTGGGGGCTGCTCATCGGGGCGGCGATCACCGTCGGCATGGTCTTCGCGCTCCAGATTCGGCGCACCAGGAGGGAGTTGGTGCTGGCCGGACTGTTCTCCGCGACCATCGCCTTCATGCTCTTCCTCATCTGGGACCTCGACGCCCCCTACAGCCGGGGCATCGCCGTGACCGCCGAGCCGTTCCTGAACCTGTTCCCGGGCATCAAGGGCTGACCGGGCCGACGGCAAGGAACCCGGACCGGCGGCCCGCGCACGGTGGCCGCCGGTCCGGGAGCTCTCGAGAACGCCTCAGGCGCGCCGCTCGCCCCTGCGGCGCAGCCAGTACACGCCACCGCCGATCACGGACACGCCGACCAGAGCGCCGCCGATGGCCATGTCGGCGGTCGTCGCACCGCTGGTCCGGCTGCCGCCGAGGCCGCCGTTGACGCCACCGATCACGGTGAAGGCCCGAGGACGGGTCTCGGTGTGGCGCTCGCAGCGGACGGTGATGTCGTACCGGCCGGGACGGACGTCGCGGTTGACGTAGACGACACCCCGTGAGGTGTCGTCGCGGAACGGTGTCAGCGGGGCGGTGCGAAAGGCCCGGGAGGACATCTGACCGCCCCGGCAGCCGTGCACGATGACGGTGAGCCGGCCACCGGCGGCGACCACACCGGGGGTGACGACGATGTCGCGCAGGCCGTTGTCGCCGCCGGGCCGGTTGCCGAAGTCGCCGCCGAGGCCGTTGTCGCCGGGGCCGCCGAACTCGTCGCCCCGCCCGTTCCCGCGGCCCCGGTCGCCGTTGCCGAACTCGTCGCCCCTGCCGTTGCTGCTGATCCGGCCATTGCCGCTGATGGTGCCGTTGAAGTGACCCTCGAAGCGGCCGTTGCCGCTGAACCCGCCGTTGCCGTTGAAGTTGCCGTTGCCTCCGCCCGGGAAGTTGCCGCCCCCGCCACCACCGCCGAAGTTCCCGTTGCCGTTCCCGAAGTTGCCCCCGCCCCCGCCCCCGCCGCCTCCGCCTCCGCCGATGCCTCCGCCGCCACCGCCGCCACCCCCGCCGATGCCCCCGCCGCCTCCGATACCTCCGATACCTCCGCCGCCTCCGCCACCACCTCCGCCTCCGAAGTTTCCGCCCCCGCCTCCGACATTGCCGCCCCCGCCCACGACGGTCCCGTTCCCGAAGTTGCCGACGCCGGTGCCCGGGCCGACGATGGTCCCCGTGCCCGTGCCTCCCGTGGTGCCGCCCCCGTTGCCCATGCCGTCCGCGACGGCCACGGGGGCGGCGAGCCCGAGCACGGCGGCAGCGGTGCACGCGGCCGCCAGGGCGCGTTGGTTTCGCATGTGATCCTCCGCGGAAGGCACCCCGGGGCCCGTCCCCGGTCGATCGGCGAGAAAGCGCCTCCCGCAAAGACCCTCGGGCGCGCGGAACACGCCCGCATGTCGAGAATGGTCCGTCCTGGTGATCCGACACACCGCACGACAAGCTGACAATCGGATATAGCCGCAGGTCACGGACCGTCAGAAAATTCCTGGGAACGGCAACTCGGATGGCGCACCACGAGGCACAGGTGCCACCCGTTCGCCACTCGGCCCGTCGCAGGCCGCGCGCGCGGCACTTAGCTTTTTCCCATGCGCATCGCACGGGACCAGCGACGGTCGGAGAGGGGATGGCACGGGCCCGCGCCCCGGCCGGCCCCGTCCGCCCGGTTCGCCGAGGAGGAAGAGGAGGAGGAACGCCGCCGGCGGCGCGCCCCCTGGGGGGTGATGGCGCTGCTGCTGCTCTCCGGTCTGGCGCTCCTGCGCAACGGTTCGGGCGAGTTCGACGTCGGCCCGCCGCAGCCGGCGTCCGCGGCGGCCCCGGACACCCGCGCCCCGCAGACCCCGGCGCCCACCGGTCTCGTCCCGCTGGGGTTCTCCGCCGTCGACCGGGTGCGGATCCCGGCGATCGACGTCGACGCGCCGGTCACCCCCGTCGGTCTGGACGCGAGCGGCGCGGTGAGCGCGCCGCCGCCCGACGAGCCGGACCTCGCGGGCTGGTTCACCGGCGCGGTCTCCCCGGGCGAGAAGGGCACCGCGGTCGTCGTCGGCCACGTCGACAACAAGCAGGGCCCCGCCGTGTTCTACGGCCTGGGAGCCCTGCGGAAGGGGAACCGCGTCGACGTCCTGCGCAAGGACGGACGGACCGCGGTGTTCGAGGTCTACGGCGTCGAGGTCTTCTCCAAGAACAACTTCCCCGGCGACCGGGTGTACGGCTCGAAGGGCGCCCCGGAACTGCGCGTCATCACCTGCGGCGGCGACTTCTCCAAGCAGGGCGGCTACGAGGGCAATGTCGTCGTCTTCGCCCGCCTGGTCGCGGTCACCTGAACCACCGCGGCCCGGCGGGCGCCGGCCCCTCCGCCAACCCCCCTGTGCACCAAAGAAGTCGGTCAGAGGCGTCTGCGTGGCACCGTGAGGTGGTACCCCTGGTCGAGCAGATAGGGCAGCCACTCCTGGATGGCCTCGACGGTCTGCGAGCGGTCGCCCCCGGCGTCGTGCGAGAGGATGACCACACCGGGCGCGGCGCCGTCCTCCACCCGCTCGATGATGGTGTCGGTGCCGGGCGTGTCCCAGTCGGTGGTGTCGACGGTCCAGGCCATCGGCTCCATGCCCATCTCGGCGCCGAGTTGGAACGCGGCCCGGTTCCAGGCACCGTAGGGGGCGCGGAACCACTGCGGGCGCTCGCCGTAGGTGTCCTCGATGATGTCGCTGGTGCGCGCCATCTCCGACTTGATCTCCGCGCGGTCGAGGGTGGTCAGCAGCGGGTGGGTCCAGGTGTGGTTGCCGACGACATGGCCCTCTTCGGCCATCCGGGCCACCAGATGCTTGTTGTCCTCGACGCACTCGCCGCACACGAAGAACATCGCCCGCACGTCGTGCTTGGCGAGGGTGTCCAGGATGTGCGGGGTGTAGTCGGGGTTGGGGCCGTCGTCGAAGGTCAGCATCATCTGCCGGCCGCGTGCGGAGATCTCGAAGATGGGCTCCGTGCGTACCTTCAGCCTGCGCGGGGCGGAGCGCGGCGGGCCGTCACCGGTCAGCGGCTGGAGGCGGAAGGCCGAGGACTTCAGGGGGGCCTGACGGGCCTGGGGGCCGGGGGCGGGCACGGGGGCGGCGGTCCGGACGGCCTCCTCGTCGCCCGCCACGACGAGACCCGCGGTGCCGGCCGCGCCGAGGGCGGCGGCGGAGGCGAGGAGCAAGCGGCGGCGTGTGAACAACTGATCCTTCTGCATGACTCATCAGTCGCCCCCGGAGCGGTCGCCGCACCGCAACGGCACGGTGTGCGGGCGGTATTCCACCCGGTCGGACCAGCACCGGTACCCCGGTGGCACCCGCCGGGGTCCTTCGGCCGTCCCGCGTTCGGCCGGGGCTACGGCAACGGACGGTTCGCCGAACGGAGTTGGTGCCATCGGTGATCACGCGACGGCGAGGTCGGCCCGGTCGGGGCCGACCTGGCCGACCGGTGGGCTTCGCCCGAGTCCGGCAGCGGGGCGCCGCCGGGGGCCTGGGTGCGTGTCTGCGGCCGGCCGCGAGGCCGGGGGCGTCGCTGTTCCGGGCTGTTCCGGTCATCGGCACGCCCGTACAGGCGCAGCGGTCCGCCACCGCGACCGGCATGGCCGTGTACCGGTGCGTCCCGGCGCGCGGTGCCGATGACCGTTTGGGGCCGCGCATGGCGCCGCGGCCCCGGCCGCGGGGGCTCAGCGGCGGCGCACCAGCGGGAACGGCAGGGTCTCCCGGATCGTCAGGCCGGTGAGACACATGACGAGCCGGTCGGCACCGAGGCCGAGGCCGCCGGTCGGGGGCATCGCGTAGTCGAGCGCCTGGAGGAAGTCCTCGTCCAGTTCCATGGCCTCGGCATCCCCGCCGGCCGCCCGCAGCGACTGCTCGGTGAGCCGACGGCGCTGTTCCACGGGATCGGTCAACTCCGAGTAGGCGGTGGCGAGTTCCACACCGAAGGCGACGAGGTCCCAGCGTTCGGCGAGCCGGGGGTCGGCGCGGTGCTGCCGGGTGAGCGGGGAGACGGCGACGGGGAAGTCCTTGTAGAAGGTGGGCCGTCGGGTGTGCTCCTCGACCAGCCGCTCGTACATCTCCAGTACCACGTCGGCGGGTTGGTCGTCGGCGGTGTACGGCACTCCCGCGCGGTCGCACAGCCGGTGCAGCCGCAGCAGTTCGGTGCCGGGGCCTATCTCCTCGCCGAGGACCTCGGAGAGGGCGCCGTACACGGTCTTCACCGGCCACCGCCCGGACAGGTCGTGCTCCTCGCCGTCCCTGCGGGCCACCGGGGCGCCGAAGACCGCGGTCGCCGCGCCCTGCACCAGTTCGCGCACGAGGTCGAGCATCACGTCGTAGTCGGCGTACGCCTGGTAGGCCTCCAGCATCGTGAACTCGGGGTTGTGCTTGGGCGAGACGCCCTCGTTGCGGAAGGTGCGGCCCAGTTCGAAGACCTTCTCCAGGCCGCCGACGCACAAGCGCTTGAGGTACAGCTCGGGGGCGATGCGCAGATACAGGTCGAGGTCGTAGGCGTTGCTGTGGGTGGTGAAGGGCCGGGCGTTGGCGCCGCCGTGGAGCTGTTGCAGCACCGGGGTCTCGACCTCGGTGAAGCCCCGCTCCAGCAGGCCCTGGCGCAGGGCGCCCACGGCGGCGGAGCGGGCGCGCAGCACGGCGCGGGCGTCGGGCCTGGTGATCAGATCGAGGTGGCGTCGGCGGATCCTGGCCTCGGGGTCGGTCAGGCCCCGGTGTTTGCCGGGCAGCGGGCGCAGGCACTTGCCGGTGAGCTGCCAGGAGGTGGCGAAGACGGTGGGCTCGCCCCGGTCGCTGAGGCCGCTGTGTCCGGTGACGCTGATGTGGTCGCCGATGTCGGTGTCGGCGGTGAAGCGGTCGAGTGCGGCGCCGGACCGGTCGCGGGTGAGGGCGATCTGGTGGTCGCCGGACCAGTCGCGCAGTACGGCGAAGACGATGCCGCCGAAGTCGCGGACCAGCATGAGGCGGCCGGCGACGGTGATCTCCGGGCCGGGTTCGCCGGGACGGCCGGGCGGGACGTCGGCGAGGGCGTGCGTGGGGGCGCGGACGCCGACGGGGTAGGGGTCGGTGCCGGCCTTGCGGAGCCGGTGCAGTGTGCGGCGCCGGACGCGGATCTGGTCGGGCAGGCCCGCGTCCGGGGCGGCGCGCCCGGCCGCCCTCGGCTGCTCGGTGTCGGACGACGCGGCGGGCAGGAGGCGTCGGGGAGCGGGGCGTGCCCCGGTGCCGCGGTGCCCCTTTCCCCACAGGGTGCGCAGCGAGGGTACGGGGACGAAGCCCTCGGCGATTCCGGAGGCCAGGCCGATCCGGGCGAGGGAGGCGGTCTCGCCGTAGCAGATGAACCGCGGGTACCACTCGGGGCGGTACTTGGCGTTGGAGCGGTACAGCGCCTCCAGCTGCCACCAGCGGGAGAAGAAGAGCAGCAGCCGGCGCCAGAGCCGCAGGACGGGGCCGGCGCCGATGCGGGCACCCTCCTCGAACACGGAGCGGAAGACGGCGAAGTTGAGCGAGATCCGGCGGATGCCCACCTTGGGCGCGGCGGCGCACAGTTCGCTGACCATGAACTCCACCACGCCGTTGGGGGCGGCGCGGTCGCGGCGCATCACGTCCAGGGAGACGCCGTCCGCTCCCCAGGGCACGAAGGAGAGCAGGGCGAGCAGCCGGCCGTCCTCGCCGGACGCCTCCACCAGCAGGCAGTCGCCGTCGGCGGGGTCGCCGAGCCGGTCCAGGGCCATGGAGAAGCCGCGCTCGGTCTCGGTGTCGCGCCAGGCGTCGGCCTTGTCGACGATCTCCTCCATCTCCCGTTCGGCGAGCTGGGCGTGGCGGCGGATGCGGCAGGTGGCGCCGGTGCGGCGGACCCGGTGCACGGCCTGCCGGGTGACGCGCATGTCCCGGCCGCCGAGGTCGAAGCCGGCCACGTGCACGATCGCCTCGTCGCCGAGTTGGAGGGCGCCGAGTCCGGCGCGGGCGAAGGCGCGGGCGCCGTCCTCGGAGGCGCCCATCACGGCGGGTGCCCAGGCGTAGCGGCGGGCCAGGTCCAGCCAGGCGGCGATGGCGTGCGGCCAGGCCTCCGGGTCGCCGACCGGGTCGCCGCTGGCGAGGCACACGCCGGCCTCGACGCGGTAGGTGACGGCGGCCTTGCCGCTGGGCGAGAAGACGACGGCCTTGTCGCGGCGGGTGGCGAAGTAGCCGAGGGAGTCGCGGGCGCCGTACGCCTTGAGCAGGGCGCGGATGCGGGCCTCCTCGTCGCCGTGCAGGGCGGCCTCCAGGCGCTGGGAACGGAACAGCGCGGCGGCGGCGTTGAGCAGCGCGAGCGCGCCGAGCAGGCCGAGCACGAAGGTGACCGCGCGGGGCGGGCGCCCGGCGAAGGAGCTGCTGGGGACGAGGCCGCCGCAGACCCGGTCGGCGGCCCATGCCAGGTGCTGGCCGGCCGGCAGGGTGCCCGGGAACAGCAGGACGAGCCCCCAGCCGAGCAGGACGGCGACCGCGAGCCCGCCGAGCAGCACGGCGAGCGCCCGCCACACCGCGCCGCGCCGGGAGGCGGCGTAGAACTCCCCCCTGGCCGCGATCAGCACGAGCAGCAGCAGGCCGCACAGGACGAGGGAGGGCAGCGACTGGGCGTACAGGCCGAGGGCGACGCCGAGCGCGTCGGTGACCACGACCAGGCCGAGATAGACGACGACCAGCCACCAGGCGACCTTCTTGCGGGCGGCGGTGGCACCGGCCAGCAGGAACAGGAAGACGGCGTAGGCGAGGTTGGCGCTGATCGGCACCAGCAGCAGGTCGATGCCCCGCACGAGCGGGCGCAGCAGCAGCCGCAGCGGTTCGATCAGCGCGATCGCCGCGCACAGCACGCCGAGCCCGGCGAACAGTCCGGCGAAGGCCTTCGGTACCCGGCCGAGGCGTCCCCCGCCGGGCGAGCGCGTCGGCGCCGCGCCGTTCCTGCGCGCGGCGGGCTCCGCGGTGGCGGTCATGCCTCCGACTGTAGGAAGGGGGCGGGAGACGCGCGCGCTGGGAGGGGCCGGTGCGTGCCGTGGGGTGCGGTGGGCACCGGCCGGGTGCGGTGGCTGCCGTGGGGTGGTGAAGGCCCGCCGCACCGTGAGGCGGTGGGAAGTAAAGGTTCCGATAATCTCAAGATGTGACGGAGCAGCACGAGCAGCACGAGCAGCATGCGCACCGGTTCGAGCGGGGCACGGACGGCCCGAAGGTGGTCCTCGTCGGGGTGGACGGCTCCGAGTCGTCGATGCGCGCCGCGGCGTACGCCGGCGGTCTCGCCCGGCGCCAGCACGCGCTGCTGGCCGTGGTGTACGTGCAGCCGGTGCTGGCCGCCGGGGCGGCGCTCGGCGCCCCGGTGATGGAGACCGCCGACGAGATCGCCGAGGACCTGGTGACGCAGATCCGCGAGGCGGCCGAGCGGGTCCGGGGGATATTCGAGGTGCGCTGGGAGTTCCACACCTACCGCGGCGACCCCTACACCGGCCTGGTGACGGCGGCCGAGGAGCTGAAGGCGGACGCGGTGGTGGTGGGCGCCTCCGAGCAGGCCGGGCACCGGATCATCGGGTCGGTGGCGGTGCGGCTGGTGAAGGCGGGACGCTGGCCGGTGACGGTCGTTCCGTGACCGCCGCCGCACGGCGCCCCGCCACCAGCGGCCACAGCAGCAGCGGGGTGGCGAGCATCAGCACCCCGGCGAGGCCCAGCGCGGTGCGCGCCCCGACGACGGCGGCCACCAGGCCCCACAGCGCGGTGATCGCGGCGGTGCAGGCCTTCCCGGTGACGGACCAGGCGGCCAGCATGCGGGCCACCCGGTCGTTCGGGGTCAGCTCCAGGCGCTCGGTGACGACGAGCGGGTTGAAGACGGCGCAGCACAGGATCAGCCCGGCCTCCACGACCATCACCACGAGCAGTCCGGCCGTGCCGGGCCCGGTGAACGCGAGCCCGATCGGCCAGCAGGCGCGCAGCGCACCGGAGGCGAGCAGCACCCGGCGCCTGCCGTACCGGGTGGCCAGCGGTCGGGCCAGCCGCGAGCCGAGCAGTCCGCCGAGGCAGGGCACGGCGAAGGCGAGCCCGTACTGCCAGGGTGCGAAGCCGAGGTGGCCCAGCATGAGCACCGACAGGACCGGCGAGCCGGCCATGATCAGGGCGTTGCCCAGGAGCACGTTGAGGAACAGCGGGCGCAGCGCGCGGTTGGTGAGCAGGTGCCGCCAGCCGTCGAGGAGTTCGCCGGCACGCGGCGCGGCGGTGCGCTCGGGGACGGTCTCGCCGCGGCCGATGGCGCGGATGCCGAGGGCGGACAGCAGATAGCTGACGGCGTCCGCGGCCACGGTGGTCACCGGTCCCAGCAGACCGGCGAGGGCGCCGCCGAGCGGGGGGCCGAGCACGCTGGCGGTCCAGGTGGTGGACTCGAACCGGCCGGCCGCGGTGAGCAGGCCGTCGGACGGCACCAGCGCCTTGAGATGGGCGCCGGAGGCGGCGGTGAAGGTGATGTCGGCCGCCGCGACGATCACCGAGACCACCAGGAGCTGCCCGAAGCCGAGCACGCCGAACGCGTAGGCGGCGGGCAGGGTGAGCAGCGCGGCCCCGCGCACCAGGTCGGCCGTGATCATCACGGGTCGTTTGCGCCGGAACTCGATCCAGGGGCCGAGCGGTACGGCGGCCACCGCGCCGACGGCCACCCCGGCCGAGGCGAGCAGCGACACCTGGGCCGAACCCGCGTGCAGCACGAGGACCGCGATCAGCGCGAAGGCGTCGAACGCGAGCCACGTGCCGAAGGTACTGACCGAATACGCCGCCCACAGCCACCCGAACTGCCGACCCAGCCTCATCCACAACCTCCCGTTGACCCGGCATATGAAAGCCAGCAGGTGGCCTGCGGTTCAAACAACCAGCACGACGACGGCCACAACCATTGGTTGTACACGGGCGCCCGATGGCTACGATGGCCGGGTGGATCTCAAGGCCGTGCGCACCTTCGTCGCCGTGGTGGACAGCGGGCAGTTCCAGGAGGCGTCGGCCGTCCTCGGCATCACCCAGCAGGCCGTCTCCAAGCGGATCGCGGCGCTGGAGAAGGAGCTGGGGGTGCGGCTGTTCCTGCGGACCGCGCGCGGGGCGGAGCCGACCATCGACGGGCAGGCGTTCCTGCCGCACGCCCGTGAGCTGCTGCTGGCCGAGGAGCGGGCCGCCGCCTCCGTACGGCCGGGCCGGCGGGCGCTGCGCGTGGACGTGGTCGGGGCCCGGCTCGGTCCGGCGGGCCTGCTGCGCGACTTCCACCGGGTGCACCCGGAGACGGCCCTGGACGTGGTGACCCTCTTCGACGCGGACACGGCCGTCGCCGCCGTGCGCTCGGGCACCATCGACGCGACGTTCCGCGCGGTCGGCCCCCGGCTGCCCGAGGGCCTGCGGGCGGCGCGGGTCTACGACGAGGCCGTGCAACTGCTGACCGGTCCCGCGCATCCCCTGGCCGGGGCCCGCTCGGTGCGACCGGCGGAACTGGCCGGGCACCGGATCTGGATGCCGGGCCTGGTGGCCGGCACCGAGTGGGCCGCCTACTACGAGGCGCTGGCGGCCGAGTTCGGGCTGACCATCGACTCGGTGGGCCCCGACTTCGGCTCGGAGGCGCTGCTCGACACGGTCGCGGACTCCGCCACGCTCGCCACCCTCGTCGCCGAGGGCATCCGGCTGGTCTGGCCCGCCGGGCACGATCTGCGGCGGATCCCGCTCACCGATCCGACACCGGTCTACCCGCACTCCCTGGTGTGGAGCGCGGCCAACGCGCACCCGGGCCTGGCCGTGCTGCGCGCCCATCTCGCCGCCCGGCCCGCGGACCGCCCGTCGTCCCGCCCGTGGACCCCCGCCTGGGCCGTGCGTGGCTCCTTCCCTGCGGCGCGGCCCTGAGCCATCATGAACCGGCGTCAGCCGTTTGCCTTCGGCGAAGAGGTGAGGCGCATGGCCAAGCTCCGCGCGGGTGAGGGGATTCTCCGCCGCAAACCCATCGAGCACATCGAGGAGACGGAGGCGGGCCAGGGGCCCCGGCTGGAACGGTCGCTCGGGCTGTGGCAGCTCACCGCGATCGGCGTCGGCGGCATCATCGGTGCCGGGATCTTCACGCTCGCCGGCACGGTGGCCAACGGCACGGCCGGCCCCGCGGTGCTGGTGTCCTTCCTGATCGCGGGCGCGGCGAGCGCGTGCGCGGCACTGTCCTACGCCGAGTTCGCGGGGCTGATCCCGAAGGCGGGCTCGGCGTACACCTACGGCTACGCGGTGCTCGGCGAGTTCGCGGGCTGGTTCATCGGCTGGGACCTGCTGCTCGAGTACACGGCGATCGTGGCGGTCGTCGCGATCGGCATCTCCGGCTACTTCGGCTTCCTCGTCGAACAGATGGGGGCGAAGCTGCCGCACTGGATGATGGGCGCGCCCGGCACCGGCTCCGGGCACCGGGTGGACCTGTTCGCGGTGGTGCTCTGCCTGCTGATCGCCTGGCTGCTCACCCTGGGCATCCGCAGCGCGGCCCGCTTCGAGACGCTGGTGGTCGCGGTGAAGGTGCTGGTGGTGCTGCTGGTGATCGGGGTGGGCTTCTTCCACATCGACACGGCGAACTACCACCCGTTCTTCCCCTACGGCGTCGGCGGGGCCTTCACGGGCGCGGCGACGGTGTTCTTCGCGGTGTTCGGCTACGACGCCATGTCGACGGCGGCCGAGGAGTCCAAGGACGCGCAGCGGCACATGCCGAAGGCGATCATCTACTCGCTGGTGATCGCGATGGTGCTGTACGTGGCGGCCTGCCTGGTGCTGACGGGCATGCAGAACTACCGGCACATCGACAAGGAGAGCGGGTTCTCCACGGCGTTCAAGTCGGTGGGCCTGAACGGGCTCGCGAACGTGATCGCGGTGGGCGCCATCATCGGCATCCTCACGGTGATGTTCACCTTCATGCTGGGGGTGACCCGGGTGTGGTTCTCCATGTCCCGGGACGGTCTGCTGCCCAGGTGGTTCGCCAAGACGCACCCGACGCGGCACGTGCCGACCCGGGTGACCTGGATCGTCGGGGCGGCCTCGGCGCTGATCGCCGGGTTCCTGCCGATCGGCGAGGCGGCCGAGCTGACCAACATCGGCATCCTGCTGGCGTTCGTGGTGGTCTGCACGGCGGTGATCGTGCTGCGCTACCGGCGCCCCGACCTGCCCCGCACCTTCCGCACCCCGGCGGTGCCGTTCGTGCCCGCGCTGGGCGTGCTCTTCTCGCTCTGGCTGATCACGTTCCTCCAGTGGCAGACGTGGGTGCGGTTCGCGGTGTGGTTCCTGATCGGCTGCGCGGTCTACTTCGGCTACTCGTACAAGCGTTCCGCGCTGGCCGAGCGGCGGCCCGGGTGATCACTCCCCCATCACCAGGCCGTCCTTGGCGGCGCCCCGGCTGAGCACCACCTCCCGGATCCGGTCGCGCACCCCGGCGAGGTCGGCGCCGCCCTCGACGGCCCGGGCGACGTCGACCACACGGCCGGCGTCGAGGTCGTACAGCTGGGGGACGAACTCGGCGCGCGTGACCTGCCAGCGGCCGCCCGGCCGGGCGGGCGGGGCGAAGGTGAAGCGGGCGAGGGTGGACTCGTCGGCGCGCGGGTCGCGGGCGCCGTGGCCGTCGTCCGCCCGTCCGGAGATCTGGTCGCCCAGGCCGTAGACCACCCAGGTGCCGTTGACCTTCTCGTACGGCTGCGGGACGTGGGTGTGGCTGCCGAGGATCAGGTCGATGTCGGGGCGTCCGCCGTCCGCGGAGGCGGTGAGCCGGCGGGCGAGGTCGGTCTGCGCCGCCGTCGGGGCGTCGTCGCGGTCGGTGCCCCAGTGCAGGGAGAGGACCACCACGTCGGCGCCGGCCCGCCGGGCGGCGCGGGCGTCGGCGGTGATCCGGCCGGCGTCGATCGGCCGGAGCGCCCAGGGCTGCCCGGCGGGCAGTGGCTGCTCGGTGTCGAAGGTGTACGACAGCTGCGCGACCTTGGCCGATCCGGCCCGGTGGAGGGACACATAGCGGGCCTCGTCCGCGCTACGGGCGGTGCCCGCGTGGTCCAGGCCCGCCTCGTCCAGGGCGCCCAGGGTGCGCCGGACGCCCTCGGCACCGTCGTCCAGGGCGTGCTCGGAGGCGGTGGCACAGCCGTCGTAACCGGTCTGGGCGAGGTCCCGGGCGAGCTGCGGCGGGGACAGCGGGGCGGTGTCGCCGTAGCCGTTCTCCAGGTGACACAGTGCCAGGTCGGCGCCGCTGACCAGGGGTTCGACGTCGGCGAGCATGGGCCGGAAGTCGTAGCCGCCGGAGTCCGCGCCGGCGGATGCCCCGGCGTCGTAGGAGGCGCGGTCGAGGACGGCGGCGTCCGTCAGGACGTCACCGGTGGCGACCAGGGTGAAGCCGCGGGCGGCGGCCGGCGGTCCGGGCGCGCCGTCGCGGGCGGCGGAATCGTGGCGGATGTGGTCGGCACAGGCGGCCGCGGTCGCGAGGACGGCGGTCAGGGCCAGGGCCACCTGGTGTCTGCGTCCGATCATCAGCTCACACCTCGGGATCTACGTCAGTGCGTCAGCACGTCGATATGTCAGTGCGCATGTCGTATTTACCGACATTGCCGTGACGGGCCCATGGGGAGGAAGCCGACTCTCCGACCAAATGGTCCGGGTCCTCTCATCGACCCATCCGGTGGGACTGTGAAGACACTCACGTCGCACCACCGTGACGTCCTTGCCCTCGTGTGCTCCCACGGGGCCGGTGGGACGCGAGCGGCGCGCACACCCCGCGCCGCACCCGGTACGGTGAGGCACCGGACGTGCGGCGAAACCGGGGGCCAGGTCAAACCTCGGCAAAGCGCCTTGCTGTGGCCCCCCTTGGGGCAATGGGCTGTCCCCATCCGCGTTCCGGGCGGGGCGCGTCCCCGGGGACCGGGCGACGCGCACGCACCGGAGGAAGGGCAGGAAGGGAATGCCGCACAGAGGACACGAGAACGGCGCCGGCACGGACGGCACCGGCGGCGGTGAACTGGACGTCCCCATGGCGTGGCTGTACGCCGAGTACATCGCCGACGAACTGCTGCGCACCGGCGATCTGATGCCGCCGACGTCCTTCGAGTTCCGGGCCGGCCGGGACGCGCTCGCGCTGACCGTCTTCCTGTCCGACACCGACGGGGAACTCTCCGGCATCCGGGTCGTCTCCCAGCTGGACAACTGGCTGTCGCTGACGGCCTGCGACCATCCGTGGCCGCAGTGGGTGCGCGCCCGGATGGCCGAGCTGACCCAGCGGGCGGGAGGGGCGCCCTCGGCCGATCTGGCGCTCGCCCAGGACGCCTGGCGCTGGCTGGAGGAGACCGAACTGCTGGCGCCCGACCTGGACGCGGTGCCGGGCGGCGGCGCCCCGGCCGGCGAGGACGACGGCCCCCAGGTGTGGACGCCCGCCTGGCAGCTGGGCCTGCCGCTCGGGCACCTGGCGATCCACCTGTTCTGACGGCGGCGGGCGCCCTACTTCAGCAGCCGGGAGAGTCTGCGGTCGGCGAGCGGCTTGCCGCCCGTCTGGCAGGTGGGGCAGTACTGGAGCGAGGAGTCGCTGAAGGAGACCTCGCGGATGGTGTCGCCGCACACCGGGCAGGGCTCGCCGGTGCGGCCGTGCACCCGGAGGCCGCTCTTCTTCTCGGACTTCAGCCGGCCGGCGGCCACGCCCCGGGAGCGCTCGACCGCCTCGGCGAGGGTGCCGCGCAACGCCTCGTAGAGCTGGTGGGTCTCCTGCGGGGTGAGGGAGGCGGCGAGCTTGAACGGGGACATCTTCGCCGCGTGCAGGATCTCGTCGCTGTAGGCGTTGCCGATCCCGGCGATCAGGGACTGGTCCCGCAGGGCGCCCTTGAGCTGCCGGCGCTCCGCCTTCAGCAGGGCGGCGAGGCGGTCCTCCCCGAAGTCCGCGGCGAGCGGGTCCGGGCCGAGGCGGGCGATGCCCGGCACCTGCGCCGGATCGCGCACCACGTACACCGCGAGCCGCTTCTGCGTGCCGGCCTCGGTGAGGTCGAAGCCCTCGCCGCTCTCCAGCGCCACGCGCAGCGCGAGCGGGCCCTTGCCCGGCTTGGGCGGCCCGTCCGGCAGCCGGTCCCTCCACTGCAACCAGCCCGCGCGGGCCAGGTGGACCACCAGGTGCGGCCCGCTGTCGGCCGTCAGGTCGAGGAACTTGCCGTGCCGGCGCACGGCGGTGACCCGGGCGCCCTCCAGGGCGGTGACGGGCGGGTCGTACGTCTTCAGCACGCTGACGGCGACGGGCAGCACCCGCGCCACCCGGTGGCCGACCAGGTGCTCGGTGAGGAAGTCCGTCAGCGCTTCGACCTCGGGCAGTTCCGGCATACGTCCAGAGTGCCACCCGGCACCGACAACGCCTCCCGGCTCACCCGTCCGGCCCGCCGCGGTCCGTGCCCGCCCGGAACTCGCACCACACCGCCTTGCCGCCGCCACGCGCCTCCACGCCCCAGGCGTCCGCGAGCCGGTCCACGAGCAGCAGGCCGCGCCCCGAGACACCGTCCTCCCTGGCGTCCCGGCGCCGGGGCAGGGCGCTGGAGGAGTCCTCCACCTCGATCCGCAGCCTGCGCTCGCCCCCGACGGGGGACCGCAGGGTGACGATCGCGGCGCCCTCGGTGTGCACCAGGACGTTGGTGATCAGCTCGTCCGCGGCCAGCTCCACCTCGTCGGCGCGCTCTTCGTCGCCCCAGGCGCGGGCCGCGGCCCGGATCATGTGCCGGGCCTGGGTGAGGGCCTCCGGATCACCGGGCGCCACATGCTGCTGGAGCCGGCCCGGGGGGCGTGTCGTCTCCGGGACCCGGCGGTGCAGCAGGAGCAGGGCCACGTCGTCGTCGCCACCGCGCTCCTCGGCCAGCCGGATCAGCAGGTCCGCGAGGTCGGACACCTCCTCCGGGCCGGTGCGCACCCGATCCGCCAGGCTCCGGATGCCGTCGTCCAGGTCGGAGCCCGGCTGCTCGACCAGCCCGTCGGTGCACAGCAACAGGGTGTCGCCCGGGTCCAGTTCGAGGGTGGCGACGGGGTAGTCCAGCCCGCCGAACTCGGCGGAAAGCCCGAGCGGCAGCCCGCCCTCGACCGGGACACGCCGGCAGCCGTCCGCGTCGCGCACCAGCGGGTCGATGTGCCCGGCGCGGACCACCTGGACCACTCCGGTCGTCAGGTCCGCGTCGGCGTACAGACAGGTGGCGAAGCGGCCGGTGTCCAGCTCGCGCAGGAACTGGGAGGCGCGGGCCATCACGGTGGCCGGGGCGTGCCCCTCCGCGGCGTAGGCGCGCAGCACGATCCGCAGCTGGCCCATCACGGCCGCCGCATGCGTGTCATGGCCCTGGACGTCGCCGATGACCGCGCCGACCCGGCCGCCGGGCAGCGGGATCACGTCGTACCAGTCGCCGCCGATGTCCCGGCCCAGGGCGGCCGCCCGGTAGCGCACGGCGATGTCGGCGCCCGGCACGTGCGGGATGGTGCGCGGCAGCATGGCCTGCTGGAGGCCCTGGGCGAGGTCCTTCTGCTGCTCGTAGAGCATGGCCCGTTGCAGGCTCTGCGCGATGCTGCTGCCGAGCGCCACGAGCACGGCGCGCTCCTCCTCGGAGAAGCCGCGCCGGAGGCTGTAGAGCAGGCCCATCGCGCCGATCGGGCGGCCCTGGGCGATCAGCGGCAGATAGGCGGCCGAGGCGATCCGCAGATGGGTGATCTGCGACCACAGCAGGGGGTACTGCTCCGCGAACTCCTCCGGGGTCTCGACGAACCGCGGCCTCAGCGTCCGCACCACCTCGCTCATGGGGTACGGCTCGTCGATGCGGTTGACCTGGCTGGCGGGCACGAAGCTGCCGGCCGGCGCCTCGGCGACGAGCCGGATCCGCCCGGCCTCCACCAGGCCCATCACGAAGCTGGCCGCGCCCAGCCGGCGGATGCCGTGGGTGTCCTTGAGGATCTCGATGACGTCCTGCACGGTGCGGGCGTGGGCGAGGGCCGCGGAGACGACCTGGACGATGCTGGTCTGCTGGCGGAAGGCCTCGTCCTGGGCGGCGCGCAGCGTGCGGGCCTCGCCCTCGGCCAGCTCCCCGGTGGCGTCGCGGACGATGCCGACGACGCGGCGGGCGCGGCCGGACTCGTCCCGGCGGATGTAGCCCTGGGTGTGGGTCCAGCGGGGGGTGCCGTCGCGGCGGCGGATGCGGAAGTAGGCGCCGTAGTTCTCGGCGCCCTCCTTGACGGCCCGGGCGACCAGCGCGTCCAGCCGGGCCGCCTCCGGCTGCGGCACCCGGGCGCTCAGGGACTCGAAGCGCCCGTCGAACTCCTCGGGGAGCAGGTCGAACACCTGGTGCGCCTGGGCGTCCATGTGGATCACGCCCTCGTCCAGGTCCCAGTCGAAGGTGCCCATGTGGTTGAGCGCCAGGATCGGGTCCGGGTGGGCGGGCCAGTCCTCCGGGAGTGACAGGGCACTCGCTGCCCGATCAGCCATGGAGCCACCTTGCCAGGATTCGCCGGATTCTTCGACCCGGTCCCGGGGGCCCGCCCGGTGCGCGGTTCACCTGCCGGTCTGGTCGACCGGGGCACTGGGGGCCGGGTCCGGGACGGCGCCGGTCCCGGGCGTGTTTTCGGGGGCCCGCCCGGTGCCGTCGCCCGGACCGGGCGTGCCGGTGGCACCGGCGGCGCCGGGCGGGGCGATCTCGTCGAGGTCCTGCGGGACGTTCAGGGCACCGGTCCGGGGCGGGTCGTAGAGGGAGAGGCCCGGAGGGTGGGCGAAGGGGTCGAGAAGGGGCTGGGTGGGAGTGGGCGCCGGTGCCGAGGGGGGCGGCGGGGCGACGGAAGAGGGCGTGGCGGAGGGGGAGGTCTGGGCCGGGGTGTTCGGGGCGGCGGCCGACGGTGACGGGCTCGCCGACGGTGCCGGCGGGAGGGCCCTGGCGGCTGGCGGCTGGGTGCGGCGCGCCGAAGAGGCGCTCGGGGAGCCGGTGGGCGTGGAAGCGCCGGTCAACGCGGCGGTGGGGGTGCCGCCGTTCGACGGAGCGATGGTCGGGGTGGGGGCGCCGCCGGGCGGCGGTGCGACGGTGGGCGTGGGGGCGCCGGTCGGGTCGGGCGCGGGGACGGCCCGGTCGACGGCCGTGGGGATGCCGCGGGGGCCGGGATCGCGGGTCCCCCGCTCCCCCGCCGGCGCAGCGCCCTGGCCGTCGGCGGTGGGAGTGGGAGTGCCGTGGCCGTCGGCGGCGGGAGCGTTACGGTGCCCTTCGCCGACCCCGGGCTTCGTGGCACCAGGGGTCGCGGCGCCGGGTTTCGCGGCGCCACGGCCCCCGGCGGTACGGTCCCCGGCGCCGGAGTCCCGACCGCGCCGGTCCACGGCATCGACTCCCGGGGCACCGCGTTCCCCGGCGTCACGGTCCCCGCCACGACGGTCCACAGCGTCGGCGGCCACGGCTCGGCGGCTTCCGGCGTCACGGTCCCCGGCACCACGCTCCCCGTCACGGCGGTCCTCGGTGGCGCGCTGCCCCGTACGCGCCCCCCGGTCCCCGTCCCGCACTCTCGTGTGGCCGGGTTCGTCCGCACGGGTGCCCGTCTCGGGCGCGCGGTCCGCCGCCTCGCGCCCCGCGCCGATCACCGCGCCCCCGACCTGCCCCGCCGCCGTACCGGGCCGGCTCTGCTGGGCCCGGGGCGTGCCGGTGTCGGGCCGGCTGGGATGGGGGAAGCCGGTGAGCCCGGGGTCGGGGGGCGCGGTGTTGGCCAGGATCGGCGGTGCCACGAGTTGGTCGTGGGCGACGTCGAGGCCGAGCCGGCGTTCGATCCAGCTGTTCGTGCGGGCGTCGAGCAGCGTGAGGCTGCTGACCGCCTGGGGCGCCGGGGTCACCACGATCACCTGGTTGGGCCGGTAGCCGGACCAGGCGGTGCCACGGGCGCCCACGCCGCCGCGCGCCTCCTCGGGCGGCCGCAGCGGATTGCCGCAGGCGCATCGCACCCGGGGCAGGCCCCGGTCGTCGACCAGGACGGCGGTGCCGGCCTGGAGCACGGCCTGGTATCCGGCCGCCTCTCCGTCGCGGTAGCCGTGGTTGGTGACCCGGGTGTCGGCGCGCAGCAGCACCGGGGTGAGGGCGCGCAGATAGCCGGGCAGGGCGGAGCGGGAGACACCGGCCGCACGGGCGAAGGCCTCGCCCCGCGCCGGGTCCGCGGTCAGCCGGCCGATCTGTCGTTCGACGTCGCAGACGGTGACGCGGACGCTGCCGCTGTAGAGCCCGGGGGTGCCGCCGGACAGGGCGTGTGCCGCCGCCAGCGGGGCGACGGCGAGTCCGGCGGGCGGGGCGCTGACATCGGCCGTGCGGCCGGTGCCGGCCGCCCGGGGGACGCCGCTGCCGGTGGGGACGGCCGCCGTGGACTCGGTGAAGGGGTCGGGCCCCTGTTCCATGGCGGGCTGGAGGAAGACCTCCTCGCCCAGCTGGGCCTCTTTGACGGCGGCGCCCGCACACCCCGTGAGGAGCAGCGCCACCGACAGCAGCACGCAGGCCATGGCCAGAGATCCCGTGGGTATGCGCACCGTGCACTCCGCATCACTGTGGGTGAATTACCCCTATTGTTTGCATCGCATCCTTTTGGCTGGCAACTCGGGGGGATCGGCGCGAGGGAGACGAGGCGGTCGTGGACTGGTTCACCGCACCCGACTACTGGCTGAGCCGACTGGTCCTGCAACGGGCCCTGGCCGCCGTGTACCTCGTGGCGTTCCTGACGGCCGCCCTCCAGTTCCGCGCGCTGCTGGGCGAGCGGGGCATGCTGCCGGTCCCCCGGTACGTGGCGCGGATGCCCTTCCGGCGGGCGCCGAGCCTGTTCCAGCTGCACTACTCCGACCGGTTCTTCGCGGCCGTGGCGTGGGCGGGCTGCGCGGTGTCGGCGGCGCTGCTCGCGGGGGCGGACTCGCTGCTGCCGCTGTGGGCGGGCATCGTGCTGTGGCTGGTGCCGTGGGCGCTGTACCTGTCGATCGTGAACGTGGGGCAGACCTGGTACGCGTTCGGCTGGGAGTCACTGCTGCTGGAAACCGGCTTCCTGGCCGCGTTCCTCGGCAACGACGAGGTGGCGCCGCCGGTGGTGGTGCTGTTCCTGCTGCGCTGGATCCTGTTCCGGGTCGAGTTCGGCGCCGGACTGATCAAGCTGCGCGGCGACGCGTGCTGGCGCAAGCTGACCTGCCTGGACTACCACCACGAGACGCAGCCGATGCCGGGCCCGCTGAGCTGGTTCTTCCACCATCTGCCCAAGCCGTTGCACCGGGTGGAGGTGGCCGCCAACCACGTCACCCAACTCGTGGTTCCCTTCCTGCTGTTCACCCCCCAGCCGATCGCCTCGGCCGCCGCCGCGCTGATGATCGTCACCCAGCTGTGGCTGGTCCTGTCGGGCAACTTCTCCTGGCTGAACTGGATCACCATCGTGCTGGCGGTGTCCGCGCTGCGGCTCCCGGCGACGGCACCCCCGGCGCCGGCGGCACCCCTGTGGTACGAGGTCGTGGTGCTCGTGCTCGCCGCGCTGCTGCTGTTCCTCAGCTACCGCCCGGTGGTGAACATGGTCTCCCGGCGCCAGGTGATGAACCGCTCCTTCGACCCGCTGCACCTGGTCAACACCTACGGTGCGTTCGGCAGCGTCAGCCGGGTGCGCTACGAGGTGGTGGTCGAGGGCACGCTGGACGAGGTGGCGCGGGAGGACTCGGACTGGCGGGAGTACGAGTTCAAGGGCAAGCCGGGCCGGCTGCGGCACTGGCCGCGCCAGTTCGCGCCGTACCATCTGCGCCTGGACTGGCTGATGTGGTTCGCCGCGCTGTCGCCCGCGTACGCCGGCGACTGGTTCGGCGGCCTGGTGGAGCGGCTCCTGGAGAACGACCGAGCGACGCTGCGGCTGCTGCGCCGCTCCCCCTTCCCGCCGGGCACCCCGCCCCGCTTCGTCCGCGCCCGGCTCTTCCGCTACCGCTACACCACCTGGCGTCAGTTGCGGGAGACGGGCGCGTGCTGGGAGCGGACGTACGTGCGCGAGTACCTGCCCCCGACCCGGCTGGCCGGGGCGGAGCGGAGGGCGTAGTGGGGCCGCTTCTTCCTGGGCGGCCCCCTTGCCGGACGGCGGCGGCCCCCCGCCGGCCGCTCCGGCGTTCCTGACGGCACGGATCGGACTCGCTGAGGAACGCGTTCCTCCGGAGGGCCCGCCGGATCCTCGACGTACCGGCTTCGACGGGGCACAGTTCTTCCTGCGTCCTGTCGCGCACCGGCGAGTAACCGAAGACTGAACGAGGAGTGCCGTGGGGAACTGGGCCGGGCGGAGCGCCGCCGAGATCGCCGCCGCCGTGCGGGAGAAGCGGGTGACCCCCCGGGAGGTGGTGGCGGAGCACCTGGCGCGGATCGACCGGCACGACGGGCGGATCGGGGCGTTCCGCACGGTGCGCGGGGCGGCGGCGCTCGCCGAGGCGGACGAGGTGGCGTCCCGCGCCGACCTGGCCGGGCTGCCGCTCGCGGGCGTGCCGGTGGCGGTGAAGGACAACCTGGCGGTGCGCGGCGAGTCCCACCGCGACGGCTCGGCCGCGACCCCGGACGTCCCGGCGGACGAGGACCATGTCACGGTGGCCCGGCTGCGGGCGGCGGGCGCGGTGGTCGTGGGCCTCACCAACGTCCCCGAGCTGTGCGTCTTCGGTACGACGGAGGGCGTGTTCGGCACTTCGCGCAACCCTTGGGACACCACGCGCAGCGCGGGCGGCTCGTCCGGGGGCAGCGCCGCCGCCGTGGCCGCCGGGTTCGTGCCGATCGCGCTCGGCAACGACGGCATGGGGTCGCTGCGCATCCCGGCGGCGAACTGCGGCCTGGTGACGCTGAAGCCGGGGCTCGGGGTGGTGCCCGCGGGGATCGGCGACGGGGACTGGTTCGGCATGTCGGAGAACGGCCCGCTGGCCACCACCGTCGAGGACCTGCGACTGATGCTCGGCGTGCTGGCGGACACGGAGTTCCCCGCCGCGACGGAACCGGCGCGGCGGACGATCGCCGTGTCCCTGCGCAATCCGCTCCGCGGCCCGGGGCCGAGCCGCCCCTACGCGGACGCGGTGCGGCAGGCGGCCGGGGCGCTGGCGCGGGCCGGTCACCGGGTGCGCCGGGCGGAGCCGCCGTACCCCGTGACGCTGGGCCTGACCGCGCTGCGGCACTGGACGGCGGGCACGGCGGTGGACGCCGAGGGCCTGGACCCGGCCCGGCTGGCCCGGCGCACCCGCACGCACGCGGCGGTGGGCAGGCGCTTCGTCCGCTCGGTGCGCACGGGCGCCGAACGCGACCGCCTGCGCGCCCGGCTCCTGCCCTTCCTCACCGAACACGATGTGCTGCTCACCCCGGCCCTGGCCCGCCGCTCCCCCGCCGCCGGGCCTTGGCACCAACGCGGCTGGCTGCGCAACGTCGTCGTGAACAGCGCCTACTCCCCGTTCACCCCGCCCTGGAACCTCACCGGCTGGCCGGCCATGTCCGTCCCCCTGTCCACCCTCCCGTCGGGCGCCCCCTGCGCCGTCCAGCTCGCGGGCCGCCCCGGCACGGAGGCCGCTCTGCTGGAGCTGGCGCGGGAACTGGAGGCGTCGCTGCCGTGGCGGCGTACGGCGCCGCTGGGCGACTGAGACGGCCCGGCCCCGGGCGATCGGGCACCGGAGGCGTCGCCCATGCGCCGCGGCGATCGCGGCGGGTCAGTCCACGCTGGGCAGGATGTGGGGCTCGGCGAGGTCGTCCTCGTAGCCCGCGAGACGGATGGGGGCGGACCGGGCCCACACGTCGAGACTGCCGAGTTCCCCGGGCCGCCGGGCCGGGCGCTGCGGCTCTTCGGGGCGCTGCTCGCGATTCGTCTTCTCCGGTGTCACCGCGCACTCCTTGTGTGTCGGATCCCCTCGGGGGCGTACCGGACCGCTGTGTTCCGGTGCTCACCGCCCGTTCGGGTCTGGATGAAAGGCCAGTTCGGACGCGGTGGCGCCGGGTACCTCTGGTCGGAGCGGGCCGATGTGCTCCGGCTCGCCCCCAGGACGGACATGGGTGTGGGTGGGACCCTTTTTACTGCCCGTCCCTCCCAGATTAACCAAATGAGCGGGCCTCCGCTCGATAGGGAGTGCAAACAAGGGGTAACTATCCGGCCCCGATGCGTGACCCATACCCCCTCAATATGCAGCTGTTCATAACAAATCGCCTCGCCGAATCGGTGCCGCACTTCACCCGTTCGGCCCAGCCGATGTCGGCCCGGCACTCTCCCCCGGCGACGCGGCGGGCCGCTCCCCGACCGCCGCGGCGGCGGTGCGGCCGCTGCTCGGGGAGCGGCCCTCCGGAGCCTCCGGGGCTCAGTGACCCGTCACCACTTGCCGGGCGCGTAGTCCTTCAGGAAGACGCCGTACACGTCCTCGCCCTCCTCGCCGCGCACGATCGGGTCGTAGACGCGGGCCGCGCCGTCGACCAGGTCGAGGGGCGCGTGGAAGCCGGCCTCGGCCAGGCGCAGCTTGTCGTAGTGCGGGCGCTCGTCGGTGATCCAGCCGGTGTCGACGGACGTCATCAGGATGCCGTCGGTGTCGAACATCTCCTGCGCGCTGGTCCGCGTGACCATGTTCATGGCCGCCTTGGCGGCGTTGGTGTTCGGGTGCCCCGCGCCCTTGTAGCCGCGGCTGAACACCCCCTCCATCGCGGAGACGTTGACGACGTACGACCGTCCCCGCGCCGCCTTCCGGGCGGCCTCGGCCATGGCCGGGCGCAGCTTGCTGATCAGGATGAAGGGCGCCGTGTAGTTGCACAGCTGGGTCTCCAGCAGCTCCACCGGGGAGATCTGCTCGATGCTCTGCACCCAGGTGTTGGTGTCCACCACGTCCGGCACCAGGCCGCCGGCGTCGATGGCCGTGCCGTCCAGGTGCCGGGCGACGCTGGCGTTGCCCGCGACGAGCGCCAGGTCGGCGACCTTCTGCGCCTCCAGGCCGCTGGTACCGATGGGCAGCGCGGCGATGCCGTCCACGGCTCCCGAGTTGAAGGCGCCGATGACGTGGTGCGCGGGGAGTTCACCCGCGGGCAGCGGAGCGTTCTCGCCGTCGACCAGGGCGGCGTACGCCGAGGGCAAGCGGCGCACGGTCTGCGTCGCGTTGTTGATCAGGATGTCCAGCGGGCCCGCCTCGGCGACCTGCTCGGCCAGGGCCACCGCCTGCGCCGGGTCGCGCAGGTCGATGCCGACGACCTCCAGGCGGTGCAGCCAGTCCGCGGAGTCCTCCATCGCCTTGAAGCGGCGGATGGCGTCCTTGGGGAACCGGGTGGTGATCGTCGTGTGCGCGCCGTCGCGCAGCAGCCGCAGCGCGATGTACATGCCGATCTTGGCCCGGCCGCCGGTGAGCAGGGCGCGCTTGCCGGTGAGGTCGGCGCGGGCGTCCCGCTTGGCCCGGTTCAGCTCGGCGCACTTCGGACAGAGCTGGTGGTAGAAGTAGTCGACCTCGACGTAGCGGGACTTGCAGGTATAGCAGGAGCGCGGGCGCTGGAGTATCCCCGCGATCCGGCCGGGCTCCACCTTGGAGGAGGGCAGGATGCCCTCGGTCTCGTCGTCGATGCGCTCGGCGGAACCGGTGGCCGTGGCCTCGGTGACGGCGCGGTCGTGGGCGGTCTTGGCGGCCCGGCGCTCCTGCCGGCGGCGCTGCTTGACCGTGCGGTAGATGTGCGAGGTGGCCCTGCGCACGAGGATCGCGTCGGGGTGGTCCACGTCGAGCCGGTCCAGCTCCTCCAGCACGCCGAGGCAGACGGCCAGGCGCTCCGGGTCGATGCCCGGGCCGTGGGCGGCCTCGTCCGTGGCCATGGAGTCCGTGGCCATGGAGCCGTCTTCTGTCACCGTCATCGCGCTGCCGTTTCCCTGATCCGCGCAGCGCTCCGACTCGCGCCCGCATTCGAACGGCGAAATTTTACGGAGCGCCGGGCCCGGAACCAAAACCGGTGCGGATCAGGCACGGATTCCACCCCGCGCGCTCGGCGGCCGGGGGCGGTTCGACGGCCTCGCGGGCGGCGGCCCGGAAGGCGAGCGGGCACAGGCCCGCCGCGGGGGCCGAACCGGGTTCGGCGGTATGGACGGTGCGGGCGAGGCCGGGCTCGGCGGCCGTGTCGAGGCCCTCGCAGGCGAGGGTGAGGTCGCCGACCGCCCGGTGGTGGAAGCGGCGTACGAACCGGCACGGCGGACGGGGCCGCGGGGTCCGGCGCGAAGGCCGGGCCCCGGGCTCCGTCAGCGGTCGCACACCGCCAGCAGCGCCGCCACCTCGGCCGTCACCGCGTGCGCGAACCGGTCGAGGTCCGGCACCGCCGCCGCGTCGGCGACCAGCCCGTAGTGCACACGCCCGCGGTACGTGGAGACGGCGACCGCCAGCGACTGGCCGGGCGCAAGCGGGGCCAGCGGGTAGACCTCGGTCAGCTCCTGCCCGCCCAGCCGCAGCCCCACCCCGGGCAGCGGCACGCTCGTCACCAGGATGTCGAACCACAGCCGCGCGGCCTGCCCGACCAGCGGACCGCCGAGCCGGTGGCCGAGGGCCGGCACGTGGTCGGCGAGCAGCGCGACGGCACCGGCCCCCCGGTCGGGGCCCGCGTCCTTGTTGCGGACCATCGCGGTGCGCACCGCGGCGAGCCGGCCGAGCGGGTCCGGCTCGTCCACGGGAAGCCGTATCAGATAGCCGGAAAGCCGGTTGCCGGGTGGCTGCGCGGTCCGCGGGCGGCGCCGGGAGACCGGGATCAGGGCACGCGGCGCGACGGCCGCGCAGTCGTCGCCGCGTTCATCGAGCCAGCGGCGCAGCGCACCGGCGACGACCGCGATGAGGACGTCGTTGACGGTGCCACCGGCCGTCTTGCGCACCCGTTGGACCTCGTCGATGTCCAGGACGACCCCGGCGGTACGGCGGGTGCCGCTGGCCGGTGCGGCGAGCGCGGAGGCGGGGCGCATCCGCAGGGTGGACACGGCGAGGGAGGCGCCGATGTCCACGGCCCGGCCCATGTCGGACAGGGCGCCTCGGACCAGGCCCGGGAGCATGCCGGGCAGTCTGCGCACGTCCGACAGCGGTCCGCGCGGCGCGGGCTCGGCCGCGCGTGGTGCCCGTTCGGGCACGTCCATGGGGTCGAGGACGCCCGCGGCGAGCCGCAGCGCGCGCAGCCCGTCGGCGAGGGCGTGGTGGAACTTGAAGAGCACGGCGAAGGAGACCCCGTTCTCGCCGGGCAGGACGTGTGCCTCCCAGGGCGGCCGGCCGCGCTCCAGCGGACGCTCCATCAGCCGTCCGGCGGCGGCGTGGAAGTCGGCGGCCGGGGCGTGCAGCCGTACGTGGTCGAGCGGGTCGAAGTCCGGGGCGGGTTCGCGGGCGGCACCGCCGAAGGCGAGCGGTTGCCATACGTCCCGGATGCGCAGCCGGAGCCCGGGGACGGCGGCGGCACGGGTGGCGAGCAGGTCGGCGGCGTGGGCGCCCGCGGTGGGCGAGTGCGCGGCGAAGACACCGAGGGCGCCCAGATGCATCGGGTGCCGGTCGGACTCCATGTTCCAGAAGGCGAGGTCCAGGGGGGCGAGCAGATCGGAAGTCACGGGCGTGCTCCGCGCGTCGACGGAAGGAGGGGACAGCAGTCAATCCCCGACAATCGATTACGGTCAAGTACGATCAAGCTACGCACAGTTAACAACAGATAAAGTCCCGCCTCTCGGAAGGAGGCGGGACTCGGGAGACGCTGAGGTCACTTCAGTACCGGTGGTGCCGCCTCGGGTGACGTACCCCACTCCGACGGGCGCGGGCCGACCGTGAACGCCAGCGAGCGCAGGGAACGCAGCGCACGCGTCGTCAGATACGTCCGCCCGTGCGCCGCGCCGTCGGTGCGCACGCCCTGGACGTAGCGGTCGGCCGCCGAGGTGCCGGGCGCGGTGACGGTGAGCCCGCCGCTCGGCCAGTAGCGGCGGTCCAGGGCGAGGTCGACGCGGTCGAAGACCGGGGTGGACAGGCCCCAGGTGTCGTACCCGGGCTGGATCGGGAAGAGCCCGATGGAGGACAGCACGTTCCAGGCGGACATGGTGCCGAGGTCGTCGTTGCCGGTCATGCCGGTGGGCCCGTCGGTGAACAGGGTCAGGGCCGCGTGCACGACGTCGGTGGTCTTCCAGGGCTGGCCGGTGGCGAGGTAGGTGTAGGGCGCGATGAGGTCGGGCTCGTTCATCGGGTTGTAGACGGTGGCGTTGTAGTAGGCGTACGCGTCGCCGTGCACCCACACCTCGCGGGCCGTCTTCTCCGGGTCGGCGAGCAGCCGGTCGTAGGCGAAGAAGGCGTCGAGCCGGTCGTTGGCCGCGCGCTCGCCGCCGATCAGGCCAACCATGCCGGGCAGGTCCTGCGGGACCAGCCACTGGTACTGCCAGGCGGTGCCCTCGTGGAAGCCGGTGCCGAGCGCCGGGTCGGGCGAGCCGGTGAAGGCGCCCGAGGCGTCGCGGGCGCGGAAGAAGCCGGTGCCGGGGTCGAAGATGGTGCGGTAGTTGCGCGACCGGGCCGCGTAGCGGGCCGCGTCCGCGTCATGGCCGAGGCCGCGGGCCATCTGGGCGAGCATGGCGTCGGCGAGGGCGTACTCCAGGGTGACGGAGGCTCCGTGGTGGTAGTCCGAGTCGCCCATCTTGGCCAGCGGCCGGTCCTTGACGAACGGGGCGAAACCGTGCGCGATGTACTCGGCGTTGGCCTCCCGGCCGATGCCCGGGTTTGCGGCGGGCGGCACCCCGTCCGCGTTCTTCCGCAGCGCGCGGTAGGCCCGTTCCTCGAACCCCTTCAGCAGGCCCGTCTGGTAGGCGGTGGTCAGGAACGGGGTGACCGGGTCGCCGCTCATCACGTTCGTCTCGACCGGGCCGTAGCCCCACTTGGGCAGCCAGCCGCCGTCCTCGTCGACCGCGACCACCGAGCGGGCCATGTCCCGTGCCTCGCGCGGCGCGAGCAGCGCGAGCAGCTGGGCCTGGGTGCGGTAGGTGTCCCACAGCGACCAGTTCTGGTAGTACGTGAACCCCTTCGCCGTGTGGACGCGCCGGTCCCAGCCGAAGTAGCGGCCGTCGGCGTCGCCACCGATGTTGGGCGAGAGGTACGAGCGGTACAGCGAGGAGTAGAACGTACGGCGCAGCGCCTTGCCACCGCCGTGGACGCGTACGGCGCGCAGCCGTGCCTCCCACTGCGCGCGGGCCCGTGCCCGCACGGTGTCGAAGGACCGGCCGCCTTCCGCGCGCAGATTGCGCTGCGCGCCCGTGGCGTCGACGTAGGACAGCGCGGTCGTCGCCTCGACCGTGCGGTTCCGGGTGGTGTCGAAGCGGACGTAGGCGCCGCCGTGTCCGGCGCGCGAGCCGGCGGTGACGGTGGCGCCGTCCCAGGTGCCGTACGCGGTGAAGGGCCGGCTGAAGCGGGTGACCGTGTGGACCGTGTAGGGGCCGGTGTCCCGGCAGAAGCCGTGGCCGGTGATCTCGGTGCGTACGGTGCGGTCGTCCAGGATCTCGACCTTGCTCGCGCTCGTCTTGTGCAGCGCCTGGGCCGCGTTCAGCAGCACGTTGGCCTTGCCGGTCGCGGGGAAGGTGTAGCGCTGCACCCCGGTGCGGGCGGTGGCGGTCAGCTCGGCGCGGATGCCGGAGGCGAGGCCGACCCGGTAGTAGCCCGGGCTCGCCGTCTCGTCGTCGTGCGAGAACGCGGCGGCGTACTTGGCGTCGTCGGTCTGGGTGATGTCCCCGGTGGTGGGCAGCACGGGCAGGTCGCCGCCGATGCGGCAGCCGACGCCCGAGAGATGGACCAGCGAGAAACCGCGGATACGGCCCTGCGTGTAGTCGTAGCCGGTCATGTGACCGGTGTCCGGCGAGAGCTGCACCATGCCGAAGGGCACGGCGGCGCCGGGGAAGGTGTTGCCCTCGTCCTGGCTCCCGATGAAGGGGTTCACCAGGTCGGTGAGGCGGCCGTCGGTCCGCTCGGCGGCTCCCGCGGCGGGGGTGGCGATCAGCGCGGACACCGCCATCGCCCAGGCCAGGCACAGCCGTGTGCGCCGGGTCCCTCTCATGTCGGATGACCTCCGGAGGTTCGACATCGTTGCCTGCATCGTGGCGGGCGAACGGCACGAATCCGGGCATTGCGCGGGGGAAGAGCGGAACGCGTCGTGTATGCGGGCCTCTTGACGGCCCATGAGCCGGCGTGCGGGCGCGGCGGCCGGTGCCCCTAGGGGGGTTCGGCTGGTTGCGAGCGGGTGGGGCCGTATCCCTAGGAGGCGTGTGGCGGGCCGCGAGCGGGTGTGCCTGTGTCCCTAGGGGGCGTTGGGGGGTCGGGTGAAGCAGCAGTCGCCGCAGACTCCGCCGCCGGGGACGCGGTAGTACAGGCAGCAGCTGCGGCGGCGGAAGGCGGCGGCGGTGCGGGTGCCGGTGGGGCGCAGTAGGGGATGGTCGAAGAGTTCGGCGGTGAGCGCGCGGGTGCGGGTCAGCACCTCGGTACGGCCCTGGGCGCGGGCCCAGCGCTCCAGTTCCCGGGCGGCCCCGGCGAGCGCGGAGCCCGCGTTGCCCCGCAGCAGGCCCACCGCGACGCCGTAACGGTCCCTCAGCGCCTTTTCCAGGGGTACGAGATGACCGTGCAGCACGGCGTCGGCGAGCGCGGCGGCGTCCCCGGGCCCCGCGCGGACCTCGGTGAGCCACAGGTCGTCCGGCGCGGCGGCGGCGGTGTCCCAACGCAGCAGGTCCGGGCGCAGCTCGGGCAGCCGTCCGTACAGGGCGGCGCAGCCGAGCGCCACCGACCAGAGGCGCGCCGCCAACCCCTGCTGGCCGATCGACGCGGCGACCCGTGTCTCGGCGGTGCGCAGCCGCTCCCCGACGGCCCGGACGCGGGCCCCCAGCGGGTCCGGTCCGGGTACGTCCGGTGCGTACGCCTCCGCCAGGGTCGGCAGTCGCGCGGGGTCGCCGTTCCCCGTGGCGCCGGGGATCGTGCGCAGGGCGAAGAATCCGCCCAGGGGGCGGAGCGCGGCGAGTTCGGGGTCGAGGTCCACGACAGACACTCGTACCAGGCCCCTTCGCGGCCCGGACGCGCGGGTTCCCCCCTGGGGTAACCCACCTACGGGATGATCACCGCGCCCTCGTACTCCATCGGCAGTAGGACGCAGTGCGTGCTCAGGGACGACGACAGGGAGAACCCGGGCGGGCAGAGTGTGGACCATGGAAGCCGACCGTACGCAGCGCCGGGCACTGGACCCCCGCCGCACGCAGCCAACGACGAGCGGGAGTGGCCGATGAGCGCCCTCGCGCTGTCCGTGCTGCTGTCGCTCGTGTCCGCCCTCGGTTACGCGGGCGGCGCGATCGTGCAGGAACGGGTCGCGGTCGCCTCCTCCGGCAGCACCTATCTGCCGCTGCGCCGCCCCGGCTGGTGGGGCGCGCTGGCGCTCAACTGCCTCGGCGGGCTGCTGCACGTCGTGGCGCTGGCCTTCGGCCCGCTGAGCATCGTCCAGCCGCTTGGCGCGCTGACCATCGTCTTCGCCCTGCCGCTGGCCACCCTCTGGGTGGGCCGCCGGGCCGGCGCGACCGCCTGGCGGGGCGCCGTGATGACCACGGTCGGGCTCGCCGGGCTGCTCTCGCTGGTCGGCTCCTCCGGCGACCACGCCCTGGACGCCGCGCAGCGGATGGCGGCCGGGGCGGTCACCGGCGGCGCCGTGGTGGCGCTGATGTGCGCGGGCCGGGCCACCCACCGGCACCCGGCGGTGCGCAGCGTGCTGCTCGCCACGGCGTCCGGCACCGCGTTCGGCATGTCCTCGGTGTTCACCAAGTCGGTCGCCGTCGGCTGGGACGGCGGGTTCGGCCCCGGCGCCGTGTTCCTGCTGGTGCTGATCGGCGTGTTCTCCGTCGCCGGGGTGCTGCTGTCCCAGGCCTCCTACGACGGCGGCGGCCTGGCCGCCCCGCTGGCCACCCTGACCGTCGTCAACCCGGTACTGGCCGCCGTGGTCGGCATCCTCATGTTCGGCGAGACCTTCCGCCACGGCACCACGGGCACCCTTCTCGCGCTGGGTTGCGGGGTGCTGGCGGCGGGCGGGTTGATCATGCTGACGACGGAGCGGATGGAACAGACGCCGACGCCGCCCGAGGAGCCGGTCGCAAAGGCGGGGCCGCGCTCGGTGCCGCGCCAGCGGGCCGACGGGCAGGACCTGCGCGGCGCCGGGCAGGACGAGCGGGACGTGCGCGAGCCCGCCCGGGGTGCCGGGCCGCTCACCGGGCCCGGGCCACGTGAGCTGATCGTCCCGGCGGCGCCCGACCCCGTGGTGCCGGACGCGGGTGAGGCCCTGACGCCCGGGGACCGCGCCCTGCCGCCGTCGCACCCCTCGCGGGCGGTGCCGGGCAGGCGGCGGTCGCGGGTCAGATCCTGACGCCGTGGGCCCGGAGGTAGGCGAGCGGGTCGACGTCCGTGCCGAAGCCGGGTCCGGTGCGCACCTCGAAGTGCAGATGCGGTCCGGTGACGTTGCCGGTGGCGCCCGAGCGGCCGACCCGCTGTCCCGCGGTGACGTGCTGCCCGACCCGTACGGCGATGGCGGACAGATGCCCGTACTGGGTGTAGTGCCCGTCGGCGTGCCGGATCACCACCTGGTACCCGTAGGAGCCGCCCCAGCCGGCCGTCACCACCCGCCCGGCCGCGGCCGCGTGCACGGCGGTGCCGGTCGGCACCAGGAAGTCGACGCCGGTGTGGTAGCCCTTCGACCAGTGCGACCCGGCGGCGCGGTACCCGGTGCCGATGGCGGCGTGCACCGGGGCGACGAGCGCGTGGGTCCGCGCCGGAGCCTGCGATCGGGCCGTCGGATGGGCCTTCGGGTGCGCCTTCTGCCGGGCGGGGTGTGAAGCCTCCTTCGTCGCGGAGGCCTTGGCGGGCTTCTCCGGCGCCTTGGCGTGCTTCTCCGGCGCGGTGGCGGGCTTCTCCGGCGCCTCGGTGTGCTTCCGCTTCCCCTCGGTGTGCTTCCGCTTCCCCTCGGTGTGCTTCTGCGCCGCCTTGGCGAGCGCGTTCGCGGGCCGCAGGGTGAGCCGCTGGCCCGGCAGGATCAGGTCGGGGTCGGCGCCGACGGTGGCGCGGTTTCCGGCGTACAGCGGTCGCCAGCCGCCCGGCACGTGCTGGTCCTCGGCGATCCCGGAGAGGGTGTCGCCGCGCACCACCGTGTACATCTCGGTGCGGCCCGCGCGGGACTGCGGGGTGTGCTGCGGCCGTACGTCGTGCGCCGAGGCGTCCAGTGCCTTCCCGGCGACGGTGCCGTGCTCGTCCCCGGCCGGCGACAACGGCGACACGGCGTGCGGCGCGTCCCGGCCACCGTGAGCGGTCGTACCGGCGACGGCCTCCGCTTCGGCGGCGGTCTGCGTTCCGGCGGCTGTTCCGGCGGCGATCAGCGGGAGGGCGAGGCCCGCGCCGCCCGCCGTCACCGTAAGCGAGGCGCGGTTGATCCTGTTCGGCTGGTACCGGCGGTGCCGGCCGGGTATGGCCATGTCCGCAGTCCCTTCGGCATGCGTCAGGAGGGGCAAAAGTATGCGCATGAAACACGCCGTGACAAGACACCGAACCGGCCGTCTCCGGGCGCCAAGCGGCCTACGTTGTACGGGCGTTGGCCGGATGACCGGCTGACCGGCGGGGACGGCGGGCGCGCCCGGGGCGCGGGGGCGGCGGGTCGGATGTGCGCGGGCCCGGAGGGCACGTCAGGATGGGCCAGGACCCTACCGGCACGGCCGCGGGCACGCGGCGAACAGGGAGCAGGCGGTATGAGCACTTCAGCGCAGATCGGCGTCACCGGCCTCGCGGTCATGGGCCGCAACCTCGCCCGGAATTTCGCGCGCAACGGCTACACGGTCGCGGTGCACAACCGCACCGTGGCGCGGACGCGGGAACTGGTGGAGCGGTTCGGGGACGAGGGGGACTTCGTCGCCGCCGAGACCGCCGAGGAGTTCGTGGCGGCGCTGGAACGCCCGCGCCGACTGGTGATCATGGTCAAGGCCGGTGATCCCACGGACGCGGTGATCAAGGAGTTCGCGCCGCTCCTGGAACCCGGCGACATGATCATCGACGGGGGCAACGCGCACTTCGCGGACACCCGGCGCCGGGAGCGGGAGCTGCGTGAACAGGGCATCCACTTCGTCGGTACCGGCATCTCCGGCGGCGAGGAGGGCGCGCTGCACGGGCCGAGCATCATGCCGGGCGGCTCGAAGGAGTCGTACGCCTCCCTGGGCCCGATGCTGGAGAAGATCTCGGCGAAGTCCAAGGACGGCGCGCCCTGCGTGACGCACGTGGGTCCGGACGGCGCCGGACACTTCGTGAAGATGGTGCACAACGGCATCGAGTACGCCGACATGCAGCTGATCGGCGAGGCGTACCAGTTGCTGCGGGACGTGGCGGGGTACTCCCCCGCACAGATCGCGGACATCTTCCGCACATGGAACACCGGCCGGCTGGACTCGTACCTGATCGAGATCACCGCCGAGGTGCTGTCGCACGTGGACGAGGCGACCGGCAAGCCGTTCGTGGACGTGGTGGCGGACCAGGCGGAGCAGAAGGGTACCGGCCGCTGGACCGTACAGATCGCGCTCGACCTCGGTGTCCCGGTCTCGGGCATCGCGGAGGCCGTCTTCGCCCGCTCCCTGTCCGGCCACGCCGCGCTGCGGGAGGCCTCCCGCCATCTGGCCGGGCCCCGGCCGAGCACGCTGAGCGAGCAGGAGGCGGCGGCCTTCGCCGACCGGGTGGAGCAGGCGCTGTACGCCTCCAAGATCGTCTCGTACACCCAGGGCTTCCACGAGATCGCGGCGGGCAGCGAGGAGTACGGCTGGGACATCGACCAGGGTGCCGTCGCCGCGATCTGGCGGGCCGGCTGCATCATCCGCGCGGCGTTCCTCGACCGCATCCGGGCGGCCTACGACGGCCGCCCCGACCTGCCCAGCCTGCTCTCCGACGAGACGTTCGCCCGGGAGATCGCGGCGGCCCAGGACGACTGGCGCGAGGTGCTGGCCACGGCCGTGCGGCAGGGGGTGCCGACGCCCGGGTTCGCCGCGGCCCTCTCCTACTACGACGGCCTGCGCGCCCCGCGGCTGCCCGCGGCGCTCACCCAGGGCCAGCGGGACTTCTTCGGGGCGCACACGTACCGGCGGGTGGACCGGGAGGGCGCGTTCCACACGCTGTGGGGCGGGGACCGGAGCGAGGTCCAGGCGTAACGGGGGCTTCCCTCGCCCTTGAGGGGGTGCGGGGCGCCTGACGCCCCGCACCCCTGGGGTGTGCCCCCTTAGGGGTGTCCGGGTGCCCGGTTCCCCGCGCCCCCTCAGGGACTCAGAGGTGCGTCAGGTGAGGGGCGGGCCCGGTTCGGGGCTCGGTACGGGCTCCGGGCCGGGCGGGATCGGGGACGGTGAGGGCTCGGGTGGGGCCGGCGGTGTGGGCTGCGGGCCCGGACCGGGCGGCGGTACCGGCGGCTGAGGGCCCGGTCCGGGGGGCGGCGGTGTGGGCTGGGGACCCGGCCCCGGGGGCGGTGGCGTGGGCTGGGGGCCGGGGCCCGGCTCCGGGGGCGGGACCGGGGTGGGGTACGGATCCGGGGCCGGTCCCGGCTCCGGTGTCGGGGCCGGCGTGGCGGGGTCGGGGTGCGGGGTGGTCATGATGTCCTCCGCGCGGTCGCTGCTGTGACTGGACGTCGCCTCTGGACTACTCCCCCGCCTACCCGATCACCGCCCGGCCACTCACCCGAGCGCGCGGGCCGGGCGGACCGCCGCGATCCGGACCGACACGGCTCGGGTCCATGGGCCCGGGCCGACACGGCGCGGGCCCCTGGGGCCCGAACCGACCGATCCCAGGCCGAGACGGACCGGGCCATCCGGGCCGACTCAGGCGGAGACGGACCCGGCCTCCGAGGCCACGGAGTGCGGCGCGCGCAGCTGGTCGGAGCCGGGCACCGGCTCGGACGGGTCGGCGCCGAGCGCCACGATCCGGTTGTCGCCGTCGACATGCACGACCCGGGGCTCGAACTCCCGCGCCTCGGCATCGGTGACCTGCGCATAGCTGATGATGATCACCAGATCGCCGGCGTGCACGAGATGTGCGGCCGCCCCGTTGATCCCGATGACACCCGAGCCGCGCTCACCCTCGATGACGTAGGTCTCCAGCCTGGCGCCATTGGTGATGTCGACGATGTGCACCAGCTCGCCGGGCAGCAGATCCGCCGCGTCGAGCAACTCCGCGTCGATGGTCACCGATCCCACGTAGTGCAGGTCGGCCTGGGTGACGGTGGCGCGGTGGATCTTGGACTTGAATACTGTACGCAACATCGGGGCACTCCCACAAATAGGCTCCCTGCCTGCGTTCTTGCAGGTCAAGGGCTGTTTCGACACCCTACAACGAGTCGCATGCCCGGGTAGCCGTCCCCAGGTTTTTCAGGACTCATGCCGACCACTTGCCGACTTTTCCGACGCCCCGTCAGGCGACCGGAGGAGGGTTTCGCGCGCTCCCCCGTCCCCTACCGCGACGACGGCACAAGCCTACGCAGCACCCTCTCAGGGGCATCCGTGATGACCGTCACTCGGGCAGCTTGGAGGGCGGCCGGCGGCGGCAGCGCTCGGCCGATGGCCTCTCCCTGACCGGCCGCCTCGACGAGGCCCGCGCCTTGTTCGAACGCCTCCTCGCTCTGCGCAACGACCTCGGACTCCTGGCGGAGGAGTACGCCCCGTCCAGCAGCGCCAGCTCGGCAACTTTCCGCAAACGTTCCGCCACATGGGCCTGATCCAGAGCGCCCTGCTCCTTCAGCAGATGGTGGCGCAGTCCTCCCGCCGCCAAGGCGCGATCGCGGTTCAGGCGCCCCGCTCGGCCTCCCGCAGCACGCGCCAGAGCGCCACAGACCTGACGCCGCAGCACGCTTAGCCCTCACCCCCTGACGAGGATTTCCATTCCACCAACTCGCCTCCACGCAAGCCGGGTCCCATCAGAGCCTCCACCAGACCAGAGCTCTTCATATACGTGAACCTCCGCGCCGGGTAGTGGAGTTCGGCTCGAAGTGGAGCTGACAGGGGGATTCCAGCTCGTGTTACGTGTCATGCCTCCGTCGATTCACACGTGGCTGTCACCGTCCTTGACGAAGAGCCACACCCACAGGAGGGCACGTGACCGGACCGTTCACCCGTCGAGCTCTGTTCAGACCACGCGCCGTCGTGCGCGCCGCGCTGCTCGGGGCACTCACCGCGTGCCTGGCGTTCACCATGGCCGGCCCGGGGGGCGTCACCGCCTCCGCCGCCGACACGGACGCGCTACCACTGTCCGGCGCCACGACGTCAGGCCTGCACAACAGCTACGACCCCGCCACCTTCACGTATCTGGCCCAGGCACTCGACACAGGCACCTCGATGATCGAACTCGACGTCTGGGACGACTTCTTCACCCAGGAGTGGAAGGTGAGCCACTCCGACCCGACGGGCAACTCGAACAACTGCGTAAACGCGTCCTCGGCCTCCCAGCTCTACACCGGCGGGGCGAACAAGGACCTGGAGAGCTGCCTGGATGACATCCGGCTGTGGCTCGGGGCGCACCCCGGGCACGGCCCGCTGTACATCAAGCTGGAGATGAAGGCGGGCTTCCAGGCCACGTTCGGCATGAGCCCGGCCAAGCTCGACCAGTCCATCAGCACGCACCTCGGCGGGCTGGTGTTCAAGCCGTCCGACCTGCTCGACAAGCCAGGCGGCGGGCAGTACGCCACGCTCGACGCGGCCGCTTCCGCCGGCAACTGGCCCACTCGGCAGCAACTGGCCGGCAGGGTCATCCTCGAGGTCATTCCCGGCACGGTCGAGGAGAGCAACCCGACCGACTCTCTGTGGACCGACCAGGAGTACGCGAGCTACCTGCGCGACCTGCACACCCAGGGCAGGACGTCACAGGCGAACGTCTTCCCTTCGGTGCACAACGCCCAGGCGGGCGACCCCCGTTCGCGCTACTCCGACACGTCGCTGCGCCCTTGGTTCGTGGCCTTCGACGGTGACGCGGCCACATACCTCAACGGCAGCATCGACACCGGATGGTACGACACCCACCACTACCTGCTGTTCATGACCGACGCGCAGAACGTGCCGCCGGCGCTGGACGACGTCAACCCCTCGACGGCCGACGCGCAGGCCCGGGTCACTCAACTGGCCAAGGCACACGCCACGGTGGCGTCCAATGACTGGAAGGCCCTGCCGGACGTCCAGTCGATGGTCGTCCCGCGCGGCTGACGGGCGCCAAAGCCCCACCAACTCGCCGGGTGCCCGCAGTCAGACGGGAACACCGACCACGGGCACCCGGTTTACGGCGAGGGACGTTACGGCCCGGCATCCCGCGCAGGGCGCGAGGAGCGGGAGCGACCGCCTGGCAACGCGTCTCACCCGCCCCCTCGCAACCGATCGGCGCCGTCCCTGGGAGCAACCCAGTTCTCCGGGACAGCCAGCCCACGCGCAGGCGGCCTTCCGTTCCCGAAGGTAAGCGGAGGCCGGCCGGGTTGGCACGCGCGGTCAGGGCGGCGTGGCCAGGTTGCGGCGCAGTGAGCCTGGTGCTCGAAGCGCGCGCTCGATGTCCTCCAGGGGCCGGTTGCGGGTCTCGGGCACCTTCAGCAGCACGAAGACGAGGCAGAGCACGTTGAGGGCGGCGTAGAGGAAGAACGTTCCCGCCCTGCCCACCATGTGGATTGAACTGAGTGCCGTGACAGCGATCAGCAGGTCGAACCCCCAGACCGTCAGTGTGGCGAGACTGGTCGCCGGCCCGCGCACGCCGAGGGGGAGGATCTCCGGGGCGATCAGCCAGACCACAGACTGCATGCCGATGCCGTTGCACAGGATGTACACGAAGAGGGCACTGATCACGGTCCAGTGCTGCGCCGGTGAGTCGCCCATCAGGAAGGCCAGGCCCAGGACGGCCATGGCCAGGCCCGACAGCGGCATGAACCACAGCATCGTCCTTCGGCGGCCGATGGCGTCCACCGCGATGGCCCCGGTGACGCCCGCGACGACGAGCATGGCCCCGATTCCGATGCCCGTGACCAGTGCGACCGACTGCCCGAAGCCGGCGTCGGAAAGGATCGTCGGGGCGTAGTAGACGATCGCGTTGATGCCGGTCAACTGGGAGAAGGCGGCCACACCGAGGGCGACGACCAGGGCGGGTCGCAGCCAGGGCTGCAGCAGTGCGCGTCGGTCCCGCCGCGGGGCCGCCGCGGCCACGCCGTGGATCGCGGTGATCTCACCAGTGATGTCGGCACCCCGGGGCCGCAGTCGGGACAGCACCGCGTGGGCCGTTGCGGTGTGCCCGTGCTCGACCAGCCAGCGGGGGCTCTCCGGCAGTCTGGTCATTCCGATCGCCAGGACGGTGGCCGGAATGACGGCCAGGCCGAACATCACGCGCCACCCGCCGCTTCCGGCGAGCAGCCAGCTCGCCAGGTATGCGATCAGCTGGCCGATGGCCACCATCAGTTGGAAGAGCACCATGAGTCGGCCGCGGACGGCCGGCGGCGCAACCTCGGCGATGTACACCGGCACCATGTTCGACGCTCCGCCCACGGCCAGCCCCAGCACCAGGCGCGCCGCGATCAGGGCGCCTGTGTTCGGGGCCGTGGCGGCGCCGAGCGCGCCCACCGCGAAGATCACCGCCACCCAGAGCACCACCCGGCGCCTGCCGAGGCGTCCCGCAAGCCGCCCGGAGATCAGGGCGCCGATCATTGCTCCGACGAGGATGACGCTGACGACGACCTCCTGTCCTTGGGAGGACAGGTGCAGGTCCTCCCGGAGGTACAGCAGTGCGCCGGAGATGATGCCGGTGTCGTAGCCGAAGAGGAGGCCGCCCAGGGCGGATACGGCGGCCACGGCATAGACCTGGGTCGGTTGGCGGACCCGGCCGCGCTCCGGGGTCGCGGTTGCCGCGATGATCTCAGGCATCGCCCATGACCAGACCTTCGATGGTGTGCTTCTGCGTGATCGGCTGCAGCTCGTCCACCACCGGGCAGACCAGGTGCTTGCGCACGTGCTTCGGCAGGGACTCCCAGAAGGCGCGGGTGACCGCTGTATCGTGCCGGTCGCCGTTGTTCGCCTCCGGACCGTCGACGCCCAGGACCAGGACGGGCCGGGACTTCGTCGACTCGTTCCTGGTGCCGCGGTGGACAGCCAGTGCGGTGCGGCAGGAGATGTCTCCGCGTCGCGGGTACTTGCGCACGGCGAGTTCTTCGTACCGGCCGTAGTGCGACTTCGGCGGGAACATGCCGTGCTCGAACTCATCGCTGTGGTCCCACTGGGTGCCCGGCGCGATCTCGAAGGGACCCATGTCCTTCTCGGTGTCCACACCAGTCACATTGAAGGCCAGTGACGTCAGACGCCGCTCGCGCCGGGTCTCCTCGGGCATGGGGAAGTCGCGGTGCCAGGGCTGGTTGACCGCGCCTTCCTCGGGGACGTCGAAACCCAGCTCCACGATGCGGTAGTCCGGCCCGAGCACTGCAGTGCACAGCGACCGCACCCACGGGTGGTCGACCAGGTCCACGAAGCCACGGAGCTGCTCGGGATGGATCTCGACGTAATAGCGGTTCGGACCGCGTCCGACGGCGCCGCCCGGGCGGGCGAGGGCCTCGGCGAACGCCTTGTCGATGTCCTCGCGAAGCCGGTCCGCCCACTCGGGCGTGAACGCGCCCTTCCTGGCCGTGATGCCGTCGGTGTACAGAGCCTCCACGTCCGCTGACACTTCGATGTCCAGTTGGTCCGCCGAAACACCGGGATAGGCGTGAGTCGTCATGGGCGCCTCCTTGCGCTGTCCTGCCCGTCCCGGGCCATGTTGCAACGTTGCATTCATCGCTGCAATAGGGATCGTGCGGCGTTCTGGGAGTTTCTTTGTCCACCACTGCGCGTCGTGCCAAGATGGCCGCCGTGAGTAGTCGCCTGAAGGACGTGGCAGCCCGGGCCGGGGTCTCGGTGCGCACCGTGTCCAACGTCGTCAGCGGCACGGGGTCCGTCGCCGAACAGACACGGGCACGTGTCCAGGCAGCCCTGGACGAGCTGGGCTACCGACCGAATCTGGCCGCACGCAACCTGAGGGCCGGCCGCACCGGTCTGATCGGTCTCGTCATCCCCGAGCTGCACTCGCCGTACTTCGGTGAACTCGCCGGTCTGATCGTCGCTGCCGCGCAACAGCGCTCGTGGACGGTCGTCATCGACCAGACGTTCGGTGACGGCGAGG
This sequence comes from Streptomyces sp. SCPE 10, assembly GCF_051980735.1. Classification (NCBI taxonomy): domain Bacteria; kingdom Bacillati; phylum Actinomycetota; class Actinomycetes; order Kitasatosporales; family Streptomycetaceae; genus Streptomyces; species Streptomyces sp. SCPE 10. Next base: position 6,952,502 of record NZ_CP197069.1, on the reverse strand, counting down.
CGGAGCGACGGCTGCTGGAAGGCACCGGGGGACGCGTGGTCGACGGACTCATCATCAGCCCCTGGTCCTTGCGCCCGGAGGAGCTCACCGCCCGCGCCCGCGACATCCCGGTCGTTCTCCTGGGAGAGCAGCGCGCACCGGGGCTGGCGGACCGTGTGGCCGTCGACAGCGTCCTCGCGGCCGACGAGGCGACGACTCACCTCCTCGACAGCGGTCGCAGGCGCATCGCGGCGATCGGTCTTCAGCCCTACCTGCACAACGAGACCGCCCGGCAGCGGCTGGAGGGATACCATCGCGCGCTACGGCGTGCGGGGCTGTCGCCTGACGAGGCACTGCAGCGCACGGTACGAGCGCTGCACCGGGAGGACGGAGCCAGGGCAATGACCGAGCTGCTGGATTCCGGGGCGCGCCCCGATGCCGTCTTCGCCTTCAGTGACGAACTCGCCCTCGGCGTCCTCCATGTGGCGCACACAAGAGGGCTGCGCGTCCCCGGCGACCTCGCGGTGGTCGGCTTCGATGGCATCGAGGACGCCCGGTACGCGTATCCGCCGCTCACCACTGTCGTGCCCGACAAAAGGCAAATCGCCGAACGTGCCCTGCAGTGCCTGGCGGACCGCATCTACAGCCCCGCCGCGTCGGTGCCGCCCCTGGACATAGTGGTGCCGCACCGGCTCGACATCAGGGGCAGCACCCGCCTGGCCGGGTAAGGCTTACGGCTGATAGGGCTACGGTCTTTCGTCTGGATCCCGGCCACCCCGTCCTCACGCGGGAAATGCCCATCTCGGCCGCAACATGCGCGACAGGGCGGCCGGCGCCGACACACGCTCGACAAGCAGTCGCCTGCCGTGAACGGTCAGCCGGGCATTACGGTGGGACACGAAGACCTCCGTGCGGTGCAGTCCTAGACAGCTCCACCACACCGGAGGTCTTCGTCATGATCAAGCCCGACCAGTGTCAACAACGCTCGTGATCAATACACCTAGGGTCTTTCGTTTGGATCAGGCCGGATCAGGGAGCGGGGCCCGGTGCGTGCAGATGCAAGGCGGAGGAGGGAGTCGACGCGATGGGGGTGCCCCCGCGCGAGTGAAGCCGAGCGTGGGGGAGTCGGCGACTGACGACAACGCGGCAGATGCGCGTGCCGGGCCCCGCGAGCCCGGCTTGATCCAAACGAGAGGCCCTAGTACTCCAGCAGCGGTTCGTGTCTTGAGCTGGTGGTTGTCGTTGTCCTGGTATGGAGGGGATGATTGAAGTCGGTTGCTGGGCTGACGAGTTGGAGTCGGTGTTCGCCCGAGTGGCGGGCCGGTTCGGGCGGGCGGATCTGCGGTGGCGGATGCGGGACTACGTCCGCGGTCTGCTGGGCCAAGCGGCACGGAAGAACGGCTGGCAGCTCGCGGAGTGGGCAGGTCATCGCACTCCCGACGGCTTCCAGCGGCTGCTGAACAGCAGCGTCTGGGACGCCGACGCCCTGCGCGACGACGTCCGCGCCTACGTCGGTGAGTCCCTCGGCCCCAATGGCGTGTTGATCATTGACGACACCGGGTTCATCAAGAAGGGCACCACCTCGGCCGGGGTCGGCCGGCAGTACACCGGAACATCGGGAAAGATCGACAACTGCCAGATCGGGGTGTTCGCCGCCTACGCCACCCGCTCGGGCCGGGCCCTGGTCGACCGGGAGCTCTACCTGCCCAAAGCCTGGACCTTGGATCGTGACCGCTGCCGGGCGGCGAAGATCCCCGACGAACGCGGCTTCGCGACCAAGGGAGAGCTGGCCCGGAACATCGTCCGCCGCTGCCTGGCCGCCAGCCTGCCCGCCACGTGGGTCACCGCGGACGAGGCCTACGGGCAGGACTGGCACTTCCGCCGCCTGCTCGAGCAACTCGACATCGGTTATGTGGTGGCGGTGCCCAAGTCGCAGCAGATCAAGTCCCTGGCGGGCATCTGGCGCATCGACCAGCTCATCGATGAAGCGCCCGGTGATGCCTGGCAGCGACTGTCCTGCGGTGACGGGGCGAAGGGTCCGCGGATCTACGACTGGGCCGGGGCCAAGCTGCCCGCCAACATCATCTTCGACCCCGACCCGCCGACCCATCACCGCTGGGTGATGGCCCGCCGCAGCCTGTCCGACCCTGAAGAGGTGGCCTACTACCTGGCCTACGCCCCGGTGAGTGTTGAGATCGCTGAACTGGCCCAGGTGGCCGGGTCCCGCTGGGCGATCGAGGAGTGCTTCCAGGCCGCGAAGAACGAATGCGGCCTGGACGAGTACGAGGTCCGCCGCTATCCCGGCTGGTATCGGCACATCACCCTGGCGATGCTCGCTCATGCCGTCCTTGCCGCACTCGCAGCACGACCCCGGGCCGGCGGCGAGGCCGCAAAGGGGGCTGCAGAAACGGATCAGCCCTCGTCCCGCTCACCGTGGCAGAGATCCGGCGGCTCCTGGACACTCTCCTGCCTCACCCACGAGCCAACCGCGACCCCGTCACCCACGCACTGAAGTGGTCAGCCTGGAGAAGACACCACCAAGCCGTCGCCCGCCGATGCCACTACCGAAAACGCACCTCAGAACACGAACCGCTGCTGGAGTACTAGGTCGTGTCCGTAAAGTCAGGGCAGCCAGAGCAGTAGGCAGGCGATGGTGACCATGGCCTGGTAGTGGCGGGCGCGTTTGTCGTAGCGGGTGGCCAGGGCCTTGTGGTGTTTGAGCTTGTTGAAGCAGCGCTCGACGACGTTGCGGCGCCGGTAGGCGGCCCGGTCGAGTCGGCAGAGGCTCTCGCCGCGGCGGAGGCGGCCGTTGATCTGGTCGATCCGTTCGGGGATCACGGCCTTGATGCCTCGGCGGCGGAGGTAGGAGCGGATCTTCGCGGACGAGTAGCCCTTGTCGGCGGCGACCCGCTCGGGCCGGGTCCTGGGCCGGCCGGGACCGCACCGCTGGACGCGGATGCGGGCCATGACCTGCTCGAACTGGGTGCAGTCGTTGACGTTCCCGGCCGTGACCGTGAAGGCGAGGGGCCGGCCCTGGCCGTCGCAGGCGAGGTGGATCTTCGTGGTCAGCCCGCCGCGGGACCGGCCGATCGCCTCGCCCGGCCAGGGCCCCCTTTTCGGGCCCCGGCCGCGTGCTGGTGGGCCCGCACGGTGGTGGAGTCGACGCACGCGATGGTCCAGTCGACGGTGCCGACGGCATCCGAGTGCTGCTGGACGTGGGCCAGGAGCCGGTCCCAGGTTCCGTCGGCCGACCAGCGGCGGAAGCGTTCGTAGACCGTCTTCCACGGCCCGTAGCGCTCGGGCAGGTCCCGCCAGGCCGCACCCGTGGACAGCTTCCACAGAATCCCGTTCACCACCTGACGGCGGTCCCGCACCGGCCTGCCCATCCGCGACGGAGCCAGCAACGGCTCGATCACCGCCCACGACTCATCAGTCAACTCATGACGACGCACCACGAACAGACCAACGAGCAACCGACTTTGCGGACACGGCCTAGCCGCGGCGGTGGGGCACCGGTGGCATGGCGAGCATGCCTGGGATGTCGGCCGGGTCGACCTTCCATTCCTTGGGGAAGGCGGCGGGGTCCGTGATGGCGGGACTCTCGGTGGAGCGGTAGCTGTAGAAGCAGGTGTCGCAGACGTACATGGTCCACTTGCCCGGGACGGGGGAGGTGGTCATGACGCGCACCGTGGACTCCTCACAGCGCGGACAGACGGTGGTGTTGAGGGGGGAGGTCACTTGATCAGTCCCTTCAGGATCGTCTCCCACGCGGTGGTGGCCGACGGGTTGGCGACTTCGTGTGAGTAGTGGCCGCGGGTCTCGGGTGAGATCGGCGTGGTGGCGTCGATGACCACCTTGTGGACAATGCCGTCCGGGTCGGAGCTCGGGTCCAGAGCCAGTACTGAGCCGTTTGGCACGGTGACGAGGTCGTGCTGGGGGTGGAAGCGCACCGACAGGGCCCACATGACCTGAGCGAGGTTGAACGGGTCGACGTCCTCGTCGACAACGATGATCACCTTGCAGTAGGCGAGACCGTGGGGCGTGGTCATGGCGCGCATGCCGACCGCCTTGGCATGGCCGCCGAAGCGCTGCTTGACGGAGATGATGCCGAGCAGGCCCTGGGTGTACATCGCGTTGACCGCCACGACCTCGGGGAAATCGGCCTTGAGTTGCCGGTACAGCGGGACACTGGTGTTCAGGGCGAGGGTGTAGTCCATCTCTGTCCACGGCTTACCGAGGTAGAGATGCTCGAAGATCGGGTCGGTACGGTGGCTGACCCGGGTGATGCGGATGACCGGCTGGCTGCGGGCACCGGAGTAGTAGCCGGTGAATTCACCGAAGGGCCCTTCGATCTCCCGCTCGCCGCAGATGATCTCGCCCTCGAGGATGACTTCTGAGCCCCAGGGCACGTCCAGGCCCGTCAGCGGTGCTGCGGCGATGCGATAGGGGGCGCCCTGGATGGCGGCGGCCATCTCGTATTCGGACTGGTCATAGGCGAGCGGCATGCCGCCGACGGTGGTGATGACGGGTTCGTTGCCGATGGCGATGGCGATGGGGAGGTTTTCGCCGCGTTCTTCGGCCTTTTGCAGGTGCAGACCGATGTCGTGGGCGGCGAGTGGCTGGATTCCCAGGCGGTCCTTGTCCTTGACCTGGATGCGGTAGATGCCTGCGTTCTGCTTGCCGAAGTGCTCCGGATCGTCCGGGTCACGGGTGACGACGATCGCCTTGTCGATGTAGCAGCCGACGTCGTGGTCGTTGAGGCGGAACAGCGGCAGCAACTGGAAGAGGTCGATGTCCTCGCTCAGCGTGTGCTCCTGCCAGGGAGCGTCGGAGCGACGTTCGACCTGCCCGGGAAAGGCGTCCCAGCGCTCAGCGAACTCGAAGAACTGCTCCTTGACGGAGGTGTCCTTGTCCATGCCGAGCATGAGGGCGTGGTTGGGCCAGGAGCCGACCACGTTGAGGGCCACGCGGCCCTTGCCCCGCTCGTATCCCTCTATGTTGTCGAACAGGAGCGCCGGCCCGCGGTCGGTGAGATTGGTGGTGGCGGCGGCCGCGGAACTCAGGTCGGGCTCGGGCTTGACGGGTTCGGAGTACTCCAGGAGTTGGTTGTTCTTCCGCAGGTTCTCAAGGAATTCCCGCAGGTCGGCATAGGCCATGGGTTGTCCTTCGTGTTGGGGGGAGTTGCCTGCCCGGGTCAGGCGGTGCCGCCGTCGGTGGGCAGGACGTCATGGAGGGCCTCGGACTCGGCGGGCGCGGCGGCCCGTCCGTGGCGTTCGCCGGCCAGTCCGCTCCAGCGGCGGGCACCGGGCAGTCGGAGGCCGAACTGGTCGAGGGTGCGGGCAGTGATGTGGTCGACGACGTCGTCGAGATCCTTGGGGTGGTTGTAGAAGGCCGGCGTCGGAGGCAGGACCGTTACGCCCATGCGGGACAGAGCCAGCAGGTTCTCCAGGTGGATGGTGGAGAGCGGGGTCTCCCGGGCGACCATGACGAGCTTGCGACCCTCCTTGAGGGTCACATCCGCCGCCCGACCCACGAGATCCTGCGCGAAGCCTGCCCGTATACCCGCGACCGTCTTCATGCTGCACGGGACGATCATCATGCCGTCGGTGGGGTAGGAGCCGCTGGAGATCGGCGCTGCCTGATCCTGCGGTCCGTGATTGACGGTGGCGAGCGCGCTCACCTCTCGGGCGGTGTACTCGGTTTCCAGAGCGATGGTCGCGCGTGCCCACCGGCTCATGACGAGGTGTGTCTCCACCTCCAGGTGGCGCAGGGCTTCCAGGAGGCGGACGCCGATGACAGCCCCGGTAGCTCCGGTCATGGCCACGACGAGTCGCATGGGTGTGCCTTCCGACAGCAGAGATAGGACGTGTACGCCCTTTTTTCTGCGCCTACATTACTCCGTACACGTCCCAATGTCAGCGGCCCGGTCTGCGCCCCCGGTGTCAAGGCAGGAAGTCGGGGTCGGCCGACAGGCGGCTACCGTGGAGGAGGAACATCTTCGGACTGCCTGCCGCCGACGCGCTCCAGGAGGAATCACGTGATCGATACGGATGCCGATGGCGCCGTCGCCGACGGGAACGGCGGCTACAGCGCGGCCAGCCGCGATGAACACGTCGTCCGGGCAAGCGCGGGGGCCGGCAATCTCATCAGGCGTCTGTTCCAGCAACGGACCCGGCTGTGGCAGCAGACGCTGCCCGACGACATCACCGGCCCCCAGTTCACTGTCTTGGGGGTGCTCTACCTGCGCGGCGCGATGGACCAGCGAACGCTGGGGCACCATGCGAGCCTGGACAAGTCCACCGCCGCGCCCATCGTGGAGAGGCTGAGGCTGCGAGGTCTCCTCACCGTCGAACGGGACACCGCCGACGCCCGCCGCAAAGTCCTCGCCCTCACACCAGCCGGGCAAGAGGCCGTCGTCCAGCTCGCCCCCTACGCTGCCCAGGTCGAAGACCTGCTGCTAGGGGACCTGTCACCCGCTGAACGCGAACAGTTCTTTCATCTTGCATACCGGATCCTCGGCGTCCACGACGCCACATGAGCGGCACGGGCGACGGGAGCCCTTCTGACCCTGAGTGATGTCGAAGGCGACTTTCTCACCCTCGGTCAGCTCCCGGTAGCCGTTGCCCGCGATGGCGGAGAAGTGGGCGAAGACGTCGGGGCCACCGTCGTCCTGGCAGACGAAGCCGTAGCCCTTCTCAAAGTTGAACCACTTCACGGTGCCGCTGGCCGCCGTCGGCGAGGCCGACGAGCGCGGCATGCGCACGGTGAAGGCCACCCTCAACGGCCAGCTGCGCCCCATCCAGGTCCGCGATCGCAACGCGGCCACGGACGTGCCGGTGACGGAGAAGGCCGACCGGCCCGGTCCCGGACACGTTGCGGCGCCGTTCGCCGGTGTCGTGACGCTCGCGGTGGCCGAGCACGACGAGGTCGCCGCCGGCGCCATCGTGGCCACCATCGAGGCCATGAAGATGGAGGCCACCATCACCGCCCCGAAGGGGGGCCGGGTCTCCCGGCTGGCCGTCAACCGCATCCAGCAGGTGGAGGGTGGCGACCTCCTGGCCGAACTCGCCTGACGAAGGCCTCGGCGCCTGCCCGCTCAGCGGCGCTCAGTCCCAGAGCGGGTAGGTCATGACCTGCTGGAAGCCGTCGGGCCGGTCCTGCGCGTAGGTCAGGGTCATCAGCGTGTAGTGCCGCACGCCCGGCTGCTTCTTCCAGGGCTTGGGGTCCTGCAGCCGCACGGTCACCGGATAGCCGTGGAAGTGGCCGGCCGCGCAGTACGGCTTGCAGTCGTTGACCACGTTCACGCCGGTGGCCGTCGCCGCGTCCGGGCTCCACTGCTTCCAGTGGAGCCCCATGAGCCGGCTGTTGCCGTCGCCGCAGGCCAGGATGAAGTCGGTGGGCCGCACGTTCGTGCGCCAGGTGCAGTCGACCAGGGCGGGGCGCGGGGCGTCGGTCCGGGCGGCCGCGGTGGGCGGACTCGCCGAGGCCGTGGTCATGACAGCCGTCAGAAGGGCGCCTGCCGCGAGGGTGACCGTCGTCCCCGTCACTGAGCCGCGCATGGTCGCTCCCGCCGTCGTGCTTTGTCTGACGCGTGCACCCGACGCTACGACCGTCCGGCCCTTTCCACGAGTCGTGCAGGTCGGGGCGCGTGTCAGCCGTGCTTGACGGTCAGGCCGTAGAACGCCACGCGGGCGCCGTTCGTCGTGCTGTCCGAGGAGGACTGGTTGTAGGAGCCGGCCTTGAAGTACTGCTTGTACTGCTGGAACGACGACGGGATGCCGTAGTGGGTGGTGGTGCCGTCGACGGTCAGGTCGATCGTGTTCCCGCCGGAGATGGCGATGGTGTAGCTCCAGGTCTTGCCGATCGACACGTGCCCCACGGTGTGCGTGGTCTGCCCGCCGGACGGGGAGTTCTCGGTGCCGAGGACGATGTCGCCGTTCGCGTGGTAGTACAGCTCCAGCAGCGGCTTGGTGGAGGAGCCGCCGCTGCCGAGGTGGATCTGCCCGACGCACACGTTCTTGGTCACGGACACCACACGCAGGGTCGCGCTCATCCGGTGCGAGCCGGACAGCGCCCAGTCGGCGGGGCTGCCGTCGCGGTTCATCTCGCGCAACTCGGAGCGGGCGTAGTTCGAGTTCGGGGTCGTCACGCCCTTCTCCGGCGCCCAGAAGGTCATGGCGCCGTCACGGGTGTCGGTGTAGAAGTACGCGTCCTGGTAGCCGTTCGCGCCCTGGAGCCGGGACGACGGGATGGTGGTCGGACTGCCGGGGGAGCCGACCGGCTCCTGCAGCTCCCAGACGGACAGGTCGAAGTTGCCGCCGGGCGCGACGTGCGGGTCGGCGGCGAGCGCGCTGGGGCCGCCGAACAGCGTGAGGGCGAGGGCGAGGCCCGCGGCGGCCGGCACCGCGAGCAGTCGTGATCGGGTCATGTGGGGGGTCCCTTCTCCGGACCGATGCCGAACCGGTCTTCGGACCGAAGGATGCGTTCAGCATGATGAACGCTGAACGCATCCTTGGCCGCCGGTGATCCGAGAAGCTAGAGGTCTGAACCAATCGCGTCAAGAGGTTCAGCAGACGCCCTCGTCCTGCCACGGAGCCCGTTCCGAGGCGCCGGGGCCTTCCAGTTGTGCTTGTCGTACGAGACCTCGGTCGGGGGCGTCATCATCGGCGACGTCCCGTCCTACCGCGCCGACCAGATGCAGAGCTGACCTGCCACGGACAGGTCGGAAGCCGGAACGGCCACAGCCCACCGTGCGGGGGCTGCGGCCGTTCCCTTCTCCGCCGCGTACTGGTACGACGCACCGCGGGAGATGCCGGCGCGCGTCAGGGGGTGACCGGCACCCCGTTCTCCAGGTGCAGCCGTGCGCCGTCGAAGGCTCCACGCAGCCGCCGGTCGTGCGTGACGACCACGACGGCGCCGCGGTACAAGCCGAGGGCCTCCTGAAGCTCCTCCACCAGCAGGGGGGAGAGGTGGTTCGTGGGCTCGTCGAGCAGCAGCAGGTCCACCGGCCGCGACACCAGCCGGGCCAGCTCCGCCCGCCGTCGCTGGCCGACCGACAGCGCACGCATCGGCTGCGCCAGATCCTCCTCGCGGAACAGACCCAGCGACAGCAGTTCCTCGGCGTACTCGTCGGGGTGTCCGGGGCGGCCGGAGGCGAACTCGGCCAGCAGCGTGCGCCGAGGCTCGGTGACCGTCTGGTCCTGCCGCAGCAGACCGGCCCGGCCGGTGCGGCGCACCTCGCCCCGGTCGGGGCGCAACTCGCCCGCCAGCAATCGCAGCAAGGTGCTCTTGCCGGCCCCGTTGGGGCCGGTGACCAGCAGCCGTTCCCCGGCGCCGATGCGCAGCGCGTCCAGGGCCAGTCGGCCGTCGACGGCCGCGCCGGTCACCTCGCACAGCGGCTCGCCGGCCGGCGGAGCACCCTGCGCGACGTCCAGGGCGGCGGTGAAGTGCAGCGGCTTTGGAGGCCGGGGCACGGCGTCCTCCCGCAGCCTGCGCAGCCGCTCGTTGGCCTGGCGGACCCGGTGGGAGGTCGCCGTAGAGGAGGAGCGGGCCCGGTGGTGGCCGTTGCCGCTGAACGCCCAGGGGCCTTTGCGGGAGATGGACGCCAGCATCTTCCCGGCGTTCTCCGACAGCCGCTCCTGCCGGGCGACCTCCTCCTGGTACGCCTCGTACTCGCGTTCCCAGCGGGCCCGGTCGGCCGCCTTGGCCTCCAGGTAGCCCTGGTAGCCGTCGCCGTAGCGGGCCACCGACCGCCGTTCGGCGTCGACCTCGGCGATGGCGGAGGTCACCGCCTCCAGGAAGGCGCGGTCGTGGGTGACCACGACCACGGTGCCCCGATGCTCCCGCAGACGCGCCTCCAGCCAGGCCACGGCCTGGTCGTCGAGGTCGTTGGTGGGTTCGTCCAGCAGCAGCAGTTCCGGCTCGGCGGCGAGCACGGCCGCCAGCGCGAGCCGGGTCCGCTCACCGCCGGACAGCGTGTCCACCCGCCGGTCGCGATCCAGTCCGGGCAGCCCGAGCCCGTGAAGCGCGGCGTCCGCCCTGGCGTCGGCCTGGTACGGGTCGCGGGCCTCGAACGCCTCCAGCAGGTCGCCGTAGGCCGCGAGCCCGTCCCGGCCCGCCCCGTCCAGTTCGGCCTCGGCAGCCCGCAGCCGCCGCTCCAGCTCGTGCAGGTCGGCGAAGGCGGCGTCGAGGACGTCGCGGACCGTGCCGCCGCAGGGCAGCTCAAGCCGCTGTGCCAGATACCCGACGCCTCCGGGGGCGACTGCGGTCACCTCGCCGTTGTCCGGGCTCTCCAGCCCGCCCATCAGCCGTAACAGGGTCGACTTCCCGGAGCCGTTGTCACCGATGACCCCGACCTTCTCGCCGGGCTTGACCGTGAACGACACCCCGTCGAGGACCACGCGCTCGTCGTACCGCTTGGTGACCCTGTCCAGCACGAGCTGGGAACGTGTGAGATCGAAGGAAGACGTGACAGAGGATGAGAATCGCATACCACACTCCTGGTCCTGGCCCCGCGGGCCACGAAGAGACGCCGCCGCGACGCGCGACGGGGACGGACGACCGCGACGGCTCCCGCACGGGAGCCCTCGTGATCACAGGAACGTGTAGCCGATACCCATGAGCCCAGGTTACGAGCGCCGCACGGCCACGTCACCTCATTTGAACCGTCCTCCGGCGGCCGGACCACCGCTCACCGCGGCCAGCACCCCGCAGACTCGCTTGCCCTCATCCCGAGTTCACGACCGGGTGGAATGCCGTCTCGCCGGAAGCTACCCCGGCCCGCTCGGCCCGCGCCCGGCGCAACGCATGATCTTGCACCGGCCAGTTTCCCGCCCTCGATGTCGACATCGGGGACGAGACGGTCGAGCCGGCGCGGCAGCCGGCAGCCACCAGGCCCGGTCGCCCAGCAGGGCCAGTACGGCGGGCTCGATGGTCATCCGGACGACGAAGGGGTGGCAGGTGACCGCGACCGCGTGACCGGATCCGATCGACTTGATGGTGAGATCGCGGGAGCCGACAAAGTCTGAAGGCGCGGCAGGCGGGTCGCCCGGCCTCTCGCCCCGGCGTGCGTGACGGCAGCCGTCACGTACCGGTCGTCAGCGAGGCGGTCGCAGGCGGAGACGGCGCCGGCGGGTGTCCGCAGCCGTCATCCGGCCGGGCTGTGCGAGGGCCGGGGCTTGCCGAGCATCTGGCAGGTGGCCGCTTCGACGAGCGCCTTGTTCGCGGTGGCGGCCTTCTCTTCCTTGATGCCGAAGTTCGTGTTCGTCAGGACGGCGACGCTGCGCCGGCCGCTCGCGTCGGTGTAGATCTCGCTGGAGTAGCCGGGCAGGCCGCCGGTGTGGCCCCAGACGGTGCCGCAGGCCGTGTTCACCTTCATCAGGCCGAGCCCGTAGCCGCCGCCTTCTTCGGGCGCGTTCACGGTGGTGCGCATCTGCTTCATCTGGGCCTTCGGCAGCAGCTTGCCGGAGTTCAGCGCGGTGAGGAAGGTCTGCCAGTCCCGCGCGGTGGAGACCATGCCGCCTGCCGCCCAGGACCAGCTCGGGTCGATGGCGGAGGTGTCGATGTTGTCCCCGGAACGCTCGGGACCGGCGAACCCGACGCCTTCGGGCAGGTCTACGGTCCCGGAGAGGATGGCCCTCAGGCGTTCGGCGTCCGGCTCGTAACCGGTGACGTGCTGCTTCCCGGTCGTCTCGTCGGTGTCCCAGTCGCCGTTCGTGGCGAGGTACGAGTCCTTCATGCCGAGCGGTCCGGTGATCTTGTCCTTGATCAGCTCGGTCAGGCTGCTCCCGGTGGCCTTCTCGAGAATCAGCCCGAGCGCTTCGTAATTGGCGTTGCTGTAGGAGTACTTCTCGCCGGGCTCGGCCGGCGGGTCCTGCTCGGGCGTGATGGCGAGCAGTTCCCGCGGTGTCCAGGTGCGCTTCTCCTGACCGGTGAGGGAGGGCAGGAACTGCGAGGTCAGCAGGAAGTCGCCGAGTCCGCTGGTGTGGTTGAGCAGCATCCGGACGGTGATGTGCTCGCCGCCCTTGACCACGCCGGGCAGCCACTCCTCCACCGTGTCGTCGAGGCTGATCTTGTTCTCGGCGACCTGTTGCAGGACGAGCGTCGCGGTGAGCGTCTTGGTGTTGGACCCGACCCGGAAGCGGTCGCCGACGGCGAGGCGGTGGTCGTCCTCCGTCCAGGCGGCCTGCCGGGCGATCTCGACGGGCTTCCCGTCGCCGGAGTCGACGCGGACGATGACGCCCAGGGAGCCGGTGTCCGCCGCCTTCTGCGCGAGGCCGGCCAGGCGCTCGGCGGCCGCTGTGTTCGCCGCGCTCCGCCCGGCCGCCGGCTCGGCCTCGCCCGACCCCGCATCCGAGCAGCTCACGAGCGCGGCGCCCATGCAGGTCGCCAACGCCACGGTCAGCGCCCCCCGACGGATCCGGTGACGGCGGGACGGGGTGTGTGCGGACATGGCAAGTTCCCTTCGACGCATGACAGTTGCTGCGTGCGCAGAGGGACCCGACAGTCACTCGTCGAGCGGCCGTTCGGCGGGTCCGGCGCACAACGACCATTCAGTCAGCGGCGCGCACCCGGTACATCGCTCGTTGGCGGGCTTCCCACCGGTGCGGGGTCACTCCAAGGAATGACCCCGCCCTACCCGGCGTCTTGCCGCCCTGGACGCCCGCCGGGGGCGCGTCAGGGCAGGGTGTTCCTGGCCAGCACCGCCGCCTGCGCCCTGCTCTGGCAGCCGGTCTTCGTGAGCACTCGGCTGACGTGCGTCTTGACCGTGTGCAGGCTGACGACGAGCCGTTCGGCGATCTCGGCGTTGCTCAGCCCGTCCCGGATCAGACGCAGTACGTCGACCTCCCGCTCGGTGAGGCCCTTCAGCCGGGCCAGGTCCTGGTCGCTGGGCCGGCGTCGGCCGCTGAGATGGCCCTCGATGATCCGCTGGGTCACCGCGGGGCTCAGCGCGCTGTGCCCGGCCGCCGCGGCACGCACGGCCCCGGTCAGCTCCTCGTACGAACTGTTCTTCAGCAGGAAACCGGACGCCCCGGCCGCCAACGCGTCATCGACGTACTCGTCCAGGTCGAACGTCGTCAGCATGAGCACGCGGCTGCGCCCCGGCCCGAGCAGTCCCCGGCGGCCCAGCTCGGCCAGGGCCCACAGGCCGTTGCGGCGCGGCATGCGAATGTCCATCAGCAGCACGTCCGGCCGCAGCCGCACGCACGCCTCGACGGCTTGCTCACCGTCGTCCGCGGTGCCTGCCACGGTGATGTCCGTCTGACTGTCCAGGATCGCGCTCAGTCCGGCGCGGATGACCGGCTCGTCGTCCACGACGAGCACGCTGATCTGCTCAGACATCCGCACGATCCAACGGCATCGTGGCCACGACGCGGAAGCCGCCGTCCTCGGTCGGGCCCGCGACGAGTTCGCCGTCCAGCGCACCCACCCGTTCCTCCATGCTGATCAGGCCGAGCCCGACCCCCGCGCCGGCCGTGCCGCGGCGGGCGGCGCGACTGTTCACGACCTCGCACCGCAACTCCCCCGCGGCGTCGCCGACACGCACCCGGACCAGCGCCCCGGGTGCGTGTCGGCGCGCGTTGACCAGGGCTTCCTGCACGACGCGGTACGCCGCCAGCTGCACCGGTCCCGGCACGGACTCCAGCGCGCCGGCCGTCGTCAGCTCGACCGTCCCTCCCGCGGCACGGTGACTGTCCAGCAACGCGTCCAGCTCGCCGAGGTCCGGCACGGGCTGGAGCGGGGCCGCGTCCGCGGGGTCGCGCAGCATCCGCAGCAGGTCGCGCAGTTCGCCGCTGCTCTGCCGGCCCGCCGCCGCCAGCCCGTCCACCTGCGTGCGGGCCCAGTCGGGCAGCTCACCGCCGCGGGCCCGCAGGGTCTCCGCGTGCACGACGAGCAGGGTCAGCGAATGCGCGACCACGTCGTGCATCTCTCCGGCGATCCGTGTCCGCTCGCGTTGGGTGGCCTGCGCCGCCTCCAGGGCCTGCGCCCGGCGCGCGTCGGCCGCCCGCCGCTCGGCCGCGGCCAGCAGTTCCTGCCGGGTCCGCGCGGCGAACCCCATCGCCCACGCCAGCGGCATCGGGGCCAGCGCGGCGAGGACGTCCAGACCGCCCTGGAAGTCACCGGAGTCGGTCGTCATCCGGTTCAGCCACAGACCGGCCACGCCCAGCACGATGACGCCGAGCAGCGCCGACACGGTCCGCCTCCAGCTCGCGGTGTGGTTGCCCAGGTTGTAGAGCAGCACCGCCAGCGGCAGGAAGACCAGCGGCGACAGCTTGGCCCCCGCGCCCGCGCTTCCCACCAGCGCCACCAGAAGGGCCGCGAACCCCACGACGAAGGCGGTGGCCGGCAGTCGCCGCCTCAGGAGCAGGATCACCACGCCCACCGCCTCGTACACCGTGAGCGACGCCCACGCCGCCCCGGAGGTGTCCACGTACGGCTGCGACAGCAGCGCCGGTAGAAACGTCAGCACGACCAGCCCGGCGTCGGCGCCCCACCCGGGCCACCTGCCGTCCATCACTCTCATCCGCCCGACACTACGACCTCGCACGCGGCTCTTCATCACTCCAAGGAGCCACTCTGTGTGGCGTGGCCGAGGGTTCGGCTGGTGCCGGCCGGCGATCACGCCCCTCTTGGAGTGGGAGGGCGGACCGGCGAAAGCGCGGACAGTCCCCTGCCGTGATCGCTGCTGCGGCTCGGCCGGCCTCACGAGGTACCGGAGATGAGCGCCCGTCGGGCAGCGGTCAGCAGATCGATCTCCTGCTCGGCCGCTACGGCACTGCCGGGAATCTGCGTCATATCGGGAGTAATTGTCAATACCTGTGGATCAGCGACCTTTCAGTCTCGAAGTGATCTGAGCCAGGCGAGTCCTTCGATCGCCGAGAGCTCAGCGTTGAGAGGCACAGCGGAATCCGGGGATGCGACAAGAAGGACTACGGACATCTCGGGATACTCGTCTTCGTAGAGATCGTCTTCGCCGTCGTCCCCGGGAATGGCGTTCGGCTGGACGTGGATGCGCGTGGTGTCGGCGAGGGTGGCGAGGAAGTAGATGCCGAGGTAGTCACTGTCGTGTTCGGTGAAGGCCACCGTGAGTCGGCCGGCGAGCAGGTCGGACAGCTCCTGGGCCGTGTAGGCGTTCGTCCCGTAGGTGTCGAAGGCAGTCATCACATTGTCCTCAGGCCGCGAGCTCGGCGCGTTCGAGCAGCTGGCCGTTTTCGAAGCGGGCGCCCACGCGGACGAGCGGCACGAGGTGGGCGCCGGTGACCGCGCGCCTGGGCGGACTCGACGAGCTTGAACACCATCGCGAGGCCGGCGGCAGGGCTGCCGGCGCCGCGGGGTTCGTGCTCGACGCGGACAGCAACTTGGTCGTCGCCGTCGGCCGGCCCATCTGCACAACTTTGCGCGCCGCGCGTGACCGCACTCACCGGGGTCGACTGCCCGTTCACGATTCGGTGGCCAGGAGCTGGACCAGGCCGACCCAGTTTTCCTCGTCCGCCTTGGTGTGGCCGGCCCGAATCCTCCAGCGGCCGGCGGGCAGCAGGACCGGTGCCTGGTCGGGCACCCCGCCGCCGGGACACTCGATGCCGCGACGGGTTCGCCGGTGCCGCCCTGAGCTTCATCGGTCTTCTACGCGTCGTTGGCGCACCGGAAGCCGAGGTTCCCGGCAGATGAGTCCGGTGTGTTCGAGGAACGGGCGGCCACTCGGTAGCGGTTGCAGTACGAGTCGTGGCAGAGATAGGAGCCTCCTCGCAGCACACGCGTCGTGCCCGCCTCGGGTCCGCGTGGGTCGTCGAGCGGTGCCTGTGCGTAATACGTGGGCGAGAACCAGTCGGCGCACCACTCCCATACATTGCCCGCGGTGTTCCACAACCCGTAGCCGTTGGGCCGGTAGGACCTGACCGGTGCGGTGGTCAGATAGCCGTCCTCGGCGGTGTTGTGGTCGGGGAACCGGCCCTGCCAGATGTTGCAGCGCCAGCGGCCGCCCGGGGCGAGCTCATCGCCCCAGGCGTAGCGCCGGCCCGCCAGACCGCCGCGGGCGGCGAATTCCCACTCGGCCTCGGTGGGCAGCCGTTTACCCGCCCACCGGGCGTATGCCGTCGCATCGTTGAAGGAGACGTGGACGACCGGGTGGTTGCTGCGGTCCGCGATGCCGGAGCGCGGCCCGTCCGGGCAGCGCCAGTGCGCGCCTCGCACATTGATCCACCACGGGGTACCGGCGGCGCTGCCGAGCAGATCGGCCGGTGCCGCGTCGACGGCGAGGTGGAAGACGGCGGAGGAGCCGTAGCGCTCGGCGTCGGTCACGTGCCCGGTGGCCTTGACGAACGCGGCGAACTGGGCGTTGGTGACCGCTGTCTCGTCGATGTGGAAGGGCTTCAGACGCACCTGGTGGACGGGGCCCTCCCCATCGGCGGGATACCCCTCCCCGAAGGCGTCCCCCATCGCGAATTCGCCGCCGGGTAGGCGGACTTGTCCCTTGGTGGACCGCAGCCGGGCAGCCTGCGCCGGTGGCTCGGCCCGGGTCGGCACGGCGCCGACGGTCGTGGCGCTCGGCGTACAACAGGGGCGGTGGTCGCTGGTCATCCTCGGTCCTCGTTCTGCGGCTCCCGTCCGACGGGCCGGGCGGCTGGGGTCTTTCGATTGGATCGGGCCGGATCAGGGAGCGGGGCCCGGCGCCGTGCGTCGCAAGGCGGAGGTGGGCGACATGGCGGAGCCATGGCAACCGACGACAACGCCGCGCGGCGCGGTGCCGGGGCCCCCGAGTCCGGCACGATCCAAACGAGAGGCCTCAGGGCTGGTAGGTGGACTCGTCGAGCCCGCTGAGCGTCGGGTCGTGCCCCACCTCACCGATGTCGTACATCGACGTCATCCAGTGATAGAAGTTGTCGCCGCGCTCGCGCAGCACGTCGTAGAGCCGGCGCATCATCCGGCTGCGGACCTCGGCCCGTTCCGGGTGCTCGTAGACGTTCTGCAGTTCGTCCGGATCGGTGTGCAGGTCGTACAGCTCGTTCACCGAGTCCGGGTTGATCACCAGCTTGTAGCGGTCCTCGCGCAGCATCCGCTGTGGATACGGGAAGTGGTGGCCGTGGAACTCGCAGACGATGTCCTCGTCCCACTCCGGGTCCTCGCCGCGCACCAGCGGCAGCAGACTGCGCGAGTCGACCGCCGGCTTCGGGTCGATGCCCGCGAGTTCCAGGATGGTCGCCGTGCAGTCGAGCAGGCTCACGAACTCCGAGCGCACCACCCCGGCGGGCGCGCCCGGGACCCGCAGCAGCCCGGGGGTGCGGTAGATGTCCTCGTACATCGCGGGGCCCTTGTCGTGCAGCCGGTGGGAGCCCGTGAATTCGCCGTGGTCGCAGGTGAAGAACACGGCCGTGTCGTCGGCCAGGCCGAGCCGCTGCATCGCGTCCATGACGCGGCCGATCTGCCGGTCGATCAGCGCGACATAGCCCCAGTAGACGGCGATGAGCTTGCGGGTCGTCTCGATCGGCATGGTGTCGAAGGTCCAGTGCGCGCTGTAGTTGCGCTGCACCGGTGGCTTGCCGTGGAAGGTCTCGGAAACGGACCGGGGCAGTTCGACGTCCGCCGGGTCCGCGAGGTCGAAGTATTCGTCGGGAAGGATGTACGGCAGATGCGGCCCGAAGAAGTGCAGGGCGAGGAAGAAGGGCCGCTCGCGCTCGCGGTGGTCCGCCGCGTACTTCTCGAGCTGCTCGATGGTCCGTGTGGCGAGGTAGTGCTCGAAGGTGGCCTCGACGGGCTGATGCAGCCGGGCGGCCAGCAGATTGCCGGGGCCACCGTTGGGCAGGGTGCCTCGGATGCGGTCGCTGATCTCGTACGGGGGGAGCCCTCGCTCATCGAGATAGGCGAGGTAGTCGGGGTTGTCCACCGGGTTGTGCCAGCCGGGCAGTTCGGGCCCGTCGAAGCCGTAGTCGGCGGCGGTGCGCCGGTTGCCGGCGTGCCACTTGCCGATGAGGCCGGTGTTGTAGCCCTCTGCGCGCAGGGCCCTCGCGAAGGTGAACTGGCCCTTGGGGAGGTCCTCGATATAACCGACGTTGCGCTCGTGGTTCGCGAGGACCCGGTGGCGGAACGGCGCCTGGCCGGTGAGCAGGCTTGCGCGGGCGGGGGTGCAGATCGCGGTGGGGGTGTACCAGCGGTCGAACCGGGTTCCGGTGGCGGCGAGTTCATCGAGAACCGGCGTGTGCGCCAAGGCGTTTCCGTACGAGCCGAGTGTGTCCACGCGATGCTGATCGGTCATCAGGAAGAGGATGTTCTTCCGGTCGTTGCGGGACTCGCTCACTTGCCGGCCTCCATGAAGAGGTCGCCGGTGTAGTACGACTTCGGGTCGAGGGGCTGCTTGAGTTTGCCCGCCTGGACGAAGTAGTCGTTCATGCCCTTGAGCCACTTGTCGACGGTGCCGTCCTTGGTCAGGGCGTCGAGTTCGTCGACGCTGAGCAGCTTGTTGTTGGCGGCGTCGGCCTTCACCTGGTCCACGGGGATCTTCAGCTTGGCGGCGGTGAGCTGGATGGCCTCGTCGGTGTGCTCGGCGCGGAAGTCGATGGCCTCGCGCAGCACGGCGAGGACCTTCTTGACCTTGTCAGGCTGTTCCTTGACCAGCTTGTTGCCGGCCACGAAGGCGGTGGGGAAGGAGACGTCGTCCTTGAAGTCGCTGTCCTTGGCGAGCTCGACGAGGCCGGGGACCTGCTTCTTGATGGTGGCCGCCGCCGGGTACCAGAAGCCCGCCGCGTCGACTTTCTTGGAGGAGACCGCGGCCACGATCGTCGACGGGTCCATGGGGACGGCCTTGATGTCGCTCTTGGTCATCCCCGCCTTCTTCAGGGCGAGCGTGAGAATCATGTCGCCGGAGGTGCCCTCGGGTACGGCGACGGTCTTGCCCTTGAGCTCCTGCATGGAGTTGATGCCGGGCTGGGCGATGACCCGGTCGGAGTCGCCGAGCGTGTTGAGGGCGATCACCTTGGCCTTGCCGGAGGCCGGCAGCCACATGGCGCCCGGGCCTATGTAGCCGAAGTCGAGGTTGTCGGTGCCCAGTGCCTGGATCTGGAGCGGGCCGTTGGTGAAGACCTTGCTGTCGGCCTTCAGGCCGTGCTTCTTCCACAGTCCCTTGGCGTCTGCGATGGCGATCAGGCTGGCGCCGTTGAAGTCGCCGATGTAGCCGAAGCGCACCGTGTTGCCGCCTCCGCCGCCGGCCGAACCGCTGCCGCAGGCTGCGAGGAGGGCCATCGTCGCCATGCCCGCGGCGGTGGCGAAGAGGTGTCTGCGGGTGAGGGTGGGTGCCATGACAACCGTTCCTTTTCAGATCAGGTGGTGCGGGTGGCGGTGCGGGCGGCGGTCGCGCCGTCCTGGTGGTACACCGAGTGCCATACGCGGTTGCGCAGTTGGGCGAACTCGGCGCTCAGGCGGAAGTCCTCGTCGCGTTCGACCGCGGGGACGTCGATGACGTCGTGGATCCGTCCGGGGCGGGATGCCATGACGATCACGCGATTGGCCAGGAAGACGGCCTCGTCGACGTCGTGGGTGATGAACAGGACGGTGCGTTTGTCCTGGCTCCAGGTGTCGAGCAGCTGTTCCTGCAGCTTGACGCGGGTGAGTGCGTCCAGGGCTCCGAAGGGTTCGTCCATCAGCAGGATCGAGGGGCCTACGGCGTAGGCACGGGCGATGGCGCAGCGCTGGCGCATGCCGCCGGACAGCGTCTTGGGCAGGGCGTCGGCGAAACGCTCAAGACCCACCAGCTTGATGAAGTGCTCGGCGCGCCTTCGGCGTTCGTCCTTCGCCATGCCCATGGTGCGCAGCCCGAACTCGACGTTCTGGCGCACGGTGAGCCAGGGGAAGAGCGCGTACTGCTGGAAGATCACCCCGCGTTCGGGGCCGGGTCCGCGGACCTCTTCGCCATCCACGAGTGCCTGGCCCTCGGTCGGGGTCTCCAGGCCGGCGAGGATGTTCATCAGGGTGCTCTTGCCGCAGCCCGAGGGGCCGACGACGGTGACGAACTCGTTGTCCGCGATGTCGAGCGAGACGTCGTCGAGCGCGGTGAAGGTCTCGCGGCCCAGGGCAAAGGTCTTGGTGACCCCGCGGACGGAGATCTTCGCGGGCTTGAACTCCGTGGCGGCCTTCGCGGTCGCGGCCGGCTTGCTGGTCATCGGCGTTCCTGCCATCCGGTGAGCTTGCGTTCGGCAAGGAGCAGGACCCGGTCCATGAGCAGGCCGAGGATCCCGATCGAGATGAGCCCGACGAAGATGGTCGGGAGGTCGTAATAGAGCTGGGCGTTCTGCATGCGGTAGCCGAGCCCCTGCTGGGCGGCGATCAGCTCCGCGGCCACGAGCGTGGCCCAGGCGGAGCCGAGCCCGACCCGCATGCCGACGAGGATGAACGGTGTGGAGGCCGGCACCACGACCCGGGCGAAGATCCTGCCGTCCTTGGCGCCGAGCACCCGGGCCGCGTCGATCAGCGTGCGGTCGACGTTCACCACACCCTGGAAGGTGGAGATCACACAGGCCAGGAACGCGGCGAGGAAGATCACGAAGATCTTGGGTGTCTCGTCGATGCCCATGACCACGATGGCCAGCGGAATGATCGCGAGCGGCGGGATCGTACGGAAGAACTGGATCCAGGGCTCGATGAGCGCACGGGCAGTGGCGTACCAGCCCATCAGGAAGCCGACGGGTATCGCCACCGCGGTACCGAGCACGAAGCCGATCACCACGCGTGTCAGAGAAGCGAGTACGTCGTCGGCAAGCGTGCCGTCGCTGATCAGTGTGCCGGCCCGGGAGACGACCTCCGGTGGGGTCGGGAGCTTGAATCCGGTGGCGGCCAGGGCCCACCACAGGGCGATGCCGAGCACCACGGACAGAGTGTTGAGCAGAAGTGCCCGCCGCTGATCGCGCTTGCCGGACGGCGTCCTGGCGGACGTGGCTGCTGCGCCCGGCGGTGCCTCGGGCGTCTTGTCGGGCAGGGCGTCCATGGGACCGGCACCCTGCTGGTCAAGCACGTGCATGGGCGGCTCTTTCTGTGATGGAGTCGGGTGCATCCGTACAGCCCTTCACATCAGCGGTTTCGGGGTACTTGGCGAGCAGCGGGGAGCTGTGGAAGACCGCCGCGAGCGCGCCGAGCGCTCCGTCCTCGTCCGAGAGATGGGCGGCCTCGACCACAGGTCCGGCCGACGCGGTGGGAAAGAGTTCGGCGGCGAGGGTGGCGGCGACCTGTTCCACGATCACCGGGGCGAGCCTGGTGATCTCCCCGCCGATGACGACCTTCGCCGGGTTCAGCGCCATCGTGGCGGCGCCGACGACCCGGCCGAGCGCCGCCGCGGCCTCGCGCAGCACCCTGTCCACCACGGGATGAGCGCGGGACACCGCGGCCGCAAGGGCGCCCAGGTCTTCCAGGGGAAGGCCGAACTCCCAGCACTTGGCGAGGATTCCGGGCACCGAGACGACGGTCTCCAGACAGCCGCGTTTGCCGCACCGGCAAGGTCGGCCTGCCGGTTCGACGGTGACATGCCCCAGTTCGCCCGCCAGTCCTCCGGATCCGGTGACCAGTTGACCGCCGACGACCAGGCCGCCGCCGACACCGTCCGAGAGGCGTACGTACACCAGATCGGCGACGCTCGTCGCGCCGCTGATCGCCTCGGCGAGTGCGGCGAGGCGGGTGTTGTTGTCGACGATCACGGGTGCGTCGAACCGTTCGGCGAAGGCGGTGTCGACACCTTCGGGTGCCGGGCGCAGCACGGTGGCGCCGGCCGAGGCACGCGGCCAGGACGCGCCCTGGGGCGCCGGGTAAGGGCCGGGGACGCCGATACCGATGCCCTGCAGAGCGCCGTAGTGGACGCCCGCTTCGGCGCTCAGCCGGTCGAGCAGGGCGAGCGCGAGCTCCAGGCGTACGGGCCAGGAGGCCGAGTCCTCGTAGCGTACGGAGCCCGAGACCATGATCTCGTGGGAGGCGTCGGCGACCGCCACATGGACCCGTCGGTGCCCGAAGTCGACCCCCATGAACTGCGCGGACGCCGGGTCGAGGGCGAGGCGTTCGGCCGGGCGGCCGCTGCCCGAGCGCCGAACGGCGTCGGTGTCGACGACGACGATGGCGCCGCGCTGCAGCAGGCTTCCGACGATGTCGGACAGCGTGGTGCGGGACAGGCCCACGATCCGGGCTATCTCTCCCCGGCTCAGGGCGCCGTTCTCCTGCAGAGCGCGCAGAACGCAGTCCTCATGGGTCCGTCTGACCAGGGCGTGCACTCCGGTGGGCATCTGCATGCCGGTCAACGTAAGGAGGGCTCGATTATTCCGTCAACAGTCCGACAGAATTATCCGACGGCAGACCGCAGATCCAGTACAGGCGCGGCTCGCACCGCAGTGGTGCGGCACATGTCATCCGGATTATTCGTCCGGACTGTTGACGTAAAACAGCGGACCTTCCCATGCTGTGCCGCATGCCTGAAAGTGACGGCTCCCCGATACGAACCGGCCGACGGCACGAGGCACTCGTGCTCGAACTGCTGCACCGACACGGTCCGCTCAGCAGAGGCGGACTCCAGAAACTCAGCGGCCTGTCCAGAACGGCCGTGTACGACGCGGTCGCCAGGCTCGTGGCCGACGGCACTGTGGTGATCGACGGCGCCCCGCTGGCCTGGCGCAGGCGCGGCCGCCCCGTGGAGCTGTTGACCGTCAACACCAGGACGACGACGGCGGTGCGCAGCGCGCCCGCCGCCGGGTCCGGCCGAGCCGATGGCACGGACGACGGCAAAGGAGATCGTGCACGATGACTTCGCACGCCCTGCCGAGAAGGTCGCTGCCGGCCGGAGCGGCCGGCCTCGCGGCCACGGCCGCGCTGCCGGTCACCGCCGGCCCGGCGCGCGCCGCCGCGCCGCGGCACTTCCCGGCGAACTGGCCGGACCCGGTACCCTACGGCCTCACCGACGACCGCCTGGACCTCTGGCCGCGCGACGACAACTCCCTCA
Organism: Streptomyces sp. SCPE 10; assembly: GCF_051980735.1. Classification (NCBI taxonomy): domain Bacteria; kingdom Bacillati; phylum Actinomycetota; class Actinomycetes; order Kitasatosporales; family Streptomycetaceae; genus Streptomyces; species Streptomyces sp. SCPE 10. The sequence continues at coordinate 6,929,563 of NZ_CP197069.1, read as the reverse complement.
TCCTGCCGCTCGAGTTGCGCCCGCGCGACGAGGAACTCGGGCGGGTCTGGATACGCGACTTCTACGTCAACTGTTTCCGGGTCGACGGTCGCCGCCCGCTCTACGTCGCCACGGGCACCACCCGGGTGCCCGGCCTCGACACCGCCGGCCCCTGGAACGACGGCATCTTCCTGTGGACGTCCGCCTCCCTGTGCGGCCCCTGGCGTCTGGCCGACACCACCGGCATCCGGCCGGGCGCCGAGAAGGGCAAGGCAGCCCCGAGCCATACCTGGAGGGCGCCTCCGTCTTCAAGCACGGCGGCAAGTACTTCCTGGTGCAGGCCGCGTGGGACCGCACTTCGACGGCCGCCGACGGCGGCGTCCGCCACGCCTACAGCGGCGGCGGGACGCAGTACCAGTACGACGCGGTCGTCGCCGTCGCCGACCGCCTGGAGGGCCCGTACTCCCGGCGCTGGACCGCGGCTGTGGGCGGCGGCCACGACAGCGTCTTCGCGGACGAGGGCGGTCATCTGTGGGCGACCTTCTTCCGCAACCCGAGCTTCGGCCACTGGGCCGACCCGACGCGCATCGGCGACGCCGCGGTGCCCGGCGTCGTCCGCCTGGAGTGGACCGGCCCGCGGGGCAACCGCCTCTACGTCCGGCGGCGGAGCCGAGGCCGGGCCATCGGCGGGTGAAGGCCCAGGACGACGCGCTCCCCCGTGCGAGGCGTCGACGGACGCCGCGCACGGTCGGGTCGACCCGCGTCCCCGCTCCACTGTCCCGAACGCGTTGTCCCACCGGAAGGGAACACTGTGACCTGCCCGACCGCTCCGAACATCGTCTTCTGCATGTCCGACCAGGTCCGCGCCGACTTCACCAAAGGCGTGGGCTTCGAACTCGACACGATGCCCTTTCTCGACTCCCTGGCCGCCCGGGGCACCCGCTTCCGCCGCGCGTACACCACGGCTCCGGCCTGCGTCCCGGCGCGCACCAGCCTGCTGACCGGCAGATGGCCCAGCACCCACCGCGTCCGGCAGAACTCCACCACCGGCGCGGCGCAGGTGTCACGCGGCGACGACCTGGTCGACGTCCTGCGCGGCGCCGGCTACCAGCTGTTCTACGCGGGCAAGACGCATATGTACCGGGACGATCCGGCGGAGTACGACGCCTTCTCCGAGTACGGGCACACGAAGGCGCCGGACACCACCACCGAGCAGCGGGCCTTCACCGCCTATCTGAACTCCGTTGACATGGGCCCTACGACGGCGCCCACGCCGTTCCCGGCGCAGCAGCAGTACCCGTACCGGATCGTCTCCGACGCCATCCGGCAGATCGACGCCCGGGACCCCGACAAGCCGTTCTTCGCCTTCGTCTCCACCCCCGAGCCGCACAACCCGTACCAGGTGTCGGAGCCGTACTACTCGATGTTCTCCGAGGACGAGATCCCCGAGCGGCTCACCGGCCCGGCGGACGCGGAGGCCAAGGGCGGCGCCTACAAGTGGCTGCGCGACCTGGTGGAGGAGAAGCGCCCTGGCTACGACGGCCTCTGGCGCCGCTACCGCGCCACCTACTGCGGCATGCTCCGCCTCATCGACGACCAGTGGCGCCGGCTCGTCGATCACCTCAAGGAGCAGGGGCTGTACGAAAACACCCTGCTGATCTTCCTCGCCGACCACGGCGACTACACCGCCGAGTACGGCCTGCAGCGCAAGGGCGCCGGCATCCCCGAGGTCCTGGCGAACGTGCCCTTGATCGTGCACGGCCGCGGCATCGAAGTGCAGGACAACAAGACGGACTTCGTCTCGATCGCCGATATCCTGCCCACGGTGTGCGAGGCGATCGGCCGCCCCATTCCGCTGGGCGTCCAGGGCCGCAGCCTGTGGCAGATGCTCACCGGCTCCGACTACCCTGCCGCGGAGTTCGCCGACATCGTCACCGAGCGCGGCTTCGGCGGTCTGCCCTACCCCGCCGACGCCCGGCCGCCGCTTCACTTCCCCTACGAGGGCAGCAGGTACGACGAGCTGAACAGCGTGACGCAGAGTGGTTCGTCGCGGATGCTCCGGCACGACCACTGGAAGCTCTACGAGCATGTCGGCGACGTGGGTGAGCTCTACGACCTCGGCAAGGACCCGATGGAGCTGCACAACCGCTGGGACGATCCGAGCCTGCGCAAGGTCAAGGCCGATCTCATGCAGCGGCTGCAGCGATGGGCGGTCCGGCTCACCGACGACCTCCCCAAGGGCGTCTACGAACCCAGGCTCGCCCGGCACAACTGGTACCGGACCTCGGAGGACGACGGAGCATGACCGGATCGAACCACCCCGGCGACGGCAACCGGCAGTCCGACCCGTCGCGCCGTACGGTCCTGCGCGGTGCGGCCGCCGTGACCCTGGCCACGGCGGTCACGTCCGCGGCTGCCACCGGGACCGCTTCCGCGGCCGGCGGCTCGTCCGCCGCGGTCGTCGACCACCCAGGCGCGCAGTGGCTGCCCGCAGCCCGCACCAATTTCCGCACCGCGCAGCGTCCTCACAGCCATCCGATCGACTACGTGCTCATCCACGTGACGCAGGAGCGCTTCGACGACGGCGTCGCCGTCTTCCAGGAGCCCGGCCGGAAGACCTCGGCCCACTACGTGGTCCGTTCGGCGGACGGCCGCATCGGGCAGTGCGTGAGGGAGAGGGACATCGCCTGGCACGCCGGTCATCCCGACTACGACGACCGCAGCATCGGCATCACCCACGAGGGCTGGGTCGACTGCGCCCGCTGGTTCACCGAGGAGATGTACGCCGCGTCCGCGGCACTCACCGCGGCCGTGTGCGCCCGCTACGCCATTCCCGTCGACCGCACCCACATCCTGGGCCACCACCAGGTGCCCGGGACCACCCACACCGACCCTGGGGCCAACTGGGACTGGGAGCACTATCTCGAACTGGTGCGCCAAGTGAAAACCGCGAGCTGAGCATGTTCGGCGTTCAGGACCGGGAGCAGCCCGCGGCGGGCCGCCGGTCGGCGCCCTGGTCGTCAGGAACGGACATGGGCGGCTCTTCCCGGGGTCGGGGCGGACCCATCGAAACGGTCCTTCACATCGGCGGTTTCGGGGTACTTCGCCAGAAGGGGGGAGTTGTGGAAGACGGCTGCGAGCGCGCCGAGGGCGCCGTCATCGTCCGAGAGCCGCGCGGCCTCGACGACGGGACCGGCCGCCGCGATCGGGAAGAGTTCGCCGACGAGAGTGGCGGCCACCTGATCCACCATCACGGGTGACAACCGGGCGATCTCTCCGCCGATGACCACCTTCGCCGGGTTCAGGGTCATCGTCGCGGCTCCCAGGACCCGTCCCAGCGCCGCGGCCGCCTCCCGCAGCACGCGTTCCGCGACGGGGTGCCGGCGGGCCACGGCGTCCGCCAGTGCCTCGGGGCCGTCCAGGCGCAGACCGAACTCCCAGCAGGTGGCGAGGATTCCTGGCGCCGAGGCCACGGTCTCCAGGCATCCGCGCTTGCCGCACCGGCACGGACGGCCCACCGGTTCGACGGTCACATGCCCGAGTTCGCCCGCCAGCCCGGTGGAGCCGGTGACCAACTGGCCGCCGATGACGAGTCCGCCGCCCACACCGTCGGCCAGGCGCACGTACAGCAGATCGGCGACGCTGTCGGCGCCGGTGATCGCCTCGGCGAGCGCGGCCAGTCGGGTGTTGTTGTCGACGATCACGGGCGCGTCGAAGCGTTCGGCGAAAGCCGCGTCGACCCCGTGCGGAGCCGGCCGCAGAATCGTCGCGCCCGGGGTGGCGCGGGGCCAGGCGCCCTCTTCAGGCGACGGGTAGGGACCCGGGACGCCGATGCCGATGCCCTGAAGTGCCCCGTAGCGGACGCCGGCTTGGGAGCCCAGCCGGTCGACGAGCGCCAGGGCGAGTTCGGTGCGCGTCTGCCAGGACGCCGTGTCGTCGTAGCGGACCGACCCCGAGACCATGATCTCGTGCGAAGCGTCGGCGACAGCGACGTGGACCCGCCGGTGCCCGAAGTCGACGCCCATGAACTGCGCCGACGCCGGGTCGAGCGCGAGGCGCTCGGCCGGCCGTCCGCTGCCCCCTCGGCGTGTGGCGTCCTTGTCCAGGACGACGATGGCTCCTCGCTGGAGGAGGTTGCCGGTGATCTCGGAGAGGGTCGTGCGGGACAGGCCGACGAGCCGGGCGATCTCGCCGCGGCTCATGGCACCGTTCGCTTGGAGTGCGCGCAGCACGCGCTCTTCATGGGTCCGCCTCACCAGGGCGTGCGCTCCTGCGGGCTTCTGCATACAGGTCAAGGTAAGAAGGCCGAGACATTTCGTCAACCCTTCGACAAAAGTAAAGGGCAAAATCTCCACAGGCCGCAGTGCGGCCCGCCCGTGCGCCCGGCGGAGGAGGCCCGCGATTCCGGTCCCGGCAATGCCGTGAACAGCGGCGACGTTCACCACATGCGTCTTTGAAGCGCGCTTTACGCAATCTTGACGCAGCAGGCGGGAAGCTCACACACCTCTCTGACGTGGAGAAACGCCCTATCGGATGGGCTACGGCGGGGAGGGGGTCCGTCCGGATTATTTATCCGGTCTGTTGACGTAATGAGGCGGTCGTTTGAATGCTGTGCGGCATGTCGACCACGGCCCGCTCACCCGGAGCGGGCTCCGGGAACTCACCGGATCTCCCGGACGGCCCTGTACGACACCGTCGCGAAGCTCGTCGACGACGGCGCCGTGGTCGTCAGCAGGTCCGGATGCACACGTCGCGGCCGGGACCGGCCGGCAGAAGAACCGACCCTCGACCCGTCGACGGCAGGGGTGATCGGGTCGGCCGGCATCCCGCACAACGAAGGAGATGTGACTGATGACCGGCTTTGACAAGGACGGAATACGCAGGCGGTCCCTACTGGCCGGTGCGATCGGGCTGGGAGCCGCCGCCGCCCTGCCGACGAGCGCCGCCCACGCGGCGTCCGATCCGGCAGCGGCGGGGTCCATGCGGCGCTACCCGCCGAACTGGCCCGACCTTCAGCCGTACGGCACCGCCGATACCCGGGTGGACCTGTGGCCCCGTGACGACAACTCCTTCATCCTTCCGCTCGAACTGCGCCCCCGTGACAAGGACCGCGGAGTGGTCTGGATGCGGGACTTCTACGTCAACTGCTTCCAGGATCACGGCAGCGGTGCCCCCGTCTACGTCGCCACCGGCACCACCCGCGCGCCCGGGCTCAGCATCGCCGCCCCCTGGAACGACGGCATCTTCCTGTGGGTCGCGCACTCCCTCAAGGGACCGTGGCGGCTGATCGACACGACCGGGATCCGGCCCGGCGCCGAGAGGGGCAAGGTGTGGTCGCCCGAGTTCGTCGACGAGAACACGACCGGTCGGACCGTCGTCGCACCCTGGCAGGAATACTGGTACGACGACATGTTCGGCAAGCGCGGCGAGGTCTGGGCGCCGGAGGTGCACCGCTTCAACGGGAAGTGGTACATCGTGGCCTGCATGGGCGACCACTCCCAGAAGGTCGGCTCGTTCATGCTCGTGAGCGAGGGCGGGCTGGAGGGCCCGTACCGGCTGATCGAGGGCAACGTCGACAAGCCCTTCGGTGACTCCTTCATCGGGGGACCGAACTTCATCAAGCCGGGCGCGTACTTCCACATCGACGGAAGCTTCTTCTCCGAGGGCGACAACGCCTGGCTCGTACTGCACAACGACCTGTACGCCAAGTTCCGGCCGGACATGGAGGACATCGTCACGCCGACGAACCTCCCGCTGTTCACGCAGACGTCCTACACGCCCGATCCGTACCGCGAGGGCGTGTACGTCTTCAAGTACGGAGGCAAGTACTTCCTCTCCCAGGCCATCTGGGACCGGCAATGGACCGGCGCCGACGGCACCACGCAGTCCGCCTACAACAAGGTGGCGGGCACGAAGCAGTACCAGTACGACTCGGTGCTCGCCGTCGCGGACCATTTCGAGGGCCCGTACTCCGAGCGCTGGACCGCCGGTGTGGGGCTGGGTCACAACAACTTCTTCGTGGACCGCGACGGAGCGCTGTGGTCGACCTTCTTCCGCAACCCGAACCAGGGCTATTGGGCCGACCCGTCACGGGTCGCCCAGGGGGCCGTCCCCGGCGTCGTCCGGATGGAGTGGACGGGCCCGGCGGGCAACCGCGTCTACGTCAAGCGCCGGAACCTCGGGCGGACGACGAAGGGCTGACCGTCCACGCGGCGGCCGGTGGCGGGGGGCCCGGCACCCACACCGTCACCGGCCCGTCGGCTGGTTGTGTTCTGCTGCGTCCGTGGATCTGGCGCAGACTGCGCGTGGGGGCCGGACGGCAGCGCCTGTCACACCTCGGTCCGCCCCACCCCGACTCTGCTTTCGCTGATGGAACCCAACGGAAGGACAGGCGATCACATGCAGGGAAGTGGTACGGAATCCGGTGGTGGGCCGCAACGCAAGTCGACGTCCCGGCGCGGGTTGCTCGGCCTGGCCGCGGGCGCCGCTCTCGCGACGGCCGGGCTGGCGGCCCGCAGCGCGGACTGCGGGCGCGACGCGGTGACCGCGGCCGCCGCCGGCGGTTCCTTCGGCGCGGTGCCGGCCGGTGCGGTCGTGAGCCAGGTGACCGCGCCCCCCGCCTCGGGCGTCCTGGGCGCCAACTACAACGAGTCCTTGGACATGATCGACTACGCGGAGCTGGGCGCTGTCTCCGCCACCTGGATACGTGGCTTCTACCTGATGTCCGACGCCGACTCGGGGGATCCGGCGACGCAGACGGGGATGGCGACGTTGCTGCAGGCGTCGTCCGACGGCTACGGCACGGTGCTCTCCACGAAGTTCCAGTACCACGACACCACGCTTCCAGCGCCGGGTACCGCGGCCATGAACATCGCCCTGACCCGGCTCGACAAGGTCCTGGCGGCGGTGCTCGGGAAGGTCGACATCGTCACCATCGGCAACGAGCCGTTCTACGAGACCAGTCAGGCGGACCGTACGACCTCCGCCATCAACGACTTCTACGAGGCGCTGGCCCGGCACGCCGTCCAGTACCGGAGCACGTACTTCGGCACGACCTGCAAGACCGTCTTCTACATGGGGGCGCTCAACGGCCTCGAGGACCCTGCCAACCAGGACGCGCAGACCGACCGCTGGATGACCTTCGTGGCCGGCAACGCCGATATCGCCGGTACGGACATCCACCCGCATGTGGCGGGCATCGACGCGGCGCAGAAGTACCTCGACTACATCCTGCCCCACCTCCGCGCGGACCAGACGTTCCTGGCCACCGAGTTCTCCCTGATCCAGCTCTGGAAGCAGCACATGAGCGACCCGGTGGACCCCTCGTTCGCGAGTGCCTACGGCATTCCGGCGGGCACATTGGTGTGGCAGGTCGTCCACGATGCCGCCAACAACCCCTTCACGGAGCAGAAGTGGAACGACTTCCTGCTCTCCAACACGTGGTTCGCCCACCACTCGACCTTCATCACGAACTGGATGGCGCGCATGCGCAACACCGGCAAGCTCGCCGTGTCCAGCTACGGCATCACCCAGGGCGCGCCGATTCCCGACTTCGGTGCGAGCAGTACCCCTTGGGTACTCAACAGCATCTTCTGCCCCTACGTCTGCCGGATCGGGACGGGCGGCCTGCCCGGCCGCGACCGCACCTGGGCCTCCTCCTTCCGAGCCGCGCAGTAGGACCACCGGGCGGCTTCCCGGTCCTCGGCCTGACACCCGATCGGGAAGGGCGCCTACGGGCGACGTGACGGTCTTCGCCCGCGGCGTTCGAGGAAGTCCACGGGCTCAGTCCGCGAGGTCGGCCTTGCCGAACAGGACCGCGTAACTGGAGGGGAGCTGGCTGATGATCTGGTTCAGCTCTCCGCCGGTGACAGCGTCGGCGACGGTGGTCAGGACCGCGCTGGCGTCCCACTGCGCCGTACGAGGCCGGGCATGGGTGCGCTCGGCGACCCGCCGGTAGAACTCCTCGATCCCGAAGCTCCGCGCGTGCTGCGGCGCGGCGTGGTCCAGGACTTGTCCCAGCGGGCCGGGCAGCTGGGATGCGAGGTCCTTGACCTCTCCCGGGCTGATCCGCTGGGCCAGCACTTCCAGCACGGCGGTGGTGACGTCCGCGGCTTCGTCCTGGTCGTTGTATTCGCCTCGCTCGCGCACACGGGCGAGGAATCCGTCGTATTTCATGGCTGACCGTCCGTCCGCCTGTACCTAGCTGACAGGGGTGGGTGCCCAGAGGGGCCTTTCTCGTCGTCCGCCCTTCGTCATGCGAGCCATGCGGACTCCTTGTGACGTATACGGGGCGAGGCGTCCGAGTGGCCCGCGGCAGCCGACGTGCCCGTGGTGCCGGGCACGGCCGAGTGCCCCAGGTGCCGGTGCACGAAGTGGATGGCCATCGCGCCCTCACCGGCCGCGGAGGCCACCCGCTTCACCGAGCCGCTGCGGACGTCCCCGACCGCGAACACCCCGGGCAGGCTGGCCTCCAGGGTCATGCACGAGCGCCCGCGGCCGTGCCACACCTCGGGGTAGGTGCAGGCTTCCTGGGCCTCCGGTCCGGTGAGGACGAAGCCGCGGGAGTCGAGGGCGATGAGGCCGGCGAGCCACTCGGTGTGGGGGTCGGCTCCGGTGAAGACGAACAGGCTCCGTACCGCGAGCCGGCGGTGCCCGCCCGTGCGGTTGTCGACCACGTCGAGCTCCTCCAGCACTTCCCGGCCGATGACCTCGGTGACCTCGGTGTGCAGCATGACCTCCACCCGTGGATGGCGCTCGACCTGGTCGATCAGGTAGCGGGACATGTTGGCCTCGAGGCCGGCCCCTCGGACGAGCAGGTGCACCTTCGGCGCGTACCCGGCGAGGAACAGCACCGCCTGGCCCGCCGAGTTGCCGCCGCCGACGACGGCCACCGGGTCGGTGCGGCACTGCTGGGCCTCGTAGACGGTCGCCGAGTAGTGCACGCTCGTTCCCTCCAGGCGTTCGATGCCGGGCACCTGGAGTCGGCGGTAGCGGGCACCCGTGGCCAGGACGACGGCGCGGGCGGCGATCTCGCTGCCGTCGGCGAACGCCACCACGTAGTGGTCCTCGTCCTTGGCATGGAGGCCGGTCGCCTCCAGCGGAAGGCTGATCCTGGCGCCGAACTTGTCGGCCTGGAGCACGGCGCGTTCGGTGAGTTCGGCGCCGGAGATGCCGGACGGGAAGCCGAGCAGATTCTCGATGCGGGACGACGTGCCGGCCTGGCCGCCGGTGGCCATCGCCTCCACCACCGTGGTGCTCAGGCCCTCGGAGGCGGCGCACACCGCGGCAGCGAGGCCGGCCGGCCCCGAGCCCACGATGAGGACGTCGCCGTGACGGTTCCCGGCGGGCAGTGACGGCAGACCGATGAGCCGGGCCAGTTCCGCGTTGCTGGGGTTGCGCAACAGGGTGGTGTCCCGCCAGATAACGAGTGGTGTCTGCGCCGGGCCGACGCCGAAGCGGCGCAGCAGCGCCTCGGCCTCCTCGTCGGTCTCCAGGTCGATCCAGCGGTGCGGCAGCCGGTTGCGGACGGCGAACTCGCGCAGCCGTCTGGTGTCGGGCGAGTAGCGCGAGCCGATGATGCGGAACCCGGCGCCCTGTCCGACGAGCAGCGCGCGACGGCACAGACAGGCGCGCAGCACGACGTCACCGATGGTGGGGTCCTGGGACACCAGGTGGCGCAACTGGTCCAAGGAGACCACAAGGACCTCGCCCGGCTCCCTGGCGACCGCGGTGTAGAAGGCCACTTGGCCGTACAGCAGGCCGAGTTCGCCGATGAAGCGACCGGGGCCGTGCACGCGCAGCACGTGCTCCTCGGGAGTGCCGTAGTCCTCGACGACGGCGACGGTACCGGTGAGGACGACGAAGAACGTCTCGCAGCGCTCCCCCTCCCGGATCAGCACGTCGTTTGGAGCCATGGTCCGGCGTCGCCCGTGCTCCGCCAGACGCGCCATCTGGTCCTCCGTGAGGCGCGGATACGCGCCGTAGACGTCCGGGGTCTCCCAGACGGCGGCCTCGTCCGCGTTCTCCGGCACCGTTCCTCCGCCCGGCAGCGGCTGGTCGCCGGACATCAGACGAACGCCTCGTGCACGTAACACCAGCGCCAGTCCTCGCCGGGCTGGAAGGACTGCACGATCGGATGGGCGACGGCAGCCGCGTGCTTGCGCGCGTGCTTGTTCGGCGAGGAGTCGCAGCAGCCGACGTGCCCGCAGGTCAGGCAGAGCCTCAGGTGGACCCACGGGGAGCCGAGCATCAGACACTCCTGACACCCTTCCGGGGTCAGCGGCTGGACCGGCCGGACGAGCGCGAGGTGGGGATCTGCGTGCAGGGTCATCCGAATCACCCTTTCCGGGCGGTGATCGACTGTTCCACCCACCGGCGCAGAGCGGGGGCGGGCGCCGCCCCCGCCTGCCGGGCGACCGTCTCGCCCCGGTCGAGGATCAGCAGCGTCGGTACGGCCTGGACCTCGAAACGCTGCGACAGTCGCGGGTTCTTGTCGACGTCGACCTTGACGAGTTTGATCCGGCCGGCGAGTTCGGTGGCGACCTTCTCCAGTGCGGGGCTGACCATGCGGCAGGGGCCGCACCAGGTGGCCCACAGGTCGACCACGACGGGGATGTCGGCCCGCTCGGCGACCTCGGTGAAGTCGTCGTCGCCCGCGTCCGCCATCCACGGTAGGGGCTGCTTGCAGTGGCCGCACTTGGGGTGGCCCTCCGCGGCCACGGGCACCCGGTTGACGCGCCCGCAGTGAGGACAACCGACGGTCGTCGCCCGCATCGTGCTCATGCCGACCGCGCTCCCTTCACGTCCTCGGGCTGGTCGTAGGTGACCACCAGCTCTCCGTGTTCGGCGTCGACGCGGACCGTCGCGCCGTCCTGGACGTCACCGCGCAGCAGGGCGCGCCCGACCATCGTCTCGACCTCGTGGGAGATGTAGCGGCGCAGCGGCCGGGCCCCGTACACCGGGTCGTAGCCCTGGTGGGCGATCAACTCCCGGGCTGCTTCGGTGAGTTCGACGGTGATGCGGCGTTCGGCGAGCCGGCGGCGCAGCTCGTCGAACTGCAGCTCCACGATCCGCTCGATCTGCCGCTCGCCGAGCGGCTTGAACAGCACGATGTCGTCGACGCGGTTGAGGAACTCCGGGCGGAAGTGCCCGCGCAGCTCGCCCATCACCAGGGCGCGGGCGTCCGGCTTGATCTCGCCCTCGGCGGTGACGCCGTCGAGGAGGTGCTCGGAGCCGATGTTCGACGTCATGATGATCACGGTGTTGCGGAAGTCGACGGTGCGGCCCTGAGCATCGGTGATGCGGCCGTCGTCGAGGATCTGCAACAGGGTGTTGAAGACATCGGTGTGCGCCTTCTCGATCTCGTCGAACAGCACGACGGAGTACGGCTTGCGGCGTACGGCCTCGGTGAGCTGGCCGCCCTCCTCGTAGCCGACGTATCCGGGTGGTGCGCCCATGAGCCGGCTGACGGTGTGCCGCTCCTGGTACTCGCTCATGTCGAGGCGGACCATGTTCTCCTCGGAGTCGAACAGGGCCGCCGCGAGGGTCTTGGCCAGCTCGGTCTTCCCGACGCCGGTGGGGCCGAGGAAGATGAACGAGCCGATGGGGCGGCGTGGGTCGCGGATGCCGGAGCGGGCGCGGATGATGGCGTCGGCGACGAGTCTGACGGCCTCGTCCTGGCCGATGACGCGCTCGCGCAGGATCTCGTCGAGGCGCAGCAGCTTCTGGCGTTCGCCCTCCTGGAGGCGGGCGACGGGGATGCCGGTCCAGGCGGCGACGATCTCGGCGATCTCCTCCTCGGTGACGACCTCGCGCAGCAGCCGGTTCTTCCCTTGTTTGGCGGCCAGTTGCTCCTCCTCGGCCGTCAGCCGGCGCTCCAGGTCCTGGAGGCGGCCGTAGCGGAGTTCGGCAGCGCGGTTGAGGTCGTAGGCGCGTTCGGCCTCCTCCGCCTCGTGGCGGACCTGTTCCAGTTCCTGGCGTAGTTCCTGCACGCGGCGGATGGCCTGCCGTTCGGCCTCCCACTGGGCGCGTTTGGCGTCGGCCTCGCCGCGCAGGTCGGCCAGTTCCCTGCGCAGCTCCTCCAGGCGGGTCTTGCTGGCGGCGTCGGTCTCCTTGGACAGGGCCGCCTCCTCGATCTCCAGACGGGTGACGCGGCGGGTGATCTCGTCGAGTTCGGCGGGCATCGAGTCGATCTCGGTACGCAGCCGGGCGCACGCCTCGTCGACGAGGTCGATGGCCTTGTCGGGCAGGAACCGGTCGGTGATGTAGCGGTGGCTGAGGGTGGCCGCGGAGACCAGTGCGGTGTCCTGGATCTTCACGCCGTGGAAGACCTCCAGGCGTTCGCGCAGTCCGCGCAGGATGGAGATGGTGTCCTCCACGCTCGGCTCGTCGACCAGCACCTGCTGGAAGCGGCGTTCGAGGGCGGCGTCCTTCTCGATGTGCTTGCGGTACTCGTCCAGGGTGGTGGCGCCGATCATGTGGAGTTCGCCGCGGGCGAGCATCGGCTTGAGCATGTTGCCCGCGTCCATGGCCCCTTCGGCGGCGCCCGCGCCGACGACGGTGTGGAGTTCGTCGACGAAGAGCAGGATGCGCCCCTGGGCGGCCTTCACCTCGGCCAGCACGGCCTTGAGCCGTTCCTCGAACTCGCCGCGGTACTTCGCGCCGGCGACCAGGGAGCCCATGTCCAGGGCGAACACCGTCTTGTCACGCAGGCCTTCGGGCACGTCGCCGCGGACGATGCGCTGGGCCAGGCCCTCGACGATGGCGGTCTTGCCGACGCCGGGATCTCCGATGAGGACGGGGTTGTTCTTGGTCTTGCGGCTGAGGATCTGGGTGACGCGGCGGATCTCCGCGTCCCGGCCGATGACCGGGTCCAGCCGCCCGGAGCGGGCCTCGAGGACGAGGTCGCGGCCGTACTTCTCCAGAGCCTCGTAGGCCACTTCGGGGTTGGCGGAGGTGACGCGCTGGTTGCCGCGGACCTGGGTGAGCGCGCTCAGGAACGAATCCCGGGTCACGCCGTGCTCCTTGAGCAGGCGTCCGGCGGCGGTCGCCGAGCCCTCCTCGGCCAGGGCGAGCAGGAGGTGCTCCACGGACACGTACTCGTCCTTGAGGCGTTTGGCCTCCCGCTCGGCGGCATCGAGCAGGCGGGACAGGCGCTGGGTGACGAAGACCTGGCCGGGTGCCGCGCCCGGACCGGTGACCTTCGGCCGGCGGGAGAGTTCCTCGCGCACGGCCGCGCGCAGTTCCTTCGGCTCGGTGCCGGCCTGTTGCAGCAGCCGCGGGATCAGACCGTCCTCCTGATCGAGAAGGGCGAGCAGCAGGTGTTCCCCGTCGACCTCGGTCTGCCCCATGCCGACGGCCGCGCTCTGGGCCTCCTGGAGTGCTTCCTGGGACTTCTGCGTGAGACGGTTCATGTCCATGGGGGTGTTTCACTCCTCGTACCGGCGCGGCGCAGGGCGGCTTCGAGCATGCTGATGCGGTCCAGCAGGTCGAGCACCAGGCCGATGGATGCGTAGTTGAGGCACAGCCCGGTGCGCAGCCGCTGGACGCGGGCGAGGGCGGCCGGTGCCGTGGGTTCGAACACCAGCCCGCCGGAGGCGTCGCGCTCGGCCTCGACCAGGCCCAGAGCGACGAACCGGCGGATGAGGTCGGGATGGACCCCGGAGCGGCGGGCCGCGGTCTGCAGGGAGAGCCTGGGCACCGGCACGATCGCGTAGCGGACGCGGGCCGTCGCGGGAGCTGTCGGCCGGGACGCCTGGCGCGCCCCGACGCGCGGGTCACTCATCGTGTCCTCCTGGGGTCGAACGAGGAGACGGCGGCGAGCTCCTCGAAAAGTGCGCGCTCCCGGTCGCCGAGCCTGGACGGCACCATGATCCGGAGCTCGGCGTAGAGATTGCCGTTCGCGCCGCGCGGGTTCGGCATGCCCTCACCGCGCAGCCGCAGCCGCCGGCCGCTGGACGAGCCCGCGGGCACGGTGACCTTCGCCGCCGCCCCGCTCGGCGTGGGCACCGGAACCGTCGCGCCCAGCGCGGCCTCCCAGGGTGTGACCGGAAGCTGCACATGCACGTCCCGGCCGTCGAGGCGGAACCGGGGGTGCGGCTGGATCCGCACCCGCAGGTACAGGTCCCCCGCGGGGGCGTCGCCGTTGCCCCGGCCGCCCTCGCCCGCCAGCCGGATACGCTGCCCGTCGGTGACACCCGGTGGCACGTCGACCTCGTACCGCCGCGGCTGGCCGGTGGGACCGGCGAGGGTGACGGTGCGATGACCTCCGCGGTAGGCCTCCTCGACGGTGAGCGGCAGTTCGGCCTCCTGGTCGGCGCCGGGAACCCGCATCCGTCCGGCGCCCCCGAAGAACGAGCCGAACAGGTCGTCGACGTCGACGCCCTCCGCGCCGAAGCCGCTGGTGGCGTACCGGACCCGGGGGCCGCCCCCGGTGGACCAGCGGAAGCCGCCACCGGGTCCCGCGCCGGCACCGACCCGTTCCTCCCAGTCCTCGGGCACCTTCCGGAAGTCCTCGCCGAAGCGGTCGTAACGGGCCCGCTGGTCGGGGTCGGACAGGACGCTGAAGGCCTCGTTGATCTCCTTGAACCGCTCCTCGGCCGCGGGATCCTTGTTGACGTCCGGGTGGTACCGGCGGGCCAGCTTGCGATACGCCTGCTGGATCTCGTCCTTGTCGGCGTCGCGCGGGACCCCGAGAACCTCGTAGAAGTCGCGTGCCATGGCCGCTCACTCCCGCTTGGCGACGGTCACGGCGGCCGGCCTCAGCTGCCGTTCGGCCTCGCCGTAGCCGGGGCGCAGCACCTGCGCCACGGTGTTCGGTTCGGCGTCGGGGTCCTGGACCACGCCGACGACCTCGTGCCGGGAGGGGTCGAACGGGACGCCGGTCTCGGCGTGCCGCTCGTAGCCCAGCCGTTCCAGGATGGACACGGCCTGGTCGCGCACGGCGCGAACTCCCTCGACGATCGCCCCGGGGTCGGAGCCCGCGTGGTTCAGGGCGAGTTCGAGGTTGTCGACGACGGGGAGGAAGGCCGCGGCCGTGCGGGCGCGTTCGAGCGCGCGCTCGCGGTCCAGTTCCCTGGCGTGTCGCTTGCGCAGGTTGTCCAGGTCGGCGAGGGCGCGCCGCCAGCGGTCCTCGACCTCTTTCAGCGCGGCCGCGTACTCGTCGTCGCCCCCGGTCGGACCGGTGGCCGCGTCGGGGCCCGGTTCGGGTTCCGCGGCCGGCGGCGCGGGCTCGGCCAGGCGGCCCCGCGGCGGCTGTGCGGCCCCTTCGGGCGGCAGGTCGGACGCTCGGTCCTGGGGAGGGGTGGGCATGGCGGGTACCTCAGCCCTTGTCGAACTCGGCGTCGATCACGTCTTCGTCGGTGCCGGCTCCGCCCTGCCCGGAGCCGTCCGGCCCGGTGGTGTCGGACGGGCCACTCGCCGCCGCGGCTTCGGCCTGGTGGGCGGCGAGCCCGGCGTAGATCTGCTGGAGTTCGGAGGTCAGCGGCCTGGTCTTGTCCACTCCGGCCTCGTTCTTGACCGCGTCGCGGGCCTCGGCCACCAGCATCTCGGCGCGGGCCTTCTCGTGCGCGGGCGCGGCGTCGGCCAGTTCGTTCAGACGCTTCTCGACCTGGTAGGCGATCGCGTCGAGTTCGTTGCGGGCGTCGACGGCCTCGCGGAGTGCCTGGTCCTGGCCCCGGTTGCTTTCGGCCTCCTGGACCATGCGTTCGACCTCGCTCCGGTCCAGGTTGGAGCTCTCGCTGATGGTGATGCCCTGTTCCTTGCCGGTGTCCTTGTCGCGTGCGCTGACGTTCAGGATGCCGTTGGCGTCGATGTCGAAGGTGACCTCGATCTGCGGTTCGCCCCGCGGCGCCGGCCGGATGTCGGTGAGCTGGAACCGGCCGAGGACCCGGTTGTCGGCGGCCCGCTCGCGCTCGCCCTGGAGGACGACGATGTCGACGGCCGGCTGGTTGTCCTCGGCGGTGGAGAAGGTCTCGCTGCGGCGCACCGGGATGGTGGTGTTCCGCTCGATGATCTTCGTCATCACCCCGCCGCGCGTCTCCACGCCCAGCGACAGGGGGGTGACGTCGAGCAGCAGGACGTCCTTGACCTCGCCCTTGAGCACCCCGGCCTGGATCGCGGCGCCCAGGGCCACGACCTCGTCGGGGTTCACGCTCATGTTGGGTTCCTTGCCGCCGGTCAGTCGGCGCACCAGCGCCTGGACGGCGGGGATGCGGGTGGAACCGCCGACGAGGATGACCTCGTCGATGTCGCTCTCGCCGACCTTGGCGTCGGCCATGGCCTGCTGGACCGGACCGAGGCAGCGCTCCACCAGGTCTCCGGTGATCTGCTCGAACGTGGACCGCATGATCGAGTCGGTGAGATGCTTGGGCCCGGAGGCGTCGGCGGTGATGAACGGCAGGCTCACCTGGGTCTGGGTGACGGAGCTGAGTTCGGTCTTGGCCTTCTCCGCCGCCTCGAACAGGCGTTGCAGCGCCTGCGGGTCCTTGCGCAGGTCGATGCCGTTCTCCTTCTGGAAGTCGTCCGCGAGGTGGTCGACCAGACGCCGGTCGAAGTCGTCGCCGCCCAGATGACTGTCGCCCGCCGTGGACCGCACCTCGACCACGCCGTCGCCGACATCGAGGATGCTCACGTCGAAGGTGCCGCCGCCCAGGTCGAAGACGAGGACGGTCTCGTGCTGCTTCTTGTCCATGCCGTACGCGAGGGCGGCCGCCGTCGGCTCGTTGATGATCCGCAGCACCTCCAGCCCCGCGATGCGTCCGGCGTCACGGGTCGCGGTGCGCTGGGCGTCGTTGAAGTAGGCGGGCACCGTGATGACCGCCTCCGTGACGCGTTCCCCCAACTGCTTGGAGGCGTCGTCGGCGAGTTTGCGCAGCACCAGGGCACTGATCTCCTCAGGCGCGTACAGCTTGTCACGCACCTTGAAGCGGGCCTCGCCGTTCTCTCCCGGGACGACGTCGTAGGCGACGGCCTTGGCCTCGTCGGGGATCTCGTCGAAGTGCCGGCCGATGAACCGCTTGGCCGAGTAGATGGTGCCCTTGGGGTTGAGGATCGCCTGGCGGCGGGCCAACTGGCCGACCAGGCGCTCGCCCGTGTCGGTGAAGGCCACGACGGACGGTGTCGTGCGGTTGCCCTCGCTGTTGGGCACGACGGACGGCTCGCCGCCCTCCCACACGGCGATCACCGAGTTCGTGGTGCCCAGGTCGATGCCCACTGCCTTGGCCATGAGGAACTCCTTCCGCGGCGGTCGACGTCCGTCGGCGGCCGTTCATCCTCCGGGCCCTGTCCGCCCGGCTTCGAAACCCGTTCGGCTGGGGGCGGGGCCGGCCGCCCCCGGAGGAGGCACTCTTCGTGCTCGCGCCCGCCCGGCTGTCCAGCCCGGCGACCCGGCCGGACGGCCTCATCGGCGACGTCCTCGTCCACCGTGACGTCGTACCGGCCGGGCTCCAGCGAGCGGATCGCGTCCGCGGGTCCGCTCGGTCATGGCCACTCCTTCCGCCGACGGACCGCCAAGCGGTCCCGACAGGCCCCAGAGTGACGGTTCAGCCGGTCACCCCGCCTGCGCCCAGCGGGTCGAAAAGTGGCACCGCAGGTCGGTCTGCGAGGTCAGGAGGCGGTGAACGCCAGGGACCGGGGGCCGTACGGAGGCCGCCACGGATGCCCAGCCCGTGGAGGTTCGCATCGGTGGCCTGCACCGGGGCGCGGCTGCTACAGCAGCCGGTCGAACACCGCGGTCACGCCGTCCCAATGGCTGGTCTGCGGGTTCTTGACATCCGGGTACATGACTTTGAACGTCTCGGCGAGGGCGACGCTGAGACCGCCGATGATCTCGGGGTACCGCTCTTCGGTCTCCTCGGTGGGGGTCCTGTCGAGGGGAGGGTGCGCGGCGAGCTGTTCCAGGATCGGTTTCAGCTCGACCTCCTCGTCGAGCCGCCGGAACCGGTGGACGCTCTCCTGAAGGCCCTTGGTGATCGGCAGATCCCACGGTTCGACCGAATCCCGGCCGTTGGCCTTGGCCGACGCCTGGCCGACGACCAGGAGGTCGTAGAGCTTGGCGTCGACGAAGTCGCCGTACCGCTTCAGGTCGTTCTTGTCCACGTCGAGACCTGCGGCGGCGCGGAAGAACCTCTCGAACTTCGACACACCCATCACGGCCATGCCTCTCGCCTCCTCACCGGGAACCGGGCGGCGTCGTTCGCTCCCGCCGGCGCCGCCATCGGCTGTCACCGGTCGAGATTCGCAGAGCCCGCCTGCTGAGCGCCTCCGCACCCCAGGCCGAAAAAGGGCACCCCCTCCTGCCCTGGCGGAACAGCATGAGAGGCGCAGGGGCCCCGGCCCCTTTGCGGCGGCGGAGGCCGTCTGCACCTGTGCTCGGAGGTCCACGGAGCCCGCCGTTTTTCCGCCCGTCGGGAGCAGGCGGGGTGTGGCCCCCATCCCGAGCATGGAGGTGGCGCCGCCTCTGCTGAGGGGCGTCGGGGCTACGTCGGCGAGGGGATGCGCGAGGACTTCCGGTTGGGCAACCTCGGCACACGTCCGACGCGGACGCGGACTCGGACGACGCGGACTCGGACTCGGACTCGGCATGAAATCGCCGGAGGCTCGCATGACACGATCGACAGTTCCTTCAGCCGGCGCACCCGTGGACGTCGAAGGCGGGGCGCAACGGCCGTTCTCCGAGCACGCGGCGATGGCCAGGGCGTATCCCGGCGGCAGGATGACCGTGGGCGCCATCACGCCACTGGAGGGCTTCGACGGGCCCGTACCGTCCCTGGCCGGGCACATCGAGCGGATCCAGCAGGCCGAGCGGGCCGGCTTCGCCTCGGTGTGGGTCCGTGACGTGCCGCTGCTGGACCCGAGCTTCGGGGACGCCGGGCAGGTCTTCGACCCCTGGGTGTACCTGGGGCAGCTCAGTGCCCGCACCACCTCGATCACACTGGGGACCGCCAGCATCGTCATGCCGCTGCGGCATCCACTGCACACCGCCAAGGCGGCCGCCTCGGTGGACCAGTTGTCCGGCGGACGGCTCCTGCTCGGGGTGGCCACCGGTGACCGGCCCGTGGAGTTCCCGGCCTTCGGTCAGGACCTGGGCGACCGGGCCGAGAGGTTCCGGCAGTCGCTGGAGTACTTCCGTGTCGTCCTCGAGCACCGTTTCCCGCACGTCGAGTCGCCACTCGGCCGGATGCGCGGCACCGAGCTGCTGCCCAAGCCGGTGTACCGGCGGATCCCCGTACTGATGACGGGACGCGGCCGACAGGACGTCCGGTGGATCGCCGACAAGACGGACGGCTGGCTGTACTACACCCCGCCGCTCCAGCAGCAGGCCGAGAACATCGAGCGATGGCGGGAACTGACCGAAGGCGACGCCGGGGGGTTCAAGCCCTACGCACAGGCCACCTATCTGGATCTGACCGAGGACCCGCTGGCCCTGCCCCGGCGCATCCACCAGGGCTTCTCGGTGGGCCGGGTGTCGTTCCTGGCGATGATGCGGGCCTGGCAGGACATCGGCATCGACCAGCTGATGATCAACTTCAAGCACAGCCGCCGTCCGGTCGCCGAAGTGATCGACGAACTGGCCGAACACGTGCTGCCGCACTTCCCACCCGGGCGCTCCGGGGCGCGCGACGAGCACCGGCCCGTGGAGCGTACCGGGCCCTGAGAAAGCACGATCCCGGCGCCCCGGCGTGACAGGGCCGAGTTCAGTCCCGGACGGCCCCGGACGGGCGCTCCTGCGCGTAGTCGCACGTGCCCTCCGCCCGGAACTGCAGGGCCGCCCTGGTCACCTCCGCGCCGAGGCCGCGCAACTGGTCCGCGACCGCCTGGTCGGTGAGGCGTCCCTCGCCGTCGAAGACCCGGGAGGACCGCGGGACCGCGAACACCAGCGGCACGGCCCAGCCGCGCAGCGACCGCACGATGAACTCCATGGCGTTGATGGCCTGCAGGCCCTGCACCCCGCCGGCGGTCGTCAGCATCCCCACGGGTTTGTTGCTGAGGTAGGGCGGGTCGTGGTCGGCCAGGAGGGCGAGCCAGTCCACCGCGTTCTTGAACGCGCCGCTGACCGAGCCGTGGTATGTCGGGCTGCTCCACAGCAGGGCGTCGGCTGCCTGAACCGTGTCCGCAAGCCGGCGCGCGGACGCGGGGGTCCCGTGCTCGGACGAGTAGAACGGAAGAGCGAGCCGTCTGAGGTCGATCACCAGGGTGCCGGCGCCCGCGTCGGCCGCCCCCTCGACCGCGACACACAGTGCGGTGAGGCTGGTCGACGGGGTGCGCAGCGAACCTCCCATGCCGACGACGAGCGGGCGCGTCATCCTGTCAACTCCTTGGGTGTCACCCGGCGGGTTTCACGGCCTGGGAGAAGTCCGTGCCGAGCTGCGCCATCAGGTCGGTGAACTCCTTCTCGCTGATCGCCTCGCGGAGCACGGCCAGTACGGTTCGCACTCCCCGGTCGGCTTCCTCTTCCTTGAGCATGGTGCGTTCGGCCACGCGTCGGACGCTGTCCTTGTGGCCGAAGCGCTCGATGCGGTCCGTGGTTCCCCGGCGCACCGCCTCCGCGAGGCCCTCGGGGAGCTCGGTGGCCAGGTCCCTGGCCTCCCCCGGGCTCAGCCTGTGGGCCAGCGTCTCGAGCGTGGCCCAGGTCAGGTCCGCCGCCTCCTCCCGGCCCAGTCCGGTGCGCTCGGCGACGGTACGGACGAATTGCTGCTCATCCATGGGTCGTCCTCGTTCCCTGCTGTGTTGCGACGAACGGCGCGGACCCCCCTGCAAGCCTGCCACGCCGCCCCGGACCGCGCCCGCCCACGCACGGCGGTGACCGCGACTGCCCACAGCTTGCCGTGGCACGGGACCGGATCAGTACGTGTGAGCGGGTCCGGGCGTGGAAGGTAGGGCGCGCGATCGACGCGGCGCACTCGGGCGGATCCGGAACGTGCTCGCGGGGTCGCGAACCGGCTGGAGGCGGGCATGGCGTGGATCAACCACCCGACCGCGTCCCGGCGGAGCTGCCCTTCGGCGGCGACCGATGACGCCGCGCGGCGCGCGGCGTTCCGGTGGCGGCGGTTCTCGTCAGCCGAGCTTGCGTCGCAGTTGCAGGCTGTACAGCAGAAGGAGCGAGGGTGCGATCAGGACGACCGCGACGCAGGACACCACGATCAGTACCCACAGGGTGGCCGTCGGAGCCGCCGCCTGTTGAATCGTCAGGTGGGTGCCCAGGAGGTACGGGTACTGGGCCACTCCCCATCCCCCGACGACGGTGGTGATCGCGGTGGCCGCCAGGGTGCGCACGACAGGAGGGCTGCCCCTGCGCAACAGGAGCAGCGCGGCCAAGCCGCACAGGCCCGAGACGACCAGGAGCGGTGCGCCCACCGTGCTGAGCTGGTGGAACAGGCGCGGGGAGTCCGCACGCAGGACGAACACGCCCACGAGCGCCACCAGTCCCGCGACGATGCCCGCCCCGAAGGCCCGGCGGCTGAACGCCTTTTCCAGGGAGGTGTCCGCTCGGTGCTGGGCCTGTCCGGTGAGGAACACGGCGGCCAGGTAGGCGCAGACGGTGACCGCGAGGACGCCGCCGAGAACGGAGGTCGGATTGAGCCAGCTGGACAGCGCGTCGCCGTGCCCGGCCGAGGGGACCCGACCGGAGGCGATCCCGCCCGCGACGGTGCCGAAGAAGAACGGGGTCAGCACCGACGAACAGGCGAAGGCGACACCGCTGATCAGCTCCCCCCGCCCTTGGGCCAGCGCATGCCGGAAGGCGAAGCCCGAGCCCCTGGCCACGATCCCCAGTGCGGCCAGGCCCAGGGGGATGTACAGAGTGGTGGTCATGGCGGTGAACGCCCGGGGGAAGGCCGTCCAGATCGTGACGAAGCAGAAGATCAGCCATGTGTGGTTGGCCTCCCACACCGGGCTGATGGAGACGTTGATCAGCTCCCGTGCGGGGCGTCCCCGCGCGGCGCCGCCGGCTGTCAGATCCCAGAAGCCGGCCCCGTAATCGGCGCCGCCGAAGAGGGCGTAGGCGATGACTCCGATGAACAGGACCACCGCGATGAAATCGCTCATGCCTCGTCTCCTCCGAGGGGGTGCCCGTTCGCCGTCCGCGCGGCCCGGGGGCCGTACGGGACCACGACGGCCTCCGTGCCCTGCTCCGACCAGCGGCGACGCAAGGTGTGCAGAACACACAAGGCACCGACGGCGACGCACGCGTAGATCACGAGGACCGTGGCGAACAGGGGCCACAGGTTCCCCTGTGTGGCGACGGCGTTCTCCGTCAGCAGGAGTCCCACGACCGTCCAGGGCTGGCGGCCGACCTCGGTCACCACCCAGCCGCTCTCCAGGGAGACGAGCGCGATCAGCCCGGAGACCGCGGAGCTTCGCAGGAACCAGCGGTTGGTCGGCACCTCGCGCCGCCGCCACCACAGCCAGGCGAACCAGAGTGCCAGCAGGAGCAGGAGCGATGCGGTTGCGACCATGACGTCGAAGGCGAGATGCACGACGTTGACGACCGAGTCCGTGGGGCGTACCGCTGCGGGGATCGCGTCCAAGCCCTTGATCGTGGTGGACGGGGTGAAACCGGCGAGGATCGAGGCCACGTCGGGAAGCTGGAGACCGAAGCGCACCTTGCCGTCGACGAAGATGCCGCCGAGGGTCTCCGGGACGTGATCACCGGTGGTCGGCAGGAGTTCGATGGCGGAGAACTTCGCCGGCTCCCTGTCGTACACCTGGCGGGCGATCGTGTCCCCGACGAGGAACTGCAGCGGCATGGCGATCGCGGCGACCGTGAACGGTACGGCGAACCCCAGCCGGTGGTAGTGGTCCCGGCGTCCCTTGAGCAGGCCCCACGCGTACACGCCCGCGACCATGAACCCCGCGACGATGTACGCCGCGAGGAGCATGTGCACCATCTCCCACCAGAACGCGCCGTTGAAGAAGACCTGCGAGGGGATCACGCCCACCACACGCCCGTTCCGCACGGCGATTCCGGCGGGCTGGTTCATCCAACTGTTGGCCGCGATGACGGAGGCCGTTCCGCCGACACCCGCCAGGGTGACCACGACGCCGGTGAAGAAGTGCGGCCACGGGGGCAGTCTCTTCCAGCCGTAGATGTAGATGGCCACGAAGATCGCTTCGAGGAAGAAGAAGAGGCCCTCGACGGCGAACGGAAACCCGAAGGCCGGCCCGTACCTGCCCATGAGCCCGGGCCAGAGCAGCCCCAGCTCGAACGTCAGCACGGTGCCGGACACGGCCCCCACCGCGAACAGCACGGCGGCCACCTTGGACCATCGCTGTGCCAGGACCAGCGCCTGCTGATCGCCGTGGCGCAGCGCCCGGTAGTGGCAGACCAACATCATGAAGGTGAATGCGACGCCGAAGGGCACCAGGATGATGTGAAAGCCCAGTGTGAACGCCATCTGCTCACGCGCGGGGAGGAGTTGTGGCGGGTCGGCGGCTGTGAGCAGGGCGGACAGCACCATGAATTCTCTCTCTGGCTCCGACGGTGGCGGACGAAACTCATGCCGTGGGGACAGGCTGCTGGTGCCGGTACCCGCGCTTGCCGGAGACTCGCGCCGGGCGGCGCATGTCCGAGGGCGCGGCCGCCGACGAGGTCAGAGACGGCCAGCCCGGTGTATCCGCCGGGTGCGGAGCACGGAGGTGGACCCGGTGCGGCGGGCGGGAGTCCGCAGGCGAGCGTGCGGACGGGCCCCGGGACGCGGAAGCCCGGCGGCACGCCGCGAGGCGCTTCGCGTCGGCTGCGGGCCGCGCTTCCCCGCGGTCTCCGCCGCCTTTTTCACGATCCTGTCCGTCTCATTCGAATCGTTCACGGCCTTTACCTTCCGGCACTTCCAACCGGCCTGAAGAAGGATCCTCCTGAGCGGCCAGGTCGATCGAGGACAGGGGAATGGCGACGGGGAATACCGAGCATGCCTTGCCTTCCGCGCTCGATGCTAAACGGCCATTGCGCGGCACGCCCGCACCCGGCGGTGTGCCGCGCGTGGCTCGCCGGCAGGCTGCCCCGCCTGGACGCCGGGAAGGATCTCGCTCCGGCCCGGCCGTCAGCTGTCCAGTTCCTCCTCGACCGGCGGTTTCGGCACGTCGCGCAGATGCTGGGACTGTCCCGGCCTGCCGCCCTCCCGGGCCTGCTCGGCCTTCTGAGCCGGGCTCAGCCCCAGGTCGGAGTCGGGGTCCACGCGGACCGACCGCGCCACCTCCTCACGGTTGGCGTACTGCTCGGCCGGGATGCCGCGCAGTGCCTTGACGACATCCGGCGCGGCGCCCGACCGGCTCGCCGCTTCGATCAGTCTGTCCTTGCCGGCGGGGAAGTCGACATCCTTGATGGCCTCCACCACGTCCCGGGCGCTCGTACTGTGAGTCATGGCTCCTTCTCCCTCTTCGGAATCCGGAATCCTGGGCCACCCGGGTAACCGTCCACGACGCCTTCATACTGTCGCCTGCGGCCTTGTCTGCTGAAGACGCGTCAAAAGGCCCGCCCACTGAGCGCTGGTGAACCGCTCCCTCAGGCCTTCCAGCGAGACGTCAGCCGGGCCCGCCCAGCATGATCTTCCACACTCGGGTCGCCACCTGGAGGTTCAGCCGGTCTTCGACGTTCGAGAGGTCGTTGCCGCTGATGTCGCGGATGCGCTGGAGCCGATAGCGCAGCGTGCTGCGGTGGATCGCGAGGGATTCCGCGGTCTCGTCGTAGTTGCCGCCGAAATCGAAGTACCGGGACAGGGTCTCCACCATGGTCGCTTGGTGCCGGGAGTCGTAGTCGATGAGCTGCCCGAGCCACTCCTGTACGAACGTCTCCAGTTCCCGGCGACCGCTGCCCGGTCCCAGGATGCGGTAGAGGCCGAGTTCGTCGAAGAACGACGTGCCGTAGCGCTCGCGGGAGTGGCGGCGCACGTCCAGGGCGCGCTCCGCCTCCTGGTAGTGATGGGGGATGTCGTTCAGGGAGTCGGAAGGGGCGCTCACCCCGATCGTCCCCGACCGTGTTCCGGTCTCCCGGGAGAGCGCCTCGTACAGCGCGTGGGCGTGGGGCCTGGCGTCGGCGACCAGGACGACGTGATCGGAGTGTCGGGTCAGCAGCGAGCGCATGCCCACGGCGGAGGCCGCCCGCCCCACGGTCTGCGCGAAGGAGTCGTCGGCGGTCCGGTTCGACCACTGCACCACGACGACGTAGTGGCTGCGGTGCAGGTCGTATCCGACGGCCTCGGACCGGGCGTAGGCGCTCGCCTCGTCCGTCCCCGCCAGGAGGTCGTCGACCAGCTCGCGGTGCAGCCTCAGCTCCACTTCGGCCAGATTGCGCAGGTGAGTCAGCTCGGGGGCGAGTGACGCGGCAGCGTATTCCAGCGCGAGCACGGTGTGTTCGTCGGCCTCGTCCCGGGCATCGACCAGCGCCAGCACGCCCAGGATCTCACCGTGCGGGCGGATCAGGGTGATCAGCCGGCCCCTTATCCGCACCGGCCCGGCCTGACGGGCGACGGCGTGCAGCATTTCGTCCTGGCGCACGGGGTCCGGTTCAGGATAGGGGTCGGGGCGGCTGGGGCCGGTCCAGGACCTCAGCCGACCGAAGCGGTCCTCGACCAGCGCGGGAAGTCCGGTGAGTCCGTGCAGTGCGCGGGTGACGGCTTCCTCGCCGCCACCCGAGTCGGCGACGCAGGCCATGAACGCGTGAACGGCTCGCTCGAAGCCCAGCTCGGCCACCACGGAGATCAGCTGCCGCTGAAGGGCTGTGCGTTGCTCCCTCAGTCGGTGCAGCTCCAGCGTGTCCTCGCGTCGGCGGCGATGTGCGAAAGCGATCGACAGTGCAGCAGTGGTGTACCGGACAAGCGTGGCCAGCAGAGATCGCTCGGCCGCGGTGGGCCGGGAGCGGGACGTCACCACGAGGTAGCCGTGGAGTCCCTCAAGCCCCCGCAGCCCCAGGGCCCGGCCCCAGGGCCTGCCGGGTACGGTCACGTCGCCGTCCCGCCCGGCCAGCTCCCGCACCCTCCGGCTCACGGCCAGGGCAGGCGTCTGCCCGTCCCTCGGACTGGGGACCAGGTCGCCGCCCATATTGAGGTATCCGGCCTCGGCGCTGTATGGCCCCGCGGCGGCTACGTGGTCCATGGCCAGGCGCAGGATCTCGACTTCGTCCGTACTGCCGAACAGGGCGCGGGAGAGCGCGACCAGTTCCTGGACGGCGAGGTCGGCTGGGGTGTGAGCGGGCGAACGGGGCCCGCGCGCGGCTGTGGGACGCCCGGCGCCGCCCCGCGGAAGGCCGCCCTTCCGGTGGGAGTAGCGGTGCTGCAGGCTGTGCGTCCGACTGCCGGCCATGGGGCCACTCCGTCCCTCGAAGCCTCCAGAGAAGCGAGCGGCATATCGCGTACCCGCTCACGAGCCGGCCTACCGGAGATGTGCGGACCCTTTCTCCCGTACTCGCGGGGTGACCGGACCCGTGCGGACTCGTGCGATGCCGCCGTCGACCGCGTAGGCAAAGTCGTCCCGATGCGCTGGGGGAAGATCTCGCCGGTCAGCCTCACTGGCGGCTCGGACGGCTTCCATCCGTCGTAGTGGACGCCGTGGTTCCGGCGGGCGCCGGATGCTCCGCCCGGCTTGCCGGGCCGGTCCGGCGGCGCGCCCGCATCCGGGCGAGGGCAGGTTACGGCGTCAGCCGCCGGTCACGGCGCGCACCGCCTCCTCGACCGGGGTGGATCCGCTGACCAGCTCCAGGATGCGCCCGGCGGTCCTGGGCTCGTCCAGCAGGGCGGCGAGCACCGCAGCCACGTCGTCGCGCGGCACTTGGCCGCGGCCGGTGTGCTCGGCGAGCTTGACGCGGCCGCTACCGGGGTCGTCGGTCAGCATCCCCGGACGCAGAATCGTCCAGTCCAGTCCCGGACGGGACGCGATATCGGCGTCCGCCTCGCCCTTGGCCTTCAGGTAGGCGGCGAACACGGGGTCGGTGCCGGGCGGCGGCGGACTGTCCACGCCCATCGCGGAGATCACCAGGAGGCGGCGCATCCCGGCGCGCTCGGCCGCGTCGGCGAGGAGGATGGCCGCGTTCCGGTCCACCGTCTGCTTGCGGGCCGCGCCGCTCCCCGGTCCGGCGCCCGCGGCGAACAGTGCCGCGTCGGCGCCGCCAAGGTGTCCGGCCACCTCGTCCACCGAGGCGTGCTCCAGATCGCACACCACCGGTTCCGCACCGTCCGCGCGCAGGTCGTCGGCGTGGCCTGGGTTGCGGATCAGCCCTGTGACGTTGTCGCCGCGCGCCGAGAGCAGCCGGGTCAGCCGGCGCGCGATCTTTCCGTGTCCACCCGCGATCACCATGTGCATGGGGTCATTCTTGCCGCACGCGACCGCCCACGCCGGGCTGCGGGACTGCCGCGGCAGGTCGGGTCCCGCGGTTGCCGCACAGTCGGCGTACTCGCGCACCGCGCTGGCGCGCGAGATCACCCGGCACCGGGTCGCGCCGCAGGCGCCCGGGGACCCGCGATCGCGATTCTGTCGTCAGGACCGCGCGAGCCGTGCCGCGAGATACGGCGCGGTGGCGCTGCGCCGGGCCCTCGCCACCTTGGCCGGCGGCCCCGCCGCGACCACCCGCCCGCCCGCGTCGCCGCCGCCCGGACCGAGGTCGATGACCCAGTCGGCGGTGGCGATCGTGTTCAGGTCGTGCTCGACGAGGACGACCGTGTTACCGGCGTCGACGAGCCGGTGCAGCTGTCGCAGCAGCAGCGTGATGTCCGCGGGGTGCAGCCCCGCCGTCGGCTCGTCGAGCAGGTACAGCGCGTGCCCGCGGCGGGCTCGCTGCAGTTCGGTGGCCAGTTTGATCCGTTGCGCCTCACCGCCGCTGAGTTCCGTCGCGGGCTGGCCCAGCCGCAGGTACCCCAGTCCCACCTCGCGCAACGTCTCCAGACTGCGGGAGGCGGCCGGGACGGCGGACAGGAACTCGGCGGCGGCGTCGACGGACAGCGCCAGTACTTCCGCGATGTTCTTGCCGCGATAGGTGACTTCCAGCGTTTCGGCGTTGTACCGGGCACCTTCGCAGGTCGGGCACGGCGCGTAGGTGCCGGGCAGGAACAGCAGTTCCACCGCGACGAATCCTTCGCCCTGGCAGGTCTCGCACCGCCCTTCGGGCACGTTGAAGGAGAACCGCCCGGCCGAGTAGCCGCGCGCCCTGGCCTCGTCCGTCGCCGCGTACAGCTTGCGCACCGCGTCGAACATCCCGGTGTACGTGGCCAGGTTGGACCGGGGCGTTCGGCCGATGGGCCGTTGGTCGACCCGGACCAGCCGGTCGAACGACTCGACCCCCGACGCGTCCTGGATGTCAACCTCCAGCTGCGCCTCGTCGGGTTCCTCGGGCACGAGTCCGAGGTGGCCGCGGACGACCTCCGCGAGCACCTGCGTCACCAGCGTCGACTTTCCGGAACCGGACACGCCCGTCACCGCCGTCAGCACGCAGAGCGGTACGTCGACGGACACGTCGCGCAGATTGTGGCGAGAGAC
Organism: Streptomyces sp. SCPE 10; assembly: GCF_051980735.1. NCBI lineage: Bacteria > Bacillati > Actinomycetota > Actinomycetes > Kitasatosporales > Streptomycetaceae > Streptomyces > Streptomyces sp. SCPE 10. The sequence goes on along the minus strand of NZ_CP197069.1, from coordinate 6,901,126 downwards.
ACCGCGCAGGTGCAGCCAGCCGTGCGGGGTACGCGGATGGTGATCGATCGGCTGGGCGCGCCCGAACAGGTACTGGCTCGTGGCCGACTCCCCCACCCGTTCAAGACCCGCGACCGGGCCGCTGTACAGCACGCGCCCGCCGCCCTCGCCCGCACCGGGACCGATGTCGACCACCCAGTCCGCCCGCCGTACCACGTCCATGTCGTGCTCGACGACGAACAGCGAGTTGCCCGCCGCCTTGAGACGGTCCAGCACGTCCAGGAGCGGTTCCGCGTCAGCCGGGTGCAGGCCCGCGGAGGGCTCGTCAAGGACGTAGACGACGCCGAACAGCCCCGAGCGCAGCTGGGTGGCGATCCGCAGGCGCTGCGCCTCGCCGGGCGACAGGGTCGTCGAGCGGCGCCCGAGGCTGAGATATCCGAGACCCAGGTCGAGCAGTACGTCGATCCGCGCGACCAGATCGCCGCAGATCCGGACCGCGACCTCGGTCGTCTCCCCGGATCGGGCGGTCGACGTGGTGGCGTCCGCCTCGGACCGCCCCGCGATGGGCCGCAGCAGCGCCACCACCTCGGTGAGCGGCATCGCGTTGATCTCGGCGATGGAGCGTCCGGCGAAGCTCACGGCAAGCGCCTCGGGCCGCAGTCCGCTGCCGTGACAGGCGGGGCAGGGCACACTCCTGACGAACCGGAGCGCCCGTTCGCGCATCTTCTCGCTCTTGGAGTCGGCGAGGACGTGCATGACGTGCTTGCGGGCGCTCCAGAACTTGCCCTGGTAGCCGTAGTCGACGCGGCCCTCCTCCGGCTCGATGTACACGGAGGGCTGCTCGTCCGTGTACAGCAGCCAGTCCCGGTCCTTCTTCCTGAGCCTGCGCCACGGCCGGTCGATGTCGATCCCCAGGCCGCTCACGACACTGCGCAGGTTGGCGCCCTGCCAGGCGCCCGGCCAGGCGGCGATCGCCCCCTCGCGGATGCTCAGCGAGGGATCCGGGACGAGCAGGTCCTCGGCGACGTCGTGCACGACACCCAGTCCGTGGCACTCCGGGCAGGCGCCGGCCGCGGTGTTGGGGGAGAACGACTCGGCCGCCAGCCGTGCGGCCCGGTGCGGATAGGTGCCGGCGCGGGAATACAGCACGCGCAGCAGATTGGACAGCGTGGTGATGGTGCCGACCGTCGAGCGCGAACTGGGCGACCCGTGTCGCTGCTGCAGGGCCACGGCCGGTGGCAGTCCGGTGATCTCCTGCACGTGCGGTGCGCCGACCTGTTGCAACAGCCTTCGGGCGTACGGTGCCACGGACTCGAAGTAGCGCCGCTGGGCCTCCGCGTAGAGCGTGCCGAACGCGAGCGAGGACTTGCCCGAACCGGAGACGCCGGTGAAGGCGACCATCGCGTCCCGCGGAACGTCGACATCGATGTTCCGCAGGTTGTTCTCACCGGCGCCCCGGACATGCACGAAGGGGTCGGTCACGTCCTCGTTCACCGTTCCTGACTACCTGATCGCGCCGGGAACCGCGCGACAGGCGCAGCACGAGGAGAGGTTCCGCCGATCGGTCGGTGCCTGGTTGTTTCGCCGAGGGGGCCGACGGGGACCCGGACGCAACGCTGCCGGAGCGCCGAAGCTCCGCCTGGGGCGGGCCGGCGGCACATGGCCGTTCCAGCTGATCCGGGTGAACGGCCGGACGCGAAGATCGGGCGCCCCTGCGAGATCATCGTCAAGACCTGAACCGACACCGATTGCCCGTGCTCCGACCCGCAGGACGGACCGGCGGACGCCCAGCAGTGTCCGCAGTGGCGGCACCCTGTCGGCGGCTCGCGGGTCGTGTGGGAGGCTTGCTTGACCGACGGCTGCCGCACCTCGACCAGGCCGACGCGACCCGGCAGGGCGTCCCGGCCAGGCGGACACGCGTGACGTGGCCGCGGGCCTTCGGGGAGGTCGTGCGATCCGGGCTCAGGATCGAGGAGACGCGGCTGGAGCCCCTGCTCGCGCTGCGCACGGCCGCTGGGGTGGCGATCGTCGTCGGGCCCACGCTGTGGCTGGTGTCCCCCGCGTATGCGGCGTCCGCCGCCCTCGGCGCCTACTCCGCGGGCGGGGCCACCTTCCAGCGCAGCTGGCGTCCGCGCAAGGTGGTGGCACTCGGCGCGGGCGCGGGCCTGGCGCTCAGCACGTTCGTCGGCTACCTGGCGGCGGGGCGACTCGTGACGTTCCTGCCGCTGCTGGCCGTATGGGCCTTTGCCGCGGGAATGGCGTGGGCCGTCGGATCGACCGCCGGGATCGTCGCGGCGACGACCGTGGGCAGCATGCTGGTGACCATCACCTTGCCCACGAGCGTCGGGCACGCCCTGGAGCACGCCGGGATCATCGCGCTCGGAGGCGTGACGCAGGCCGTGCTGATCCTGCTGTTCCCGATCCGGCGTTGGGGAGCGCATCGTGACGCACTCGCCGACGCCCTGGCCGCCGTGGCGGACTACGCCCGCCGGCTGCGGCACGACCCGACCGCCCCGTTCGACCCGGAACCGTTGATGACGGCCCGGGACGCGGCCGCCGTGACGCCGTCACAGGCCCGCACCCGTCCCCCCGTCCTGCACGGCCCCCGGGGACTCGCCGAGCGCATCCGGCCGGTGGTCGCGGCGCTCGCCGACCCGGACGTCGGCGCCCCGGCGGAGGGACCCGGGCGGGACCGTGCGCGGGAGTTGCTCGGCGCCGCCGCCGACGTCCTGGACGCGGCAGCCCGTTCGATCCGCCGCGGCACTCCCGCCGAGGTGCGGCCCGAGAGCACGGACGTCCTGCGCGTCGACGAGGAGCACGAGGTGCTGGAGGGTCCCGCGCGGCAAGCCGCCGAGCGGCTCGTGGAACTGCTCGGCGAGGCGTTGGAGATCGCCGGGAGCGGCTGCGCGCCCGGGGCGACGCCTGCGCCGCCCGGCCTCGCCGGCGACCGGTTTCTGGTGCGCCCGACCATGCTCCGGCTGGTCCCGGTCGTCGGCCGGACGGTCCGCCGTGAGCTCCGCCGGGACTCGCCCGTGTTCCGGCACGCCGTCCGCCTGGCGGCAGTGGCCACGCTCGGCTATCTGATCGCCGCCCGGCTGCCCCTGGGCCACGGCTACTGGGCGCCCATCGCCTCGGTGATGGTGATGCGGCCGGACTTCCACCGGACGTACGCGCGTGCGGTGGCCCGTCTCGCCGGGACCCTGGCGGGGGTCGCGCTCGCCACCGGCGTGGTGCGGGCCCTGGGCCCGGACGCCCATGTGTCCGGCGCGCTGGCGGTGGCCTCGGCGGGCCTGTCGTACACGCTGGACCGTACCGGCTACGCCTACACCCAGTGCTTCACCGCCGCGTACGTCGTCTTCCTGCTCGGCATGGGCGGCCAGGCATGGGAGCAGACGGTCCCGGAGCGGGTCGTGCTCACCCTGCTCGGCGGCGCCCTGGCGATGCTGGCGTACGTGGTGTTCCCCGCATGGGAGACACCCCGGCTGCCGGGCCGGCTCGCGGACTGGCTCGCCGCCACCGGCCGCTACGCGGCCGCGGTGCTCCGCGACTACGCCGAACCGACCCGGGAGCATCACGCCGAGATGCGCCGGGCACTGCTGGCGAGCAGGGAGGCACGGGCGGCCTGGCAGGAGGCATACGACCGCGCGAGGCAGGAACCGGTCCGCCCCAGGGGTCTGACGTCACGCGAGGCGCAGGAGGCGCAGGAGGCGCTCAAGGGGTTCGGCCGCGCGGCGATGCTCATGGAGAGCCATGTCCCGCGGACCGGCAGCCGTCCCGTCCCCGAGGCGGAGCGGTTCGCCGAGGCCCTGGAGACGGACACCGCGAAGGCGGCGGTCGCCGTGCGCGAGCACAGGAATCCTGACTGGGGACGCGTGGAGGAGGCGCTCCACGCGTGGGAGGCCGCCGGCGGCAAGGGGAGCCCGGTCGTGCGGCGCGAAGCGGAACTGCAAAAACGGGCCTTGGAAGACCTCGCGACAGCCGTGAGCCGCACCCCCCTGGAACGGGACGTCGGCTCTGCTCGCGAGGAGCAGCGGGTGCGCGTGGCCGCGGAAGGCAACGGATCAGGACCCGAGCACCAGGGTGCACGGCACCGATGACCTCTGGCGACGAGGGGACCGCCGGGTCGGTGCGTGACAGCGACGATCACCCTGGAGCCGCCTTCTTGCAGGCCACCGTCCTGTCCAAGCCGTCCGATCGGCGCGGTGCGATGCCTGTTCGGCCAGGCCGATCAGCTCGATGGGGGACGAGTTCGCCGGGGACTGCCGTGATGTCCGACGGGCCGGGGGAAGGGAGGAGGGGGACCCTGGGGTGAGGGAGGTCTCCATGCCGCATGGTCGGATCGCACTGGCCGAGGTGCTGGCCGAGGCGGAGAACGCCGCACCGGTCGCGTCCCTGGACGTGGTGGCACGGCATCTGCGTGACCGGTTCGGTGCCCAGTACGTGTCGTTCCTGTTCCTCGACATCGTCGGCCGCAAGCTTGTGCGGGTCACCGAGGAGGACACCACCCGGCAGGGGCGCAGCGCCGACCAGGTCCCTCTGGCAGGCAGCGTCTACGACGAGGTCCTGCGCACCCAGAGTCCGCTGAAGACGTCCGACGGCTACGGGCGCCGGCAACGGGTGCTCGCACCGGTCACGAACCGGGGAGACGCCATCGGCGTGCTCGAGTTGTTCCTGGCCCACGTGACGCGGGACACGCTGGCTCAGGTCGCCGAGGCCGCGCACGCGCTGGCGTACGTCATCGTCACCGACCGCCGCTTCACCGACCTCTACCACTGGGGGCAGCGCACCTCCCCGGTGAGTCTGGCCGCCGAGATCCAGCGGCAGCTGCTTCCCTCGGCGCCCTCCTGCGAGGCCGCCGAGTTCGTCCTGGCCTCGGCCCTGGAGCCCGCGGACACCATCGCCGGCGACACCTACGACTACACCCTCGACCACGACACCCTGCACCTGTCCGTCACCGACGCCATGGGGCACGACGTGGAGGCCGCCCTCATGGCGACCCTCCTGGTCAACGCGTCCCGCGGTGCCCGTCGCGCCGGGGCGGACCTGGCCGAACAGGCCCGCCAGACCCACCAGGCCCTCCTCGACCACGGCAGGGGGACCTTCGCCACCGGCCAGCTGCTGCGCATCGCCCTTGATGGCAGCCACGCCCAGCTCGTCAACGCCGGCCATCCCTGGCCGCTGCTGCTGCGCGACGGCCGTGTCGGCGAGGTGCGGTTGGACGTGGACCTGCCCTTCGGTGTCACCGCGCAGGGCTCCTATCACGTCCAGGACGTGGATCTGCGGCCCGGCGACCGCCTCCTGCTCTACACCGACGGCTTGCAGGAACGCCGAGCCGGGGCCGTCGACCTGGCCGGCCTCCTGCACGACACCGCCGCCGACCACCCGCGCGAGGCCGTACGCACCGTGACCACGGCCGTCCTCGACGCCTGCGACGGGCGTCTGGCCGACGACGCCACGGTGCTCTGTCTCGACTGGCGCGGCCCGGCCGCGGGCAGCCGCCGCGCCGAGGCCGGAGCCGACATTCCGCGGCACCGGCCGCAGGAGCGGGCCGACTGATCCTCGCCGGGAGCAGCCCGCCCGTGTGCACCCGTGAGTCCCAGTAGCTGGACGGGGCTGACTTACCCCCTCCGGATTTTGCATAATGCAAAAGTACGGAAGGGGAATGGATGAGTGCCATATCGACACCCAGGCGGGAGAAGAACGGTCCGAGCCCGGCGCGCGGTCTCACGTCCGCGCCGAGGCTCGCGGGAGCACGCAACGCGGCGTGGTCCGTGATGGCGCTGGCCGTGCTGGTCGGTGCGGGAGCAGGCGCGGGATCGGTGGTCTTCCGCTGGTGCATCAAGACCTTCACCAGCCTGCTGTCCGGTCACGCCGACTACTCGGCCTCCCCCGGCGCCGACAACCCGCACGTGCCCTGGCTGGGCCCCTACTTCGTGCTTCTCGCCCCGGTGATCGGCGGCCTGCTGTACGGCCCCCTCGTCAACCGCTTCGCCAAAGAGGCCCGCGGGCACGGCGTGCCGGAAGTCATGCTGGCCGTCGCCCAGCGCGGCGGGCGGATCAGCCCCAAGGTCGCCGTCGTCAAGACGCTCGCCTCCGCCCTGACCATCGGCTCCGGCGGCTCGGTCGGCCGCGAAGGTCCGATCGTGCAGATCGGATCGGCGCTGGGTGCCACCCTCGGCCGCGTGACGAAGGCGACCGAGGGCCGCATGAAGCTTCTGGTCGCCTGCGGCGCGGCCGGCGGCATCGCGGCGACCTTCAACGCTCCACTGGCCGGAGTCTTCTTCGCCATGGAACTCATCCTGGGCACCTTCTCGGCGGAGGCGTTCGGCGCGACGGTCCTGTCCAGCGTCACCGCGAGCGTCATCGGACGAGCCACCTTCGGCGACACGGCCTTTCTGACGCTGCCAGACTTCCACGTCGACCACCTCGCCCAGTACGGCCTCTTCGCCTTGCTCGGTGTGGTCGCGGCCGCCGTCGGCGTGGGATTCTCCCGCGTTCTGTACCTGGTCGAGGACGCCTGCGACTGGCTCTGGCGCGGCCCGGAGTGGCTGCGCCCGGCCGTCGGCGGGCTGGCCCTCGGCGTGGTCCTGCTGGTCCTGCCCGAGATGTACGGCGTCGGCTACCCCGTCCTGCAGAAGGCGACCGAGAGCGGCTACGCAGTCGGCTTCCTGCTCCTGCTGCTGGTCGGCAAGATGCTGGCGACCAGCCTGACCATCGGCATCGGCGGCTCCGGCGGCGTCTTCGCGCCCAGCCTGTTCATCGGCGCGATGCTGGGCTCCGCGTACGGCATGGGCGTCCACCACCTGCTGCCCGGCGCCGCCGGCGCTGTCGGCGCGTACGCGCTGATCGGCATGGGCGCCACCTTCGCCGGCGCGGCCCGGGCGCCGATCACCGCCGTGGTCATCCTCTTCGAGCTGACCGGCGAGTACTCGATCATCCTGCCCCTGATGCTGGCCATCGTGCTGGCCACCGCCACCAGCCGTGTGCTCTCCCGCGACACCATCTACACCCTCAAGCTGCGCCGCCGCGGCATCGACCTCGAAGGCCCCGCCCGTGGAGCGGCCATCGGCACCCAGCACGTCGGCGCCGTCATGGAGCCACTGCCCTCTCCTCTGCCCGCGACCACGGCACTCGCCGACGCCGCCGACCTCCTGAGCCGCTCCGGCCATGGCGCGCTCCCGGTCGTCGCCGACACCGGGGAGTATGTCGGCGTCGTCACGGCCCAGGCGGTGGCCGAGGCCCTCGCGGAACAACCGGACGCCGCACCGCGGACGGTGGGACAACTCGCCGTGCCACCGACAACCGTCACGACGGAGCAGCCCCTCGCCCAGGCCCTGCACGCCCTGCTGTCGACCGCCGGAACCGGGCTCCCCGTCCTGGACACCGAGCGGGGCGAGCCGGTCGGGTGGCTCAGCCACCAGAGCGCACTGCGTGCGGTCCACGCGACCACCTGAACCGCATCCCCGTCGATGTGACGGTGGACGATCACGGGCAGATCGCTGCCGCGCACGGCCTCCGCACGCTCCTCAACTTCGCTTGCATTATGCAAAATGCGGCGGAGCCACAGGTCAGACGTCGTGCGTCAGCGTTCCGTCCGTGATCCAGCCGAGCGGGTGCGGCTCCGGATGGTCCGCCCCTGGTGCCGGAGGCTCGCCTCCCGCCTCGTTGAAGGCGTTGAGCGCCTCGACGAGCGCCAGCCGCTCCATCGGGCGAAGCCGCTCGACGATGGCGGCGATCTCGGCACGCCGCCGGGCGGTGACTTCCTCGACGGTGCGCCGGCCCTCCTCGGTCAGCTGCAGCAGGGTCTCGCGACGGTTGACGGGGTTGGCCTGCCGGTCGGCGAGCCCGGCGGCGATGAGCCGGTCGACCATGCGCATGGCGGTGGAAGGCGCCACCTGGAGCAGCTCGGCGAGTTCGACCAGCTTGGTCGTCCCCCTGGTGGACAGCACCACCAGCATCCGGAACTGGGCGACGGTCACCCGCTCCTCCACCGCCGCCAACGAGCGGGCGGAGACCGCCACCAGCAGCCGCGACGCGGTCAGCACCGCTCTGGTCACCGCGTCCACGTCGTCCAAGGCACCCCTGGGGGTCTGCTGCTCCGCCATACCTCCTTTCTACCGTGGCGAGGCCGCCCGCTCGCCCACCGGGAGGCCGCAGCGTCCGGGGACATGGCCAGGACTCACATCCGCCTGGAACGGAGGCCGGTCCCCGTGTGCGCGAGGGTGGCGAAGCGTCGGTGCCCACTCGTCCACTGGTCGGTGACGCTGAAAGCAAGGTCCTCGGCGACCCTGCGGACCGCACGCAGTCCCAGCCGTGCCCAGGGGAAGGCTGGACCGCAGCGGCCCTGGGGGCCCTCGTATCGAGCGGCAGAGCACTCTTCCACGTCCTCGTGCTCCGCCTCGATGACGAGGCGTCCGGTGGGGGCGAGGAGCCTGCCGCAGCGGCGCACCAGGCCATGGGGGTCACCGCCGATGCCGATGTTGCCGTCGATGAGCAGGATCGTCTGCCAGCCCCTCTCGGCCGGCAGCCGGTCGAAGACCGACCGGCACACCGCCAGGCCGCCCCGGGCGCAGGTCAGCGCGACCGCACGAGGCGCGATGTCCACCCCCAGGGCGAAGACGCCCCGGCTCAGAAGCTCCCTGCACAACCGCCCCGGTCCGCAACCGACGTCGAGGACGGGGCCGACACAGCGCTCCAGCACCGTCTCGTCGTCCGCCGTGGGTGGTTCGTGCCAGCGGTGCACCGGCACCCGGATCCGGCGGCCGTCCGCCAAGCGCAGGTACACCGGAGCCCGGCCGGGGCGCAGAGCCAGCGCGTACGGATCCTCCTCGGCGCCGTACTGGTCGTACTCGTCGGTCGTCACGATGGGGCGCCACGGTCCGGGGCCGTTCGGCCGCGGTCGCCTCGGCCGGCCCGCCGGGCGCGGCGCAGCCGGAGCGCGAAGGCCACCGCCGAGGCGGCGAAGAGCACCCCCGTGATGGCCAGCCACCGGCCGAGGTAGACCGTGTCGGACAGGCCGGTGTCTTTGGTGTAGGGGGCCGACATGCGGAGGATGAGGGGGAACCAGACCAGCAGGAGCAGCCCCGATAGGAAGGCGGGAACGCGCAGGTGGTTGATCCACGGCACCGCCGGCCCGTCGGCGGCGCGATGACGCAGCACGGAGAGGGCCGAGAGGTCGGCCAGCGAGTACAGGGGCAGCAGGACCAGGTCGTGGAGGATCGCCGCTCCGACAAACCAGATCGCCACGGCGAACGGCTGGACGGCGAACAGGCGCACCATGGCGTAGCCGGTCAGGGCGAACGAGGCGAGCAGGACCAGCAGATGGAGAGGGCCGGAGCCGTACCAGCGGGTGAATCGTGCCATGGTCACGCCCTGAAGGTGAGCCGGCCGACCCACTTGGTGTTGTGGACGCCGGGGTTGGCCGGGACGATGACGCGGGCCGGGTAGCCGTGGTCGAGCGAGAGGTCGGCGCCGTTGACCCGGAGGGCGAGCAGGGACCGGGGATCACGGATCTGGTTGCCCCGCAGCACCACCCTGGTGAACGGGCCCGGCGGCTGGACGGACTCGACCAGGACACTTCCGGCGTCGGGCATACCGGCCAGGGCGGCGAGGCCGGCCAGTCGCAGGCCGCTCCAGTGCTGGTCCTCGGTGGACCAGCCCTCCACGCAGGCGATCGGCAGTGCGGCGGTGTGCTGGACCATCGCCAGGAGTTGCTCGCGGGTGAGGACCAGGGCCGGACCGCGGCCCCGGATCTCCAGCCGCCAGTCGGGCCCGACCAGGTGGGGAGTGACGCCGACGGCCGCCGCCGTCTTGTTGATCTGGAAGGCGTTCGGGCCGCTGCCGGGCCTGCGGTTGTGGGGTGCGAGGAGCGCGGTGGCGCGCAGCCGGCCGCCGATGCTCTGTCCCGCGGTCACGACGAGCAGGAGCAGTGATCCCGCGCCGACCATGCCCAGCGCGCCGCGGCGTGTCATCGTCGGCGCGGCAGGGGCGGCGGGCACCAGGCCGTCCGGATCGGGGGGTTCGGGCACGGTGCGGGCGAGACCGGTGCGCAGTTCGGCCCTGAGGCTGCGGGAGCGCAGGGCCCGGGTCATCCGGCCGAGTCGGAGGGACACGTGGACGACGAAGGCGGCGATGAACACCCAGGCGCCGTAGAAGTGCAGGCGGTAGAACGAGCCGGGGAAGACGTAAAAGAGCTGGATGTTGAGGATGCCGGTGACGAATTCGAAGATGACTCCGCCGACCAGCATGAGCAGGGACAGCCGCTCCAGCCCGTGGGCGACGGATCGTACGGGAAGCCACTCGAACAGCTTCGGGATCACCGACCACAACTTGGCCAGCAGCACCGGCACCAGAACCACGCCCAGCGTCACGTGCACGCCTTGGAGCAGCCGGTACAGCCAGTAGGGATGCGTGGGCCAGCTGAAGAGGTAGAAGCCGAGGACGTCCTTGTCCGGCGTCTCGTCGTTGAGCGGGCTCAGGCCGGGATTGTAGGAGGCGTAGGAGAGCAGGCCGGTGACGAACAACAGCGGAATGCCGATCAGCAGGACGAGGCCGAACACCGACGTCAGCCAGGGCCCTCGGATCGGACTGCGCCAGAACCCCGGACGGAACGGACCCGGCGGCGGGGGCAGCTTCCCGAAGCGCCGGGCCATCGCGCGGCGCCGCGCGCCGCCCGCCGCCGCGGCAGCGGCCACGGCGCCGCGTACCCGCTGAGTCCGTTTCGGCGCCGGTCTTCTCTCCGGTCCGTGCCGGGGTGCCCTGCCCGAGGGATCCGAACCCGGCGGCCGTCCATCACGTTCCATCGGCCGCTCCTATCGGTGCTCGGGGTTTTCGTAGTCGTGCCGGCAGCCGGCGTCCCAGGCGGTGCGCTGGTTGCCGTGGGCGGGGATGCCGCCGAGGTCCTTCAGCGCCCGCGCCAGGTGGAGCAGGTTCCACGTCATGAAGGTGGTGTTGCGGTTCGTGAAGTCGTTCTCCGGGCCGCCCGAACCGGGGTCGAGGTACGAGGGTCCGGGGCCCGCCTCACCGATCCATCCGGCATCCGCCTGGGGCGGGATGGTGTAGCCGAGGTGCTGCAGGCTGTACAGCACGTTCATGGCGCAGTGCTTGACGCCGTCCTCGTTCCCGGTGATCAGGCAGCCGCCGACGCGGCCGTAATAGGCGTACTGGCCATGTTCGTTGAGCAGGCTGGAACAGGCGTAGAGACGTTCGATGACCTGCTTCATGACCGAGCTGTTGTCGCCCAGCCAGATGGGACCGGCCAGCACGAGGACGTCGGATCCCATGACCTTCCGGTACAGGTCGGGCCAGGCGTCCCTCTCCCAGCCGTGCTCCGTCATGTCGGGCCACACACCGGTGGCGATGTCGTGGTCCACGGCCCGTACGACCTCGACGCGCACACCTTGCGCCTCCATGATGCCGGTGCTCCGGTCGATCAGCCCCTGTGTGTTGCTCGTCTCCGGCGAGCGCTTGAGGGTGCAGTTGATCACCAGGGCCCGCAGATCGTCGTAGCGGGCCGGTGGTGCGTCGGTGGCGGGCGACGGATCGGTCACGCGGTCCTCCAGAACGTTGCTGTCCCGCGGGGCGGGGGTGGTGCGGTCGCATCCGGCTCCAGCGTGTGGGCGCGCTCCGGCGGGCGCTACCGCAATGGCTCCGAGTGGCCCGTCAAGTGGTCGGTCGTCCGTAGACGCGGTAGCGCTCGGCGTCGGGCCACTTGATCTCCAGGCCGAGGCCGGGCCGCGAGGTGTCCGGGCGCAGGGCACCGCCGTCGGGCGACAGCGTGCCGTCGAACAGCAGGTCCTCGAACCGCACATGGTCGTGGAAGTACTCCAGGTGCCGCAGCCGGCGCACGGCGCAGAAGGCGTGGGCCGAGACGGCCGGGGCGCAGTGGGCGGACAGGTCCAGGTGGTGGGCCGCCGCGAGGCCGGCCGTCTCCAGGACGCCGGTGATGCCTCCGCAGCGGGTGACGTCGGCCTGGAGGCAGTCCACGGCCGGTCCCTCGACGAGATTGACGAAGTCCTGCGTGGTGTAGGCGTACTCCCCGGCCGCGATCTCCAGCCGGTCGGGGCCCCGCTCGCACAGCAGGCGCAGTCCCGCCAGGTCCGCGGAGCTGACCGGCTCCTCGAACCACCGCACGTCCCACTCCTCGTGGAACCTGCGCGCCCAGTACAACGCCTGCTTGCGGCCCAGGGCGCCGTTGGCGTCGGTGAGGATCTCCGGGTCGTCGCCGATGGCCTCGCGGACCGCCGCCAGGCGTCGCGGGTCGTCCTCGGGGTGCCGGGAGGTCTTCAGCTTCACGCGCGGGATGCCCTGCTCCACCCACCCGGTGAGCTGGTCGGCGAGACGGTCCAGGGGGTAGTTCGTGAAGCCGCCGCTGCCGTACACCGGGACCCGGTCGTGGTACGCCGGGAGCAACCGGACCAGCGGCAGGCCGAGGAGGCGGGCCTTGAGGTCCCACAGCGCCACGTCCACCGCGGAGACGGCCATGGCGCCGACGCCGGGACGGCCGGCGTTGCGGATCCGCCGCCCCATCAGCTGCCACAGGGCCGGGGGCGCCGTGGCGGACTGTCCGTTGATCAACGGCGCGAGCACGGAGTCGACGAACGAGGCGACCGAAACGTCCCCGTAGGTGTAACCGAGGCCCGTTCGGCCGCCGGCGTGCACCTGGACCAGGACCATGGTGGTGGAGTCCCATTCCAGGGTGCCGTCCTGCTCCTTGCCGTCCGGGCCGTCGGTCGGTACCTGGAAGGCGTGCACGTCCACCCCGTCGATCCGGCATGTCACCCGGTCCGGTCCGGCACCGGTCTCCGCGCCGCTCACGAGTTCCGTCCAGGCAGGTGCCCGGCGACCTCGGTGAGCTGCCGGCGTACGCCCTTGGCGGCGCCGCCCGTCCGCTCCGGGTCGGGAACGGCCGCCTTGACGGCCTTCTCGCCCCGGGCGGGCGTGGCATGCGGCGGGATGGGCGCGATCTCCTGGCCGGCCTTGAACTCCGGCACCACCGGTACGTCCGACTTGATGTCCCGTTCCCGCGGGCGTTGCGGTACGTGGTCGGCCACCAGCGTCATGACGTGCTCCCTCCGCTGCGCACCTGTGCCGTCCGCATGAGGTGTCCCGTGGCGGCGCCGCGTAAACGACCGGCGGTCCGGCTCCCCTGTCCGGCCGACGAAGTGCTCGTCCGAGTGGCTCTGCCGGGACCGTCGTGCCCGACGGTCCGCACGTCGCCACGATGGCCGGGCCGGCGCCGGGCAGCGAGCGCCGGCGCACGGCGGTCCGCGTGGACCTCGCGGTCGCCACCGCCTTCGCGGCGGCCGGGCCGCGCGCCACCCGGACGGTCCCGGTCGCCGGTCCCCCACGGCGACGGCGCTGACGCCCCCGGCGCGCGGGTCGTTTCCCGATGAGGCAGCCGGGAAACCTCCGTGCCATGAACGAGCGAGTCGGCGAACAGGCAGAGGTCGGGCACGCGCTCTGCCCACCATGGGTGCTGCGGGAGTACGGGGTGCTCGCCGACGGCGAACGCGGCGCCGTGGTGGACCCCGAGGGACGGATCGTGTGGCTGTGCGCGCCCCGCTGGCACAGCGACGCCGTCTTCTCCGCCCTGATCGGGGGCCCCGGTTACTTCGGCGTCGAACCGGTGGACCGCTGGCACGTATGGGGTGGCTACTACGAGGACGGCACGCTGATCCGGGTCAGCCGCTGGGTGAGCTCCGACGCGGTGATCGAGTGCCGCGACGCGCTGGCGATGCCGGGCTCGGTCGACCGGCTCGTGCTGCTGCGCCGGATGCGCGTCGAACACGGTGCGGCACGGCTGCGGCTGACCCTCGACCCGCGGCCCGGCTTCGGCGCGGGCCGGGTGCGGGACCCGCGGCTGGTGGACGACGTGTGGACCGCGGACGCCGACGGGCTGCGGCTGCGGCTCACCGGCGCCCAGGACGCCCGGTGGCACCCGGAGGCCGGACTGTGCGGGGAGTTCCGGCTGCGCGAGGGCGAGCACCACGACCTCGTCCTGGAGCTGTCGGAGCGCGGGAGCACCGAGCGCCTGGAGCCGGACCGGCTGTGGGAGGAGACGTGCGCCGCCTGGCGGCGGGCGGTGCCGGACTGCTCCGGGCTGGCCGCTCCGCGCGACGCCCGGCACGCCTACGCCGTCCTGCGCGGCCTGACGAGTTCCTCCGGCGGCATGGTCGCCGCCGCCACCACCTCACTGCCGGAGCGCGCCGACACCGGCCGCAACTACGACTACCGCTACGCCTGGATCCGCGACCAGAGCTACGCGGGCCTCGCGGTCGCCGCCCACGGCCCGCACGAGCTGCTCGACTCCGCGGTGCGCTTCACCACCGAACGCATCCTGGCCGACGGCGAGGGCCTGCACCCCGCGTACGACGTCGGCGGCGGACGGGTCCCGCGGGAGCGCGGGCTGCCCTTCCCCGGCTACCCGGGGGGCGAGGACCGGATCGGGAACCACGCCGCCGAGCAGTTCCAGCTCGACGCGTTCGGGGAGGCGCTCCAGCTGTTCGCCGCCGCGGCGCACCACGACCGGCTCACCCCCGACGCCGAGCGGGCGGCCGCCGTCGCGATCGAGGCGGTGGAGCGCAACTGGAAGCAGCCCGACGCGGGGCTGTGGGAACTGGACGAACGGTGGTGGACCCAGTCCCGGCTGAGCGTGGTCTGCGGTCTGCGCCGGATCGCCGCCGTGTTTCCGGGACCGCAGGGGCGGCGCGGTGCCGACCTCGCCGAGGCCGTGTTCGCCGAGACCCGGCGCCGCTGCCTGCGCGCCGACGGCCGCTGGCGCCGGGCCGCCGACGACGACGGCCCGGAGGCCGCGCTGCTGACGCCGCTCGCCCGCGGCTGCCCGCCCGCCGACGACCCGAGCAGCGCGGTCACCCGCCGCTTCATCGAGGACGAGCTGGCCGAGGACGGCTACCTCTACCGCTTCGGCCGTCCCGGTGTCCCCTTGGGCGAGGCCGAGGGGGCGTTCCTGCTCTGCGGGTTCACCATGGCGCTGGCCACCGACCGCCTCGGCGACCGGATGGGTGCGCTGCGCTGGTTCGAACGGACCCGGACGGCGTGCGGGCCGGCCGGGCTGTTCGCGGAGGAGTACGACGTGCGCCAGCGCCAGCTGCGCGGCAACCTGCCCCAGGCGTTCGTGCACGCCCTCCTGCTGGAGTGCGCCGTGCGCCTCAACGACGCGTCGACGCTGCCCGGCTGACCCGCCGGGGGCGGGGCTGCGGCCGGTGCGGTGGGGTGGCCGTCGAACCGCCGGCCCGGTCCTGGCCGACGGCTTCCCGGCGGGCCTCGACAGGGCCCGTACAGCCACCCGGCGCACCGCCTGCATACGCCGCCCCATCAGGGATATGCGCATGGATGTACGTCGGAGCCCCGCACCGGGGGTGACACAGCGCAACGGAAGGAAGACCTCGTGGGCATCATCGCCTGGATCCTGATCGGCCTCATCGCGGGCGCCATCGCGAAGGCACTGACCCCCGGCAAGGACCCGGGCGGTTGCCTGGTGACTATGGTGATCGGCATCGTGGGCGGGCTGCTCGGTGGCTGGCTGGGGAAGGTGATCTTCGGCGTCCACTCCATCAACGGCTTCTTCCACCTGTCCACGTGGATCGCCGCGATCGTGGGTTCCGTGATCGTGCTGCTGATCTACCGCCTGGTGACCGGACGATCGTCGCGCTGACCGCGTACACGAAAGAGGGCGGCTTTGACGGGAGCCGCCCTCTTCGCGTGCGCGGCGAGCGTGCGCGGCGAGCCGCGTCAGCTCCCCGTCAGCCTCGGGTCAGCGGCCCCCGGCACAGTGGTTGTCGTGAACGGAACGGGCCCTGGGAGGCCCGGCCGGGAGCAGGGAGAGGTGCCCGGAGTGGTTTAACGGGGACCGGCGAGCATGGCTCGGAGGTCGGGTCCGCGAGGACCCGCGCAGGTTCGAATCCTGCCCTCTCCGCGGACGGACGGCGCGCGCCGTCCATACGGCGGCGGCGGTCGCCGTCCGGTCGCGGATTTCGCGTCACCCGATGTGCTTCAGCAGCGCGGCGACCGCGGGGGGCGCCTCGCCCGGGGGCCGGACCACCATGATCTTCCAGTTCGGGGCGTGCCGCCGGAACGGGAGCTGGCGCAGGTCGCCGAACCGGTCGGCGATCGACCGGGGCATGATGCACACGCCCAGGTCGTTGCGGACCAGTTCGGCCGCGGCGACGATGTCGTTGACCTCGAACGTCGTGCTGCGTTCCACACCTGCGGCGCGAAAGGCCCGGTCGACGGCGTAGCGGATGGCCCAGCCCGGCGAGAAGTCGACCAGGGGCAACCGGGCGACGTCGGCCAGGTCGACTTCATTGCCCGGGGTCGTGCCGGGGAGTTCCCGGTGGGACGACGTCACGAGCACCATGTCCTCGCGGGACAGCAGGCGCGTGGTCAGTCCGCGTTGCTGTTGCCGGTCGAGGGCCACGACCGCCAGGTCGACGGTGCCGTCGCGCAGTGCCTGGCGGATGTCGGCGACCGCGGCCTGCCGCAGCTGCACCACCACGCCCGGATGCTCGGTGCGCAGCGCCGCCAGCGCATGGTGCAGCCCCGCCCACACGCCTTGCATGGTGCCGACCGTGACCCGTCCGCGCAGCTGTCCCTTGACGGCGTCGACCGCTGCCCGGGTCAGTTCGGCGGCGCGGAGGGTGGCCCGGGCGGCGGGGACGAAGGCCTCGCCCGCCGGGGTCAGGGCGACGCGGTGCGTGGTGCGGTCGAACAGAGGGGTGCCCAGCTCGCGCTCCAGGGACCGGACCGTCCCCGACACCGCGGACTGGACCACGTGCAGGCGCCGTGCCGCCGCCGTGAAGCCGCCCGTGTCGGCCACCGCGACGATGACTTCCATCTGTCGCAGATCCATCATCAGCTCCCGCTCGCCGGCGCTCCGCCCGGTGCGAGGACGGCCGTCACCGCTGCATCGTATGCGGGCACAGGCAGTGGATCACGTGCCGCGGGCGGGACGCTCAGCGGCCGTCGAGCAGTCTGCCGACGAGGACGTCCCAGTCGATCCACTGGTTCTCCTCGCCGGGCGGAACCGCCACCCAGGTACGCACCAGCCATTCGCGCAGCGGCTGACTGGGCACGTCCAGCAGGACCGAGCCGGTGCGGTCCCGCAGGAAGAGCCGCGCGTTCGGCCTGTCGTTGCAGCGGCACGGCGGCCAGATGCGCACGTCGCCCTCTCCGGACGCCCTGTGCAGCCCCGACTGGAGGAGATCCCGGGCGAAGGACCAGCGGGCGCTGCCCGAGCTGTCGGGCTTGGGCAGCTCCAGGAGCATGGTGAACGGCTCCCGCCGGTCGTAGGAGAACCGCACCGTGATCGGCACCGTCTCGGCCCGGCCGATCACCATGTCGGCCGCGACGGTCACGGCGATCGCGCCGCTCGGTTCCCGTACGCCCTCCTCCGGCAGCGGGTGCTGGTTCACGATGGCTCTACCTTGATTTCTTTCAGCGACGTACGCGTCAGGACGGTTCGACCGGAAGCGCTCGACCAGAGCGCACTTCCTCGTGAATACCGTAGGGCCCGGCGGTCCGGGGACTTGCCGGGGAACGCACGGGGCGTTGCCCGGGGAGGCACTCCGCCCGGCCGCGTCCGCCCGGCGGCGGTGCCCGGGGCTACGCTGCGATCCCGCTTCATCTCCGATCAAGATGACTGACTTCACGAACCATCGCGCCGGGAGCGGAAGAGCGGAGCCCGGCCAGGCGCTTACGCCTGTGTGACGGCATCGACGACGCTGCCGGACCACCGACGACCCGTTTCGAGCCCGGCTTTCCGGCTCACCCGTCAAGAAGGTGCACATGTCTTCCGCATCAACCGATGCCCACAGCTCCAGCCGGCCCGGTGCCGCCGAGGCCCCCCATGGCGTGCCGGGGTGGCTGGTCGCGCTTCTGGCGGTGGCCTCCGGCATGACGGTGGCCAACCTCTACTACGCCCAGCCCCTGCTGTCCACGCTGAGCGACGTGTTCCACACCGGAACGGCCACGGCCGGCACCCTGATCACCCTGACCCAGGTCGGCTACGTGATCGGCATGCTCTTCCTGGTCCCGCTCGGCGACCGGCTGGAGAAGCGCAACCTGATCGCCGTGATGCTGACGGTCACCACCCTCTCCCTGCTGGCGGCGGGCCTGGCCGTCAACTTCCCCATGCTGCTGATCGCGTCCCTGGTCAGCGGCGCCACCTCGGTCGTCGCGCAGATATTGGTGCCCTTCGCCGCGAGCCTGGCGCCCGACCACGCCCGGGGCCGCATCGTCGGCCGGGTGATGAGCGGTCTGCTCACCGGCATCCTGCTCTCCCGCACGCTGAGCGGTCTGGTCTCGGACCTCGCCGGCTGGCGCGTCGTCTTCCTCGGCTCCGCCGTCCTGATGGCGGTGCTCGCCGTGGCCCTGCGCGCGGCCCTGCCGCGGCACGCGCCCACCACCACGCTCCCCTACCCGGAGGTGCTGCGCTCCACCTTCCGGATGGTGCGCACGCACCCGGCGCTGGTGCGCCGCGGTCTCTACCAGGCGGCCATGTTCGCCGCGTTCAGCGCGTTCTGGACGACGGTCTCCTTCGTCCTGACCGGCCCCCGCTTCCACTACTCGTCGATCGGGGTGGGTGTCTTCGCGCTCGTCGGCGCGGCCGGCGCGGCCGTCGCCCCGTTCGCCGGGCGCTGGGCCGACCGAGGGCTCGTCCGCCCCGTGACCGGCATCGCCTTCGCGGTGGCCGCGCTGGCGTTCGCGCTCGCCGGGTTCGGCGGACACAGCGTCGTCCTGCTCGCCCTGGCCGCGATCCTCGTCGACATGGCCGTCCAGACCAGCCTCATCCTCGGCCAGCACACCGTCTACCAGCTGGACCCCGCCGCCCGCGCCCGTCTCAACAGCGCCTTCATCGCCATGTTCTTCGCCGGCGGCGCCGCCGGTTCCCAGCTCGGCTCCGCCGTCTTCCACGCCGGGGGCTGGACCGCCCTGTCCGTCCTCGGCGCGGCCCTCGCCCTCGCGGCCCTCCTCTACTGGAGCACCGAGCGCCGGGGCGGTGCGGCAGCGGCCCGGTGACACCGGCACCGTGAGTGCGGTACGGGCGAGGCGGGCGCCCGTACACACGACTGACAAGAAGCTGTCACACACGATCCGGAATGCCGCTCGGAAGGCCGTCCGTTCTGACAGGCATGACTGTTGGAGTAGTACTCGACGCGTCCCAGGCGCAGAACCAGGTCGACGCCAGCGTGCAGCTGGCCCAGGAGGCCGCGGCCGCCGGTCTGCGGTCGGCCTGGTTCGGTCAGGCCCTCGGTGCGGACTCGCCCCAGCTCGCCGCGCTCGTCGGGCGCGCGGTGCCCGGACTGCATGTGGGCACCTCCGCGATCCCCGTCTTCGGCCGGCACCCACTGCTGGTCTCCAGCCAGGCCCAGACCGCCCAGGCCGCGACGCACGGCCGCTACCACCTCGGGCTGGCCCTGGGCACCAGGCTGCTGACGGAGACCGGCTTCGGACTCCCCTTCGAGCGCCCCATCGCCCGCCTCCGCGAGTTCCTCGTCGCGCTGCGGCAGCTGACCGAGACCGGCACGGCCGACTTCCACGGCGAGCTGCTCACCGCGAACACCCCGGTGCCGGCGCGGGTACCGGGCGCCGAGGGCGGGGTCCCCGTGCTGGTCGCCGCGATGGGGCCGCAGGCGCTGCGGGTCAGCGGCGAGCTGGCGGACGGGATCCTGCCGTACCTGGCGGGCCCGCGTGCCCTGGCGGAACACATCGTCCCCGCCCTGACCGCCGCGGCTCAGGCCGCCGGCCGTCCCGCGCCCCGGATCGTGGCCCTGGTGCCCGGCGTGGTCACGGACGACGTGGACGCGGTGCGGGCGAAGGCCACCGAGCGCCTCGCCTTCTACGAGCAGATCCCGTCCTACGCGCGGGTCATCGAACTCTCCGGCGGCCGCCGGGCCGCCGACGTGGCCGTGATCGGCGACGAGAAGGCCGTCGAGGCCGAGGTGCGGCGCTACCGCGACGCCGGGGCCACCGAGGTCGTGTTCTCCGGGACCGACATCGCGGGAGACGCGGATCGCCGCCGCACCTGGGCGCTCCTCGGCGAACTGGCCGGGCGCGCGGGCCCGTCGGCGTGAGCCGGCCCGTCGGCACCGGCCCGGCCGGATGCCCTGTCCCCCTGTGCGAGGCCGGGCCTCGCCCGACGAAGGAGAACCGATGACCACCGAGGCCACCGCGACGGACCTCCAGGAGTTCACCGAGAACTGGCGGGAGTGGTACCGCGCCCAGGAGGCCAGGATCGCCGACCCGCACGGGTTCCTGGCCATCACCAGTCTGCACTGGCTCGACGGGACGCCGCGGCGTTTCCCCGACGCGCCCGGCGCGTGGCACACCGGCCCCGACGGGGTCGTGGTGCGCCTCGACGACGGGGAGGAACTGGTCGTCGGCGGAACGCCGGTGCGGGGTGAACACCGCTTCGGCGTGCTCGCCGAACGCGACGGCGTCGACGCGGTCTGGGGGGACGCGGTCATCGAGGTCGCCAAGCGGGGCGGCCATGACATCGTGCGCCCCCGGCACCCGGACGCGCCGCTGCGCACGGCCTTCACCGGGACGCCCGCCTACGCCCCCGACCCGCGCTGGGCGGTGACGGGCCGGTACGTCCCCTTCGACGAGCCGCGGCCGACCACCGTGGGCGCGGCCGTCGAGGGCCTCGAACACGTCTACGACGCCCCGGGCAGGATCGAGTTCGAGCTGCTCGGGCGACGACTGTCCCTGACCGCGTTCCCCGGTCACGGTGCCGGCCGGCTGATGGTGCTGTTCACCGACGCGACCTCCGGGGTGACCACCTACGCCGCCAACCGGGTGCTGACCGTCGGGCCGCCGGCCGCCGACGGCACGGTCCTTCTGGACTTCAACCGCGCCGCGAACCTGCCGTGCGCCTACACGGACCTGGCCACCTGCCCGCTGCCACCGGCCGAGAACCGGCTGCCGGTGGCGATCGAGGCGGGTCTGCGGATCCCCCGCGAGCGCGGCGGGTCCTGAGCGGGTGCGCCGGCCGCGGCGGACGCTCCTCGCAGCGGGCCGGGAGCGGGACGGCGGCGGTTCGGCCGCCGTCCCCCGCCCGGGGCGGTCACTTCTCCCAGCCGACCGTCTCCGGGAGCGGGTTGTAGAAGATGGTCGCGCCGACGTTGGCGAGGCCCTTCTTCACCCCGTAGGTCGACGGTCCGCTGAACAGCGGAAGGAAGGCGTACTCCCGGAGCGCCTTCCGCTCGACCTCGTTGGCCGCCGCGGCCTGCTTGCCGAGATCGGCGATCTTGCCGGTGGCGCGGATCTCCCGGTCCAGCGCGGGCGAGCCCGCACCGGTGATGTTGGAGTCGCGGTCGGAGCAGTAGAAGTCGCACAGGTAGCGGGCGCCGAACGGGTCCATCGAGCGGTTGCCCGACAGGAACAGGTCGAACTTGCGGTCGCTGAGGATCTTGGAGAAGTCCGCCTCGTCGGCCTTTCTGATGTCGAGGCGGATGCCCACCGGCTTCAGCATCGCCGCGAGGGCGCCGGCGGTCGCCTTGTCCAGCGGGTCGTCGCCGAGGAGCGTGTAGCCGACTTCGAGCTTCCTGCCGTTCTTGGCGCGTACGCCGTCGCTGCCGGGCTTCCAGCCCGCCGCGTCCAGTTCCTTCCCGGCCTCCTGCGGCGCGTACTTCAGCACGGCGGAGAGGTTGTCCTGGTAGCCCTTCTGGAAGCTGTAGAGGATGGCGGAGCCGGGCAGGGGCTCCTTGTAGTCCAGGCCCTGGAAGCGGATCTTCGCGATCTGGGTGCGGTCGACGTTCTCCTCGATGGCCTTGCGCACGGTCGCGTCGGCGAGGACGGCGGACTTGGTGTTGAAGTAGAGCGAGTACTCGAAGGGGCTTCCGCCGCTGCGGATCTCCGTGCCCTTGAGCCCCTTGATCTGCTCCAGGCTTTCGGCGTCGGTCGCGGAGACGTAGTCGATCTGCCCGTTCTTGAAGGCGTTGATCGCCGCGGTCGACTCCAGGTTGACGTAGACCCGCTTGTCGAGCTTGCCCTTGCGGCCCCACCACTTCGGGTTGCGGACGAACGTGATGTCGCCGGAGTGAGTGTCCCACTTGCCGACGGTGTACGGCCCCGCGCCCCACTCGGGGTGGGCCTTCTTGACGTAGGCGTTGTTGAAGTTCGCGACCGTCGCGGCCTTGGGGTGCAGGAAGGTGGTGAACAGGCTCGACCAGGACGGGTTCACCCCGTGGAAGGTGATCACGGCCTGCTTGGCGTTCACGCCCTTCGTCACCGAGGTGATCTGGTCGTAGCCGTCCGTCGAGGAGGCGGCGTACGCCTTGTCGGAACCGTTGTTGGCCTTCCAGGTGGCCCTGATCGCGGTCCAGTCGATGGGTGTGCCGTCGTTGAAGATGGCCTTGGGGTTGATGGTCAGCGTGACCTTCTGGTTGCCGCCCACCACGGCGACCTTCACATCGCTGAAGTAGTCCGGGTTGTACTGCACGTCGCCGGTCGGCGAGTAGGTGATCGCGTCGGCGTTGTACCAGGCCCACACGCGGGACGCGGTCAGCGTGGCGTTGACGTTGAACGGGTTGCCCTGGTCGTCGAAGGTCCCGACCGTGGTGTAGGTGCCCCCGTCCTTGATCCGGTCGTACGGCGTGGGGTTGTAGTCGGCGGCGGACGGCGCGGCCGCGGGGGTGTTCTTCGCGTCCGACCGCGCGGAGTCCTTCCCCGAGGAGGACTGGCACGCGGTGGCGGCGACGGAGATGGCGGCGATCAGGGCGACGGGCAGGGCCAGTCTCGTGCGCATGGTGGGAGGTTCCTTAGAGGTCGGTGAGGGACAACGTCGCCGGGCCGGGTTCGGCGCCGTGACGGGCGTACCGGCGGCGGGGGTGGTCAGACGCCGTGGCAGGCGTACCGGTGGCCGGGGTGTCCGGCCGCGGAGGCCGGCACGGGTGGCACGGTGCGACAGCGGTGCCGCAGTTCGTCGTCGGCGTCGCGGTACAGCGGGCAGCGGTCGACGAAGACACAACCGGCGGGCAGCCGTGTGGCGTTGGGCTGCTCGCCCACCAGCACGACGCGTTCACGGGTGCGTTCCCGCTCGGGGTCGGGTATCGGGATGGCCGACAGCAGCGCACGGGTGTAGGGGTGCTTCGGATCGGAGAAGATGGCCTCGGTGTCCCCGGTCTCGACGATGTGCCCCAGGTACATCACCGCGATGCGGTCGGAGATGTACCGGATCACGGCCAGGTCGTGGGCCACCACGAGGTAGGCGAGCCCGAGTTCGCGTTTGAGCCGGGCCAGCAGGTTGATCACCCCGGCCTGCACCGACACGTCCAGGGCGGAGAGCGGCTCGTCGAGCGCGAGCAGTCTGGGCTCGGTCGCCAACGCGCGGGCGATGCCGACCCGTTGGCGCTGGCCGCCGGAGAGCTGGGCCGGGAAGCGGTCGCCGACCGAGTCGTCCAGCCCCACCAGGGACAGCAGTTCGTGGACCCGGGCGCGGATCGACTCGCGGTCGCGTCCGGCCGCTTGCAGGGGTTCGGCCAGCGAGTGGGAGACGGGCATCCGGGGGTCCAGCGCCCCCAGCGGGTCCTGCATGACGATCTGTACGTCCTGCCGCAACTCCCGGGCGCGGGGACCGGACGCGACCGTGGCGACGTCGGTGCCGGAGATCTCGATCCGGCCGCCCTCGGGCCGGCGCAGCCGCAGGATCTCCAGCAGGGTCGTCGTCTTGCCGCTGCCGGACTCCCCCACCAGGCCGAGCGTCTCCCCGGCGCGCAGTTCGAAGCCGACCCGGTTGACGGCGTGCAGCGTACCGATCCGGCGCTTGAGGAGGGCTCCCTTGGTCACCGGGAAAGTCTTCACGAGGTCCTCGACGCGGAGCACCACCTCACCGGCCTCGGCACGCTCCACGGGCGCCGGCGGGTCGGCGGGCGCGGCACCGCCCGTCGGGTCCAGCGATCCGTCGGCGATCTCGGCGGCGCGCAGGCAGGCCACGTGCCCGTGTCCGGTGACGAGGCGGGGCTCCGGTTCGCCGGAGCGGCACGCGTCGAGGGCGACGGCGCAGCGGGGCGCGAAGGGGCAGCCGTCCGGGAGGCCCACCAGGGCCGGTGGCTCCCCGCCGATCGGGACCAGGGGGCGGCGGACGCCGCTGTCCACGGTCGGCACGGCGGCCAGCAGCCGCGCGGTGTACGGCATCGTCGGCCGGCGGAACAGTTCGGCGGCGCCCGCCTGTTCCACGAAGCGGCCCGCGTACATGACGGCGACGTCGTCCGCGTGTCCGGCGACGACCCCGAGGTCGTGCGTGATCAGCAGGAGACCCGCGCCGGTCTCCCGCTGCGCCAGCCGCAGCACGTCCAGGATCTGGGCCTGCACGGTGACGTCGAGCGCGGTGGTGGGTTCGTCGGCGACGAGCACGGACGGCCGGTTGGCGATGGCCAGGGCGATGACCACCCGCTGGCGCATGCCGCCGGAGAACTCGTGCGGGAAGGACGTGGCCCGGCCGCGCGGGTCGGGGATGCCGACGAGGTCGAGGAGTTGCACGGCCTGCTCCCAGGCCGCCCGCTTGGACAGGTCCTGGTGGACCCGCAGGGCGTCGGAGAGCTGTCTGCCCACGGAGAAGATCGGTGTAAGGGCGGACAGGGGGTCCTGGAAGACCATGCCGATGGAGTTGCCGCGGATCTTCGACAGCGCCCGGTCGTCGAGGCCGATGAGGTCCTGGCCGTCGAGCAGCACCTGGCCGCGCACGTCGGCGGTCGGGGGCAGCAGGCCCATGATGCCCATCGCGGTGGCCGACTTGCCCGAGCCGGACTCGCCGACGACGCAGAGGGTACGGCCGGGCAGCAGGTCGAAGCCGACGCCGCGCACCGCCTCGACGGTGCCCGCCTCGGAGGGGAAGGAGATCCGCAGGTCCCGCACGGAGAGGACGGGGTCGGTGCCGGTGGACGGGGCGGGTGCGGGCAGCGGGGTCGCGAGGGTCATCGTCGGCCTCCTGCCGAGCCGGTCACCGACGTGGGGTCGAGGGCGTCGCGCAGGCCGTCGCCGATGAGGGTCATCGACACGGTGAGCAGCACGACAAGGCCCGCGGGGAAGGCGAAGAGCCAGGGGGCGCTGGTGATGGTGCCCGCGCCGTCCGCGAGCATGGTGCCGAGGGAGACGTCCGGGGTCTGGACGCCGAACCCCAGGAAGGACAGGGCGGTTTCGCTGAGCACGGTCGCGACGACGCCCAGGGTCAGATTGACGATCAGCAGGGAGCCGAGGTTCGGGATGATGTGGCGGAGGATGATGCGCAGCGGTCCGACGCCCATGAACTCGGCCGCCCGCACGTAGTCCCGTTCGCGCAGTGAGGTCGACACCGACCAGATCACCCGCGCCGTGGACATCCAGCCGAACACGGTCAGCACGACGATCAGCACGCGCCAGTCGCCGGCCAGCCGGTGGGAGACCAGGGCGAGGATGAGGAACGAGGGGACGATCAGGAGGAAGTGGATGACGGCGAGGGTCGTCCGCTCGACACGGCCTCCGAAGTACGCGGCGCCGGAGCCGATGATCGCGGCCAGCACGATCGTCAGCACCGACACGCTCACGGCGATCACCAGGGAGCGCTGGAGCCCGTGCACGGCGCAGGCGTAGATGTCGTTGCCCCCCTGGTTGGTGCCGAACCAGTGGAGGCCGCTCGGCGGCTGGGTGAGCGCGGTGAAGTCGGCGTCGGTGTACGCGTAGGAGGTGAACCGGCTGCCGAACGCCGCGAAGAGCACCAGCAGCAGGAAGATCACCACTCCGACGACGGCGAGGCGGTTGCGCAGGAAGCGCCGCAGATAGAGCCGGCCGAGGCCGAGGTGCGCGCGCCGGGGCGGGGCGGCCGCCGCTTCGGGGGCCTGCTCCCCGGCGGGACGGGAGTCGGGGGCGGTCGTCGCGTCGGTGGTCACGTCAGCTCACCCGCACCCTCGGGTCGAGGAAGACGGTGGCGATGTCCGCGAGGATCGCGCCGATCGCGGTCAGTGCCGCGGCGAAGGCGGCCGTCGCGACGACGCCGTGCACGTCGTTCTTGCTGATGGTCTGGACGAAGTAGCGGCCCATGCCGTTCCAGCCGAAGATCGTCTCCGTGATGACCGCACCGGTGAAGACGGCCGGTACGCTGAACGCCACGGAAGCCGCCGTCGGGATGAGCGCGGCCCTCAGGGCGTGCCTGCGGATGGCCTGGCCCCGGGTGAGCCCGGTGGCCCGGGCGGTGCGCACGAAGTCGGCGTGGAGCGTGTCGAGCAGCAGTGAACGCTGCGTCAGGTGGTAGCCGACGTAGCCCATCAGGGTGAGCGCCAGGGTCGGCAGGACCAGGTGTTGGAGGCGGTCGCCGATCGTGGGCAGCAGTCCTTCGACGCCGGGTGAGCTCTCTCCGGCGACGTAGAAGAAGTGCAGCCCGGTGTGCTGGTTCAGCCAGATGGCGACGAAGACCACGGCGAGGGCGGCGACGGACGCGGGGATGTTGAACACCACGATGGACACGGCCTGCGCCACCCGGTCGGCCCAGCCGTACTGCCGTGCGGCGGTGTAGACGCCGAGCGCGACGCCGATCACGACGGACAGCACGGTCGCGATGACGACCAACTCCGCGCTCACCAGCGCCCGGTAGCCCACCTCGCCGTTGACGGAGACGCCGGTCGGGGACTTTCCCCAGTCGAAGTGCAGGGTCACCGAGGTCAGCCAGTCCCACCAGCGGTGCACCAACGGCACCCGGGGGTCCAGGTTGTACGGCGCGAGGGCCCGGTCGATCTGTGCCTCGCTGCGGACGGGCCGCAGCTCCTTGAAGTTCGAGCGCGGGTCCAGGAACCAACTGGCCAGGAAGTAGGTGGCGTTCGTCGCGACGACGATCATCAGGAGCCAGCCGACCGCCTTGCGTGTCACATAGCGCAGCACGCGCGGCACCTCCTTGCCACACACGGAATGTGCGCCTCGGGAGCACCGGGGGGACAGGTGGAGTGCATGCGCGGTGAAGCTTTCTGGGGGTACGGAAGGGTGACATGGGGATGTACACGTCAGCCTGATCCGCACCTCGCCGGAACACCAGGTTTTACCCGGCGCCGCCATGAGGTCGACATGTTGCCGTAGCAGACGGTCCGGAATACGGCGCAATTCGGATGATCTTGAAGCGGGCGCGCGTTACGTTCCGAGGGGCTCGGGCGCGGGCCGGCACCGCCGAGTGGGCCGGTGCCCGCCCGCCGGCGGTGCCGGCCCGGTGGTCGGCGGCCACCGGGCGGCCCCGTGACCGCCTCCGCCGTCAGCAGCCCGAATCCGCGACGACGAAGTAGCCGGGGGACGTCTCCTTCAGGGTGTGGGTGACGGCGAGGGTGTAGAGGCCCATGGCGTCGTTGGAACCGTTGGCGTAGGTGTAGCCGAGGCTCTGGTGGGCGCGTCCGGCCTGGACCTGGTGGTAGTTGTCGGTGGTGTAGCACTTGGGCGCGGCGCCCGTGGTCGTCGCCGTCACCGGCGCCGATGACGCGCCGACGGCTCCGGAGGAGTCCACCGCGGCGACGGTGTAGGTGTAGGAAGTGCCGGCGGACAGACCGGTGTCGGTGTAGGAGGTGCCCGTCACGGAACCGGCCTTGGCGCCGTTGCGGTAGACGGTGTAGGAGGCGGCGCCGCTGACCGGGTTCCAGGTCAACGAGGCTCCGGTGTCGGTCGTGCCGGTCACGGTGAGGCCGGACGGGGCGGGCAGGGAACCGGTGCCGCCCCCCTGGCCGCCGCTGCCGTCCAGGCCCCAGAACAGCGCGGTGTGGTAGCTGGAGCAGATGTAGTCGAGGTAGTAGGCCCCCGTGCTGCCGCACTGGTCGGCGCCCGAACCGGGGTCCACGGCGAGGCCGTGCGTCATGCCGGAGATCGAGAACAGGGCGACGGCGGGCTTGCCGGTGCTGTCGTCGTAGAGGCTCTCGGTGGTGCCGCCGGTCAGGCTCCGGGTGCTGGAGGCGGTCTGTCCGATGCCCCAGACATCGGTCCACTGGTCGCGCAGTTCGGTGCCGTTGACCTGGTTGACGGTGGTGTCGGCGGTCCCCTGCCAGATGGCGACCCGCGGCCACGGCCCCGAGTAACCCGGGTAAGAGTTGCGGACCTTGTCGCCCCACTGCTTCGGGGTGAGGTTCTGGCTGCCGGACTGGCAGCCGGAGGCGGCCGTCAGCGTGGTGGCGCACTGCGCGGGCAGACCGGAGTCGACGGAGCCGCCGGCGAACACGTCCGGGTAGTCGGCGAGCAGGTCCGCGGCCATGCCGCCGCCGGCGGACAGGCCGGTGACGAAGATACGGCCGCGGTCCGAGCCGTACTGCGCCACGGCGGTGTCGACCATCTGCATCACCGAGGCCGCCTCGCCCTTGCCACGGGTGTCCTTGGTCGAGTCGAACCAGTTGAAGCAGGACAGACTGTTGTTGGCCGAGCTGGTCTGCGGGTAGACCACGGCGAAGCCCCACTGGTCGGCGAACTTCTGCCAGCCGGAGTGCGTGTGGTAGTCGCTCGCCGACTGGGTGCAGCCGTGCAGGGCCACCACCAGCGGTGCGTGGGCGGGCAGGTTGGACGGGGCGTACTCGTACATCGCCAGGTTGCCGGGGTTCGAGCCGAAGGCGGTGACCTGTGTGAGGGTGCCGGCGGCCGCCGCGTCCGTCGCGAGGGGGCCCGCGACGGTCAGGCCCGCGGCGCAGGCGGCCAGCGCGGCGGCGAGTGCGATGCGCCGGATGAATCCACGCCAGGTGGAGTGAGGCATGCTGCGACTCCGTTGAGTGGTGGGGGTGGGAGGGGGAGTGCGGGCCCGGCGCGCCGCCCGGCGGTCCCACCCCGCCCGGCGCCGCCCCGCGCCCGCCGCGCCGGCCGTCGCGGCATCCGGCCGTGTGCGGCCCGCCGTCGTACCGGCTTGCTGGAAGCGGACCGTACGACCGGCCGGCCCGGCGCGACATGTGAGGGGCAGCCAGGACCGCGGTGCCCGGCGTGGCTCGCACCGCCATGGTGTCCGCGGTCGCGCCGTGCCTGTGGCGGTGGCAACGAGCGGTGTGCCCGCGCCTGCCGGGTGCGCCGGAGGGGCCCTGGCCGGGGGTGTCCGCCGGGCGTCGGCACATGGTGGCGGGCCCCATCTCGCCCGCCGAAAATATGTCGGCGCCCGACGTGCCTCCCGCGTTGGTTCGTCCCTACGGT
The DNA here is from genome assembly GCF_051980735.1 of Streptomyces sp. SCPE 10. NCBI lineage: Bacteria > Bacillati > Actinomycetota > Actinomycetes > Kitasatosporales > Streptomycetaceae > Streptomyces > Streptomyces sp. SCPE 10. Next base: position 6,872,020 of record NZ_CP197069.1, on the reverse strand, counting down.
GGTCGGCCATGGACAGCACCAAGAGCTCCGACGAGGGCTCGTCCCAGCATCCCGGGCCCGGTGACGCCTGCGCGTCCGCTCCGGCCCCGCCCCGGTTTCTCACCGGCCGCAAGGTCCTGGTCACCGGTGCGGCCGCCGGGATCGGCCGGGCCTGTGCCGAGGGCTTCGCCGCGGCCGGCGCCGAGGTCTACGTGGTGGACCGGGCCGCCGAGGCCGCCAAGGAGGTGGCCCGGGTGATCGGCGGCATCGCCGTCGTGGCGGACCTCTCCGAGGCCGACGCCGTGGACGCGCTGCCGGACGACGCCGACATCGTGGTCAACAACGCGGGCCTGCAGCACGTCGCCCCCGTACACGAGTTTCCGCCCGAGCGGTTCGCCCTGATCCAACGGGTCATGGTGGAGGCGCCGTTCCGCATCCTGCGCCGCACCCTGCCCCACATGTACGCGCGGAAGTGGGGCAGGGTCGTCAACATCTCCTCCGTGCACGGGCTGCGCGCCAGCGCCTACAAGTCGGCGTACGTCGCGGCCAAGCACGCGCTGGAGGGCCTGAGCAAGGTGGTCGCGCTGGAGGGCGCGGCGCACGGCGTGACCAGCAACTGCGTCAACCCCGGCTATGTCCGCACGGCGCTGGTCGAGGAGCAGGTGGCCGACCAGGCGCGCGCGCACGGCATCCCGGCGGCGGAGGTGCTGGAGCGGGTGTTCCTGGACCGCACGGCGATCAAGCGTCTGATCGAGCCGGAGGAGGTCGCCGAGGCGGCCCTGTGGCTGTGCACCGCGCACAGCGGCCACATCACCGGCGCCTCGATCCCCCTGGACGGGGGCTGGACGGCCCGTTGAGGGCCGGTCGCCTCGGGGCACCGGCTCCGTGCGGGGCGACGGCGGCGGGAGCCGGGCCGCGCCGGGCCGATCCTCCGGGAGTTCGACACCCATGGCGTACGCACCATTGGCTGCGCACTGGTCGTTGGCGTGTCAGCCCCGTGTCAGGGGCCCATGCCATTCTCTTTCACGTGAACGACCCCGGAAGACAAAGGGGTCGGGAGCGAGGAGAGGTGCCCGGAGTGGTTGATCGGGGACCAGCGAGCACGCCTCGAGGTCGGATCCGCAAGGGTCCACGCAGGTTCGAATCCTGCCCTCTCCGCGTCATGCGGCGCGCCGCCCACCGGGGAACACCGGGAGGGCGGCGTGCCGATACGCAGATTCGGTCACCGGTCGGCGACGGCTCTGTGCTCGACCTCGCAGTGCGCGATCTGCTCCACGCGTCCCGTGCTCACGGCGGGCACCCGGAGGGTCGTCCTGCCCTTCGCGGGCACCGACACCTCGTTGCCCGTGCCGGCGATGGCGAACCCCCGCGCGTCCTTGAAGCTCATCTTCACCATGAAGACGGCCTCGCGGTCGTTCGGGTTCCTCACCTCGACGGTCGCGTACGGGTCCGCCACGTTCGCGCAGTGCACGAGCACCGCGGTGCCGTCCTTGAGGGGCCGGGCGGCGTGGGAGGGAGACGCCGTGGGGGTGGGAGTGCTGGTGGGCCGTGCTCGGCGCGACCCGCCGCCCGTGCTCGTGCTCGTGCTCGTCGCGGAGTCGTCCGAGTCTCCGCCGGACGAGCCGCTGCCGGACGAGCCGCTGCCCCGCGCCGTCGACGAACCGTCGTGGTCCTGACGGGAGCTGCTGCAACCCCCACCGCCATGGCTCCCGTGGCCATGACCCGACGAGAACCCGGTCAGGGCCAGCACCACCATCGCCGACACCGCCGTGACCTTGAGCGCGCGCCCCCGTGTGTACATGCCATCACCCTATCCGAAGCCGTACGGGACGGGTTCGACGGGCAGCCCACCGGCCGCCCGCTCGACGGCCTTTCGGGGCGGCGGTGCCGGGAGGTGTCCGTTCGGGCAACGGTTCGTGCCCTCGCTTCCGTCCCCCCGGCCCTGTACGCACGTCCGGCCGGGTACGAGAGTGGACGCCCGGTACTTCAGGTCACCGGAGGATGTCATGCGCGCTCAGCGGACCGCTCAGCAGACCGGCGACGAGACGCTCGGTTCCGCCCGAGGAAACGCGCGGCGGCCGTCCCCCACCGCGGCCGTCCTGCCCGGCGGTTCGCTCTCCGCCGTGAGTCCCGCGGCGGTGTCGGCCCTTCAGCGCTCCGTCGGGAACGCCGCCGTCTGCCGCATGCTCGAAGAACAGCGCGCCCGCTCGGGAGGCGGCCGGCCGGACTCCGGTGACGGACGACCGTCACCGGTGGTGCAGCGATCGAGCGTGCACGACGTGCTGAACACCCCGGGACGGCCCCTCGATCCGGCGGTACGGGCCGAGTTGGAGCCCCGGATGGGGGCGGACTTCTCCGGTGTCCGCGTCCACGACGACGCCGCGGCGCGCGCCTCCGCCGCCGAGGTCGGTGCCCGCGCCTACACCTCCGGGCACCACATCGTCATCGGCGAAGGCGGCGCCGACGCACACACGCTGGCCCACGAACTCACCCATGTCATCCAGCAGCGGCAGGGCCCGGTCGCCGGCACCGACAACGGCAGTGGCCTGCGGATCTCCGACCCCTCCGATCGCTTCGAACGGGAAGCCGAAGCGAACGCCCGCCGGGTGCTGGCGGACCACGCCCCGCTCCAGCGGATCACCGGCAAACCCCGCGCGTCGTCCACCGCCATCCAGCGGATGAAGGACGACGAGTTCGATGAACTGATGAACGACAGGGACCTCGACGCCTCGAGCGACGACATGGATTACGACTTCGCGTTGGAGGACGCCCTGCGTTTCGCGCCTCGCGGAGCCGGGACGCAGGAGGAATCCGGCGAAGAGGCCGAGGACAAGCCCATGGACGCCGCGTCCCGCCTGAAGCGCGCCAACGAGCGCCGGGCGAAGCGCGGAGTGCCGGCGAAGGGCGACCTCATCGGGAGCAAGCCGGTGACGCCGTTCGGAACGGTCTCCCTGAACCAGGGATACGAGGGAGACCTGGGGACCGTCGTCAAGAGCAGGAAGGACGACTACCCCGGCACACAGGGACGGGAGTGGGAGAAGTACGCCCACCTCCTGCCGCGCCTGAGCCCCGCGCAGCGAGTGGCCCTCGCGGACGCGGTGGGGGCGGGCTCGCTGACTCCCGAGAACATGCGCCTGTTCGAGCAGGACAGCGAGGCTCGGCGCGCCGCCGCCGTGCTGTACGGCATGGCGCACAACTCCGAGGAGCTCCGGTACCCCGGAGCGAGCAAGGCGTTGCGCGCGGCCTTGCGGCAGAACGACGGAAACTACTCCGTGGAGGAGTTCTGCGCGAACTTCCCGATGGCGAAGCCCGGCGGCGCGGGATCGTTCCGCGGGGACCCCCAGCTGTCGTCGCCGACGCGAGCCACGTTGGAGGCGATGTCCGAGTCCTCCGAGGAGGAATGAGCGCCTCCGATCCACTCCGCGGTGCTGCCGATCCACGCCGCGCCCGCCGCGCGGGCCGCCGGCGCGTGTGCGGGCGTCCGGTCGCGCCTGGCATTCCGGTAGCCGGCACATGGAGTTGGGCTGGAGTTCACGCTGTGTCAAGCGCGTGTCGCGAGAGTCCCGCCTCGTGCCTACCTCACACTCGCGTGCCGGCGTCGCCTCCGTATGCGCCGCGGCTCTGACGCTTTCAGGACTGCTCGTCACCGGGGTGCTCGCCGCCCGGCCCGCGGCCGCGGCGGACCCGGCCGACTACCAGAACGTCCGGATCAACGAGGTCACCTCGTCGAACGACGACACGGTCGAGCTGTACAACGCCGGCTCGACCGCGGTGAGCGTCAGCGGCTGGAAGGTGTCCGACGACAGCTTCTCGCCGCAGTCGTTCAGCCCGTCCTCCGGCACGATCCCGGCCGGCGGCTTCGTCACCTTCGACTCGCCCAAGGGGCTGGGCGATTCGGACAAGCTGGTGCTCTACACGGCCGGCGGCACGGTGGTCGACCGCGTCGAGTGGGCCACCGGCAAGGCGAAGCCCGCGATGGCGCGCTGCGGCGGCGACGGCACCGGCGCGTGGGTCACCACGACCACGGCGACCACGTTCGGAGCCCCCAACGCCCCCGGCTGCCCCGCCTCGGTCCCGGCGGCGAGCCGGGTGCGGATCAACGAGGTCACCTCCGGCGACGCGGACACCGTGGAGCTGTACAACGGTGGCACCAGCGCGGTCGCCCTCGGGGCGTGGAAGTACGTCGACGGCGACACCTCCCACTCCCCCGCCGCCCTCTCGTCCGCCTCGCCGAGCGCGACCAGCATCCCCGCCGGCGGCTACGTCACGTTCGACTCCGCCCTCGGCCTGGGCGACAACGACTCGCTCTTCCTCGTCGACGGCAACGGCACCACGGTCGACTCGGTGACCTGGGCGACCGGCGGCGCCAAGCCGTCGAGCGAGCGCTGCGCCAACGGCACCGGCTGGTTCCGGACCTCCACCACCGCGACGTTCGGGGGCGCGAACTCCTGCTCGGGCGGCAGCGGGGGCAGCGGCGGCGACGGCGGTCGGCTGCTGGGCGGCGGCGGCGCGCTCACCAGCGGCTGCGCCCCCGAGGCGCCCACCGGCACGGGTTCCGCCCCGGCGGGCACCCTGGCGTGGCCGGGCGGGAAGGACGTCACGATCGCCGACGACGTCTGCGCCTTCACCACGTCCACCGGCCCCGAAGGCCGGGACCTGAGCGGCCTGGCGTTCGACCCGTCGAACCCGTCGGTGCTGTGGGCGGCGAAGAACAAGAACTGGCTGTTCAAGCTGGTCAAGAGCAACGGCAAGTGGATCCCGGACCCGTCGTGGAGCGCCACCGGCAAGCAGCTCCGCTTCCTGGGCGGCTCCGGCGAGCCGGACTCCGAGGGGCTGACGGTCGGCGGCAACGGGCACGTCTACGTGACCTCCGAGCGTGACAACGCCAAGAACACGGTCCCCAAGGACACGATCATGGAGTTCGATCCGACCGCCGCCGGCTCGACGCTCACGCCGGTCCACCAGTGGGACATGACCGCCCAGTTCCCGCAGCTGAACACCGGCAGCAAGGACGACGCCAACCTGGGCTTCGAGGGCGTCGCCTACGTGCCGGACGGCTGGCTGACCGCCAACGGCTGGGTGGACCCGCTCACCGGTGCCGCCTACGACCCGGCGAACTACCCGCTGCACGGGTCGGGACTGTTCTTCGCCGGCCTGGAGTGGGACGGCACGCTGCACGCCTACGGCCTGAACTCCGACGGCACGTTCACCACGTTCGGCACGATCGGCACCGGAAAGGACTCCGTGATGGACGTGATGTTCGACGCCGGAACCCAGCGCATCATCGCGACCTGCGACAACACCTGCGGAGAGACGCACACGTCGATGAAGGTCGACTCCACCGGGGCGCTCGTCCCGGACGTGACGTACACGAATCCGGCGGTCATGCCGGTCGACAACCTGGAAGGGTTCGCCATCGCGCCGGCCTCGACCTGTGTCGACGGCTCACGCGAGGCGGTCTGGGCCGACGACGGCGTCTACGGCTTCGGCCCCGGCAGCTCCTCGTACGGGCACGCCCTCTACAGCGGCACCTTCCCCTGCTGAACCCCCGCCCGAGCCCAACCGGGCCTACGGACCGCCTCGTTCAGGAGAGATGCGGAACTCGAATTCGGGGCGGTCCCACGGCACGGCGGGCGGGTTGGCGCGTGCGGTCCCCGTCCGCACCGCGCCGACGCGGTGGTAGAAGTCCTCGGCGGGAAGATGCGACACGACCTTGACCCGGTCGAGTCCGGCGGCACGGGCCTCGGACCGCATGTGCGCGACGAGCATCCGTCCGATGCCCCGCCCTTGCGCCTCGTCGGCGACGAACAGCAGGTCGAGCTCGGGTGGGGCGAGGACGAGCGAGTAGAACCCGAGGACCCGGCCGCCGTCCTCCGCACCGCCGACGGCGACGAAGCTGCGGTGGGCCTCGATGTAGTCGGGACCGACCCGGTAGCCCGCGACCGCGGACGCGTACTGCCCCTTGTAGGCGCCCGAGCCGCGCACGATCCGCGTGAGCCGCCTGGCGTCCCGCGCGACGGTCCGCCGTATCGTGATCGACTGGTCGGCCGGGGAAGTCCGTGAACCCATCGGGCGAGTATGTCGCACCGGGAAGTGCCCGGACGCGGCGGGTCGCCGATCGAGACGCCACGGACCGTCGTTCCGGCGGCGCGAGCCGTCGCTCCGCCGCCTCGGGCCGTCGCTCCGGGCAGCATGGACCGTCGCTTCGGGGCGGCGCCGGCCGTCCCTCCCCACCGGCTCCCTCCGCTCGCCTTCCCACCGGACCCGACCCCGGCATCCGTGGACCGGCCGGGGAAATGATCTCGTCCAACCGGCCCGTTGGTCACGCGGCGGGCATCCGCTGCGGTGCGTGGTGGGCGCGCCGATAGGCCAGCGGGGACAGGCCCAGGTAGGTGTAGAAGTGCTTGCGCAGGGCTACGGGGTCGCCGAAGCCGCAGGTGGTGGCGATCCGTGCGACGGTCAGGTCGGTGGTCTCCAGCAGCAGGCGCGCGTGCTCCAGCCGCCGTTGCGCCAGCCACTTCAGCGGACTGCTGCCCACCTCACTGCGAAACCGCCGGGTGAAGGTGCGCACACTCATGTGCGCGTGCCGGGCCATGTCCTCCAGGGTGAGCGGCTCGGCCAGCCGGTCCAGCGCCCACTGCCGGGTCGCCGAAGTGGACCGGTCGGTGTCCCGCGGTACCGGGTGCTCGATGAACTGCGCCTGCCCGCCCTCGCGCCACGGCGCCACCACGCAGCGCCGCGCGGCGGCCGAGGCCACCGCCGCCCCGTGGTCCAGTCGCACCAGGTGCAGGCACAGGTCGATGCCGGCCGCTCCGCCGGCGGACGTGAGGATGCGCCCGTTGTCGACGAAGAGGACGTCCGGATCGACCTCGACGGCGGGGAACTGCCGCGCCAGCGCGTCGCACAGCGCCCAGTGCGTGGTGGCCCGCCGGCCGTCCAACAGACCGGCCGCCGCGAGCAGGAAGGCCGAGGTGCACAGGCTGACGATGCGGGTCCGCGGCCCGATCCGGTCCAGCGCCGCGGCGAGTTCCCCGGGGAGCGTGCCGGTCGTGAGCAGGTCCTCGGTGGGCTCCTGCGTGGCGAGCACGACGGTGTCCGCGGTCTCCAGCACCGACTCGTCGTGGTCGACGAGGAGCCGGTAGTCCTCGTGCGTGCGTACCGGCCGGCCGCCGAGGGAGCAGGTGACGACGGAGTACAGACGGGTCCCGTCCGGTTCGCAGGCCTCGTTGAAGACCCGGGCCGGGATGCCCAGGTCCAGCGGCAGGACTCCGTCGAGGGCGAGGACAGCGACACGATGCGGCATGGCCGGAATGGTACGACAGGTGACCCTCCGGCCACTCACCCACGTCCTCGCGCACACGTCACTCTTTCTTCTGCCGGGGCCGCGGTCCCGGCAGAAGAAAGAGAGTGAGACGGACATGAGCGAGGGCAACATGAGCGAGCACACCATGCGGGCTGTCACCCAGACGGAGTTCGGCGGACCGGAGGTGCTCACCGTCGAGGAGGTCGCTCGCCCCGAGCCGCTGCCGACCGAGGTGCTGGTGCGGGTGCACGCGGCCGGCGTCAACCCGGTGGACTGGAAGACCCGCGAGGGTCAGGGCATGGCGGGGCTGCAGACGTTCCCGCTGATCCTCGGCTGGGACGTGTCCGGGGTCGTCGAGGAGGTCGGCTTCGGGGTCACCACGCTGAAGCCGGGTGACGAGGTGTACGGCATGCCGTGGTTTCCGCGCGCCGCCGGCGGCTACGCCGAGTACGTGACCGCACCGGCCCGCCAGTGGGCCCGCAAGCCGGCCACCCTGGACCATGTGCACGCGGCCGCCGTGCCGTTGGCGGCGCTGACCGCCTGGCAGACCCTCGTCGACACCGCCCATGTGCGGGCCGGGCAGCGCGTCCTGATCACGGCCGCCGCCGGCGGAGTGGGCCACTTCGCGGTCCAGTTCGCCCGGCACCTGGGCGCCCGGGTGATCGCCACCGCCAGCGCCGCACGCCACCCGTGGCTCAAGGAACTCGGTGCCGACGAGACCATCGACTACACCACCACCCGCTTCGAGGACGCCGTCGAGGACGTCGACGTCGTCATCGACCTGGTGGGCGACGCCCACGACGAGACCAGCACCCGCTCGCTGAAGGTCCTGCGCCCGGGCGGCCTGCTGGTCGCCGTCCCGTCCGGGGTCTCCCCGGAGCTGACCCGGGCCGCCGAGGCGGCCGGCAAGCGGGCCACCCCGTACCTGGTCGAGCCGGACGGCGTGGCGCTGACCACGATCGCGGGCCTGATCGACGCCGGCGAGGTCACGGTCGAGGTGGAGGAGACCTTCCCGCTGGAGCGGGCCGGCGCGGCCCACGCCCGCGTCGAGGCCGGCCGCACCCGCGGCAAGATCGTCCTCACCGTGACCGGCTGACCACCGGACTGCGGCGGCAGCACCGCCGGCCACAGCGCCGCCGGTCCCGGCCGGGCCGTGCTGCCGCCGTCCGGGACGGCACCGGCGAGGCGCGCGTCGATTCACGTCGTGCCCGGTCAATCCTTGATCGGCGGACAGCGAGGGGACAAGCCGCCCCGGATGGACGGATCAGGCCATGGCACGTATGGGCCGGGAAGCCTGGGAGATGTGTCCGCAGGCGCCGTCGGGAGGACCGCCCGCAAGCGGCCGTGAAATCCGCTGGGCACTCGTTCGACCCGGCCCTACGATCCGCCCATGACGACCCGTCACGAAATGACTCATCGCGAGATAATCGAGGCCGCACTGACCCGGATCACCGCCGGTTACGTGTTCCCCGAGAAGACGGCCGCCATCGACGCGGCGATCCGGCGCCGGCTGGACGAAGGCGCGTATCGGGACCTGGACCTGCGGGAGCTGTGCGAGCGGGTCACGGCCGACCTCCAGGACGCCTGTCCGGACAAGCATCTGCGATTGCTGTGGGCCGAGGAGCCGCAGTCGATGGACGAGGAGCCGGAGGACGTCGCTCGCGCCCGCTTCGCACAGTACGCGAGGGAGAACAACTACGGCGTCCGGCGGGTGGAGCAGCTCGACGGCAACATCGGCTACCTCGACCTGCGCATGATCGCCCCGGCCGATCCGGGCGGTCCCGCGGCCGCCGCCGCCATGCAACTGCTCGCCGCCACCGATGGGTTGGTCATCGACCTGCGGCAGTGCCGGGGCGGCTCGCCGGAAGGCGTGCAGTTGTGGTGCAGCTACTTCTTCGCCGACGACGGGGTGCACCTGAACGACATCTACCAGCGGGCCACTGGCCTGACCCGCCAGTACTGGACCCTCGGGCACCTCGCCGCACCGCGCTACCTGGACCGCCCGGTCACCGTGCTGACCAGCGACCTCACCTTCTCCGGCGGAGAGGAGCTGGCGTACACCCTGAAGGTGCTGGGGCGCGCCACCTTGATCGGCCAGGCCACCCGCGGCGGCGCCCATCCCACGGACCGTGTGCCGGTCGCCCCGCACGTCACCGTGACCGTTCCCGCCGCCCGCTCGATCAACCCGGTCACCGGCACCAACTGGGAAGGCGTCGGCGTCGAGCCCGACCTGGCCGTCGCGGCCGGGGACGCGCTGAAGACGGCGCTTGAGCACCTGCGCACGCGGCTCGGCTGAGCGGCGTTCGACACCACGCCTCCCGACACGGCCACGACCACGGATACGGCCGTGCGGTTGCCGCCCGCACGGTCTCAGCTCGGCCGGGAGTCCTTCGCCAGGCGCTGGTTGTGCACTCGGAGGCGGACCACGGCTGCGTTCAGCAGCGGCGCGGACAGGTCCAGGCGCTTCGCCACATCGGCGAGGGAGGCCAGGACGTGCTCGACCTCCGTGGGGCGCGAGTCCAAGACGTCCCGGTACATCGACGGGGCGAAGGGCGAGCCCTCCTGCGTCACAGTGGCCCGCAGCGCGACACGGGCGGCGTCGGGCAGGGGGTGACCGGCCGCGCCGGACACGGCGGCGGCCTCGGCGAGGACCGCGTCGGCGAAGGCCTTGCCGCCTCTCGCCGCCGCCACGTCGCCGATGGTGCCCTGCGCGAGGCAGGTGATGGTGGTGGTCGTGGCGATGAAGACCCACTTGTGCCACATCGACGTGAGGATGCGGTCGGAGACCTGGACGTCGAAGCCGGCGCCGTCCAGCGCGGCGGCCGTGTCGCGCAGCCGGGCGGTGTGTCCTCCGTCGAGCTCGCCGATCTCAAGGCTCGCGCCCGGGGCCGACACGGTGATGGCGCCGTCCGGGGTGAGCTGCGCAGCGACCTTCACGACGGCTCCCAGGACGGCCGAGGGGAACTGGGTGTCGATCGCATCGAGGTGGTCGATGCCGTTGAGGAAGGGGACGATCACGGTGTGCGGGCCGACCGCCGGCTTGAGGTCCTGGAGGGCGGCTTCGAGGTGACCGGCTTTCACGGTCAGCAGGATCAGGTCGTAGGGGCCGTCGAGTTCGGAGGCGGTGACCAGCTTCGGCTCCAGGCGTTCGGTTCCCTCCGGCGCGGTGATGCGCAGCCCGTTCGCGCGGAGTTCGGCGGCGCGACGGGGGCGGACCAAGAACGTCACGTCGCGTGCCGCGCGGGCGAGCCGGGCGCCGAAGTAGCCGCCGGTGGCCCCTGCGCCGACGATGAGGATGCGTGTCATGTCTTCGTGTCCTTCACTGTGTTGCCGGGGCGAGGGCTCCAGCGGGCGATGGGTGAACGGTTCAGCGCGGTTCGGTGACGGCGGTGGCCGGGGCGGCGGGCTCGCGTGTGCGTGTGGCGGTGCGGGTGATCCGCGCGCCGACGACGGCCGTGGCGACGCTCAGCGCCGCCGCCACCACCCATGCGGCACGGAAGTCCTGGCGCTGGGCGGGGCCGACGTGCGTGCCGACGACGGCGACGAGAAGGGCCACGCCCACGGTGGCGGATATCTGGCGCACCGAGTTGACCAGGGCCGATCCGGTGGCCGCCCGATGGCCGGGCAGGGAGCTGACGCCGGCGGCGACCAAGGTGCCGAGGGTCAGTCCGACGCCCACGCCGCCGAGGACCTGGCTGGGCAGCAGGTCGAGCCAGTAGTCGGCGTCGAGGGAGGCGAAGCAGGCGCGCCAGAGCATGGATACGGCGAAGAGCAGTCCGCCCGCAGTGACCAGCGGCCCGTGGCCCAGGCGGTGTGCGGCGCGTGCGGTGAGCAGGGTGACGACGGGGACCAGGGCGGGGCCGGGGACCATGGCCACACCGGTGCGCAGGGCGCTCCAGTGCCAGATCTCCTGGCACCACAGGACGTTGGACAGCAGCATGATGGCGAAGGCGATGCCGAACACGAACGTGCCGGTGCTCGCGGCGCCGAACTGGGGAAGGCGCAGCAAGGGCAGCTCGAACAGCGGGTGACTGTGCCGGAGCGAGCGGCGGACGAAGACGGCGGCGCCGGCCGACGCGAGCGCGAACAGCGTAAGGCTCCTGGCGTCCAGCCAGCCCCATTCCGGCGCCTGCACCAGCGCGCCGGACAGGGCGGCTATCGCGAGGGTGATCAGCAGGGCGCCCGCCAGGTCGGGCAGGCGGCCCTGCTCCCTGCGTGCGGTGAAGGGCAGGCCGCGCAGCCCCGCGGCCACGGTGGCGATGCCGATGGGAACGTTGATCACGAAGACCCAGCGCCAGTCGACCTGGACCAGCAGTCCGCCGGCGACGGGGCCCGCGGCGGCGGCGAGCCCGCCCACGGCCGCCCAGTTGCGGGTGGCACGGGTGCGGTGCTCCGTCGGCACGGAAGCCAGCAGCAGTGCCAGGGAGGTGGGCAACTGAGCGGCGGCGCCCACCGCCTGGAGGGCTCGGGCGGCCACGAGGGTCCCCAGGTCCGGCGCCAGGGCGCAGCCGAGCGAGGCGAGGGTGAAGACGGTGACGCCGGCGAGGAACACCGGCCGCTGTCCGATCCGGTCGCCCATGCGGCCCGCGACGACGAGGAGGGCCGCCAGAGCGATGGCGTAGGCGTTGAGCACCCAGGACAAGGAGCCCAGCGTGGCCGCGCGGCCCGGGGAGGAGGCGAAGGACGAGCCCATGGCGGGCAGTGCCACGTTGACGATCCACAGATCGAGGTTCGTCATGAAGACCGCCAGGAGGATGACGGTCGACGCCAAGCGCTGCTTTGAAAACCAAACCGATGGACTCATGGGACCAGCGAAACACGATGCGCTTTGAGATTCAAACCACAGGGGCACTGAAGGCTCATCCTTACCCAAGCTTTGAGATTCAAAGCTCCAGGGCGATACTCGGACCATGAGCACTCAACGTGTCGACCCCTACGCGGTTCCCGGCCGCCCCTGCTCCATCGCCGCCGCCTTGCAGGTGGTGGGCGACCGCTGGTCGCTGCTCGCCGTCCGCGAGGTCACGTTCGGCAACCACCGCTTCCGCGAGATCGCCAAGAACACCGGCGCCCCCACCGACCGCCTCTCCGCCCGGCTCAAGAGCCTGGTCGCCGACGGTGTCCTGGAGCGCCGTCCGCTGCCCGCCGAGCCGCGCCATGACGGCTACTACCTCACCGAGGCCGGCCGCGACCTGGTCGGCGTCATCCGCGAGCTGCTGCGCTGGGGGGACCGCTGGCTGACCACCTCCCCGCCGATGAAGCTGCGGCACCACGATCACGACTTCACCCCCCGTCCGATCTGCGCCCACTGCGGCGAGCCGGTCACCCAGGGCGAGGTGCACGCGGAGGTGACCGCGGAGGGCTGGACGCTCACGGGACCGGTCGCCGGCTCGCCCGGCCACGCGGGCGAGGGCCGGGCGTGAGAGGTCGCCTGCGGTGAGGGCCGCGCGTGCCGGGTCGCGGGCGGCGGCCTCGTGCACCAGTGACACGTAAGCAGATGTTGGGTTTCTTCAAGAAAACACTAAATGGTTCTTTTCGGTGGATGGTGACACGTTGGTGAGGTGAATCGTCACCTCGTCTCTCCGCACTTCGTCGCACTGGCGGGCACGGTGGTGCTGTGGGCGTCCGCCTTCCCCGCGATCCGTGTCGGCGTGGACGGGCTCGGCCTCGCCGCCCTGTCCTTCCTGCGGCTCGCCGTCGCCGCCGTCGCCCTGCTCGTCGTCGCGCCGCTCGCCGGCGTCCGCCTGCCCCGGGGGCGCGACCTGCCGCTGATCTGCCTGTGCGGGCTGAGCGGCATGACCGCCTACCAGATCTTGCTCAACTGGGGGGAGATCCACGTCGAGGCCGGTACCGCCAGCCTGCTGATCGCCGTCGCCCCGGTGTTCAGCGTGCTGCTCGCCGGTGTCTTCCTCTCCGAGCCGCTCACCCGCAACGTCGTCGCCGGAAGTGTCATCGCGCTCGCCGGCACCGCCGTCGTCACCCTGGCCGAAGGCTTCGCCGGTTTCAGCCTCGCCTCCCTGGTCGTGCTGGCCGCCGCCGTCGTCCAGGGTGTCTACCACTTCGCGAGCAAGCCCCTGCTGCGGCACTACAGCGGTCTGGAGGTGGCGACCTACGCCATGCTCGCGGGGACCGTCTTCGCGCTGCCGCTGCTGCCCACGACGGTCGGCGCGGTGACGGACGCCTCCGCCGGGGCCCTCTGGGCGGCGGTCTTCCTGGGTCTGCTGCCTTCCGCGCTCGGGTTCGTGATCTGGGGTTACGCCGTCGCCCGTCTGCCCATGGCGGCCTCCACCGCGGCGCTGTACCTGGTGCCCCCCGTGGCACTGCTCGTCTCCTTCGTCTGGCTGGGCGAGACCCCGCACCCGCTCGAACTGCTCGGAGGCGCCGTCTCCGTGGCCGGAGTGGTGCTGATCAACCGCCACAAGGCCACGGCCGCCGACCCCGAGGCAGAGGCAGAGCACGGTGCGCCGGAGCCCGCCGCCCCCTCCGCGGCGGCGCGACCGTCCCCCTGAGCCATGAGCCGCCACGCGCCGGATCGAGGAGCGCGGGTCCCGATGACGACTACCGTCGAGAGACCCGCCGGGAAGGACTTCGAATGCTTGACGTGCGACGCCTGAGGATCCTGCAGCACCTCGCCACCTACGGCACGGTCGCTGCCACGGCCGAGGTCCTCCATCTGACGGCCCCTGCCGTGTCGCAGCAGTTGTCGGTCCTGGAACGTGAAGCCGGCCTGCCCGTCGTCGAGAAGAGCGGACGTACCCTGCGTCTGACACCGGCGGGGGAACTCCTCGCGGCACACGCCGAGGTGATCCTGGCCGACCTCGCGGCCGCGGAGTCCGATCTCCAGGCGCTGAAGGGAGGCCACCACGGGCTGATCCGGGTGGCCGCCTTCGCCTCCGCCGCGCGGACGCTGCTCCCGGAGGTCTACCGTCTGATCGCGGAGCACGGGGACCGGCAGGCTCGCACGCTCACGGTGCAGCTCGTCGAGCAGGAGCCCGATGTCGCCCTGGAGGCCTTGAAGAAGCGTCAAGTCGATGTGGCCCTGGCGCACAGCTACTCCGTGCTGCCGCGCAACTTCCCCGGCGACAGCCAGCAGGACGTCCTCCTGGAGGACCCGGTCCTGCTGTGCCTGCCCGCCGGACGTGCGCGGCAGTTGGAACTCGCGCCCGGTCAACCGGCGGACCTCACCCGGCTGGCGGGCGAGGCGTGGCTGACGCCGGGCCCGGAGACCTCCTGTTACCAGATGATCCAGCGGACCTGTGGAGCCGCGGGGTTCGTCCCCGACGTCCGTGTCCGCAGCAGCGACTTCTCGGTGCTCCTGTCACTCGTGGCCGCCGGGGCGGGCATCGCGCTGGCTCCCCGGCTGGCCGTCGGCGAGCAGCCGGGGATCAGCGTGCACCCGCTCCTCACCCCGGTCACCCGCACGGTGTTCACGGTCATCCGCACCGGCACCGCCCGCAGGCCGGACGTACACCTGCTGAGCGCCCTGCTGAAACAGGCGGCCGACGCGGTGACGTGATCCCTGGGGCGCGGCGGGCAGCCTTTTCCCGGCGACGTCGGACGAGACCTGGGCGGCACGGACGGCCGGGGAGCGCCCGCCCCGCAGGTGCCCGCCAGGCCCCGCAGGTGCCCGCCACGCGCCCCCGAGGTCACGGGAGGCGGAGCAGCATGGCGGTGAGTACGAGGGCCAGCAGGGCGACGTAACCCCAGGCGTGGACCCGGTCGGCGATACGGGGCGGCCTGCGGCGCAGCAGGACGACGACGGGCACGGCTCCCAGCAGGAGCAGTGCGACGGCCCCGAGGTCGACCGAACCTGCGGCGAGCAGGAGCGCACCGGTGTCCACCCGGTCGCCCGCTGCGGGGGCCGCCGTCAGGAAGAGCGCGCAGGCGGGGGCGCTGATGCAGAAGGTGAGGGGATTGGCGAGCGCGGTGGCGGCGGCCATCGGCAGCCCGGAGCGGCGCAGCAGCGGCACCGTCAGCACGCTGCCGCCGACACCGAGGAACGAGGCCACCGAGCCGATCGGCACACCGAGCGCGGCGGGGACGGCGACGGTCCCGTCCCCGGCCGGACCGTCGTGCGCGGGGCGCAGGAAGCCCGGCCGTACGAGTACGTCCACGAGGGTGGCGGCCAGGTAGAGGACGAAGCCCCAGGTGATCAGCCTCGGGGGTGCGAACGTCGCCGCGAAGGCACCGACGAGCCCTCCGGCGCCGAGCAGCGCCAGCAACGGGAGGCGGCGGCGCAGGCCGGTCAGCAGTGGTCTCGGCGTCGCGGCGGTGGCGACGGCCGCGTTGACGACCATGACGAGGGAGGAGGTCGCCACGGCCACCGTCGAGGCGGCCGGGCCCGCGGCGGCGTCGGCCCAGACGACGACCGGAACGGTGACGAACCCGCCGCCGAACCCGAAGAGCACGGTGGTCAGCCCGGTCAGCACGCCGATGGCGAGAAGAAGTACGAAAGTCACCCGGTCAAGTTCAGCGGGCGACCCAGGTGCCGACAATCGAAGGAAGAACCGATACTTTCGAGTTTCGGCCCTAGGCTGGTGGAATGCGCAATGTCTCGCTCGCCGAGCTGGACCACCTGCCCGCCGAGGTGCTCCCGATCGCGACCGACTACCCGCCCGGCACCCTGCTGACCTGGCACGAGCACCGGCGTGCGCAGTTCCTGTACGCGGCCACCGGGACGATGCTGGTGGAGACCGGCGAGGGGGCCTGGACGGTGCCGGGCGAGCGGGCCGTGCTCATCCCTCCCGGGACGCGCCACCAGGTGCGGATGCTGGACGTGCGGACGTCGAGCCTGTACATCGAGCCGGACGCGGTGCCGTGGTGGCCGCTGTCCTGCCGGGTGGTCGAGGTGGCGCCGCTGCTGCGGGAACTGCTCCTCGCCGCCGCGGACCTCGACGCCGACTACGCGGCCCGCGACCGGGACGGCGCGCTCGTCGCGCTGATCCTCTGCGAGCTGGCGACGCTCACCGAGGTGCCCCTGCACATCGTCCTGCCGCACGAGCCTCCCTTCGACGAGCTGTGCCGCAGCTATCTGGCCGGCCCGGACGTCGCGGTGACGAACGCCGTGTGGGCGCGGGCCGCCTCGATGAGCGAACGCGCCTTCACACGCCGTTTCCGGCAGTTGACGGGCGTCAGTCCCGCAGCCTGGCGGGCCAGGGCCAGGCTGCTGGCCGCCATCCC
The DNA here is from genome assembly GCF_051980735.1 of Streptomyces sp. SCPE 10. Classification (NCBI taxonomy): domain Bacteria; kingdom Bacillati; phylum Actinomycetota; class Actinomycetes; order Kitasatosporales; family Streptomycetaceae; genus Streptomyces; species Streptomyces sp. SCPE 10. The sequence continues at coordinate 6,855,561 of NZ_CP197069.1, read as the reverse complement.
GCTGCTGCGCCACAAGTCCGTGACGCAGGTGTCGGCGCTGCTCGGCTATTCCTCCCCGGCCGCGTTCTCCTACGCGTTCTCCCGCGCCTTCTCGCTGCCTCCGTCGTCGTTGGGAAACTGAGTGAAGGCGAGCCGCACCGGTCCGCGCGAGCATCTGCCCGCGCACGTCAAACGCCCTTCCCCGCAGACGCGTTGGGCTCCCTCGGCGGAGGGCCGTCAGCCCGTGGTTTCGACGCCGAGGTCGGCGAGCAAGGCACGGACACGGAGCGGACCTCGACCCGGCCGACCGACGGCGGAACGACGCCCACGTCGGCCCGGCCGGCCGGCGTCCGGGCCGTGGACACCGTGTGATGCCCCGGCCCGGGACGTCACGCCGCGTCCTCGTCGTCTCAGGCTTCGGCCGGGCATGCGGCGACACCGGTACGACCTCGGCAGGCCACCCGGACAGCCCACGTCAGCCGCCGCGGCCTGGCTTCGAGCGCGCTCCAATCCCTAGAGTTCCGGTCACGGACCTCCGCCCACGAGTACGCCCTGTCACCGAGGACCACGGTCACGAACGGCGACCGTGAACGCGGCGGTGAGCGCGACCGTTGACCCGGCCAGGCCGGTTCTCAGGACAGAGGTGATCCGATGAAGGTGCTGGTGACCGGCGGGACGAGCGGACTCGGACTCGCCATGGCCTCCGCCCTGGCCGCGGCGGGAGCCTCCGTCGCGCTGACCGGGCGGTCCGGCGAGCGTGCGGAGTCCGTCGCCGCGGGGCTGCCGGGGGCGACCGGCGTCGAAATGGACGTGCGCGACGAGTCGTCGGTGGCCAGGGCCGTCGACCAAGCGTGGTCGCGGCTCGGTGGTGTCGACATGCTGGTGAACAACGCCGGCATCGGCATGCGCACGGTCAACCCGCGCTTCATGACACAGCCGCAGGGCTTCTGGGAGGTACCGTCCGACGCCTTCCGCGCGGTGATCGACACCAACCTGACCGGCTACTTCCTGGTCGCCCGCGAGATCACGCCACGGATGCTGGCATCCGGCGGTGGCCGCATCGTCAACATCTCGATCAACCACTCGACCATGCGACGCGCCGGCTTCGTTCCCTACGGGCCGTCGCGTGCCGGCAGCGAGGCGCTGTCCCGCATCATGGCGGCCGACCTGCGGGGTACGGGCGTCACCGTCAACCTGCTGCTGCCCGGAGGCGCGACGGTCACCGGGATGCTGCCCCCGGACGTCGCCCGCGAGGGCCACGGGTTCCTGAGTCCCGCGGTGATGGGCCCGCCCATCGTCTGGCTGGCCTCCGACGACGCAGCCGGCGTGCACGACGAGCGCATCGTCGCCTCCGAGTTCGGACAATGGCTGCGCGACCGGGAGAGCCGCCCGTGAGGGCGTGAGCCTGCGCGAACTGGGTGGAGTTCGCCCTCCACACCCCCGACAAGTCTCACGGCCAGAGCCGGCCTGCCCCGCCGTCACCTTCTTGGCGGCTCCGCACGGACCGCCCGGCATGGTGGCCGCACGGGGAGGGATTCTCAGACGTGCCGGTGCGGTAAGAGGGTGCAGCCTGGAAGCAGGGGATGCTGTAACGCCTCAGCATGAGTCCGACACACGCCACGGACCACGATCGCTATCGAGCTGGATCGGGTTCTGAGCGGATCACAGCCCGCGCTCTCCTCGAAGAGGCGTCCTCAGTTGACGCGCACGGTAGCCCCTCATCTCGACGCAGACAGTGGGGACTTGGAACCTACGGCGCTGCACTCCCGAGGCGCAGCGCCGTTGCCATGCCCTGCTGCCCGGCGTTGCACCCGGCCCGCGCATGCGTCGGGAAGGCGACTCACATGGGGGCGCCGCCTCGCACCGCACACCAGTCGATTCGCTTTTCGGACTCACCTTGCTATGGTGGCGTACATGAGTGAGTTCGACAATCGAACTCGGCACGTCAGGGCCACTTACGCGGCCTAGGTCCCGCCTCAAGGAGCAGTACCGCTATGTCCTCGATTCTGATCACCGGCGCCTCCAAGGGCATCGGCCGAGCCATCGCCGTGGAACTGGCCGAACGCGGTCACCGTGTGGTTGCCACCGCGCGTGACCCCCGCACCCTGGAGGGCCTGGATGTCGCAGAGCGGCTGCGACTGGACGTGACCGACCAGGCCAGCGTCGACGCGGCCATCGAGCAGGCCGGGGAGATCGACACACTGGTCTCCAACGCCGGCGTCATCTTCAACGCCGCGGTCGAGGCCAGCCCGTTGGACGAGATCGAGCGCCTCTACGCGCAGAACACCGTCGGCGCCATCCGCGTCACCCAGGCCGTCCTGCCGCAACTGCGCCGGCGCGGCAAGGGCCGTCTGCTCTACGTCTCCAGTGCCGCCGGGCGCACCATCCTCCCCGGCGCGTCGGCGTACGCGGCGAGCAAATGGGCACTGGAAGCCTTCGCCGAGACCCTCGCCGTGGAAGTGGGCGGCTTCGGTATCGACGTCACCCTGGCGCAGCCCGGCCCGGTCAGCTCCGGCGCACTGGACGACATCCTCACCTACCGGCTGCCCGACGACCCCTATGCGGCCCTCTTCGCCGGCGACGGCATCCCCGCCGAGATGATGATCAGCCCCGAGCAGGTCGCCGCAGCGGTTGCCGACCTCGTCGAGGCGCCCGAAGTCCCGCTGCGGGTACCGGTCGGCCCCGTCGCCGAACACATACTCAGCAGCCGCGACAGCGCCCCCTACGACAAGCCCTTCCTGCCCTTCTGACCCCCGCAGCACGCGCAGGACCCCACGCCACAGGGGCGGTTGATCTCTGTGGAGAAGATCGGCCGACCGGTGCGGTCGATTCGGTTCCGGACTCTGCCTGCCAAGTTGCCAGGCGCGTGCATCCAGGCGCCGAAGCCACCTCCGACGACCCGCGCCGGCCGCCGTACACCCCACTCGAACGGAGCGCCGCATGACCACGCTGCACGACTTCGCGACCCTCGCCCGCTCGGAACGCGGACTCGGTGTGGTGTCCACACTGCGGCCCGATCTGACCATTCAATCGTCCGTCGTCAACCTCGGCGCCCTGCGCCACCCGGTCACAGGTGCGGACGGCATCGCGTTCGTGACGTACGGCAAGGTCAAGCTCGCCAACCTGCGAGCACGCCCACGCCTGACCCTCACCGTACGGGCCGGATGGCGGTGGGCGACGGTCGAGGGCCTGGCGGAGATCATCGGCCCCGACGACCCGCACCCCTCGTTCGACGCCGAGGGCGTGCGCCTGCTCCTGCGGGAAATCTTCTCCGCGGCCGGCGGCGCCCACGACAACTGGGAGGAGTACGACGCCACCATGGCGGCCCAGCGCCGTGCGGCCGTCCTGGTGCGGCCCGAACGAATCTACGGGAACACCTGAGCGCCCCTCCGACCACTTCGGGCGGGGTGACCGCGAGGTCAGACACCGCGGCTCCTGCCACCGCGACCGTGGGACCGCCGTACGCACCTTCCGCGTAAGGCCGCCGGTGCCGGCGGCGGGTACGGCTACGCGTCGGCCTCTGCGGGTTGCCGAAGCGCCGGCGTCACGTACCTTTCGCCCCACTGGCGCAACGCCAGGAGCACCGGCGCAAGGGCCTGCCCGGCTTCGGTGAGCACGTACTCGTCACGCGGCGGATGCTCGCAGTAGCGCCGCCGCTCGATGACCCCGGCCTCCTCCAGCTTCCGCAGCCGCACCGCGAGGGTCTCCCGCGGGGCACCCGTGTTGACCTGGATGTCCTTGAACCGGTGCACACCAAAACCCAGTTCCCGGAGTACGAGCAGACTCCAGCGCTCGCCGACGATGTCGAGAGCGTCGGCGATGGAGCACACCCTGGGAGCCCCCAGATTGGTCGATTCGCATTTCTGACTCACTCCGCCAGCGTAACGCTTGCGCGTAAGAGGTCGCGCAGACAGGCGGCGTGGGGAGTCCCCGGCGACGAGGCGAGCACAGGTACTGGTGATCAGGGGTTGCGAGGAAGAGGGCCGAGGCGGCGGCTTCCTCGGCGGTGGCGAAGTGGCCGAGGGGAGCGGTTGATCCGGGGCGGCGGCGATCGCACGACCTCTTGGCAGAGCCGCCCGCGCGCGAGGTTGCCGAGGTCAGTGGTGTGGTCGGCGTAGCCCTGCGACGAGGAGTTCGGCCATGCGGCGTGCGTCGTAGCGGGGATCGTTCTCCGCGCCGATGCAGAGGTTTCCGACGCCGCGCATGAACTGGTACGCGTCGACGTCGGGGCGGATCTCGCCGGCGACGGCCGCGGCTTCGAGCAGTTCGGTGCAGACGGGCAGGAGGCGGTCGAGGAAGTAGGCATGCAGCGCCTCGAACCCGGTGTTGTCGGCCTGCAACACGGCGGCGAGTCCGTGTTTGGTCACCAGGAAATCGACGAAGAGGCTGATCCACCGCCCTAGCGCGGAGTGCGGGGACGGGCTGGTCGCCAGCAGGGCCGGACCGGCATCGGCACAGGCGTCGACCTGGTGCCGATAGACGCCGATGACGAGGTCCGCTCGCGTCGGGAAGTGGCGGTAGATCGTACCCAGCCCGACGCCGGCCTTGGCCGCGATGTCGCGTACCGGCGCGTCTACGCCTGACGTGACGAAGACCGCGGCGGCCGCATCGAGCAGGGCCTTCTGGTTGCGCCGGGCGTCCTTCCGCCTGGACGGGGCTGCTTGTCCCGCGCCCTTGTCGCCGTCGTTCACCGCACTGCTCCTTCCGCTCGCCGCTTGCAAAAACGGAACTGTGTTCCGTATCGTTTCGGAACGTCGTTCCGTTTCGCTCATGATGTCAGAGCAGGGACCCGGCGACCAAGCCATGCAATGCACCACGCTTCACCCGCAACGAGGAGACACGGTCATGCAGTACCGCACCTTGGGCCGCACCGGTGTGCAGGTCAGCACCCTCGCGCTCGGCGCGATGAACTTCGGAAAGATCGGGCGCACCACCCAGGACGAGGTCACCGCCATCGTCGACGCCGCCCTGGAGGCGGGGATCAACCTGATCGACACTGCCGACGTGTACAGCGGCGGCGAGTCGGAGGAGATGGTGGGCAAGGCCATCGCGGGCCGCCGCGACGACCTCGTGCTGGCCACAAAGGCGACCATGCCGATGGGCGACGAGCGCAATCGCCAGGGCAGCTCGCGCCGCTGGCTGGTGACCGCTCTGGAGGACAGCCTGCGTCGGCTCGGCGTCGACCACGTCGACCTGTACCAAATCCACCGGTGGGACCCGAACACCAGCGACGAGGAGACTCTGTCAGCGTTGACAGACCTGCAGCGCGCGGGAAAAATCCGCTACTTCGGCTCCTCGACCTTTCCCGCCTATCGCATCGTGCAAGCCCAGTGGGCCGCCCGGGAGCACCACTTGAGCCGTTACGTCACCGAACAGCCCAGCTACTCGATCCTGCAGCGCGGTATCGAGACCCATGTGCTGCCCGTGACCGAGCAGTACGGGCTCGGCGTCCTGGTATGGAGCCCACTGGCCTCGGGCTGGCTGTCGGGCGCGATCCGCGAGGGCAGGGAGATCACCACCAGCCGCTCAACGTTCATGCCGCAACGCTTCGACACCACCATCCCCGCCAACCGGGCCAGGCTCTACGCCGTCGAACGGCTGGCCGGAGTCGCCGACGAGGCCGGCCTGACGATGATCCAGCTCGCGCTCGGCTTCGTGACCGCGCACCCCGGCGTGACCAGCGCGCTCGTCGGCCCCCGCACACTGGACCACTTGCACTCGCAGCTTGCCGCCGCGGACACCAAGCTCTCCGCCGACGTACTCGACGCGATCGACGCCATCGTCGCCCCCGGTGCCGACCTCGCCGCGCACGAGAAGAACGACACCCCGCCCTCGCTGCTCCACCCGTCCCTGCGGCGCCGCTGATCACCCAGCGACAGCCTCCACCTCCTCTTGTGCGACGTCCCGAAGCTGCGGCAGTGGAGGGCGGTAGCAAATTCCGCTTCATGGTCGGCCTATGGGATTACGAGTTGCGCCGCTCAAGGCGAGCCCGCCGGGTGCGGCGCCGTCCGGGTGGAACCGGTGACGGGTGACATACCGCGCAGTGGCAAGCGGGAACCGGCAACAGGAGGGCGGCGGGCCCGGTCCCGTGCGTCGCGACAGCCGTGAGAGAAGGATCCGCACATGACTGACCGGCCCGGGGCGGCCAGCGGCTCGCAGACGAAGACCACGTCGGACCTGGTGGTGGAGCGGCTGCTGGAGTGGGGCATCGACACCTGCTTCGGTATCTGCGGCGACCAGGTGAACGGCTTCTTCGAGGCGCTGCGCACCCACCCGAAGATGCGGTTCGTGCACGTGCGCCACGAGGAGAACGCCGCGCTGGCCTGCGTGGGCTACGCCAAGTTCACCGGCCGTCCGGCGGTGTGCGTGGCCACCGCGGGCCCCGGAGCGGTCCACCTGCTCAACGGCCTGTACGACGCCCGGATCGACGGCGCCCCGGTGATCGCCATCACCGGCTTGTCGTATCACGACACCGTCGGCGCGCACTTCCTGCAGGATCTGCCCTCCGACCGGCTGTTCGAGCACGCCTGCATGTTCTCGGAGCGCGTCATGGGCCCCACCCATGCGCTCGCCGCCACCGACCTCGCGGTGCGCAGCGCCCTGATGAACCGCACCCCCTCGCACCTGGCCATCCCCATCGACGTCCAGTCCTTCACCCTGGAGCAGGACACCGCCTCACCCAAGAACGTCCCCGGGCACCTGTCGGTGGCCCCGCAGCCCTTCACGGTCATCCCGCCCGAGGAGCAGGTGCGGCAGGCAGCGGAGGTGCTGAACGCCTGCCGGCGGGTGGCCATCTGCGCGGGAGCCGGCGCCCGCGGTTCGGGTGACCTGCTGGAACAGGTCGCCGAGGTTCTCGGCGCGCCCATCGTCAAGGCGGGCCTGGGGAAGGACTGCGTGCCCGACGACAGCCCCTACACCACCGGGGGCATGGGCCTGATCGGCACCCGCGCCTCCCACGAGGCGTTCGAGAACTGCGACGGGTTCCTCATCGTCGGCTCCTCCACCCCCTACTACGAGTTCTGGCCCGGGCCCGGGCAGGCACGGGGCGTACAGATCGACCTCAACGCCGACCGCATCGGCATGCGCTACCCCGTCGAAGTCGGCCTGGTCGGCCACGCCGACGCCGTACTCACCCGCCTGCTGCCACTTTTGGAGCGCAAGGACGACCGCTCCTTCCTGGAGCAGGCCCAGAACACCTACCGGCGGTGGTGGGAGCTGATCGGCGAGCAGGCCGCGACCTCCGGCACACCGATGCGGCCGCAGGTGGTGACGTGGGAGCTGTCCAAAGCCCTTCCCGACCGCGCGATCGTGACAGGAGACGCTGGCACGGTCACCGCCTGGGGTGGCAGGCTCCGGCTGCGCCGAGGCATGCAGTACTCCTTCTCCGGCACCCTGTGCACCATGGGCTCCGCGCTCCCCTACGCCATCGGCGCCCAGCTCGCCCACCCCGACCGTCCCGTGATCGCCTTCACCGGAGACGGCTCGATGAGCATGGGCATGGGCGAACTGGCCACCCTCGCCCAGTACCAGCTGCCCGTCAAGGTCGTCGTGCTGCGCAACGACTCCCTCGCGCTGGAGGTATGGGAGCAGACCGCCCTGCTGGGCAATCCCCAGATGGGTTGTGAACTGCACCCCATCGACTTCGCCGCCGTCGCCCGCGCCTGTGGCCTGACGGCCTTCCGCATCGATGACCCCTCCGACGCCGCCGACGTGTTCGCCCGGGCCATGGCCCACGACGGACCCTGCCTGGTCGAGGCCGTCACCGACCCCAACGAAGCACCCTTCGGCGAAAGCCTGCAACCCACCCACGCCCAGCACATCGCACAGGCCTTCGCCAAGGGAGAACCCGCAGCCGGCCCCATGGCACGCAACCTCCTGCAGGAGGGCCGCGTCGCCCTCTCCCCCGCGCTCCAACAGCACTACGACGACCTCGCCCGCTACCGCTGACACCACCCGCACCCAAAGCCGGCTGCCGGACGCCGGCCGGCGTCCCGGACTCCCGGGCCGCTCGCTCGTGCCGGGCCAGGCGCAAGGCAGCGGCCTCGGTGGCCGCGTCCCAGGATCAGGTCTTGAGAGAGGTCGAGGCCCCCGTGTCGATGCTCACCCGGCTCAGCCGGCCGCCCGCAGCGGGCATCCGGTGCCCACACGTGCGTCGAGCTCGGCCCGCAGGGCGGCAAGCTGCGCCATACGCGCGTCGATCACCTTGATCTTCTCCTTGAACAGTGCGGACAACGCCTCGGCGGCGTCGGGCGCGTTCCGCAGTTCCTCGCCGGTCCGCGCGATCTCGGCCAGCGAGAAGCCGAGCGTCTGCGCGGTGCGGACGTACTGCAGCCAGGGCACTGCCTCGGGCGGGAAGTCGCGATAACCATTGGCCAGACGCCGCCCCGTGACCAGACCGATCTTCTCGTAGAAACGGATGGTGTCCCTGGTCAGTCCCGCTTGCGCGGCCAGCTCCCCGATACGCACGGCTCCCCCTGAACTGCGGACTTGACCCTGGACAGTACTCCACTGTTTACCGTCGTGGCGTCCGTGCAGGAGACCAGCAGGAGCCTCGCCGTGTTCCGTCCTTTCGCCCCTTCCCACCCCGCCTATCCTCGCGTCGTACGCACAAGTGCTTGGTACGACCTCGTGGTCACAGCCGGTTTCGCCACGCCGTGGACCTACGCCCTGGTGCACGACGCGCTGTCGAAGATCGGTGACGCGCTCGGGCTGGGCACCCTGCCCGCCGTCGACCCGATAGAGATCCTTTACGCGAATCTGATGGGTTCAGTGGTGGTCGTCTGGGCGCTGCTCCGGATCGTCAACCCGCTGCCGGTGCACGGACTGTTCGACGGCATCGCGCGCACGCTGTTCGCCGCATGGCAGGCGTATGCGCTGGCGCACGGTGCCCCGCGCTGGCTATGGCTGTTCTTCGTTGCCGAGGTGGCGTTCGGCGTCGTCCAGCTTGTGCCGTGGTGGCGGCCTCGACGCACCGACCTTATGGGCCCCTCTGCCGGACAACCGCTCGGCGACGCGGGCCGGTGAGCTGCGAGGACCGGCGAGCCGTTCTCGTACAGCCCGAGCGAGTCGATCCGGCCCCGTGCACCGGCCCGGTGCCGTACTCGCTCGCCAGGAACCGGGCGCCCAGCAGCGTCTCCATGTGCGCCTCGACGAGACCCCGCGCATCGGCCTCGATCTCAGTCAGCGGACTGGACGTGCTCCGCGGCAGGTGCCGTTTCCTGTCAGCCTCTCGGGGGCCGGTGCCCCTGGGGATCGTCAGTCGCAATCGGGAGGCTGCGCAGTGTCAGTGCAGCCGGCGGGGGCAGCGGTTCGTTGGCCGTGTCGGTGCGGAACGACTGGAGCAGATAGGCCACCAGGCGCCGGGACGCTGCACCGTCATCCGGTAGGGCGGTCACCAGAGCGCAGTGTGCCAACAGGACCACGGCGAGGTCGGAAGGGTGAAAATCGGCCCGCAGCGCGCCCGACGCCTGGGCCCTGCGTACCAGGGTCGTGAAGTCCCGCTCGGCTCGTTGCCGGGACCGCGCGTGTTCCGACGTGGTTTCCGGGAAGGCCGCGACGAACGCGGCCGGGAACCCGCGTTCCTCCCGTTGCAGAGCGCAGACCGTCTCGACCAGCCGCTGGAAGCCTTCCCACGGGTCGGGGGCGGCCAGAGCCTCGGTGAGCGCCCGCGCGCAGGTCTCCATCTGTTGCGCGAACGCGCCTCTCACCAGGGCGTCCCGGGTCGGGAAATGCCGGTACAGCGTCGCCACGCCGACCCCGGCCCGTCGGGCCACGGTCGCCATCGGGGCGTCGATTCCGTGCTCCGCGAAGACCGCGCGGGCGGCGACGAGGACGCGCTCCCGGTTGCGCCGGGCGTCCGCCCGCACCCCGTCCCGGGCTGTGATCCGAGAGGATTCCGCCATCACTGTCTCTCACTTCCGGTCCAAGCGGACGATTGCGTCCGCTTAAGAGCTTACGGTCGGTGCCAGATCCCCGTACGGCCCCCGGCGGCAAAGGCAGAACGATGAACGACCGCATGATGAAGGCAGTGCTCTACGACCGCTATGGCGGCCCGGATGTGCTCTACACGGGCCGCGTGCCACGCCCCGAGCCGGCCCCCGGCGAAATCCTTGTGAAGGTGCGTGCGTTCAGCGTCAACGGCGGCGAACTGGCAGCACGTGCCGGCCGTATCCGCCTGCTGAGCGGCCGGAAGTTCCCCAAGCGCGTCGGCTTGGACTTCACCGGCGAGGTCGCCGCACCGGGTGCCGGAGTCACACGGTTCGCGGCCGGCGACCGCGTATGGGGGGTCTTGGCCCGCACCGCCGGGTTCGGCAGCGCCGCCGAGTACGTGACCGTGCCCGCCGAGCGGGTCGGCCGGCTCCCCGACGGCCTTGACCCGGTGGACGCCGCCGCGCTGCCGGTGGCCACCACGGCCATCACCGCGCTGCGGGACAAAGCCGGGCTGCGCCCCGGCGAACGACTCCTCGTCCGGGGCGCGGCGGGCGGTGTCGGCAACGCCGCCGTCCAGCTTGGCCGGGCGTACGGCGCCGAGGTCACGGCCCTGGCCCGTGCGGCCAATCTTGACTTCGTCCGAGGGCTCGGCGCACACAAGGCCGTCGACCACCGGACCGTGCGGCCGGCGGAACTGGGCCGCTTCGACGTGGTGCTGGACACCGCGGGGACCGACCTGCGGGCCTTTCGGCGCCTGCTGAATCCGGGCGGGCGCATGGTCACCATCGCCTTCGACCTGAAACGGCCCGCCGCGTCGCTCGGTTACCTCGCGGCCAGCACGGTCCACGGCCACGGCCGGGTGCGTTTCTTCAGCGGCAACCCCACGCGGGCGGACTTCGACGACCTCGCCCGCCATGTGGTCGAGGGCAAGCTGAGCCCCGCGGTGGACACGGTCTTCTCCCTGGAGGAGACAGCCGCGGCACACCGGGCGCTGGAGGCGGGCGGCGTCCAGGGCAAGTACGTGGTCAGGGTCGCGTAGGACGTCTGTGCAGGTGCTGATCACAGCCACTCGTTGATGGCAGCGATGAGGACGGTCGCCTCGTAGCGCACCGCCGGCTCGTCGTATCGCGTGGGGACGGCGCGGTGCCTCTTGAGGCGGTTGATTCCGCACTCGACCGCATGCCGCTGTTTGCGGTCGTCCGCGGGGCGCTGGCCGTCACCGGCCATCACGCCACGGACGAGGTGGTGCCACCCGTTCCCCGGGCGCACTGGCGACATGCTGATCACCGGCCCATGCAATCCCGGCGCGATCGGTGACCGCGCCGGATCATGTGGTTCCCGCTGGACTCGGTCCGCTGTTGTGCAAGCGCACGAGGGGCAGGAAGAGCTCGTCGACGATCGCCCGGATACGTGGGGGCTTGAGGGGCTTGGGGTCCATGAGCAGGTCGTTGCGCACCAGGTCGAACGGCATGGCGAGCACTGCGGCAGGGACCCGCTCCAGGTCGATTTCCCCGCGGTCGTGGGCACGCTGGTAGAGGTCCTGAACGAGGAGAAGCTGTCGGTCACCGAAGATCCGGTCGCGCACCTGGGTGGGAGTGAGTCCGGTGCTGGCCAGGAGTCCGGAGAAGGCCGTGGCCGAGGCAATGGCGAAGAAGGCGGCGCGGGCTTCGCCCATGACGGTCAGTGCGGCCAGCAGGTCGCCGCGCAGGGAACCGGTGTCGGGGATCTCGACGGGGTGAGTGTCCCGGTAGTGCTTGAGCGCAGCGAGCGCGAGCTCGTCCTTGTTGGCCCAGCGGCGGTACAGCACGGCTACGCCGGTGTTGGCGCGAGAGGCCACGGACTCCATGGTGAGTCTCGCGAAGCCGGCCTGGGCCAGCTCGTCCCAGGCTGCGCCCAGCAGGGCGGCTTCCAGCTCGGGGCCGCGCCGACGTCCGCGGGGTGGCTTGGTGGCAGGCAGGGGCATGACCCCACTATAGAGAAGGTTTGCATTCCTTATCGCCCTCCCCTACTCTCCGAAGAGAGGGATTCATCTCTTATTTGTTCGAGGTGTCGCCGTAGACCTGCCCTGGTGACGTCGATGACGGCCCTCAACCAACCCGAGGCGCACACGGCCGATCACGCCGCGATGGGCCATGACGAAGAGAACGGCGATGAGCATGAGCACCGGAACAGCGTCGGGTACACGTTCCACCTTCTTCACCGACGCGAGGATGAACTCGATGACCCTGGCGATGCTCGGGCGGGTGTACACCGGTGCGGCGGACACCGGGGAGACGTTGACGACGATCGACCGCATCACCGACGGCGATCACAACTCGTGGGCACACGAGTGGGAGGCGACCGCCGACCGCGTCGCCTCGATCGGGGACGACTGCGTACGCCGAGGCCACCGAGTGAGTGGCCGTAACGCGCTCCTGCGCGCTGCGACCTACTACGCGGCGTGCGTCTTGGTGGCCGACGGGTGCGAGAACCCGGATGAGATCCGGTCGCGGACGTTCGCCGCCTACCACCGGTGCTGGGAGCGGTACCTCGGTCTGCTGGACAACCCGCCCGAGCCGCTGGAGATCCCGTACGAGGGCACGACGATGCCCGGGTGGTTCTTCACCGCCGCCGGGGAGGGCCTGAAGCCGACGCTGGTGATGGTCAACGGCGCCGATGGTGCGGCGAGTTATCTGTGGCCCGGCTACGGCTCCGAAGCAGCTGCGCGGGGGTACAACGTCGTGATCTTCGACGGGCCCGGGCAGCAGCGCATGCTGTTCGAGCGGGGCGTCCCGTTCCGGCCCGACTGGGAGCACGTCCTCAAGCCGGTCGTGGACGTGACGCTCCGCCACGCGGGCGTGGACCCGGAGCGACTCGCCCTCTATGCCGTCAGTCAGGGCGGCTACTGGGCCCCTCGCGCCCTGGCGTTCGAGCACCGCTTCGCGGCCGCGGTCATCGACGACGGGGTCGTCAACGTTTCCGAGGCGTGGCACGCCATGCTGTCGCCCAAGCTGAAGGAGTTGCTCGCAGCCGGCGAGCGTGACGCGTTCAATGCGGAGATCGAGCGCCTCCCGACCCGCACCAAGTGGATGTTCAACTGGCGGGCCCAGCCGTATCGCAGCCCGACCCTCTACGACACCTTCCTCGAAGCCGCCCGCTATGAGATCACGCCGGATCTCGCCGCGCAGATCACAACGCCTGTACTCATCGCCGATCCCGACCAGGAGGGATATTTCGCCGGTCAGCCCAAGCGTCTGTACGACATGATCCCGGGCGAGAAGGTGCACGTCCGGTTCACCGAGGCCGAAGGGGCCGCTGGACACTGCGAGCCGATGGCCCGGTCGCTGGCCGCACAGCGGTTCTTCGACTTCCTCGACGACCACGTCGGCCTCACCGACTCCTGACGAGTCGGTGAGGAATAGCGGGTGAGGCGTGTTCGCCCTACGCGCGGTCGTTTTCAGGCCATGACGGTGCGGTCGGAGACGAGGCCGGCGACGGCTCGGTAGGTCTCGGGCAGGCCCCCCGTTCTTCCTTGCCGCTTCCCGGGCGCGGCCAGGCGCGCAGCGAGCTGCCCTCGCAAGTGCGCCGACGACGGCCGTGGTGAGCAAGGCCAGAGGGTGGCGCGACAGAGCTACCCTCCGCGGGCGCGGGGGCGACCACCGGCGCCTCAACCGCTCGGTCTTCGGTCACGCCGAAGAGGCGTCGTCCCGGCCGACTTCGGCTGTCTGCCCGCTGCTCCTCGAAGACCGCCCGGTGGCCTCCGTGCACGGTGTCGGGCACGCGCTGCCGCCCGAGCGGGGTTCGCACTGGATGACGTACATCGAGGTGGCGGACGCGGAGGAGTCGGTGGAGTGAGCCACCGACCTCGGAGATCACGCCGCCCAGGCCGCTCGGGACGGCGGGCGGGGCCGGGCGGCGGCGTCGGCGGATCCCGGAGGGGCACAATTCGCGCCGGTGGCGTCGGCACCCTCGTGACCACGCGGTCCGCCGTCACCGACTGGGCGACACCAGGTGGCGGGAAAGCTTCGGACCCGCTCAGCCACTCACCACACCGAGAAGGACCCGGACCGTCTCCGCCATCCGCTCCCGGCCCTGGGCGATGTAGGGGCGGGGGTCGGTCAGATCGGGCCGGGCCGCCAGCGCTTCGCGGACCGCGCCGGTGAACGCGACATTGAGAGCGGTACCGATGTTGATCTTCACGATGCCCGCCTGGACGGCTTGTCGCAGATCGTCGTCGCCGACACCCGACGAACCGTGCAGCACCAGAGGTACGGGCACCGCCTCCCTCAGGCGTTTGATGAGCACGTGGTCCAGGGCCGCGGAGCGTTCGGTCATCGCGTGGCTGCTGCCGACGGCGACGGCCAGGGCGTCCACGCCGGTGTCCGCGACATAGCGCGCCGCCTCCTGCGGGTCGGTGCGCACCCCGGCCGCGTGGGCGCTCGCGGGGGCGTCGGGTTTGCCGCCCACATAGCCGAGTTCGGCCTCCAGCCACAGGCCCGCGCCGTGGGCCCACTCGGCCGCGGCGCGGGTGGCGGCGAGGTTCTCGGCGTACGGCTGCGCCCCGGCGTCGAACATCGCGGAGGAGAACCCCGCGTCGGCCGCCGTGCGCAGCAGCCGCATGTCCGTCACATGGTCCATGTGCAGTGCGACGTCGACGTCACAGGCCGTGCCGACCTCGGCCGCCGCCCGCGCGATCGGCTCGACCCGGCCGCCGTGGAACCGTACGGCGTTCTCGCTGATCTGCAGGATCACCCCCGGGGCGCCCGCGGCGACCGCGCCGGCGGTGATCGCCTCGGCGTGCTCCAGCGTGATCACGTTGAACGCCGCGACGGCCCGGCCCGCGGCGGCGGCCTTCGAGACGAGTGCGCGCGTGGGAACCAGGGGCATGAGGGTGTCCCCTCGCTTTCATGTCGGTTCGGTGGGTACGGGCCGGTGTCGGCCCGTACCGCTACGAGGTTCGGGCGGTACGGATAGGTGGGCGATCAGGACTTCTGCGGGGCCGGACTCATGTCCGCGCCGTCCTCCGCCGCCCCCAGGGCCACGGAACTCTCGCCGCTCTTCTCGTCGCTGTAGACCATCAGGGTCGAGCCGGCCAGGGCCAGCACGATGCCGAGGGTGCCCCATACGTTGGGGAGGGTTTGGTAGACCGCCAGGGACAGCACGATGGTCAGCACCGGCGCCAGTGCGTTGGTGACGGGGGCGACCACCGTGGCCTTGCCCCGGCTGAACGCCATGACCAGGAACAGCGCGCCGACCGCGTTGAGGACCTGCGTCACCGCGGTGAGCGCGGGCGCCTGCCATGGGGCGTCGGACGGGAAATCGCCCATCATCACGAACGCCACCGGCACCAGCAGCAGTCCGCTGATGGTCATCCAGCCGAAGGTCGTCGCATCGTTGACCCCGACCACCGCGGCCTTGCGCATGCAGAACGCCTGCACGCCCCAGGCGACGCAGATCAGGATGGCCATCAGCAGCCACGGGCCGTGCGAGTTCGAGTCGTCCTTGGCGCTGGGAATGCTGAGCAGCACGATCGCCGCGAGCGCCGCGACGACACCCACGAGGGCGAGCCGTTTGATCCGCTCACGCAGCAGCGCCATCGCCATGACGACGGTGACCACCGGGGAGAGCGAGACCAGGGGGAAGATCAGGTACGCCGGGCCGTTGGCGAGCGCGTGGAACAGCAGCAGCTGTCCGCCGGCACCGGTCAGTCCCGCGACCAGTCCGTACGCGGCGGCGATCGGTCGGCGGTCGAAGGTGTTGCCGCGCATCGCGAAGTACGCGGGAATGAGCATCGTGAAGGCCCAGATGATGTAGATCATCTCGTTGGGGTAGCCGTACCTGCTGTTCGGCTCGCTGGAGAAGGCGCCCCACACACCCCAGAACAGGACCAGCAGCGATGCGTACACGATCCAGCTCTTTGTGCCTCTGTTCATCGGTCGTCCTCTCCTGAGGCAGGGGTTCCGGGGGCCGTGCGCAGCGCGTCGAGCGCGGGCTGGTCGAGCTGGGTTCCGGCGAGTTTTGCCGCGTACAGGGCGGCGCCTACGACAGGCTCGTAGAGAGGGTGTCGCAGCTCATAGGGGGTAAAACGATTCTTCAGTCCGGAGGCGAACGTCTCCAGAACCGTGCGGGCGCCGAAGGTGCCGCCGGAGTAGGAGACCGGCACGGTCTCGTCCGGGCCGAACTCCAGCCGCTCGCGGGTGACTTCGACGAGCAGGGCGAGTTCGCGGCCGGCGTCGGTGAGGATCCGCGTGGCGACCTCGTCGCCCAGAGCGGCCGCCTCGGCCACCGATCGGCTGAGCGCGGCGATCCGGCTCCGGTCGCCCTGCCACTGGTTGTGGACGACGTCGATCACGTCGAGGTCGGACGCCAGATCCAGGTGGCGCCGGAACACCTCGGCCAGGGGGCCCTCGGGGAGTCGCCCGTCGCTCATCCGTGAGAAGGCGTTGAGGCCCCGGACCGCGATCCAGTGCGCCGATCCCTCGTCGCCGAACATCTCGCTCCAACCACCGATGCGCACGCCCCGGCCCAGTCGTTCGCCGTAGGTCATCGAACCGGTGCCACTGATGACGTTGATGCCGTCGACCGCGCCCAGCGAACCCGCCCAGCCGCAGACCATGTCGTTGTCGCAGGCGTAGCGGTCGTGCCCGAGCACCGCTCGCGGGGTCGCGTTCAGGACGGGCAGATCCCGGGCCGCCTCCCCGTAACCGGGCAGCCCGAAAAAGGCGTACTCGATGTCGGCAGGGGTCAGCCCGGCCTCCGCGCAGACAGCTTCGACGCCTTCCTTCAGCACACGCTCGACAAGCTCGATGCCGTGGGAGAAGTAGTACGAACTTGCCGCCTGCGCTCGCGCCACGACTTGTCCGGACCGGTCGACCATGCAGAACGCGGTTTTCGTACCGCCACCGTCGACACCTAGGAACATCGTTGTACCTCCGTCCGGCGCCCTCGAACCGCGCCGTCGATGCCTTTGATCAGTTGTGCAAGGAGTGCACGGTCACGCCCTGCACCACGCGGTTGATCTCACCCGAGGGGAACGGGTTGTCGGGCCGCAGGCCCCGGGCCAGAGAGGCACGTAGGGCGATGAGCTGGGCGTACACCACGGCGGACAGCGCCAGGGCGGCGTCCTCGACGCCATCGAGGCCCGGAAGCGGCCAGGCGTCGGTGCCTGTGCCCTCCGTTCCGGCGCCGGAGTCCGCGCAGACCGTGACGACGCTGCCGGCGGGCAGATTTCCGCGCAGCTCCGCATAGATGTCCTGGTCGTACTTGCGGGTGTACGGGTCGTTCGACATGTACACCACCGCGACCGCGCGGTCGTTGAGCACCGCCTTGGGACCGTGCCGGAATCCCAGCGAGGATTCCGCGACGGCCATGAGCGTCCCACCGGTGAGTTCGAGCACCTTCAGCGCCGACTCCTCGGCGAGGCCCTTCAGCGGGCCGCTGCCGAGGAAGACCATCCGCTCGGGAGCGCGCTCCAGGAGGGCGCCGACGGTCCGGTCGACAGCGCTGCTGTCGGTGATCGACTCGGCTGCCCGGGCCAGGCGTTCGGCGATGCCGTCGTAGGCGCTGCCGCCCAGGGCGAGCAGTGCCGCGAGTGTCATGCACGTGAAGCTCGACGTCATGGCGAAGCCGCGGTCGTTGGACCCGGGCGGCATCAACAGCACGTGGGACTTCGGCAGCTCCGCGTGTTCGCGCGCCAGGCGGCCCTGCTCGTTGCAGGTGATCACGAGGTGGTGCACCTCGGAGAGAACCTGGTCGGCCAGGGCGGTGGCGGCCACTGACTCGGGGCTGTCGCCCGACCGTGCGAAGGAGACCAGCAGCGTGGGCACGTCCTCGGCGAGACAGCCGCGGGGGTCGGCGACGAGGTCCGTGGTGGCAACCGCGTCGACGCGCCGTCCCAGACGCCGGGCCAGGGCGGGCTGGAGCACCTGGCCGGCGAAGGCGGAGGTGCCGGCGCCGGTGAGCACCACGCGTAGGTCGCCGCGGGCGAAGAGCGGACGCAGGAAGGCGTCCAGCGAGTCCCGGGAGGCCGAGACGATCCGGTCGACCTCGCGCCACAGCGCGGGCTGCTGGGTGATCTCGCGGACGGTGTGGGCAGCGCCGTCGTCCAAGGACAGCGTGCCGGAGGGCGTGGTCACACGTGCTCCTTCTGGTTCGGGCGGGAGGCGCGGTCGTAGTCGCGCAGAACATCGCGGACGTGGTCCACGGCCAGGTCGCGCGGCCGGGCGGCGAGCTCGCCGCGACGGACCCGGGCGTACTGGAGCGGAAGATGTGCGCTGAGCAGCGGCAGGGGGATGTCCACGGCCGAGAGGTTGTCCAGGAGCCGGGCCTGGGCCTTTTCGATCTCGGGGTCGGGCCAGTAGTAGCGCATTCGGTCGCTGTAGCTGTAGCGGCGTGCGAGGCGCTGCTCGGCGGCGCCGCCCGGGTAGTAGCCCTCCCATCTGGCCGGCTCCGCGAGCATCCGCTGCTCGACGACCTCGGCAAGCCGTGACCGCTCGGCGGCCGACACCAGTTCGTCCTCGATCGCGGCGAGGGCGAACAGCGCCTCGCGCAGGGCGAAGGTCAGCCCGGGGCCCACCTTGAGGACCGCCCAGTGGTCCTCGACCAGCGCGGTGAGCGCCTCGACGGTCTGGTAGTCGGTCGAGTGGGCCTCGTAGACCATGGTGGGCTCGTCGTCGAGGACCTTGCGCAGCTCCTCGGTCAGCTCCCGCCGGTAGTCGACGACCTGAAGGTGGTCGAACTCGACGGCCGGCTGGACGACGAGGGCCATGACACGCGGCCAGACCTCGTCGATGCCGTGCCGGGCGAACGCCTTGCGGTGCTGCTCCAGAGTGGTGCGCGCCGCCTCGGGCGTGGTCGGGACGAGAGTGCCGAGCGTCTCGTGCGCGCCGCCGGGCGTGGGCACCTCGGTACCGATCACGTACCGGATCCGCTCGGTCCGCTCGGGGCCGGCCGTCTCCTCCGCCACCCGGATCAGCCTCGCGGCGCGTTCGGCGACCACGTCGTCGGTCAGCGGTACGGGGTCACCGGCGCACGCGAAGCTGCAGTCCAGGTGGATCTTTGTGAAGTCCGCCGCCACGTAGGCGGCGACCAGGGCGTCGGCCCGTTCCATCGCCTCGTCGGGAGTCAGGGACCGCCACCGGTTCGGTCCCAGGTGGTCGCCGCCGAGAATCACGCGGTCCAGTGGCAGACCATTTTCGGCGGCGATGCGGTACACGAGGTCGCGGAAGTCCGCGGGCAGCATGCCCGTGTAACCGCCGTACTGGTCGACCTGGTTCGAGGTCGCCTCCACCAGTACATGACCGCCGCTCTCCCGTGCTTGCACCACGGCGGCCTCGATGACCAGTGGATGTGCCGAACACACCGAGGTGATGCCCTGCGGCTGTCCGGCCTTCTGACGCCGGACCACCTCGCTCAATGGGCTCTGCATTGCCAACCCCTTACTCAACGTGCATTTCGAGCCCTTTCGCCGCGTTGGCCCGGAGCCCAGTCGGGACAGTACTGGTCTCATCAGTGGGCCGTCAATAGTCTTATTCTGGTATGCAACTGGTATTGACCGGGGTACACGTCCGCCCCGCAGTTGGCACGTGGTGAGGGAGGAGAGCCTCCGTGACCTGAGGTCAATCAGCCCTGATTGGTGATGGAGGCCCGGAACCGATAGCGGTCCCCCCGGTAGACCTGGACGGTCAGTTCGATCGGGCGTGATTCCTGGTTCGACGTCAGCTGGGTCGCGACGAGCATCGGCATGGTCTCCCCGATCTCGAACAGCTCGATCTCCCGTGGCGTCGGGTGGCGGGCCTCGACCGAATAGTCGGCGACGCGGGGCAACTGCGGCGGGTCGGCGGCGCGCAGGGTGGCGTAGAGCGAGGCCGTGCTGAAGTCGGTTTCGGCCAGGGCCGGGCAGGCCGCCAAAGGGAGCCGGTTGTGCTCGAGCACGACCAGCAGACCGTCGAGGAAGCGCAGCCGGTGGAGGTCGAAGAGGTCGGCGCCCGGAGCGATCCGGAGTTGCTCGGCCTCGGACACCGTGGCCGGGCGGACGGTGGCGGAGAGCACCTTGCTGGCCGTCGTCAAGCCGTTGGCCTGGGCATAGTCGGCGAACCCCTGGACCTGCGGGGCCACCGAGCCGGACGTCACCGGCGTCTCGGGGAGCAGACCGAGCTCGGCGACGAACCACCCGCGCGACGACGACGGCCGCACGATGCCCCGTGACTCCAATTGCGCGAGGGCCGATCGCAGCGTCACGCGCGACACGGCGTACCGCTCGACCAGAGCCCGCTCGGAGGGCAGCCGGTCACCGGGGCGGGCGGCAGCGGCGCGCAGGTCCTCGAGCAGCTGCGCGGCCGTGCGCTCGTACAACGGGAGGGCATCGTCCCCGAACAGACCTCTGGGCATCGGCGTTCTCGCATCCGTCATACCAGAAAGATACCAATTCGATCGACGGGGCGAACCCTCATCCGGGAGGCCCACCCGTTGACATGCCACTCGAATACCACTTACGTTCTCGCAGCAGGCCACCCGGTGATGAGGAAGTCGCCCGTGAGCGACCTTACGTTTCGCCGTGCCCCGGGCACCCTCCGTGATCGAGGCGGTGTTGTAGCAGCTCACCGAAGACGGCCGCGCACCGCCGCCGGAGGCGACCTCGCACCGGGGTGCCCGTTCGGACGCCACGCCGTCCCCCGACCCCACCCGACCCACTGCGAAAACCAGTAGCAGACCAGGCATCGACCAGACTTACGGACGGTCGCTTCGCCGCGAGCACGCGGCTCGACTCTGAACGATCCACCACGACGGACAGAAGGCAGCTGCCCCAGCCGGGCACGCACGATCGAAAGAGAGTTCGACATGACGGACATGAACCGGCGAAGCGTACTGAAGGTCGCGCTGGGGGGTGCCGGCCTGGCCGCCCTCCCCACCGTGGCCATGAACGCCTCACCCGCGGCCGCCGCACCGAACTCGGATCCCGACATCGTCGGAGTGGGCGACACCTCCATCACCCTGGAGTTCGACGACCAACTGCGAAGCCGGGTGGCACTGAAGGGCGTCGACCTCACCCGCTTCGACGCCGGCGAAGCCCTGCTGGTGGGCGACAAGGCCATCGAGGCGTTCGCCTACCGCGGACACCGGACCGGCGCCACCCGGCACCCCCGCCACGGCGCGGGCGTCCGGGTGACGATCGAGGGCACGTCCGAGGAAGGCGTGCACAAGACGGTCGAGCTGACCTCCTTCGAGCGTCTGACCGGCATGATCGTGATGAAGGTGACCTACACCAACCGGTCCTCCACCGCGCTGGAGGTCACCGGGTGGCGCAACGGAGCCCATGAACTCCTGGAGACCCCCGGCGGCTTCTACACCTTCTCCGGCACCACGTACACGGACCGCCGCGACTGGGTGATGCCGGTGAAGGACGGCTACGCCCAGGAGAACTCGCTGGGGATGGACTCCTCCGACTACGGCGGCGGCACCCCGCTGGCGACCGTCTGGCGCCGGGGCGCGGGCCTTTCCGTCGGACACGTCGAGCCTGTGGCGACGATTCTGCGGATGCCGGTCCGCAAGACGGCCGACGGCGCGAGCATCGCCATCCAGGACGACACGGCCCGCACCCTGAAGCCGGGCCGTCGGCTCAGCACCAGCACCACGTTCCTGACCGCCCTCCCGGGCGACCACTTCGTGCCGCTCCGGCGGTACCGCGACTACATGAGCGACATCGGCCAGCGCGCTCCCAAGGTCCCCGCCTCGGCCTTCGAGCCCATCTGGTGTGCCTGGGGCTACGAGCGCGACTTCACCGTCGAGCAGGTCACCGCAACGCTGCCGAAGGTGGGCGAGGTCGGCCTGCGCTGGGTCGTGCTCGACGACGGCTGGCAGACCAACGAGGGCGACTGGGACATCAACACGACGAAGTTCCCGCGCGGTGAAGCGGACATGCGGGCCTTCACCAAGGAGATACGGGACGCCGGCCTGCGACCGCGCCTGTGGTGGGCCCCGCTCGCGGCGGACCCCGACAGCAACCTGCTCCGGGACCGCTCCGACATGCTGTTGCTGGACCGCGACGGCAACAGGCAGGACGTCACCTGGTGGGACGCCTATACGCTCTGCCCCGCCTACCAGCCGACCGTGGACTACTTCGTCGAGCAGGCGAAGAGGTTCATCGGCGACTGGGGCTACGAGGGGCTCAAGATCGACGGCCAGCACCTCAACAGCGTCGCACCCTGCTACAACCCGAAGCACCGGCACGCCCGCCCCGAGGAGTCCACCGAGGGCCTGGCGCGGTTCTGGAAGGCGATCCACGAAGCCGCGCGCGCGGCGAACCCCGACGCGCTCGTCGAACTCTGCCCCTGCGGCACCGCCTTCGCCTTCCACAACCTGCCCTACGTCGACCAGTACCCCGGCTCGGACCCGGAGTCCTCCTACCAGGTCCGGAGCAAGGGCAAGTCGATGAAGGCGCTGATGGGCGCGGGCAGCAGCTACTCCGGCGACCACGTCGAACTGAGCGACAACGGCGACGACTTCGCCTCCTCCTACGGGGTCGGAGCCGTCCTGTCGACCAAGTTCACCCTCCCCGGCGCCGGAGCCCCGGACAAGGCGACCGACCTCACCTCGGAGAAGGAGGTCCTCTGGCGCAAGTGGGTGTCCCTGTACGAGAAGAACATGCTGCCCACCGGTGAGTACCGCGGCGAGCTGTACGACATCGGCTTCGACAAGCCCGAGGCGCATGTCGTGGCCACGAAGCGGACCCTCCACTACGCCTTCTATGCCGACCAGTGGGACGGAACGGTCGAGCTGCGCGGTCTGGGCCGCACGCGGTACCGCCTGACCGACCCGTTCACCGGCAAGTCGCTCGGAACTGCCACTGCCCAGCACAACACCGTGAAGCTGTCCTTCGAGCGGTTCCAGCTCATCGTGGCCGAGCCCATCGGCTGATCGGCGGACAGCCGTGGCGACGCTCTTCGATCAAGCGAGGGTGCCACAGGCCTGCCGGGCCCCGCTTCCCCCGGCAGGTCAGGTGGCGGCTCGGACCCGGTACGGCCGGTAAGGACGCGCTGGTCCCGGGCGTCGCCGTCGGTCAGCTGGCGGACCGGCACGGGGCTCAGCAAGGCCGGCGGCAGCCTGCGCCAGAGCAACCTGGGCGCCGCGCTCGGCTGGGACCGCACCCGCATCCAGCGCCGCCACCTGGTCCGGTCGAGGCGCCCACGCCGGGAAAAAAGCGATCGATCGTTCTCCTTGACAGTCCCCATGGGTGGGTGCAGCATAAAAAGCAACGATCGTTCGTTTTTGTATGACTCGCGGGAGACCTGCCTCAGCACCCCGCCCAGCAGCCGCTCCCCCTTAAGCGGCCACCACACGACGACAGCCAAGGAGTGGGCATCGTGAAGAAATGGCCCCTCGTGGCCGCGGCCGCAGTACCCGCCGTGCACCTGGTCCGCCGGCTCAGCTCCCCGGCGCTTCCGCCGCCCGCCGCGCTACCCCCGTCGGTTCCGATCCCCGAGGCGACACCACCGGCGGGCATGGACCTGGTCGCGGTCCCCACCGGCGTCAACTACAGGGTCGCCGCGTACGCGTACAGCGGCGGATCTCTCTTCGACAGGCGGGACTTCTACATCGGCGCCGCGCTCATCAAGCACCCCCAGGGTGACCTCCTGGTCGACTCCGGCTTCGGACGCGACATCGCCAAGCAGTTCGCCACGATGCCCCGGCTGTTCCAGAGGCTGACCAAATACGAGGTCTGGAAGCCCGCCGTCGAGCAACTCGAGGCGGCCGGGTACGACTTCGGCCGGCTGTCCGGCATCCTGCTCACCCACGCGCACTGGGACCACATGAGCGGCATCACCGACTTCCCCGACCTGCCGGTCCTCATCTCCGCGCGCGACCACGCCGCGTTCCACAACCCGGAGATGTTCGGCAACTTCCGCGGCTACTTCCAGGACACGCCGTTCAACTGGCAGGAGTTCGGCTTCGAGGGCGGCCCCTACCTCGGCTTTCCGCGCCACCACGACGTGTACGGGGACGGATCGATCGTCTGCGTACCCGCTCCCGGACACACGCCGGGCAGCGTCATCGTCTTCGTGACCCTGCCGAACCAGGTGCGCTACGCCCTGGTAGGTGATCTGGTGTGGCAGCGCGAGGGACTCACCCGCCGTCTGGAGCGCCCCTTCCTCATCAGGCGCCTGGGGGACTTCGACGCCGAGGGCAACCGCCAGAACATCCTGCGCATGGCGGCCGTCATGCAGCGCATCCCCGACCTGATCGTCGTCCCGGCGCATGACCAGCGCGCGTTCGCCGAAATGAGCCAACTCCCGAACGTCACGACCCGGGGCCTGACCCTCACCCCCCACCTCTGACGCGACAACGAGCCAACACCGCGCGCAGCACAAGCCCCGTATCCGCCACCGTCAGAGCTGCATACGCGGTGGGCCGGGCGTTGAAGGACAACGGCATCGACCGCGTCTTCCCCGTCACCGGCGGCGACCTGCTGCTGTGGCGGGCGCTGCGGGATCAAGGCATCGCCATGCACCTTGCCCGCAGCGAAGCCGCGTCCGTCGTGATGGCCGACGCCTACGCCCGCGTGACCGGCAAGCGCGCAGTCGTGTACGGGCAGTGGAGCCCGGCGCGGCGAACGTCGCGGCGGCGCTGGCGGACGCCTGGTGGGCGCGCAGGCCGGTGGTCGCCCTCACCAGCACGGTATCGACGAAGGTGGAGTACAAGTCGGAGTACCAGGAGCTGAACCAGCCTCCGATGTTCCAGCCGGTCACGAAGTGGCAGGCTCGCGTCACCCGCGCCGAGCGAGCCGGCGAACTCGTCGCCCAGGCCTTGCGGAACGCGGTCGCGGGCTCTCCCGGCCCAGGACTCGGCGCTCGCGTCGGCGCCCTCAAGACTGAGGAAGACGACCCGGAGCGGTTCAACCTCGGGCCCCTGCAAGGGTTCGTCGTTGATCGTCAGACACAGGGCGCGGCCCTTTTCGGCGCGGGCGAACGAGACCGTCCACACGTTCGGGGAGTGCCGCTGCCGCCATGGGTTCCCCCGCCCATCGAAGGCCGCTGTCAGTCCGGCCACAGAGCGCGGACGGCGCCCGGAAGCCCTTCCACCACCGCCGGGCCGAGCGTGGCCAGTTGCAGGATGTAGCCCGGGACACTCGCGACGATCACCTGGGTCAGCTGAGCGGCGGGGACCTCGGCGGGGAGGCCGCCAGTCTCCTGGCGCTCCCGGACTATGTCAGCCAGTTCCGCGGTCACGTCGGCGAGGGTGCTCTTGATCCGCTCGGCGAGGGTGGGGTCGCGCAGGGACTCCGCCCACACCAGCAGGGCGATGGCGGCGAAGCCGTCTTCCTCGTGCTTCGCCTTGATCACCTGGAAGATGCGGGCGAGCAGTTCGCCGATGCCGGCGGCGGGCTTGACGGCGGTCATCCGGCGGACCTCGCCTGTCACCTCCGCGAGGTTCTCCTCGGCGATGGCGATGATCATGTCCTGCTTGCCGGGAAAGTACCGGTAGACCGCCCCCGAGGACAGGCCCACCTCGGCCAGCAGATCCTGCATGGACGTGCCGTGAAAACCGTCACGTACGAAACAGCGCCTGGCGGCGGCGAGGATCTCGGCGCGGCGGGCGTCCCGGTACTGCTGGCTCACTTTCGGCATACCTCCAGGATACTCCAAAAGCGATTAATCGTTTTCCTTTTTGGCAGCCCGGACCCTTCACTGCGGTTGTCTTCGCCGGGAACCCACCCGACCGCTTCCGCGGAGCCCGTCAGCGATGACAGTGGCCCTCATCCCGTTACCCCCGACCGCTGGGGCTGGACGTGACGCCTGACCGGAGGCACGCACGGTCGTGCTTGCGGGGGCCTCGTCGTGCCGGTCGTCAGATCCGGGCGGACAGGCGGCGCAGATGGCGGTCCAGGCTGTGCTGGAGGGTCGCGGTGTGCTCGAACAGGTAGAAGTGCCCGCCGGGGAACTCGGTCGCGCCGAGGAAGTCGGCCGAGTGATCCGCCCAGGCGGCCATGGCGCCGGGTGCCACGATGGGGTCGGCGGTGCCGCAGTAGGCCGCGACCGGGCAGGGCGCCGGTTCGCCGTCCTCGCGCAGGCTGCCCGCGGCCAGGAAGTCTGCGCGCAGCGCGGGCATGATCGAGGCGAGAGTGGCCGGGTCGAGCGTCGCACCCTCTGGCATCAGCCCCAACTGGCTGACTCGGTCGAGGAGTTCGGCGTCCGACATGGTGGCGACCCGGTCCAGTTCGGCGGCCGGTTCCAGGGCCGGGGCCCAGGCCGAGGCGGCGAGGAGCGCGGGGGCCGGAAGTCCGTTCCACGCGGCGGCTACGGACAGCCGGTAGGCGAGCAGCGCCCCGAAGCTGTGGCCGAACAGAAGATAGGGCCGGCCGTCCAGTTCGGCCTCGAAGACCTCCAGGAGCGCGTCCAGCAGTGGGTCCAGGTCGGTGAACGGCTCCTCGCCCAACCGCTCCTGCCGGCCGGGCAGTTGCAGGGTGCGCACGTCCATCGTGGAGGGCAGGGTGGCGGCCCACGCCTGGTAGGCCGGGGCGGTGCCGCCGGCGTGCGGGAACAGGAACACCTGGTGGTCGGCGTGGGGATCGGCCCCGGCGGTGGTGAACCAGCGGGCACGTCGGGTGCTGCCGGTGGCGCTCATGTGCTCTCCTGATCTGTCTGGCGGGCCGTGGAGACGAGGACGTCCGCGATCTCCCGCAGGTGTGTCTCCGGTCGCAGCGATCCGATGCGCAGCAGGATGTGGCGGGCGCCTGCCCGCACATAGTCGGCGAGGCGCTGGGCGCAGTGCTCGCTGGGACCCCAGGCGTAGGCGCACAGGGCCGACATCTGTTCCAGGGCACGCCCATAGCAGTGTTCGAGGTAGTCGTCCAGCTCGACCCTGGCGCGCTGCTCGTCCGGGCCGACCGTGACCGTCAGGTACAGGGCCGGGGTCACCGCGCCGGCCCGGCGTCCCGCGCGCCGGCAGAGGTCCTCCAGGCGGCGCCGGGCGCCGGCGTAGGACTCGGCCGAGGTACGGGAGGACAGCCAGCCGTCGTAGAGGCGGGCCGCCCGTTCGAGTGTGCGGGCGCTGTCGGTGCCGGTGGCGAGCCACATCGGGGGCCCGTCGGGTGCGGCCGGGCAGATCAGCCGGTCCAGGTTCTCCGCCTGCCAGTGCCGGCCCGCGAAGTGGTTGGGTGCGCCGGGCCGGGTACTGCTCCAGGCTGTCCGCCACAGTGCGGTGACCTCGTCGAGGGCGCCGGCCCGGACGGCCGCCGGGTCGCCCGCGTCGGCCGGTTCCCCGTCGGTGTCCGGCACCGGGAAGCCGGGCCCGACCCCGAGGACGAGCCGGCCGGAGCTGACGTGGTCCAGGCTGCTGACCATGCTCGCGGCCGTGAGCGGGTGCCGCAGCGCCGGCGCCATGGCCGCGGTGCCCAGCAGCACCCGGCGGGTCACCGCGCCTACCGCGGACAGCACCACCAGGGGGTCGAGCCGCGGGCGTGCGGTGAGCGAGTCGCCCGTCCACAGGGAGTCGAAGCCGAGCTGTTCGGCGCGCCGTGCGAAGTCCAGCAGGGAGGAGGCGCTGTGCTCGCCGAGGATCGCCTGCTCGCGGGTCGGCAGCAGGACCCCCACGCGCAGCGGCTCACGGACGGCCCCCATCGGGCACCTCTTTCTCTGGTCGCGGTCGGCGGTACCGGCGATCCAAGCAACCGCACCTGACAGATTACTGATCGCGCAATGAAAGAGTGCGCGGCGATGTGGAATCCGTCGGCTCGGCGTCCTAACCGGCCGTGGCTGGGCTCGATAATCGGCAGCCCGGCGTAAGAAACACGCAATCCAGATGTCCGCTATGAACCTGTTCGCCCCCACATTACCGGCGGAAACCAGCATTGTTTCAATGGACATTCACTGGCTTGGAAGGGACGGCATCCCCATGTCGATACTTGCGGTTGCGAAGGTTACCGGAGTCAATTAAAGGAACCGCGTACGGCACGGCAGGAGGACAAAGTGATCAGCTATTCGCAGATCGAGGATGCCTATCCGAACAACGAACGGAGGCTGCCTTCCCTGCCTTCGGAGCACAGCGAAGTCCAGACCCGTCCGATGTGCGCGTTCCTCGGCCCCCTGGAGGTGCGCACCGGCGGCCGTACGCACACCGTGGGCGGCAACCGGCAGCGCACCCTGCTGGCGGCGCTGCTGGTGAGTCCCGGCCGGCCGCTGGCCGCCGAGCAGCTGTACGCCGAGCTGTGGGGGGAGAACCCCCCGCCCACCTTCGAGAACTCGCTCCAGGCCCACGTCTACCGGTTGCGGCGGACCCTCCAGCAGCTGGCGGGACCGGACGGGCGGGCGCCCGAGCTGCTCACGCGCTCGTCGGGGTACGTGCTGGAGCTGGGCGGCGAGGAGACGGACGCGGCAGCCTTCCGGCGGCTGGTCGGCCAGGCCCGCGCCTGTGCCCGGCACGCTCCCGAGCGGGCACACCGCCTGCTCGGCGAGGCGCTGGCGCTGTGGCGCGGCGCACCCTTCCAGGACGTCGCCCGGGGGCCCATGCTGCAGAGCGTGGCGCTGGCGCTGGAGGAGGAACAGCTGTGCGCGGTCGAGGACAAGCTGTGGCTGGAGATTCAGCTGGCGGATCCGGTGCACAGCATCGGTGAGCTCAAGCGCATGCGCACCATCCACCCCTGGCGGGAGCGGCTGACGGAGATGCTCATGCTGGCCCTGTACCGGACCGGGCGGCAGGCCGAGGCGGTGGAGACCTACAACAGCACGCGGCGCCGGCTGGCGAGCGAGCTGGGCATGGAGCCTTCGCTCAGGCTGCGCCAGCGGTTCCAGCAGATCCTCAACCAGGCACCCTCGCTGGACGCCGCCGTGCCCGTGTAGCGGCGGCGCCGAAGAGCTGCGGTACCGATGCGACGAGGCTGCGGCAGTACGCCCGGAAAACCGCCGGGGGCGTACTGCCGCAGCCTCGTTCCGCATTCCCCTCGGGGGTCGGATCCGGGAAGTCGGTGCCGCGTCAGCTCCGTGTCAGCGCACTGCGCCAGAATATTCCCTGCGCATACCCCGCACAGAAGGCCGACAGAAGGTCGAAGAGAGCGCTGTCAAAGCGCTCCACGGAGCCTTCCTTTTCCGAGTCGGCGAGGGTTTCTTTTCCGTTTTCTTTTCTATTGCAATTACTTCCGGTGAATCTTCTGATCGATTCATCAGTCGTTCTTCAGCCGTCGATCAGCACATCTGGTCAGGGTGGAGCGGCGGAAGAGACCCTACGAAGGGGATGGGTATGGACGAGGACTTCGAGATCGTCATCATCGGCGCCGGGATGTCGGGCCTCGGTATGGCCGCCCGTCTCAAGGAGGCCGGCCGGCAGGCGTTCACGGTGCTGGAGAAGGCCGCCTCGATCGGCGGGACCTGGCGCGACAACACGTACCCCGGCGCGGCCTGCGACGTGCAGTCCCACCTGTACTGGTACTCCTTCGGCGAGCAGCCCGACTGGAGCCGCACCTACGCCGGGCAGCCGGAGATCCTGCACAACCTCGAACGGTTCGCCGAGAGCCAGGACCTGATGGAGCACATCCGTTGCGGCACCGAGGTCACCCACGCCACCTGGTCCGACGAGGACGGCCGCTGGCTGCTGCGCACCGCCCGCGGCGAACAGGTGCGGGCCCGTGTGCTGATCACCGCGTGGGGCCAGCTCAACCTGCCGGCCTGGGCGGGCATCGACGGGGCGGAGCGCTTCACCGGCACCCAGGTGCACACGGCCCGCTGGCCCGAGGACTTGGACCTGACGGGCAAGCGGGTCGCCTGCATCGGCAGCGCGGCCAGCGCCGTCCAGCTGGTGCCCGCCATCGCGGCGGACACCGAGCGGCTGACGGTGTTCCAGCGGTCCGCCAACTACCTGCTGCCGCGGCAGGACAAGGCACTGAGTGACGACGAGCGTGCCGAACTGCTCGCCCGGCCCGACCGCTACGCCGCGCTGCGCGAGCGCCTCTACCACGAGCGCGACGGCTGGGCCGCCGGCCTGCGCGACGACGGCAACCCGGTGCGCGACGAGTTCCTGCGGGTGGCGCGGGAGCACCTGGCCGCGCAGGTCGCCGACGAGCGGTTGCGCGACCGGCTCACCCCCGACTACGCCTTCGGCTGCAAGCGGGTGCTGATCAGCGACGACTATTATCCGGCGGTCTCCCGCGAGAACGTCGAGCTGGTCTGCGAGCCGATCACGCGGATCGAGCCGGAGGGCATCAGGACCGCGGACGGACGGCTGCACGAGGCCGACGTGATCGTGCACGCCACCGGCTTCCAGCCGCTCGACCGCACCGGCGGGGCGGAGATCGTCGGACGGAACCTGCTGACGCTGCGCGAGGCGTGGAAGGACGGCCCCGAGGCGTACCTCGGCGTGTCGGTCAGCGGCTTCCCCAACATGTTCATGCTCTACGGCCCGAACACCAACCTGGGCCACCACTCGATCCTGTTCATGGTGGAGTGCCAGATCGACTACGTCCTCAAGGCCCTCGGCTCCCTCGACGCCGACCCGGCGCGCACCCTGGACGTCGCTCCCGAGGTGCAGCGGCGCTACAACGAGGAGCTCCAGCGGGACCTCGCGGGCACCGCCTTCGCCGCCGGCTGCGCGAGCTGGTACAAGACGGGCGACGGGCGTGTGGTCAACAACTGGCCCGCCAGCATCGAGGCATACCGGGAGCGCACCGCCGTCTTCGAGCCGCAGGACTACACCCGCTAGGGCCTTTCTTCCGGATCAGGTCGGCTCGGGTCGGCGGTGCCTTACGGCCGACCCGAGCGGGGGCTGGTGCGTGCAGATGCAAGGCGGAGGAGGGAGTCGACGCGATGGGGGTGCCCCCGCGCGAGCGAAGCCGAGCGTGGGGGAATCGGCGAGTGACGACAACGCCGCAGATGTGCGTGCCAGGCTCCGCGACCCCGGCACGGCCGCCCACGGCCGTCGACCCCCGGCGGCAAAGGCGCCATCCGCCCCCGCGCCGCATCCGTCAACTCACCACGACCCAACACGAGATCAATCATCAGACACGTCCGAGGCGCCTCCCGTTCGGCTCCCGGTGGGGTCGGACAGGACTCCGGGCCCGCCGCGGCCGCGTCGCGCTCGGCACTCTCGAGCGGTGGCAACGCCCCGGTGCCGCACGGGCATTCACAGCCGCCGCACGCCGGTGTCGCCGGTGCCGCCGGTCCGGCCGCGTTCCCCGCCCCGGGCGACGTCCCCTCGTTCCGCTTCCGGGAAGGACACAGACCATGGCCTACGACATCGACCCCGAACTCGCCGCCGCGCTGGCCGCCCTGCCCAAGGCCCCGAACGGCGCCCTGCTGGACCTGTCCGACATCCCCGCGTGCCGCGCGCGGGTGGCGGCGGCCGAGGAGTGGCTTCCCGCGCCCGACGCGGACCCACGCGTCAAGACCGAGACGCTGCACCTCGCCCGCGCGGACGGGAGCCTGCTCGATGTGCTGCTGTTCCACCCCGGCGACGCCGACCGGGCCCGGCCGGCCCTGGTGTACTTCCACGCCGGCGGGCAGGTCCTCGGCAGCGCCCACGACCGCACAGCCCGCGCGTACGCCGCCGACCTGGCCCTGCGGCTCGACGTCGTACTGGCCGCGGTCGACTACCGGCTGGCGCCGCCCACCCCGGCACCGGGCGCAGCCGAGGACGGCCACCTGGCATACACGTATCTCGCCGCGCACGCCGCCAGGCACGGGATCGACCCGGACCGGATCGGGCTCGCGGGGGCGAGCGGCGGCGGGGCGGTCGCGACGGCCGCCGCGCTCATGGTCCGCGACCGCGGTGAGCGCCGTCCGCGGCTGCTGTCGCTCAACTACCCGATGCTGGACGACCGCAACGAGACCCGGTCCAGCCACGAGATCGTGGACCTCGGCGTGTGGGACCGCCGGGAGAACCTGCACGCCTGGGCGGCCGTGCTGGGTGAGCGGGCGGGAGCGCCGGACGTGCACCCGTACTGCGCGCCCGGCCGCGCCACGGATGTCGCCGGTCTGCCGGACACCTTCATCGCCGTCGCCCAGTTCGATGTCTTCCGCGACGAGAACATCGCCTTCGCGCAGCGCCTGATCGCCGCCGGCGTCCCGGTCGACCTGCACGTCTACGCCCACGCCTACCACTCGTGGGATGTGTTCGCCCCCCAGTCGGCCCTCACCCGGACCTTCGAACAGACCTGGCACGCCTACCTGCGCCGCCACCTCCACGGCTGATCCCGGTCCGCGCCTTCCAGCACGTCTTCCGCCCCGGACGGGACTCCGTCCGGGGCGGAAGGCGTCAGGGCGCACAGCGACCGGGTTCACTGACGCCGGCCCGCCCCCTGACCGAGGGGGCGGGCCGGCGTCGTACGGGAGGGGTGGCGGTCAGCTCCGCGCGGTGGTGAGTTCGTCGCGTACCGCCCGGCGCAGCACCTTGCCGCTGGGGTTGCGGGGCAGAGCGTCGGCGAAGTCGTACGACGTGGGCATCTTGAAGTCGGCCAGCCGGCCGCGCAGGAAGAGGTGCAGGTCCCTGGGGCCCGCCTGCCGGCCCGGTTCCAGCACCACCCGTGCGTGCACGGACTCGCCCCAGCGCTCGTGCGGCAGGCCCACCACGGCGGCTGCGGCCACCGCGGGGTGCTGGGCGAGGGCGTCCTCGATCTCCTTCGGGTACACGTTCTCGCCCGCCACGATGATCATGTCGTTGACGCGGTCCCGGACGTAGAGGTAGCCGTCCTCGTCGAGGTAGCCGGCGTCCCCCATGTGCACCCAGCCGTCCACCACGGTGCGCTCGGTTGCCTCGGGCAGCCGCCAGTAGCCGAGCATCCGGGCGGGGGTGCGAACGCAGACCTCGCCGACCTGCCCGGTGGGCAGCACCCGGCCCTCGGGGTCCTCGATGCGCACCTCGATCCCCGGATAGGGGCGACCCGCCGCGCGCAGCCGCGGACTGCCCGGGACATGGTCGGCAGGCGGCAGGCAGACGGCGAAGTTGCCGGTCTCGCTGCTGCCGTAGATCTGGAGGAAGTCGCAGTCCATGATGTCGATCGCCCGGCTCAGCAGGTCCTCGCCGATCGGCGAGCCGCCGTAGACGAGCTTGCGCAGCGAGCCGAGGGCGCCCTTGGCGGCGGCCGGTTCGAGGAGCATCAGCTCCAGCATGGCGGGCGCCACGATGCCGGTGGTGACCTTCTCCTCCTCGATCACACGCACCGCGTCGGAGCTGATGAAGGCGGGCAGCGAGACCACGGTGGCACCGGCGTTGAACGCCTGCATCGCGTAGGAGAAGCCCCCGATGTGGAAGCCCGGCAGGCCGATCAGGCTGCGGTCGCCGGGCTTCCAGTCGAGCCAGTCGAGGCCGTTGTCGTCCATCGCCTCGGCGACGTTGAAGAAGCTGCGGTGCGGCAGTACGACACCCTTGGGCAGCCCGCTGGTGCCGCTGGTGTAGATCTGTACGACGGGGCTGTCGCCGTCCGCCGGTGCCTGCTCCCCGGTGGCGGACACCGCGTCCTTGCGGGCGGCCAGGGACTCGGCGCCCGCCGCGTCGGCGTCCAGGCACAACAGAGTGCGCAGCGTGGACAGCCCCTCGCGCACCTCGGTGGCCACCGGCAGGTGCTCCTGGTCCACGAAAAGCACCTCGGTGGTGGAGTCCCGCAGGATGTGGTCCACCTCCTGCGGGGTCAGCCGCCAGTTGACGGGGACCAGGACCGCGCCCGTCCGCGCGCAGGCGAAGGCCAGCTCCCAGTATTCGACGGCCTCCTTGCCGAGGTAGCCCACCCGCGAGCCGGGTACCACTCCGGCCGCGCGCAGCACCTCGGCCGTGCGCGCGCTCTCCCGGTCCAGCTCCCGGTAGGTGAGGGCCCGTCCGGCGCACAGGACGGCCGGCTGATCGGGCCGGAGGTCGGCCTGGAGGGCGATCACTTCCCCCAGGGTGCGCGGTCGCGTCGCTGTGGTCATCGGTGTGCTCCCGTTCCCGCGTCGTGCGCCGGCGCCTTGGCACCGGACAGCAGTTCGTCGATGTATGCGCTGAGCAGGTCCACGCCGGGCCGGTCGAAGGTGACCGACGCGGGCAGGGTGATCCGGAAGGCCGCCTCCAGCGCGTTGCGGATCTCGACCGCGTTGAGCGAGTCCATGCCCAGGGCGGCCAGTTCGGCATCGGGCTCGATGTCGTCGGCCGACTCGAAGCGCAGGACATCCGCGAGCCGGGCCCGCACGATCGCGTTGATCCCGGCCGAGCGGGCGGCCCCCGGCTCCTCGGACAGGGCGTCGACACCGCTCGGCACGCCGTCCGCACCACCGTCCGGGACCAGCTCCGCGAACAGCGCGCTCGGCGCCCTGCGGGCCACGAAGCGCTTCCAGTCGCAGCGGCCCATGAGGACCTGGGCGCGCCCGGCGTCCAGCAGCGCGGGCAGCGCGTCGGTGGCCTCGTCCTCCTCCAGGAGCGTGATGCCCTGGCCCTCCCAGCTGCGCACCAGGGAGGAGCTGAGCTGCCGGCCCGGCTCCCGCGGCGCCCACGGGCCCCAGTTGACGGCCGTGGCGGGCAGTCCGGCACCGGCGCGCTGGGCCATCAGATGGTCGAGGAAGGCGGCCCCCGCGCCGGCACCGGTCTGGGTGGCGGCGCCGAACAGCGCACCGGCCGTGGAGCAGCCGAGGAAGAAGTCCAGCTCGGGCAGGCCGGCGGTGGCCTCGTGCAGCAGCCAGGCGCCGTAGACCTTCGCCTGGAAGGCGGCGTCCAGGTTCTCCCAGGTCTGCTGGGCGAGCGGCAGGTCCCGCGCGGCCTCCTGAGCAGCGTGCACGACTCCGCCCACCGGGGGCGCGGTGGCGGCGAGTTCGGCCAGCACGCGGGTCACGTCCGGCGCCGAGCCGAGGTCGCAGGCATGGACCTGGACCGTGACGCCGTCGCCGAAGTCCGGGGCGGGGCCGCCGGTGCGGCTCAGCAGGGCCAGATGGCGGGCGCCGAGGGCGACGAGGCGGCGGGCGAGGGCCCGTCCGACCATGCCCGTGGCACCGGCCACCACATACGTGCGGTCGGAACGGATCGTGCGGGGACGGGAGTCGGCGGGCACGGGGCCGGCCGTGCGCAGCCGTCGTACCCAGCGCCCGCCGTCACGGTGGACGATCTCCAGTTCGCTCTCCCCGGCGGCCGACCACTCCGCCACCAGACCGGCGCCGCCGTCGCTTCCGGGCTCCAGGTCGACCAGGGTCACCCGGTAGCCGGGGAACTCCGCGCCCAGGGCGCGGCCGAAGCCCCACAGGGTGGCCGCGGCGGCCGGTTCGACGCCCTTGTCGCCGGGCAGGTACTGGGCGCCCTCGGTGACCAGCCACAGCCGCTGACCCCGGCCGAAGCCCGAGGTGGCCAGGGTGTCCAACACCGCGAGGAGATCGCGGTAGTTGGCCTCGGACTCGGCGCGCAGCCGCGCCGCGGCCGGCCCCGCGCCGTGGTGGGCGCGCCACAGCCAGCACACGTCGGTGGGCGGCTCGCCCGCCAGCGCCCCGGCGAGATCCGCGGGGCCGGATACGACGTCGAGGGTGACGCCCTGCGCGGCGGCGGCCTCGGCGAGCCCGCGCGGCAGCCGGTCCGTGCCCCCGGCGACGACGACCCGCCGGCCTTCCCGCCGGGTGTCCGGCAGGGGCTGGGGGACCCAGTGCTGCTCGTAGAACAGGCCGCCGTCCGCGCCCTGGTCCGCGCCGGTCCGTTCCGCCTGCCAGGCGGCCTCGGCGGCGCGGCGCTGCGGGGTGGGCAGCCAGTACCGCTTGCCGTCGAAGGGGTACGACGGCAGGGGGACCCGGCGGCTCGGGGCGCCCTGGTGGTAGTCGGCCCAGGAGACGGTCACGCCCGCCTCGTACGCCTTGGCCAGGGACCGGCGGATCATGTCGCCGTCACGGTCGTCGCGGAAGGTGCTGCTCAGCCAGACGTGGTCGGCGTCGACGGCCGACGCCCTGGCCAGCGCGGTGAGCGCGCCGGACGGGCCGATCTCCACGAAGACGTGCCGCCCGCGCCGGTCCACCGCCTGCACACCGGCCTCGAACTGCACCGGTTCGAGCAGGTGCCTGATCCAGTACTCGGGGTCCGCCATCTGCCGGCCGCGGGCCACGCGTCCGGTCACGTTGGACACCAGGGCCATGCCCGGCGTGCGGAACTCGACGCCCGCGAGCACCTCGCGGAACTCGTCCACGATCCGGGCCATCAGCGGCGAGTGGTACGGCACCGCGCCCTTCAACGGGGTGAATTTCACTCCGCGTTCGGCCAGCCTGCGGCCCGCGTCCGCCAGCGACTGGCTGCCGCCGGTGAGCAGGCACTGGCCGGGGCCGTTGACGGCGCCGATGGTGAGGTCCGGGTAGTCCTCGACCAGCGGGGCGATCTCGGCGGCGGGCGCGCCGACCGCGGCCATGCCGCCCTCGCTGCGCACCGCCTCGCTCAGCCGGCCGCGGGCGGCCACCAGCCGGGCGCCGTCCTCCAGGGAGAACAGCCCGGCGACGGCGGCGGCGGCGAACTCGCCCAGGCTGTGGCCCATCAGCACCGAGGGGCGCACGCCCCAGGACAGCCAGAGCCGGGCCATGGCGTATTCGAGGCTGAACAACGCGGGCTGGAGGTAACGGGGTTCGTGGATGCGCTCGGGCCGCGCGCACTCGCCGCGGATCAACGCGCCGAGGGGGACGCCGAGCAGCGGGGTGAGGATGGCGTCGCACTCGTCCAGTGCGGCGCGGAAGGCCGGGTACTGCCGGTAGAGCGCGGCGCCCATGCCGGGATACTGGGTACCGGTGCCGGAGAAGAGGAACGCCACCTTCGGGGCGCTCGCCGAGCCGCCGCCGCGGGTACTGCCCGCGGCCAGGGACTTTGCCCGCCGGCCCAGGGCCCGTACAGCGTCAGTCCGGTCGCCCACCACCTCGGCGATCCGGTAACGGAAGTGCGCCCGGCCGGTGTTGGAGGTGTGGCACAGGTCCGCGAGCGGGATTTCGGGGTGGCGCTCCAGGTGGTCGAGGTAGCGTTCGGCGAGCCGGCGCAGCGAGGTGCGGCTCTTGGCGGAGAGGGTGAGCACGGCGCTCGGGCGGGCGTCGGCGGGGGCCTCCCCGGCGGGCGCGGGCGGTGCCTCCTCCAGGATGACGGAGGCGATGGTGCCGGTCACCCCGAACCCGTTGACCATCGCGCGGCCGGGGCCGGTGCCGGGCCAGGGGCGGCACTCGGTCGGCACGGCGACGGGAGCCTCGTCCCAGGCGATGCGCCGGGAGGGGGTGACGAGGTTCAGGTGCGGGAAGACCGTGCGCTCCCGCAGCTGGAGCACCGCCTTGATGAGCGAGCCGACCCCGGCCGCGCCCTCCATGTGCCCGATGTTGGTCTTCAACGAGCCCACCAGCACGGGCCGTTCCCTGGTGTGGGACTTCGCGAACACGTCGCTGATGGCGTCCATCTCGGTGGGGTCGCCGAGCGCGGTGCCCGTGCCGTGGGCCTCGACGTAGTGGATGTCGCCGGGGGTGAGGCGGCAGCGGGCCAGGGCGGAGCGCATGACCTGCTCCTGGGCGGCGCCGTTGGGGGCCACCAGGCCCGCGCTCTCACCGTCCTGGCCGACCGCGGAGCCCCGGATCAGGGCGTGCACGGTGTCGCCGTCGCGCAGCGCGTCGGAGAGCCGCTTGAGGACCAGCACACCGCAGCCCTCGGCGCGGGCGTAGCCGTCGGCCCGTTCGTCGAAGGTCTTGCACTGCGCGTCGGCGGACAGTACCCCGCCCAGCTTCAGGATGGTGTGGTTCTGCGCGTTGTGGATGACGTTGACGCCGCCGCTGAGCGCGAGCGAGCACTCGCCGCCGCGCAGGGCCTGCACGGCGAGGTGGGTGGCCGTCAGCGACGAGGAGCAGGTGGTGTCGACGGTCATGCACGGTCCGCGCAGCCCGAGGAAGAACGACATCCGGCCCGAGACGGCGCTGTGGCTCAGTCCGGGCGCGAGGTAGCCGTCGAGGTCGGCGGGGGCGAGGTCGGTGGACTCGAAGATGTAGTCGAGGGTGGTGACGCCCATGAACACGCCGGTGTCGCCGTGCCGCAGCGAGGTGGGGTCGATGCCCGCGTGCTCCAGCGCCTCCCAGGCGGTCTGGAGGGCCAGCCGCTGCTGGGGGTCGATGTAGGGGGCTTCCTTGGGGGAGACCGAGAAGAAGGCGGCGTCGAAGCGGTCGACGTCGCGGACGAAGCCGCCGCGCGGCTGGTCGTCGTCCGCCGTGTCGTCCGGGGCCATCTGGCGGCGCTCGTCGGCCGGCAGCGGCCCGATGCCCGAGCGGCCCTCGCGCAGGAAGTCGGCGAAGGTGTCGACGTCGTCGTTCCCGCCCGGAATACGCAGTCCTATGCCCACGATGGCGATGGGTTCGTATTTCTCGCGTTCCAGCGCGGCGAGCGCTTCCTCTTTGCGCCGCAGTTCGGCGCGTACGGCGGCCAGCTCGGCCGCTGCGGGATTCGGTGTGTCCGACATTTATTCCCTCCGGTCAGGAAAAAGATCAGGAGCACAGATGGTCGATCAACTGACCGGCGGTCGGATGGCCGAAAAGGGTGGCCGTCGAAATCTCCCGCCCCAGTTTCCGCTCCAGGGAAAGCTTCACCTCGCTCAGCCGCAGGGAGGTGAGTCCCAGGTCGAAGAAGCCCATGTCCAGGGCGAACTCCTCGCGGTCGGTCATGAAAAGAGCGCTCTTGAACTCCGCCACCACCAAGTCCTCGATGAGTTCCCGGCGCTCGTGCTCCGGTAGGTGATCGAGTTCCTCCACGGCGGGGAAATCATGCGACATCCACGTCACCGCCTCTCTGCGAATCGACTGCTTCAGAGCAACGGAACCAGCCCTTCCTGATAGTGAACTGATAGCCGGCTGATGATAGCGACCGATCGGTTTGCAGCCTTCCTGACGGTGCTATGTTTTCGGGCATGGAAGAAAACGAATTCGATCTGATCGGTGAATTAGACAGGACTCTCAAGTCGCTCGGCCTGTCGCGTGATGACGCGGTCAGCGAACTCGTCGTGCGCGGACAGGATCCGCTGGTGCCGTCGACCATCCGGCTGGGCTCGGCCATGGGCATCGCCCTGCTGTCCGCCGCCGTCGGCACGGCGCAGATCTGGCAGCGCGCGACGGGCCGCCCGCAGCGCCTCGGACTGGACCTCGCCCAGGCGGTGCACCAGCTCACGCCCTACCTCGGCGGCGGCAACACGCTGAACGGCTACGGCTCCAACATGGGCAGCGTGCTCGGGCTCGGCGGCGGTCTCGCCCCCGCCCTGTGGGACCTCTACCGCACGGCGGACGACCGCTGGGCCATCCCGATCGCCTGCTATCCGAGCACCCGCGACGCCTTCCTCGACATGCTCGGCACGGCGCACACCCGCGAGCACATCGGCGCAGCCGTCGCGAACCGGGTCTCCTGGGACCTGGAGGAGGAGGCGGCCGCCCGCGGCGTGCCCCTCGCGATCGTGCGCAGCCGGGAGGAGTTCCTCGCCCACCCGCAGGGCAAGGCCGTGCTGGACGAGCCGCTGGTGGCCGTCGAGCGCGTGGGCGACGCCCCGCCGCGTCCACTGCCGGTCGGTGCCCAGCCGCTGTCCGGTCTGCGCTCCCTCCAGTTCACCCACGTCTTCGCGGGCACCGCGGCCGGCCGGGTCCTCGCCGAGCAGGGCGCCGACGTGCTGCACGTGTGCGAACCGAACGCCTTCGACCACGACCTGTGCTGGAACGAGACCGGTGTCGGTCTGCGCTCGGCCCGGCTCGCCCTGGACTCCGACACCGACGGCCGGCGCACCTTCGAAAGACTGCTGCGCACCGCGGACGTGTTCATGCACAACCACCGGGCCGCCAAGATGGCCCGGCTGGGGCTCGGCCCCGAGGAGTGCGCCGAACTCTCCCCCGGGCTCATCCATGTCTCCGTGCGCGCCTACGGCCACAGCGGACCCTGGCAGGAGCGGGGCGGTTTCGACCAGCACGCCCAGGCTCTGACCGGGGTCAACTGGAGCGAACGGCAGGACGGGCGCCCCCAGTTGCCGCCCGGCCGCATGCTCAACGACTACCTGGCCGCCTACCTCGTCGCCGCCGGCGTCATGAGCGCGGTCCTGCGCCGCGCCGAGGAGGGCGGCAGCTACCAGGTCCGGGTCTCCCTGGCCGGCGTCTCCAACTGGGCCTACCAGCTGGGCACGTTCACGCGCGAGCAGAGCGAGCGGCTGCTGCCCGCGGCACCGCTGCCGGGGCCCCGGCGCCTCACCCGGACGACTCCTCTCGGCGAACTCTCCCTGGTGGCACCGCCGGTGTCGCTCAGCGAGACGCCGCCCGCCTGGCGCGGCCCGCTGCTGGTCCCCCGCGGTTCCTCACAGCCCCACTGGCTCGACGACCGCACGTTCTGACCCCCACCGGGGCAGCCCACCCCGGCCCTTCCCGCCCCAAGGAGAGACACGATGTCCCGGATCCCCTGCCTCGACACCGAGGCGCTGCCCGAATCCCTGCGCTCGCTCAGCCAGGGGCGCATCATCAACGTGTACCGGACGCTCGGGCACGCGCCCCGGTCGGTCACGCAGATCGCCCGGCTGGGCGCCGCGCTGTTCGCCGACGCCAGCCTCGACGCGGTCGACCGCGAACTGCTCATTCTCACCTACGGCACCGTTTTCGAGGCCGAGTACGAGTGGGCGCAGCACGTGCCCATCTCACGGGCCGCGGGTGTCACGGACGACCAGCGCGCGGCCCTGCGCGCCCGCCGGTACGACGCCGACGTCTTCACCCCGGCCCAGCGGGCCCTGGTGAGCTTCGCCGCCGCGGCAGCCGCCTCGCCGGCGGTGGACGACGCCCGGTACGAGGCCGTCAGCGCCCACTACTCCGAGGAGCAGATCGTCGAGACCCTGGTCCTGGCGGGCTTCTACTTCCTGCTGGCGCGCGTGTGCACCGTCCTGGACGTCGAGATCGACGCGGCGGAGAGCGACGAACTGGTACGGATGGCGCAGAGCATGCACGCCAGGTGAGTCGCCGGGCCGGGCCGGTTGCCGCGAGCTGGGGCAGGCCGGGGCGCGGCACGCCGTCCCGGCCGGCCGGGGCGGCAGCCACACCACCGGGTCGGCGGTCCCCGGACCACCGGAGGCTCCGCGGGTGGCTCCGCGGCGGCCGGTCCGGGGCACGGCGCCCGGTCGGTACGACGGACGGTACGGCGCGAGGCGGCGTCGCGGGCCGCGACGGGAGCGACGGGCCGAATGCCGCGGACCAGCGGGATGAGAGCCTGGCTGTCGTGGACGTTGGCGGCGGAGATACCGACCGACAGGGGCAGGCCGACTCCGTGCCCCCTTGGAGGCCGGGTCGGTTGGGGCCCTCACACGGACGGTGGTTCGAAGGTGAGCACGGACGGGATGCGTTCCCTTGCTGCAAGGCGGAGAAGCCCGTGCCCGATTCCAGCGATGCCGGTCAGCAGGCCTGGCGTGCTCAGTCCCTCGGGAACGCCGCACACCGGACCGCGTTCGTCGAGCGTCACGCAGACGGCGTGGGCTATGCGGTCGGCCAGCCTGCGGCCGGGGGCGCTGTCCAGGATGTCTGCGGCCGTGGCCACGAACTCCAGGTTCCCGAGTTCGCCGTGGCAGAGCGACAGGTTGCGCACTGTCATCTCCCCGGAGGCCGGGTAAGCAGCCCGTGTGGCGTCCAGGGCCATGGTCAGATCGTCGACGGCGGGTTTGGACAGGTGGAGATCGTCCACAGCGGACAGTACGGCACGGGCCAGGCCGATGCCCGGGGCTCCGTGACACCATGCCGTCATCGTGGTGTTGCGGCTGCGCGGTCGCAGGTCGGGCCAGCGCCGCAGCTCGGGGTCGTGGAGGGCTGCCTCATAGCGGAGGGCTTCGCGGATGATTTCGCGATACCTCCCGGTGTGCAGGGCCTGCGAACACCGCGAGAGCGCGAGGACGATCCCGGAGGCGCCGTGTGCCATCCCGCACAGCGGGCGGTCCCCACCGGCTGACGAATGCCACCCCATGCCCGTGTGCTGCAGGATCCCGGCGGATGCGATGGCGTCGGCGCAGCGGGTCATCAAGTCAGCGAGTGAGCCGCTGCCGAGCAGATGGTACGCGCTGGACAGTCCGAGCAGGGTGCCGGCGAGTCCGTCGACGACGTCTGGCGCGCTTGTCTGATCGATGGTGCTTTCCAGGCGCGGGGCAAGGTCGCTGAGTAGTTCCGCGAGGGCGTCGTGCTCTCCGGTGGCGGCGGCCCAGTGAGCGGCGAAGTAAAGTCCTCCGTCGACCTCGCCCGACAGCCCGAGGGCGGGGACGCCGGGAGGCGGGGGCGGCAGTAGGCGGCATTGTCGTGTCCGGCGGGCAAGCGAGCGCGCCACCAGGGAAGCGGCCTCCTGGTATCGGGCCGTGTCGGTCACGAGGCCGAGCTGGAGAAGGAACAGTGCGATGCCGGGCGCGCCCGAGTACAGGCTGCCGGCGGTAGGCGTCAGTCGCCATGCTGATGTTCCGACCGGTGTGATGCCCAGCCAGCCGATCTCGTCGCCGGCCCTCAGCGCGGTGGCCAGGAGCTTGTCCCCGATCGCCTGGGCATGGGCGAGGGCGGTGTGTGGTGCCGGGGCATGGTCGCGGCTGGCAACGGTGTGAACCGGCCAGGAGGCGTTCAGGTCGTCGGTGGCCGCACAGGCGAAGGCCGATTCGATCACCCATCGCTGGTGCAGCAGATCGGCGGTCGAGAGTGCGCGCAGCCGGTCGTGGACGGCCTGGAGGCCACTGGTCTCGAGGGCGTCCCCGATCACCGTGCCGTCCCCGCCCTGCAGTTCGCGCCCGCTCACCCGGCTCGTGAACAGGGGAATGTCTCCTTGGGCCAGTTGGCGTCGCTCGCTGGCCGCGATGTCGTGACCGCGTTGATAGGACCGGTAGCGGCCCAGCGTGCGGTCGAGGTAGCGGTCCCGGTGGACGGCGTTGCGCAGGAGGTTGGGATGGTAGCTGTCCCACAGCACCGTGCTGTACGTCTGGGTCGCGTCGAGCACGCGCCGCACGATGTCGTTTTCGAAGCGCTCCAGCGGACCTCCCTCTCCGGAGAGTTCGGTCTTCCGTTCGAGGAGGATGCGGTAGAGGTCGGTGAAGCCGTCAACGATCTCCGACACGAAGTGGACAGGATTGATCGGGCTTCCGTCCAGCAAAGGTGCGTTGGGAGACGCTCCCATCGGCACGCGCCGGTGGACGATATGCATCGTGTCCGATCCGGGGTCGGCCCACACCGG
Source organism: Streptomyces sp. SCPE 10 (assembly GCF_051980735.1). NCBI lineage: Bacteria > Bacillati > Actinomycetota > Actinomycetes > Kitasatosporales > Streptomycetaceae > Streptomyces > Streptomyces sp. SCPE 10. The sequence continues at coordinate 6,812,550 of NZ_CP197069.1, read as the reverse complement.
AACCTGGTCGGAGGACAGCTGGCCGGCACGATAGTTGATGCCGGACAGGTCCGTGGTGCTGTGTTCGGCGGCGCTGAACCGTACGACCGGATTCGGCAGCAGGCCAGTGGCGAGCACGGTCGACGTCATCAGCCGTCCGGCCAGCTCGTCATCCGCCCCCGCAGCGGTGCGCAGCTCTGCTCCGAACAGTGCTTCGAGATCGACCAGGTACGGGTGTTCTCCTGCTGCGATGACGTTCTCGAAGTGGAGGTCGGTAGCGCGCAGAACGTACGCCAGGGCGAGGTAGCCACCATGGCGGCGGTAGAAGCGGGCCGTCTGGCGGCGGTCCGAGCAGCCGGACGGCGCGACGAACTGCGACCAGCCGTGATCGTCACGGCTGACGATGTCCAGCGTCGCGAACCCCGGCTCAAAGCCGGCAGCGTTCGCCCACCGCAGCAACTCCTGGAAGTGCCGGTCGAGGTGGAGGGAGCGCGGCTTGTAGACGACCCGGTGCCCGCCGGCGAAGGTGACGACGCCGACCGAGCGACCGCCGCGATGCCCATCGCCCGCCTCGAAGCGGGCATCGATCGGTTGGCGGTCCACCGCGTCCGGCACGAGGTGGCCGATGGCGGACAGATCGGCGCACAGGTGGGCGCAGAACTCCAGCCGGGCGGCGACCCAGCGGTCGAGGAGCACCGCACATTCCCGAAGCAGCACGGGGTAGGCCTGCCACAGCGTCGACGAGTGCCGGGGGTTGCTCAGCCTGGCCACGAAGTCAGCGAAGCGTCCGACGTCGTCTGCTCCGGCGAGGGTGCCGCGCAGGCGCGCGATGTTCAGTTCGAGCAGGAGCACCCGGATCACCAAGCGGGTCAGCGCTCGCCGTGGCCACGTCCGGGCCAACAGCGCGCCCAGATGCTCGCCGTCCAGCGATGAACCTGTGGATCGAACGGTGTCCCGCACCCCTGCTACCAAGGCATCGGTCGCACGGTTGAGTAGCGGTCGGACGAGGTCGAGCAGCCGCTCCAACTGTTGCTGCCGGGGGTCCTGCGGCTGCTCCGGCCGAACGGACGCCCCAGCCGTGAACGCGGCGTCCGGGCCACCGACCAGTGGCAGGCCGTGCAACTGTTGCAACCACCCGGGCGGACTCGTGAAACGCTCGCGGACCTGCTCCGCCTCCTCGTCGCACAGGCGGATGAACTCCTCGGACGTCAGTTGCCGCCGGTGCAGGATCTCAGCGAACAGCTCGTCATCGGAGTAGGGGTAACGGGCCCGCCACCTGGCCGTTGCCGATTCAATTCGGGTCGTCGGCTGCATCGACTCGCTGGTCGATGCCGGCCTTCCGGCAGCGACCCGTTCGTCCAGGTAAGCGGCCAGGAACCAGATACTGGCGTTGCTGTCGACTCGAGCGGCCGAGGAGGGGCGGGTTCCGAGAGTCATCGAAGTGTCCCTGTGACGTGTGCGACGGAACGAGCTACTGGTGCGGGGAACGTGCCGTGCGGACCGCCGACGGCAGGCGGCCCGGACGGCACGGGCCGTCGATCAGGCGCAACAGGCGTCAGAACTGTCTCCGAACGTGAAGAAGCACGAGCCGAGGCAGACGACCGACACGGTGCTCGCCTCGATGGCGTGGGTGCCGTTGAACGAGATGATCTCCTGGAACTCACCGGCCGGGTTGGCGGGGATCTGCTGCCGCTGCTCCTCGGACAGCGAGTCGCGGAATGTCTCGTCGGTCCAGGCTCGGACTATGGTCTCGGTAGCGACGGTCATGTATCTGCTCCTTCGTGTGTTCGGGGTCCCCTTGAGCACAGGGCGGTTGCTGCACGACGTTGCAGTTCCCAACCCCTTGCAGGGAAGATGATGGTGTTGCTCGATTCCGACCGCTGAGTGGCGCCCTCTCAGCGGCTTCGAACTGCTACCGCTGAGAGGCGAGCACGACGGAACGATCCGGCTGGCCGTCTCGGGACCAACACCGACCGGGGACACCACACGCGGCGCCCCCGGCCAACTGGCCGAGGAGCCCTACGCCGCCCCTCCCAGCACGGCGCTGGTCAGCTGCAGTTGACCTACTTGTTGGACTTCCTGGTTGCTCCAGCACCACTGCCGGCTTCAGCCGCGTTGTCTGGTCTGAGCATCGTTTCGTCACGGCGTCAGCCGTGTCATGAGCACACAGCGCACTCAACTTGGCGCACAACGCACTTCCACGGGTCACCGCTCACCCAGGATGATCACATGCCGTGACGGGCGGACAGGTCCGCCTAGGATCCGTCCCACCTGGCGGCACCAACTCAGAGGACGTCATGCCGACCACCGTGCTCGACACCGCTCACCTGCCGGCCGCCGACCGGGCGGCGGCCTGGGTGGCGGCCACGGGACGAGCTCTGATCACCACCCGCACCACCTTCCTCGAATCGGACCGGCTCAAAGCCCGGATCCAGGCCATGGCCCTCGGGCCGGTCCAGCTGTCGGTGATGGCCTACACGCCGCTCGCGTCCCAGCGCACCGCGCGGCTCATCCAACAGTCCGATCCGGAGATGTACCAGCTGGCGCTGACCCTCAGCGGACAGCAGAGCATCGAACAGGCCCGGACGTACTCGTCACTCGGTCCCGGTGACTTGCTCCTGTACGACAGTTCGCGGCCGTTCGCCGCCACCGCGGGTCCGAACCTTCCGGGAGCCCGGGCCATGTTGTTGCAGTTCCCCCGGCGCCTGCTGCTTTTACCGGAGAAGACCGTGGCACCACTGTGCGGAGCGGCCCTCGACGGCCGGGCGGGTGTCGGCTTGCTCCTGCGACAGGTGCTGACCGGGCTGGCCGACACGCACGCCGATCTCACCTCCGCCGACAGCGCCCGGCTGGGCGCCACGACCATCGATCTCACGGCAACCCTGCTCGCCCACCACGCCGACCAGCAGAACCTGGTACCGGCAGGCCCACGGCAGCGCGTGCTGTTCGAGCAGATCAGCGCGTACATCAACGCCCACCTGCACGATCCCGGCCTCACGCCGGGCACCGTGGCCGCAGCCCACTTCATCTCCACGCGCTACCTGCATCGCATCTTTCAGCAGCACGGCACCACGGTCGGCGACACCATCCGGCAGCAACGCCTCACAGGCTGCCGACGCGACCTGGTCGACCCCGCTCACCGCACCGTTCCCATCGCCGCCATCGCCATGCGATGGGGCTATCCCAGGCCGTCCGACTTCACCCGCGTCTTCCGCACCGCCACCGGCATGACCCCCGGCGAATACCGCGCCGCCGGCACCAGGGACGGGCACTGAACTTCCACAGCGCCTCCAGCAAGCCCAGCCCCGCGTGGAGCAGCTGCTTCACGGGCGCTACTCCCCATGTGGATGGCACCGAAGAGGGAAGGCCGGTCGGGGGTGACCGGCCGTCTCAGGGATGCAGGGTGATCTTGCCGAACACCCGGGCCGATTCCAGACGTTCGTGTGCGCGGCGCGCCTCGGCGAGAGGGAACTGCTCGTCGACGACCGCCCGCAGCGCACCATGCGCAGCCAGCTCGAAGAGTTCGGCCGCCGTCCTCCCCACCGTCTCCGCGTCGACGGAGTTCAGACTGAACGCGATGAGTGTCGGCGAATCGTGGTACGCGGCCAGGATACCGGCGAAGAGGTCGGGCGTCGGTACACCCCCGGCCGAACCTACCAGCAGATAGCGGCCGTTGGGCCGCAGGGTCGCGATGTACCGGCCGAGGTCGGCTCCCGAGACCGGGTCCACGATCACGTCGTAGGTGTATTCGCTGCCATCCTGTCCTGCGTGGCGGTCCAGGACGTGAGCGACACCGAGCTCCCTCAGGCGCTCGGTGCGCTCGGGTGCGGAAGTGATCGCGGTCACCTCGGCCCCGGCCAGCGTGGCCAGTTGGGCGGCCATCAGCCCGATGCCCCCACCGGCGCCCCTGACCAGCACCCTCTCGCCCTCCTTGATGCGCGCCCTTTCCAGGCCCAGCCTCGCCACCAGCGCGTTGACCCCCAACGCGACGGCCTCTGCGGCACTGAGTCCTTGCGGGACGGGTACGGTGTCGGCCGCATCGACGGCAACGGTCTCGGCGTAGGCCCCGCCCTGCGACCACAGAAAGACCCGCTGACCGGCCCAGCGCTCGTCCACCCCCTCGCCCAGGGCGGTGACCACACCGGCCGCCTCCAGGCCCGGGATGAAGCCCGCTTCGGCCATCGGCCCGTAGTCCCCGTTGCGAGCCATGACATCGACGTAGCCGACGCCCGCGGCCTCCACCCTCACCAGCACCTGGCCGGGGCCGGGGTCGGGCTCGGGGCGGTCGACGAATGCGAGCACCTCGGCGCCCCCGAACGACGGCACGATGACAGCCTTCATGAGCACAGCCTCCAAGAAGTGGCACTGAGTGGCATGAGCGTACCAGTGGCAGAATTTTGCTAGGCTGGCCGTATGGCTGGTCCCCTTCCGAATTCGGCGTCCCAACCTTCCACCGGGCTGCGGGAACGCAAGAAACAGCAGACCCGGGAAGCACTCGTCGACGCGGGTCTGCGGCTCTTCGTGGAGCACGGCTTCGCCGAGACGACACTGGACGAGGTCTGCGCTCAGGCCGAGGTCTCCAAGAGGACGTTCTTCCGTTACTTCACCAGCAAGGAAGACCTCGCCCTCGATCCCAGCCATGAACTCTGGTCGACGTTCCTCGGCGAGATGGAATCCCTGCGGCCTTCCGGGGGCACCGTCTTCGAAGCACTCCAAGAGGTCCTGCTGGCCGCCTTGGACAAGATGACCGCTCCCCGCTGGGCAGAGCGCATGGCGGCCTGCCGGCTCCTCGCCGAGGTTTCACCATCGATCACGGCACACAACCTGAGCTTTTGCGACCGCATCAGCAGCGAGGCCTGCAAGACCCTCTCCGCCCGGCTTGCCCTGGCCGATCCCGAGGACCTCCGCACGCGCCTGGCCCAGGATCTCCTCGTCGCCGCCTTCCAGTCCGCCGTGGAGCGGTGGGCGCACGCGTCGGGCCGCAAGACCGCTCTCGGCCTGCGCACCCGGCTGCAGCACGCACTCGCCGCGGCGGCACAGGTCACCATCTACGCGGGCACTCCCGCACACGCAGGCGGATGAAAGACGGGACGGGTCGACGCCTCCCGCCGTGACTTCCGATCCGGACGCCCCGCCTCTTCTCGTCGTCCCACGTGGCTCGCCGACCGGGCGTGCCGTGAACTGCCCGGCTGGACCGGGCGGCGGGCGGCGGGCGGCGGGCGGCGGCTCAGCGTCCGCGTCCAGTCCCGCCGCCGCCCGATCAGCCGCCGAAGCGACCATGACCGCCGGCGGCGTCCGACTGCCCGTCACGCTCGCCGGTCACCCGCGCGAGCGTGGCGGGGCCTGACGGCCGGCGGGGCAGAGATCGACGGCGGCGCGGGTCGGGGGGTGCGGGTCGTGTCGGCGCCAGACCGCGCCGGCAGCGGTTCCTCGGCGCGCTCACGGTCGTCCGCCGCCCCGTTCACGCCGCACCCGCCCGGCCGCGGCCCGGGCCGGTGTCCTCCCCGAGCAGAGCCGCCCGCCGGGCCCGAAGGAGCACGTCGCCCGGGGGGACGCCGAGGTCCTCGGCCAGGTGCCGGGCGATGCGGTCGAAGACAGCCAGGGCCTCGGCCCGCCGGCCGTCGCGCCGCAGCGCGTGCATCAGCATCGCAGCGACGGGTTCGTTCAACGGCTCCTTCAGGGCCAGGGCGGACAGCTCGGTGATCGCCTCCAGGCGCCGGCCCAGCCTCAGCTGCCAGTCCGCCTTCCGCTGGGCCAGGGCGACCCTGTGTTGCGCGAGCCGCAGCCGCTCCGACTCGGCGAACGGCCCGGGCAGTCCGGCCAGTGGCTCGCCGCGGAACAGTTCCAGCGCCTGGGCGCACAGCCGTACGGCCGCGGGCAGGTCGCCGGTGCGTTCGGCCTCCTCGGCCCGGGTGACCAGGTCCTCCACGCACAGGGAGTCCACCTCGGCGATGCCCTGGACCAACCCGTATCCGTACCGGTCGCGCCGGATCACCGAGTCGGGGCGCTCACCAAGGCGCAGGATCTTGCGCAGCCGGTAGACGTAGACCGGCACGACGTTGCCGCCGGGCATCTCCCTGCCCCAGACGTCCTCCAGCAGTCGCCGCCTGCTGACGGAACGGCTCCGGCTCAGGGCCAGCGCCGCCAGCACGGCCTGCTGCCGCACGGGGCCGACGTCCACGGGCCGGCCCGCGAGGGTCGTCCGAAGTGGGCCGAGCAGCGACACCCGCAGCCAGGGACCGGACGCGGCGCCAGTGCGGCGTGCGACGGCGGTCGCCGGCACCGGCCTGCGGGGTCCCTGGCCGGGCACGACCAGGCCGCAGTCGAAGGCGTGCACGATCGCGGCGGCCCGGTCGCGCAGCCCCAACTTTCCCAGGACGCGGCCGAGCCGTTCGGCCACCACCTGCTCGGGCAGGACCAGGGCGGCGGCGATCTCGTCGTCCCCCAGGCCGCAGCCGAGCGCGTAGAGCACTTCGCGTTCCTCGGCGGTGAGACCCGTGACGCCCCGGTCGCACCGGCCTGCGGTCCTCGTCGGCATGGCCACTCCCCGTTCTCCGGACCGGTCGATCCCCGCACCCGGTCGTTCACGTCGATGCGGTCGAGGCTGGCCGTCGTGCGGGAAGTGTGGACAGAGCATTCAACCGGCCATATGTGACCGGTGCCCGCGCTGGAGTCCCGACCTGCGGAAACGGACAACTCCAGGGGGGAAGGGCCATGACCTGTGGCCGGTGAGTTCGGCGCGGTGCTGCGTCGACTGCGCGAGAATGCGGGACTGACCCAGGACGAGCTGGAGCGGCGTGCCGGTGTCAGTGTGAGCACCATCCGCGGCCTGGAGACCGGCAAGCGCGGCAACCCGCGGATGACCACGGTGCGGCAGCTGGCCGACGCGCTCGCCCTGCGCCGCGAGGAGCGCGAAGAGTTACTCCGTGCCGCCGTCCCGGGGCGGCGGGCGGCACGGACGCCGCCGGCGAGGCGGAGGCGGGCGAGGGGCGAGCGTCCGAAGCGGTCGTGGTGCCGCCTGCGGTGCCGCTGCCGGCGCCGGCGCCGGCGGCGCGGGGTGCGCTGGCCGGCGAGCGCCTGGCAGCCGGTGCTGAGGAATGTGCGTGAGCCTTCGCCGGACGGATCGCCGACCCCGCTCGCCACGGTCCTGTCGACGCCTCTGATGATGGCACTCGCCCGCACCGTCTACAGCGACACCCCGGACCACGATCCCGCCGAGCTGCTCGACATCCCCGGCAAACAGGAGTTGGCGGAACACCTGCCCGACAACTTCTTGCCCACCGTCTACCTTCGCGCCCGCCCGGGCGCGCGCGGCTGGGACCCCGAGCGCGTCCAGCGCTGGCTCGGCCATCTCGCCCGCCATCTGACGGAGTCGAGAACTCCGGACCTGGCCTGGTGGCGGCTCGGCCACGGCCTGCGCCGTTCCCCCCGCACCCTCGTCACCGCCCTGGTCACCGCGCTGGTCATCGGGCTCGTCGACGGCGTCATGTCCGTCGGCTTCAGCGGCTCGGTGATCGGCGGCGTTCTGGACGGGACGATGTTCGGCCTACTGGCCGGTCTCCTGTTCGGGCTGGTGCGCTGGTTCACGTACACGGTCACGGGCAAGGGCCTGCGGCCGTCCGCCGTTCGGCTGCGCATCCGCGGCCGGCCGGAGACCACCACGTGGCGGGCCGGTCCCCGGCTGGTGATCGGCACCCTGGGCGGTGCGCTCTTCGGCTGCGTCTACGGGTTCATGGTCGGCCTGCTGCGCGCGTTCAGCCGGCACTTCGGGCTGTCGACCGCGCTGGAGATCGGGCTGGTGGACGCGAACGTCTTCGGGCTGATCTTCGGCGGCGCCGCCGGGCTCACCTTCTGCCTCCTCGAAACGCCCCTCGACATCGTCTCCGCCGTCAGCCCGGGCAGCGTCCTGCGCACCGACCGCCGAACGGTGCTCACTCAACTGTGTTTCCGGGCACCCGTGTTCGGCACGGCGGTCGGATTCGGGGCCGGGGCGGTGTACCAGTTTCGCCACGCCCGGCTGCAGAGCCGTCTCGCGCAAGGCCGCCGGCGAGGGTGAGCCGGCGGCCCCGAGGAGGTGGCTGTCGAGCGATGTGCCGGTAGTGCGGGTCAGTTGTCGGTGATCCAGGTGCCCTTGTCGGCGCGCCAGTGGATGGTGGCGTTCTGGAACCGCTGCATCCGCCCGCCGCCGGCCTCGTCCGTCTCGTCCGTCGTCGGATACCCGAGGACGGACTCATGACCGCCCGCGTGGAACGCGTCGTAGATCGCGTCATGCACGATGTGCGTACCCGTCGACGGCGACCACAGGAACAGGCCCCGCTCGAAGAACTGGTACCGCCCCTTCGTCCCGTCCGGCGCCCGCGACGCGTCCGCCTCGTCCATCGTCGGAAAGCCCCAGCGCCGCTCCGCGTCCGTCGCCCAGAACTTGGACAGGATGTCCCCGTACACCGCGTACGCCACATCCGGATGCCACAGGATGATCCCCTTTTGGAAGAGTTGGAAGCGCCCGCCGAGCGAGGCCGCCTCCTCGGCCCGGACCGGCGCGCCGAGGACGCCGCCCGTGCCCCCCATACCGTCGTACTTCGCCCCGATCGTGCCGTAGGGCTGGAACGCCTCGTCCCGCAGCGCCACGGCGGTGCCTTCGGCCTGGTCGTAGCGTTCGGGGTAGGCGGAGCGCTGGACGGCCTGGGCGAGCTGGCCTGCGGTGCTGCCCTCCATGCCGGGTTCCATCTGCTCGGCGACCTCGAAGAACGTCGACGCCGCGTAGTCGACGTCCAGGACCTGTTCGGGCGATCCCCAGCCCTGCGAGGGGCGTTGCTGGAAGACGCCGAGGGAGTCCCGGTCCCCGCAGGCCAGGTTGTTCATCCGGGACTCGACCCAGCCGGTCTCGAACCCGGCGAGCATGACCTTGGGGGACACGTTCATGCGCTGGCCGACCTCGTAGACCTTGCGGGTGACCGCGATGTCGCGCTGCGCGGGGATGTCGCAGTACGCCGTGGCGGGCGCGGCGTTGCCGAGGGGGCCGGGTATCTTCGCGGCCCTGGTGCTGTCGGCGCTCGCCGGGCCGGCGCCGAGGACGGTCAGAACCGTGAGGGCGGCGAGCAGGACGGTACCGCCAGCTCTCGCGCGGTGTAAGCGGACTGTGTTCACTTGTCTCTTCCTGTGGGGGCGGGTACCGAAGGGCGAGTGCGGGGTGCGGCTCACGGGTTGATGCCGTCGTACTGCAGGACGCGGTAGGGCGACTGGTGGGGCTGGCCGTTCCACTGCGAGACGATCAGGGTGAGGGAGGTGGCGCTTGCGCTGCCCGGGTGGATGTATCCGCCGTAGAGGAAGGGGAGTTGGGGCTTGCCCCAGTGGTTGGACGGCCAGGTGGCGTTGCCGACGATCTGCGGCTTCGGCGCGCTCCACACGGCGTCGGGCCGGGGGGCGGTGCGGGTGCAGATCGAGTAGTCGGTGACGTCGAAGTAGCTCATGCAGTACGTGCCGCCGATGCGCTTGACGGAGAACTCGCCGATGTTGTTCCCGGAGAGGATCACGGACGGCTGGACCGCGCGGGTCCACTGCCAACTGCCGTCCAGGTAGGCCCAGTTCTCCTGCGCTCCGAAGTTGCCGGCCCGGAACTCCTCCGGCCGGATGCGGAACAGCTGGATCGCGCCGCCGTCACCGGTGTTGAGGTGGCTGCCGTTCCAGCGCTTGGAGAAGATGTACAGCCAGCCGTCGGGGTCGATGCCCGCGAACGACCACATGCCATACAGGGACTGGTTGACGCCCTGAGTGTCGCCGGCCCAGTGGTAGGGGTAGTCCTGCCAGGTGACGCCGTGGTCGTCGGAATAGGCGACGCCGGACATCCGCGAGCCGTCGTAGCCGGCGGGCGGCTGCCAGACCTCCACGGAGGTGTACTGGATGTAGGTGCGGCCGCCGAACTCGATGCAGTCGTTCGGGATGCGGCTGACCTCAAAGCCGTAGCCGTTGTCGGCGTTGTGCTGGTAGTCGAAGAGCTGCCGGGCGCCGCCTCCGGTGGGCATGGCCCAGGTGAACGAGATCGGGGTCGAGCCGGAGGCGTCGAAGGAGGCCTGGTTCAGCATGACCGGGGAGCCGAGGTACTCGCCTCCGAGCGCGGGTTCGCTGAAGGAGTCGCCGAAGACATAGCCCCAGGTGTCGTCGTGCTCCCGGTGGTAGGGGATGGCGAGGTCGCCCGATCCCAGGCCCTGCGCGCGGGCCGAGTCGCCGGGCTGTTCGCACAGCGGCGCGCCGTTCTGCGCCGCGGCGGCGGAGGGCGCCGCGGCGAGGGAGCCGCCGAGCGCGCCGGCGGTCAGGGCGGCGCCCGCGCCGGCCTTGAGCAGGGTCCGGCGGGTGGGCGGACGGCGGTCGGGGTGTGCGGAGTCGGACATGGTCTTCCCTTCGGGGGCGGGTCACCGGCGGTGGACCCGGTCGGTCAGCCGGCGGTGGACTCGGTGTCGGTCGGGGGGCGTGGGCCGCCGGCGCGGTGCCGGCGGTCGTGCGTCGTCGGGCGCCGCGGCCGGTGCCGAGCGGCACGTGGTGATCGCGGCGCCACGACTGCGGATACGGACCGGACGGCCCGCGGTGGCCGGCTCATCCTGGCGAGGGGTGTTGAAAAAAAGATGAAATCCCGGTTCTCCGAGGGGATGCGACGCCGAACGGGCCTGCGGTGAGTGACCGCCGCCGAACGGCCACCCGTCGGCCCGGACCGTCGCACACCCACAGCGACGTCATGGAAATTTCACCGGTTCCCCTTAGCGTGACCGTGTCCGGACAAAACCGCCGGTACGGGAGGGACGGCTCGATGACACGCAGGAGACTCAGATCAAGGCGCCGACGACGGCCTCCGGCGTGCTCCTCCCCGGGACGTCACCGCGTCCCGGCGCATCCCGCCCCGCACACGACGAAGGCTCACGAGGAGGCACTGTGGCAAGGGCATCGAAGCGCTGGCGACTGACAGCGACCGGAATGGTCACCGCCGTCGCCCTGACCCTGGCCCTGCCGGCCGGTCCGGCACAGGCGGCCGGCGACACCGCACCGCCGCCGCTGACGAACGGCTTCGGGCTGACCCAGGTCGACACGGCCGTGGGCGGTCCCACCAACTTCACCATCACGGTGACCACGCCGGAGGTCGCCGGCAAGCACCACATCAAGATCATTCTGCCGAGCGGCTACTACGACGACCCGAACAGGCGCTACCCCGTGCTGTACTTCCTGCACGGCTCGCCTGACGACCCGATCCAGCAGAACTATTCGGCGCTGACCATGTCCGACTCGATGATCACCGTCATTCCGGACGGCGGCGCCCGGGGCTGGTACGCCAACTGGCTCAACCAGAAGACACAGCTCGGCGCCCAGAATTGGGAGAACTTCCACCTCAAGCAGGTGATCCCGTTCGTCGACGCGAACCTGCGGACGATTCCCACCAAAAAGGCCAGGGCCGTCGCCGGAGTGTCCATGGGCGGGTTCGGCGCCCTGCACTACGCCCAGGTCCGGCCCGACCTGTTCAGCCAGACCGCGTCCCTGTCGGGGGACATCGACCTGTCGGTCCGGTCCATGGACCTACGGCTGGCCGTCGTCGCCTCCGTCACCGACGCGCTCGGCGCGATCTGCGGCTCGGCCTCCGGTGCCTGCGACCCCGACAACTCGCCGTACAAACCCGGCGTGGACAGCGACGCGCTGTTCGGCTCGCCCTACCCCGTGTTCAACGCCGACTGGCGGTGGAACGAGGTCGATCCGGCCGCGCACATGGACAAGCTCGCCGGGGTCGACGTCTCCATCTATGTGGGCAACGGCGGCGGCGTCCCAACCGAACCGGAGTTCTGGCTCGAAGGCGCGGCCCAGCATGTCAAAGACAGCATGGACGCGCTCGGCATGCCGTACCACTACGTCGACTACGGCGACGGCTCCACCTGGGGCACCCAGTGCAATGGCGGCCACAACGGGGCCTGTTGGGAGCAGGATCTGCGGGACCTGATCCCCAGGCTGGAGCGGGCGTTCGCCTCCTGACCGTGCGGACGCGCACGCAGAAGGGTCCGGGCCGGCTGCCACCTCCACGCGACGGCCGGCCCGTTCGGCGCCTGCGCGCCTTGCCCGTCTCACCGCGCCGGGACGGTGATCCGGTTTCGATCACTCCCGAGCCCCTGGACCACTCCTCCCCCCGGCCCGGCATGGTGGCCGCACGCATAGCTGCCCCCCGAACTATGGTGTCCCACCACATGTGCCCCTGACCTGCGTCTTCCTACCGTGTGCCGACACGTACCCGTCCCCATCGCACACGAGGAAGTGGCGCACATGGCCGCAGGTAACACCGCTCCCCCGCCCTCCGCCGGGCTCGGCAGGATCGTCGCCGCCAGTCTCATCGGGACCACCATCGAGTGGTACGACTACTTCCTGTACGGTTCGGCCGCCGCGCTGGTGTTCGGCCGGGTGTTCTTCCCCGAGACGGACCCGTTGACCGGCACCCTGCTGTCCTTCCTCACCTACGCCATCGGCTTCGCCGCGCGGCCGATCGGGGCCGTGGTCTTCGGACACTACGGCGACCGCCTCGGGCGTAAGAAGCTGCTGGTGATCAGCCTGCTGATGATGGGGCTTTCGACCGCGCTGATCGGCTGTGTGCCCGGATACGGCACGATCGGTGTCGCCGCTCCCCTGCTGCTGACCACGCTGCGGCTGATCCAGGGTTTCGCCCTCGGTGGCGAGTGGGGCGGCGCCGTGCTGCTGGTCTCCGAGCACGGGGACGCGAAGAGGCGTGGTTTCTGGGCCTCCTGGCCGCAGGGCGGGGCACCGGCCGGCAACCTGGTCGCCGTCGGGGTGCTGTCCTTGATGACCACCGTACTGAGCGACGACGCGTTCGACTCGTGGGGCTGGCGGGTGCCGTTCCTGCTCTCCGCCGTGCTGGTCATGGTGGGTCTGTGGATCCGGCTGTCCGTCGACGAGTCCCCGCTGTTCAAGCAGGCGCTGGCGCAGGCGGAGCGGCGCAAGGCGGAACAGCGCGCCGAGCGGCTGCCGTTCGTGGCGGTCATGCGCAACCACTGGCGGGACGTCCTCGTCGCGATGGGCGCGCGGATGGCCGAGAACATCTCGTACTACGTGATCACGGCCTTCGTGCTCACCTACTGCGTCGAGCACCTCAAGATCGACAAGCAGACGTCGCTGAACGCGGTGCTGATCGGCTCCGCCGTGCAGTTCTGTCTGATCCCGCTGTTCGGGGCGCTCTCCGACCGGGTCGGGCGCAAGCCGGTGTACCTGGTGGGCGCGGTCGGCGTGGGCGTGTGGTCCTGGGCCTTCTTCGCCCTGCTCGACACCAGGTCGTTCCCCGCGCTGGTGCTCGCCGTGACCGTCGGGCTGGTCTTCCACAGCGCCATGTACGCGCCCCAGGCGGCGTTCTTCTCCGAGTTGTTCGCCACCCGTATGCGCTACACTGGCGCGTCCATCGGGGCCCAGTTGTCCTCGGTGGCGGCCGGTGCCCCGGCCCCGCTGATCGCCACCGCGCTGCTGGGCTCCTACGGCAACTCCACCCCGATCTCGCTGTACGTCGCGCTGGCCGCCCTGATCACCGTGATCGCCGTCGTCGCCTCCCGCGAGACGCGCGGCCGGGACCTGGCCGCCATCGAGCCGGACGGCGCCGCGGCACGGCCCGCCGCGGACCAGCAGACGGCCACGTCCGCCTGACGGACCGAAACACCCGCCGCCCGGTCGAGGAGGGTCGGATTCCGCCTGGGCCGGGGCGGGCCCCGGCCCTCCCCGGCCGTCGCCCGATCCTCGTCCCCCCTTCCCTTGGCCCGGTCCCGCCCCGCCCCTCCGGCCCCTCGCTCGATCCCCGTCCCCGGTGTCCGATCCCCCGCCCCGACTCCCTGTCCCGCCCCCGACTTCGCAACGGTTGTCCGCCCATGCCGCACAGACCCGCCTCCGTCGCCCCGCACCTGCGCCGGCTGCTCGAACTCCTCGCCGCGGGCGCGCCCGCCGAAGACCTCGGCGCCGTCGCCGTCGAGGCCCGGCGCAGCGGCGCCACCGCCCAGGATCTCGCGGAGGTCGAGCAGGCCACCGAAGCGGCGCTGCGGGTGCAGAGCACGCTCAGGCAGCACCGGCGCCGGGAGGCGGAGCTGACCGCGCTCTTCGACACCGCGGGCGACCTGGCGTCCCTGCGCGACCTGGACGCGGTGCTCCACTCCATCGTCCGGCGGGCCAGGATGCTGCTGGGCACCGACACGGCCTATCTCACGCTGTCCGACGAGGAGGCCGGGGACACCTATATGCGGGTCACCGACGGCTCGGTGTCGGAGCTGTTCCAGAATCTGCGGCTGCAACTGGGCGAGGGCCTCGGCGGTCTGGTCGCGCAGACCGCCCGCCCCTACGCCTCGCCGGACTACCGCACCGACGACCGCTTCGTGCACACCGGCAGCATCGACGCGGGAGTCCTCGACGAGGGTCTGGTCGCGATACTCGGGGTGCCGCTGCTGCTGGGGTCGGGCAGCGGCGGCCAGGTCATCGGGGCGCTGTTCGCCGCCGACCGCACGCCCCGCACCTTCGCCCCGGACGAGGTGGCCCTGCTCTGCTCGCTGGCCGACCACGCCGCCATCGCCATCGACACCGCCAAGGCCATGGCCGACGCGCGGACCGCGCTGGCCGAACTGGCCGAGGCCAACACCGTGATCCGGGAGCACTCCGCGGCCATGCAGCGTGCCGCCGAGTCCCATGACCGGCTCACCGACCTGGTGCTGCGCGGCGGTGACGTGTCGGACGTGGCCGCCGCCGTGGCCGGTCTGCTGAAGGGGGACGTCGCGGTCCACGACGGCTCCGGGTGGCCGCTGACCGCGGTCGGCGAGCACGGCGGCGCGCCCACCCGGGGCGTGCCGGACGCCGGTGCCGCCGAGGAGGCGGCGGCGCTGGTCGCGGCGGCGGAGAGTTCCCGCGCCACCGCTCACGCGGTCTTCCGGGACGGGCGCTGGGTCTGCGCCGTGCTGGCCGGACACGAACTGCTGGGCTGTCTGGTCCTGTACGGGCGGCCGGAGCTGGACGACCCCGACCGGCGGCTGTTCGAGCGGAGCAGCGTCGTCACCTCCCTGCTGCTCCTGCTGAGGCGTTCGGTGGCGGAGACCGAGAACCGGGTCCGCGGCGACCTGGTCACCGATCTGCTCACCGCGCCCGACCGCGATCCGGCCGGCCTGGTGGCCCGCGGCCGCCGGCTCGGCATCGACCTCGACCGCCCCCATGTGCTGCTCGTCGCCCGGGCCGACGACCCGGCCCGGGGACGGCTCGCCGACGCCGCCGTGCGGTACCTGTTCGGGAACGGCGGGATCAGCGCCGAACACGAGGGCGCCGTGGTGCTGTTGCTCCCGTGCGACGGCACCGGTCCCGGTGCGGCGGCCCGCGCCGCCGCCGGGCAGCTCGGCCAACTGACCGGCGTACCGGTCACGGTGGCGGGCGCCGGACCGGCCGCCGGCCCGCGGGCCCTCGCCGACGCGCACGCCGAGGGCCTGCGCTGTCTGCGGGCGCTGCGCGTGCTCGGGCGTACCGGGCACGGCGCGAGCGTCGCCGAACTAGGCTTCCTCGGCGTGCTGTTGGGCGACGGCCATGACGTGGACGGTTTCGTCACCGCCGTGCTGGGACCGCTGCTGGAGTACGACGCCCGGCGCGGCACCCAGCTGGTCCGCACCCTGCGCGCCTACTTCGACCGCGGCGGCAGCCTGACCCGGGCGAAGGAGGAGCTGCATGTGCACGTGAACACGGTGGTGCAGCGCCTGGATCGCGTCCAGGCGCTGCTCGGCCCCGACTGGAACAGCCCCGAACGGGCCCTGGAGCTCCAGCTCGCGCTGCGTCTGCACCTGTTGTCGGGCGCCTGACACGAGGGCGGGGCCGGGGTGGTCAACGGGGCGGCACGGCGGCCGGTTCCCCGGGGCCCGGCACGCCGGCCGCCGCCAGCAGGTGCCGGGCCACGGTCCGGGCGCCCTCGTCGCCGACGAGGATCGTGTAGTGGTTGGTGCCGGGGACCAGCCGCGTGCGCACCAGGTCGGGGTCGAGGCCCGCGGAGGCGAGCCGCCGCTCGTCGTACAGGCCCTGCGGCTCGTCCATCAGACCGCGTTCGGCCCACAGCAGTACGGCCGGGACGGGCAGCCGGCGCACCGCGCCCGACACCTCCTCGCCGAGTTGGTCCACGCCGTCGGCGCGGACCGCCTCCAGGGCGCAGGAGGAACGCAGTTCGGGTTCCTCCCCCACGAGGTCGCGCTGGATGTAGGCGTCCGCCCACGCCGACCAGGAGGCGGCGAAGGCCGGGTGGCCGCGCCAGAACGCGCGGTAGGCCTCCCGGTCCGGGAATGTCATGGACAGCCGCCGCATGGCCGGGCCGATCACGGAGGCGATCAGCGCGTCGGGGTCCGCAACGGCCGGGACGGGGAAGCCGACGCCGCCGTCCACCAGCAGCAGGGCCGCCGGCAGGTGCGGGTGGCGCACCGCGGTCACGGCCGCGGCGAAGGCTCCCATCGAGTGGCCGGTCAGCACCACCGGCCCCGCGCCGAGCGCGGCCACCAGGGCGGCCGTGTCGTCGGCGTGGGCCGCGATGCCGTACGGGCCGGGCAGTTTGCCGCTGCCGCCCCGGCCACGCAGGTCGGGTGCCACCAGGGTGACCCGTCCGGCCAGGTGGTGGGCGACGCGGGCCCAGCTCAGCCCGTTGGCCGTGATGCCGTGCAGCGCGACCACCACCGGGGCGTCCGGGTCGTCGGCGGGCCAGCGCAGCACCGCCAGGCTTCCGCCGGGCACCGGCACCTCGAACTCCTCGGGTGTGCGTGTCATGAGGCGATGACCTCCTCGGGGTCGGCGGCGGTGCGGGACGGACGGGCGGCGCGCAGCCGGGCCGGCAGCCGCACCACACCGCCGGGCAGTACGTAGATCACCACGACGAACAGTGTGCCGAGCAGGAACAGCGGCTGCGAGAGCGGCACCCTGACGACGGTGGGCAGGGCGGCGACCGTGCCGGAGCCGGCCAGGTCGCCGAGCCGTTGGTCGGCCCAGGTGTAGAGGATGCCACCGACCATGGGCCCCCACCGCGTTCCCGAGCCGCCCAGCACCACCATCACCAGCAGGGACAGGGTGAAGTCCGAGGTGGTCGTGCGCGGGGTGGCGCCGCCGGTCAGCAGCAGGTACACGATGCCGCCGAGCGCGGCCAGGGTGCCGGCCAGGACGAAGGCGGCGAGTTTGAAGCCGTACGGGCGCAGGCCCAGCACCTCCACCCGGCGTTCGTTCTCCTTGATGCCCTCCCAGACCCGGCCGATGGGCGAGCGGACCGTCCACTGCACCACGACCAGCACCACGACCAGGTAGGCCAGCGCGATCCAGTACAGATTGGCGGTGTGGTCGATGCCGACGAGTGAGGCGGGCAGCCGGTCCGCGGGCGCGGCCCGGCCCTCCTCGCCGCCCGTGACACCGCCGGGGTCGCGCTGTACGAGGATCGAGGCGGCCTGCGCGAAGGCCAGGGTGACCATGGAGAACCCGATGCCGCCGACCCGCAGGGCGACCGCGCCCAGCAGGGCGGACAGCGCCACCCCCGCGAGCAGCCCGAGCAGCGCGGACACCGCGAACGGCAGACCCGCTTCGAGCATCACGGTGTTGGTGACGTAGGTGCCCGCGGCGAAGTAGAGCGCGTGCCCGAAGGACAGCAGTCCGGTGCGGCCGAGCAGCAGGTCGTAGCCGGTGGCCAGGCCGCCGAACACCAGGCACAGGGCGAGGAGTTGGAGGTTTCCCGGGCTGCCGATCGGGCCGTCGAGCAGACCCGGCAGCGGCAGCGCGCCGTAGGGCACGGTGAACAGGAGCGCCAGCGTCGGCAGCGGCCACCAGCGGGTGGCTCGCCGCAGCCTTCCCGAGCGGCCGGCGGCGGGCCGGTCCGCCGTGCGGGCCCGGCCGCGCGGCTGGGTGGCGGTGGTCATGCGAGCCTCCCGGTGAGCCCTCGCGGCCGGACGAGCAGCAGGGCGGCGAGCAGGACGACGACGGCGACGTCGCCGAGCCCCGCGGTGGTGTAGTAGTTGGCGAACTGCTGGACGAGGCCCACGGCCACCGAGGCCAGCGCGGTACCGGTGAGCGAGTTCATGCCGCCCGTCACGACGACCACGAAGGCGAAGACGAGCAGGGAGGTGCCCTGGGCGGGGTCGACGGAGCCGAAGTAGAGGCCGCCGAGGGCACCGCCGAGGGCCGCCGCCGCGCCGCCGAGGGCGAAGACCAGGGTGAACGCCCTGCGCACGTCGATGCCGAGCGCGGTGACCATCGCCCGGTCCTCCACGCCCGCGCGGACGACCAGTCCGTGCCGGGTGCGGCCGAGGAACGCCTTGAGCGCGACCAGGACCACCAGGGCCGCCGCGATCAGCACCGGGCGGTTGAGCGGCACCTCGGCCCCCAGCACGCCGAGCGTGCCGGACAGTGCCTTCGGCCCGGGGAAGGGCCGGGCGTCGGCGCCCCACACCGCCGACAGCAGGGCCGGTACGGCCAGGCCCACGCCCACCGTGGCGAGGATCTGTTCACGGGGGCGGGTGTACAGCGGGCGGATGACGGCGACTTCGAGGAGCACGGCGGCAACGGTGCCGACCGCGGTGCCGAAGACGACGGCGAGGACGAACCCCGCCCCGCCGAAGCCGGCGCCGGGCAGGTGGCCGCGGGCGGCCCACCAGGTGCCGTAGGCGCCGATCGACAGCAGGGCGCCGTGGGCGAAGTTGAGCACGTCCATCAGCCCGAAGATCAGGGACAGGCCGGAGGCGATCAGGAAGTACAGGGCGCCCAGGCCGAGTCCGGTGAAGATGAGCAGTACGACGGTGGCCATCAGGTGTCCGCCTCCGTGGTCCGGGCGGCGGGACGCGCCGCGGGGCGAACGGGCGGCCCGGCCGGCGTCCCCGCCGGGCCGCGGTGGCCGGTGCTGCCGACGCCGAGCAGCCGGCGGGCCGCCTCGGCGTCGGCGAGCAGTTCACCGGCCGGGCCCTGGTGCACGGTGCGGCCGTCGGCGAGGACGGCGCAGTGGCGGGCGAGGCGGCGCACCACGGCGAGGTTCTGCTCCACCAGCAGGACCGGCACGGTCTCGGCGACGCGCTCCAGCACCTGCGCGACCTCGGTGACCGCCTTGGGCGCCAGGCCCTTGGTGGGTTCGTCGGCGATGATCAGCCGGTTGCCGTTGAGCAGGGTCCGGGCGATGGCGACCATCTGCTGCTGTCCGCCGGACAGGGTGCCGGCGGCCTGCCGGGCGCGTCGGGCCAGTTCCGGGAAGAGTTCGTGAACCAGGTCGTAGGCCGGTTCGCCGGCTCCGGGACGCTCGGCCAGGCGCAGGTTCTCGGCCACGCTGAGCGCGGCGAAGACGCCGCGGTCCTCGGGGGCGTAGCCGATGCCCCGGCGCACCAGGACGTGGGTGGCCAGGCGGACCGTCTCCTCACCGGCCAGCAGCACGCTGCCGGTGCGCGGCACCAGGCCGAGGACGCCGCGCACGGTGGTGGTCTTGCCGGCCCCGTTGCGGCCCAGCAGGGCGGTGGTGCCGGAGGCGGCCACGGTCAGGTCGACGCCGTGCAGGATGTGCCTGCCGCCGATCACGACCCGCAGGTCGCGCACGGTCAGCAGGGGCTGCGGGGCGGTGGTCACAACTCCTCCCCGAGATACGCCTGTTGCACGGTGGGGTCGGCCATCACGGCCCGCGGGGTGTCCAGCGCCAGCAGCGTGCCGTGGTGCATCACGGCCACCCGGTCGGCCAGGCCCAGCAGTACGTCCATGTGGTGTTCGACCATCAGCACGGTGCGTCCCTCCTCCTTGTGCAGCGACCGGATGAGCTCGGTCAGCGCGGGCACCTCCTCGGCGCTCACGCCCGCCATCGGCTCGTCCAGCAGCATCAGCCGGGGCTCGCCGACGAGCAGCACCGCGAGTTCGAGTTTGCGTTTCTCGCCGTGCGAGAGGGCGTCGGCGCAGGTTCCCGCGCGGTGCGCGAGCTGAGTGCGCGCCAGTACCCGGTCGACGAGCGCGGGGTAGGGGTCGGCGCGGCGCCAGACCCGGTACGAGCCGCCGTCGGCGGCCTGGGCCGCGAGCCCCACGTGGTCGGCGACCGTCATCCCGGGCCAGAGGCTGGAGGTCTGGAAGGTGCGTCCGAGGCCGCGCCGGGCCCTGGCGTAGGCGGCCTCGGCGGTGATGTCGCGGCCGTCCAGTTCGATGGTGCCCCGGGAGACCGGGCTGATCCCGCTGACCAGGTTGAACAGGGAGGTCTTGCCCGCTCCGTTGGGGCCGATGAAGGCGAGGAACTCGCCCTCGTGGACGTCGAAGGAGACGGCGTCCACGATGGTCGCGCCGCCGACCGTCCAGCCGATGTCGCGCAGTCGGAGCACCGGTGCCGGGAAGTCGGCCGTCTCCCGGTCGTCCGGGGTTCCCGCGGTGCTCGGCGAGGTGGTGTTCGAGGAGGACATCAGCCCGCCGTCCCCGCGGCCGGTGGCGCGACCGCCGTCATCGGGATGCTGTCGATCAGTTCGGGCCGGGCGGTGTCGCCGCTGCCCCGGAGCCGTGCCGTGAACATCGGCTGGAGCAGGGCGTGGTCCTTCGCGCGGACGCGTTCCGCGCCCTTGGGGCCGTCGAAGCTCCAGCCCTCCAGTGCCTTGGCCATGGCCGTGGTGTCGGTGGCGCTGCCGGACTCGATCGCGTGCACGATCATCTGGGCGGCGGTGAAGCCGTCCGGGCTGAACAGGTCGGGGGTGCCGCCGGCCTTGGTGATGCCGTCGAGCATGGCCTTCTCCACCGGGTTGCCGCCCCCGGCGCCCGGGAAGTAGTGCGCGAGAAAGGCGATCTTGGAGCCGGCCTTGCCGAAGACCGGGTACGAGGCCGTGCCCGCGAGGCCGGTGACGACCTTGCTGGTGTCCAGCACGCCCTGCTGGTCGAGCGCGGTCCACAGGGCCGGGGCGCCGGCCCCCGCCCAGGCGACGAACACCAGGTCCGGCCTGCCGGCCCGGGTCTGGCGGGCGAAGGGGGTCAGGTCGGTGGCGCTCGGCGGGGCCAGCACGGAGCCGACGTGCGCTCCCTTCGGGCCGAGGACCGCCTTCACCGCGGCCACGTTGGCCTGCCCGAACGCGGAGTTCTGGGCGAGCACGGTGACCTTCTTGCCCCGGGCGTCGCCGAGCAGGGCCCCGGCGGCGAGTATGTCCTGGTACGACTGCCGGCCCGAGCGGAAGGTGTAGGCGTTGACGCCGGTGACCGCGTCGGCGGCGGCCGGACCGCTCACGTAGAGCACCTTGTTCTGCGCGGCCAGCGGTGCCATCTGGAGTGCCACACCGGAGTCGGTGGTGCCGGCGAGGACCTTGTACCCCTTGCCGACCAGGGACTTGGCCGCCGCGACGGCCTTCGCCGGGTCGCCCGCGTCGTCCTGTTCGGTGACCTCGATCGGATGGCCGCCCGCCTTGTTCGTCCCGTGCGTGGCGTAGGCCAGTCCCGCCGTGAAGCCCTCCTCGTACTGCTTGCCGTAGGCGGCCAGGAGTCCGCTGCGCGAGTACACCAGCCCCACCTTCACCGGGGCGGCCTTGCCGCCGGAACCGGTGGACGCGGTGCCGGCGGTGCCGGCCGCGGAGCAGCCCGCGACCAGGGCGCCGACGGCGGCGAGGGTGAGGGCGCGCAGGGTTCTGCTTCTGAAGGGGTCCGTGAGGCTGGAACGCATGGTGATCGACTCCTGACAGTGCGGGGCGTGATGGCCGGAACCCTAGGAGCGCCGCCGAACGGTCGGCATGGTGACGGTCGCCGCTCTTTGCGGTCCGGTCATGGCACCGGCACACATGGTCCGCGACCGCCCGTCCGGGCAAAGGTGAGGAGCGCCCGGCCCGGTCGCGATGCGGCGGCGGGCCGGGGCGACGAACGGAACGGATCCCGGCGGGGAAGGAAACGGCATGGACAAAGTGATGGCCGCGGCCGCGCAGGCAGTGGCGGACATCCCTGACGGTGCGTCGCTCGCGGTCGGCGGGTTCGGGCTGTGCGGCATCCCGTCGACGCTGATCGCCGCGCTGGCCGGGACCGGTGCGGCCGGGCTGCGGGTCGTGTCCAACAACTGCGGTGTGGACGACTGGGGTCTCGGGCTGCTGCTGCGGGCCGGCCGGATCGCCCGGATGACCTCGTCCTACGTCGGCGAGAACAAGGAGTTCGCCCGCCAGTACCTGTCCGGCGAGCTGGAGGTGGAGCTGACGCCGCAGGGCACGCTCGCCGAGCGGTTGCGGGCCGGCGGCACCGGCATTCCGGCCTTCTACACCCCGGCGGGGGTGGGCACCCAGGTCGAGGAGGGCGGTCTGCCCTGGCGGCACACCGCCGAGGGCGGCGTCGCGGTGGCCTCGCCGCCCAAGGAGACACGGGAGTTCGGCGGCCGCCGCTATCTGCTGGAGGAGGCCATCACCGCGGACTTCGCCCTGGTGCGGGCCGCGGTCGCCGACCGGCACGGCAACTGCGTCTTCCACGCGGCGGCGCGCAACTTCAACCCGCTGTGCGCGATGGCGGGACGGGTGACCGTGGTGGAGGCCGAACGCATCGTCGAGGCGGGTGAACTGCACCCGGACGCCGTGCACTTGCCGGGGGTGTACGTGGACCGGGTGGTCGCCGCCGACGCGTCGCTGGGCAAACGCGTCGAGCGCCGCACCACGCGTCCGGCGCGCACCGGCACCGGCCCGACCGTCCCGCGTACCGCATCCGAGGAGAAGTGACCGTGCCGCTCGACCGTGATCAGCTCGCCGCCCGCGCCGCCCGGGAACTGCGGGACGGCCAGTACGTCAACCTGGGCATCGGCCTGCCCACCCTGATCCCCAACCACCTGCCGGACGGGGTGCACGTGGTGCTGCACTCCGAGAACGGCGTCCTGGGTGTGGGCCCCTACCCGTACGACGGCGAGGAGCACCCGGATCTGATCAACGCCGGGAAGGAGACGGTGACCACCGTCCCCGGCGGCTCCTTCTTCGACTCGGCCTTCTCCTTCGGCATGGTGCGGGCCGGCCGGATCGACGTCTCGGTGCTCGGCGCCATGCAGGTGTCGGCCCGCGGCGACCTGGCCAACTGGATGATCCCCGGCAAGATGGTCAAGGGGATGGGCGGTGCGATGGACCTGGTCCACGGCGCCCGGCGGCTGGTGGTGGTGATGGAGCACGTG
This sequence comes from Streptomyces sp. SCPE 10, assembly GCF_051980735.1. Taxonomy (NCBI): domain Bacteria; kingdom Bacillati; phylum Actinomycetota; class Actinomycetes; order Kitasatosporales; family Streptomycetaceae; genus Streptomyces; species Streptomyces sp. SCPE 10. The sequence goes on along the minus strand of NZ_CP197069.1, from coordinate 6,789,455 downwards.
GCCAGGGACGGCAGCCCGAAGATCGTCGAGGAGTTGGGGCTGCCCGCCACGGGTCGCCGGGTGGTGAACCGGATCGTCACCGATCTGGGCGTCATCGACGTCACCCCCGAGGGGCTGCGGCTGGTGGAGACCGCACCGGGTGTCGGCGTGCGGGAGGTGGTGGCCGCGACCGGGGCCCGGCTCCTCGTCGGGGAGGGCTGACGGTCCCGACGGCGCCGGCCCGGCACGCGGTCGTCCGCGTGCCGGGCCGGGTGGTGCCGGTGGGGCCGTGTCAGGTCACCGCAGGGACTGCGGGGCGAGCCGGGCGAGGGTCGAGTAGTCGTTCATGTACAGGGACCCGTCCGGTGAGGCGGACAGTTGGCCTTCCTTGGACAGGGTGCCGTTGGGGCCGTTGACGAACTCCCAGGACGTGCCGGTCCAGCGGGCCGCGCCCTTGCTGGTGTTGGACACCACTCCGGCCCAGAGCCGGCCGTCGTGGTACGCGAAGGAGGAGACCCAGAGGATGTCCTTGCCCGGCACGTCGATCCGCTTCCAGGTGCTGCCGTCCCAGTGGAGGACGTAGCCGCCGGTCTTGACGCCCTTGATGTCGCCCTGGAGGTTGTACAGGTTGCCGCCGAGCCAGACGTCGTTCGGGCTCTTGGCCACGACGGCGTAGAGCAGGGTGCTGTCGGGGCTGGACGAGGGCAGCGCCGACTCGGTCCACTGGGTGCCGTTCCAGTGCGCCGCGAAGGGCTGGTAGGCGTCGCCGGTGATGGTGCCCTTGTCCTTGAAACCGGCCACCCAGATGTCGTCGTCCGCGTTCACGCTCATGGTGTTGAGCGTGGCCGTCCGCATGGAGTCCGGCAGCTTGGCGATGTTCCAGCCCTGGCCGTCGAAGTGCGCGACGGCGGGCACCCACTGCGAGGTCGTGGCCTTGTAGGTGCCGGCCGCCCACACGTCGTCGTGCGAGAGCGCCTTGCTGTCCTTGGTGGAGAAGCGCGCCGTGTCCGGGGAGTTCGCCGTCCAGGCGGTTCCGTCCCAGTGGTACCCCATCAGGCCGTTGTCGTTCTTGAACGCCCACACGTCGTCGGCGGCCGTGCCCGTGGTCGAGTCGACGATCTCCTTGCCGGGGGGCGAGATGTCCTTCCACGCCTGGCCGCCCTGCTTCTGCCACAGCTGGTAGGTGACGTTGCAGGGGTCGCAGAACGGTCCCCCGCCCGACCTGGTCGTCGCTGTGTACGTCGAGTCGGCGAGCGGGGTGAAGCTCCACACCTCGTCGGCGGGCGGGTAGTCGATCTTCTGCCAGGCCACGGTCACGGCCGCGGCGGCGGGCGCGGCGGACACCGCCGCCGCCGTGGCGGATGCGACCAGTACGGTCAGCGCGGAGCCGATCAGGCGCCGGACGCCGGTCTTCGTCATCGAGTGCGTCTCCTGGGATCTGGGCAGTGTGTCCGTGGGGGGACTCGGCCTGCCGTCGACGCTCGCGCAAACAGGCACCGAAGATCCTCCGCGGTCGCCCTATACGACTCCCATACCGGAAAGCGGTGCCGGCGCATGCCTGTTGGGTACCTGTCTGCTGAGCAAGAGGCCCGCCACGGCACCGTGCGCGGCTTCATCCGCCTCCTGGTCCAGGTCATCGACTTCGACGCGGTCGAGTGGACAGACGCGGGCCCGTGCAGTCGAAAGCGGTCCGGTCCAAAGTCACCGTTGGTGATTCCGGGCCGGACCGCCTTGTGCGTGACGGTGAGTCGAGGCGTCGGTGGCCCGAGTGCCGCACCGGACAAAGGGCGGAGGATCCAGGCGTCAGATCGTGTCGTCGAGCCAGTCGAAGATGCGCGCCACCACCAAGCGAAGAGCACCGGGGTGGCAGTGAACGTCGCCGCCTTCCTCCTCAGTGAACGTCAGGAGCTTCTTCGGTGCTGTGAGGTGCTGGTACAGCCTGCGCGGATCGGGTTCAGCGGCGGAGTAGAACAGGTCGGCGGCTGCTTCGCACACCAGGACGGGGCAGGAGATCTTCTCCGCGCTTCCGTCGTGGAAGTTGTAGCGGGCGTACTCGGCAAGAAAGGCCCTGTCGGTCGAGGTCCCCGTGACGTAGCGGCCGTGGTCGCAGGCCCAGCGCAAGGTCGGACTCTGCGCACGGGCGTCGGCGATGATCTGGTCCAGTTCTCCGTCGTCCTCGGCTGTCGCGCGCCGGACCACCTCGTCGTGCGGCAGCGGGAGGTGGGCGGTCAGGGCGGAGACGGCGTCGAAGACACCGTCGAGGGCGATGACAGCTGCGAGGCGCCGCTCATAGGCTGCCGCGCGAGGCGCCAGGTAGCCGCCGAGACTGACGCCGAGCAGCGCGATGCGGGCGGGGTCGACGCCCGGGTCTTGGGTGAGGAAGTCCAGGACGGGGCCGACCACGTTCTCCCAGTCCGGTCGAAAGACCAGCCCGTCCCGGTGGATGGCCGCGGGCTGCCCGGGGCCGTCGAAGGTCAGGACGTGGTAGCCGCGTTCCTGTCCGCCGACGGCGCCGAAGAAGTGCAGCTCTTCGGCGGCGCCGTCGAACCCGTTGTGCATCACCAGCGTCGGCTTCGGACCCTCGCCCGCCGCCCGGTAGAAGTAGCCGTGCAAAACGGCGTCCTCATACGGGATCTCCACGGGTGTGATACCCGGGAGGTGGGCGATGGCATCACGGAAGCAGGCGACACCGCGCTGGTAGGCGTGGTCGATGCGCGGGTCGCGGGGGTTGCCATGCAGGAAGAACTCGGCCGCCCGGTAGTAGGTGGAGGCCCGCAGCAGCCCGTCCCTCGCGCTGACGGGGCGGCTTGCACGGGCTTCGGCTTCCAGACGCTTGGCGGTGGCCAGCCAGGCGTCGTGCCAGCCGTCGTAGTCGCCGGAGGTGACCTGGGAGGCGGTTGCGACGACTTCACCGACATCCGAGCCTCCGTAGACGGCCAGGCCGAGATTACGCAGGGTCTCGAACCAGAACTGCTGATCGTCCTGGAACATCAGCTGTCGCATCGCATCTCCCTCTCGACGAGGGCCCGGAAGGTGTGCGGGGGCCGACCGGTGAGGCGCTGGACGGTGTCGGTGATGCGGTCCTCCGCCCCTTCGGCGATGGCACGGTCCATGCCGGCCAGCATTGCGGCGAACTCCACCGGCACCTGCGTCGTGAGGCGATCGCGCATCTGCTCGTAGGACAGACGGCGGTGGACCACGACCCGACCGGTGGCCTCGGTGATGATCGCGGCGATGTCGTCGTGACTGAGCGCCTCGGGCCCGGTGAGGACGAGATCGGTGTTGGGGGCGTGCTCGTCGGTCAGGGCGCGGACGGCCACCGCCGCGATGTCCTCGGCGTCGACGAAGCCGACCCGGCCGCCTTCGGTGGCGGTCCAGATGATGCCCTCGTCTCGGATGCTACGGGCGTGCGCGTGCGTGCCGGTGAAGTTCTGCATGAACCACGAGGGCCGCAACACCGCCCACTGGTCGAACAGTTCGGGCAGGGCCTGGTGCACCTTTCCCACCGCCGGGCCGCCCTCGGGGATGGCCGAGGAGCTCAGCAGTACCGCGCGGTGCACGCCGGCCGTGCGGGCCCGATGGAGGAACGGCAGCATGATCGCGGCGGGGTCGGAGTCACCCAGGGGCGGTATGAGGTAGACGCGGTCGACGCCGTCGAGGGCGGCCGCGTGGGTGGCGGGGTCGTACCAGTCGAAGGGGACCGGCTCGGTGCCGGCGACCGGGGTGGCCCGGCGGCTGGCGGCTTTGACGCGGTGCCCCGCGGCCGTCAGCTGTGCGACGGTGCGGCTTCCGGTGGTGCCGGTGGCGCCGATGACGAGAGTGGTGCCGGCGGGGTTCATCGGCTGCTCCCGGCGAAGTCGGCGCCGGGCTCCTGGACGGCGAGGGGGTTCCAGTAGTCGCGGTAGGAGGTGATGTGCCCGTCCCGGACGGTCACGACGGCGATGTACGTCATGTCGAAGGGAGCGTCGCTCTCCACCAGGCGGCCGACACCGCGCATCTCCACCACGATGGTCGCCGGATCGGTGGTCTCGTGGATCCGCAGGTCGGGGAAGTCGTGCAGGTCGATGTGGTCGGGGTAGTGGCGCATGTAGGCGGCGACGGCCTCCTTGCCCTCCAGACGCCGGGGCCAGCCGTCGGGGGCGAAGGGGAACTCCATGAGGCCGTCCTCGGCCCACAGGTCGACCCACGCGGGAATGTCCTTGTCGAGCAGCAGTCGCAGGCTGTAGCGGTACAGATCCGCCGGGGAGGTCGGTACGGACATGGGTATCCTCCAGTCATAGAATCCGGACCCTGGGTCCGCTTCAACAATATGGACCACGGGTCCGTTTTGCAAAGGGGAGGAGCGACATGCCCGAACGCCAGTCGTCTCGTAAGGACGCCATCCGGAACCGGGAGGCCGTTCTCGCGGCCGCCGACGCCCTCTTTACCCGCCGCGAGAGTCCCGAAGACGTCACCATGGCCGACGTCGCGGCTGCGGCCGGCGTCGGCAAGGGCACACTCTTCCGGGCCTTCGGCGATCGCGCCGGGCTGCTCCGCGCGCTGTACGAGGCACGGCTCGAACCGATCAGGCAGGCCGTCGAGACCGGCCCGCCACCCCTGGGGCCCGCCGCCCCACCGCACGATCGCGTACCAGCCCTGCTGGATGCGGTCCTGTGCTTCAAACTCGACAACCGGCGCCTCGCGCTGGCCCTGGAGGAAGGCGGGAGCAGCAGCCCGTACCGGGCGGAGCACTACGAACGGTGGCACAGCCTGCTCCGAGCCGTACTGGAGCAGATCCCCGGCCTGACCGACAGCGACTTCACCGCCCATGCCCTGCTCGCCGCCACACGAGCCGACCTCGTCGAGTACCTGACCGGAGAAGAGCGTATTCCGCGGGAGAGGATGCGGGCACAGTTGGCGGACTTCGTCACCAGAGTCCTGGCCTCCGGCCCACTGCGAGGGTCGACCGCCGAGGAGTGATCGAGGATGGGGCCGAGCGTGCCACGTCAGCGGCTACCGCTGATGTCCGTTCGGACACTCCCCGAGGGCCGGAGCCGCGCCCCTCGGCGGGCCGGCCGAGGGCGGGGCCGGTGGGCGGACGGGCCGGCGGCCGTGCCCGGCCGCCGGTTCCCGCCCGCCTCGCCCAGGTCGCGGGCGGTCAGCTCCGCCGGGCCGAGGCGACGCCCGCGGCACCGACCACGCACGCTATGCCGGCCACGAGATAGGCCAGGTGGTAGCCCGACAGCCGGTCGTCGGCGGTCGCCGCGACCAGGACCAGGGCCGCGACTCCGGCGCTGGAGCCGATCTGCTGGGCGACGACGTTCACCGCGCCGGCGACGGCGTGCTGGTGCGGCGGCACGCCGCCCAGGCCGGCCGTGGTCATCGCCGGGAAGTTCAGGCCCTGACCGAGGCCGCTGATCACCAGTCCGGGCATCACGTGCAGCAGGTAGTCGCCGTGGTGCGGAGTGGTGATCCACAGCGCCGTGCCCGCGCCGATCAGCACCAGCCCGGTGACCATCAGGGTCCGCGGGCTGAACCTGGTCAGCAGCCGTCCGGTGACGAAGCTGGCGGTGAGGAACACCGTCAGCGACATCGGCACCAGGGACAGACCCGACTCGACCGGGGAGTACCCCAGCATCCCCTGGAGGTACAGGGGCGCGAAGAACACGATCCCGACCGACGCCGTGTACTGGAGGAACGCCGCCGCGGTCGCCAGCCGTACCGACGGGATCCGGAACACCCCGAGCGGCAGCAGCGGGTCGGCGGTGCCGCGTTCGCGGACCACGAAGAGCACCAGGAAGAGCACCGCACCGGCCACCAGGGCCCAGGCCCACGTCCCGCCGAGGCTCACGCCGACGACGAGCAGTGCGAGGCCGAGGGTGCCGAAGACCGCGCCGGCCATGTCCACCGGGCCCCTGCGGCCCGTTCCGTCGGGCAGTCCGGCCCGGGTGACCGCGAGCACGAGCACGCCGAGCAGCACGGAGAACCACAGCACCGACCGCCAGCCGAAGAACTCGGTCAGCACGCCGCCCAGCAGCATGCCGCCACTGAAGCTGGCCGCGCCGACCGCGGCGTACACGCCGAGCGCGCGGCCCCGCTGTGGCCCCTCCGGGAACACCTCGGTCAGCAGGGCGAGGGCGGCCGGGCCCGACAGGGCCGCGCCGATGCCCTGGACACCCCGCGCGCCGAGCAGCACCGCACCGTCCGGAGCCAGGGCCCCGACCAGCGCGGCCGCCGTGAACAGGGCGACCCCGGCCTCGAACACCCGCCGTCTGCCGAACACATCGGCCAGCCGGCCGCCCACCAGCAGGAAGCCGGCGAACGTGACGGAGTAGGCCGTCATCACCCACTGGAGGGTGGTGTCGGCCAGGCCGAAGCGCGCGCCGACCGACGGCAGGGCCGCGTTCAGTACGGCCATTCCGCTCAGATCCAGTGCGAGCGCCCCGGCCAGCACTCCGAGCGCCAGGCCCGACCTCTGCTGCGACGTCGTCGCGACGCTGGTCATGCGGGCCTGCCGGGGAACACGCCGCGGCCGTCCGACGGGCGCCGGCCGCCGGAGCCCGGCTGCCGGCCGTCCGTGGCCGGGCGGGCCCGTCCCCGTGATGATCCGTTGTGCATGGCGGTGTTGCTTCCTCTCCCCAGGCGGGTTGCGTACGAACCCCACAAGCCGATCACCGCGCCCCGCCCAGGTCAATCGATTGTTTCCCAACTGGCCGGAAACGACGTGTAGTTCGCCGCGCACGCCCCTTGTGAACAGGGCGGACGCCATCGGCTCACCGGGCGTGCAGGGCCCACTTGCTGCCGTCGACGAGCGCCGTTCCGGGCAGCGCGATGAGTTCGGGTTTGAACAGCGGTTTGGCGTCCATCGCGGGCTCCCAGGTCGCCAGCTTCTCGTCCTGGGGGACCTCGATGCGCCGGCCCTCGGCGAGGTCGGCGACCACCCGCACCAGCAACCGCACCCCGAGCGGGGCCAGATGTTCGCGCCACAGGCTCTGCGGGGTCGAGCCCGGGGGCACGAACAGGTGCTCCTGCGCGGCGATCGGGCCGCCGTCGGTGCGCTCCGTGAGGTGGTAGACGCTGCCGCCGGTCACCTTGTCCCCGTCGCGGATCGTCCAGCGGATCGCGTCCCGCCCCCGGTGCAGGGGCAGCAGGCTGGGATGGTAGCCGATGGCCGCGACCGCGGCGCGGGCGCGCGTCCGGCGGCCGATGAAGGCGTGCGAGTGCGCGGCGACGATGATGTCCACCCCGTCCGGCACGTGCATCGCGCGTAGTTCGGCCGAGTCGGTCCACGGGACGCTCCTGGGGTACGCCCAGGAGCGCAGCCGGTCCCAGGACATCGCGTTGCTCTCGTCGCAGTGCCCCTTGCGCAGCCGGGGGGCGGCCACGCCCGCGATCCGGTGTCCTTCGTCCCACAGGGCGTCCGCGACCTGCACCGCGAACGCTCCCTGCCCTGAAATGTAGATGTTCACTCGCGCTCCCGGCGCTCGCTGGTCGGGTACCTGTTCAGGCCGTCGGCGTGTCCACCGGAGCCGTGAAGTTCTGTTCGGCGTAGTCGAGGGCGTCGTCTCGGCGGGTGGCGCGGTGGACGGTCCGCCAGCCCTTCGGCAGTTCCAGGTACGGCCGCCACAACGCGTGCTGTCCGGCGTCGTTCGCCACGACCAGCCAGTCGCCCTCGCCGCCGTCGAAGGGATTGCCGCTCATCGGTCGACCTCTTTCATTCCGGAGTCGTCGGGCCGGAACCGCACCGGCAGCGTGGAGAACCCGGTCAGGAAGTTGGACCGGATGCGCAGCGCCTCGCCGGTCTGCTCGAACCCGGTGGTGAAGTCCCGCAACGCCATGAGGAGTTCGGCGATCTCCACCTTGGCCAGGTAGGAGCCGAGGCAGAAGTGCGGCCCGTAGCCGAAGGCCAGGTGCTTGTTGGGGGTGCGGCCCAGGTCGTACTCGCCGGGCCGGTCGAAGACCCGCTCGTCGCGGTTGCCGGAGGCGTGCCAGAGCGTGACGATCTCGCCCGGTCGCAGCGGTACGCCGTGCAGTTCGGTCTCGCGGACGACCGTGCGCCCGAAGTGCATGGTGGGCGACGCCCAGCGCAGCACCTCGTCCACGGCGGTGTCGATCGCGACCTCGCCGTGCTTGAGCCGCCGCCACTGGTCCGGGCGGGCCGCGAGGGTGTGCACGCCGTCGATCATCGTCAGCCGGCTGGTCTCGTCGCCGCCGATGATCAGGCTGTAGCAGTTGAGCACGATGTCCTCGTCGGACAGCGGCACGCCGTCGATGGAGCTGGCGATCAGCATGCTGATCACGTCGTCGCCGGGCGTCTCGCGCCGCTCCTCGACCATGTCCATGAAGTACAGCAGGATCTCGTTGCGGGCCATCTCGGAGTCGACCTCGTCGACGTCCTCGGTGTCGGCCGACAGTGCGGCCTTGGTCTGTTCGAGCAGGTAGTCCCGGTCCCGCTCGGGCACGCCGAGCAGGTTGGAGATCGTGGTCATCGGGATGCGGCCGGCGATCTGCTCGGCGAAGTCGCAGCCACCGCTGTCGACCGCCTCGCGGATCAGCTGCCGGGTGTTGGCCCGCACCGCCGCCGCGACGTCGCTGAGCACCCGCGGCGACAGCACCCGCTGGAGGATCTTGCGCAGCTCGTGGTGCCGGTGCCCGTCGGTGACGGCCAGCATCCGGCCGGCCCCGGCGTCCCCGCCGCCCAGCAGGGTGACGAGCACGTTGCCGCGCTCGGACGTGAAGTGCTCGTCGTCCCGGTAGGCGGCCATGATGTCGTCGTAGCGGGAGACCACCCAGAACCCCGGGCGGCCGTCGGCCGGTGGGTTCCAGTGCACCGGCGCGGTGTCCCGCAGGGTGCGCCAGAACTCGTCGAGGTCGTGGTCCGCGAAGGTGCCGGGGTCTCCGAGGTCGACGGTCTTCGGGGCCGGCGCGCGCACGCTCACCAGTTCGTCCGCCAGAATCGGCGCGGCCGGAACGGGTAGGTGGGCAGCGGCACCCGGTGGCTGCTCTCGCCTCGGTGCAGGGCGTCGAAGTCCACCCGGCGGCCGGTCACCCAGGCAGCGGCGACGTCGAACAGGGCCGGTGCCTCCTGGCCGGACGGCACGATCCCGCGGTCGTCGTGGCGCAGGGAGTCCTCGTCCACCCGGGGCGCGGCGGCGGTCGTGGTGACCAGGCCGCGGGGCGCGTCGGCGGACAGCGCCTCGATCAGTTCCTCGCGGCTGCGGACCACGGCCGCCCACCGGCGCGCCATCGCGCGGCGGCCCAGGTTGAGGCTGAAGCACACGTCGTCCAGGCGCAGTTCGGGGTTGGCGACCAGCCAGTCCCGCAGCCGGGCGCGCCGGTCGGCCAGTGCCTCGTCGTCCAGGGCGGACAGGGTGGCCAGGCGCGGCCCGGCGGTCTCGGGGGCCCGCTCGGCGGGGGCCGGCGGCTCCTCCAGGACCAGGTGCGCGTTGTATCCGCCGCCGCCGATCGCGGTGATGCCCGCGCGGCGGACGCCGGCCTCCGGTTCCCAGTCCGCCGCCTCCAGCTGCGGCACGAACGGGGTGCTGGGGAAGTCGATGTCCGGGTCGACGTCGGTCAGGTTGATCGTCGGCGCCAGCGTCCGGTGGTACAGGGCCAGCGCGGCCTTCACGGCGCCGAAGCCGCCCGCGACGACGCCGCCGTGGCCGACGTTGCTCTTGACCGAGCCGATCGAGCAGGTACCGGTCTGCTTGCCGAACGCCATGCTCACCGCGTGCACTTCGAGCTGGTCGGTCATCGGCAGTCCGAGACCGTTGGCCTCGTACATGGAGACGGTCTCCGGGGTGACCCCGCCGACCTGCATGGCGCCCGCGATGCAGGCGCTGAGCCGCTCGGGCTGGGCCAGTCCGTAGGCCATCGCGCTGACGCCGTTGTTGTTGATGGCCGAGCCCTTGATCACGGCGTAGATGTGGTCGCGGTCGGCGACGGCCTCGGCCAGCGGCTTGAGCAGCAGGGTGGCGACGCCGCTGGACAGGGCGGCGCCGGTGCCGCCCGCGTCGAAGGGGCGGCAGTGGCCGTCCCGGGACAGGATGCGGCCCTCCTCCCACAGATGGCCCCGGGGCTGCGGCAGCCGGACCATGGCGCCGCCGGCGATCGCCAGGTCGGTCTGGCCGAGCAGCAGCGACTGGCAGGCCAGGTGCACCGCGTAGTGGAAGCCGGCGCAGGCGGTGGTGACGGTGACGGCCTCGCCGGTCAGCCCGATGTAGTAGAGGGCGTTGGAGGTCATGGTGTCCGGCGACCACGCCAGGCCGTGCTCGATCGCCTCGGGCCCGACCGACACCCGGTCCGGCGGGGAGCTGTACAGGGCGGCGGTCTGCGGGTTGTTGGCGCCGTAGATGCCCACCTCGCCCGCGATCCGGTCGGGGTCGTAGCCGCCGTCCTCCAGCGCCTCCCAGGCGCTCTCCACGAACAGCCGGTTCTCCGGGGTCATCACGGCGGCCATCCGGTCGCTGATGCCGAACACCGACGGATCGAACGCGTCGTACCCGTCGAGCGTGCCGCAGGCCCGCACGTAGTAGGGGTTGTTGATCAGGGTCTCGTCGACCGTGATCTCGTCCTTGGCGAGGAACGTCACGGACTCCCTGCCGTGCACGAGGTTGTCCCAGAACTGTTCCTTGGTGCGGGCGCCGGGGGCCCGGCACGAGATGCCGATGACGGCCACGTCGCCCGGGTCGTAGTCCTGCTCTGGACTGTCGGACATGAAAGGCTCCTGCTCGGGTCGGGTCGGGGGTGACTCCGGGGGATGACTCAGTTGCCGCCGGAGGCGGCGCGGCCGCGCAGCGCGGCGCGGCGTACGGTGGCCCTGCGGCGGGCCGACTGCACGGCCTCGGGGGTGGCGCCGCTGTCGTCGTCCAGCCAGCGGCCGAGCGAGTGGATGTCACGGAAGCTGAACAGGTCGGGCACGCGGACCCGGCGGTCGAAGCGCCGGGTCATCAGCCGGGCCAGCCGGACCAGCAGCAGCGAGTCGCCGCCGAGGTCGTAGAAGGCGGCCCGGACGTCGATGCTCGCCGGTTCGAGGTCGAGCAGCTGGCCCCAGATCTCCGCCAGCGCCACCTCGGTCGGGGTGCCGGCGGGCGTCACCGGGCGCCCGGTGCCGGCGGCCGGCGGCTCGGGCAGCGCGGCGCGGTCGAGCTTGCCGCCCGGCGTCAGCGGAAGCGCGGGCAGCAGGACGATCGCCGAGGGGATCATGTAGTCGGGCAGCTCGGTGGCGAGCTTGCCGGTGACGGTGGCCTGGAACGCGGCGTCCACCCGGACGCCGTCGGGCGCCTCGCCCTCGGGCACGACGTAGCCGAGGAGCCTGCGGCCGCGTACGACGGCGGCGGCCTCCCGGACCTCGGGGCAGCCGGTGAGGCGGGCCTCGACCTCCTCCAGTTCGATGCGGTGGCCGCGCACCTTGACCTGGTTGTCGCTGCGGCCGACGAACTCGAGTTCGCCGCTGTCGGTCAGCCGGACGACGTCGCCGGTGCGGTACATGCGCTCGCCGTCGCGGAACGGGTCGGGGACGAACCGTTCGGCGGTGGTGCGCGGCCGGTTGACGTAGCCGTGGGTGAGGCCGGCGCCGCCGAGGTACAGCTCGCCGGGCACGCCGGCCGGCAGCGGCTTCAGGTTCTCGTCGAGCACGTAGACCCGGGCGCCGTCGGTGGGCGGGCCGATGGTGGGCTCGTCGGTGCCGTCCTTCGGCACCGGCCCGAAGGTGCAGAACACGGTCCCCTCGGTGGGGCCGTAGGCGTTGAAGACCCGGTCGGCGCCGGTCTCCTGGTACACCCGGTCGACCAGCTTGCGCCGCAGGGGTTCGCCGCCGAACACGACCGTGCGCAGGTTCGGGGGCAGACCGCCGGCGTCGAGCAGGGTGTTCATCACGGAGGGGATGGCGTGCAGATGGGTGATGCGGTCGACGTGCGGACTCTCGGGGAGGTGGACGGCGCTCTCCACGAGCACGACGGCGCCGCCGCGGCACAGCGCGGGGAAGATCTCCATCACGGACATGTCGAAGCAGATGGAGCTGGCCGCGGAGACACCGCTGAGGTCGCAGCCGGCCAGGACGCGGTCCATCGCGGCCAGCATGGCGACGCAGCCGCCGTGCCGTACGGCCACGCCCTTGGGCCGCCCGGTGGAGCCCGAGGTGTAGATCACGTAGGCGGTGTCGCCGGGCACGACCGGTACGGGCTTCTCGCCGGGCTCGGTCGTCACGGTCCCGTCCAGCACCACCGTGGTCGGTCCGGCCGGGCAGTTGGCACGGGAGGCGGGCGTGGTCAGCAGCAGGCGGGTTCCGCTGTCCCGGACCATGAAGGCCAGCCGCTCGGCGGGGTACCGGGGGTCCAGGGGGACGTAGCAGGAGCCGGTGCGCAGGACGGCCAGGATGCCGGCGAGCAGATCGGGCGTGCGCTCGACGCAGACACCGACCGGGATGCCGGGACCGGCGCCCTCGGCGGTGAGCCGTTCGGCGAGCCGGCGGGACCGCTCGTCCAGCTCGCGGTAGGTCAGGACACCGGCGTCGGCGTAGACCGCGGTGGCGTCCGGGGTCCGGGCGGCCTGTTCGGCGAACTGCGCGTACAGGGTCTGGGTCACTGGTCCGTCCCCTCGGGGAGGCCGGCCGGCGCGATGGCGTCCAGTGCCAGGTCGGGTCGGGCGATCGAGTCGAAGAGCACGGTGCGGTAGAGGCTGAGCAGTGCCGTCACGGTCTGCTTCTCCAGGTAGCTCGGTTTGTACTGGACATGGCCGACGACTTCGCCGGAGATCTCGGCCATCGAGATCTCCAGGTCGAACTTGGCGAGGTGCCTGCGGACGGGCAGCGGTTCGAGCGGCAGGGCGCCGTCGGGTGCGATGGTGTCGCCGATGCCGTGGAAGAGCTTGACGGAGCGCGGGAAGGCGTCCGAGGACAGCCAGTTGAGCACCACGTCGAACCACGGGGAGCGGCCCTCGGTCCGCGGTGGCTTCAGGGCGGAGGCCAGCAGGTCGAGGGGGTAGTTCATGTGCTCCAGCAGGCCGAGGGAGAAGGCGTGGACCTCGTGCAGCAGCTCCCGGAAGGAGCGGTCGGCCGCCGGTTTCGCGCGCACCAGCACCGTGTTCAGGTAATAGCCGATGGCCGACTCCCAGCCGGGCTCGCCGCGTTGGGCGATGGCGGTGGCGAGCACGGAGTCCTCGACGCCGGCCGCGCGGTTGAGGGTGGCGAAGAAGCCGGCCAGCGCCACGGTGCTGATCGACACGCCCTCGCGCACCGCGAACTCCCTGAGCACGCGGGTCTCTTCGGCGCTCCAGCGGAAGGTGAGGTCGCGGCCCTCGTAGGTGACGCCGGGCGGGCGCTGTCCGGGGGACAGGTCGAGGCGGGCGGGCGGGTCGGCCAGCCGCTCGGCCCACCAGTCGAGGGCCGCGTCGGCGGCCGGGCCGGCCAGCCACTGCCTTTCCCACTCCACGAACTCCGTGTAGGGGGCGGCCGGTTCGCGGCCGGCGGGGTCGGCGCCCGCGTAGAACTCCTGGAGTTCGCGGATCATCACGTCGGCCGAGGCCGCGTCCGAGGCGATGTGGTGCACCAGGACCAGCAGGTAGTGGTCGGCCGGGCCGCGGGTGAGCAGCACCACGCGCACCAGTGGCCCGTTGTCCAGGTCCATGGGCAGGTGGCCCTGGACGGCCAGTTCCTCGCGGGCCTCTTCCTCGTCCAGGTCCGTGCCGTCCAGGACGACGAACTCGTACTCCGGTTCGTCGAGGATGACCTGGTAGGGGCTGCCGCCCGCCTCCACGAAGACGGTGCGCAGCGCGGGATGCCGCTCGATCACGGCCGACACGGCGCCTTCCAGGGCCTGTTCGTCCACCGCGGTGCGGATCCGGGCGGCCACCATGAAGTTGTAGGGCACGGCGTCCGGCGCGATCTGCTGCATGAACCACAGGGAGGCCTGGCCGTGCGAGGCCGGGGCGATGCGGAAGCCGAGGCCGCCGGCGCGCAGCTGGTCGAGTGCCGGGGCGTCGGTGGGTTCCAGCAGGCCCCGCGCGGCCAGTTCCTCGACCAGTTCCCCGGCGTCGATCTCGGACAGACCGTCGGGCAGGGCCGCCGCGCGCCCGGGCCCGGGCGCCGGTTCCGGCCGAGCGGCGGGAGCGGCCGGGGCGGGCGGGGGCGGCTCGGCCGCCGCGGTCGCGGCCGGTTCCCGCGTGGCCTCGGTGAGGTGGGCGACGATCTCCCCGATGGTGCGGCCGTCGAGGAACACCACCGGTGACACCCGCTGTCCGAACAGCGACTGCACCTTGTTGACCAGGCGGATCGCCAGCATCGAGTCGAGGCCGAAGTCGCGCAGTCGCGAGTCCGCGTCCAGCCGGTGCTCGTCGACGCCGAGCACGTCGGCGATCTCGCCGACGAGGACCTCCTCGGGCGACCTGGTGTCGGCGGGGGCGGTCGCGGGCGTGTCCGCGGGCTGCGTCGCGGCTGCCGGGGCCGGTGCCGCGACCGCCGCGGTCGCGGCGTCGGCGCGGGGCTCCACGTCCAGCCAGAAACGTTCCTTCTGCCACTGCACGAGCGGGGTCTCCACGACCTCGACGTCGTCGTCGAACAGCGAGTCGAAGGTCAGCGGGACGCCCCTGACGAACAGCGACGCGGCGGCCCCCAGCAGGCAGCGCAGGTCGCTTTCGCCGCGCCGCAGGGAGTTGACCGCGTGCACGGGGGTGCCGCGGCTCAGCGCGATCTCCTCGACGGCGCCGCGCAGCGTCTCGTGCGGGCCGATCTCCACGAAGGTGCCGACGCCGTCCGCGACCAGCGCGCCGATCGTCTCGGCGAACCGGACCTGGTTGCGCAGGTTGTGCACCCAGTAGTCGACGTCGACGACCGGGTTCACCGTGTCGGCCAGGGCGGTGGAGTGGAAGTCGATGGTGCCCGCGGCCGGGGTGATGCCGGCGATGCGTTCGCGCAGCGGCTCGATCAGCGGGTCCATGCCGGGGCTGTGCACCGGTCGTTCGACCCGGATGTTCCGGGTGGAGACCCCCGCCCGCCGCAGTTCGTCCTCCAGGGCGCGGACGGCTTCGGGCGAGCCGGAGACGGCCGCGCTGGTGGGGCTGTTGACCACGGCGATCGCGGCGTGTTTCGCGTAGGGGACGAGCCACGGCAGCAGTTCGCGCTCGGGCAGGTCGACCGAGATCATCGCGCCGGGGGCCGCCTTGTGTTCGAGCAGGTGCGAGCGGGCGACCACGACGCGGGCGGCGTCCTCCAGGGACAGCGCCCCGGCCACGCACGCGGCCGCGACCTCCCCGAGGCTGTGCCCGACGACGGCGGCCGGTTGTACCCCGAGCCCGAGCCAGACCTTGGCCAGCGAGACCTGGAGGGCGAACAGGACGGGCTGCTGGAAGTCCATCTCCTCGAACCGGGCCGACTCCTGCGGCGCGTCGAGCTGTTCGAGGACGGAGCAGCCGCCGGCCGCGCGTACGGCGGTGTCGCAGGCCTGCATCCAGGTGCGGAACCCCTCGTGGGTGCGCATGAGTTCGCGGCCCATGCCGACCCAGTGGGTGCCGCCGCCGGAGAACACCAGCACCACTCGCCGGTCGCCGGTGCCGGTGACCGTGCCGGTGACGACGTCCGGGTGCGGCCGGCCGGCGGCGACCCGGGCGAGGCCGTCCAGGACCTCCTGCCGGTTGCGGGCGAACAGCGCCACCCGGTGGTTCTGCGGGGAGCGCCTGGTCGCGAGGGTGTAGGCGAGGTCGGACACCCGCAGGCCCGGGTCGCGTTCGACGTGGTTGGACAGTTCCCGGCAGGTGTCGGCCAGCGCGGCGGCCGAGTGCGCCGTGACCGGCACGAGGTGCGGCCGTTCGTCGGTCGCGGGGGCGCCCTTTCGGGGGGTGACGTGGCGTCCCCGGTCGCCCGCGAGGAACGGGCTCGCGGTGACGGGGTGCCCGGCGGCGAACAGCGCGCCGAGCGAGCCCAGCAGGGTCCAGGCCTCGTCGGTGCCGCGGCGCAGCGAGGGCAGGGTGGTGGCACCGAGGATCTCCGTCACCGACTTGAGCAGCACGGGGTGCGGGCTGAGTTCGATCACCGCGTCGATGTCGTGGTCGCGCAGGGTCGTCAGGGCGTCGACGACCCGGATCTCCCGGCGCAGGTTGTCCGCCCAGTACTGCGGCCCGAGTTCGGCGCCGTCGACGCGTTCGCCGGTGACCGTGGAGATCATCGGGATCCGGGTGGTCCGGGGCGTGAGGCCGGCGAGTTCGGCCTTGAGCGGGGCGAGGACGTGGTCGACCAGCGGGGAGTGCGGGGCGTGGCCCATCCGCACCCGGTGGGTCGTCAGGCCCTCCTCGGTGAGCCGCTGGACGAGGTCGTCGATCTCCTGCGGGGTGCCGGTGACCAGCGTGGAGTTCGGGCCGTTGTGGCCGGACACCGTGAGCTGTCCGGTCAGATACCGCCTGACGGCGTCGGCGCCGGTGGTGACCACGATGCCCTCGCCGCGTCCGACGGCCAGCTGCTGGAGGAGCCGGCCGTGGCAGGCGGCCAGCCGGGAGGCGTCCTCGAAGTCGAGTGCCCCGGCGATGTGGGAGGCGGCGAACTCGCCGACGCTCTGTCCCACGACGACGTCGGGCTCCACGCCCAGCGAGCGCCAGGCGTCGGCCAGCGCGACCTGCATGGAGAACAGCAGCGGCTGGAAGACGTCCATGTCGTCGAGCCGGCCGTCGGGCGCCAGCAGCTGGTCGACCAGCGAGAAGCCCAGCAGCTCCCGCATCCGTTTGTCGCAGCGCATCATGGAGCGGCGGAACACCGGCATTCCGGCGAGCAGTTGCCTGCCCATGCCGACCCACTGCGAGCCGTTTCCGGAGAACAGGAACGCCACCCGGGGCCCTCGTTCGCCCCGCTCGCCGACGCTCAGCCCGGGCGCCGCCGTGCCGTCGGCGAAGGCGTCCAGCTGTGCCCTCAGCTCGGTCATGTCGCGGGCGGCGGCCGCGAGCCGGAAACCGCCGTCGCCGGGCGGCCGGCCGCTGATGGCGCGCAGGTCGTGTTCGTCGCGCAGGGCCCGGGCGCGCTCAGCCAGCGCCTGCGGCGAGTCCTCGGCCAGCAGGACGAGGGAGCCCTCGGGGCGCGGCAGTTCCTCGGCGACGACGTGGCAGATGGCGCCGCCGAAGCCGAACGAGCTGACTCCCCCGCGGCGCGCGTCGGACCGTCGCGGCCACGGCGTCAGCCGGTCCTGGACGGTGAGACCGTACTCGTCGAAGAGGATCTGCGGGTTGGGGGTGGCGTAGTGCAGGCTCGGGGGCAGCACGCCGTTGCGGATCGACAGCGCGAGCTTGACCAGGCCGACGATGCCGGCCGCGGCCTCCAGGTGGCCGACGTTGGACTTCACGGAACCGAGCCGCAGCGGCACCGGGCGGTCACCGCCGAGGACCGCGCCGATGGCGTTGACCTCGATGGGGTCGCCGAGCGGGGTCGCGGAGCCGTGGCACTCGATGTAGTCCACGAGGGACGGCGCGACGCCGGCCCGCCGGTAGGCGGTGCGGAGCATCAGCTCCTGCGCCTGCGGGTTGGGCGCGGTCATGCCGTTGGAGGCGCCGTCGTTGTTGGCCGAGCTGCCCTTGATCAGGCAGTACACCGGCAGTTCGCGTTCGAGCGCGACGCTCAGCGGGGCGAGTACGACGACGCCGGCGCCCTCACCGCGGACGTAGCCGTCGGCGCGGGCGTCGAAGGTCTTGCAGCGGCCGTCCGGGGCGAGCGCGCCCATCCGGTCCATGGCGGTGTAGTAGTCGGAGACGAAGCTCAGGTTGACCCCGCCGGCCAGCACCAGTTCGCTTTCGCCCATCCAGATCGACTGGCAGCCCAGGTGCACGGAGACCAGCGATCCGGCGCAGGCGGCGTCGATGGCCATGCTCGGGCCCTGGAGGCCGAGGACGTAGGAGACGCGGTTGGCGATGATGCCGTCGTGCATGCCGGTCGCGGTGTGCGGGGTGATCTGGCTGTCGGGGCCGCGGTAGTGCGCGAGTGCCGCGTAGTCGCCCCAGCAGGAGGCCATGAACACGCCGGTGTCGCTGCCGACGAGGCCCCGGGGCGCGATCCCGGCGTCCTCCAGCGCCTCCCAGGCCAGCTCGAGCACCAGCCGCTGCTGCGGGTCCATCTGGACGGCTTCCCGGGGCGAGATGCCGAAGAACAGCGGGTCGAACCGGTCGATGCCGTCGATGAATCCGCCCCAGCGCACGCTGTCGCGCAGGAGTGCGCGGCGCTCGGCCGGCACCGGTCCGACGGCGTCGCGGCCCTCGGTCAGCAGCCGCCAGAACGCGTCCGGGTCGGGGCCGCCCGGGAACCGGCAGCCGATGCCGACGATCGCGACGGGTTCCCGCGCCGCCGTCCGGCGGTCGGTGACCGGTGCGGTGGTCTGCGCGGTCCGGGGACCGTCGACGAGCGCACGGCTCAGTTCGTCGATGGTCGGGTACTGCCACATCCAGGTGACGGGGACCTTCCAGCCGAGGAATTCGGAGAGCGAGGCGGCGAGCGCCGCGGCTTTCACCGACTCCAGGCCGTACTGGTGCATGGGGGCCCAGCGGTCCACCGAATCCTTGGACACGTCCAGCAGTTCGACGACGCGAGAAAGCAGAAAGTCTGTGACGGCGCGCGCAGTGGGCGCTCCGCGCTCATGGGGCATTTCGCCTCCTCGGCAGGGCGGATGGAAAGGGCCGGTGGACAGCGCCGTCGTCGGATCGGCGGTCCGGGCACACGAAAGGGGGGAGGGATGGGGTGATGTGGCGCGCGCATACGGCGGCGCCGGTCAGCGCGGCCGGGGTCGGCGGCGCTCGGGAGAAGGCCGGTCAGAGCCCGCAGGGACCGGCCGGGGAGTGGCTCACCACGTAGAGGTCAAAGCTGTTGCTCGTGACGCCGAGAAACGGCACCCGAGTGAAGGCGCGACTGCCGGAATACCCATGATTGCACTGTGACTGCCCTCGTTGAGTCATCCTGACCGAATCACCTGACGTACTGATTCGGAATCACTGCCCGGCAGCCCACCCGCCGAGTACGTCGTCCGTCTCCTGTCACGGCCACTGCCGACGAGCGCAAAGACCCGTCATACCCAGACGGATCGGATTACGAGGTGCTCGCCCGATCGGCGAACGTCAGACTGCCATCCTGTGAAGGGCGAGACAAGAGTGACCGGGCGGACCACAGGTGCAGTGGCAAGAATTGATGCCCCTGTGGCCGGTTCGCTCTTGTCCTCGTTCTTGGGGGAGTTGTGTGCGCCGGCCGGTGCCCGGGATGGACGCCGTCGCGGATCGCGGCATCCGTTAGGCTCGTGAAGGACTTCGGCGAGAGGATCGCGCATGAGCGCATTGGTGACGGCGGTCAGCAGCAACGGCACGTACTCGTTCACCAAGCCGAACCGGGCGAGCATCACCCTGCTCGCCGGGCTGGGCGTCGAGGGCGACGTGCACGCGGGTGTCACGGTCAAGCACCGCTCGCGCGTGGCCCAGGACCCGACGCAGCCGAACCTGCGCCAGGTCCACCTCATCCACGAGGAACTCTTCGACGAGGTGCGCGCGGCGGGCTTCGAGGTCGCACCGGGCGAACTCGGCGAGAACGTCACGACCCGCGGCATCGACCTGCTCGGCCTGCCGGTGGGGACCCTGCTGCACCTCGGCGCGGAGGCGGTGGTCGAGGTGACCGGCCTGCGCAACCCCTGCCTGCAGATCGACCACTTCCAGGACGGCCTGCTCAAGCAGGTGGTCGGCCGCGACGAGCTCGGCAACGTCGTACGCCGGGCCGGGATCATGAGTGTCGTCAAGGCGGGCGGGGTGGTCCGCCCCGGCGACCCGGTGAAGGTGGAACTCCCCGAGGGTCCGCACCGCCCGCTGGACCGGGTCTGAACCGGGAGGGCACCGTGTGGCTGCGCGACGTCGCTCCGGACGACGTCGACGCCTACGTCCGCATGCGGTGCGATCCGGTCATGATGGCCGACCTCGGCGGGCCGCTGCCACGGGCGGGGATGGCGGACAAGGTGCGCCGGGACGCCGAGGAGGCCGCGGCGGACCGCGCGTGGCTGAAGATGATCGTGCCCGATCCGGACCGGCCCGACGTGGTGGCGGGGACGGTGACCCTGTGGGCCCATGACGGCGGTGACGAGCCGATGTCGGAGATCGGGTGGATGGTCCTGCCCGAGTTCCAGGGCCGGGGGCTGGGCAAGCGCGCCGTCCGCGCCCTGCTGGAGCAGGCCCGCGACCAGGACCGCTGGGGCCTCGTGCACGCCTTCCCGGCGATCGGCAACGCCGCGTCGAACGGCATCTGCCGCTCGGCCGGCTTCCGGTTGCTCGGCCGGACCCGCACCGCCTTCGCCGACCGCGTCCTCGCGACCAACCACTGGGTCGTCGATCCGGCGCGGGACCTTCCGGCCGGCCGTGCCGCGTCGCCCGGCGGGGAGCGGGACCGCCCCCGCCGGACGTGATGTCCCGCCCCGGTGCGCAGGCTCCCTACTCCCCTGCGGCCAGACCGAGTTCATCCTCGCCGAGCGGAGCGAAGAAGCGCTCCACGTCGGCGTCGGCGACCTCGGCGAGCGTCGCCGGCGACCAGCGGGGGTCGCGGTCCTTGTCGATGATCCGCGCGCGCACGCCCTCGATGAGGTCGTGACTGCCCAGGGCGGCGCAGGAGACCCGGAACTCCTGGTCGAGGACGGCCTCCAGGGACCCGAGCCGCCGGGCGCGGCGCACGGCGGCCAGGGTGACCTTGAGGGCGAGGGGCGAGCGGGTGAGCAGCGTCTGCGCGGCCTCCTTGGCCTCGGGGCCGCCGTGGTCGAGCAGTCGCCCGATGATCTCCTCGACCGTACCGGCGGCGTAGCAGGCGTCGATCCACTCCCGCTGCTCGGCCAACTCCCCCGGCGGCGACGGCCGTACGTGCCGGGCGAGGGCGTCGGGTACGGGCATCACCGCCAGGTCGTCCACCAGCTCGGCGAGGGCGGCGGAGGGCACGTGGTGATCGGCGAGGCCGCACAGCACGGCGTCGGCCGCGCCGATCCGATCCCCCGTCAGCGCCAGATGGGTGCCCAGTTCGCCGGGGGCCCGCGCGAGCAGACGGGTGCCGCCGACGTCCGGCACGAAACCGATGCCCGTCTCCGGCATGGCGATCCGCGAGCGCTCGGTGACGATCCGGACGCCGCCGTGCGCGGAGAGGCCGACACCGCCGCCCATCACGATGCCGTCCATGAGGGCGACGTACGGCTTGGGGTAACGGGCGATGCGGGCGTTGAGGCGGTACTCGTCCCGCCAGAACGCGGCCGAGGCGCTGCCGTCGCCGTCCCGGGCGTCGTCGTGGATGGCGCGGATGTCGCCGCCCGCGCACAGCCCGCGCTCCCCGGCGCCGGAGAGGACCACCGTCTCGACGCCGGGATCGTGCCGCCAGGCGGCGAGCGCCGCGTCGATGCGCCGCACCATCTCGTGGTCGAGGGCGTTGAGCGCCCTGGGCCGGTTGAGGACGATGTGGGCGGCCCGGCCGGCGGTGCGCAGCAGCACGGGGGCCTCGGTGCCGCTCATCCGGTGCTCTCCGTCAGGTCGCGGGCCGCGATGTGGTGCATGATCTGGTTCCTTCCGGGTTCCGGGGGCGCGGGGCCGCCTGTGATCTTCCCGCGCCCTCGCGGCTACCCTTTCACGCCCGGTGCCCACCCCGGCGGCCCGAAGAGGTACCCCGCGCGGTCGCGCCAGCGGCGGGCCCGGCGGACGTCCCGCCAGGCGGCCGCGTACTCGTGGAAGGCCACCCGCAGCGGGTTGTGGGTGCCGATGTTCTTCGTCAGGCCGTACACCACGCGCACGCCCTCCGGTTCGAAGGTGCCGAGGAGCCGGTCCCAGACGATGAGGATGCCGCCGTAATTGCGGTCCAGGTACACGTTGTTGGAGCCGTGGTGGACCCGGTGGTGGGACGGCGTGTTGAAGAACCACTCCACCGGCCGCCACAGCTTGTCCACCCGCTCGGTGTGCAGGAAGAACTGGTAGACCAGGCTGACGGCCTGCTCGATCAGGATCATCCACGGCGGCACGCCGAGCAGCGCCAGCGGCAGCCAGAACGGCAGGCCGGTCATCGGCGTCCAGGTCTGGCGCAGGGCGGTGGAGAGGTTGAAGCGGAGACTGGAGTGGTGCACCACATGGCTCGCCCACAGCACCCGCACCCGGTGGTGGGCCCGGTGGTAGGCGTAGTAGGCCAGGTCGTCGCCGAGGAACAGCAGCAGCCACGTCCAGCCGGAGGCGGGCGAGAGGTGCCAGGGGGCCACGGTGTACACGGCGGCGTACACCACGATCGTCGCCACCTTCCACGGCACCGCGATCACCTGGCTGCCGGCGCCCATCGACATGCTGGTGACGGTGTCGCGCAGCTCGTAGCCGCGCTCGTCGTCGTCCGGCAGGAAGCGGTAGGACAGCGCCTCGACGGCGACCAGCAGCACGAACGCCGGTATCGCGTAGACCACGGCCGGGATCATCGCCGTACTCCCTCGCACCCGCGCGGCGCGCCGGGCACGCTGCGGGTCAGCAGTTCACGCGCCAGTTCCTCGGCCGCCGCGGCCTCGCGGGCCGCGATGTGCGCGGCCAGCCGCCGGTGGGCCTCGACGTCGAGGATCTCCGCGGCCCCGAGGTCGGCGGGCACGTCCGCGACCGGGATCATGCCGTCCACCAGGCTGTTGAAGGCCAGCAGATAGGCGATGTTGCCGGAGCCCTCGATGATCAGCCGCCACCAGGCGACATAGGTGTCGTCCAGCTCGGTCGGATCGGGGCCGGTGCGCGCGTGCCGCTCGGCGGCCGCGGTGATCCGCGCGGCGGTGTCCGCGGAGCAGCGCAGGGCGCACAGCCGGGCCGCGTCGGCGCCGATGCAGGCACGCATCTCCAGGGCGTCGCGGGCGATGTCCTGCACGGTGGGCCCGGTGTCGGCCGCGGCGATGCCCACGGCGAGGTCGAGCCCGGCGGTGCGGCGCCAGTCCAGCACCTGGGTGCGGCCGCCGTGGCTGACCTCGACCAGTCGTGCCTGCTGGAGGCGTTTGACGGCCTCCCGTACGGCGTGCCGGTTCACCCCGAATCCGGCCGCCAGTTCCCGCTCGGGGGTGAGCGCGGCGCCGGCCGGCAGCTCGCCCCCGAGAATCCTGTCCCGCAGCAGGGCGAAGAGCTGGTCGGAGACCGCCTCGCGCCGTATGTGTCCCTCAGCCATGGCGATCAGGGTGGACGCGGCTTGTGCAGTGGTCAACTGGTTGGACCGGTATTTCCGCGCCGGGCCGGGAAGATGTCGGCGTTCGTCCGGATCCGTCAACCCGCCTGCGCCGGCCGTGCGTTGAACCGCTTCCGCGGGCCGCCGCCCGTGTGCCCGTGCGAGCCTGCCGGTCTCCCCCCATGCTGGACGTGAGACCAGGTGCCCCGGTCCGCCGGGGCGGGACGGGGACGGCGGAGGAGGATGTGGTGACGATGCGGACCGTTGTCGACCTCACGCGCTGCCAGGGCTACGCACAGTGTGTGTTCCTCGCGCCGGACGTGTTCCGGCTGCACGGCGAGGAGGGCCTGCTGTACGCCCCGGCCGTCCCCGACGACCAGGTCGAACGGGTGCGCCAGGCCGCCGCGGCCTGCCCGGTGCAGGCCATCCTCCTCGGCGAGGAGGTGAGCGGCGGTGCACGGTGAGTTCACGGACGGCCGCATCGTGATCGTGGGCGCCTCGCTGGCCGGGCTGCGGGCCGCGGAGGCGCTGCGCGCGAACGGCTTCACCGGCTCGCTGACGGTCGTCGGCGACGAGCCGCACCCGCCCTACGACCGGCCCCCGCTGTCCAAGCAGGTGCTGCTGGGCATCGCCCCGGCCGACTCCACGGGCCTGCCGATGCGCCAGGACCCGAAGGCCGAATGGCTGCTCGGGGTGCGGGCCACGAGTCTGGACCCGCTGGCCCGGCGGGTGCTGCTCGACGGCGGGGAGTCACTGCCGTACGACCGGGTGCTGATCGCCACCGGGACCCGCGCCCGGCCCTGGCCGAACCCGGCGGAGGCCGCCCTGGACGGGGTGTTCACCCTGCGCACCCGCGAGGACGCCGCGGGGCTCGCGGAGCGCCTCGACGCGGGTCCGGAGCGGGTGCTGGTGATCGGCGGCGGGTTCACCGGCTCGGAGATCGCCTCGGCCTGCCGGGAACGGGGCCTCGCGGTCACGGTCACCGAGCGCGGCCCCGCACCGCTGGTCGGCGCGCTCGGCGGGACGCTGTCCAAGCTCGCGGCGGTGATGCAGCGCAACCACGGCGTGGACCTGCGCACCGGGGCGACGGTCACCCGGCTGCTCGGCGACGGGCACTTCACCGGCGCGGAGCTGTCCGACGGCAGCCGGGTGGACGCGGACGTGTGCGTGGTGGCGCTGGGCGCGATCCGCAACGTGGAGTGGCTGGCGGAGTCCGGCCTGGCGGCGGGCCCGCGCGGGCTGGCGTGCGACGCCGGGTGCCGGGCCTTCACCATGTACGGCATCGTCACCGACGACGTCTTCGTGGCCGGGGACGTCTCCCGCTTCCCGCACCCGCTCTTCGGCTACCAGCTGCTGTCCCTGGAACACTGGGGCAACGCCGTCACGCAGGCCGAGGTGGCGGCGCACAACATGGTCTCCCCCGGGCCGCTGCGCCGCCCGCACCTGTCGCTGCCGACGTTCTGGTCGACCCAGTTCGGGCTGAACATCAAGTCGGTGGGGGTGCCGACCTACTCCGACCACGTGGTCATCGCCCAGGGTTCCCTGGAGGCGCGGCGGCTGGCGATGGTGTACGGCTACCGGGGCCGGGTGACCGCCGCGGTCACCGTCGACATGGCCAAGGTGCTGGAGTATTACCAGCACCTGATCGAGACGGCCGCGCCGTTCCCGCCCCCGGCGGGCGCCGCCGACCGAGCCCTCGCGGCCGAGATCCCCATCCCGTCCGACGTACCCGACCCCTCGGTGCTGTCCCACGGACCGACGGTCGCGCTCACCGGCTACCTCCCGGACCGCCGGCTGACGGTGGTGTAGCCCGCCCCTACTTCGAGGAGCCGCCATGGACCCCGGCACCCTGCTGGCGAGGATCACCGACTACGCCAGCCGTCCCGACCCCTACCCGCTGTACGCGGAGCTGCGCGCGGCCGGGCCCGTCGTCCCGCAGCAGGACGGCAGCCTGCTGGTCGGCGGCTACCACGAGGTCGCCGCGCTGCTGCACGATCCCCGGCTCAGCGCCGATCCGCGCACCCGCGGTCTGGAGACGGCCAAGCCGCCGTTCCTGCGCCTGGACGATCCCGAGCACCACCGGCTGCGCACCCTCGCCATGCGGCCGTTCGGCCCGCCGCACACCCCGCACCGGGTGGACGGCATGCGCGCCGAGATCGACCGGATCACGGCGGAACTGCTGGAGCCCTTCGAGGCGGGCGGGCGGTTCGACCTCGTGGACGACTTCGCCTATCCCCTGCCGGTCACCGTGATCTGCCGGCTGCTCGGGGTGCCGCGCGAGGACGAGCCGCTCTTCCGGGCCTGGTCGGACACGCTGGTCGCGTCGGCCGACGTACGGCCGGACGCGGGCCAGGCGCCCCGCGACGAGGCGGAGAAGGCCCGCGCGGACATGGGCGGGTACCTGGTGGGCCTGGCCGAGCAGCGCCGCGACCACCCCACCGGTGACCTGCTGTCCGCGTTCGTCAACGAGCCGGACCCCGCGCAGCGGCTCACCCGGGAGGAACTGGCGGAGACCGCGGTGCTGCTGCTGATCGCCGGGCACGAGACGACGGTCAACCTCATCACCAACGGGGTGCTGACCCTGCTGCGCCACCCCGAGGAACTGGACCGGCTGCGCCGCACGCCCGGTCTGCTGCCCCGGGCGATCGAGGAACTCCTGCGCTACGAGCCCCCCGTCCACATGCGCGAACGCATCCCCCTGGCCGACCTGACCGTCGCCGGCACGACCCTGCCGCGGGGCTCCACGGTCATCCTGGCCCTGGCCTCCGGCAATCGCGACCCCCGCCGCTTCGCCGACCCCGACCTGTTCGACCCGGCCCGCCCCGACAACCAGCACCTCGGCTTCGGCTCCGGCGTCCACCTCTGCTACGGCGCCCCGCTCGCCCGCATCGAGGCCCACTCGGCCCTGTCCGCCCTGCTCCCCCGCCTGGCCACCGCCCAACTGGCCGAGGACCCGCCGCCGTACCGGCAGAACGCGATGCTGCGGGGACCGCGGCACCTCCCGCTCAGACTCTGACGGGAGGGACGCGTCGCGGGGGCGTGGGAGCGGGTCCGGCCGCTGCCGCCGCTCAGCCCGCGAGGATCTCGGCCAGTTCGACGATGTGGTCCGTGAGGTAGAAGTGACCGCCGGAGAAGACCTTGAGGTCGAAGGGGCCGGTGGTGTGTTCACGCCAGGCGTGGGCCTCCTCGGGGGTGACTCGCGGGTCGCGGTCCCCGGTGAGGACCGTCAGGGGGGCCTCGACGACGGCGTCGGCGGTGGCCCGGTAGGTCTCGATGGCGGTGTAGTCGCTGCGCAGGGCCGGCAGGATCATCCGCAGCAGGTCCTCGTCCCCCAGCAACCGCGGGTCCGTGCCGCTCAGTTTGCGCATCTCCTCGATGAGGCCGTCGTCGTCGCGCAGGTGCACGTTCTCGGAGGCGTACGCGGAGGGGGCGCGCCGCGCGGAGGCGAAGAGGTGCGCGGGGCCCTCGCCGTCGCGTTCGAAGCGGCGCGCGACCTCGAAGGCGACGATGGACCCCATGCTGTGCCCGAAGAAGGTCAGCGGACGGTCCGCGTAGGGTTGCAGCGCCTCGTACGCCTGGTCCGCCAGTTCGGCGATGGTCTCGATGCCCTTCTCCTCGTACCGGTCCTGCCGGCCCGGGTACTGGAGCACGAGCACGTCCGCCGCGGCACGCAGCGCGGTGGCCAGGGGGAAGTAGAAGGTCGCCGAGCCGCCGGCGTGCGGGAAGCACACCAGCCGGGCGGACGTGGACGGTGCGGGGTGGAAGCGGCGGACCCACAGGTCGCCGGTCGGGAAGGCTGTCGTCATGGCGTCATCCAGGGTTCGTCGATACCGGACGGGGGCGCCGACGCGCCGTCTGCGATCATGCGGCCATGCGGTCAGGTCGTCAACCACCCCTTGGTCCGGGCCAGTTCGACCACCCGCTCGCGGATCTGGCGGATCTGCGCGGCCGTGAGCGAGTCGACCGACGTGACCAGCAGTTCCGTGAGCTCGGTGCGGAAGTGGGCGGCGCCGGTGCCCTCGCCGGCCGGTGTGCCGGTGCGTTCGGCGGTGGTGCCGTCGGAGAAGACGGGGCGGCTGGGCGGGCGGTTCGGGGAGGGCTGGTGGATCAGCCGGATCTGCGAGGCCTTCGGGCCCTTCTCGCCCATCTCCAGGTGGAACTCGACCTCGCTGCCCTCGTGGTAGAGGTACTTCTCGTCGAGCAGGTCGTTGGCGTGCATGAAGACGTCCTCGCCGGGCTCGGTCGGGGCGATGAACCCGTATCCGCGGACCTCGTCGAAACGCAGCACCCTGCCGGTCGTCAGCACGGCCCACACACCTCCAGCACCAACCCAACGGTAACGGAGGCGAACTTACACAGCTTCGGGCACGGATACGACCCCGCGGACCGCGCTGCGCCCACCCCTCACTCCGGCAGCACCAGCCGCGCCGTCCGCCCCGGCCGCACGGTCACCACCCGGTCCGGCAGCCGCACGTCGACGGGCTCCGCGCCGGAGTCGGGCACGGCGACCTCCAGCCGGCGGCGGGTGAGCCGGACGCCGATCCCCCAGTGGCCGAGGTAGCGGATCGAGAAGCCGTAGGAGGAGACCGGCGGCAGCGGCACGGGGTCCAGCCAGAGGGCGCCGTGCCGGGTCTCCAGGCCGGTCAGTCCGCGCTGCACGAGGTCGAGGGTGCCGGCCATCGCGCCGAGGTGGATGCCCTCCCCGGTGGTGCCGCCCTGGACGTCGGCGATGTCGCCGCGCAGCGTCTCCTGGACGAACCGCCACGCGTCGGCGCGGCGGGCGCGGGCCAGGATCCAGCCGTGGACGAGGCCGCTGAGGGTGGAGCCGTGACTGGTGCGGCTCAGGTAGTGGTCGACGGTCGCGGACCAGGTGGTCTCGTCGACGTGTTGCCCCAACCGGGCGAACAGGGCGGCGAGTTCGCGGGGTGCGAAGAGGTAGCCGAGCATCAGGACGTCGGCCTGTTTGGAGGCCCGGTACCGGTTGGGGGTGTCGCCCTCGGCCTCCAGGATCCGGTCCAGGCGCCGGATGTCGCCGTATCGCTCGCGGTAGGCGCCCCAGTCGAGTTCGGCGAGGTCGCCGTAGCCCTCGAACTGGCTGATCACCCCGTCGTGGTGGGGCACGTGGAGGGTGCGCGAGACCTCGTCCCAGCGCGCCGTCTCGTCGGCGTCGAGGGCCAGCCGCTCGGCGAGTTCGCGGCGCCGCGGCTCGGGCAGCACGTGCAGCAGTTCCAGGGCGCGGGCGAGCACCCAGGCCGCGGTGACGTTGGTGTACGTGTTGTCGTCCAGGCCGGGCCGGTCGGCGCCGGGGTAGGCGTCGTGGTACTCGTCGGGGCCGACCACGCCCCGGATGCGGTGCCGGCCGAGGTGCTCGTCGTACTGCGCCGAGTCGGCCCAGAAACGGGCGATCTGGAGCAGCATCTCGGCGCCCTCGCCGTCGCGGAAGGCGGTGTCGCCGGTGGCCTCGCAGTACTGCCACACGTTGTACGCCACCGCGGAGCCGACGTGGTGCTGCAGCCGGGAGTTGTCGGGCAGCCAGCGGCCCGAGCGGGGGTTGAGGTGGAGCCGCTGGGTCTCCTCGCGCCCGTCGCTGCCGCTCTGCCAGGGGTAGCAGGCGCCGCGCCGGCCGAGGCGGGCCGCCGCGCGCCGGGCCGCGTCCAGCCGGCGGTGCCGGTAGCGCAGCAGGCCCCGGGAGACCTCGGGCAGGTGGAGGTTGAGGTAGGGCAGGACGAAGAGTTCGTCCCAGAAGACATGGCCGCGGTAGGCCTCGCCGTGCAGTCCGCGCGCGGGGACCCCGACATCCAGGTCCGCGGTGTGCGGGGAGAGCGTCTGGAGCACGTGGAAGAGGTGCAGGCGCAGGACGGTCCCGGCCTCGCCGGGCACGTCGAGCAGGGTGCGCCGCCACAGCCGGCCCCAGGCGGCCCGGTGGGAGCCGAGCAGGGTGTCGAAGGCGGGGGCGGTGGCCAGCCGGTCGAGGGCCGCGCGCAGCGGGTCGCCGATGGCCGGGTCGTGGGAGGTGTGCAGGGCGACGGTCTTGTCGACGGTGCGGGTGCGGCCGGGCGGGCAGGCGAGCCGCACCGTCTGTACCGCGCGGCGGGGTTCGGCGGCGGCGCTCGCCGGGGTGTTCGCGGTGAGCCGCCCGGCGAGGGCGATCCGGATGTCCGAGGTGCGGGTGCGGCAGTCCAGCCACACGGTGTCTGCGGTGGCGGCTCCCGTGCGCACCTCGGTGAGGTGGCGGCCGTCGAGGTCGCGGTAGCGGGCGACGCCGCGGTTGGTGACGTCCCCGTCGAGCGCGGCCTCGACCTCCAGTTCCGCGCCCGTGTCGCCGTCGACGGTGAACTCCGTGCGCAGCGCGGCGAGATGGGGGTCGACCAGGTGGACCAGCCGCAGCTGGCGTACGACGAGGGAGCCGTTCGCATCCAGCGGGTAGCGGGTGCGGCGCTCCAGCAGGCCGGGGCCGAGGTGCAGGGTCAGGTGGTGTCCGGCGACCTCGGTGGTGTCCGGGGTGAACCAGCCCTGCGCGCCGTCCGCCGGCCGGGTGCACGGACGGAAGCGCAGCGGCAGCCAGTTGGGCAGGTTGACCATGTCCTCGTTCTCGACGCGGCGGCCCGCGACCTCGGAGGTGAGCCGGTTGTAGCAGCCGGCCGCGTAGGTGCCGGGGTAGTGGACGTCGTCGGCGGTGCACTCGGGCAGTGCTCCCCGGGTGGCGAAGTAGCCGTTGCCCAGGGCGCACAGGGACTCCCGCAGGCGTTCCTGCGCGCCCTGGTAGCCGTCGTACTCCCAGGTCGCCCCGGCCACCGTCACCCCGAGGACAGCAGGCCGGGGAGGATCCGGTCGGGGGTGAGGGGCAGTTCGCGGCAGCGGACGCCGGTGGCGTGGTGGACGGCGTTGCCGATGGCGGCGGCGGTGCCGACGATGCCGATCTCGCCGATGCCCTTGCTGCCCATCGGGTTGAGGTGGGTGTCGTCCTCGTCGATCCAGTGGGCCTCGACGGCGGGTACGTCGGCGTTCGCGGGCACGTGGTAGGAGGCGAGGTCGGACTCGGTGAAGTCGCCGAACGCGGGGTCCAGGGTGCTGTGTTCGGTGAGGGCCATGCCCAGGCCCATGATCATGGCGCCGGTGAACTGGGAGCGCGCGGTGCGGGCGTTGAGGATGTGGCCGGCGGCGAAGACGCCGAGCAGCCGGCGCACCCGGACCTCGCCGGTGACGGTGTCGACGGCGACCTCGGCGAAGTGGGCGCCGAACGCGTGCCGGGCGTAGGGGACCTCGGCGTCGGCCCGGCCCGCGGTGTCGGCGCGGGCCTCGATGCCTTCGGCGGGCAACGGGCCGGTGTGCGCGGCGAGTCGGGCCGCGAGGTCGGCGCACGCGTCGTGCACGGCCCAGCCCCAGGAGGCGGTGCCCATGGAGCCGCCCGCCAGCGGGGCCGCGGGCAGGTCGCTGTGCCCGATCTCGATGCGCACCCGCTCCAGCGCGGTGCCGAGGGCGTCGGCCGCCACCTGGGCGAGGACGGTACGGGCCCCGGTTCCGATGTCGGTGGCGTTGATCCGCACGACGAAGGTGCCGTCGGGCAGGGCGCGGGCGGCGGCGGTGGCCGGGCCGGCGGAGGCGGGGTAGGTGGCGGCGGCGACTCCGGTGCCGAGCAGCCAGGGCCCCTCGCGGCGGGCGCGCGGGCGCGGGTCGCGCTCCTCCCAGCCGAACCGGCGGGCGCCCTCGCGCAGGCACTGCACCAGGTGCCGGCTGCTGAACGGCCTGCCGGTGCCCGGCTCGTGCTCGGGTTCGTTGCGCAGGCGCAGCTGGACCGGGTCCATGCCGAGCGCCCCGGCGAGTTCGTCCATGGCGGACTCCAGGGCGTACATGCCGGGCGCCTCGCCGGGGGCCCGCATCCAGGACGGGCTGGGCACGTCGAGCGCCACCGCGCGGTGCACGGTGAGCAGGTTCGGGGTGGCGTACATGACGCGGGAGGGCACCGCGGCCTGCTCCACGAACTCCTTCACCCGCGAGGTGTGGGTGGTCACCTCGTGCAGCAGCGCGGTCAGCCGGCCGTCGGGGTCGGCGGCCAGGCGCAGCCGGTGCAGGGTGGGGGCGCGGTGGCCGACGACGGTGGGCAGGTACCGGCGGGGGTAGGCGAGGGTGACCGGGCGGCCGGCGCGCAGCGCGGCCATCGCGGCGAGCACGAGGTCGGGGCGCGGGGTGCCCTTGGAGCCGAAGCCGCCGCCGACGTGCTCGCTGACCACCGTGACCCGGTCCTCGGGCAGCTCGAAGAGCTGGGCGAGGACCGAGCGGGCCGTCGTGCCGCCCTGGGTGGAGGTGTACACGGTGAGCCGGTCGTCGTCCCACCGGGCGGTGGTGGCGTGCGGCTCCATGGGGTGGTTGTGCAGCGGCGGCACCCGGTAGACGACGTCGACGCCGGTGCCGGCGGCAGCGAAGGCGCCCTCCGGGTCGCCGTGCTCGACCCGGCCGGGCTGGCCCGCGTTGGCCTCCTCCGGCTCGTAGCGGTCCGGGTGGTCCATGGTGAGGGTGAGGTCGGCGGGCTCGGCGTCGTACTCGACGCGCACCAGCCGGGCGGCGGCCCGGGCGGTCTCCAGGGTGTCGGCGACGACGAGGGCGACGCACCAGCCGCGGTGCGGCACGTTCGGGTCCTGGAGCACGGCCAGGATGCCGTCCTCGGGCTGGGCGAGCCGGGGCGCGTCGCCGGGGGTGAGGACGGCGAGGACGCCCGGCTCGGCGCGGGCGGCGGAGGTGTCCACGGCGGTGACCCGGCCGCGGGCCACGGCGGCGGGCACGGGCCAGGCGTGGGCGCGGCCGGACAACGGGTGCTCGGCGGCGTAGCGGGCGGCGCCGGTGACCTTCTGCCGACCCTCCAGGCGCTCGGCGGGAGCGCCGAGGACGGTGCCGGTGCGGGGCATGGGGTCTCCTCCTGATAGCCGGTGGCGGGCGGGTCAGGCCACGGCGTGGGCCGGGGTGAGGCGGTCGAGGACGTCGAGGGCGAGGTTGCGGGCGAGCGGCACCTTGAAGGCGTTGTCGCGCAGCGGGCGCGCCTCGGCCAGTTCGAGGTCGACGGCCCGTTCCAGGGCGGCCGGGGTGGGGGCCGCGCCACGCAGCGCCTCCTCGGCGCGCCGGGCCCGCCAGGGCTTGTGCGCGAGCCCGCCGAAGGCGAGGCCGACCTGCTGGATCACGCCGTCCGCGAGGCGCAGGACGACGGCCACGGAGGCGAGGGCGAAGGCGTACGACGCCCGGTCCCTGGCCTTGCGGTAGGCGGAGGGCAGCCCGGCGGTGGCGGCGGGCAGCAGCACACCGGTGATGATCTCGCCGGGGCGGATCTCGGTGTCCCGTTCGGGGTGTTCGCCGGGCAGCCGGTGGAAGTCGGCCACGGGCAGGCGGCGGGCGCCGTCGAGGCCGTACAGCTCGACTTCGGCGTCGAGGGCGGCGAGGGCGACGGCCATGTCGGAGGGGTGGGTGGCGATGCAGTGGTCGGACCGGCCGAGGACCGCGTGGTCGCGGTGGACGCCTTCGAGGGCGCCGCAGCCGGTGCCGGGCTCGCGTTTGTTGCAGGGCTTGGACAGGTCCTGGAAGTAGGGGCAGCGGGTGCGCTGGAGGAGGTTGCCGCCGGTGGTGGCGGCGTTGCGGAGCTGGCCGGAGGCGCCGGCGAGGAGGGCCTGGGACAGCGCCGGGTAGCGGTCGCGGACGCGCGGGTCGGCGGCGAGGTCGCTGTTGCGGACGGTGGCGCCGGCCCGCAGGGCGCCGTCGGGCAGTTCCTCGACGGCGTCCAGCGGCAGCCGGCCCACGTCGATGAGGACGGCGGGCCGTTCCACGCCGAGTTTCATCAGGTCGACCAGGTTGGTGCCGCCGGCCAGGTAGCGGGCGCCGGGGTGGGCGGCGTACGCCTCCACGGCCTCCTGGAGGCTGTCCGGCCTGAGGTAGGCGAAGCCGTTCACCGGATCACGTCCTCCACTGCCTCGACGATGCCCGGGTAGGCGCCGCAGCGGCACAGGTTGCCGCTCATGCGCTCGCGGATCTCGGGCCGGTCCAGCGGCACCGGGCGGCCGGAGGGGGCCGCGGGGTCGGTGACGTGGGAGGGGTGGCCGGCCGCGGCCTCGGCGAGCATGCCGACGGCGGAGCAGAGCTGGCCGGGGGTGCAGTAGCCGCACTGGAAGGCGTCGCGGTCGAGGAAGGCCCGTTGCAGCGGGTGGGGTTCCTCGCCGTCGCCGCCCAGCCCCTCCACGGTGGTGACCTCGCCGCCGTCGAGGCTGACCGCGAGCAGCAGACAGCTGTTGAGGCGGCGTCCGTCGACCAGCACGGTGCAGGCCCCGCACTGCCCGTGGTCGCAGCCTTTCTTGGCGCCGGTGAGATCCAGGTCCTCGCGGAGCAGGTCCAGCAGGACGCGGCGGTGGTCGACGTACAGGGTGTGGGGCTTGCCGTTCACCCGAAGGGTGATCTCCGATCCCGGAGCCGTTGCGTTTTCGCTGGTCATGACGTGGGCCTTCCGGACGGGCCGTGCTGCCGGGTGATGCCGTGGGGTCCGCGTATCCAGGTTCGCGGGCCTCACACGTACGAACCCGGCGGTTGTCCGGCCGGCCGCCGCCGAGGGCGGTCGCGCGGTCAGGCGGCGCCCACCGGGGTCCCCTCGTCGTCGCGCTGGGCGAACTGGGTGCGGTACAGCTCGGCGTACCGGCCGTCCGCGGCGAGGAGCTGGTCGTGGGTGCCGCGTTCGACGACGGTGCCGGACTCGATCACCAGGATCTGGTCGGCGGCGCGGACCGTGGACAGCCGGTGGGCGATGACCACGGCGGTACGGCCTTCCAGGGCCTCGGTCAGCGCCTCCTGGACGGCCGCCTCGGAGGTGTTGTCCAGGTGGGCGGTGGCCTCGTCGAGGATGACGACGCGCTGGCGGGCCAGCAGCAGCCGGGCGATGGTCATCCGCTGGCGCTCGCCCCCGGAGAGCCGGTAGCCGCGTTCGCCGACCACCGTGTCCAGGCCGTCCGGCAGGGACCGTACGACGTCGGCGAGACGGGCGCGGCCGAGGGCGTCCCACAGCTCGTCGTCCCCGGCGTCCGGCCGGGCCAGCAGCAGGTTGGCGCGGACCGTGTCGTGGAAGAGGTGGCCGTCCTGGGTGACCATGCCGAGGGTGGCCCGCAGCGAGGCCGCCGTCAGGTCGCGCACGTCCACCCCGCCCACCCGGACCGCGCCCGCGTCGACGTCGTACAGGCGCGGCAGCAGCTGGGCGATGGTGGACTTCCCGGCGCCGGAGGAGCCGACCAGGGCGACGGTCTGGCCGGGTTCGGCGCGGAAGGAGATGCCGTGCAGGACCTCGGTGCCGCCGCGGGTGTCGAGGGCGGCGACCTCCTCCAGGGAGGCGAGGGAGACCTGGTCGGCGGCCGGGTAGGCGAAGCGGACCGCGTCGAACTCGACGGCGACCGGGCCCTCGGGGACCTCGACCGCGTCCGGGCGCTCCTCGATCAGCGGCTTGAGGTCGAGCACCTCGAAGACCCGCTCGAAGCTGACGAGCGCGCTCATCACCTCCACCCGGGCCCCGGCGAGCGCGGTGAGCGGGGCGTAGAGCCGGGTCAGCAGCAGGGCCAGCGAGACGATCGCGCCGGGCTCCAGGGTGCCGTGCAGCGCGAACCAGCCGCCGAGCCCGTAGACCAGGGCCAGGGCGAGCGCGGAGACGAGGGTGAGGGAGGTGATGAAGACCGACTGGGCGGTGGCGGTGCGCACCCCGATGTCGCGGACCCGGGCGGCGCGGGCGGCGAACTCGGCCGACTCCTCCTGCGGGCGGCCGAACAGCTTGACCAGGGTGGCGCCGGGCGCGGAGAACCGTTCGGTCATCCGGGTGCCCATGGCCGCGTTCAGCTCCGCCGCCTCGCGCTGCATCCGGGCCATCCGGCTGCCCATCCGGCGGGCGGGCAGCACGAAGACGGGCAGCAGCACCAGCGCGAGCAGGGTGATCTGCCAGGACAGGGTGAGCATCACGGCGAGCGTGAGCAGCAGGGTGACCAGGTTGGTGACCACGCCGGAGAGGGTGTTGGCGAAGGCCCGCTGGGCGCCGATCACATCGTTGTTGAGGCGGCTGACGAGCGCTCCGGTGCGGGTCCGGGTGAAGAAGGCGACGGGCATGCGCTGCACATGGTCGAAGACGGCCGTCCTGAGATCGAGGATGAGGCCCTCGCCGAGCGTCGCCGACAGCCGCCGGCCGAGGATGCCGAGCCCGGCTTCGGCGAGGGCGACCAGCGCGATCAGCAGGGAGAGGCGGACGACGGTGCCCGAGTCGTGCCCGGACACGATCGCGTCCACGACGCGGCCGGCGAGCACGGGGGTGGCCACCGCGAGCAGCGCGGTCACCACCCCGAGCAGCACGAACCGGACGATGCCGGAGCGGTGCGGCCGGGCGAAGGCGGCGATGCGGCGCAGTGTGGCGCGGGCGAGGGGACGGCGGTCCGCCTGCGCGTACATCACGCTATGCAGCTGGGTCCATGCGGTGGTCTCCATGCTCATGAGGAAAACCTAGAACCTCAAGCTTCATTGAGGTCAAGGTCCGCGGCTTTTCACCCGCACAGGTCGCCGCGACGGCCCCGAACGACCTCGACGACCACGGCGCTGATCGTCGCCCTGGTCGCGGTCGGCGGTCCGGCGGCCCCGGCCACGGCGGTGGTTCCGGCCTACCGGATCATCACCGTGTGGCCTGCCGCTGCTGCCGGGGGCGCCCACGCTGGGGGCGCTGGTGCGGCTGAAGGTCGTCTGAGGCAGAGTGACCCTCCCAGCCGCCTGTAGAGGGAGTGCCCGTCGTGCCGGTCCGCGTGGAGCGCAAGGAGTACGTCACCACCGTCGTCCTGTCCCGGCCCGGGGCCCGCAACGCGGTGGACGGCCCCACGGCCCTCGAACTCGCGGACGCCTTCCGGGAGTTCGAGGCGGACGAGGACGCGCGGGTGGCGGTGCTGTGGGGTGAGGGCGGCACGTTCTGCGCGGGTGCCGACCTGAAGGCGATCGGCACCGAGCGGGGCAACCGGGTGGCCGAGGACGGCGACGGGCCGATGGGGCCGACCCGGCTGCGGCTGTCCAAGCCGGT
Source organism: Streptomyces sp. SCPE 10 (assembly GCF_051980735.1). Lineage (NCBI taxonomy): Bacteria > Bacillati > Actinomycetota > Actinomycetes > Kitasatosporales > Streptomycetaceae > Streptomyces > Streptomyces sp. SCPE 10. Next base: position 6,753,306 of record NZ_CP197069.1, on the reverse strand, counting down.
GATCGCGGCCGTCGCCGGGTACGCGGTGGCGGGCGGTCTGGAGCTGGCCCTGTGGTGCGATCTGCGGGTGGCCGAGGAGGACGCGGTGTTCGGTGTGTTCTGCCGCCGCTGGGGTGTGCCGCTGATCGACGGCGGCACCGTGCGGCTGCCCCGGCTGATCGGCACGAGCCGGGCCATGGACATGATCCTGACCGGCCGCGCGGTGCCGGCCCGCGAGGCGTACGCGATGGGGCTCGCCAACCGTGTGGTGCCGGTCGGCACCGCCCGTGCCGAGGCGGAGGCGCTGGCCGCTGAAATCGCCCGCTTCCCGCAGTCGTGTCTGCGCGGCGACCGCGCCTCGGTCCTCGACCAGGAGGGCCTGCCCGAGGAGGCGGCGCTGCGCGCCGAACTGCGGTACGGGGCGGGGGTGCTGGCCGAGGGCGTGGACGGCGCCGCCCGGTTCGCGGCGGGGGCGGGGCGGCACGGTTCGTTCGACTGAGCACACCGCCCGCTCCCCCTGCGGGTCACTCCCCGGGGAGTCCGGCGTAGGCACGCAGCGCGTCGCGCGGGACGGGCAGTCCCCAGGAGCGGACGATGCCCCAGAGGTTCGCCCACTGCCAGGTGTCCTTGTCGAGCCCGGCGAGGGCCCGGACCAGGCGGCGCTGGGGCTCGGTCAGCGCGGTGAAGGCGCCGGGGCCGTCCGGGCCGGGTTCGCCGAAGGCCAGTCGCAGCGCGGCCGAGGCGACGGCGAAGCTCGCCGGGCCGGTGGTGGCGGCGAGGGCGTCGGTCACCGCGTCCAGGGCCTCGGCCGGGAAGCGGTCGGCGAGCAGGGTGAGGGAGGCGGCGGAGTAGCCGCGCAGGTCGCCGTCGTGGAAGGGCACGTGCGGCAGGCCGGTCTCCGACTCCTCGGCGACGGCCACGAGTTCGGCCAGCACCCGTGGGCCCACCGCTCCCTCGGCGCCCGTGGCGCCGAGGCGGGCCAGCGCCGTGGCCGCGGCCCAGCGCACCACCGGTTCGCCGGCGGTGAGGAACGGCCGCAGCCGGGCCACCGCCTCCGGGCCGCCACCGCGCTCGCGGTCACGGTCGGCGGCGTGGTCGCCGTCGCCGAGCAGTCCGACGGCGACCAGGGCGGTGGCGAGGACCGCGGGCTCGTCTTCCTCGTCCAGCAGCGCCAGCAGCCGCGGCAGGCTCTCCCGGGCCGCCTCCGGGAACCAGGCCGACAGATGCGCCGTGGCCGCCCGCACGGCCGCGTCCGCGTCGCCCAGCAGGGGGAGCAGCGCCGGTATCTCGCCGCGCACCGCGTCGTAGGCGCCCAGTTCCGCCGTCACGGCCGCCAGGTGCCGGTCGTGGTCGTACATGTCGCGGCGGAACGCGCGCATCCGCCGGTCCTTGTCGTCGGCCGCCGCCTCGACCCAGGCGTCGTACTCGGCGCGGACCGCCGCCGGGTCCTGTGCGCGGGCCTCCTCGACGTCGGCCCGCCAGTCGGCCACGGCGACGCCGTCGGGCAGGTGCGCCTCGTCGTAGCCGATGGCGAGGGCGGCCAGCAGTTCCAGGAGCGCGGACCGGTCGGGCAGCGCGGGGTCCGCCGCCATGCGGGCCAGGAACGGCACCGCGGCGGCCGTCGCCGGGTACCGGCTGCCCTGGTGGAAGATGTTGCCGTACAGCTCGTGCAGGGCCTTGTGGCGCTGCGGCGCGTCCGGGGAGCACAGGTCGCGCAGCAGTGCGGGCAGGTCGTCGGCGGGGCCGTAGGCGTGCGTCAGCGCGGACCAGTCGACGGCGTCGAGGCCGGACGGCGCGGTGTTGATCTCGGTCACGTCGGCACTGTCGCACACGGCACCGACAACGGGTCCGGCTCAGCCGGCGCTCACCCGTACCGGACCTCCGCCGGGGTCGACGCGCTCGTGCCAGCGGGTGCCGAGCGTCAGGGTGCGGTGGGGCCGGGCGGTGCCGGGGGCGAGGCGGGCCCGGTGCAGCAGGCGGCCGTCCTGGTGGACGTGGAGGACGGGGCGGGGCAGCGGGGCGTCGGTGCGCAGCACATGGGGCGCGGACCGGGCGCCGGCGGTGACGCGGTTGGGGGCGATCCAGCGCAGCGGCGCCTCGACGGTGACCGGGATTCCGGACCCCGGCCAGGGGGCGCCCGCGAGGAAGCCGAGGACGGCATCGGCCGCCCTGGCCCCCTCGCGGGCGGCGGTCGCGGCGGGCTCGACGGCGTGCAGGAGGTCCCCGGCGGCGAAGACGCCGGGGCGCGAGGTGTGCAGTGCGGTGCCGACGGCGGGGCCGCGGGTGCCGGGATCGAGGTCGAGGGCGCCGCGCCGGGCGAGTTCGTGGTCCGGGACGAAGTCGCCGGTGAACACCACGGTGTCGCAGGGCAGTACGGCGGTCCGGCCGTCCCGGTGGCGGACGCGGACCCCCGAGAGCCGCCCGTGGCCGAGGAGTTCGGTGACGGTGGTGCCGGTGAGCAGGGGGATGCGGTGGGCCAGCCGGGCCGTCTGCGCGCGGGCGCGCCCGGTGCCGGCGCGGGGGTCCTCGGTGACCAGGGCGACGACCTCGGCACCGGCCGCGCGGACGGTGCGGGCCGCCGCGTAGGAGACGTCCTGGGCGCCGACCACCACCGCGCGGGTCCCGATGTGCTGCCCGAACAGGTGGACGGCCTGCTGGAGTTCGCCGGTGGTGTAGACGCCGGCGGGCCGGGTGCCGGGCACCAGGCGGGCCGCGCGGGGGCGTTCGCGGGCCCCGGTGGCCAGGACGACGGCGTGGGCCGCGACGGCCTCCGGTCCCCCGGGCCCCACGGTCAGCAGGACGTTGTCGCCGGCCGCCCAGTCGAGCACGCTCACCCGGGTGCGGAGCACGGCGCCCGACCGCCGGGCCGCCTCGCTGAGCAGGCGGGCGTACGCGGGGCCGGTCAGCGGGCGGGTCCAGGTGCCGAAGCCGCCGTGGGCGCAGTGCCGGGGCACTCCCCCGGGCATCGCCTCCCGCTCCAGCACCTCGACCCGGCCGGCCCCGGCGGCGGCGAGCCGGGCGGCCGCGGTGAGACCGGCGGGTCCGGCGCCGACCACGAGGACGTCGACGCGTCGGGCGTCCGTCATGCCCGTTCCCCTTTCCAGCGCCGCTCCAGCAGCTCCCGGACGGCCGCTCCGCAGGAGAAGCCCTGGCAGCGGCCCGCCCCGGCCCGGGTGCGGCGGCGCAGGGCGTCCCGGGTGCGGGGCGGCAGGGGGCCGGCGAGGGCGTCGCGGATCTCGCCGAGGGAGACCCGCTCGCAGTGGCAGACGAGGGTGCCGTACGCGGGGTCGGCGGCGACGAGGTCGGCGCGCTGGTGGGGGCGCGGGAAGGCCTCGCCGAGGTGGGGCATGCGCACCGGGTCGAGGTCCCGCTCGGGTCCGAGGTCGAGCCCGGACGCGGCGAGCAGACCGGTGACATGGGCGGCGATCGCGAGGGAGGCGGTCAGCCCGGTGGAGCGGATGCCGCCGACGGTGACGTACGACCGCTCGGGGTGGGCGGCGATCCGGTAATCCTCCTGTCCGGTGGCCGCGCGCAGCCCGGCGTACACGGCGGTGACCTCCTCGTCGAGGAGGTCGGGCAGGATGCGGCGGCCCTTCTCCCGGAGCAGGGCGATGCCCTCGGCGGTGGAGCCGGTGTCCCGCTTGTCGTCCAGGTCCTCGGCGGTGGGGCCGAGCAGCACGTTGCCGTGGACGGTGGGCGCGACCAGCACCCCCTTGCCGAGTGCGGTGGGAACCGGCAGCAGGATGTGCCGGACCAGCGGGCGGGCGAACTTGTCGAACACGAGGAGCTGGCCGCGGCGCGGGGTGACGGTGAAGTCGTCGCGGCCGAGCCGCCGGTCGAGGGTGTCGGCGTCCAGCCCGGCCGCGTTGACGAGATGACGGGCGCGCAGGGTGCCGCGGGAGGTGTGCAGGAGGTGGCCTTCCTCGTCCCGGCCGACCTGCCCGACGGCGGTGTTCAGGTGGAGTTCGACACCGGCGCGGACGGCCTGGGTGGCGTAGGCCAGGGTGGTGGTCCAGGGGCAGATGACGCTCTCGCCGGGAATGTGCAGGGCGCCCAGGGCGCCGGGGCCGAGGCGCGGCTCGCGGGCGTACAGCTCGTCCCGGTCCAGTCGGCGGGCGTCCGTGCAGGAGTTGAGCGCGGCCTTCTCGGCCAGCCGGGGCAGGGCCGCCAGTTGTTCCTCGTCCCAGGCGACGAGCAGCGCGCCGACGTGTTCGACGGGGATGCCGGACTCGGTGGCGTAGGCGGCCAGCCGCGCCCGGCCCTCGCGGACGAGCCGGGCCTCCAGGGTGCCGGGGACGGCGTCGAAACCGGTGTGCAGGATCGCGGTGTTGGCCTTGGAGGTGCCCTGGCCCACGTCGTCCTGCGCCTCGACCAGGGCGACGCGCAGACGTGGGTGGCGGGCGAGTTCGCGGGCGATGGCGCAGCCGACGACTCCGGCGCCGACGATCACGACGTCGTACGACCGCCCGGGCAGCGGGCCCTCGGCGGTGACCGTCGGCGGCGGGCCCTCGGCGGCGGCCCCCGGCAGCGGTTCCCGGTCCCCGCGCACCGGTCGCGCGGGCCGCGGTCCGTTCCCGGTGCCCGTCATGAGCCGGGCAGGGCGGCGACGGCGGCGCGGAAACGGGCGCGGTGTTCGGCCGCCCGGTCGGCCGGGATGCGGGGCTCGTACACCGCGGCGGGTCTCCACTCCGGCAGGGCCTGGTCGGCGCCGAGCGCGGGGTCGGTGCCGAGGCGGGCGAGGGCGGCGGCGCCGAGCGCGGTGGCGTCGGGCAGCGCGGACACCTCGACGGGGCGTTGCAGCAGGTCGGCCTGGGTCTGCATGAGCAGCGCGGAGCGGGTGAGGCCGCCGTCGACACGCAGGGCGGTCAGCGGGGTGCCGAGGTCGGCGGCGGCCGCGTCGGCGAGCTCGGCGACCTGGGCGGCGATGCCCTCGCACAGGGCGCGCACCAGATGGCCCGCGGTGGTGTCGAGGCCGAGCCCGGTCAGCGAGCCGCGCAGCTCGCCGCGCCACCAGGGGGCGGCGAGTCCGGCGAGGGCGGGCACGAAGGTGACGCCGCCGCTGTCGGGGACGGTGCCGCCGACCGGGTCCAGGTCGGCGGCGGAGCCGATGACGCCGAGACCGGCGAGCCAGTGGACGGCGGAGGCGGCGGTGTACACCTGGCCGTCCAGGCAGTAGCTGGTGGTGCCGGCGAGCCGCCAGGCCACGCAGCTGACCAGGCCGGAGCCGCCGCGCCGGGGGCGTTCGCCCGTGTGGGCGAGCAGGAACGCGCCGGTGCCGTAGGTGCACTTGGCGGCGCCGGGGGCGGTGAGGCGCTGGGCGAGCAGGGCGGCCTGCTGGTCCACGATCAGTCCGGTGAGGGGGATCTTCGGGCCGAACGCCCTGGTGGTGCCCACGGGTTGGGCGACGTCGGTGATCTCCGGGAGGCGTTCGCCGGCCAGGCCGTACAGGTCGAGGGCGCGGGAGGACCAGCGGACGCGGTCGAGGTCGAGGAGCTGGGTGCGGCCGGCGGTGGCGGCGTCGGTGACGAAGGCGCCGGTGAGGCGGTGCACCAGCCAGGCGTCCGAGGTGGTGACGACGCCCTCGCGGGTGAGGTGACGGCGGATCCAGGCCATCTTGGGCGCGGCGAAGTACGGGTCCAGGGGCAGTCCGGTCAGCTGCCGCAACTCCTCGGCGTGACCGCTCAGTTCGGCGCAGACGGTCTCGGCGCGGCGGTCCTGCCAGACCAGGGCGTCGGTGAGCGGGCGGCCGGTGTCCGGGTCCCAGGCGAGGACGGTCTCGCCCTGGTTGGCCAGCCCCAGGGCGACGACGTCCGTTCCCGCCTCGGCGAGCGCGCGCCGCCCGGCGGCGAGCACCGAGCCGTACAGCTCCTCCGGGTCCGCCTCGACCAGCCCGCCGGGGCGGTGACGGGGGCGGACCTCGGCGTATCCGGTGCCGAGGACACCGCGCTCCGGGCAGACCACCAGGGCCTTGGTGCCGGAGGTGCCCTGGTCGACGGCGAGCACCGGTCCGGTCATCGCGCCGGTCCCGTCATCCGTACCCTCCCGCACCCCGCAGCAAAGATCACCGCGTCAGCCTGCCGCCGCCCGCAGTCCGCGTCAACCCACGCCGATAATCAGCCAACTCCCGTGTCCGGCTCATTGAGTTGGCAACAATGGTGAGCGGTAATGGCCGCCTCTACAGTGACCGCCGACCACGTCGTTCGAGCGCAGCCCAGGACGTCTGACCAACGACCACAACGCTTCGCGAGCGACCGATCACCGCCCAGGGGAGGGCTGTTGCCACCGCACTCCGCCGCCTCGCCCGTGCCCGTCCGGCCCCGGGGCCTCGGCTGATGGCGCGAGAAGGATCGAGGCCCTGCTACGACCCCGCCGGACCCGACCACGCCCTGCGCGCCGTGCTCCAGGATCTGCGCACCGGCCGCTGGATGGCCATGCGCACCCTGCTGGCGGAGACCACCGAGGCGTGGCGGTGGACCCAGCGCACCCAGATCCTCGCGGCGGCGGCCGCGGGCAGCGATGTGGTGCGCGCCTGGCTGGCCGAGGAGCCGGACTGCGCCCACGCGGCGGTGATGCGGGCCCGGGTGGGCGTGGAGCGGGCGCTGCGGGCGCGCCGCGAACGGCACCTGCGAGCCCACGAGTTGTGGATCGAGGCCTGGGACGCCGCCCAGACCGCGACCGGGCTCGCGCCGCGCGACCCCGTGCCCCGGATCTGTCTGCTGGCCCTGGCCCAGCTGGACCCCGGGCAGCGGTGGGCGGAACACCGCGCCGACCCGCCCGCGCCGCCGCTGCCGCCGGGCCCCTGGGAGCTGCTGGCGGAGGCCGCCGCGCGCGACCCGTACAACCGCGAGGCCCACCACCGGATGCTCCAGTTCCTGTACGCGCGCGAGGGCGGCCACGACGGGCCCACGACAGCCGCCGGTACAGCACGCTCCGGGGCCGGCGAGGCAACCGGCCACTCCGGCGCCGGGCCCGAGGCGCCCACAGGTCGCACCGGCGCGGGGAGCGAGACAGCCACCGGCCGCACCGACGCCGGGCTCATGGAGGTGGCCGGCCGGCCGGGCGGGGGGCCCACGGAGCCGACCGGCCACCCGGGCGCCGAGATCACCGAGGCCGCCGTACACCCGGCCACCGGGCTCGCGGCCGCCGTACACCCGGCCGCCACGAGCCGCACCGGCGCGGGGGACGACACGGCCACCGGCCACCCCGTAGCCGGGCCCCAGCAGGTGGCCGTTCGCACCGGAGCCGGGCCCGAGGAGCCCGCCGGCCACCCTGGAGCCGGGCCCCGGGGGGCCGCCGGTCGTGCCGTCGCCGCACCGGAGGTGGCCGCCGGTCGTGCCCGTACCGAAGTCGACGAGTCCAGCGATCTCCACCGGCGCCTCGACGAGGCCGCCGGCTACGCCCGGTGGGCCGCCGGCCAGGCTCCGCCCGGCTCCGCCCTGCACCTGCTGCCCCTGTACGTCCGTGTCGAACGTCACCGCCGTCTGGGCGAACGGCAGGCGCGCTGGACGACCGAGACCGCCGCCCGGGAGGCGCGCACCGCCCTGACCTCCTGGTTCGAGCAGGCGCCGGCCGACCGGCGGGCCCAGCCGGACCTCAACCACCTGGCCCACGCCCTGTGGAGCACCGGGCAGTACGCCGCCGCCGCGGCGGTGTTCGAGGCGATCGGACCGTACTTCACCCCGCCGCCGTGGATGTACCGCGCCCGGGGCCGCGACCGGGCCGTGGACGTGTTCACCGCGGCCCGCGACCGCTGCCGGACCGCCACCGGCCCCGCCCGCGCCACCTGACTTCCCCGCGAGCCCGCAACCGCTTTCCCGAGCATCCCGTCCGACCGTCCCGTACGAGCCCTCGATCCCCGGAGGTCCGCGCATGTCTCCCACTCCCGAGCCGTCCGCCGCCGCGGGGCTGCCGCAGCAGGACGAGGAGCGGCGGCTGCGCGAACTCGGCTACCGGCCGGTGCTGGCCCGCCGGATGGGCGGGTTCGGCAACTTCGCCATCAGCTTCTCGGTGATCTCGATCCTGTCCGGCTGCATGACCCTGTACGGCTTCGGGCTGAACACCGGCGGTCCCGCCGTGATGCTGTGGGGCTGGGCGGGCGTGGGCCTGTTCGTGCTCTGCGTCGGCCTCGCGCTCGCCGAGGTCACCAGCGCCTATCCGACCTCGGGCGCCCTCTACTACATGGCCGACCGGCTCGGGGGGCGCCGCTGGGGCTGGTACACGGGCTGGCTGAATCTGCTCGGCCTGCTCGGCGCGATCGCCGGGATCGACTACGGCGCCGCGCTGTTCACCGGCGCGTTCGCCCATCTCCAGTGGGGTTTCACGCCGACGCCCGGCCGGACGATGCTGATCTTCTGCGCCATCCTCCTGCTGCACGCGGTGCTGAACCTGTTCGGCGTCCGCGTGGTCAGCCTGCTCAACTCGGTCAGCGTCTGGTGGCACCTGGCGGGTGTCGCGCTCATCGTCGGCGCCCTCGCGATCGTGCCCGACCACCACCGCTCGCCGTCCTTCGTGTTCACCACCTTCGTCAACGAGACCGGCTGGTCCAACCACTGGTACGTGGCGGCCATCGGGCTGCTGCTCGCCCAGTACACCTTCTCCGGCTACGACGCCTCCGCGCACCTGTCGGAGGAGACCTCGCGCGCCTCGGTGTCCGCGGCCAAGGGCATCGTCCGGGCCATCTGGGTGTCCTGGCTGGCCGGTTTCGTGCTGCTGGCCGGGCTGACCTTCGCCATCCAGGACTACGACGCGACCCGCACCACCGCCACCGGGGTGCCGCCGGCCCAGATCCTGCTGGACGGCCTCGGCGCGGGTGGCGCGAAGGCGCTGCTGCTGGTGGTGATCGCGGCCCAGTTGTTCTGCGGGAACGCGGAGGTCGCCGCGGCCAGCCGGATGGTGTTCGCGTTCAGCCGGGACGGCGCGCTGCCCGGCTCCCGGCTGTGGCGCACGGTCAGCCGGCGCACACAGACCCCGGTGGCCGCCGTCTGGCTGTCGGTCGGCGTGGCCGGGGTCCTCGCGCTGCCGTCGCTGTACTCGGCGACGGCGTACAACGCGGTCACCGCCATCAACGTCATCGGCATCACCCCCGCCTACGCCATCCCGGTGCTGCTGCGGCTGCGGGCCGGGGACCGGTTCCGGCCGGGGCCCTGGCACCTGGGCCGGTGGAGCAGGCCCGTCGGCTGGGTCGCGGTGGTCTGGGTGGCGTGCGTGACGGTGCTGTTCTGTCTGCCGCAGTCCTCGCCGGTCACCGTCGACACCATGAACTACGCGGCGGTGGCCCTGGCCGCCGTGCTGCTGCTGGCCAGCGTCTGGTGGTACGTCGCCCGCCGCTCCTACGGCACCCCCACCGCGGCCTACGGCAGCGACCGCGACCAGGCCGAACTCGCGGAGGGCATCATCTGATCCGGGGCCGCGCGGGGGCAAGGCGCCCCGGTGGTACGCCGTGTTCCGGATACGGCAGGATGAACGCTCGTGCCGGTCACCGGAGTTCCGGGACCGGCACGTTCGCACATCCCGCACATCGAGCAGGTGACAACGTGACGAGACCTCACATACGGCGCTCCGCAGGGACCCGGCGCGGCGGAGGTGACCGGTGAACCGCGCGCTCACCCTGGACGACCTCGTCCTGGCCGGCATCTCCGTGGCGGCGGGCCTGGCGCTCGCCTTCTGCTCCCGGACCCTGCTGCGCTGGCTGGCCAAGGCCGCCAAGCGGACCCGCTGGAGCGGCGACGACGTCATCGTGGACGCGCTGCGTTCGATCATCCCGTGGGCGCTGATCGCGGCCGGGGTGGCGACGGCGGCGGTCGTGCTGCCGCTCACCAGGACGGTGCAGCACCACACCGACCAGGTCCTCGAGGTGTGGTTGATCCTCGTGGCCACCCTGTCGGCGGCCCGGGTCGTGGCCGGGCTGGTGCAGACGGTCACCCAGTCCCGCTCGGGCGTGGCCGGGTCGGCGACCATCTTCGTCAACATCACCCGGGCGCTGGTCCTGGCGATCGGCTTCCTGGTCGTCCTGCAGACCCTCGGTATCTCCATAGCGCCGCTGCTCACCGCGTTGGGCGTCGGCGGTCTCGCGGTGGCCCTGGCGTTGCAGGACACCCTCGCCAACCTGTTCGCCGGCATCCACATCCTCGCCTCCAAGACGGTCCAGCCCGGCGACTACATCCGGCTCGGCAGCGGCGAGGAGGGGTACGTCGTCGACATCAACTGGCGCCAGACGACGGTGCGCCAGCTGTCCAACAACCTGGTGGTGATCCCCAACGGCCAGCTCGCCAAGGCGAACATGACGAACTACACCAGGCCCGAGCAGCGGCTGACGGTGCCGGTGCAGGTGGGGGTGAGCTACGACGCCGATCTGGAGCACGTGGAGCGGGTGACCGCCGATGTGGTGCGGCAGGTGATGCACGAGGTCGACGGCGCCCTGCCGGACCACGAGCCCGCGATCCGCTTCCACACCTTCGGGGACTCCCGGATCGGCTTCACGGTGATCCTGGGCATCGGCGAGTTCAGCGACCAGTACCGGATCAAGCACGAGTTCATCAAGCGCCTGCACCGCCGCTACCGCGAGGAGGGCATCCGCATCCCCTCCCCCGTGCGCACGGTCGCCCTCCAGCAGGGCAGCGTCATGATCCCGCAGCAGCGCAGCGCCGAGGGCGTCCCCGAGTAGAGCGCCGAGGGGACCGAGTGGCGGGCGGTCGCCGGGGCGGCCCGTATGCTCGAAGGAGCATGACCGTTTCGCCCGACCCCGTCCCGCCGGGGGCCCGCTCGCTCGACCGGCTGCTGGACGACCTCGCCCGGCAGCCGTTCCGGGCGCGTTTCCACCTGCGCGGGCGGGACCGGGCCACCGCCGAGCTGAAGGGGCCGGCCACCATCCGGTGGCACGCCTACGACCTGATCGCGAAGCGGCTGGCCCCGGCCGCGCCGTACAAGGACGGCAAGCAGACCCCGTACCGGGGCCATCCCGTCTTCGTCGCCCAGCACGCGACCGCCACCTGCTGCCGGAGCTGCCTGGCCCGCTGGCACGGCATCCCGAAGGGCCGGGAGCTGAGCCGGTCCGAACACGTGTACGTGGTGGACGTGATCTGCCGCTGGATCGAACGCGAGCTGACCGGCGGACCCCGGCGGACGGCGGGGTCCGGCTGACCGGCGGCGCCGCCCGGCGGAAATCAGCGGGCCCAGGGCCCCACCCCTGTCGAGCCCGCCTCCGGCACGAGATATCTTGATGTCGAGCAATGTTACAGACGTGGAGCGGAGCACCCGGTGACTGACTCGAGCATCATCTACACGTACACAGACGAGGCCCCGGCCCTGGCGACGCATTCTTTCCTGCCGGTGATCCGGGCGTACGCCTCGCAGGCCGGTGTGCCCGTGGAGACCCGCGACATCTCGCTGGCCGGGCGCATCATCGCCGTCTTCCCGGAGTACCTGAACGAGGACCAGCGCATCCCGGACGCGCTGACCGAGCTGGGCGAGCTGGCCAAGACCCCGGCGGCGAACATCGTCAAGCTGCCGAACATCTCGGCGTCCATCCCGCAGCTCAAGGCGGCCGTCGCCGAGCTCCAGGGCAAGGGCTACGCGCTGCCGGACTACCCGGACGACCCCAAGACCGACGAGGAGCGCGAGATCCGCGCCCGTTACGACAAGGTCAAGGGCTCCGCCGTCAACCCGGTACTGCGCGAGGGCAACTCCGACCGCCGCGCCCCGGCCTCGGTGAAGAACTACGCCAAGACCCACCCGCACCGCATGGGCGCCTGGACCCCCGAGTCCAAGACCAACGTGGCGACCATGGGCGAGCACGACTTCCGCTCCACCGAGAAGTCGGTCGTCATCGCCGAGGACGGCGCGCTGAAGATCGAGCTGGTGGGCGCCGACGGCACCACCACCGTGCTGCGCGAGTCCGTGCCGGTCCTGAAGGACGAGGTCGTGGACGCCTCCGTGCTGCACGTCGCGGAGCTGGAGAAGTTCCTCGCCGCGCAGGTCGCCCGCGCCAAGCAGGACGGCGTGCTGTTCTCCGTGCACCTGAAGGCCACGATGATGAAGGTCTCCGACCCGATCATCTTCGGTCACGTGGTGCGCACCTTCTTCCCGAAGACGTTCGCGAAGTACGGCGAGACGCTGAAGGCTGCGGGCCTCACCCCGAACGACGGCCTCGGTGGCATCCTCAAGGGCCTGGAGAACCTGCCCGAGGGCGCCGAGATCAAGGCTTCCTTCGACGCGGAGCTGGCCGCGGGCCCGGAGCTGGCCATGGTCGACTCCGACAAGGGCATCACCAACCTGCACGTCCCCTCGGACGTCATCGTGGACGCCTCCATGCCCGCGATGATCCGCACCTCCGGCCACATGTGGGGCCCGGACGGCCAGGAGCACGACACCCTCGCCGTCATCCCGGACTCCTCGTACGCCGGTGTCTACCAGGCCGTCATCGACGACTGCCGGGCCAACGGCGCCTACGACCCGTCCACCATGGGCTCGGTGCCGAACGTCGGCCTGATGGCGCAGAAGGCCGAGGAGTACGGCTCCCACGACAAGACCTTCGAGGTCCCGACCGCGGGCACCGTCCGCCTTGTCGACCAGGCCGGCAACGTGCTGATCGAGCAGGAGGTCGCCGAGGGCGACATCTTCCGCGCCTGCCAGACCAAGGACGCCCCGATCCGCGACTGGGTCAAGCTGGCCGTCACCCGCGCCCGCGCCACCGGCGACCCGGCCGTGTTCTGGCTGGACGAGGGCCGCGCCCACGACGCGCAGCTGATCGCCAAGGTCAAGCGGTACCTGCCGGAGCACGACACCGAGGGCCTGGACATCCGCATCCTGTCCCCGGTCGAGGCCGCCAAGCTGTCGGTGGAGCGCATCCGCCGCGGCGAGAACACCATCTCGGTCACCGGCAACGTGCTGCGCGACTACCTGACCGACCTCTTCCCGATCCTGGAGCTGGGCACCAGCGCCAAGATGCTGTCGGTCGTCCCGCTGATGGCGGGCGGCGGCCTGTTCGAGACGGGCGCCGGCGGCTCCGCGCCCAAGCACGTCCAGCAGCTGGTCAAGGAGAACTACCTGCGCTGGGACTCGCTCGGCGAGTTCTTCGCGCTCGTGCCCTCCCTGGAGCAGTTCGCGCAGGCCACCGGCAACACCCGGGCCAAGGTGCTCGCCGACACGCTGGACCGCGCCACGGCGACCTTCCTCAACGAGGACAAGTCCCCGACCCGTCGCGTCGGCGGCATCGACAACCGCGGCAGCCACTTCTACCTGTCCCTGTACTGGGCGCAGGAGCTGGCCAAGCAGACCGACGACGCCGACCTGGCCAAGGCCTTCGCGCCGCTCGCCGAGTCCCTCGCGGCCGACGAGCAGAAGATCGTGGACGAGCTGAACGCCGTCCAGGGCAAGCCGGCCGACCTCGGCGGCTACTACCGCGTCGACCAGGCCAAGGCGGACGCGGTGATGCGCCCGTCGGCCACCTGGAACGCGGCCCTGGCCTCGCTCTAGTCCGGACACATGGCGGCGCTCCGCCCACCGCAGCGCGCGGTGGGCGGAGCGCCGTCCCGTTCTACGGGTGGTAGATCTCCCGCATCGCGGTGATCCGGCCCTTGCCGTTGACGCGGAAGGCGAAGTACGGGCTGTTGGCGAGCTTGTGCTTCACCAGCCACTGCGGGGCGACCTTCACGGTCGTGGTGTCGCGCAGGACCTCGACGGAGGCGCCCGACGCGAAGCCGACCGACCGGGCGGCGCCGCTCGGGGTGTAGACGACGTCCTCGTCGTTCTCCTTGTTCACCTTGCACGTCTGCGGGGTGACCCGCACGACGGTCCGTCCCTTGACGGTCCCGGCGGAGTCCAGCTCGACGAAGCGCTGGTACCCGCTGGGCAGGTGGCACGGCTTCCAGGCCGTGGCCTTCGCGGTCCGCACCGGGGCGTTCGGGCTGGCGCCGGCCGACCCGCACGTGGTGGCGAGGAGCGCGGCGGCGGAGGCCAGGACGACGACGGCGGAGACATGGCGGTGGTTCATGGGCGTCCTCTGCTGTGAAGATCCGCTGACACCCGGGAAGAGCGCCCCCGGCCGGCCCGCGTTTCACCGGCCGCCGGCTGTGACGGGACGGTGACAACCGCCACCCGGTCGCGACAACCGCCGTGTGTGTCACGGACGTTGCGCCCGTGTTGTCGTCCATGACGTCCTCGTGGCGGCTGCTCGCCGTGCCTGTCGGACGGTGCCCGTGCGTGCTTACCTCGTGCCACGTCACCGCCCTGCCCCGCACGAGGAGCACGCCCCATGAGCACGCAGCCCGACCCCGCCGCCTGGTCCTTCGAGACGAAGCAGATCCACGCCGGGGCGGCCCCCGACCCCACGACCGGTGCCCGGGCCACCCCCGTCTACCAGACCACCTCGTTCGTCTTCCGGGACACCCGGCATGCCGCCGACCTGTTCGCGCTGGCGGAGCCCGGCAACATCTACACCCGGATCCACAACCCCACCACCGATGTGTTCGAGCAGCGGATCGCCGCGCTGGAGGGCGGCGTCGGAGCGGTCGCGCTGGCCTCGGGGCAGGCGGCGGAGACCCTGGCGATCCTGAACCTGGCGGGCGCCGGCGACCATGTCGTGGCCGGTGCCGCGCTGTACGGCGGCACGTACAACCTCTTCCGGCACACGCTGGCCCGGCTGGGCATCGAGGTCTCCTTCGTGGACGATCAGGACGACGTCCAGGCCTGGCGGGCGGCGATCCGGCCGAACACCAAGGCCCTGTTCGCCGAGGCGCTGGGCAACCCGCGCGGCAACGTCCTCGACGTGCGGGCGGTGGCGGACGTGGCGCACGCGGCCGGGGTGCCGCTGATCGTGGACAACACGGTGGCCACGCCGTACCTGCTGCGGCCGATCGAGCACGGCGCGGACGTCGTGGTGCACTCGGCGACCAAGTTCCTCGGCGGGCACGGCACCGCGATCGCGGGCGTGGTGGTGGATGGCGGCACCTTCGACTTCGGCGCGCACCCGGACCGGTTCCCGGAGTTCAGCGAGCCGGACGCGAGCTACCACGGCCTGCGCTACTGGCCGGCGCTCGGGCCGGGCGCGTTCGCGGTGAAGCTGCGGGTGCAGCTGCTGCGCGACCTCGGCCCGGCGCTCGCCCCGCACTCGGCGTTCCTGCTGCTCCAGGGGGTGGAGACGCTGAGCCTGCGGCTGGAGCGGCACACCGCCAACGCGCAGGCGATCGCCGAGTGGCTGGAGCGGCGCGACGAGGTGGAGACCGTCCACTACGCGGGCCTGGAGTCCAGCCCGTGGTACGAGGCGGCGCAGCGGTACCTGCCGCGCGGGGCGGGCGCCATCGTCTCCTTCGAGCTGCGCGGCGGCGTCGAGGCGGGCAAGCGGTTCGTGGACGGGGTGGAGCTGTTCAGCCATCTCGCCAACATCGGCGACGTACGCAGCCTGATCATCCATCCGGCGTCCACCACGCACAGCCAGCTCACCGAGGAGGCCGCGGCGGCCTCCGGCACCACGCCGGGCCTGGTGCGGCTGTCCGTCGGCATCGAGAACCTGGCCGACCTCAAGGCGGATCTGGAGGCCGGCTTCCGCGCGGCCAAGGGCGCGTAGGTGAACGCGGCCACGGCCACCGGACGGCTGCCGGTCACCGGGGCCTGGCGGGAGGGGGACCCGCCGGGCCGGCGCCGGTGGCACCCGGCCGGACGGCCGCTGCCGCTGGAGGCGGGCGGTGAACTGCCCGGCGTCCGGCTGGCGTTCGAGACCTGGGGGCGGCTCGCGCCGGACGCGTCCAACGCGGTGCTGGTGCTGCACGCGCTGACCGGCGACAGCCATGTCGCCGGTCCGGCCGGGTCCGGGCACCCCACGCCGGGCTGGTGGGATCCGCTGGTCGGGCCCGGGCGCGCGCTGGACACCGACCGCCTGTTCGTCGTGGCGCCCAATGTGCTGGGCGGCTGCCAGGGCAGCACCGGACCGGCCTCGGCACGCCCCGACGGCCGGACCTGGGGCGGCGCGTTCCCCTTCCTCACCCAGCGGGACCAGGTCGCGGCGGAGGCGGGCCTCGCGGACGCGCTCGGCATCGAGCGGTGGGCGCTGGTGGTGGGCGGCTCGATGGGCGGTATGCGGGCGGTGGAGTGGGCGGTGTCGTACCCGGAGCGCACCGGGGCGCTGCTGCTGCTCGCCACGACGGCGGCGGCGAGCGCGGAGCAGATCGCCTGGGCCGGGGTCCAACTGCGCGCGATCCGCTCGGACCCCGGCTGGCAGGGCGGCGACTACCACGACTCGGGCCGTGGCCCGGCGACCGGCCTGGGCCTCGCCCGCCGGCTGGCCCACATCACGTACCGCAGCGAGCCGGAACTGGGCACCCGCTTCGGCCGGGCGCCCCAGGGCGCGGAGGACCCCTGGCGGGGCGGCCGCTACCAGGTCGACTCCTATCTGGACCATCACGCGGCCAAGCTGGTACGGCGCTTCGACGCGGCGAGCTACGTCACCCTCACGGAGGCGATGAACGCCCATGACGTGGGCCGGGGCCGGGGCGGCCTGCGCGCGGCCCTCGCCCGTGTCACCTCCCCCGCCCTGGTGGCCGGCGTCGACTCCGACCGCCTCTACCCCCTCGCCCAGCAGCAAGAGCTGGCGTCGCTGATCCCTGGCGCGGACCGCCTCAGGGTGCTGGAATCGCCGTACGGCCATGACGGCTTCCTGATCGAGTCGGAGCAAGTGGGTGCCCTGGTCCGCGAGTTGCTGGACTGAGGGGCACCACGCCCGGGTGCGGCCGGGACCGCCCGGCCCTCCACGCCGTACCCGTCCCGCAGGGAGCCGCCCATGCCGTCGTTCGAACTCCTCCCCGGCGCGCCCGAGTCGCCCGTGCTGCTGCACGTGCCGCACTCCGCGCGGGCGATTCCCGGGGACGTGCGCCGGGGGATCGTGCTGGACGACGCCGCGCTGGAGCGCGAGCTGGACCACATCACGGACGCGCACACCGCGGAGCTGGCCGAGCGGGCGGCGGGGCTTTCCCGGGTACGGCCGTGGCGGCTGGTGAACCGGCTGTCCCGGCTGGTCGTGGATCCGGAGCGGTTCCCGGACGAGCGGGAGGAGATGCGCGCCGTCGGCATGGGCGCGGTGTACACGCGGACCACTCACCGCGAAGAGCTGCGGCCCGCGGACAGCGATCCGGCGCCGCTGATCGAGCGGTACTTCCGGCCGTACGCCGAGGCGATGACGCGGGCCGTGGCCGCGCGGCTGGCCGCGACCGGGCGCGCCGTGGTGATCGACGTGCACTCGTATCCGGCCGAGGCGCTGCCCTACGAGCTCCACGGCGACGGCCCGCGCCCGCCGGTCTGCCTGGGCACGGACCCCTTCCACACCCCGCCCCGGCTGACCGACGCGGCCCGCGAGGCGTTCGCCGGGTGTGGACCCACGGGTCTGGACAGCCCGTTCAGCGGGACCTACGTACCGCTGGAGTACTACGGCACGGACGCCCGGGTCGAGGCGCTGATGATCGAGCTCCGCCGGGACACGTACATGCGCGAACCGGGCGGCCCGGCGGGCCCGGGGCTGCGCCGACTCGCCTCGGCGCTGGCCGCGTTGGTCGACGCCGTGTGACGGCGACGCGGCCCGGCGGGGGCGGCCGCGCCCCATGCCCACCGGCCGTGCCCGCCCCGTCCCCCGGCCGGAGCCCCCTCCCCGGCACGCCCGCCGCACGCCGACCCGGCCGCGCGCCCATGGGCTACCGACGAACACCCGCCCGCCCGACCGCTCGCACACCCCACCTGCCCCGGCCACACACCGCCCGCCCCCTGGGCCGCACCGCCCCGGCCCGGCCGACCGCCCGCCCCGGACCGGCGCCGCACGCACCGTCCACCCCACCGGCCGCCGCCCGCGAGCGGCCCCGAGCGCCCCCGCCAGGCCCCACCCGCCCGGAGCAACCCCGCACGACACCGTTCGTGCCCCGCCCCATCGTGGAGGGCATGACGACCATCGAGACCAGCACGTCCACCGGTCCGGAGCCGCCGTCCACCGGTCAGGAGCCGCCGCCCGTCCGGGAGTGGCCCGTGATCGATCTGGAGGGCACGGAGTTCGACCCGGTGCTCGCGGGCCTGGTGCGCGAGGGGCCGTTGACGCGGATCCGGCTGCCGTTCGGCGAGGGGTGGGCCTGGCTGGCCACCCGGTACGAGCACGTGAAGCTGATCACCAACGATCCGCGGTTCAGCCGCGCGGAGGTGGTGCGCGGCCAGGTCACCCGGCTGGCCCCGAACTTCGCGCCCCGGCCCGGCTCGCTGGCCTGGGCCGACCAGCCGGACCACAACCGGCTGCGCAAGCCCATCGCCGGGGCCTTCACCGTCGGCGCGATGAAGCGGCTGCGGCCCCGCGCCCAGGAGATCCTGGACGAGCTGGTCGACGGGATGGTGCGCGAGGGCCCGCCCGCCGACCTGGTCGAGCGGGTGCTGGAGCCGTTCCCGCTGTACGTCGTCAGCGAGGTGATGGGCGTACCGGAGACCGACCGGGAGCAGGTGCACGCCTGGACCCGGCAGATCATCTCCCTGACCGGCGGCGCCGAGGCCGCCGACCGGGCCAAGAACGGCCTGTACGGCTGGATCACCGCCATCGTCCGGGCGCGGGCGCGCAGCGCGGGCGAGGACGTCTACTCGATGCTCGCCGGTGCCGTGGCGCGCGGCGAGATCGGCGAGGAGGAGGCCGTCGGGCTGGCCGGCCCGCTCCAGATCGGCGGCGAGGCGGTCACCCACAACTGCGGGCAGATGCTGTATCTCCTGCTCACGCGGCCCGAGTTGATGGAGCGGATGCGCGCGCGGCCCGAGGAGCGCGGCCCGGTCCTGGACGAACTGCTGCGCTGGATCCCGCACCGCAGCACCGTCGGGCTCGCCCGGATCGCCCTGGAGGACGTGGAGATCGCCGGGCACCGGATCGCCGCGGGCGAGCCGGTGTACGTCTCCTATCTGGCCGCCAACCGCGACCCCGCGCTGTTCGAGGACCCGGACCGCATCGTGCCGGACCGGGACCCCAACCCGCATCTCGCCTTCG
Organism: Streptomyces sp. SCPE 10; assembly: GCF_051980735.1. Classification (NCBI taxonomy): domain Bacteria; kingdom Bacillati; phylum Actinomycetota; class Actinomycetes; order Kitasatosporales; family Streptomycetaceae; genus Streptomyces; species Streptomyces sp. SCPE 10. The sequence goes on along the minus strand of NZ_CP197069.1, from coordinate 6,734,339 downwards.
GCAACGGCCACCACTACTGCACCGGCGCGGTCCTGGCCCGTCTCCAGCTCGAACTGCTGGTGGACACGCTGCTGGACCGGCTGCCGGGGCTGCGGCTGGCCGTACCGCCCGAGGAGGTGCGGTGGCGGCAGCAGACGATGATCCGCGGGCCGCGCACCCTGCCGGTCACCTGGTGACGCGTCCGGTCAGGCCCGCAGCCACTCGGTGACGATCACCTCGGTGCCGGTGCGCAGCCGCAGCGCGAACGGCCCGGACGGCGGGTCCTCGCTGGTGAAGCGGCCCAGGGTGTCGACGGGGACCGGGCGGGCGGCACCCGGGCCGCCGAGCACCTCGATCCGCGCCGAGCCGGGCGGCATCACCTGGCCCATCAGCCCGTCCCCGGTGACCTCGACGTCGACGGTGACCGGGCCCGCGCGGAACGTCAGCATGCGCGGGGCGTCGGTGACCCCGCGCACCGGCAGCGCGTCCACCAGCGAGTCGAAGGTCAGCTCGGCGATCTTCGCGTCCAGGTCGTGCAACGCGTAGGCGTCGACGGCCAGTTGGCGCAGCGCGTCGGGGACGGGGTCCAGCACGGCCGCCGCCTGCCGCAGCTCCTCCTCCAGCAGCGCGTCCTGTGCCTCACCCCCGTCGTGCTCCGGCTCCGCGCGGGGAAACAGGCCCTCCCCGTCGGGGAATTCGTCCTCCCTCCGGGGGAAGCCGTCCTCGCCGTGGGGAGATCCCCCGGCACCGTTCGTCTCACCGTTCACGCCGCACCCCGTTGGTCCATCCGGGCCCGCAGCCGGCGCAGACAGCGCTGGCGCAGGGGGCCGATGCTGCCGACCGCGATGCCGAGCGCGGCCGAGATCTCCACATAGCTGGGCGGAGGCGAGGCCACCAGCACGCGCAGCAACTGCCGGCAGCGCTCGCCCAGTTCGTCCAGCTCCTGCCACAGCCGGCGGGCCCGCTCGGCCCGGTCCGCCGCCTCTTCGGAGTCGATCAGTGTCTGTTCCGGCGTACGGTCCTCGCTGGCCCGGTCCAGGACCTGCGGGTCGTCCGTCAGAGTGAGCCGCGTGTTGCCCCTGAGCACCTTCAGGCACTCGTGGCGGGCGGTACTGGCCAGCCAGGCACCGGTCTTGTCGGGTTCCCGGATCCGCCCCAGGTGCTGGGCGAAGCGGAACCACACGGTCTGGTAGACATCGCGTCCGTCCGCGTCGGAGAGCCGGTGGCTGCGAACCACCGACCAGACGAGCGGACTCATGCCTTCCACCAGCGCTTTCCAGGCCGCGGCGTCCCCGTCGACGGCGGACCGGACGAGCGCGCCGACCTCTGTTCGGTCCACGGCTCCACCCCTCGTGTACGGCTCGTCATGGTACGCCGTGGAGCGGAGGATTCCGGCCGTCACGCGGGCAGCGCCGGGGCCGGTACGGGCACGGGGCGCCAGGTCGGCGGGCGCAGCGCGGGCATCCGTACCCCGCGCACGTCGGTGCGGTCGGTGGCCCGCGCCAGCAGCCGACGGCCCGCCCTGCGCGGGTCGCGCTCCCCGTCGGCCGTCATCAGGGCGGCGACAAGTCCGGCGGCGACCGGGGTGGCGAAGGACGTGCCGCTCCACTGCGCGAGCCCGTCGAACATCACCTGGTCCGGCTTGCCGCCGGTGCTCTCCCGGTCCTCGCTCAGCACCCCGGTGTGGCGCGGGTACCGGCAGGTGCAGGAGTAGTCGAAGCCGAACCGGCAGTCGTCGTAGGTGGAGTGCTGGTAGAGGTAGGGCACGGGGGCGGTGAAGCCGGTGAGGGCGCTGGTGAGCCGCTCGCCCGGGGCGTAGACCCGAACCCAGCTGCCGTGGTTGCTGAAGCAGGCGGGTCCCTCGCCGTCCGAGCGCAGCGCGCCGACCGACAGCACGCTGTCCGCGTACTCGGGCAGGGCCGCGTAGGCGGCGGGCCAGAACGGGACGTCGCTGCCGTTGTTCCCGGCGGCGGCGACCAACAGGGTGCGGTGGACGCGCAGTTCGCGCATGAACGCCTCGAGTCCGAGCAGCCCGTGCAGTCCGGCGGCAGGGCTGCCCGCGGAGAGGCTGATGACGTCGGGCCAGCCGTCCCGCTCGACGGCCTCGAACAGCTTGCTGCCGAACTCGCACTCCAGCACCGCGCCGGCGTCGTTGAGGCTGCCGCGGACGGTGATGTCGGTGTTGGGCGCGACGGCCGCGAGGATCCCGGCGATGAACGTGCCGTGGCCGACGTACTGGCGCAGCACTCCCCCGTCGTCCGTCTCGGTCGTCTGGGTGTCGCCGCTGGTGTGGGCGAGCAGCGGGTAGGCACGGTGGTCGCTCACCAGCCCGGTGTCGACCACCAGCACCCGGACGGCGGTCCGCGGGTCGTAACCGGTCCCGGCGGCGGCGGGGTTGGGCGATCCGGAGCGGACGATGGGCACCGGCTCGTCGCCCGGGCAGGCGTTCACCGCGATGTGCACCACGTGGTTGCGGCTCACCAGGCGGCGGCCGTGCCGGTCCTCGGCGGCCCGCAGGGCGTCCAGCGCGTGCGGCACCGTGTCCTCGCCGAGGGCCGGGTCGCCGACCCTGATCCGGGTGACTCCGCCGCGGCCCCGCTCCGGGCCGTCGCGGCGCACATGGTCGGGCAGCAGGCCCCGGGTCTCGGCGAAGTGGGCGCGCACGGTGTCCTCCACGACCCGGGCCTCCTCACCGGACCGGGCGAGGACGACGCCCTTCTCGTACAGCGGACGGGCGTCGTCGTCCGGGCCCATGGCCAGCGGCACATCGGGCATCGAGCGCTGGATGTGGTCGAACTGCTCACGAAATCGCTGAGGTGCCATGCCGTGTCATCCCCCTGAAGACGGTCTACGAGAGTGAGAGCCGCCGGTCCGCCGTCTGATACAGGCCACTACCATGCGAGGCGTGACAGCGGGAAGCGAGCCGGTCCTCGAACTGCTGCCCATGGTGTTCGCCGACCCGGGCGAGGCCAGGGCGCGCGCCGAGCTGGTGCTCGAAGCCGCCCCGGCGCCGCTGGCCGCCAGCATCGCCCACCAGGTACTGGGCATCTGGCAGCGGGACTTCGGCGATCTGCGCATCGCGCTGCGGCATCTGCGGCGGGCGCGCGACCTGGCCGCGCGCGCCGATTCGGCGGACCGCGAGGCCGATGTGCTGGCGACGCTGGGGGTCGCACTGGTGCATGCGGGGCGCACCCGGCAGGGGCTCGCGTCCTTCGAGCGGGGGGTCGCGCGCGGCACCGGCCACACCCGGGCCCGGGTGCTGTACCGGCGGGCCTACGTCTGGTGGGTGCTGGGGCACCACCGGGAGGCGCTGGAGGACGTACGGCGGGCGCTGCCGGTGCTGCGGCAGCTGGGCGACGACATCTGGACCGCGCGGGCGCTGACCCTGCGGGCCACCGTGCATCTGGCGCTCGGCGCGGTCGAGCGGGCCGACGCGGACTTCACGGCGGCGGAGCGGCTGTGGGACACCACGGGCCAGGAGCACGACAAGGCGGACGCGGTGGAGAGCCGGGGGCTGGCCGCCTTCCGCTCCGGGGACGTCCCGGCGGCGCTGCGGCTGCTGGACGAGGCGGAGGAGCGGTACGCGAAGCTCGGCACGCCCACCTACATGCTGTCCATCCGGCGCTGTGAGGTGCTGATGGCCGCCGGGCTCGCCCCGGAGGCGCTGGCCGAGGCGGACGCGGCGATCGCCCTGCTCGACCGGATCGGCGGGCAGTCCACCCGCAAGGCCGAACTGCTGCTGGCCGCCGCGCGGGCGGCCCGCTCGGCAGGGGACGCGCCCACCGCGATCGCCCGCGCGGCCGTCGCGGTACGGCTGTTCGCGGCGCAGCGGCGGCTGTGGTGGGAGACGCACGCCCGGCTGGTGCTGATCGAGGCGCGGGTGGCGGACGGGCGCCGCTCGGGACGGCTGGTCGGGGACGCGGCGGCGGTGGCCGAACGGCTGGCCTCCTTCGGCTCGCCCGCCGCGCCCGAGGCCTCGCTGCTGGCCGGCCGGATCGCGCTGGCGCTCGGCTGGACGGCGGACGCGGAGCGGCATCTGGCGGTGGCGGCCCGCGGCCGGCACGCGGGTCCGGCGCCGGCCAGGATGACCGGCTGGGCGGCGCAGGCGCTGCGGGCCCGTGCGGCCGGTTCCCGGCGGGGCGTCCTGGAGGCGTGCCGGCGCGGTCTGGACGTGCTGGACGATCACCGGATGACGCTGGGCGCCTCGGAGCTGCGCGCCCATGTGACCGCGCAGGGAGCCGAACTGGCCGCGCTGGCCCAGGAGGTGAGCCTCACCCATGGCGGGCCGCGGCGGCTGCTGGAGTGGAGCGAGCGGTGGCGGGCGACCGTGCTGTCCGCGCCGCCGGCCCGGCCGCCCGCCGACCCGGCGCTGCTCAGCGGTCTGACCGCCTACCGGGAGATCGCGGCCCGCGCGGAGGAGGCCCGGATGGAGGGCCGCCCGGTCCCGGCGCTGGAGCGGGAACAGCGGCGCCTGGAGCGGGAGATCCGCTCGCGCACCCGCCATATCCGCGGCTCCGCCCCGCACGAGGGGGACCGCTTCGACGTGCCCCGGCTGCTGGACCGGCTCGGCGACGACCGGCTGGTGGAACTCGCCGTGGTCGAGGGGCGGGTGCACGTGCTGCTGTGCGGGCAGGGCAGGGTACGGCGGTTCGCGGCGGGGCCGCTCGCGGAGGCGGTGGCCGAGGCCGAGTACGTGCAGGCGGGGCTGCGGCGGCTCGCGCACCCGGGGGCGGAGGCGCGGTTGCCGCTGGTGGAGGCGGCGGGCGAACGGCTCCAGGAGCTGCTGCTGGGCGGTGCCGTGCCGCACCTGGGGACGGGGCCCGTGGTGATCGTGCCGCCGGGGGCGCTGCACCGGGTGCCCTGGGCGCTGCTGCCCGCGCTGCGTGACCGGGTGCTCAGCGTGTCGCCGTCGGCGGGCAGCTGGCTGCGCGCCCGGGAGACGGAGCCGCCCCGCGACGGCCGCACCGTGCTGGTGCGCGGTCCGGGTCTCGCCACGGGCGGCGCGGAGGTGCCCGAGCTGGCCGACCGCTACGGCACGGCGACGGTCCTGGAGCGCGAGGACGCCCAAGTGCCACGGGTGCTGGTCGAGTTGGACGGCGCGGGGCTGGCGCATCTGGCCGCGCACGGCACGTTCCGGGCCGACAGCCCCCTGTTCTCCGCGCTGCGGATGGCCGACGGCCCGCTGATCGTGCACGACTTCGAGCGCCTGGACCGCAGCCCGTACCGCATCATCCTCTCCAGCTGCGACACCGCCCGTCTCGCCTCGGTCGGCGCCGACGAACTCCTCGGTCTGGTCACCGCGTTGCTGCCGCTGGGCACGGCCGGGGTGGTGGCCAGCAGCGCCCCGGTCAACGACGCCGCCGTGATCCCGCTGATGCTCGCCCTGCACAAGGGCCTCACCGCGGGCCTGTCGCTGGCCGAGGCGCTGCGCGACGCCCGCACCACCCTGCCCTCCGACACCGTCCACCAGGCCACGGGCTGGGCGTTCGCGGCCTTCGGAGCGGCGTAGCCGGGTGTGCGGAGCGGCCCGGCGGCGCTACGGCTACGCCGTCTCCCCCACCAGGCAGGGCAGCGCCCCCCGGTCTCCGGTGCCGAGCCGCGTGTACGCGCTGTACAGGTGGTTCCCCACCGTGCGCACCGACAGCGTCAGCCGCTCGGCGATCTCCCGGTTGCTCAGTCCGGAGGCCGCGAGGGCGACGATCTGCCGCTGGCGCGCGGTGAGTTCGCCGAGCACCAGCCCGGCCAGAACCGGGGTGCGGGCGCCCGGGCAGCGGCGGGCGAGGGCCAGCGCCCGGGTGCGGGAGCGGCGCGCGGCCCGCGGGTCCCGGTGCGCCCGTACCGCCTGCGCGTGCGCCTCCGCGGCGAACAGCAGGAAGCCGCGCTCCTCCAGCGCCACCGCGGCCCGGTCCAGCGCGGCCCCGTCCCGCCGTGCCAGCGCCTCGGCGTGCCGGGCGAACACGCTGCCCGGCGGGATCGGACCGGCGGGCAGGCCGAGCCGTACGGCGATGCGGCGCGCGTAGTCGTCGTCACCGTCGGGCCCGACGTGCCCCGGTTCGTCGGACTCGGCCCGGGCGAGCGCGAGTTCGGCGCCGCACCCGGCGTGCCCCGGCTCCCGCCGCAGCCCCTCGCGCGCCCACGCCGCCGCGTCCCGCACCTCGCCCCGCAGCCGGGCGAACCGGGCCCGTACGGCGGCGTACCCGGCCGGAACCGGGCCGCCCTCCGCCACCAGCCAGTCCCCCACCGTCGTGGGCGCCGGCCGCACGTCCAGCTCGGCCATCCGCCGCAGCAGGTCGCGCTGTTCGGCGTCGAGCGCGGCCCCGAGGCGGTCGGGGCCGCCGGTCAGTCTGCGGGCGCGCAGCCGGCCGGTGGTGGCGCGCAGGGCCGGGCCGTGCAGCGGGTCGGCGAGTGCCACCGCGCCGTCGTCGCCCACCACGATCAGCCCGTCCGTCTCCAGGCGTTCCAGGGCGTCCAGTTCGGAGGCGGACAGGTGGGAGCCGGGAAGGCCGGAGCCGGGCAGGTCGGGGCCCGTCGGGTCGAAGCCGGACAGCGGGAGCGGCGCCGGTTCGGCGAAGGCGAGGCGTTCGAGGATCTCGCGTTCGCCGGGGCCGGTCCGCGCCCGTACCGGCGCGAGGCGTTCGCGCACGGCCGGGGTGACCGGCAGCGGCCCGCGCCAGGCCCGCTCGCCGGTGCCGGGCACGGCGACGAGCCGGCCGCCGGTCACCAGCTCGGTCACCAGGTCGCGCAGCAGCCGCAGATCCCCCCGGCACAGCTGGTGCAGCCGGCGCACGGTGAGCGGTTCGAGGGCGGCCCAGGCCAGGAGTTCGGCGGTGTCCTCGGCGGGCAGCGGGGCCAGGGCCAGCCGGGGCAGCACCTCCCCCGTCCACAGCCGGGACACCGCGCCGGGCGCCGGGACGCCGTCGGTCGCGGCCACGACCAGCCGGGTGCGGCCGTGCACGGCGAGCTGGTGGACCAGCGCCGCGGAGGCCTCGTCCAGCAGGTGCGCGTCGTCCACGACGAGGAGCCGGACCCCGGACAGCGCCCGCACCGCTCCGTGCAGCGAGCCGGTGCCGTCCAGCAGGTGCGCGAACGCCGCCAACGGCAGGTGGCGGGCCTCGGGCGTACCGGTCACCCGGGCGTGCTCCGCGCCCCGGACCGCCTCGGTGATCAGCCGGGTCTTGCCGCGTCCCGCGGGCCCGGTCACCACGATGCCGGGCCGGCCGGTGGCCGACGCCCCCCGCACCAGCTCCAGTTCGTCCTCCCGGCCGGTGAACGGCCAGGGCAGTTCGAGGGTCTTCGCGTCCTGTTCGTAAGTCCTCACACCTGACAGAGCAGGCGTACTCAGGTTTGATACAGGGCGACTTGAGTAGCCCCCGACTCAGGCGCCCGCACCGGTCGGGCGGGCACTGTGGCCGCATGACCCGACGCCTGTGCTCGCTACCGCGGCAGCCGGCCCCGTCCTTCGGACCGGGGCTGACCGCCGAGCGGCTGGGCGCGCTGCTCGCCGGGCGGCGCATGTGGGTCAACGGCACGGTGCTGCACTACTGCTTCCTCGACGCCGACCGCGACGCCTCGGTGATCCCGGTGCCCGGCACCGGGGAGCTGCGCCGGGTGCCGTGGGCCGGCGGCAAGGAGCAGCAGGACGTGGTCCGCGAGTGCTTCGCGCAGTGGGAGGCACTGGGGGTGGGCGTCGCCTTCGCCGAGGTCGGCGAACGGGGGGAGGCCGAGCTGCGGATCGGGTTCCAGGCCGGCGGGGGGTCCTGGTCCGCGGTGGGCCGGGAGGCGCTGGCGGTGGGCCGGGCCGAGCGCACCATGAATCTCGGGTGGGACGTGACCGCGCAGGGGGAGCGCGGCACGGTACTGCACGAGATCGGGCACGCGCTCGGCCTGGTGCACGAGCACCAGAACCCGTCCGCCGGGCTGCACTGGGACGACGAGGCCGTCTACGCGGAGTTGGCGGGGCCGCCGAACCACTGGAGCCGGGAGACGACGTACACCAACGTCCTGCGTGCGCTCGACGCCGGGGAGTCCAGGGGCGCGGTGTGGGACCCGTGCTCGGTGATGGCCCTGCCGTTCGGTCCGGGGCTGGTGCTGGAGCCGGAGCGGTACCGCGGGGGGCTGCGTCCGGCCGGCACGCTCTCGGATCCGGACCGGGAGTTCGTCCTGCGCTGGTATCCGCCGGCCGGCGGGTGCGGGCCGCAGCCGCTGGTGCCGTTCCGTTCGGCGCCGCTGGCCCTCGGGCCGGGCGAGCAGGCGGACTTCCTGGTCGAGCCGCCGGAGACCCGCGACTACACCGTGGGCACCTTCGGCGACGGCGACACCGTGCTGGTGGTCTTCGAGGAGCGGGAGGGGGAACCGCGTTTCCTCGCGGGCCACGACGACGGCGGCACCCCGGACAACGCGGCCGTGCGGGTCCGGCTGGTCCGGGGGCGCCGCTACGTCGTCCGGGTCCGTCTGTACTCCACATGGGGGTCGGGACGGACGGCGGTGATGTGCTGGTGAGGGCTCGCGGAGGGGACAGGCCATAGTCCGGCACCGGGAAAGCGGTCGCGGACGTCACCCACGGGGGAGGTGACGTCCGCGGCCACGCCACGCGCCCGGGCGCCGGGACGACCCCAGCGCCCGGGCGCCTCGCCTGTGATGGTGGCGTCGTCCACCAGGTCGAGGACGCGTACATGTGCCATCGATGGGCCACGACCGCAAGACGATCAAGCGGATCGACCAGGGCACGCACGCGACGTCCATCGACCACCTGTTGCTCATCGCCAACGCCCTCGACGTACCCCTCGCCGACCTCGTCCGCTGAAGGCCCGACCGGCAGCGTGCACCGACCGGGCCGATGAGCTGTCAGCCCTGCGGCGGGACGATGAAGCCGCGCGTGGGCCGGGGCTTCGGGTCACGCGACGCCGGCTGCTGCGCTTCCCTCCACGCCGCGACCAGCTGTGCGTACCGCGGGTCGATCCACTCGGAGTTGAGCATGTGACCTCCCTTCAATGCGCGCTATGCGTCAGCGCGGTGGATGTCCGCAGCTCGGCCAGCCGCCGTTGATACAGCGGGCCGGCCGCGTGAGCGCCGCGCGCCTCGCTGGGTGTCGACTGCTCGATGAGGTGATGAGCGAGCGCCTTCAGATGAGCTGACCACGCGACGACGTGCTGCTGAGCAGGCCGGCCGCACTCTTGCGGCTCCCCGGGTAGGCACAGCGGCAGCTGCGGGCCGAGCTTGTTGGCCGCGTGCCGCACGTACACGGCGATCATGGTCCATTCCTCCTCGGTCCGATGGATGTTGTTCTCGTCCTCCCAGCCCCACGGGCCGAAGTCGTCGCCGTGATCGTCCATGCGCGCACTCCTGATCATCGAAGCGGGTCAAACCGACGCGTCGATGGTAGGCGCGTCCGGGGCGCCGCCGGCCTCCTGCGGGTCGCAGTGCCCCACAGAGGGGACGCACGGCCCGCACGGGCCGCACATGGGCAGGAACTGCGGCGGGGTGCAGCGTGCGGCGCCGGGGCCGTGCACGGCTTCGATATCCGCGGTGACGGCGGTCATCTGCGGGCCGTTCCAGATCTCCGCGAGGGGGGTGTTGAGGACGTTGCCCATCGAGAGGAAGCGGCCCAGCACGCACGGGCTCACGCTGCCGTCCGGGAGGATGGCGCACTTCTCGTGCGCGCAGTGCCCGCACAGATCCTTGATGGTCGGCGCTGCCCCCTGGCTGGCCCGGCCGAAGGCGCGGATACGGTCGCCGCCCACCTGCTGGACACCGAGGCCGGTGAGGTCCTGTACGGCTTCCTGGACGCGCTGGCCTTGGCGTGTGGCGACGACTCCGCCCCGCAATGGGATGCCGAGGTCCAGCGCCTTCTGGATGTTCGCGCGCGTCTTGCGGTGCGAGCCTCGTAGCTGTGTCACCTGGTCGTGTTCTTCGGAGTCGTCGGAGTAGTAGGACGTGGCGAGCTTGACTCCGCACCGCTGGAACGCGTCCCAGAGGTTCTCCCCAATGTGGGTCATGTTCGAGAAGACCTCGATGCCGAGGCCCCGGCCGCGGGCATGCTCGATGAGCTGGGGAAGGTTGGGGTAGAGCGTGGGCTCGCCGCCGATGAACTGGACGTCCAGCGTGCCCATGTCGGCGAGTTGGTCCAGGACGTTCACCCAGTCCTGGACGGTCATGGCGCCGTGGGTGCCCTTGGGGCCGGAGTCCGCGTAGCAGTGCGTGCAGTTCTCGTTGCACAACCCGGTGACCTCTAACCACGCGAACTTCAGCGGGCTTTGGGCAACACTCATCCCTGCACTTCCTTCCTGTTGGCGTGTGCGGGTGGCAGGCCAGCCGTCGGGACGGGGGTGCCGACGGCGGGCCCTGCGGCCTCCCCACGAGGGGGTCGGCGAGGCCGCGGCTCAGGGGGTCACTTCACGGGGTACGTCTGCTGCCGGGCGGGTCGGCACGGGACGGGGCAGATGTAGATGGTGGCGCTGACGCTGCTCCCGGTCTCGATGACGACTGGCTCCGGCTCGCCTTCGATCTGCTTGTCGCAGCGGGCGCAGATCATCGGCGGGCCGCCCTTACCGCGCGGACCAGGCTGAGGCCCGTGGGGCACTGGGTGAGGTCGTCCACGCACTGCTCGCACGACTGACCGTGCTCCACCAGCGCCTCCAGCGCCTCCCGCTCGGCGCACCGGCGGCACGCGCGCGGATACCTGCTGGTGCGCGCGTCGATGCGGCGGATCGTGCGCTCGCCGAGGTCGATCGGCGTGGTGGTGGCGAGGTCTTCGCCGTCCCATACGCAGTCGAGGCCGCGGGCCTGGCGCTCCGTGAGGGTGTTGTACAGGGGCACCGGGAGAAAGGCGAGCGGGTTGAGAGTGGTCGTCATCCGGCCTGCTCCTCTCCGATGCGTGGGCCGAAGGCGTCCGCGATGGCGGCGGCGAGGGCGTTCGGGTCGGCGAGCCAGCCGTCGTCGCCGGGGCAGATACGCCAGTGCGGGCCGGGGCCCTCTGTGCGGCGCGCCGGGGGGATGGCGAGCGTGGCACCGCGCCCGAGTGCGGTCGTGTTCGCGACGTCCCACGTGTCGGCGGTGCCGGCGGGGACGAAGTAGTAGACGACGCCGGCGGCGGTGAGGGGGTCTTCGATGGCGGCGCCGCAGCGGGGGCCGAGGATGGCGAGTGCGGCGAGGCCGACGCTGCGGGGGACGCGGATGGCGTCCCAGTCGTGTCCGGCGTCGTGCAGGGTGGCCCCTGCGGCGGACGGTAGTCGCGTGCTCGGCATCGCCTTCTCCTCGGCACCATGTGTGATCGGGTGCGAACCAGAGTGGCCCTGACGCAGCATCACTTCGAGGACTTGCAGCGGACTCTTGTCTGCGCCGAAGAGGACTTTCTGTGAGCCGAATGGGCGCCCATTGCCCAACTGGAGGGCTTGGCCGCACACTTACCCGGTACGGGCCCGGACCGTGGAGGTGCAGCTGTGGCCGTGACAGGAAACCACCGGCTCAAGGCGGCCAGGATCGCCGCCGGTTACCACTCCCAGCAAGCACTCGCCGATGCGCTCGGCGTCGGCGTCCGCCAAGTCCGCCGCTGGGAATCCGCGACCCCGCCGTGGCCGCACGCCGAGCAGGAGCAGGCCCTCACCCGTCTCCTCGGACAGGACATGGAAGCCCTCGGCTTCACCCCGCAAGCCGGGGCGCCAGTCGACCGCGTCCGCCGCACCGTCCTCGCCGCCGGCGCCGCCGCAGTCGGGCTCGCCGCCGTGCCCACCCAGGCGGTCGCCGTGCAGCCAGCGACCGCCGCCGACGACTACGAGGCCGTCACCCGCTCCCACCGGCGCCTGTACTGGTCCGTCGCCCCAGCCACCCTGCACCCCGCCGCGGTCGCGCACGCCACCCTGGGGTGTGCGCTGCTCCCTGAGGCGGCGGGGCAGACGCGGGCGCGGATCGCTTCGGCGCTCGCCGAGACGTGGCTGCTGGCCGGGCGGATCGAGTTCTTCGACATGCGCGAGTCCGACCGCGCGCAGCACACTCTCCTCCGCGCGTTCCAGGCCGCCGGCGAGGCCGACGACGCGCTTCTCGGCGCCGCGGTCCTCGCCCACACCGCGTTCATTCCGGCGTGGGTGGGCGAGCGAGATGCGGCCGTGGAGCGGATGACGGCCGCGCGGACCTACGCCCGGCGCGGGGCGGCGTCGGCGGAGCTGCTGGCCTGGCTGGATGCGGTGGAGGCGGAGTGCGAGACCCGCTGCGGCAACACGAGGACGGCGTTGCATCTGATCGGGCACGCTGAGGATGTTCTCGCGCGCGGCAGCGAGCACCAGTCGCCCGAGTGGCTGGACTGGTTCAGCGCCGTCCGGCTGGCCGCGTTCAAGGGCAACACCCAGCTCAAGGCCGGCCACCTCCCGCAGGCCCGGACCACGCTCCTCGGCGTCCTCGACACGCTCGCCCCGTCCGAGGAGAAGCAGAGCACCGTCATCCTCGGTGACCTCGCGATGGTGGAGGCCGCCGCCGGGGACCCGGAGGCCGCCTGCGGGTACGCGGTCCGCGCGCTCGACCAGCTGGAGCGGACCTGGTACGCGATGGGCATGGACCGGGTGCGGGAGGTGCGGCGCGCGTTGGCGCCGCACCAGCACGAGCGCTGTGTCCGTGACCTGGACGACCGGCTCTACGGATGGTCTACGACGGTCAGTGCTCTTGCTCGTTGAATCGGGCGATGAGGCCGGACAGTTCGAGGAGGCTCTTCACCCGGAAGGTGGGGAGCTTCTCCGCTTCTTCGGTCCCCCACTGGATCGTCGCCCACGGGCCGCGGTGCACGAGCGCGGTGTGCATGCCGGCCTCGCGCGCGGGCCGGATGTCGTTGTCGACGCGGTCGCCGACGTACAGCATCTCGTCCACCTCCGCGGGGACGACTTCGGCGACCCGGTCGAAGAACGCGCGGTCGGGCTTGCTGGCGCCCCAGTCGTCTGAGGTGCCGATCAGGTCGACGTCACCTGAGAACAGCTCGCGCAAGATGCGGCCCGCGCGGACAGTCTGGTTTCCGGCGATGCCGAGCCACAGCCCGTCAGCGCGGAGTGCTGCGAGGGCGTCGCGGACGTCCGGGTAGAGGTCGGATTCGCCGAAGTGCTCGGGTTTCCCGGCGGCGGCGCGCTTCTCGCGCTCGGCGTACAGGTCGAAGCCGGGCCGGAACTCCTGGAAGGTCTCGCGGTAGTCGCGACCTTGGGCGATGACGGCGCCGAACATGGCGTGGAAGGTGTGGCGGGGTACGCCGAGCCAGTCGGCCCAGGTGCCGTACTCGGTTGTCTCGTCTACGAGGCACTCGCCCACGTCGAAGATCACAGCGCGAATCATGAGGTCAGCGTACGACCCCGCCGATACGCTGGAGGCATGTCCCCCGATCCTGCTGCCTCTGGCCCGGTGCGGTCTGCTGCTGAGTTGAACGCGCAGATCCGGGCGCTGTGGTCGCACCCTGCGGTGCCGCTGACGCGGGAGCAGCGGGCGGAGTACGAGCGGCTGTGCGCCGAGCTCCGCCAGGTGGAACGCGGCGGTGCTGCGGCGGCCGACTCCGCCCGGATGCTGCCCGCGGCCTAGCGGTACTGGCGGCGCTGCGGGTCCAGCGCCGGTGAGCCCTGCGCGGTGCCGGTCCCGTTGCTGGCAGTCGGGTCCGGGGCGCTGTCCCGGCGGCAGACCAGCGCATCCGGGTCGTAGGACGGCGCCTGGAGGGAGTACCCGGCCGGGCACGTCGGCCCGGCCGGACCCCACTCGCCCGTCGCCCCCGTGTCGCCCTTCGCGCCCTGGACGCCAGCCGGGCCCGTCGGCCCCACCGCCCCGCCGCACCCTGGCCCCCGGCTCCCCCGGTGCCCCGGACGGTCCCGGCGATCCGGTCGCACCCGTCGGTCCAGGCGGCCCCGGATTCGGCACCGGCACCTGCGCCCGCGCGGGCAGAATCTCCACCGCCTTCGTCGGGTCCGGAGCAACGGGGGTCTTGCCCTCTGCCTTCACCTGTTCGCGCAGCGCCCGCACGTCCCCCGCCAGCGTGGATACCGCGGTGCCGCGCCGGTCCGCCTCCGCAGCGAGCTGGTGGGCCATGTGGTCGCGGTCGATGGGGAGGTACACCACCGCTGCCGCGCCGCCGACGAACAGCAGGACCGCGACCGCCCACAGCAGACGCCGGGGAGGTGACGTCCGCGACCACGCCGTTGTGCCGAGTCTCCTACGAGGCGGCCCGCTCGGCGGGCGGCGCGGCGGAGTCGGGGTGGGCCAGGCCCAGGTGGTCGCGCAGAGTGGTGCCCTCGTAGTCGGCGCGGAAGACGCCCTGCTCCTGGAGGAGGGGCACCACCTTGTCGGCGAACGAGTCGAGGCCGCCGGGGGTGATGTGCGGGACGAGGATGAACCCGTCGGAGGCGTCCGCCTGCACGAACTCGTTGATGGAGCGGGCGACGGTCTCCGGGGCGCCGACGAAGGTCTGCCGGTTTCCGGTGTTGATGACCAGGTCGCGTATGGACCACTTGTTGGCCTCGGCGAGCTGCCGCCACTCGCGGGCGATGGCGACCGGGTCCCGGTACATCCGCACCTGCGCACGGCCCCGGGAGATGTGCTCCTCGCTCACCACCGGGTCGACGTCGGGCAGCGGTCCCTCCGGGTCGTACGCCGACAGGTCGCGGTTCCAGACGAACTCCAGGTGCTTGAGGGCGGTGGCCCCGCTGACCTGCTGCCTGCGCACCTCGCGGGCGAGTTCGGCGGCCTCGGCGTCGGTGTCGCCGAGCACGAAGGTCGCGGCGGGCAGGATGAGCAGCTGGTCCGGGCGGCGGCCGTACTTGGCGAGCCGGCCCTTGACGTCGGCGTAGAACGCCCGGCCCTCCGCCAGTCCGGCGTACCTGCTGAAGATGGCGTCCGCGCCGGAGGCGGCGAACTCGCGGCCCTCGTCGGAGTCGCCCGCCTGGAAGATCACCGGGCGGCCCTGCGGGGAGCGCGGCACGTTGAACCGGCCGTGGATGTCGAAGTGCTGCCCCTGGTGCACGAAGGCGCCCGCCTTGGCGTCCCGCAGGAAGGTGCCGGTGGCCTGGTCGGCGAGGATCTCCCCGGCCCCGAAGGAGTCGAAGAGCTCGTTCGCGGTGGCCAGGAACTCCTTGGCGCGCGAATAGCGTTCCTCCTGCGGCAGGAAGCCGCCGCGGCGGAAGTTCTCGCCGGTGAAGGCGTCCCAGGAGGTGACGACGTTCCAGGCGGAGCGGCCGCCGGAGAGGTGGTCGAGGCTCGCGAACTGGCGGGCCACCTCGTACGGTTCGTTGAACGTGGAGTTGATGGTGCCGGTCAGTCCGAGCCGGTCGGTGACGGCGGCGAGGGCGGCCAGCACCGTGAAGGTGTCCGGGCGGCCGACCACGTCGAGGTCGTATATCTTCCCGCCCTGTTCGCGCAGGCGCAGCCCCTCGGCGAGGAACAGGAAGTCGAACTTGGCGCGTTCGGCGGTGCGCGCGAAGTGCGCGAAGGACTCGAACTCGATGTGGCTGCCGGCGGCCGGGTCGCTCCACACGGTGGTGTTGTTGACGCCGGGGAAGTGGGCGGCCAGGTGGATCTGCTTCAGCGGCTTGCTCATGGTCGTACGGTCCTCCGGCTCAGACGGCGGTGGCCGCTGCTGCGGCGTAGCGGTTGGCGGGGCGGGCGAGGCCGAGCAGGCCGCGCAGGGTGTCCGCCTCGTAGGCGGTGCGGAAGCGGCCCCGGCGCTGGAGTTCGGGCACCAAGTCGCGGCCGACGCGGGGCAGGTCGTGCCCGGCGACGGCGGGCCGCAGCCGGAACCCGGTCAGCCCGGCGGCCGCGAACTCCTCCAGCAGGTCGGCCAGTTCGGCGGCGGTACCGGTGAAGATCCGGGCGTCGCCGGTGTACGGCTCCCCCGCGAGCGCGTCCAGCCGCTCCCGCCGGGCCTCGGCCGCGGCGCGGCTGTCGTCCAGGAAGACGAGGAGGTCCCCGAACAGGTGCAGGGTCTCCCCGGCCCGGCCGGCCGCCCGCTGCTCGGCGCGGATCTCGGCGACGATCGCCCGGGCGTGCGCCGCGTCGCGCGGGGTGACGTAGCCGAGGTCGGCCTGGCGGGCGATCAGCCGGTACGGCAGGGTGCCGTGGCCGAGGGCGGTGACCAGTGGCTGGCCCTGGGGCGGGCGGGGCGTGATGGAGGGGCCCTTGACGCTGAAGAAGCGGCCCTCGAAGTCGATGTAGTGCAGCTTGTCCCGGTCGATGAAGCGGCCCGTCGCCCGGTCGCGGATCTCGGCGTCGTCCTCCCAGCTGTCCCAGAGCCGGCGCACGACCTCCACATGGTCGGCCGCCTCGTCCAGCAGGTCGCCGATCAGTTCCTGTGCGTCCGGGCTGTCGGGGGCCTCGACGCGGCCGATGGTGCGGCGGCCGAAGTGGGCGGCCTCGTCGGTCCGCGCGCTGATGCGCACCCGCAGGCCGGCGCGGCCGGTGCTGACGTAGTCGAGGGTGGCGATCGCCTTGGAGATGTGGAACGGCTCGGTGTGCGTGGCCACCACGGTCGGGACCAGGCCGATGTGCCGGGTGAGCGGGGCGACGCGGGAGGCGACGAGGACCGCGTCGAGCCGGCCGCGGACCTGGTCGGTGCGGTCGTCGGGCTCCAGCGGGTGCGAGGACTGCGGGCCGAGGCCGTCCTCGAAGGTCACGAAGTCGAGCAGCCCGCGCTCGGCCTCGGCGACCTGGTCGGCCCAGTACCCGGCGGTGAACAGTTCCCCGGGGCGGGCGACCGGCTCGCGCCAGGAGGCGGGATGCCAGCCGGTGCCCTCCAGGGCGACGGCGAGATGGAGGTGGTCGGGGTCGTGGGAGTCGGATGCTGAGGACACGAGTCGGTGGCCTTCCTGGGTGTCCGTACGAGGGTGTGCCGGACGCACCTATGTCGGGTGTCGGGGTACGGCGGGGGGCGCGGCGGTGCGGGAGATGCGCACGGCCGGCGGACCGGGGAAACCGGGGGGTGACCGGGGAGAGGGCTGTCAGGGACGACAGAGCGCGCCGGCCACGCGCAGCAGGTCTATGTGGGGCCGGGAGTGCAGCACGGTGGAGCGGGCGGTGCTCAGGACGCGGGCACACGGGACGCGCCGCGGGTCCTCGCTCATGTCCGCCACCTCCGTCCACCCGGCTCGGCGGGCCGCCTGCGCGGTGCCTTCGCACATCTCGTCATGAGTCACAACGTCCCGGTCCCGCCGGGTGTTCCCGTGTCCGCGGTTCGCGGGCCGGGCGTTTTCCCGTCCGCCGTCAGGAGTCGCTGAGCGGCAGGCCGGGCGGGTTGACCTCGGACTTGGCCACGGCCTCGTCGGAGAGGTTGTAGGCGGCCAGCCACTTGGCGTACTGCCCGCTCTTGATCAGGTGGTTGACGGCGTCCGCGATGGGCTTGGCCAGGCCGCTGTTCTTCTTGGTGGTGGCGGCGATCAGCCCCTGGAGGCTCGCGCCCGCCCCGGAGTAGGTGCCCGCGCTGCGGGTGGGGTCGGGCGAAGCGGCGGTCCGGGTGACGTGGTAGGCGACGCCGGGGTTGGCCGCGAAGTAGGCGTCGATCCTGCCGCCGGTCAGCGCCAGATAGGTGGCGTTCTTGCCGGCGTAGCGCTTGACCGTGAGCGTCTTGCCCTCGGCCTTCAGCTTGCTCTGCCACTCCAGGAGGATCCTCTCCTGGTTGGTGCCGCTGTCGACGGCCACGGTCTTCCCGGCGAGGTTCTCGTAGTCGCCGTCGAAGTTCCAGGTGCTCTTCTTCAGCACCTCGAAGCCCACGTTGTCCTTGCGGTAGGAGGCGAAGTCGTACTTCTTCTTGCGTTCCTCGGTGTCGGTGATGTTGGCGAAGCCGACGTCGGCCTTGCCGCTGTCGATGCCGACGAACATGTTCTCCCAAGTGGCGTTGGAGAACTGGGGTTTGAGGCCGAGGACCGCGGCGACCAGGCGGCCGAAGTCGGGTTCGGCGCCGGTGAGGGTCTTCTGGTCGCCGCCGATGTAGGCGAGCGGCGGGAAGCCGTCGGGCAGCGCGCCCACGACGATCTTCAGGGTGCCGCTCCGGCGGACGGCCGCGGGCAGTTCGGCGTTGAGGGCCTTGACCTCGGAGACCTTCAACTCTGTCGGTTTGGCGGCTCCGTTGGACACCCGGCCCACGGTGACCGTGCCGGCCGCGTCGGTCGTGGTGGCCGCCTCGCTGTCGCCGCCGCAGGCGGCGAGGGTGCCGGCGAGGGCGGCGACCGCGGTGGCCGCGGCCAGGGCGCGGGTCAGACGGCGCAGGGAGGGGTGGCTGGGCATGGCGGTCCTTGTCGTTCGGTGGTGCGTCGGTCGTGGGCGGGGGGTCACAGGACCCGGGCGAGGAAGTCGCGGGTGCGTTCGTGCCGGGGGTTGTCCAACACCTGGGCGGGCGGGCCCTGTTCGACGATCCGGCCGCCGTCGATGAACACGATCCGGTCGGCGATCTCGCGGGCGAAGCCGATCTCGTGGGTGACGATCACCAGGGTGGTGCCGCTGGTGGCGAGGTCCTTGATGACGGAGAGGACCTCGCCGACGAGTTCCGGGTCGAGCGCGGAGGTGGGCTCGTCGAAGAGGATGATGCCGGGGCGCAGGGCGAGGGCGCGTGCGATGGCGACCCGCTGCTGCTGGCCGCCGGACAGCGTGCGCGGGTAGGCGCCGGTGCGGTCGCCGAGGCCGACCCGGGTGAGCAACTCCCGGGCGAGTTCCCGCGCTTCGGGCCTGCCGAGGCGGCCGGTGGCGACCGGGGCGGCGGCGACGTTGTCGAGGGCGGTCAGATGCGGGAAGAGGTTGAAGTTCTGGAAGACGAACCCGATCCGGCCGCGCTGGGCGAGGACGGCGCGCTCGCCGAGTTCCTTCAGCCGCCCGCCCACGCGCCGGACGCCGATGAGTTCGCCGCCGACGCTGACCTGCCCGATGTCGGGTTTCTCCAGGTGGTTGATCACTCTGAGCAGCGTGGACTTGCCGGATCCCGAGGGCCCGATGACGACGGTGACCTCGCCGGGGCGCACGGTCAGGGAGATGCCGTCGAGGACGCGGTGGGTGCCGTACCACTTGTGGACGTCGTGCACCTCCAGGGCGGCCGGAACCGTGGGCGGGGCAGTGGTGGCGGTGGGGGTCATACGGCGGCCTCCTTGCGCAGCCGGGCCCGGAATCCGGTGAGGGCGGCGCGTGCCTTCTGGAGCGGGGTCGGCGGCAGGGCGCGGGTGGCGCCGCGGGCGAAGTGCCGCTCCACGTAGTACTGGACGACGGACACGGCGCTGGTCAGGATCAGGTACCAGACGGTGGCGACGAGGAGCAGCGGCACGATGTCGCCGGGGTAGGTGCTGCCCATGGTCTGTACCGAGCCGAACAGGTCGAGCAGGGACACGTAGAACACCAGGGACGTGCTCTTGACCAGGCCGATCAGCTGGTTGACGTAGTTGGGCACGATGGAGCGCAGGGCCTGGGGCAGGACGATCCGGGTGAACTGGTAGCCCTTGGGCAGGCCGAGCGCGGCGGCCGCCTCGTGCTGGCCCTGGTCGACGGAGAGCAGGCCGCCGCGCACCACCTCGGCCGCGTACGCCGCCTCGTTGAGGCTGAGCCCGATCACGGCGACCGTCATGTCGGTGGCCAGCCTGGACTCGTCGAAGGTGACGAAGGCGGGCCCGAAGGGGATGCCGAGGCTCAGCGTCTTGTACAGGGCGGAGAAGTTGTAGAGGAAGATCAGTACGACGATCAGCGGCACCGAGCGGAACAGCCAGGTGTAGGTCCAGGCGGCGGCGCGCAGCACCGGGCTGCCGGACTGCCGTGCGAGGGCCAGCGGCACGCCGCCGAGCAGCCCCGCCACGGCGCTGAGCGCGGCGACTTCGAGGGTGACGAGGAGTCCGTCGAGGACGGTGGGCCGCAGGAACCAGTAGCGGAAGCGGTCCCACTGGTAGAAGGGGTTGGTGGCCAGGCCGTGCGCGATCTGTGCGACGAGCACCAGCACGACGGCGGTGGCGATCCATCTGCCGGGTCGGCGCAGCGGCTGAACTCGCTGTGCAGTCGGCGGTGTTGGCGGGGACTGGGCGGGCGGCGCCTCGGCGAGGGAGACGGCGGCGCCAGGGGGTCGACTCATGGCGGGCTCCGGCGAAGGACGGGACGTCCCGGGTGCGACGGGCCGGACGCGGCCCGCGGCGGGTGCACGGGTCCGCTGCGTGGGCGTCGCGACGCACGGGAAGGGAAACGGAGTTGATCCGGAAGAAGGCGGCGAGCGGTGCCCTCGGCCGCCGGGGCGGGAAGGTGTGGGTCAGCCCCGGCGGCCGGTGGCGGCGCCCGGCGCGGTACACAGCGCGCTGCTGACGCGGAGCAGGTCGACGGCGCGGTCGGCGACCAGCGCGGCGCACGGCGGTACGCAGCCCAGGGGGCGGCTCGGGGCCGTCCTGCCGGCTGCGTACATGGCGTCACCTGTCACTGTCGCGGCCCCGTGGGGCCTCGCGCTTACCGAAGTCGTCGTCCGGTCCGGTCGTCACCTGGGGCACCCCACCGCGTCGCGAGGGTTGCCGGTCAGCGAGCCAGGGCTTGGCGCTGACGCTCATGACCGTACTTGAGCCGCAAGTAAGGCAGCCGGCGACGCGAATGTCAACGCCTGTCCGCCTGTTGGACCGAGTCGGGCCCCTCTCACCTGCGGGGAGTGTCCGGGGAGCCGGTGGCGTGGGCCGCCCAGTCCAGGATCTGGACAGCGGCTCCGGCGGCCTCCAGGCCCCGGCAGCTGCCTTGGTGGCGGCGGGCGATGCCGTCGAGGTCGAGGTGGCGGCCGAAGGCGGGGTGGGCGGTGAGCCGGCGGGCGTAGGCCCACAGGGCCCGGTGCTCGGCGACGCGCTGCACGGCGTGGGCGTCGAGGTGGCAGCGGTGCACCGTGTCGAGCCGTACCAGCGACACCCACAGCTCGATGTCGGCGGCGGTGAGCCGGCCGTCGGCGAGGTACTCCTCCCCCGCCAGCCGCCGCTCCAGGCGGCCGAGGGTGTCCAGCAGTACGTCCAGCGCGGCGGCCCGCTCGACCGGATCGGCGCCGGCCGAACCGGCACGCTGGGCGGCGTCCTCGATGCCCTCGCCGCACATCCGCTCGACGGCCTCGATCACGGACTCCAGGCCGGCCGGGAACAGCGGGCCGTGGCCGGTGCGCGGGAAGCGGTCCAGGTCGCGCAGGATGTCGGGGGCGTGGTTGCTGACGATCCGTCCGGACCAGTCGTCGCTCAGCACGGGGGCGAGCGCCGGGCCGGTGTAGTGGTGGGCGCCGGCCTCGTACAGCGGGCGCAGCACGGCGTGGCCGCCGTCGTCGCCGTCCGGCAGCGCGGGCAGGAAGGTGACCGGACAGCTGTCGTCCAGGCCGAGCAGGGTGTGGCCGACGGCGAGGCGGAGCCCGGCGGGACAGGCGGTGGACAGGTGGAGCCGGTAGCGGTGGGCCACGGCGTAGTGGCCGCTGCGCGCGTCCCGGCCGAGCCTGCCCCGGAACTGGGGCGCGGCACCGCGGTGGGCGGGCGGGACGGCGGCGAGCGGAGTGATGGTCATGCGTCTCCCCGGGTCGTGGGCGTGCGAGGGGCGCGTCGGCGGGGGCCGTCGGTGGGGTGGCGGCGGGAGCCGCCGGGAGGCTCGGAGCGGCGCGGGCCCCGGGTCCGTGGGACCCGGCCCGGGTTCAGCGCCGGGCGCCGATGGCGCTGCAGACGCGCAGCAGGTCGATGTGCCGGCGGGAGGTGAGCAGCGGGGTGCGCGGCGGCGTCCGGCCCGCTCGGCCGGCGACCGCTTCGAGGCGCGCCATGATTCCCTACCTGTTCACTAGGATTCCCTCCCAGGAGTGTCGATCCCGGTGGGCACGGCGTCAAGGGGGTGTCCACCGACGGGACCGCGGCACGGCGCCGGACCGCCGTACTCCCGTCGGCGCGCCGCCCGGGCGTGCGGGTCCCCGACGAGGACGGCGACCGGGCACAGACGGCCTCCGCACCGGCGGCGCGCGGCGGCGGTACCGGAGATCATCACAGCTCGACCGCTCGGGGGCACCGGAGATATCGCGGCGCACAGGGGCCCCGACCTCAGTTTTTTCCGTGGACGGGCGTCCGGGGCGGTACAAGAAACGGCGATTTTGCGGCAGGTGGGGGCATCACGGACCATGGCCGAGTCCCGGCGATCCCGGGGCATCGGCTTGATGAGAGGCGCACCACCCATGCACGTCACCGGAACCGCATCCCCGCCGGCTCCGGCTCCCTCGGAGAACCCCGCGGTTGCCGTCGAGGACCCCCACGGCGGTTCCAGCCGGCACGCCCGCCGGTTCGGGCTCCCGGTGGCCACCGCCCTGGTGATGGGCAACATCATCGGCGGCGGCATCTTCCTGCTCCCCGCCTCCATCGCTCCCTACGGCACGGTCAGCCTGGTGGCCTTCGGCGTGCTCACCGTGGGCGCCATCGCCCTCGCCCTGGTCTTCGGCCGGCTCGCCGCGCGCGACCCCCGTACCGGTGGGCCCTACGTCTACGCCCGCGGGGCGTTCGGCGACTTCGCGGGCTTCCTCGCGGCCTGGTCGTACTGGATCACCACCTGGGTGTCGAACGCCGCGCTCGCCGTCGCCGCCGTCGGCTACCTGGACGTGCTGATCCCGGTCGGCGGCCACCGCTGGACCGCGTGTCTGGCCGCGCTGGTGATCCAGTGGCTGCCGGCGCTCGCCAACTTCGCGGGCACCCGTTACGTGGGCGCCGTGCAGGTGGTCTCCACGGTGCTGAAGTTCGTGCCGTTGCTGCTCGTCGCGATCGGCGGGCTGTTCTTCTTCGATCCGTCCCGGCTCGGGCCGTTCAACTCCAGCGGCCACGGCGCGGTCGGCGCGGTGTCCGCCTCCGCCGCGCTGCTGCTCTTCTCCTACCTCGGGGTGGAGTCCGCAGCGGTCAGCGCCGGTGAGGTCAAGGACGCCCGCCGCAACGTGGGCCGCGCCACCGTGATCGGCACCGCGGGCGCCGCGCTGGTCTACCTGCTGGGCACGCTGTCCGTGTTCGGCACGGTCGCCCACGACCGTCTGGTGCACTCCACCGCGCCCTTCTCGGACGCCGTGAACGCGATGTTCGGCGGCAGCTGGAGCGGCTGGGCCGTGGCGCTCGCCGCACTGGTGTCGATGATCGGCTGCCTGAACGGCTGGACGCTGCTCAGCGCCCAGACGCCGTACGCCGCCGCGCGCGACGGGCTCTTCCCGGCCGCGTTCACCCGGCGCCGCCGGGGCGTGCCGACGGTCGGCGTCGGCGTCACCGTGGTGCTCGCCTCCCTGCTCACCGCGTACAACTACCTGTCCGGCTCGGGCAAGGTGTTCGAGGTGCTGGTCCTCGTCACCACCTTCACCGCGACCGTGCCGTATCTGCTGGCCACCGCCGCGCAGCTGTTCCACCTCGTCTCCGGGCGGGCCGCGTCGGTGGACCGGGGGCGGCTGGTGCGGGACTCGGTGATCACCGCGGTCGCGGCCGTCTTCTCGATCTGGCTGATGGCGGGCGCCGGCTACGCGGCGGTGTACCAGGGCGCGCTGTTCCTCTTCGTCGGCGTGCTCGTCTACGCGGTGATGGCGGCCCGCCGCGGCCGCCGCACGGAGCCGGCCGCCGAGTAACGCGCCCCGGGCCGGCCGGCTACGACGCCTCCATGGACGCGCCCGCCGACCCCGACCCGTACGTCACCGTCCTCGCCGTCGAGCCGGACGGCGAGGCGGACCTCCACCGGGGCGCGGGCCACGGGTGAGCGCACCCCGCGAGGCGGGGGCTTCCTACCGGCCGCGGGCCCGGCGGAAGCGGTCCAGGCCCTCGGCCAGGCCGACCACCGGGTCGGGGTAGTCCAGCGCGGCCCGGATCCCGCCCGGCAGCTTCCACGGCTCGTGGACGGCGGGGCCGGCGACGCCGCCGAGTTCGGGCACCCAGCGGCGCACATAGGCGCCCTCGGGGTCGTACCTCCTGGCCTGGAGGACGGGGTTGAGGACCCGGTTGGGGCGGGTGTCCGTGCCGGTCCCGGCCATCCACTGCCAGTTGAGCTGGTTGTTGGCGATGTCGCCGTCGACCAGCCAGTACAGGAAGTGGGCGGCGCCGATCCGCCAGTCCACGTAGAGCGTCTTGGTCAGGAAACCGGCGGTCAGCAGCCGGGCCCGGTTGTGCATCCAGCCCTCGTGGCGCAGCTGCCGCATCGCCGCGTCGATCACCGGATAGCCGGTACGGCCCTGCCGCCACGCCTCGATGTCGTCCCGCGCGGTGCGCTCCGTGCGCCAGTGGTCGCCCTTGCCGCGGTAGTCGGCGTGCGCGGCGTCGGGGCGGGCGGCGAGGACCTGGCGGTGGAAGTCGCGCCAGGCGAGCTGCCGTACCAGCGCCTCGGCGCCCGGGCCGCCGTGGCGGCGGGCCCGGTGGACCAGTTCCACCGGGGACAGGGTGCCGAAGTGCAGATGCGCGGAGAGCCGGGAGGTGGCGTCGGCCGCCAGGTCGTCGTGGGTGTCGGCGTAGTCGGCGAGGCCCGCGCGCCAGTAGGCGGTCAGCCGCTTGCGGCCCTCGCTCTCGCCGCCCCGCGGCAGGGCCGGCGAGACACCGGTGACGGCCCCGCGGACCGGCGGCCGTTCGCTCGTCACCCGGTCCGGCACGCGCACCCGGCGCGGGGCGGACAGGACGGCGCGGAGACGGGCCCGTGCCCAGTGCCGGTGGTACGGCGTGAAGACCGCGAAGTGGTCGGAGGCGGCCGGGGTCACCTCGCCGGGCGGCACGGCCACGGTCACCGCGTCGTGCACGACCAGCCGGCGCCCGGCGGCCTCCAGCGCCCGCCCGAGCCGGTCCTCCCGGCGGGTGGCGAAGGCGCTGTGCGCGGCCGCCATGTGCACCTCCCCGGCGTCCGCCTGCGCCGCCACCGCGCACACCTGCGCCACCAGGTCCCCGGAGCGCACCACGAGCCGGCCGCCGCGCTCGCGCAGGGCGGTGTCCAGGTCGGCCAGGCAGTCGGCGAGGAAGGCGGCCCGGTTGGGGGCGGCGAAACCGGCCGCCTCGACCGCGCGGTCGCGGACGAACAGCGGGACCACCTCGTCCCCGGCGGCCAGTGCCGCCCGCAGCGGCGGATGGTCGTACAGACGCAGGTCCGACGTGAACAGGACGACCGAAGCGACCACGCGGTCAGCCTCCTTCCGGGGACCGGCGGACGGCACCGTCCCGCGATGACGCGGCGGCGGCGGCGCGGACGATGTTGCGGGCCATGCCGCCGAAGACGACGGCGTGGAAGGGCGAGACGCTCCACCAGTACAGGTGGCCGAGCAGTCCCCGGGGATGGAACAGCGCCCGCTGCCGGTAGCGGCAGCCTCCGCCGCCGTCGTCCTCCACCCGCATCTCCAGCCAGGCCAGCCCCGGCAGCTTCATCTCGGCGCGCAGCCGCAGCAGCCGGCCGCGCTCGATCTCCTCCACCCGCCAGAAGTCGAGCGAGTCGCCCACCCGCAGCCGGCGCGCGTCCCGCCGGCCGCGGCGCAGGCCCACTCCCCCGACGAGCCGGTCGAGCCGCCCGCGTACCGCCCAGGCCAGCGGGAAGGAGTACCAGCCGTTCTCCCCGCCGATGCCCTCGACCACTCGCCACAGCGCCTCCGGCGGCACATCGGCGGCGCGTTCCCGTACGTCCGTGTACAGGCTGCCGCCCGCCCAGTCCGGGTCGGTCGGCAGCGGATCGCTGGGGGCGCCGGGCACGGCGGCGGACGA
Source organism: Streptomyces sp. SCPE 10 (assembly GCF_051980735.1). NCBI lineage: Bacteria > Bacillati > Actinomycetota > Actinomycetes > Kitasatosporales > Streptomycetaceae > Streptomyces > Streptomyces sp. SCPE 10. Next base: position 6,708,726 of record NZ_CP197069.1, on the reverse strand, counting down.
CCAGCGGGTGTCCACCCGGGCCTCGCGGATCCGCTGGAGCGCCAGGGCGACGGCCCGGTCGAAGCCGAGAGGGTGGCCGGGCGGGGAGGGCACGTACCGTTCGATGTCGTTCTCGTGGCAGACGACCTCGTAGCGCAGCGACTCCGTCAGCGGGCGCGCGATGGCGGCCGGCACCGGGGTCACCAGCCCGACCCAGTAGCTGGACAGACCGGGGGTGAGCACGGGCACGCGCAGGATCACCCGGCGGGGCAGACCGGCGACGGCGGCGTACCGCTGCATCATCTCCAGGTAGGTGAGCACCTCGGGGCCGCCGATGTCGAAGGTGCGGGCGACGTCGGCGGGCAGCCGGGCGCAGCCGGCCAGGAGGCGCAGCACGTCGCGGACGGCGATGGGCTGGATGCGGGTGTGCACCCAGCGCGGGGTGACCATCACCGGCAGCCGCTCGGTGAGGTAGCGCAGCATCTCGAAGCTCGCGGAGCCCGATCCGATGACGACGGCGGCGCGCAGCACGGCGGTCGGCACCCCCGAGTCGAGCAGGATACGGCCGACCTCGGCACGGGAGCGCAGATGCGGGGACAGCTCCTGCTCGGGGACCCCGGCGGGGGTCAGTCCGCCCAGGTAGACCAGACGCTTCACCCCGGCCAGACGGGCCTGCTCGCCGAAGATCCGGGCCGCCTCCCGGTCGGTCCGCTCGAAGTCGCGGCCCGTGCCGAGCGCGTGCACCAGGTAGTAGGCCACATCCATGCCCGCCATCGCGCGCGCCACCGAGGCGGCGTCCGTGACGTCACCGCGGACGATCTCCACCCGGTCGGCCCACGGGTGGTCGCGCAGCTTGCGCGGGGTGCGGACCAGGCAGCGCACCCGGTACCCGGCGTCCAGCAGTTCCGGCACGAGCCGCCCGCCGAGGTAGCCACTGGCGCCGGTGACCAGACAGGCCGATGCCCCGCCGTCGTCCGTGCTCCGGGCCGTCGTCCCGGTCGTCTCGTCCGCCATGGGTCGGCCCCCGTCCGCGCTCGGCTCCCGGTGCGTCCGTGCGCGCTCCCGGGTGTCTCCAGCGTGCTGGCCGCGCCGCCGGATGCGGACCGGACGCGGCGGGGCGATCGGGTGACGTCCGCGCCCGGCGGGACGGCGCACCCCGGCCGTCGTCGCGGTGCCGCCCGGCCCGCCCGGTGCGTGGCGGTCCGGCTGAGAGGCCGTCGGCGACCAGGGCGAGGACCTCGGCGTCGCGCCGGGTCAGGGCGGTGCAGGGGGTGCGCGGCCGGTTCATGAGCCGCTCGGCGGCGGTGGGGGGCGACGGCGTCGTCCGCCGTGGCGGCCTCGGCCACGACGACCGGACCCGGCTCGGGCTCCGGCACGGCGCGTGGTCGACGAGCCCACCAGCGCCCTGGACCACGAGCGCGGCGCCGCCGCCGTCGCCCTGCCGGCCCGGCTCACCCGTCTGCAGCCGACCGGCACCGTCCTGGCCACTCACGACCGCCCCACCTCGGCGCGGCCGACCGGATCGCCGAGGCCCACGACGGGCGGCTCGCCGTCCCGGCGGCGGCCGTCCGGGCGCGTCGGGCCGCGGCCCGCTCACGCCGTCACGGCGATCAGCACCGCGGTGCCCGCGAAGACCAGGGCCGCCAGCAGGACGAACACGACCGGGCCGACCGTGTGCCGCCACATGGACACCCGCGCGCCCTGCGGGTCGTGCGCCAGGTACACCACCGGCACCCGGCGGCCGGTCGCCAGCCCCATGCCGCCGCCGCGCATCCGGGTGGTGAACTCCACCCGGTGGCCGTGCCGGTCGGCGAAGGCGATGACCGGGGCCCACGAGGGGCCCGCGTCACGCCTGTCCACCCGTACGTTGTCCACCACGACGCCCCAGGTGCGTATGCCGTGCCGCCGCAGCCGCCAGACCAGCGCACCGTCGCGCAGCCCGACCGCCAGGAGCAGCACCGCGACCGCCCCGCACACGATGACGCCGATGAACCCGTTCCCCACCTTGCCGCCTCTTCCGTCCGCCCCCGTGCCGTTCGAACCACGGAATCAGGGGACGCGGATCGGGCGCGGGCGGTTGCGGCGCGGGCGGTCCGGTCACACCCGGGCGGCGAGCAGTCCGGGCAGTGCGCTCATGTCCCCGAACACCCGGACGCGCCCCGAGCACCGGCTTTCCTCCGGCCGGTCCGGCCGGTACCAGTGGACGCGCAGGCCCGCGTCGTGGGCGGAGCGCACGCCGACCTCGCTGTCCTCGACCGCGACGACGGTCTCCGGGTCCACCCCCAGCGTCCGCACCGCCTGCCGGTAGAGACCGGGGTCCGGCTTCCAGGTGCCCAGTTCGTACGCCGAGAAGTGGGGGCCGGTGAAGAAGCCGGCGAGGCCGGTACGGCGCAGCCGGTCCTCGATCATGCCGAGGGGGGAGTTCGACACCACGTACGCGGGTGCCGTGATCTCCCGCAGGGCCGCCGCCATCCCGGGGGTGGCGCGCAACCGGGTCGCCAGATACCGCTCGGCGATCTCCCGGACCCGCTCCACCGCGTCGTCCGGCAGTGGGGTGTCCGTGTACTGGCCGACGATGGCGACCGACTCGCTCATCCGGCGGCCCGCGACCCGCTCGGCGAAGCCCTCGGCCGGGACCCGGGCGTGCACGGTCCGGGCGAACTCCAGCAGGGCCAGCACCTCGGCGTCCTGGCTGTCCACGAGCACGCCGTCGAGGTCGAAGAGGACGGTGTGCGCGGTCATGCGCCCAGTCCGTGCCGGCGCAGGAAGGCGTCGTAGCGCCCGGCGAGTTCGGTCGCCGCGGAGCGGGCGTCGGCGACCTTCAGCTCGGTGCAGTGGTAGCCCAGCATCTCCCGCATCACCGCCATGCGTTCCTCGGTGAACTGGACCGTGCCGTTGGCGGCCACGCGCTCGATCCCGTCCAGGAGCTGGCAGCGCCGGTTGACGGCCTGGGCCGTCGAGGGGGTGGTGCCGGGCGGCAGGTCGAGCCGTACGCCCTCGCGCGAGACCCGGACCGGGTAGCCGCCGGTCAGGCCGCCGGGGGCGGGCGCGTGCAGGGACTGCTCCGTGGGGGACAGCAGCGCGAGCAGGAGGCGCGCGGCGGAGGTGGCCGTCAGCTGCTGGCCCTCCTTGCCGCCCTGGCGCCGCAGGCCGCCGGCCAGCCGGGCGTACGCCGCGTCGGTGTCGACCGTGGCGGGCGTGCCCGCGACGCGGACGTCGAGCAGGTGCGGGATGCCGCGGGCCTCGCCGAACCGGTGCACGTGGTGGCTGAAGTAGTGGTGTCCCACGGCCTTCACCTCGACCTCGGCCGGGGAGACGCCGAGTTCCTCGGCGGCCGCCCAGGTGATGCCGGGCACGATGTTGCCGATGTTGCCGATCCCGACGTCGGGGGCCAGGTCGAGGGCTGCCAGGGCGGGACCGACCGCGTCGGGGTAGGCGCCGTTGACGACGACGGCCCGCGACTCCGCGAGGCGCACGGCCTGCATCAGCTCGTGCACGAGCGTGAGGTGCATCGGCAGCCAGGGGCCGAGCTGTGCCTCGTCGAGCCGTCGGAACAGCTCCTCGGGCAGGTCCATGATGGCGCGGGCGGCCTGGATGGAGGCGCCCATGAAGATGATCGTCGGTCGGATGCGCCTCAGTTGCTCCGCGGTGCGGTCCACGTCGGCCAGGTCCATGGCCACCGCCTCGACCTCGCGTATCCGACCGAGGTTGGCGGCCGCCAGCTTGGTCAGGTTGGCGAAGCGGGTGGCGCGCTCCGCCGAGCGGCTCGCGAGGACGAGCCGTGTCTCCGGTTCCGCGCTCGCCAGCAGATGACCCAACCGTATGGTGAGGTCACCGGAACCGATGAGGAGGATCTTCGGTACCTCACCGGTCGTGGTGCCTGACATGTCTCCTCCGCAGCGGGTCGAAGTGGTGGTGGGCGCGCGCACCCCGGCCGGGCGCGCGGCTCAGTGCGGTGTGTGTCCGGGGTCGGGGTCGGGGGCGGGCAGCGAGCGGCGGTCGATCTTGCCGTTGGTGTTCAGCGGGAACGACTCGCGGTGCAGGAAGCGGCTCGGCAGCATGTAGCGCGGGAGCCGATCGCGCAGGAAGCCGGTGAGTTCGGCGGGCGGGGTGGCGGTGCCCGTGTAGTGGGCGACCAGCGTCGCCTCCGGTCCGGCCTGGTGGGCGACGACGACGGCCTCGCGGATCGCGGGGTGGCGTGTCAGCTGGGCCTCCACCTCGCCCACTTCGATGCGGTGACCGCGCACCTTCACCTGGTCGTCCAGCCTGCCCAGGAAGACCAGCCCCTCGCCCTCCGCGCGGACCAGGTCGCCGGTGCGGTACCAGTCCGTCTCGCGGGGCGCCTCCCCCGGCGGCAGGACGACCGCGGGCTGCCCGGGCCGGCGGCGCAGGAACCGCTCCTCGTTGTGGGCCGGGTCGAGGTAGCCGGCGAACCGCTGGGGCCCGCGCAGGCACAACTCGCCGGTCTCGGCGGGCCGTCCGTCCTCCCCGAGCACAACGCTCTCCAGGTGCGGCAGCACCTCGCCGATGGGCATCGTCCCGTTGGAGCCGGCGGTCACGAGCCGGCCGGCGCCCCCGAGGTCCTTGTGCACGCAGACGACGCTCATCTCGGTCGGCCCGTACATGTTGTGCAGTACGGCGTTGGGCGCGGCCTCGGCCCACTGCCGCGCCTGTTCGGCGGTGAGCCGTTCGCCGCCCAGCATGACCTTGGTCAGGGTGGGCATCGAGCCGGGGGCGAGCGCGCCGGTGCGCTCGGCGAGGCTGCCGAGGGACGGCACGCAGAACCAGTGCGTGATCCGCCGCTCGTTGACGAACCGGGAGGGCCGCAGCACGTCGTTGGCGCGGGGCACGACCAGCGCGCCGCCGGCCGCCCAGGTCACGAACATCTCGTAGACGGCCACGTCGAAGGAGAACTCGACGTTCTGGGAGGTGCGGTCCTGCGGGCCGAAACCGCAGGCGTCGACGGCCCAGCCGATGAACGGCACGATGTTCGCGTGCCGCACGGGCACACCGCGCGGCGCGCCGGTGGAGCCCGAGGTGTACAGGATGTAGGCGATGTCGTCCGGCCGGGGCGGCGCGATGGCCGGTCCGGCCGGCCGGTCCGCGCCGTCGTCGTCCCGCGCCGCGCCGGTGCCGTCGGCCGGTTCGGTCAGCGACGCCTCGTCGACGAGCAGCCGGGGCGCGCCGAGATCGGGCGGCGCCTGGGAACCGCCCCGGGTGCGCGAGGGCGCGCCGACGACGAGGTCGAGGTTGCCGTCCTTGACGACGGCCAGCTGCCGGGCCGGCGGGTGCGCGGGGTTGATCGGCACCGCCGCGGCGCCCAGCCGCAGGGCGGCCAGATAGCCCGCGTAGGCCGTAAGGCTGCGGGCGGCCAGCAGCCCCACCCGTGCGGGGCGGTGGCCGGTCCGGCGCAGGATCCGTCCGGCCAGCCGATCCGACAGGCGGTCCAGCTCCGCGTAGTCGAAGGTCCGGCCGTCCACTTCCAGCGCGGTGCGGTCCGGATGGCGTGCGGCGGAGCGGGCGAACAGCTCATGGAGGGTCGCGGGGGCGGCCGCTGCCACGTGCGGCTCCTTTCGTTGCGTAGCGGGGGTCGTCACACCAGCTCCGCGATGGCGCGCAGCACGGCGGGCCAGGACTCCGTGAGGTACATGTGGCCGCCGGGGAACTCGACGGCCTGGAAGCCCGCCGAGGTGTAGGCCGCCCAGTCCCGCCAGTCGGCGGCCGGGACGGAGGCGTCGGCGGTGCCGCGAAGGGCCGTGAGCGGGACCGGCAGCGGGCGGTGCGGCTGCGGGCGGTAGCCCTCGGACATCGCGATGTCGGCGCGCAGGGCGGGCAGCAGGAGGTCGCGGATCTCGGGGTCGGCGAAGGCTTCGGGTTGTCCGGTCAGTTCGCGCAGCTGGGCGACGGCCCGGGCCGGGTCGTCGGACAGTTTCTCGGGGCGGCGGCGCCGGGGGCTCACCGAGCCGCTGACCACCAGGTGCCGGGGCGGGGGGCCGCCGGTCTCCAGCAGGTGGCGGGTCGCCTCGTAGGCGAGCAGGGCGCCGAGGCTGTGGCCGAAGAGGACGTAGGGGGACCCGTCGGCGTACCCGGCGACCCGGCCGGCGACGTCCTCGGCGGCCGCCCGGACCGTACGGTGGAACGGCGCCGTGAACTCCTCTTCGCGCCCGGGGAGTTGGACCGGCACCACGTCGAGGACGGCGCCGGGTCCCTGCCGCCATCCCCGGTACACGCCGGCGCCCGCCCCCGCGTAGGGGACGCACATCATCCGGAGGGGCCGGGGAGCGGCCGGTTCAGGGAAGGGCGTCTCTTCCGCGGCGCGCGGAGCGGACACGTTTTCCTCCGATCGCGGATTCCATTTCCGGGGCCCGCGGCCCGAATGCGTCAGGACGAGTCGGCCGCGGAGCGCACGAGTTCGCGCAGCGCGTGGGCGTTCTCGCTCTCCAGGATGTCGAGGAAATCCACCTCGACGCCCGTCTGTTCGTGGATCATGGTGGAGAGAGTGAGGGCGCGGAAGGAATCCCCGCCGTTCTCCAGGAAACCGAGATTCGGGTCGGAACCCGTTCCGAGGACTTCTGCCCACAATGCCGGAATACGGTCCGCACCGTTTTCCGTACCGGGAGTCTGGCTCATCTGGCTCCTCATCTCATCAAACACACGACGATTCCGAGACCGACGCGGACCAACGGACGGGATTGGGCTGCCAACGCTATGAAACTGGTCAGCGCCACAAATGACGAAACCTTTCGTCGGCGAATGTGACGCAGCTCACCCGGCGGTCCCGGCCGGAATCGTCCGGAAGGCGGTGGCCGAAAACCGATGTTTGCCGGGCCCCGGTCGGTGGCTATGCTTCTTCCGCCTCTCATGTACACGGATGCCTTTCTCGCCGCGTGAACCCCGCTGTGGCCCGGCAAGAGAACCGTCGAACACTTGGGAAGGACCACCCCTTGAGCGATTCACCGGTACTCCTCGCCGTCTACGACGTCGGAAGCCTCGCACCGCTCCGTCTTTCCCAGGTCGCCCGCGCCAATGGCTGCGAAATCGCATTCGTGGCCGCGGACTCGGAACACGCACAGCAGATGCTCCCGGTCCTCGGCAGACTGGGCCGGGTGGTGAACACCGCGGGACGCACCGAAGCATCGGTCGTCGATGAATTGCGCGGGCTGCGTCCCGCCGGAATCATCACGTTCAGCGAATTCCGCATCGCCGACACCGTCCGGCTGGCCGCCGCGCTCGGCCTGCCGTACCACTCGCCCGCCCTGCGGGAGGCGGTGACCAACAAGGACCGCCAGCGCGAGCGGTTCGCCGAAGTGGGCCTGGACACCGTGCGGTTCTGCACGGTGACCGCCGCCGACCAGGTGGACGCGGCCATCGCGCGGGTCGGACTGCCCGCGATCGTCAAACCGGTCGTCGGCGCGTCGAGCCGCAACACCACCGCCGTCGCCACGGCGGAGGAATGCCGCGCGGTGGTCGCGGCGGCGCTCGGCGGCATCGGCGGGCCGGCCGAAACGGCGGTCGTCGTGGAGGAGTTGCTGGTCGGCATGCCGGTCGAGGCTCCGTGGGGCGACTACATGGCGGTGGACTGCGTCGCCCGCGGCGACGACGTGCGCCCGGTCTTCGTCAGCAGCAAGTTCGCGCTCGCCGAACCCTTCCGGGAACGCGGCGCCTACGGCGGGCAGTCGGTGGTGCCGGACGACCTGGTCCGGGAGGTGGCCGACCTGGCGTGCCGGGCGGTCGGCGCCCTCGGAGTGCACGGGGTGGCCGACGTCGAGATCAAGCTGACCCCCGACGGCCCGCGGGTCATCGAGGTCAACGGCCGTCTGGGCGCCTGGGTGGACGACCTCGGCGTGCGCGCGGGCAGCAGTGTGCCGGCCGACATCGCCGTCAAAGCGGCGCTGGGACGCCCGTACACCACCCCCGACCCGGTGGGGCGCGGTCCCGCCGTCTTCCACTATCTGATCGTGCCGCCCGTGGGAGCCACCCGGGTCAAGGCGGTGCGCGACCTGACGGAGCTGCGCCGGCTGCCGTTCGTGGACCGGGTGGTGCCGCTGGTCGAACCGGGCGCGCCCGTCGACTGGCGGATCGGCGCGGCCGGCAACGTGGCCGCGCTGAGCGGGGCCGCCCCCGATCCGGCGGCGCTCGCCGAGACGGTGGCCGCGATCGAGGCCGTCGACTGGATCGACTATGAGTGAACCGGTCCCCTCGGGGCCGCACCGGCGGGACGGTGAAGACACCCGCGCCCACCGGCCCCGGGCGACCGGTCGGCGTTCCGCGGCGCCGCCCGCGCCGCGGTCCAGCCCGTCACCACCAGGACACGCACCGACTGGAGGCAAGCCGTGATCGACCGCAGTGGCGGGTTCGTGAGGCCGGGCCCGGACGCCGGCGCAATCGACGACGATGACCCGGCGGGCGCCGCCCGGCCGGCCGGGGCCGGCTGGCCGCTCGCGCCCAACCAGGTCGGCGTCCACCTCGCCGACGCCCTGGCCGAACGGCCGGGCATGCACACGGTGGTCGCCGCCTACCGCCTCACCGGCACGTTCGACGGCGAACTGCTCGCGGAGCGCTTCCGGGCCCTCGTGCGCAGACATCCGGCCCTGTCCTCGCGCCTCGTCGACGACGGCCCCTCGCTCGGCATGGCCCGGTCGGACACCGACCCGGATTGGCGCGAGGAGACCCTGCCGCCGTCCGCGGCGGACGACGACGGCGCGGCCCGGCGCCTGGCGGAGTGCCTGCGCCCGATCGACACCCGGCACGGACCGCTGATGCGCGGGGCGCTGCTGCGCCGCCAGGACGGCGACGCCGATCTGGTGCTGACCGCCAGTCACCTCGTCGTCGACGACCAGGCCATGGAGACCGCCGTCGCCGAGGTGCTGACCGGCGACACCACACGGTCCCCGGGCGACTACCCGGGCTGGGCGACGGCCGCGGCCGGGGCCGCCCTGCGCGGGGCCGGCCGGGCGGCGGCCCGCCGCGCCGAGCTGTCCGCCCTCCCGCTCGGCGCCGAACCGGCCTGGGGGTGCGGCGACGAGGAGGCGGGCGACGCCGACGGCGGTCAGCTGCCGTTCACCGTCCCGGACGACGTATGGCGGAAACTGGCCGGCACCGCCCGCACCCTGGGCATCTCCCGCTACTCCGCGCTGACCGCCGCGGTGGGGCTGGTGCTCGCCCGCAACGGCGGCACGGACGCCTCGCTGGTCGGCAGCTTCGTCACCCGTCGGCCGGCCGCGCAGCGGCACACCATCGGCTACTTCAGCAACACCGTCCCCGTTCCGGTGCGCCTCTCGGAGGACGGCACCGTGGCCGGTTTCCTGCGCACCTGCCACCGCCAGTGCCTCGCCGCCTACCGCGACGCGGACCTGCCGCTCTTCGACGTGCTGCCCGCCGGCCACCAGTCCGGCGCCGGCCCGCTGACCGCCGCGGTCGCCCCGCTGTGGACCCCGCCGCCCCTGCGTCTGCCGGGGCTCACCGCGCGACCGCTCCCCCACCCCTTCGCGGGCGCCGCGAAGTTCCCCCTGCTGGTGTACGTCGACATGGCGGCCGAGGGCGCCGCGGAGGGGCTGCTCCAGTTCCGCCACCGGTGGTTCTCGACCGAGCAGGCGGCCCTGTTCACCCGTCAACTCGTCGCCGTTCTGCGCGAGTTCGCCCAGCGGCCGGACGCGCGTCTGGCCTCGGTGACCGTCCTCGACGAAGCGGACCGGCAGCGGGTCCTGGACGCCGGGCTCGGTGCCCCCCTCGCGTCCGAGGAGCTGTCCGTGCCCGCGCTGTTCACCCGGCGCGCCGGGCAGTCGCCCGACCGCATCGCCGTCAACGACGGGCGCACCGCGCTGCGTTACGCCGAGGTCGACGAGCGTTCCGACACGGTGGCCCGCGCGCTGGCGGAGGCAGGGGTGCGGGCCGGGGACCGGGTGGGCGTGCGCATGGAACGCTCCTGCGATCTGATCGTCGCCCTGCTGGGCGTGCTGAAGACCGGAGCGGCGTACGTGCCGCTGGACCCCTCCTACCCGGAGGCACGGCTGGCCCTGGTGATCGGCGACGCGGACGTGCGGGTGGTGGTCGGCGACGCGGACTCCCGCCCGGCGGACCTGCCCGAGCACATCGACTGGCTGCCGGTGCGCACCCGGCCACGGGACCCGGCCCGGCCGCTGCCCGCCGTCGACCCGGACCTGCCCTGCTACGCCATCCACACCTCCGGATCCACCGGCCGGCCCAAGGGCGTGCTGGTGACGCACCGCAACGTCACCTCGCTGCTGAACGCCACGCGCGAGGACTTCGGCCTCGGCCCGGACGACGTGTGGTCGCTGTTCCACTCGTTCGCCTTCGACTTCTCCGCCTGGGAGATCTGGGTCTGTCTGCTCACCGGCGGCCGGCTGGTGGTCGTGCCCCGGGCGGTCTCGCGCAACCCGGAGGAGTTCCACCAGCTGCTGGAGGACGAGGAGGTGACCGTCCTCAGCCAGACGCCGACCGCGTTCGGGCTGCTGCTCGCCACCGACCGGCTGGCGCGGGGCGGTCTGTCGGTGCGCCTGGTGGTGTTCGGCGGCGAACCGCTGGACACGCGCACCCTGGCGCCCTGGTTCGAGCGGTATCCCGGGGTGCGCGTGGAGAACATGTACGGCATCACCGAGACGACCGTGCACAGCACCACCCACACGGTCACCCGTGAGGACACCCGCACCGGCAGCCGGGTGGTCGGCCGTCCGCTGCCCGGCTGGGAGATATACGTCCTGGACGCGCACGGCCGTCCGGTGGCGCCCGGCGTCCCGGGAGAACTCCATGTGGGCGGTGCGGGGGTGGCGCTCGGCTATCTCAACCGTCCCGAGCTGACGGCCGAACGCTTCACCACCGACCGTCACCCGCGGGTGCCGGGCGGACGGCTCTACCGCAGCGGCGACCAGGGCCGGCTGCTGCCCGGCGGGGTGCTGGAACACCTGGGACGGCTGGACGACCAGGTGAAGGTGCGCGGCTTCCGCATCGAACTCGGCGAGGTCCGCGACGTCCTGCTGCGGGACCCGTCGGTCACGTCCGCGGCGGTCGTCGTGCACGGCGCGGGCACCGCCGAGGCCCGTCTGGACGCCTATGTGGTGCTCGCGGACGGCGGGTCCACCGACGGGCTGCTGCGGCGGGCGGCGGCCCGGCTGCCCGAGTACATGGTCCCGCAGACCGTCACCGCGCTCACGGCCCTTCCGGTCACCGCCAACGGCAAGCTCGACAAGGCGCGGCTGCCCGCCCCGGAACCGGACGCGGACGCCCCGGCCGGCCCCGCCGGCTCCCCGGACGCGGCCGGTGACGTCCTCGACCGGGTCGTCGGGGTCTGGCGCGACGTGCTGGACGTGCCCGTCACCCCGGACGACAACTTCTTCGACCTCGGCGGCACCTCCCTGCTCGCGCTGCGGCTCAAGACGGCGCTGCGCGGCGCCGGACTGCCGGAACTGGCCCTCAAGGAGGTCATCCGCCATGCCACCCCGGCGGCCATGGCGGCACTGCTGCGCGGCAGGGCCGGCGCACCCGGGGAGGCCGCCGGATGAGCCGGCCCGACACCCGCCCGGCCACTCCGGGACAGCTGCGGTTCTTCCTGCTGGACCAGCAGGACGGCGGCGCCGCCCGCACCCTCGTCAAGCGGATCACCGCGGAAGGGGCGGCCGATCCCGAGCGGCTGCGGGAGGCGCTGCGCGCGGTGGTCACGGCCCACCCGGCGCTGCGCACCTCGCTGCATCTCGACCCCGAGGGGCTGCGCCGGCGGGTGCACGACCCCGACGCCGTGGACCTGGTGGTGCGGACGACCGCGGACCCGGACGCGCTGGTCGCGGCGGAGTCCGCCGCGCTGGCGGTGCCGTTCGAACACGGCGGCGGCCCGTTGTGCCGGATCAGGGCGCTGGTCGGCCCGCGCCGCACCCACTGTCTGATCGCCGTGCACCACGCGGTCTTCGACGACGACTCCACGGCCCTGCTGCTGTCCGCGCTCACCGGCGCCTACGCCGAACCCGCCGCGGCCGCCCCGGACGCGGACGCACCGGACGACGATCCGGCGCCGCGGACGGACGGGGAAGGGCTGCGCGCCTTCTGGCGGCGGTACCTGGAGGGCTGCCCTCAGCGGACCGAACTGCCCTGGACACGGCCCGCGGCCGGCCCGCGCAAGCGGACCGTCGCCCGGGACCTGCCGGCCGTACTCTGCGACCGGCTGCGGCAGCGCGCGCGGACCACCGGCGCCAGTCCGTTCGCCCAGTTCCTCGCCGCGGTCGGCGCGGTGACGGCCTGGTACCTGGACCGGGACGATGTCGTCCTCGCGGTCCCGGTGAGCGGCCGGGGGGACGGCGGCGACCGGCGCATCGACTGCCTCCAGAACACCGTCCCGGTCCGCGTCGGCCTGGCCGGGGCGGACACCTCGACGGTGGTGGACCGGGCCGTGGACGCCCTGTTCGACGCGCTGGACCACGCCGGACTGCCCTTCGAGGAGATCCTGTCCGCCGTGCGCGCCGTACGGGAGCCCGGCCGCAAGCCGCTCGCCCAGATCCTGTGCACCGAGACGGTCCCGGTGCCGCCGGTCGAGGCGGGCGGGCTGCGCTGGACGGTCGGCGAGACGGACACCGGGGAGGCGGAGTACGACTGCTGCCTGGCCCTGCGCCATCTGCCCGACGGCGGGATACGGCTGGAACTCGTGCACCGCGAGGGCGCGTTGCCGCCGGAGCGGGCCCGCAACACCGTGGACCACGTGGCCCGTCTCCTGGAGCGGCTCACCGAGGACCCGGTGCGCCCGCTCGCCGCGATCGACCTCCTCGGCGCGACGGAGGAGGCCGAACTGGCCGTCCTGGCGGGCGCACCGCTGGACCCCGACCCTCGGCCGGTGCACGAACTCGTCCTGCGCCACGCCCGTACGACCCCCGGGGCCACCGCCGTCACCGACGGGACGCGGGCGCTCTCCTACGCCGACCTGGAGCGGCGGTCGCGGGCGGTGGCCCGCGCGCTCACCGGACGGGGGGTGCGGCCCGGGGACCGGGTGGGCATCTGCCTGCCGCGGGGCACCGACCTGGTGGTGGCCGTGCTCGCCGTCTGGCGGGCGGGCGCGGTGTACGTGCCGCTCGACCCCGAGTACCCGGTGGAGCGGCTGCGGTTCATCGTGGCGGACACCGCCCCGGCCGTCGTCCTGGGCGACCGGGACCTGCCGGCGGCGCTGCGGGACACGCCCGGCGTCCTGCCCCTGGACACGGCCGACGCCGGCGCCGGCACCGCCGTACCGGCGGACGGCGAGGGGGACGGTGCGGCACCGGCGGACCCGGCCGGGCGCGCGTACATCCTGCACACCTCCGGCTCGACCGGCCGGCCCAAGGGCGTCGTCGTGGGACACGCCCGGCTGACCGCGCTCTTCGACGCGTGCGACCGGGCCCTGCCCGGGGCGCCGTCGACGGTCGCGGGCACCAGCCTGTCCTTCGACATCAGCGTCCTGGAACTGCTGTGGCCGCTCACCCGGGGACGCACCGTCCTGGTGACCGGGCACCGGCAGGCGGCCGAGCAGGACGTGCCGGCCGGGGCGCTGTACCAGTGCACGCCCACCATCGCCCGGCTGCTGCTCGCCGACCCGGCGGGCCGCGCCCTGCTGGGCCGGCTGGGCGCCCTGCTGGTGGGCGGCGAGCCCCTCGCCCCCGATCTGGCGGACGAGTTGGCGGCGACCGTCCCGGGACCGGTCGTCAACTGCTACGGCCCCACGGAGACCACCGTGTGGTCCACCACCTGGCGGGTCGTGCGGGGCGCCGCCGTCCGGATCGGGCTGCCGCTGCCGGGCGAGTCCTGCCATGTGCTGGACGGGCTGGGCCGGCGGCTGCCCCCGGGCTGCCCCGGCCGGCTGGTCATCGGCGGCCTGGGGGTCGCCGAGGGGTACTGGCAGCGCCCGGAGCTGACCGCCGAGCGGTTCGTGACGCTCGGCGGGGGCCGCGGGCGCGGCTACGACACCGGGGACCTGGTCGTCCTCGACGCCCCGGAGGGGCTGCGGTTCCTCGGCCGCCGGGACGGACAGTGCAAGATCCTCGGCCAGCGGATCGAGGTGGAGGAGGTGGAGGCCACCCTGCGCGCGGGCGGCGCGCCGGAGGTCGCCGTGGCCCCGAACGCCGACGCCACCCATCTGGTGGCGTTCCTGCCGGACGGCGTCGCGGCGGACGGGCCGCCCGGCCCGGCGGATCCCGGCCCGCTGCGGGAGCTGCGCGCCCACGCCGAGGCCTGGCTCCCCGCGGCCGCGGTCCCCGGTGCGTGGCTGCGCGTGCCCGCGCTGCCGCAGCTGCCCAACGGCAAACTCGACCGCGACACCCTGGCGCGCTGGGCGGCCGAGCGGCGGCCGGCCGCCACCGCCGGGCCGCCCCCGGCGGACGGGTCCACGGCGGCGCGCCTGTGCCAGGTGTGGGAGACGGTCCTCGGCCGTCCCGTCCAGGACCACGACGCGACCTTCTTCGAGCTCGGCGGGACCTCGCACGGGGTGCTGCGGGTGCTGGCGGCGCTGCGCACCGCCCATCCCCGGCTCACGGCGGCCGAGTTGTTCCGCCACACCACCGTGCGCGCCCTCGCGGCACACCTCGACGGTGCCGCCGCGGCCGACGGACCCGCGGCGCGGGGCGCGGCCCGGGGCCGCGACCGCTCCCGCGCCCTCAGCGGCTGGCGCGCCGGCCGGCGGCCCTCATCGACCCTCTAGGTACCAGGAATCGAGGCGGACGCAGATGCACGCACCCGACAACGCGGTGGCGGTGATCGGAGTGGCCCTCCGAGTGCCCGGAGCCGCCGACCCGGACACCTTCTGGGCGGACGTGGTCCGCGGGCACGTGGCACTGCCGGGGGTCCTGGCCGACGGCACCCTCGGCGTCGGCGGGATCGACCGCGTCGACCGGTTCGACGCGGAGCTGTTCGGGATGAGCCCGACCCAGGCCGCGGTGACCGACCCCCAGCAGCGGATCATCACCGAGGTCGCCTGGCAGGCGCTGGAAGACGCGGGCGTCGACACCGAGCGCGACCCGGGCCGGGTGGGGGTCTTCCTCGGCTGCGGCGACAGCGGGTACCGGCACCGCTATGTGGACGCCGACCCCACGCTGGTGCGGGCCGCGGGCCGCCAGCAGATCTCCCTCGGCAACGACAAGGACTACCTGGCGACCTCCCTCGCCTTCCGGCTGGGCCTCACCGGCCCGGCTCTCACCGTGCAGACCGCCTGCTCCACCTCGCTGGTCGCCGTCCACGTGGCCCTGCGCAGCCTGCTCACCTACGAGTGCGACCTCGCGATCGCGGGCGGGGTCACCGTCCAGTTGCCGCCGGGCGCGGGCTACACCTACCAGGAGGGTGACGTGCTCTCCCCCGACGGCCGCTGCCGGCCCTTCACCCGGGGCAGCCGGGGCACCGTGCCCGCCAGCGGTGCCGGGGTGGTGGTGCTGCGCCGGGCCGAGGAGGCCGGACGCGGTGCCCGGGCGGTGCTGCTGGGCAGCGCGGTCAACAACGACGGCGCCGACCGGATGAGCCTCGTCGCGCCCAGTCCCCGGGGCCAGGCGGCGGTGCTGGAGGAGGCGCTGGCGGTGGCCGGGCGCAAACCGGCGGACATCGGCTTCATCGAGACGCACGGCACCGCGACGGAACTCGGCGACCAGGTCGAACTGGCGGCGCTGGCCCAGGCGTACGGCGACGCGGCGGAGCCGTGCGCGCTCGGCGCGGTGAAGGCCGGCATCGGGCACACGGACACCGCGGCGGGCGTGGTCGGTCTGATCAAGGCGGTGCTCGCCGTCCAGCACGGGGTGATCCCGCCGGTTCCCGCGCAGCCCGGGGACGGCCCGGACGCGCCGCTGGGCGCGGACCGCTTCCACCTGCCGCGCGAGGCGATGCCCTGGCCCGGCGGGCGCACCCGGTACGCGGCGGTCAGCTCCTTCGGGCTCGGCGGCACCAACGCCCATGTGATCCTCGCCGAACCGGCGGTCGCCGCGGGGCCGCCGAAGCCGTCCGAGGACCTGCCGGGGCGCGGACTCGCGGTGCTCTCCGCCGCGAGCCCGCAGGCGCTGGAGCGCACCGCGGCCGGGATCGCCACCGCGGTGCGCGAGGGCACCCGGCCGGTGCACGACGTCCTCGGCACGCTCTGGCACGGCCGGCGGCGGCTGCCGTACCGCTGGGCCTGCCCGGTCGAGGCGGCGGACGAGGCGTCGGCGCGCGCCGCGCTGGCGGACGCGCTGGAGTCGGCGTCGGCCGGGGCGAAGGCGGTACCCGAGCCGACGGTGGCCGTGCTCCTGCCGGGCCAGGGGGTGCCCCTGGCCGGTACCGGGCGCGGACTGCTCGCGGCCGACGAGGACTTCGCCCGGGAGTGGGCCGGCACCCGGGCCCTCGTCCGCGCGTGCGGCGGGCCGGACCTGGAGGGCTGCTGGACCTGGCCGGACGACGATCCGCGCTGGCTGCGCACCGATGTCGTGCAGCCGCTGCTGTTCAGCGTGGAGCTCGCCCTGCTGCACGGGCTGCGGCGGCACGGCGTCACCCCGTCGGTCCTCCTCGGGCACAGCGTCGGCGAACTGGTCGCCGCCACCTGGGCCGGCGTGTTCTCCGAGGCGGACGGGGCGCGGGCGGTGGTCGAACGCGGCCGGCTGATGAGCCGTGCCCCGGCCGGTGTGATGGCCGCCGTGCTGACCGGGGAGAACACGGCGCGGGAGCTGGCGGCGGGGCTGCCGGTGGACGTCTGCGCGGTGAACGCGCCGGACACCGTGGTCCTCGGCGGGGCGGCGGAGCACCTGGCCGAGGTGGAGCGCCGCTGCGCCGCCGCGGGGGTGAAGGTGCGCCGGCTGGCCACCGCGCACGCCTTCCACTCCCGGTTCATGGCCGAGGCCGCCGAGGCGTTCACCGACGTGGTGGGGACCCTTGCCCTGCACGCGCCGCGCGAGGTGGTGCTGTCCAACGTCACCGGGGCGCCGCTGGACGCGGCGCAGGCCACCGACCCGGCCTACTGGGGCCGTCAGCTGCGCGCCACCGTCCGCTTCGCCGAGGGGGTGGAGGTGCTGCTCGACGCGGCGCCGCACGTGGTGCTGGAGGCCGGTCCGGGGCGGACGTTCGCCTCGCAGCTGCGGCGCGCCACCCGGGGCGCGGAGCACCGTCCCGTCATCGCCGAACTCCTCGGCGACGGGAAGCGCGACGAGGCGACGGTGCACCTGGCCGCGCTCGGCGCCGCCTGGACGGCGGGCTGCGCGACCGACGACCTGGTCGCCCCGCCGGCCGCCCCGGCCCGGGTCCCGGGCTACGCGTTCGCCGACACCCGCCACTGGCCGGCCGCCGGCCCGGACGGCACACCCGCGCGGGACGCGGCGGGTACGGCCGCGCGGGGTGCCGCCTCACCGGGTGCCCCCGAGGCCGTCGCGGGCCGCTCCGGGCAGGGGGAGCCGGGCGCCGGGGACGCGTCCGAGGGCACGCAGACGCGGTCCCTGCTGGCCGCCCTGTGGCAGGAGTCGTTCGGCGGGCCGGCGATCCGCCCGCAGGACAACTTCTTCGAACTGGGCGGCACATCGCTCCAGGCGGCGCAGCTGATCTCCGTCGTCAACGACCAGCTGCTGGTCGAGGTCCGCCTCCAGGACCTGTACGAGCACTCCACGTTCGGCGACTTCGCGGCGCGGGTGGAGGAGATCCTCGACGAGCGCGACGACGCCGAACTGCTGGCGCTGCTGGCCGAGATCGAGGGGCAGGGCGAAGGGGAGGGACAGGCGTGAGCGACATCGGCGAACGACTCGGACAGCTGACCCCCGAGCAGCGCGCGGCCCTGCGGCTGCGGCTGCGCGAACGCGCCCGGCAGGCCCCGGCCGCCGACACGCCGCCGGACGCGGTCCCGCCGGTCCGGCTCAGCCTCTACTTCTTCCCGCAGGCCCGCGCGCTCGCGGCCCCCGACTACTACGCCATGATGCTGCGGGCCTGCCGGTTCGCCGACGAGCGCGGGTTCCACGCCGCGTGGTTCCCCGAGCGGCACTTCGTGGACTTCGGCGGCTCGCACCCCAACCCGTCCGTCCTCGCCGCCGCGGTGGCGGCCGTGACCCGGCGGCTGCGGCTGCGGGCCGGCAGCGTCGCCGCGCCGCTGCACCACCCGGTCCGCGTCGCCGAGGAGTGGGCGGTGGTGGACAACATCTCCGGCGGCCGGGTGGGCGTCTCCTTCGCGAGCGGCTGGCACCCGGACGACTTCGTGCTGGCCCGGGAGCCGTACGACGAGCGCAAGAAGACGCTGATGCGCACCGTCGAACAGGTGCGGCGGCTGTGGGCGGGCGAGGAACTGTCCTTCCCCGGCACCGCGGGCACCACGTCGCGGGTGCTCACCCAGCCGCGCCCGGTGCAGCCCGAGCTGCCGGTGTGGATCACCGCGGCCGGGCACCCGGAGACCTTCCGGGCCGCGGGCACCGCCGGGTACGGCGTGATGACCGCGCTGCTCGGCCAGACCCTGCCCCAGCTGCGGGAGAACGTGGCCCGGTACCGGGCCGCCTGGCGGGACGCCGGGCACGCCGGACGCGGTGACGTCGTGGTGATGACCCACGCGCACGTCAGCGAGGAGCCCGACATGGAGGACCGGCTGCGGCCCGCACTGCACGACTACCTGTCCTCCTACCGGGCGCAGACCGGCGGCGGCGACGAACCCGTCCTGCTGGAGGCCGCCTTCCAGGACTACCTGGCAGGACCCTCGCTCCTGGGCACGCCGGCCAAGGCCGCCCGGGTGCTGGCCCGGCTCGCCGAGGCGGGCGCCGACGAGGTGGGCTGCCTCGTCGACTTCGGGCTGCCGGCCGAGGACGTGCTGGCCGGCCTGCCCCGGCTGGCCGAGCTGCTGCCGGCCGACCGGTCCACCACCATCGCCGACGCCGACAGGAGCCAGTGACCGTGACTCGACCGCGCACCGTCGCCGACCGGCTGGCCCGGCTGACGCCCGAGCAGCGGGCGGCCCTCCAGCGCCGACTGCGGCACGGGGAGGAGGGCCCGGCCGCCGAGCCGGAACTCACCCGGCGCTCCGGCGACCGCTCCGTCTCCCCGCTGGGCCTGGACCAGGAACGCATCTGGATCCTCGACCAGCTCGATCCCGGCCGGCACACGTACAACATCAGCACCGGGCTGCGGTTCAAGGGCGCCTTCGACGAGGAGGCGTTCCGGGCGGCCGTCACCGCGCTGGTGCGCCGGCACGAACTGCTGCGCTCCCGCGTGGAGGTCCGTGACGGCCTGCCGGTGCTGCGGGTGAGCGAGGAGTTCGCGACGCCGGTCGAATTCTTCGACCTGCGGACCGAACCGGACGCCGTCGAGGAGACCGTGCGGGCGCTGGTGCGGCGGCCGTTCGACCTCGCCGCCGGGGGGCTGCTGCGGGTGGTCGTGGTGCGCGCCGCGGACGACGAGTACCAGGTGATCGAGACGATGCACCACTCGGTGACCGACCAGTGGTCCTTCGTCCGCCTCAACCGCGAACTCCTGGAGCACTACCGCGCGATCCGTGAGAACCGTCCCGCGCGGGTGCCCGAACTCCCCGTGCAGTACGGCGACTTCGCCGTCTGGCAGCGGCGGTTCTTCACCGGTGGACGCCGCCGGGAGCACCGCGACTTCTGGCGCGCCCACCTGGAGGGCGTGCCGGCGCATCTGCCGCTGCCCTACGACGCTCCCCCGGAGGGCCGCGGGCACGAGGGCAAGCACCACTACTTCCGGCTCGACGACGGGCTCAGCGCCGCCTTCCTCGCGATGTGCCGCGCCCGGCGGCTGACCCTGTCCGACGCGCTGCTGGCCGTCTACGTGGGCCTGCTGCACGAGGAGACCGGGTCGCGCGACATCGTCGTCGGCCTGCCGAGCGCGACCCGCGGCCGGCCCGAGACCCACGACCTGATCGGCTTCCTGCTGACCAACGTCCCGCTGCGCGCCAGGCTGCCCGCCGACCCGACGCCGCGGCAGATCCTGCACGCGGTGCGGCAGGCCTCGGCCGCCGTCGCCGACCACCGCGAGGTGCCCTTCAGCGAGATCGTCGACGCGGTGTCGCCCGAGCGCAGCCTCGACCGGTACCCCCTGCTGCAGACCATGCACCTGGTGCTGGACTTCGACGACACCGTGGTCCGGGTGCCCGACGCCGAGGTGCACGGCGTCGAGGTCGAGGACGGCGTGTCGCCGATGGACATCACGGTCGGCTGGTGGCGGGCGGGCGACCGGATGTACGGGCGGTTCGAGTACCGCACCGAGCTGTTCACCGACGCCACCGTCGACCGGCTCGTGGGGCGTCTGCTGGAACTGGTGCGCGTCTTCGTGGAACGGCCGGACGAACCGTTGCGCGCCCGCGCCGCGGCCCCCGCTCCCGCCCCGGCGCGGACGGCCGCGGCGACGCCCGCGGCGCCCGTTGCGGTGGACCCCGGCGAGCTGCGCCGGATCGCGGCGGTCTGGCGGGAGGTGCTGGGCACCGAGCCCGGCCCGGACGACAACTTCTTCGAGTGCGGCGGCACGTCCCTGACCGCGATCCAACTGACCCACGCGCTGCGCCGGGCCGGGTTCGCCCTCACCGCCCGGCAGCTGTTCCGCGCCCCCACCATGCGCGGGCAACTGGCCCTGGTCCGGCCGGAGTCGGTCACCTCCGCAGACGGCGCCGAGCCGGCGGAGGGAGCGGTCAGCCCCGAGCAGGAGGACCTGCTGGAGGGCGGCCTGCCGCACCCGGAACTGTGGGCGCACAGCCTGGTGCTCACCGCCGCCCGGCCGCTGGACGCCGAGTGGCTGACCGTGGTGGTCAAACGGGTGGTGGCCGCCCACCCCGGCCTGTGCTCGGCGTTCCGGCGCACGGACACCGGCTGGCGCACGGACGCCACGGACCGCCGGCTGTGGCGCGTCGAGGCGGCGGGCGCCGACCCGGCCCGGGTGGCGGCCGCCCACCGCGCCGCCTTCGACCTGCGCGAGGGACCGCTGTTCGCGGCCTCCCTGATCCCCGGCGAACCGGACCGGATCGTGCTCACCGCGCATCACCTGGTCGTGGACGGCCTGTCCTGGCAGATCCTGGTGGACGACCTCGACCGGGCCTACCACGGCGCCCGGCCGGCCGCCGAGACCCGGCACCCGTCGGTGTACGCCGCCGCCTGGCGCGACCACGACGTGCGAGGACAACGCGCCTACTGGCGCGACCAGTTGGCGGGCGTCGCGCCGCTGGGCTGCCGCACCGGCGGGCCGGACCGGATCGGCGGCGAGACGGCGCACCGGGTGCGTGCGGCGATACCGCCGGGCGCCGACGCCGCGGATCGGCCGGCCGTGGCGCTGACGGCGGTCGCCCGGGCCACCCGGCCCTGGTTCGGCGGCCGGGACGTCGTCCTCGATCTCATCGCCCCCGGGCGGGAGTTGCCGCTCGCGGACGGCTGGGACCCGGCCCGCGCCGTGGGCTTCTACGCCACCAGCCACCCGCTCCGCCTCCCCTTCGCCGACGACCCCTTCCGCCACCTGCGGCAGGTCGGCCGCGCCCTGGACGCCGTACCGGACGGCGGCAAGGGCTATCAGGCGCTGCGCTGGTCCGCCGATCCCGAGGTGCGCCGCGAGGCCGCCGGCTGGGGACGGGCGGAGCTGTCCTTCAACTACCTGGGTACGCTGCTCGCGGGCGCGGAGAACGGGTCGCTGTTCACCGTCGGCGAGCAGATCGGGCCATCGGGGAACGACGACGCCACGCGCTACCACGCCGTCGCCGTCCTCTTCGAAACGGACGGCGAGGAAGCGGTGTTCACCTGGAAGTTCGACCCGGACGCCGTCGACGGGGCGGCCGTGCGGGCCGCGGCGGCCGGTGCCGCCGAGGAGTTCACCCGGCTGACCCGGCAGCGCGGCGCCCAACCGCCCTCGACGGCGGGCATGCCGCTGCACGAGGTGAACCGCATGCTCGCCGAACTGACCCGAGAGAAGAAGAGCCCCTCCGCATGACATCGACGACCACCCGTGACAGGCGCCCGCTCACCGCGCTGGTGACGGCGAACTACCTGTCCTGGATCGGCAACACCATGACCTTGGTCGCGGTGCCGCTCTACGTGCTGCAGATCTCGTCCAGCGCCACCGAGGCGGGCGCGGCGGGGTTCGCCAACGCGCTGCCCATGATCGTGGCCGGTCTCGCCGGGGGCGTGATCGCCGACCGGGTCGGCCCGAAGCGCACCAGTGTGGTCGCCGACCTGGCCGCCGGGGCGTGCATGGCCGCGGTGCCGCTGCTGCACGGCACGGTCGGTCTGGCCCTGCCGGCCCTGATGGCGCTGCTGTTCCTGCGCACCCTCGCCGACGCGCCGGGCGCCGCGGCCCGGCTGGCGCTGCTGCCCCGGGTGACCGCCCGCGGGCAGGTGCGCTCGGAGACCGCCAACTCGCTGTTCGCCTCGGCGCAGCGGGTGGCGTTCGTGATCGGCCCGCCGCTCGCCGCGCTGATGGCGGGCCTGACCGGCCCGACCGCCGTGCTCTATGTGGACGCGGGCACGTTCCTCGCGTCGGCCCTGCTGATCATGGCGGTGCCCGGCGGGGAGCCGGCCTCGCGGGCCCGGCAGGCGGGGCCGGGCGACGCAGCGGAGCCCGCCGGGGACCGTCCGGGCCTGCTGCGGGAGGTCACCGAGGGCGCGCGCTACATCCTGCGCACCCCGGTGCTCGCGGCCATCATCAGCGTGGTGGTGTGCACCAACTTCCTGGACGACGCGCTGACCCCGGTGGTGCTGCCGGTCTACAGCCGTGAACTGCTGGGCGGCGAGCGGGCGGTGGGTCTGCTGCTGGCGGCCAACGGCATCGGCGCGGTCGTCGGGTCGTTCGCCTACGCCCCGGCGAGCCGCAGGCTGCTGGCCAACCGGTGGGCCACCTTCGTGGGCTGCTTCGCACTGATCTGCGCCGCCCGGCTGGCCATGGTCGCCGAACCCGGGCTGTGGCTCATGCTGGCGATCACCTTCGCCATCGGACTGGCCAGCGGACCGGTCAACCCCCTGGTCACCGGTGTGGTGGAGCGCTCCACCCCGCCGGAGGCGCTGGGCCGGGTCTGGGGCGCGGTGATGGCCATGGCCTTCGCCGCCGCGCCGGTCGGCATCTTCGCCACCGGCTGGCTCGCCCAGAACATCGGCCTGCGCCCCACCCTGGGACTGTTCGGCGGTCTGTACGTGCTGCTCATCTGCTACGTGGTCAGGAACCGGCCGCTGCGCGGCCTCGCCGGGCCCGAGGAGACGCGGGCACCGGTCTCCGAAGACGCGGCGACGGCGGGCTGACATCGGCCCGAGCCGGGCGGAACGGTTTCGCCACACGCGCAACGACCACCGCTCGGCCTCGCCCGGCACGATCCAAGCGAGAGGCCCTAGTCTCCTGACATGCAGTCACCGATCGTTTCCGTACAAGCCCAGCCGCGAGACGCCGCCTCCTGGACCGCGCTGGCCCGGCGCGCGGAGGCAGGGGGGTACGACGCGCTGCTCGCGGGCGACCACCCGGGCACCGCCGCCTCCCCGTTCGTCGCGCTGGCCGCCGCGGCGGCGGTCACCGAGCGGCTCGGCGTGGGCTCCTACGTCTCCCACGCGGGGGTCCGCGAGCCGCTGCTGCTGGCGTCGGACGTCGCGACCCTGGACCTCGTCTCCGGCGGACGCGCGCGCCTGGCCCTGGGCGCGGGCCACACCCCGGCCGAGTGGGAGATGCTGGGCGGGCGGCGGCCCGACGTGGCGGCGCGCGTCCGGCGCTTCCAGGCCGTCGCCGAGGCCTGCCGCGCGCTCCTCGCGGGCGAGACGGTCACCCTCGACGGCCCCGAGGCGCGGGCCCGCGAGGCCCGGCTCACCAGGCCCCGCCCGGTCCAGGGCGATGTGCCGTTCACCTTCGGGGGCGGCAACACCGCGCTGCTGCGCTGGGCGGGGGCGCACGCGGACGTGGTGGGCCTGAGCGGGCTGGGCCGCACCCTGCCCGACGGCCACACGCACGAGGCGCGCTGGAAGGCGGAGGACATCGACCGCCAGATCGACCTGATCGAACAGGGCGCCGCCGGCCGGTCCACCGCCCCGGCCCGCGAAGCCCTGGTGCAGATGGTGGAGATCACCGACGACGCCGAGGCCGCGGCCCACCGCATCGCCGGGCAGCTGAACTGCTCCCCGGCCGACGTGCTCGCCTCCCCCTACGCGTGGGTCGGCACGGCCCGGGAGATCACGGCCGCGCTGGACGGGCACCGGCGCCGCTGGGGGATCACCCGTTACGTCGTCCGCGAGTCGCACCTGGACGCGGTGGACCGCCTGCGCGCCCACTTCCCGGACGGCGGCGGCGCGGCTGTTACCGAACGCGGACAGAAGGCGATGAACAACTCGCGGGCGTAGGTCATCTGACGGGGTGCAGGAACACAGCAGGGGCGGCCGGCCGGCCCGCGCGAGCGGGCGGCCGGGGACCACGCCTCTTGACACTCCGTGGGGGATTTGGATCATGACCACTCGCCGTACCTTCCGCTCCGCCGGCCTGGTGGCCGTCGCCGCCGCCGCTGCACTTTCGCTGGCCGCCTGCCAGAGCGGCGGCAAGAGCGCCGCGTCCGGCCCGGAGCGGCAGGCCGCCGCCGCCTCCGGCACCACCGGCGGCGGCTCCACGCCCGTCGGCTCCTCGACCATCGCCGCGGACAAGACCGCGGACAAGACCGCGACCGGCGTACGGACCGGGGCGGACGCCGCGCACCGCGGCGGCACACCGGCCACGACGGCCAAAACCGCGTCCCAGGCCCGCACCCAGACGCTGCCCGACGGCAGCACGGCCGAGATCCGCCGGCTCGGCGACCAGCACTACCTCGCCAGGATCGTGCACGGCGGTTCGGTGCTGGCCACGCTGGAAACGAACGGCGCGGACGCCGGGCTGGACGCCAACGACATGTTCATCGTGCTCACGCTGGGCGGCCAACTGCACGCCTGGATGGGCGGCGGCCACCAGGGACCGGGCACCTTCGAACTCGCGGGCGGCTGGAAGGCCAAGGTCACGAAGACCGGCGAACTGCGCTACCGCGCGCAGATCCTCGGCAACGACGGCGCGGTGGACGCCACGCTCCAGACCAACCAGCACGACGTCGGGCTCGACGCCAACGGCGTGTACATCGTGCTCAGCGCCGGCGGGGTGATCAGCGCCCACGAGTGACCGGAGCGCCCGGCCGGTGGGCGACCGCTCGACCGGTCGGGCGCCGTGCCGTCAGCCGCGAGGTCCGCACACGGCCCCGCCCCGGCCGTCGCGATCGCACCGGTACTCACCCGGACCTCGGTGCCGGTGCGCCCGATCCCCGCGCCGTACAGCGCCGGCGCCGCGCTCGCCGCGGCCCGCGACGGCGGGGACCGGCTCCGGGACACCGCCGGCCGCCCGCGACGCGCCGAGGTGTCGAAAGGAGTCCCCGGGGCATCGGCGGAGTATGGATGCACAGTCATGGGCCTTGAGGGGGCGCAGCCGGGCGCGCGGCGCCGCGGACGGTACGGCGATGGCCGTGGCGGCTCGCTCCGGCTTCGTCGCCCGCGGGCTCATCTACGTTCTCGTCGGCGTCCTCGCGCTGCGGATCGCGCTGGCCGACGACCACCGGCAGGCCGACCGGGGCGGGGCGCTGGAGGAGTTGGCCGGGCGGCCGTTCGGGGCGGCGATGCTCTGGGTCGTCGGGGCGGCGCTCGCCGGCATGGGGCTGTGGCGGCTGTCGGAGGCGGTGTTCGGCGGGCCCGGACCGCGCGGTGACAAGCCGTCGAAGCGGATCGCCGCGGCGGCGCGGTGCGTCTTCTACGGCTTCGTGTCCTTCTCCGTGCTGTCCTACGCGGTGGGCCGCCGGGGCAGCGGCAGCGGCTCCTCCGACCGGGGCACCCGGGACGTCACCGCCATGGTCCTGGGCAGACCGGGCGGCCAGTGGCTCGTGGGCCTCGCCGGTGCCGCCGTGGTGGTGGCCGGTCTGTGGATGGCGGTGCGGGCAGTGCGCAAGAAGTTCCGCAAGGACCTGCGGACCGACGCCATGTCGCGCGAGGCCGAGCGGTTCACGGACTTCTTCGGCGTGGTCGGCGGCGCGGCGCGCGGTGTCGTCTTCGCGGTGGCGGGCGTGTTCGCCGTCGTGGCCGCCGTCCGGCACCGGCCGGGCGAGGCGAAGGGCATGGACGACACGCTGCGCGCCTTCCGCGATCTGCCGGCCGGCCCCTGGCTGCTCGCCCTCATCGCGCTCGGCCTCACCGCGTTCGGCGTCTTCTCGTGGTGCGGCGCACGCTGGCGCCGGCTGTGACCCGCGTCCAGGGGGAACGGAACGCGATCACCGCGTGACGGGCAGGCACTCGGCGAGCAGGTCGACGACGTCACGCCAGGCGCGCCGCGCGTGCCGTGGGTGGTGGCCGACGCCGGGGCGCACGGTGTGGTCGACGGCTGGGTGATGGAAGGCGTGCAAGGCGCCGCCGTAGACCGTGAGGCGCCAGTCGACGCCCGCGGCCTGCATCTCGGCCATGAACGCGTCCCGTTGAGCGGCCGACATGATCGGGTCCTCAGACCCGACCCCGGCCCACACCGGGCAGCGGATGCGGGCCGCCTCGCCTGGTCGGCCGGTGGTCAGCGCGTTGACCGTGCCGATCGCGCGCAGGTCGGCGCCGTCGCGCCCGAGTTCCAGCGCGATCGCGCCCCCGGTGCCGTAGCCGACGGCGGCGATCCGGTCCGGGTCGGTCCGCGGCTCGGCGCGGAGCACGTCGAGCGCCGCGTGACCGATGCCTCGCATCCGGTCGGGGTCGGCGAGCAGCGGCATGCAGCGGGCCAGCATCTCCTCGGGGTCGCCCAGATAGCGGCCGCCGTGGAGGTCGAAGGCCAGCGCCACGTATCCCAGTTCGGCGAGCGCCTCGGCCCGGCGGCGCTCGACGTCGCTGAGCCCCACCCCCTCGGGCCCGACCAGGACCGCGGGCCGGCGATCGGCACCGGCCGGCAGCGCGAGATGCCCGACCATCGTCAGGCCGTCGGCCGCGTATGCGATCGTGCGCGTGGTGACCGTCGTCATGAGTCTGGACTGTAGTGATCGTCGAGCCCGGCCAGGCCGGTGTTCCGCCGCCGGCGGAAAGCGGTTCACGGGCGTGGCACACCGGAGGCTGGTGGCTTGTCTCGCATCCGTCATGGCCGACTGGGTCAGCGGTTCCTCAGCAGTGGTCCCACCACCAGGAGATGCTCGGGTAGGGCAGGGGGCTGGTGTCGCTGGTCGACAGTGAGGGTGCCCAGCACTCGGGTGTCCTGATGACGTCTTCCGGGGCCATGCGTTGTGCGGGTGGCGGGTTGTAGCGCCGCGCGCACCGGGTGACTTCGGTGTTGGCGATGATCAACTGGCCGAGTCGGTCGATGAGGTACCGCAGGGGCGTCTCGGCTGTGGGCAGCAAGCGCTCGCGCAGACGGAGGAAGAGAAGCATCAGGCGGTCGCGCGTCTCGATCGCCGCGGTGACGGCCTGGTCGAAGGAGAGTCCGCGGGTCGCTTCCAGGATTCCCACGAAGTTCGGAGACGTCTGGCCTTCTGCCTTTTCCTTGTGGTAGGAGACGACATCGTTCTCCACTCCGACAAGCAGCACCGCGCACCCGATCAGCGCCCGGACCGCCGGTGCGTTCCAGACCTCGTCCGGGATGGGGGCGGGGCCGCACATTTCGATCATCGAGGCGTACGTGTAACCGCCGACGTCGTGAATGCGCAGGGCGAGATATTCGTCCTCGTCGGGTTCGTCCATGTGAATCTTGTGCACGCCGCTGGCGAGGATGCACCTGAGTCCGGTGCTCACGCGGGCCACTTGTGTGGGTGTGCACTGCGCGCGCATTTGCTCCATCACGTCATGGATCGCCGCGACGAGGGGAAGCGCGTCCTTCGGTAAGCGGTATCCCGGAGACTCCATCACATGCGTGATCTGGCTCACGAGACGGATGACTTCGCTGGACCGGCTGCGGGCGTCCGGGTGATCGAGCACCTCATCGTCGATGGCGAACGACCACTCCAGCAGGCAGCCGACGGCGTAAAGCACTGCCTTGCCGGTTTCTGGGGTGGAGAACCTCCCAAGGCACCAACCCATGGCAATTCCGGGGAATTCGGAGTCGGGATCGGTGACCGGTTCGGTCCATCCGTAAGACTCCTTCCACACTTGGGCCCGGGCCGCGACGTCCCTGGGGACGTGGGAGGGTTCCGGCATCGGCAAGGGGTAGTGGAAGCGCGGCCGTTGACCCTTCCGGGCTGGGATCGCCTTCTGGTCCACACCTGATGTGCTGCTCATGCGTACTCCTTCGTCGGTGCCGTGAGGGCGAGGGCCTGGCCGCCCGAATCGGGTGAGTGCGGAGCGGATATCGGTTACAGGGCGTTCGGTTTGCGGCCGGCAGTTGGTGCTCGTCGGGCCCCGAGGGGCGCGGCGTCGCGTGGGCGCGCGGCCACGGACCGGTCGGGACGGCTTGGTCGGGGCAGGGCGTTGCGGGTGCGGTGGTGGAAGGCCAGGAGGCCCAGGAGTGCGGTGGCGGCGAACCAGAGCAGCTGCAGCGCGAGGTATGCGGGTGCGGAGCTGGTGGAGAACCCTGCCGCGGTGGCGGCTTGGACGGAGCCGTAGGTGGGCAGCAAGCGTGTCAGCGGGTTGTCGGCACCGGAGCTGACCATGGGGTTCTGCAGGGCGACGTCGATGACGCTGGTCATCACCAGGGCGAACATGCCCTCGACGTCGCGGCGCAGCAGGGAGCCGAAGACCACGCCCATGGCGCCGTAGGTCAGCGCCGCGCAGAACAGGGCGGCGGCGAGCAGGCAGGGCTGTTTCGGTGTCCAGGCGATGCACATGGCCGCGGTGGCGTAGGCGGCCAGGAGCACGGAAGCCAGGATCATGGAGGCGGCCTTCGCCAGGACGAGATGGGTACGGGGGTAACCGGCCATGGCCAGGCGCCGGTCGAAGCGCCCGCCGGTGAAGGTCGCGGCGAACATCATGAACCCGGTGACCAGGGTGACGGCGTTGAGGGCACCGGTGATCTGCGTCAGCTCGTTGCCGGCAGGCGCCAGCCTCTCCCCGGTGGAGGCCAGGTGGAACGGGGCCGCTACGCGGGGGATGGTGAGGTAGACCAGGCTGACCCAGGCGGGAATGAAGAAGACGACCAGCAGCATGGCGAACCGGTTGCGGGCGTGCGCGATCAGGTCGTAACGGGTGGCGGTGGTGAACAGGTTCAGGTGTGTCCTCATGCCGCCGCGGCCGTCTCCCGGCGCAGCGCGCCCGCCTCCAGGCGCCACAGCTCGTCGAGGCGTTCGGTGTCGTAGGCCAGATGGGAGACCACCAGGACGGAGCGGCCGGCGTCGCGCAGTCGGGCGGCCAGTTCCCAGAACCGCTGGTAGGTGTCCCAGTCGAAACCCTGGTACGGCTCGTCCAGCAGCAGAACCTGCGGGTCGTGCATGAGCGCGAGCGTGAGGTTCAGCTTCTGCCGGGTCCCGCCGCTGAGCACCCCGGCCCGCACATCGGCGTACTGGGAGAACTGCAGAGCCTCCATGACCCTCTCGGCATGACGCAGATCGTCGAGCGCGAAGGCCGTCCGGAAGAACTCCAGGTGCTGCCGGACGGTCAGGGCGTCGTTGAGGACCACATCCTGCGGACAGTAGCCAAAACGCCCCCGGTGACGCACCACGCCACGATCCGCACGCAGTTCACCGGCGAGGATCTTCAACAGGGTCGTCTTGCCCGCGCCGTTCTCGCCGACGATCCCGGCGAGCACACCAGCCCCGAGGTCCACGTCGACACCCCGCAGGACCACCCGCCGACGGTAGGCGTGATGCACCCCCCTCACCTCCACCGCGCCGCCCCCAGCCCATCCGGTAAGTACTGTCGCCATGTCATCTGGAAATTTGATGACACGGACACGGCCAGGCCCACAGCCTCATCGTCAAACCGCTCGAAACGGTGAAACAGACGCACCACGCGCCCTACCCCCACACCCACCGTGCCGCCGACCGCGACCCGGGCCGGACGGCCCCGCGGCGGGCCGGGTGCGGCGCTCGGGGCGCCAGGTGGCTCCGTTCCGGCCCGTCTCGATCGGCGGTCCGCCCGGCCGCGGCCGGGCGGCGGTCACGCTCGGCCCGGGAAGCGTCCCGTGGAGCGCAGGTTCCAGCGCCGTTCGGCGTACGCGAGGTCGTCGCGCCACAGCCGGCCCGCGGTACGGCGGACCACCGGGGCGACGAGTGCCGCGGCCCGGCGGGCCACCGCGAACCCGCGCCGTCCGGAGGTGGCCACGACCGCCTCCACGACCGCGGTGCGCGGCCTGCCCAGGGCGTCGGTGCCCAGCGGCGTCGCATGGGTCTCCACGACGGAGCCCTCGCCCTCGCCGTCGGTGATCCGCATGACGACGGTGCGCGGGCCGGGCGCCGTGAACACCGCGCGGACGGGCACGACGAGTCGTCCGGCGAGCCTGAAGGACACGTCGACCGTGAACGCGTCGTCCGCGCCGGGGACGCCGACCACAGTGAGGTCCACGAAGGAGTACGGGTGGAACCAGGCCCCGTGCCACGGGTCGAGGCGGTTGGCGACCACGTCCTCCGGTTCGCAGCGGCCCGCCGCGGTGTACACGGCCGTCAGCGCGCGGTCCGCGCCGGGGCGCTCGGGCACCGGCGGGCTCCCGGTGGGTTCCTCGCCGCCGGCGTCGTCCAGCCGCACCCACAGCAGCACGCCGTCGTCATGGGCCGGCCAGGGCTCCCAGCCGGTGAACGGCCCCCCGTCCAGGGCGAGTCCGTGCCAGTGGCACACCAGGGTGCCGCAGCGCACCGGGCTGTCCCGCAGCGGCGCGCCCAGATGGGGGCAGATCCCGGGCCCGGCGACGAGGCGGCCGGTCGCGTCCCGCCACAGCACCACCTCCCGGCCGGCGACGGTGCGGCCCAGCGGCCGGTCCGGGCGCAGCTCGCCGGTGGCGCCGACGACGTACCAGTTGCCGGTGGGGCGGGCCCGGGCCCGGTCCAGCGCGTCGGCGATCAGTCCGGGCCGGGCGTCGCGCCAGGTCGGACGCTGCCGCTCCCAGGCGACGGGCGCCCGGCGCAGCCGCACCGGCAGGCGTCCGCTCCGGGGCCGGGAAGGAGGCGTCACCGGACCTCCTCGGGTCGGGGGAACGGGGGGAAGTGCCCGGCGGGGACCCGGATCGCCGCGCGCCGGTCGGCGATCCGGGCGGCGGTCACCCGCAGCAGCCCGTCGGCGGCGACCAGCGCGCGGCGCCTGCGGGGCACGGCGGTACGGCGGTGCAGCACCGCCCAGCCGTCGGCGGCGACGGCGTCCAGGATGCCGCCGTAGAGCACGAACGCGGTGCGGATGCAGGGGCGGGCGACGGGGTCGAGCATCGCCAGTCCGGGGGCGGCGCGCCGGTAGGCGGCGCGGGTGAGGGCCGCGAACTCCCGTACCGCGGCGGTGACCCGGGGGTCGGTGCGGCCGCTGTCCCGGCAGTGCCGCAGCAGTGCGCGGTCGACCCGGTGCGCGGCGAGCAGGTCCTGGGGCAGGTAGATCCGGCCGCGGTCGAGGTCCTCCCCCACGTCCCGCAGAAAGTTGGTGAGCTGGAAGGCGACCCCCAGTTCGGCGGCGTAGGGCGCGGCCTCCGCGCGGGGCACCACGGTGCCGAGGACGGGCAGCATCTGGAGCCCGATCACGGCGGCCGAGCCGTGCATGTAGGCGCGCAGTTCGTCGTAGTGGGCGTATTCGGTGACCGTCAGATCGCTGCGCATGGCGGTGAGGAAGTCGGCGAAGTGGCGGTGGTCGATGGTGTAGCGGCGGCTGGTGTCCGCGAGGGCGACGATCACCGGGGCGGCGCCCTTCCCGCCGGCCAGTCCCCGGGCGAGGTCGTCGGCCAGCCGGTCCAGGGCGGCGGCCCGGCGCGCCGTGCCGGTGCCGTCGTGGCCGCCGGGGCCGGGTACGTCGACGATGTCGTCGGCCCAGCGGGCGAAGCCGTACAGGGCGTGCACGGCGGGGCGCCGGGCGGGCGGCAGGAGCCGGGTGGCGAGGAAGTAGGTGCGGCCGTGCCGGGCGTTCAGTTCCCGGCAGTGGCGGTAGGCGGCGCGCAGCCGGGGATCGGTGATGCCGGCGGCGTTCAGTTCCCGTGCGGTCATCGTCGCGCTCCCTGGGCCACCGGTGTGCCTCGCCTGCGGGTGGCGGGCCGTGGGCGGGGCCGGCCGGTGATGCGGGCGGCGGCCAGCTTCCCCGACAGCAGTACGGGCGGTACGCCCACGCCGGGGGTGGTGCCGCAGCCCGCGAGGACGGCGTTGGCGGTGCCGCGCACCAGGTTGCGGGGCCGGAACGGGCCGGTCTGCGCGAAGGTGTGCGCGGCGGAGAAGGGGGTGCCCGCCGCGTGTCCCAGCACGCTCCAGTCCGCGGGGGTGACGAGCCGTTCGGTCTCGATCGCGGACGCGATGCCGGTCAGGCCCCGGCGGTCCAGCTCGCGCAGCAGGCCGTCGCGGTAGCGGGGGGCGAGAGCGGCCCAGTCGGCGGGGCCGGGGCCGATGTCGGTGTTGGGGCAGGGAGCGAGGACGTAGTGCAGGTGGCGGCCCGGCGGGGCAAGGGACGGGTCGGTCGCGGTGGGCCGGGTGATCAGCAGGGACGGGTCGCTCATCAGCTCGCCGGTACGGGTCAGCTCGTGGAAGGTGCGCCGCCAGGCGTGCCCGAACGACAGGGTGTGGTGGGCCAGTTCGGGCCAGGTGCGGTCGCAGCCGGCGTGCAGCACGACGGCCGACGGGGCGTGGGTGAGCCGGGCCGGGCGGCGCGGGGCGCGGCCCAGCAGGCGGTAGGCGACCGGCAGGTCGGGGGTGAGGACGACGGCGTCGCAGGGGACGCGGGTGTGCTCGGTCAGGACGGCGGTGACCCGCTCGCCGCGGCGTTCGAGGCCGGTCACCCGCTCGCCGTAGCGGAACGCCGCGCCCGCCTCGGCCGCGGTGTCGGCCATGGCGCGGGGCAGCGCGTACATGCCGCCGCGGGGGAAGTACACCCCGGCGACGGTGTCCATGAAGGCGATGACCGCGTAGGCGGCCAGGGCCCGCTCGGGCGGCACACCGGCGTACAGGGCCTGGAAGGAGAAGACGCGGCGCAGCCGTTCGTCGCGCAGGTGGCGGGCGACGCGCGCCTCCCAGCGGCCGAAGCCGCCGAGCGCGGCCAGCCGCAGCAGGTCGGGGGTGAGCAGCTGAAGCGGCGAGTCGAAGTCGGCGTCGAGGAAGCGGCCCCGCTCGGTCCGGTACAGCCTGCCCAGCCAGTGCCGCAGCCGGCGGTACCCGGCGGCGTCGGCGCCTCCGGCGAACCGTTCGATCTCGGCCTCCATCGCGTCTGCGTCGGTGTGCACGTCGAGAAAGCCGCCGTCGGCGTAGCGCGCCCGGTAGGCGGGCCGCAGCGGGACCAGGTCGACGCGGTCGCGCAGCGCGGCCCCGACCGCGGCGAAGGCCTCGTCGGCGATCTCCGGCATGGTCAGCACGGTGGGCCCGGTGTCGATCAGATAGCCGCCGAGT
The DNA here is from genome assembly GCF_051980735.1 of Streptomyces sp. SCPE 10. Lineage (NCBI taxonomy): Bacteria > Bacillati > Actinomycetota > Actinomycetes > Kitasatosporales > Streptomycetaceae > Streptomyces > Streptomyces sp. SCPE 10. The sequence goes on along the minus strand of NZ_CP197069.1, from coordinate 6,675,392 downwards.
TCCAGCCGGCCGGCCCGGCCGCCGGGCCGGGGGTCGCGTTCGACCACGGTGACCCGGCGGCCCGCGCCGAGCAGGTGCAGGGCGGCGGACAGGCCGGCCAGCCCGGCGCCGACGACCACGACGTGGTCGGTGGGTCCCGTCACCGTCCTGGTCACCGGCCCGCCCCCGGCCCCTCGCAGGTGCGGACCGGGCCCGTGCCGCCGTACGGGCGGTGCGCGGGGGTGGGTGTGCCGGTGGGCCCGGCCGGCGGGCCGCCCCGTGCCCGGCCGCCCGCGCCCGGCCGGGGCGTCGGCTCCGCCGGGGGCCGGCCGGTCGCCTGGGTGCGTCGCATCGCGGTTCCTCTCGCCCGTGGCGAGCCCGGCTCGGCGCGCCGTGCTCGCGTTGGTCGTCCGTCGTGGTTCTTCCTTCTCCGCCACACATTCCGTGCGGCGGCCCCCGGGGGATGCGCCGTTCGGTGGATGTGCGGGCCCGATGGGCACCCGGCGGACGCCCGGCGGAGCCCTGGGGCGGCGAGACTGGCCGGAGCAAGGGCCCGTGGAGGGAGCCGCCGTGGACGTGGAGTCGGACGTCGCCGTCGTGGGCGCGGGGGCCGCCGGGCTGTCGCTCGCCCTGCGGCTGGCCCGGCCGCCCGCCGGGGCGCGCCCGGTGACGGCGGTGCTGCTGGCGGCGCCGCCCGGCCCGTACCGGGCGGCGCGCCGCACCTGGTGCTACTGGGAGGCGGGCGCCGGGCCGTACGACGAGGCGCTGACCGCGTGCTGGCAGCGGCTGCGGGTGCGCTCCGGCGACGGGCGTACGGTCGACCGCGCCATCGCGCCGCTGCGGTACAAGATGCTGTCCTCCCCCGCCTTCGAGGAACTGGCCGGGCGCGGGCTCGCGGGAAGTCCGTGGGTGCGGACCGTGCAGGCGGTGGTCGAACGGGTCGAGTCCGCGGCGGGGGGTGCGCTGGTGCACGGCCGGCGGCCGGACGGCGGCCGGGTGACCGCGCGCGCCCGCTGGGTGTTCGACTCCCGGCCGCTGCCGCGGCTGCCGCCGGCCCGCACCACGCTGGTGCAGCACTTCCGGGGCTGGTTCGTGCGCACCGCCCGGCCGGTGTTCGACGCCTCCGCCGTCGAGTTGATGGACTTCCGCACCCCGCAGCCGCCGCACGGGCTGTCGTTCGGCTACGTCCTGCCGACCGGCCCGCGGGAGGCCCTGGTCGAGTACACGGAGTTCTCCCGCCGCCCGCTCGGCCCGGAGGCGTACGACCGCGCGCTGCGGCGGTACGTCACCGGGACCCTGGGCATCGGCGCGCACGAGGTGACGGGGTGGGAGCAGGGGGCGATCCCGATGACGGACGCGGACTTCCCCCGGCAGAGCGCCGCGCGGGTGTTCCGGATCGGGGCCGCGGCCGGGGCCACCCGGCCCGCGACCGGGTACACCTTCAGCGCCGTGCAGCGCCAGGCCGGTGCGGTGGCCGCCGCGCTGCACGCCGGGCGGCGCCCGCTGCCCCCGCGTCCGCACCCGGCCCGCTCCCGGTTGATGGACGCGGTGCTGCTGCACGCCCTCGACCGCGGCCGGATCGACGGCCCGGCCTTCTTCACCGAGTTGTTCGCGTCGGTGCCCGCCGTCCGGCTGCTGCGCTTCCTGGACGGTCGCACCAGCTGGCCGGAAGACCTGTCCATCGGTCTGCACGTGCCCGCCGCCGCGATGCTGCGCTCGGCCCTCGCGCTGCCGTTCGCCCCGCGCCGCGACAGCCGCACCCCGCGCGCGGAGACCGCATGACCGCGCCGCGCGACGCCACTCGGGCCGCCGCGCCCGTCCACCACCCCGCCCACACCGCCGCGGCGCATCCCGGCAGCGCGCCGCCGACCACCCCTGACACCCCCCACGGAGACGCCATGCCCCTGCTGCGCGACGCCGACCTGGCCGCCGCGTTCGACCGCGCCGCCGACCACTACGACCTGCTGCTGGCGGCCAACCCCGGCCACCGCACCCAGCTGCGCCGCTCCGCCCGCCGCCTCGGCCTGCGAACTCCGGGGACGGGACTGCGTGTGCTGGACCTCGGCTGCGGCACGGGGGGCTCCACCGCGGCGCTGGCGGCCGTGCTGCCGGGCGCGGACATCACGGCTGTCGACGCCTCGGCCGGCATGCTGCGGCGTGCCGCCCGCCGGTCCTGGCCGTGCCCGGTGCGCTTCGTGCACGCTCCGGTGGAACGCCTCGCCGAGGCCGGGGTGCACGGCCCGTTCGACGCGGTCTTCGCCGCCTACCTGCTGCGCAACACCGCCGATCCGGACGCCGTCCTCGCGCACGCGCACCGGTTGCTCGCGCCGCACGGCCGGCTGGCGGTGCACGAGTACGCGCTGAGCGGGCGCCCGGCGCACCGCGCGGTGTGGAGCGCGGTGTGCGGCGGGCTCGTCCTGCCGGTCGCCACGCTGCTCGGCGACGGGCCGCTCTACCGGCACCTGTGGCGCAGCGTCGCCACGTTCGACACGGCCGGGCAGCTGGGCCGGCGGGTGCGGCGGGCCGGGTTCGAGCGGGTGCGGGTGCTGCCGCTGCCGGGCTGGCAGACGGGCATCACCCACACCGTCGTCGGCCGCCGCCCGTCCGCCGCCGCCGAGGGGGCCGGGCGATGAGCGTTCCCGGCCGCCGGTCCGCAGCCGCCCGCGCGCCCCGGCCCGGCCGGGACCGGCGGGCCCGGTCGCTGCCCGCGCCGCCCGGCGCCGCCCGCGCCGAGGGGTCCGGCGTTCCGGACGTGGCGGTCGTCGGGGGCGGCATCGCGGGCCTGACCGCGGCGACCGCGCTGGCCGAGCGGGGCGTGCGCGTCACCGTGTACGAGCGCGAGGACCAGCTGGGCGGACGGCTCGCGGGGTGGCCCACCCGGCTGGCCGACGGCACGACGGTGACGATGAGCCGCGGCTTCCACGCCTTCTTCCGGCAGTACTACAACCTACGGGCGCTGTTGCGCCGCACGGATCCGTCGCTGGACCGGCTGACCGGCCTCCCCGACTACCCCCTGCGGCACGGCGGCGGCCGGCAGGACGGCTTCCGGCACGTGCCGCGCACACCGCCGCTGAGCGCGCTCGGGTTCGCGGCCCTGAGCGGCTCCTTCGGCGTGCGCGAGCTGGCCCGGATGCGCCCGCGCGCCGCGCTGCCGCTGTTCGACGTGCGGGTGCCGGGGGTGTACGAGCGGTTCGACCACGTCAGCGCGTACGACTTCCTGGAGGCCATCCGCTTCCCTCCGGCGGCGCGGCAGCTGGCCTTCGAGGTGTTCTCCCGGAGCTTCTTCGCCGACCCCCGAAAGCTGTCGGCGGCGGAGATGGCGCTGATGTTCCACATCTACTTCCTCGGCTCGGCCGAGGGCCTGTTGTTCGACGTGCCCCGGGAGCCCTTCCCGCGGGCGCTGTGGGACCCGCTCGCCGAACGGCTGCGCGGGCTCGGCGCACAGCTGCGCACCGGTACCGCCGTGGAGGCCGTCGCCCCGCGGCCGGCCGGCGGCTTCGCGGTGACCGCCGCGGGCGGCGAGGAGCCGTACGACGCCGTGGTGCTCGCCCTCGATCCGGGGGGCCTGCGTTCCCTGGTGGCCCGCGGTGGCGGGCTCGGTGACGCCGAGTGGCGCGAGCGCGTGGCCCGGCTGCGCACCGCACCGCCGTTCCTGGTCTCCCGGCTGTGGCTGGACCGGCCGGTGCGGCCGGACCGGCCCGGCTTCCTCGGCACCAGCGGCTTCGGCTCCCTGGACAACGTCAGTGTGGTCAGCGGCTGGGAGGGCGAGGCGGCCCGCTGGGCCGCCCGGACCGGCGGCGCGGTCGTCGAACTGCACGCCTACGCCCTGGCCGAGGACGCCGACCCGGCGACCGTGCGCAAGGAACTGCTGGACCAGCTGAACCGGCTGTATCCGGAGACCCGCCGGGCCGGGGTGGTGGACGCCCGTCACGAGTGGCGGGCCGACTGCCCGCTCTTCCCGGTGGGCGGCCACGCCGACCGGCCCACCGTGGACACGCCCACGCCCGGTCTCGTCGTCGCGGGCGACACGGTCCGCACCGGTCTGCCGGTGGCGCTGATGGAACGGGCGGCCACCAGCGGATTCCTCGCCGCCAACACCCTGCTGCGCCGCTGGGGGCTGCGCGGCCACGCCCTGTGGACGGTCCCGGACCGGGGCCGCACGGCGGCGCTGCGGTGGGCCGCGGCACTCGCCGGGGACGGCGGGTGAGCCTCACGGGCCGCGCCGGTCCCCGGCGCCGTCCAGGCCCTCCCGGTCGGAGGCCGGCCACACATAGGGCAGGTCGTCGGGCACGCCGGGGAACTCGGACGCGTACGCGTCCCGGTCCTTGCGGACGAGCGCGGACCGGTGGCTGCGGTGGAAGTCCTCGTCACCCAGCCACGGCGGCAGCTCCCCGGCGGCGGCGAGCGCGGCCTGGCCGCGGACGCGGGCACCCGGGCGGGCGGCCTCGTACCCGGCGACCAGGGAGGCCGCGCAGCTGTCCTGATGCCCGCGCTCCCGCCAGACCCGGCACACCTCCAGGCCGTAGCGGACCAGAGCCTCCTCGTAGCCGCTCCACATGCGCACGGCCGGGTGCCTGCGCCAGCCGTAACCGGGCACGGTCAGGCCGCGCAGGACCTGCAGCGCCTCGACCCGCTGTTTGCCCAGTCGGCGCCGGTCGAGGAGCTGCGCCGAGCGCCGGAAGTCGGAATCGGGCAGGAACGTCTGCATGGGCACCGCCTCCGACGTGGTGCCGGGCCCGCCGCCCGCCCGCCGGCACGGGCGGCGGGTCCTACGACTGTGCGGCGCCCGCGTGCCGGGGAGCGGGCTGTGCGGGCGGCCCGGAGCGGTGCGCCTCGTCCTGGACGAGCAGCGACAGCAGCGAGGCGACCGTGAGGCCGAGTCCGGCCTCGGCCGGGTGGCGCAGGATCTTGCCGGGGTCGATCCGGTAGGTGTTCCCCCGCCCTTCCCGGGTGTGGGAGAGGTAACCGTCCTCCTCCAGATCGACGATGATCTTCTGCACGGCTCGTTCCGTGAGCCGGCAGTGCGCGGCGATGTCGCGGATGCGGGCGTTCTGGTTGTCCGCGATGGCCGCGAGGACGCGGGCGTGATTGGTCAGAAACGTCCATCCGGTGTGGGGCTCGGGCACTCCATCCATGTCTTGAGTTTACCGAGCCGGTGTTCATGCACTCAAAAACACGTACTACATTTCATGCATCGCTTGACGTATTTTGGTGTCGTGGGAAGGCTGGAGCCGACCCCCGGGCGCTCAGATGAGGGAGTGAGCCATGCAAGACCCCGTCCGCCACGCCTCTCCCCTGCTCTCTCCGGGCCGCCGCCCGGGGAGCCGGGGGGACCGGCGCGGCTCACTGCTCCCCGGCCTGGCGATCGCCTCGTACACCGCGGACGGCCCCTGGACCCGGGTGGAGATAACGGGCGAGCTGGACCTCGACTCCGGCACCCGGCTCCGTGACGGCCTGCTCGCGGCGCTCGCCACGGCCGAGCGCGGCCTCGAACTGGACCTGGGCCGGCTCGACTTCTGCGACTGCGCGGGCCTGGCCGTCCTGATGGAGCTGCACCGGCGGGCCGGCCTCCAGGACAAGGCGGTGGTCGTCCGCACCGCCGGTGCCGCGGTCGGCCGGCTGCTGTCCCTCCTCGGCGCCCAGCGGCTCTTCGCGCCCGCGCCGGAAGTGCGGAACTGAGCGGTCAGTGCACGTCCGGCCGGCCCCGCCAGTCCAGGCAGACCACCAGCGCGTCGTCCTCCGGCTCGGCCCCGTACCGGTGGCCGGTCAGCTCGCGCAGGACGGTGCGCGGCACCTCCGCCGCGGGCAGCAGCCGGGTGGACTGGATCGCCCGGACCAGGGCGGCGTCCCCATAGGGCTCCCCCAGGGGCGAGGCCACCGCGTGCACCCCGTCGCTGACGAAGACGAGCCGGTCCCCGGGCTCGACCTCGAACTCCTGGGCCACGTAGTCGGTCTCCTCGAACATGCCGAGGGGCAGCTGGGCGTCGAACGTGATCCGCTCCACCACGCCGCGCCGCAGCCGCAGCAGATGGGGGGAGCCGGCGTCCACCACGCTCACCCGCCCGGTGGCCACGTCGAAGTCGAACAGCAGGACCGACAGATGGCAGCGTCCGCGGTAGTGGCCGTAGACGGCCTGGTCCGCCAGGGCGGCCTGGTCGGCGATGGAGACCCCGGCCCGCCGCGCGTTGCGCAGCGCGTTGATGGCGAGGGTGGTCAGCAAGGACGCCTCCATCCCCTCGCCCATGCCGTTGGTGACGTACAGCATCAGGCGGTCGGCGGTGGCCGACCAGTCGTAGTTGTCGCCGAAGATGGCGTAGGCGGGCTCCAGCTGGGCGGCCAGGTCGTACTCGGGCAGCGAGAACGACCGGCCGGGCAGCAGCTGCCACTGCATCTCGGCGGCGAGGGTCAGCCGGTCCTTGCGCCGCGCCTGCACGAACAGGTCCGTGTCGCGCTCGGCCACCAGCACCTCACGTCCCAGCACCTCGGCGACCTCGCACAGTTCCGCCTCGTCGTGGCGGGCGTGGTCGGGGCCGGGCAGCGTCACGGACAGCACGCCGATCCGGTCACCTCGCACCGTGACCGGCAGATGGAGCCGTACCCGGCCGTCCCGGCAGTGCTCGGCGTGGCAGCGCTGCGAGCCGAAGGCACGGCCCGCCGGCGTGTTGAACACCGACACCGGCCACGACGCCCGCGGCGGTACGGAAACCGGCTGGAGCACGCTCAGGCCGTAGTCGGCCATCAAGAACTCGACGGCCTCAGCCGCGTACTGCTCCTTCAGTACGCGGCCGAGAGCGTCCAGCAACTGGTGGGGGGCCGCCGTCCGCAGGGCGCGTTCGGCGGCGATGAGTCTCTTCACGATGAGGAATGAACCAATCTGTGTCGCCGGACGGCGTGTGGACCTGACGGGCGCGGGGTGCCACACCCCGTGGACCGCGCCGTTCGCTCGGGCCATCCGCCGCCGGCACCCATAGCTAGTACGCTGGCGGGCACCCCAGTGCCTGCGAGAGTGTGACCGTGACTGCCTTCCACCGCCGCCCGGAGCCCGACGAGATCGCACGCGTGACCTCCACGGCCGCGGAGTTGCTGGAAGTCCTGTGGGGCCGGGCCTCCACCGCGCCCGCCTCGGCGTCCCAGCTGCGCCTGCTGCACATCCTGGAGCACAACGACGGCGTCAACATGCGCACGCTCGCCGAGTCGCTCGCCTCGACCCCGCCCGCGACCAGCCGGTTGTTCGACCGGCTCCAGGCGGCCGGCTTCGTGGAACGCCGGCACAGTCCGGAAGACCGGCGCGAGGTACGCCTCGGCCTCAGCGGCCGGGGCCGCGCCTTCCTCGCCGACCTGCGCGGACGCCGCGAGGCCGAGCTTCGGGCGGTGCTGGAACTGATGCCGGCGGGGAAGCGGACCGCCCTCGCCGAAGGGCTGGAGGCGTTCTGCGCCGCGGCGGCGGCCCAGATACACGACGAGCAGGCGCACGGATCGGGCAGCAAGTCCGCCTGAACCGCAGCGCGGCGCGTGATCGCCCGCCGTGCACGGCGGCTCGCGCACGGAGCGGCCTGCGCCGACCGGAGCATCCCTGTTCCCTCCCCGTGCCCATGCGACACGGCTACCTTGTTGCCATCCGGCGATAGTTGTCAAACGGCAACTGCAAGTATGTGACCGTCATACGCAGGCATCTCACAACCTCCTCACCACTGCGCTTACCCCTGAAAGCGCGCTGTGCGCGCCGGGTGTGGCGCACCTCTCGGCGGAGGTACCGAGCATCCCTTCAGGGGACCCCGGCCCGGGTGTGGTCGCCGTCCTCCTCGGGGCCGGGAAGTTCCGCGGCGGTCACGGGACCGGTGAGGTGGTCGAGGATGTCGGTGAGGCGCAGCCGGTGGTCGAGGAAGCCCGGCCGGTTGTCCAGGCGCAGGGCGGCGCCGAGCGCGCTGGTGGTCCGGTGGATCATCAGCAGGGCGGAGAGGCCGGAGGAGTCGATCCAGGTCAGGCCGCCGAAGTCCAGCCGTACCTCGGCGGTGTGCCGGTGGCCGCGCAGATGCCCGACGACGGTCTCCACCAGTTCGTCGCTGGTGTCGTAGTCCAGCTCACCCGCGATGCGCACGGTGCAGCCCGCGGGATCCTCCGTGATCTCCACGCTGAACTCGGCGGGGAAGTAACCGGTCATGCGCGGGTGCCGGGGCGGGCGGTGAGGTCACCGGGGCGGGCGTCGAGGGCGCGGTTCCCCTCGTCCAGGAGGCGCAACGCGCGGGGAAAGTCGCGCAGTTGGGCGGCGAGGAGGTCCAGCCCCGCCCGCAGGGAACGCGCCGGGACACCGCGTGCCTCGAGTATGCCCGCGGTCCAGGCGAGGAACGTGGCGAACACCTCGGCGTCGTCGACGTAGAGGGCGCAGGCCAGGAAGTCGACGATGTGGGCGACGTCCTCGGCCGTCCGTTCCCGCTGCACGTCGGTGTAGGAGCGCACCGCGTGGAAGCGGTCCTCCAGATCGGCGAGGGTCTGCTTCACCAGCCGCCCGCGGGAGTGGACGACCAACGTGTACTCCTGGTCGGCCAGGTGCGGCAGGTCGTCGACCACCTGCCGGGCCGCGGCGGGGGCCGGCCGCGGCAGGCCGCGCGCCAGCACGTCCGCCGCGCCGCGGGCGTCCGGGGCCCAGGCGTCGGCCCCCAGTGCCCGGGCGTACTCGCCGTCCCGGCCGAAGGCGCGGCCACCGGCCAGGACCGGGACGCCGACGGCCTGGCAGGCGGTGATCGCCGTGTGGGCGGCCGGCAGCCGGGTCGGGAGCGAGCCGGACAGCAGCATGGCCCGCGGGTCGGTGTGGTGCAGATGGGCGATGAGGTGCGGGGTGGGCGTCTGGGCGCCGAGGTAGTCCACCTGCCAGCCGCGCAGCCGCAGCACCTCGGCCACCAGCCGGGCCGGGAAGGCGTGCCACTCGCCGTCCACGCAGCCGACGGTCACCCGGCCCCGGGGCGCCGGGCCGTCGCCGCCCGCCGACATGCGGGCCACGGCGGCGACCACCCGCTCGTTGACGGCCGTGGCGGCGTGCTCCACCGCGACGCCGATCCGGTCGGCGGCCCACTCCTCGCCGATCTTCTCCTGCACCGGGGCGATCACGTCCAGCAGCGCCGTCTCCGCGTCCATCCCGGCGGCCAGCGCCGCCTCGACGGCGGCCACGCCGGCGTACTCGTCACCGGCCACGACGGCTTCCCACAGCCGCGCGCGCTGCGCGGCGGCCCGGGCGACCCGACTCACCTGCTGCTCCTCCTGATCCGCGACGGCCGGCCCTCGCCGTCCGCCACTGACGGCGGACCGCTCCTGGGCGCGCTGATGGCGAGGACGGCCATGTCGTCGTGGCGGCCCCCGCCGAGCCACTGGGCGGCGAGCATCTGCACCCGTTCCACGACGGCTTCGGCCGGCATGCCCGCGCACTCGGCCAACGCGCGCCTGAGCCGGGCCTCTCCGAAGAACTCGTCACCGAGCGGGCCGCCACGGGCCTCGGTGATCCCGTCGGTGTACAGCAGGCAGGTCTCCCCCGGCGCCAGCGTCGTCTCGACCGTGTGCGCGCTCACCGCCGGCAGCGCGCCGACCAGCGTGCCGCGGGTGGGGACCTGCTCCACCTCGCCGTTGGCGCGGACGATCAGCGGCGGCAGGTGTCCGGCGCTGGTCAGCCGGGCCCGCACGCGCCCGTCCCGGCGGCTCACCGAGGCGAGCACCAGCGTGGCGAACCGGGCGTGGTGTGAGGTCAGCAGGGCGCCGTTGAGCAGGGTCAGGACCCGCTGGTGGTCGGCGGCGAGCGGCAGCAGCGCATGCAGGGTGTTGCGGATCTTGCCGGTCAGCACGGCCGCGTCCAGGCCCTTGCCCGCGACGTCGCCGAGGACGACGACCGTCTCCTGGTCGGGGCCGGCGCCGGGGTGGAAGTCGTAGAAGTCGCCGCCGACCCGTTCGTGGTCCTTGGCCGGACGGTATCCGGCCGCGTACTCCACCCCGTGCACCCGCTCCAGGGTGGGCGGGAGCAGTTCGCGCATCAAGGTGGCGGTGATGGCGGCCTGTTCGGTGTAGAGCCGGGCCGCGGACAGGGCGGCACCGGCCCGTGCGGCGAACAGCCGGGCGAAGGCCTCCTCCCCGTCGGAGAAGGACCTCTCGGTGCCGGCGCGCAGCAGCACCAGCGCCCCGGCGGGCACCCCGTGGCCGGGCAGCGGGGCGATGATGACGGAACCGGGCGGCTCGGTGAACCCGTCGGGGAGCAGCCAGTCCGGGATGTCGTGGGGATCGATCCAGCGTGCCGGCACGGGCGGGAAGCCCTGGAGGGCCTCGCTGAGGCCGTGCACGCCGAACGGGTCGATCGTCCGGGTCACCTGGCTCACCGGACCGCCGCGGCGCGCGTACGTCAGGGTGTGGCGCCGGCGGTGCGGGGGTGCCACGAGCACGGCCGCCTCGGCCAGGTGCTCGGCGGCCATGGCGGCGACCTCCTCCATGCAGCGGGGCACGTTCAGCGTGGACAGGAGCCGGCTGGACGCCTCCGCGAGGACGCCGGCCCGCTCCTGGGCGCTGTGCAGGGCCCGTTCGGCCCGCCGGCGGTCGGTGTCGTCGACCAGCCACCACACCACGCCCCCGTCCGTGGACGGCGAGGGATGGGCCTCGAAGACGCGTTCGTCGATGACGCCGGTCAGCGGGCCCGGCGTGGCGCCCGGCGTGCCTTCGACCACGTGCCGATGGGCGTCGGACAGCCAGGACGGCGCGACGCCGTCCAGCCGGTCGCCGTCGGCGGCCTGCGGCAGGAGGGAGCGGGCGGCCCGGTTGAGCCGCACGAGGGCGCCGTGCCGGTCGACGACCAGCACGGGGCAGGGGGCCTCGCCCCACGCCGCACCGACACGGGCGGCGACGTCGCGCGGGCTTGCGGGGGAGCCGCGAAATGCGCACACAAGCAGGGGCACGCCTGATGCGCGCCCCACCACCTTCCTGCCCTGGGAAATAGATGCCTTCCGGCAACAGTTGCGCATCCTGCTGCCGGACGCAACCCGCTTCGCCCGGCCGGGGACAATTGCCGCCGTCGGTAAACCGCCTGGGGGCCCGTCAGGCATCGGGAAGAAGGGCAGGTCCGCATCCCGGCCCCGGCGGGCGCCGCGGACCGGGTGTGTCACCGTGCGCCGGGGGCGTTCACAGCGGGGCACGCGCCGGGAGTTTGGCCGGCCGCGCGCCCGGTGGGACCTTTGTCGGCGAGGGCGACGCGGGCGGTGACCCTCTTGCCCGTCCCCTCGCGGTGCGCCTCGAAGGTCTCGGCGACGGCCAGGACGATCTCCAGGCCGTGCTGGCCCACCCGGCTCGGTTCGGCGGCCCGGGCCACCGGCAGCACGGGGTCGGAGTCCCGCACCGAGATCTCGATCAGGCCGCCGACGATCCGCAGGTCCAGGCCGAACGGGCCGGGAGCGTACTTGCAGGCGTTGGTGACCACTTCGCTGACCACGAGCTGGGTGAGGTCCAGGGCCCGGTCGGAGACCTCGATGCCGTGTTCCGCCCGCACGCGGTCCAGGAACCGGGCCGCGTGGTGCCGCGCCGCGGCGATGCAGCCGACGTCGCCGTCGAACTCCACGGCCGCGGCGGGCGGTTCGGCGGGCATGCTCCGCCCGGCGCCGGCGGGGGCCCAGGACGCCATGGAAGTCGTTCGCACTGCGTTCACTCGCCCGCCAATACCCCGCATCCCGGACTCCATCCCCCGTTTTTTGTGACGTCTGTCACGCAGTGGCCAGCAGACCCTCCTTGAGTCGCTTGAGCGTGCGCGACAGCAGCCGGGAGACATGCATCTGGGACACCCCGAGCCGCTCGCCGATCTGGGCCTGGGTGAGCTCCTCCACGAACCGCAGGTGCAGCAGCAGCCGGTCGCGCTCCTCCAGTTCGGCGATCATCGGCGCGAGGGCGTGGAAGTCCTCGACCAGTTCGAGCGCCGCGTCCTCGGCCCCGATGAAGTCCTGCAACGCGGACTCGCCGTCCTCGCTGCCGCCGATGGCCGCGTCCAGGGAGGCGGAGTTGTAGCCGTTGGAGGCCAGCCGGGCCTCGACGACCTCGTCCTCGGACAGGCACATCAGCTCGGACAGTTCCTTGACGGTGGGCGTACGGCCCAGCCGGCTGCGCAGTTCCTCGGTGGCGCGGGCCAGCTGCACCCGGGCCTCCTGCAACCGCCGCGGCACGTGCACCGCCCAGGACGTGTCACGGAAGAACCGCTTGATCTCGCCCACGATGTACGGCACGGCGAAGGAGGTGAACTCCACCTCCCGGGAGATCTCGAACCGGTCGATCGCCTTGATCAGCCCGATCATGCCGACCTGGACGATGTCCTCCATCTCCTCCGGCCCGCGGCTGCGGAACCGGCCGGCCGCGTAGCGGACCAGGGACATGTTCATCTCGATCAGCGTGTTGCGCGCGTACTGATACTCCGGCGTGCCCTCCTCCAGCCGTGCCAGCTGGTCGAAGAAGACCTTCGACAGCTCGCGCGCGTCCTTGGGGGCCACAGCAGCGGGGTCCGTGACTCCGGTCAACTCCACCGTCCCGTCTGCCGCGCAGACGTCCGTCTTCACCGCGCCGATCGCAGTCAACCCGCTCCCCTTTCGTACCCGAGCCGCCCTTGAGGCGGCTGTCCTTGCTCGCGCCCGGTTACCCCGGTCCGCGCCGCACATGCACGGCGTGACGACGATCACGCCGACCGGCGCGGCACGAGCGGCGCCTTCACCACCCGCCGGTGGTACGCACCGCCTCGGCGCGGGAGTTCGTGAGGGTGAAGTGTTCCAGGGTGCCGCTGATGGTGAGCAGCCTGGTGACGCTCTCCTGCAAGGGGCCGAGGAGGACGAAGACGCGGCCGTTCGCCTGGTGGCGCCGCCGCGCGTCCAGCAGCGAACGGAGCAGCTGGCTGTCGCCGAAGGTCAGCCCCGTCAGGTCCACCACCGTGGCGGGCATGTCGCACTCGTCCGCCTCGTCCCAGGCAGCGCCGAGCAGGTCGCTCTCGTCGTAGTCGATCTCACCGCGCACCACGACCTCGAAGACCCGACTATGCCGTCGGACCTGCACGAACGTCTCTGACTCCCAGCGCATCCCGACATCCTGCCATCCCCCGACACGCCGAGGCGACCCCGCCCCTGGGCCGTGTCCTCGACGCGCTCGTGCCGGGCGGTGCCCGTCCCGCGCGCCCCGTCACCCGCGCGTGGCGTCCGCCGTTCCGTCCTGCGCCGGGCCGGTGGTCCCGTCGGCCCCGCTGTGCGACAGCGCGGCGAGCAGCCGCAGCTTCTCGTCGCTGTCGCTGTCCTTGTCGGGGTAGTAGACGACGAGGATGACGTCGTCGACCGGGAGTTTGTCGCGGTGCAGGCGCAGTTCGCCGACGACGGGGTGGTGGACCGTGGTCGTGCCCCCGTCGAGGCCGCGGACGTCGTGGCGGGCCCACAGGGTGCGGAACCGCTGGCTGGACAGCGCGAGTTCGCCGACCAGCTCGACGAACCGGGGGTTGTCGGTGTCGTCCCCGATGGTGGTGCGCAGGGCCGCGACGAAGTCGGCGGTGGCCCTCGCCCAGTCCTCGTGGAAGGCCCGCTCCTCGGGGTCGAGGAGCAGGGAGCGCAGCCGGTTCTCGCCGGGTCGCAGGCGCGGGGAGAGGGCGACGGCCATCGGGTTCGAGGCCAGGACATCGAACGCCCGCCCTTCGACGAACGCGGGGATCTGGAGGTGGGCGAGCAGCTGGTGCACCCGCGCCGGCACGTGCTCGGGCCGCTTGCGGCGCGGCGCCCTGGGGCGTGCCGCCGCGAGGCCGAGCAGATACGTCCGCTCGACGTCGTCGAACCGCAGGACGCGCGCGAGGGCTTCGAGGACCTGGACCGAGGGGTTCTTGTCCCGGCCGCGTTCCAGGCGCAGGTAGTAGTCGGGGCTGATCCCGGCGAGCAGTGCGACCTCCTCCCGGCGCAGGCCGGGCACCCGGCGGTTGCCGCCGGGCGGCAGCCCCGCCTGCTCCGGGGTCACCAGCTCACGCCGGGCCCGCAGGTAGGCGCCGAGCCGGTTGTCGGATTCCTCATCCTTCATACCGACACCGTAATGCGGTGCGCGGGCACGAGCGGGGGCCCTGGCAGGACCAGGGAGAACGGGGGCACTGCCACGCCCGGCGGGCGCGGCCGAGACTGCGAGGGAACTGTTCACCCATGTGAAGGGAAGATCTCGTGGATCTCTCGAACCGCACCGTTCTGGTCGTCGGCGGAACCTCGGGCATCGGCCGGGAGCTGGCCCGGCGGTTCGCCGCGGCGGGCAGCACCGTGGCCGTCGGCGGCCGCAGCCCGGAGGCCCTCGCGGAACTCGCCGGAGAGGGTTTCGGCACGTTCGCTGTCGACGTCACCGACGATTCCTCCGTCAGGGCCCTGCGCGACACCGTGCTCGACCGGTACCCGGAGCTGGACACGGTGGTCACCATGTCGGGCGTCATGCTCCTGGAGGACCTGCGCGACCCCGCGCACTTCGAGGCGGCCCGGACGACGATCGACACCAATCTGCTGGGCACCATCCGGGTCGTCGACGCCTTCACCCCGCATCTGGTCGGGCGGGGCGCCGGCACCTTCGTCACCGTCACCTCCGGCATCGCCTTCCTGCCGTTCCCGCCCATGCCCAGCTACGCCGCCTCGAAGGCCGCGGTGCACGCCTACTCCGAGGCGCTGCGCGCGCAGCTCGACGGCACCGGTGTCGACGTCGTCGAACTGGTCCCGCCGGCCGTCGCCACGGCGGGCCAGGAGAAGGTGAACCCGCACGCGCTGCCGCTCGACGGCTTCGCCACCGAGGTCATGGAGCTCCTCTCGGCGGAGCCCACGCCCCACGAGATCCTCGTGAAGGGCGTGCTCGGCCACCGCTGGGCCGAGCGCGACGGCACCTACGACGACCTCGTGGCCCAGCGCTCCCGGGCCCTGGCCATGCTCCCCGGCCGCGACGGCTGACGCCTTTCCCGAGTCCCGGGGCCGCCGGGCCGCGGGACTCGGACGGGCCGCGGGGACGAACAGGTCCGACGACACCTCGGACATGTGCGCATTCCAGCCGCCCACCGCCCCGTAACTCGCCAGCCCACGGCACCGGGCCCCGGCTGCGACCGCACCTGAACACGTGGGCTGTCCTCAGGCTGATAGGCCTGCCCGTGTCCAGGGGGACGGCCGCCAAGTGGTCTCGCAGGCTGCTTGTCAGTGCCTGCTGGTAGAACGAGCAACTGACAGTCCACGGCGATACTCGCGAGGTGCCCTTGACACGCCCTGCCCTGCCCCTGCCCCCGGCCCATGACGGTCCGCGCGTGTCGGGCATGCTGCTGATCCGCACCCACCACGGCGACGACGACGCCTGGCGTGACGTGCTCTCCCGCATAGGCGAACTGCCCGGTCTGGTCGCACCGCGCCCGGGACACGAGGCCGACGCGGTGCCGCGGGAGCCCATCCCCCGGCGCCTGATCGTGGTGGACGACCGCGCTTGGCAGGGCGCCACCCCCGACGAGGTACGCGAGGCCCTGGACGCAGACGGGACGTGGATTCCCGACCTGGTCCTGCTTGCCAACGACAGGACCACGGCCAACCCCCACCTGCGTCCGCTGCTGGCGTTCCGCGGCACCGACGGGGACACGTTCCGGATCACGCCCCGCCAGGCGGCCCTGACCTACCTGGTGCTGCACCTCCCGTACCAGGAGACGACCCTGGAGAACTTCGAGGAGGAAGCCCCCGCCGAACCCGATTGGGAGCCCGAGGAGGGCGAGACGGCGGAGGACTGGGAGGACGCCCTCCCCGATCCCGCGGGTACCTACCTGGAGTCGCTCAACCCTCCGCCGCGCTACGAGCCCCCCACCCGGGCCCTGCCCCTGCTCACCCAGGAGAACTTCGGTCTGCTCGTGCGCACCGACTTCACCGATGATGCCGCCTGGACGTCGCTCCTCGATACCGTCTACCGCCCCAGGCCCGGCTACGACGACCCCATCAAGGACTTCGGCGACTACATCCACACCGTGGACGACCCGACGTACGAGGGCTCCAGCCCGGAGCAGCTCATGTCACTGGTCCTCGACAACCAGGAGAACCCCGATCTCATGACCGCGGACCTCGTGGTGATCGCAGACGGGAACACCATGCGCGATCCCGACCATCGCGTCCTGGTCGTGCCTCTGGACGGCCCCATCGGGTACACCTTCCGAATGGACCCTGAGCGGGTCGGAAGCATGGTGGTCAACCTGGCGCTCGGCAACATGGACATCGAGGCGTTCATGGACGACCGCACCAAGGCCGAACTTCCGGGAATGCAGTGGCTCAAGGACGTGCTTCAGGGCGGTGGTTCGTAGACGGGAACGCCGGACACGACGAGCGGTCCGGGATTCGGCGGCGGACTCCTGACAGACGTCCACGGGTGCGTGGTGACCGACGCCCGCACAGGCACCGCGTCCCGCCTCACGCAGCAGCGGCAATGTCGGTGCGGCGCGCGTCACCAGCGAGTTGCGCACCGAAGAAACCGACGAGTTTCCCGACCGCCGGACCGACGTACTCGGGTTTGTCGTAGAGGTCGACGTGGCCGGCTCCGTCGATCCAGAGCAGTTCTTTGGGCTCCTGTGCGTCGGCGAACGCTTCGGTGGTCATGTGCCGCGTGACCGCTTCGGTGCCGACGATCATCAGCAGGGGGCGCGGAGCGATCATGGCGATGAAGCGGAAGGGCTCGAAGACGGCGATCCGGTCGATGCTCGACCAGGTGAACTCCTTCGCCGAGCGAGGATGCCGAGCACGGTCGGTGCGGTAGTACTCGAAGCCCTCGACGCCGTGCTGCCCGCCCAGCGCACGAGCCTCCTCGGCGGTCGCGGGGAAGACGGGGAAGCCGCCCGCGCCCTCTCCGCGCGCTTCCGCGGTCCGGGCCGCCGCGGCGGCATCCAGCATGGACTGGAGCACGGCGGGGTCCTGGGTGTCGTCGGCGCCCTTGCGGAACTGGCGGCCGATGTCGGCGGCGCTGACGGTCGCGACGGCGCGGATGCGGTGATCCGTGGCCGCGGCCGGGACGACGTAGCCGCCCGAGGCGCAGATGCCCAGCGCGCCGATGCGTTCCGGGTCGACCTCCGGCCGGGTGCTCAGGAACGACACCGCCGCTTTGAGGTCCTCGACACGGTGCGCCGGATCCTCCAGTCCGCGTGGTTCTCCGCCGCTCTCGCCCTGGTAGGCGGCGTCGAAGGCGAGCGTGATGAAGCCCTGCTCGGCAAGGCGGGAGGCATAGAGACCTGCGGCCTGCTCCTTGACACCGCTGGCGGGGTGGCCGACCACGATCGCGGGCCGGGTAGCGGCTTCCCCGTCGGGAAGGTGGAGGCGCCCGGCGAGAGGGATGCCGGCGCTGTCGAAAGTGATGTCCATGTGGTTCATGACGTGAGCGTCGAACAAGGGCAGCGGGCGTACAAGCGGTGGTTTTCTCCCCCGGAAGGATCCTGCCCTCCCACGCGAAGCAGCCTCGTGCACACAATGGGGTTCATGACTTCCGCACGTGACACCGGGGAAGTGGGCGCCTTCCTGAAGGCGCGCCGCGCCGAGCTGACGCCGCGTGAGGTCGGCCTGCCCGAGACCGGGCGGCAGCGGAAGGTGGCGGGGCTGCGCCGGGAAGAGGTCGCGCAGCTGGCAGCGATCAGCGTCGACTACTACACCCGCCTTGAGCAGGGGCGCGCACCAGCCTCCGCCTCCGCCCTCGCCGCCGTCGCCGCCGCGCTGCGGCTCGACGAGGACCAGCAGGCGTATCTGTACAAAATCGCCGGCAAGACGGACGCGCGGCCGCGACGCCGGCACACCCGGCAGAGCCCGCGCCCGGCGATGCGGCGCCTCCTCGACCAGCTGACCGCCACTCCGGCGATCGTCCTCGGCCGGTACATGGACGTACTCGCCTGGAACCCCGCGGCCGCCGCGCTGTACACGGACTTCGGCGCGATCCCGGTGCAGCGGCGCAACTACGTACGGCTCGTCTTCACCGACCCCGTGATCCGCGCACTGCACACCGAGTGGGAGCACGACGCCCGCGACGCCGTCGCTGCACTGCGCATGGAAGCCGCCTCGGATCCCGACCGACCCGAACTCGCCCGGCTGGTCGGCGAACTCGCCGTCCTCGATCCTGATTTCCGCACGTGGTGGGCCGAACACCGGGTCAACAGCGCGACGTACGGCACCAAGCGCTACCGCCACCGGGTCCTCGGGGATCTCACCCTGGACTGTGACACCTGGACCAGCCCCGACGGCAGCGGGCAGCGGCTCATGGTGCTCACCGCCGAACCGGGAACCCCCTCGGCCGAAGCACTGCGCATCCTCGCCTCCTGGACGGCTCCCGCCCACACGCACACCCAGCCCGCGACGGCCTCCAAGCCGACAGTGTGACGGCCCTGCGCACCACGCAGCGGATACGAGCACCTTCACGCGGGGGTTTCGGAACCTGTGGGCCCCTTCAAGGGCGCCGGTCCCCGACTGGTCTCCGACAATGATCAAGGGCCGGTTTCGGATGCCTCCGAAACCGGCCCTGATCTGCGACTGTCTCCAGTCGGGACGACAGGATTTGAACCTGCGACCCCTTGACCCCCAGTCAAGTGCGCTACCAAGCTGCGCCACGTCCCGTCGTGCTCCGCGCGGGCTGTGCCGCGTGATCACGCAGGTCAACCCTACCGTATGCGCGCGGGTGCCCGGGCATCGGCGGCCGGATCACTTGATGAGGGCGTTGGCGACCACGACGACGAGGCCGAGGAGGGCGTCGCCGAGGCCCATCAGGACGGCGGCCGGCCAGGTGCGGGCGGCCTGCCGGGCGGTGATCAGGCCGAGGGTGAAGAGGATCAGGATGTTGAGGACGAACGCGGGGTACTCCACGCCCTTCGCCGGCCACCACCCCCAGCCCGAGCCGGCGAGCAGGAACACCGTCGGCAGTACCGCCGTGACCAGCGGCCACTCGCCGCGCAGGGCGCGCAGGCCGTCCCCGCGGCGGTGCGGGGCGCGCTCGGCGATGTAGTGGGCGTAGCCGTGGGCCATGGCGGAGGCGAGCGCGGTCACCAGCAGCCAGACGGCGTCGTAGCGGCGGCTCGCGGGCGTGGTGCCGCCGTAGCGGCTGAGGGCGGCGACCATCGAGCTGGCGAGGACGGCGCCGTATACCCCGCCGAACAGGACGGCCTCACGGGTGCTGTGCCCGCCGGGCGGCCGTCCGTCCGGCGCGTGCTCATGGGGTCCGTCCGGCTCGCGGGCCGCCGCGGTCGAGTCCGCCATGCCTTCCACGGTCGCGCCCGCCACACGGCGCCGCCAGTCGGCGCGGCCCGACGAAGTGTCCTGCGACCAGGTCCGATGCCGCACACTCTGTCGACGGCGGCGGCTGTGCGGGCCCCACTAGGGTCGGCCCATGACGCACAGTTTCGCGCTCCACATCGCCGACGCCGACCTCGAACCCGAGCCCCTCGACCCCGCGCGGATCGTCTCCGGGAACCCGGAGGTGACCGGGAAGGTGGTCTGGCAGTCGGCGGACGGCCGGCGGATACGCGGGATCTGGCAGATCACCCCGGGCGTGGTCACCGACACCGAGGCCGACGAACTGTTCGTCGTGATCAGCGGCTCGGCGACGATCGAGTGCGAGGACGGGCCGACGTTGCGGGTCGGGCCGGGCGACATGGCGGTGCTGCGGGCGGGCGACCGTACGACGTGGACCGTGCACGAGACGCTGCGCAAGGCGTACGCCGTCAGCCTCTAGGAGCCCCCGCCGAGGCGGCCACCGCGGCCGTCGTCCCCCGGATCTCCAGCGTCGGCGCCGCCAGGTGCAGCCGCCCCGGGGTGCCCGGCCGGTCGAAGCGGTCGAGCAGGCAGTGGGCGGCCCGGCGGCCGACCTCGTGCGGGGCGGCGTCCACGGTGGTCAGCCAGACGTGCCGCAGCCGGGAGATGCTGGTGTTGTCGTAGCCGGCCACGGACAGATCGCGCGGGACCTTCAGGCCCAGTTCCTCGGCGGCCGACAGAGCGCCGACCGACGCCATGTCGTTGACGGCGAACAGTGCCGTGGGCCGCCGCGGGCGGCGGAGCAGCCGTACGGTGCCCCGGTAGCCGCCCTCCTCCGTGAGGTCGCCGGGCTCCACCAGCGGCTCGGCGCCCCGGGCCCGCATCGCCGCCTCGAAGCCGCGCCGGCGCAGCTCGCCGACGGCGCCGTGGCCCGCGAGGTGCGCGATCCTGCGGTGGCCGAGGTCGAGCAGGTGCTCGGTGGCCAGGCGGGCGCCGCGCTCGTCGTCCCCGGCGATCACGTCCACCCCGTCGGGCTGCGGTTCACGGGCGCCCGCCACCACCACCGGCATCCGGTGCGCGAGCACCCCGAGGGTGCCCGCGTCCGGGACCGTGCCGACCACCACCAGGCCGTCCACGCCCAGGTCGAGGAAGGGTTCGGCGAGGTCGTGGCCCAGCCGCCGGTTGAGGCGGGCGTCGGCGAGCAGCATGCGCAGTCCGGCCGCGTGCAGCGGCGGGTTGAGGCCGTCGAGCAGGTCCACGAACCAGGGGTTGCGCAGGTCGTCCAAGAGGACGCCGATGGTGCGGGTGCGCTGTTCGCTGAGGCTGCGGGCGGCCGCGTTGGGCCGGTAGCCCAGCTCGCGCACGGCCCGCAGCACGGCCTCCCGCTTCTCCGGGCGCACCGGACCCGAGTCCCGCAGCACCAGGGAGACCAGCGATTTCGACACCCCGGCCCGTTCGGCCACATCGCGGATGGTCGGCGGTCTCATGAGGTGGACCGTTCCATGGGGTGAGTCCCGCTGTCAAAGGGTTGACAGCCCCGCCATGTCCGAACAAAGGTGGCCCGGGGCGGGAGATGGACCGGTCCAAACAGCGGCCGGGACCCGGAGAGGGGCTGCCATGGTGGAAGAACTGGGTGTCGCCGTCGTCGGGTTCGGCTGGATGGGCCGGGTGCACACCCAGGCGTACGTCCGTCTCCCCCACCACTATCCGCGGCTGCCGCTGCGGCCCCGGCTGGTCACGGTCGCCGACGAGGTGCCGGGGCGGGCCGAGGAGGCGGCCGAGCGGTACGGGTTCGCCGCCGCGACCCGCGACTGGCGGGAGGTGGCCGCCGACCCCCGGGTGCGGGCGGTCAGCGTCACCGCGCCGAACTTCCTGCACCGGGAGATCGGGGTGGCGATGGCCGGGGCGGGCAAGCACGTCTGGATCGAGAAGCCGGTGGGGCTGACCGCCGAGGACGCCCGCGCGGTCGCGGACGCGGTCGGCGGGGCCGGGGTGCAGGGCGCGGTCGGCTTCAACTACCGCAACGCGCCCGCCGTCGAGGCCGCCCGCGAGCTGATCGCCGCCGGGGAGATCGGCACCGTCAAGCATGCGCGCATCCGGCTGTTCAGCGATTACGCCGCCGATCCGGACTCCGCCCTCACCTGGCGTTACGAGCGGCGGCGCGGCGGCCGCGGGGTGCTCGGCGATCTGGCCTCGCACGGCGCCGACCTGGCCCGCTTCCTGCTCGGCGAGATCGCCGCGCTCACCGCCGACACCGCGGTCTTCGTCCCGGAGCGCGCCCGCCCGGCCGGCCCCACCGCCGGTCACGCCCGCGCCGCCGGCGGGGCGCGGGGACCGGTGGAGAACGAGGACTACGTCGGCGCTCTGCTGCGCTTCGCCTCCGGCGCCCGGGGCGTGCTGGAGGCCTGCCGGGTCTCGGTCGGCGAGCAGAACGGCTACGGCTTCGAGGTGCACGGCACCCGAGGAGCGGTGTCCTGGGACTTCCGGAGGATGAACGAGTTCGCGGTCGGCCGGGGCACCGGCTACCAGGACCAGCCGATGAGCACCGTCCATGTCGGCCCGGGCGCCGGGGAGTTCGCCGCGTTCCAGCCGGGCGCGGCCAACGCGATGGGGTACGACGACCTCAAGGTCATCGAGGCCTACCGGTTCGTGCGCTCCATCGCCGAGGGCACGCCGTACGGCGCGACGCTCGCCGACGCGGTGCGCGCCGCGGCCGTACTGGACGCGATGGCGCAGTCCGCCGAGAGCGGCACGTGGGTGCGCCTGTAGGCGCGCGCACCCGACCGGAACATTCCCGACCAGCCAGGAGTGGCAACCCATGCGTATCGGAATCCTCGGCCTCGGCCGCATCGGCGCCTTCCACGCCGAAACCCTCTCCGCGCTCGACGTCGTCACCTCGCTGGTGGTCGCCGATCCGTTGGCGGACGCCGCCAAGGCCGCCGCCGAGCGGTTCGGGGCCGAGATCGCCGACTCGCCCGAGGCGCTGCTGGCCGCGGGGGTGGACGGGCTGGTCGTGGCGGCGGCGACGGACGCCCATCCGGCGCTGATCCGGGCGGGTGTCCAGGCCGGTGTCCCGGTGTTCTGCGAGAAGCCGGTGGCCCGCACCATGGCGGAGGCCGTGGCGGTGCGCGACACCGTGCGCGACGGCGCGGTGCCGGTCCAGATCGGCTTCAACCGCCGCTTCGACGCGGGTTTCGCCGCCGCGCGGGAGGCCGTGCGGGCGGGCGAGCTGGGCCCGCTGCACACCGTGCGCTGCACGACGCTGGACCCGGCGCCGCCGCCGGCCGCGTACATCGCCGCCTCCGGGGGAATCTTCCGGGACTGTTCCGTGCACGACTTCGACGTCATCCGGTGGGTGACGGGCCGCGAGGTGACCGAGGTGTACGCGGTCGGCGGCAACCGGGGGGCCGGCTACATCGGCGAAGCCGGTGACGCCGACACCACCGGCGCGCTCCTCACGCTGGACGACGGCACGCTCGCGGTGGTCTCCAACTCCCGCCACAACGGCCGGGGTTACGACGTGCGCATGGAGCTGCACGGCTTCACCGACGCCCTGGCGGTCGGCCTGGACGACAAGCTGCCGCTGCGTTCGGCCGAAGCCGGGGTGAGCTTCCCGGCCGGTCCCCCACACGACTTCTTCATGGACCGCTTCACCGCCGCCTACCGGGCCGAACTCGCCGCGTTCACCGAGATGGTGGCCGGTGACCGGCCGTCGCCGTGCACCGTCGAGGACGCGCTGGAGGCGGGCTGGATCGCGGAGGCCTGCACGCTCTCGCGCCGCGAGCACCGTCCGGTGCCGCTGACGGAGGTGCGGCAGGCCTGACGCCGCGCACCGGGGGCCGGCCGCGGTACCGGGGTAGCGGTCAGCCGCAGTACCGCACCAGCCACTCGTCCGCGTGATAGCGGTCCCGGGCCGGGTCCGGCAGGGTCGCCGGCCTGGTCTCGACCGTGTCCTCGGGGCGTATCCGCTCGGGCAGCTTGCCGAAGCGGTCCCGGCGCAGGGCCGCGTCCGCGGTGTCCTGTGCCGTCTTCCGGGGTTCCGTGCGGTGTGTCATCTTCGTCCTCCCGTCTGCGCGGGCATCCCCCGTCTCCTTCTCCAACGCCCGCGTGCTCCGACTTGGTTCCCGGCCGCGCCGGGGGTGAATCCGTCGTGGTTGCGCAGGAACCCCGCGGCGCTCAGGGACGGCAGTGCGCGAGCAGCGCGGCGAGGACGCCCCCGGGGTCGTGCAGCACACGGGCCCCGTCGGCGACGACGCGGCGGGTACCGGGGTCGACGGGGTCGGTCCGCGCCCAGTCCGGGGTGCCGATGCCGAACTCGATCTCCAGGCCGGAGGGCAGGGTGTAGCGGCGTTCGGTGACCGGGCCCCAGGCCCGGGTGCGCACGGCGTCGCCGAGGGCGAGTTCGCCGGCCCAGGCGTCGGCGAAGTAGTGCGCGGGATCCGTCGTCAGCAGGACGAGGTCGACGTCCGAGTCGGGGCGTGCGGCGCCGCGGGCGTAGGAGCCGACCAGCAGCAGACCCGTGACGTCCTCGCGGCGGGTGGCCCACCGGGTGACGCGGTCGAGGAAGTCCCCTACCTCGGCGAGGCGTTGGGGTGTGACGTTCATGCCCCGCACGACCGCAGGAACCGCCGGGTGCGTTCCGCGATCGGCAGGGGCCGGTCCGGTTCGCAGGGGTACATGTCCTGTTCCACGATGGCGAAGAGGTCCACGCCCAGCTTCTGGGCCGCCTCCAGGACGGGACCCAGCTCCGGTACGCCGTGCGGGGGTTCGCACATGACGCCGCGCTGGACGGCGGGCCCGAAGGGCAGCCCCCGGGCGACGACGTCGGCGAGGACCGCGGGGTCGACCTGCTTGAGGTGCAGATAGCCGAGGCGCTCGCCGTAGGTCTCGATCAGCCGGACGCTGTCGCCGCCGCAGTAGGCGTAGTGCCCGGTGTCCAGGCAGAGACCGACCAGCGCCGGGTCGGTGGCGTCGAGGAAGCGCGCGACGTGGGCCTCGGTGTCGATGTGCGTGTCGGCGTGCGGGTGGACCACGATGTCCAGGCCGTACGTCTCCTTCACCTCGCGGCCCAGGCGCTCCATGCCCCGGGCGAGGTGGCCCCACTGCTCGGTGGTCAGCTCGGGCGGCTCCAGGATCTCGGCGGTCCTGTCGTCCCGCCAGAAGGACGGGATCACCACCAGGTGCCGGGCACCCATCGCCCGGGTGAGGGCGGCGACCCGGCCGACGTGGGCCCAGGTGTCGGCCCAGACGCCGGGGCCGCGGTGCAGTGCGGTGAAGACGGTGCCCGCGGAGACCTTCAGGCCCCGGCGGTCCACCTCTTCCCGCAGCCGGGCGGGGTCGGTGGGCAGATAGCCGTAGGGGCCGAGTTCGATCCACTCGTACCCGGCCTCGGCGACCTCGTCCAGGAAGCGGTCCCAGGGCACCTGCCGGGGGTCGTCCGGGAACCAGACGCCCCAGGAGTCGGGGGCGGAGCCGACCCGGATGCGGTCGAGGACGTGGGGCATGGTCAGGGGTTCCCTTCAGGGGAGGTGTCGGCGGGGTCCGGCCCCTCGGGGAGCCCGTCGCTCCCCACGCCGCGTGCCTGCGCCAACTCGTGCTTGAGGGCGGCGAGTTCGGCCCCGCCGGCCATGTGGTCGGTCAGCTCTTCGAGGGTGATCTCGCCGCGGTCGGCGGACAGTTCCAAGGTGCCGAGGCGCAGCACGCTGAAGTGGTCGCCGACCAGGTAGGCGTGGTGGGGGTTGTGGGTGATGAGGACGACGCCGAGGCCGCGCTCGCGGGCGGCGGCGATGTACTTCAGCACCACGCCGGACTGTTTGACGCCGAGGGCGGCGGTCGGCTCGTCCAGGATGAGGACCCGGGCGCCGAAGTGGACGGCGCGGGCGATGGCCACGCACTGGCGCTGGCCGCCGGAGAGGGTGCCGATGGGCTGTTCCAGGTCGTCCAGGACGATGCCCATGCGGCGCAGTTCGCGGTCGGCGGTCTCCTTCATGCGGGCGATGTCCAGTCGGCGCAGCGGTGGGCGGCCCTTGGTCAGTTCGGAGCCGAGGAAGAAGTTGCGCCACACCGGCATCAGGGGCACGGTCGCCAGGTCCTGGTAGACCGCCGCGATGCCCCGGTCCAGGGCCTCGCGCGGGGTGCCGAAGCGCACCGGGCGGCCGTCGACGAGGAAGTCGCCCTCGGTGTGCCGGTGCAGCCCGGAGATGATCTTGATGAGGGTGGACTTGCCGGCGCCGTTGTCGCCGAGCACACAGGTGACCCGGCCGGCCCGCACCGTGAGGTCGACGCCGTGCAGGGCACGGACGTTGCCGTACGACTTCCCCGCCCGGCGCAGTTCGACCAGGGGCGCGCCCGCGGCGGCGTCGGGCAGGGCGGTGCCGTGGGTGCCGGCTGCGTTGTCGTTCATCGGTTACCTCCGCGTCGCCGTGCGCCGGACCCACAGGTTGATCAGGACGGCGCCGAGCAGCATCACGCCGAGGAAGGCCTTGAACCAGTCGGGGTTCCAGCCGGCGTAGACGATGCCCTGGTTGACCATGCCGAACATGAAGGCGCCGAAGAGCGGGCCGATCGCGGAGCCGTAGCCGCCGGTGAGCAGGCAGCCGCCGATGACGGCCGCGGCGATGTAGATCAGCTCGTTGCCGACGCCCTCGCCGGACTGCACGGTGTTGAAGGAGAACAGGTTGTGCATGCCGGTGAACCAGGCGCCGAAGCCGACCAGCATGAACAGGGTGATCTTGGTGAACCGCACCGGGACGCCGACCGCGCGGGCGCTGTCCTGGTCGCCGCCGACGGCGAAGACCCAGTTGCCGTACTTGGTGCGCAGCAGCACCCAGGTGGCGAGCGCGGCGTAGACCAGCCACCACACCACGGTGATCTTCACCTGGACGCCGCCGACGTCGAAGGAGGACGCGAAGATCTTCTTCGCCTGGCCGAAGCCGTCCATGTCGCTGATGTCGTCGGTGGCGACGTTGCCGGTGACCAGCTTGGTGACGGCGAGGTTCACGCCCTGGAGGATCAGGAAGGTGCCGAGGGTGACCAGGAAGCTGGGCAGTCCGGTCCTGACCACCATCCAGCCGTTGAAGGCGCCGATGGCGAGCGAGAGGGCCAGGGCAGCGATCACCCCGGTCCACACGTTCAGGGTCAGCTGGTAGCAGAGCATGCTCGCGGTGAGCGCCGAGGTGATCACGGCGACGCCGGACGACAGGTCGAACTCGCCGCCGATCATCAGCAGGGCGACCGGCAGCGCCATGATGCCGATGGTGGAGGACTGGTAGAGGACCGTGGCCATCGAGCCGCCCTGGCGGACCGACGGCGCGGCGATCAGGAAGAAGACCAGGACGGCGGCGGCGCCAAGGAAGACGCCCACCTCGGGCCGGGCCAGCAGCCGCAGCACCGGCGGGCGGCGGGCGGTGCGGCCGTCCGCCGCCCGCGGGCCGGGCGCCGGCGGTGCGCCGACGGTCCCCGGGCCCGTCACCGGGTGCCCTTCGCGGCGAACCCGGCGACCTTGTCGACGTTGGACCTGTCGACGAACGCCGGGCCGGTGAGGACCGGCTGGACGCCGCCACCGCTGTAGTTGCCGTTGTACTTGTAGAGCCAGAGCGAGTCGACCGCCAGATAGCCCTGGAGATAGGGCTGCTGGTCGACGGCGAACTCGACGCTGCCGTTCTGCACGGCCTTGACCAGGTCTTTGTTGAGGTCGAACGTCGCGACCTTCGCCTTGCCGCCGGCGTCGCCGACCGACTGCGCCGCGGTCGCGGCGAACGGGGCGCCGAGGGTGACGACGGTGTCGATGGCGGTGTCCTGCTTCAGTTTCGCCGTGATGGTGGCCCGTACGGAGGGCATGTCGGTGCCGTTGACGTACAGCGTCTCGGTGGTGCCCTTGAAGGTCTTCCGCACCCCGTCGCAGCGCTGGGTGAGGCCCACGTTGCCCTGCTCGTGGATCACGCAGACGACCTTCTTGGCACCGGTGGTGTTCAGCTTGTCGCCGAAGGCCTCGCCGGCCACGCTCTCGTCCTGTCCGAAGAACTCCGTCAGCCCGAGCTTCTTCCAGTCGGCGAGCCCGGAGTTGAGGCCCACCACCGGTATGCCGGCGCGCTCCGCCCTGGCGAGCACGCTCCTCATCGCGTCGGGCTTGGCCAGGGTGACGGCGATGCCGTCGACCTTCTGGTCGACCGCGTTCTGCACCAGGTTCGCCTGGTTGCCCGCGTTCGGGTCGGCCGAGTAGACGAGCTTGATGTTGTCCTTGGCCGCCGCGGCCTCGGCGCCCTTGCGCACGGTGTCCCAGAAGGTGTCGCCGGGCGCCTGGTGGGTGACCAGGGCGACGGTCATCCGGGGGGTGTTCGCCTTGCCCGCGGAGGCGTTCGCCGCGGCCTGTTCGGCCTTCTTGCCACCGTGTCCGCTGGAGCAGCCGGTGAGGGCCAGCGCCGCCGCGGCGGCCACGGCCACCAGCGGAACCAGCCTGCGGGGGCCCGGACGGGAAGAGCGGTCCATCGTTGCTTGCACCTCGCTGTGCGTGCGACAGGAAAGGGCGCTGTTGCGTCGGGAGGCGATCCAAGTCCCTGCCGGACCCACTGTCAAGGGTTTGTCCAGACATAGGTTCACCCGTAAGTCCGGATGTAAGAACAAAGCACATCGCGCCAGGCGTGAGCGACACGGAGGGCGGTCACGTTTCGGGCAAGACAACTCCCGTTGTGCACCCGCCTCTTGACGCCCATGCGCCCCCGAGGATGTGATGGCGGTCACACTGTTCGGTCGAGTTGGTTCATGAGCGGTTTCGACAAGTCGCGGCGATCGACTCACCCCCGTGGCCGAACCCTGTACCCCTCGGGAGCCGCCATGCGTCCGTCCCAGCCCGGTCCGTCCCGTCTCCCAGCCGTCGCTCCCTGCTGACCGCGATCCCGACCCTGGCGGTGTACTTCGCGCTCCAGCGGCAGTTCGTCAGCGGGCTGACGCTCGGCTCGAACAAGGGGTGACCGCCGGGCCCGGAGATCGGTTCTCACCGCGCGCCCCTCGCCCCGGCCGGGGCGAGGGGCGTCGGCGGCCGGGCGTCAGGCGGTCCGCGTGCCGTCCGCGTCGGCGGGCCTGAGGCCCGCCTTGTCGACGACGGCGTGCGCCAGTTCGGCCGTGCCGGACAGCAGGGTGCCGGCCTTCCCGTACGACGTGTCCCTGATCAGGAAGGTGCGGGCGCCGAGGAAGGAGTAGTCCTTCGGGTCGAAGACCCACTCGGTGCGCACTCCGTAGCGCGTGTCGTCGCGGACGATCCCGAGGCCCGGCCGGCCGATCACGTCCCGCGCCTCGACGGTCCGGCGGACGCCCGGGATCCGGGCGGCGGCCTGGTAGAGGGCGGCGGCCGTGCGGGGCGGCATCATCCCGCCGAGCAGACTGCCGATCTGCTCGAACACCGCCTGGTCGCGCTGGCGTCGCTCGGCCTCGGGCGTCTTGGCGTACAGGTAGTCGAGCAGCCGTGCGGGGTCGGTGGGCAGCGAGCCGAGCCAGCGGTAGGTGGGCCGGCCGAAGCCGGCCGGGGTGCCCTCGGTGTCGCCCAGTTCGGCGTTGAGGGGCAGGGTCTCGCCGTCGACCCGGGACAGTCCGAGCCTGTGCAGCGGCCCGGGCTCCTGCGCCAGCCACGTCTCCTCGTCCTTCAGCGGGCCGACGACGGCCTTACCGCTGGTCACGTCGGCCCCGCGGATCTTCTCCCGGGTGTACACGAACTGGTCGTCGCGCACGGTGAGCGTGTCGTGCCGTGCCGCGGCGGCGGAGATCCGGTGCAGCAGGGCCGCGGCGGGCCGCGTGTCCGTGGCCGCCGTCGTGGTGCCGCCGTGGGCCGGCCCCGCGTTGCCGGTCAGGGCGATGCCCGCGGTCAGCGCGCCGGCCAGGGCCAGCGCGGCCGCCGACGCGACGCGTACGGTCCTGCGCCGCGGGGTGCGCCGGACGGGTTCGGTGGCCGCGGTGGACGCGGCGCGGTCGTGGTCGATGTGCTGCATGAGCAGTTCCTTGTGCCGTAGGTGCTGCTCGCGCGTGAGGTCCCGGTCGGCCGGGGCCGGCAGCAGACGGGCGATCTCGTCGCGGTCGTCGGGCCGGTTCCGGGCAGCGGTGCTGTCGGTCATGTGAGTTCCTCCCGCACGGGCAGGGCCGCGAGCGCGGCCGCACTGGTGGTCTCTCCGCGGCGGATCCGTGGTTCCCGGCCGCTTTCGTCGGCGAGCCGGGCGAGCTTCCTGCGGGCGCGCGACAGCCGGGACCGCACCGTGCCGACCGGGATGCCCAGCGCCTCGGCCGTCTCCTGGTAGTCCAGGCCCGACCACACGCACAGGACCAGCACCTCCCGTTCCGGCCGCCGCAGCCTGCCCAACGCCGCCTGGACGGCGTGCAGTCGGCGCGCGTCGTCGATCCGCCCGGCCGTCCGGGCGGCGAAGTCCTCCACCGCGCCCGGGGACTGGCGCGCGAGGAACAGCTGCCGCCGCCGGGCGCTGCGGCGCGCGTTGTCCGCCTTGTGGGTGGCGATGCCCAGCAGCCAGGGCAGCAGCGAGCCGCCCTCCTCCTGGACCCGGTCACGCGAGCGCCACGCGGTCAGGAAGGTCTCGGACATGACCTCTTCGGCCGTCGACCAGTCACCGGTCAGCCGCAGCCCGTGGTTGTACACGGCCCGGGCGAAATCCTCGTAGAGCCGGGCGAACGCCTCGCGGTCCCCCTCGCGCACGCGGCGGCGCGTGTCGTTGTCTGACTTGTTCACACCCACTTCTCTCCGCACGGACCGGGCGGTTCCCGTGTCCCGCGTCACGCCGTCGGGGCCGGGTGAGGCGCACGCGGGGCCGGTTCGTCCGGGCGTGGCGGGCGTCGCAGCGCGCCGGAGGATCAGCGGGGCGCGGGGCCGGTGCTGCTGCGGACCACCAGCTGGGTGGCGAGTTCGAGGTGCGGGCTCTCCAGGGTCTCCCCCTGGATCAGCCGCAGCAGCGTGCGCGCGGCGACCTGACCCATCTCGTCGAGCGGCTGGCGGACGGTGGTGAGCGGCGGCGGGGACCACTGGACCTGGGGCAGGTCGTCGAAGCCGACCACGCTGAGGTCGTCCGGGATGCGCAGCCCGCGCTGCCGGGCCGCCTCGTAGACGCCGAGCGCCATCTGGTCGCTGGACGCGAAGATCGCGGTGGGCGGGTCGGCGAGGCCGATCAGCTCCGATCCCGAGGCGAAGCCGGCCTCGTGGGAGAAGTCCCCCTGCCGGACGAGCCGGTCGTCGATCCGCACGCCGGCGGACTCCAGCGCGGCCCGGTACCCGTCCAGGCGGGCCCGGCTGCACAGCAGCGTCGGGGGCCCGGTGATGACGCCTATGCGGCGGTGCCCGAGGCCGAGCAGGTGCTCGACGGCGCTGCGTCCGCCGGCCCAGTTCATGGCGCCGATCGTCGGTATGCCGTAGGTGGGCACGCCGGCCGGGTCGACGATGACGGCGGGCACGCCCAGGCGGCGCAGCTCGGCGTGGAGTTCGGGGGCCAGCTCCGAGGTCACCAGGATGACGCCGTCGGAGGCCCGCGCCCGCAGGTTGACCAGCCACTGCCGGGCGGACGTGCTGCGGTGGTGCACCGCGGAGACCACGGTGCCCAGACCGGAAGCGTGCGCCACGTCCTCCACACCGCGCAGGATCTCCACGGCCCAGGGGCTGTCGAGGTCGTTGAAGACCAGGTCGATCAGTTCGGCCCGGCCGGCGGTCTGCGCGGCGCGCCGCCGGTAGCCGTGCCGGGCCAGCAGTTCCTCGACCCGGCGGCGGGTCGAAGGGGACACGTCGGCGCGCCCGTTGAGCACCCGGGAGACCGTCGGCAGGGACACGCCCGCCTCCCGGGCGATGTCCGCGATCGTGACGCGCCCCGCGTCCTGTGCTGCCATCCGAGCCTCCTCGCCTGCGCTGCTCAGCATAGGCAATCGCCGTTCGCCGGCCGGCGGGCGTGCCGGGCCGGGCCGCCACCGCCGTCAACCCGTCGGTTTCGCACGGCGGTTGGTGCCGCGCGTATTGACGGCCGCTCGGCCCGTCCCTAACGTTTCGCGACAACTTCCGGAAATTTTCCGGAAACACTATCGGCGAGGGGGCTCGCGGGCCCCACGGAGGGCGGCATGGATTCTGCGCGGCGCGGGCCCCACCCGACGCGACCCGGCACCGGCATGAGCCGGCGCACGGCACTGGCCCTGGGAGCCGGTCTCACCGCACTGGCGACCCCCGCCGCCTCCCTGCTGGGCCCGGCCGGTGCCGCCTGGGCGGGTACGTCCACGAGCACGGTGCGGCCCACCGACCCCGGCGCGTACATCACCACCTCGCGCGGGCCCGGCACCTTCCCGCTCGTCGAGCGCGGTGCGGCCACCCCCCTCGTGGTCAGCGCCGACGACCACCCGGGTGTCGTCCGCGCGGCCGGTGACCTCAAGGAGGACCTCAAGCGGGTCACGGGCATCGAGCCGGACCTGTCCCCCACCCTCCCGGCGGGCCGGCGCGAGGTCGTCCTCATCGGCACCATCGGCAAGAGCCCGCTGATCGACGGTCTGGTGGCCGCCGGCAAACTGGACGTGACGGGGATCGCGGGCAAGTGGGAGACCTCCCTGGAGCAGGTGGTGGACCACCCGCTGCCCGGGGTCGACCGCGCCCTCGTGATCGCCGGCAGCGACCAGCGCGGCACCATCTACGGCATCTACGACGTCAGCCGGGGCATCGGCGTCTCGCCCTGGTACTGGTGGGCCGACGCCACCCCGAGCCACCAGGACCTGCTGCACGTCCGGCCCGGCCGGCACACCCAGGGCACGCCCGCGGTGAAGTACCGCGGCTTCTTCATCAACGACGAGAACCCCGCGCTCGGCACCTGGGCCCCGGCCCGGTTCGGCCCCGGCCTGGCCCCCGGCCACCCCGACGGCTTCAACCACCTCTTCTACGCCAAGGTCTTCGAGCTGATGCTGCGGCTGAAGGCCAACTACCTCTGGCCCGCGGTGTGGGGGCGCGCCTTCGCCGAGGACGACCCGGCCAACCACGCCACCGCGACGGCCTACGGCATCGTCATGGGCACCTCCCACGAGGCCCCCATGATGCGGGGCATCGAGGAGTGGAACCGGCACGCCGTACCTGCCGCGCGCGACGCCCAGGGCAATGTCGTCACCCCGGGCAGCGACCCTTACGGCGGCACCGGAGAGTGGAGCTTCCGCCACAACTCCGAGTCGCTGAAGGCGTATTGGACGGAGGGCATCCGCCGCATGGTGCGCGAGGGCTTCGAGGGCGTGGTGACCCTCGGCATGCGCGGCAACGGCGACACCGCGCTGCCCGACGGCGACGGCATCGAGCTGATGCGCGACATCGTCTCCACCCAACGGCAGATCATCGCCGACGTCACCGGCAAGCCGCTGTCGCAGACCCCGCAGGTGTGGACGTTCTACAAGGAGGTCCAGCGTTACTGGGAACAGGGGCTGCGGGCGCCCGACGACGTGACGGTGGTCTTCACCGACGACAACTGGGGCAACCTGCGTCTGGTGCCGAGCCCGTCGCTGCCGCCGCGCGAGGGGGGTTACGGCCTCTACCACCACTTCGACTACGTCGGCGCCGGCCGCAACTACAAGTGGGTCGACACCGCCAACCTGGCCAATGTCTGGGATCAGCTGAACCAGGCCTACACGTACGGCATCCGGCAGCTGTGGATCGTCAACTCCGGTGATCTGAAGAGCAACGAGCTGCCCACCCAGTTCTTCCTGGACTACGCCTGGGACCCCGACCGGTGGCCGGTCGAGAACGTCACCGAGTGGCTGGAGCACTACGCCCGGCAGAACTTCGGGCCCGAGCACGCCGCCGCCATCGCCGCCGTCCTGGGCAGGTACGGGCAGCTCCAGGCCCGCCGCAAGCCGGAGCTGCTCAACCGGAAGATCACCGTGGACCCGGACAAGGACCTGGCCACGGACCCCTCCGCCGTCGTCTACGACGACCAGGCGACGCCGTTCAGCATCACCAACTACCAGGAGATGGAACGCGTCACACAGGAATGGCGGGAGCTGTCCGCCGCGGCCGAGCGCATCGAGTCCGCCCTGCCGGCGGACCGGCGGGACGGCTTCTACGAACTGGTGCTGTATCCGGTGAAGGCGACCGCCAACCTCTACGCCCTGCGTCAGGCCCAGTTCACCAACCTGCTCTACGCCGCCCAGGGCCGGGCCGCCACCAACTCGCTCGCGTCGGCGGCGGAGTCGTACTTCCGCACCGACAAGGCGCTCGCCGACCGCTTCAACAACACGGTGGCCGACGGGAAGTGGAAGGGCTTCCAGACCCAGCCGCACATCGACTACGGGGATGTCGCCCGGTACGGCCCGGACGCCCCCTGGCAGCAGCCGCAGATCGACAACGCGGCCATCCCCGACGTGATATTCCCCGCCGTCAAGCGGATCACCCCGGCCGCGGGGTCCCGGATGGGCGTAGCCGTCGACGGCTCCGACCAGGCGTGGCCCGGCTCCACCGCCGACTGCGCGCTGCCCGCGCTCAGCCCGTACGCCACCGGACCGGCCCCGTACATCGAGATCTTCAACCGGGGGACGACGCCCTTCGACTACCGGATCAGGACCGGCGTCCCGTGGCTGTCCGCCGACGCCACGCGGGGGCGGGTCGACAGCCAGGTGCGGGTCACCGTCCGGGCCGACTGGGCCCGCGCGCCCAAGGGCAGGCACCGGGTGCCCGTCACGGTCACCGGGCCCGGCGGCGAGCGGGTGACGGTGCGGGTCCCGGTGGACAACCCGGACGTGCCCCGGCGGAGCCTGAGCGGATTCGTCGAGGCGGGCGGCTGCGTCTCCATCGAGGCCGACCACTACGGCAGCGCCCACGGCGGGGGCGTCGTCTCCTGGCGGCGGCTTCCCGGCATCGGCAGGACCGGCTCGGGCATGGAGCCCTTCCCGGTGACCGCGCCACGGCAGACACCGGGCGGCGACGGCCCCCGCCTGGAGTACCCCGTCATGCTCTTCACCACCGGACCGGTCACCGTGTCCGCGTACCTGTCGCCCCGCAACAACATCCTGGCGAGCGACGGCCTCACCTATGCCGTCTCCTTCGACGACGACCGGCCGCAGTCGGTGAACATCACCAAGGTCACCGGCTCCGACGACGGCACGATGAACATGCAGTGGCAGCGGAACACCTCGGACAACGTCAACGTCACCACCACCACGCACCGGATCACCCGGCCCGGGCGCCACGTACTGAAGTTCTGGATGGTCGACCCCACCGTCGTCCTGCAGAACCTCGTCGTGGACACCGGCGGACTCCAGCCCAGCTATCTCGGCCCGCCCGAGAGCCTCCGGCTGCGCTGAAGGAGGGAACACAGGTCATGGCCCGAACATCCGCACTCCTGGTGAGCCTGGCCGCCGCGGCCGTGCTCACGGTCACCGGTGTCGCCACGTCCTCCGCGGCCGGCGGCGAACGCACGACGAGCACCGCCCGGGTCGCCGCGGCCGGGCACTGGGTGAACACCTGGACCTCGATGCCCCAGCTGACCGAGCCGGGCAACATGCCGCCGGCGCCGTTCACCCAGCCGGGCCGGGTCTTCGCCGACAGCACGGTGCGCCAGACCGTGCACGTCTCGGTCGGCGGTACGCATCTGCGGCTGCGCTTCTCCAACGCGTTCGGCGGCGCGGCGCTGCCCCTCACCGCCGTGTCGGTGGCGCTCCCGGAGGGCGGTCGCGCCGGGTCCGCCGCCGTGCGGGCGGGCACCGTCCGGAAGGTGACCTTCGACGGCCGCTCCTCGACGGTGGTCCCGGTCGGCGCGGAGGCCGTCTCCGACCCGCTGGACCTCGACCTGCGGGCGGGCTCCAACCTCACGGTGACGCTCTATCTGGCCGACGGCCAGGCGTCGGACGACATCACCTCGCACCCCGGCTCCCGGACCACCTCGTACATGGTGAACGGGAACCACGTGGCCGACGCGGACCTCGGCGGGGCCGCCACCACCGCCCACTGGTACTTCCTGAGCGGGGTGGAGGTCTGGTCGAGGAGCACCACGGCGGCGGCCGTCGTGCTGGGCGACTCGCTGACCGACGGCCGGGGTTCCACGACCGACGGCAACGACCGGTGGACGGACCAGCTGCTGGCCCGGCTGCGGTCCACGCCCCGCACCGCCCAGGTCGCGGTCCTCAACCAGGCGGCCGGCGGCAACCGGGTGCTGAACGACGGCCTCGGCCCCAATGTGCTGGCCCGCTTCGACCGCGATGTGCTGGCGCAGAGCGGGGTCCGGTGGCTGGTCCTCTTCGAGGGCGTCAACGACATCGGCACCGCCGCGCCCACCGAGGCCGCACAGCGGCAGACCACCGCGGACCTGCTCGCGGCCTACGACCAGATCGTGGTCCGGGCGCACGCGCAGGGCATCCCCGTGTACGGCGCCACGCTGACGCCCTTCGGGGGGAACACGGGCTACGACGACCCGGACGGCCACCGCGAGGCGGCCCGGCAGGCGGTCAACCGCTGGATCCGCACCAGCGGCCGCTTCGACGCCGTCCTCGACTTCGACCGGGCGGTCCGCGACCCCGGCCAACCCCGCCGGCTGCTGCCGTCGTTGGACGTCGGCGACCATCTGCACCTGAACCCCGCCGGGTACCGGGTGCTGGCCGACGCGGTGCCCACCCGGCTGTTCGGACCGGACCGGCCCGCCCCGGACTTCGGCCTTCACTGACCCGACCAGCACAGGAATCAGCACTCTTCGCCCGTCGTCACCACCTCGCCGTGCCCCGGAAGGCCGGCCTGCGCTGCCTGACCGAGCACGCCGCCCCCGGCCAGTGGGACTGCGCCCGGTGCCCCCGCCCGCCGGCTCACGCCCGTCAGCGCACCGTGAGGGCCACCAGGCGCGCGGCTCCCGGTCCGGAGGTGTCGGTCGCCAGGGCCACGTAACGGGCGGTGGCCCTGGTGGCGAGCTCCCGGCGGGGGCCCTTCCCGGTCATCGTGCCCGCGCTCCGGTAGGTCAGGCCGTCGTCGCTGACCTCCACCCGGACGGTGGGGACGCGCCCGCCGGTCCAGTCGGCGCGGACGCCCGTGAACGCCACCGAGGCGCCCAGGTCCACCACCATCCGGCCCTTCGGTCCGGGCGTCCAGGCGGTGTGCGGGTCGCCGTCCACGGCCGCCCGCGGGTCGGACATCCCCGCGGGCAGCGGGTTGGTCGGGAAGACGGTCCGGCCCAGCGCCAGATCGTCCACCGGGAACGCGGTGGCTCCCGGCACCCGGACGGTGACGCTGCCGCGGACGGTCGCCACGACGGTACGGCCCTGGCCGCTCACCCGCACCTGGCACGACGCCCCGGACAGCCGCACGGTGGCGGCGTCCAGCACCTCGGCGACCAGGCCCGAGGGCAGCCTGCGGCCGGTCGGTGGGCGCAGGGACAGCCGCGGCGCCAGGAGCGCGGCCGAGGCGGCGTCGAGGCGGACCTCCAGCGAGGTCCCGTCCGAGGTGACCGTCTGCCGGCCCTCGAACAGCACCCGGTCGGTGCCGGTGGAGGGCACCGCGACCGTGGTGGACACCGCGGCGGCCGTGAGGTTGAACAGGCTCAGGTGGTCCTCGGTCAGGGCCGCCCGTACCCCGTCGGCGCCCGGCCGGGGCGCAGGCCGGGCGGCCAGCGCGCGCAGGGTGCTCGCCGAGGCGCCGGGTATGCCCTCCACCAGCAGCGGCGCGGCCGGCCCGTCGGCGAGCACCACGGTGTCGCCGTAGACCGACAGGGGCAGCGCCGAGCCGCGCACCACCAGTCCCGCGCGGCCGTCGATGTCGAGCCAGCCGCCCTTGCTGGTGACGTCCGGGGTGGGCCAGGACGCCAGGTCGGTCCAGGTCCGCCCGTCGGTGGAGCCCTGGACGAGGTACTTCCGTCCGGCGGCCGCCTCCCAGCGGACGGTGACCCGGTCCAGGGACCGGGCGGCGCCGAGGTCCACCTGCAGCCAGCTGTCGGCCCGTTTGCGGTCCCCCTTGGCGACCGCCCACCGGGTGGTGGTGCTGCCGTCCACGGCGAGCGCGGGACCCATGCCGGTGTCGGAGGAGGACGCGGTGGCGGTGGCGCCCTGGGCGAGGTCGGCGCCGCCGGCGCCGTCCCGGGCCTCGAACTCGTAGATCGAGTAGCCGTAGGCGGGGTCGCCCTGGACGCCCTGCATGCGCAGGTACCGGGCCGAGGTCCGGATGAACGTCAGCTGGTCCACCCGGCCGCCGGTGGTCGTGCCGTCGCTGTCGGCGGCGGCGACGGTGTGGCTGCCCTCGGCGTACCGGTAGGTGCGCGACCCGGTGAGACCGGGCATGCCCGGCATGGTGAGGTTGTAGACCTCCAGGTGCCCCTCGCCCTCGCCGGTCCCGGTGGTGGCGTACACCACCGCGCCCGAGGGCAGGGTGGTCAGGCCCGCGTACGTGGTGGAGCCGAGGTCGAACACGGTCGCGCTGCCGTCGAAGCCGTCCCGCACCGCGTGGTAGGCCCGCACCCGGCGGCCGGCGACGGTGCCGGTGGCCGCCGGCAGGAACATCGGCGTGGCGGCGCTGAGCTTGAACAGCCAGTTGTCGTGCGCCGGTTGCCAGGCGAACTTCACGAACCCGGCTTTGCTCACGGCGGCCGACCAGGCGCCGGACGACTGGTGCGACAGCAGCCCCGGGCCCGCCCCGAAGTCCATCACGCCGGACGCCCGCTGGAAGAACTCCGTCTTCGACAGTGCCCGCACCCGCCGCCCGGACCGCGCCGCCCACAGGTGGAGCAGATAACTGATGGCGACCTCGGCGCGGGCCTCCGGCTCGTACTTGGGCTCGCCGGAGAACTTCGCCAGCCGGTGCTGCGGCGGGTAGCTCTGGTACGCCTCCAGCCGCTCCGCCATGGCCTGTTCGGCCCGGGCGGCGGCCCGGTCGCCGATCACCTGGGCCTGGAACGCCAGCGGGATGACGTCACGCCCGTACAGGTGCTCCCGGTCGTTGATCATCGGCATGAACGGCTCGCCCGCGTCGCTCATCACGTTGAGGATGCTGCGCCACAGCGGGCCGGTGTTGGGCTGGTCGGTGACCACCTGCGGCAGGTCGCGGCCGGCGGTCAGGTAGTGGATCGCGGTCCGGGCGGAGGTGCGCCACACCTCCTCCTGGTAGTGCGGTTCGAAGGAGCCGTGGTTCTCGACGAGGAAGGTGTCCCACAGGTTGTGCCCGGTGTTGGCGCTGACCGCGGTCCCGTCCACGGCGGCCGGGTTGGCCAGGTCCGCCGCGGGAAGCCCCGTCTCGTTCCGCGACCAGTCGCGGTAGGCCGCCAGCCAGTCACCGTGGCGCGGGTCGTCCTGCGCCCAGACCAGGGCGGGCACCAGCGACTGGGCGTAGACGCCCATCTCGTCGACCTTGGTGTCGCCCTGCCAGCCGCCCCTGAGCCCGTTGGGGGTCCAGGGGGACGACAGCGGGTCGTCACCGGTGCCGAGCGACGTGGTGTAGGCGGCCTGGTTGCGGATCAGCGCGTCCACGTTCTTCTGCGTGGTGGCGTCGAGGTCCGGCCACAGCAGCCGGGCGGCCAGCGCGAAGTAGAGCTGGAAGGTGGTGTCGAAGAAGAGCGTCTTGCCCCACTCGGTACCGCCGTTGTTCCGGTTGGAGGCGGCGAAGTGCCGGATCGAGGCGACCGTCCGGTCCTTCAGCGTGGCCGCGTCGATGCCGGCCTTGGCGGCGTCGTAGGTGCCGTGGGTGAGCAGGACCGCGTTGCCGAGGACGACGGCGAAACCGAAGTCGGTGGCCGTGTAGTGGCCCTTGGCCGCGTCCCACTGGGTCTCCGACCAGTGGGTGTGGTCGAGCAGGACCCGGTAGTAGACGTCCGCCACCGGGTCCGGGGCGGCCGGGGCGCCGGTGCCGGTGTGCCCGGCGGCCGACGCGGTGCCCTCGGCGAGGGCCGTGGGGAGCGCGGCCAGGGCGGCCGAGGCGCCGAGGAGCTGGACGAACCGGCGCCGGTCGACGGGGAGCGGAGGGAGCTGGGACACGTTCGATGCCTCTCGCTGGTTCTGGTTCAGGCATGGTCGGGCGATGCGGTGCGCGGGGGGCACCGCCGGGGTGCTCTCCGCGACGGTCAGCGGTCGCCGGCCGGCGTCCCGTCCCGCGCCATCGCGAAGACGTGGAGGTCCTTGCCGGTGGGCGGCGTGCGGGACGCGGCGATCTTGGTGGGGTCGACGGGCACGGTCTGCTCGTCGACGTGGAAGGCGTGCTCCTGCCTGCCGAGCGCCTGGTCGCGCCGGCGTCACCGGGTACGGCGGTGCCGGCGGCCCGGAGGCCGGCGCACGGCCGGACCGATGGCCCGGTCGGGGAGGTTCCCGGCGGTGCAACTGGCGTTCGCGGCCGCGGTGTCGGCCGGTGCGGACCCGGGGGCGGTGCGGCCCGGCGCCGACACGGGCACGGCGGCCGCGTGCCCCGCCGGGGTGGCGGCGTGGGCAGCCGGCGACACGGCGACGGGCGCCGCCCCGAGTGCCGGGGCGATCGCGCCCGACGCGAGCAGCCGCGTCAGCGCGGGCCGGCGCCGGGCCGGCCGTGGCCCGGGCGTGTCCGGCCTTCCGCGGAGGTGCACGGTGAACAGGCGAGAGCCGGCCATTGCCCCAACCTCTCCTCTCGACGTGGAACAACCCCCGGAGGTCTCTCAGGAGGCCGTGGATCACGCAGCGCACCCGGCCTTGGGCGTGACAACGTTGTCGGCGGCACGATTCCACCGCAGCCGGGCAGCGTCAAGAGCCGCGCAGGATCCTCAACGGTGGTACGGGCGTGCGTGGTCGGCGTGACCACGCGGTCGCCGTCGGCGAGACGTGTCAGGTTGGGCGGGCCGTCGGCCGCGGTGCACTCCCGGTCGTCACCGGGTTCCACGTCGTCCGCATGGGGAGCGCGGCGCCGTCGCCGAAGCACTCCGGGGACAAGCGGGGGACACCCGCCCTCGCCGGGGCAGGCGTTCGCCGAATACGGGCGCATCGCCGAGACCGAGCACGTGCTGCGGGTGGTCGACCGGGTGGGCGGCACCTGCCGCCGGCGATGAACCGGCGGGTCACCGTCGCTCGGTCACTCAGAGAAGGGCGCCGCCGGAGACCTCGATGCGCTGGGCGGTGACCCAGCGCAGGCCCTCGGAGGCCAGCGTGGCGATGGCGTCGCCGATCTCCTCGGGTTCGCCGACGCGTCCGAGCGCGGTCTGTCCGGCCAGCGCCTGGCGCATGTCGGCGTCGTCCCGCATCGCTCCGCCGTTGAAGTCGGTCGCGGTCGGCCCCGGGGCGACGGAGTTGACCCGGATGCCGCGCGGGCCGAGTTCCGCGGCGAGGGTACGGCTCGGGGCTTCGACGGCGGCCTTCGAAGCGGAGTAGACCGAGGCGGCGGGGCCGGTGTGGCGAGTCAGGGACGTCGAGACGTTGATGACGCGGCCACCCTGGGCCAGCAGCGGCACAAGTGACTGGATGTGGAAGAACGTGCCCCGGACGTTGGTGCCCATCACCGTGTCGAAGTCGTCGGTCGTGACGTCCTCCAGCGGTCCGAAGACCCCCACTCCCGCGTTGTTGACCAGGATGTCGAGCCGCGAAGCACCCCAGCGCTCCAGCCGCTCGCCCAGTTCGGAGGTGAAGGACGCGAAAGAGGAGACGTCGCCGATGTCGAGCCGGAGAACAGCGGCGGTCCCGCCCACCGCCCGCACCTTTGGACCGATCCGGGGCTGGGCTTCCAGGCGCCGCCGGTGCGCTCGGCGATCTCCTACGTCCCCGACGCCGCGAGCGCCGCGAACCAGTTCCTCGGCATGATCGCCAACTACGTCCTGTGGCCGCGCATGCTGCTGACCGACTGGAACCCCGCAGCATCCGACGTCCATGACGCCGTCGAACAGGCCGTCCAGACCATGCTCGCCAGATGCGCCCCGGCCCGCCGGCCGGACCCGAAGCGGACGAACTCGTGACGGACGTCAACCCGCACAGAGATTGTTCGTGATCGTCCCGTCCGGCAGTAGTCGCCGTTCGGATTTGGTGAAGGGGCGGTCGATGGCATGACAGAGTGCGGTGCGCCACTGGTCGGGGTCGAGCGGGAGAGACAACGAACCGGCGGCGGTGACGCCTTGAGCCGTGTCTCCGTGGACGTACCAGCGGATGCCGTCGGGGACGGTGAGGGCGGCGATATCGGTTGCCGTGTCCCAGCGCCAGACCTGCAAGGTGTCGCCGCGGCTGGACACCAGGTAGCCGTCCGGGGTGAAACCGACCAGTTCGGAGACGTCGCCGGCCGAGACGGGGAGCGCCAGGGTGCGCAGGTCGGGGAGCCGGCGGAACTCGATCTTCGCGGCGTGACCGGACTTGATGTTGCTCAAGTCGGCCAAGGTGTTTCCCGATGTGTCGAAGAGTACGGTCGATCGGTCACCGGTGGTGTCGGGGTCGGCCGGGAAGGAGCCCAGGGGGCGTCGCGTGCGCAGGTCCCACAGCCGCATGACTCCCCCGCGCTCGCGTACGAGGGCCTGCCCCGGGTGCCGGGGACGGGGCACGATCAGGGTGCCCTTCGAGGCCGGCCAGGACAGGTCGGTGCCGTGGCCCAGCGGGAGCGGCGTCCCGATCGGGCGGCCGTCGGACGGGTCCCACCGGGTCAATTCACCGGCGTACAGCGTCAGCAGGCTGCCGTCGTCCGCCGTGGCCAGCGTCCCGGTGACGTTCCCGGGCACGCCGGGCGGCACGGGCAAGGGGATGACGCGTTGTCGTACGAGGCCCGGCAGGGAGTAGATCGTCAGGGTGCCGCCGCGGAGAGTGGCGAGATGGCGGTCGTCCGAGGTGAACACCGCGCCCGAGGCTTGGGAAGGGTCCGACGTGTCCCATGCCTGCAGGATGTCTTTCCGCACGTTGCTCGAAGGCGTGGATATCGCGCCGTCGGACGTGTCGAGCAGCCGGAGCTGTGCCGCCCCCACGCTGTCGTCGGCGAGCAGGCGGAACCGTCCGCTGTCGCTCAGGAGGAGTTCGCTGGTCCGCGTGGGCATGGGATAGGCGACGGACGGCCCTGGCCGGGGCGCGGTGAAGCGCAGCAGATCCTTCCCCTTCAGCACCAGGACCGACAAGGTGCCGTCCGGGCGGGGTGAGACCACCGTGTCGGCGCCTGCGAGGACGTCGTGGGTGGGGATCGTGGTCCAGGAGACCAGCCCCGTGCGCAGGTCGACCACTTTGATGGTGGACATGTCCGGCCGGCCGAGCGGTTCGTCCGAGGCGACGAGGGCGTAGCGGCCCGTGCCGTCCAGCAGCCTGTCGGGGCAGCTTTCGACCCGCAGCGTGTGGAGCGGGGCACCGGACGGCGACCGGATGCGCAGGGTCCCGGACTCGGTGCAGTCGAGGACGACGTTGCCGCCGAGTCCGACATCCTCGGGGAAGGCGGTGCCGACCGAATGCACCTGTGCACCGGTGCGCACGTCGATCTGCACGTACTGGTCGCCCGTCGAACCCTGACGCTTCATCAGGACACTGTCGGACCGGGCTGCGAAGCGGATGGCACCGAATCCGCTGCCGTGCAGGAGCCGGGCGGAGACCAGGTGCCTGGTGCCGGTGTTCCACAGGCCGAGCTTGTCGGTCTCGGCCGTCCGGGCGGCGTTCACGCCGCCGAACAGGGCCGCCAGGCGTGAGCCGTCCGGGGAGAAGGCGAGGTCTTCGAGGTCCCGTGCCGGGTTCCAGCCTGGCGGGACGGGCAGCTTCACGGGACTGTCCGGATGGTCGGTGTTCCACAGTGCGAGGTCGCTGTGGTCGTCCAGCATGGCGACACTGCGGCCGTCCGGGCTGAGGGCCAGCAGAGGGGTGCGGTCCAGGTTGAGGCGGGAGCGTGGAAGCGCGTGCACCTTCACCTGCCCCAGCAGGCCGGTGAGTACCGAGGCCACCCCGCGCTGGTCGACGATGAGGGCGGCCCTGCCGTCCGGGGCGGCGGTGAGCGCGAGTGCGTGGTCGATGTCGAGTTCGTCGATCGTGTCGACGTTCCGCAGCCGTGCGTAAAGCTTGAACAGGGCGCCGTAGGACTCGGGTTGGGTGCTGTCGGTACGCCATGCGGACAGCGCGAGGAGCGCCGCGGTGCCCGGAGCGTCGTCGGCGCGGTGCTGCGCGTCTTGGCCGAGCAGCCGCGCGGCCTGGGCGTGCAGTTGGCGAGTGACCTCCTGGGTGCGGTCGTATGCCAGGCCCGCGAGGGTCGCGGCGATCAGCGCCAGGACGGCCACCCCGCTGGTGATGAGACGGCCGCGCCGGGACCGCCGCTTTCGCAGCAGCACGCTGGTGGTGATGTACGTCCGCTCGTCGGCGGTGATGTCGCGTGGCCGCTCCGTGCTCCACTTCAGTGCCTCGGTGAGAAGAGGGTCCCGCAGCAGGGCCCCGTTGCGGCGGTCGAACTGCTCCCATTGACGCAGGGCCGCCCGCAGCCGTTCCTGCCAGTCGCGGAAGTCGCGATCCGCGGCCAGCCATTCCCGCAGCCGGCTCCAGCCGTCGATGAGTGCGTCGTGTGCCAGGTCCGCGATCTCCGCGCCGTCCACCGCCCGCGTCGTCACCAGCAACTTGCGGTCGGCCAGCCGTGGCACCAGGCGCCGCTGTTCCGCCTCCAGCGCGTCGACACGCACCGCCCGGCGGGTGAATCCCCCGTCCTCCTGCGGCCGGGCGAGCTGGACGAACAGTCGCCGGGCGGCCTCACGCTCCGAGGGCCGCAGGTGCCGCTCGTACACTTCCTCCGCGTAGTCGGCGACAGCGCCGGTGACTCCGCCGAACGCGTCGTACGCCTCGTGGGTGAGCTTCCCGCTGCGGCGTCGGTCCCACAACCGGGTGAGCGTGAACTCCACCATGGGCAGCCGCCCGGGCCCCTCCCCCGCGTCGTCCAGGATCCGTTCCACCAGACCCGGCTCGTACCCGATGCCCGCAGTGGCCCTCAGCGGTCCGGTGATCGCCGCCCGTAACTGCTCCCGTCCCATCGGGGCCAGGAAGGTGATCCCCTCGTCCAGGGCCCTGCGGTTGCTCTGGGTGAGCATCCGGTCCAGCGACCCGGAGCGCACCGTGAGCAACGCCCGGATCGGCGTGGCCGCCGGCGAGTCGGCGGTCAGCGCGGAGATCAGGCCCACCAGCTCTCGTGCCGCGTCCTGGTCGGCGGTGACGATCTCCTCGAACTGGTCCGCGAACAGCAGGACGCCGCCCGGGTGCCGGCGGGCGAGCCGTGCGGCGATTTCGGCGTGCCGGGCCTGCGTCAGGTGACCGGTGACGTCCCACTCGTCGAGTTCTCCCTTCAGCAACGGCGCCAGGGCCCCCGCGAGGGTCTGGGCCGGGCTCAGCCCCGGGATGGGACGGAAGTCCGCCGTCGCCCACCCCGCCCTGGTCAGCCGTGGCAGCAGCCCGGCCCGCACCAGAGAGGATTTGCCGCTGCCCGAGGGGCCGGACAGCACGACCACCGGCTGCCGGATGGTGAGCGTCTCCAGGCGGGCGACCGCCTCGTCCTGGCCGCAGAACACCGGCTCGTCCTGTGCCGTGAAGGAGGTCAGCGCCCGGTACGGCGAAGCAGGCAGCGCACGTTCGGCCAGTTCCGGCCAGGCCCGCAGGATGGAGGCGGCGGGCAGCAGGTAGGCGGTGCCGGCGCGGCTGCCGAATTCGGCGGCCACCGCTATGCCGACCACGCCGTCGAGGTCTGTGTCCCAGACCGGGGATCCGCTGAA
The DNA here is from genome assembly GCF_051980735.1 of Streptomyces sp. SCPE 10. NCBI lineage: Bacteria > Bacillati > Actinomycetota > Actinomycetes > Kitasatosporales > Streptomycetaceae > Streptomyces > Streptomyces sp. SCPE 10. The sequence goes on along the minus strand of NZ_CP197069.1, from coordinate 6,630,580 downwards.
CCCGGGCTCGATGGCGGGTCCGGCCTCGCTCTGCATCTGCACCCAGCCGGCGCCCTGGAGCGCGCGCAGCCGGCCGGCGACCCACACTCCGTGGTCGCTGTCCGCGGGGAACCCGAACACGCGCACGGCGTGGTCCCACAGTTCGTTGGCCTCCACCAGCCAGGGGATCGCCGCGTCGTCCGGGGGCCTCGCGTCCATCCGCAGCAGGGCGAGGTCTCCGGTGTCGTCCGCGAGGATCGGCACCCAGCCTGCCACGACCGCGGTCCCCGCACCCCGGCTGCCCTGTGGAGCCGACCTCTTCGGGGTCAGCAGCGGGAAGTCGATCCGCACCCCGCCCTGGGGCGGATCGGCGGACGCGGGGTCCGTGCCCAGGGCCTGTGCCACCACATGCGCGCAGGTGCACACCAGGTCGGGCGCGACGAGGAACCCCGCGCCCACGATCGTCCCGTCGGCCGAGCGGATCCGGACCACGGCGCCGAACAGCGCGGACACATCGGCGGCCACACCGGTCACCCTTCGGCCGGGCGATGCCGTTCGACCGGGACGGAGATGCCGGCTACCGCCGCGGTTCGAGCCACCGCGCCGCCCGGCTCCAGGACCAGTCGCAGCGTGCGTCCTGCCGGGCCCGCCGCGTCGTGGGTGCGCCCCGCGGGCGTCCATCCGTCGTCGTCCCGGGTGCCCACTTCGACGTACAGGCTTCCGCCCTCATCGAGCGGGATACTCGTCGCCTGCGGCATCGGCCCCCCATCCTGCCCAGCGATCGCTGCGTCGTTGATCGTAGCGACACACGAAGCAAAAGCGACGACTATCGAAAATTTGTTCGCACTGATCCGGCCATGGAGGCGTGGTTTCGATGTCGGGAGGGCACGCCCTCGCACGGCCGCGTGTCCGGCTTCCTCCGCCTGGCGGCGCGCGACGCGCTCAGCCTCCGCGCGGTCGGCGGCCGACCTCCACAAGCTCATGGACGTACTGCCCACGGCATCGCCGCAAAGCCGGCTGGAGGTGCGGTCCTTCCGACTTCTCGGTCAGGGCACCGGTGGACGGGCGGGCCCGCTGGTGCCCTCGGCCCGGTCTTGAGGTGTCAGTCCCGTGTCAGGGGCCCGTGCCATTCTCTTTCACGTGAACGACCCCGGGAATCACCGGAGTCGGGAGCGAGGAGAGGTGCCCGGAGTGGTTGATCGGGGACCGGCGAGCACGCCTCGAGGTCGGATCCTTTCGGGGGTCCACGCAGGTTCGAATCCTGCCCTCTCCGCATCACACGGCGCACCAGCGATGATCAGCACGGCCGGCAGGGCCACGCCGCACCGCATCAGCATCAGCATCGAGACGTGCCCAGGCCTGTCACCAGGTGAACGCCACGGTCCGGGGCATCGGCCCCGGACCGTGGCGTGTCTCGCAGGTGGCGTGAACTGCTCACGGCACCCCAAAGCGGCAGGGCCGCGGCGGGGCCGTCAGGCGGCCACCGGCTGCTCGCGGTCGGCCGACCCGGCCCGCGCCGCCTGCTCGTGCTCGCCCTTCTCCTGCTCGCCGCCCGGGGCGCCCGGGGCGGAGCCGCGCAGGGTCTTGAGGGCGACCACCAGGGCCGTCGAGGTGCACACACCGGCCGCGACGGCGATCAGGTAGAGGAACGGGTTGCCGATCAGCGGGACCACGAAGACGCCGCCGTGCGGGGCGCGCAGGGTCGCGCCGAAGGCCATCGACAGGGCTCCGGTGAGCGCGCCGCCCACCATCGCCGACGGGATGACCCGCAGCGGGTCGGCCGCGGCGAACGGGATCGCGCCCTCGGAGATGAAGGAGGCGCCCAGGACCCAGGCGGCCTTGCCGTTCTCCCGCTCGGTCTCGGTGAACAGCCGGCCGCGCACGGTGGTGGCCAGGGCCATCGCCAGCGGCGGCACCATGCCCGCCGCCATCACCGCGGCCATGATCTTCATCGCCGAGTCGCTCGGGTCGGAGACCGCGATCCCGGCGGTGGCGAAGGTGTAGGCGACCTTGTTGACCGGGCCGCCGAGGTCGAAGCACATCATCAGGCCGAGCAGCGCGCCGAGCAGCACGGCGTTGGCGCCGCTGAGCCCGGACAGCCAGTCCGTCATGCCCTTCTGCGCGGTGGCGATGGGCTTGCCGATGACGACGAACATCAGGAACCCGACGACGGCCGAGGAGATCAGCGGGATCACCACCACCGGCATGATGCCGCGCAGCGCCTGAGGTATCCGCACCCGCTGGATCGCCGTCACCACCGCGCCGGAGATCAGTCCGGCCGCCAGGCCGCCGAGGAAGCCGGCGTTGATGGTCAGCGCGATCGAACCGCCGACGAAGCCGGGGACCAGGCCGGGCCGGTCGGCGATGCCGTAGGCGATGTAGCCGGCCAGGACCGGGACGAGGAAGGCGAAGGCCACCCCGCCGATCTGGAACATCAGCGCGGCCCAGCTGTCGGTCTGAGTCCAGACGAAGTGGTCCATGACCGAGGGGGCCTTGTTGACCTTGTAGCCGCCGAGCGCGAAGCCGATCGCGATCAGCAGACCGCCGGCCGCGACGAACGGGACCATGTAACTGACGCCCGACATGAGCCACTTGCGCAGCTTGGTGCCGTAGCCCTCGCCGGGTTCGCCGGTGCGTTCGACCGGGGTGCCGGCGGCGGCCGGGGCGGTCGTCTCCCCCCGGGCGGCCTTCTGCCGGACCTCGGCGATCAGTTCGCCGGGGCGGTTGATGCCGGCCTTCACGCCGACGTCCACGGTCGGTTTCCCGGCGAAGCGGTCCTTGTCCCGTACGGGGACGTCATGGGCGAGGATCACGCCGTCCGCCGCGGCGATCAGCTCCGGGTCGAGGCGGGCGAAGCCGGCCGAGCCCTGGGTCTCGACGACGAGTTCGACGCCCGCCTCCCGGCCGGCGTTCTCCAGCGACTCGGCGGCCATGTAGGTGTGCGCGATGCCGGTGGGACAGGAGGTGACGGCGACGATCCTGAAGGGCTGCTCGGGGGTGGGATCGGCGGTGACGGGGTCCGTGGTGTCCTTCGCGGCAGGTGCTTCCGAGGGGGCGACGTCCGGCGTACCCGCCTCCGCCGGGGCCGCGGCGTCGGCCGGGGAGGTCTGCGCGGAGCCCGAAGCCGCCTCACCCGAGGCCGGGGCCGCCTCACCCGAGGCCGGGGCCGCCTCACCCGAGGCCGGGGCCGCCTCCGGCTGCGCCGCGGCGGCCTCCTGCGGAGTCACGTCCCCGCGGATCAGCGCCGCCGCTGTCGCCGTGTCCGCGACCGAGCGCAGCGCGGCCGTGAACTCGGCGTTCATCAGCTGGCGGGCCAGGGCGGACAGGATCGTCAGGTGGGCGTCGTCGGCGCCCGCCGGTGCGGCGATCAGGAAGACCAGGTCGGCGGGGCCGTCCGCGGCGCCGAAGTCGATCCCGGCGGCGCTGCGCCCGAAGGCGAGCGTCGGCTCGGTGACGTGCGCGCTGCGGCAGTGCGGGATGCCGATGCCGCCGTCCAGGCCGGTCGGCATCTGCGCCTCGCGGGTGGCCACGTCGGCGAGGAAGCCCGCCAGGTCGGTCACCCGGCCCAGGGCCGCCATCCGCTCGGCGAGGGCGCGCGCCGCCGCTTCCTTGGTGTCGGCGGACAGGTCGAGGTCGACCAGGTCCGCGGTGATCATCTCGCTCATCGCGGGCTCCTTCGCACGCGTGTCGCCCGGGCGGCGGGGGAAGCCGGGGCGGGGGTGGGGACGGGAATGCCGTGGGGGGCGGCGGGGGCTGGTGCCGGGGCCCCGGCACGGGTGCCGTGGGACGCGGCGGAGGCCGTACGGGCCGTGTGGGCCGTGTGGGCCTCGGGCGGAGAGCCCACGGTCGGGCTCCGGGTCCGGGTTCGGCTCTGGGGTCCCCGGAGAGCGGCGGGGGCCGTGGGGCGGGTCATGGCGCGGGGTCCGTCAGGGGGCGGTCGAGGGGGACGTCGGCCGTCACCGTGACCGCCGCCGGGGACAGGTCGGCCGGGGTGGGCATCACGCTGCCGGGCAGCTGTACGGCGGCCGCGCCGTGCGCGACGGCCGAGGCCAGGGCCTCGGGACCCGCGCCGCCCGCGATGAGGAAACCGGCCAGCGAGGCGTCGCCCGCGCCGACGTTGCTGCGGACGGCGGCCACCGGCGCGCCGCCGTACCAGGCGCCCGCGCCGGTCACGAGGAGTTGCCCGTCGGCGCCGAGGCTCGCCAGCACCGCGCCCGCGCCGAGCGAGCGCAGGTCCTCGGCCGCCTTCAGCGCGTCGCCCACCGTCGCCAGGGGGCGCCCGACGGCCTCGGCGAGTTCCTCGGCGTTGGGCTTGACCACGTCCGGGCCCTCGCGCAGCGCCGCCAGGAGGGCGGGCCCGGAGGTGTCCAGCGCGATGCGCACCCTGGCGGCGTGCGCCCGGGCGACAAGGTCGGCGTACCAGGAGGGGGCGAGGCCGCGCGGGAGGCTGCCGCAGCAGGCGATCCAGTCGGCGCCGTGCGCCTGGCGCCGTACGGTCCGCAGGAGCAGTTCCCGCTCCTCGGGACCGAGTTCCGGGCCGGGCGCGTTGATCTTCGTCAGGACGCCGTCCGCCTCGGCGAGGGCGATGTTGGAACGGGTGGTCCCGGCGACCGGGACCGGTGCGACCTCGATGCCCTGCGCGGCGAGGAGTTCGGCGACGAGGGCGCCCGGCGCGCCGCCCAGGGGCAGAACGGCGACGGTGCGGCGGCCGGCGGCGGCCACGGCGCGCGAGACGTTGACGCCCTTGCCGCCGGGGTCCATGCGTTCGCCGGTGGCGCGGACGACCTCGCCGCGGTCGAGGGAGGGGACCTCGTAGGTGCGGTCCAGGGACGGGTTGGGGGTGACGGTGACGATCATGCGCGGACCACCTCCGTGCCGGCGCGCTCGATGGCGGCGGCGTCCTCAGGGCTCAGGGCGCTGTCGGTGATCAGCAGGTCCACGTCGCCCAGATCGCCGAAGCGGGCGAAGTGCTCCTGGCCGTGCTTGGCGGAGTCGGCGAGCAGCACCACCCGGCGGGCGGCGGCGACGGCGGCCCGCTTCACGGCGGCCTCGGCGAGGTCGGGGGTGGTCAGTCCGTGCGCGGTGGAGAAGCCGTTGGCGGCGACGAACAGCACGTCGGCGCGGATCTCGCCGTACGCGCGCAGCGCCCAGGCGTCCACGGCGGCCCGGGTACGGTGCCGTACGCGGCCGCCGACCAGGTGGAGCTGGAGGCCGGGATGGTCGGCGAGGCGGGCGGCGATGGGCAGGGAGTGGGTGACGACGGTCAGCTCGCTCTCCAGCGGGAGCGCGGCGGCCAGGCGGGCCACGGTGGTGCCGGCGTCGAGGATCACGGTGCCGTCGACGGGCAGTTCGGCCAGGGCCGCCTTGGCGATGCGGTCCTTCTCGTCGGCCGCCGTGGACTCGCGTTCGGTGAGGTCCGGTTCGAAGTCGAGGCGGCCGGCCGGGATGGCCCCGCCGTGCACCCGGCGCAGCAGTCCGGCCCGGTCGAGGGCCTTGAGATCGCGGCGGATCGTCTCCGCCGTCACCTGGAACTCCTCGGCGAGCGACACGACGTCCACCCGGCCGCCGTCACGGGCGAGCCGGAGGATCTCCTGCTGCCGCTCCGCTGCGTACATGTCCGTCTGCCTCCGACCGATGCCCGGATCTGTGGTTTACCGGGGAGGCTACGCCTGCGTTGCAGGAAAGTAAACAGATTCGGGTGTCGTTCGGGCATGAACGGACATCGACGGGGACAACCGTCGACGTCGAGGAATGGCCGCGCCACCGACGCACCGCCCCGACCAAGGGACTCGATGGCCGACAAGACCACCGTTCCTGCCGGTGCCCGGCGCTCCACCGACATCGAATACCGCCCGGACCGTCCCACTCCGTACCGGGCACGCGTCCGGTGGACCGGTCCGACCGGCAAACGCCGCCGGTCGGACCGGTCCCCAAGAATGATCAAGGGCCGGTTTCGGATGTCTCCGAAACCGGCCCTGATCTTGCGACTGTCTCCAGTCGGGACGACAGGATTTGAACCTGCGACCCCTTGACCCCCAGTCAAGTGCGCTACCAAGCTGCGCCACGTCCCGATGCGTCGACTCGCGGTGGTCCGCGTGATCGTGCGAAGAGCACTTTACCGCACGTGCCGGGGTGTGCCGAAAACGGGCCGGGGGCGGGGCGGGGGACAATCGGTCGTATGACGAACGCGGACGGGTCGGCGGGCCGGGACCGGGACGGGGCGGGGCGGGCACGCAGTGCGCGGCCCCGGGACGGGCTGGGACGGCCGTTGGCGTACGGCGCGCAGGGGGTGCCGCGGCAGCCGGAGGGTGTGGTGCGGGCGCCGCGGGAGACGGTGGCCGAGGCGCAGGCGCTGCTGGACGCGGGCCGGCCGTTCCATGCGCACGAGGTGTTCGAGGACGCCTGGAAGTCGGGGCCCGAGGACGAGCGGACGCTGTGGCGGGGGCTGGCCCAGCTGGCGGTGGGCCTCACGCACGCGGCCCGGGGCAACGCCGTCGGCGGGGCGCGGCTGTTGCGGCGGGGCGCGGGGGCGGTCGAGGAGTGGGAGCGGGGGCGGGGCGAGGACCGGCCGTACGGGATGGATCTCGCCGGGATCGTGCGCTGGGGGCGGGAGCTGGCCGGGCGGGTGGAGGAGGGCGCCGGGCCCGTGGACGCCGTGGCCGTGGCGCCGCGGCTCGGCGCCTGAGCCGCCGCGTCCCGAGGCGGGGGACGCGTTGTCGGTGGCATACGGCAGACTCGGTGGCGTGCGAAAGATTCATGTCATCGGTATCGGTGCGGGCGACCCCCAGCAGCTGACCTTGCAGGCGGTCGGTGCGCTGCGCGGCACGGACGTGTTCTTCCTGCTCGACAAGGGCGAGGCGAAGAGCGATCTCACCCAGCTGCGCCGGGACATGCTGGAGGCGCATCTGCCCGCGGGTTCCTACCGGGTGGTCGAGGCCCGGGACCCGGAGCGGGACCGCGAGGCGGGCGGCTCGGCGTACTCGCCGGCCGTCGGGGACTGGCGCAGCGCCCGCGCCGGCATCTACGAGCGCATGATCGCCGAGGAGTTGGGCGAGGAGGAGACCGGCGCCTTCCTGGTGTGGGGGGACCCGGCGCTCTACGACAGCACGCTCGGGATCCTGGAGGAGGTGCTGGAGCGCGGCGCCGTCGTGTTCGAGTACGACGTGGTCCCGGGGGTGAGCAGCGTCTCCGCGCTGGTCGCCCGGCACCGCACGGGGCTCAACCGGGTCGCCCGGCCCGTGCAGATCACCACCGGCCGCAGGCTCGCCGAGGGCTTCCCGGAGGGGGTGGACGACGTGGTCGTGATGCTCGACGCCCACCAGGCGTTCCGGCGGTACGCGGACGAGGACATCGACATCTACTGGGGCGCCTACATAGGCACGCCGGACGAGATCCTCGTCTCGGGGCCGCTCGCCGAGGCCGGCCCGGAGATCGAGCGGGTGCGCGCCGAGGCCCGGGAGCGCAAGGGGTGGGTCATGGACACCTATCTGCTGCGGAGGAACCCCGGGCAGCGGTAGGCGGACCGCTCACTCCTGGCCAAGGCCCAGCCGCTGCAGTACGGCCGGGACGTCCGCGACCGCCGTCGCGCCCGGCGGCAGCGGCGGGCGGCGGACGACGACCACCGGCAGGCCCAGTTCGCGTGCGGCCGTGAGCTTCGCGGCCGTGGCCTCGCCGCCGCTGTCCTTGGTGACCAGGACGTCGACGCGGTGGGCGCGCAGCAGGGCGCGTTCGCCGGCGAGGGTGAACGGGCCGCGGGCCAGGAGCACTTCGGTGTCCGGGGGCAGCGGCGGGTCCGGCGGCTCCACCGAGCGCACCAGGAAGTGGTGGTCCGCCAGGTGCGCGAAGGCGGCGAGGCCGAGCCGTCCGGTGGTGAGGAACACCCGGTCGCCCAGGCCGGGCAGTGCCTCGGCGGCCCCGGCCAGGGACGGCACGTCGTACCAGCGGTCGCCGGGGACCGGCCGCCAGCCGGGGCGGCGCAGCACGACCGCAGGCACCCCGGTGGCCACCGCCGCGCGGGCCGCGTGTGCGGTGATCGTCTCGGCGAAGGGATGGGTGGCGTCGACCAGGGCGTCCACCTGGTGGGCCCGCAGCCAGTCGGCGAGTCCGTCGGCCCCGCCGAAGCCGCCGGTCCGCGTCTGTCCCGCCACCGCGTCCGGCCGGGTGGTCCGGCCGGCCAGGGAGGTCGTCACCCGGATCCCGGCGGGGTGGGCCACCAGCGCGGCCGCGAGCCGGCGGGCCTCCGCGGTGCCGCCGAGGACGAGGACGTGCCGGGGCCGCTCGCCCGGCGCGGAGCGCGGGGCCGATGGCCGGGCGGGCGGCCCGGGCCGCGGTTCGGTGGGCTGCGAGGACATGGGGCCGAGCCTACGAGGTGGCGGGGGGCGGCCGGGCCGTCAGGCCGTTACCGTCGAAGGCATGCAGTCCGAGGAGTCCGTACGGTCCGCCGGGGCCGGGTCCCTCGCCTCGGTACGGGCCCTGCTGGTCGACATCGACGGTGTGCTGACCGTGTCCTGGCGCCCGCTGCCGGGTGCCGTGGCGGCGCTGCGCCGGGTCCGGGCGGCCGGGCCGGCGGTGGCCCTGGTCACCAATACGACGTCGCGGACCCGGGCGTCCATCGCCGGGACGCTGGCGCGGGCCGGGTTCGAGGTGGGCGAGCGGGACGTGCTCACCGCGCCGGCCGTCACCGCCGCCCATCTCGCCGAACACTGGCCCGGCGCCCGCTGCCTGCTCCTCAACAGCGGGGACATCGCCGCGGACCTCGCGGACGTCACCCTGGTGGAGGACGATCCCGAGGTGGTCCTGCTCGGCGGGGCCGGCCCGGAGTTCGACTACACCATGCTCAACCGGGCCTTCGGACACCTCCAGCGCGGCGCCCGGCTGATCGCCATGCACCGCAACCTGTACTGGCGCACCGACGCCGGCCTCCAGCTCGACTCGGGAGCCTTCCTGCTCGGACTCGAACGGGCCGCCCGTGTCGAGGCCGAGGTCACGGGCAAGCCGTCCCGGGCCTTCTTCGAGGCCGCGCTGTCCCGGCTCGGCGTCCCGGCACGGTACGCGCTGATGGTGGGCGACGACGTCGAGACGGACGTCCTCGCGGCGCAGCGGGCCGGGCTCACCGGGGTGCTGGTGCGGACCGGCAAGTTCCAGCCGGACACGCTGGACCGGGCGAGCGGCACCCCCGACCATGTCGTGGACTCCTTCGCGGACCTGCCGGCGCTGCTGGGACTCGGGGACGCGTGACCGAGGTCCCCGACCTCCAAGGCGATACAGCCAGGGCCTCACCGCCTCACCTAGGGCCTCTCGTTTGGATCAGGTCACCAGCAGTTGCACCCCGCCGACGACCGTCGCCGCGATCACCAGTTGTTCGAAGAGCCGCTGGTTGATCCGGTGGACGGCCCATTTGCCGAACAGGGCGCCGGGCACGACGAAGGGCACGAGGGCGGCGTCGAGGAGCAGCGAGTGGCCGTCGATCAGGCCGAGTCCCGCGCTGAAGGGGACCTTGGACACGTTCACGATCAGGAAGAAGAACGCGGAGGTGCCGAGGAAGCCCAGTTTCCGGAAGCCCGCGGAGAGGAGGTACAGCGACATCACGGGGCCGCCCGCGTTGGCGACCATCGTGGTGAACCCGCCGAGCACGCCGTAGGAGCGGGCCCTGAGCCGGCCTGAGCGGGTCGTCACCGTGTCCGGCGCCTGCCCCGCCGCGCCGTCCTCCCCGCGCCGCCGCCACAGCGTGACCCCGGCCATCAGCAGCAGGATCGCGCCGATCGAGGTCCGGACGATCCCGTCGTCGGCCCACAGCAGGAACAGCGTGCCGACCGCCACGCCGACCGCGACGGCCGGGAACAGCCGTCCCAGGGTGGGCCAGTGGGCGTGCCGCCGGTAGGTGAGGACGGCGAGCACATCGCCGGCGATCAGGACGGGCAGCAGGATGCCGGTGGAGGCGCGGGCCGGCAGGATCGCGGCGAAGACGGCGAGGCTGACCGTGTTGGCGCCGCTCACCGCGGTCTTGGAGAAGCCGACGAGCAGGGCGGCGAAGGCCAGGGCGGCGAACTCCCAGCCGGATATGTGCCAGAGCGTCATCATGTTCATGCGGAGACCGATGCTAGGTCCACGCATCGGTCCCGCGTCGGTGATTTCCGGGGCCCGGCCGTCAGTCCGTGAACCGCGCCCGCAGTTCCCGCTTGAGGACCTTCATGCTCGGGCCGAGCGGCAGTTCGTCGGTGAACTCCACGCGCCGCGGGTACTTGTGGCGGCCGAGGTGTTCCTTGGACCACTCGGTGAGGGCGGTGGCGTCGGGGGCGCTGCCCGGCTCCGGGACGACGATCGCGCAGACCTCCTCGCCGTGCAGTTCGTCCGGCAGGCCGATGACGGCGACCTGGGCGACGGCGGGGTGCCGCACCAGGACCTCCTCCACCTCGCGCGGGTAGACGTTGTAGCCGCCGCGGATGATGACGTCCTTCTTGCGGTCGACGATCCGGAGGAAGCCCTGCTCGTCCTTGGTGCCGAGGTCGCCGGTGCGGAACCAGCCGTCGACCAGGGCCTCTTCGGTGGCTTCCGGGCGGCCGAGGTAGCCGGAGAAGACGTTGTGGCCGCGGATGACGACCTCGCCCAGCTCGCCGGGCGGCAGCAGCTCGATCCGGCCCTCCACGTCGGCGCGAGCGATCTCCGCGTCGACGCCCCACAGCGGGTGGCCGATGGTGCCGACCTTGGTGCCGAACACCGGCTGGTTGACGGTGGCGGTCGGCGAGGTCTCCGACAGCCCGTACCCCTCGTAGATCCGCGCGCCGAACGCGGCCTCGAACCGCTCCAGTACGGCGACGGGCAGCGAGGCCCCGCCGGAGATGCACACGCGCAGCGCGGGCAGCGCCTCGGCGTCGGCCGCGGCGGCGGCGAGCGCGACGAACATGGTGGGCACGCCCTGGAAGGTGTTGACCTCCTCCTTGACCATCAGCTCGATGGCGCGGGCCGCGTCGAAGCGGGGCAGCAGCACCAGCGTGGCGCCCGCCCGCCAGGTGGAGTTGAGCGAGACGGTCTGGCCGAAGGCGTGGAACAGGGGCAGCGCGCCGAGGGCGATGTCGTCGGGCCGGATGTCGTTGGCGTCGAAGGCGCACACGGTCGCGTTCATCACCAGGTTGAAGTGGCTGAGCACCGCTCCCTTGGGCACGCCGGTGGTGCCGCTGGTGTAGAGGATCACCGCCGGGTCGTCGGCGGCCCGGGTGGCGTACGAGGCCGGCGGTTCGGCCTCGGCGGCGAGCCGGTCGAACTCCTCGCCCAGGGTGACCACCCGGACGCCGACGGCGTCGGCGGCGGCACGCCCGGTCCCGGCCTGCGCCGGGTGGACGAGGAGCAGGGAGGCCCCGCTGTCCTTCAGGACGTGCTCGACCTCGCCCGCGGACAGCAGCAGGTGCACGGGGACGACGACACCGCCAGCCGCGGCGATCGCGTAGTAGGCGAGCGGGAACTCCGCGGTGTTGGGTGCCATGAGGGCGACCCGGTCGCCCGGCCGTATGCCGAGGCCGGTGAGCGCACCCGCCTGGGCGAGCGCCGTCTGCCAGGCCGCGCCGAAACTCAGCCGCCGGTCCCCTTCCACGAGGGCGGTCTTGGCGGGGCGGCGCCTGGCGTTCTCGGCCAGGATGGCGGCGACGGACAGGGTTGCCATGGGGTACTGCTCCGTTCCTTGCTGCGGCCCGGGGGCCGACGGTCGTACCGGTCCCTTGCCGGTCCCTTGACAGGAGACGTGGATCGCTAGTCCCGCTCGACCAGCATCGCGGTGCCCTGCCCCACGCCCACGCACATGGTGGCGAGCCCGCGCTGTGCGCCGGTGCGGCGCATGCGGTGCAGCAGGGTGGTCAGGATGCGGGCACCCGAGCAGCCGAGGGGGTGGCCGAGGGCGATGGCGCCGCCGGTGGGGTTGACCAGGCCGGGGTCGACGCCGAGCTGGTCGACGCAGGCGAGGGCCTGGGCGGCGAACGCCTCGTTGAACTCGGCCTCCTGGAGGTCGCCGATCTCCCAGCCGGCCCGGGCGAGCGCCTTGCGGGTGGCGGGGACCGGGCCGAGGCCCATCACATCGGGGTGGACACCCGCGGAGGCGCCGGCCACGTAGCGGCCGAGGGACTCCAGGCCCAGCTCGGCCAGGGCCTCCTCGCTCACCAGCAGCAGACCGGCGGCGCCGTCGTTCATCGGGGAGGCGTTGCCCGCGGTGACCGTGCCGCCCGCGCGGAAGACCGGCTTGAGGCGGGACAGCTTCTCCAGCGAGGTGTCCTCGCGGACGCACTCGTCCTGCTCGACGACGACACCGTCGGGCCGTTCGACGGGCAGGAGTTCGTCGTCGAAGTGGTCGTTCTTGCGGGCGGCGGCGGCGAGTTGGTGGCTGCGCAGCGCGAACTCGTCCTGCCGGGCACGGGAGATGCCGTGCCGCTCGGCGACCTCCTCGGCGGTCTCTCCCATGGCGAGCAGTCCGTGCAGCTCCTTCATGGCGGGGTTGACCAGGCGCCAGCCGAGCCGGGTGTCGAAGGTCTCGATGCGGTGCGGCAGGGCCTCGTCCGGGCGCGGCAGCACGAAGGGGGCGCGGCTCATCGACTCGGAGCCGCCGGCGATCACGATGTCGGCCTCGCCCGCCGCGATGGTGCGCGCGGCGGCGGTGACGGCTTCGAGGCCGGAGGCGCACAGCCGGTTGACGGTGGCGCCGGGCACGGAGTCGGGCAGCCCGGCGAGCAGGACGGCCATCCGGGCGACGTTGCGGTTGTCCTCGCCCGCCTGGTTGGCCGCGCCCCAGTAGACGTCGTCGATGCGGGCGGGGTCGAGCGCGGGCACCTCGGCGACCAGGTGGCGGATCACGGTCGCGGCGAGGTCGTCGGGCCGCACCGACGACAGGGCTCCGCGCAGCTTGCCGATGGGGGTGCGGCGGGCGGCCGCGAAGTGGACGGGACGCACGGGTTCGACTCCTGACCTACGACGCTGTGGATCAGCACGGACCGGGACAACACTTAATTAGCACTGCTAGTTTTGGACTATAGACCCAGGGACGGACCCCTGGGAAGATCCTCCGAAGAGGTACCGAGGCCGCAGGAGGAGAGATGCCCCACGTCCGCGCGCACACCCTCGACGGCACCCGTGGGGAGCTGGCCGTCCGTGAGTGGCCCCATCCCGCACCGCGTTTCCTCGTCCTGCTGGCGCACGGGTACGGGGAGCACGCGGGCCGCTACGACGCGCTCGCGGCGGTGCTCACCGGGCACGGTGGCGCGGTGTACGTGCCCGACCACATGGGGCACGGCCGGTCGGCCGGCGAGCGGGTGTTGATCGAGGACTTCGAGGACGTGGTCACCGATCTGCACGCGGTGGCCGAGCTGGCCGAGGCCGCCCGTCCGGGACTGCCCCTGGTGCTGGTCGGCCACTCCATGGGCGGGCTGATCGCGGCCCGCTACGCCCAGCGGTACGGCGCGCGACTGCGCGCGCTGATCCTGTCCGGTCCGGTGATCGGCGCCTGGGAGCTGCCGGGACGGCTGCTGGCGCTGCCGCGGATCCCGGACACTCCGGTCAGCCCGTCCGCGCTCTCCCGGGACCCGGCGGTGGGCGCCGCGTACGCCGCCGATCCGCTGGTCTGGCACGGCCCGATGAAGCGGCCCACCCTCCGGGCGTTCGTCCGGGCCCTGGACGCCGTCGCCGAGGGCGGTGCCGTGCCCGGGCTGCCGCTGCTGTGGCTGCACGGGGACGACGACCGGCTGGTGCCGCTGCCCGGCAGCCGGATCGGCGTCGAGCGGCTCGGCGGCGGCGACCTGACCGAGCGGATCTTCCCCGGGGCGCGGCACGAGGTGTTCCACGAGACGGTGAAGGACGAGGCCTTCGCCGAGACCGTCCGCTTCCTGGACCGGGTACTGCCCCGCTGAGCTGGGCTGTTTGCGCGCCCCGACGCTGGGCACCCGCCCTTGCGGACGAGATCGTACGGAGGATTCGAAAGCCGTACGACGCTGACGAAAGGGGACGCAGGCACCATGACCGTGGTGAAGAGCACGCTGTCCGAGAAGGCGCTCGGGGTCACCGGGACCGCGCTCCAGGACACCCTGGTCGATCTGCTCGGCCTGTCGCTGATCGGTAAGCAGGCGCACTGGAACATCGTCGGCCCCCGGTTCCGCTCGATCCACCTCCAGCTGGACGAGGTGGTCGCGACGGCGCGCACCCACTCCGACACGGTCGCCGAGCGTGCCGCCGCGCTGGGCGTGCCGCCGGACGGCCGGCCCGAGACGATCGCGGCCACGTTCGCGCTGCCCGGCGCGAAGGAAGGCTGGCTGCGCGACACCGAGGTGGTGGAGCTGATGGTCTCGGCGCTGGAGGCGGCCATCGGCCGGCTGCGCGAGCGGATCGCGGCGACCGAGAAGGCGGACCCGGTGACCCAGGACCTGCTGATCGGCATCACCGCCGATCTGGAGAAGGAGCGCTGGATGTTCGAGGCGGAGAACCACCCGCGCTGACTCGGCCTCGCCATCGACACTTCTCGTACGGAAGGGGAGCCCCATGGCCGACGCCCTGGAGACCGAGGCGCTGTGGCAGGACTTCCACCGCGTGGTCAACATGACCTCGGCGGAACTCGCGGCCTGGCTCAGGGTCCGCGACGCCGAGGAAGCGGCGGAGCCGCTGCCCGACGCGGCCGGCACCGAGACCGGGCGGCACGTCCTCGCGATCCTCCAGAAACGCCGCACCGACCTCACCGAGGACGACGTCCGGGTGATGTACGAGGTCGTCGACACCGTCGGTGACCTGGTGGACATGGAGAACGAGCCGGAGCCCGAGCTGGCGCCGGAGGACACCCGCCGCAGGCACCGGCTGATGACGCTGGGCCACGACCCGCTGAAGCCGGGGCCGTGAACCGCGACGAGCGGGTGGTGCGGGAGCTGGTGTCCGCGTACGGGCGGACCTACGCCGAGGAGGCGGGCATCCGGCTCGCCGACACCCCGCAGCCGCTGTACCGGCTGCTGGTGCTGTCGCTCCTGCTCAGCGCCAGGATCCGGGCCTCGGTGGCGGTGGCCGCCGCCCGCGCCCTGCACGAGGACCGGCTGGACAGTCCGCGCCGGATGGCCGCCGCGGACTGGCAGCAGCGGGTCGACGCGCTGGGCCGGGGCGGCTACCGGCGCTACGACGAGCGCACGGCGACCCAGCTCGGGGACGGCGCCGAGCTGCTGGACGAGCGCTGGGGCGGCGATCTGCGCCGGCTGCGCGAGGAGGCGCACGGCGACACCGGGGAGCTGAAGCGGCTGCTCCAGGAGGAGCCCGGCATCGGCCCGGCCGGCGCCGACATCTTCCTGCGCGAGGCCCAGCGCGTCTGGCCGGAGCTGGGCCCCTACCTGGACGGCAAGGCCCTCTCCGGCGCCGAGCGCCTCGGCCTGCCGAAGGACCCCGCCGAGCTGACCGAACTGGCGGGGGACACCGAACCCGCCGTCCTCGCCGCCGCGTTGGTACGGGCGGCACTCGACAAGGGCGTGGCGGAGGACTGCCTGCAACGGGCGTCGTGACCCCACGGGCGGTCCGTGGACGCCCGCGCAGGCCGCTTTTACAGTCCCAGCACCCGGGCGATCGTCCGCAGCACCCCGTTGTCGTTGTTCGACGGCGCCAGGTGGCGGGCCCGGCGGATGACCTCCGGGTGGGCGTTGGACATGGCGAAGGACCAGTCGGCGGCGTCGAGCATCTCGAGGTCGTTGAGGTAGTCGCCGAAGACCATGGTCTGGGCCGGGGTGATGCCGAG
The DNA here is from genome assembly GCF_051980735.1 of Streptomyces sp. SCPE 10. Lineage (NCBI taxonomy): Bacteria > Bacillati > Actinomycetota > Actinomycetes > Kitasatosporales > Streptomycetaceae > Streptomyces > Streptomyces sp. SCPE 10. The sequence goes on along the minus strand of NZ_CP197069.1, from coordinate 6,614,868 downwards.
GGCGTGCTGGAGGCCCCGCAGGGCGGTGCCCTTGTTGGCGGTGCGGTTCATCACGTCCACCCAGTGCTCGCCGGAGACGACGACCTGGTGGGTGTCCGCGAAGGGGGCGAGCGCGGGGGCGGTGGAGCGTTCGGCGGAGCCGAAGTCGAAGACGGCGACCTTGATGAACTCGTCGTCCACCGCGGTGACGTCGTCGACGACGCGGTGCTCGACGTAGTAGCGGCGCACCTCCGCCAGGAACGCCTCGTCGGTCCGCTCCACGTACGCGGCCCGCTTGCCGCAGACCACGGCGCCCGCGTCGCCGCCGTCCGCACCGAGCCGCCGTACCGCCCGGGCGACCCCGGCCGCGATGGAGCGGTCCAGCGGATCCGAACTCAGCTCGGCGCCGTCGCGCACCACATAGGTGCCGTTCTCCGCGATGAACACCATGCCGTCGGCGACATCCTCGAACTGTCGTGCGAGCGTGGCGTACTGGCGCCCGCTCGCCGGGCTGAACAGCACCCCGCGCCGGCGCAGTTCGTCGAGCATCGGCCACAGGCCGTCCGGTATCCGCTTGGCGTCGTCCAGCAGGGTTCCGTCCATGTCGGTGACGACGAGGCGGATGTCCACGGGACCGGCGGGCAGCGCGGGGGTGTCGAGGAGGGTGGCGGGCGTGACGGGCATGGCCTGCTTCCGGGCGGGGGTCAGGGTACCCACCCAGTGTCCCTCATGGGGCGGAACGTCCCCCGGCCGCCCCGAACCGCCGACCGTGCGCGGATCCCGGGACAGGGCGATCACCGGACGGCACAATGACGGCGGGCCATCCGCACGGAAGAAGGGCGAGTGACGTGACCGACGGTGACGCGTTGACGACCGGACCGGCGAGACTGGACACCTCCGTGGCGCACAACGCCCGGGTGTGGAACTACTGGATCGGCGGCAAGGACCACTACGAGGTGGACCAGCGGGTCGGCGACCAGGTCGCCGGGATGTTCCCGGTGATCCGGGAAGTGGCCCGCGCGGACCGGGAGTTCCTGGCGCGGGCGGTGCGGTTCGTCACCGCCGAGCAGGGCATACGGCAGTTCCTGGACGTGGGCACCGGTCTGCCCACCGTGGAGAACACCCACGAGATCGCCCAGCGCATCGCCCCCGAGTCGCGGGTGGTGTACGTCGACAACGACCCCATCGTGCTGGTGCACGCCCGCTCGCTGCTGACCAGCTCCCCCGAGGGCGTCACGGACTACGTGGACGCCGATGTGCACGACCCGGACGCCATCCTGCGGCGCGCCGCCGACACCCTGGACCTGGACCGGCCGGTCGCGCTGATGATGCTGGGCATCCTGAACTTCGTCCTGGACGCCGACGAGGCCCGGGACATCGTGCGGCGGCTGATGGCGGCGCTGCCCTCCGGCAGCCATCTGGTGCTCACCCACCCCACCACCGACCCCGGGGCGGGCGGCGAGGGCAACGTCGCCGCGATGGAGTTCTGGAACGCCCACGCCACCCCGCCGATCACCGCCCGCGGCCGCGCCGAGATCGCCTCCCTCCTGGACGGCCTCGACGTGGTGGAGCCGGGACTCGTGCCCTGCTCGCAGTGGCGCGCCGGGCCGGGCGCCGAAGCCGTGCCGCAGCTCGGCGCGGTCGCCGTGAAACCCTGACGCGCCTACCGGGCCGAGCCCGCGGAGGAGACGCATGACCACGCTTGCCGACCCCGTGCCCGGCGGGCGCCCCGCCGATCTGTGCCGGGTCGCCCCGCTCACCGCCGCCCTCGCCGCCCAGGGGGTGCGCGGCATCGTCCTGGCCTATGTGGACACGGCCGGCGTCACCCGGGTGAAGACGATCCCGACGGCCCGGCTGGAGGCCGCCGTCTCCTGGGGCGTCGGGATGTCCCCGGTGTTCGACACCTTCCTCGCCGACGACTCGATCGTCACCACCGACGTCCTCGGCTCCCCCGACGGCGACCTGCGGCTCTACCCGGACCTCGACCACCTGGTGGTGCTGGCCGGGCAGCCCGGCTGGGCGTGGGCGCCGGTGGACCGGATCACCCAGGAGGGCGACCGGCACCCCGGCTGCGCCCGCACCTTCCTGCGCCGTACCGTCGCCCAGGCGGCCGAGCGGCACGGGCTCGGCTTCAAGGCGGCGATCGAGGTCGAGTGGGCGGTCGGGCTCGGCTCGGCGCCCGCCGGGGAGTTCGTGCCGGCGGTGTCCGGACCGGCGTACGGCGCGATCCGGCAGGTGGAGCTGAGCGACTACCTCGCCGATCTGCTGGCCGCGCTCGCCGCCCAGGACGTGGACGTCGAACAGGTCCATCCCGAGTACGCGGCCGGGCAGTTCGAGGTGTCCACGGGCGCGCTGGACCCGGTGGCGGCGGCCGACCGCAGCGTGCTGGTGCGGCAGACGATCCGGGCGGTGGCCGGGCGGCACGGACTGCGGGTGTCGTTCTCCCCGGCGGTCCTCGCCGGGGGCGTCGGCAACGGCGGCCATGTGCACCTGTCCTGCTGGCGCGACGGGGCGAACCTGCACGCGGGCGGCGAGCGCCGGTACGGCCTGACGCCCGACGCGGAGTCCTTCGCGGCCGGCATCCTCGCCCGGCTGCCCGCGCTGACGGCGGTCACCGCGCCCAGCCCGGCCAGCTATCTGAGGCTGCGCCCCTCCCGGTGGGCGGGGGTGTTCACGGCGTGGGGGCGCGAGACCCGGGAGGCGGCGCTGCGCCTGGTCACCGGCACCACGGGCCGCCGGCACCAGGACGCCAACCTGGAGGTGAAGCCGGTCGACCTGGCCGCCAACCCGCATCTGGCGCTCGGCTGTCTGCTCGCCGCCGGACTCGACGGGCTCGCGGCCGGTCTGCGGCTCCCCGAGGAGATCACCGGTGACCCGGCCCGCTACGGCGCGGACGAGGCGGCGGCGCTCGAGGTACGGCGGCTGCCCGCGTCGCTGCCCGAGGCGGTGCGGGAGTTCCGCGGCGACGAGGTGCTGCGGTCCGCGCTCGGCCCGGTCCTCGCGGACGCGGTGAGCGCCGTGCGGCTCGGCGAGGCGGCGGCCGTCGAGGGCCTGGACGACGCTCAGGTGGCGGCGGCCTACCGCTGGACGTACTGAGCATGGCGCCCACCGGGCCGGTCCACGAGGCCCTGGCCGAGCTGGAGTTGGTGGACCACCACTGCCATGGCGCGGTGACCGTCGATCTCGCCTTCCACGCGTTCGAGTCCCTGCTCACCGAGGGCGAGGCCTGGCCCGGCGTCTCGCCCTTCGACAGCCCGGTGGGCATCGCCGTACGACGGCACTCGGCGCCCCTGCTGGACCTCCCCCGGCACGCGCCGCCGGACGAGTACGTGGCCCGGCGCGCGGAGCTGGGCGCGCGGGAGGTGAACCGGCGGTTCCTGTCCGCCGCGGGGGTCGGGACGTTCTGCGTGGACACCGGCTACGCCCCGCACCCGATCACCTCCCCCGCCGAACTGGCCCGCGCGGCGGGCGCGGTGGCGTGCGAGGTGGTTCGGCTGGAGCAGCTCGCGGAGACGGTGGCCGCGCGGGGCGTGGAGGCCGGCGAGTACGCGGCCGTGCTCCGCGCGGCGGCCGAGGAGGCGGTGCGGCGGCCGGGGGTGGTGGCGGTGAAGTCGGTCGCCGCCTACCGCACCGGGTTCGCCCTCGATCCCCGGCGGCCCGCGGACGCGGAGGTGACCGTCGCCGCCGGCCGCTGGCTCGCCGCGGGCGGCGGCCGGCTGACGGACCCGGTCCTGGTGCGCCACCTGCTGTGGACCGCCGTCGACCTGGGGCTGCCCCTGCAACTGCACACCGGGTTCGGCGACGCGGACGTACGGCTCCACCGGGCGGATCCCGCGCTGCTCACCGACTGGCTGCACCGCGTCGCCGGCACCATCCCCGTCCTGCTGCTGCACTGCTGGCCGTACCAGCGTCAAGCCGCCTATCTGGCCGCGGTGTTCGAGCGGGTGTACCTGGACGTGGGGCTGGCCCTGCACCACACCGGCCCGGCGCGGGCGCGGGCGGTGCTGGCGGAGGCCCTGGAGATCACCCCGTTCCGCAAACTGCTGTACAGCTCCGACGCGTACGGGGTGGCCGAGTTCCACCACCTGGGCGCGCTCTGCTTCCGCCTGGGCCTGGCCGAGCTGCTGCAAAGCCGGGTGGACGCCGACGAGTTGGCCCTCGCCGACGCCCTGCGGATCGCGTCCTGGACGGGCCGCGACAACGCCCGCAGGATCTATGGACCACCCGTGTCCGAACCGGTCCGCGATCCCCGCGGCCGCCCCACCCGGAAAGTATGATCAAGCAATGTCTGACATGACCGAGACCACGCCCGGCTGGCTGACCACGGACGAGCTGGAGATGGCCAGGGCCCGGATGCCGATCCTGTACGTCGAGGCCGTGCCCGTGCGGGTGGACGACAGCGGCGAAGTCACCAGCATCGGGCTGCTGTTGCGCATCGGCCCGGACGGTACGGTCAGCCGGACCCTGGTCTCCGGCCGGGTGCTGCACCACGAGCGGGTCCGTGACGCGCTGCTGCGCCATCTGGAGAAGGACCTCGGTCCGGTGGCCCTGCCCCGGGTGCCCGCCTCGCTCCAGCCGTTCACGGTCGCCGAGTACTTCCCGACGGCGGGCATCACGCCGTACCACGACCCGCGCCAGCACGCGGTGTCCCTCGCCTACGTGGTCCCGGTCACCGGTGACTGCCGTCCGCGTCAGGACGCCCTGGACCTGGTGTGGTTCAGTCCCCAGGAGGCCGCGTCGGCCGCCGTGCAGAACGAGATGCCGGGTGGCCACGGCGTGCTGCTGAAGCAGGCGCTGGCCCACGTGGGCCTGGCGTTCTGACACCACTGGTGCCGGACCGCCCACCCGGTCCGGCACCCCGCTCCCCGCCCCCGCAAGGTTTCTGCAAGGCGTCGGCAAGCCTTCCGTCCGCCGGTCCGGGCAGAGCCCTGGACAAGGGCCCGCAGGGCACTCGCGAGAGACATCGGGGGGTACACCGTGTCGGCGTTGGGTTCACAGGCCGATCCGTCGGCCACCGGCCGGGAATGGCGCACACTGCTCGGGCGCAAGACGGTCCTGACCGTCGCGCACACCATCACCTATGCGAAACGACTGGTCGACATCCTGTCGCTGGTGGACGACGACTTCCGTGTCCAGGTGGCGTTCACCGCGCCGCCGCACGTCTTCGGCGACGAGGTGCCGCGGTTCCTGCACCGGCTGGGCTGCGCGGTGCTGCCGTGGGAGGAGGCCGTGCGGATGCCCTTCGACGTGGCCGTCGCGGCCGGCCCGAAGGGCGTGGAACGGCTCCGGGCGCCGCTGATCACGCTGCCGCACGGGGCCGCCTACCTCAAGGTCGTCACGGCGCCCGCCGAGCCCGGGGTGGCCGGGCTGCGCCGGCAGGACGTCGCCCCCGGCGGGAGGCTGCCCGCCGCGATCGTGCTGCCGCACCACGCCGACCTCCCTGAGCTGGCGCGCAACTGCCCCGAGGCGGTGCCGCTCGCCCGGGTGGTCGGGGACCCGGTGTACGACCGGATGTCCGTCAGCCTGCCGCTGCGCGGCCGCTACCGGGAGGCCCTCGGGCTGCGGGACGGCGAGAAACTGGTGGTCGTCTCCTCCACCTGGGGTGCCCGTTCGGCGTTCGCCCGGTTCGAGGCGCTGCTGCCCCGGCTGCTTTCCGAACTGCCCGGCGACGAGTACCGCTGTGTCGTGCTGGCCCACCCGAACGTGTGGTCCGGGCATGGCGCCTGGCAGGTCAGAAGCTGGCTGAGGCACTGCGCCCGGCTCGGCATCTGCCTGCTGCCGCCGGAGGAGGACTGGCGCAGTGTGCTGATCGCCGCCGACTGGATCATCGGGGACCACGGCTCGGTCACCCTGTACGGGACGCTCACCCCGGCCCCGATCCTGCTCGCGTCCTCACCGGCGCAGGACATCAACCCCGCCTCCCCCGCCGCCGCGCTCGCCCTGACGGCACCCGCCCTGTCCCCGGTGCATCCGCTGGTCGACCAACTCCGTTACGCGGCGGCCGAGTACCGGCGGGAGGAGTACGCGGCGATCAGCGCGCGCATCACCTCGCAACCGGGGTGCTTCCACCGCAACATGCGGCGGCTGCTGTACCGCACCCTCGGGCTCGGCCAGCCCGCCCACGCGCCGGTCACCGCCCCGCTGCCGGTGCCGCCACCGCTGGCCTCCCGGCCCGCGGCGGGGCAGGAGGTGGCGGTGTGAGCGGCCTGGTCTCGGTACGGCTGACGCCCGCGGGCGAGGTGCGGTGGCTCCCCGCCGCGTGGCCGGGTCCGGTGCTGCGGTTGCGCATGGGGACGGCCGGTACGGAGGTGGTCGCCGAGGCCGCTCGGGTGCGGCCCGGGACGCGCCCGGAACGGGGCGAGGCGGACGAGCACTACGCCGTGGACGCCGAGACCCTCACCGGAATCCGCCGTCCGGCGTGCGCCGATGTGCTGTACACGGTGCGGCCGCGGCCCCGGGACATGGCGGCGCGCTGGCTGGCCGAGGTGTCGGCGCGGTATCCGGGGTGCGCGCTGGCCTCGGCGCCCGTGACCGGCGGGGGCTGGCTGGCCCTGGCGGGCGCCGGGCGCGACGGCGGGCCGACACCGGTGGCCCGGGGGGTCGGCCCGGACCGGCCGCTGTTGGCGTCGTGTCTGCACGCGTGGCTGGTCCGGGGCGGCTCATTCGCCGAGTTGGCGTACGTGCGGCCTCTGCGACCTCAGTCCAGGCGGCGCGCGTCGGCGGGGCTGGTGAGTTCGTAGCGGGAGCGGGCCTGCGCGAGATGGTCGCGGGCCTCCTCCTCGTCGCCGTGCTCCCGGGCGCTGTGCCCCAGCATCTCCAGTGTGCGGGCCTGCCAGTGGAGGGCGCCCGAGGCGCTGAACGCCGCCAGCGCCTCGCGCATCTCCCCCATGCCCAGGGCGTGTTCACCGCCCTGGGCATGGGCCCGGCCGAGGAAGGCCAGGGCCCGGGTCGCGTCGTGCGGGTCGGCCACCTCGGTGAGGATCCGCCGGGCCCGCGCGAAGAGCGGGAGCGCCCGCTCGGGTTCCCGCTGCCGCAGGGCGATCTCGCCGAGCGAGATGTACGCGAGCGCCACACCGCGGCGGTAACCGCACTCCTCCCAGGCGCGCACCGCGAGGCCGAGGTGCCGCAGCGCCTCCTCGGTACGGCCCCCGGCGAGATGGCAGCCGCCGAGCCCGAGGTGCGCCTGGCCCTCGTCGCGGATGTCGCCGGCCTCGCGGGCGGCGCGCAGGGACTGGTCGTACCAGTCGGCGGCCTCGTCGGTGCGGCCGGCGGCGGACAGGCCGATGGCTCCGGAGTTGAGCATCTGGCGCTCGGCCTCGGTGTGCCCGTCGGCGCGGGCCGCGGCCAGGCCGATGGTGTGCGCCTCGGCCCACAGGTCGTAGTAGCGCAGCCGGAGGAACAACGGCCACATGGCGTCCGTCAGTTGCCAGGCGGTGGCGTGCCAGCCCCGGTCCGCGGCGGTGCGCAGCATGGCCATGAGGTGGTTGCGGTGGGCGTCGAGCCAGTCCAGTGCGCCCTTCTCCGCGTCGAACGGTGCGGGCGGCTGCGGCCGGTGCGCGTAGGTCCGCGGAAGGGTGAACTGGGCGGGTGTGATGAGCTGTTCGGCGGCGGTGGCCGTGTGCAGGTACCAGTCGGCCACCCGACGCAGCGCCTCGGCGCGGCCGTCGTCCCCGTCGTGGGCCTCGGCGCAGGACCGGGCGTGCACCCGGACGAGGTCGTGGAAGCGGAAGGTGTCGGGACCGATGTCCTCGACCAGGTTGGCCTCGATGAGCTCGTCGATGCGGCGTTCGGCCCACGGCTCGTCCTCGGCGCAGCCGACGGCCGCCGTGCGGGTGTCGAAGGTGGGCAGGGGCAGGATGCCCAGCGTGCGGTAGAGGCGGGCGGCCGGCGGGTGGAGCACCGCGTACGACGCGTCGAGGGCTTTGCTCACCGTGATCTCTCCTTCCACTTCCAGTGCGGCCAGACGGTCGGCGTCCGGGACGAGGGAGTCGGCGAGTGCGGCGATGGGCTGCCGGGGCCGCGAGGCGAGGCGCGCCGCCGCCAGGCACACCGCCAGGGGGACGCCGGCGCACAGCTCCACCACCTGTCGCACGGCGGAGCGTTCACCCGCCACGCGTTCCTCGCCGACGCCACGGGTGAGCAGTTCCAGGCCGGCGTCCGGGCCGAGCGCGTCCAGCCGGAAGAACGCCGCGCCGTCCAGGCGCAGTCCGGTGAGCCGCTGTCTGCTGGTGACCACCACGAGGGCGCCGGAGCCGCCCGGCAGCAACGGCCGGATCTGTGCCGCGGTGAAGGCGCTGTCCAGCATGACGGCGAGCCGCCGTCCGGCCGTGACCGACCGCCACAGCGAGGACTGCTCGGCCAGTCCGACGGGCGGGGAGGCGATGCCGAGCGACCGCAGGAACTGTCCGAGGACCTCGGCCGGGTCGGCCGGCCCCCCGGCGGCGTGGCCGGACAGGTCGGCGTACAACTGGCCGTCGGGGAAGGTGGCTTCGTGGGTGTGCAGCCAGCGGGAGACCAGGGCGGTCTTGCCGATGCCCGCGGGGCCGGTGACCACGATCAGCGAAGGGCCGGTGTCGGGGTCCTCCCGCCCGGCCAGCAGGTCGTCGAGCGCGGCGACCTCGTCGGTGCGGTCCGTGAAGTGGTGTGGCACGGGCAGGAGTTGCCGGGGAACCGGCGGGGAGTGTTCGGCGGCCATGTGCACATGGACGCCGCCGCTGACGTCGCGCGCCTGGACGGTGGGCGCGTAAAAGCGTGCCGAGCCCGAGATGCTGTTGCTGACTCCGCTGTCCCGGCCGCCGTCCCCGGTCGCTCCCATCCACTTCTCCCCCGTGCTTTGTCATATTCACCTGTCACCCAGCCTTACCCCTATCACGGCGCCGGGCATTCGACGCGCCGTCAACATGGCGGCCGATTCGGCCACCCCCGCGTGCTCTTGTGGGTGGCGCCACCTCCCCGCACAGTGAAGGGGACGAGCGGACGGTACGGGGAGGCGTTGCGCATGGATCCGGTGTCGGTGGGGTTGCTGACGGCGTTGGCGGGGGGCGCCGGCGGGGAGTTGGGCCGGCAGGCGTGGGCGGCCCTCGGTGAGCTCGTGCGCCGTCCGCTGCGGCGGGCCGGTGCTCCGGAAGCCGTAACGGGCGCCTCGGCGGAGGCGGAGCTGGCCCGGCTGGCCGAGGACCCGCGCGATCCGGCGGCGGCGCGGGCGCTCGGCACCGCGCTCGCCGTGCGCGCCGACGCCGACGCGGAGTTCGGGGAGCTGCTGCGGCGGTGGAGCGAGTCCGCCCGGCGCATCACCCTGGAGTCGGGGAACGTCGACAACTCCATCTCCGGGGGCTCGTTCTCGGCGCCGGTGTTCCAGGGGCGCGACTTCTCCGGCCTGACCTTCGGCGCGCCGGCCCCGGAGCAGGGCCCGGCCGACGGCTGAACCGACGATCCTCACCCGGCGCGCACCCCCCTGACCAGGGGTTTCAGTGACGCTTTCAGGTTGTGTTCAGGTTCGCGGGGCGCTGGGGCAACGGCTGCACCAGAAGCCCCAAAACAATGGCAAAGGGGGCTGGGGGCCGGGCGGGCGCGCGTGCGAAGGTGCGGGGCATGAGCACAGAGCACGTCCTCGACCGGCGGCCCGCCGGGCACGCACGCGCGCGCATACGCGAGAGCGCGAGCAAAGTGCCGGAGGTCACCGTCTACTTCTGGATCGTCAAGGTCCTCACCACCGGCATGGGCGAGACCGCCTCCGACCTCCTGGCACGAGTGCTGGGCCCGATCCCCGCGGTCGGTCTCGGCGGCGTCGCCTTCGTCGCCGCGCTCGTGCTCCAGTTCGCCGTCCGCCGGTACGTGGCCTGGATCTACTGGACGGCCATCGTCATGGTCAGCGTGTTCGGCACCATGGCCGCGGACGTGCTCCACGTGGGCCTCGGCGTGCCGTACACCGTGTCCACCCCGCTCTTCCTCGTCGCCCTGGCCGCCGTCTTCGCGCTCTGGTACGCCACCGAGCGGACCCTGTCGATCCACACCGTGCGCACCCGCCGCCGCGAGTGCTTCTACTGGGCGGCCGTGCTCGCCACCTTCGCCCTGGGCACCGCGGCCGGTGACCTCACGGCGAGCATCGGCCTGCGGTACCTGGGCTCGGTGGTCCTGTTCGCGGTGGCCATCTGCGTCCCGGCCGTCGCCCACCGCGGTGGTGTCCTCGGCGCGGTGGCGGCCTTCTGGACCGCGTACGTCATCACCCGCCCGCTGGGCGCCTCGCTCGCCGACTGGATGGCCGTGCCGACGGGCCGCGGCGGCCTCGGCTGGGGGCTGGGCCCGGTCACGCTGTCGTGGACCGTGGCGATCGTCGCCTTCGTGGCGTTCCTCGCGGTGTCCCGCCCAGGCAGTCGGGCCGCACTCTGATCCTCCCCGACGACGGACGGGAAGGCCCCGTGGGACGTGTCCCACGGGGCCTTCCCGCTGTGCGATGGTGCCCGATCAGCGCGAGGCGCCGGGGCGGAAGCGCCGGTACAGGGCCGCGCCACCGATCAGGGACGCGGCGCCGGCGACGGCGGCCGTGAGGGTGCCGTCGGCGCCGGTGTGCGCGAGCATGCCCGGCGGCTGGTGCACGGCCACGGACGGCGCGGGCTCCGGCACCGAGGGCGCCTGGGGGCGGGCCGGGGGCTCGGAGTGCACCGGAGGGGTGCTCCGCGGCGGCGTGACGGGCGGGGTGGAGTGGGTGCTCGACGTGTTCTCGGAGTGGTTCCCGAAGACGGGGTTGCCGATCCCCACGACGTCCACGGTGTTGCCGCTGACGTTGACCGGCAGGTCGACCGGCAACTGGATGCCGTTGCCGGAGACGACGCCCGGCGAGCCCTTCTCCACTCCGGCGGCCGTGGCCCCGCCCCCCGTCGTGGAGCCGCCCTCGTGGCCCTTGGTGGCCGTACCGCCCCTGTTGGCGCAGCCGTTGCCCATCGCGGGGTTGAGGAGACCCACCACGTTCACGGTGTTCCCGCACACGTTCACCGGGACGTGCACCGGAAGCTGGATCCCGTTGCCGGAGATCAGCCCGGGCGAGCCGACCGCTGCCCCGTCCGCAGCGGAGTCGGCGTACGCCGTCCCGGCCAGAGCCATCGCGCCCGAGGCGGCCGCGAGGGCGATCACACCGTTTCGGGTAACCCGTTTCATAGGTTCCCTGCCTTCCAGACTTGATCGCGGGCGCTCGCCCGCGTGAAGGTAAACGCAGGGAAAAACAGGTGAGTTATGGCTTGTCAATCTTTCGGCCGGTATATGCCACGATCGCTGGCCGGTATGTGACGTCCGGCCGAGGGCGGGGTCGCGTCCGGCGCCCCTCGCGGGGCGCCCGCGGAACGCGTGCCGCGGCTCCTCAGAGCAGCCCGCGTTCGGTGAGCAGGGCGTGGACCGCGTCCGCCGACTCGGCGGGGGTCCGCCGGTGGGTCTCCAGCCGCAGTTCCGGGCAGTCCGGCGGCTCGTACGGGTCGTCGGCCACGCCGGTCACGCCCGCCGCGCCGGCCGGTGCGCCCGCCGCCCTCCGGGTGGGGAGGCCACCGGCCTCCCGGGCGGCGCGGGCCGCCACGGGCGCCGCGACATGGACCTCCAGGTACGGGACGCGGGCGAGGTCGTGACGCAGCCGGACGCCGTCCCGTGCGTCGCGACCGGGCGCGCGGTCCGGCACCAGGACGATGACGCCGTTGCGCGCGAGCACCTCGGCGACCATGCCGACCCGCCGCACCCGCGCGTCCCGGTCCGCGCGGGAGGAGCCGGGCCCCGCCGGGGGGCCCGCGCCGATCTCGTCGCCGTCCAGGACCTCCGCCCGGTGGCCCTCGGCCCGTATCCGCGCGGCCAGTTCGGCGGCGATGCCACTCGTGCCCGCGCCGGGCTGTCCGGTCAGCCACACCGTGGCCCCCGGCCGGGCGGGCACCGGCACCGGGCGCACGCGCTCGGCACGCGGAATCGAACGTCCGGGCGTCGAACGTGACTTCAGCAGAGTCCGCGCCAATGCGGCGGCCTGCTCCCGGATTTCGGGTACGGCGGTGCTCTCCCAGAGGTCGCCGCGCCGGTGCGCGCCCAGCGTCCACAGCGGTACGACGGCCCCGTCCCGGGCCCGCAGCCGCCCCTCGGCGGTGGTGGCGAGTCCGATGCCGAGCGGGCCGGGCAGGGCAGTCCCGGAGGAGACCAGGCAGGACAGCAGGGGGTCACGGGACTCGGCGACCCGCAGGCCCTGACCGGTGCAGTCCACCACCCAGCCCACGTCGAGCTGCCGGGGGCCGGTGACCGTCACGGTCAGCGTGTCGCCGTCCGGCCGGGCCGCCGTGACCTCGCCCGTGTGCAGGCGCAGCCGGCCCGCGGTCCGCAGCCGGGTGACGGTCTCGGCCGTCTCGGGCGCCATCCGGTGCCGGTGGATCTCCCAGAGGTGGCGGTGGCTGAGCAGGAACTCCGCCCGCTCCTCGTCGTCGAGTCCGGCCCACAGCCGGGAGACCAGGGGGCGCAGGCCGTCGAACGCCGGCCGCCAGTCGCCCAGCTCGTCCGTCACACGCCGGATGTGCCGCAGCACGGCCGGGCGCAGCCGGCACAGCGGCAGCCCCGCCAGCGGCTCGGCCGGGGGCACCGGCGGCAGCGGGACGAGGGCGTGGCGCCGGGGCAGCCTTCCGTGCCGGGACAGGGCGTGCACGGTGCGTCCCGGGCGGTCCAGGGCGAGGGCGACGTCCACGGCGGTCAGGCCCGTGCCGACCAGCAGGACGTCCCGGCCGTCCGCGAGCGGGCCGTCGAGCGCGCCGGGCGCCCAGGGGTCGGGCACGAACCGTCCGGACTCCCGGAGTTCCGCGGGCGCCCACGGCGCCCGGCCGGCGAGCGGGCCGGTGGCGACCACCACGGCGTCGGCGGTCAGCCGCGCCCCGTCGGACAGCCGCACCCGGGCCTTGTCCCCGTGCGCCGAGCAGGCCACGGCACGGGCGGACCTGCGCCGGAGGACGAGCGGGCCGCGGGCGCGTTCGACGCGGGCGGCGAGGGTGGCGAGGAGGTAGTCGCCGTAGTGGCCGCGGGGCGCGAAGGTCCGCTCGGTCGCGGCGGGCATCCGCTCGCGGACCAGCCAGCGGACGAAGTGGTCGGGCCGGTCGGGCAGGCAACTCATCCCGCCGGCCGGCACGTTGAGCAGATGGCGCGGGTTCCGGGTGGAGAACGCCACGCCCGCGGCGTCCTGCGGGCCGGGGTCGACCAGCGTGAGTTCCACCGGGGCGCGGGTCCGTGCGACCTCCTCGGCGACGTGGACGGCGGTCAGGATGCCGGCGGCGCCGGCCCCCACCACGACCAGCTTCAGGGGAGCACGTCCGTGCCCGTCGCCCATCCGTACCTCCGCGGGGTTGTCCACCGAATCGGTGGATTATAGGGCGGGCGGTCTCGGCGGGGCCGGTGCGCCGCCGCACGCGGTGCCGTTTCGGCCTGCGCGGGCCACCGGCACGCCGATAGGATTGCCATGTGATCGAACTCGCTGAAATGATCCGGGAGTTGAGCCAGCAACTGGACGCCGCCCTGACCCAGGGACCGGCCGGCGCCGTGCGGTTCGAACTCGGACCGGTGGAGATCGAGGCGGACGTCGTGGTGGGCCGCAAGGGCGGGGCGAGCGGCAAGGTGCGCTTCTGGGTGGTCGAGGCCGGGGCCGACGGCCGGTTGGAGACCTCGCGCACCCAGCGGATCCGCCTCACCCTGCACCCGAAACTGGTCACTCCGGACGGGACGCAGATAAAGGTGCTGATCTCCGGGGAGGAAGACGAGGGGGAGCGCTGACCGGACCGCCGGGGCGGCGCGTTCGCCGTGCGTCCCCAACACCCTGACGTGGCGGGAGTAGTGGCCGTACGCTGGTCGGCACCGTCACCGGGAACGGACTGGCGGCTGGTGGCGATCGGAGGTCACGGGGGTGGAAGGACGGAACCCCGCGCGGGTTCGCAACGAATTGGTGGCCGGTGTCGTCGACGTGCTCCAGGAATCGGCCACCCTGCGGCACCCGGCCAGTGCCGATCTGCTGGTGACCATGTTGAGCCAGGAACTGGGCACGACCGTCGAGCCGTTGGGGAACGGGGCGCTGCGCCCCTATCTGCTGCGCCTCGTGGAGAGCTGCGCGGCCGTCCCCGACGGACTGCCCTGTCTGGTGCGCTGCCTCGGATACGTGGAGCAGCAGTCGGTCACCGTGCTGGCGCTGCGCCGTCTGGTGGACGAGTGGGAGGCGGTCGACTTCTTCGACGGCGCCGATCTGCACCCGCTGCGCCCGGACCTGATGGAACTGCGCTCCACGGCAACGCTGGCGGCGATGGCGCGCCGGGCCAGCCGCTCGCGCACCCAGGAGCTGCCGCCCTGGTGCGACACCGGCTGGGCGGTGTTCTTACGCCTGGCCGGCGGCAACTCGGCGGCGCGGGAGCTGCCCGTGAGCATGGCGTTCCTGTCCCTGGCCGCCGACCAGCTGGTCGAGGACGGACAGCGGGAGGCCGCCGAGCGGCTGCGCCGCTGGAACCGCGCCCAGGCCCGCGTCTGGAACCTCGAGGACCAGATGGCCGAGTGGCAGCTCGGAGGCGTCACCGAGCCGCAGGCCACGCCCATGCCGGCCTATCTGATGATCCAGTTCGAGCCGGACGGGGTGGACCCCGACCGGTACTACCTCTCGCACTGGCGGCAGTCGGACGCCGAGGGCTGGCACCCCGTTCCCGGCCGGACGCTGCACCTGCACCGCGACGAACTGCCGGCCAAGGTGGACACGCTCATCGAGCAGACCGAGGAACGCTGGTCGGATCTGCGGCAACCCGTCGTACTCGAATTCATCCTTCCGTGGGAACTGCTCGGGGAGCCGGTCGAGTGGTGGCACAAGGAGGCGGACTCCGAGTCGCCCACCCCGCTGGTGATGGACTACACGGTCCTCGTCCGCAGTTTCGAGCGTCTGCGCAAGGCCGCGTGGCACCGCCCCTGGCACAACAAGTGGCGCCAGTACAAGGAGCGTCCGGCGGACACGCACTCGTACTGGAACCGCCCGGGCCACTCCCACTTCCACCTGGAGCGGGAGCTGAAGGAGGACGAGCAGGCCGTCTGCCTGGTGCTCAGCGAGCCGCCGGGCGGGGACTCCGGGGCCGGCCGGCAGGAGTACCTGGCGGCCCTGCGCGCGGGCGTGCCGGCCATGATCTGGCACCGTGGCGACTGCTCCGACCCGGCCTTCAAGGAGGCGGTGGCCGACATCGTGCAGGACCGGGGACTGGCCGGGCTGCTGGAGCGGACCGGACGTTGGCGCAAGGAGGCACTGGCCATGGGGCCGGAGGGGTGGGACAACCATGTGGGGCGCCATCTGGCGATCCTGCTCGACGATCCCGAGCGCAAGCCCGAGCCGCCGGGTCCCGCCCACGCGCCGGTGAAGCCGTGACGCGGGCGGCCCGGCCCCGGCGGCCTTCGACCGTCCACGCGTCGTGAGTGGGGGTGCCCGACATGCACCGGCGTGAATCCACCGGCTCCGGCCCCCTCCGCGTCCGCTTTCCCGCTCCCGCCGTGCTGTGGCGTACACCCTGCGCGAGCCTCCATGCGTCCTTGCTTCGGGGGTGCCCGCGCTGCGAGGCTTGGTCCGTGGATGTCACGCATGCCTGGAGTCTGCGGGACTCCACCGCACTCTCACCGTCACTTCGGCGCCTTGAGAGCACTCATGCACGATGACGACGAACAGCGACCGGAACGGGCCCGCCGGGAGGCCGCCCGTGTGCTGAGCCGGCTCGGGCGGGAGGCCACCGAGGCGGTGCTCGTCGTCGACGCGCACCCCACGATGCGGGTGTGGGACCAAGCGGTCGAGGACGATCTGGTCCGGGAACTGGAGCGGGCGGGGCGGTTCGGCCGGATGCGTGTGGTGCGGCTGCTGGGCACCGACGAGACGGACCCGGCGCAGGTGTGCGCCGAGGAGCCGCTCGGCCCGGCGCCCGCGGACGCGCACCGGGTGGTGCTGGTGCTGACCGACGGCATCGCCACGGGCTGGCGGCTGGGCACGGTGCATCCGCTGCTGCGCGACTGGGGGCGGGCGCAGCCGGTCGCCGTGGTGCAGATGCTGCCCCCGCACCTGTGGTTCCGCACCGGTCTCGACGTGTACCGGGTGCGCATCCGGGCCCCCCGCCCCTGGGTGGCCAACAGCGCCTGGTGCTGGGCGGAGCGGGAGGCCCCGGCGGACACGGCGGACGTGGCCGGGACCGGGACGGAGGGGGCGGCCCCCGTCGTCGTTCCCGTGCTGGCCATGACCGAGCGCTGGGCCGCCGCGCTGGCCCGGCTGGTGGCCGGCGCCGAACCGGAGTGGCTGGACCTGTCCGCCGTACCGGCACGGGAGTGGAAGAGCAGGCCGGACGCGGCCCGCGCGCTGCCCTGGGCGCAGGACGTGCCCGATCCGCACAGCCCCGTGCCCGCCGCCGACCGGGTCTCCGACTTCCGGGCCGCCGCCAGCCCCACGGCGTTCACCCTCGCCACCCGGCTGGCCGCCGCGCCGTTGAGCCTGCCCGTCATCCGGGCCGTGGTCGCGGCCACCCCGGACGCCGGCCCGGTGCACGTCTCCGAGCTGCTGATGAGCGGTCTGGCCCGGCCCGTCCCGGCCGGCGGCGACGGCCCGGCCGACGTGCTGTTCGACTTCGCCCCCGATGTCCGCGAGGAACTGCTGGCGCTGGGGCGCCGCAGCGCCACCGCACGGGTGCTGTACGACGTCCGGGGACTGCTGGCGGCGGACGGGACGGACCGTGCCCTGCTGCCCTCCCCGGACGAACCACTGGACACCCTGGCGATGCCCCGCGTCAACAGCCGCAACATCGCCTTCCTCCGTGTGGAGCTGACCGCTCTGCGCGCTCTGTCGGGACGCTACGACCAGCGTGCCGCCATGTTGGCCAAGGTGTTGAGCTGGCACGATCGGCGATACGCAGTCAGCCTGGAAAAGCCGTTACGCACGTCCACGGGATCCGCGCCCCCCGCCTCGGCCTCCCCGGCGGCGGAACACGCCGCCGAGCCGGAATCCCGGACCGTTTCCGAAGGAGCCACATCGATGCCGACACCGCACCAGGAGACCGTGGAGGCAGAGCGCACCGCGCAGCCGCGCGTCTGGGGGAACCTGCCGCCGCGCAACCCCAACTTCACGGGACGCGACGCCCTGCTGGAGCTGCTCGACCAGCGGCTGCGGGAGGGCACCACCACGGTGCTGCCGGAAGCGATCCACGGCATGGGCGGCGTCGGCAAGACCCAGCTCGCGATCGAGTACGCCTACCGGCACCAGTCCGAGTACGACATCGTGTGGTGGATCCCCTCCGAGCGGCCCGGGCAGATCGGCCAGGCCCTGGTGGAACTGGCGCAGCGGCTGGGCCTGGTGACGACCACCGAGGCCAACATCGCCGGTCCCGCCGTCCGGGAGGCGCTGCGCGAGGGCCGGCCGTACGCGCGCTGGCTGCTCATCTTCGACAACGCCGACAACCCCGAGCAGGTGCGCCACTACTTCCCGCAGGGCGGCCACGGCACCATCCTGGTGACCTCCCGCAACCGGCGCTGGGGGCAGGTGGGCGGCTCCCTCGAGGTGGACGTGTTCACCCGTGAGGAGAGCAAGGAGCTGCTGCGCCGCTCGGGGCCTCCGCTGCGGGAGGAGGAGGCGGACGCGCTGGCCGAGGCGCTCGGCGATCTGCCGCTCGCCCTCGAACAGGCCGCGGCCTGGCGGGCGGAGACCGGGATGCCCGCCTCCGAGTACCTGCGGCTGTTCGAGAGCAAGCGGATGGAACTGCTCGAGGTCGCCCCGCCGCCGGACTACCAACTGCCCGTCGCCGCGGCCTGGAACGTCTCCCTGGACCACCTGGAGACCCGCAGCCCGGCCGCGCTGCGGCTGCTCCAGCTGTGCTCCTACTTCGCGCCCGACCCGATCTCCCGGTCGATCTTCTCCGGCCTCGGCAACAGCAGCATCTTCCCCGAGCTGGACGCCGCGCTGAACGACCCGATGCGGCTGGCCCGCGCCATAAGAGAGGTGAACCGCTACTCGCTGGCCCGGATCGACCACCGGACCAACTCCATCGAGATGCACCGCCTGGTGCAGCTCGTCCTCAACAACCGGATGACGCCCGAGGAGCAGGCCCGGATGCGCCACGGGGCGCACACCCTGCTGGCCGCCGCCGACCCCAAGGCGCCGATGGAGCCGTCGAGTTGGCCCCGGTACGCCGAGCTGTACAGCCATGTCATCGCCGCCGGCGCGATCCGCTCCGACCAGCCCTGGGTGCGGCAGCTCGTGCGCAACATCGCCGAGTACCTGTACTGGTGGGGCGACCACGACGTGTCGCTGGACTTCTCCGAGCAGGCGTGGCGGTCCTGGCTGGAGATCTTCGGCGAGGAGGACCAGCAGACGCTGCTGATGGGGCAGTGGCTGTGCTTCATGTACTGGGTGGTGGGCAGGTTCGACGACGCGGCCCGGCTGGTGCTCCACCTCAGGGAGGTGTACGAGCGCACCGCCCCGGCCGAGGGCGAGGACAACCGCGAGGACGCCCTCGACGCGCTCCAGCTGGAGGCGGCCGTGCGCCGGGTGGAGGGCAGGTTCGCCACCGCCGCGGAGCTGGACCGGACGGCGTACGAGCGGGCGCACCGGGCGTTCGGCGAGGACGACCCGACCACGCTCAACATCGCCCACAACCTCTGTGTGAGTCTGCGCCTGGTCGGTGACTTCAAGGGGGCGCTCGAACTCGACCGCAGCACCCTGGCGCTGAAGCTGCGTCTGTACGGCCGGGAGGACCGGCGGACGCTGCACTCCGAGATGCACGTGGCCATCGACGTGCGCGAGACCGGGGACTACGTCGCTGCCCGCGCGCTGCACGAGTCCATGCTCAGCGCCTACCAGAACGTGTTCGGCCAGGGCAACCCGGCGACGATCGAGGCCAAGCGGCAGCTCAGCGAGTCCTCCCGCAAGGCGGGCGACCACGCGCGGTCCCTGGAGCTGGCCACCGACGCGTACGCCCAGTTCACCCGCCGCTACGGCGAGACGCACCCGCAGTCGCTGGCCGCGGCGCTGGCGCTGTCGATGGCGCTGCGGCAGAACGGCGATCTCCAGGCCGCCCGCACCCGCGGCGTCAAGGCGTGCGAGGGCTACCGGCAGATCTACGACCCGCACCACCCGCACGTCCTGTCCGCGGACGTCGACCTCGCCGTCACCCTGCGGCTGCTCGGGCAGCCCGAGGAGGCGCGGCGGCTGGACGAGGCGGCGCTCGCCGCGCTCGCCGACGGGCTCGGCGCGGGCCACCCGCTGGCCCTCGTCTGCGCCATCAACCTGGCGAGCGATCTCGCCGCGCTGGGCCGGCCCGAGGAGGCACGGCGCCGGGACGAGGACACCCTGGCCCTGTGCCGGGTCGCGTACGGCGAGGACCACCCGACGACGCTGGCCTGCGCGGCCAACCTGTCGCTCGACCTCCTCGCGCTCGGCGAGGACGCCGCGTACACGGTGCTGCGCGAGGACACCCTGGCCCGCATGGAGCGAGTACTGGACGCCCCCCGCCTCCAGTCCGACTCCGGCACCCGCCACCCGGCCACGGTGCAGTTCCGCGACCGCCAGCGAGCCAACTGCGACATCGACCCGCTGCCGTTGTGAGCCCGCGCGGGGCGGCGCCCCGCCGGCCGGCGTGACGGAGGCCGGGCCCGGTCACGGACCGCGCCCGGCGTCCGCGGTTCCGGCACGCCACCACGGGAGCCGGGACTCACCCAAGCGGGACGGGCACGCGGACGGGACCCGCCAAGCGCGCCGCAAGGGGGCCGGGACTCGCCCGAACCGGACGGCCACGCGGACGGAACCGTCAGGCGCCCAGCCACGACGCCAGGCGTACCGGGTCCGCGCGGTGGCCGGTCGGTGAGCGCAGGGCGTCGTGGACGGCGCGGGCGCGTTCGGGGTGCCGCAGCAGCAGCCGGGCGGCGGCCCGGTGGGCCGGGTCGTGCGCGAGGGCACGGCCCAGACCGGCCCACGCGGACACGGGCGCGTCCCCGCCCGACAGCCGGGCGGCGAAGGCGGCACGCGCTCTGGCGTGGTCGTCGCGGGCCAGCAGCACCTCGGCCGGGTCGGCGCCCACCACCGCCCCGGGACCCCCAGGGTCGCGCCAGGCCCCGTCCGGATCGCCGAGCCGGTGCCGGGCCAGGACCGCGGCGCCGTCCATGAAGCGAACCGCGGGGTCGGGGACCAGGACGGGCGGTGCCGCGAGGGCGGACGGCGGGCGGGGATCGCCGCGGTGCCAGGCGCGGACCGCCGCCTCCACCGCCTCGGCCGGGGGCCGCAGATGGTGGGCCCGCCAGCGTGCCCGGTGGTCGTCGGCCGCCTCCTGCGCCAGCCGCAGCTCCGTCGCGGGCACCTCCTCGGCCAGCCACCCGGCACAGCGCTCGGTCAGGCACTCGACCACGTACCGCCCGAGCGGGGTCAGCCGCTCGTGCCCGCGCACCGCGGTCAGCGCGGCCCACACCTGGGCGCGCCACAGCGCGAACTCGAAGTGCGCGAGGGGCGCGTAGGCCGGGTCCGCGGTGTGCCGGTGGGCGCGCCAGAAGCGGGTCACGCCGAAGAAGGCGTAGATGCCCTGGAGCAGTCCGCCGAGCGGGCGCGGGTCGTCGCGCCAGGGTGCGTACAGCAGGGTGTCCGGCCCCTCGGGGTCTGCCGCCTCGCTCAGCTGCTCCAGGTGCATCAGCCCGCCCAGCTTGGTGTGCTGGAACTCGTGCACCAGGGTCGCGGCGAGCTGGGCGGCGTCGTCCGGCCGGGACGCCGTGACCCCGCCGAACGCGTCACCGGCCGTGCTGCTGTGCGGCCGAAACCTTTCTCTCCTGGGTGTCGGCGCCACCGACATCAGTCCGGTCCGCATCGCCTCGACGCTCCCCGGTTCGTCGCGCAGCAGGATCCGCCAGGCCTCGGCGAGCAGCGACTCCCAGTACGCCGCCTCGGCCGGGGGCAGCAGGCTGGGCCGGCTCGGGTGGGGGAACGTCCGGTAGGGGTCCAGCTCCTCCAGCACCAGGGTCTTGGTGCGTGGCCCGGCCTCCAGCGTCGTGCGGCGCACCGGTATCCAGTCTCGTTCGTGCCGCTCCCGGTCGGCGGGGACCTCGACCTCGCCGGCCGCCCCGGTGACCCACAGCCGCCCCTCGCGTCCGGTGACCCGGGCGGTGCCCCAGGGCTCGGGGGCGTCCAGCACCGCGCAGCCCAGGGTGGGCAGCGGCACCAGTCCGCGCCGTACCGGCACGGTGATGGAGAAGTCCAGCCCGGCCCGTGCCGCGACGGCCGCCGCGAGCGCGGCCAGATGGCCGAGGACGACCCAGTGCGGGGCGTCCTCGTAGGGGCGGCCCCGGATGCGGCGTACGGCGAGCGAGACCCACATGCCGGTGTTCGGGGACATCAGCACGTCCTCGCACACCTCGGGGGCCTGCCGCTGGGCGTGTTCCAGCAGGTCCCAGGCCTCGGCGAACCAGGCCAGGTCCTGCGGTCGCGCGCCGCCCCGGTCGAGTCCGTTGCGCAGCGCCCTCAGCAGCAGGAGCCTGCGGCTGCGTTCGGCGCGCAGCAGTTCCGCGATGACCGCGCCGTCGCCCTCGCCGTGGGCGAGGGCCCGGACACCTGCTGCCGAAAGCCGGTGGAACGGGAGGTGTTCCGCCGTCTGTTCCCCCGTGGTCGTGGCATCAGCGGCCACGTGTCCCCCACAGCACCCTGCTGATCACCTCGTCGCTCAGTCGAAGCGGGACGGGCTGTATGACACCGTGATGGCCTGCGGGCCGTCGATGTGGTGCAGCAGCTGCTCCAGGGACTCGGTGAACGTGCCGCCGTCCATGGAGCGCAGTGTTTCGAGGGAGATGCCCGAGAGATCGACGAGGCCGGACTCGATGGCAGGCATCGGATGCTCCACGGCTGCCAAGTCCCCTCCCGTACCTACCAGTTATGCATTACCGATGTCTCGACCAGCATGACCCAGCGCCGCACGGCCCGCAACCCTGCGACCTGTCGGGGCCCGCGAGTTCGAGTCAGCCGCAATGCCGGGCGAGTCGGGCCGCCGCGTCGTCCACCCGGTCCATCTCGACCGAGGGGCCTTCCAACAGGCGTACGGCTTCGAGTAGTTGGTCGAGGGTGCCGGGGTAGCGCAGACAGGTGCGCACGATGCCGTAGACGTCTATCCGCAGCCGGGGGTCACGGGGGCTGTTGGCCGCCACCCGGTCGCTGATGCCGTCCAGGACGAGTCCCATGCCGGTGCCGCCGCGCAGTGCCGGTACGGCCGTCAACGCGTCCACCAGTTCGGCCAGTTCGCGCAGCGGAAGGTCGGAGGGCAGCCCCGCGAGGCCGGTCACCGGGCGGCGTCCCGCGCTCCCGTCGGCGGTGCCGAGCGCCTCGCGCGGGGGCAGGCCGGCGCAGCGCCGGAGCAGGGCCAGTTCGGCCGGGGCCAGCGCGTCGTACCAGCGCTCCACCCGGGCCGCCGCGAGCCTGCCCAGGCCGTCGGAACGGTGGTGCGCGCTCACCATGCCGATCACCGCGCCCCCGCACCACACGAGCGCACCCGACATGCCCTCCCAGGGGGAGCGATGCGGTTCGCTGTCGCCGGGCGGCACCGAAACCGCCAACTCCAGGGTGCCTTCACGGCGGTTGGACAGCACGGAGACCGAGCCGGCGACATGGCAGGAGTCCCGGTACCGGCCGGGCGCGCCGGCCCCGGCGTCCTCCCGCAGCTTGAACCGGGGAAACCCCATGGCGCTGAAGGCGAGGACCACGTCCGCGTCGGGCACGGCGGCGTACCGGGGCGGCTCGACGGCGCCCCGGCCGTCCGGTACGGCCGTGATCTCCAGCAGCGCCACATCGGCGGCCGGGGCGCACAGCACCACCCGGGCGTCGGCGCCCCACTCCCCCGGCAGGTCCGCGTCGAACCGGACCCGCACCACCGTCTCCCGGCCCGCCACGACGTGCGCGGCCGTCAGCACCCAGCGGTCCCCGACCCGGTACCCGGACCCGCGCCGCCCGGGCGGACCGCCCTGCCCGGCCACCAGGACCTCCGCGACCCGCGAGGCCTCCAGCCCCTCTTCCCCCGCCGTCCTCACCCCCGTCCCCTACCCCTCGCCCCGCGGCCCTACGCGACACCGCCACGAAGCCGGAAGCGGCACCGCCCCGGGTCCTCGCGCACCCGCACGCTCACGGGTCCGCGGTCCCCAGGGCGCCCTGCACCCGGGGGTAAATCCAGACCTCCTCGCGCAAGCCCACGGCAATGCCGTCCAGACCCTTGAGTCCGCCCCCGCTGTGTGTCAGCCTCCTTTTCAACAACAGCAAACATTGCGTTTGGAATTACGAACACTTTCCGTCGGAGAGCGACACGTGTGATCACGTCCTCCGGGAGTTCGTGAGTGCCGACCGTAGAGGTGTGACCGTTGGACGCTCCCACCTCGAGGAAGGCCGACTTGGCCCCGAGGGCAGCGGACGGCCCCGGCGCGTCCTGGAGCCGACCGACCGCGCCACGCCTTCCGACGGTGAACCGGCCCGGCTCCCGCGCGTGCGCGGGTGCCCGGGTGAACCACCCCATGCGCCCCACCGGTTCCACCCCCACGAGCAACCCGCATCCGGAGGTCCACGGACGATGCCCGCACACATTCCCCCCGCACGGCGAAGGCTGCGTCATCTGGCGCGCCGGTCGCGGATGTTAGCGCTCACAGCGGCCGGCGCCCTTCTCGCGCTCGCACTTCCCCTGGTCACCGTCGGCACGGCCCAGCCCGCGGCCGCGCTGGGCAACGGCCTGGCACTGACGCCACAGATGGGGTTCAACGACTGGAACGCCTACGGCTGCAACGTCTCCGAGTCGCTCATCAAGTCCACCGCGCAGGCGATGCACACCAACGGCATGCAGGCGGCGGGCTACACGTACGTCAACATCGACGACTGCTGGATGACGCACTCCCGCGACTCCTCGGGCCGGCTGGTTCCCGATCCGGCGAAGTTCCCGGACGGCATCAAGGGGACCGCCGACTACGTCCACTCGCTCGGTCTCAAGCTGGGCATCTACGAGGACGCCGGCACCGCCACCTGCGCCGGCTATCCCGGCAGCCTCGGCCACGAGACCACCGACGCCCAGTCCTTCGCCTCCTGGGGCGTCGACTACCTGAAGTACGACAACTGCAACAACAACGGGGTGGCCGCGCAGACCCGCTACACCGCGATGCGCGACGCCCTCGCCGCGACCGGCCGGCCCATCCTGTACAGCCTGTGCAACTGGGGCCAGGACAACGTGTGGACCTGGGGCGCGAACGTCGGCAACAGCTGGCGCACCACCGGGGACATCAACGCGAGCTACTCCAGCATGCTCTCGATCTTCCACTCCAACGTGGGCCTGGCCTCCTACGCCGGCCCCGGCCACTGGAACGACCCGGACATGCTGGAGGTCGGCAACAGCGGCCTGTCGGACACCGAGGCCCGCTCGGAGTTCAGCCTGTGGGCGGAGATGGCGGCCCCGCTCATCGCCGGCACGAACCTGACCTCCGCCTCCGCCACCACGTTGGCCACCTACACCAACTCCCGTGTGATCGCGGTGGACCAGGACTCGCTGGGCAGGCAGGGGACCATGGTGTCCTCGTCGAACGGCCTGGACGTCCTGGCCAAACCGCTCGCGAACGGTGACGTGTCCGTCGTGCTGTTCAACGAGACCGGATCGACCGCGACCATCAGCACCACCGCGAACGCGGTCGGCAAGACCGGCGCCGCCGGCTACACGCTGACCGACCTGTGGTCCGGGGCGACGTCGACCACCTCGGGCACGATCAGCGCGTCGGTCCCGGCACATGGGGTTGTCATGTACCGGATGTCCGGGGGCAGCAGTACCGGCGGCGGAACCACCACGGGCGAGATCCACGCAGTGGGCGCGGGCAAGTGCCTCGACGTACCCGACTCGGCCACCACCGCGGGCACCCAGGTCCAGATCTGGACGTGCGGCGGCGGAGCCAACCAACTCTGGACGCACACCTCGTCCCAGCAGCTGACCGTCTACTCGGGCAGCTCCCAGATGTGCCTGGACGCCTACGACAACCAGACCGCCCCCGGCACCAAGGTGGAGATCTGGCAGTGCAACGGCCAGGCCAACCAGCAGTGGAGGATCAACTCCGACGGCACCATCACCGGAGTCCAGTCCGGACTCTGCCTGGACGTCACCGGAGCCTCCACCGCCAACGGGGCCCTGGCCGAACTGTGGACGTGCAACGGGCAGGACAACCAGCGGTGGAGCCTGAGTTGAGGCTGACGGAACGCCCGTAGGGACCGCCGGGCCGGGCACCGACCCCGGAGCCCGGCCCGGCGCCGGCACATCGATCCCCCGCTCGTCGCCCGGCGGCGCCCATACGCGTGTACGCCCGGTCCCGGTGCCACCCGTGTGGACGTCGTGGTTCCCCCCTCCCTCTCCTTTACAGGAGTTTCCATGCCCGACAGCAGGTCCTTCCTCCCCACCGGATTACGCCGCACCAGACCCCTCACCGTGTTCCTGCTGATCCTCGCGATGGCGGCCGTGTTCTCCGGCGGCCGGGCCGACGCGAGCGATGCCACCGCGCGGACGGCGGAGGTCAAGGCGGCCGCGGCGTCATCGCTGCCCTGCGACCTCTACGCGGCAGGCGGCACCCCTTGTATCGCCGCGCACTCCACGACCCGGGCGCTGCTCGCCGCCTACGACGGACCGCTGTACCAGGTCCAGCGTGCCTCCGACCACGCCTACCACGACGTGGGTCTGCTGTCCGCCGGCGGATACGCCGACGCGTCGGCCCAGACGTCCTTCTGTGCCGGCACCTCCTGTGTGATCAGCAAGATCTACGACCAGACCGGCCGGCACAACGACCTGCCCATCTCCTGGGGCGGCTACTGGAAGGGCCCCGGCGCCAACGGGGCCGACGTGGGTGCCGACGCCGCGGCCCTGCCCGTCACCGCGGGCGGGCACCAGGTCTTCGGTGTCAAGGTGACGCCCGGCGTCGGGTACCGGATCGACCACGCCAACGGGGCCCCCACCGGGGCGCAGCCCGAGGGCATCTACATGGTGACCTCCTCCGACAACACCAACCAGTGGTGCTGCTTCGACTACGGCAGCGGCGAGAACACCCACACGGACACCGGCAACGCCACCATGAACGCCATCTACTGGGGCAACGCCTGCTGGTTCGGCAACTGCGTCGGCACCGGCCCCTGGGTCGAGGCCGACCTGGAGAACGGCATGTTCCACACCGGGAGCGGCTCCAACAAGGACCCGAACAACCAGGGCGTCCACCATCCCTTCGTCAGCGCCTGGGAGAAGAACAACGGGACGAGCAACTTCACGCTGAAATACGGGGACGCCACCAGCGGTGGGCTGACCACCACCTATTCCGGGGGCTTACCGAGCGGATATTCGCCCATGAAGACCGACAGCTCCCTGTTGCTGGGTACGGGCGGTGACAACAGCGTGTCCGGGCAGGGCGAGTTCTTCGAGGGCGCCGTCACCTCGGGCTTCCCGTCGGACGCCACCGAGAACGCGGTGCAGGCCGCCGTCACCGCGGCCGGTTACGGCGGCGGTGCCACCGGAGGGGGCCAGGCCGGCGCGCTGCGCAACGGCAACGCCAACCGCTGTCTGGACGTCCCCGGCCTCAGCCGGACCAACGGCACCGGGACCGAGCTGTGGGACTGCAACGGCGGCGCCAACCAGCAGTGGACGCCGACCGGCGCCAAGGAACTGCGCGTCTACGGCGACAAGTGTCTGGACGACGAGGCCAACGGCACGGCGAACGGGACCCGGGCGATCATCTGGGACTGCAACGGCGGCAGCAACCAGCAGTGGAACCTCAACTCCGACGGCAGTGTCACCAACGCCAGATCCGGTCTGTGCCTGGACGCCGACGGCAACGGCACCGCCAACGGCACCACGGTCCAGCTGTGGCAGTGCACCGGAGCCGCCAACCAGAAATGGACCCGCGGCTGATCACCGGCCGGCTCCCCAGGAGGGCCGCACCTCCCCCGCCGCCCCCTGATCCTCCGGTTGCGTCCGCCCTTCATCCCGCCGATCCCCGAGGAAGAGGACCATGTATCCGTTACCCGTCTCCCCCCGGAAAGAAGCGGCGAGCAGACGCCGCTTCCCGACGGCTGCCGTCACCTGCGTGCTGGCACTGCTGGCCACGATGCTGTCGGCCGCGCTGACCTGGCCGGCGCCGGCGTCCGCGGCAGCCGTACCCCTCGTCAGCCCGGCCTCAGGACGGTGCCTCGACGTCAAGGGCGGCGTCGACACGGCGGGCACCACTCTTGAGATCTGGGACTGCAACGGCCAAGCGAACCAGGCGTTCGAGTTCACCTCGTCCGGCGAGCTGAGGACCATGGGCGGTACCCGCTGCGTGGACGCCTCCGACTCCGGCACCACGCCGGGGACCCAGGTGATCATCTGGACCTGCAACGGCCAGGCCAACCAGCAGTGGCGGCACAACTCCGACGGAACCGTCACAGGAGTGCAGTCCGGGCTGTGCCTGGACGTCGACGGCGCCGCCACCGCCAACGGGACCGCCGTCGTCCTGTGGACCTGCAACGGCCAGAGCAACCAGAAGTGGAGCACGTCGTCGACGACGCCTCCGCCGACAGGCGGCTCGCACTCCTGCGACATCTACGCCGCGGGCGGTACCCCCTGTGTGGCCGCGCACAGTACGGTCCGCGCCCTCTACGGCTCGTACAGCGGCAGCCTGTACCAGGTCAGGCGCTCGTCCGACAACGCGACGAAGGAGATCGGTGTGCGGACGCCCGGCGGCTACGCCGACGCGGCGGCGCAGGACTCGTTCTGTTCGGGCACCACCTGCGTGATCACCATGGTCCACGACCAGTCCGGGCACGGCAACGACCTCTGGTACCAGGGCTCGGCACAGGTCCCCGGGTCGAGTCAGAGCAGCCCGGCGAAGGCGACCTCGGAGTCTCTCACGGCCGGCGGCACCAAGGCTTACTCGCTGTACATCAATCCCGGCAACAGCTACTGGCGGGACGGCCATCTGACGGGTGTACCGACCGGCAGCGCGCCCGAGGGCGCCTACATGGTCACCAGCGGCACCCACGTGAACAACGGCTGCTGCTTCGACTACGGCAACAGCGAGACGACCCGCAGCGCCGACGCCGCCGGCGCCATGGACGCGATCAACTTCGGCACCGAGTGCTGGTTCGGCGGCTGCTCGGGCAGCGGGCCGTGGGTCCAGGCGGACCTCGAATGGGGCCTGTACTCCGGCGGCAGCCAGTCCTGGAACACCGGTCAGCGTGCCTTCACCAGCAAGTTCGTCACCGCGATGCTGAAGAACAACGGCACCTCGAGATTCGCCCTCAAGGGCGGTGACGCACAGTCCGGCGGACTCACCACGGTGTGGAACGGCGGACTGCCCAGCGGATACAGCCCCATGAAGAAGCAGGGGGCCATCGTGCTGGGCAGCGGCGGCGACTGCTGCAAGCCCGGCGGCGGCGCGAACCTGAGCGCCGGCACCTTCTACGAAGGGGCGATCGTCGCGGGATATCCCTCCGACGCCACGGACAACGCGGTGCAGTCCGACATCACCGCGGCCGGTTACCGCTGACACCGCGCCGCGCCTGCGACACCAGGCGGGCGGTCCTCCGGCCGGCCCGGAGGGCCGCCCGCCACCGGCACGCCACCAACCCCCCGCGAAAGGAAACCCCGCCATGTCAGCGTTCAGCCGGTTGCTCCGGCGCTTACGCACGTCGACGGCCGTGCTCGTCGGCCTCCTCCTGGCCGCCGGCGGCATGGTCGCCGGTGTCGCCGAACCCGCCCAGGCGGCCACCGCGATCACGATCAACGGCTCTTCCACGGGCCGCACGTTCGACGGCGTGGGCGCGATCAGTGGTGGCGGCGGAAACAGCCGTCTCCTGATCGACTATCCCGAGCCGCAGCGAAGCCAGATCCTGGACTACCTCTTCCGGCCCGGCTACGGCGCCTCCCTGCAGATCCTCAAGACGGAGATCGGAGGTGACACCAACTCCACCTCGGGCGCCGAGCCGAGCCACGAGCACACGCGGGGAGACCTGAACTGCGACCGGGGCTACGAGTGGTGGTTGATGGAACAGGCCACGTCACGCAACCCGAACATCAAGCTGTACGGCCTCGCCTGGGGGGCGCCCGGCTGGATCGGCAACGGCAACTTCTGGTCCTCCGACATGATCAGTTACCTGGTCGACTGGCTGGGCTGCGCCAAGCAGCACCGGCTGACCATCGACTATCTGGGCGGATGGAACGAGCGCGGCTACAACGTCTCCTGGTACGAGCGACTGCGCGCGGCGCTCGACAGCAACGGCTACGGCAGCGTCAAGATCGTCGGAGCCGACTCCGACTGGTCCATCGCGAACGACGTGAACTCCGACTCGGCCTTCGCCTCCTCGGTCGACATCATCGGCACCCACTACCCCTGCGGTTACCGCTCCGCGCAGACCGACTGCGGTGTTCCGTCGTCCGCCACCTCGTCCGGCAAGCAGCTGTGGGCCAGCGAGAACGGCTCCGACGACTACAACGCCGGTGCCAACGCGATGGCCCGAGGCATCAACCGCGGCTACATCGACGGCAGGATGACCGCGTACCTCAACTGGCCCGTGGTGGCCGCGCTCACGCCGAACCTCCCGTACCCCACCATGGGTCTCGCGCTCACCCCTCAGCCGTGGTCGGGCTACTACGCGATCGGCAAGAACGCCTGGGTGACGGCGCAGACCACCCAGTTCACCGCTCCCGGCTGGCAGTACCTCGACTCCTCCAGCGGCTACATCGGCGGCAGCCGCGGCAACGGCAGCTACGTCTCGCTGAAGTCCACGAACAGGTCCGACTACTCCACGGTCATCGAGACCATGGACGCGACCGGCGCCCAGACGCTGAACTTCAACGTCACCGGCGGTCTGTCCACCGGTACCGTCCACGTGTGGTCGACCAATGTCAACTCCGCCAACGCCGCCGACTACTTCGTCCACACCACGGACATCACGCCCTCGAACGGCGGCTTCAGCCTGACCGTGCAGCCCGGCCGTGTCTACACGATCACCACCACCACCGGCCAGGGCAAGGGCACGGCCGCCGGCCCGGCCCAGCACTCGATGAGCCTGCCCTACAGCGACGACTTCGACGGCTACACCACCGGTGCCGAAGCCAAGTACCTCATGGACTGGCAGGGCGCCTTCGAGGTCGCGGCCTGCGGCGGCGGACGCGGCGGCAAGTGCGTGCGGCAGATGAGCGCACAGGCACCGATCACCTGGGACCCGCTCACCGATCCCCACAGCATGCTCGGAGACCTCGGCTGGAGCAACTACACCGTCTCCTCCGACGTACTGCTCGAGAAGCCCGGCTACGCCGAACTCCTCGGCCGCGCGAACACGCAGAGCTACAGCGGGGCGGCCGGCCTGAACGCCTACCACCTGCGCGTGAGCGACACCGGGGCCTGGTCGCTCCTGCGCACCGGCACCGGTGGCGATTCGACCACGCTGGCCCACGGAACGACCGCGGCGATCGGCACCGGCAAGTGGCACACCCTGTCCCTGGGCTTCTCCGGCAGCACCATCACCGCCTCCGTCGACGGCACCAAGGTCGGTTCGGCCGACGACCACGGCTACGCGGGCGGACAGGTCGGCTACGCCACCGGCCAGGGCGAGACGGCGCAGTTCGACAACCTGTCCATCACCCCCGGCCAGGGCGGAGGGGGCGGCGGCACGAGCGGACCGATCACCGGCATCGGCTCCAGCCGCTGCGTGGACGTGCCCAACCAGTCCCAGGCCAACGGGACCCAGGTGCAGCTGTGGGACTGCAACGGCGGCGGCAACCAGCAGTGGACCACCACCTCGGCCGGTGAGCTGCGCGTCTACGGCGGCGACTGCCTGGACGCGGCGGGGCAGGGCACCAGCCCCGGCACCAAGGTGGACATCTACACCTGCGACGGCGGCGGCAACCAGAAGTGGACGTTCAACGCCGACGGCACGATCACCGGCAACCAGTCCGGCCTGTGCCTGGACGCCACCGGCAACGGCACCGCCAACGGCACCTTGCTGGAGCTGTGGACCTGCAACGGCGGCAGCAACCAGCAGTGGATCCACTACTGATCCCGAAGGGGCCGGTCGTCTCGGTGCGCCCGGCCCTCCCGTCCGCTCCACGACGAGTGGACGATCTCCAAAGCACGACGCCCCTGGGTCCGTAAGGCAGTCGGCTCTGTCCCGTGATCGGGGCAGAGCCGACTGGTCACCGGGCCGCGGAGGCGGTCCGCAGGGGTACCGCCACCGCGCCGGCGCAAGGGTCTCCGGACCGGGCGACGGCTGCCGTCACGTCGGAATCAGCCGAGGGTCCACTTCTGGTTGCTCTGGCCGTTGCAGGTCCACAGCTCGACGCCGGTGCCGTTGGCGGTGGCCGCTCCCGTGACGTCCAGGCACAGTCCGGACTGGACCCCGGTGACGGTGCCGTCCGAGTTGAGCCTCCACTGCTGGTTCGCACCGCCGTTGCACGGCCAGATGTCCACCTTCGTGCCTGGAGTGGTCTGGTTGTCGTAGGCGTCCAGGCAGCGCTGGGAGTCACCGGAGAAGACCGTCAGCTGGTTGGCGGAGGTGGCGGACCAGGTCTGGTTGGCCCGCCCGTTGCAATCCCAGATCTGCAGGTTGGTCCCCGCGGTCGTCGAGGAGTTCGGCACGTCGAGACACCGGCCCGCGCTCACCGCGCGCAGCGCACCGGTGGACCCCCCGCCACCTCCGGTCGAGGATCCCCCGAGGGCCGTGATCACAGCGCTGTAGGCCGGCTTCTTGTTGCCGTTGGCGTCGAAGAGGAGAGGGTTGTCCCCGGAGCGCCAGGAGTCGCTGTCCCGGATGCCCCAGGTGGTGATCCCGGTACAGCGGGAGACGTTCATGCACGCCTTGACGGCGTTGGAGTAGGCGGTGGCGGACGCCTGGGCGATGTCGAGCTCGGTCACCTGGACGTCCACGCCGAGGGCCGCGAAGTCGGCCAGAGTGGTCTGGAAGCTGGCGGGCGGTCCGCTGGAGCCGAAGTGGCTCTGGAAGCCGACGCAGTCGATGGGCACGCCGCGGGACTTGAAGTCCTTGACCATGTTGTAGACGCCCTGGGTCTTGGCGTCGGACCAGTTCTCGATGTTGTAGTCGTTGTAGCAGAGCTTGGCCGCGGGGTCGGCCGCCCGGGCGGTGCGGAAGGCCTCCTCGATGAAGCCGTCGCCGAGCACGTTGTGGAACACCGAGCTGCGCTGCCGGCCGCTGCCGTCGTCGGCGAACGCCTCGTTGACCACGTCCCAGGCGTAGATCTTGCCCTTGTAGTGGGTCATCTCGGTGGTGATGTGGTTGTCCATCACACTGCGCAGCGTGGTCGCGTCGGTGATCGAACCGACCCAGTTCGGCAACTGGTTGTGCCAGACCAGGGTGTGGCCGCGCATCCGCTGCCCGTGAGCGGACGCGTGAGCGACGATCTGGTCTCCGGGGCCGAAGTTGAACGATCCGCGGGACGGCTCCGTCGTGTCCCACTTCATCTCGTTCTCCGGGGTGATCGCGTTGAACTCGCGATCAAGGATGCCGGTGTAGGCCGAGTCACCGAGCTTGCCGGCGGGTACGGCCGTGCCGAAGTAGCGGCCCGACTGCGCCGCCGTGGCCCCCAGCGACCCGGCGTCCACCGCATGGGCACTCGGCGGCGCGGCCAGGAGGGCGACGCCGGCGGTGGCGAGACCGGCGGCCGCCAGCATCGCTCGTGGGCGCATTCCGCCCGGGATCCGTAACATCATGGGTTCTCCTTCTTGAGGACAGAGAGGACACGGCGGTTGGGGGACTGTCGCGAACCGCCCCGAAGTGCCGCGCCGAAGGAGCCCCGGCCGGCGGGCGACCGGGGCTCCCCGTGCCGTCGCGTGCTACCGGTGCGCCGGGTGGATCAGCGCTGGAGGGTGAGGACGCCCGGCCGCCACGGCAGCTGGTCGTAACTGCCGGTCGCGTTGGGCGACTTGCCCTGGTAGAGGAACTGCAGGTTGCAGGGGTCGATGGTCATGGTCTGGTCGGGGTTGTTGCGGACCAGGTCACCGTGGCTGATGTCGTTGGTCCAGGTGGCCCCGCTGTTGGCCTTGCCCGCGAAGGGAGTGCTCTCGCCGGCGCCCTGCGCGGTCCACGAACCGCTCAGGCTGGAGGCAGTGAACGAGCGGAAGTAGCGGCCGTTCGCCCCCATCGCCTCGACGATCATGAGGTACTGGTTCTGGCCCTGGACCTTGTAGACCTGGGGCGCCTCGAACAGGTTGGCCTTCGAGTCGGTCATGACCGTCGTGTACGAGGAGCCGAAGCTGCTCGGGAAGTTCCCGATCGGCATGCTCGCGCGGTAGATGCTGCCGTTGTCACCGGCGAAGAACAGGTACATGTTGGAGCCGTCGGCGATGAGGGTCTGGTCGATCGGACCGGTGTCGGAGCCCGGGATGCTGCCGGTGAACAGCGCCTGCGGCGAGGACCAGCCGTTGGCGTTGGTGGGGTCACTCGACGTGCGGTACATGAAGGGCGAGGAACCCCACTGGTAGGCGAGGACCCAGATGTTCTTGGGCGCGAAGTAGAACAGCGTGGGCGCCACCGCGGCCTGGCTCATCCCGGTCTGGCCGGCCGACGCCATGTCGGACCAGTTCGTGAACGGGGCGAACGCCATCGAGCCGTACGAGGTTCCGTTCACGTTCGACCCGTAGACCAGGTGCTTGCCGTTGTACGTCACGGTGGTGAAGTCCTTGAGCGAGACCCAGCCGTTGGCCGGCTGCGCGAGCGAACCCGTCGACGACCACTTGTACGTCGAGGGAAGGGTGCAGGTGCCGCCGCCACCCGTGGATCCCCCGGACAGGCCGGACCACTTCTGGTTGCTGCTGCCGGTGCACGTCCACAGCTGCACCCGCGTGCCGTTGGCGGTGCCGTTGTCCTTCGCGTCCAGGCACAGCCCGGACTCCGTGGCGACGACCGAGCCGTCGGAGTTCACCCGCCACTGCTGGTTCGTGCCGCCGTTGCAGCTCCAGATCTCCAGCTGGGTACCGGCCGTGGTGGCGTGGTTCGGCACGTCCAGGCACTTGCCGAGCACGGTCAGCTGGTTGCCGTCGGTCAGCGTCCACTGCTGGTTGGACTGGCCCGAGCAGTCCCAGATCTGCAGGTAGGTACCGTCGGTGGTGGTGGAGTTCGGCAGGTCCAGACACCGTCCGGAAGCGGCGTGCTTCAAGGCGCCGCTGGAGGCCGCCTGGGCCGGAGCGGCGACGAGCATCGCCGCCAACGCGACCAGAACGGTGATCGCGGCGGTGAACACCCCTAAGAGGTTCCTGTGCTTGAGACTTCGTCTGCGCATGGGAGGTCCTGATCCTCGGGTAGGCGAACATGGCGATTTGATCAGTTCATGACATTCGCAAGTGCGGACTCTCGGTGTCCGGCCGGTCGGGTCAGCCTGTGGCGCAGGTCGCCCCGTTGAGGACGAAGCCCGTCGGCGCGGCCGTGTCACCGGTGTGCGTGGCCTGGAAGCCGATCGTCGTGGACTGCCCCGGAGCGAGCGCGCCGTTGAAACTCTCGTTAGTCGCGGTCACCTGGCCGCTCGACGGCGTGTAGGAGGCGTTCCACCCGTTGGTGATCGCCTGTCCGCCGGGGAGAGTGAACTTCAGCGACCATCCGTTCACCGCGGAACCGCCCGTGTTGGTGATGGTGATGTTCTCGGTCAGTCCGGTGCTCCACGAGCTGACCGCTGCGGTCACCTTGCACCCGGTCCCGCCGGTCGGCGGGGTGGTCCCCGAGCTCCCGGTGAGGCCGAAGAACTGGATGGCGTACCCGGCCATCCCGCTCGACGGAAGGGAGTGACCGGCACCCTGGATGCTGTACGCCTCCACGTTCACCGTGCCGGACGAGTCGGCGAAGCGCTGCCGCGTCCAGCCGGCCTGTGGCGTGTCGGTGGACGTCGGTGTCCGGCTCAGCCCGAACACGTCGGTCCACTGCTTGATGTCCTCCTGGAGCAGCTGGTACGGCACGAGGGTGTCACTGGTTCCGTGCCACAGCTGGAGGGGCGGCCGCGGCCCGGCGTATCCCGGGTAGGCCTGCCGCACCAGATCGCCCCACTCCTGCGGGGTCTTCGTCATGTTCCCGCCTGTGCACTTGCTGGTCGTGGGCGGATAGTCCGCCGCGTTGGCGAAGCACCCGAACGGAACACCCATGAACGCGGCGCCCGCCTTGAACACGTCGGGATAGAGGGCGAGCATCTCGTCGGTCATCATGCCGCCGGATGAACTCCCGGTGGCGAAGACCTGCTTCGGGTCGCCGTTGTAGTGCTGCTCCACATAGTCGACCATCGAGATCAGGGAGACCGGGTCACTGCCCCCACCGCGGCGCTTGGCCGCGTCCGACCAGGTGTCGAAGCAGTTGCCGAAACCCGCCGACTGTGTGGCGGTCGGATAGATGACGATGAATCCGTACCGGTCGGCGAGCGACGCGAACTCGCTGCCGGAGTAGAAGTCCGGGCCGGAGCCGCCGCAGCCGTGCATAGCCAGGACGATGGCCGGCTTCGCGGTGTGCGTGTCCGGCACGTAGACGTACATCCGCATGTTGCCGGGGTTGTCACCGAAGTTCGTCACCTGGGTCAGGGACGCCGCGGAGGCCGGTGTCGCCATGACCAGGACCGACAGCAGAAGGCCGATCGCCGCCAACACGGCGGCCGGCCTCGCTGACACTTTGCGTGGCATTTCCACAGCTGACTCCCTGGAGTTCGCCGGTGGCACCTGGCGGACGCCGGACGAACCGGCGGCCGGGGAACGCCCGCCTGCTCGGCATGCCCGGGATGCGGGCGCGACGGACTACGACCGGTGCGACTGCGGTCGACCGCGCGGCCCCTTGGTCGGAGGAGACACGGATCCACGGCGCCGGGCTGCGTACCGGGGTGCCGGCCACGCCCGGAGGCCGATGCACCGGGAGGCTCATGAACTCGCGAGCTTATATGACAGTGACGGTACCGACGGGACAGGAAAGCGTCAATTGACTGGACGCCGTCAATCCGCTCATGAGCACATGGCCCGCTCCGGGTCCGGGTGGTACCCCGGCTCAACAGGCGAGCGGGCCGGCACCCCGTGTTTCCGACGCGCCGTCACCCTTCCCCGCGCCAGACTCCCGCGAGCATGTCACCCGTTGTGTGCGCGCCGATGCCGTCGTGCCCTGTCGAGGACGACGCCGCCACCGTTCGGACATGCTCCTGGGCCGTCTTCGCGAGCCCGTCGTAGACGGCGTCGAAGATGGTGCGGACCTCCACCCGTCGCCAGCCCTGCGGCATGCAGCGCATCGGCAGCAGCGGGTCCAGGACATGGAAGCGGCGATAGGTGTCCATCACCTCGGTACGGGCGGACACCGCCTCGGCGCCGCCGACCTCACCGGACCGGATCCTCTCCAGCAGCGGACTCCATCTGTCGATGAACGAGGTGTACTCCTCGGCGATGGCGGCGACGTCCCAGGCGTCCAGCGGGTCGCGGTGGACGGTCTGGGCCAGCTCGACATGCTGGGCCCGGAAAACCGTCAGCGATCCCGAGCCGACCGCGGCCAGCTCCTCCCGTGCCCTCGTCGTGAAGGGGCGCGGCGACAGCCACAGCCCGTCGTACAGAGGTACGTATCCCAGCCAGCGCAGTTGTCCTCGCAGCGTCCTTCGCTCGGCGCTGCGGCCCTCGGGAAGCGAGAAGGCGATGATCGTCCACGAGCCGTCCCATTGCTCGGCCCGCTCGGTGAACGCCACGATCGAATGGCCCGAGAGGGAGAGGTTGACCGCGGCGGGGTCGCTCAAGCGGTAGGAACTGTGCCGTCCCCGCCGGGTGCTCTCCAGCACGCCCCGGCGGGCCAGCCGGCTGATGGCGGTTCGGCTCGCGGCCGGGGTGACGCCGAACTCGCCCAGCAGCGCGACGATCGCGGCCGAGGGGACGGACGCACGGGTGCGCAGCGTGTAGTCGGCCAGCAAGGTGACGGCGAGGCTCTGCGGTGAGCCACCGGCCCGTCGCAGTGGGAACCGTACCGAGTCGGCCGGGTCGTCGGAGTAGATCTCATGCACGTCGAAGGGACGGACCATGACGCTCCCGGCACGGTTCTGTTCGGTCGAAGGGTACAACCCACCCGAAACGACAGGCGGTTGGTGAGCTCCGTGGGCAGGACTCAGCCACGCGGAACAGGATAGGCGTTGGGGACGCCTGGGAGACTCGGGCCCCGCGGCCGCATCCCGACGCCGGCCAAGGGCGACGCCGCTCCCCGACTGGCCCTCAAGAACGATCAAGGGCCGGCCCCGAATGTCTCCGAAGCCGACCCTGATCCATGACTCTTTCGAGTCGGGACGACAGGATTTGAACCTGCGACCCCTTGACCCCCAGTCAAGTGCGCTACCAAGCTGCGCCACGTCCCGGTGCCCGTTTGACCTGGGGTTTCCCCTGGCGAAACGCGCAGGGAAACAATACCGCACTCGGGTCGGTGATCGCGCACTACTTACGGTGTTGACCTCAAGCTTGGTCGAGGTTGCAGGCTGGGACGCATGACGATCACAGCGCACGACCACCGCACCCACGGCTACGACGACCTGACCGGACTGATGGGCCTGATGACCGGGGACGAGAAGCACGGCCCCGCGGCCACCTCCACGCTCGATGTGCTGTGGGTGCTGTACGACCGGGTGCTGCGGGCCACGCCGGAACGGGCCGCGGACCCGGGGCGGGACCGGTTCCTGCTGAGCAAGGGGCACGGGCCCATGGCGTACTACGCGGTGCTGGCCGCCAAGGGGTTCCTGCCGGTCGACTGGCTGCCCGGGTTCGGCGGGTACGACTCCCCGCTCGGCCACCACCCGGACCGCGTGCTGGTGCCGGGGGCCGAGATCGGCAGCGGGTCGCTCGGGCACGGACTGCCCATCGCGGTGGGCACCGCGCTGGGGCTGAAGGCCCAGGGCCTCACCGATCCGGCGGTCTGGGTGCTGATCGGGGACGCCGAGCTGGACGAGGGCAGCAACCACGAGGCCATCGCCTTCGCCGGGCCCGCCGGCCTGGAGAGGCTGCATACCGTGGTGGTGGACAACGCCTCCGCCAGCCACGCCCGGCCCGGCGGGATCGCCGCCCGGTTCGAGGCCGCCGGCTGGTCCGCGGTGACCGTCGACGGGCGCGACCACACGGCCCTGTACGACGCCTTCACCGCCGCGCACCCGGGACGGCCGCACGCGGTCGTCGCCCGGGTCGAGCCGAAGAACGCCTGAGCCGGGATCCGGCGACAGGCGCCGGCACGCCCACCCTCTTCCGAAGCACCCTGAAAGGGCGACACCTCCATGGACACCATGCGCGACCGTTTCGCTCCCGTCGTCTCCCGCCTCCTGGACGAGGACCCGCGGGTCGCGGTCGTCCTCGCCGAGATCGGCAAGGACGCCTTCCACGACACCATGGCCCGGCATCCCGACCGGGTGATCAACGTGGGCATCCGGGAGCAGCTGCTGGTGGGGGCGGCCGCCGGGCTGGCGCTCACCGGGCTGCGGCCCGTCGTGCACACCTTCGCCAGCTTTCTGGTGGAGCGGCCCTTCGAACAGGTCAAACTGGACTTCGGGCACCAGGACACCGGAGCGGTCCTGGTGAGCGCCGCCGCCTCCTACGACTGGCCGGCCGGCGGGTTCACCCACATGGCCCCGGGCGACGTGGCGCTGCTGGACACCCTGGACGGCTGGACCGTCCATGTGCCGGGCCACCCCGACGAGGCCGAGACCCTGCTGCGCCGCGCGGTCGCCGCGGGCGACGACCGGGTGTACGTACGGCTGTCCGTGCAGTCCAACCGGCAGGCCCGGCCGGTCGACGGCGCGCACCTCGTCCCGGTGCGCGAGGGCCGGTCCGGCGTGGTGATCGCCGTCGGACCGCTGCTGGACGCGGTACTCGACGCGACCCGGGACCTGGACGTGAGCGTCCTGTACGCGACGACCGTGCGCCCCCTCGACGTCGCCGCGCTGCGCCGGGCCACCGACGCGGCGGGCACGGACGTGGTGCTGGTCGAGCCGTATCTCGCCGGGACGTCGACGGCCGCGGTGAACGACGCCCTGTCCGACCGCCCGCACCGCGTCCTCGGCCTCGGCGTGGGCCGCCGCGAGCTGCGCCGGTACGGCACCGTCGAGGAGCACGCCGCCGCGCACGGCCTGGACGCGCACGGTCTGCGGGAGCGGATCGACCGGTTCCTGGGGGCCGGGCGGGGAGCCGCGGTGCGGGGGTGAGCGCCGGTGCCCGGGGCCGGGTGACCGCCGGTGCTCAGCGGCCGGGGGTGAGAGCCGGTGCGGGGTTCGCGTCCGCCCGCACCAGGCCGCGTATCGCGGGGACGGCGAGCAGGAAGACGACGACGACCAGGCTGGTCGCGGCCGAGACCAGCAGGACGTGGGAGGCGCCCAGCGCGCCGGCCGCCGGGCCCGCGACGGCCTGGCCGACCGGCATCATGGCCAGGGAGCCGGCCACGTCGTAGGCGTGGATGCGGTTGAGCACGTCGGACGGGACCTGCGTCTGCACGGTGGTCGCCCACATGACGCTCCAGAAGGACATCCCCGCCCCGGCCAGCGCCGCCCCCGCCGCCACGGCCGGCACACCGAGCCCGAGGCCCACGGCGCCCGGGAAGCCGAAGAAGAGGAACAGCGAGAACGCGCCCGCCCTGAGCATCCGGCGCGGGCGCAGCCGCAGGGCGAGCAGGCCGCCGACGACGGTGCCCGCCCCGAGGGCCGAGTTGACCAGCCCGTAGGCGCGCGGGCCGTGCTGCTGGACCACCTCGGTGGCCACCAGCGGGGTGGTCGGACCGGCCACGGCGATCATGTACAGGCCCCAGATGACGATCACGCCCCACAGCCAGGTCCGGGACCTGAACTCCCGCCAGCCCTGCACCAGATCGGCCCGGAAGGCGCGCATGCCGCGGCCGGTGGCGGCGAGCGCGTCCGGGGACAGCGGGGGCAGCCGGAGCAGCAGCAGGCACAGGGCGCTGACGGCGTACGTCCCGGCGTGCGCGGCGAACACGCCGCCGGGCGAGGCGAAGCCGACGAGGAGTCCCGCGACGGCCGGGCCGGCGAGCTGGGCGACGGACTCGGCGATCCGGATCGCACCGTTGGCGCCCTGGACGTCGGCCGACAGCCGGGGCACCGTGCTGGCCACGCCGGGCTGGAAGACGGCGCTGGCCACGCCGTTGACGAAGCCGATGGCGCAGAGCTGCCACAGCAGCACGTGGCCGGTGAAGAACATGACCGCGGCGAGGGACTGGGTGACGACCCGCACCAGATCGGCGCCGATCATCAGCCGGCGGGTGCTGAACCGGTCGGCGATCACCCCGCCGAAGACGACGAGGCCGGCGAAGGACGCGGTCGACGCCGCCATGGCGAGTCCCACCGCCCCCGCGCCGTAGCCGTGTTCGAGCAGGCCGGCGGCGAGCGCCACGGGCAGCATCGTGTCCCCGAGGCGGGCGGCGGCCCGGGCGGCGAAGAAGAGGCCGAAGTCCCGCGACCAGACGGAGCCGGCACCGGCGCGGGGGCCGGTTTCCGTCCCGGCCGCCGTGCGTACGCGCCGTCGTGAGCCCGTTTCCGTCATCCCGGCTCCCTCTCCGTGTCGGTCCGCGCGGGATCATGCCACGGCCCCGGCCGCCGCGCCCACGGTATTTCAAGGGGTGGGCGGCAGGCCCAATTCCGGGTGGGCGTCCAGGAGTCGGGGCGGGGCGGCCTGGCGCCAGGAGTCGGCGAGGATGTCCCGCAGTTCGGCCTCGTCCTCCAGCGTCGCGAGCCGCGCCCGGATCCAGGCGAACTGCGCCTCGTGTCCGGCGATCCAGAACTTCTCCGGTTCCGCCAGCACCAGTTCGTCCCGCTCCTCCTTGGGGCAGCGCACGGCGACGGACGTCTCGTCCTCGGGCAGGGTCGCGAACATCTTCCCGCCGACCCGGAACGTGGGCATGTGCCACGCGGTCTTCTCCGAGGTGTCCGGCAGGGACAGGGCGATACGGCGTACATCGGCTGCGTCCGGCATGCTCCGCACCGTAGCCCCCGCCACTGACAGTCGGGCGGCTGTCCACCCGGGCCGGTGCGTCAGGAGCCGTCCGCGGCCCGGCCCAGCGCCTCCAGCACCGGCCGGATCAGCGGATGCCCCTCCGCGCCCCGGCGCACGGCGGCGAAGACCCGGCGGGTGGGGGCCACACCGTCGACCGGGCGGACGATCACATCGGTGAGGTCCATGCCGCGCAGGGCGGAGCGGGGCACGAGGGCCACGCCCGCGTCGGCCGAGGCGAGGGCGACGACGGCCCGGAAGTCGTCGGAGGAGTGTTCGAGCCGGGGCTGGAAGCCGGCGCTCTCGCAGGCCAGGACGACCACGTCGTGGCAGGGGTTGCCGGGGTAGGGCCCGATCCAGGGGTCCTTGGCCAGTTCGGCGAGGGGCACCTCGGCGGCGTCCGCGAGGCGGTGGCCGACGGGCACGACGGCGTCGAACGGCTCGGCGTACAGCGGGACATGGGTGAGCCGGGGGTCGTCGGCGGGCGGTGCGCCCCGGTACTCGACGGCCACCGCCACGTCCACCTGCCGGTCGAGGACCATCGGCAGGCTGGCGTCGCCCTCGGCGTCCTGGACCCGGATGCGTATGCCCGGCGCGGTGCGGGCGAGCCGGGCCACGGCGGGCGCCACGACCTGGGCGATGCCGGTGGCGAAGGCGGCCACGGTGACCGTGCCGGCCTCGCCCGAACCGTAGGCCGCCAGCTCGGCCTCCGCGCGCTCCAGCTGGGCGAGGACCGCGTTGGTGTGGCTGAGCAGGATCTCGCCGGCCGGGGTGAGCCGTACGCCCTTGGCTCCCCGCTCGACCAGCCGGTGGCCGGTCTCCTGCTCCAGGGCGGTGAGCTGCTGGGAGACGGCCGAGGGGGTGAGGTAGAGCGCGGCGGCCGCCGCGGTGACCGTGCGGTGGTCGGCCACCGCACGGAGGATGTGGAGCCGCCGTGCCTCGATCATGCCTCGATTATCGCAAGGCGTACGCCCTGGTCAGGCCGCCAGCTCGGCGCGCGCCGCGATGAACGCGTCGACCGCGCGGTTGACGTCGTCCGTGG
This sequence comes from Streptomyces sp. SCPE 10, assembly GCF_051980735.1. Classification (NCBI taxonomy): domain Bacteria; kingdom Bacillati; phylum Actinomycetota; class Actinomycetes; order Kitasatosporales; family Streptomycetaceae; genus Streptomyces; species Streptomyces sp. SCPE 10. The sequence continues at coordinate 6,572,891 of NZ_CP197069.1, read as the reverse complement.
AGTGCGCGGCGGACAGCTGGACCCGGATGCGGGCCTGGCCCTGCGGGACGACCGGGTAGGAGAACCCGATCACGTACACGCCCCGTTCCAGCAGCAGCTCGGCCATGCGGCCCGCCTTCGCCGCGTCGCCGATCATCACGGGCGCGATGGCGTGGTCGCCGGGGAGGACGTCGAAGCCCTCCTCGGTCATCCGGGAGCGGAACAGCGCGGTGTTCTCGGCCAGCCGCACCCGCAGGTCGTCGGCCGACTCCAGCAGGTCCAGGACCTTGAGGGAGGCCGCCGCGATCACCGGGGCGAGGGTGTTGGAGAACAGGTAGGGGCGCGAGCGCTGGCGCAGCAGGGCGACGATCTCGGCGCGGGCGGCGACGTAGCCGCCGGAGGCGCCGCCGAGGGCCTTGCCGAGGGTGCCGGTGATGATGTCGACGCGGTCCATCACACCGTGCAGCTCGGGGGTGCCGCGGCCGGTGGGGCCGACGAAGCCGACGGCGTGCGAGTCGTCGACCATGACCATCGCGTCGTAGCGGTCGGCGAGGTCGCAGATCTCGCGCAGCGGGGCGACGTAGCCGTCCATGGAGAACACGCCGTCGGTGACGATCAGCCGGCGGCGCGCCCCGGACGCCTCCTTGAGCTTCGTCTCCAGGTCGGCGAGGTCGCGGTTGGCGTAGCGGAAGCGGCGGGCCTTGGACAGGCGGATGCCGTCGATGATGGAGGCGTGGTTGAGGGCGTCGGAAATCACCGCGTCCTCCTCGCCGAGGAGGGTCTCGAAGACACCGCCGTTGGCGTCGAAGCAGGAGGAGTAGAGAATCGTGTCCTCCTGGCCGAGGAAGGCGGCGAGGCGCGCCTCCAGCTCCTTGTGCACCTCCTGGGTGCCGCAGATGAAGCGGACGGAGGCCATGCCGTAGCCCCAGCGGTCCAGGGCCTCGTGGGCGGCGGCGATCACCTCGGGGTGGTCGGCCAGGCCCAGGTAGTTGTTGGCGCAGAAGTTGAGGACCTCGCCGGGGCGGCCGCCGGCGGTGACCTCGACGGTCGCGGACTGCGGGGTGCCGATGACCCGTTCAGGCTTGTGCAGGCCGGCGGCGCGGATCTCGTCGAGGGTGGCGCGCAGGTCGTCGCGGACGGTGTCGAACATGACTGAAGCTCCTAGGAAAAGCAGGTGACTTACGCGGTCCAGTCCAGGATGACCTTGCCGCCCTTACCGCTCGCGGCGTCCGCGAAGGCCGCCTCGAAGTCGCGGTGGCCGTAGCGCCCGGTGATCACGGGGGCGAGGTCGAGGCCGCCCTCCAGCAGCACCGACATCGCGTACCAGGTCTCGAACATCTCCCGGCCGTAGATGCCCTTGATGGTGATCATCGAGGTGACGATCCGGGCCCAGTCGACCGGGAACTCCTGCGCGGGCAGGCCGAGCATGGCGATCCGGCCGCCGTGCGTCATGTTGGCGATCATGTCGCGCATGGCCTCGGGGCGGCCGGACATCTCCAGGCCGATGTCGAAGCCCTCGCGCAGCCCCAGCTCCCGCTGTCCGTCGGCGATCGTGGCCGAGGAGACGTTCAGGGCGAGGGTCGCGCCGATCTTCCGGGCCAGTTCCAGGCGCTCCTCGCTGACGTCGGTGACGACGACGTTGCGGGCGCCCGCGTGCCGGGCGACGGCGGCGGCCATCAGGCCGATCGGGCCAGCCCCGGTGATCAGGACGTCCTCGCCGACCAGCGGGAAGGACAGCGCGGTGTGCACGGCGTTGCCGAACGGGTCGAAGATCGCGGCGACGTCCAGGTCGACCGGGACGCGGTGCACCCAGACGTTGGTCGCGGGCAGTGCGACGTACTCGGCGAACGCGCCGTCCCGGCCGACGCCGAGGCCGACGGTGGCCCGGCACAGATGGCGGCGCCCGGCCAGGCAGTTGCGGCACTTGCCGCACACCAGGTGGCCCTCGCCGCTGACCCGGTCGCCGACCTGGACGTCGGTGACGTCCCGGCCGGTCTCCACGACCTCTCCGACGAACTCGTGCCCGACCACCAGCGGGGTGCTGATCGCCTGCTGGGCCCAGCCGTCCCAGGCCCGGATGTGCAGGTCGGTGCCGCAGATGCCGGTCCGCAGGACCTTGATCAGCACGTCGGCGGGCCCGATCCGGGGCTCCGGTACGTCCGTCAGCCAGAGCCCGGGCTCCGCCTTCTCCTTGACCAGCGCCTTCACGCGTACGGCTCCTGTGGGTGAGGTCCCGGACGCGGGCATGCCGAAGGCGCCCGCACCGGGTCAGAGGGGTGAAATCACCCTGCAATCTGCCGTATGCGCGGGCCGGGGTCCATCGAGCTTTTCTTAACCGCCGCCTCAGCTTTCCTTCACACCGCGCCGGCCACGGCAACGCCGGGCGTCACAGGGGCAGTCCGTCCCGCGCGCCGCGTTCGATGCGCGCGACGAGGTCGGCGGCCAGCGCCTTGATGGTCTCCAGGCCCTCCCGGCCCCAGGCACGCGGCGTGACGTCGGCGGCGCACACGGTACCGAGCGCCATGCCGGTGCCGTCGAGGAGCGGGGCGCCGAGGTAGGAGCGGATGCCGTACTCGTCCACGACCGGGTTGCCCGCGAACCGCGGGTAGTCGCGGACGTCCTCCAGGACCAGGGCCTTGCGGCGGACCACCACATGGGGGCAGAAGCCGTGGTCGCGGGGGAGCGTGCGGTCGCACTCCGGTCCGCCGCCGTCCGCCCGCGGCACGGGGGTGGCGGCCGGGACGCTGAGGCCGGCGAAGAACTGCCGTCTTTCGCCGATGAAGTTGACCATGGCGTAGGGCGCGCCGACGAGTCGGGCGAGGTGGTCCGCGAAGGCGTCCAGCTCGGCGTCCGGGTGCTGCCCGACGTCGAGCCGGCGCAGCCGCTGGACGCGGGCGGGGGCCTCCCGGTCCTCGGGGGTGAGCAGCAGACCGCGGACCGGCCGGGGCGGCTCATAGCTCATGGCCGGGCTCCGTGGCGGTGGTGGTACCTCATCTGGGGGAACTCCGTGGGCGGTCGGGCGGGATCACCGGTGCCCGGCGCCGTGGCTGGGCGCGGGCTCCGGGGCGTGGGCGAGCAGATGGCGGACGAGGGTGAGCAGGGTCTGCACCCCGGAGCTGGAGATCCGGGCGTCGCAGCGGACGACGGGGACCTCCGGGGCGAGGTCGATGGCGGCGCGGACCTCCTCGGCGTCGTAGCGGTGGGAGCCGTCGAACTCGTTGAGGGCGACGATGAAGCCGAGCCCGCGCTCCTCGAAGAAGTCCACGGCGGCGAAGCAGTCCTGGAGGCGGCGAGTGTCGGCGAGGACCACCGCGCCGAGCGCGCCCTCGGACAGTTCGTCCCACATGAACCAGAACCGCTCCTGCCCGGGGGTGCCGAACAGGTAGAGCACATGGTCCGGATCGAGGCTGATCCGGCCGAAGTCCATGGCGACCGTGGTCTCCATCTTGTTCTCGATGCCGTCGAGGCTGTCCGTGTCGGCGCCGACCGTGGTGAGCAGTTCCTCGGTGCTCAGCGGGGCGATCTCGCTGACCGCGCCCACGAAGGTGGTCTTGCCGACCCCGAACCCGCCCGCCACGAGGATCTTGAGCGCGGTGGGGAACGGGTCAGAGCTGTCGTCGTAGTCCATCGAGCACTGCCTCCAGCAGGGACCGGTCGGTGGGAGTGTGGTGGAACGCGGGCGGCTTGGTGGTCAGCACCCCGTGGTCGATCAGGTCGGCCAGCAGGACCTTGGTGACCGCGGCGGGCAGTCTCAGGTGCGCGGCGACCTCGGCGACGGAGACGGGCGCCCGGCACAGGTGGAGCGCCTGGGCGTGCTCGGGGCCGAGGTAGCCGAGCGGGGTGACCCCGGTGGCCATCACCTGCGACATCAGGTCGAGTGCGACGCTGGGCTCGGTGCGGCCGTCGCTGACCGTGAAGGGGCGCACCAGCCGGCCGGCCGCGTCGTCCAGCCAGGGCCCGTCGCCGGCCGCGGCCACGCTCAATGCCTCGGCGCCGTGGGGTCGGCGGCGTGCTGCCGGGGGGCGGTGACCAGATAGGGGCGGACGCTCTTGACCAGCATCGCCATCTCGTAGCCGAGCACGGCGGCGTCGGCCTCGCGGCCCGCCAGCACGGCGAGGCAGGTGCCGGAGCCCGCGGTGGTGACGAACAGCAGGGTCGAGTCGAGTTCGACGACGACCTGCCGTACGTCGCCGCCGTCGCCGAACCGGACGCCCGCGCTGCGGCCGAGTGAGTACAGGCCGGAGGCGAGGGCGGCCATGTGGTCGGCGCTGTCGGGGTCGAGTCCGTACACGGACTTCACCAGCCCGTCGCAGGACAGGAGCACGGCGCTGGCGGTGTGCGGTACGCGCTGCACGAGGCCGCTGAGCAGCCAGTCGAGGTCGGATGCGTGGGCGGTCGGCGCATCGCTGGCCATGGTGGATCGACTCCTTGGGGTGTGTGGGCGGTCTGCGGGAGCGCTGGGTCGGGGGCGGGGCGGTCAGCCCGTCGGCGTGTCTGTCTGGGCGGGGCCGGTGTCCCGGTCGGATATCGGCCCCGCTCGGTACGCGTGTCGTGGTTCCGTGTGGCCGCCGGGGGCGCGCGCGGGTTCGGCGGGCCGGAGGGAGGTCGGCTGGGTGTGTCCCGGGTGCGGCCGCTCGGTGTCCGGGCGCCGCTCGGCGGCCTCGGCGAGTCCGATGCCGCGCTGGAAGGCGGCCATCAGGCCGGGGTCGTGGCCCACGTCCCCCGCGCCGTCCTGGCGGGGCGCGGGCCCGCCGCGCAGCTGGGGTACGAGGTGTTCCTGGGCGCGGCGGCGCGGAAGCCGGGGCTTGGGCATGGTGCCGCGCACGTTGTCGCCGAGCGGGGTGGGCGGGACGCCCGCGTGTTCCTCGGCCACCGCGCGGTGCCGGTCCGCGCTCCCGGGCACGGCGTCGGCGGGGGTGGGCCGCTCCCGGTGGGTGCCGCGCACCGGCAGCGGGGGCGGGGTGCCGTGCTCGTGCGCCTCCGCCTCGACGGCCGGCGCCGGGGTGGCCCGCACGGGCGGCGGGGGCACGGCGGCGGTCGGGACCACGGGCGGCGCGGGGACGGCGGCGGCCGCCGGCGTCTCGGCCTGCGACGTGCCGAGCAGCGCCTCGGGTACGACGAGTACGGCCTGGACGCCGCCGTAGATGTTGCCCTGCAACCGCACCCCGATGCCGTGCCGGCGGGCGAGCTGGGAGACGACGTAGAGGCCGATGCGGCCGTCGGCCAGCAGGCTGGCGACGTTGACCTGGTCGGGGTCGGCGAGCAGGGCGTTCATCCGGTTCTGCGCGCCGACCGGCATGCCGAGTCCGCGGTCCTCGACCTCGACGGCGAGCCCGGAGGTGACGCGGCCCGCGCGCAGCAGCACCTGGGTCTGCGGGGCGGAGAACACCGTGGCGTTCTCGATGAGTTCGGCGAGCAGGTGGATGACGTCGGCGACGGCGTGGCCGCGCAGTTCGCCGTCGATCGGGGGCACCAGCTTGACCCGGGAGTACTGCTCGACCTCGGCGATGGCGGAGCGCAGCACCTCGGTCATGTCCACGGGGTTGCTCCACTGGCGCCGGGAGACGGCGCCGCCGAGCACGGCGAGGTTCTCGGCGTGCCGCCGGATCCGGGTGGCCAGGTGGTCGACGTGGAAGAGGCCCTTGAGCAGATCGGGGTCCTCGATCTCGTGTTCCAGCTCGTCCAGGATGGAGATCTCGCGGTGCACCAGGGACTGGAGGCGGCGCGCGAGGTTGACGAAGACCTCCAGCTTCTGCTCGTTGCCCGCGTGGCTGGACAGTTGTGCGGCGCCCACCACGGCGGTGACGGCGGCGGCGTGCGCGCGGGCCAGGTCGGCGGCGAGCAGTTCGAAGCCGTCGGCGTCCGCGGGGGGCGCACGGTGCGGTGCGGGCGGCGGCGGGGTCCGGCCCTGGCGCAGGGCGTCGACGAGTTCGCGCAGGTCGGCCTCGCCGCGGGCGGTGGTGCGGCGCAGTGCGCCGAGGCGGCCGGCGACGGAGCGGGCGGCGCGGTCGGCGGCCACGGCGGCGACCAGGATGCCGGCGACGGCCACGGTGACCGCGCCGCCGAGCACGGCCCACAGGACGGGTCCGGTGCGTGCGCCGGTGGTGCGGACGGTGAACAGGACGGCGGCGGTGGCGCCGAGGGCGACCGCGAGCGGCGGCAGCACGGCGAGCCGCATGAGCTGCGGCCGTATGTGCGTCTCGGGCAGTGCGGGAGCGGGTCGGGCGACCGGTCGCCCGTGCCGGCCGCCCTCCCGGCGGTCGGCGCGGGCGGCCGGTGCGCGGAGGTGAGACATCTGCGTCCTCGTACGGGTCCGTCGGGCTTGGTTCGGACACTCACCGTAGTCGCCTAGACATCATGTGCGGTGGGCAGTTGACAAAGTCACCCGCGGAGCGTCCCGCTCTGGTATGAGGGCCCGTACGAAAGACCGATGACCCGGCCGGATGCAGCCCGGCCGGGTCGAAAAAGATCGAAAAAGCCCGATCAAAAGCGGTCGGAAGGAGCGGGCGGGGCCCGGAAGGTCTCCGTCCGGTCCGGACCGCTGCCGCCGCCCACCGCGCGGTGGCACCCCGCCGCACACCGGGCGGCCGGGCACACACTCCCCCTCCCGAAGGTCACTGAGAGTATTCCCCTTGGCCTGGATTCCGCGGTGCCCTCAGCCGCGCTTGGGCGGCTCGGCGACGAGCGCGCCGACCGGCCCCCAGGTCCGGCGCAGCTCCCCGGACACGCCCCGCCACCAGGCCTCGGCCGGCAGCTTGCCGTCGGGCTCGAAGGGCTCGCCCGGCCGGGGCAGGGCCACCGCCTGACCGACCTCTTCGGCCGCCTCCTTGGTCCACTCCCCCGGCTCGGCCCACGGGTGCGGGGCGAGGTTGAAGGTGCCCCAGTGGATCGGCAGGAGGACGCCGTGCGGGGCGCCGCCCTGGAGGTCCAGATGGGCGCGCACGCCCTCGTCGGGGCGCATGTGGATGTCGGCCCAGAACTCGCTGTACGCGCCGATCTGGATCATCGTGGCGTCGAACGGGCCGTGGGCGGCGCCGATGTCCTTGAACCCCTCGAAGTAGCCGGTGTCGCCGCTGTGGTAGATCCGGTGCTCCTCGCCCGCGACGACCCAGGACGCCCACAGGGTGTGCTGGGTGTTGCGCAGGGCGCGGCCGCAGAAGTGGCGGGCCGGGGTGGCGGTGAGGGTGAGCCCGCCGACGCGGGCGGACTCGTGCCAGTCCAGCTCGCGCAGCCGGTCCGGGGAGACGCCCCAGTGTTCGAGGTGGGCGCCGACGCCGAGCGGCACGGCGAAGAGGGTGTCGGTACCGGCCAGCGCCTTGATGGTGGGCAGGTCGAGGTGGTCGTAGTGGTCGTGGGAGATCACCACCACGTCGACCTCGCCGAGCGCGGCCAGCGGCAGCGGCACGGGGTGCAGCCGCTTGGGCCCGGCGAAGGGGAACGGGGAGCAGCGCTCGCCCCACACCGGGTCGAACAGCACCCGGTGCCCGTCGATCTCGGCCAGCACGCTGGAGTGGCCCATCCAGGTCAGGCGCAGCCCGCCGACGGGCGGCTTGGCCAGGTCGGCGAAGGTCGTGGGGTACACCGGGACGGTGCCTCTGGGGGCCCGCAGCGGCCGGGTCTCCTTGTCGAAGAAGACCTTCGCGAAGTCCAGCGCGGAGCCGGAGGGCCGGGTGCGGGCGGTGCCGCCGGGGTTCTGGAAGACGCCGTCCTTGAAGTGCGGCGAGCGGCGGATGCGGGCCAGGCGTTCGCCGCCCGGGTCCGCGCCGAAGGCCGTCGGGCGCGGCACACGGAGCCCTGGGGACGAGAAACGCTGACCGGTCACATGACCTCCCGGTGGAGTGGTGGGTCCTCCATTATGGTCGGCCCCTTTGACGACCCCTGGCCCGGCACTGCCGAACGGCGGCTCGGCACCCCGCGGGCCGCCCACCGGGTGTCCGGACAGTGACCGCGCCCCCGGACCGTGATCAACTCGCCGTCGCGGACGACGAGTTCGGTACCGACGCCCGCGTCCTGGCCGCCTGCCGGCCGCCAAATCCCGCGGAGCGGGGCGGCACGGGCCGCACGGGCGCGGGACCGGGCCGCCGACGCGCCGACACGCGAACCGGGCCCGAGCCCGCCCGAGTTGACCGCACGCGCGCGAGCAGACGTCGACGCCCCGCCGCGAGGAGCCCGGGGCGGGGCGGCGTCGCAGCGATCACGCCACGGCGGCGATGCGCATCCTGATGTCGGCCGGGGACAGGGTGCCCTTCGCCGTCACATGGTCGCCGGAGGACTCGCCGCGCAGACGGCGGCCGATCCACGGGACGAGGTGCTCGCGGGCCCAGTGGACGTCGTCGCGGCGGACCTCCAGGGTGCCCCGGGGCGGCAGCGGCGGCCACGGCTGCTCCGGGTCGGCCGGGATCTCCAGGCCGAGCACCTGGCCGGCGCGCAGCGCGACCCGGGTGTGCCCCTCGGGCGAGAGGTGCAGCCGGTCGCTGTCCCAGGCCCGGCGGTCCTGCACGGACCGCAGCGACCACAGGTCGAGCACGGGGCAGCCGTACCGGTCGGCGATGGCCCGGACGTGCCCGTTGTACGTGGCGATCTTGCCGCGCAGGTGCTTGAGCAGGGGGACGCCCCGGGTGTCGAAGCCGGTCGTCACCATGACCGTGCCCGCGGCGGCGGCCAGCTGGGCCACGGCCCGCTCGAAGCGCTCGGCCACCTCGTCCGGGTCGGTGCCGGGACGGATGATGTCGTTGCCGCCCGCGCAGAAGGAGACCAGGTCCGGGGCGAGTTCGACGGCCTGCGGGACCTGGTCGGCGACGATCTGGTCCAGCAGCTTCCCGCGCACAGCGAGATTGGTGTACCTGAAGTCGCCCTCGGCCCGCCGGTCGGCGAGCAGAACCGCGAAGCGGTCGGCCCAGCCCACGAACGATCCGTCGGGGCCGGGGTCACCGACGCCCTCGGTGAAGCTGTCCCCCACCGCCACGTACGACCCGATCACTGATCTGTTGTCATTCTTCGAATCGTCTGCCACGTCGGACCATGATTCACCTTGGGGTGTGACTTACGCGACCGTAGGCAGGGGTTGACGAGCGGTGACATGAGCCACTCTCAAAAGTTCGCCGATCCAGGAATACGCCCGCTGCCAGGGCTGTTGGCGCTCGGATACGCCGCAGTCTCAGCACCGTCGCGTCCAGGTCGCCGGTGAGTCCGGTGCGCAGCCCGTGGTGCAGCAGGACCGCTCCGCGGTGCACCTCCCCCGTCTCCGGGCACGCGTACGACGCCGTCGGGTCGAGGCCGCGCAGCCGCAGCGCCGGCGCGGGTTCGCCGTAGCGCTGCGTCTGGAGCCAGGCGATGACCACGGTCTCGTCCCCCAGCGAGTACTGCACCGCGCCGAGTCCGCCGGTCGGGGACCGCAGCCGGTACAGGTCGCCGCGCTGGACCAGCGGGCGGGTCTCCTTGTACAGGGCCACCCACCGCCGGACCTCCGCCAGTTCCTCCTCGGTCCACCGGCCGAGGTCGCCGCCGATGCCGAGGACGCCCGCCATGGGACAGGGCCGGGCGCACGAAGCGCGGTCCGCCCTCGACCGGGTACTCCTCGTGGCCGTCGAGCGGGGGCTCGAAGGGCCGGTACCCGGGCAGCGGGCGCGCGGCGAGGGCCTCGGCGTCGGCGAGGGTGATCCGCGGCCCCCAGTGCAGGTGCACCAGTTCGTGCGCGGCGGTGAGGTGCAGGGCATAGCCGCTGGTGGGGCCCGACAGCAGCCAGGTACGGCCGTCTTCCGAGATGTCCGCCATCAAGGCCTCACAGCCGCCCACGGAACCGGACAAGTACGCGCATCATGGCCCCGTCCGTCCCTCCCGGCAATGCCCTGTGGACAACTCATTGCCCCGGGAAATCAATGCCGTATGGTCGTCGCAGCGCCCGCCGCGAGCCGTGACGGCGGGGATCGATCGGGAGGAGCCCCCGTGACGCAGCAGGTCCCGTCGACCGAGCCGGAGCTGGCCGGTGTGCGCAATTTCCGTGATGTCGGCGGGCTGCCGACCGTGGACGGACGACGGGTGCGGCACGGCGTGCTGTACCGCAGCGGGCACCTCGCGCACGCCACCCCGGAGGACGCGGTCTTCCTCGCCTCGCTGGGCCTGCACACGATCTTCGACTTCCGCAACGCGGCCGACCAGAAGCTGGAGGGCCCGGACGTCGCGCTGCCCGGGGTGCGCAATGTGAACCTGCCGCTGAGCGACCCGGCGGACGGGGCGGAGTTCTGGAAGATGGTCCGCGACGGCGACCTGGACCAGCTGCGCGCCATCCTGGACGACGGCAAGGGCGCGGCCCGGATGGTGGCCTCCTACCGGTCGATCGTCAAGGAGCGCACCGGCGAGCACTCCCGGGTGCTGCACGCGATCGCCGAGGACAGCGTGCCCGCGCTGCTGCACTGCGCGGCAGGCAAGGACCGCGCGGGCGTCTCCATAGCGGTGACGCTGCTCGCGGTGGGCGTGGAGCGCGACGCGATCGTGGCGGACTACCTGGAGTCCAACGCCAAGCACCGCCGTTACCGGGTGCGCCGCAGCGGCAGCGCCGAGACCGCGTACACGCCCGAGGTGATGGAGCTGCTCAGCCCGCTCTTCGACGCCCGCGCCGAGTACCTGTCGGCCGCCTTCGACAGCATCGAGGAGACCTGGGGCGGCGTGGACGCCTATCTGGAGCAGGGCCTGCGGCTCACCCCGCGGACGCGGGAGCGGCTGCGGGCGCGCCTGATCGACTGACAGGCCCGTCCACCGGTGGGGGCCGCCCCCGTCAGCCCTTGCCCCCGAACGCGAACAGCAGATAGAGGAACGCGGCCAGGACGTGTCCGAGGGCGATGTAGATGATCAGCCGGATCCACAGGGACCGGGGGAACTTGGTCTCGAGATCGCTCATGGCAGCTCTCCGTTCAAGTGCCCCAGGCACAACGCGGTCGTGGGGCTCTGCAGCAGGGTGTGGACGAACAGCAGCTCCACGCCGTCCGGGTCCTCGGCGGCGAGGCGGTGCGGGGTGAGCGAGTCGAAGTGGGCGCTGTCGCCGGGGGCGAGCAGGTGCGTGGCGTCGCCCAGGCGCAGCCGCAGCCGTCCCTTGAGGACGTAGAGCCATTCCTCGCCGGGGTGGACGCGCACGATGTCGCCCTGCGTGCCGTAGGGCGCGTGCACCCGCAGGGCCTGCATGCCTCGGCCGGGGGCTCCGGCCTGGAAATAGGTCCAGCCGGCGGCGCGTGTCGGGTCCATGTCGGCGGCCCGGACGATCGCGTTCTGGTCGGCCACCCGCTCGCCGAGGAGTTCGGAGACCGTCGTACCGTAGACACGGGCGAGCGCGAGCAGCATCGGCAGCGAGGGCTGCCGCTGTCCGGTCTCCAGCCGGGACAGATGCGCCGGCGAGAGTCCGGCGTCCCGGGCCGCGGCCTCCAGGGTGAGACCAGCCCGACGGCGCAGTGCGCGCAGTTGCGGTGCGACGGCGTGCAGATCGTCGCCCTGGCCCGCAGCTGGCGACGCGGCATCTGAGGCGTTCATGCCTCCATTCAGCCCGACTCTTGCCCCTGGGGCAAATTTTTTGCCTCGGAGGCAAAAAGGGCCTCGGGTGTGGCCGGCCGCCACCGGCACCGCTCTCGGCGCGGCCGGGTTCCGCTACCCCTTCCTCCTCCTCGCGGGTTTCGGCTCGGCGGTCACCGGTTGGCGACGGCCTGCTTGATCAGGGTCTTGCCGAAGTCCCACATCAGGCCGCCACCGCTGTGGGCGTCGTCCATGACGGCGGTGAAGGCGTCGACGAAGCGGTCCACGTCGGCCTCGTTCAGCACCAGCGGCGGGATCAGCTTGATCACTTCGAGGTGGTCACCGGAGACCTGGGTGAGGATCCGGTGCCGCTGGAGCAGCGGCACGACGACCATCTGCGCGAACAGGCCCTTGCGGGCGGCCTGGAGCATGGCCCAGCGGCTGCGCAGCTTCAGCGAGGACGGCTTGCCGAACTCGATGCCGATCATCAGGCCCCGGCCGCGGACGTCGGCGAGCAGCTCGTACTTGTCGATCAGCTCGGTGAGGCGGGACTTGAGCAGCTCGCCCGTGGTGCGCACGTTCGCGACGATCTGCTCCTGCTCCATCACCGACAGCACGGCGAGCCCGCACGCCATCGCCTGCGCGTTGGAGCCGAAGCTCGCCGAGTGCACCAGGACGCGGTCCATGGAGGAGTAGACCTTCTTGAAGACCCAGTCCTTGCCGAGGGTGGCGCCGACCGGAACGTAGCCGCCGGACAGCGCCTTGGCGACGCACACCAGGTCGGGCTCCACGCCGTCCTCGTGCTGGTAGGCGTAGAAGTCGCCGGTGCGGCCGAGACCGGTCTGCACCTCGTCGGCGATCAGCAGCGCCTTGTGCTTGTGCAGCAGCTCCTGGGCGGCGCGCAGATAACCGGGCGGGGCCTCGTGCACGCCCTTGCCCTGGATCGGCTCCACGATCAGCGCGGCCACGTCACCCTTCTTCAACTCCCGTGCCAGGGCGTCGAGATCGCCGAGGGGCACGGCGGTGTCGGGCAGCAGCGGGGCGAAGCCGTCGCGGAAGCCCGTCTCGCCGTTGACGGACAGCGAGCCGGTGGTCAGTCCGTGGAAGGCGTGGTCGCAGTACAGGACGCGCGGCCTGCCAGTGGCGTAGCGGGCGAACTTCAGGGCCGTCTCGACCGCCTCGGTGCCGCTGTTGCCGAAGAACACCCGGTCCAGGTGCGGGGTGTGGGCGAGCAGCCGCTCGGCGAGCAGCCCGGGCAGCGGCTGGCAGTCGAACCGGGTGAGGTCGGCGAGGTCCAGGTCGAGGACGTCGTGCAGGGCCTTGCGGACGACCGGGTGGTGCCGGCCGAGGCCCATCACCCCGAACCCGGCGAGCATGTCCAGGTAGTCGTTGCCCTCGGCGTCGAAGAAGTGGGCGCCCTCGGCGCGCTCGTAGACCTTGTCGAAGCCGATGGTGTGCAGCATGCGCGGCAGCTGCGGGTTGAGGTACCGGCTGTGCAGCTCGTACCGCTCGGCTCCGCGCTCGGCGAGCAGGGCGCCGAGGTCGAACTCCGTGGTCATTCACTCTCCTTGACGGTGCCGTCGATGTCCTTGACGGCCAGGCTCGCTGAAATGCGTCCGGCGATCTCCACCGGGGTGAGGCCGATGTCGGCCAGTACCTCGCTGCGCTTGGCGTGTGCCAGGAACTGGTCCGGGATGCCGAACTGCCGTACCGGCACGTCCACTCCGGCGTCCGCGAGGGCCTGTGCCACGGCCGAACCGACGCCGGAGGCGCGGCTGTTGTCCTCCACCACGGCCACCAGGCGGTGTTCGGCGGCGAGTCGGGGAAGTGCGGGGTCGACGGGTTTGACCCACCTCGGGTCCACCACCGTGCTCGATGTGCCGCCCGACGCGAGGAGTTCCGCGGCCCCGAGGCACACCTGCGCCATCACACCGACGGCGACCAGCAGCACCGTCGGCCGCTCGCCGCGGTGCAGCACGTCCATGTCGCCGACCCGGTCGACCGCGGGGACGTCCGGGCCGACGGACTCCTTGGGGAAGCGCAGCACGGTGGGCGCGTCGTCCACCGCGACCGCCTCGCGCAGCTGGGCGCGCAGCTGCGCGGCGTCGCGCGGGGCGGCGATCCGCAGACCGGGCACCACCTGGAGGATCGACATGTCCCACATGCCGTTGTGGGAGGCACCGTCGGGACCGGTGACGCCGGCCCTGTCGAGTACGAAGGTGACTCCGCAGCGGTGCAGGGCGACGTCCATCAGCAGTTGGTCGAAGGCGCGGTTGAGGAAGGTGGCGTAGAGGGCCACGACCGGGTGCAGCCCGGCGGTGGCAAGACCGGCGGCGGAGGCCACCGCGTGCTGTTCGGCGATGCCCACGTCCCACACCCGGTCCGGGAAGCGCTCGGCGAAGGCGCCGAGGCCGACCGGGTGCAGCATGGCGGCGGTGAGCGCGACGAGGTCCTCCCGCTCCTGTCCGAGCCGGACGATCTCCTCGCCGAACACCGAGGTCCAGGACGGCCCGGCGGAGGTGCCGAGCGGCTCGCAGGTCAGCGGGTCCATCACGCCGATGGCGTGGAAGCGGTCCAACTCGTCGGCGAGCGCGGGCTCGTAGCCGCGGCCCTTCTCGGTCAGGCAGTGCACCAGCACGGGACCGTGGAAGCGTTTGGCGCGGCGCAGTGCGGACTCGACGGCCCCGATGTCGTGCCCGTCGACCGGGCCGACGTACTTCAGGCCCAGGTCCTCGAAGAGCCCCTGCGGGGCGAAGGCGTCCTTGAAGCCCTTCTTCGCGCCGTGCAGTGACTCGTAGAGGGGACCGCCGACCACCGGGGTGCGCTGGAGCATCTCCTTGCCCCAGGCCAGCACCTTCTCGTAGCCGTCGGTGGTGCGCAGGGTGGCGAGGTGGTCGGCGAGCCCGCCGATGGTGGGCGCGTAGGAGCGCGCGTTGTCGTTGACGACGATGATCAGCGGGCGGTCCGGGGCGTCCGCGATGTTGTTCAGCGCCTCCCAGGCCATGCCTCCGGTCAGCGCGCCGTCCCCGACGACCGCGACCACATGGCCCCCCTCCCCCTTCACCTGGCGGGCCTTGGCGAGGCCGTCGGCCCAGCCGAGCGCGGCGGAGGCGTGGCTGCTCTCGATGACGTCGTGCTCGGACTCCTCGCGCGAGGGATAGCCCGACAGGCCGCCCTTGCCGCGCAGCTTGGAGAAGTCCTGACGCCCGGTCAGAAGTTTGTGGACATAGGTCTGGTGGCCGGTGTCCCACAGGATCCGGTCCACCGGCGACTCGAAGACCCGGTGCAGCGCGATGGTGAGTTCCACCACCCCCAGATTGGGCCCGAGATGACCGCCGGTCCGTGCCACCGCGTGCACCAGGAACTCGCGTATCTCCTCGGCCAGTACCCCGAGTTCCTCCCCGGACAGCGCCCTCAGGTCCCGCGGTTGCCGGATCGTCTCCAGAATCGTCACGTTCGTGGCCCCCTCTTGCTCCGTGCTTGTGCGTGGCCTCACTTCATCTGCTCGGCGAGCCGCTGTGCCTCCTCGATCAGGGTCTCGACGATCTTTGACTCGGGCACGGTCCTGACGACCTCGCCCTTGACGAAAATCTGCCCCTTTCCGTTGCCTGAGGCAACTCCCAGGTCTGCTTCACGGGCCTCGCCCGGACCGTTGACCACACAGCCCATCACCGCCACCCGCAGCGGCACTTCGAGGCCGTCCAGGCCGGCCGTGACCTCGTCGGCGAGCCGGTAGACGTCCACCTGGGCGCGGCCGCAGGACGGGCAGGAGACGATCTCCAGCCGTCGTTGCCGCAGGTTCAGGGACTCCAGGATCTGGATGCCGACCTTGACCTCCTCGGCCGGGGGCGCGGACAGCGACACGCGGATGGTGTCGCCGATGCCCTGGGAGAGCAACGCCCCGAACGCCACGGCCGACTTGATGGTGCCCTGGAAGGCGGGGCCGGCCTCGGTGACGCCCAGGTGCAGCGGATAGTCGCACTGCTCGGCGAGCTGCCGGTAGGCCTCGATCATGACGACCGGGTCGTTGTGCTTGACGGAGATCTTGATGTCGCGGAAGTCGTGCTCCTCGAAGAGGGACGCCTCCCACAGCGCCGACTCGACCAGCGCTTCCGGCGTGGCCCGTCCGTACTTCTGGAGCAACCGGCGGTCCAGCGAACCGGCGTTGACACCGATCCGGACCGGAGTGCCGTGGTCCTTCGCGGCGCGTGCGATCTGCCCGACCTGGTCGTCGAACTTCTTGATGTTGCCGGGGTTGACCCGGACCGCCGCGCAGCCCGCCTCGATGGCCGCGAAGACGTACTTCGGCTGGAAGTGGATGTCCGCGATCACCGGAATCTGCGACTTGCGCGCGATGACCGCCAGGGCGTCCGCGTCGTCCTGCGTGGGGCAGGCGACGCGGACGATCTGGCAGCCGGACGCGGTCAGTTCGGCGATCTGCTGGAGGGTGGCGCCGATGTCGGACGTACGGGTCGTCGTCATCGACTGCACCGACACCGGGGCTCCGCCCCCGACCGCCACCGGCCCGACCTGGATCCGCCGCGACTGCCGCCGCGGGGCCAGGGTCCGGGCCGGTACCTCGGGGACTCCCAAGGGAACGGCGGTCACCGGGTCACTCCCGGTTTCCGGAGACCGTCTCGCGCATGGCCCGCAGCGACTCGGTGAGGGAGCCCATGGTGGCGAGCACGGCCGTGGGCTCGTAGCCGCAGTGCGCCATGCAGTTGTCGCAGCGCGGGTCCTTGCCGCGGCCGTACTTGTCCCAGTCGGTGTCCTCCACCAGCTCCCGGTAGGTCGGCACGTACCCGTCGCTCATCAGGTAGCAGGGGCGCTGCCAGCCGAAGAGCGAGTAGTTCGGGATCGCCCACGCGGTGCACGGGAAGTCGACCTTGCCCTCCAGGAAGTCCAGGAAGAGCGGGGAGTGGTTGAGCCGCCACTTCCTGCGGTTGCCGCCCGAGAACGCCTTCCTGAACAGCTCGCGGGTCTGCTCGACGCCCAGGAAGTGCTCCTGGTCCGGGGCCTTCTCGTAGGCGTAGGCGGGCGAGATCATCATCTCGTCCACCTTCAGGTCGTCGTTGAGGTAGTCGAGCACCTCGACGATGGTCTGCGGGGTGTCGGTGTTGAAGAAGGTGGAGTTGGTGGTCACCCGGAAGCCGCGCCGCTTGGCCTCCTTGATGGCGGCGACCGCCTCGTCGAACACGCCCTCCTTCGCGACGGACTCGTCGTGCCGCTCGCGCAGCCCGTCGATGTGCACCGTGAAGGCGAAGTACGGCGAGGGCTTGAACTTGTCCATCTTCTTGCGCAGCAGCATCGCGTTGGTGCACAGGAAGACGTACTTCCTCCTGGCCACCAACTGCCGCACGATCTCGTCGATCTGAGGATGCATCAGGGGCTCGCCGCCCGCGATGGAGACCATCGGCGCACCCGATTCCAGCACCGCGCCCACCGCCTGGGCGACCGGCATGCGCTGCTTGAGCACACCGGCGGGGTGCTGGATCTTGCCGCAGCCCTCGCACTTCAGGTTGCAGGCGAAGAGCGGTTCCAGCTCGACAATGAGCGGAAACTTGTCCCGCTTGCGGAGCTTCTGTTCAGCCAGGTATGTAGCGACCTTGATGGACTGGCGCAACGGCATGGCCATCTGGCTCACCTCCGGGGGAGCAGCAAAGAACGGTGCCATTCGAAAAATGCGGGAAGTACGGAACGAAGAACGCGGAAGGCTGATATTCCACCGCGGACCGTGCCGATCCGGACGAGTTCGTGTTCGGGAGCGTCCACGACCACCCGGACCGCCGCGACCGGGCGCTCGCCCGCGCGCAGGGCGCTGAGCAGCGTGGCCGCGGATTCCATGTCGACCGCGATCGCGCCGGTCGCGCGCAGGGCGGACCGTTCGGGACCGCGGACGACATGGTCGGAGCCGGTGAGCGGGCCGGTGTGCACCGTGCGGCCGGGCAGCAGCCGCGCGAGCTCCTTGACCAGCAGTTCGGTGCCGGCGCACGGGACGGTCCCGTGCGGGTCCCGGGTCTCCTCGGCGACCACCAGGTCGCCGGGGTGCATGCCGGGGGCCAGCCCGGCGCAGAAACCGGTGGCCACCACGGCGGCCCCGGCGAGCGCGGGCTGGGACAGATGCCGGGTGAGGGACCGCTGAGCCGCCCGCGGTCCCATCCCCGTGCGCACGAACGTGACCGGCCCGCCGGCCCCGCTGCGATCGCCCGAGCGCAGGGCGAGGTGCTCGATGCCGAGCGCGCAGGCGATCAGCAGCGGAACCGGAGCGGGCTGGACGTTCACATCAGCTCCCCTTGGCCTCGGAGAGCGACGACCCGGCCGGTTCGGCCTGCTCGGGCCGCCCGGTCCCGGACCGGGTGGCCTTGGCGAGCAGCTGCCGCTCGAAGGGGTCGCCGTGCAGATACCGGCCGAGGGCGGTGAGCGGGAACACCTGGCGGTACAGGTGGTAGTTGATGGAGAAGTCCCAGGGGAAGCCGGTGCCGGTGAAGTACGGCTCGTCCCAGGTGCCGTCCTCGCGCTGGTTGTCCGCCAGCCACTTGACGCCCCGCTCCACGGCCTCGGAGCCCTTCTCCCCCGCCGCGAGCAGCGCCATCAGCGCCCACCCGGTCTGCGAGGGGGTGGAGGCGCCCCGGCCGCACCATTCCCGCACGTGCTTGTAGGAGCGCAGGTCCTCGCCCCAGCCGCCGTCGTCGTTCTGCACCGACTCCAGCCAGGCCACCGCCCGCCGGATCGCGGGGTGCGAGCCGGGCAGTCCGGCCGCGGTGAGCGCGGGGACCACCGAGCCGGTGCCGTAGATGTAGTTGACGCCCCAGCGGCCGAACCAGGCGCCGTTCTCCTCCTGTTCGGCGAGCAGCCAGGCGATGCCGCGCCGGGTGCGCGGGTCGTCGGCCAGGCCCTCGGCGGCCAGCATCTCCACCACGTGCGCGGTGACGTCCGCGGACGGCGGGTCGATGACCTCGCCGAAGTCGCAGAACGGCAGCCGGTTGGGGAACGGGCTGGTGTTGTCGACGTCGAAGGCGCCCCACGCGCCGTCGCGCGACTGCATGCCGAGGTTCCAGCGCACCGCGCGGCCGATGGACCGGTCCACCCGCTCGGGGTCGTGGTGGCGGACCCGGCGCAGCGCGAGGGAGACCTCGGCGGTGTCGTCGATGTCCGGGTAGTTGTCGTTGTGGAACTCGAACGCCCAGCCGCCCGGCGGCAGTTGGGGGCGGCGTACGGCCCAGTCTCCGGGCCGGACGATCTCCTCGCCGAGCAGCCAGTCGGCCGCCTTCACCAGTTGCGGGTGGTCGGCGGGCAGTCCGGCGTCGACCAGCGCGATGGTGGCGAGGCAGGTGTCCCACACCGGGGACTGGCACGCCTCGATCATCCGCGCGCCGTCCTCGCGCCACACGGCGAACCGGTCCAGCGAGGCGAGTCCCTCGCGCAGCACCGGGTGTTCGAGGTCGTAGCCGAGCAGGTGCAGGGCGATGATCGAGTACACGGCCGGGGGCTGGATGCCGCCCCAGCAGCCGTCGTTCTCCTGCCGCTCGATGATCCAGCGAGCGGCGGCGTTCATCGCGGCCTTGCGGACCCGGCGCGGGACCACCTTGCGCAGCTGCTGGAGCCCCTTGTCCAGGCGCTGGAAGGCGCCGTCCCAACTGACCAGCGGCGCGATGGGCTTGGCCGGGTTGGGGTCGGCCGGGTCGGTGTGCAGTTCGTCCAGGGCGAAGGGCGCCGGGCGCACCGGACGCTTGGCCGAGACGATGGTGAGCGGCACGATCGTCTGCCGGGCCCAGCAGCCGAAGTCGTAGATGTTCAGCGGCATCCACTTCGGGAACCAGATCAGCTCCGGCGGCATCTCCGGCAGGTCTTCCCACTTCCACCAGCCGAACAGGGCCAGCCAGGTCCGGGTGAAGACCCGGGAGGCGGCGATGCCGCCGCGCTCACGGATCCAGGCGGAGGCCTTGGCCATGTGCGGGGCCTCGGGCGTGTCGCCGGCCAGGCGCAGGGCGACGTACGCCTCGATCGTGGTGGACAGTTCGCCGGGGCCGCCGTAGAAGGTGGCCCAGGTGCCGTCCTCGCGCTGCTCGCCGCGGATGAACTTCGCGGCGGCCTGCGTGGTCTTCTCGTCCTGGATGCCCAGGAACTGGCGGAGCAGGAGGTCCTCGGCGTCCATGGTGACGTTGGTCTCCAGGTCGCCCTTCCACCAGCCTTCGGCGTCCTGCTTGGAGAGCAGGTGGTCGGTGGCGCGCCGGGCGGCGCGAGCGGCGGCTTCCGGTACCCCGGCCGCCTCGGGGGTCGTGAGGGTGGCGTGGCTGGCCGCGGCAGCGCGGGACGGCAAGGTGGCCCCGGTGCTTCCGTCGGTCGTCGCTGTCATGGCTTCCCCTTCGTGCAGTCGTGCGAGTCGTGCTGCTGTGGGTCCGCCGTCGGCCGGTGTGCGGGTGTTCCGCGACACCGGCCGGCGACTACGCGAGGCTTGTTCGGCCGATAGTGATCATCTCTTTCGTACGACGACGAAGTCGGCGAGGGCCGTGAAGGCGGCCCGTACCCGGTCCGGCATGCCGACCGCGTCGAGGGCGCTGATGGCGATGGTGTGCTGACGGCGCGCTTCCTCGGCCGTCCATTCGCGGCCGCCCGCCTCCTCGATGAGGGCGGCGCGGGCCGCGAACTCCTCCTCGGAGAAGTTCTCGAAATCGCTGCTCTTGGCGTCGGCGGCGAGGATCTCGCCGAGCCGCTCGGAGGCGGGGCCGCCGGCCGCGAGGGCGGCCACCACCGGCAGCGACTTCTTGCGCTGGCGCAGATCGCTCCAGGTCTGCTTGCCGGTGGCGTCCGGGTCGCCCCAGATGCCGAGCAGGTCGTCCACGGCCTGGAAGGCGAGGCCGAGGTGGTAGCCGTAGCGCTCCAGCGCGTCGGCGGTGGCGTCGTCGGCGCCGCCGAGCACGGCGCCGATGGAGGAGGCGCAGGCGAGCAGCGCGCCGGTCTTGTTGCCCTCCATCTCCAGGCACTCCTCGACGCTGACGCGGTCGCGGTGCTCGTAGGAGATGTCCTGCGCCTGTCCGTCGATCAGGGCGCGGGTGGCGGCGGTGAGCCGGCGGGTGGCGCGGCCGGCCTCGACCGTGCCGAGCTCCAGCAGGACCTCGTTGGCCAGGGCGAACAGGGCATCGCCGACCAGGATGGCCTGGGCGGGGCCGTGCACCTTCCAGACGGTGTCGCGGTGCCGGCGCTGCTCGTCGCCGTCCATCAGGTCGTCGTGCAGCAGCGAGAAGTTGTGGACGAGTTCGACGGCCACGGCGCCGGGCACGCCGGTCTCGGGCGCGGCGCCGGTGACCTCGGCGGAGAGCACGGCGAGCGCGGGGCGCACGGCCTTGCCGCCGTCCCCGGCGGCCGGGTTGCCGGCGGCGTCGATCCAGCCGAAGTGGTAGGCGGCGACGGTGTCCATGGGAGGAGCCAGGCGGTCGACGGCCGCACGCAGGACCGGGGTGGCCAGGGTCCGGCCGCGCTCCAGCAGCGCGGTGACGTCCACCGCGGTCTCCGTCGAGGCCGGGGGCACAGTGGGCACAGTCTCTCCTCTTGTTGCGGTACCGAAGGTGCGGGGGCGGCCTGCCGCCGGCAGGTGATGGGCCATCAGGCCGCCTCCTCGAAGGCGAACAGGCGGCTCGGGCGGGGCCGGCCCAGGGCGCTCAGCGCGGCGTCGGCCGCGCTCACTCCGCTGCGGACCGCACTCTCCATGGTCGCGGGCCACCCGGTGGCGGTCCACGCTCCGGCCAGGTACAGGCCGGGGGCCTTGGTGCGGGCGCCGGGCCGCAGCCGGCCGACGCCGGGGGTGGGCGCGAACGTGGCCGTGCGCTCCCGGGTCACGAAGAAGTCCTCCAGCACGGCGCCGCGCGTACCCGGAATGAGCTTTTCCAGCTCCGGGAGGTAGCGCCGGCGCAGCTCGGCGACCGGGAGGTCGATGTCGTCCTGCGCGGCCGACTGGGACAGCGCGAGGTACTGGCCCGAGCGCAGCCCGGAGGCGTGGGTGCGGTCGAAGACCCACTGCACACGGGTGCCGAGGGCGGCGAAGAAGGGCCGCGCGAGCACCTTGCGGTCGTAGACGACATGCACGTTGAGGATCGGCGCGGTGCCGATGCCGAGCAGTCGCTCGGGGGCGTCGAGGGCGCCGGGCGGCAGCAGCGCGTGCGCCTCGCGCTGGGGTACGGCGAGGACGACCGCGTCGGTTTCCAGGCGCTCGCCGGGAACCTCCACGCGCCAACCACCGTTCTCCATGGCAGAGACGGAGGTGACGCGTGAACGGACCTCGGTACGTACGCCCGCGGAGTCGAGCGCCTTGCGGGCCAGCCGGTCGTGCAGTTCGCCCAGCGGCACATGGGCCCAGCCGATGTCGGCCGCGCCCGGGTCGGACAGCAGACCGGTCTTGAACACCATCGCGGCGAGCCCCAGTGAGGCGTCGCCCGCGACCGCGTTGAGGGTGGCGACCCCGACCAGGTCCCACAGGGCCTCGATGGCACGCGCCGACTGGCCGTGGGCGGCCAGCCAGCTGCCGAAGTCCTGGGAGTCCAGGTCCGGATCGGCCGGGTCGAGTCCCTTCAGCGCGAGCGCGGCCCGCCCGACCGCGGCGCGCTCGGCGAGCGAGAGGTGCGGATAGGCGGCCAGGCTGCGCCCCAGGTGGAGGGGGACGGGCAGCGGGTCGCGCCGCAGCCGGCCGAGCCGTCTGCCCTCGGGCTTGGCGAGGTCCACGACGGGCACGTCCAGGCGGTCCTGCAGCGGTGCCAGCTCCGCTCCCCCGATCCGGTCGAGGAACCAGCGGTAGGCGGTGCAGCAGCGCAGGTACACGTGCTGGCCGTTGTCGACGGTCAGTTCGCCGCGCTGGAAGGAGAAGGCGAGGCCGCCCAGCCTGGGCCTGCCTTCGAGCAGGGTGACGCGGACGCCCGCGTCGGCCAGGGCGAGCGCCGCGGTGACACCGGCGAGGCCGCCGCCGACCACGACGGCGCTGCGGGCTGCCCGCCCGCCGGCGTCCGGGGTGGGCGCGGTGCGTGCGCCGTCGTTCATGGTGCGTCCTTCCGTGCGTGCCGAACGTGCTGGTTGAACGGTGCACGTGCGGTCGTCGCAGTCAGTGACGCCACGCCGTGGCGCGGGGTTGCCCGCGGGAAGTCCCCTGGTTCGGTGAGGTCCATCAGGCGCGCCTCCTGACGGACCGGCCGGAGCCATGGCGGGTGACATGCCGGGTGTCGAGGCCGGACAGACCGCGCACGGCGACGTAGGCCTTCTCGTGCCCGGGCAGCGAGACCCGGCCGCGCAGCACGGCCTCCGGGTCGCGCGCGATGCGGTCCAGCAGCCGGCGGTAGATGCCGGCCATGGCGGCCACGCAGGCGCCGCTGCGCCGGTCGAGCATGGGCAGCAGCTGGTAGCCCTCGGCGAACAGGGCGCGGGCCCGCCGCACCTCGAAGTGGACGAGGCCGGCGAAGTCGGAGCCCTCCGGGGGCGTCGGCCGGTCGAACCCGGCGGAGCAGCCGAACTTGGCCAGGTCGTCGGCGGGCAGATAGGTGCGGCCGCCCTGGGCGTCCTCGCGCACGTCGCGGAGGATGTTGGTGAGCTGGAGCGCGAGACCGAGCGTGTCGGCGTACTCGGCGGCGCGCTCGGCGCCGCGGGCACCCGGTTCGGTGCCGAACACGCCGAGCGAGAGGCGTCCGATGGCACCGGCGACACAGCGGCAGTAGACCTTCAGGTCGTCCCAGGTCTCGTAGGTCTCCCCGCGCACGTCCATCTGGACGCCGTCGATCAGCTCGTCCAGGCCGCCGAGCGGGATCGGGAAGGCGCTCGCGGCGTGGGCGAGGGCGACGGCCACCGGGTCGGTGTCGTCCTCCGCGACGTCGCCCTCGCGGACCCGGGCGAGCAGGGCGCGGGTCTCGGTGAGCCGCGCCAGCTTCACCTCGTCGGCCAGGTCGCCGTCGCCGATGTCGTCCACCCGCCGGGACAGCGCGTACAGCGCCGACATGGCGCGCCGCTTCGGTGTGGGCAGCAGCCGGATGCCGTACGCGAAGTTACGGGCCTGCTGTCCGGTCACCGTCTCGCAGTAGCGGTAGGCGGCGAGTACTGGTGCGGACACGTGCGACGGAGACTCCACGGTCCGGATCACCCCTCTCCTCGCAGAATCACGCCCGCCTCACGCAGCAACTGGACCTTGCCTGGCTTGGGCGGGCCGGGAAGTACGTCGTATTCGGCGGCGGTGATCGCGTGGATCGCCGCCTTTCCCCCCGCTACGAACCCTGCGAGCAGCAGCTTCAATCTGCCGTGGACGCTACCCACCAGGGGGGCGCCTTCATTCAGCAGTTCGCGGGCGCGTTGCGCTTCGTATGCAACCAGGGCGCGCACCGATGCGCCCGCGGTTTTCGCGGACAGGTCCGTTTCGCTGACGTGGAAGCGCCTCATGTCCTCGGCCGGAAGGTAGATCCGGTCGCGGGCGAGATCCTCGGCCACGTCCTGGAGGTGCTCCACGATCTGCAACGCGGTGCAGATCGCGTCGGACAGACGGATCCGCTCGGGGGTCGAGGTGCCGGTGACGGCGAGGACGAGGCGGCCGACGGGGTTGGCGGAGAGTTCGCAGTAGGCGAGGAGGTCGTCGTAGGTCTCGTACCGGGTGACGAGCTGGTCCTGGCGGTTGGCGGCGATCAGTCCGAGGAACGGCTCGGGGGTGAGCGCGCGCCGGCGTACGACGGGCTGGAGCCGGCGCAGCAGGGGGTGGCGCGGGGTGGCGTCGAAGACCCGGCGCAGATCGGCCTCGAAGGCGTCGAGCAGCACCAGGCGGTCCTCGGCCTCCGTGGCCGACACGCCGAGCAGCCGGGCGTCGGCGCCGCCGGGGGCGAGGTCGCCGTCGCCGATGTCGTCCACCAGACGGGCGAAGCCGTAGACCGCCATGAGGTCGTCGCGCCAGTCGCGGGGGAGGAAGAAGGGGGCCACGGGGAAGTTCTCGCTCGCGGCCTTGTCGAGGGTGGCGCGCTCCAGGTCCGGCGCCGTCGTGGTGGCCGTCATCGGGCGCTGCCCGCGGCGGGGACGGCACATGCTGCGTTGAGCTGGGGAGTTTCCGTAGCCATTGCCGTCACATCTCCCGTTCTACACTGCCGACCCAATACACACTATTTCGGACACGCCGCCCGGCAATTCGCAGGGTTCACCGGCGCGAGGTGTCGCGCGTTATCCCCCCACTTGCCGCTTTCCGACGCCGGTACAGCTTACGTTGTACAACGCATCGAGCTTCGAGGGGGTGTCCCGCAGATCACAACAACACACCGATTGGCTTCAAGATTCCTGACGGGGGCCGGAGTTGACACTTCCTTTGCAGACGCGGGGCCCCGCCGCGGGGTTGCCGACGGGGCCTTGGCCGAAACGGGTCACTTGCCGGTGAACTTCTCGTACTCCTTGAGAACCTCTTCGGTCGGCCCGTCCATGCGCAGCTCACCGCGTTCCAGCCACAGGACGCGATTGCAGGTGTCACGGATGGACTTGTTGTTGTGGCTGACCAGAAACACCGTGCCGGCCTCCTTGCGCAGTTCCCGGATGCGTTCTTCGGAACGCTTCTGGAACTTGCGGTCACCGGTGGCCAGCGCCTCGTCGATCATGAGGACGTCGTGGTCCTTGGCGGCGGCGATGGAAAAACGCAGCCGGGCGGCCATTCCGGAGGAGTAGGTGCGCATCGGCAGGGTGATGAAGTCGCCCTTCTCGTTGATGCCCGAGAAGTCCACGATCTCCTGATAGCGCTCCTTGATCTGCTCCCGCGACATGCCCATGGCGAGGCCGCCCAGGATCACATTGCGCTCACCGGTCAGATCGTTCATCAGGGCCGCGTTCACGCCCAGCAGGGAGGGCTGGCCGTCGGTGTAGACCTTGCCCTTCTCGGCGGGCAGCAGGCCCGCGATGGCGCGCAGCAGGGTGGACTTGCCGGAGCCGTTGGAGCCGATCAGGCCGATGGCCTCGCCGCGGTAGGCGACGAAGGAGACCCCGCGTACGGCGTGCACCTTGCGCACGCCCCGCTCCTCGCCCCGCTTGAGGATACGGCTCAGGGCCGCCGTCGCGCTGCCCTTGCCGGTCTTGGCGCCGTTGACCCGGTAGACGATGTGCAGGTCGTCGGCGATGACCGTCGGGCGCCGGTCGTCTGCGGTGTTCTGCTCAGCCACGGCCGTACCGCTCCTCCGCCTTCCAGAAGTACACGAAACCGCCCGCGAAGATCACCACGGCCCAGAACCCGGCGATGGCCCACACGTGCGGCGGCAGGTTCGAGGCGTCGTAGCCGTCGATCAGCGCGAAGCGCATCAGGTCCATGTAGATCGCGGCCGGGTTGACCTGGAGCAACCGGACCGCCAGCTCCGAGCGGCCCTCCATCATCTTGCTGATGGAGAACATCACGCCCGAGGCGTACATCCAGGTGCGCAGCACGAACGGCATCAGCTGGGCCATGTCCGGCGTCTTGGCGCCCAGCCGGGCCACGATCAGCGCGAGCCCGCTGTTGAACAGGAACTGCAGCAGCAGCACCGGCACGATCAGCAGCCAGGACGGGCCGGGGTAGCTGCCGAAGCCGATCGCCACGATGAACAGCACGATCATCGAGAACAGCAGCTGCTGGAGCTGCTGGAGCGAGAAGGAGATCGGCAGCGAGGCGCGCGGGAAGTGCAGGGCGCGCACGAGCCCGAGGTTCCCGGAGATGGCCCGCACGCCCGACATCACCGAGCTCTGCGTGAAGGTGAACACGAAGACGCCGGTGACCAGGAACGGGATGTACACGTCGGAGGACATGCCCCGGCTGGCGTGCAGGATGACGCCGAAGATGAAGTAGTACACGGCCGCGTTCAGCAGCGGGGTGGCGACCTGCCACAGCTGGCCGAGCTTGGCCTGGCTGTACTGCGCCGTCAGCTTCGCCTGGGAGAAGGCGAGGATGAAGTGGCGCCGGCTCCACAGCCGGCGGACGTACTCCGCCAGCGAGGGACGGGCGCCGCTGACGGCGAGACCGTACTTGGCGGCCAGCTCGGCCGGTGTCAGCCCCGCGTCGGGCGACGGTATCGCGCTCACCGCGACACCGCCGTCATGCGTAGTGTGACTCACGAGTAAGAACCCGGACTCTCTCGGTAAGAAGCTTGCTGTTCAGGTAAGAAGCTTCTCAGATGACCGGGGGCCGGCCCAGCCGGGTGAGCCGCCAGACCGTGCGCCAGCGCATCGGGCGACGCGGACCGCAGGATGCGGTCCAGCCCTCCTTGAAGCCGCCGAACCAGGCCCGCAGGGCCTCCCGGGAGGGACGGCGGGCCAGGGTGAGCAGCAGCCAGACGCCGAGGTAGACGGGGACGAGCAGGGCCGGGAGGTTGCGCCGGGCGAGCCAGACGCGGTTGCGGGCCACCATGCGGTGGTAGACGGCGTGCCGCGAGGGCGCGGTCGTCGGGTGGTACAGCACCATGTCGGAGCGGTAGTCGATCAGCCAGCCGGCGTCCAGCGCCCGCCAGGCGAGATCGGTCTCCTCGTGGGCGTAGAAGAACTCGGCGGGCAGCCCGCCGACCTCCTCGAACACCTTGGTGCGCACCGCGTTGGCGCCGCCCAGGAAGGTGGTGACGCGGGAGGAGCGCATCGGATCGGAGGCGCGCAGCCGCGGCACATGGCGGCGCTGCGTCAGCCCGGTCTCCGGGTCGGCGATGCGGAAGCTGATGATGCCCAGTTCGGGGTCGGCGGCGAAGGCCTCGCGGCACAGCTCGGCGGTGTCCTGCCGGGCGAGCAGTCCGTCGTCGTCCAGGAAGAGCAGGATGTCGACGTCGCGGCCGCCGGGCCCGAAGGCCTCTATGCCGACATTGCGGCCGCCCGGGATGCCCAGGTTCTCCGGCAGCTCGACGGTGCGGACGCCCTCGGGGACGTCGGGCACCGGCGAGCCGTTGCCGACGACGACCACCTCGACCGGGTCGCCGTGCTGCCCCGCGACCGAGTCGAGCAGGGCGCGCAGCTCCGCGGGCCGGTTGCCCATGGTGATGATGACGGCGCCGACCTTCACGGCGCTCACTTCAGCCTGCTGGAGGCAAGGATGGACACCAGGTGCAGCAGGGTCTGGAGCATCGCGATGCCCGCGAGGACCGCGGTGCCGAGCCGGGTGAAGAACAGGTCGCCGTGGATCTGGTCGGCGATGGCGAGGACCACGATCAGCAGCGAGGCCTCGATGCCGAGGATCAGCCGGTGGAACTTCAGCGCGGAGGCGGCGCGGCGGGCCAGCGCCATCCCGGAGGAGCGCGGCTCGGCCGCGGACTCCTGCACCGGCGGCCTGCCGGTCTGGTGCCGGGCGACGCCGACCAGGTCGGTCTCCGCCTTGATCAGGATCGCGCCGAGCGCGGCCAGGGTGCCGAGGAAGGCCCACAGCCAGTCGATGCGGCCGGTGCCGAACAGGTCGGCGGCCCGCAGCCCGAGGCCGACCAGCACGGCCGCGTCGGTCAGGTAGGCGCCGACGCGGTCCAGGTAGACCCCGCCGAGCGAGTACTGCTTCTTCCAGCGGGCGATCTCGCCGTCGACGCAGTCGAGCAGCAGGTACAGCTGGGTGGCGACCACGCCGAGCACGGCGCCCCAGATCCCCGGCACCAGCAGGGCCGGGGCCGCGAGCACACCGCAGACGGTCATCAGATACGTGAGCTGGTTGGGCGTGACCTTGGTGTTCACCAGGTGGCGGTCGATGCGCAGGGACACCTCGCGCATGTAGAGGCGTCCCGCCCAATGCTCACCGCTGCGCCGGTCCTTCACCCCGGCGGGGTGGACGACCGGACGGAGTTCAGCTACCGATGGCCTTGACATAGTCGGCGTAGATGTCCTTGATCTGGTTCGGCTTGAGGTCGAGGTGTTCGAGGATGGTGTAGCGGCCCGGCCGGGTCTCGGGGGCGAACTCCACGGCGCGGACGAACTCGTCCACCGTGAAGCCGATCTCCTGCGGCAGTACCGGGAGCCCGTGCCGGCGCAGCACCCCGGCCGTGTGCGCGGCCTCCTCGTGGGCCCCGCGCAGATACATGGCGAAGGCCGCGCCGAGCCCGCACTGCTCGCCGTGGGCGGCGGCCCGCTTGGGGAACAGCAGGTCGAAGGCGTGGTTGATCTCGTGGCAGGAGCCGGAGGACGGGCGGGAGTCGCCGGAGATCGACATCGAGATGCCGCTGAGGACGAGCGCCTCGGCGAGCACCTGGAGGAAATCGTTGTCCCCGATGCCGCCGGGGTGGCGCAGCACCGCCTCGCCGGCCTGGCGGGCCATGGCCGCCGCGAGACCGTCGATCTTCTCGCCGTTGACGCGGTGGGACAGTTCCCAGTCCGCGATCGCGTTGACGTTGGAGATGGCGTCGCCGATGCCGGCCCGGACGAAGCGGGCCGGGGCCTCGCGGATCACGTCCAGGTCGATGACGACCGCGATCGGGTTCGGCACACCGTAGGAGCCGCGCCCCGCGTCGTTGTCGAGGGTGGCGACCGGCGAGCACAGGCCGTCGTGGGCGAGGTTGGTCGGGACGGCGACCAGCGGCAGGCCGATGCGGGCCGCGGCGAACTTGGCGCAGTCGATGATCTTGCCGCCGCCGAGCCCGACCACCGCGTCGTAGTGGCCGGACTTCATCTCGCCGGCCAGGCGCACGGCGTCGTCGAGGGTGCCGCCGCCGACCTCGTACCAGGTGGCGCCCGGCAGCGAGGGGGCGATGCGCTCACGCAGCCGGGCGCCGGAGCCGCCGCTGACGGCGACGGCGAGCCGGCCCGACTGGGAGATGCGCTCGTCCGCGAGGACACCGCCCAGGTCGTCCAGGGCGCCCGGGCGGATGTCGACGACGACCGGGGACGGAATCAGCCGGGTCAGTAGCGGCACGCGATCTCCCGTCCCCTGGCCAGGTCGTCGTGGTTGTCGATCTCGACCCAGTCGACCTCGCCGATCGGCGCGACGTCGATCCGGAAGCCGCGGTCGACCAGTTCCTGGTAGCCGTGCTCGTAGAACTGCTGCGGGTCGGTCTCCCAGACCGTCTTCAGCGCGTCGGCCAGTTCGGCGGCGGCGTCGCCCTCGATGAGGGTGACGCCGATGTACTCGCCGGTCGCCTCGGCCGGGTCCATCAGCTTGGTGATCTTCGTCATGCCCTTCGCGGGGTCGACGACGACCTTCATCTCCTCGTCCGCCAGGGACTTCACGGTGTCCAGCGCGAGGATGATCCGCTTGCCGTCGCCGCGCGCGGCGAGCAGGGTCTTCTCGACGGAGACCGGGTGCACGGTGTCGCCGTTGGCGAGGATCACGCCGTCCTTGAGGGCGTCACGGCCGCACCACAGGGAGTAGGCGTTGTTCCACTCCTCGGCCTTGTCGTTGTCGATCAGGGTGAGCTTGAGGCCGTACTTGGCCTCCAGGGCGGCCTTGCGCTCGTAGACGGCCTCCTTGCGGTAGCCGACGATGACCGCGACCTCGGTCAGGCCGATCTCGGCGAAGTTGCCGAGGGTGAGGTCGAGAACCGTGGGTTCGCCCTCTATGCCCGCGGGCCCCACCGGCACCAGCGCCTTGGGCAGGGTGTCCGTGTAGGGGCGCAGGCGCCGTCCGGCGCCTGCCGCCAGCACGAGGCCGATCATGCGGGTTCTCCTTCGTCGTGTACGGCGGGCGCCCCTGCGGACACCCAGAAGCGGATGCTCTCCAGGAGCACCACCAGGGCGACGACCACGGCGAGGACCGTGAGCGCGACCTTGAACTGCGCGCCGGTGAGCACCGCGGCCAGGATGGCGACGAGCAGGGTCCGCCCGTCGTGCCCCCCTATGGAGCGCACCAGCCAGGCCGGGGGCGCTCCCGCGTTGCCACGGATCCGGTACACCGTGTCGTAGTGATGGTAGGCGACCGCCGCCACCAGCCCGAAAGCCGCGGGAAGAGCCCCGCTCACCCCCGCTTTGCCCGCGAGGGCGAGGACGGTGCCGTACTCGGCGGCGCGGAAGAACGGGGGGACCAGCCAGTCGAGGGCGCCCTTGAGCGGGCGGGCCACGGCGAGGGCCGAGGTGAGGACGTAGACCAGGGCGCCGATCACCGGCAGCGCCGAGCCGAAGTCCGAGAAGGCGGCGCAGGCGACGACCGCGGCGCCGCCGAGGAGGGCGACGGCGGGTACGGCGAGGCCGGGCAGGCCCCGGCGGGCCACGCGCCTGACGGCCTCGGCGAGCGGGCCGGAGTCGGCCAGGTCCGCCAGCGCCTGGGCGGCGCGGTCGGTGCGGCGCGCCTTGCGGGTCAGGGAGCGCAGCACACGGCCGGCGGTGGTGTACGCGGCGGCGAAGGCGCAGCCGACGAGCAGCACGTAGAAGGTGATCCGGGGCGTGGTGGCCGCCGTCAGCACCGCTATCATCGCCCACCGCTCGCCGATCGGGAGCACGATCATCCGGCGCACCCAGACCGTCCAGCCGACGCTGTCCAGCTTGTCGGAGAGGGCGGCGGTGGGGCTGGTGTTGGCGGTGGCGTCGTGGTTGGCCTCGTTGAACGAGAAGTCGACCACGTGCCGGCAGGTCTGCAGGACCATCGCGCCGAGGGCGAGGGCCCACACGTCGTCGCCGCCGCGGGCGGCGCCGAGCGCGAGGCCGGCGTAGTAGGCGTACTCCTTGGCCCGGTCGAAGGTGGCGTCGAGCCAGGCACCGAGGGTGGAGTACTTCAGGGCGTAGCGGGCGAGCTGGCCGTCGGTGCAGTCCAGCACGAAGGAGGCGATCAGCAGCACGCCGGCGGCTATGAATCCGCCGCGGGTGCCGGTGGCCGCGCAGCCGGCCGCGATCAGCGCGGTGAGCAGCGAGGCGGTGGTGACCTGGTTCGGGGTCAGCCCGCGGCGGGCACACCAGCGGGCGATGTAGCGCGAGTACGGGCTGATGAAGTGCGTGGTGAAGAAGCCGTCGCGGGACTTCACGGCCGACTTCAGGCGTACGGCCTCGTCGTCCACGGCGGCGACCGACTGCCGGGCCTCGTTGCGGGCCTGCGGGTCGGTGGGTACGACGGCGACGAGGCTGCCCAGCTCGGGGCGGTGGACCTCGCTGCCGTCGGCGTCCAGTTCGGCGACGACGCGGTCGGCGATGCTGTCGACGGCGACCGCGGTGCCGCCGCCGGAGGAGGTGTCGCGGGCCACGGCCCGGGTCAGCGCCTGGCGCGCGGCCGGCTGCGCGGTGACGGCGCCGGGGACGGCGGCGAGCGGGAAGCGGGGGTCGGTGAGGCCGAGGCGCAGCGCGTGCAGATGGCCGACGAAGCGGGCGTCGACCAGGGCCACGCGGTCGCCCGCGGGTGCGGCGGCGAGGAGGGCCTCCGCCTCGGCGGTGCTCGCTGCCATCCGGACCTCGAAGCCGAGGGACCGCAGATCGCTCTCCAGCGGCGATCCGGGAACCGGCTGACCGGTGACGATGGCGGTCGGCAACCGAACTCACTCCCTGGGTGCCGGCGCGTCGGCGCCGGTCGTGTGCGTGGCGGGCCGCCCCCTGCCTGCGGCACCCGGGCGGCATGTCGGCAGAGGGTATCGGATGGTCCCGGGCCCGTGTTCACCGGCCGTTCACGACCCGTCCCGCGCCCGCTGCCCCGCCCTTTGCCGCGATCATCATGGGCGATCCGCCCCCCGCCCCACAAACCGCCGACGCAGACCCGGGCATCCGGGACAGCGACGGCGACGACCGGTGCCCTCCCGGTCGCCGACCGCGACGACCGCCGCGGGCGCCGCCGGGGCGGGTGGCGGTCCGGGGGCCCGGTGGGCGGGGCGACGGCGAGGGCTCGGCGCGGGTGTCCCGGCGGGCGGGGGCGCGTCGGGGCGGGGCGGGGCGAAGGATGCGGGGTCCGTCGTGGCGGTGCCGGAGGACGAACCGACCGTGCCCTGCGCCCCGGGGCTGATCGCACCGCTCGGCGCCCCCTCACCGCGCCACCCGCCGCACCCCGGCGCCGAGGGCCGACCGCATGCCGCACCCGGCCGGGCGCTGGGCGCACGCCTCCTCGACGGCCGGCCACCGCACTCCGTCTGATCGCCCCCGGCCCCGGCGCGCGCGCCGCGCACCGTCATCCCGGCGGGCGCCGCGACCGACCCCGGGGACGAAAGGGGGGCCGCACCCCGGCCCCGGAACCCGCCCGGCGGCCGCCATGCCGGGCCGCCCCTGCGCCCCTCCCCCACGGCGCGGTCCGGGTGGCCGGCTCCACGCGCCCGCGGGGCATCGCGCGAGGGCCGGTCCGGCGCACCCCCATAGGGTGGGGAGCCATGACGTGGCTGATCACCGGTGGGGCCGGATTTATCGGGGCGCATGTGGCGCGGAGCATGGCCGGGGCCGGAGAGGAGGTCGTCGTGCTCGACGATCTGTCGGCCGCCGTGCCCGAACGGCTGCCCGCCGGCGTGCCGCTCGTCGAGGGGTCGACCCTGGACGGCGCGCGGCTGCGGGAGGTCTTCGCGCGGTACGGGGTGACCGGCGTCGTCCATCTCGCGGCGCGCAAGCAGGTCGCCGAGTCCGTGGCCGATCCGACCCGGTACTACCGGGAGAACGTGGGCGGCCTGGCCACGCTGCTGGACGCGATGACCGAGGCGGGCGTCAAGCGGCTGCTGTTCTCCTCCTCCGCCGCCGTGTACGGCAACCCGGACGTGGACCTGATCACCGAGGACACCCCCTGCGCGCCGGTCAACCCGTACGGCGAGACCAAGCTGGCCGGCGAGTGGCTGGTGCGGGCGGCGGGGCGGGCGCACGGGATCTCCACCGTGTGCCTGCGGTACTTCAACGTGGCGGGCGCCGCCGCGCCGGAACTCGCGGACACCGGCGTGTTCAACATCGTGCCGATGGTCTTCGACCGGCTCACCCGCGACGAGGCCCCGCGGATCTTCGGCGACGACTACCCCACCCCGGACGGTACGTGTGTACGGGACTACATCCACGTGGCCGACCTCGCCGAGGCGCATCTGGCGGCGGCGCGGCGGCTCGCCGAGGGCACGCTGCACGGCGATCTGACGCTGAACATCGGCCGGGGCGAGGGGGTCTCGGTGCGGGAGCTGATCACCGTCATCGGGGAGGTGACCGGCGACCGCCGCGCGCCCGTCGTGGAGGCCCGCCGGCCGGGCGACGCGCCGCGTGCCGTCGGCTCGGCCGAGCGCGCCGCCCGGGAACTCGGCTGGCGCGCCCGGCGCGATGTGCGCGAGATGGTGCGCTCGGCCTGGGAGGGCTGGCAGCTGCACCACGGCAGGTAGGGCCTCTCGTTCGGATCGTGCCGCAACGCCCTGACCAGCGGATCGTTTCCGCAGGTCAGGGCACATGACAACGGTGTTCAGTACCGCGTTGCCCCATACCCCCCACCCGTAGTTCACTGGGCCTTCGGACGCACGCGGAAGGACGGTTTCGTCATGGGGGCTGGGCACGATCACGGGCACGCACACACGCATGCGCCGCCCACGGGTACGGCCGCGGCCGCGTACCGGGGCAGACTGCGGATCGCCCTGGGCATCACCCTGACGATCATGGTGGTGGAGATCACCGGCGGGCTGCTCGCGGACTCCCTCGCGCTGATCGCGGACGCCGCGCACATGGCGACCGACGCGGTGGGCCTCGGCATGGCGCTGCTGGCGATCCACTTCGCCAACCGCCCGGCGAGCGCCAACCGCACCTTCGGCTTCGCCCGCGCCGAGATCCTCGCCGCCCTGGCGAACTGTCTGCTGCTGCTCGGCGTCGGCGGCTACGTTCTGTACGAGGCGGTCCAGCGGTTCGTCACGCCCGCGGACACCCGCGGCGGCCTGATGATCGTGTTCGGTCTGATCGGCCTGGTCGCCAACTCGGTCTCGCTCACCCTGCTGATGCGCGGCCAGCGGGAGAGCCTGAACGTGCGCGGCGCCTTCCTGGAGGTGGCCGCGGACGCGCTGGGCTCGGTGGCGGTGATGATCTCGGCCGCGGTGATCCTGCTCACAGGCTTCCAGGCCGCCGACCCGATCGCCTCCCTCGCCATCGGGCTGATGATCGTACCGAGGACGCTCAAGCTGCTGCGGGAGACGCTGGACGTGCTGCTGGAGGCCGCCCCGAAGAACGTCGACATGGCTCAGGTGCGGGCGCACATCCTGGCGC
Organism: Streptomyces sp. SCPE 10; assembly: GCF_051980735.1. Lineage (NCBI taxonomy): Bacteria > Bacillati > Actinomycetota > Actinomycetes > Kitasatosporales > Streptomycetaceae > Streptomyces > Streptomyces sp. SCPE 10. The sequence goes on along the minus strand of NZ_CP197069.1, from coordinate 6,538,394 downwards.
TGGACGGCGTGGAGGACGTCCACGACCTGCACGCCTGGACGATCACCTCGGGCATGCCGGTCCTGTCCGCGCACGTCGTGGTCAGCTCGGAGGCGCTCAACGCCATCGGGCACGAGAAGATGCTGCACGAGCTCCAGGGCTGCGTCGGCACCCACTTCGACGTCGAGCACTGCACCTTCCAGCTGGAGCCGGGCGGGCACGCGGAGCACGAGGCCCGGCTCTGCCACTGAGCCGCCGGCGGGCGCCCGCCACCAAGACCGCTCATGCGTTCGAAGGCACCCCGACGGTTCCTCCGGGCGGGCTCAGGGCACGATGATCTACCGGTCCCCCTTCCGGTGCCGTGCACCCGCGCTGACATGCGAGTGGGCGGGAAGTGCCGGGAGTGCCGGATTCGTACGGCAGACTTGGGGTGCGAAGACCGAGGCGAAGGATGGGTATGCCGATCACACCTGCCACCGCGACGCACAGCTCGTCGAACGGCACCGCACAGGCGATCTTGCTGGAACTCGTCGACGAGAAGGGCGTGACGATCGGTACGGAGGAGAAGCTCGCCGCCCATCAGCCGCCGGGACAGCTGCACCGCGCGTTCTCGGTGTTCCTCTTCGACGAGCAGGGCCGGCTGCTGCTCCAGCAGCGGGCGCTCGGCAAGTACCACTCCCCGGGCGTGTGGTCCAACACCTGCTGCGGGCACCCCTACCCCGGCGAGTCGCCGTTCGCGGCGGCGGCCCGGCGCACGTACGAGGAGCTGGGCGTGTCCCCCTCGCTGCTGGCCGAGGCCGGCACCGTGCGCTACAACCACCCGGACCCGGCCTCGGGCCTGGTGGAGCAGGAGTACAACCACCTGTTCGTCGGCCTGGTGCAGACGCCGCCCGCGCCGGACCCGGAGGAGGTCGCCGCGACCGTCTTCGTGACGGCGGACGAGCTGGCGCAGCGGCATGCCCGGGACACGTTCTCGGCCTGGTTCATGACGGTGCTGGACGCGGCCCGTCCGGCGATCAGGGAGCTGACGGGCCCCGCGGCCGGCTGGTGAACCCGTGAGCCACGGGCCCGCGCCGCACGGCGCGGGCCCGGCCCTCACCGTGCGGGCTTGAGCGGCAGCGCGGCCCAGATCACCTTGCCGCCACCGGCCGTGTGTTCCACGTCGAGCACCCCGCCGGCCTCCCGTGCCACCTCGCGCACCAGGAGCAGCCCCCGGCCGCCGGTCCGCCCGTGGTCGGCCTCCAGGGCCGTCGGACGGTAGGGGTGGTTGTCCTCCACGGACACCCGCACCCACTCGGCGCCGACGGCGACCTCCACGGCCAGCGTCGGCGAGAGCAGCGCGGCGTGCTTCACCGCGTTGGTGACCAGCTCGGAGACGATCAGCAGCAGTCCGTCCGCCAGGTCGTCGGAGACCGGCACGCCCTGGCGCAGCAGCAGGTCCCGTACGGCGTGCCGGGCCTGCGGGACCGAGGCGTCCACCGCGGCCGCGGTGAACCGCCAGACGCCCTCGTAGGGCAGTGGGTGGGGCGTGCCCCCCGTGGGGCCCGGGTCGTACCCGCGCCCGTGGTCGTCCATCGTCCGGTCGCCATCCTCGCGCTCGATTGTCACCACCCGTCGAGTGTTGGTAACGACCGGCCCCGCCCTGCGGACCTGACCGCAAGTCACCGGGTATCGAGCGCTTCGTGACCGAGTGCGTATGACAACGTCGCGTGTCGGACCGGTTCAGACCTTCGGCTGCTCGCTGACCAGGCCGACGATACGACGGCCGCCGTAACCGGTGGCGATGAGCCCGAGGCCGTCGAAGAGCAGGGACAGGGAGAAGAAGGCGCCGATGACGTATTGGCTGCTGCCGGGCCAGTGGCCGAGGACCAGGACCCCGAGCAGCAGGTCGAAGACGCCGAGCAGCAGGGTCCAGCCGAACTGGGGGCCGCGCACCACCATGCTGCCGACCATCCGGAAGAGGCCGGCGGAGAGGAACAGCAGGGCGGCGAACATGGTGAGCGCGTCGGCGGTCGCGTGGGGCAGCCGGATGACGACGACGCCCGCCGCGATGTTCAGCGCGGCGACGACGACGCCGAGCCAGAAGAAGCTGGTGCCGCGGGCCTGGACCGCGTGCAGCAGGCCGACGATCCCGCCGATCAGCAGCAGCCAGCCGAACAGCAGCATCGAGGTGAGCGTGGCGACGCCGGTGTAGACGAGCCCGACGAGTCCGCCGAGGACGAGGACCACGCCGAGCACCGCGAGCAGCCCGAACCCCTGGCGCATCGACGCCGCCCTGTCCTTGGGCCTGCGCGCCCTGGCCATCGCCGCCTCCTCGCCGGGTCCCGCAACGGGGACGCCCTGCTCTTTCGCCGCCGTCCTCCCCCTGTGTCCCCCTCCCGGGCGGTGTCGTAACCGGGGGAACGGGCGGATAGCATCCGGCGCATGGAGCCCCAGCTGTGCCACCAGGTCACCGACTCCGTCGCCACGGTCGTGATCAGCAACCCGGCCAAGCGCAACGCCATGACGGCCGGCATGTGGCGCTCCCTGCCTCCGCTGCTGGAGGGGTTCGCCCGCGATCCCGGCGTCCGGGCCCTGGTGCTGACCGGCGAGGGCAGGACCTTCTGCGCGGGCGCGGACATCTCCACCCTGAAGGGGTCGTCCGATCCGGCGCAGGGGCTCGCGGCGGCCGCGGAGGAGGCGCTGGCCGCGTTCCCGAAGCCGACGGTCGCCGCGGTGCGCGGGCACTGCGTGGGCGGCGGTGTGCAGCTCGCCGCGGCCTGTGACCTCCGACTGGCCGAGGACGGCGCCCTGTTCGGGGTGACCCCGGCGCGGCTCGGCATCGTCTACGCCTCGTCCGCGACCCGCCGGCTGGTGTCGCTGGTCGGTCCGGCCACCGCCAAGTACCTGCTGTTCACCGCCGAGTTGATCGACAGCGGACGCGCGCTGCGCACCGGCCTGGTGGACGAGGTACTGCCCGAGGGCGAACTCGACAAGCGGATCGCCGAGTTGACCCGCACCCTCGTGGCGCGGTCCCAGCTCACCCAGGCCGCCGCGAAGGAGTTCGCCGACGGCCGCACCGACCGGGACGCCCACTGGGCGGAGCAGGCGCGGCGCAGCGGCGACACCGCGGAGGGCGTGGCCGCCTTCCTGGACCGCCGCACGCCCGCCTTCACCTGGACCCCGCCCGTGTGACGCGCCGCCACCGCTAGGGCCTGTCTTCCGGATCTTGTCGGGGTCGCGGAGCCTGGCACGCACATCTGCGGCGTTGTCGTCGGTCGTCGACGCTCCGCGTCGACTCCCTCCTCCGCCTTGCATCTGCACGCACCAGCCCCCGCTCGGCGCGGCTGGAAGGTTCCGTTGGCCCGGGCCGACCTGATCCGGAAGAAAGGCCCTAGCCTGGCGGGTGTGCGGGTGGGGAGCGAACGGACGCGGCTGATCGTGCTGCGCGGCAACAGCGCCTCGGGCAAGTCGTCGGTCGCGGCCGGACTGCGGGAGCGGTTCGGGCGGGGCCTCGCGCTGGTCGGCCAGGACAATCTGCGCCGTACCGTGCTGCGCGAGCGGGACCGGCCCGGGGCGGCGAACATCGGCCTGATCGAGCTGACCGCCCGCTACGCCCTGGACGCCGGGTACCACGTCGTCGTGGAGGGCATCCTGTACGCGGGGCACTACGGCCCGATGCTCGCCCGGCTGCGCGCCGACCACCGCGGGCCCACGTACGGCTACTACCTGGACGTGCCCCTCGCCGAGACACTGGCCCGCCATGCGACCAAGCCGATCGCGGACGAGGTCGACGAGGCACTCCTGCGGGAGTGGTACCGGCCGCTCGATCTGCTGCCCGGCGGCGTGGAGACGGTCATCGGGCCCGGCAGCGGGCTGTCCGAGACGGTGGCGCGGATCCTGACCGAGACCGGGCTCGCGGACCTTGCGCCGCGGGAGGACTGACGGGCCGTACGGACGCGCCCGTGCGGCGCAGCGGGCCGTTACTCACTTTCGGGTGAGGAGGCGGGGGCGAAACCGCCCGATCCCGCAGCAAGACGGGTTTTCACGGCATAAATGGTTGCTACAGGCGACTGTCACAGATGTCTCTCGTGTCCGTCATGGCGCCCGCGCGTCCCCCGTCGGCGCCGGGGAGCGGGGCGCAGGGTGTGGGCGTGCGGCCGACCGGTCGCCACGCGCACCACACACCCTTGTGAAGGGGGACCTCGTGTCCGTTCTTGCCTCCGTCCGCAGACTGACCGCCGCCGGGGTACTGGCCGCCGCCCTGGTGGGCGCGGCGGCGCTGCCGGCCGCCGCCGCGAACCGGCCGTCGGCCCGTCCGCTCCAGGCGGTCTCCGCCGGCGACGCGCGGCACGGCTTCCCGGGGCCGGACGACCGGTGGGGCCACCGCCGTGACGACGACCGGTGGGGACACCGCGATGACGACGACCGGTGGGGCCACCGCCGGTACGACGACCGGTGGGGCCACCGCCATGACGACGACCGGTGGTACGGCCGCGGCCACCGCCACGACGACCGGCGCCACGGCCACCACGACGGCTGGGACGGCCGTCGTGACGACCGCGACCACCGCCGGGGCCACGGGCACTGAGGCGCGGCACGCCGCCGGCACCGGGGCCGGGCAGGAAGCTTCCTGCCCGGCCCCGCCACGCGCCACGGCGGCCCGCCACGCGCCGCCCTGATCCCCGGTCGCCGGTGTCACCTGCCACAATTGCCGCGCAACCTCAGTGGAGAAGGCGGTACGGGATCGTGACGACACCCGGGTCCATCGAAGCAGGATCCATCGAAGGCAGGATCGCCGAGGAACTCGGCGTACGGGAGCGGCAGGTGAAGGCCGCGGTGGAACTGCTCGACGGCGGTTCGACCGTGCCCTTCATCGCCCGCTACCGCAAGGAAGCGACCGAGATGCTCGACGACGCGCAGCTGCGCACGATCGAGGAGCGGCTGCGCTATCTGCGGGAGCTGGAGGACCGGCGGGCCGCGATCCTGGAGTCGGTGCGCGAGCAGGGCAAGCTCACCGAGGAGCTGGAGGCCCGCATCCGCGGCGCCGAGACCAAGGCGCGGCTGGAGGACGTCTACCTCCCGTACAAGCCCAAGCGGCGCACCAAGGCGCAGATCGCGCGGGAGGCGGGCCTGGAGCCGCTGGCCGAGGGCCTGCTGAGCGACCCGTCGGTGGAACCGTCGGCCGCGGCCGCCGCGTTCGTGGACGCGGACAAGGGCGTCGCCGACGCGCAGGCGGCCCTGGAGGGCGCGCGGGCGATCCTCACCGAGCGGTTCTCGGAGGACGCCGACCTGATCGGCGAGCTGCGCGAGCGCATGTGGGTGCGCGGGCGGCTCGCCGCGAAGGTGCGCGAGGGCAAGGAGGAGGCCGGCGCCAAGTTCGCCGACTACTTCGACTTCGCCGAGCCGTTCACCGAGCTGCCCTCGCACCGCGTGCTGGCGATGCTGCGCGGCGAGAAGGAGGAGGTGCTGGACCTCGTCCTGGAGCCGGAGGAGCCCACCGACGGCCCCTCGACGTACGAGGGGATCGTCGCGCACCGGTTCGGGATCGCCGACCGGGGCCGCCCGGCCGACAAGTGGCTCCAGGACACCGTCCGCTGGGCCTGGCGCACCCGCATCCTGGTGCACCTCGGCATCGACCTGCGGCTGCGGCTGCGCACCGCCGCCGAGGACGAGGCGGTGAACGTGTTCGCGGCCAACCTGCGCGACCTGCTGCTCGCGGCCCCGGCCGGCACCCGCGCCACCCTGGGCCTGGACCCCGGCTTCCGCACGGGCGTGAAGGTCGCCGTGGTCGACGCGACCGGCAAGGTCGTCGCCACGGACGTGATCCACCCGCACGTGCCGGCCAACCGGTGGGACGAGGCGCTCGCCAAGCTGGCCCGGCTCGCCAAGGAGCACGCGGTCGAGCTGGTCGCGATCGGCAACGGCACGGCGTCCCGCGAGACCGACCGGCTCGCCGCCGAACTCATCGCCAAGCACCCGGAGTTGAAGCTCACCAAGGTGATGGTGTCGGAGGCCGGCGCCTCGGTGTACTCGGCGTCGGCGTACGCCTCCCAGGAACTGCCGGACATGGACGTGTCGCTGCGCGGCGCGGTCTCCATCGCCCGGCGCCTCCAGGACCCGCTGGCCGAACTGGTGAAGATCGACCCGAAGTCCATCGGCGTCGGCCAGTACCAGCACGACCTGTCCGAAGTGAAGCTGTCCCGCTCACTGGACGCGGTGGTCGAGGACTGTGTGAACGGCGTCGGCGTGGATGTCAACACCGCCTCCGTGCCGCTGCTGTCGCGGGTGTCGGGCATCTCGGCCGCTCTCGCCGAGAACATCGTGGCGCACCGCGACGCCAACGGCCCCTTCACCTCCCGCGGGGAGCTGAAGAAGGTGGCGCGGCTCGGTCCGAAGGCGTACGAGCAGTGCGCGGGCTTCCTGCGCATCCGCGACGGCGTCGACCCGCTGGACGCCTCCAGCGTGCACCCGGAGGCGTACCCGGTGGTGCGGCGCATGGTGAAGACCACGGGCCGGCAGGTGGCCTCCCTGATCGGCAACACGGGCGTGCTGCGCTCGCTGCGGCCGGCCGACTTCGTGGACGACACCTTCGGTCTGCCGACCGTCACCGACATCCTCAAGGAGCTGGAGAAGCCGGGCCGCGACCCGCGGCCGGCCTTCAAGACGGCCACCTTCAAGGAGGGTGTGGAGAAGATCTCCGACCTGTCCGCCGGGATGGTGCTGGAGGGCGTGGTGACGAACGTGGCGGCCTTCGGCGCGTTCGTGGACATCGGCGTCCACCAGGACGGCCTGGTGCACGTGTCGGCGATGTCCAAGACGTTCGTCAAGGACCCGCGGGACGTGGTGAAGCCGGGTGACATCGTCAAGGTGAAGGTCCTCGACGTGGACATCCCGCGCAAGCGGATCGGGCTCAGCCTGCGCCTGGACGACGAGGCGGCGCCGCAGCAGGGCAGCGGTGGCGAAGGGCGCCGGCGCGGCGGTGCCCGGCCGCCCCAGCAGCGGCAGGGCGGCCAGGCGGACCAGGGCCGGCGGCAGGGCCGCGGCGGCGACCGCGGCGGCCGTCCCGCACCGGCCCCCGCGAACAGCGCCATGGCCGACGCGCTGCGCCGCGCGGGCCTGCTGGACCCGAAGCAGCGCTGACCCGCCCCGCCCCCGTGGGGCCGGAGTCCGGACGGGCTCCGGCCCCACGTCGTTTCTTCGGCATCAGCAGGAACCGGCTGAAACAGACTTTTCCCCGTATCGAGGGGTTTGGCGCGATGAAGCACGCGAAGTGGGCACAGTGTCTCCTCGCCCCCACCACACTCGCCCTGTGCACATGCCCGTGCACGCGAAACGATGGGGAGGACCCGTGTTCCGTACTTCCAGGCAGCGTCTGGCGGCGTGCACGGCCGCCGCGGCCCTCGCCGCGACGGCGGCCTCGCTCGCCGCCCCGGCGACGGCCACCGGCGCGGCGGCCCGCGGTGAACTGACCTACGGCACCGTCATCCTGCTGCAGAACCGGTACGGCGGCGACGGCGGCTACCTCGACACCAACGGCGTCTCCAGCCGGCCGGGTGCCACCTACAACGTGAGCACCAACAACCGGCCCAACAGCCGCGGACCGGCCACCTCACAGTGGCGGGTCGTCTCCGCCACCGGCAAGGCCACCGGGTCCCGCGTCGTCAGCGGGGACGTCGTCTACCTCGTGAACCAGTACGGCAACCACACCTACCTCGACACCAACGGCGTCTCCGGCCGGCAGGGCGCCAAGTACGAGGTGTCCGCGACCGCCACCAAGGACCGCGGCCCCGGCACCGGCAGGTGGCACATCTTCGGTGTGACGTCCTCGCCCACCGACGGCCACATCCGCACCGACGACACCGTGCATCTGCTCAACGACTACGGCTCCGCCAACGGCGGTTTCCTCGACACCAACGGCGTCTCCAACCAGGGCGGCGGCGCCAAGTACGCCGTCTCCACCAGTCCCTACAGCGACCGCGGCACCGGCACCGGCTCCTGGAAGGTGCTGCCGGCCACCTGATCCGGCACGGCGGGCCCGGGGATGTCGTCGTGCTCCCCGGGCCCGGCGTCAGCGCTCGGTCACCTTGCCCGCCGCGACCTCCCAGCGCCGGGTCACCCGGACCGCGTCCAGCATGCGGCGGTCGTGGGTGACCAGGAGGAGGGTGCCCGCGTAGGAGTCGAGGGCGGACTCCAGCTGTTCGATGGCGGGCAGGTCGAGGTGGTTGGTGGGCTCGTCCAGCACGAGGAGGTTGACGCCCCGGCCCTGGAGCAGGGCGAGGGCGGCGCGGGTGCGCTCGCCCGGGGAGAGGGTCGCGGCCGGGCGCAGTACGTGCTCCGACTTGAGGCCGAACTTGGCGAGCAGGGTGCGCACCTCCACCGGCTCGGTGTCCGGGACGGCCGCGCAGAACGCGTCGAGCAGGGCCTCGGGGCCGTGGAAGAGGCCCCGGGCCTGGTCGACCTCGCCGACGAGGACGCCGGAGCCGAGGGCCGCGTGCCCGGAGTCCAGCGGGACCCGCCCGAGCAGCGCGCCCAGCAGGGTCGACTTGCCGGCGCCGTTGGCCCCGGTGACCGCGATCCGGTCGGCCCAGTCGATCTGCAGGGAGACCGGCCCGAAGGCGAAGTCGCCGCGCCGGACCTCGGCGTCCCGCAGCGTCGCCACCACGGCGCCCGAGCGCGGGGCGGCGGCGATCTCCATGCGCAGTTCCCACTCCTTGCGCGGCTCCTCGACCACCTCCAGTCGCTCGATCATCCGCTGGGTCTGCCGGGCCTTGGCGGCCTGCTTCTCGCTGGCCTCGCTGCGGAACTTGCGGCCGATCTTGTCGTTGTCGTTGCCGGCCTTGCGGCGGGCGTTCCTGACGCCCTTGTCCATCCAGGTCCGCTGCATCTGCGCCCGGTCCTGGAGGGCGGCCCTCTTGTCGGCGTACTCCTCGTACTCCTCGCGGGCGTGCCGCCGGCCCACCTCGCGCTCTTCCAGGTAGCCCTCGTAGCCGCCGCCGTAGAGGTTGATCTGCCGCTGGGCCAGGTCGAGTTCGAGGACCTTGGTGACGGTGCGGGCGAGGAACTCGCGGTCGTGGCTGACGACGACGGTGCCCGCGCGCAGCCCGGCGACGAACCGCTCCAGACGCTCGAGACCGTCGAGGTCGAGGTCGTTGGTGGGCTCGTCCAGCAGGAAGACGTCGTAGCGGGAGAGCAGGAGGGAGGCGAGGCCGGCGCGGGCCGCCTGGCCGCCGGAGAGCGAGGTCATCGGCTGGTCGAGGTCGACGGCGAGACCGAGCGAGTCGGCGACCTCCTCCGCCCGTTCCTCCAGGTCGGCGCCGCCGAGCCCGAGCCAGCGCTCCAGGCTCGCCGCGTAGGCGTCGTCCGCGCCGGGCGCGCCGTCGACCAGGGCCTGGGTGGCCTCGTCCATCACCCGCTGGGCCCCGGCCACGCCGGTGCGGCGGGCCAGGAACTCCCGCACGGTCTCCCCCGGCCTGCGTTCGGGCTCCTGCGGCAGGTGGCCGACGGTCGCGGCGGGCGGCGACAGCCGCAGTTCGCCCTGCTCGGGCGGGACGAGTCCGGCGAGCATCCGCAACAGGGTGGACTTGCCCGCGCCGTTGGCGCCGACCAGCCCGATCACGTCCCCGGGTGCCACGACGAGGTCGAGCCCGGAGAAGAGGGAGCGGTCGCCGTGCCCGGCGGCGAGATTCTTGGCGACGAGGGTGGCAGTCATCAGAAGGCAGATCCTAGTGCGCCCGGCGCCCGCCGCTCAGCCCGGTTTCCCGCGCGTCCGCCGGTGCCGGGGGCCTGTGAGTATCCCCACGTCAGCGGATGTGCGCCGGGCTCTGCCGGGAACGCGCGGGCGGGGCCTATGGTCCAGGCGTGGACAGTGTGAACAGCAGGTCGCGTGACGAGGTGATCGTGGTCGGCGGCGGGGTCGTCGGACTGACCACGGCCGTGGTACTGGCGGAGGCCGGGCGGCGGGTACGGGTGTGGGCGCGCGAGGCGGCCGAGGAGACCACGTCGGCGGTGGCCGGCGGGCTGTGGTGGCCGTACCGCATCGAACCGGAGCGGCTGGTCGGCGCCTGGGCGCTGGAGACCCTCGCGGTGTACGAGGAGCTGGCGGCGCGGCCCGGGGAGACGGGCGTACGGCTGGTGGACGGCGTCCACCAGGGGGCGCGCCTGGACGAGCTGGGCGACTGGGCGGGCCGGGTGCCGGGCCTGCGGGCGGTACCGGACGGGCTGGCCGCGCGGCTGCCGGTGATCGACATGCCGACGCATCTGGCGTGGCTGCGGGACCGGCTCGTGCGGGCGGGCGGCACGGTGGAGGCCCGTGCGGCGACCCGGCTCGCCGAGGTGCCCGCCGACGTGGTGGTCAACTGTTCGGGCCTCGGGGCGCGTGCGCTGGTGCCCGATCCCGGCGTGCGGCCGGTGCGGGGTCAGCTGGTGCTGGTGGAGAACCCCGGGATCACCACGTACTACACCTCGGTCGACCATTCCTCGCCGGTCGCCGCGTACTTCATCCCGCAGCCCTACGGGCTGATCCTCGGCGGTACGGCGCAGGAGGGCGACTGGTCCACGGAGCCCGACCCGGCCACGGCGGCGGAGATCATCGCCCGGTGCGCGCGGGTGCGGCCGGAGATCGCGGGGGCGCGGGTCCTGGCCCACCGGGTGGGGCTGCGGCCGTACCGGGACGCGGTACGGCTGGAGCGGGAGGAGTTGCCCGGCGGGCGGACCGTGGTGCACTCGTACGGCCACGGCGGCGCGGGGGTGACGGTGGCCTGGGGCTGTGCCCGGGAGGCGGCCGGTCTGGTGCCGGCCGCGGCCGGCTGAACCGAGCGGGGGCGCGGGACCCGCGGCGGTGATGCGGTCCCGCGCCCGGGTGGAGCGGTGCGGTCAGTCGCCCGGGAGGCGGCCGGCCGGGCTTGGTGCGCGCAGCCCCTTCAGCGGTTCCGGTGCGGGGGTCGTCGTCGTGCCGGAGGTGGCCCGGGCGAAGGCCTGTGCCCCGCCCACCAGCGGCAGCCGGGCGGAGGTGCCGGCCAGCCGGACCGTGATCGTCGGCCTGGTGGCCGGTGGGTCGATGAGGTCGCGGTCCGTGCCCGCGACGATCAGGGCGAGCCGGTGGCCCTTGGGGATCACGTGGTCGGTGGCGGCCAGCGAGAGGGTCATGGTGTAGGGCCTGCCCGGGGTGAGCGGGCCGCCCGCGGCGAGCGAGGCGTGGTGGCCGAGGTCGGCCCAGCCGCGGCTGAACACCGTGTAGTCGACGTCGGCCGTCTTCGCCGCGGTCTCCAGGTAGCAGGCGCTGTCCCCGGCCGTGCTCTCGCCCCAGCAGGTGCGGTTCTTCAGCGTGGTGATGCCCTCGCCGGCGTCGGAGTAGTCGCGGATGGTGTCCGGGCCGACGTCCACCAGGACCGCGGACAGGTGGGCGGAGGCGGTGGACGACGTGGCGGTGACCGTGACCTGGGAGGAGCCGGACAGACGCAGGTCGCGGGTGAGCGGCGCCGTGACGAAACCGGCCTTCTGCGGGGTGGTCTCGCCGATGTGCGCGGCCCAGTCGGTCTCGCTCAGCCGCGGGTCGTCGGTGAAGGTCTCGGTGCCGGTGGCCGGGCGTGTGCCGAGGGTGCCGACGCCGGGGAGGGTGCCGGGAGCCGGGCGCAGGGTGGTGGTGCGGGTGCCGGCGGGCGGCCAGGTGGCGGAGGTGACCCACTGGTCGGGGTGGCGTTCGATGTCGGCCATCGGCTCGCGGTCGATGCCGTTGTGGTAGCCGAGGAGTTCGTGGTCGAACCAGCGGTGCAGGGTGTCCACCCAGGCGCCGCGCCGGTAGTCGAACGGGTCGACGTGGCCGGTCTGGGAGAGCCACAGCTTGCGCTTGACGCCGTGGGCCGCCAGCGCGTCCCACCACTGGCCGAAGTGCTTGGTGCGCACGTTGAGGTCCTGCATGCCCTGGGCCACGAACACGCTGGCGCGCACCTTGGCCGCGTCCTTGACGTAGTCCCGCTCGGTCCACAGCGGGGTCCAGTCGCCGCTGCGCGGGCTGCCGTCGGCGAGCCTCTTCTGTTCGGCGGCGCAGCGCGCCTGCGCCGCGTCGCTCTCGACGTAGCCGGCGAGGTCGTCGGGGCCGCCGTCGTAGAGCGGGGCGCCCTGGGCGAAGTAGTAGTCGTACCAGGAGGAGATGGCGCTGATCGGCACGATGGTCTTCAGGCCCTGGACGCCGGTGGCGGCGACGCCGTTGGCGATGGTGCCGTCCCAGCTCTTGCCGATCATGCCGGTCCGGCCGTTCGACCAGGTCGCTGCGACGGTCCGGGTGCCGGTGCGGCTGGTGTACGCCGTGGCGCGGCCGCCCAGCCAGTCGATGACGGCCTTCGCGGACCGGACGTCCGACCGGCCGCCGACGTCGACGCAGCCGTCGGAGCGGTTGGTGCCGGCGAGGTCGACGCCGATCACGGCGTAGCCGCGGGGCACGAAGTAGTTGTCGTAGAACAGCGGCATCTGGACGATGCCGCCGTCGGCGTCGTACGTCTTGACCTGGCTCTCGTTGCCGCGCCCGCAGCAGGAGTAGTACGGGCTGGCGTCCATGATGACGGGCACCTTGCGGCCCGCGCGGGCGGGTTCGGCGGGGCGGACGATGTCGACGGCGACCCGGTCGGTGCGGCCGTCGCCGTCCCCGTCGAGGCCGGTGTCCACCCACACGGACTCGCGGACGGCGTGGGCGTAGGAGTAGACGGGCTCGCTCTCGCGGGGTGGCGCGGCCTGGGCGGCGGCCGGGGTGAGGAACGCGGCCAGGAGGGCGGCGACGGCCGCCGCGACGCACGCTCGCCAGAGCGTGGGCCGGGTGCGGGGGCGCCCGCGGGCAGGTGTGCTGTTCGGCATGCGCGGACGGTACTCCCGCCAACTCCCGTGCAGAAGAGGGCTTTGCGGTATCCGGGTGGCGCGTTGCGGCCGAATGGCGATCGTGTGACGGCAGGGACCATGGACAGGCCGGGGAGCAGCGGGCCTGAATAGGCTCCGGACAGTGTTCCCCCAACGGACTTGCAGTCCAGACGACTTGGAGCTGACGTGCACCGCAGAATCATCGCGCCGGGCGCACTGGCGGCGGCCTCCCTCCTGCTGGCGATCCCGGCATCGGCCGCGAGCTACTCCCCCGGCGCGCCGGGCATCGGCGACCCCTACTACCCGTACTACGGCAACGGCGGCTACGACGTCTCGCACTACGACCTGAGGCTGCGCTACCAGCCGAAGACGGACGAGTTGCAGGGCACCGCGACGATCCTGGCGCGTACCACCCAGGATCTGTCCAGCTTCGACCTGGACTTCCTGCTGGACGTGAGCGAGGTGCGGGTCAACGGCGCCAAGGCGGCGTTCCGCCACGCCGAGCAGCACGAACTGGTGATCACGCCGCGGACCCCGCTGGCGAAGGGCACGCCGGTCACGGTCGTGGTCCGCTACCGCGGGGTGCCGTCGACGAAGAGCGCCTACGGCTTCGACACCTGGCACCGCACGCCGGACGGAGCGGTCGCGGCGGACGAGCCCGAGGCCGCCTGGTGGTGGTTCCCCAGTAACGACCACCCGAGCGACAAGGCGACCTACGACGTGTCGGTGGCCGTGCCGGACGGCACCCAGGCCATCTCCAACGGCACGCTCCAGTCGACCCGCTCCGAGCGGGGCTGGACCCGCTACAGCTGGCGGCAGAGCAAGCCGCAGGCGACCTATCTGGCCACCCTGGCGATCGGCAGGTTCGACATCACCACCGGCACCTCGGAGCGGGGGGTGCCGGTCCTCAACGCGTACAGCAGGGATCTCGGCGACAACGACGGGGCCGCGCGGGCGAGCGTGGAGCGCACCGGGGAGGTCGTCGACTGGCTGAGCAACTACTTCGGGCCGTATCCGTTCGCCTCGGCGGGCGGCTACGTCCCGAACACCACGACCGGTTACGCGCTGGAGACCCAGACCCGGGTCTTCTACAGCCCCAAGCAGTTCGCGAAGGGCACCAACACCTCGGTGGTGGTGCACGAGCTGGCCCACCAGTGGTACGGCGACGACGTGTCGGTCAAGGACTGGAAGGACATCTGGCTCAACGAGGGCTTCGCGACCTACGCGCAGTGGCTGTGGTCGGAGCACGAGGGCGAGGGCACGGCGCAGGAGCTCGCCGACTACGTGTACGCCTCGCACCCGGCCGACGACCCCTTCTGGACGGTGGCGCCGGGTGACCCGGGCGCGGACGACCAGTTCGACGACGCGGTCTACGACCGGGGCGCGGCGGCCATCCAGGCGCTGCGCGACGAGGTCGGCGACACCGCCTTCTTCCGCATCCTCAAGGGCTGGCCCAGGAGCCACGCCTACGGCAACGCCTCGGTGGCCGACTTCGAGAAGTACGCGGAGCAGGTCTCGGGCAAGCCGCTGGCGGGCCTCTTCGACACCTGGCTGTACCAGCGGTCGAAGCCGGCGGCGGGCGCGGCCCGCTCCTTCGCGGCGGCGGGTGCGGCGGGCACGGCGGTGCCGCGGCCGACGTCGTGGCGGAAGATCGAGGCGGCGCACGGGGGGCACGGCCGCTGATCCGCGCAGCGTCCCGGCCCCGCGGGCGGGCGGCGGGCCGGGCCGGCCGCCGCCCGCCCGCGGGAGGTCACGGCCGCGCCGCGCGGGTCCCGGCGCGGATGCCGGCGGGCGACTCGCGCGGGGCCGGCGACGCGGTGGCGGCGGTGCCCGTGGTGCCCCGCGGTTCCGGCAGCCACACGGTCAGCAGGGCCATCGCCGCCGTGCACACCGCGACGGCGAGGAACAGCAGGCGCACGTCGCCCCCGGTGAAGACGAGCACCGAGGTCAGCACGATGCCGCCGACGTTGCCGTACGCGCCCACCAGTCCGGCGATCTGGCCGCCGGAACGGCGGTTGACCAGCGGGACCATCGCGTAGACGGCGCCGTTGCCGCCCTGGATGAAGACCGACGCCAGCGCGACCAGCGCGACACCCGTCCACAGCCCCCAGCCGCCGGTCATCCGGGAGAGTACGGCGAAGACGGCCACGGCGCCGGTGAGCAGGATCCGCAGGGCCGTCCGCCGCTGCGCGAGCGCGTCCGACAGCAGCCCGCCCGCGGGGCGCGTGACCAGGTTGGTGCAGGTGAAGGCGCTGCCCGCGGCGGCCGCGGCGGCGACGCCGAGGCCGAAGGTGTCGGCGAAGTAGGCGGGCAGGAGGGAGGCCATCGCCAGCTCGGTGCCGAAGGTCACGAAGTACGCCAGCGCCAGCAGCGCGACCAGCCGGAAGGGGTAGCGCTCGGCGGGCGGATGGGCGTCGGCGAGCGCCGGACGGTTCACCGACAGGGTGCGCGCCGCCTGCACCGCGTAGCCGGCCACCAGTACGGCGACGACGGCGACGAAGCCGGGCCGGGGGAGCACTCCGGCGTCGTGCACCCGGTACGCGACGAGCCCGAGGACGGCGAGCGGCGGCAGTTGCACCACCAGCAGCCCGAACACCGCCCGGCGGCTGGTCACTTCCAGGGCGCCCTGGCGGCGCGGCCGGTGGTACGCCGACCCCTCGGGGGTGTCCCGCACGGCGAAGAGGTAGACGACGCCGTAGAGGGCGCTGAGCACGCCGACGGTCGCGATGCCCCAGCGCCAGCCGCCGGTGTGTCCGGCGAGGAGGACGGAGAGGCCGGGCAGGACGAGGGAGGCCGCGGCGGAGCCGAAGTTGCCCCAGCCGCCGTAGAAGCCCTCGGCCGTGCCGATCTCCTCGCGGGGGAACCATTCGGCGACCAGGCGGATGCCGACCACGAAGCCGGCGCCGACGACGCCGAGCAGCAGCCGGCTGAGGACCAGGACCGGGAAGCTCGACGCGGTCGCGAAGACCGTGTTGGGGACGGCGGCGAAGATCAGGACGGCCGCGAACACCCGGCGGGGGCCGAAGCGGTCCAGAAGCATGCCCACGCCGATCCGGGCGGGCACGGTCAGCGCCAGGTTGCACAGCGAAAGAGTGAGTAACTGGCCTTCGTCCAGGTGGAGTTCGTCGCCGATCTGGCGGGCGAAGGGTGCCATGTCGAACCAGACGAGGAAGGTGAGGAAGAACGCCAGCGTGGTCAGGTGCAGGACGCGGTGACGGCCGCGGAGGGACGCCAGCGCGCCGAGCCGGCGCAGCGCCGCGGCGAACGAGGGCGGCGCGGGGGGCGGAGGGGACGAGGGCATGGTGGACTCCCGCGGGAACGGTGGAGGGCGGACGCCGGGCGGTGGGCGGTCAGCGGGCGGCGGGCGGGGCGACCCGCACCGGCCAGACCAGCAGCCGTGCCGGGGTGCCGTCGGGTGCGGTCTCCTCGTCCAGGCACGACCCGGTGCGCAGGTCGAAGGCCTGCTTGTACATGGGCGAGAAGACCACCGGCACCTCGCCGCGGCTGCCGGTGAGGCCGCGGGACAGGACGTAGGCGTCGCTGAAGGGGTCGTAGTTCTGGACGGCGTACAGCCCGCCCGCGCGGTCCCGGAAGAGCGCGATCTGCTCACCGTGCAGGAGGACGGCCACACCGCGGCCGGGGAGCAGGTCGTCGTACCGGCACACGGTGTGCCACGCGCCCTCGTGGGCGAGCTGGATCTCGGCGGTGTGCATCAGACGCGCACCTCCAGGCGCGGCCCGGCGACGGTGACCGGGCGGATCTGGCCGCGCTCGGGGGTGAAGCGCACGGCGGGGTCGGGGACGCCGGGGGCGTTGACGAAGGAGACGAAGCGGCGCAGCCGGTCGGGGTCGGCGAGGGTGGCGGCCCACTCGTCCTCGTAGGCCGCCGTGTGGCGCCGCATCAGGTCGTCCAGGTCGTCGCAGATGCCGAGGGAGTCGTTCATGAGGACGTCCCGCAGGTGGTCCAGGCCGCCGTCGAGCCGCGCCACCCAGGGGGCGGTGCGTTCCAGCCGGTCGGCGGTGCGGATGTAGAACATGAGGAAGCGGTCGATGGTGCGGATCAGCGTGGGGCGGTCCAGACCGGTGGCGAGCAGGTCGGCGTGGCGCGGGGTCATGCCGCCGTTGCCGCCGACGTAGAGGTTCCAGCCCTCGGCGGTGGCGATCACCCCGAAGTCCTTGCTCTGCGCCTCGGCGCACTCGCGGGCGCAGCCGGAGACGGCCGCCTTGATCTTGTGCGGGGAGCGCAGGCCGCGGTAGCGCAGCTCCAGTTCGATGGCGAGGCCGACGGAGTCCTGCACGCCGTAGCGGCACCAGGTCTCCCCCACGCACGACTTGACGGTGCGCAGCGCCTTGCCGTAGGCGTGGCCCGACTCGAAGCCCGCGTCGACCAGGCGGCGCCAGATGCGCGGCAGGTCGTCGACGCGGGCGCCGAACATGTCGATGCGCTGACCGCCGGTGATCTTGGTGTAGAGGCCGAAGTCGCGGGCGATCTCGCCGATGGTGATCAGCCCTTCGGGGGTGATCTCGCCGCCCGGGACGCGGGGCACCACCGAATACGAGCCGCCGCGCTGGAGGTTGGCGAGGAAGTGGTCGTTGGTGTCCTGGAGCGCGGCCTGTTCGCCGTCGAGGATGTGGCCGCCCGCCAGACCGGCGAGGATCGAGGCGACCACGGGCTTGCAGATCTGGCAGCCCTCGCCGCTGCCGTGCTCGTCGAGCAGCCGGGAGAACTCCGTGATGCCCTTGACCCGGATGATCTCGTACAGCTCGGCGCGGGTGTGGGTGAAGTGCTCGCACAGACCGCGGGCGGCGGCGACGCCGCGGGCGGCCAGTTCGCCGGCGACGATGGTGCCGAGCAGCTTCTCGCAGCTGCCGCAGCCGGTACCCGCCCTGGTGCACTTCTTCACCTCGGGCACCGAGGCGTGGCCGTCGGCGACCGCCTGGCGGATCGCGGCCTTGCCGACATTGTGGCAGGAGCAGACGATCGCCTCGTCGGGCAGCGGGGCCGGGCCCGCGCCGGCCTGCGCGGGCAGCAGCAGCCGCTCGGGCGGCACGGAGAGCGGGGCGCCCGCCAGCAGCGGGCGCAGGGTGGCGTAGTCGTCGGTGTCGCCGACCAGGACGCCGCCGAGGAGCCGGCCGTCGGCGCCGACGACCAGCTTCTTGTAGACGCCGGCGCGGCTGTTGGCGTACACCACGTCGAGGGCGCCGTCGGTGGTGCCGTGCGCGTCGCCGAAGCTGGCGACGTCCACGCCGAGCAGCTTCAGCTTGGTCGAGGTGTCCCCACCGCCGAACTCGCCTTCCCCTTCGGCGATCTGGCGGGCGGCGGCCTCGGCCATGGCGTAGCCGGGGGCGACCAGACCGTAGACCCGGCCGTCGGCGGCCTGGGCGCATTCCCCGATGGCCCAGATGTGCGGGTCCTCGGTGCGGCAGGCGGTGTCCACGACGATGCCGCCGCGGGCGCCGACCGGCAGGCCGCACGCGCGGGCGAGCTGGTCGCGGGGGCGCACTCCGGCGGAGAAGACGACCAGGTCGACGTCGAGTGCGGTGCCGTCGGACAGCACCATCGAGCGCACCCGGCCGTCGGGGCCCGTGGTGATCGCCTCGGTGCCGGCGCCGGTGTGGACGGTGACGCCCAGTTCCTCGATCTTGCGGCGCAGCAGCAGCCCGCCGG
The DNA here is from genome assembly GCF_051980735.1 of Streptomyces sp. SCPE 10. Classification (NCBI taxonomy): domain Bacteria; kingdom Bacillati; phylum Actinomycetota; class Actinomycetes; order Kitasatosporales; family Streptomycetaceae; genus Streptomyces; species Streptomyces sp. SCPE 10. Next base: position 6,519,920 of record NZ_CP197069.1, on the reverse strand, counting down.
CCTCGTCGACCTGGAGCGCCATCAGCCGCGGGGCGAACTCCACGACGTGGGTGTCGAGCCCCGCCGCGCGCAGCGCCCCGGCCGCCTCCAGACCGAGCAGTCCGCCGCCGACCACCGCGCCGGTCCGGGCCCGCGCCGCCTCCGCCTTGATCGCGGCGAGGTCGTCGAGGGTGCGGTAGACGTGGCAGCCGCCCGCGTCGTGGCCGGGCACCGGCGGTACGAAGGGGTAGGAGCCGGTGGCGAGCACCAGGGCGTCGTAGCGGATGGTGCGCCCGGCCGCCGTGGTCAGCGTGCGGCGCTCCCGGTCGACGGCGGTGGCGGGTTCGCCGAGGCGCAGGTCGATGCCGTGCTCGGCAAGGAACTCCGGCGGGCACAGGGACAGTTCGTCCTCGGTGGTGCCGGAGAACCAGGAGGTGAGGTGCACCCGGTCGTAGGCGGGCCGGGTTTCCTCGGCGAGGACGGTCACCCGCCAGCCGGGGCGGGGCCGTTCGAAGAACGCCTCCAGGAAGCGCTGGCCGACCATGCCGTGGCCGACGAGGACCAGGTCGCGCAGGGGTGCGGTCTCGGAGTGCATCACGCGGCTCCTTCTTTGGTGAGCAGGTGGAGCGGGTCGTCGGGGAGCGCTTCGTCGCACTCGTAGGCGCGGGTGAGGTCGCCGACCGTCGCGAGGTCGCCGAGGAGGATGCCGCCGACGAGCCGGTCGCCGCGCAGCACGAGCTTCTTGTACGAGCCGTACGGCCCACGGGTGGCGTCGGCGATGCGCAGCACGTCGGTGCCGGCCGCGTCGCCGGTCTCGCCGAACGCCGCGTACTCCAGCGGGCCCGCGGTCAGCCGGACCAGCGGCCGGGAGCCGCCGTAGCCGGTGTCCGGACCGGCGCCGGCGAGCCGCGCGGCGAGGACGTCGGCCTGGTCCCAGGCGGGGCCGGCGAGGCCGTGCGTGACCCCGGCGTGTTCGGCGCAGTCGCCGATCGCGAAGACGTGCGGGGCGGACGTGGCGAGCCGGTCGTCCACCACGATGCCGCCCCGGACCGTGATCCCGGCGGCGTGCGCGAGCCCGGTGCGGGGGCGGACCCCGCAGGCGAGGACCACCAGGTCGGCGTCGAGCAGGTAGCCGGTGGCGAGTCGGACGCCGGTGACCCGGGTGTCGCCGTCGAGGGCGCGGGCCCGGTTGCCGGGGTAGGTGTGCACGCCCAGCTCTTCGAGGGCCCGGCGCAGCGCGTCGCCCGCTCCCTCGTCGAGGTGGCGCTCGATCAGGTGGGGGGCCTGGTGGACGATCTCGGTGGGCAGGCCGAGCGCGGCGAGCGCCCGTGCGGCGCTCACCCCGAGGACCCCGCCGCCGATCACCACCGCGCGGCGGGCGCGCGCCGCGTCCTCGGCGAGCCGCGCGCAGTCGGCGAGGCTGCGGAAGGCGTGGACCCCGGCCTTCAGTCCGCCGTCGGCGGTGCGCAGGCCCCGGATCGGCGGCAGCACCGGGTTGGCGCCGGTCGCGAACACCAGTTCGTCCCAGCCGGCCTCCGCGCCGTCCGCCAGCGTCAGCGTCCGGGACCGCACGTCCACCGCGACGACCTCGCGGCCGGTGCGCACGGCGACCCGGGGCGCGCCGCACGGCAGCGCGACGGCGGCGGCGTTTAGGCGGCCGGTGAGCACATCGGCGAGGAGGGTGCGGTTGTACGGGCGGTGCGGCTCGGCGCCGTACAGCGTCACGTCGTCGCCGCGCTCCCGCTCGACGAGCTGCTGCGCCAGCCGGGCCGCCGCCATCCCGGCGCCGACGACGGCGATCCGCGCGCTCACCGGGCGGCCTGCGCGCGCTCGATGCGCACCGCGCACACCTTGAACTCGGGCATCCGCGAGATCGGGTCGAGGGCGGGGTGCGTGAGGGAGTTGGCGCGGCCCGGCCCCGGCCAGTGGAAGGGCATGAAGACCGTGTCGGGGCGGATGTGGGGGGTGACGCGCGCCGGTGCGGTGGCCCGGCCGCGGCGGGTGGTCAGGACGAGCGGGTCGCCGTCGGTGACGCCGAGCCGCTCGGCGAGGCGGGGGTGCAGCTCCACGAACGGCCCGGGAGCGGCCCGCTCCAGCTCCGGCACCCGCCGGGTCTGCGCGCCGCTCTGGTACTGGGCGAGCACCCGGCCGGTGGTCAGCCGCAGCGGGTAGTCCGCGTCCGGCTCCTCCGCGGCCGGCCGGTGCGAGACGGCCGCGAACCGGGCCCGTCCGTCGGGCGTGGCGAAGCGGTCGAGGAACGGCCGGGGCGTGCCGGGGTGGTCCTCGGCCGGGCACGGCCAGAAGACGCCGTCCTCCTCGCGGACCCGTTCGTAGGTGATGCCCGCGTAGTCGGCGGGGCCGCCCGCCGAGGCGGCGCGCAGTTCGTCGAAGACCTCCCGCGGATCCTCGGGGAAGCCGCGCCGCACCCCGAGCCGGGCGGCCAGCTCGCGCAGCACGTACAGGTCGGTGCGTACGCCCTCGGGCGGGGCGAGCGCCGCCTCGCGCAGCAGCACCCGGCCCTCCAGATTGGTCACCGTGCCGGTCTCCTCCGCCCACTGGGCGACCGGCAGGACGACGTCGGCCAGTTCGGCGGTCTCCGAGAGCACCACGTCGCTGACGGCGAGGAAGTCCAGCTGCCGCAGCCGGATGGTGACGTGCGCCGCGTGGGGCGCGGAGACCACCGGGTTGGAACCCATCAGCAGCAGGGCGCGCACCCCGCCGGGCTGTCCGAGGCCGTCGAGCAGTTCGTAGGCCGAGCGGCCGGGGCCGGGCAGGGTGTCCGCATCGACGCCCCACACGGCGGCGACGTGGGCGCGGGCGGCGGGGTCGGTGAGGGACCGGTAGCCGGGCAGCTGGTCGGACTTCTGGCCGTGCTCCCGGCCGCCCTGGCCGTTGCCCTGGCCGGTGAGGCAGCCGAACCCGGAGCCGGGGCGGCCCGCCTTGCCGGTGGCGAGGCACAGGTTGATCCAGGCAGCCACGGTGTCGGTGCCCTTGCTGTGCTGCTCGGCCCCGCGCGCGGTGAGCACGATCCCGGTGGCCGCCCGCGCGAACCGGCCGGCCACCTCGCGCAGCACCGGTACCGGGACGCCGGTCAGCCGCTCCACCCGCTCCGGCCAGTGCGCCATGGCGGCCGCCCTGGCCTCCTCGAACCCGGTGGTGCGGGCGGCGATGAACGCCTCGTCGCACAGCCCCTCGGCGATCACCAGGTGCAGCAGGCCGAGCGCGAGCGCCAGATCGGTGCCGGGCACCGGCTGCACGTGCAGGTCGGCGAGTTCCGCGGTGCGGGTGCGGCGCGGGTCGACGACGATCAGCCGGCCGCCGTTCTCGCGCAGCTCGCGCAGTCGGCGGACGGCCGGCGGCATCGTCTCGGCCGGGTTGCCGCCGACCAGCAGCACGCACTCGGCGCGGGCGACGTCGGCGAGCGGGAAGGGCAGGCCGCGGTCGAGGCCGAAGGCGTGTCTGAGCGCGGCGGCCGCCGAGGACATGCAGAACCGGCCGTTGTAGTCGATGTTCGCGGTGCGCAGCACCACGCGGGCGAACTTGCCCAGCAGATACGCCTTCTCGTTGGTGAGCCCGCCCCCGCCGAACACGCCGGCGGCGTCCCGCCCGTAGCGCCGCCCGGCGTCCGCGAGCCCCGCGGCCACCCGGTCGAGCGCCTCCGCCCAGGACGCCTCGCGCAGCCCGCCGCCGTCGCGCACCAGCGGTGCCGTCAGCCGCGCTCCGGGGGCGAGCACCCGGGCCGCGGTGCGCCCCTTGCCGCACAGCGCGCCCCGGTTGACCGGGAAGTCGGGCCGCTCCAGCACCTCCACCGGTGTGCCGTCCGGCTGGTCGGTGCGCGCCAGCCGCATGCCGCACTGCAACGCGCAGTACGGGCAGTGGGTGTCCACGGCCGTGGTGGTCGTCGTCATGCCGTGAGCGTCGCCGGGGCGGGTTTCGCGGCCGGGTCGGCCGTGTTGCGCCCGCGGTACGGCCGTCTCACAGCGCCGGCGGTACGGGGTGACGTCCCCGACATCTTCCGTAACGCGCGCGGACGCCCGCTTACGCCGCCGTGACGTGCGGGCAACCGGCTCGCAACGCGGCCGGTCGATGTTGAAGGGCATGGCAACGGGCACCGGCACAGACACCACGGCGGCACGGCGGGGCGGTCCGCTGACCGGCTTCACGGTCGGGGTGACCGCCACGCGCCGCCGCGAGGAACTCACGGCGCTGCTGGAGCGGCGCGGCGCCCGGGTGGTCGAGGCGCCCATGATGCGCCTCGTCCCGCTCGGCGACGACACCGCGCTGCGCGAGGCCACCGAACGCTGTCTCGCCGGGCCGCTCGACTACGTCGTCGCCACCACCGGGGTGGGCTGGCGCTGCTGGATGAGCGCCGCCGACGACTGGGGCACCGGCGCGCGGCTCGCCGCCGCCTGCCGCGCGGCGGTGGTGCTCTCCCGTGGCCCCAAGGCGACCGGCGCGGTCCGGGCGAGCGGGCTGGACGAGGCGTTCTCGCCGCGCTCGGAGGCCAACGACGAGCTGCTCTCCTGGCTGCTCGCCCGTCCGCTGGCGGGCCGCCGGATCGCCGTGCAGGAGCACGGGGTGCCGCTGGACGGCTTCGCCGCCGCGCTGCGCGAACGCGGCGCCGAGGTGATCGCGGTGCCGGTCTACCGCTGGGGGCCGCCGGACGACCCGGAGGCGGTGCGCCGCCTGGTCGAGCTGACCGTCCGGCGCGAGCTGCACGCCCTGTCCTTCACCAGTGCCCAGGCGATCGAGGCGCTGCTGGCGGGCGCGGACGGCTTCGACCGGCGCGCCGAGGTGCTCGCCGCCCTGCGCGACGACGTGCTCGCGGTGTGCGTGGGGCCGGTGTGCGCCCGGCCGCTGCTGGAGCTGGGCATCGAACCGGTCTGCCCGGAGCGCGGCCGGCTCGGCGCGCTGGTGCGCACCCTCGCCGAGGCGCTGCCGGCCAGGATGCGCCGGGAACTGGTGTACGAGGGCCGGCGGGTGGTGCTCCAGGGCAGCGCGGTGCTCACCGACGACATGCAGGTCACGCTGCCGCCGGTGCTCGCCGCGGTGCTGCGGGCCCTGTCCGACCGGCCGGGCCATGTGCTCAGCCGCGCCGAGCTGCTGCGCCGCGCCTGGCTGGCGGACCGCGCCGACGAGCACGCCGTGGAGGCCGCGATCGCCCGGCTGCGCGCCGCGCTCGGCCCGCACTCCGCGCTGATACGCACGGTGCCCAAACGCGGCTACCGGCTGGCGGTGACGGTATGAACGGGATACCGGAGCTGGCACGCGAGAGCCTCGGGGAACGCCCGGTCCTCGTCGCCGTGGGGCACGGCAGCCGGGGCCCGCAGCACGAACAGACGATCGGGCGGCTCGTCGACGCCGTACGGCGCGCACAGCCCGGACTGCGGGTCGAAACGGGCTGGCTGGACCTGGTGCGGCCGCCGCTCGCGCAGGTGCTGGCGGGGCTCGACGCCCCGGCGGTCCTGGTGCCGCTGCTGCTCGGCGGCGGTTACCACGTGCGGGTCGACATCCCCGCGGTGCTCGCGGCCGCCCCGGGCGTGCGGGCCCGGGTGGCGCGCGCCCTCGGGCCCCACCCGCTGCTCGCCGAGGCCCTGGGCGACCGGCTGGCGGAGGCGGGCTGGACCCCCGGCGGCGCCGTGGTGCTGGCCGCGGCCGGGTCGACGGATCCGGGCGCCAACGCGGACACCGCGCGGATGGCCCGGCTGCTGGCGCGACGGCTCGGCTCCCCGGTGGTGCCGTCGTTCCTGTGCGCCGGCGCGCCGACCCCCGCCGAGGCGGTGGCCGAGCTGCGGCGGCGCGGCCACGACCGGGTCGCGGTGGCCCGCTATCTGATGGCGCCCGGCTTCTTCGGCGGCCGGGCCGCCGCGGCGGGCGGCTGCGTCACCTCACCGCCGCTCGGCGCACACGAGTCGGTCGCGCGGCTGGTGCTGCGCCGCTACGACGACGCGGTACGCACGACCGTGGCGCCCGCGCCGCCGACCGGACGGCCCGTGTCGCGTTGAGGACGTCCCCCGCCCGGCAGGGCGGGTCGTACCGTGGCCGTCATCCGCCGGCGCGAGCGGGGCCGCCGGCTCGGTTCCCGGTGTGGTCACCGTGGTCGTACACCGTGACCGATATTCCCCGTCCGACCAGCCGCTCGGTGACGAGCGGCTCGACGCGGGACCACTTGCCGCCGGCCAGACCGCAGCCGATGCGGGGCATGTGCCCGACGGAGTGGTGGCGTCACCCCGGACGAACGTGATCTCCGGCATGACGCCACCATAGGGGTGGCCACCGACAGTGGCCTCGGGCCGCTACTTCACCGGCGCGGAGGGTTCCTGGTCGGCGCCGGCGTTCACGCGGCGGCGGACGCCGAACCAGCCGGCGACCAGCATGACGGCGATCACCGGGATGAGCAGCAGGGTCTTGCGGCCGACCTCGTGGTCGTCCCACATCATGCCGAGGCAGACCAGCAGGAAGACGATGGTGGCGATCTCGGTGAGCGGGGAGAACTTCAGCTGGAAGTGCGGCCGGGTCACCAGGCCCGCGCGGGCCCGGCGGACGAAGATCGCGTGGCAGATCATGATGATCACCCACGTGCTGATGATGCCGAGCGAGGCGACGTTCAGCACGATCTCGAAGGCCTGGCTGGGCACCAGGTAGTTCAGGCCGACGCCGAGCACGCAGATGCCGCAGGTCAGCAGGATGCCGCCGTAGGGCACCTGGCTGCGGCTCATCACCCGGGTGAACTTGGGCGCGGAGCCCGCCACGGCCATGGAGCGCAGGATGCGGCCGGTGGAGTACAGGCCGGAGTTCAGCGAGGACATGGCGGCGGTGAGCACCACGAGGTTCATCACGTCGCCGGCCGCCGGGACGCCGATCTTGGACAGGACCGTCACGAAGGGGCTCTGGTCGGCGGAGTACACCGAGCCCGGCAGCAGCAGGGCGAGGAGCACGACGGAGCCGACGTAGAACAGGCCGACCCGCCACATGATCGAGTTCACCGCGCGCGGGACGACCTTCTCCGGCTGCTCGGTCTCACCCGCGGCGACGCCGACCAGCTCCAGCGCGGCGTACGCGAAGATCACTCCCTGCATGACGAGGACGACCGGCATCAGGCCGTGCGGGAAGATGCCACCGTGGTCGCTGATCAGGCTCAGGCCCGGGGTGTAGCCGTCGACGTGGTGCTGGCTGGCCAGCAGGAAGATGCCGATGAGCATGAAGCCCACCAGGGTGGCGACCTTGATGATCGCGAACCAGAACTCCATCTCGCCGAAGATCTTCACCGAGATCAGGTTCACGGTGAGCACCACCGCGAGCGCGATCAGCGCCAGCACCCACTGCGGGATGGGCGTGAAGAAGCTCCAGTAGTGCGTGTACAGCGCGATCGCGGTGATGTCGGCGATGCCGGTGGTCGACCAGTTCAGGAAGTACATCCAGCCGGCGACGTAGGCGCCCTTCTCACCGAGGAACTCGCGCGCGTAGCTCACAAAGGAGCCGGAGGAGGGCCGGTACAGGACCAGCTCGCCCAGGGCGCGCACGACGAAGAAGGCGAAGATGCCGCAGACCAGATAGGCCAGGGCGAGCGCCGGGCCCGCGTTGTGCAGACGGCCTCCGGCGCCGAGGAAGAGCCCCGTGCCGATGGCGCCGCCGATGGCGATCATGTTGACATGGCGGGCCTTGAGGTCCTTGCTGTAACCGGCGTCGCCCGCGTCCGAGGGCGTCTGGACCGCCCCGGTACGGGTGGCGGCCTGTGCCGATTCCACGGCGTCCTTGCTCACGGGTGGTACCACTTCCTGGTGCGCCCGGACCACGGGGGTCCGGGGGTCGTGCAGGGCTCGGCCCGCACCACCCCGATGAGTCGCGGTACAGACCAAGCCAGCAGCTTCGCAGACGGTTCCCGCATTTGGCGGTGATCCAAGTCACAGAGCGTTACTTCTCACACGATCCGCCCAGCGTCCACATGATGTTCACCACACCGTACACACGGACGAACCGACCGGACTCCGGGCCGGGTGCCCGGCCCGGCGCGGCCTGCCGCCGGTCACCCGCCGACGGGTTTCACAGCACTGGTGTGACAGCGATACTGCTGCGCATGACGACCGATGCCGGGGAGATGAGCCTCACCGTCGACGAGCTGGCCGCACGGGCGGGGGTGACGGTGCGGACCGTGCGCTTCTACGGCAGCAAGGGACTGCTGCCGCCGCCGGAGATCGGCCCCCGGCGGGTGGGGCGGTACGGGGCCGGGCACGTGGCGCGGCTGGCGCTCATCGAGGAGTTGCAGCGCCAGGGGATGACGCTGGCGGCGATCGAGCGGTACCTGCGGCAGCTCCCGTCCGACCTGTCCCCGCACGATCTGGCGATCCACCGGGCGGTGGTCGCGTCCTGGGCGCCGGACGCCGTGGAGACGCTCTCCCTCGCCGAGCTGGAGCGGCGGGCGGGGCGGGCGCTGTCCGAGCGGGACATGGAGCGCCTGGGGGCGATGGGCGTCCTCGTGGCGGACGGCGAGGCGGGGGCCTTCCGCGTCGACTCCGGGCTGCTGCGGCTCGGGCTCGAACTGCTGGACGTCCCGCTGTCCCAGGAGGCGATCCTCGCGGCGCGCAAGGTGCTGCTGGAGCACTCGCGCGCCGCGGCCCATGAACTCGCCCGGCTCTTCCGCGGCGAGGTGGCCGAGCGGGACACCCGCGATGTGCGGGACCTGTCGGCTCATATGCATCCGCTGGTGGTGCAGGCGCTGCTGACGACCTTCCAGCGCTCGCTGCGGGAAGAGCTGAGCGAGTGGATCAGGGGATCAGGAGCGGGCTGAGTCCGTGAAGCGCTCCCCCCGCTCCGCCTTCTCCACCAGCAGCGCGGGCGGGGTGAAGCGGTCGCCGTAGCGCTCGGCGAGTTCGCGGGCGCGGGCCACGAAGCCGGGCAGGCCGACGCCTCCCCCTGCACCGCCGTCGTAGCCGTTGATGTACTGGAGCACGCCGCCGGTCCAGCCGGGGAAGCCGATGCCGAGGATGGAGCCGATGTTGGCGTCGGCCACGGAGGTCAGCACCCCTTCCTCCAGCAGCCGCACGGTGTCCAGCGCCTCGGCGAAGAGCATGCGCTCCTGCATGTCCCGGAACGGGATCTCGTGGCCGGGCCGGGTGAAGTGCTCCCGCAGGCCCGGCCAGAGCCCGGCGCGCCGGCCGTCCTCGGCGTAGTCGTAGAAGCCGGCGCCGCCGCTGCGGCCGGGGCGCTGGAACTCGTCGATCATGCGGTCGACGACGGCCTCGGCCGGGTGCGCGACCCAGGTGCCACCGGCCTCCTCCACGGCCCGCCTGGTCTCGTTGCGGATCTTGCGCGGCAGGGTGAGGGTCAGCTCGTCCATCAGGGAGAGGACCTTGGCCGGGTAGCCGGCCTGGGCGGCGGCCTGTTCCACGGAGGCGGGCTCGATGCCCTCGCCGACCATGGCGACGCCCTCGTTGATGAAGTGGCCGATCACCCGGGAGGTGAAGAAGCCGCGCGAGTCGTTGACGACGATCGGGGTCTTGTTGATCTGCCGGACGAGGTCGAAGGCGCGGGCGAGGGCCTCGTCGCCGGTGCGCTCGCCCTTGATGATCTCGACGAGCGGCATCTTGTCGACCGGCGAGAAGAAGTGCAGCCCGATGAAGTCGGCCTGGCGCTGCACGCCCTCGGCGAGGGTGGTGATGGGGAGCGTGGAGGTGTTGGAGCACAGGAGGGCGTCGGGCGCCACGACCGACTCGATCTCCTGGAAGACCTTGTGCTTGAGCGCCGTGTCCTCGAAGACCGCCTCGATCACCGCGTCGCAGCCCGCGAGGTCGGCGGCGTCACCGGTGGGGGTGATCCGGGCGAGCAGCGCGTCCGCCTTCTCCTGGCTGGTGCGGCCCTTGGCGACGGCCTTGGCGCACAGCTTCTCGGAGTAGCCCTTGCCCTTGAGCGCGGCCTCCAGAGAGACGTCTTTGAGGACGACCTCGATGCCCGCGCGGGCGCAGGAGTAGGCGATGCCGGCGCCCATCATGCCCGCGCCGAGCACCGCGACCCTGCGGACCTGGCGGGGCTCGACGTCCTTCGGCCGGTTGGCGCCGGAGTTGACCGCCTGGAGGTCGAAGAAGAACGCCTGGATCATGTTCTTGGCGGTCTGCCCGGTGACCAGCTCGGTGAAGTAGCGGGTCTCGATGGTGCTCGCGGTCTCGAAGTCGACCTGGGCGCCCTCGACGGCCGCGGCCATGATGCGGCGCGGCGCCGGGTAGGGGGCGCCGTTCGTCTGCTTGCGCAGGTTGGCGGGGAAGGCGGGCAGGTTGGCGGCGAACTTCGGGTTGGCCGGGGTGCCGCCGGGGATCCGATGGCCCGGCACGTCCCAGGGCTGCCGGGACTCGGGGTGGGCGTCGATGAAGGCGCGCGCCTTGGCCAGCATCTCCTCGCGGGTCTCGGCCACCTCGTGGACCAGCCCGTTCTCCAGGGCGCGCCGCGGGTTGTACTGGGTGCCCTGGAGCAGCACCTTCAGCAGCGCGTTGGTGATGCCCATCAGGCGCACGGTGCGAGTGACGCCGCCGCCCGCGGGCAGCAGGCCGAGGGTGACCTCGGGCAGGCCGATCCTGGAGCCGGGGGCGTCCAGCGCGATGCGGTGGTGGGAGGCGAGCGCGATCTCGTAACCGCCGCCCAGGGCCGCGCCGTTGATGGCGGCGACGACCGGCTTGCCGAGGGTCTCGATGCGGCGCAGCGCGGCCTTGATCTCGGTCGCGGCGTCGAAGACGTCCTGGGCGTCCCGGGGGCCGGCCTTGATCATGTCCTTGAGGTCGCCGCCGGCGAAGAAGGTCTTCTTGGCGGAGGTGTAGACGATGCCCCGGATGGAGTCCTTCTCGGCCTCCGCGCGCGCGGCGATCGCCGTGATGGAGGCCCGGAAGGCCTGGTTCATGGTGTTCGCGGACTGGTCGGGGTCGTCCAGGACCAGGGTCACGACACCGGTGTCGTCCTGCTCCCAGCGGATGGTGGTGCTCTCGGTCATGTGAGTCGTCTCCGTTGAAGTGGCTTGTTTCCGCGGGGAGTTCAGATGCGCTCGATGATGGTGGCGATGCCCATGCCGCCGCCCACGCACAGGGTGGCGAGGCCGTAGCGCTTGTCCTGGCGCTCCAGTTCGTCCACGAGGGTGCCGAGGATCATGGCGCCGGTCGCGCCGAGCGGGTGGCCCAGCGCGATGGCGCCGCCGTTGACGTTGACCTTGTCCAGCGGGATGCCCATGTCCTTGACGAAGCGCAGCACGACGGCGGCGAACGCCTCGTTGATCTCGACCAGGTCGATGTCGTCGATGGTCAGGCCCGCCTTGGCGAGGGCCTTGCGGGTGGCGGGGGCCGGGCCGGTGAGCATGATGGTGGGCTCGGAGCCGGAGACGGCGGCGGAGACGATCCGGGCGCGCGGGGTGAGGCCGTAGCGCTCGCCGACCTCCTTGGAGCCGATCGCGACCAGCGCGGCGCCGTCCACGATGCCGGAGGAGTTGCCCGCGTGGTGGACGTGGTCGATCTTCTCCACCCAGTGGTACTTCTGGAGCGCCACGGCGTCGAAGCCGCCGAGTTCGCCGATGTCCGCGAAGGACGGCTTGAGGCCCGCGAGGGAGTCGGCGGTGGTGCCGGGGCGCGGGTGCTCGTCGTGGTCGAGGACGACCAGTCCGGCGCGGTCCTTGACGGGGACGACCGAGCGGGCGAAGCGGCCCTCCTTCCAGGCGGTGGCGGCGCGCTCCTGGGACAGGGCCGCGTACTCGTCCACGTCCCGGCGGCTGAAGCCCTCGATGGTGGCGATCAGGTCGGCGCCGATGCCCTGGGGCACGAAGTTCACGGCCAGGTTGGTCATCGGGTCGTTGAACCAGGCACCGCCGTCGGAGGCCATCGGCACCCGGGACATGGACTCCACGCCGCCCGCGAGGACCAGGTCCTCCCAGCCCGAGCGGATCTTGGCGGCGGCCAGGTTGACGGCTTCGAGGCCCGAGGCGCAGAAGCGGTTCTCCTGTACGCCCGCCACGGTGTCCGGCAGCCCGGCGGCGACGGCGGCGATCCGGGCGATGTCGGAGCCCTGGTCGCCGACGGGGCCGACGACGCCGAGCACGATGTCGTCGACGGCGGCCGGGTCCAGGTCGGGGAAGCGGTCGCGGATCTCGTGGATGAGGCCGACGACCAGGTCGATGGGCTTGGTGCCGTGCAGGGCGCCGTTCGCCTTGCCGCGGCCGCGCGGGGTGCGGATCGCGTCGTACACGTACGCTTCGGTGCTCACTGGTGTGCCTTTCGGGAGGGTCGGCCGGGCGGGGTTCGGTCATCGTCGGGTCGGTGGGCCCGGTCGGCGGCCGGGGCGGGCCGGTCGCCGTCGGCGAGTGCGGGTACGTCCCAGTCGCGGGCCACGGCCTCCGTGTCGGCGCCGGGCAGCGCCGGGCCGGTGCGGACGGTGGCGGGGGTGGCGGAGAAGCGGGGCGCGGGGGCCGGCTGGGTGAGGCCCGCGTGCGCGGTGAAGGTGCCGCGGGCGGCCAGGTGCGGGTGGTGCGGGGCCTCGCGCAGCGAGAGTACGGGGGCCACGCAGGCGTCGGTGCCCTCGAAGACGGCGGTCCACTGCGCGCGGGTGCGGGTGCGGAAGCGGTCGGCGATCCGGGTGCGCAGTTCGTCCCAGCGGCTGAGGTCGCCGCGCGCGTCCAGCAGGTCCGGCAGGTCCAGCAGGCGCAGGAACTGCTCGGAGAACCGGTCCTCCAGGGCGCCGACGGCCATGTGTCCGCCGTCGGCGGTCTCGTAGGTGCCGTAGTAGGGGCAGCCGCCGTCGAGGAGGTTGGCGCCGCGCCGGTCCTGCCAGGCGCCGGCGGAGAGCATGCCGTGGATCATCGCGGACAGATGGGCGGTGCCGTCCACGATGGCGGCGTCCACGACCTGGCCGGTACCGGTGGCGCGCGCGTGGTGCAGCGCGGCGAGGACGCCGACGACCAGGTAGAGCGAGCCGCCCGCGTAGTCGCCGAGGAGGTTGGCGGGCACGGCCGGGGGTTCGCCGGGGCGCCCGATCAGGCCGAGGGCTCCGGTGACGGCGATGTACGACACGTCGTGGCCCGCGCGCTCGGCGAGGGGGCCGTCCTGGCCCCAGCCGGTCATCCGGCCGTACACCAGGCGGGGGTTGCGGGCGTGGCACTCGGCCGGGCCGACGCCGAGGCGTTCGGCGACGCCCGGGCGGTAGCCCTCGACGAGGACGTCGGCGCGCTCGGCGAGGTCCAGGACGCGGGCGGCGCCGTCCGGGGACTTGAGGTCGACCACCACCGAGCGCTTGTTGCGGTTGGTGACGTCGTGGGCGGGGTCGATGCCGAGGCTGGGGCCGCCGGGGCGGTCCACACGGACCACGTCGGCGCCGAGGTCGGCCAGCAGCATGGCGGCGAACGGGCCCGGCCCGATGCCGGCCAGTTCCACCACGCGCACGCCGTGGAGCGGGCCCCGCGCTGCGGTGCTCATGCCGTCCCCCAAGTGTGTGACACAACTGATGTAACACCGGTGATGCTAGGAACGCGTTCCATCCGGCACAAGACCTGAACGAGCAAGCGCTTAGCCAAGTGCCCGTCCGGCCGGGGCCACCCGGCCCGGGGAGCGCGCGGATCTCACGCTAGCCGCGGCCGCCGACGGCGGCGCGGGCTGCACGACCAAGGGGTGGCATGAACGGACCGGACAGCACGGATCGTCCCTATGACCTGGTGCTCTACGGTGCCACCGGCTTCGTCGGCGCCCTGACCGCGCGGTATCTGGCCGCGCACGCGCCCAAGGAGCTGCGCTGGGCGGTGGCCGGCCGCGACGAGGCCAGGCTGCGGCGGCTGCGCGCGGCGCTGCCCGGCGGCGCGGACATCGGTGTGCTGCGCGCCGACGCGTCCGACCCGGCCGCCGTGCGCGAGCTGGCCGGGCGGGCGCGGGTGGTGGCCACCACCGTGGGCCCCTACCTGCGGTACGGCGAGGAACTGGTGGCCGCCTGCGCCGACACCGGGACCGACTATCTGGACCTCACCGGCGAGCCGGAGTTCGTGGACCTGGTGTACGTACGGCACGACGCCCGCGCGCGGGAGACCGGCGCGCGCCTGGTGCACGCCTGCGGCTTCGACTCCGTACCCCACGACCTGGGCGTGTACTTCACGGTGCGGCAGCTGCCCGAGGGCGTGCCGCTGCGGGTGGACGGCTATGTGACGGCCCACGCGGCCTTCTCCGGCGGCACCCTGGCCTCGGCGCTCGACCAGCTCGCGCGGGGACGGCGGTTGGCGGCCGCCGCCCGCGAACGGGCCCGGCACGAGCCCCGGTCGCCCGGGCGCCGGGTGAGCGCACCGACCGGGGCGCCGCGGTTCGCCCCGGAGGTCGGCGCGTGGGCGCTGCCGCTGCCCACCGTCGACCCGCGGATCGTGCGCCGTTCGGCGCGGGCCCTGGAGCGCTACGGCCCCGACTTCCGCTACCGGCACTTCGCCGCCGTCCGGCGTCTGCCGGTCGCGCTCGGCGGGGTCGCCGCCGTCGGCGCGCTCGCGGCGGCCTCCCAACTGCCGCCCGTCCGCCGCTGGTTGTCCGACCGGCTGCGGCCGGGTGAGGGGCCGAGCGCGCAGCGGCGGGCGAGGAGCTGGTTCAGGGTGCGCTTCGTCGGCGAGGGCGGCGGGCGCCGCGTCCTCACCGAGGTGGCGGGCGGCGACCCCGGCTACGACGAGACCGCGAAGATGTTCGCCGAGGCGGCGCTGTGCCTCGTCTTCGACGACCTCCCGCCGACGTCCGGCCAGGTGACCACGGCGCAGGCGATGGGCGACGCGCTCACCGGGCGGCTGCGGGCCGCGGGGATCGGGTTCCGGGTGGTGGCGCGGCGGTAGCCGGCCGGTGTGCCCGGCACCTCTACCCCGGTTTGAGACTTCCGGCCCGTGCGGGGCGAGCCTTCCGTGCCCGTCGTCGCCGAAGTCTCACAGGGCGCGTCAATGAGACGATGGAGACCTGGACCGGTGGAGCCCGAGGAGGCGCGGCAATCGTGAAGTTCGTGCTCGAAGTGACCGTGGACGAGAACGCCCCGGCTCGGGAGCGGGCCGCCGAACTGGGGCGGATCCTGCGCTACTGGGGCGGCAGTCTGCACCACTACCCGCTGGAGCCGGGCGACGGCTCGGCCGTGTACGACTCCGGGTATCAGGAGGTCGGCGCCTGGCGGGTCACCGCCTGCTGAGCGGCCGGAGCCGCCGTCGCCTCCCGCAGGGCCCGGCGGCACAGGGCGTCGGCGCGCCGGGTGGTCTCGGGGAGGCGGTAGGCCGGGGTGAGGGCCAGGGTGTGCGCCACGGCGTTGTCCAGGCTCACCCGGTGGCCGACCGAGACGAAGACCGGCTTGACCCGGTCCCGGGTGCGCAGAGCCCGGCCGACCTCCTCGGCGCCGGCGAGCAGCGGCGTGGAACTGCCCCGGGCGGCGGCGGGATCCTCGTGGGTGAAGGTGAACGGGTTCTTGGCGACGCCGATGGTGGGCAGGCCGGTGAGCACGCCGAGGTGGCTCGCCAGGCCGAAGCGGCGCGGGTGGGCCAGTCCGTAGCCGTCGCACACCACCAGGCCGGGTGGGCACGGCAGGGCGTCGAGGGCGGCCAGCACCGTGGGGATCTCCCGGAAGGCGAGCAGTCCGGGCACATAGGGGAAGGACACCGGGCCGACGGCGGTGGCCTCGGCCACCACCTCCAGGGTGGCGGCGTCCAGGACGACGGCCGCCGCCGCGACCAGGTCGCGCTCGTCGTCGTACGCCACGTCGACCCCGGTCACCCGGCCGCTACCGGGCGGCGGCCCCGGCTCGTCGAGCACCACCCGGTCCCGCAGCTCGTCCTGGACCGCGCGGGCCTCCTCCTCGGTCGCGGGCCGGGCCAGGGGTATGCCGGGGGTCGTCATGACGGCCGACTCTAGCGCCTGTCACCGGCGGCGAGCGCCGGGGTAGGCTCGCGATCATGTTCGTACTGGAACTGACCTACACCAAGCCCCTCGACGCCGTGGACGCCCTGCTCGCCGAGCACGTGGCGTGGCTGGAGGAGCAGTACGAGAAGGGCGTCTTCCTCGCCTCGGGCCGCAAGGTGCCGCGCGACGGCGGGGTGATCCTGGCCATGGCCGAGGACCGCGCCCGCGTCGAGGAGGTGGTGGCGAGCGACCCGTTCACCGTGGGCGGGGTGTGCACCTATCGGATCACCGAGTTCATCGCCACCAAGACGGCCCCGGAACTGGCCCGGTACCGGCAGACCCTCGGCTGAGCCGCCCTTCCCGGCTCCCGCCGTCAGCCCTTCTTGGACTTCAGCGCGCGCTGGAGCTCGTCCTTGTTCATGTGCGAGCGGCCCTCGATGCCGCGCTGCCTCGCCTCGTTGTACAGCTGGTCGCGGGTCGGGCCGTGGGAGCCGACCCGGTTGCCCGACCGCTGGCCGCCGCGCCTGCTGGACGACATGTCCTGCGTCGAGGTGCGGCTGGCGGTCTTCGACTCGCCGGCGCGGGCGCGTTCCTTGTTGACGGTCCGTGCGGCGATCTCCTTCGCGCGTCCCTCGCTCTCGCCCCGGTCCTGCGCGCTCTCCTTGATGTGCTCGTACTGCCGTTCGCGCTTGGGGCTGGAACCGGCTGGCATGATCGCTCCTTTCCGCTGTGACGCCGGCACGAGTACCCGGCTCGCGGTGCTCCTACCTCACCGTTCCAGCCGGGCCACCCTGCCCTGCTCGCCCGCCGCCCAGCAGCCGAGGTCGGGGGTGCAGGACACGGTGTCGTACGAGCCGGTGTCGATGGTGCGCCAGGTCCGGCCGCCGTCGATGGTCAGATCGGTGCCGGTGGGCCCGACGGCGAGCGCGGCCGAGCGGCTGTGCGGGAGCCAGGCGACCCCGGAGCGGTAGCCGGGCGGGGGCGTGGCGGCGGGCCGCCAGCTGCGGCCGCCGTCGGCGGTGACGGCGGCGGCCCGGGGCGAGGGCTGGTCCGCGCGGTAGTCGCCGCCGACCGCGAGGCCGTGGGCGCGGTCGCGGAACGCGAGGGCGAAGACGCCGCGGGCCGGATCGCCGGCCGGGACCGGGGTGTCGGCGGCGGTCCAGGTCAGGCCCCGGTCGGCGGAGTGCAGGACGCGGGCGCGGGCGCCGCCGCCGGTGGCCGCCCAGGCGTCCCTGCTGCCGGAGGTGACCAGGCACTGCCCGCTCGCCGCGAAGCCCGCCTCGCCGTCCAGGGCGGGCGGCATGCCGGACGCGGGCAGCAGCCGCCAGGAGCGGCCGCCGTCGTCGGTGGCGAGGACGCGGAACCTGCCGTCCACCGGGTCGCCCAGCGCGAGGCCGTGGCGGCGGTCGAAGAAGGCGAGGCAGTCGTAGAACGCGTTCGGGTCGGTGTTGCGGAAGGACTCGGTCCAGGTCGTCCCGCCGTCGTCGGTGCGGTACACCCGGGACGCCTCGCCCTCGCCGATGGCCAGCACCACCGCGTGCCGGGCGTCGAAGGCCTCGACGTCCCGGAACTCCAGGCCGCCCGCGCCGGGCGGGGAGACGTCGCGCCAGGTCGAGCCGCCGTCGCGGGTGAGCAGGACGGTGCCCGCGGTGCCGGCCAGCCAGGCGGTGCGCCGGTCCACGGCCGCGAGGCCCCGGAAGCGCACCCGCGGGGTGCCGGGGTTTTTCGCCGCCCAGTGCACGCCCTGCCGTCCCGGCTGCCCGAGGGCCTGCGCCGAGGGGACGGTCAGCGCGGCGAGCGCCGCCCCGCACGCGACCCCCGCCGCCACCAGCCTGCCCGTGCGTCGCGTGCGTCCCGTGCCCCGCGTGCTCCCCATGCGCCTCATGGCGGGCGAAGCTAGCCGACCGCCGGGACGCCGTCCAGAGGGCCGACTGCCGCGCGCCGCACGGCGGCGGCGTCCCGCCCGCCGTGTGCATGAACGCGGTGACCGAGGTCACTCGTACGTCAGGTGCACGCCCCGGCCGATTCCGTCGTCTCATCCAGTGCCGGGTGTCACACCAGGACGCAGTCCAGCCGTCACGAGGGAGCAAGGCGTTGTCCACCGTCATCGAGCAGCTCGTAGAGGCCCGTCTCGTCGCCGCCGCACCGCGCATGCCGAACATTCCCGCCACGCTGCGCTACGACCGCGGCGACCCGTTCGCCGTGCGGATGACCTTCCCGGCCCCGGCCACCCTGGAGGGGGTCGAAGTGTGCTGGACCTTCGCCCGCGAGCTGCTCGCCGCCGGGCTGGAGAGCCCCCAGGGGCACGGGGACGTACGGGTGCGGCCGTACGGCTACGACCGCGTCGTCCTGGAGTTCCACGCCCCGGAGGGCACCGCGGTCATCCATGTCCGCGCGGCCGAGATACGCCGGTTCCTGGAGGCCGCCGGCGAACTGGTGCCGGCCGGCCTCGAACACCTCCAGCTCGACCTGGACGGCGCGCTGGCGGACCTGATGCGGGACGCCCAGTAGCGGGAGCGGCCCGCCGTGGGGTGCGGTCGGCCGTGTCACCCGTAAATCGCGTTGACTGCCGTCCGGCCCGCTCCTACCGTTTACCTCGGTTCTGTTGCCGTCGATCGGAGAAGGACGTTGCTCGTCTGAGGTTCGGAGACACCGCGTCGCACCGGTGAGGTGCGCGTGGCGTACGACCTCGGCGTTCGAGCCGTCCTCCGGCACAGGGCCTTTTCTTCTGCACGGCCTCCGGATGGTCCCTCGGTTCCGCCTCGCGGTGTCCCGACACGCGCCCACCGAAACCGCGACCACCCCGCGAGGCATCCATGTCAGCTTCCCTCACCTGCACGTCCCTCTCCTTCGCCTGGCCCGACGGCACCACCGTGTTCGACGGACTCGACCTCGCCTTCGGCCCCGGCAGGACCGGGCTCGTCGGCGCCAACGGAACCGGCAAGTCGACCCTGTTGAAACTGCTGGCCGGTGAACTGGTCCCGGCCGACGGCACCGTCAGGGTCCAGGGCGAGATCGGCTACCTGCCGCAGAACGTCACCCTGGACACCGCCCTCCGCGTCGACCAGGCCCTCGGCATCGCCGGGCGCCGGGCCGCGCTGCACGCCATCGAGGCGGGCGACGCCTCCGAGGAGCACTTCGAGACCGTCGGCGACGACTGGGACGTGGAGGAGCGCGCCCTGGCCACCCTCGGCGAACTCGGCCTCGCACACATCGGGTTGGACCGCACCGTCGGCGAGGTGTCCGGCGGCGAGTCGGTGCTGCTGCGGCTGGCCGCGCTGCTGCTGCGCCGCCCGGACGTGCTGCTCCTGGACGAGCCCACCAACAACCTCGACCTGTACGCGCGCCGCCGCCTCCACCAGGCGGTCGCCGCCTGGCCCGGGGTGCTGGTCGTGGTCAGCCACGACCGCGAACTCCTCGACCTGGTCGACCAGATCGCGCAGCTGCGCGCCGGAGAGGTCGCCTGGTACGGCGGCAACTTCTCGGCGTACGAGCAGGCGCTGGCCGTCGAACAGGAGGCGGCCGAACGGATGATGCGGGTCGCCGAGGCCGACGTGCGCAGACAGAAACGCGAACTGGCGGCGGCACAGGTCAAGTTGGCCCGGCGCAAGCGGTACGGGCAGAAGATGTGGGATGCCAAGCGCGAGCCGAAGATCGTGATGGGCGCCCGTAAGCGCGCGGCGCAGGAGTCGGCGGGCAAGCACCGCATCATGCACGAGGAACGGCTCGCCGAGGCCCGCGAGCGCCTGGACGAGGCGGCGGACGCGGTGCGGGACGACGACGAGATCCGCGTCGAGCTGCCGTACACCGCCGTACCGCCCGGCCGTCAGGTGCTCACCCTGGAGGGCCTGGAGACGGTGTACGGGGCACGGGTCGAGGGGGTCCTCGATCTGCGCGGCCCGGAGCGGATCGCGCTGGTCGGCCGCAACGGCGCCGGGAAGACCACGCTGCTGCGGACGGTCGCCGGGGAGCTGGCGCCGGTGGCGGGCACGGCGACGGCGCACGTCCCGCTGCGGTTCCTGCCCCAGCGGCTGGACGTGCTGGACGACGAGCTGACGGTCGTCCAGAACGTGGCCCGGTTCGCGCCGGACGCCACCAACAACCGGATCCGCGCGCGGCTGGCCCGGTTCCTGTTCCGGGGCGCGCGCGCCGACCAGCGGGCGGGCACGCTGTCCGGCGGCGAGCGCTTCCGGGCCGCGCTGGCCGCGCTGATGCTCGCCGAACCGGCACCCCAGCTGCTCCTGCTGGACGAGCCGACCAACAACCTCGACCTGGCGAGCGTCCGGCAGCTGACCTCCGCCCTGGAGTCGTACGAGGGCGCGCTGCTGGTGGCGGGCCACGATCTGCCGTTCCTGGAGTCGATCGGCGTCACCCGGTGGCTGCTGATGGAGGACGGACGGCTGAGGGAGGTGGAGCCGGAAGAGGTCGGATAGCCCCGGCCCGGCCGCTCGGCGGGAGGGCCGCGACGGCAGCGGAGCGAGAGGGCGCCGGGCCAAGTCCGGGCGGACGGCGGGGGGGTGCCGGGGCGCCGCCGGGACACCGGGCCGCGAGAGGTCCGGTCCCCGGTGCGGAGGCGGCCCGTTCCCTCCCCCGGCGCCGAGGGTCGGCTGCCGGGCGTCACCGGCGTACGAGGCGGCCCGCCGCCCGGACCGGCGTCCCCGGCGGCGGCCGGATCGGCGGCCCGGTGGTCTTCGGGCCCGCGGGCCACGGGCCCAGGGGACGCCACCGCGGCGGCGGTTTTGTGCTGGGCCCGGCGGGCTGCATGATGACGGATCGGCGTCGGGCCAACCCGGCGCAGGCACTGTGTCCCCGATCGGAAAGGCCCGTCGTGCCCAGCAAGAAGGCCCTCGTTCGCCGTCCCGGCCCGCGTCTGGCCGACGGACTGGTCACGCACGTCGAGCGGGAGCCGGTCGACGTCGGGCGGGCGGTCGAGCAGTGGGAGGCGTACGTCGAGACGCTGCGGGCGCACGGCTGGGAGACCATCGAGGTCGAACCGGCCGACGACTGCCCGGACTCGGTGTTCGTGGAGGACACCGTCGTCGTCTTCCGCAACGTCGCGCTGATCACCCGGCCGGGCGCCGCCGCCCGGCGCCCGGAGACCGCCGGGGTGGAGGAGGCGGTGGCCGGCCTCGGCTGCTCGGTGAACTGGATATGGGAGCCGGCCACCCTGGACGGCGGCGACGTCCTGAAGGTCGGCGACACGCTCTACGTGGGCCGCAGTGGGCGCACCGACGCGGCCGGGGTGCAGCAGCTGCGGGCCGTGTTCGAGCCGTTGGGCGCCCGGGTGGTGGCCGTGCCGGTGAGCAAGGTGCTGCATCTGAAGTCGGCCGTGACCGCGCTGCCGGACGGCACCGTGCTCGGACACATCCCGAGGGTGGACCGGCCCTCGCTCTTCCCCGGGTTCCTCTCCGTGCCCGAGGAGTCCGGCGCGCAGGTGGTGCTGCTCGGCGGGCACAAGCTGCTGATGGCGGCGAGCGCCCCGCGGACCGCCGAGCTGCTGACCGACCTCGGCCACGAGGTGGTCACGGTGGACATCGGCGAGTTCGAGAAGCTGGAGGGCTCGGTGACCTGCCTCTCCGTGCGCCTGCGGGAGCTGTACGCCTGACCCGGTGACACCTTCCCGCCGACGGCCCCGGGAACGACGCGTCCCGGGGCCGTTCCGCATCCCCTGCCGGTGTGTCGTCGCCGCTGATCCGGGCGCCTTTACGGCGACTTAACCTACGGTTTCGTAACCTACGGTCTCGTAGCTTACGATCACGTAGGTTTTCCGGCACCGCTCGCCGGTACCCCCTTCTTGTACTCCCCTTTGTCCGTCGTCCCCCTGGAGTTCCCGTGACCATTGCCTCTTCCCGCCTCGACAGCCCGTCCGTCTGGACCGACACCCGGCTGCTGTACGCACTGGAGGAAGTGGTGGAAAGAGAGTTGAACCGGCATCTGCAGGTCGCGAAGGACTGGATGCCGCACGAGTACGTGCCCTGGGGCGACGGGCGCAACTTCCCGGCGTTCTTCGAGGACGGCCAGGAGTGGGCGAAGGACCAGTCCAAGGTGACGGACATCGGCCGTACCGCCCTGGTGGTCAACCTGCTGACCGAGGACAACCTGCCCAGCTACCACCACGAGATCGCCAGCCTCTTCGGCCGCGACGGCGCCTGGGGTACCTGGGTGCACCGGTGGACGGCCGAGGAGGGCCGGCACGGCATCGTGATGCGGGACTACCTGCTCGCCTCCCGCGCGGTGGACCCGGATCAGCTGGAGCGCTTCCGCATGGCGCACATGAGCGAGGGCTTCGAGTCCGACAACCGGCACTCGATGCTGCACTCGATCGCCTATGTCGCCTTCCAGGAGCTGGCCACCCGGATCTCGCACCGCAACACCGGCCACCAGTCCGGTGACCCGGTGTGCGACCGCATGCTCGCCCGGATCGCGACCGACGAGAACCTGCACATGGTGTTCTACCGCAATCTGCTCCAGGCGGCGTTCGAGCTCGCGCCCGACCCGACCATGCAGGCGGTGCGGGACGTGGTCGTCGGCTTCCGGATGCCCGGACACGGCATCCCCGGCTTCGAGCGGGCCGCCGCGCAGATGGCGATCGGCGAGGTCTACAACCTGCGCATCCACCACGACGACGTACTCCAGCCGGTGCTGCGCTACCTGAAGGTGCTGCAGCTCGACGGCCTCGGGCCGGAGGGGCGCCGGGCTCAGGAGGAACTGGCTCTGTTCATGGGCGGCCTGGACGCGGAGGCCGGCCGCTTCGACGAGAAGCTGGCGGCGCGCAAGGCACGGATGGCCGCGCGGGACGCGGGGCGCTGACCGCGCGGCGCGTACGGCGCTGACGGCACGGGCCCTGGTCGGTGGGGCGGGCCGCCGGGGGTGAGGGCAGTCAGCTGCGGGGGCGGTCAGCCCGAGGTGCGGCGCAGGGCCAGGCGCTCCTTCTCGGACAGGCCGCCCCAGACGCCGAAGCGTTCGTCGTTGGTCAGCGCGTAGTCCAGGCAGGCCGAGCGCAGGTCGCACATCCCGCAGATGCGCTTCGCCTCGCGCACCGAGCTGCCCGGCTCGGGAAAGAAGAAGTCCGGGCCGGTCTGCGCGCACAGGGCCTGCGCCTGCCAGGTCTCGTCGGCCGGGGTCATCGTGTCGAAGTGCATAGCCAGGATCGTGCCCCGCGGCGAAAAACGTTCGATCAACGCGCGCTCAACGCGGTCGCCGGGGCCTTTGGCCGACCCGATGATGCTCCCCGGTCGCGGGCGGGCGCACGGCGGCGCGCGGAAACATCGAAAACTCCGGGGACGGGCCCGGTCACCCCAGGTGAGGCGGCCCCGTGCGGCGGGTGGCGGTGCTCCGGCGGCGGCTGCCGGTGGGCGGTGCCAGACTCGGCAGTGCAGCGGACGGCACCCCTTCGAGGAGGGCTCCATGCTCACCACCGATTTCGTCGACGGCGCCCCGAACTGGCTCGACATCGGCGCGCCCGACATCGACGGCGCCCGCTCCTTCTACGGCGGCCTGTTCGGCTGGCGGTTCCGGTCGGCGGGACCGGACGCCGGCGGTTACGGCTTCTTCCAGCTGGACGGGCGGACCGTCGCCGGCGGCATGCAGACCGAGCCCGGGCAGGGCCCGCCGTCCTGGACGCTGTACTTCCGCAGCGAGGACGCGCGGGCCACCGCGAAGGCGGCCCAACAAGCGCATGGCAGGGTGCTGTTCGGGCCGGTCGACGTGATGGGCCAGGGGCACATGGCGGTCCTCGCCGACCAGGCGGGCGCGACGTTCGGGATCTGGCAGCCCGGCAGGACCAGCGGAGTGGACGTGGTGAACGCGCCGGGCGCGCTGCGCTGGGCGGAGCTGCACACCCCGGACATCGCGGCGGCGGCCGCCTTCTACCACCGCGTCCTTGGCCTGGAGACCTCCGGCGTGCCGTTCCCGGGCGGCACCTACACCTGCGTCAACCCGGGCGGCGCCGGGGAGGACGCGATGTTCGGCGGGATGGTGCCGCTGGCCCACCCGGAGGACGAGCCCTACTGGCTGCCGTACTTCGAGGTCGAGGACGCGGACGCCGTCGTGGCCGAGGCGCGGCGGCTCGGCGGCACGCTCGTGGTGCCGCCGGCCACGATCGAACGGGTGGGCCGCATGGCGACGCTCGCCGACCCGTACGGGGCGCGGTTCGCGGTGATCAAGAGCGCGGGGGCGCGGGAGTGAACGCCGGTCAGGCGGACGCGCGCCGTATCAGTGTGGTCGGCAGGATCACGCCGGACGGCGGGGCGTCCGGCCGGCCGCCGGCTCGGGCGGCGGCACCCGCGGCGGCGGTCCGGGTGGCGGCGCCGTCCAGCAGCAGCCGGGCCATCAGGCGGCCCATCCGTTCGATGTCCTGACGGACGGTGGTCAGGGGCGGGTGGGACTGCTCGGCGAGCGGCAGCATGTCGTCGAAGCCGACCACGGCCACGTCCTGCGGTACCCGCAGGCCCCGCTCCCGCAGGACGCGCAGGGCGCCCAGCGCGGAGAGGTCGTTCGCGGCGAACACGGCGTCCACGTCGGGGCGGCGGGCAAGGAGTTCCCGCATGGCCCGTTCCCCGCCGGCCGGGGTGAAGTCGCTCTCCACGACCAGCGCGGGATCGGCCCCGCCCGGCGTCTCGGCCATGACGTCCCGGTAGCCGTCGAGCCGGTCCACCGCCGAGGTCTGGTCCAGGGCGCCGGTGAGGTGCGCGATCCGGGTGCGGCCCAGGGCGGCGAGATGGCGTACGGCGGTCCGGGCGCCGCCCCGGTTGTCGCAGTCCACGTACACCGCCGGGCCGGTGCCGTCCCGCCAGCCCGGCCGGCCGCCGAACACGGTCGGCACCCCGGCGTCGTGGATCAGCCGGGGCAGCGGGTCGTCCAGGTGCAGGGAGAAGACCAGCGCCCCGTCGACATGGCCACCGGCGAGATACCGGGCCACCCTCGTGTGGTCGTCGCGGCCCTCGGTGAGCAGCAGCACCAACTGGTTGTCGTGGGCCGTCAGTTCCTTGCTGATGCCGCGCAGCTGGAGGGCGAAGAAGGGGTCGGTGAAGACGCGGGTCTCGGGTTCGGCGATGACGACCGCGACGGCGTCGTGCCGCTTGGTGACGAGACTGCGCGCCGCCTGGTTGGGGACGTAGCCCAGCTCCTCGACGGCCCGCCGGACCCGCTCGGCCAGCGGTTCCCGGACGCCGGACCCGCCGTTGACCACCCGCGACACGGTGGCCCTGGACACCCCGGCCCGCGCGGCCACGGCCTCCAGCGTGGGACGCGACACTGCCTCGGGCACAGGGGGACTCCTCATCGGCCGGCTGCCGACCAGGATAACGAGGCCCGCCTCACCGGGAGTCGATGGGGCCGCACCGGTCCGGGACCGTCAGGACGGCTCCCGGCGGGCCCGGCTCGGCTGGACGCGTTTGGGTTCGCCGGGCATCTTCGGGTACTCCGGCGGATACGGCAGGTCGCCGAGACCGTGGTCGTGCTCGTCGCGGCGGGCCAGCTCCAGCAACGCCTCCAGCGAATGGGCCTGTTCCTCCATGCCGGCGTGCACGTCGCCGAGTTCCTCGAACCGGGCCGGCATGGTGGCGAGGTCGAAGTCGGCGGGTTGCACGGAGTCGATCTCGTCCCAGCGCAGCGGTGCGGAGACCGTGGCCCGCGGGCGGGGCCGTACCGAGTAGGCGGAGGCGATGGTGCGGTCGCGTGCGGTCTGGTTGTAGTCGAGGAAGATGCGCTTGCCGCGCTCCTCCTTCCACCACTTGATGGTGACCTGCTCGGGCATCCGCCGTTCCATCTCCCGGCCGACGGCGATCGCGGCACGCCGTACCTGGGTGAAGGTCCAGCGCGGTTCGATGGGCACGAAGACGTGCAGGCCCCGGCCGCCGGAGGTCTTGGGCCAGCCGCGCAGCCCGCCGAACTCGTCGAGTACGGCGCGCAGTTCATGGGCGGCGCGGACGGCGTCGGCGAAGTCGGTGCCCGGCTGCGGGTCGAGGTCGATGCGCAGTTCGTCGGGGTGGTCGACGTCGCCGGCCCGCACCGGCCAGGGATGGAAGGTGAGGGTGCCGTACTGGGCGGCCCACACCACCGCGGCCTGTTCGGTGGGGCACATCTCGTCGGCGCTGCGGCCGCTCGGGAAGGTGATGTGCGCGGTCGGGATCCAGTCGGGCATGCTCTTGGGGGCGCGTTTCTGGAAGAACCACTCGCCCTCGATGCCGTCCGGGTAGCGCTCCAGGGTGGTGGGGCGCTCGCGCAGCGCGCGCAGGATGCCGGGGCCGACCGCGATGTAGTACCGCGCGAGGTCCAGCTTGGTGAATCCCCGCTCCGGGAAGAACACCTTGTCCGGGCTGGACAGCCGTACGGTCCGCCCGGCCACCTCCAGTTCCACCGCATCAGCCATGCGGCCACCGTAGGCGCCGCCCGCGCGGCTCGCACACCGGGCGCGCGCGGGCGTGCGCGAGCAGAATCGAAGCCATGGAGCTGCCCGTCATGCCGCCCGTGAAGCCGATGCTCGCCAAGCCGGTGGCGAGGATCCCGCCGGGCATGCACTACGAGGCCAAGTGGGACGGGTTCCGCTCCATCGTGTTCCGCGACGGTGCCGAGGTCGAGCTGGGCAGCCGCACCGGCAAGACGCTGACCAGGTACTTCCCCGAACTGGTCGAGGCGTTGCGGGAGCGGGTGCCGCCCCGGTGCGTGCTCGACGGGGAGATCGTGATCGCCCGTGGGGGGCGGCTGGACTTCGACGCGCTGACCGAGCGGATCCACCCGGCCGCCTCCCGGGTGCGGATGCTCGCCGAGAAGACCCCGGCCTCGTTCGTCGCCTTCGATCTGCTGGCGCTGGACGACCGGGCCCTGCTCGACGTGCCGCTCACCGACCGCCGGGCCCTGCTGGAGGGGGCCCTCGCCGAAGTCGCCGCGCCGGTGCACCTGGCGCCCGCGACCACGGACCTGGCGGTGGCCGAGCAGTGGTTCGAGCAGTTCGAGGGGGCCGGTCTCGACGGGATCGTGGCCAAGCCGCTCGACCTGCGCTACCGGCAGGACGAACGGGCCATGTTCAAGATCAAGCACGAGCGGACCGCGGACGTCGTGGTGGCCGGGTACCGCCTGCACAAGAGCGGCCCGGTGGTGGGCTCGCTGCTGCTGGGCCTGTACGACGACGGGGGCCGGCTCCAGCATGTGGGCGTGTCGGCCGCCTTCCCCATGAAGCGGCGCGCCGAACTGGTCGAGGAGCTGGCGCCGCTGCGGATGGACGACGTCGCCGGGCATCCGTGGGCGGCCTGGTCCGAGGAGGCCGCCCACGAGACCGCCCGGCTGCCGGGGGCGCCGAGCCGCTGGTCCGGGAAGAAGGACCTGTCCTGGGTGCCGTTGCGCCCGGAGCGGGTGGCCGAGGTCGCCTACGACCACATGGAGAACGGGCAGCGTTTCCGGCACACCGCCCGTTTCCGCCGCTGGCGACCCGACCGCACCCCCGAAGGCTGCACCTACGCCCAGTTGGCGGAGCCGGTGCGGTACGACCTCGGGGAGATCCTCGGCGAGAAGGGCTGAGCTACGGCTTCATGAGGATCTTGACCGCGCCGTCCTGCTTGCGCTGGAACATCTCGTAGGCGTGGGGCGCCTCGGACAGCGGCACCCGGTGCGTGGCGAAGTCCTCGACGCCGAGCGGGTCCTCGTCGGTGAGGTACGGCATGATCTGGTCGCTCCAGCGGCGCACGTTGGCCTGCCCCATGCGCAGCTGGATCTGCTTGTCGAACAGGGTGAGCAGCGGCATCGGGTCGGCCATGCCGCCGTAGACGCCGCTGAGCGAGATGGTGCCGCCGCGCCGTACCAGGTCGATGGCCATGTAGAGGGCGCCGAGCCGGTCGACGCTGAAGCGTTCGGCGAAGGGCGCGGAGATCTTGCGCGGCAGCAGGGCGGTGGCCTGCTGGGCGAGCTTCGCGGCGGCGCTGCCGTGCGCCTCGGTGCCGACGGCGTCGATCACCGCGTCCGGACCCCGGCCGCCCGTCGCCTCCTGGATGGCGTGGATCAGCGTCTTCTCGTCGTCGAAGGCCCTGAGGTCGTACGTCTTCACGCCCCGCCGGTTCGCCCGCGCGAGCCGTTCGGGCACCAGGTCGATGCCGAAGACCTGTTCCGCGCCGCGCGCCAGGGCGATCCGGCAGCTCATGTCGCCGATCGGGCCGAGGCCGAGGACCGCGACGCTGCCGCCGGGCGGGACGGACGCGTACTCGACGGCCTGCCAGGCGGTGGGCAGCACGTCGGAGAGGTAGACGAAGCGGTCGTCCGGCGGGCCCTCGGGCACCTTCATCGGGCCGAACTGCGCCTGCGGCACCCGCAGATACTCGGCCTGGGCGCCGGGCACCGCGCCGTACAGGCGGGTGTAGCCGAACAGGGCTGCGCCCATGCCCTCGCCGGTGACCTGGGTGGTCTCGCACTGGGTGGGCAGCCCGGTGTCGCACATGAAGCAGTGCCCGCAGGCGATCTGGAACGGCACCACGACACGGTCGCCGGGCCGCAGGTTCGTCACCTCCGAGCCCACCTCCTCCACGATGCCCATGGGCTCGTGGCCGAGGATGTCCCCCGGGGTCATGAACGGGGTGAGCACTTCGTACAGATGCAGGTCCGAGCCGCACAGCCCGCTGGAGGTCACGCGGATGACGGCGTCCGTGGGTTCCTCGATCCTCGGATCGGGCACGTCCTCCACCCGCACGTCCCGCTTGCCCTGCCAGGTGACTGCCTTCATGAGGTCGCGCTCCCTTGGGTCGCATCGGTACACACCGATGTATCCGTTTTGCGGTGGCCCCCGGGTACCCGTGGGTCACCGCACCGAACCTCCTGGTGGGCGCGGTGCGGGTGCGTGGCGGGGCGCGTCCGGGTATGACCGGTGTGCGCACGGGTCCGGTCGGCGAACGGGGGCGGGCATGGGTGGCAGACACGGTGCGGTCAGGGGCGCGGCAGCGGTGTTCGCCCTGGTCTGCGCCCTCGTGTCGGGGTGCGGTGGGCACGGCCGCGGCCCGGTCCCGACGCCGCCCCCGACCGCCACCGCCGCGGCCGGTTCCCCGCTCGCCGTGAAGATCGACAATGTGCCGGGGGCGCGCCCGCAGACCGGGCTGGACGCGGCCGACGTGGTGTACGCGGAGCAGGTCGAGGGCGGCCTGAGCCGGCTGATGGCGGTGTACGCGAGCCGGTTCCCGCCGGTCGTCGGGCCGGTGCGCAGCGCCCGGGAGTCCGATCTGGAGCTGCTCGGCCAGTTCCACCGGCCGTATCTGGCCTTCTCCGGGGCCCAGCGCAGACTGCTGCCGCTGATCGACCGGGCGCCGCTGCGGCCGGAGTCCGCCGACCGGGTCCCGGCCGCCTACTACCGGGGCGGCGGCCGGGCGGCGCCGCACAACCTCTTCCTGCGCCCGGCGCGCCTGGTGTCCTCCGCGCCGGGCAGGGGCGCGCTGACCACGGGTTTCCGCTACGGCCCGACCCCGACCGGCGGCACCCCGGCGGCCTCGCGCACGGTGCGCTACCCGCAGGCCCGGTTCACCTTCACCTGGTCCGCCGTCCGGCACGGCTGGCTGATCGCCATGGACGGCACACCCACGACCACCACGGACGGGCCGCGCCCGGCCCCGCCGACCGTCGTCGTCCAGTACGTCACCGTCCGCGACTCCGCGTACCACGACGTCCTCGGCAACCCCACCCCCTACACGCAGACCGTCGGCAGCGGGAAGGCGGAGGTGCTGCGCGACGGACGCTCCTATGCCGCCACCTGGTCACGGCCCGCGGCGAGCGGCGGTACGACGTTCACCGGGGCGGACGGCGGACCGCTGGAGTTCGCCGAGGGGCAGGTGTGGGTGGTGTTCGCGCGGGCGCGCTGAACGGCCGTACGGTCCGCGTCCGTCATCTGAGCCCTTGCGCTGTCAGCGCCTCGCTCGCCTGGGCCGCCAGCCCGTCGGCCCCGCAGGAGCGGGCCAGGTCGAGGCCGCGGCGCAGATCGGCGGCGGAGCGGGCGAGGATGCCGTGTTCGATGCGGGCGGCCGCGTGTTCGTACTGGGAGGGCGAGGCCTCCAGATAGGCGACGGCGCGAGCGGCCAACTCCGCTGCGCGGCGACCGGTTTCGAGGGCGGCCGCACAGCGCAGGGCCTCGCCGATGGCGGTGTCGGTGCCGAACCGCTCGGCCTGCCGGCGGGCGTCGGCGGCGAGCCGGGCGGCGCGGGCCGGGTCCCGTCCCGCGAGGGCCCTGGCGAGGTCGACCGACCACGGCGCGAGCACGGGGTTGTGGCCGCCCCGGGAGACGGCGGTCTTCTCGGCGGCCTCCAGCTCGTTGATCCCCTCCTCGGTGCGGCCTACCGCGAGGAGCAGCCGACCGCGTACACAGCGCACGTCCGGCAGGACGATGGTGGAGGGGTAGGGCGGGGCGAAGCCGTACTGCTCGGCGACCGACCAGGCCTCCTCCGCCCGGCCGCGGGCGAGCAGGGTGTCGACCAGCCCGCAGGTGGCCGACCAGTGCAACGGCAGGCGGCGGCCGACGCGTTCGGCGAGCACGAGGGCCTCGCGCAGATGGTCCTCGGCGTCCCTGAGGCGGCCCTGTCTGCGGTAGGCGAGCCCCAGATAGGCGTTGGCCAGGGAGAGGTGGCCGCCGTGCCAGCCGGCGCCGGTGTAGACCCGCAGCGCCTCGGCGAACAGGCTCTCGGCGCGGTCGAGCCGGTCGGTGTACACGTAGGCGCTGCCGAGCATCATCAGCAGCTCGATGCCCCATTCCCGGTCGGTCCAGCCGAGTCCGGGCGCGAGCCGACCGTTGACCAGGGCCCGGTCGCACAGTTCGAGGATCTCGGCGGCGCTCTCGCCGTGGGTCATGGCGTCGAAGCCGCGCAGGATCAGCAGGGCGCGCTCGGTGTTGTCGCGGCCGGTGCAGGTGCCGGCGAGTTCGGCGAGGCTGCGGGAGCGGGCCGGGGCGACGGTCTCGCCGTGGATGCCCTCCCACATGTACTGGAAGGCCTGCAACCGCATGCGGACCGGGCCGGACTCGTGCCGGGCGGCCTCGGCCTCGATGGTGCGGACGGCCTCTTCGAGCTGGTCGTTGTGGAGCAGTGCCTGGGACAGCCGGACCACGGCGTCGACGCGGTCGCGGCCGTCGAGTCCGCGCATGCCGAGGGCGCTGCGCAGGTGGCCGATGGTGACGGCGGGCGCGGTGAGCAGGGTGGCGCAGCCGAGTTCGTACAGGACGTGGGCGTGGATCTCGGGCCGGGGCGGTTCCTCCAGGGCGCGTTCGAGGCAGCGGCGGGCCGCGTCGGGCGCGCCGACGGCGAGGTGTTCGCGGGCGGCCTCGCGGAGCTGTTCGACCAGTTCCTCGTCGTCGTCCGGGTGGACCTCCAGGAGGTGCCGGGCCGCCTCGGCGGCGCCGCGGCCCATCTCGGTGACGATGTCGGCGGCGACGCCGTGCATGGCGGTGCACACGGCCGGCGGGATGGAGTCGTAGACGGCGGAGGCGATCAGCGGGTGCACGAACTCCAGCTCGCCGCCGCGGTGTTCGCCCGCCGGATCGGGGACGGCGAGGATGCGGGCCGTGCACAGCAGGGCGGCGCAGTGCCGGGCGGTGTCCTCGTCCATGGTGGCGAGGCGGGCGACCGACTCCAGGGTGATGCGGGTGCCGAGGACGGCGGCGGCCCAGGCGAACCGGGTCGCCTCCGGGCCGAGTTCCTTGATCCGGTCGACCAGTCCGCCGCCGCGCCCGGCGCGGTTGAGGGCGCGCAGTTCACCGGCCCGGGCCTCCACCGGCGACAGTTCGCTGTCCCGGACCTTGGCGAGGAGTTCGACGGTGTCGTAGGGGTTGCCCGCGGTGACGGCCCAGACCTCGCGGCAGAACGCGTCGTCGGCGTGCCGGCCCAGGGTGGCGCGGGTGAGTCCGGCCGCGGCGTCCGGGGTGAGGGCGCGCAGGTTGTTGACGGAGCGGCCCGCGGCGGCGGCGACCGTGTCGAGGTGGCGGGCGCCGTCCCCGCCGATCTCGCCGGGCCTGCGGGCGACCACCACGAGGACGGACAGGTCGTCGAGGCGTTCGGCGAACGCGGCGAGCCAGCGCAGGGTCTCCTGGTCGGCCCAGTGCGCGTCGTCGACGAGCAGCACGAGCGGGTATTCGCGGCGGGCCAGCCGGCGCACGGCGGCGACGAGGCCGTCGCACACGTACTGCGGGTCGGCGCTCTCCTCCTGCGGTTCGGTTATGCCGAGGGCGGGCCCCGCGATGTCGTACCAGTCGCCGAGGTACTCGCGGGCCTCCTCGGGCAGCAGGGACAGCAGGGCGGGTTGCAGCAACTGCCGTACGACGTTGAAGGGTACGGATCTCAGGGTCTCGGCGCCGCGCGCGTACCACACGGTGCAGTTGCGGCTCTCGGCCATGCGGCGGGTCTCGGCCAGCAGCGCGGTCTTGCCGAGGCCGGCCTCGCCGCGGAAGACCAGCAGGCTGCCCGCGGATTCCCGGTCGGCAAGCAGCTCGTCGATGGCCCGTGCGACGGTGGCGAGCTCCGCCTCCCGCTCCCACAGGGAAGCCGCGGCGGCCGCCGACGGCCGTCCCTCCGTCATCCCGTTACCTCCCCAGGTCGCCCGAATGACGTACAGACCCCGAGCGTAGCCGTCCGGTGGGACATGTGGTGGCGGCTCGGGGCAGCTGTTGCCCCGCCGGGTGAAAGCGCGGGCGGACAGGCGACGCGGGCCCGCCCCGATCAGGGGCGTCAGCCGACGGAGCGTCAACGGCGGCCGGGAACAGACGGATTCCGGACAATCGCGCGGGGCCGGGGTCGGGGTCGGGGCCGGAGTCCGAGGGGTGCGGGTGCCCCACGCCTCCGGATTCCGGACCGAGGCGTGGTTGCGTTGGAGCGCACTCCAATTCCTAGGTTCGCAGCCATGCGATACATCAGACTCGGAACGACCGGCCTGCAAGTCTCCGCCATCGCCCTCGGCTGCATGAGCTTCGGCGAACCGGACCGGGGCGGCGAACCCTGGTCGCTGGGCGCGGGCGCCGGCCGGGACATCATCAAGCAGGCCCTCGAGAGCGGCGTCAACTTCCTGGACACGGCCAACGGGTACAGCGCCGGAAGCAGCGAGGAGATCGTCGGCCAGGCGGTCAAGGACTTCACCCGGCGCGAGGAGGTCGTCCTCTCCACCAAGGTCTGGATGCGGATGCGTCCCGGCCCGAACGGAGCCGGGCTGTCCCGCAAGGCGATCTTCGCCGAGCTCGACGCCTCCCTGAAGCGACTGGGGACCGACTACATCGACCTTTACCAGATCCACCGCTGGGACTACGACACCCCGATCGAGGAAACCCTCGAGGCGCTGCACGACGTGGTCAAGTCCGGGAAGGTCCGCTACCTCGGAGCCTCTTCCATGCACGCCTGGCAGTTCGCCAAGGCCCTGTACCTGGCCGACCTGAACGGCTGGACCCGGTTCGTGTCGATGCAGGACCACTACAACCTCATCCACCGGGAAGCGGAGCGGGAGATGCTTCCGCTCTGCGTCGACCAGGGCATCGGCGTGATCCCCTGGAGCCCGCTGGCGCGCGGCAGGCTGACGCGGCCCCAGGGCACCGCCACGACGCGCGCCGCAACCGACCCGGGCGGCGAGATCCTCTACCGCGACGAGGACCAGGCGGTGGCCGAGCGCGTCCACGAGATCGCGGGCAAGCGGGGCCTGTCCCCGGCCCAGGTCGCCCTGGCCTGGGTCATGCGCAACCCGGCGGTGACCTCACCCGTCGTCGGGGTCACCAAGCCGTCCCAACTGGCCGACGCGGTCGCCGCGGTGGACGTCGTACTCGACGAGGACGAGGCCGCCTACCTGGAGGAGCCCTACCAGCCGCACCAGGCCGCCTACCTGGAGGAGTCCTTCTACAAGCGGCAACCCCCGGCGGGC
Source organism: Streptomyces sp. SCPE 10 (assembly GCF_051980735.1). Taxonomy (NCBI): domain Bacteria; kingdom Bacillati; phylum Actinomycetota; class Actinomycetes; order Kitasatosporales; family Streptomycetaceae; genus Streptomyces; species Streptomyces sp. SCPE 10. The sequence goes on along the minus strand of NZ_CP197069.1, from coordinate 6,486,234 downwards.
TCCCGCTGACCCGGGCCACGGCCGGGCCTGCGACGGGTCCCTTGGGGCCACTTCCACCGGTGGCGGTAGTCGTACCCCTTGCCTGCGGGCAAGTCGGCGCCGGAGATGCCCTGCGACAGCGGCACGCCGTCCCGGTCGATGGTGAGGCGGGATGCCCCCCGCGGGGGCGTCCTGCTCACCGCGCCGGCGGGCAGCGCGCGGATCACGCGGTCGCGCGCGACCACCCGCAGCACCGCCGGGCCGGCCACAAGGTGTGAAGCCGAGGCCAGAAGAGCTGTCCCGTAAGCCGTGCTTCGGCTGAAGGCGCAGGTAGACAAGTCGGTGGCAGGCTGACCGCCGGTAAGGGACGATCACGACGTGCACGGCCGTGCTCTTGTCGTATGCGCCCGAACGCATGGAGCGGTGCGATGCCGTGCTGACGTCGTATCAATGCTCGGCCTGGCGCTTCCACACCGGGCCAGAGAGGACGCGTGTGTCGCTCACTCTTGGAGATCGCTTGGCCATCACCGAACTGGTCTCGCTGCATGGTCATCTTGTTGACGACGGAAGCCTTGACCGGCTGGAGGAGTTGTTCACCGCCGATGCGGTCTACGACCTCACCGACTTCGGCCAGGAGCCGCTGTCCGGGGTGGCAGCCATCCGAGAAGCGGCATGGGCGCTGGGAGCGGCCAACCCTGTCGCGCACCATGTCACCAATGTCGTCGTAACCGCTTGGGCGGAGGACCGGGTGCAGGTCCGTTCCAAGGGGCTGGGCATCAAGGCGGACGGCTCCTGCGGTTCCGTCTCCTACGACGACACCGTCGTGCGAACCGCTGACGGCTGGCGGATCAGCCATCGCAAGCTCTCGCCGCGCCGCACCCCTTGGGCGGGATGACAAAGCCCGGCTGACCAGGCACGTCCCGCCTGGTCCTCACCGGTGAGGACGACATTGTGCAGGCGGGCGATGCCGAGCATGGCGTGGTAGGCACCGTCGCCTCAGGGGCCGCCAACGGCGACGACGAGCCGGGTGTCGGCGTCGATGACGACCTGGTGGTTGGTGGAGTACCGATAGTTCTTCGACTGCTGCTCACCATCCCAGGGGGGCGAGCTAATCAAAGCGGAAGCAGATCGTCACGGGGAATTTGGCTGACCACTTGTTCGTGGACTCGTCGTACCCGCGAACATATCCGTTGTTCGGGCCGCTACAGGGAGCGTGGAGGCGCGTATTGACGTTGACCCAGCCCCCGGCGAGACTCGGGTTTCCCCGGGCCACCACCCACCTCTTGAAATACACAGTGCCACTGTTGTGTTTCACCATCACGAAGACATGGCGGCCGAGGGTGAAGCAGCCACCCTGTATCTTCAGATCGCCGTCAAAGGCGTAGGCCGACACCCAAGGCGGAGTGGGCGCGCAATTTACTGCGGATACCGCATTGTGGGCGCGCGCGGGTATTGCCTGCGCCGATGTCACACCAGGAGCAGCGAGGCTGATGGTGACCGCCATAGCAGTCGCCATAGCGGCAGTCAGAGGCCGCCAGCTGCGCAGATTCGAGTGAGCGAGGATACCCATGTGCGTTCCTCATAGATGAACGGACCGTGCAGACTCGGGGCCTGCCACGGTCGACCGGGTGGCCATCGAGGGCAAAGGTCTAACCGGAAGGAACATTCTTCCATTCAGTTTACAGACGGCTTTAGAAAGCAGCAAATCATGCGAGATGCACATTGAATATTCAATCGGCAGATGATGTAGGCCACCTGTCGCGAAAGTTCAAGACAGGCGGCTGCGTGTCGCGCACGACGTGACGCTGGACGAAGTCGCCGGGGCGCTCAAGGGGTGCCGGGCCACGGCATCCTGGGAGTCGGTGAAGAAGCCGCTTATCAGCCGCGGCCGTCGAGGGCGGCGAGCCCGCACACCAGCATCCAGTTGTCGAAGCGGTGGTTGGAAGCTCAGCAGTCGTCCACGGAGTCCGGCAACTTCGCGGGACCGGACTCGGTACCGTACGCGGTCCGCGTAGGAAGGTTCCGGTACGAGCGATACGCGTTCTCCGCGAAGACGGCTACGACCTCGTCGGTTTGTATGCGGGGAGCCCCACGGCACCAGTGGAGGTTCAGGGTGCCACGGGCCATGTCCAGTGCGTGCGCCATCTCGTGATAAAGCTGTGCACAGGGATCTCTCCGGGGGCCGTCACTCATCGGACGAGTGTCCGTGCTGTTCCAGGCGATGACGCTGTCCGTGCCCGACCCGTTCTGCGCGTCGGCCCAATCATCGTCGGCAGGCCTCGTGAAGGAATCACCAGGGTCCTGCGGCGCGCCATTGTTGAGGACGATCTTCACGTTGTGCGGATTGAACTCAAGGTACCGCACGATGTTCAGAGGGTCGCCGCTTTCGTCCTCAGCCCGGTAGTTGTTCATGCACTTGCCGAACGCTGAACTCGCTTGTGGACTCACACTGATCAGCGCCTGAGCCGACGGGGCGGTACCCGTGATCAAACCGACGCTTGAGAGGGTCGTCAGCACGGCGAGGCCGACTGATATCCGGAGTGTACGAGCATTCCCCATGGCCACTCGCCTCTTCTTCGAACTTCAGGCACCTATGACCGCGAGGACCGTCATGACATAGGGAATACCGTCTTTTGCCGAATCGATCGTGCCGCCGACATCGAGGCCGGCTCGCGCCGAGCAGCTCGGTATATAGCCCGAAGCCTCGTCCCACACTCTGGGCAGGGTTTGCAAGCGGCCTTCCCTTTGCCAGTTGAAGTCGCGCGACCCGCCGATCAATCCGCCCATGCTTCCGCGGACGTCGAAGATGTACGTGGCCCCCGTCTGGAAGCGGATGACACACGCCTCACTGTAGTTGTATCCGACGCCGCCAGAGTTGTGCATGTGCCCGCTCCAGCTGTACGTCCCGTCCGAGTGCAGAGTCAGCGATGACCAACCGCCGACCGGGACACCATTTTTGAAACTGATGTTACGACTTTCGGTGAAATTGTCGGTGTATTGAGGGAGGATCGCGATCGATCCACCCGAATGATGCGGCCTCGTCACCAGACTTGAATCGGCCGCGACCGCGGTGGTTGGCAGAAGCACACTCCCCGCCAACAGTACCGAGGCGAAAACTGCTGTACCGTCACGCTTGAGGCTTCTCATCACGACTGCTTACTTCCTGATTGCGTCGCCGGAACCAGAACTTCCGTTACGATTCGCGTTTTGCTCCGTCAGGCCGCCCCGGTTACACCCACATAGGCCGTGTTTGCATGCCTTGAGCAACGGGCACCTGAACGGCGTAACCGACGGGCATCGCATGGAGCGCCACAGCTCCCAGGTCAACCGTCTATGTCCAGGTAACCTCCGACTATTTGGTCTCGCAACCCCCAGCCGTTAAGTTGAACAGGCGATATTGGATACATCCATTATTGAGGGGACAAGCGGCCGAGATCGGGCAGGCCGTCGGTACGAAAACCGCGTACCCGGCAGCAGTCCGGGCCGTCTCCCGGCGAAATTCCGGTACCGCTGTCGGTGAGCCCCTGTAGACGAGCGGCGACCTCGCCCGGCCGGGTCCTATCAGTCGCCGTCCGCACAGGCGCCAGTTGGAGCGAGGCTGGGCCAGGGGCGCCCCGCACTGCCGGAGGCGGCGGAACGGAGGAGGTCGAGAAGAGCGCATCCCGGGTAGCCCCGAAAGCTCACATAGGTGCCCCGGTAGTAGCAGCTCCAGTAGCTCACGACCCGCCGTTGAGTGCGCGCGAAGAAGGCAGGGTTGTCCACGATGAATTGCCCGTACGCGCGGTGGCCACAGGTGCCGGGCGTGGCGAGAACGCGGAGCTCATCGCGGATGACGACCAGGATCTCCAAGACGTACTCGCCGACCAGTTGCACGACGAAGGGGACGACCCATGGGTCCGTGGAACCAACGACCTTCTCCAGGTGCCGCTGTCTGACCACCCCGTCGCAGTGCCTTGTGTACAGGCAGTGCAGAAGCTGCCGTTGGCGCGACGAAAGGGACGCCACCGCGTCAGTTGGCGGCTCGTCGTTGTAGAGGCGCTCTGGGATCAAAAGCCGCCGGCCCGCTACAACGACCGGGAACGAGGCATGCGGCTGGTGCCGAGAATCAGGCATCACCGCCAGCACCGCCTCGGCATCGCATGCGAGCTCGGCTGGGAACGCCGCGATCAACGGATTGCCGCTGTCGGAAAGCGGATGCACGACCCGAGCATAGGCGGGCGGCTCGGCCGGGTGGCCGGCATCGACGGTCCGGCCTGTCCCGCCCACAAGGCGATCTGCCGGGGACCGAGCCATCGGCGAGGGAGCACCGATCGGGTTCAAACGGCTGATCGCCGTCCGGGCTTGACTCTGACGCCGCTGGAGAGTTGACGATCGCGCCGTAAGCGACACGCGGATTCTCATCGGAGGCGCACGGCATGCGAGGCAGAGGCATCCACTACGACACCGGCACCTTTCCCAACGGCGATACCTCCCGCCCCGTCTTCGACGCCGACGTCGTCGCACGGGACATGCGGATCATCGCCGAAGACCTGCACTGCACCGCGATCCGCATCACGGGCGGCGACCCGGACCGGATCGAGACCGCCGCGCGGCACGCGGCCGCCGCCGGGCTGGAGGTCTGGTTCTCGCCGTTCCCCTGCGAGATGACCGACGAACAGATGCTGCCGTACTTCGCCGACTGCGCCGAGCGAGCCGAACGCCTGCGCCACGACGGCGCCGACGTCGTCCTTGTCACTGGCTGCGAACTGAGCCTGTTCGCCCGCGGATACCTGCCCGGCGACACCTTCAACGAGCGCATCCCGGTCCTGGCCGGCCCCGATCGCGAGGCCGCACTCCGGCCCATCCCCGAGAAGGTCAACGCGTTCCTCGGCGATGTCGTCCGCACCGTGCGCCCTCTCTTCGCCGGCCCGGTCAGCTACGCCTCGTGCCCCCTGGACGGCGTGGACTGGAGCCCGTTCGACATCGTCGGCCTGGATGCCTTCCGGAGTCTGCGCAACGCCGCCGCGTACCGCGACGACCTGCGCAAGGAGTTCGCCCACGGCAAGCCGGTGGCCATCATGGAAGTCGGCTGCTGCACCTTCCGCGGAGCGGGCGACTACGGCGGCTCGGGCTGGTACGTGGCCATGGAGCCGGACGGGGTCACCCCCAAGCCGCACCTGGTGCGCGACGAGAGCGAGCAGGTCCGCTATCTCGACGAGCTCATGCCCGTCTTCGAGGAGGAAGGCGTCGACTCCGTCTTCTGGTTCAGCTTCGCCGGCTACGGCACTCCCCACCGTGTGTCCGGACCGGACCCCGACCTCGCCTCGTACGGCATCGTCAAGATCCTCGACGAGCACAGCGGCTACCCCGCGGACGCGCGTACGTACCCGGACATGCCCTGGGAACCCAAGGCGGCGTTCCACGCCCTGGCGAACCGTTACCAGGCCCGCAAGCAGCGGGCGACGTCCCACCGGCACCTCGAAAACCGATAGCGCCCAAGGGCCACTGAAGACCGGGAACGGGACGCTCCGGCCGCATGGGCCGACGAGAAGCCGGAGCGTCTCTTCTCCTTGTGTCGGGTGCCACTGGCCGAAGATTTCGGGAGCGAAATATCCCGGGTCGATCGGATTGGCGGCAGATCCTCTCATCCCGCTTTCACCGTTGCCTCATACGGTGGGCCCATGACGCAGGTGACTCCTCCCGGGTGGTACCCCGACCCCGGGCAGACGCAGGACGGTCCGCCCACCGAGCGCTGGTGGGACGGTGCGGCCTGGACGGACCGGATCCGCCCCGCCGGCACGGCCGCCACGTGGGGTCCCCCGGCCGCGACACCGCCCACGGGCGGGGCGGCTTCGGACCAGGCGGCTCCCGCGGGTCCGGCGTCGCCGGCCGGTGCGGCCCCGAACGCCGAGGAGGCTGCGGGGTCCACGCCGCAGGCGCCCGCCGACGGGACACCGCCCGGCCCTCCGGCGCCGCCCGCCGGCCAGGCGCCCCCGGCGTTCCCCGGCGCACCCGTGCCGCCCGTCGGCCCGGTCCACGGCGCCCCCTCCGCTCCCCAGCCTCCTCAGGGCGCCCCCGCCTACCAGGGCTACCCGTCGTACTCCGGCTACCCCGCCTATCCGGCCCCGCCGCCTCCCGCCCGGCGGGGGCTGCGGACCGGGATAGCCGTCGCGGCGGCGGTGGTGGTGCTGGCCAGCATCGGGGTCGGCGTGTACGCGCTGACGAACGACGACGGCGGCGGTGACCGCGCTGTCTCCCAGCACCATCCGGTGGGCGGTCCGGAGGACGGGCCGGGAGGCTCCGGCGGTTCGGGCGGCGGCCAGGACGGCCCCGGCGGCCCCGGCGACGGCCAGCCGTCCCCGGGTCACTCCCCCGCGCCCAAGGTCAAGGGCGGCGGGACGGTGCCGGACGCGATCGACGGCATCAGCCTGCCGGTGCCGAAGGGCTGGACCGGGGAGACGATCAGCGTCGGCGCACAGGTGACCTCGGACGACTCCTACAAGTGCCCGGGCAACAGCTCCGACACCTGCACCGCGGGCGGCGCCTACACCGCGCCCGCCGTGGCGCTGGGCACGGAGGGGGACACCCCGGAGGAGGTCGCGAAGGCGGACATCGCGGCCAACGCGAAGGAGTCGTACGGCGGCGCCAGCTACGGCGGCATCACCTCGCACCGGGTGCTGGCCTCCCAGGCGGTCACGGTGGCCGGGCAGAAGGGCTATCTGGTGCGCTGGAAGGCCGTCACCAGCAAGGGCGCCGACGGCCTGGTCGAGTCGGTCGCCTTCCCCTCGCCGAACGACGCCCGGCAGATGGTGGTCGTGCGCTTCGGCGTCGACGTCGGGCAGAACGAGTCGGTCGTCGACGAGATCCTCAAGGGGATCACGGTCTCCTCGGGCGGCGGGAGCGGCCAGAGCGTCTGACGCCCCGAAACAGCCGGCCGGGCGGGCTCCCCCTCCGCTCAAGGGGAACCCCGCCCGGCCGGGTGGTGCGCGCCGCCCCCGTCCCCACGGTGCGGCGCGGGCAGACCGCCGTTCAGTCATCCCGTGAACGGCGGCCTGGGTCTCAGCCCAGTCCGAGTGCGGGCAGCACGGTGGCCTCCACGAATCGGACAAGGTAGTCGGCGTCGGCGTACTGGCCGCTGAGCATCGGACGGATGCGCAGCACGCCGAACATCATGGCGGGGACGAACTCCAGCGCGGGATGGTCCGCGCGGATCTCGCCGCGGGCCACGCCGCGGTCGATCATCTGCTGGATCGCGGCGATCTCCGGGTACACCAGCGCCTCGCGCAGCGCCTGCGCCAGTTCGTGGTCCTGGGAGACCGCGGGCCCGAGGGCCTGGATCAGCTTGGTGTCCTTGCGGGACCAGTCACCGGCGGCCCGCGCGGTCTGGCGCAGGTCCTCGGCGAGCGATCCGGTGTCGATGCCGGCGAAGCGCACCCGCCGGTTGGCGCGCAGCGCGGCGGCCACGAACTGGGGCTTGTTGCGCCACTGCCGGTAGAGCGTGGACTTGCTGCACCGGGTGCTGGCGGCGACGCCCTCCATGGTGACGGATTCGTAGCCGCACTCGCGGATCTGTTCCAGCACGGCGTCGAAGAACTCCCGCTCACGCTCCGGCGTGATCTTGGAGCGGCGCGAGGCGACGACCGACTCCGGTCCCTCCGCGGCCTGCGACGTCATGTGCTGCTTCCCCTCACTCGTGTCGGGCGCTGCGCGATGCCCGGTTTCCAGTGTGTCGCACTTCAATCGATACGCAAGTGTACCGGTACTCAATCGTATCGGTACACTTCCGTATCGGTACATCAGCGTATCGGTACGGAGACGTATCCGAAGTTCGCGCACCGTACCGCGGGGAGCCGCCGCACGCGGCTCGCCACGACAGACAACGACCGTCAGCGAAGGGGCCGGGGGATGACCGCGCTCACCGAGCCTGCCGAGGCAGAAACGGAGTCCGACGCAGCCGCGCGTCCGGGGCTCATACGCGAGTTCCTGCTCGTCGCCGGGCTCTTCCTCGTCTACAAGCTCGGCCGGCAGCTGGCCACCGGCCACACCGCCGCCGCCTTCCACAACGCCCACCGCGTCTGGGGCTTCGAGCGGACCCTGCACCTGCCGCACGAGACCGCGGTGCAGTCGGTGCTGCTGGACCAGGGCACCGTGGTGCACCTGGCCAACACCTACTACGCGACCGTCCACTTCCCGGCCACGGTCGCCTTCCTGGTCTGGCTCTACGTCAAGCGGCCCGCGCACTACGTCTGGGCCCGCCGGGTCCTCGCCGTGGTCACCGCGGCCGCCCTGGTGCTGCCCTTCACGTTTCCGCTGGCCCCGCCGCGCATGCTGACCGGCACCGGTCTGGTGGACACCGCCCGGATCTACGGCCCGTCCGTGTACGGCCCGCCGGCCGCCGACCACCTGTCCAACCAGTTCGCCGCGATGCCCTCGCTGCACTTCGGCTGGGCGCTGATGGTGGCGATCGGGCTGATCACGGCCACCCGCTCGCGCCGGCGCTGGCTGTGGCTGCTGCACCCGCTGCTGACCCTGCTGGTGATCGTCGGCACGGCCAACCACTACTGGCTGGACGCGCTCGCCGCGACCGCCATGCTGGGCATCGCCCTCGCGCTGATCCACCCGCCGCAGCGGGCCACCACCCGGGCGGGCCGCGGCACCGGCCCGCTCGTCCCGCGCCAACGGGTCCTGGCGGGAGCGGGCCGATGAGCGCCGCCGCGACGGTCGCCGTGGCGCTGTCCCTGGTCTCGGCCGTGGCCTACGCGCTCGCCGCCGTCGCCCAGGAGCGGCTCGCCGCCCGGAGCGCCGGCCCCGGACTGCTCCGGCTGCTCGGCACCGGCGCGTGGTGGTCGGCGGTGGGCCTGAACGCGGGCGCCGCCCTGCTGCACGTCGTGGCCCTCAAGTACGGTCCGCTGACCGTCGTGCAGCCGCTCGGCGCCCTCACCCTGGTCGCGGCCGTGCCGCTCGGCGCGCGGGCGGCCGGGCGGCGGGTCAGCGCGGTGGAGTGGCGCGGTACGGCGCTGACGCTGGCCGGTCTCGGCGCGTTGCTGGTCACCGCCTCGGGTCCGGCGCCCTCCCGGGTGCTCGGCCTGCCGGCGGCGCTCGCGGTCGCGGGCGCGACGGCCGCGCTGGTCGGTGTCCTGTCCTGGCCCGGCGCCCGGCCCGGGCTGCGGCACGCCACCGCCTCCGGCCTCGCCTCGGGCGTCGCCTCCGCGCTGACCCAGACCGTGACCGTCGCGGCCACCGACCGCTCGGGACCGGTGCTGAGCACCGAGGTGATCGTGGTGGCGGTGCTCGTCGCGGCGTTCGCCGTGGGCGGGCTGCTGCTGTCCCAGACCGCCTACCGCGGCGGGCTCGGCGCCCCGCTGGCCGTGGTCACCCTGGCCAATCCGGTGGCCGCCGCGCTGATCGGGCTCACCCTGCTGGGGCAGGGCCTCGCCGGCGGCACCGGTGGTGTGCTGCTGGCGCTGGCCGGGGCGGGGCTGGCCGCCCGGGGCGTGATGCTGCTCACCCGGGTCCCGCACGAGCGGGCGGCGGACCCGGACCATCCGGTGGCCGCGGTGCTCGCCCTGGAGCCGGACACCGCGGCGGCCGAACCGGCTCTGCGCAGCCGCCCGCCCATACAGCGGGAGCGGCCGGGACGGCGACGGCAGCCGGACCAACCGGAACAGCCGGGGCATCTCACCGCCCTGTGAGCGACCGCGCACACGTCGGCGGCCGGTGCCTGCGCACCGGCCGCCGTGACCGTGTTCGGTGTCGCGTGCTCCCCGTGCGGGTCACGCTCAGTTCCAGCCCCGCGAGTCCTGCTTGAGCGCGGTGTCGACGGTCAGGGCCGTCGCCACCACCAGGCTCAGCAGCGGCTCGGGCAGCTGGTAGTGGATCTGCAGGACGTAGTTGTCCGCGCTGGTGAACAGCGTCTTGGCGAGGCCTTCCCAGGTCTTGGTGATCCGGGCCACCTCGTTGTCCGCGTGGTCGACGATCGCGAAGTTCCACGCCCGCCAGTTCTCCGCCTTGATCGCGCCGACCTGCCGGCCGTTCGCGTTCATCGCGAAGTTGATCTTCCCGATCATGTTCTGCTGGACGATCTCACCGACCGGCGAGCCGTCCGGCCGGGTCACGATCACCCGGGACTTGAAGAACTTCGCGGGCCGGGTCAGCACCAGCTGGGGCTGGCCGTAGGCGTCGCGGATCTCCAGCTTGTGGGTCATGAACTGGTCGAGGCTGGAGACGAAGCGCAGGATCTTCTTCAGCACGCCCTGACCGATCTCGGTGACCGAGCCGATCTCACGGCCGTGCTGATCCATGACCTTGTACTCGTTGGTCACCTCGATCAGCTTGGCCTTCTGGTTCACCACCAGCACCGGCTCGGTGAACAGGGTGCCGCCGCCGGTGGCGTTCGACACGACCCCGGCCTGCTGCTGCACCTGGCGCTGCACCCGGGGGTCGGCGGCCTGCTGCTGCGGGAACTGGGCGGCGGCCTGCTGCGGTACGGCCTGCTGGGCCTGCGGCGCCTGCTGGGCCTGGTTGTTCGTGTGCTCGGTCCACTGCGTGCCGTCCCAGTAGCGGAGCGTCTGGGGCGCCCCGTGCGGGTCCGGGTACCAGCCGGCGGGAGTGTTCGATTGCGTGGTCACCGGGGCACACTACCCTGATCTGACCGGTACCTGACCAGCCCGCACGGAGCGGGGCTCATCGCCCGTTCACCGCGTCGCGATGGCCGGGTCGCTGACGCCGGGCCGCCCGTTCTCGACGTGACCGGCGAAACCGCGCACGAACGCCGGGTCGTCGTCCGAGGTCACGGTCAGGTCGTACCAGCGGTGGCCGCGCGTGAGGTCCACGGTGTGCCGCAGGGTGGCGCCCGGCCGCACGGTCACCGCCACCGGGGCACCGCCGTAGCCGTCCGCGATCCGCAGCCGGGCCGCGCCGGAGCCCTGGTTGGTGAGGACCAGTTCGACGCGCTCGCCGGCGTACCGTGCGGTCACCTCCGGGCCCGCGCTCCTGTTGCCGCCCTTGAAGACGCGCAGGAAGCCGTTGGGGCCGTGCACGGCGAGGTCGTAGGCGCCGCCGGAGTAGGCCGAGTTCCAGGTGTCGGACAGGGTCTTGCCGGCCTCGGTGGTGTAGGTCCAGGGGCCGTCGCCGCGGTTGCCGGAGGTGACGAGGAAGACCGCGCCGGCGTGCGCGCCCGAGGCGAAGGTGAGGGTGAACGTGCCGGCCCCGGTGTCCGCCGAACCGTCCACCACGGGTGCGTACTTCAGCGGGCGGGTGGGCCTGCCGCCGCGCTCCTGGCGGGGCAGCTCGGGGTTCGCGGGCGGCTTGGGCACGTAGTCGGGGTGCCGGTCGCGGTCCGGCGGCCGGTAACCGGCCGTGGACGGCAGCCGGACGGCGCCGGCGTCCTTGCGGGAGAAGTCGAAGGCGCTGGTGAGGTCGCCGCACACGGCGCGCCGCCAGGGCGAGATGTTGGGCTCGCGCACCCCGAAGCGGCGCTCGACGAAGCGGATGATCGAGGTGTGGTCGAACGTCTCGGAGCAGACGTAACCGCCCTTGCTCCAGGGCGAGACGACGATCATCGGGACCCGCTGGCCGAGCCCGTAGGGGCCGGCCGCGTATCCTCCGCCGCCCCGGTACACGTCGAGCGAGGTGTCCACCGTGGACTTGCCCTGCGCCCCGGAGGCGGCCGGGAAGGGCGGCAGCACGTGGTCGAAGAAGCCGTCGTTCTCGTCGTAGGTGAGGAACAGCGCCGTCTTCCCCCACACCTCGGGGTTGGAGGTGAGCGCGTCCAGCACCTGGGAGACGTACCAGGCGCCGTAGTTGGCGGGCCAGTTGGGGTGCTCGGTGAAGGCCTCGGGTGCCACGATCCAGGAGACCTGCGGGAGCCTGTCCGCCCGCACGTCCGCCCTGAGCCGGTCGAAGAAGCCCTCGCCCTGCCGGGCGTCGGTGCCGGTGCGGGCCTTGTCGTACAGCGGGTCGCCGGGCCGGGCGTCGCGGTACTGGTCGAAGTAGAGCAGGGAATTGTCGCCGTAGTTGCCCCGGTAGGCGTCCTCGATCCAGCCCCAGCCGCCGTTCGCGTCCAGGCCGTCGCCGATGTCCTGGTAGATCTTCCAGGAGATCCCGGCCTTCTCCAGGCGCTCGGGATACGTGGTCCAGCCGTAGCCCTTCTCGTCGTTGCCGAGCACCGGGCCGCCGCCCTGCCCGTCGTTGCCGACGTAACCGGTCCACATGTAGTAGCGGTTGGGGTCGGTGGAGCCCATGAACGAGCAGTGGTAGGCGTCGCAGACGGTGAAGGCGTCCGCGAGGGCGTAGTGGAACGGGATGTCCTCACGGGTCAGGTGCGCCATGGTGGTGGTGCCCTTGGCCGGTACCCACTTGTCGTACTTACCGCCGTTGAAGGCGGCGTGGGTGTCGGGCCAGCCGTGCGGCAGGTCCTGGATGAAGGCGAGCCCCAGGTCGTCGGCGTCCGGGTGGAAGGGCAGAACGTCCTTGGTGCCGTCGGACTGCTGCCAGACGGAACGGCCCTGCTGGCTCACCGCACGCGGGTCCCCGAAGCCCCGCACCCCGTTGAGCGTGCCGAAGTAGTGATCGAAGGAACGGTTCTCCTGCATCAGGACGACGATGTGCTCGACGTCCTCCAGGGACCCGGTGCGGTGGTGGGCGGGCAGGGCGGCCGCGCGCTGGATGCTGCTGGACAGCGCGGTGAACGCCGAGGTGGCGCCCGCTATCTGGAGGAAGCGCCGCCGGTTGACTTGGGGCATGGGTGTGGGGGTCCTCTCGTCCTGACGTCTGCCGTCGCGCAGAGCGAAGGTGCGCGGAGCGAGTGTTCCAAGAGCGGCGAACGTCAGGGAAGGGTGAGGTGACACCGAGGTGAAAGTCCGGCAGCCGGGTGCCGCCGGACGCCGTCAGTTCCCGGGCGGCGGGACCACCGTCAGATGCGCGGGGGTGGCGCGGGACCTGCGCGGGCGGCGCTCCGGGGCGGGGGCCCGGCGGCTGTCCCGAGGCACCAGCGTCAGCCTGCGGAAACCCAGTTCGCGCAGGGTCTCGGGGGTCTCCTCCACGATGCGGCACTCGGTGGGGCCGCGGCGCGGGTCGGGGTGGAAGAGCAGGCGTACGGCCCCGTCGAGGCGGGTACCGCGCTCGCCGACCGCCCGGATCCAGTGCGGCAGTCCCTGCCGGTAGGCCGCCTCCATGAGCGGGTCCTGGGCGATGTCCCGCCGTACGGCCTGGAGTTCGGGGTCGTGGCCGTACGTCTCCATGGCGCCCTTCAGGTGGGCGAGCATCGGCAGGCACCAGCCCGCCTCGTGGTCGCCGAGGACGCGCCCGGCGTCCGGGTGGAAGAGCACGAACCGCAGGAAGTTGTCCTCCGGCATGGCGGTGGGATGCGGGCGCATTCCGCCGAAGAGCACGCCGAAGGCGGCGTTGGCCAGCACGACGTCCCAGCGGTGGTCCACCACCAGGGACGGGAACGTGACGGTGTCCAGCAGTGCGCCGTAGTCCTGTAGGTACGTCTGGGTCTCGGAGGTCTCGGGGACGGGCCGCGGCGCCGGCCGCTTCCCTCCTGCCTGATGTGCCATCGGGAGGTCACCCCTCTTGCCTCTGCGGCCTTCACGCGGCGATGCGATCCTGCTTCCCCACGAGAGGTGATGTCAACTATCGTGGCATTCCACGCCGGTTGACGGCTGAAATTCGCCACAGTTGTGGCGACACCTGGATGTGGGTTCAGGGCACCGGCTAATCTCCGGGAGGTTCACGGCGATCGCCGGACCCGGTACCGAGCATGCGGGATGCACGGACGCACCTGTTGCCCTTGAGAGACGTAGGAGTTCTGTCGGTGACGGATGGCTACGAGGATCCGGGCGCCGCGGCGACCGCCCAGCTGCCGGCCGTCGTCGCCCGCGTCACCGCGCTCGCCGAGCGGCTCGGGGTGGCCCAGGCCGAGGTCTTCGACGTCGCGCGGCTCTCGGTCGCCTGCGGCGTGCCGGAGCCGGTGGTCAAGGCCCTGCTCAGCGGCCGCCCGGCCGGCGAACCCGACGTGCAGGCGCGCTTCCTGCAGCGCCTGGGCCTGCTACGGCGCACCCGGCTGAAGCCCAACGGCCGCAGATACACCCAGCAGGAGATCGCCGACGGCGCGGGGATGTCCCGGCAGCAGGCCGGCGCCCTGATCAACGGCGACCGGCGGCCCACCATGGAGCACTGCGACGCGTTGCAGCGGTTCTTCCGGGTGCACGCCGGTTTCCTGACCGCGGAGGACCCGGAGGCGCTGGCGGGCGCGTTGCAGCGCACCGAGCAGGAGCTGTTGCAGAAGCTGGCCGACCGGGAGCGGGCCGCGGCCGAGGCCGCCGAGGACCCGCTGGAGCGGCTGCTCCAGGACCACGGGGTGCGCGGAATCGCCTGGCGGGCCGCGCAGTTGCCCACCGACCAGCACCGGGACAAGGTCGCGGAATGGCTGGACATGCTGCTGGAGAGTGTGAAGCGGCCCGATTCCTGACGGGCACTCGGGCGGGGCGCGGGGTGCGCTTTCGCCCCATTGTCAGTGGTGGACGGCAAGCTGGTCGGGTGCGTCGTACGACATGCGGCGCGCGGCGCCGCAGGGCGCGTGACCGTGACGCCTATCCGGGGAGAGCCGACCGATGCCCACCGCCGTACTGACCGACCACGAGCGCACCGCCGTCCAGGCCTATCTGCGGCTGCTGCACACGGTGCGCGCCGCCTTCGACGGACCGCCCGAGGGGGCGCCGCCCGCGGTCGTGCCGCCCGGCGTGCTCGCCGAGGCGGAGACGGCCCTCGCGGGGGCCGGCCTCGCGGGCAACGAGGCGGAGTTCTTCCGGCTGCTGGGCGAATGGTGCCCGCCCGCCGCCTGAGGGCCGCCCGCCCGGCCGTCGTCGGCCCCCGGGTACGGCGACGGCGGCCGGGGCGTCCCAGGCGTGCGGTACGGCGACGGCGGCCGGCCCCTCAGGCGCGGGGTACCACGACCGTGGTGGCCACGAGGTGGTCGCGTACGGTCCAGCGGCCGTCGAACACCTGGAGCCGGCGGTCGCCGACCCGGGGCCCGGGGACGAGGAGTTCGGCGTGCAGGGTGCCGTGCGGTGCGCCGTCGGGGGCCGGGTTCAGGGTGATGTCGGCCTCGGAGAAGTCCAGCCATTCGCGGGTGAGCGGGAACCAGGCCTTGTACACCGACTCCTTGGCGCTGAACAGGATCCGGTCCCAGTGCACGGCGGGCCGTTGCCCGGCGAGCCGTTCCAGGCGGGCCGTCTCGGCGGGCAGGAAGACGGAGGGTCCCACGCCCTCCGGCAGCGGTCCGTGCGGTTCGGCGTCGATGCCGAGGGAGGCCAGGTCGGTGGCGCGGACCAGCGCGGCGGCGCAGTAGCCGTCGCAGTGGGTCATGCTGCCGACGATGCCGGCCGGCCACTGCGGGGCGCCGCGCTCGCCGCTGACCACGGGCCGCGCGGGGATGCCGAGCTTCTCCATGGCACGCCGGGCGCAGCCGCGTACGGCGGCGAACTCGCGGCGCCGCTTGGCCACCGCGCGGGCGACGAGCACCGCCTCCTCCGGGTGGAGGGGGGTCTCCCACAGCGGGTCGTCACGGTGTGCCTCCACGGCCACGACCGACTCCGGGAGCAGCTCCTCGATCACCGGTCTCGTCCTCCATCGGCAGGATGCGGCGCGGTTTTCCCGGGGCTGCCGGGCGCTTGCGCCATTCACGGGGGTAGCCCACGGAGACCTCGGTGAAGCGGACTCCGTCGTGCCATGTGGTGCGGGGGATGTGCAGATGGCCGTAGACCATGGTGGCGACGCGGAAGCGGCGGTGCCAGTCGGCGGTCAGGGTGGTGCCGCACCACATGGCGAACTCGGGGTGCCACAGCACCTCGGTGGGGTGCCGGTCCAGGGGGTAGTGGTTGGCCAGCACGGTCGGCATGTCGGCCGGCAGCTCCGCGAGTCTCTCCTCGGTCCGCGCCACTCGGTCCCGGCACCACGCCTCCCGGGTCGGGTACGGGTCCGGGTGCAGCAGGTACTCGTCGTTGCAGACGATGCCGGTGGACTCCGCGTAGGCCAGGCCCTCGGCCTTGGTGGTGCAGCCGGCGGGCAGGAAGGAGTAGTCGTAGCCGAGGAACAGCGGGGCGACCACGGCCGGTCCGCCGGCGCCGTGCCACACCGGATAGGGGTCCTCGGGGGTGACGACGCCGAGTTCCCGGCAGACCTCGACCAGATGCTCGTAGCGGGCGACGCCGCGCAGGGTCACGGTGTCCTTCGGGTGGGTCCACAGGTCGTGGTTGCCGGGCGCCCACAGCACCTTGCGGAAGCGGCCGGCGAGGGTGCCGAGGGTCCAGCGGATGTCCTCGACGGTCTCGGCGATGTCGCCCGCGACGATCAGCCAGTCCTCCTCGCCGCCCCGCAACTCCTCGACCAGGCGGCGGTTCTCCGGGTAGGAGATGTGCAGATCACTGATGGCCAGCAACTGACCGGGACCGGCCGTCGGCTCCACCCCGTGTCCCCTTCCGATCAGCGAGTCGTCCGCTCCACAAGAACACAATCGCGGGCGGCGTTCAAGGGTTCCCCCGGCCGCGCCTACCTGAGGTAGGCGAGGCCCGGATGGGCGGCGATGTAGCCGTCCGCGAGCCGGCGGGCCACGTTCACGGAGTCGACCAGGGGGTGCAGGGCGAAGGCCTTGACCGCCGTGGCCCGGGAGGCGGACTCGGCGGCGGCGAGGACCTCCCGCTCCACCGCCTTGACGGCGCAGACCAGGCCCGTCGCGTGGGCGGGCAGCGGGGCGGCGGCCAGCGGGTGGGCACCGCCCGAGTCCACCAGACAGGGCACCTCGACGACGGCGTCGGCGTCGAGGGCGGACAGGGTGCCGTCGTTGCGGACGTTGAGGATCAGGGTGGTGCGTTCGTCCCGGGCGATGGCCCGCATCAGGGCGAGGGCCACCTTCTCGTAGCCGCCGGAGAGGTCCTCCTCCTCGCGCTCGCCGGCGCCCGCGCTCTCGCGGTTCTCGGCCATGTACGTCGCCTCGCGCTCGGCGCGGGTGCGGTCCCACGCCGCCAGCGCGGAGACGTCCGGGCGTCCGGCGGCCTCGTAGAAGCGGGCCTGCTGGTCGCGCAGGAAGGCGCCCCGGGTCCGCTCGGCCTCCTGGTACGCGCGCACGGTCTCGCGGTTGAAGTAGTAGTAGTGCAGGTACTCGTTGGGGATCGCGCCGAGCGAGCGCAGCCAGTCGGGGCCGAAGAGCCTGCCCTCCTCGAAGGAGCCGAGCAGCGCGGGATCGGCGAGCAGCCGCGGGAGCTGGTCGCGCCCGCCGACGCGCAGCCCGCGCACCCAGCCGAGGTGGTTGAGGCCGACGTAGTCCACGAAGGCCTCCCGCGGGTCGGCGCCGAGGACGCGGGCGATACGGCGGCCGAGACCGACCGGCGAGTCGCAGATGCCGATGACGCGCCCGCCCAGGTGCCGGGACATGGCCTCGGTGACCAGCCCCGCCGGATTGGTGAAGTTGATGACCCAGGCGTCGGGCGCGAGGCGGGCCACCCGGCGGGCGATGTCGTCGGCGACGGGCACCGTGCGCAGACCGTAGGCGATGCCGCCCGCGCCGACCGTCTCCTGTCCGAGCACGCCCTCGGCGAGCGCGATCCGCTCGTCGGCCGCCCGCCCCTCCAGGCCGCCGACCCGGATCGCGGAGAACACGAAGTCGGCGCCGCGCAGGGCCTCGTCGAGGTCGGTGGTGACGGTCACCCGGGGTGCGTCGGGCACACCGGCGGCTTGTTCCTCCAGTACGCGGGAGACCGCATACAGCCGACGGTCGTCCAGATCGTGCAGGACGACCTCGGTGACCCGTCCCTCGCCACGGTCCGTCAGCAGCGCACCGTGGACCAGCGGAACGCGGAACCCGCCACCGCCCAGAATCGTCAGCCTCACGTCCCACGCACCTCTCCCGAGTCCCGCCACGGCTGTCCCATCCTGTCCCATGATCCCCGCCCGCGGCCCGTCCGCGCACGCCCCCGCCCGGCGGTGCCGGCCGCCGCGCGGGGAGGACGGCCGGAACCGGAGCGTCGATCACGCCCCCGCAACCCCCCGGACACCGAACCGTGGTTGCATGCGAACCCCGACTCCACCGAGGTGACAGGAGCCCGATGAAGCGTCAGATCGCCGCGCTCACCGCACTGGTGGGCGCGCTCGTGTGTGCCGCCCCCAGCGCGTCGGCGTCCGAGCCGGCCCACTGGGTCGCGGCCGGGACGTCGTACACCGACACCCTGGGCGGCGGCCAGGGACTCGCGAGCCGTGCCGACGGCTCGCTGCTGCACCGCGGGTTGCTGGACATCCCGCTGGACCTGCGGACCAAGGGCTGGAACCACGTGGGCGATCCGGACATCACGCGCGGCTACGTCTTCGACGCCTACCAGGGCGCCGACACGGCCACCTCGAAGATGTACGCGGTGACCACCCCGGAGGGGAAGCGGTACGACTACGTCCATCCGCTGGATCCGGGCGAGAAGGTGAACAACTCCTTCGCCGCCGTCTCGCCCGACGGGCAGTGGCTGGTGTCCGGCGAGTGGGGCGACCAGGACCGGCTCCAGGTGTTCCCGGCGCCGCTGCTCAACCCGGCGACGCCGCGTACCGGGGGCACGCTGGCGCAGGCCGGGCGGATCGGCCTGGACAAGCCGGTGCGGGACGTCCAGGGCTGTGACTTCGTGAGCGCCACCCGTCTGGTGTGCGCGTCCGACGACGCCTCGGGGCAGCTGTTCCCGCAGAGCAGACCGCTGCTCCAGGTGGATCTGCCGCACCCCTTGGACGGCAAGCCGGTCACCGGCCGGGTGAGCAGCCTGTTCGCCCTGCCCCAGCGCAGCGTGTGCAAGGGCACGTTCGAGGCGGAGGGCGTCGACTACGACCCGGCGGCCGGCACCCTGCGCGCCGAGGTGGTCCAGCCGGGCGTGTGCGCGGTGGCGACGACCGTGTACGCGTACCGGGTCGGGTAGGCGCGGCGGTCCCGGCGGCGGCACCTGGCCCGGCGCCGCCGCCCGCCACCGGGACCTCGCAGGCGACCGGGTATCGGGCCCGCCGACGAGGGTTCACGCCTTCACTACCTGAACTCGCCCGCGCCACAAAGACTCAGGGCGCTGAGCCGACCGCCGTACCGGAACCGGGGCGGCCGGAGGGTGCACACCGCGCCACGCCGGTCTTGGGCGCGCTAGCGCAGTTCCGCGCGGAAGGCCGCCGGCGTGCGGCCGGTGTGCAGTTGGAAGAACTTGGAGAAGTTGGCCGCGTCCGGGAAGCCGACGGCCACGCCGACCCGGCCTATCGGCAACTCGGTGTGGGCGAGCAGGCGCTGGGCCTCCAGGACGACGCGCCGGTCGATGAAGCCCTTGGGGGTCTGCCCGGTGGCGGCGCGGACGGCGCGCACCAGGGTGCGGCGCGAGTAGCCGAGGGCGTCGGCGTAGGCGCTGACGCTGTGGTTGGTGGCGAAGCCCTGCTCGACCGCGTCCCGGAACCGGGTGAAGGTGCTGTCCGACTGCTGCCGGGAGCCGGGCGCCGAGCTGGCGGCGAGATGGGCGAGACGCAGCAGGAACGCTGTCAGGGAGTGCCGCAGGACGGCCGTGTGCAGGCTGAGCGGGAGCGTCGCGGTGTCCTCGTACTCGCGGCGCAGCTGGTCCAGGGCCGCCCGCAGCGCGTCGAGCTGGGCCGCGTCGGGGTGCAGCAGCGGTGGGAGGTCGTAGCGGTACAGGCCGGTGGCCTCCACGATGGCGCGCGGCAGGAAGCCGGGCTGCATGGTGAGCACGGTTCCGCGGTACCCGCACTCCCGGGAGAAGCGGTGGACCTGTCCGGGGCGGATCCACAGCAGGTCGCCTGCGTTCGCCTCGTACTCGGTGAAGTCCACCATGTGGCGTACGGGGCCGTCGGTGAAGAGCAGGACCACATGGAAGTCGATGCGGTGGACGCGTTCGAGCGGGGCGTCGGCGTGCCAGGTGTGACCCGCGCCCATGGGGCCGACCTGCATGCCGACGCCCCCGACGGCCAGCTCGGTCGGGAAGGGGAAGGTTCGGATGCCGTCGGCGCCGCTCGTTTCGGGCGTTGTGTCAGCCATGTCCTTTTCGCGCCGTCCCTGCTGTTCGATCACTGTCCCAGATTCACCACAGGGTGACACACCCCGCCCTTCCGCCGAAAAAGTCAGACTTTTAAGTTTGAACACATCCGGTCAGCCCTTCCGTACTGAATGAGGACTTCTTGAAGATGAGCACGCAGACTTCCGGCGGCTTCGAGTGGACCGATCTCGACCGGCGTGCCGTGGACACAGCCCGTCTGCTGGCGGCCGACGCGGTGCAGAAGGTCGGCAATGGCCACCCCGGCACCGCGATGAGCCTGGCGCCTGCCGCGTACACGATCTTTCAGAAGGTGATGCGACACGACCCGGCGGACCCGGAGTGGGCCGGCCGTGACCGGTTCGTCCTCTCCCCCGGTCACACCTCGCTGACCCTGTACACCCAGCTCTTCCTGTCCGGTTACGAGCTGGAGCTGGACGACCTCAAGGCGTTCCGCACGAAGGGCTCCCGCACCCCGGGCCACCCCGAGTACGGGCACACGGCCGGTGTGGAGACCACCACCGGCCCGCTCGGCCAGGGTGTGGCCAACGCAGTGGGCATGGCGATGGCCGCCCGCTACGAGCGCGGCCTGTTCGACCCGGAGGCGCCCGCGGGCACCTCGCCCTTCGACCACACCATCTGGGCGATCGTCTCCGACGGCGACCTGGAGGAGGGCGTCTCCTCCGAGGCCTCCTCGCTCGCCGGCCACCAGAAGCTCGGCAACCTGGTCTTCCTCTACGACGACAACCACATCTCCATCGAGGGCGACACCGAGACCGCGTTCTCCGAGGACGTGCTGAAGCGGTACGAGGCCTACGGCTGGCACACCCAGCGCATCGAGCCCACCGCCGACGGCGACGTGGACGTGCCCGCCCTGTACGCGGCGCTGAAGGCCGCC
Organism: Streptomyces sp. SCPE 10; assembly: GCF_051980735.1. Lineage (NCBI taxonomy): Bacteria > Bacillati > Actinomycetota > Actinomycetes > Kitasatosporales > Streptomycetaceae > Streptomyces > Streptomyces sp. SCPE 10. Next base: position 6,465,330 of record NZ_CP197069.1, on the reverse strand, counting down.
CAGGAGGAGACCGAGCGGCCCTCGATCATCGCGATGCGCACGATCATCGCCTGGCCCGCCCCGAACGCGCGGAACACCGAGGCCTCCCACGGCTCGGCGCTCGGCGAGGAGGAGATCGCGGCCACCAAGCGCCTCCTCGGCTTCGACCCCGAGCAGACCTTCCAGGTCGACGACGAGGTGCTGCGGCACACCCGGCGGGCCCTGGACCGGGGCGCCGAGGCGCACGCCGCCTGGGACAAGCGGATCGCCGAGTGGCGCACCGCCCGGCCGGAGCAGGCCGAGCTGTTCGACCGGATCAGCCGGGGCGAGCTGCCCGCGGGCTGGGAGGACGCGCTGCCGGTCTTCGAGGAGGGCAAGTCGGTCGCCACCCGTGCCGCCTCCGGCAAGGTCCTCCAGGCGCTCGGCCCGGTGCTGCCGGAGCTGTGGGGCGGCTCCGCCGACCTCGCCGGCTCCAACAACACCACGATCGACAAGACCAGCTCCTTCCTGCCCGAGGGCAACCCGCTGCCGGGCGCCGACCCGTACGGCCGTACCGTGCACTTCGGCATCCGCGAGTTCTCCATGGCCGCGGAGATGAACGGCATCGCCCTGCACGGCAACACCCGGATCTACGGCGGCACCTTCCTGGTCTTCTCCGACTACATGCGCAACGCCGTGCGGATGTCGGCGCTGATGCAGCTGCCGGTGACGTACGTGTGGACGCACGACTCCATCGGCCTGGGCGAGGACGGCCCCACCCACCAGCCGGTCGAGCACCTGGCCTCGCTGCGCGCCATCCCCGGCCTGAACGTCGTCCGCCCGGCGGACGCCAACGAGACCGCGCTCGCCTGGGCCGAGATCCTGAAGAGGCACGCCACCAGCCCCGCCCCGCACGGGCTCGCGCTCACCCGCCAGGGCGTGCCGGTGTACGCGCCGAACGAGGACGCGGCCAAGGGCGGCTATGTGCTGCGCGAGTCCTCGACGGAGGTCCCGGAGGTGATCATCATCGCGACGGGCTCCGAGGTGCACCTGGCCGTGGCCGCGCGGGAGCGGCTGGAGGCCGAGGGGATCGGCACCCGGGTGGTCTCGATGCCGTCCGTGGAGTGGTTCGAGGAGCAGCCGCGCGCCTACCGCGAGCGGGTGCTGCCGCCGGCCGTGAAGGCCCGGGTCGCGGTCGAGGCCGGGATCGGACTGACCTGGTACCGGTATGTCGGCGACGCGGGGCGGATCGTCTCCCTGGAGCACTTCGGTGCCTCCGCCGACGCCAAGACGCTGTTCGCCGAGTTCGGCTTCACCCCTGAGAACGTCGCCGCGGCGGCCCGCGAGTCGCTCGCCGCCGCGCGCGCCTGACACCGACGCAGATAGAAAGATGAGAATCGTGACCGAAGCAATCGCGACCCCGGGAGCCCTCAAGCGCCTTGCCGACGAGGGTGTGTCCATCTGGCTGGACGACCTGTCGCGGAGGCGGATCACCTCGGGCAGCCTCGCCGCGCTGGTGGCGAGCGGCAGCGCCGTCGGTGTCACCACCAACCCGTCGATCTTCCAGGCGGCCATCGGCTCCGGCGAGGGCTACGAGGAGCAGCTCACGGACCTGGCGGTGCGCGGGGTGACCGTCGACGAGGCGGTGCGGATGATGACGACCGCCGACGTGCGGGACGCCGCCGACATCCTGGACTCCGTGTACCGGGCGACGGACGGCCGGGACGGCCGGGTCTCCATCGAGGTCGACCCCCGTCTCGCGCACAACACCGAGGCGACCGTCGCCGAGGCCAAGCAGCTGGCCTGGCTGGTGAACCGCCCCAACGTGATGATCAAGATCCCGGCGACCAAGGCGGGCCTGCCCGCGATCACCGAGGTGGTCGGGCTCGGCATCAGCGTCAACGTCACGCTGATCTTCTCGCTGGAGCGCTACCGCGAGGTCATGGCCGCCTACCTGGCCGGCCTGGAGAAGGCCCGTGAGCGCGGCATCGACCTGTCGACCATCCACTCGGTGGCCTCGTTCTTCGTCTCCCGTGTGGACTCCGAGATCGACAAGCGGCTGACCGCCCTCGGCACCGAGGAGGCCCTCGGCCTCAAGGGCCGCGCGGCCCTGGCCAACGCCCGGCTGGCCTACGAGGCGTACGAGGAGGTCTTCTCCTCGGACCGATGGCTGGCGCTGTCCGGCGACAAGGCGAACAAGCAGCGCCCGCTGTGGGCGTCCACCGGGGTGAAGGATCCCGCGTACAAGGACACCCTGTACGTGGACGAACTCGTCGCGCCGGGCACGGTCAACACCATGCCGGAGGCCACCTTGAACGCCGTCGCCGACCACGGCGAGATCACCGGCGACACGGTGACCGGCGGCTACGCGCAGGCCCGCGCCGACCTCGACGCGGTCGAGCGGCTCGGCATCTCCTACGACGAGGTCGTCCAGCAGCTGGAGGACGAGGGCGTCGCCAAGTTCGAGACGGCCTGGCAGGACCTGCTGGACGCGGTGGCGAAGTCCTTGCAGAACAAGGGAGTTGACGCGCGATGACCGACAAGCAAAGCGCCGCCGCGGCGCCCGAGGAGGTGCGGGTGCCCGTCGCCCCGGCCGCCGACTGGGTGAACCCGCTGCGGGACACCCGGGACCGCCGCCTCCCGCGCATCGCGGGCCCGTCGGGCCTGGTCATCTTCGGGGTGACCGGCGACCTGTCCCGCAAGAAGCTGATGCCGGCCGTGTACGACCTGGCCAACCGCGGCCTGCTGCCGCCGGGCTTCTCCCTGGTGGGCTTCGCCCGCCGGGACTGGGAGGACCAGGACTTCGCCCAGGTCGTGCACGACGCGGTGCGCGAGCACTCGCGCACCCCGTTCCGGGAGGAGGTGTGGCAGCAGCTCGCCGAGGGCATGCGGTTCATCCCCGGCGACTTCGACGACGACACCGCCTTCAAGCAGCTCAAGGACGCCGTGGAGGAGCTGGACGCCTCCCGCGGCACCGGCGGCAACTTCGCGTTCTACCTCTCGGTGCCGCCGAAGTTCTTCCCGAAGGTCGTGCAGCAGCTGAAGAAGCACGGCCTGGCCAGCCCGCCCGAGGGCGCCTGGCGGCGCGCGGTCATCGAGAAGCCGTTCGGCCACGACCTGGCCAGCGCCCGCGAGCTGAACGCGCTCGTGCACGACGTGTTCGAGCCGGACCAGGTGTTCCGGATCGACCACTACCTCGGCAAGGAGACCGTCCAGAACATCCTGGCGCTGCGCTTCGCCAACCAGATGTACGAGCCGATCTGGAACCGCAGTTACGTCGACCACGTGCAGATCACGATGGCCGAGGACATCGGCATCGGCGGCCGGGCCGGCTACTACGACGGCATCGGCGCCGCCCGTGACGTGATCCAGAACCACCTGCTCCAGCTGCTGGCGCTCACCGCCATGGAGGAGCCCATCGCGTTCGACGCGGAGGCGCTGCTCACCGAGAAGCTGAAGGTGCTCAAGTCGGTGCGGCTCCCGGAGGACCTGGGCAAGCACACCGTGCGCGGTCAGTACGCGGCGGGCTGGCAGGGCGGCGAGAAGGTCGTGGGCTATCTGGAGGAGGACGGCATCGACCCCAAGTCGAAGACCGACACCTTCGCCGCGATCAAGCTCGGCATCGACAACCGCCGCTGGGCGGGCGTCCCCTTCTACCTGCGTACCGGCAAGCGCCTGGGCCGCCGGGTGACGGAGATCGCCGTCGTCTTCCAGCGGGCCCCGCACTCCCCGTTCGACACCACCGTCACCGAGGAGCTGGGCCAGAACGCGATCGTGATCCGCGTCCAGCCGGACGAGGGCATGACCGTCCGCTTCGGCTCCAAGGTGCCCGGCACCTCCATGGAGATCCGGGACGTGTCGATGGACTTCGCCTACGGCGAGTCGTTCACCGAGTCCAGCCCCGAGGCGTACGAGCGGCTCATCCTGGACGTGCTCCTGGGCGACGCCAACCTGTTCCCGCGCCACCAGGAAGTGGAAGAGTCCTGGAAGATCCTCGACCCGATCGAGGAGTACTGGGCGGCGCACGGCCGTCCGGCACAGTACGCGTCGGGCAGCTGGGGACCGAGGGAAGCCGACGAGATGCTCGCACGAGACGGACGGAGCTGGCGCAGGCCATGAAGATCGACCTGACCGACACCACGGCAAGCAAGATCAACAAGGCGCTGGTGCAGGGCCGCCGCGCCATCGGCACCCCGGCCGTGGGCATGGTCCTGACGATGGTCATCGTCACGGACGAGGAGAACGCCTACGACTCGATGCGGGCGGCCGAGGAGGCCTCGCACGAGCACCCCTCGCGCACCCTGGTCGTCATCAAGCGGCACGCCCGCACGCTGCGCGACCGCACCACCTCTCGGCTGGACGCCGAGGTCCGGGTCGGCTCGGAGGCCGGCACCGGCGAGACGGTGGTGCTGCGCACCTACGGCGAGGTGTCCGACCACGCCGACTCGGTGGTGCTGCCGCTGCTGCTGCCGGACGCCCCGGTGGTCGTGTGGTGGCCGGTGGACGCCCCCGACACGCCGTCCAAGGACCCGCTCGGCGCGCTCGCCCAGCGCCGGATCACCGATCTGTACGCGGTGGACCGGCCGATGGAGGTCCTGGAGACCCGCGCCCGCAACTACGCGCCCGGCGACACCGACCTCGCCTGGACTCGCCTCACGCTGTGGCGGTCGATGCTGGCCGCCGCCCTGGACCAGGCCCGCGTGCAGGTCACGTCCGCGGCCGTGGAGGCCGAGGCGGACAACCCGAGCGCCGAGCTGCTGGCCCGCTGGCTGGAGGCACGGCTGGGGGTGTCCGTGGACCGCGTGGTCACCGAGGGGCCCGTGGTCACCGCCGTACGGCTGGGCACCCGCGAGGGCGAGATCGTCCTGGACCGTCCCGAGGGCCCGCTGGCGACGCTCACCCTGCCGGGTCAGCCGCCGCGCACCCTCGCGCTGAAGGTCCGCTCCACCTCCGAACTCATCGCCGAGGAGCTGCGCCGCCTCGACGCCGACGAGATGTACGCCATCGCCCTCACGGGCGAGGCCGCCAAGGAGAACGCCTGAGATGGCCGACGTCCACAACCCCGACCTCATCCACCGGCCCGAGTGGACGGCGCTCGCCGACCACCGCGCCAAGGGTCAGCCGCACCTGCGCGAGCTGTTCGCGTCGGACCCCGGCCGCGCCGAGCGGTACGTGGTCCGGGTCGGCGACCTGCACATCGACTACAGCAAGCACCTGATCACCGACGAGACCCTGGCCCTGCTCCAGGAACTCGCCTCCGCCACCGGCGTGTTCGCGCTGCGGGACGCCATGTTCCGCGGCGAGAAGATCAACATCACCGAGGACCGGGCGGTGCTGCACACCGCGCTGCGCGCCCCGCGGGACGCGGTGATCGAGGTCGACGGCGAGAACGTGGTGCCCAAGGTGCACGCGGTGCTCGACAAGATGGCCGACTTCGCCGAGCGGGTCCGCTCCGGCGCCTGGACCGGACACACCGGCAAGCGCATCCGGAACGTGGTCAACATCGGCATCGGCGGCTCCGACCTCGGCCCCGCCATGGCCTACGAGGCACTGCGCCCGTACACCGCGCGGGAGTTGACGTTCCGCTTCGTGTCCAACGTGGACGGCGCCGACCTGCACGAGGCCACCCGCGACCTGGACCCGGCGGAGACCCTGTTCATCGTCGCGTCCAAGACCTTCACCACGATCGAGACGATCACCAACGCCACCTCGGCCCGCACCTGGCTGCTGAAGGCGTTCGAAGGCGACGAGAAGGCGGTGGCCAAGCACTTCGTGGCGCTGTCCACCAACGCGGGCAAGGTCACCGAGTTCGGCATCGACCCGGACAACATGTTCGAGTTCTGGGACTGGGTCGGCGGCCGCTACTCGTACGACTCCGCGATCGGCCTCTCCCTGATGATCGCCATCGGGCCGGACCGGTTCCGCGAGATGCTGGACGGCTTCCACCTGGTCGACGAGCACTTCCGCACCGCGCCCCCGGAGGCCAACGCCCCGCTGCTGCTCGGCCTGCTGGGCATCTGGTACGGCAACTTCCACGACGCCCAGTCGCACGCGGTGCTGCCGTACAGCCACTACCTGTCCAAGTTCACCGCCTACCTCCAGCAGCTGGACATGGAGTCCAACGGCAAGTCGGTGGACCGGCAGGGGCGTCGTGTGCAGTGGCAGACGGGGCCGGTGGTGTGGGGCACCCCCGGCACCAACGGGCAGCACGCCTACTACCAGTTGATCCACCAGGGCACCAAACTGATCCCGGCCGACTTCATCGGCTTCGCCCGCCCCGTCGGCGAGCTGAGCGACGAACTGAAGGCCCAGCACGACCTGTTGATGGCCAACTTCTTCGCCCAGACCCAGGCGCTCGCCTTCGGCAAGACGGCCGAGGAGGTCCGCGCGGAGGGCGTACCCGAGGAGCAGGTGGCGCACCGCACCTTCCGCGGCGACCACCCGACCACCACCATCCTCAGCCCGGAGCTGACCCCCTCCGTGCTCGGCCAGCTGATCGCCCTCTACGAGCACAAGGTGTTCGTGCAGGGCGCGGTGTGGGACATCGACTCCTTCGACCAGTGGGGCGTGGAGCTGGGCAAGGTCCTCGCCAAGCGCGTCGAACCCGCCCTCACCGAGGGCGCCGAGGTCCCCGGCCTCGACCCGTCCACCACGGCCCTGGTCGCGGCCTACCGTTCTCTCAGGAAGTGAACTGATCATGCAGCTCGGTCTCATCGGTCTCGGCAAGATGGGCGGCAACATGCGCGAGCGGATCCGCCGCGCCGGCCACACCGTCATCGGCTACGACCGCAATCCCGAAGTCTCCGACGTCAAGAGCCTCGAAGAACTGGTCGAGAAGCTGGAGGCGCCGCGCACGGTCTGGGTGATGGTCCCGGCCGGCACCGCCACCCAGGGCGTCATCGACGAGCTCAAGGACCTGCTGTCCGAGGGCGACACGGTGGTCGACGGCGGCAACTCCCGCTGGACGGACGACGAGAAGCACGCCGCCGAACTCGGCGTCAAGGGCATCGGCTTCGTGGACGCGGGCGTCTCCGGCGGTGTGTGGGGCCTGCAGAACGGCTACGCGCTCATGGTCGGCGGCGACAAGGAGCACGTCGACCGGCTGCGGCCGATCTTCGAGGCGCTCAAGCCCGAGGGCCCGTACGGCTATGTGCACGCGGGCCGTGTCGGCGCCGGGCACTTCTCCAAGATGGTCCACAACGGCATCGAGTACGCCATGATGCAGGCGTACGCCGAGGGCTGGGAGCTGCTGGAGAAGGTCAAGTCGGTGGACAACGTCCGCGAGGTCTTCCGCTCCTGGCAGGAGGGCACCGTCATCCGCTCCTGGCTGCTCGACCTCGCGGTCAACGCGCTGGACGAGGACGAGCACCTGGACAAGCTGCGCGGCTACGCGGAGGACTCCGGCGAGGGCCGCTGGACCGTCGAGGCGGCCATCGACAACGCGGTGCCGCTCCCGGCGATCACCGCCTCGCTGTTCGCCCGGTTCGCCTCCCGGCAGGACGACTCGCCGCAGATGAAGATGATCGCCGCGCTGCGCAACCAGTTCGGTGGCCACGCGGTCGAGAAGAGGGGCTGACCGTGGCGGACCTCTTGCTGGTCCGCCACGGGGAGACCGAGTGGAGCAGGTCGGGACAGCACACCAGCTTCACCGACCTGCCCCTGACGGATGACGGCGAGGAACAGGCCAAGTCCCTCGCCCCGCTCCTGTCCGGCCGGACCTACGCCCTGGCCCTGGCCAGCCCGCTCGCCCGTGCGCTGCGCACCGCCGAACTCGCCGGTGTCACCGGGGTCGTGCCCGACCCCGACCTGCACGAGTGGGACTACGGCGGCTACGAGGGCATCACCACCCCCGAGATCCACCGGACCCGCCCCGACTGGGACCTGTGGACCGACGGGGTGCCGCCCGGACCCGAAGGGCACCCGGGCGAGTCGCCGGCCGAGATCGGTGCCCGCGCCGACCGGGTGCTGGCCCGCGTCGGCGCCGCGCTCGCCGAGGACGCCGGCGATGTGGTGCTGGTCGCCCACGCCCACTTCCTGCGGGTGCTGACGGCCCGTCGGCTGGGCCTGCCGCCCGCCGAGGGCCGGCTGTTCCAGTTGGCCACCGGCACGGTGAGCCGGCTGTCCACGGAACACGGGCACCCGGTGATCGCCGAGTGGAACCGGCGGCCGTGACAGCGGACGCCGCGGCCCGGGTCACCGCGTGTGGCCCGGGCCGCGGCACACCCGCCGCCGAAACGGCGTCCTAGAATCACCGGGCAGCGAACGAGCGCACCACCACGGCGCGTCACGGCCGAAGGAACACCCCATGACCAGCGTCGAAGAACCGGCACGAGCCGACGGGCGGGGGCGCGACGCCGCCCGCACCAGGGCCGAGATACTCGACGCGGCCACACAGGAGTTCGCCCGGGCCGGTTACGACGGCGCGCGCGTCGACGAGATCGCCGCCCGCACCCGCACCACCAAGCGGATGATCTACTACTACTTCGGCGGCAAGGAGCAGTTGTTCACGGCCGTGCTGGAACGGGCCTACGGCGCGCTCCGCGAGGCCGAGGGGCGACTGGACGTGAGCCACCTGGACCCGGTCGCGGGCATCCGCCGCCTGGCCGGACTGGTCTTCGACCACCATGAGCAACACCCGGACCACCTGCGCCTGTTGAGCATCGACAACGGCCAGGCGGTCGAACACGTCGCCGCCGACGGCGCCCTGGGCGCGATCGGCTCCCCGGCGCTCGACGTGCTGCGCCGCGTCCTGGCCGCCGGGCAGGAGTCGGGGGTGTTCAGGACGGACGTGGACGCGGCGGACGTACACGCGGTGATCAGTTCGTTCTGCTTCTTCCGGGGCGTGAACGGGCGTGCGTTCGGCGCCCTGTTCGGCCGGGACCTGGTGGACCCGGCCCGGCACGCGCACTACCGGACCATGCTCGGGGACATGGTGATCGCCTACCTCACGGCCGGCCGGTCCGCCGCCTGAGGCCCGGCCGCTCAGTCGGGCCGGCTCACGGCGGCGTCGAGCAGCGGGCCGAGTTCCCGCACCACCGTGGTCAGGGGCCGTACGTCCTGTTCGGCGCGGGCCAGCAGGATCGCGCCCTCCAGGGTGCTGATCATCAGCGTGGCCAGGGCCGTGGCGCGGTCGGCGGGCACGCCCATCCGGGCCAGGGCCTCGGCGAGCGGGGTGCGCCAGGTGGTGAACGCGGCGGCCACCGCCTCGCGGGTGGTGCCGCCCAGGGAGGCGCAGTCGACGGTGGCGGCGGCGACCGGGCAGCCCGCGGCGAACCCGTCGCGGTCGTACTCGTCGGTCCACTGCGCGACCATCGCCGCGAACAGGGCGCTCGGCAGCGGCTCGGCCAGCCCCTCGACGAAGCGGGCGATCCGGTTGCCCGCGTACCGTCCGGCCCAGGCGACGGCCTCGCCCACCAGCTGTTCCTTGCCGCCCGGGAAGTAGTGCTGGAGGGAGCCGCGCGGCGCCCCGGCGTGCGCCGCGACCTCGCGCATCCCGGTCGCCTTCACCCCGTCGCGCCGGATGAGCTGCGCCGCACTGAACACCATCCGCTCGCGCGGGCCCCGCTGCCGCTCGCCCATTCCCGGCCTCCGTTCCTCGCCCCGTCCGGTCTCGCCCGGTCTTGCCCGGTCTCGCTCGGGGGTCAACTCTATGACTGCCGTCATAACGCCCGCTACCATGACCACTGTCATAGTCGGCTCGCGGTGCGAAGGGCGGCCCCCGTGCACGTCGGTTTTCTCGGTCTCGGAGTGATGGGCGGGCCGATGGCCCTGCGCCTGGCGGCGGCCGGCACCCCGCTGGTGGTGTGGAACCGCACCCCGCACCGCACGGAGCCGCTGCGCGCGGCCGGCGCCGAGGTCGCCCGCGACCCCGGCGAGGTGTTCGCGCGGACGCGGGTGGTGCTGCTGATGCTCGCCGACGAGGCGGCCGTCGACGCGGTCCTCGGCCGCGGCACGCCGGAGCTGGCCGCGCGGGTCGCCGGACGCACCGTCGTCCACATGGGCACCACCTCCCCCGAGTACTCCCGTGCCCTGGAGGCCGACATCCGCGCGGCCGGCGGCCACTACGTCGAGGCGCCCGTCTCGGGCTCCCGGGTCCCCGCGGAACAGGGGCAGCTGGTCGCCATGCTCGCGGGCGAGCCGGCCGCCGTGGAGACGGTGCGGCCGCTGCTCGCGCCGATGTGCCGCGAGACGTTCGGGTGCGGTGCGGTACCGGGCGCGCTGCTGATGAAGCTGTCGGTCAATCTGTTCCTGATCACCCTGGTGACCGGGCTGACCGAGGCGTTCCACTTCGCGCAGCGGCAGGGGCTGGACCCCCGCCTGTTCCTGGACGTGCTGGACGCGGGCCCCATGGCGAGCGCGGTGTCCCGCATGAAGGCGCCCAAGCTGCGCGAGCGGGACTTCGGCGTGCAGGCCGCCGCGCTCGACGTCCTGAAGAACAACAGGCTGGTCGCCGAGGCAGCCCGCGCGGCCGGGCTGGCCTCCCCACTCCTCGACGTCTGCCACACCCTTTTCAGGGAGACGGTGGCCCAGGGGCACGGCGGCGAGGACATGGTCGCGGTGCTGCGGGCGATCGAGGCGCGCACCGAGCGGGCGTCCGGCCACGCCGCCTGAGCCGGGCGCCCGAGGCGGCCCTCGTCCGAGGCCGGCCGTCCGAGGTCAGCGCCTGGGAACGCCGTACGCCCGCTCGACGCGCAGCCGCACCACGAGGCGGCGGTCGCGGACCATCGATGCGCGGAAGTCGTCCCAGTCCGGGTGCTCGCCGAGTACCTCGCGGTAGAGCCGGACCAGTTCCTCCACGGTGTCGTCGTGGGGGTCCCGGGCGACCGGGGACAGCTCGGCCGTGCCCTCGGCGACGGTGTACGCCCAGCGGTCGGCGCTGGTGACGTGGTACGAGGCGCGGGGGTCGCGGCGCAGATTGCGGGTCTTGGCGCGGTCGTCGGTGACGGAGATCCGGATGGTCCGCTCGTCGGGGTCGTAGGCGTGGACGACATTGGACAGCTGGGGGCGGCCGTCGCGCCGGAGGGTGACCAGTACGCCGCCGTGCTCTTCGGAGAGGAGCGGGAGCAGCGCGTCCTGCGTGGGGTCCTGGGTCATGCGGGGATCAACGACGGGCGGCGGCCGTCGCATTCCCGGTTCCGCCTCGTCGGTGCCCGCCGCTCGCCGCGGTTCACCCTGGTGGGTCACCGTCGGCGAGCAGTGGGTCATCCGGCCGGGAGGCCCTTGGTCACGAGCGCTCGGGCCTCCGTGCGCGGACCAGCGCGAACGCGGCGGCGGCCAGGCCCAGGACACCGGTGACCAGGCCGGCGACGCCGAGCCCGCGGGCGGTGGAGTCGCTCGCGCCGGCCGCCTTGGCGGTGGCGGCGGCCGGGGCCGCGGCGGGTGAGGCGTCGTCGGCGGTGAGCTTCAGGACCGGGGCGGGGTTGTCCGGCTCGTCGTCGCCCGAGGAGGGCTGCTCGATCCAGCGGACCACCTTGCCGTCCGAGTACGTCTGCAAGGTCTTGAAGACCAACTGCCCGGCATCCTCGGGAAGTTGACCGAAGGCGACGTTGAAGTCCGCGTACTGCCCGGCGGCGATCCTGCCGCCGCTGAAGGTGATCTCGGAGGCGGCCTCGGTGAGCGTGCCGTCGTCGGTCTCGACCGGCTTCTTCAGCTTGGTGGTGGTCACCTTGGCGGTCCAGCCGTCCTGCGGGTGGACCAGGATGCCGAGGACGGGGTGGTCGGTGGGCAGGAAGATCTGGACCTTGGTGGTGGCGGCGTTGTCCTCCTCGTTGGGCACGCGGAAGGTCAGCACGCCGTCGGTGGCGCCCTTGGCGTAGCTCTCCGGGTGGACGGTGACGTGGGCCGACGCGGCACCGGCGGCGAACAGCACCGTGGCGGTGGCGAGCGCGGCGACGGTCGCGGCGCGCCGCGGGGTGACGGGTGATGAGGACATGGTGAACCGATCTCCGTACGGGTGAGGAGGGTGAGGGGTCAGGGCGTGTACGGGATCGGGGCGGGCGGCCCGCGCCGGGTGACCGCGTGCCGCAGCGAGGCCCGGTGGCAGGGCCCGGCGCCGGTGGTCACGCGCGGCACCGGTCCGGCGGGAGCGGGCAGCGGGGCGGGCCGCCACCAGGCGACCAGGACGGGGACGAGTCCGGCGGTACGGCGCAGCAGCGACCACAGCGCGGCCTCGCCCCGCCGCAGCCACCAGGAGGCGGCGAGCGCGGCCAGCAGATGGGCGGCGGTGGCGTGGGCCAGGGGATGCGCGGGCTCCGCCATGCCCGGCATGCCGGGCATCCCGGCACCGGTCCGGGCCGCGTCGAAGCCCGCGTGCAGCCCGGCCTGGGTGAGCAGCATGACCGCGCCGATGCCGGGCCCCGACCGCTCCCGTCCGCCCAGCGCCCAGCCGAGCACGAACACCGCGAGGAACCCGGCGCCGTCGCAGCGCGGCGACGGCATCCTGCCCATGGCCAGCCCGTGCCCCGCGGCGGCGAGCAGCACGCACACCGCGGCGAACACCGCGGCCCGCAGGCCTCTCACCGCCGGGGATGCGCTCACACCGAGGGATCCTGCCACGCCACCGACCGGCCCGCGCCGGTTCCGTGGCGTTCAGGGGTCACTCGAACGCCCACCCGGACAGGCGGCGTTGCGCGGTGAGGAGCGACCGAATCGGCAGAGGAACAACAATCCGAACTCCTACGCGATTATGATCGCGCCCGTGCCCGCGAACCCACCTCGCCATCGCCGCCACTCCCGCGGGGAGCAGCGGCGGCGCCGCAAGGCCCGGAGACGCCACCGGATATGGGCCGTGACCACGGCCGTCGTCCTGTCCGGCGCCGTCACCGTGTACGCCGCCGCCCACCCCCACTCCGGCTCGCCGAGTGCACGGGCGGACCCGAAGACACCGAGGGCCGCTTCCCCTTCCCCCTCTCCGTCCGCTTCCCCCTCTGCTTCCGCCTCGCCGGCCGCGGAGCCGCTGAGCCTCGACACCGCGCTCGCGCCGGTCACGGACCTCTTGGCCCTGTTCTCCCGAAGCTACGGCGAAGTGACAAGTAGCTCTCTGTAATCAGATTGACGCTCGGTCAGGGATAGCGGGGCGGGGTCCGGGGAGCTCCCCGGCCTGGAGCGCGGCGAAGTCGGTGTGGGCCTGCTCGACGGCTTCGGGGTACGCCTCGCGCTTGGCGTGCTCGGCGAGCGCACGGTAGATGCTGGCGACGGAGGGGTTGTGTCCCTTGCGCTTGCCGGTGGGGATGATCAGATCGGGCTGGATCTGCTCGACGGACTCGCCGCCCGCGCGGCGCCGGAGCACGGTGTGGAGCATGTCGTCGGTGATGACCGGGGGCCGGCCGCCATGCTTGCCCTTGCGGGCCGCAGTGTCGAGCCCCTCCAGCGTGGACTCGCGGATGTTCTCCCGCTCGGTCTCCGCCATCGCCGCGAAGAACGCGAACAGCAGCTTCCCCGGACCGGTGGGGTCGTAGATCCCGGGCAGGGGCCCGGCGAGCATCTCCAGCACCAGGCCGTGCGCGGTGAGGTGGTCCGCCAGGGCGGTGAGTTCGGCGGCGTCGCGGCCGAGCCGCTTCATCTCGTAGACGGTGAAGATGACCCGGCAGTGCGGGGCGTGCGCCTTGACCTCCCGCGCCGTCCTCAGCGCCTCCTCGAACCGGGGGCGGACCCGTACCCGGGTGCTGATCTTCTCGCTGAAGATCTTGTCCCTCGGGATGCCGTGCTTGCTGAGCGCGTCGAGCTGGGAGTCGAGTTCCTGCCCGAGCGTCGAGCACCGCGCGTATCCGATGCGGATGTCCGCGCTCGGCAGGTCCGGGTCGATGGGCGCCGGCGGCGGGGTGCCCGGCCGCCACGGTCGGCCCGGCCCGCGGTCGGCCGGGGTCGGCACCCGCAGCGCCTTCTTCAGCCGGGGCACCTTCGTGAAGCGGCCGGTGTGGTAAGCGGAGGCGACCGCGCCGCCGCGCGAGCGGCACGGCGAGCCCGGCTGTGCGCCACACTTCGGACAGGCGTGCTGTTCGACGTCGTCGGCGTCCGACCGGTCGGTTGGGGAAGGCTGCTGAGGGCCCGTCATGGGCCCGGATTTTCGCACAATACAAGTCTCACAAGGGAGCCCGTCCCGCTTTTGAGTGAGAACGGGTTCTGCGAACGAATCCGGGTCCGGTGGGCGTCCGGCGGCCCGTGATTGATCGTGCTCGCGCAAAGGAACGTTTGTGAGAGTGACGGTATGCTGGGCCGTGGCCTTCGCGCGGCTCGGACGGGTGTCCCGTCTCAGGAGATCTTGCCGGTCTCTCGCCGGACGCTGTCCGATTCGCACGTGCGGGGCAAGGCCGAGTGAGACAGAGCAGGCCAACGACCTGTCGTTTGACGGCCGTCCGCCCTGGCAACGCGCCTGAGCGACAACATCAAGTGAGACGGCGTGACTGCCGCGTCTCACTCGGCTTTGCCTCTTCGTAGGTCAGAGCGTTGCCCGGCGGAGAGATCGAATGAGATGGGACAACGGGACAGGCGATCGACTTCCGCCCGCCTGTCTGAATTTCGGGGTCTCGACTGTCGGTGGTCGCCGCAACGCTCTGGGGTGATGGCCGTTCAGAGGGGGGCCGATGGCATTGCGGGCCGTGCACGCCGAGTGGGGGACGGTCTTCGCGCACCTGCCGGATCTCGGGTGCGGCCACCGCGCCGGGAGCGGTGGGCGCCCGGCCGGGCGCCCGTTCACGAGATGTCCGCGGACCGGTACGGTCAGCCCGCACCGGGCCGCGACAGTCGCTCGGTGATCCGGTCGAACAGCTCCGTCAGCGGCTCGCCGACGTCCTGGCCGAACTCGGTCAGCCCGTAGGTGACCTGGGGCGGCGTCGTCGGCTCGACCTCCCGCCAGACCAGGCCGTCCTGGACCAGCGCGCGCAGGGTCTGGGCGAGCATCTTCTCGCTGATCCCCTGGATGCTCTCGCGCAGCTCGTAGAACCGCAGGCTGTTGCTCCGTAAGGAGATCAGCACCCAGATGCCCCACCTGCTGGTCACGTGGTCGACCACATCGCGGGCGAGGCAGTCGGTGTGAAACACGTCATACCGCTTCCCTGCCTCGGCCTGTCTGTGCTGCGAGCCTCCCGTCATGTCGTGAGCTTACCTTCAGGTACGTCCTTACGAAGAGTTAGCCCGTGCTCTTAGCGTGCAGACCGCAAAGGACATCCGACAAGGAGCTGATCATGATCGTGGTGACCGGGGCCACCGGGAACATCGGCCGGCCGTTGACGCGGGCGCTGGCGGAGACGGGCCATCAGGTAACGGCGGTGTCACGGCACACGGCGCAGGTGCCGGACGGCGTCCGCCACGTGGTGGCCGACCTGGCCGAGCCGGCCGGTCTCAAGCCCGTGCTGGCCGGGGCGAAGGCGTTGTTCCTGCTGCTGTCCGGCGACCTGCACGCCATTGGAGCCAGCCCTGCCGACATCATCGGCGAAGCCGCGGCCGGCGGGGTCCGCCGGGTCGTCCTGCTCTCCACGCTGGGCGTGGCGACCAGGCCCTTCGGCCGAACGCGGATCGCGATGCGCGCGCTGGAGGACACGCTGCGGGAGTCCGGCCTGGAGTGGGCCGTCCTGCGGCCGGGCGGCTTCGCCTCCAACGCCCTGTGGTGGGCCGAGTCCGTCCGCACGCGGCGGGTCGTCGCCGCGCCCTTCGGCGACATCGGGGTGCCGGTCATCGACCCGGCGGACATCGCCGCGGTCGCGGCGGCCTGCCTGCTGGAGGACCGGCACACCGGCGGCGTGTACGAGCTGACCGGCCCGGAGGTGATCACTCCGCGCTGGCAGACGGAGGCCATCGCCACCGCGCTGGGCTCGCCGGTGAGGTTTCACGAGCTCACCCGCGACGAGGCCAAGGCCGCCATGACCCAGAGCATGCCGGCGGAACTCGCCGACGACACCCTGGACATCCTCGGTTCCCCGAGCCCGGCCGAGCTGCGCGTCAGCCCGGACGTCCAGCAGGTCCTCGGCCGCGCCCCGCGCCCCTTCGCCGACTGGGCCGCCCGCAACGTCGACGCCTTCCGCTGAGGCTCACTGCCCCCGGAGCCGGCCGTCGCGCCGGGCGAACCACCCGGCCTCCGGGTACGGGTGGTTCGCCCGGCGCGACACCCGTGAAGGGTGCCGCCCATGTGGCGGATCCGCAGGACCGGATTCGATCAGCCGTCGGACTCCGAGGAGGGGATGTACGCCACCGAACCGGGTCAGCGACGGGTCGCCGTTGCCCTGTGCCATGTCACCGAAGACCTGGTCGTAGGTCCGGTTCTCCTTGACGATCAGGAAGACGTGCTTGATCGTCGACGGGTCGCCCGGCTTCACCGGGACCGGCACGGGCGCCGCGTCGCCGGTGCCCCGGGTGATCGAGGTGCCGTGCCAGCCGTTCTGGGTGAAGACCTTCCTTTGCGCGCGGCCACGACCGCGACCGCGCTCGACATCTGGGGCCAGCTCGAAATGCGCCGCCCCCTCGCCGTCGACGCAGCCTCCGAGAAGGTCACCGTGATGGCGCCCGCTGTACAGCCGCCTGCTCCTGCCCGACGGCCGCCGACTGAGCTCATTGGTCAGGCCCCTCCCCGGCCCGGCGCCTCAACTAAGGTCAACGATCCGCCGCTCGCCAGCAGGGCGTGGGCTGGCCTTCAGGATGCCGACCCGGCCCCACCGTCCGCCGCCGATCGGGCGCCATCCGACTCGGGCGGGGTGCGGGGGCCGGGCACCATGGCCGCCGCCGCGGCCGCGAGGTCGAGGTGGGAGTTCATGTCCAGTTCGAACCGGCCGTAGGGGTTCACGTGGGTCCAGAACAGCGGGGACAGGGCCCGCCGGTCGGCGTCGGTGAGCCGCTTCTGCCATTTCTCCTCGCTCAGGATGTCCTGAAGCAGCAGGGTGTTGACGTGCACCAAAGCGGACTGGAGCAGGTGCAGCGCGAGCATGGAGACCTCCTGGGACTCCTTGTCGGAGCCGGTCAGGTCGCCGTCCTTGCCGTAGAACAGGTCGTGGTTGGCGCTGTTCCAGTTCTCCACGACCTGGAGCCCGTCGTTGATCTCGCGGCGCAGGTCGGCGTCGGCGAGGTAGTCGCAGATGAACGCCGTGCGCACCGCCCGCCCGAGTTCCTCGATCGCGCGGTAGGTGGGGTGTTTGGGCCCGCCGCGAGTGAAGCGCCGCAGGACTTGCTCGGCCTCGGCGGTGCCCAGGCGCAGGGCGGTTGTGTACTTCACGATCTGGTCGTACTGCTGGCGGATCAGGTCCCAGTCGATCGTCTTGGTCGACAGCACCGGCGCCAGGTTCGGCCACTTCTCGTCCTGACCGGCCGCCGGCCGGTACAGCCTCGCTGAGCCGACGTTCTTCAGCCTGGGCAGCAGGTTGAAGCCGAGCATGTGGGCGAAGGCGAACCCGACGATGGAGGCTCCGTGCGTGTCGGTGTACTGCCGGTCGATCTCCACGTCCGTGCAGTGCCGCAGCACGCCCTCGATCATCGCGGCGACCTCGGAGGCCGAGCAGGATTTGAGCTGGCTGTAGACGCACAGCGACTTCTTCTCGACGTGCCAGTAGATCATCACGCCGGGGCCGCGGTATCGCTGGTGCCACTCGGTCATGAAGTTGCTGGACCAGGAGCTGAACTTCTTGGAATCGCTGGCGCAGGCGGTGCCCTCGCCCCACCACGCCGCATCGCGGGCGGCGAAGGTGGCGGTGACCAGCCGCACCAGCGCCGCACGCAGGTTGGTCCGGTTGACGAACAGGTGCCGTACCCGGCGCAGGACGGCCTCGCTCTCTCCGTGCTTGCCGGTGACCGCGACCCGCTTGATGCCCATGTTCGTGCCCAGCGCGAACAGCACCAGCAGCAGCCGGCGCCGCAGCACCGCCTTCGGGACCGCCTCCCTGGTGGCGACCGAGGTGAACTCGCCGGTGAAGCCGGTGGCGAACTCGGCCTCCTTGAGGATGTCGATCAGGTCGATGGTGCCCCAGCGGCGTTCGATCTCCGCCTTCAGGGCGACGAGGTTCTCCGGCTCCTCCTGCTTGCCCAGCGGCGAGACCTTGATCCACGGCTCACCATGTCGGCGAACGATGTCCACTCCGCTCGTGGTGCCCAGCTCCAGCGCCGTGTCGAAGCGGGGCAGGGCCTCGCGCAGCCTCTTCTGGAGGGCCTCGAGGAACTTCTCCGGGTCCTGCGGCTGGCGGATCGCGTCGTAGTGCACGTCACGGTTGTCTTCGAAGTCCGGTGGCAGATCGTCCTCCGGGTTCCGCCACCGGTTCGCCCCGGGCACCCATATCTCCCGCCGCCGCAGCGCATCCCGCAGCGACACGAGCACGCACAGCTCGTATGGGATGCGCTCGACCCGGCCGCGCTCATCCACGACCGCCTTGCGCCACTCCTCGCGCACCACCCCGCCCAGCGGGATCTTCTCCGCCTCGTCGAAGAACGCACCCTCCCTGGCGATGGGCTGATCCAGATACCGCTTGAGCAGGTCGATGGCGTCCATCACCGGCCGGTAGGCAGTGTTGTTGCACTTCAGCTCCAGCGCGTTCAGCAGCGGCGAGAGCATCCGCCGCCAGTGGTTGGAGTACGACGAGCGCAGCACCGTACGCACCCGGGCCCGGTAGCGCGCCTCGTTCGCCGCGGCCTCCGCCGCCAGCGCCTTCAACGTGGACTCCCCGGCCACCGGATAGATCACCTTGCGGACCGTGCCGCCCGGCTCCGCGACCGCCGCCTCCGCCAGCCGCAACAGGATGCCCTCCTTGCCGCGGACCCGCTTGAGCTCCTTGTTGAACTCGCCCTCGACCTTCTTCTCCGCCCGCGTGTTGATCTTCTGCACGAGCTGGATGAACAGCTCCACCAGCGAGTCGGTGATCTCCGTCTCCCGGACATGGCACAGCGTCGACAGCAGCGTGTACCGCACCGGCCCCGCCGCCGCCCGCAGGTCCGAGGGATACTCCTTCGCCGCCCGCGCACGCCAGGCCGCCACCAGCTTCTCCGACACGTCCCCGAACAGCTCCGGCGGCAACTCCAGCGCTCGCACCCGCTGGAGCTTGTTCACCTCCGCCAGCAGGCTGTCCAGCCCCAACGCGCCCGGGTCCGCCTTCAGCTCGGTGAAGAACGTGCCCCCACCGCCCGCGCTCTCCTCATCCGCGCCGGCGGCCTCGGCGATCAGATCGTCCAGCCGGGACCGGGTCGCCGCCGACAACCGGCCCACCGTGGCCGCGCAGAACCGCTCCTCAAAGGTGGTGACCGCCGACCCCACCAGCCGGGCGATCTGTCCCGGGGCCGGGGGCTCCAGCCGGTCCTTGCGGCAGCGAGCCACTACCGCACCCGACAGCCGGTCCCGGGACAGCTCCACCCCGCACAGCTCCACCGCCAGCCACTCGGCGAGCTGGGCCTGGTCCTCCTCCGTGCACTCACGGAAGCCGAACACGCCCCGGATCTCCATCCGGTGCCGCTTGACGCCCGCCCCGCCCAGTCGTACGCAGCCCACTCCTCCGCAGGCACCCTCACCTGCTGGGCGACGTACGACACCGCCGGCACCGGGATCTCCCCGGCGTCCTCCGGGAACCGGGCCTCCACCTCGAAGAACTTCAGCAACAGCGCGAACCCCAACCGGTTCGCACCCGACTTGTTCCGCAGCCGCTCCTGGTCCTCCTCCAGCAGCGTCCAGACCTCGATCAAGTCCTCCGGCTCCCACTCCTGCCGCACCCCAGGCTCCTTCCAGTCGTCATGACCGGACCAACCTCGCCGAGCACTGCCCCCGATGAGCCCAGAAGATCAAAAACGCTGACACGCACCCCCAAATCCGCTACAGAGAGCTACTTGTCACTTCGCCGCAGCTTCGGGAGAACAGGGCCTACGCGGAGAAGATGATCGAGAACAGCGACAACGACTCGACCAGTGCGCTGTGGACCGAGATCGGGAGCGCGCAGGGACTCGACGCGGCCAACACACGTCTCGGCCTGACCGAGACGCAGGGCGGTGACGGGACCGTGTGGGGCGTCACCCAGACCACCGCGCGGGACCAGGTCCGGCTGCTCCAGAACGTCTTCGGCGACACATCGCCGCTCAGCTCCGCCTCACGCGCGTACATCCAAGACCTGATGACACATGTGGCCGCCGACCAGGCCTGGGGCGTGTCGGCGGCGGCGGACGGCGACAGCTCGACCGCCCTCAAGAACGGCTGGCTCCAGCGCAGCCGAACCCGCACGTGGGACGTCAACAGCATCGGCCGGATAGAGAAGGACGGCCGCGTCTATCTGCTGGCCGTGCTGCTCGACGGATGCAGCACCGAGGAGGTCGGCATCAAGCTGGTGGAGCAGGCGGCGGTCGACGCGGTGGCGGCTTTCGCCGAGACCCTGACCGGCTCCGATTGACCGAGTCGGGGCGGTCGGCGCGGGGAGCGGGGCCCTCGGGCGCCCGCTCCCCGTGACACCGACGCCGGGCTCAGGCGGCGTCGCTGCGCAGTCGCCCGTGGGCGCGGACGATCTCCGCGTAGCGGTGACCGCTGTTCTTGATGGTGCGTTTCTGGGTGGTGTAGTCCACGTGGACGAGGCCGAAGCGCTTGTCGTAGCCGTACGCCCACTCGAAGTTGTCCAGCAGGGACCAGGCGAAGTAGCCGGCCAGGGGGGCGCCGCGGCGGATCGCGGAGGCGCAGGCGGCCAGGTGGGATTCGAGGTAGTCCCGGCGTTCGGGGTCGTCGACGGTGCCGTCGGGACGGAGCACGTCGGGGAAGGCGGAGCCGTTCTCGGTGACGTAGAGCGTGCGGGCGCCGTACTCCTCGGTGAGGCGCAGCAGCAGGGTCTCGATGCCGCTCGGGTCGATCTCCCAGTCCATGCCGGTGCGCGGCACACCCTCGCGGCGTACGGAACGGGCGTACGGCGCCGGGCCGTCGGGGTCGTCGGTGACGTGGGCCGGGAAGTAGTAGTTCAGGCCCAGCCAGTCCAGTGGCGCCGCGATCGTCTCCAAGTCGCCGGGCTTCAGCGGGAGTTCCACGCCGTAGGTCTCGATCATGTCGGCGGGGAAGCCGCGGCCGTGCACCGGGTCGAGCCACCAGCGGTTGACGTGGCCGTCGTGGCGGTGGGCCGCGGCCACGTCCTCGGGGCGGTCGGTGGCCGGGTGCACGGTGGAGAGGTTGTTGACGATGCCGATCCGGGCGCCGGGGGCGGCGGCGCGGACGGCCTCGGCCGCGAGGCCGTGGCCGAGGAGCAGATGGCAGGAGGCGCGGACGGCGGCGGTCAGATCGGTCCAGCCGGGTGCCATCGTGCCCTCGTAGTGACCGATCCAGGCCGAGCAGGAGGGCTCGTTGAGCGTCGTCCACAGCGTGACCCGGTCGCCGAGGCGGGCGGCGACCGCGGACGCGTAGTCGGCGAAGGCCAGGGCGGTGTCCCGCTCCGGCCAGCCGCCGCGGTCCTGGAGCACCTGCGGCAGGTCCCAGTGGTAGAGGGTGACGGACGGGGTGATGCCCGCCGCGAGCAGGTCGTCCACCAACTCGTCGTAGAACGCGAGCCCCTTGGGGTTCACCGGGCCGGTGCCGCCGGGCACGACGCGCGGCCAGGCGACGGAGAGCCGGTAGGCGTTGGCGCCGAGGCGGCGCATCAGAGCGATGTCCTCGCCCCGGCGGTGGTAGTGGTCGCAGGCGACGTCGCCGTTGTCGTCGCCCGCGATCTTCCCGGGGGTGTGCGAGAAGGTGTCCCAGATCGAGGGCGCCCGGCCGTCCTCGGCGACGGCCCCCTCGATCTGGTAGGCCGCGGTGGCCGTGCCCCACAGGAAGTCGTGCGGGAAGGCGGCGAGGTCGATGGGTTCGGACACGGAAGTCCCTTCGGAATACGGGGTGTTGCCGGTCATTTGACGGCGCCCGCCGTCAGTCCGGCGACCAGGTAGCGCTGGAGCAGCAGGAAGCCGGCCACCACGGGCACGCTGACGACCAGGGAGGCGGCCATGATCTGGTTCCAGTAGACGTTGTTGAGGGTGGAGTAGCCCTGGAGGCCGACGGCGAGGGTGCGGGTGGTGTCGTTGGTCATCACCGACGCGAACAGCACCTCGCCCCACGCGGTCATGAACGCGTAGACGGCGACCGCGATGATGCCGGGGATCGCGGCCGGTACGACGATCCGGAACAGCGCGCCGAGCGGCCCGCAGCCGTCCACCAGCGCGGCCTCGTCCAGGTCGCGCGGCACCGAGTCGAGGTACCCGATGAGCATCCAGATCGAGAAGGGCAGCGAGAAGGTGAGATAGGTGAGGATCAGCCCGCCGCGGGAGCCGAACAGGGCGATGCCGGTGGCGTTGCCGATGTTGACGTAGAGGAGGAACAGCGGGAGCAGGAACAGGATGCCGGGGAACATCTGGGTGGACAGCACGGTGACCGTGAAGACGCGCTTGCCCCGGAAGTCGTAGCGGCTGACGGCGTAGGCGGCGAACACCGCGACCACGACCGAGCAGAGGGTCGCGGCGCCGGCCACGATCAGCGAGTTCACGAAGTAGCGGGCGAGCGGCACGGTCGACCAGATGTCGATGTACGGCCGGAACGTCAGCCCGCTGGGCAGCCAGCGGAACTTCCCGGTGACGTCCGCGAGGGGCTTCAGCGAGCTGGAGACCATCACGTACACCGGGATCAGCACGAAGCCGGTGAGCAGGGTCAGAAAGACCCGGCGGGCCCACAGGAACGAGCGCGGCGGTGCCATGGGCGAGTCATGCATCGGCGCCCCTCCGTCCTCGGGACGTGATCAGCAGATAGGCGCCCGTCACCACGAGCAGGAAGAGCAGCAGCAGGACGGACATGGCGGAACCGGTGCCGAAGTTCCAGGTGACGAAGGACGCCTGGTAGATGTGGACGGAGACGAGGTCGGCGGCGTCCGGCGCGGCCCTGCCGAACAGCACGTACGGGGTGTTGAAGTCGTTGAACGTCCACAGGAACAGGACGAGGATCAGCACCTGGTTGACCGGGCGCAGCGACGGCAGGGTGATCCGGGCGATCCGCTGCCACATGCCGGCGCCGTCCAGCGCGGCGGCCTCGTACAGCTCCCCCGGGATGTTCTGGAGCCCGGCCGTCACCACCAGGAAGGCGAACGGCCAGCCCTTCCACACGGACACGGTGAGCAGGGCGTAGAAGCTGTTGTCGCCGATGAGCCAGAAGGCGGGCTTGTCGGTGAGGTGCAGCTGGTCGTGGAGGACGTGGTTCACCAGGCCGTTGTCGTGCTGGAACATGAACACCCAGGTGATGACGGCCGCGTAGACGGGCAGCGCGTACGGCACCAGGAACAGGGCGCGCAGCAGGCCCCGGCCGCGGAAGGAGTCCTGGAGGAAGAGCGCGGCGGCGGTGCCGATCAGCCAGCACAGGGCGACGGACAGCAGGGTGAAGCCGACGGTGACGAGGAAGGAGTGCAGCAGCGCGGCACCGACGGGGGCGTCGAAGTCCACCGTCATCCGGTAGTTGCCGAGCCCGGCCCAGGGGGCGCTGCTCCAGTCGCGGATGTAGATCTGCACGAGTTCCTTGAAGCTCATCATGACGCCGATGACCATCGGCACCAGATGGACGAGGAGTTCGAGCAGGAGGGCCGGCAGGAGCAGCAGGTAGGGCAGCAGGGCCCGGTGGGTCCGTCCGGTGCGCCGGCGCGGCTTGCGGGCCGTCGGCGCACCGGAGGGTGTTCCTCGCACCGGTTCCTGGAGTGCGGTCGTGGTCATGGTCGTTACGCCGCCGGCATCTGCTGCTGGGCCTTCTGCAGCGCGGCCCGGACCGAGTCGGTGGTCACCGCGCGGCCGGCGGCGGCGTCGG
The DNA here is from genome assembly GCF_051980735.1 of Streptomyces sp. SCPE 10. NCBI lineage: Bacteria > Bacillati > Actinomycetota > Actinomycetes > Kitasatosporales > Streptomycetaceae > Streptomyces > Streptomyces sp. SCPE 10. The sequence goes on along the minus strand of NZ_CP197069.1, from coordinate 6,441,635 downwards.
CGAACAGGTCCTTGACGGCCGTACCGACCGTCGTCTCGAACTGCGACTCGTTGGGCACCTGCGGCAGGGCGGCGGCGCTGGTGGTGAGGGTGTTCTTGAGCACCGAGTTGGCGGGGGTGTTGAACGCGGGGTCGCTCTGGGCCGAGGTGACCGGCGGGATGGAGCTGTAGGCCTTGTTGAGGATCTTCTGCTCGTCGTCCGAGGTCATGAACTTGACGAACCGCGTCGCCCCGTCGACGTTGTGGGTGTCGCGGAAGACCGCGATGTTGATGCCCGCGACCATCGAGTCGATCTGGGTGCCGGGACCGGGGGTGCCGGAGCGCACGGGCACGGGCGCCACGCCGTAGTCGCTCTCGTGCATCCCCTGCGACGCGAGGTTGGCGGAGGCCGACTGCCACAGCAGCATGGCCAGGCGGCCCTTGGCGAAGTCGCTGACGGACTGGTTCTGCGCGTACTCGGCGTCCCCGGTCGGGATGACCTGGTCCCGGGCCATCAGATCGACGTAGCTCTTGACCGCCTCGACCACCTTGGGGTCGGTGAAGGCGGGCTTGCCGTCGGAGGTGAAGAAGTCGGCGCCGTGCTGCTTGGCGAAGACGAACACGTGGTGGATGTTCTCCGACAGGTTGGAGCCCTCGGCGCCGAGCACCGACTTGTCCTTCGCCTTGATCTTCTTGCCGTCGGCGATCAACTCGTCCCAGGTGGCGGGTGGTTGGGATATCCCCGCGTCGGCGAAGATCTTCTTGTTGTAGTAGAGCGCGTACGCCATGGAGTACAGCGGCACGGCGGCCGGGTCCTTGCCCTGGGCGCCGGTCGAGGCGAGCGCGGATGCGACGAACCGCCCCTTGCCGCCGATCTTGTCGAAGTTCTTCGCGTCCCAGGGCATCAGCGCGCCGGTCGCCTGCAGGGACGAGCTCCAGGTGTTGCCGATGTTGAGCACGTCCGGCCCCTGACCGGAGGTGGCCGCGGTCAGGATCCGGTTGAGCAGATCCGACCAGGGCACGACCTCCAGCTTCACCTTGATGCCGGTCTGCTTCTCGAACTTGTCGAGTTCCGGCTGGAGCACCTGCTTGTCGACGGCGACGCTGGCACCCTGGTTGGAGGCCCAGTACGTCAGCGTCTTGGGTGCGTCGTTCGACCCGCCCCCCGTCGACGAACCGCCTCCGCAGGCCGTCGCCGCGAGGACGAGTGACAGGGTGACGGCACAGGTTGCCGCGGCTCGGATGCTGCGCATGACTAAGCCCCTCACGTCTTAATTTAGGACGTGAGTTAACCGGCGGGGGGACGACGCGTCAAGGGTTTCGGCGGATCTCGGTCGATGCGAACCCCGTCGAGGTCAGGGGGCGTTCGGCGGGCCTGCCGTCCGGCCGGACGACGGGCGCCGGACGCCCCGCTCGCGACCGACCGCCGTAACGGCGACCTACCCGGGCCGCGGTTCCGGGAAACGCCGGGCAGGACCTGGCGGCCTACCGCTTCCTGTACGACCTGCCGACGTGTACGGCGGCACCCGTACGCCCACCCGGGCCGGCCGGGCTACGACGGCCCGACCGGTCCCGGCACCCCGAACGGGACCGGGGCCTTCACCAAGTGACCACGTGCACCGCGCCGTTCACGCCGACCCGTCCGCGCCCCGCCGGGGACGGGCGGGGGCGGGCGGGCCGGGCGCGTCGGGAGCACGCCGGCCCGCGCGAGCCAACCCACCTGTGCAACACGTGAGTTCGCCGACACGTCTCGAGTACGCTCGGCCCATGTTCCCCGACGATCTCCCCACGCTGGCCCTCGCCTTCCCCGGTCCGGAGCGCGACCGCGGGGTCGAGGCCATCGTCGCCGGACGCAAGACCGCGATGACGGCGCTGGCCGAGATCCTGGAGCGCGCGGGCGAGCCCGTGCCCGAGGCGGGCATGCGGTACGCGGTGCTCGACTCGGACGACCGGCCGGCCGTCGTGATCGAACTGACCGAGGTCCGGGTCATCCCCTTCGGCGCGGTGGACGACCGGTTCGCCCGGGACGAGGGCCGAGGGTACGCGGACGCCGCGGAGTGGGCCGCCGCCCACCGGGAGTTCTTCGGCGGCGAGACGATGACCGAACTGCTCGGCTACACCCCCGCGGTCGACGACGACGCGCTGGTCGTCGCCGAATGCTTCCGTGTCGTCGACCCGGACACCGCCGACACCACCGCCGGTCCACGCTGACCGGGCCCCGCCGCACTCCGCCCGGTGCCCCGCCCGTTGCCCCCGTCAGGCATCTGTCCTGCCCCGGTTCTGCCCGTTCTCCCCTACCCGGCGGGCCGTCGGCGCCGTACACCGGAACGGAGGAACTCGCCGTGGTGAGGAGCGACGTGCGCGGACACCGCAAGCGACACGAGGAGACCGCGGGTGCCGAGCCCGCCACGGCGCGCACGGCCGACGCCCGGCGTCCCGGCCCGGGCGCCCCGGTGCGGCCCGACGCACTGCCCGCCCTGCAACGGCTGATCGGCAACGCCGCGGTCGGCGAGCTGCTGAACCGGGCCGGACCGGAGCACGCCGACCCGGAGGAACGAGGGTCCGCGTCGGTGCGCCGGGTGCTGCGCTCCCCCGGCCGCCCGCTGGACGAACCGGTGCGCGCCGACATGGAGACCAGGCTGGGCGCGGACTTCTCCGACGTCCGTGTGCACACCGACCGGGCGGCGCACGAGTCCGCCGCCGCGGTCGCCGCCGAGGCCTACACCTCCGGTTCCCACATCGTGTTCCGGCGCGGCCGCTACGACACGGCGTCCGACGCGGGCCGCGAGGTGCTCGCCCATGAGCTGACGCATGTCGTGCAGCAGCGGCGCGGGCCGGTCGCCGGGTCGGACACCGGTACCGGGCTGGCGCTCAGCGATCCGTCGGACCGGTTCGAGCGCGAGGCGGTACGGGTGGCGGCCGGTGCCCTGCCCGGCGCCGCGGCTGCGCCGCCGGCCGGGCGCCCGGGTGCCGGGCTGCCCGTCGCCCGCCTGATCTCGGTCGAGGAATTCCGGCGGCGGACCGCCGTGGGCCGCTTCGAGAAGCGCGGCTCTTCCATCGAAGCGGTCGAGCGGGAACTGGCGGCCTATCACAAGCTGCCGCAGGAGGGGTTCAGCGCCCGGTTCAGGCAACTGGAGAAAATCAGGGCCGCCGCCGAGGAGTACGCCAGGAACTCGAAGTCGAAAAGGCATCAGGCGGAGGTCGATTCCCTGGTCGCGGAAAGCCACACGGAATCCAACGACATCCGGCTGGACGCGGTCATCGAGGAGATCATCGAGCAGGTGCACGCCCACCAGGAGATCTGCCGGCGGCTGGAGGAGGCCAGGAACACGGCGGACGGACTGGCCCGGGCGCGCCTGCTGCTGGCCGCGCAGGACACCGTCCTCACGCGGATCGAGGAGACCGGCGCGGCCGTGGACAGCGACCTGTCCCTCACCAACGCCCGGCTCGCGGACTGGGTGAACGGCGTCGTCAGGGATCTGCCGGAGGACGACAGACGCAGGCTGGTCGAGGACGATCTGGACCGCCTGGACGCCATCCGGCGGGACCCCGGCGCCCCGCAGGTCACCCGGGATCTGCTGGGCGACCTGCTGGCGCACCGCGGCATCGTCGGCTTCACGACCGGGATGCCGGGCACGTCCCTCTCCCCCGAGGGGTCCGCCGAGAAGTACTCGATGAGGCACGCCGTGTACCAGGGGCAGGGCACGACCGAACGGCTCGGTTCGCTCGCCCATGAACTCACCCATGTGGACGCGGGCGAAAGCTATGCGAACACCGCGATCCTGCTGCTCCTGCGGCGCGGTCTCGGCGACGACGAGATCCGCCGGCTGGCCGAGGAACGGAATGCGGAGATCGACCTTCTGAAAGACCTGCTGGAACAGGACGGAGGGACGCTGACCGCCGCCCAGAGCGACCTCTTCAGGGCGAAGCTCGACTACGCGAGCGACCCGCAGAAGGGGGTCGGCCGTTACGCCGCGAGCTTCAAGTCGCACGGCAAGATCGACGAACCCACCTACCAGTACCTGATGCGCGTCGAGCTGCTCACCGCGAAGAAGAGTTCCGTGCTCGTGGAGTACGACACCGTGATCACCCAGCTGCTCGTCTATCTGCACCGCTGGGGAGTGGCCCACGACCACCCGCTGTACACCGAGGTGGCCCGGCTGGCCGCCCGGCTGCGGTCCGACCGGGCGGACGCCGCGACCGCCGACCGGTAACGCCGGGCCACCCCGCGCTCAGGACCACCTCAGGAGACGGGGGTCTGCGTCCTCGTCCCCGGTTCGGCGGTGAGGATCATGCGGTCCGGGACGTGGCCGGTGTCCCGGCGGGCCGCGAGCCAGTAGAGGAGGGCCGGGATCGCGAGGCCGACGATCCAGGAGATGTCCGTGCCGCCGAGGTGCCTGACCAGCGGGCCGGTGTAGAAGCTCGTGGTCAGGAAGGGGAGTTGGACCAGGAGGCCGATGCCGTAGACGACGAGGGCGCGGACGCGCCAGGCGCCGTAGCGGCCGTGCGGGTCGCTCAGCGCGGGCAGGTCGTAGCGCTCCTTGGCGATCAGGTAGTAGTCCGCCAGGTTGATCGCGGACCAGGGGGTGAAGGCCGTGAGCAGGAAGAGCAGGAAGTCCTTGAAGGAGTCCAGGAAGCTGTCCTTGCCCAGGAGGGCGATCACGGTGCCCGCGATCATGATCCCGGCGATGTAGACGGCGCGCACCCGCGGGGAGACGGTGCGCTGGGCGCGGAAGCCACCGATCCCGGTCACCAGCGACATGAAGCCGCCGTAGGTGTTGAGCACATTGACGGTCAGCTTGCCGAGGGCGATGACGAAGTACAGGAACGAGGCCATCAGGCCGGCGCCGCCCAGCCCGACGACGTAGCCGACCTGGTTGTCCACGAAGGCGCTGCCCGCGGTGGCCGCCACGAGGGCGCCGAAGGTCATGGACCACTGGGAGCCGAGCGCGGTGCCGCCGAGGGTCCACCAGAAGGTGGCGCGGGCGGAGGTGGCGCGGGGCAGGTAGCGCGAGTAGTCGGCGACGTACGGGCCGAAGGCCAGCTGCCAGGAGGCGGAGAGCGAGACGGCGAGCAGGAACAGCGGCAGGTGGAAGGAGCGGTCGGCGAGCAGGCCGGTCAGGTCGGCGCGTCCCAGCAGGCGGATGCCGAGGTAGACGAACGCGAGCGCGCAGACGATGCTGGCGACCCGGCCCAGGGTGTGGATGAGCCGGTAGCCGACGATCGTGGTGACCGCGGTGATCAGGGCGAAGATCACGATGCCGGTGGTGTCGCCGAGGTGGGTGAGTTCACCGACGGCCTCGCCGGCCAGCACGCTGCCGCTGGCGAAGAAGCCGACGTACATGACGATGACCAGCACCAGTGGGACGACGGCGCCCCGGACGCCGAACTGGGCCCGGCTGGAGATCATCTGCGGCAGACCGAGGCGGGGCCCCTGCGCCGAGTGCAGGGCCATGACGGCGCCGCCGAGCAGGTTGCCGAGCAGCAGGCCGATGATCGACCAGAAGGCGCCGCCGCCGAAGACGACGGCGAGCGCCCCGGTGACGACCGCGGTGATCTGGAGATTGGCGCCCAGCCAGAGGGTGAACTGGCTGAAGGCGCTGCCGTGCCGTTCGGCGTCGGGAACCACATCGATCGAGCGTTGTTCGACCACGCTTGTCATAGGTATGCCCTCTCCCGCAGTTCCATCACCGACCTGCATATGTCTATGCAGGATGAGAGTTATTGAATGGGAGGTCAATACTTTGGCGGGAAATATATGGTGCGGGCCCACGGGCGTGCCCCGCGAACGGCCGGCGCGGAAGCGGCGTCCGACCGGGCGCCGGGGGATCGGTCGCCCGCCGCCCGCCGGCATCGCCGAACCGCCCGGGACGGGCCGGCCGGCCGCTCACGCGTGGGGCGGTCTGCGGCGGGCGCTGTCCGCGAGGCGTGCGGCGAAGTCGGCGACCAGGGCACGGAGTTCGTCCGGCCGCTCGATGACGAAGGGGCGGTCGAGCGAGGCGAGCACGGCGGGCAGCCAGTCGAGCCGTTCCACCCGCATGTCGACGCGGGACCAGGGCTCGGGCTCCGCGTCCCCGCCACTCGCGGTCGGCAGCTCGGCCACGATCGCGACACCGGCGGGCAGCCGGTCCTGGAGGTGCTCGGCGGTCCCCTGGACCCGCACCGTCACCTCGTGCCGGTACGGAGCCGTGGCGAGACCGCGCAGGACGCGCTGCGCGGGGTCGGGACCGGCGGGCGGCTCGAACGAGCCGGGCAGGGTGCGCACGCCCAGCATCCGGTCCAGCCGGAACATGCGGTCCTCCCCCGCCGTGCGGTCCTCCCCGGTCACGTACCACCTGCCCGCGTGGGCGACCAGCCCGTAGGGGTGCAGCGTGCGCTCGCTGCGCCGGCCGTCCGCGGCGACGTACCGGATCGAGACCGGCCGGCGATGGTGCACGGCGTCCGCGAGCGGGAGCAGGACCGCGCTCTCCGGGGCCGCCGAGGTGCCGGGCGCGGCGGTGAAGGCGAGGGAGCCGAGTACGGCGTCGAGCCGGTGGCGGAGCCGTTCGGGCAGCACACGTCTGATCTTGGCCGCCGCGGTCTCGCTCGCGGTGCCGGTGGCGGGCAGCAGACCGGACCGCCGGCCGGCGACCAGGCCGAGCAGTACCGCGAGCGCCTCGTCGTCGCTCAGCATCAGCGGGGGCATGCGGTAGCCGGGGGCCAGCCGGTAGCCGCCGTACCGGCCGCGCACCGACTCGACGGGGATGTCCAGGTCGACGAGGTGATCGACGTACCGGCGCACCGTGCGCTCGTCGACGTCGAGCCGGGCGGCGAGTTCGGCGACGGTCCGCAGACCGCCGGACTGCAGCAGCTCCAGCAGGGTGAGGACGCGCGCGATGGGTCGGGACATACCGACAAGTCTGCCGTGGATACCGGGCGGGTTCTGTCCGGTATCCGTTCTAGCGTGGGGCCGCAAGCACCACCTTCCTGGGAGATTCCATGAACTTCACCTCGATCCGTGTCATCACCGGCGACGTCGCCCGCATGGTCGGGTTCTACGAGCGCGCCACCGGAGTGCGGGCGAGCTGGTCCACGGACGACTTCGCGGAGCTGCGGACCGCGTCGGCCACCCTCGCCGTCGCCGGTGTCCGGACCGTGCCGCTGTTCGCGCCCGGCGCCGCCCGCCCCGCCGACAACCACAGCGTGATCATCGAGTTCATGGTCGACGACGTGGACCGCGTGCACCGGGACCTGGCCGAGGTCGTGCCGGACTTCGTCCAGCAGCCCACCACCATGCCCTGGGGCAACCGCTCCCTGCTGCTGCGGGACCCCGACGGCAACCTCGTCAACTTCTTCACCCCCGTCACGCCGGCCGCCATCGCCAGGTTCGCCCGCTGACACGACCCGGGGGCGCCGCGCCTTCGGCCGTCGGACGCGGCGCCCGGCCCCGGCCACCGCGGTACCTCCGCGAGCGCCCTCCGGCACGGGACGGCTACCTCGCCCGGCACGGGAGGGCTACCTTGGCCGGCATGGCAGACATCTTCCGGCGCCCCGGTCGGCTGCGCCGGCACGCCGGGTTCGACGGGCGCGCCGGGCAGGCGGCCTTCGAGGCGCTGCACCGCGCGTCCCTCGCGGCGCCGGCCCTGCGCGGGGGGCTGACCGAGACGTCGGCCGGTGCGGCAGCCCGGCATCTGCGCGAGCTGCTGGGCGTCCCGGGGCTCGCCCTCACCGACACCGAGCGGGTGCTGGCCTGGGACGGTGCCGGCAAACACCATGGCGCGGGCGCGGCGGAGCTGGCGCGGGAGGTGCTGGCCGGCGGCGGCAGTGCGGTGCTGAAGGCGGACCGGGTGTGGTGCGGCGAGCTGCGCTGTGAGCTGCGCGAGGCCGTCGTCGCGCCCCTGGTGGTGGAGGACCGGGTCGAGGGCGCGCTGCTGGTCTACGCCCCGGGTGTGTCGGCCGGCCTGGTGCGGGCCGCCGGCGAGGTGGCGCGCTGGACCTCCGGCCAGCTGGAACTCGCGGAGATGCACCGTTCCCGCACCCGGCTGGTGGAGGCGGAGCTGCGGGCGCTGCGCGCGCAGATCTCGCCGCACTTCTCGTGCAACGCGCTGACCGCGATCGCCTCGCTGGTGCGCACCGATCCGCAGCGGGCCCGTGAACTGCTGCTGGACTTCGCCGACTTCACGCGCTACTCGTTCCGGCGGCACGGTGAATTCACCACGCTGGCCGAGGAGTTCCGCTCGATCGGCCAGTACCTGGTGCTGGAGCAGGCGCGGTTCGGCGACCGGCTGCGCATCGACGTCCAGGCGGCCGTGGAAGTGCTGCCGGTGGCCGTGCCGTTCCTGTGCGTGCAGCCGTTGGTCGAGAACGCGGTGCGGCACGGTTTCGAGGGCAGCACCGGACCGGGGCGGATCACGGTCCTCGCGTGGGACGTCGGGGCCGAGGCGCACATCACGGTCGAGGACGACGGGGCCGGCATGGACCCCGAGAAGGTGCGCCGCATCCTGGTCTCGGGCGGCACGGCCGCCTCGGGCGGGAGCGGCTCGGGCGGGGTGGGCCTCGGCAATGTCGACGCCAGGCTGCGGCGGGTGTACGGCGACGCCTACGGGCTGGTGATCGAGACCGCGCCCGGCGCGGGCACCAAAGTACGGTTGCGGGTGCCCAAGTACCGTGCGGGGGTGACGGCTCCGCCGGCCGCGGAGGGAGCGCAGCCGCCCCGGCTGCGCGAGGCGCTCGGCTGAGCCGGACCACTCCACGCGCACCCGGGCGAGCGGCCCGCCGGCCGGCCGCCGACCGAACCCTTTTCCGCGTGTGGCCAATCCCACACCGCTGGAGAGATTGACCAACTATATGAGCGCTGCTCATATGTGCGCATGCTCCGCATCCTGGTGGTCGACGACGAGCCACACGCCCGGGACGAGCTGGTCTACCTGCTCGGACTGCACCAGGGCGTCGGTCCCGTCGAGTGCGCCGCGGACGGGCCTTCGGCCCTGCTCGCGCTGGACCGCGCACTGGCCCACCGGCACCCCGTGGACGCGGTCTTCCTCGACATCCGCATGCCCGGTCTGGACGGGCTGGAGGTGGCCCGGGTGCTGTCCCGCTTCGCCGAGCCGCCGCCGGTCGTGTTCGTCACCGCGTACGACGACTTCGCGGTGCCCGCCTTCGAGGTGCGCGCCCTCGACTACCTGCTCAAACCCGTCCGCGCCGAGCGGCTCGCGGAGACCGTCCGGCGGATCGGCGAGCGGCGTGCCCAGGCCCCGGCCGCCGCGGGCCCGGCCCCGGCTCCCCCGGCCGCGCCCGGGCCGTCCGCGCCACCGGCGGTGCCGCCCGCCGACGACGAGACGATCCCTGTGGAGATCTCCGGGGTGACCCGCTTCGTGCAGCGCTCCGAGGTACGGCACGTGGAGGCGTGCGGCGACTACGTGCGCCTGCACCTCGCGTCCGGCAGCTGTCTGCTGCGGGCGCCGCTGTCCAGCCTGGCGGAGCAGTGGCAGGACGCGGGGTTCGTGCGGGTGCACCGCCGCCACCTCGTCGCCACCGGCCACATCGAGGAACTGGTCGCCGACTCGGGACGGTTGTCGGTACGGGTGGCCGGGACCGTGCTCCCGGTCAGTCGCCGCAGCAGCCGCCGTCTGCGCGAGCTGATGCTGCCCGCGACCGGCCTCCCGCGCGGCGCAAGGGCCGCCCGTGGGTGACCCGTCCCGGCGCGTGACCGTCACCCACCCGCGCACCCGTGCCGCCCGGCCCGGCCGGCGGGACGCGGCGGTGCGCGACGTGCACGAGCAGACCCCGCTCGGCGAGGTGTACATGAAGGCGCTGATGCGCACCCAGCTCCGGCTGGGCCTGCTGGTCTGCGCCGCCGTCTGCCTGCCGCTGGCCGCCCTGCCGCTGCTGCTCGGGCACGTCCCCGTGCCGCACTGGGCGCGGCCGTGGGGCGCCGGACTGCCCTGGCTGGTCCTGGGGCCGCCCGTCTACGCGCTGCTGGTGGCGGCCGGGATCTGCTACGTCCGCCGCGCCGAGCGCAACGAACGCGACTTCGACGAACACGTCCGCCGCTCGTGAGCGCAGACCGGTGAACGCGCCGGCGAACCTGACCGCCGTCCTGCTCGTCGTGGCCGTGACGGTGGGCATCGGCGGCTATGGCCTGCGCTCCCGGTCCACCCCGGACTTCTACGTCGCCTCGCGCACCGTCTCGCCGCTGCGCAACGCCGCCGCCGTGAGCGGCGAGTACCTGTCGGCCGCCTCCTACCTGGGCATCGCCGGGCTGCTGGCGACGTACGGGAGCACGATGCTCTGGTACGGCATCGGGTACACGGCCGGCTATCTGGTGCTGCTCGTGCTGGTGGCCGCACCCCTGCGCCGCTCGGGGGCCTACACCGTCTCCGACTTCGCCGAGGCGCGCCTCGGCTCGCCGGCGGTGCGCCGGACGGCCACCGTGTTCGTCGTCCTGATCGGGCTGCTCTACCAGGTGCCCCAACTGGTGGGCGCGGGCCTCGCGCTGCACACGGCCCTCGGCGCGCCCGCCTGGTCGGGCACCGTGCTGGTGACCGCGGTGGTGCTGGTGAGCGTGATCACCGGAGGCATGCGCAGCGTCACCCTCGTCCAGTCCGTCCAGTACTGGCTGAAACTGATCGCGCTCGCCGTTCCGGCCCTGGTCCTGCTGCTCGTCTGGCGCGGAGTCTGGCACCCGGCCGGCGGCCCGGCGCCGCTGCCGGTGGCGCCCACGGCGTCCGGGCACGGCGGCGGCCAGGGGCTCTACGGCGTCTATTCGCTGATGGTGGCCACCTTTCTCGGCACGATGGGGCTGCCGCACGTCACCGCCCGCTTCTACACCAGCCCCGACGGCCGCGCGGCCCGCCGTACGACGGTGGGCGTCCTGTGCCTGCTGGGCGTCTTCTACCTGCTGCCGGAGGTGTACGGCGGGCTCGGCCGGCTCTACGCGCCGGACCTGGCCGCGGCGGGCCGGGCGGACACCGAGGTGCTGCGGCTGCCCGGCCTCCTGGTGCCGGGCGCCGGCGGCCGGCTGCTGGCGGCGCTGGTGGTCGCGGGGGCCTTCGCCGCGTTCCTGTCGACCTGTTCCGGGCTGGCCCTGTCCGTGGCCGCGGTGCTGTCGCAGGACCTGTTCGGCGGGGACGTACGGGGATTCCGGCGGGCCGCCGCGCCGGCCGTCCTGGTGCCCTGCGCCATCGCGCTGCTGCTGTCGGGGAACGGCATGTCCGTCGCCCACGAAGTGGGCCTGATCTTCTCGGTGGCCGCCTCCACGTTCTGTCCGCTGCTGGTGCTGGGCATCTGGTGGCGGCGGCTGACCGCGGCCGGAGCCGTCGCCGGGATGCTGGTCGGCGGCGGGCTGTCCGCGGCGGCCCTCACCCTCACGCTGCTGGGGGTTGGCGGACCGGGCTGGGTGGGGGCCCTGCTCGCCGAGCCCGCCGCCTGGAGCGTTCCGGCGGCGTTCCTGACCATGGTCGGCGTCTCCCTGCTCACGCCCGGCAGGGTGCCCGCGACGGCCTCCGTGCTGCTGGCCCGGCTGCACCTGCCGGAGGCGCTGGCGGCGGGACCGGCCGACCGCTCGGCCACGGCCGGCGACCGTTCGTCTCCCGGCGCCGTCCGTTCGTCGCTCGACGGCCACCACTGATCGACAAGTCCCGTACGGGGGCTCCCCGGCGGGGCGGGTGTGCCGCACAGTAACCGACCGGGGGAAAGGCACCGGCACGGGACGGCCGGCGGCGCTCCCCGACCGGGAACGGCGACCCGTCCCGTCCGCGCACCCGCGCTCCGGACCGGCCCGCGGCCCGGCCCGCACCGCCCGTGCGCCGTCGCGCCCGCACCGCCTCCCTCCCGGACCACCTCGCTCCCGGACCCGCGTCCGAGCCCTCCTCGACCCAAGGACCGCACCATGACCGACACCCAGACGCCCGGCACCGACGAGCGGACCCCGGCGAGCCCCGCGGCCCCGCGGCCGCAGATCGCCGACCCCGGCCCGCTGGGCCTGGCGGCCTTCGCCCTCACCACCTTCGTGCTCTCCGTCTTCAACGCGGGCCTGATCAAGGACGGCGCCCTGGAGGCCGTGGTGCTGCCGCTCGCCCTCTGGTACGGGGGCATCGCGCAAGTGCTCGCCGGGATGTGGGAGTTCCGCAAGAACAACACCTTCGGCGCCGTGGCCTTCACCTCCTACGGCAGCTTCTGGCTCTCCTTCGCGGCCTACGTGCGGTTCGTCGCCCCGAAGCTGCCGGCCGCCCACGCCTACCAGGCCACCGGCCTGTTCCTGCTGGCCTGGGCCGTCTTCACCCTCTACATGACGGTCGTGGCAACCCGGATCAACGCTGTCCTGCTCGCCGTGTTCACGGCGCTGTCGCTGACCTTCGTCCTGCTCGCCGCCGGGGAGCTGGGGCAGAGCACGGGCGTCTCGCACGCGGGCGGCTGGGCGGGGCTGCTCACCGCGCTGCTGGCCTGGTACGGCTCGTTCGCCGGCGTGGCCAACGCCACCTGGAAGGACAAGTCCCTGCCCACCTGGCCGCTCGCCGGCTGAGTCCGCCACCGGCGCACACCCGACCGATGGGCAGCACCCTGCGCCGCCTCCTGCGCGACGTCGCCGAAAACCGCCAACTCGGCGACGTCCTCACCCTCACCGACTCCAGCGTCATGAACCTCATCCAGTACGAGCCTCCCACCACCAGCGGGGACTGAGCGGCGGTCGAGCCGCATGTCCTTCCCCTCGCGCGCGACTTGGGCAGACGCACCGTCGAGCGTGGCACCGCGCACCTGCATCCCGGCGGTCGATCGGCACGGAAGCGGCAGAACCTGACCGGTTGCCAGGGCCGGGGGTTCGATCGCCGAGGACTCCCCCGGTTCGGCAGGCCGGGGCGTCTTGTAAGGTTGCTCCCGAATCATCCAGAGGGGTGGAGGGACCGGCCCTACGAAGCCCCGGCAACTCCCCGGTCGAGTCGGCGTGCGACACGCGCGTCACCGAGCGGGATCAGTGCCAACTCCGGCCTGTCGCCAACGCGGCGCGGGAAAGATGAGGAGACACGGTGCTCTCTGTGCTGTCCGACGCCCGGGCGCTTCCCGCCCCGGCCCCTCTGTGTACCCGTCTCGTGTCCGGCGCAGGCGATCGGCCGACCCTTCCGGCCTGTCCCCGCTGACCTCACCGCTCCTCGCCGGAGCCCCCCGTGCGCGCGGCCCCACCGGCGCCCGCGGGATTTGAGACTGGAGTACCCATTCATGGAGAAGACGAGCGGCGTGGGCGTGCTCGACAGAGTCGCCCTGATCCTCGGTGCCTTGGAGGCCGGACCCGCCACCCTGGCCGGTCTGGTCACGACCACCGGTCTGACCCGCCCCACCGTGCACCGGATCGCCGTCGCGCTCGAACGCCTCCGCCTGGTCACCCGGGACGCCGGAGGGCGGTTCGCCCTCGGCCCCCGGCTCTCGGAACTGTCGGCCGCCGCCGGCGAGGACCACCTGCTGACCGCCGCGGGCCCGGTCCTCACCCGGCTGCGCGACGCCACCGGCGAGAGCGCCCAGCTCTACCGCAGACAGGGTGACCAGCGCATCTGCGTGGCCGCCGTCGAGCGTCTGGCCGGTCTGCGCGACACCGTTCCCGTCGGGGTCGCCCTGCCCATGCAGGTCGGCTCCGCCGCCCAGGTCCTGCTCGCCTGGGAGGAACCCGAGCGCCTCTACCGCGGCCTGAGGGGAGCCCGCTTCACCGCCACCACCCTCAGCGGCGTACGGCGTCGCGGCTGGGCCCAGTCCGTCGGCGACCGCGAACCCGATGTCGCCTCCGTCTCCGCGCCCGTGCGCGGCCCGTCCGGCCAGGTGGTGGCCGCCGTCTCCGTCTCCGGCCCGATCCAGCGCCTCACCCGCCACCCCGGCGCCCACCTCTCCCGGACCGTCGTCGAGGCGGCCGCCCGTCTCACCGAGGCCCTTCGCCGCCCCGGTACGCCCGAGCGGCGCCCCGCGACGAAGTCCGCCGAAGACGCGGCGGGCGGCACCCTGGAGAAGGGGGTGCCGGCGGGCGAGGAGGCGTGATGCGTACGGACGGCCAGGCGGACGGGGACCGGGTGCGGGCCGCGCCCGTCGGCGTCCTCGACGTGTCCCCGACGGCCCGTACGGCGGTGGCGTGGATCCCGCCGGCGCAGCTGTGGCCGCCGCTCCAGGACATCCGCCGGGAACACGATCCGCAGATCCACCGCTGGCCGCCGCACGTCAACGTGCTCTTCGGCTTCGTCCCGGAGGCCGACTTCGAGCGGGCCGCCCCGCTGCTCGCGGCGGCGGCGGCCGAGGTGCCGGTCTTCACCGCGCGGCTGGCCGGGGTGCGCGCCTTCCGGCACCGGGCGTACTCCACCGTGTGGCTCGACCCGGCCGCGGCGGGCGGGGCACCGTGGGCGGACCTGCACCGCGCACTGCGACATCGGTTCCCGTGCCGCCGCGGGCCGGCCGAGGAGTTCACCCCGCACCTGTCCCTGGGCCGGACCCGCGATCCCCGGCGGGTCTGCACCGACTGCGCCGCCCGGCTCCCCGCCATGGCGGCGACGGTCTGGGAACTCGTCCTGCTCGCACGCGGCGGGCAGGGGCCGATGCGGCCACGGGCCACGGTCGCCCTGGGCACCGGCGAGGTCCGGTGGCTGACCGGCCGCGAGGACGCGGGCCCGGAGGACACGGCATGGCTCGCCGAGATCACCGACCGGTGAGTCGGGAGCCCCGGCCGGGGGCCCGGGGGCCGTGCGGGGTTCCGATCGGTGCCGGGTTCCGGAGGGGGAAAGGTTGCGGTCGGTGCCGGGGCACGGTCGTCACCGGGTGCGGACGGGGCAGTCCCCAAGGGGTTCAAGCCGGTTCGTCCCCACCGGGGATGCGGACCGGCTCACTCCACGGTCGCCAGCAGACGGCGCACCGCCGAACCGGTGCGTTCCCGGTCGCCGGTGGCGAGCAGGTCCAGCAGTGCGCCCCGGAGGGCGGCGAGCACCAGCGTGCGCTGGGCGAGGCCCGCGTCGGTGTCTCGTGTCCGCGGGGGCTGGGCGTCGGCGAGCAGCGCGAGCCAGTCCGCGACCGTGTCGCCCGCGAAACCGGCCCAGGGCCCGTCGGGTTCGACGAGCGACCGGGCGTAACTCTCGACCCAGAGTTTCAGCAGGCCGCGGTGGGCGTCGTCGGACAGCCACCGCCACAGCTCGTCGGCCACCGACGCCAGCCCCTCCGACGGGCGCCGCTGGGCGGCGAGCCGCCGGACCGCCGTCAGCTCGTCGGCTCTGGCCCGCGCGAGCAGGGCGCGGACCAGTCCGTCCTTGCTGCCGAACAGGTACAGCAGCACGCGCGGGGAGGACTTGATCTCCTCGGCGAGCGGACGCAGGGACAGCTCGGCCAGGCCGCTGCGCAGGACGTACGCGTACGCCGCCTCCAGCAGTTCCTGCCGTCGCGGGGAGGGGGTTGCTTCGGATCGGGACACCCGGGTTATTGTACTGAAACAGTCGTTTCAGTGAGCCTGGAGGTCATGATGTCGACGGAACACGAGGTGATCGTCCGACCGCTGGGCCGGCCAGGGGACCTGGGCTGGGTGGTGATGACCCATGGCGAGCTGTACCACCGGGAGTTCGGCTGGGACGCCGGCTTCGAGACACTCGTCGCCGGCATCGTCGCCGACTACGCCCGCGGCGGGCGCGCGCGGCCGCAGGCGGCGTGGATCGCGGAAGTGGACGGGGTCCGGGCCGGCAGCGTCTTCTGCATGCCGGGGGACGAGGAGGGCACCGCGCGGCTGCGCCTGCTCCAGGTGACCGCCGCGGCGCGCGGACTGGGCCTCGGGTCCCGACTGGTCCGCCAGTGCCTCGACTTCGCGCGGGACTCCGGCTACAAGGCGGTCACCCTGTGGACCAACGACGTCCAGAAGGCGGCCCGCCGCGTCTACGAGGCGCACGGTTTCGCGCTGACGGCGGCGGAACCCCATCACAGCTTCGGCCACGACCTCGTCGGCCAGACCTGGCGGTGCACGCTGTAGCCCCTGGCCCGCGGCTCGCCGGCCCCGAACCACGGCGTACGGTGGTCGAGGGCGAGGAGCACCACCTGGCCACCGGGGACTGCGCCCGCTTCTCGGGCATGAGCAGGCACTACCGCACGACGCAGACATGCCCGCCGTCACCCTCACGGCGGTGGGACGCCTTGCCGGACCGCATCCGCCCGGCACGCACGCCTTCACCGCGTGAACTCCCTTCAGTACACGCCCGGTTGGCCGCTCCCACCGGGGACCGCCGGGCGCCCGTTCGCGGCGTCCAGTGCCCACCGGGCCTCGGCCACCACCTCCGGGTCGGTGACGAAGTGGGTGTCGTCGGCGGCGGAGGTACCCGAGACCCCGAGGGGTGTCCAGGCGCCGCCGCGCCGGGGTTCGGCCCGGGTCTTGGCGGACAGGTGCACGGCGGCCACCCCGGCGGCCACCAGCGCGGGGATGTCGGCGGTGCGCACCCCGCCACCCGCCATCACCTGCACACCGGGCGCGGCGGCCACCATGTCGGCGAGGGTGGCCAGCCCCGCGGTCGCGGTGGCCGCGCCGCCGGAGCTGAGCACCCGGGTGATCCCCAGTGCGGGAAGCGAGGCCGCGACGGCGACCGGGTCCGCGGACTGGTCGATCGCGCGGTGCAGGGTGATCTCCACCGAGCGTCCTCGGCTCCGTGCGGCGTCACGAGCGGCATCGGCCAGACGGGTGACCGCCCCGGTGTCCAGGGCGCCCTCGGCGGTCAGCGCGCCGACGACGACGCCGGCGGCGCCGGACGCGACGACCGAGCGCACCTCGGCGACCATCAGGGCGATCTCCTCGGCGTCGTACACGAAGTCGCCGGGCCGGCACCGCACCAGGGCGTGCGCCGGCAGCCCGGCGGCCGCGACCGACTCCACCGCGGCCGCCGACGGGGTGAGGCCGCCCAGCTCCAGTCCGGTGCACAGCTCGACCCGGTCCGCGCCGCGCTCGCGGGCGGTGCGGGCGCCGGCCGGGGAGGTGACGGCGATCTCCAGGGCGACACGCGGCGTACCGGTGCCGGCCGGCGGACCGGACCCGACCTGGTGGGGGGCGGCGGCGCGGTCCGTCACTCGTCGTCCCCGGTGAGCGGCCGGTCGGAGGCCGGGATGATCCGGGCCGTCAGGTCCGGGTCGGCCATGTCGCGGTCGAAGGGGAACATGGGCCGGCGGATGCGGTGGTGGCCGAGCCGTACCAGGTCCTGGTCGACGCCTCCCGGGGTGAGGGCCATCTTCCACGCCGCGGCCATGTCGAACAGCTCCGGCTCCAGGTAGCCGATCTTCACGATGACGACGTCGGCGGAGCGCGGGTCGAGGTCCAGGTCGGTGAAGTCGTGCTCGTGGTGGTACGGCTTGCGCAGCCGGGTGAGGATCGCGTACACGCTGCCGACGCGGATCACGACCTCGGTCTCGGCGTCGCGGTCGCCGTGCCGGATGGCGTGCACCACGCCGGTGAGGGTGACGGGACCGGCGTGCCGGTCGTCCACCTCGGCCCCGGCGGTGACGGTGACGGTGGCGCCCACGCCGGCGGCGACCGCGGTGTCGACGGCGGCGGGGCCGGGCACCGAGGCATACAGGACGGTCGGTCCGTCGTCCTTCCGGAACTCCGGGCGCTCCAGCAGCCGGGTCAGGCCCCAGGTGACGTCACCGGCGCCGCCCGCGGTGGGGTTGTCGCCGGTGTCGCTGATGAAGTAGGGCCGGTGGGCCGAGCGCAGGGCCTCGTCGAGGAGGCCGTCGAAGGTCCCGGTCGGGGCGACGAAGTCGAAGTCGTGGCGGGCCTCCCAGAAGCCCCGGGCGAGGCGTTCGGCGCCGGCCGACACCGCCTCCCGGTCGGGTCCGGTGACCACGACGGCCGCGCGGTTGCGGGGAGCGTCGGCCCAGGCGTAGCCGACCCATATCGCCGCGTCGGTGACCCCGGCCATGGCCTCGACCTCGTCGACCGCCGCGTACACGCTTTTGGCGGGCTCGATGCGGGTGGAGGTCTGCTCTCCGGCCAGCAGCACCGGGACCGGCACCCACGCCTTCACCGGGCGGGGGGCGCCGGTGGCGAGCAGCTCGACCAGGTTGCGCACCGCGCGCTCCTTGGTCTCCATGTGGTCCTCGTGCGGGGCCATCCGGTAGCAGGTGATCAGGTCGCTGCGGTGGGCGAGTTCACGGGAGACGTTGCCGTGCAGGTCCATCGAGGTGGAGACGATCACGTCGGGGCCGACGGTGGCGCGGATGCGTTCCAGCAGGACGGCCTCGGGGTCCTCGACGCCCTCCACGCTCATCGCGCCGTGGATGTCGTACCACAGGCCGTCGAGCCGGGGCAGGGCGGCGAGCCGGTCGACGAGTTCGTCGGTGAGCGCGGACCAGGCGGCGGCGGTGACCATGCCGCCCGGCAGCGACTTGCCCACCAGCGCGCCGTGCCAGTCGGCGGCCTCGCGCAACTCCTCGCCGGGGGCGAGGAAGGGGTAGCGGCCGAGCACGTCGGCACCCCGCGAGGGGTGGAAAGCGGGGGCCTCGGTGCGGGCCGGGGAGAACGTGGACGACTCGATGCCGAGTCCGGCGATGGCGATGACCGGGCGGGCGGCGGTGGTTCGGGATTCCGGCATGGCTCCTCGTGATGGTGTGGTGCGTCAGCGGGTGCGGGGCGGGCGGCCGGGGCGGGCGGCGCCGGACCCGGTGCCGCCGAAGTCGCGTACGGCATGGGCCATGCCCTGTTGCAGGGCGAACTGTCCGGCGCCGACGACTCCGGCGTCCGCGCCCAGGCGGGCCCGTTCGATGGTGAGGTGCTCGGTGACCAGCGGGTGGCAGCTCTCGTACAGCTGGCTGCGGACCGCGGCGACGAACGGTTCGAGGGTGGAGAGGATGCCGCCGAGGTAGACGGCGTCCGGGTTGAAGAAGTTGACGTTGGCGGCGAGGACCTGCCCGAGGTGCTCCCCGGCCCGGCGGACCGCGCCGGTGGCCTCGGGGTCGGCGTCGACCGCGAGGCGTACGACGTCCTCGATGCTGCCGACGTCGGCGCCGCGTTCCCGCAGGATGCGCACCAGGGCGGCACCGGAGGCCACGGTCTCCAGGCAGCCGGTCTTGCCGCAGGAGCAGGGGATGTCGGCGGCGCCGTCGATCCGGATGTGGGTGATGTCGCCGGCGGCGCCGGTCGCGCCCCGGTAGAGGCGGCCGTCGACGATGACGCCGGCGCCGATCGCCGAGCCCATCTTCACCATGATCGACTGCCGGTGTTCGGCGGGCCGCACCGTGTGCTCGCCCATCGCCATGCAGTTGGCGTCGTTGTCGACCGCGCTCGGCACGCCGAAGCGGTCCTCCAGCCAGGCGGCGACCGGGAAGCGGTTCCACCCGGGCATCCGCGAGGGCAGTACGACGGCTCCCGACTCGATGTCGACGGGGCCCGGCAGGGACAGGCCGACGGCGCGCAGCCGGTCGCGTCCGCGCTCCTCGGCCAGCGCCTCCAGGGCTTCGGCGAGCCGGGGCAGCGCCTCCTCGGGACCGTCGGCGATGACGAACGGAACGGTGGAGACCTCGCCCAGCTGGCCGCCGGGCAGCACCACGCCGATCCGGGCGTGCCGGCCGCCGAGGTCGGCGGCGACGGCGAACTCGTCGGTGCCGCCGAGCCGCAGCACCTTGCGGGGGCGCCCGCCGGTGGACGACTGGGTGCCTTCCTCGGCGATCAGTCCGCGCTCGACCAGTTGCCCCACGGCGACGGAGACGGTCGAGGGGGCGGCGCCGAGCAGAGCGGCGAGTTCGGCGCGCGACGACGCCTGGCCCGAGGCCACGAGTTCCAGGACCCGGACGGCGAGGGGGGAAGTCCCTTTCGCGGGCTGGCGGTTCCGGGCACTTATTTCAGTCATGTACGAAGTAACTTCCGCAACAGTTGGTGTGACGCAGACAGTACGCCCGCACAACGCGGACGGGAACCTTTTCCTGGAGGTCATTGCCGCGAACAATCGCCCGGCAAATCCGGTCAAAAGCTGTGCTTTCCGATCTCGGAGGACCCCTCGGAGACTTATGTCGAGCCCACAGAAACTTAGTTGTTACTAAATCGTGTTTGTTTGTTCGGCGCGTGAGTCGTTGACTGTCCACCACGCGGCGCCGATCCCCCCGGCGCCCGCCCCGGCCTGCACCGGGACACATCACGGGTTTTTTCAATCCGAGGAGAGTCATGTTTCTTGCTCGTACGGCGACCGGCCGCCGCTGGGCCCTCGTCGCGGGTGCCGCCGTCATGTCCGGCGCCCTGCTCACCGGCTGTTCCGGGGGCGGAACCTCGTCGTCCGGCGGAAACTCGAGCGACACCATCAACTACGCGCTCCCGGCGAACTTCACGCCGAACTGGATCCTCCCGGTCGGTACCGCCGCGCACCTGAACACCAACAACTCCTCCATATCCCAGGTCCTCTGGGAGCCGCTGATCGCCTACGACGGCTCCACCGGCCAGGTCGGCTGGAACAAGGACAACTCCCTCGCCACCGCCGCGGACTTCGGCAAGGACGGCAAGAGCGTCACGATCACCCTCGGCAACCGGCACTGGAGCGACGGAAAGCCGATCACCTCGCGCGACGTCGAGTTCTGGTACAACCTGGTCAAGGCCAACAAGGCCGACTGGGCAAGCTACAGTCCGGGCAAGGCGCCGGACAACTGGACCTCGCTGAAGATCGTCGACGACACGCACCTCACGATCACGTTCGACAAGGCGTACAACCAACAGTGGATGCTCGCCAACGAGTTGAGCATGATCCGCGTGATGCCGCAGCATGTCTGGGACAAGACCAGCGCCTCCGGCGCCGTCTCCGACCAGGACCGCACCCCCGCCGGCGCCAAGCAGGTCTGGACGTACCTCAACAACGCCGCCAAGAACATCTCCGGTTATGCCACCGACCCGCTCTGGAAGACGGTCAGCGGTCCCTACACCCTCAAGTCCTTCTCCACCGCGGGCAAGGTCGAACTCACCGCCAACGCCAAGTACGACGGCGGCGGCAAGGCCAACATCAAGAACGTCAACCTGCTGCCGTTCACCACGACCGACGCCGAGGAGAACGCGCTGCGGGCCGGCACGGTCGACTACGGCTACATCAACGCCACCGACCTCGGCCAGGAGGCCGCCTTCAAGTCGCGGGGCTACACGGTCAAGCCGTGGGCGGGCTGGGCGATCACCTACATGCCCTACAACTTCAACAACCCGGCCATGGGCGCCGTCTTCAAGCAGCTGTACGCCCGCCAGGCGATCCAGATGTCGGTCGACCAGACCAGCCTGTCCAAGGTGGTCTTCAACGGCACCGCGGTCCCCACCTACGGCCCGATCCCGCAGGGACAGCCCTCCGACTTCGTCTCCCCGAGGCAGAAGAACAACCCGTACCCGTTCGACACCGCCAAGGCCAGGCAGCTGCTGACCTCGCACGGCTGGACCGAGCGGAACGGCACCATGGTGTGCGACCACCCGGGCAGCGGCGGCGACCAGTGCGGCCCGGGCGTCGCCAAGGGCACCGCGTTCGAGATGCAGGTGCTGTCCCAGTCCGGTTCGACCGTGACCGACAACATGATGAGCGCGCTGCAGTCCTCCTTCGCGAAGACCGGCATCAAGTTCACCATCAAGACCGCCCCGGTCAACTCCGTCCTCTCGCAGGCCGGTCAGTGCACCTCCGGCCAGTCGGGCTGCAAGTGGCAGCTGTCCTTCTTCGGCACCGCGGGCAGCTGGTACTTCCCGGCGTACCCGAGCGGTGACGCGCTCTTCCAGACCGGCGGCGGCTCCAACTTCGGCAGCTACTCCAACCCGGCGGTGGACAAGCTGATCACCGAGACCACCACCTCCGACTCCACCGCCGCCGTCCAGAAGTACAGCGCCGCGCTGGCCGAGGACCTGCCGGTGGTCTGGCTGCCGGAGCCCGACTACCAGGTCTCCGTGGTCAGGGACGGTCTGGGCGGGTTCGCCCAGGACTCGCTCGCCAACTTCCACCCCGCCATGTGGAAGTGGACGAACAAGTGAGCCCGTCCGGCGACCCCGCGCACACCTGAGCCGAAGCGACCGGAAAACACATGAGTACTCCCTCGTACCTGATCAGACGCGTCCTCCAGGCCGTCGCGGTGATCCTCATCGTGACGATCGTGGTCTTCGGTCTGCTGCACGCCCTGCCCGGGGGGCCCGCCCGCGGCATCCTCGGCCCGCAGGCCACGGCGCAGCAGATCGCCCGGTTCAACCATGAACAGGGCCTCGACAAGCCCCTGCCCGTGCAGTACCTCTACTACCTGAACCAGCTGCTGCACGGCGACCTCGGCACCAGCTACACCCTGAACGCGCCGGTCGCCCGGCTCATCGGGGAGCGGCTGCCCAAGACCCTGGTCCTCACCGTCCTGTCGGCCGTCATCGGCCTGCTCCTGGCGATCCCGCTGGGCATGTGGCAGGCCGTGCGGCGCAACAAGCCGGTGGACTACGTCATCACCACGCTGAGTTTCATCGCCTACTCCACGCCCGTGTACTTCCTCGGGCTGATCCTGGTGCTGCTGTTCAGCCAGGTGCTGCCGTGGTTCCCGTCCCAGGCGCCGCAGGGGGACACGCTCGCCCAGGTGTTCTCCGACCCGCAGGCCCTGGTGCTGCCGGTGGTCGCCGGCGCCGCCTCCATGGTCGCCGTGTTCAGCCGCTACATGCGCGCCGCCACCCTGGAGAACCTCTCCGAGGACTACGTCAGGACGGCGCGGGCCGGCGGTTCCCGCTCCCGCGCCATCCTGCGGCGGCACGTCTTCCGCAACTCCCTGACCCCGGTGGTCGCCATGCTCGGCTACTACGTGCCGGTGCTCTTCGGCGGTGCGCTGGTGGTGGAGCAGCTCTTCAACTACCCCGGCATGGGGCTGCTGTTCTGGACCGCAGCGCAGGCCTCGGACTACCCGGTGCTGCTGGGCTGCGTGCTGGTCATCGCCATCGCCACCGTGGTCGGCACGCTGCTCGCCGACATCGTCCAGCGGATCATCGACCCCCGAGTGAAGGCAGGCCGGTCATGAGCGCCGTCGTCCACCCGGCCGAGACGTCCGGCACGGCCGGCACTCCCCGCGAGACCTCAAGCGTCCGGCTCGCCGTCCGGCGTTTCCTGCGCAACCGGCTCGCCGTCGCCGGACTCTGCGTCGTGGCCTTCTTCGTCCTGTTCTGCTTCGTGGGCCCGCTGGTGTACTCCACGGACCAGACCCACACGGCGCTCCAGCAGGTCAACCTCTCCCCGAGCGGCGCGCACTGGCTCGGCACCGACGCCGTCGGCCACGACGAGCTGGGCCGGCTCATGTACGGCGGCAAGGTGTCGCTGATCGTCGGTCTCGCCGCGGGCGTCCTGGCCACCGTCATCGGCACCCTGTGGGGCGCCGCCGCGGGCTACGCCGGCGGCTGGATCGACGCGGTGATGATGCGGATCGTGGACGCGGGCATCGCCATCCCCGCCCTGTTCATCCTGCTGGTGGTCTCCGCCATCACCACGCCCGGCCTCGGCGGCCTGATCCTCATCCTCGGCCTGGTGTCGTGGCTGGTGCCGTCCCGGCTGATCCGCGCCGAGACCCTGACCCTGAAGAACCGCGACTACGTGCTGACCCTGCGGGCCATCGGCGGGACGCACGCCCGCGCGATCCTGCGGCACATCCTGCCCAACTCCGTGTCGACCATCATCGTCGCCACGACCTTCCAGATCGCCGACGCCATCCTCCTCGTCGCCTACGTCTCCTACCTGGGCCTCGGCGTGCAGCCGCCGGCCACCGACTGGGGCGGCATGCTCTCGGCGGGGCTCACCGCCGCCTACTCCGGCTACTGGTGGCTCATCGTGCCGCCCGGCCTGGCCATCATCCTGGTGGTGTGGGCGTTCAACGCGATCGGAGACGGGCTCCGTGACGCATTCGACGTGAGGGGACGCGGATGACCGCCACCCAGGCCCCGGCCGCCGCGACGGCCGAGCCGATTCTCGAACTCGACGACCTCGGCGTCGTCTTCACCACCGAGTCCGCCCAGGTGCCCGCCGTACGGGGCGTCTCCCTGCACGTCCGGCCGGGCGAGACCCTCGCTCTGGTCGGCGAGTCGGGCTCCGGCAAGTCCACCGTCGCGCTGGCCGCGATGGGGCTGCTGGCCGGCAACGCGCGGGTCACCGGCCGGGCCGTGATCGACGGCACCGACATCGTCGCCGCCGACGAGGCCCGTCTCGCCGCGCTGCGCGGCCGGACCGTCTCCATGGTGTTCCAGGAGCCGGCCACCGCGCTCGACCCGCTCACCCGGATCGGCAAGCAGATCGCCGAGGTGATCCGCAACCACCGCGACGTGTCCGCCCAGGACGCCGCCGCCGAGGCCGTCGGCCTGCTGCGCAGGGTCGGCATCCCCGAGCCGGAGAAGCGCGCGTCCGCCTATCCCTTCCAGCTTTCCGGGGGCCAGCGGCAGCGGGTGGTCATCGCCATGGCGATCGCCAACGACCCCGCGCTGCTGATCGCGGACGAGCCGACCACCGCGCTCGACGTCACCGTGCAGGCCGAGATCCTCGACCTGCTGCGCAGGCTCGCCGCCGAGACCGGCACCGGCGTCCTGCTCGTCACCCACAACATGGGCGTCGTCGCCGACTTCGCGGACCGGGTCGCCGTGATGTACCACGGCGAGATCGTGGAGACCGGCCCGGTCGAGGACGTCCTGCTGCGCCCGTCGCACGACTACACCCGGCGGCTGCTGGCCGCCGTGCCCCGGCTGTCGGTCGCCGAGGCCGGCCGGCCCGCACCGGCCCGCGAACCCGCCCCGGACGGCGGCCCCGACCGCGCGACCGGTGCGCCCGTCGTCGAACTGCGCGGCATCTCCGTCGTGTTCGGCCGCGGCAAGCGCGCGGTGCGCGCCCTCGACGACGTCTCGCTCACCGTCCGCCCCGGCGAGACCCTGGGCCTGGTGGGCGAGTCGGGCTCCGGCAAGTCCACCGCGGCACGCGTCGCGCTCGGCCTGATCCCGCCGACGTCCGGCACCGTCTCCCTGTTCGGCGCCGACCTCGCCCGTACCCGGTCCCGTGCCCGCCGGGCGCTGCGCGCCGGCATAGGCGTGGTCCTCCAGGACCCGGTCGCCTCGCTCGACGCCAGGATGACGGTCGGCGAGTGCGTCGCCGAGCCGCTGCGGGTGCACCGCCGCGAACTGTCCGCGCAGGACCGGCGCGGCCGTGTGGAGGCCGTGCTCGACCGGGTCCGGCTGCCCCGCGACATCATCCGCCGCGCCCCCGGCGAACTCTCCGGCGGCCAGCGCCAGCGGGTCAGCCTGGCCCGCGCCCTGGTGCTCGAACCCCGGCTGCTGGTCGCCGACGAGCCCACCAGCGCGCTCGACGTGAGCGTCCAGGAGTCCGTGCTGGAGGTCATCACCGAACTCCAGGACGAACTCGGCTTCGCCTGCCTGTTCGTCTCCCACGACCTCGCCGTCGTCCAGCACTTCGCCCGCCGGGTCGCCGTGATGCGGGCCGGGCGGATCGAGGAGCAGGGGCCCACCGGCGAGACACTGCTGCAC
Source organism: Streptomyces sp. SCPE 10 (assembly GCF_051980735.1). NCBI lineage: Bacteria > Bacillati > Actinomycetota > Actinomycetes > Kitasatosporales > Streptomycetaceae > Streptomyces > Streptomyces sp. SCPE 10. Next base: position 6,416,213 of record NZ_CP197069.1, on the reverse strand, counting down.
CCGGAGACCGACTACACGCGTCGGCTGCTGGCCGCCGTCCCGGTGCCCGACCCGGTGGTGCAGCGCGGCCGCAGAGCCGAACGCCTGGCCACCCTGGCGGCCGGACGCACGGAGGGCGAGGCGTGAGCGAGCACGACCGGACGCTGTTCGCCGGCGTGGACATCGGCGGCACCACCACCCAGGTGGTGCTCTGCGACGACGACCTCACCGTGCTGGACCGGGCCGAGACGACCACTCCGGCGGCCCGCGGCGGACAGGCCATGATCGACGCCGCGCTCGGCGCGCTGGCGCCACTGCTGCGCCGCGTCCCCGGCCGGCTGGCCGGCGCCGGCGCCGGCGCGGCCGGGGTGGTGGACTCCGCCGCGGGCCGCATCCTGGTGGCCAGCGACTCCTTCCGCGGCTGGTCGGGCTTCCCGGTCACCGCGGCCGTCGCGGACGCCCTGGGCGTACCGGCGTACCTCGACAACGACGTCAACGCCTTCCTGCGCGGGGAGGTGTCGTCGGGCGCGGTGCGGGGCGAACGGGACGTGCTCGGCATCGCGCTGGGCACGGGCGTGGGCGGCGCGGTGTGGACGGACGGCCGGCTGTTCGCCGGGCCGCACGGCGCGGCCGGGGAGATCGGGCACATCCCCGGCTTCGGCGACCTGGGCTGCACCTGCGGAGGCCGCGGCCACCTGGAGACCCTGGCCTCCGGCCGCTCCATCGGCGCGCGGTACGCCGACCGCACCGGCCGCCGTCTCACCGCGCGGGAGGTCGCCGACGCGGCCGCACACGGCGACAAGGACGCCCTCGCGGTGTACGGCGCGGCGGGCGCCGGGATCGCCCGCGCGGTCGTCATGACGGCCGGTCTCGTCGACATCACCACGGTGGTGATCGGCGGCGGCGTCAGCCGCGCCTGGCACCTGCTGGAACCGGCCATCCTCGCCCGGCTCGCCGAGGAACCCCCGGTCAGCGGCCACCCCGTCCGCCTGGTCCGGGCTGCCCTCGGCACGGACGCCGTACCGGTGGGCGCCGCCGCCCTCGCCCGCCTGCGCACGACCTCCGACGAGGGCGCGCGGCCCGCCCTGTCGGCATCGGTGCGCGAGCGCTGACGCCGCGGGCACGGCGGGGTCCTGCTCCCCGGGCGCGCACTGTGTGGCGGCCACACGTCCGGGGCGCCGGGGCGCCTGCCGACCGCGTCAGCCGGCCGCCGTCCGCAGCGCGCCCGCCCCGGACGGCATGCGGGACGGCGGTGCCCGCTGGACTCGTCCGTCCGACGAGCGACATGCCGGGCGCAACGCCGGGAACAAGGAGGTGACGCGTCGTCACCGAGGGGAGAGCCGTGCCTGCCGACAGTCCCGCCTCGCTGCTGCCCCTGCTGCGCACATCCGTCGACCGGCTGTCGGCGACCGCGGCCGGGCTGTCGGACGAGGAGGTGCGGGCGCCGTCGCTGCTGCCCGGCTGGACGCGCGCCCACGTCCTCACCCATCTGGCCCGCAGCGCCGACTCCCGCGACCGGCTGCTCGCCTCCGCCCGCCGGGGCGTCGACCTGCCGCAGTACGCCGACGAAGCCCAGCGGGCGCGGGAGATCGAGGACGGCGCCGGTCGGCCCGCCGCCGTCCTCCTCGACGACATGGACACCGCGCTGCGCCGCTTCCTCGCCGCGGCCGGCGACCACCCGGAGGACGCCTGGGAGGTGCCGGTGCGCTGGCTCGGCGGTGGCCTCCGGCCGGTGCGCGGGGTCGTCGGGAGCATGCTGCGCGAGGTCGAGGTCCACCACACCGACCTGGCAACCGGTCACGGCCCGGACCACTGGCCCGCCCACATGGTCGCCCACGAGCTGGAGACGACCGTACAAGGTCTGCGCGACGACCCGGACGCCCCGCCCATGACGCTGGTCGCCGTCGAGGAGCGGGTCCCGCGGGTCGTCGGAGCCGGGCCGGGACCGCGGGTGGCGGGTCCGGCGGCACAGCTGCTGGGCTGGCTCACCGGGCGGACCGACGGCAGGGCGCTGACCGTCGAACCGCCCGGCCCCCTGCCGACTCCACCGGTCTGGCGCAGCTGACCCGGTCCGCCCCGGCGCCCCGTCCCGCCGGTGCTCAGCTCCGTGTTCGCAGCTGGTGCGCGGCGAGGGCGGCGTGGGCGAGGGCCAGCAGTGCGACGGCCGCGAGCAGCGCCGGGGTCGTCGTGAGGTGGCCGAGGAGGGTGAGGACGTACGGGGTGAACATGCCGAGGTAGGCCACCGTCCAGAACCGGGCCGTCCAGCGGGCGAGTCGGTGCGGCGGGGCGAGGGCCGCGGTCCGGGTGAGGCCGTAGGCGAGGGCCAGTCCGTAGCCCGCGCCGAGCACGACCGCCGCGAGGAGGGCGAGGGGCTCGCTCCCGGTCGCGGCGGCGACGGCGGCGGTCGCCGTGCCGGCCGCCACGACCAGGAGGCCCGCGGTGGGCGTGGACCGGGCGTGCCGTGCGGTGAGCAGACCGGTACCGGGGACGACGGCCGTCGCGAGGCCGGTGAGGACCAGGCCGGTGTGGAGGGTGCTCGGCAGGGTGACGAAGCCGATGGTGGGCGCCGTGAAGACCCAGGGCGCCGACGGCAGCACGGTGCGCCGGAAGCGGCGGCCGGTGTGCTCGTGGGCGGCTCCGGGGGCGGGGGCCGGCCGGTGCGTCTCCGGTGCGGCCAGCGCGAGCCACCCCGCCGCCGCCCCGAGGACGACGTGCGGAACGTACGCCGTCACCATCGGCCAGGGCGCCCACCGGGCTATGAGCGCCGCCGCGAAGCCGCCCGTGGCGAAGCCCGCGGAGACGAACAGGCCGGGGCGGCGCGGCGAGCCGGAGAGTTCCTTGACCCAGGCGCTGCCCGCGGCCAGCAGCGCGCCCGCGCCGACCCCGGTCAGGAAGCGTCCGGGCAGCAGCGGCCAGGTGTGGCCCCACGCGCCGCCGGCCATGAGGAGCAGCGTGGACAGGACGCTGAGGGCGAGGGCCGCGAGGGCCACCGGGCGCCGTCCCCTGCGGTCCGCGAGCGGGCCCGCGATCAGCAGCGCCGGGATCAGGCCGACGACGTACACCGCGAACAGGCCGGTCACCGTCGACTCGGTGAGGCCGAAGCGGCCCCGGTAGGCGCCGAGCAGGGCGGAGAACTGGTTGGCGCTCCAGCCGGAGGCCAGCATGATCCAGGCGGCGCGGGCGCCCCGGGCGCCGGCGGTCGCCGGAACGGCGGCGACGGGGGCGGTGGCAGGGGATGCGGTCATGCTCCCATTCGTACGTGCCCGACGGTTCGGCGCGCGCCGCACCTTCACGATTCGTGAACGGCCCGCGCCGTGCGCCCGGCGCCCCGTCTACCCTGCTCGTATGGCGCTTGACCTGCGGCTGTTGTCGTCGTTCCTGGCGGTCGTCGAGGAAGGGCACTTCGGACGGGCCGCGGCGCGGCTCTTCCTGTCGCCGCCCGCCGTCACCCAGCACGTGCGCCGCCTGGAGAGCCAGGTCGGCGCGCGGCTCCTCGACCGGTCCGGCTCCCCCGTCGTCCCGACGGCCGCCGGTGTGCGGCTCGCCGGACACGCGCGCACGCTCCTCGACGCCGCGAACGCCGCCCTCGACGACCTGGCGGACGTCACGCGGGAGCCGGACGAAGGACGGCCGCTGCGGGTGGGCATCATGGCGCACGGTTCGGCGGAGCTGACCCCCGCGGCCATCAACGCCTACCGGCGGGCGCGGCCCGAGGTGCGGGTGGAGATCCGGCAGCTGGACTTCACGGAGCATGTGACCGCGCTGGTGGAGGACCGGGTGGACGTCGCCTTCGTACGGCCGAGCCCGCAGGACGAGCGGCTCGTGGCGGACGTCCTCACCACCGAGCAGCGGATCGTCGTCGTGCACGAGCGGTCGCCCCTGGCCGACGCCCGGACCTGCGGTGTCCGCGTCGCGGACCTCGCCGAACTGCCGCTGTTCCGGGTTCCGGGACACACGCCGCAGACGTTCACCGAGTACCTGTACTTCGACGACCGCGCCCAGCGCCGCAGCCCCGAGTACGCCGTCACTCCGCAGGAGGTGCTGACCGGGGTGGTCACCGGGCGGGCCGCGGGCTCCGGCCTGCGCTCCTTCGCGCGGTACTACGCGTGGCCGGGCGCCGTCTTCATACCCGTCCTCGACGCTCCCTGGGAGAGCAGCTACCTCGCGGTGCGCGCCGGTGACGACAACCCGGAGGTGCGGATCTTCCGGGCACTCGCGGTGGCCCTCGCGAAGGACCTGGGCCCCACCATCAACTCGCCGATGCCCGGCTCCGGTTGACGAACGCAGTCCCGGCGCGGCCCACCGAGGGCGGAGGCCGGTTCCGGAATCCCGCCAACTACGCTGGCGTGGAAGGCTCCTTCGGTTGATCATTGTTCAACCACCGTGTGCTGCAAGCCAGTCACCGACCACGAGGGAGCCCCATGCCCACCGCGCAGGTGCCCGACATCCTCTCGCCCGAATTCGCCGCGGACCCCTACTCGGCGTACCGCCTGATGCGCGATGCCGCGCCCCTCATCTGGCACGAGCCGACGCGGAGTTACATCGTCTCGCGCTACGAGGACGTCGAGCACGTCTTCAAGGACAGGAACGGCGAGTTCACCACCGACAACTACGACTGGCAGATCGAGCCCGTGCACGGCAAGACGATCCTCCAGCTCAGCGGTCGTGAGCACGCCGTGCGCCGGGCCCTCGTCGCCCCCGCCTTCCGCGGCGCCGACCTCCAGGAGAAGTTCCTCCCGGTCATCGAACGCAACTCGCGTGAACTGATCGACGCCTTCCGGGACTCCGGCTCCGCCGACCTGGTCAACGACTACGCCACCCGCTTCCCGGTCAACGTGATCGCCGACATGCTGGGCCTCGACAAGGCGGACCACGCGCGCTTCCACCGCTGGTACACGTCCGTCATCGCCTTCCTCGGCAACCTCTCGGGCGACCCGGAGGTGGCCGCGGCGGGCGAGCGGACCCGGGTCGAGTTCGCCGAGTACATGCTGCCGATCATCCGAGAGCGCCGCGACAGCCTGGGCGACGACCTGCTGTCCACGCTGTGCAGCGCCGAGGTCGACGGTGTGCGGATGAGCGACGAGGACATCAAGGCGTTCTGCAGCCTGCTGCTCGCCGCCGGCGGCGAGACCACCGACAAGGCGATCGCCAGCATCTTCGCGAACCTGCTCCGCCACCCCGACCAGCTCGCCGCCGTCCGCGCGGACCGCGACCTGATCCCGCGGGCCTTCGCCGAGACCCTGCGGTACACCCCGCCCGTCCACATGATCATGCGGCAGTCCGCGTCCGAGGTGAAGCTCAGCGGCGGCACCATACCCGCCGGTGTCACCGTCACCTGCCTGATAGGCGCCGCCAACCGGGACGAGAGCCGCTACCGCGATCCCGACCGCTTCGACATCTTCCGCGACGACCTGACCGCCACGACCGCCTTCTCCGCCGCCGCCGACCACCTGGCCTTCGCGCTCGGCCGGCACTTCTGCGTCGGCGCGCTGCTCGCCAAGGCGGAGGTCGAGATCGGCGTCGGCCAACTGCTGGACGCCATGCCCGACATGCGCCTCGCGGACGGCTTCGACCCGGTCGAGGAAGGCGTCTTCACCCGCGGACCGCAGCGCCTGCCCGTGCGGTTCACGCCCGTGCCGGCCGCCTGACCGGCACCACCGCCGAGGCGACGGGCCCCGCCCAGGGGCCCGTGCGCCCTCGCCACCCCACGGCCGCGCCACCGGGAGGCTGAGCCCCGCCCCACCGGCATCGGGCATCCGCCCTACGGGATCGTCCGGCGTCGCTCTCCCGGGTCGTCCGGCAGCGCCCTCCCGGGTCGGCGGTCACCCGCCTACTGCACCACCGGCGTGAACCGCACCGGCAGCGCCGTCAGTCCCCGCATCCAGATCGACGGACGCCAGGTCAGCGTCTCCGGCTCGACCGACAGCACCAGGTCCGGCAGCCGCTCCAGCAGCGTCTCCACGGCCGTCCGCGCCATCACGTCCGCCAGCAGCGGCGCCGGATAGGGGCAGCGGTGCTCGCCGTTGCTGAACGACAGGTGCGCGGCGTTCTCCGCGCCCACGTGCGCGTCGGGCCAGATCTGCGGATCGGTGTTGGCCGCGGCCAGCCCCAGCACCAGGCAGTCGCCCGCCCGGATCTGCCGCCCGCCCAGCTGGGTGTCCCGAACAGCCCAGCGGCCGATGAAGTTCTGCGTCGGCGTGTCCAGCCACAGCGCCTCGTTGAGCGCCTCGCCCACGCTGAGCCTGCCGCCCGACACATTCACCGCGAACCGCTCGTCCGTCAGCAGCAACCGCAGCGTGTTGCAGATCCAGTTGGCGGTCGGCTGCTGCGCCGCGGCGATCACCGAGATCAGGTCCTGGACGATCTCCTCGTCCGTCAGTCCCGCCGGATGCAGCAGCATGCGCGAGGTGACGTCCGGCCCCGGGTTCTCCCGCTTGTCCTTCACCAGTTGCCGCAGCCGCTCGCCCACGCGCCCGTACGCCGCCACCGGGTCGTCGCCCTCCGCCGCGTCGAGCGAGATCCGCAGGTCCTCGACGAGCCGCCGGGTGTCCTCGCCCGAGGCCGGCATCCCGCACATCTGCACCACGGCCCGCATCGGCAGGGCGTGCGCGTATCCGGCCATCAGCTCGGCCTGACCGCTGCCCGCGAAGGCGGCGATGAGCCGGTCGGCGATCAGCTGGCAGTTGCGCGCCAGTTCGAACTGGTCGACGCCCTCCAGCGCCTGGGTGATCACTCCGGCCCGCCGCCGGTGCTCGTCGCCCTCGGTGAACAGCACCGACGGCTGGTAGCCGACGTACGGCAGCAGCGGCCAGTCCGCCGGGATGTTCTCCCACTGGTTCCAGCGCCGGGAGTCCCGCGCGAACAGCTCGTCGTGGCTGGTCACGTACGTGACCTCGGAGTAGCCGAGCACCAGCCAGGCCGGGATGTCCCCGTCGAGCAGCACGGGCGCGACCGCGCCGTGCTCGCGGCGCAGCGCGCGGTACATCTGCGCCGGCGTCTGCTGGTACTCGAGCCCGGCCAGGCGCACCGCGTCGGTGTGGACGGGGCAGCCCGACGGAGCCTGGTGCGCGGGAGAGGACTCGGTCACGGCGTCGCCTCCTGGGCCATCGCCAGTTCGTACAGGTGGTCCACGAGGGTGATCAGCACGTCCTTGCCGGACTGCCGGACCCGCGCGTCGCAGTCGACCATCGGCACCCGCTCGGACAGCGCGAGCGCCTGGCGGATCTCCTCCAGGGAGTACCGGTGGGTGTCGTCGTCGAACCGGTTGACGGCGACCACGAACGGCGTCTTGTGGTGCTCCAGCCGGTCTATCGCATACCAGGAGTCGTTCATCCGGCGCGTGTCCACGAGCACCACGGCGCCCAGCGTCCCGGAGAACAGCCGGTCCCACAGGAACCAGAAGCGCTCCTGGCCCGGCGCGCCGAACAAGTACAGCACCATGCGCTCGTTGAGGCTGATCCGGCCGAAGTCGAACGCCACGGTCGTGGTGGTCTTCGTCGCGACCGCGCTGGTCTCGTCGAGGCCGACGCCGGCCTGCGTCATCACCTCCTCGGTGTTCAGCGGCCGGATCTCGCTCACCGAGCGGACCAGGGTCGTCTTGCCGACACCGAATCCGCCCACGATGACGATCTTCAGTCCGGTCTCCGCCGCGTCGGCCAGTGGCGTGCGGCGGGCGGGCAGCTCAGAGGTTGCGGAGCCCATGGAGCACCTCCTTGAGAAGGGCGGAGTCGGGAAGCGAGGCGACGGACTGCGCCGCGCGCGGCCGGCGGGCGGTGATGCGGCCGGTGTCGAGCAGGTCCCCGAGCAGGATGCGCACCACCGTGATGGGCAGTTTCAGCTCCGCCGCGATCTCGACGACGGCCGTGGGATGCTCGCACAGTTCCAGGATCCGGGCGTGCTCCGACTGCATGCCCGCCGTGGGCCGGCACTCGCTGACGATCAGGGTGACCAGGTCGAAGGAGTCGTCGGCGCGGCTCCGGCCGGCCGTGACCGTGTAGAGCCGGTCGGGGTCACCGGTGTCCACGGGCTTGCGCATCACGAGGCGGCACTCCCGGGAAAGGGCTCCCGGGGCTCGGCGCGCAGGTGTTCGCCGATCTGGTCCACCAGCTCGGTCATCTGGTGGCCCACAACGCCCGGGTCGGCGTCCTCCTCGGCGACGACCGCCAGGTGCGCTCCCTCGCCGGCCTCCACGATGAACAGCAGGCCGCCGTGGAACTCGGTCATCGACTGCCGGACGCCGCCGGTGCCGTCGCCGAACTCCACGGACGCGCCCTGGGACAGTGCCTGGATGCCGGAGCAGATCGCCGCGAGCTGGTCAGCCTGGTCGAGTGTCAGGTGTTCGGTCCAGCAGAGCTTCAGACCGTCCCGGGACAGGGCCAGGGCGTGCCGGGTGCCGGGGGTGCGCTCCAGGAGGTTCTGGAGGAGCCAGGTGAGGCTGTTGTCGGTGGTCTGCATGGTGGGTGGTGGGTCGGTGGCACCGGCTGACCGGTCACCGGCCCGTTCCTCCAATCTCATGAACTCGGGCGGGAAGCGGGCGTCGGCGCCCTGGGCGCCGTACGGGAAAGGGGGCGGCGGCTACGAGGCGGGCGGCGGCTCGGACGCGGACCGGGCGTCCGGCCCGGCGGTGCCGCCCGCGGACCGGCGTCCGCGGTGGAAGGCGCCGAACCGCGCGCCGGCGTCGCGTGCCGGGCGCCGCTCCGGGCGGTCCGCGTCCGCCGTCCCGGGCTCGGTTCCGGGCGCGGTCCCGGACACCGCGTTGGACGCCGACCGGCGCTGCTCGCGCTCCCGCTCCGCCTCGGCCATGGTGCGGCCGGGCGCGCGTACGGGCAGGCCGTTCGGCGTCGAGCCGGCGGCGTGCCCGGGCCGTCCCCGCTCGGGCGGCTCCGGCCGGACGGCGGGCCGCTCCGGGACGCCTGGGCGCGCTTCGGACTCGGGCGCCGGTGCGTGTGCCGGGGCGGGCTCGGACGCCGGGGCGGGCGGGGCGGCGGGGACGGGGCCCGGCGTGGGCACGGTCCCGGTGGTGGTGCGGCCGACGGTCCCGCGCGACACGGCCTCGCGCTGCTGGGCGATCAGCTGCGGGGGCAGCAGGACGACGACGCCGGTGCCGCCGCGCGACGAGGGGCGGTAGTTGACGCTGATGCCGTACTTCACCGCGAGCCGTCCGACCACGGCGAGGCCGAGCCGGGTGCCCTGCAGCGAGGCGAGGTCGGTCATGCGCCCGGACACCGCCTCCTCGGCGCGGCGCATCGCCGCGTCGGCCATCTTCAGGCCGCTGTCCTCGATGGTGACGACGAGTCCGGCGCTGCGGTCCTCGACATAGACGTGCACCTCGTCGATGGGCGGGGAGAAGTTCGCCGCGTTGTCCATCAGCTCGGCGAGGAGGTGCATGACACCCTCGGCGGCGAAGCCGGAGATCGCGGCGGTGGTGGAGCAGTGCAGGCGCACCCGCTGGTAGGCGGCGATCCGGCCGACGGCGCCGCGCAGGATGCTCTCCATCACGATCGGCTTGTTCCAGGCGCGGCTGGACCGGCCGCCCATGAGCAGCGCGAGCCGGTCGGTCATCAGGCCGAGCTGGGAGGTGCTGTGGTCCAGCTTCAGCAGGTCGCCGAAGACCTCCTCGCCGTGTCGTTCCTGCATCTCCCGCAGGTCCGCGAGCATGCTGACGGTCTTGGCCTGGACGCGGCTGAGCGCCTTGGCGGAGGCGGCCTGCGCCGCGGCGGCGCGCCGCTCGCTGCGGGCGAGTTCGCGGACGAACGACTCGGTCGGGGTACGGACCATCGGCAGCCGCGGCAGGTCCAGTTCGGCGAGCACCGTGTCGGCGGACGCGCCCTCGCGCAGCCCGGCGACGGCGGCGGGCAGGGTCTTCTGCGTCACCTGCTCCAGCGCGGCGAACGCCTCGTTCAGTTCGTCCCTCGCCTGCCGGCGCTCGCCGTCCAGGACGGCCGCGTGCCGCACGCGCTCCTCCACCGTTTCGGCGAACACATAGGCGATCCGGCCCAGTTGCGGGTCGGACGGCTGGGCGACACCGCCCAGCGCGTCGACCGCGCTCATGCCGTCGCGCAGCCGGTCGGCCACGGCGGGCAGCGTCACGTTGGCCAGGTGCGCGGTCTCCGCCGACAGCTGTGCCGCCTGCGCCTTGAGACGGCCGACCTCGGAGCCGTGCGTGGCGGCCGTGTGCCGGGCCCGCCGGACGAGCCGGTGGCCGACGAGGACGGCCACGGCCAGGCATACCCAGGCGACCGCCACCACGGTCAGCGCCCAGGGACCGGCCCCGGACGGCGCCAGGGCGACGGCCACGCCACCGGCCGCGGCGCCGAGCACCAGCACGACCAGGGGCACGGTCGCCGAGGTGCGCGGCGCCTTCGTCGGCCGTTGCTGACTGAGTGGTGCAGGCAGTGACATTCCGCGGTCCCTCGGTCCATGGGATCAGGAGAAACGGGCAGCCGACGCACGGCAGCCGCGGGCCGGAAAGGGGGGCGCCAAGAGGACGACGATCTTCCGACCGGGTACCTGCATATGCTAGCCACACTGGCGCACGAGAAGATCTGACGGGCGGCGTAGTTCGCCGTCTACCGGAGTTCGTCGTGAACCGATCGACCGAATGTCCGTGTGTGGTAGGGGACTTGGTTGCCCTGGCGACCTGTCGACGTACCGGTGGCAGAGCTTGAAATGTGCTGACGTATCGTCAAAACATCACCAAGCGGACCTCGTTCGAAGATCAAACCCCGACGGTCGAAGTCACTTTCCAGCCAACCGCGTGCTTCCGACGGCGAAGCCGGGCGCTCCACGGCTCCGCCACCTGATCATGGCCGCTCCACGCCCGCAGTGACTCCGCTGGCGGCTCGGGGCGCGGAGGGCGTGGGCGGCTTCTTCGCCGAGGACAACCTCGCGCAGGCGGACCTGGGGGCGGCGGTGGAGTGGCTGGCGGACCCGTGATCGTCATGAACGACGCGGAGCTGCTGCGCGGCTGCGACGCCGGCGAGCACGTTGGCCACCGGTCGGCCGGGTCGCATCCCTGAAAAGCAGAAGACCCCTGATCAACAGGGGTCTCAGCTGGTGTCCGAGGGGGGACTTGAACCCCCACGCCCGATAAAGGGCACTAGCACCTCAAGCTAGCGCGTCTGCCATTCCGCCACCCGGACCAGGTGTCTGCCGCCTTGCGAGGGGCTTCCCTCGCGGCGACATGGACAACAATACCAAGGTTTCGGAGTGGGTTTCACCTGCGTATTCGGCCCACTGGGGGCGGGACGGCGGGTGGGCACGCAGCGCGAGAGGGTGCGCACCGGGAGTCAGGACGCCTGGCGGTACACGTACTGCGGCCTCTCGGTGTGTTCGCGCATCAGACGGCCGGCCTTCTGCTCGTCGTGGCTCGTGATCGCGAGGGCCAGTCGGCCGTGCACATGCCAGGAGGCGTTGCCGCACGGGCCGGCGACGGGCACGCAATACCAGTGCACGCGGCGGACGACCTGGGCGGTGAGGTCGGCGAGGACCGGGTTGCCGGCCATCTCCATGACCTTGGCGTGGAAGGCGGCGTCGAGGGCGATCGTCCTGGCGATGTCCCCGGGGATCGCCGCGCGCCGGCCCTCCGCCACGAGGTCGCGGAGGGCTTCGATGTCGTCCGGGTCGGTGTTGCGGGCGGCCAGCCGGGCGGCTTCGGTTTCCAGGAGGGCGCGGACGGCGAGGAACTGGTCGACCTCGTCCTCGGTCGGTTCATGGACGAACGCGCCCTGTGCGGGGCGCAGCTCGATCCAGCCCTCCACGCTGAGCCGCTGGAGCGCCTCGCGCACCGGCTGCCGGGAGACACCCAGCCACTCGGCGAGCTCACTCTCGACCAGGTGCCGGCCGGGCGCGAGGCGGTGGGTGAGGATGAGATCCAGCAGCGCCTCGTGGACGCGGTCGCGCAGCGGGCCCGGCCGCTCCAGCCTGGGCACCACCGCTCCGAGTGACAGTTCCGCGGACGACATGACGGTTCCCCCCTCCTCGCCGGGTCCCGCCCGGCCGCGCCCTGCGATCGCGGGCGCCCGTATTGGTGTCATTTGTCGGCAGACTACTGTTCACCGTGTGCCGGGCGGGAGGGGGTGGCCGTCCGATCACCCGTTCGTGCGGCGTGTCTCACGGGCAGTGGACGACCTGACCGGCGTACGACAGGTTGCCGCCGAAGCCGAAGAGCAGTACCGGGTCCCCGCTCACCAGAGTGCCCTGCTCGACGAGCTTGGAGAAGGCGAGGGGGATGCTGGCGGCGGAGGTGTTGCCGGACGCGGTGACGTCGCGGGCGATCACCGCGTTGACGGCGCCCAGCTTCTCGGCGAGCGGTTCGATGATGCGCAGGTTGGCCTGGTGGAGGACGACCCCGGCGAGGTCCTCGGGGGCGATTCCGGCCCGCTCGCAGGTCCGGCGGGCGATGGCGGGCAGCTGGGTGGTGGCCCAGCGGTAGACGCTCTGCCCCTCCTGCGCGAACCGCGGGGGCGTGCCCTCGATCCGCACCATGTGGCCCATCTCGGGCACCGATCCCCACAGCACGGGGGCGATCCCCGGCTCCTCCCCCGGCGCGCACGCCTCCACCACCGCGGCTCCGGCCCCGTCGCCGACGAGGACGCAGGTGCTGCGGTCGGTCCAGTCGGTGACGTCGGACATCTTCTCGGCGCCGATCACCAGGGCGCGGGTGGCGGCGCCGGCGCGGACGGTGTGGTCGGCGGTGGCCAGGGCGTGGGTGAACCCGGCGCACACCACGTTGACGTCCATGGCGGCGGGGCTCGGGATGCCGAGCCGGGCGGCGACCCGGGCGGCGGTGTTCGGGGACCGTTCGATCGCGGTGGAGGTGGCGACCAGCACCAGGTCGATGTCGGCCGGGGCGAGTCCGGCGGCGGCGAGGGCCTTGGCGGCGGCGTGCGCGGCTAGCTCGTCCACCGGCTCGTCGGGACCGGCGATGTGACGGGTGTGGATGCCCACGCGGGTGCGGATCCACGCGTCGTCGGTGTCGACCAGGCCGGCCAGGTCGTCGTTGGTGAGCACCCTGGCGGGCTGGTAGTGGCCGATGGCGGCGATGCGCGAGCCGTGCATGACGGGGTCCCCCTCGTTGCCGTGGGTAGCGGGAGCCACAGTCTGTCCAGTGACTCGCGGGTACAACGTCACGTGAAGCCACAGGAATCGGGCAGGTGATTTGTCGGCTCCGCGCAGCCGCACCGGGTCCGGGCTCGGGTCACGGTGCACGGGGATCGCACAGCGGGACCGGGCATGGTCCCCCATGTGCAGGACAATGAGATCGTGAAGGCCGCCTCGCCCCGTCGGCGGGGTGGCCACGGCTGTCACCGTAGGAAGGGCCGTTTCGGCCGCCCAGCACGTAGAGAACCGGGACTGATCAGGACATGGGACGAGTCACGGAACGACGCAAGGTACTCCGCATCCGGGACGGAGCGGTCTCCACGCGGCCGGACACGCTCGTCGCCGAGGAACCCCTGGAGATCCGGCTGAACGGCAAGCCGCTCGCGATCACCATGCGCACTCCCGGCGACGACTTCGCGCTCGCGGCGGGCTTCCTGGTGAGCGAGGGCGTCCTGGCCGCCGCGTCCGATCTGCAGAATATTGTCTACTGTGCGGGCGCGACCGCGGACGGCTCGAATACGTACAACGTGGTCGACGTGAAGACCGCGCCGGGCGTCACCCTCCCCGACTTCGGTCTGGAGCGGAACGTCTACACCTCCTCCTCGTGCGGTCTGTGCGGCAAGGCCAGCCTGGACGCGGTCCGTACCACCGCCCGGTGGCCGATCGCCGACAGCCCCCGTCTCCGTGTCACCACCGAACTGCTGGCTGAGCTGCCCGAACGGCTGCGGACGGCTCAGCGGGTGTTCGACCGGACCGGGGGCCTGCACGCCGCCGCCCTGTTCACCGAGGACGGGGAGCTCCTGGACGTCAAGGAGGACGTGGGCCGGCACAACGCGGTCGACAAGCTGGTGGGGCGGGCGCTGCAGAACGGCGAGCTGCCCCTGTCCCGGACGGTGCTGCTGGTCTCCGGGCGGGCCTCGTTCGAGCTGGCGCAGAAGGCGGTGATGGCCGGGATACCGGTGCTGGCCGCCGTGTCCGCGCCGTCCTCGCTGGCGGTGGACCTGGCCGCGGAGACCGGTCTGACGCTCGTCGGTTTCCTGCGCGGCAGCTCGATGAACGTGTACGCGGGCGAGGACCGGATCGCCCTGCCGCAGGGGGCCGTGCACGGCTGATCGCACGGCCCGCACCGATCAGCCCCCCCCTCAGCCGCGCCCGTGCGCCCCGGCCGCGTGCTCGGCGAACGCGGCGATCGGCGGACCGGCGAGCGATGGTCCTGTGCCCACGCCGGCGGCACCGGCTCGCCGGCGCTCATGGACCGGGACGGAACGCTGGTCCGCGGGCCTGCCGGTGTCGTCCACCGGCCCCGCACGGTCACTGGTCCGTGCCGGAGATCCTGGTCAACAGGTCGATGAAGCGGTCGCGTTCGGCCGCGGTCAGCGGGGCGAGCAGTTCGTCGTTGGCGGCGCGGGCGGCGTGTTCGCAGCGCACGAGGAGCCGGTCGCCCCGGTCGGTGAGGGAGACGGCGTTCTTGCGGCGGTCGCGGAGGTCGGGGGCGCGGACGACGAGGCCGGCGTCCTGCAGGTCGTTGAGGATGCCGACGAGGTCCTTGGGGTCGAGGGCGACGCCCCGGGCGAGGTCGGCCTGGGCGACGGGCGCGAGGTCGCGGACGGCGGAGAGCACCACGTGATGCCACATCTTCAGGCCCTCCGCGGCGAGGGCCTCGGCGACCAGGGCACGACCCCGGGCGGCGGCGCGGCCGAGGAGCCAGCTGGGCAGGGAGCGGATCGCGGTCAGGGGTGCTTCGGCCATGGTCGGCAGCCTATCCGAGAAATCGTTGGACCTCCCCATGAATCGCTGTCTATTGTCGGTCCTCCCGACGACTTCGTGGGTGTCCCCCACGACCCGATCCCGCCGGGCCGTCCGGCTGTGGAGATGGAGGTGGCGATGCGTCGCGTCCGGTACGAGTCCCGCGGTGGCCCGCTGTTCCTGGAGGAGACCGGCATCCCCGAGCCCGGACCCGGGCAGCTGCTGGTGCGCTGCGCGGCGATCGGGGTCACCCTGCCGGTCGTCCGCAAGGTCCGCGAGGCCGCCGAGCCGATCGCACTGGGCGGCGAGCTGGCGGGCGAGGTGGTGGCGACCGGCCCGGGGGTGACCCGCTTCCGGAGCGGCGACATGGTGACCGGGCTGTGCTTCGGCCATGGGTACGCCGACTACGCGGTGCTCCAGGAGGCCATGGCCTCGCCGGTGCCGGCGGGTGCCGACGCGGTGGACGCGGTGGCGCTGGTGCGCAGCGGTCTGGTGGCGCTCGGCGCCCTTGCGTCGGCGCGACTGGCGCCGGGCGAGTCGGTGCTGGTGACGGCGGCGGCGAGCGGGGTGGGGCATCTGGCGGTGCAGTTGGCGCGGGCGCGGGGCGCGGGGCGGGTGGTGGGGGCCGTGTCGGCTCCGGGGAAGGCGGAGTTCGTGCGCTCCCTGGGTGCGGACGACTGCATACAGTATTCCGACGACAGTTGGGGGGATCCCGTCGACTGTGTGGTGGATGCGGTCGGCGGTGACCTGCTGACCCCCGCCCTCGCCGCCCTCGCCCCGCACGGCCGGCTGGTCGCCTACAGCTCGGGCGGCGGCACACTCCGGGCCTACGACCTGCTGGTGGGCGCCAAGTCGGTGATCGGCTTCCAGATGGCGCTGATCGCCCGCGGCCAGCCCGAGCTGTACGAGGAGTGGCGCCGTGAGCTGTGGCGGCTGTGCCACGAGGGCGCCGTCCGGCCCGTCGTCCACGCCCGGTTCCCGCTGGAGGAGGCGGCACGGGCGCACGCGCTGATCGAGTCGAGGGCCAACCTCGGCAAGGTCGTCCTGTGCCCGTGAACACGCCGGCGAGCCGCGTCTCAGCCGAACGCCGTCACCACCGCCGTCACCGAAGGACCCGGTCCTGTGACCGCCCCTCGGCCGCGGGTGCGGCCGACCCGTCGGCGCCGGCGTCCTCCTCCGGCAGGTCCCGGGCGCGCCGCTTGGCGATGACCGCGCACACCATCAGCTGCATCTGGTGGAAGAGCATCAGCGGGAGCACGGCCAGGGAGGCGTGGGCGCCGAAGAGAACGCTCGCCATGGGCAGGCCGGAGGCGAGGGACTTCTTGGAGCCGGCGAACTGGATGGCGATCCGGTCCCCCCGGCCGAAGCCCAGCGCCCTGGCTCCGTACCAGGTCAGCACCAGCATCACCGCGAGCAGGGCGGCCTCCACCAGGAGGAGCGCGCCGAGCCGCGCGGGGCTGACCTGGTGCCAGATGCCCTGGACCATGCCCTCGCTGAACGCGGCGTAGACGACCAGCAGGATGGAGCCGCGGTCGACCAGTCCGAGGACCTTCTTGTGCCGGGCGACGAAGGGACCGATCCAGCGCCGCAGCACCTGCCCGGCAATGAACGGCACCAGCAGTTGCAGCACGATGTCGACCAGGGAGTGCGCGGAGAACCCGCCGCCGCTGTTGCCCAGCAGCCCGGCCGCCAGCAAGGGGGTGAGGACGATGCCGACCAGGGAGGAGAAGGACCCGGCGCAGATCGCGGCGGGCACGTTGCCGCGCGCGATGGAGGTGAAGGCGATGGACGACTGGATGGTGGACGGCACCAGGGTCAGGAACAGCAGCCCCTGGTAGAGCGGCTGGGTGAGCAGCACCGGCACGGCCGCGCGCGCGGCGAGGCCGAGCAGCGGGAAGACGACGAAGGTGCAGGCCAGCACGGTGACATGGAGCCGCCAGTGGCGCAGTCCGTCGAGTGCCTCCCGGGTGGACAGACGGGCGCCGTAGAGGAAGAACAGGAAGGCGATCGCGGCGGTCGACGCTCCGGAGGCCACGGTGGCGCCGGTGCCCCGTGCCGGGAACAGCGCGGCGAGACCCACCGTGCCGAGCAACAGCACGATGTACGGGTCGATCGGCATCCAATTCGGCCAGCGCAGGCGTGTCACGGTGCTCCGATGGGTTGTGCGACGGCGTTCCGGTCCGGGCCCCGGGGCCCCTCCTCATGATCCCCTCCCCCACCCCGATCGGGAATCCCGTATACCACTCTCACTGTCATCACAAACCCCGATAACCGTCGTACGCTGGTGGTGTGTACGACCCGACGCAGCTGCGTACCTTCCTCGCCGTCGCCCAGACGCTGAGCTTCACCCAGGCCGCCCGGCGGCTTGGGCTGCGCCAGTCCACGGTGAGCCAGCAGGTGCGCCGGCTGGAGGACGCGGCCGGGCGCCCGTTGTTCTCCCGGGACACCCACTCGGTGGAGCTGACCGAGGACGGCGAGGCCATGCTGGGCTTCGCGCGCCGGATCCTGGAGGTGCACGAGCAGGCGGCTGCGTTCTTCACCGGGACCCGGGTGCGCGGGCGGCTGCGGTTCGGCGCGTCGGAGGACTTCGTGCTGACCCGGCTGCCGGAGATCCTGGAGGGCTTCCGCTACGACCACCCGGAGGTCGACCTGGAGCTGACCGTGGAGCTGTCCGGGACCCTGCACGAGCAGCTGGCCGCCGGGAAGCTGGACCTGGTGCTGGCCAAGCGGCGCCCGGAGGACCCGCGCGGAGCACTGGTGTGGCGCGACGACCTGGTGTGGATCGGCGCCGAGCGGCTGCGTCTGGACGCCGACCGGCCGGTCCCGCTGATCGTGTATCCGCCGCCCGGCATCACCCGGGCCCGTGCCCTGGAGGCGCTGGAGCGGCAGGGGCGCGGCTGGCGGATCGTCTGCACCAGCGGCAGTCTCAACGGGCTGATCGCCGCGGCCCGCGCGGGGCTCGGGGTGATGGCGCACTCGCGGCGGCTGATCCCGCCGGGCCTGTTCCGGCTGCCGGAGCGTTCGGGGCTGCCGGAGCTGGGCAAGGTCGACTTCGTCCTGGTCCACGGTCACCGCAGGCCCGGCGCCCAGGAGGCGGCGGACGCCCTGGCGGCGGCCGTCCTCGCGGGCGGGGAGCGGCTGCGGCGCCCCGGGGGCTGACCCGCCCGCCCGCGCCGGTGCGGCGCTGCCGCAGGGGGCTCTCGTCCGTCCCCGGGCCCGCTGTCCTCCTGGGGCGAGGCCGGCGATGGGCTCCGGGGCCGTCCGCGTTCTCCGTACGGCGGGTTCATGGCCGTAATCGCTCTGTACGGAGCCGTAATCGGCGCGTACAGATTCGGTGGAGATTACGCCCCCGAAACTTACTGACCCGTCGGTAGCGTGTCCGTCCCTTACCCATGTGCGCGCATTTCCGGGGCACCGGCAGGGCGAATGGCGCGCTTTGCTCGGTTTCCGCCCCCCTCCCCTCCGGTCGGGGTGTGAGGTAGCTTTCACGGCGCTGTGCCGAGCATCACCGGCGCAATCAGGCAGCGAGGATCGGGGAGCGAGGATTGCGCGAGTTCACGAACCCGCCTCTCACGTCGGCACCGCCGGTGGGTGGCCTGGCCGATGCCGTCTTCGAGCACGCCCTGACGGACCCGGAGCGGGTCGCCCTCGGCCGCAAGGACGCCGACGGGCAGTGGCGCGATGTGACCGCCGCCGAGTTCCGTGACGAGGTCCTCGCCCTGGCCAAGGGGCTGCTGGCGAGCGGGATCCGGTTCGGCGACCGGGTCGCGATCATGTCCCGCACCCGCTACGAGTGGACCCTCTTCGACTTCGCCCTGTGGACGATCGGCGCCCAGGTGGTGCCCGTCTACCCCACGTCGTCGGCCGAGCAGTGCTTCTGGATGCTCTACGACGCCGAGGTGACGGCGGCGGTCGTGGAGCACGAGGACCACGCGATGACCATCGCCACGGTGATCGGCCGGCTGCCCCGGCTGCGGCAGCTGTGGCAGCTGGACGCGGGCTGTGTGCAGGAGCTGTACGACGCCGGGGCGCATCTCGACGACGACGTGGTGCACCGGCATCGGCAGGCGGTCAGCCCGGAGTCGGTGGCCACCGTGATCTACACGTCGGGCACCACGGGCCGCCCCAAAGGGTGCGTGCTCTCGCACGGGAACTTCATGTTCGAGGCGGACAACGTGGTGGGGCGCTGGGAGTCGGTGTTCCACTCCAAGCGCGGGGACGAGGCCTCCACGCTGCTGTTCCTGCCGCTCGCGCATGTCTTCGGGCGCATGGTGGAGGTCGCCACGATCCGCGGCCGGGTCCGCCTCGGCCACCAGCCGCAGCTGAACGCCGCCGCGCTGCTGCCCGACCTCCAGGCCTTCAGGCCGACGTTCATCCTGGCGGTGCCCTACATCTTCGAGAAGGTGTTCAACGCCTCCCGTCGCAAGGCGGAGAAGGAGGGCAAGGCGGGGCCGTTCGAGAAGGCCGTCGATGTCGCGGTGCGTTACGCGGAGGCCGTCGAGGCGAAGGCGTGGGGCGTGGGGCCGGGCCCGACGGCGGGGCTGCGGATGCAGCACCAGCTGTTCGACAAGCTGGTGTATGCGAAAGTCCGGGCCGCGATGGGCGGTCGCATACGGAATGCGATGTCCGGTGGCTCCGGGATGGACCGCCGCCTGGGACTGTTCTTCGCCGGCGCGGGCGTGCAGATCTACGAGGGGTACGGGCTGACGGAGTCGACCGCCGCGGCGACCGCGAACCCGCCCGAGCGCACCCGGTACGGCACCGTCGGCCAGGCGATCCCCGGCGTGACCGTGCACATCGCGGACGACGGGGAGGTGTGGCTGCACGGCGGCAACGTCTTCCAGGGCTACCTCAACAACCCGAAGGCCACCGACGAGTCGCTGCACGACGGCTGGCTGGCCACCGGCGACCTGGGCTCCCTGGACGAGGACGGCTATCTGACGATCACCGGCCGCAAGAAGGAGATCCTGGTGACCTCCGGCGGCAAGAGCGTCTCGCCCGGGGTGCTGGAGGAGCGGGTCCGCGACCATCCGCTGATCAGCCAGTGCATCGTGGTCGGCAACGACCGCCCCTACATCGCCGCCCTGGTCACCCTCGACCAGGAGGCCGTCGAACACTGGCTCCAGATGCGCAACAAGCCGCCGATGGCGCCCGCGCAGCTGGTGCGCGACCCGGATCTGGAGACCGAGGTGCGGCGTGCGGTGGTCGCCGCCAACACCCTGGTCTCGCAGGCCGAGTCGATCCGCACCTTCCGGATACTGGCGCAGCCGTTCACCGAGGAGCACGGCCTGCTGACGCCGTCGCTGAAACTGAAGCGCAAGGCGATCGAGAAGGCGTACGAACGCGAGGTCGAAGCGCTGTACAAAACGTGACAATGTGCGCGGGTCAGGAATGCTCTTCGGTGTGTGATCGTTGAGGATAGGAGTACCACTTGTCGACAAGCGAAGGATCAACGAGCTCGTGAGCAGCAAGGTCCCCCCGATCATCCTCAACAACGGCGTCGAGATGCCCCAGCTGGGGTTCGGCGTGTGGCAGGTGCAGGACGACGAGGCCGAGCGGGCCGTCGCCACCGCACTGGAGGCCGGGTACCGCAGCATCGACACCGCCGCGGCCTACGGCAACGAAGAAGGCACCGGCCGGGCCATCGCGGCCTCCGGTCTGCCCCGCGAAGACGTCTTCGTCACCACCAAGCTCTGGAACAGCGACCACGGGTACGACGCCACGCTGCGCGCCTTCGACACGTCGCTCACCAAGCTGGGACTCGACTACGTCGACCTCTACCTGATCCACTGGCCGCTGCCCGCCAGGGACACCTATGTCGACACCTACAAGGCGCTCGAGAAGCTGTACGCCGACGGCCGGGCCCGTGCCATCGGCGTGTCCAACTTCCTTCCGGAGCACCTGCGTCGGCTGACCGCCGAGACCTCCGTCATCCCGGCGGTCAACCAGATCGAGCTGCACCCCCACCTGCAGCAGCACGCGGCACGGGAGTACCACGCGGAGCTGGGCATCGCGACCGAGGCGTGGTCGCCGCTCGGCCAGGGCAAGGGGCTGCTCGAGGTGCCGGCGATCGTGGCCATCGGGCAGAAGCACAACCGCACTCCCGCCCAGGTGGTACTGCGCTGGCACATCCAGCAGGGCACCATCGTGATCCCGAAGTCCGTGACGCCGTCGCGGATCAAGGAGAACATCGAAGTGTTCGACTTCCACCTGGACGACGAGGATCTGGCGGCGATCGGCGCGCTCAACGAGGACCGGCGGATCGGTCCCGACCCGGCGACGTTCGACATGGCCTGACGCCCGCCACGAGCCGGCCGCACACCGGGGCACCCGGTGCCGCGGCCGGCTCGCGCCGTGTCCGGACGGCGCGTTCAGACGGTGTGGGCGTCGGCGTGGACGACGTCGAACTCCTCCAGGGCGACCACCGAGACATGGGCCTTGGCGGCGCCCTCGTGACGGACGGCGGCCTGGGCCGCGCGGGAGGCCGCCAGGGCGTGCCGGTCGGTGAAGAGGGTGCCCGCGAGGCCGCGGCCGCGTTCGCGGTCCAGGAGGAGGGCCGTGCGGGCCAGACCGGGCACGTTCTCCAGCCGGGGCAGCGCCGCCGTGTGGAAGGTGTCGGCGAGCAGGTCCGCGTCCCTGGGATCGAATTCCAGCCGCGCGACGCGCAGTGCGCCGTCGACGACGGGCCGCGGCAGGGCGTGGTAGACGGCGGCCCAGTAGTGCTCGACCGCCACGGAGGCCGCGAACGGCTCCAGCAGCGCCGGCCGCCGCTCGCGCATCACCTCGTCGCTGTTGGCCTGCGCCTCCTCGGACTCCCACCAGCTCAGCGTGAGCAGTTTGCCCAGCTCCCGGTCGACGAAGACGCCCGCGCCCCGGTAGCCGGGCCGTTCCTCCAGCAGATCGCGGCCCTGGCTGTCCAGGGCGCGCAGGGCCGAGTCCAGCCGGGCCGGGTCACCGGTCGCGTACACGGTGCGAACGAACATGACGCCTCGCCTCCCGGGTGCGGACACCGCCGACGCGCTGTCGGACAGTTGCCGATCCGTCCGGTGACTCCAGTCTTGCCATCGGAGCAAACCGCCGCAATCCGCATGAGTTTCGGGAGTTGGCAACCCGAGGGTTGACGCGAGCATGGCAGCTACGCCACGGTGGTGCGGCCCGGTAAGGAAACTTTCCTAACAGAAGGGTCCCCCACAGTGCGTCTTCGAACACTGACCCTCGCCATGGCCTCCGGGGCCGCCCTGCTCGCCGCCGGCCTGATGCCCGCGAACGCGCTCGCCACGCCCGCCCCCAAGACCGCCCAGGAGGGCTCGGTCAGCGCGGCCGACCTGCTCGCCAAGGTCAAGTCCTGCTCGCAGATATCCAGCGGCAAGTACAAGACCGACGAGGAGACCTCGGCCACGGTCCCCGTGTGCGGCAAGAACGGCGCGGTGTTCTGGAAGGCCGACATGGACATCGACTGCGACGGCCAGCGCACCACCAACTGCAACGAGGACCGCGACCCCTGGTTCCAGGACGACACCGCCTTCCACCAGTCGGACGGCAAGCCGCTGAAGTCCGAGTCGCTGCCCTACGTGGTGGTGCCCAGCACCAGCGGCATCTGGAACTACTCCGACGCCGGGATCAAGGGCGGCGGCGTGGTCGCCGTGATCTACGACAACAAGGTGGAGTACGCCGTCGTCGGCGACACCGGCCCCCAGGACATCATCGGCGAGGCGTCGTACGCCACCGCCAAGGCGCTGGGCATCGACCCCGACCCGGCGACCGGCGGGGCGGACTCGGGCGTGACCTACATCCTGTTCAAGAACTCCAAGGTCTCCCCCATCGAGAGCCACAGCGCCGCCGTCTCCCTCGGTGACCAGCTGGCCAAGCAGTTCCTGGCCAACAACTGAGGCCGGCCGCCCGTCAGTTGGGCTGACCCAGCGGGCGTACGACCACGGTGTCGACGTCGACCCCGGCCGGCTGCCGGATCGCCCAGACGACGGAGTCGGCGATCTGCTCGGCGGTCGGAAGGCGCCCTGGGGGCAGGCTGCCGTAGCCGTCCCAGAAGGGGGTCTCCGCCCGGCCGGGGGCGACCGGTGTCACCCCGATGCCGAACTCCGGGGAGTCCATCACGTGGAGCACTCTCGAAGTCAAGCGCCTGCCACGCGGCTTCAGACGGGTCGTACCGCCGTGTGCACCGTGTGCGCGGACAGCACGAAGACGTCCGGCCGCCGATGGACGCTCGCGGGGTCGGCGGGATCCAGCAGACGGTCCAGGGTGTCCCGGTCCTCGGCGGTCAGCGCGTCGCCGAAGCCGTCGCGCAGCCGGCCGAGGGAGGCCGCGACGTAGGAGCGGGTCCGGTCGGTGGCCGGGGCGGGCAGGTCCAGCAGGAAGCTGCGGGTCCCGGTGTGCCGCAGGCCCGCTGCGGTCAGCAGCGCGGGCCAGTCCTCGATCTCGGCGACGGAACCCGGCAGTTCGGCGCGCATCCGGGCGAACCACTCCTCCTCCAGCGCGTCGAGCCGTGCTCCGAGGCCCGGGCGGCCGATCCCGATGTCCCGGGGCAGGAAACGGGACGGCAGGCCGCCTTCGAGGATGGCCAGGGTGCCACCGGGGGCGAGGCGGCGGGCGAACGCGGTGAGCGCGGCCCGCTGGTCGCCGAGGTGGTGCAGGCTGCGGCTCGCCCACAGCAGACCGGCCGGCTGCTCCAGCTTCTCCAGTACCTCGGGGAGTTCTCCGGTGAGGGTGTCGAAGCGGTCGCCGAAGCCCTGGTCGGCGGCGCGGGCACGGGCGCGGTCCAGCAGCGGGGCGGTGCCGTCCACGGCGACGACCCGGGCGCCGGGGAAGGTCCGGGCGAACAGGCACGACAGCACTCCGGGTCCGCTGCCCGCGTCCACGATCAGCCCCGGCTCGGGGACCTCGTCGGCGAGCCAGCCGAGGGCCTGCTCGTACAGCGGGCCGAACAGCTCCGCCTGGGCCTCCAGCAGCGGGGCCATCTCGTTCCAGTCGATGTCCGTGCCGTTGCCGTGTCCGTGACCGTGACCGTGGCCCTGCCCATGGCCGTGCTCGGTGCCGTGCTGGTGATCGTGCGCCATGGCGGTCAGCCTCTCTTCCGGGTGCCGCAAGAGTGCGACGGCACACCGCGCGATGGCAACTTCCGTTGCCGATACGGCAAAACCGCCGCGCCCTGCCCGCCGCGGAAAAACCGGATGCCCCGGCCACCCGCGGTCGCCCAGGATGACCGCATGGACAACGACATGGTGGAGCGGTTCCTCGCCGACGGTTTCGTGAAGATCGAGGGCGCGGTGCCACCACGGGTCGCCGAGGACTGCGCCCGACTGCTGTGGCGGGAGACCGGGTACGACCCGCAGGATCCCGCCGGCTGGAAGGAACCGGTGGTGCGGATCGCCGGCATGGCGCAGGGGCCGTTCGCGGCCGCCGCCAACTCCCCCGTCCTGCACGAGGCGTTCGACTTGCTGGTGGGAGAGCGGCGCTGGGTGCCCCGGTATTCGCTGGGCACGTTCCCGCTGCGCTTCCCGCACCCCGAGGACCCGGGTGACGCCGGCTGGCACATCGAGGGGAGCTATCTGCCCGAGGGCGCGACCTGGTACCACACCAATCTGCGTTCCAGGGACCGGGCCTTGCTGATGCTGTTCCTGTTCAGCGAGGTGACCCCGGAGGACGCCCCGACCCGCATCCGGGTCGGCTCGCATCTGGACGTACCGCCGCTGCTGGAGCCGTACGGCGAGGCCGGGGTGTCGGGGCTGGACATCGCGCCGGCGCTGGTCGAGGCGAGCGCGCACCGGCCGCTCGCCCTGGCCACCGGGCAGCCCGGCGACGTCTACCTGTGCCATCCGTTCCTGGTGCACGCGGCGCAGCCGCACCGCGGCACCCGGCCGCGTTTCATGGCGCAGCCGCCGCTGGACCCGGCGGTGCCGTACGAGCTGGACCGGCCGGACGGGGCGTACTCGCCGGTGGAGAAGGCGATCCGCCGGGGGCTGGGCCGCTGACCCGTCCCCCGGCGGTGCCGTCGCCTCAGTCCTTGGCCACGAGGTCCCGGAGGGCGGTGTTGAGCTCCAGGACGTTCACCCGGGGTTCGCCGATGAAGCCGAGGGTGCGGCCGGTGGTGTGCTCCTCGACCAGCTTGTCGACCTCGGCCACCGG
The DNA here is from genome assembly GCF_051980735.1 of Streptomyces sp. SCPE 10. NCBI lineage: Bacteria > Bacillati > Actinomycetota > Actinomycetes > Kitasatosporales > Streptomycetaceae > Streptomyces > Streptomyces sp. SCPE 10. Next base: position 6,391,247 of record NZ_CP197069.1, on the reverse strand, counting down.
CAGCCCGTTGCGTGCGGCGACCCGGTGGACCTGGAGGTCGGCGTAGGCCGGGGAGATGTCGGGGTCGAGACCGGAGCCGGAGGAGGTGACGGCGTCGGCGGGGACCTGGGAGGGACGCACGGTGTACCCGGGCACGGAGTTGTCCTTGACGATCTTCGCCTTGGCGGCCTCGACCGCCTGGACGAGTTTCGGGTTGTCGGCGGCCAGGTTGGTCGCTCCCGAGACCTCCAGCTTGTACCGCGTGTTGAGGGAGTTGCTGCCGAGGCCGCCGGCCGGGCGGGGCTGGAAGTACTGCGGGCCGTAGCCCTGCTGGCCGATGAGGGAGGACCCGACGACCTTGCCGTGCGAGCGGATCTCGGAGCCGTTGGCCTGGTGGGGGAAGAGCCCCTGGGCGACCCCGGTGAGGGCCAGCGGGTAGATCACGCCGGTGAGCACCGTGAGGACGATCAGGGCGCGCAGGCCCGCGGTGAGCAGACGGGCGGTGTTCGCAAAGGAGTTGGTCATGTCCTTCACCCGATCCCGGGGATCAGCGAGATGAGCAGGTCGATGATTTTGATGCCGAGGAACGGGGCGATCAGGCCGCCGATGCCGTAGACGGCGAGGTTGCGGCGCAGCATCCGGTCCGCGCTCATCGGCCGGTACCGCACGCCCCGCAGGGACAGCGGCACCAGCGCGACGATGATCAGCGCGTTGAAGACGACGGCCGACAGGATCGCGGAGCTCGGCGAGGACAGCTGCATGATGTTGAGCTTGTCCAGGCCCGGGTAGACGGCGGCGAACAGCGCCGGGATGATCGCGAAGTACTTGGCGACGTCGTTGGCGATGGAGAACGTCGTCAACGCGCCCCGAGTGATGAGGAGTTGCTTGCCGATCTCGACGATCTCGATCAGTTTGGTCGGGTTGGAGTCGAGGTCGACCATGTTGCCGGCCTCCTTGGCGGCCGACGTGCCCGTGTTCATCGCCACGCCGACGTCCGCCTGCGCGAGGGCCGGGGCGTCGTTGGTGCCGTCGCCGGTCATCGCGACCAGTTTGCCGCCCGCCTGCTCGCGCTTGATGAGGGCCATCTTGTCCTCGGGGGTGGCCTCGGCGAGGAAGTCGTCCACGCCCGCCTCCCGCGCGATCGCCTTCGCGGTCAGCGGGTTGTCGCCGGTGATCATCACCGTTTTGATGCCCATGCGGCGCAGTTCCTCGAACCGTTCCCGCATGCCCTCCTTGACGACGTCCTTGAGGTGGATGACGCCGAGGACGCGGGCGCCGCGTGCGTCGTGCACGGCGACGAGCAGGGGGGTGCCGCCGGCCTCGGAGATCCGGTCGGCGATCCGGTCGGCGTCGGCGCCGGCGTCGCCGCCCTGCTCCTTCACCCAGGCGACGACCGAAGCGGCGGCGCCCTTGCGGACCCTGCGCCCGGCGACGTCCACCCCGGACATCCGGGTCTGGGCGGTGAAGGCGATCCACTCGGCGTTCGCGAGTTCGCCCTGGTGGCGTTCGCGCAGCCCGTACCGCTCCTTGGCCAGGACGACGACCGAGCGGCCCTCGGGCGTCTCGTCGGCGAGGGAGGACAGCTGGGCGGCGTCGGCGACCTCGGCCTCGGTGGTGCCCGCGACCGGAACGAACTCGGCGGCCTGGCGGTTGCCGAGGGTGATGGTGCCGGTCTTGTCCAGGAGCAGGGTGGAGACGTCGCCCGCCGCCTCCACCGCGCGGCCCGACATGGCGAGCACATTGCGCTGGACCAGGCGGTCCATGCCGGCGATGCCGATCGCGGAGAGCAGCGCGCCGATCGTGGTCGGGATCAGGCAGACCAGCAGGGCCACCAGGACCACCAGGGTCAGATGGGTGCCCGCGTGGTCGGCGAACGGCGGCAGGGTGGCGCAGGCCAGCAGGAAGACGATGGTCAGCGAGGCCAGCAGGATGTTGAGGGCGATCTCGTTGGGGGTCTTCTGCCGGGCCGCGCCCTCGACCAGGCGGATCATGCGGTCGATGAAGGTGTCGCCGGGCTCGGTGGTGATCCGTACGACGATCCGGTCGGACAGCACCTTGGTGCCGCCGGTGACGGCGCTGCGGTCGCCGCCGGACTCGCGGATGACCGGTGCGGACTCGCCGGTGATCGCCGACTCGTCCACCGAGGCGACACCCTCGACGACATCGCCGTCGCCGGGGATGATGTCGCCGGCCTCGCAGACCACCAGGTCGCCGATGACCAGCCCGGTGCCCGGTATTCGTTCCTCGGCCTGGCCGGTGAGCCGGCGGGCGACGGTGTCGGTCTTCGCCTTGCGCAGCGTGTCGGCCTGGGCCTTGCCGCGGCCCTCGGCGACCGCCTCCGCGAGGTTGGCGAAGACGACCGTCAGCCACAGCCAGGCGCTGATGGTCCAGCCGAACCAGTCGCCCGGATCGGTGCAGGAGAAGACGGTGGTCAGGACCGATCCGATCCACACCACGAACATCACGGGGGACTTCACCATCACCCGGGGGTCGAGCTTGCGCAGCGCCTGGGGCAGGGACGTGACCAGCTGCCCGGGATCGAAGAGACCGGCCCCGACGCGGCTCTCCGCGGGCCGCTGCCCGGCGGGCGCGTCCTGGTGGGGCGCAAGGGTGGAAGTGGACATCGCGTCCTCGTGGCTTTCCGTTCGGGTCGTCATCACGCAAGCCCTTCGGCGAGCGGTCCCAGCGCGAGCGCCGGGAAGTACGTGAGACCGGTGATGATCAGGATCGCGCCGACCAACAGGCCGGTGAACAACGGCTTTTCGGTGCGCAGGGTGCCCGCCGTGACCGGCACCGGCCGCTGCCCGGCGAGCGAGCCGGCCAGCGCCAGCACGAACACCATCGGCACGAAGCGGCCCAGCAGCATCGCCAGTCCGGTCATGGTGTTGAACCAGTCGGTGTTGGCGTTCAGACCGGCGAAGGCCGAACCGTTGTTGTTCGCCGCGGAGGTGAAGGCGTACAGCACCTCGGAGAAGCCGTGCGCGCCGGGGTTGAGCGCGGAGTTCGGCGGGGTCGGCAACGCCATCGACGCGGCGGTGAAGACCAGCACGAGTGCCGGCGTGACGAGGATGTAGCAGGCGGCGAGTTTCATCTCGCGCGCGCCGATCTTCTTGCCCAGGTACTCGGGGGTGCGGCCGACCATGAGACCGGCGATGAAGACCGCGATCACCGCCATGACGAGGATGCCGTAGAGGCCGGAGCCGACGCCGCCGGGCGCTATCTCGCCCAGCATCATGCCGAGCATGGTGATGCCCCCGCCGAGGCCGGTGAAGGAGGAGTGGAAGGAGTCCACCGCACCGGTCGAGGTCAGCGTCGTGGCCACCGCGAAGATCGAGGAGCCGCCGACGCCGAAGCGGACCTCCTTGCCCTCCAGGGCACCGCCCGCGGCCTGGAGCGCCGGGCCGTGGTGGGCGAACTCGGTCGCCATCATCAGCGCGGTGAACCCGAGCCAGATGGTGCCCATGGTGGCGAGGATGGCGTAGCCCTGGCGTGCCGAGCCGGTCAGCACACCGAAGGTGCGGGTCAGGGAGAACGGGATGACGAGGATCAGGAAGATCTCGAGGAGGTTGGTGAACGGCGTGGGGTTCTCGAAGGGGTGGGCCGAGTTGGCGTTGAAGTAGCCGCCGCCGTTGGTACCCAGTTCCTTGATGGCTTCCTGGGAGGCGACCGCGCCGCCGTTCCACTGCTGCGAGCCGCCCATGAACTGGCCGACCTCGTGGATGCCGGAGAAGTTCTGGATCGCCCCGCACGCGACCAGGACCACCGTGGCGACGGCGGCGACCGGCAGGAGGACGCGCAGGGTGCCGCGCACCAGGTCGGACCAGAAGTTGCCGAGTTCACCGGTACGGGAGCGGGAGAAGCCGCGTACGAGCGCCACCGCGACGGCCATTCCGACGGCGGCGGAGACGAAGTTCTGCACGGCCAGACCGGCGGTCTGCACGACGTGCCCCATCGTCTGCTCACCGGAGTACGACTGCCAGTTGGTGTTGGTCACGAACGAGACGGCCGTGTTGAACGACTGCGACGGGCTCACCGAGGCGAAGCCCAGCGAGCCGGGCAGGAAGCCCTGCAGGCGCTGGAGGAGGTAGAGGAACAGGACGCTCACGGCCGAGAAGGCGAGCAGGGCCCGCAGATACGCGGGCCAGGTCATCTCGGCGTCCGGGTCGGCTCCGATGCCCCGGTAGAACCAGCGTTCCACCCGCAGGTGCCGGCGGGAGGAGTAGACCCGGGCCATGTAGGTGCCCAGGGGAACGTAGACGAGTGCGAGAGCGCCGGTGAGGGCGAGTAGCTGGAGCACGCCTGCCAGTACGGGACCCATATGCCGTCTCAGAACCTCTCCGGGTAAATCAGGGCGAGGACGAGATAACCCAGGAGGGCGACGGCCACGACCAGGCCGACGATGTTCTCGGCGGTCACAGCTTCGTCACCCCCCTGGCGACGAGGACCACGAGCGCGAAGGCCGCGACCATGGTGACGACGAAGGCCAGATCGGCCATCGTGAACTCCTGGGATGAGTCTCGGAACAACGGACGCTCCGAGGAAACCTCTCCCCTGGCCGGATCCGGACCCCCGTTGACGGCCCTCTTACGGCGGCGCGGCTCGCTTTGACGTGTCTCTTACGACGGCCGGGCCGTGCGCCGTCCGGAGATGACCGGAGATCGGTCCATGATCGGTTTGCGGAAGGCGCACAGGGTGAAGAGCGGGTCCGGGCGGCGCCGGTCCTGGTCCGGGAGCCCGGCGAGACGGGCGGCGTAGCGCTCGGTGCGGGGGTCGTCGGGAGGCAGCCGGGTGAACCAGCCGCGGCGCAGGTCGGCGATGGTGCCGCGGCGGCTGCGGCCCTGGCCGACGCCCCGGAAGACGGCCCGGCCGGCGGGGGTGAGCCCGTGCCGGGCGGCGTACGCGGTGACCTTGTCCGCGGCGTCCTCGGCGGGCCGTACCGGGCGGTCGGCGAGGACGGCGTCGATGTCGCTGCCCACGTCGTGTGCGGCGGCCTTGTCGACGGTGGTGACGTACACCCCGCCGGGCCGCAGGACGCGGGCGCACTCGGCGACGACGGCGCGCACCTCCTCGGGGCCGTCCGGCAGGTGCAGCAGCCAGATGCTGGTGACGGCGTCGAAGGTGGCGGCGGGAAAGGGCAGCCGGCGGCTGTCGGCGCGGACGACCGCGCCGGGCAGGCGGGCGGCGGCCATCCGGGTCATGGCGGGGGCGAGGTCCGCGCCGGTCACCCGGAGCGCGGGGCGGCCGACGGCGATCTCGCGGGTGACGATGCCGGTGCCGCAGGCGAGGTCGAGGAGGCGGCGGGGACCGTCGGGTATGAGCCCGAGGACGGCGGCCGCGGCGGCTTGGGCGCGGGCCTCGCCGCCGCGGGAGGCGTCGTAGGCGTCGGCTTCCTTGTCGTAATCGAGCACGGCCCTCAGTGTGCGTTGTGGCTCGGGGCGATGTCCTCCACCTTCCGGGCGAGCGTGAAGTCCTTCTCGGTGAGGGCTCCGCCGGCGCTGTGGGTGGTGACGGCGAGGGCGACGCTGTGGTAGCCGAGGGTGCAGTCGGAGTGGTGGTCCAGCTCGTCCTGGATACGGGCGATGTGGACGACCAGGGCGGCCGCGGCGAAGTGCGAGGCGAGCCGGTAGGTGCGGGTGAGCCGGCCGCCGTCCGCGGACCATGCGGGGAGTTCGGCGAGCCGCTCCTCGATCTCCTTCTGCGACAGCGGTTCGACGGCCATGGCACGGTCTCCCTTCGGGAAGGCACGGGACGGGATCTCAGCCTGCCACGCGCGGGCCCGGGCCACGCGGGCGACGCGGCGGGGCACGGCCGGTCGTGGTGGTGCGCGCTTCTCGTTTAGGGTCGGGGCATGACCATGGTCGCCGCCGAAGCCTCCGTGTCCACCGCCACCGACGGCAAGGGGGTGGGACCGCTGCTGCGCGCCTGGCGGGAGCGGCGCCGCATCTCCCAGCTGGAGCTGGCCCTGCGGGCGGACTCCTCCGCCCGGCACATCTCCTTCGTGGAGACCGGCCGGTCCCGGCCGAGCGAGGAGATGGTGCTGCGGCTCGCCGAGCACCTGGACGTGCCGGTGCGGGAGCGCAACGCGCTGCTGCTGGCCGCCGGTTACGCCCCGCGCTATCCGGAGACCCCGCTGGACGATCCCGCGCTGGCCGCGCTGCGCGACGGCATGGAGCGGCTCATCCAGGGCTACGAGCCGTATCCGGCGCTGGTGGTGGACGCGGGGTACACCGTCGTCGCCGCCAACCGGGGCATCGCGATGCTGCTGGACGGGGTGCCCGAGGAACTGCTGCGGCCGGCGCCGAACGCGATGCGGCTGACGCTGCACCCCGAGGGACTCGCGCCGCGGATCCGGAACCTGCGGGAGTGGCGCGGGCATCTGCTGGTCCAGATGGAACGCCAGCTCGCCCTGCACCGCTCGGACCAACTCCGCGCGCTGTACGAGGAGGTGACGGCGTATCCGGTGCCCGAGGACGCGCCGGGCGAGGAGCCGGACGAGCCGGTGCCGTACTTCGCGCTGCCGATGCGGATCGAGCACGAGGGCCGCGTCCTGTCCTTCGTGTCCTCCATCTCCACCTTCAACACGCCGATGGACATCACCGTCGCCGAACTGGCCATCGAGACGTTCCTGCCCGCGGACGCGGCGACCACCAAGTACCTGCACACGCTTGTGGGTTGACCATGCTGTGATCCTTTCGTCCGGTCGATCTGCTGTGCGATCCGGTCCCGCGTGACAGACTGCTGCGCGCGTAGGGCGGCGCACAGGGGAGGGCGTGGCGTGAGTGAGCGGCGGGCTGCGCCCACCGTGGGCCAGGTGGTGCTCGGCAAGCGGTTGCAGGAACTGCGGGAGGCCGCGGGGCTCGGCCGCGAGGAGGCCGCCCGGGTGCTGCGGGTGGCGGCGGCGACGGTACGACGCATGGAGACGGCCGAAGTCGCCCTGAAAATACCGTACTTGCAGATGCTGCTGGACACCTACGGGGTGCCGCGGGAGGAGGCGGCCGCGTTCGTGCGGCTGGCCGAGGAGGCCAACCAGCCGGGCTGGTGGCAGCGGTTCCACGATGTGCTGCCGGACTGGTTCAGCCTGTACGTCAGCCTGGAGGGCGCCGCCCGCATCATCCGCTCCTACGAGCCGCACTTCGTGCCCGGTCTGCTCCAGACGGAGGCGTACGCCCGGGCGGTGCTGGAGGCGGGGACGATCGGGCAGACCGAGCCGCACGCCATCGAGCGGCACGTGTCGCTGCGGATGGAGCGGCAGCGGCTACTGGAGCGCGAGAATCCCCCGCACCTGTGGGTGATCATGGACGAGACGGTGTTCAGGCGTCCGGTGAGCGTCTCCCCCGATGTGCTGCGCGACCAGCTGGACCGGCTGCTGGAGTACGCCGGACGGGACGGGATCACGCTCCAGATCGCCGAGTTCGCGGCGGGCCCGCACCCGGGGACGTACGCGCCGTTCACACTGTTCCGGTTCGCCGAGCCGGAGTTGCCGGACATGGTGTTCACCGAGTACCTGACCGGCGCCCTGTACCTGGACGCGCGCCAGGAGGTCGCCGCGCACCTGGAGGTGCTGGACCACATGACGGCCCGGGCCGCCTCGGCGCGGCGTACGCGGGAGATCCTGCGGGAGTACCGCGCCCGGCTGTGAGGGCCGGTCGCGCGCGGCCCGGGGGGGGGCATCGGTGCCGCGCTCCGGAGCGGGGCGCGGCACCGAGGTCCCGGCGGATCAGGCGAGTTCCGCGGTGAGGGTGATGGTCGTGCCGGCGAGGGCCTGGCTGACCGGGCAGTTCTTCTTGGCGTCCTCGGCGGCCGACTGGAAGCCCTGCGCGTCCAGGCCGGGCACCTCGCCGCGCACGGTGAGGTGGATGCCGGTGATGCCCTCGCCGGGCTGGAAGGTGACGTCGGCCTTGGTCTCCAGCCGGGTGGGCGGGGTGCCGGCGCCGGCCAGGCCGTGGGAGAGGGCCATGGAGAAGCAGCTGGAGTGGGCGGCGGCGATCAGTTCTTCGGGGCTGGTCTTGCCGTTGGCCTGCTCGGCGCGCGACGGCCAGGACACCGGCTGCTCGCCGATGCCCGAGGAGTCGAAGGTGACGAGGCCCTTGCCCTCAAGAAGGTTGCCTTCCCAGACGGTGTGCGCGGTGCGCGTGGTAGCCACGATGGTTCCTTTCACGAGGGATCGCTCCCGTTGCCGGGTGTCCGTGGCCCCTATCCGATCACATCCGGGCGGCGGACGCGGAGGGGAGGGCGGTGGTACGGCGACGCGTCGTCAGGCCGCCCGCTCGTCCTGCGTGTCCTCGTCGGGTACGGCGGTGAGCGGGACCTCGGGGCCGGACAGCTCGCCGAGCCAGCGGCGCAGCACCTGGTGCACCTGCTCGGCGCCGGTCAGCCGCTCCCCGTCCGGGACCGGCGCGGACAGGTCCACCGGGGAAAGCAGGAACGGGCGGGACTGCGCGCCGCCGAGCCCGCCGTGGGAGCCGATCTGCTCCTCGAAGGCGAGGACCTCGCCGTCGGCGGGATCGTATGCGGAATTCACCATGATGTCGGCGGTGTGCGGGAACGCGTGGGTCCGGCGTACCGCCTCGACGGCGCCGGGTCCGAACCGCGCCAGCGGCCCCGGGTCCCGGTCGAGGCGGGCCAGCGGGATCTCGGTGCCGTACGGGCCCAGCACCACGCCGCCGTGCTCGGCGCTGGCCACCAGCAGGAAGCCGATGCCCGGGTGGTTGGCGAGGGTGGTGAGCAGGGCGGGATGACGGGCGTCGATCTCCTCCTTGGTCATGCGGTGGCGCACGTCGGGGAAGGAGATCAGCCCCAGGTTGCCGGAGGCCAGCACGACGGGCTCGCTGTGCCGGGCCGGCCGGTGGCGCTCGCCCCCCTCCTCGACGGGCCGGTGCAGGGCGGCCCGTACGGCGGCCCGGGCCTCGGCGCCGCTGTGGGTGCGCTCGGCCCGGCGCGGCACGTGCAGCCCGCAGCCGGCCCGTACGAGGTCGGCGAGGGTGAGTCCGTAGCGGGACCGGAAGGTCTCGCCAGGGCTCTGCCCGTGGTCGGACAGGACGACGATGCGGTACGGGCGCGGGGCGTGGTCGGCGACCCGTTCGAGCAGGGCGAGGCAGCGGTCGAGGCGCCTGAGGACCTTCTCGGCGTCCCGGCTGTGCGGGCCGGAGTGATGGGCCACCTCGTCGTAGGCGACGAGGTCGGCGTAGACGGCGGTGCGCCCCGCGAGCATGTCGCCCATCACCGCGGCGACCACGACGTCCCGCTCGACCACGGTCGCGAAGGCGCGGACCAGGGGGTAGAGGCCGCCGCGGGAGACCCGGGGGCGCTGCTTGCGCAGCCGGGCGCGGGTGGACTCGCCGATCTCGCGGACCACCTCGGCGATGAAGGACAGGGCGGTGCGGACGGCGTTGGCCGGGTCGGAGAAGTAGGCGAAATAGCCGGCGCGGGAGCGGTTCTCCCGGCCGCGGCGGCGGGCCGCGATGGAGAGGACGAGGGCCTGTTCCCCGGCGCCGCCGCTGAAGAGGTTGCCGCGGCTGGCGCCGTCCTCGGTGAGCAGTCCGCCGTCGCCCGTATGCGCTATGGCACGCCGCTGGAGCTCGGCGGCGCTGGTCGGTCGATTGCACACCATCACCTCCCCGCGGTCCTTCTCGTACCAGCGGAAGGCGGGCACGTCGAAGGTGCTGCCGTGGAGGATGCCGAGTTGGCTGGCGCCGGTCTGGCTGGACCAGTCGGTGTACCAGGGGGTGAGGCGGTGGGTCGGTCGTGGTCCGTCGGCGGTCGGAAGGGGGGCGGTCGGGTCGGGGGGTGGGGTGATGAGGGCGGTCGGCTGTATACAGTCGCCCGCCGACCGCGGACCGTCGCCGTCGGTCGGCTGCCGCGCATCGTCGAGCGCCGATCGCATACGGTCGGCTGCCGACAGCGTGCCGTCGACGGTCGATTGCATACCGTCGACCGTCGTTCGTCCGCTGTCGGCCGTCGATTGCATACCGCCGCCCCCCAACGACACCCCCTCACCCCCCGCCAACCACCGCCCCACCGTAGGCATCAGTCCCCTGCCCACCGCCTCCCTGAGCACCTCATGTCCCACCCCGTCGAGCTGGAGGAACACAAGGCCGGGTGTCACGGGACAGGGCGGATCGGTTCTGCGCCGGTGGCGGCGTGTGGCGAGGCGGTGCAGGCGGCGCCGGTAGGCCTCGTCGTCGCGCACGGCGAGGGCACCGCCGGTGGCCGAGGCGACGGCGGACATCACGGCGGCCACGATCACCGCGGTCTCCGGCGCGGCCGCGCCCCGCGCGGAGGGGTTGAGGCGCAGGGCGACCAGCAGCAGGGAGCCGTTGAGGAAGAAGACCAGCAGGCCGAGGACGAGGGCCGGGACGAGCAGCAGCAGCCGGACCAGCAGCGGCCACACCACGGCGGACAGGATGCCGAACGCGCCGGCGCCGCACGCGGCGGTGAGGGCGATCCGGGTGGCGCTGTCGCCGTCGGCGGACTGGAGCCGGAAGTCGGGCAGGACCAGCGCCAGGAGGAGCATGGTGAGGGTGGAGACGGCCCATACGGCGACGCTGCGCCCGATCTGACTGGCGATCCGCCGCCACCGTACGCCCCGCACTCCCGCGCTTCCTCCGTTCCGGCCCTCCCCCGCCCTGCGGCGCGGGATCCTGCGCCCGGTTCGCTGGGGCGACCGGGCCGGCATCCACCTTGTCATACCGGTCGGGAACCGCCGGAACGGGTCACCGCGCGGTCACCGTCCGTCGTAGCCGGCGGTCGGCATGGACAGCCGGCGGTGCACGCGGGCCTTCATCTGCGCGTCGTACGACGGCTCGGCCCGGCCCACGGTCACCACGCGCACCCCGCGCCGCGCGCACTCGGCGGTGAATTCCTCGACGGACGACAGGGCCCGGCGCAGCACCCGCAGGCTGGGGGCGACGAACACGTCCACGCCGGGGCGCACGCCGTCCCACAGGGCGCGGTGGTCGAAGCGGAGCCCGCCGACGAGGAGTTCCCGGGCGACGACGTAACCGTGTTCGGCGGCCCAGCGGGCGCACATGGCGTGCTGGGTGCGGGAGTCGACCAGGAAGGGGTCGTCGTCGAGCTCCTCCAGGGGGGTCAGGCTGGCGATGGCGATGACCCGTGACGGTGTGCGCGCGCCGAAGGCGCCCCGCGGCTGTCCCATGGCGTCCCCCTCACCTCCGGTTTTCGCCGCCGACCCTACTCCTGCACGTAGGCTTCGGGGAGTCGCGCGGAGGAGGCGAAGAAGGTGCCGGTGGAGATCACCTGGTGGGGTCATGCCACCTGCACGGTGGAGGATTCGAACATACGGGTGCTCACCGATCCTCTGTTCGCCCGGCGTCTGGCGCATCTGCGGCGCCGGCGCGGCGCGCTGCCGTCCGAGGAGGCCCGGCGCTCGGATCTGGTGCTCGTCTCCCACCTGCACGCCGACCATCTGCATCTGCCGTCGCTGGCCGCGCTCGCCCCGGGCACGCGCCTGCTCGTGCCCCGGGGCGCGCGTCGCGCGGTACCGGGCGTGCGCCGGTTGCGGCATCTGCGCATCACCGAGGTCGCCCCGGGCGACGAGATACGGGTCGGGGAGCTGCTGGTGCGGGTGGTTCCGGCACTGCACGACGGGCGGCGGCTGCCGGTGGGGCCGCACCGTTCGCCCGCGCTGGGCTTCGTGCTGGAGGGCGAGGCGCGGACCTATTTCGCCGGGGACACCGGGCTGTTCGACGCGATGGCCGAGCGGGTGGGGCCGGTGGACGTGGCGCTGCTGCCGGTGGGCGGCTGGGGGCCGTACCTCGGCGAGGGGCACCTGGACGCGGGGCGGGCGGCGCAGGCGCTGGCCCGGCTGGCGCCGCGGGCCGCGGTCCCGGTGCACTACGGGACGTACTGGCCGATCGGTCTGGACGCGGTGCGGCCGCACGAGTTCCACGCGCCGGGCGACGAGTTCGTCCGGCTGGCCGGCGAGGCCGCGCCGGACGTGGCGGTGCACAAGCTGGGGCACGGGGAGAGCGCCCGGCTGGAGGTCGCGCGGTGACGTGGCTTCCCTCGGCCGCGGCGCTGGCCGCGGCCGCGCCCTCGGTCGTGCCGCCGGAGTCCACGCAGCAGGCCATCGGATATCCGTCGCTGTTCCTGCTGGTGCTGATCGGGGCGCTGGTGCCGGTCGTGCCGACGGGGGCGCTGGTGAGTTCGGCGGCGGTGGTGGCGTTCCATCAGACGGCGCCGTTCGCGCTGGCGCTGGTCTTCGGTACGGCGTCGCTGGCGGCGTTCCTCGGGGACGCGGCGCTGTACTGGCTGGGGCGGCGCGGGATGCGGTCGCGGGGCGGCTCGCGGTGGCTGGAGGCGATACGGTCGCGGGCGCCGGAGGAGCGGCTCGCGCAGGCGCGGGGGAAGCTGGCGGAGCACGGGGTGGCGGTGCTGGTGCTGTCCCGGCTGGTGCCCGCCGGGCGTATTCCGGTGATGCTGGCGTGTCTGATGGCGGACTGGCCGGTGCGCAGGTTCGTGCGGGGCAATGTGGCCGCGTGTCTGGCGTGGGCGGCGACGTACCAGGTGATCGGCATCCTCGGGGGTTCGCTGTTCCCGGAGCCGTGGGAGGGCGTGGTGGTGGCGGTGGCGCTGACCGTCGTGATCAGCGCGGTGCCCGGGGTCGTGCGCCGGCTGCGGTGACGTCTTCGCGGTGCGGGTCCGTGGGGGCCGGCCGTGTTCTCGCCGGACAGGCGCCTCAGTCCAGCGTTCTGGAAGCGCCCACCGGCAGGTCCCACAGGTCGGCCCGGTCGAGTCCCGCCTTCTCCCAGGCCGTGCGCACCCGGGTGAGCGGCTCCAGCACGGGTTCGGCCGCGAGTACGAAGGTGGCCCAGTGCATGGGGGCCATGCGGCGGGCGCCGAGGTCGAGGGTGGCCTGGACGGCCTCCTCGGGGTCGCAGTGGACGTCGCTGAGCCACCAGCGGGGGTCGTAGGCGCCGATGGGCATGAGGGCGAGGTCGATGCCCGGGTAGCGGCGGCCGATGCGGGAGAACCAGTGGCCGTAGCCGGTGTCACCGGCGAAGTAGACGCGCCGGCCGCCCGGCACGGTGAGGACCCAGCCGCCCCAGAGGCTGTGGCAGGTGTCGGTCAGGGTGCGCTTGGACCAGTGGTGGGCGGGCACGAAGTCGAAGCGGACCCCGGCGAGTTCGGCGCCCTCCCACCAGTCCAGCTCGGTGACGCAGGTGAACTCGCGGCGGCGGAACCAGCGGCCGAGCCCGGCGGGTACGAACACCGGTGTGTCGCGCGGGAGTCGGCGCAGGGTGGGGGCGTCCAGGTGGTCGTAGTGGTTGTGGCTGATGACGACGGCGTCGACCCGGGGCAGGTCGTCCCAGGGCACCCCGACGGGGGTGATGCGGGCCGGGGTGCCGAGGATGCGGCGGGACCAGACGGGGTCGGTGAGCACGGTCAGACCGCCCGCCTGGACGATCCAACTGGCGTGCCCCGCCCAGGTGACGGCGAGCGTGCCGGCGTCCACCCGGGGCAGCGGCGCGGGCTCGTAGGGGAGCCGGGGGATGTCGGCGAGCCCCTCCGGGCCGGGGCGTACGGCCCCTTCGCGGGCGAAGCGGGCGAGGGCCTTGAGCCCGGGCAGGGGCGCGGTGAGCCGGTCGTGGAACGTGCGCGGCCACACCCGGGGTTCGGCCAGCGGGCGGGGCTCGGCCAGCGGCGGGAAGGGGGGCGCGTCGAGGGTGACCGGGGCGGGCGCCGGGGCCGGGTCGACCGCGGCCGGCGCCGTGGGAGCCGTCGCGGGATCGGTGGCGGTCGGGGGCGTGCCGGGCTCGTGCGTCTGCTGCGTCATCGAGGAGGCTCCCATCGCTGAGCGTCGTCGCGGAGATCGTCGAAGACCGATGCCAGGGTGATCAACGAGCTGTGCGTCTGCGGCAGTTCTTCGGGTGCGGGAGCGGTGAGGCACTCCGTGCGCTCCTCCGCGGAACCGCCCAGCAGGGGCGCGGTGGCCAGCCGTACGCGCAGGGCCGCGAGGTCGTCGCCGAAGCGGTGGCCGCCGGGTGCGGGCATGCCGAGCCGGGCGGTGAGCAGTTCCTCCAACTCCTGCGCGTCGCCGACGCCTTGGGCGGCGAGGGGTTCGCGCAGCGGGCCGAGGTCGGCGTAGAGGTGGCGGCCGGCCGCCGGGGGGCGGGCGAGCGCGCCGGCCGCGGTGACCGTGGCGTGCGCGGCGGCGGCCAGCCGGGCGTGCAGCCGTACGGTCGCCGCGCGGCGTTCGGTGACCGGCGGGGGTTCGTCCAGGGCGTAGCGGGCGGCCGCGGCGACGGGGGCGGCGAGGCGGGCGCCGAGCGCGGTGAGGATGTCGAGGACGCGCGCGTGCAGGCGGCGCCCTTCGTCGGTGGCGGGGAAGCGGGCGACGGCGGCGGGCCAGCCGGGCGGCAGCAGGGCGCCGGCCAGGTCGGTGACGACGACGACCTGGTCCGGCCACATCTCGGCGGGGCTGAGCAGGACGGTGCCGTGCGGATCGTGCACGGTGTCGCGCCAGGTCTCGTCGCTGACCAGGTACAGGCCCTCGGTGGTGGCGGCCTCGACGGTCTCGTGCAGCAGTTCGGGCGGGGCGACGGTGCCGGTGGGGTCGTCGGCGACGGACAGCACCAGCAGTCTGGGGTCGCCGCCCTCGGCGCGTACCCGGCGGACGGTCTCCAGCAGCGCGTAGGGGTCGGGGACGCCGCCGCTCTCGGCGGGCGTGGGCACGTGGAAGACGGGCCGGCCGAGGACCCGGGCGTAGGGGGCCCACCAGGCGGCGCAGGGGCGCGGGACGAGGATGTCGGCGCCGTCTCCGGCCAGCGCGGCGGTGAGGGCGAGGAGCAGGGCGGGGGCGCCGGGTCCGGCGGCGATCCGGTCCGGCCCGCAGGGCAGGGCGCGGCGGGTCCAGTACCCGCAGGCCGACTCCAGCAGGGCGGGGGCGCCGCCGACGGGCTGGGCGTCGGCGCGGTCCGCCGCCGCGGCGACCACGGCGGCCAGTTCGGGGAGCACGGGCAGTCCGTCGCCGGGCAGCGGCGGCCCGTAGCGGACCGGGCCGTGGCCCTCGGGGTCCGTCCGCCGCATGTCCGCCTCCGCGCAGTCCTGGTGCCGTCCGGCCGGGCCGTGCCGCCCCGGGGTGCCGCCCGGGGCGTGTCCCGGCCGTGCCGGACGATGCCCGAGGGGTGTCGATCGGTGGGTGGGTCCGTTGGGTCGGGTGGTGTCCTCGGGTTGGTGTGTACCCGCTGAACGGACGTCCATGGGCGGGAAGGGAGTTGTGCGGATCACACGTCGGCGGGCCGGGCTCCCCGGCCGGTGCGGACGCGTCCGTGGATCCGGTAGCAGGCGCCCGCGCAGGCGGCGGCGATGAGGACGCCGCCGGCGACCAGGGCGGGGACGGATTCGCCGAAGCTGCCGCCCGTGCCGGCGGCCACGCCGTGCTGCGTTCCGGCCGGGACGCAGTCGTCGCCGTCGTCGCCGTCGTCGCCTCCGCCGGAGCGGGGTTCGCGGCAGGAGTCCTCGTCGTCCGGGCAGGCACCATCGCGGGCGCACTGGCGGTCGTCGTCACCGCAGGTGCCGTCGCCGGTCCCGGCCCCGCTCCCTTCCCCGCCGCCGGCGCACTGCCGTTCGTCGTCGGCGCACTGCTGTCCCGCCCGGCAGCCGTCCTGCCCGTCGCAGGCCTCCCCCGCCCGGCACCGGCTGCCGGTACCGGTGCACGACTTGCCCTGTGCGCATCCCTGTTGCGCGTCGCCGCAGGACGTGCCGTCGGCGCAGGCGCGCGTGTCGCCGCAGGGCTTGGCCGGGCTGCCGCTCGGTCGGGAGGTGGGCCCGGGGACGCGGTCCGCGCCGTCGCCGGCGGCCGGGGCGGGACCCGCCTGGGGCGGCCGGGTGGTGCCCGGCATCCGGGGGACCTGGGCGGTTATCGGGGCGCAGTCGGAAGTCCCGGTGCCGGCGGTGGGCGCCACGGGGGCGGCTGACCCGGTGCCGGGGCCGGGGCTGGGGGCCGCGGCACCGGCGGGCCCGGCCAGGGCGAGCGCGGCGCCGGCGACGAGGGCGACGGACAGGGCGCGGGCGGTGCGGCGCATGACAGGGCTCCTCGGCGGACGGGCGGGCTGACGGTCGTACGGGCGGGGCACCGGTACGGCGGTCGGCTGGGGCCGTACCCGGCGGCGCCCGCGGCTGCGGGGCCGTGCCCCTCGCAGTCATCACAGCCCGCCCCGGCGCCGGGCGCGCGCGGCCGGGCCCCATTCGCGGGACACGGGCGCCCAGCCGGGTGACGGGGCGGGACCGGCGCGGCCCCCCGGGGCCGAAGGAGGTTTTCCGGCCTCTTCACCGGTCACTCGAAAAGAACTGACCGGATCGTCCGCTTCGTACCCCATCGGGGAGGTCCTTCATGAGCACGAAGGTGTCCGACCACGTCCTGGAACGTCTGCGCGCCTGGGGTGTGGACCAGGTCTTCGGCTATCCGGGCGACGGCATCAACGGGCTGCTCGCCGCCTGGGGCCGCGCCGAGGACAAGCCGCGGTTCATCCAGTCCCGGCACGAGGAGATGTCCGCGTTCGAGGCGGTCGGGTACGCGAAGTTCAGCGGGCGCCTCGGGGTGTGCGCGGCGACGTCCGGACCGGGTGCGATCCACCTGCTGAACGGCCTGTACGACGCGAAGCTCGACCATGTGCCGGTGCTGGCGATCGTCGGGCAGACCGACCGGACCGCGATGGGCGGCTCCTATCAGCAGGAGGTCGATCTGCACACGTTGTACAAGGACGTCGCCTCGGAGTTCGTGGAGACGGTGACGGTCCCCGAGCAGCTGCCGAACGTCCTGGACCGGGCGATCCGTACGGCGTACGCCCGGCGCTGCCCGACCGCGCTGATCATCCCCGGCGATGTGCAGGAGCTGGACTACTCGCCGCCGACGCACGCCTTCAAGATGGTGCCTTCCAGCCTCGGCGCGAGCGAGTGGACGGCGACCCCCTCGGACGACGCGGTGCGCCGGGCCGCGGACGTGCTGAACGCCGGCGACAAGGTGGCGATCCTGGTCGGCCAGGGCGCCGCGGGCGCGGTCGCCGAGGTGCGCGAGATCGCCGAGCTGCTCGGCGCGGGCGTCGCCAAGGCGCTGCTCGGCAAGGACGTGCTCAGCGACGAGCTGCCGTATGTCACCGGACCGATCGGGCTGCTGGGCAGCAGGCCCTCGTACGAGCTGATGCGGGACTGCGACACACTGCTGACCATCGGGTCGTCGTTCCCGTACACCCAGTTCATGCCGGACTTCGGCAAGGCGCGCGCGGTGCAGATCGACCTCGATCCGCACATGATCGGTATGCGGTATCCCTACGAGGTGAACCTGGTCGGCGACGCCAAGGCGACGCTGCAACGGCTGATCCCGCTGCTGAAGACCGACCGGGGCGGCCGGGAGTGGCAGGACACGATCCGCGCCAACGTGCGGCGCTGGCACGAGACGATGGAGCGGCGCGCCGGGCTCGCGGCGGACCCGATCAACCCCGAGTACGTGGCGCGGGCCCTCGATCCGCTGCTGCCGGACAACACGATCCTCACCTCCGACTCGGGCTCGGTGGCCAACTGGTACGCGCGGCACATCACCATGCGGCCGGGCATGCGCGGCTCGCTGTCCGGGACGCTCGCGACGATGGGGCCGGGGGTGCCGTACGCGATCGGGGCGAAGTTCGCGCATCCCGACCGTCCGGTGGTCGCGCTGGTCGGCGACGGCGCGATGCAGATGAACGGGCTGGCGGAGATGATCACCGCGGCGAAGTACCGGGACCGCTGGTCGGACCCCCGGCTGGTGGTCGCGGTGTGGAACAACCAGGACCTGAACCAGGTGACGTGGGAGATGCGGGCCATGGAGGGCTCGCCGTCGTTCCTGCCGTCGCAGCAGATCCCGGACGTGCAGTACGCGGCGTTCGCGCGCACGCTGGGCCTGGAGGGCATCCGGGTGGAGAAGCCGGACGCCGTCGAGGCGGGCTGGCGGGCGGCCCTGGAGGCGGACCGGCCGTGCGTGATCGAGTTCCTGACCGATCCCGCCGTGCCGCCGATCCCGCCGCACGCCAGCTGGGAGCAGATGCAGTCCACGGCCACGGCGATCCTCAAGGGCGACGCGGACCGGGGGTCGGTGGTCAAGCAGGGGCTGAAGGCGAAGGTGCAGGAGTTCCTGCCGGGCCGGAGCAAGCAGTAGACACCGGGCGCGGTCCACGTGGGACGGCCCGGTGTCGGCGGGGCCGCACCGGGTACGCGGGTGCGGACGTTCTACCCCTGGAGAGAGACATGCAGCGAGGCAGTGACCGGCTGAACGTCCACCGGGACGATGAGATGAAGCACGAGCTGAAGGGCTTGCTGAGGTCAGGACACCCGACGCGGGTCGAGGAGTGGCACGACCCGGAGCCGGCCGCCGACGACGACCCGGAGGTCACGGGCGGCCCGGTGGGCGGCCTGGGTTCCCCGGCCTCCCTGGAGCGGGTGCGGCTGGAGCTGGCCCGCAGCCTGGGCCGCTCGGCCTTCCCGGCCCGGGCGGGCGAGCTGGCCTCGGCACTGCGCCGGGACAACGCTCCGGACCCGCTGGTGGAAGCGGTGGCGGAGCTGCCGCGCGGTGAGCGGTTCCGCAATGTGCAGCAGCTGGCCGAGGCTCTGGCCGGCGGCGAATGAGGCGGGGCCGGGCGGCGGAGATCGCACGGGGCGCCACGGTGGACGTCGGTGACGTCACCCCCCGGTTCCCGCCGCCCGGCCGGTTCGCGCCGGGGCTCGCCGACAGGGCGATGCACCGGCGCACCCGTGTCGAGGCCACGGCGGGCACGAAGGAGCCCGTGGCCCTCCCCCACTGCCCCCGAAGGCGTGGGGGCCCTCTGTGTCGATCCGCTGCCGTAATGGCGAGGAGCCGCTGAGCTGCCGCCGTGCGCAATGAACGAGGAAGCGTCGCCCCGGGCCGTCGAGGACGCCCGGGGTGCCGGGAAAGGAATACGAGGATCATGCGTATCGCGTTTCTGGTGGCGCCCGAGGGCGTCGAGCAGGTCGAGCTGACCGAGCCGTGGAAGGCCGCGAAGGACGCCGGGCACGAGCCGGTGCTGGTGTCGACCGACGCCGGGAAGGTCCAGGGGTTCAACCATCTCGACAAGGCGGACACCTTCGACGTGGACGAGGTGGTCGGCGAGACCTCCGCGAACTCGTTCGGGGGGCTGGTGCTGCCGGGCGGGGTGGCCAACCCGGACTTCCTGCGGCTGGACGAGAAGGCCGTGGCGTTCGTGAAGGACTTCTTCGAGCAGGGGCGCCCGGTCGCGGCGATCTGCCACGCGCCGTGGACGCTGGTCGAGGCGGACGTCGTACGGGGCCGGGTGCTGACCTCGTGGCCGAGTCTGAAGACGGACATCCGCAACGCGGGCGGCACCTGGGTGGACGAGCAGGTCAAGATCTGCGACCACGGCCCCAACCAGCTGGTGACCAGCCGTAAGCCGGACGATCTGAAGGCGTTCTGCGACGCGTTCCTGCATGTGTTCGCCGGAGCGGCCGGCTGAGACCTGCCGAGACGCCGCCACAGGCGGGAAAGGGCCGGCCCGGAGGGCCGGCCCTTTGTCGTGCGCGGATCGGCGCGGGTTGCGGTGCGCGGACCGGCTCAGGTGCCGGGCGGGCCCGGGGTCACCGACTCGCCGCAGTGGCGGTCCCGGGCGCCCTCACGGGTGCGGCCCGCGCTCACCAGGCGGCGCGGGTTGCGGCGCAGGTACTCGCCCTCCAGCTGCGCCATGCGCTCGTTGTGGGCCCGCAGCGCGTCGTTGGAGCCGTACAGGAGGGCATCGTGACGCGTGCGGTGGATCGTCTCCAGCTCCTTCATGAGCTGCTGGTCGTCCAGTCGGCTGGGGTCGACTCCGGTCATCGTGGTGCCCCGCTCGTCGTGTCCGTTCATGAGGTCCGGGTACCCGCCAGGCGTGCACTGCCCCCAAGCGGTTTCCAGGAGGAATCCATGGAGCTGGCGTTCCTGAATCCACTGTACGAACATCCGGGGTCCTGGGCCTCCGCGTACATCGACCTGTCCCGGCAGGACGAGGACACGGCACACCGGCGGCATCTGACGGCGGAGGCGGTGGCGCGGCGGCTGCGCGAGCAGGGCGCCGACGAGGCCACCTGCCGTGCGGTGTACGAGGCCGTGGACGATCTGCGGCACTCCTCGGAGCCGTACGGGCGGGCACTGTTCGCCCGGGACGGCGAGGTGGTCCTGGAGGTGCCGCTGACCCAGGGGCCGCCGGACGGCCTGGTGCACTGGGGCACGCTGCCCCGGGTGACCCCGCTGCTGGACCTCGCCGGGGAGGACCCGCTGTCGCTGGTGGCGTACGTCGACCGCACCGGCGCCGACTTCGAGCTGCGCAGCGCGCTGCGGCACGAGGAGGCCGGGGAGGTGGCGGGCCGGCAGTGGCCGGTGCACCGGTCGAAGACGGCCGACTGGTCCGAGCGGCACTTCCAGCTGAAGGTGGAGAACACCTGGGAGCACAACGCGCGCGAGGTCGCCGGGGCGCTGGCCGACTGCCAGGCCGAGACCGGCGCCGATCTGCTGATCCTGTGCGGCGAGGAACGGGAGTGCCGCGCGGTGCGCGAGCAGTTGCCGCGGCAGCTGGCGGACCGGGTGGTGCACGCCGCGCACGGGCGGGGCAGCAGGCTGCTGGACCGCGAGGTGGCGGAGATCCGCGCCGCGCACGTACGGGACCGGGTGCTGGCGGAGGTGGACCGGTTCCGGGCGGCGCGCACGCCCGACGAGGAGCGGCGGGCGGCGGCCGTCGAGGGCGTGCCGCAGCTGATCGAGGCGGCGCGCGAGCACCGGATGGCGGAGCTGCTGATCCGGCCGGAGGCCCCCGACACGCACCGCGAGGTGTGGATCGGCGAGGACCCCGACCAACTCGCCGCCCGCCGCACCGAGTTGCGCAACCTGGGCGAACAGGACTCCTGGCCGGCCCGCGCGGACGACGCGCTGGTGCGCGCGGCCGTGGTGACGGACGCGCCGGTGCTGTCGCTGACCCCGGTGACGGAGGAGACCGGCGACGAGGTCGTGGCGGGCGGCCTGGGCGCGTTGCTGCGCTGGAAGTGAGCACGGCGGTCGGCCCGGCGGGCCGGCCGTGAGCGGCACCGGTGCGTGAGCGGCACCGGTCCCTGAGCGTGCCCGGCCGGTCCCGCCTCGCTCACGGCCCGGCGGTCCGCCCCCGGAGCCCGCCTACCGCGCCCGCTCCACCCTGCGTTCGTCCCACACCGGTTCCTGGGTCTCGCGCACGCGGCCGTCGCTGCCGAAGACGAGGAAGCGGTCGAAGGAGCGGGCGAACCAGCGGTCGTGGGTGACGGCGAGGACCGTGCCGTCGAAGGCCTCCAGCCCTTCCTGGAGGGCCTCGGCGGACTCCAGGTCCAGGTTGTCGGTGGGCTCGTCCAGCAACAGGGCGGTGACGCCCGCCAGTTCGAGCAGCAGGATCTGGAAGCGGGCCTGCTGGCCGCCGGAGAGACGGTCGAAGGTCTGCTCCGCCTGCTGGGTCAGTTCGTAGCGGCGCAGCCGGGACATGGCCCGCCCCTGGTCCTGGGCGTGCTCCTGCCACAGGATGTCCAGCAGCGTGCGGCCCTGGAGTTCGGGGTGGGCGTGGGTCTGCGCGAAGTGGCCGGGCACGACGCGGGCACCGAGCTTCCACTCCCCCGTGTGCGCGACGTCCTGGCCGGCCAGCAGCCGCAGGAAGTGGGACTTTCCGGAGCCGTTGGAGCCGAGGACGGCGACCCGTTCGCCGTAGAACACCTCCAGGTCGAAGGGTTTCATCAGCCCCGTCAGCTCGAGTCCGGTACAGGTGACGGCCCGTACTCCGGTACGGCCGCCCTTCAGGCGCATGCTGATGTCCTGCTCGCGTGGCGGCTCCGGGGGCGGCCCGGCCTCCTCGAACTTGCGCAGCCGGGTCTGCGCGGCGGCGTAGCGGGACGCCATCTCGTGGCTGACCGCGGCCGCCTGACGGAGGTTCAGCACGAGCTTCTTCAGCTGGGCGTGCTTCTCGTCCCAGCGGCGGCGCAACTCCTCGAACCGGGCGAAGCGTTCGCGGCGGGCCTCGTGGTAGGTGTCGAAACCGCCGCCGTGCACCCAGGCGTCGGCGCCGGCCGGTCCCGGCTCCACGGAGACGATCTTCTCGGCGGCGCGGGCGAGGAGTTCGCGGTCGTGGGAGACGAACAGCACCGTCTTGCGGGTCTCCTTGAGCTGCTGCTCCAGCCAGCGCTTGCCGGGCACGTCGAGGTAGTTGTCCGGCTCGTCCAGCAGCAGCACCTCGTCGGTGCCGCGCAGCAGCGCCTCCAGCACGAGACGTTTCTGCTCGCCGCCGGAGAGGGTGCGCACCTGCCGCCACCGGGCCCGCTCGTACGGCACCCCGAGCGCGGCGGTGGTGCACATGTCCCACAGGGTCTCGGCCTCGTAGCCGCGCACCTCGGCCCAGTCGGCCAGTGCCTGCGCGTAGGCGAGCTGGGCGGTCTCGTCGTCCACGGTCATGACGGCGTGCTCGGCCTCGTCCACCGCCTTCGCCGCCTCGCGGATGCGGGGCGGGGCGACGGAGACCAGCAGGTCCCGCACGGTCGTCTCGTCGCGCACGGAGCCGACGAACTGGCGCATCACGCCGAGCCCGCCGCTGACGGTGACGGTCCCGCCGTGCGGCTTCAGCTCGCCGGAGATCAGCCTCAGCAGCGTGGTCTTGCCGGCGCCGTTCGGGCCGACCAGCGCGACGGCCGCGCCCTCGCCGACCCGGAAGGAGACATCGCCGAGCAGCGTCCTCCCGTCGGGGAGGTGGTACTCGAGGTGCGCGGCTTCCAGATGTCCCATGAGGCGGCATTCTCCGGGCCGGGGGCCGGTGGCGGCAAACCGTTATCGGGCCGCCCCTCCTCATCCGGTGGGGTCGAGCGGTTCGCCGGCGGGTCCGGGGGCGCCCGGCGGCCGGAGGGTGGTGGCTTCCCAGGCCAGGGCGTGCCAGCCGGTGGCCGGGCCGCCCGCCAGGGTGATCACGCCGGTGTTGGCCAGCGGGCGGGCGGCGGCGAAGGCGATGTCGACGTTGACGGCGCGGGCGGCGGTCCACACGCGGATGGCGGCGCCGTGACTGATCATCGCCACGGTGCCGGCGCCGCTGCGGTACGCCTCCTCGATCACGGCGTCGAACCGGGCCAGCGCCTCCACGCCGCTCTCCCCGCCGGGGACCCGCAGCGCGGTGTGCCCGGCCGACCAGGCGAACGCGGTGCGCAGGTACGGCGCGGCCTCCGGGGCGTCGCCGGGCAGCATCTCCAGGTCGCCGGCGGACAGCTCGCGGATGCCGTCGCGGACGGTCACCGGCAGGCCCCGGGCGGCGGCCAGCGGGGCGGCGGTCAGCCGGGCCCGGACCAGCGGGGAGGCGTAGAGGGCGTCGATCTCCTCGGCGGCCAGTACCCGGGGCAGGGCGGCGGCCTGGGCGGTGCCGAGCGGGGTGAGCCCGGGCCCCGGTGCGGCGGTGTCCAGCAGGTGGCGGACATTGGAGAGGGTCTGGCCGTGGCGGATCAGGAGCAGGCGCATCCGGGCGTTCTCCTTGCGGCGTCCCGGCGGTGTCCTCGCGGTGCGGGGCGCACCGTCGGCGAACGGTGGTACGGAAAGCACTGCGGTACAGAAAACCGGCACTTCAGGGTAACCGCAGCCGTATGAGCCCGGACTTGGACCAGAAGATGACCCCAGATGTGGACCTGACGTCCGCGAAGAACGCCCTTCGCCCGCTGCTGACCGCCGACGCGCGGCTGTTCGAGCGGGCCGCCCGATGGCGCTGGCCGGGGGCAGAGCGGGTGCTGCCCCGGCTGAGCCGCAGCGCCAACCACGGGGTGCTGTGGGGCGCGGTGGCCGTCGCGCTGGCCGCGAGCCGCACGCCCCGGGCCCGGCGGGCCGCCGTACGGGGCCTGGCGTCGCTGGCCGTGGCCTCGGCGACCGTGAACACGCTCGGCAAGCGCTCGGTGCGCCGGGCCCGGCCGGTACTGGACCCGGTGCCGCTGGGGCGCAGACTGCGGCGGCAGCCGGTCACCACGTCCTTCCCGTCGGGGCACGCGGCCTCGGCGGCCGCCTTCGCCACCGGGGTGGCCCTGGAGTCCCCGGCATGGGGCGCGGCGGTGGCGCCGCTGGCGTTCTCGGTGGCCGCGTCCCGGGTGTACACGGGGGTGCACTTCCCGAGCGACGTGCTGGCCGGCGCGGCCCTCGGCGCGGGCGCCGCGTTCCTGGTACGACGCCTCGTGCCGGCCCGCGCGGCGACGGTGCCCACCGCCCGGCCGCGCGCCGAGGTGCCGGCGCTGCCGGAGGGCGAGGGGCTGGTGATGGTCGTCAACCAGGGCTCGGGTACCGCGGAGCGGGTGCGCGGGCTGCGGGGCGCGCTGCCGCGGGCGGAGATCGTCGAGTGCGCGCCCGCGGAGGCCGGGGACGCGCTGGCCAAGGCGGCGGTGCGGGCGCGGGTGCTCGGGGTGTGCGGCGGCGACGGCACGGTGAACACGGCCGCCGGGGTCGCGCTGCGCCACGGTCTGCCGCTGGCGGTGCTGCCGGGCGGCACCCTGAACCACTTCGCCCTCGATCTGGGCGTGGAGGACGAGCGCGCCCTGGCCCGCGCGGTGCGGCGGGGCGAGGCGGTCCGGGTGGACGCCGGCCGGTTCGTCACCGACGGCGCCGAGGGCCTGTTCCTGAACACGCTGAGCCTCGGCGCCTACCCCGAGCTGGTACGCGCCCGCGACGCCTGGTCGCACCGGATCGGCGGCTGGCCTGCCGGGCTGCTGGGCGCGCTGCGGGTGCTGCGCGCGGGCCGGCATCCGCTGGAGGTGGAGGTGGGTGGTGCGCGGCGGCCGCTGTGGCTGCTGTTCGTCGGCAACGGCGTCTACCACCGCATGGGGCTCGCGCCGGGCCGCCGTACCGATCTGGCGGACGGGCTGCTGGACGTGCGGGTGGTGCACGGCAGCGGGCGGGCCGCGCTGCGCCTGCTCGCGGCGGCCGCCGCCGGCCCGCTCACCCGGTCGCCCGCCCATGCCGCCGTCCAGGTCACCCGGCTGCGGCTGACCGGGCTCGCGCCGGGCACCCCGCTGGCGTACGACGGGGAGGTCACGGAGGCCTCCGGAGAGGTGACGGTGGAGAAGCTGCCGGAGGCGCTGACGGTCTACCGCCCGCTCACCTTCTGACATCCCGTCAGTCCATATGTCAAAACGGGGGTCTCATCATTCGGCATGCGCGCGTACCGTGATCCGCACAGCCGAAGAAGGAGAGCAGTCATGCCGAAGGCGCAGGAGACCGCCGTCTACACGCATGGGCACCACGAGTCGGTGCTCCGTTCGCACACCTGGCGGACCGCCGCCAACTCCGCGGGTTACCTGCTCGGCTCCCTCAAGCCGCACATGCGGATCCTGGACATCGGCTGCGGCCCCGGCACCATCACCGCGGACCTGGCCGAGCTGGTCCCCGACGGCCGGGTCACCGGTGTCGACCAGGCGCCGGACGTGCTGGAGCAGGCCCGGCGGACGGCCGCCGCGCGCGGCCTGGCCAACGTCGACTTCGCGGTCGCCGACGTGCACGCCCTGGACTACCCGGACGACACCTTCTGCGTGGTCCACGCCCACCAGGTGCTCCAGCACGTCGGCGACCCGGTGCAGGCGCTGCGGGAGATGCGGCGGGTGACGCGGCCGGGCGGGTTCATCGCGGTGCGCGACGCGGACTACGCGGCGATGACCTGGTACCCGGCGGTGCCGGGCCTGGACGACTGGCTGGAGCTGTACGAGCGGGTGGCCCGCGCCAACGGCGGCGAGCCGGACGCCGGGCGCCGGCTGGTCTCCTGGGCGCGGGCCGCGGGCCTGCGGGACATCACCGCCACCTCCGGCACCTGGACCTTCGCCACCGAGGAGGAGCGGGCCTGGTGGAGCGGGCTGTGGGCGGACCGCACGCTCGCCTCCGCCTACGCCGAACGGGCGGTCGAGGGCGGCCACGCCACCCCCGACCGGCTGCGGGCGGTGTCCGAGGCCTGGCGGGAGTGGGGGCGGCAGGAGGACGGCTGGTTCGCCGTCCTGCACGGGGAGATCCTGTGCCGCAAGGAGCGCGAGGGGGACGGCGCCGGCGGGAACTGAGCAGGCTCAGTCGCGGGGCAGCAGGGGTCCGAGCGGTCCGAGGTCCAGGTTCAGGTCCTCGGGCCGCAGGCCGTAGCGGTCGCGCAGCTCGGCCATCCGGTCCTCCAGCAGCATCAGCGTCAGGCCGATCCGCTCCTCCTGCTCCTCGGTCAGGTCACCGGTGTCGAAGCGCCGTACCGCCTGCCGTTCCATCAGCTGGCGCAGCAGCTCCACCACCGTGAGCACGAGTTTCACCAGGTCGCGCTCGACCGTGTCGGGTTCGAGGTCGAGCCGCTTGCGGGAGGTCATCGCGACCCCCCGCGGGGCAGTTCGAAGGGTGAGGGTACGGTCTCGTTGACCGAGCTGATCAGCGCGTTCAGGTCGATGCGGACCAGGTCCACGTCGGCGATGCGCAGCGTGACGTCACCGGTGATGACGACACCGCCCGCCAGCAGCCGGTCCAGCAGATCGACCAGCGCGATCTCCCGGCGTTCCACGACGGTCACCGCGCCTCCCCCGCCGTCACGCCGCCGCCGTCCTCGCGTGTGTCCTCCTCGCCGAGCCCGCTGAACGAGTACGCGGCCCAGGGCCCGGTCAGCTCCACCCGCAGCCCGGACGCCTCGTCCTTCGTGCGGTCCACCAGTTCCACGAACTCCTCGGAGCGGTCCCGGGGCACCAGATAGGCCGCGTTGAGCACGTTGGCGCCCCGCGCGCCGGACAGCGCCGCGTTCTGCGGAGGGTGCAGCCGGCAGTCCTCGGCGTGCGCGCACAGCCGCTCGTGCAGGGACCGCGCGAACGCCTCGGCGGCCTGGAGGCCCTCCTCGTGGGCGCGGGTGTCCGCACGGCGGCGGCGCAGGTAGTCCCGGCCGCTCATGGGCTTGTCGGCCGGCGCGGCGGCCGCCGCGGTCTCGGCCACAGCGGGCTCGGTGAACACCTTGACGCCCCACTCCACCCGGCCCGCCAGCCGGTCCAGGGCGCGCAGGAAGTCGGCCTCGCGCGCCTCGATCATCATGCGCACCGCGCTGTCGTCCCGGAAGACGGTGGCGAGGCGCAGCGGCAGCGGAGTGGTGACCGTGGTGAGCGCGTCGATCACGCCCTGGTGGGCGCGGGCGGTCGCGGCCAGCCAGTCCAGGTCCTCCAGGTGGGCCTTGAGCGCCTCCTCGGCGAAGTCCGCCTCGGGGACCGTACTGACCACCGCGATCAGCCCGTGGTGCTGCAGCAGGGCCGGCGGGGCGCCGCCGATGCCCGTCAGCTGGGCCTGCAGGGGCGCCCCGAGGGGGCGGCAGACGGCGTAGACGTAGCGCAGCCCGGTCGTCATGGCGCCTCCTTCCGCGTGCGGCCCGGCTCCAGTTCCTCCAGCCGGGCCAGCCGCTCTCTCAGCTCGGCGTTCTCCCGTGCCAGCTCGTCCCGGCGGGCCCGGGACGAGAGGGCCGGGTCGGTCTCCCACCAGTCGATCCCCATCTCCTTGGCCTTGTCCACCGAAGCGACGATGAGCCGCAGCTTCACCGTGAGCAGTTCGATGTCGAGCAGATTGATCCGGATGTCTCCGGCGATGACGATGCCCTTGTCGAGGACGCGTTCGAGGATGTCGGCGAGATTCGCCCCCGAGCTGTGCCCGTAGGGTTCGGGGAAGCCGCCGGACCTCGGTGCGGGCGTCGTCATCGACGGCCCCCGCGCTCCGCGTACTCGGGCTCCTCTTCCTCGTAGTCGTCCTCGTACTCTTCGTCCTCGTCACCCTCGCCGGCTTCGGGCTCCTCTTCCTCGTCCTCGTAGGGGCCCTCCTCCTCGTCCTCGTACTCCTCGGACTCGTCGGCGCCCTCGGGCTCCTCGGCCTCTTCGGACTCCTCGGGCTCCTCCGGTTCCTCCTCGCGGTCCTCCGGCTCGCCGGTGTCCTCCTCGGACTCGGGCTCCTCGGACCCGGATTCCTCGGACTCCTGGGACTCCTCCTCCGCGACCGCGTCCTCGTGGCTGCGGACGACCTCGCCGTCGCGTATCTCACCGCGCCAGCCGTCCTCCGCCTCCGCCTTGAGCGTGATGAAGCGGGCGAAGTGCTTCAGGTCCAGCCTGGCCCGGCGGCCCTGGGCGCGCCACAGGTTGCCCGTCTTCTCGAAGAGGCCACTGGGGTAGTACTCCATGACCAGCAGGATCCGGGTCAGGTTGTCACCGAGGGCGTGGAAGGTGACCACACCCTTGGTGCTGCCCTTGGCGCCTTCGGAGGTCCACTGGATGCGCTGGTCGGGGATCTGCTCGGTGGTGGTGGCCTTCCAGCTGCGGCTGGACAGGAAGATCTTCGCCTGCCAGTCGGTCTTGGTGTCGTCGGCGCGGGAGACGCTCTTGACGCCCTTGGCCCAGTTGGAGAAGTCCTGGTACTGGGTCCACTGGTCGTAGGCGGTGCGCAGCGGCACGCCCACGTCGATGAACTCCAAGATCACGGTGGGTTTGTTGCCGCTGCCCCGCTTGCTGCCCTTCTTGCCGCCACCGCCGAGGCTCTTGAACGCCTCGGTCACGCTGTCCTTGGCGCGGGAGGTGCCCAGTTCCAGCGCGGTGCGCAGCGGGCCCTTGCCCTCGGCGAGCTTGCGGCCGCCGTCCAGCGCGAGCTTGGCGAAGCCCGGGCTGTTGCCCTCGGCGATGTCGTTCAGCTTGCCCGTGGTCTCGCCCAGCTTGCGGCCGAGACCGCTGAGCAGCCGCTCGGCCTGGGCGGTCAGGTACTCCTGCGCCTCCGCCTTCAGCCGGTCGGCGGCCTCGCTGTGGGCGAGGTCGGTCAGCGGGTTGCCGCCCGCGGCGTCCTTGGCGCGCCCCGCGGCCGAGCTCGCGGATCCCAGGGTCTCGGTCATCGTTCATCGCCGCCCTTCGCGGACCCGGCACTCCGGGAGCCGGCCGGCTTCTTCGCCGTCGTCTCGCGGCGCGCGCCGGTCTTCTTGCCCGCCGTCTTCTTCACCGGGCCCGTCCGCTGCTCGGAGCCCGTCTTGCGTGCCGGTGCCTTCTTGGCGGCCGGCTTCCTGGCCTGGGACTTCCCGGTGTCCTTCCGCTCCTGCTCTTCGCCGTCCCGGCCCTCGTCCCCCCTGGCCCGGCGGTCCTCGCCCTCCCCGCGGTCCGCACCGTCCTCGCCGTCGCCGCGCTCCTCCTCGGAGCCGGCCGCCGACGAGGCGGATTCGCCGCGCATCTGGGCGGTGCGGTCGTGCAGGCGGTCGGCGAGGCTGCCCAGCTGGCGTTCGACCATCGCCCCGGAGGCCGCCTTGCCCACGCCGCGCAGTTCCTGGCGCAACTGGTCGCCGATCTCCTTGAACTGCGGGTTGTCGCTCAGCTGCCGGCGGGCCAGCTCGGCGAGCGCGCCCGGGCCGAGGTTGAGCTTCTTGCCCGCGACCAGCGAGCCGACCGCGAGCGCCATCTTCAGCTTCCTGGTGCGTCCCAGGAGGTATCCGGCCCCTACGGCGAGGCCCAGTGTCGTCCGGTTCATCGTCCCGTTCCGTTGCCTGTGGTGTCGCCGGGGCCCTGTGTGGCCTCCAGCCGGTCGAGCAGTTCGTCCTCGCGCCGGTCGAACTCCTCCTCGGTGATCTCGCCCGCCGTCAACTGCTCTTCCAGGCGGGCGAGTTCGGCCCGTACGGTGGCGGGGTCGTAATAGATACGTTCCGCCTCGCGGAGCACCTGGTTGATCGCCCAACCGCCGCCGCGCACCGGCGCGAAGGGCAGCAGCAGCACTTCCTTGATCAGTCCCATGGGGTCCTCCTTCCGGCCGGGCCGTCCGCCATCCGTCAGGTAGCCGCGGCGGTGGCGTCCGCCGGCTCGGCCGGTCCCGGTTCGACGAAGCTGTACGGCGGCAACGGGCCGTTGAGCCGCAGTTCCAGGTGGGGGTTGGCGGCGCGGACCTGGTCCACGGCCTCCAGGAAGTCCGCGGCGCCGTCGCGGGCCACCAGGAACGAGAGGTTGAGCAGCCAGCCGGTGGACTGCGGTCCGGCGCTGACCGCGGCGGCGGCCGGCTCCAGCAGGCGCCGCACCTCGGCCGCGTCCTCCGCCTCGCGCGCCTTGACGGCGCCCGCGACCATCTCGCCGAGGCGGATCTTGTCGTCGTAACTTCCGCCGCCCGCCTTGCGGTTGGCCTCGGCGAGGGCGCGCAGCTCGGACTGCTCGGCCATCACCAGGTGCAGTACGGCCTCCTCGACGTGATTGGCCTTGACGTTGTACTCGACCTTGCCGTCCAGGGCCGCGAGGCGTTCGCGGTAGTGGTCGGCGCGTTCGTCGAGGACCCGGGTGACCGTGTCGTCGTCGGGGGCGACGTTGCCGAAGCGCATGGGCAGCACACAGCCGGCCGCGCCGGCCTCGGCGAGCACGTTCTGGTGGGCCAGCAGGTC
Source organism: Streptomyces sp. SCPE 10 (assembly GCF_051980735.1). Classification (NCBI taxonomy): domain Bacteria; kingdom Bacillati; phylum Actinomycetota; class Actinomycetes; order Kitasatosporales; family Streptomycetaceae; genus Streptomyces; species Streptomyces sp. SCPE 10. Next base: position 6,360,879 of record NZ_CP197069.1, on the reverse strand, counting down.
CCTGCGCTTGGGACGCAGCCCGTCAGGGGCGTCGCTCACCACGGCGGCCAGGTCACCCTGGGTGAGGATCCGCACGGGCCGGGCCGGCTCGCCCACGCCGGTCATCCCCTCGGGGAGTGCCGGGTGCGAACGCGCGGTGATCCCGTAGACGTACGTGCTCACTCCTGCTCCTCCTTGCGGCGGGCCGGGGCCTTGCGACGGGGCCGGGCCTCGCCCTCGTCTCGGGCCTGCTTGAAGGCGTCGGATATGGTCTCCGCGGCACCGGAGAGCGCGCCCTTGGACTTGCCGCGCGCACCGGATTCGGTGACCTGGCCGACCACGTCGGGCAGGCCGGGGCTCTTGTTGGGGCCGGATTCGAGATCGAGGCGGTTGCACGCCTCGGCGAAGCGCAGATACGTGTCGACGCTCGCCACGACGACCCTGACGTCGATCTTCAGGATCTCGATGCCGACCAGGGAGACGCGCACGAAGGCGTCGATCACCAGGCCGCGGTCGAGCACCAGCTCCAGGACGTCGTAGAGTCCGCTGCTGCCTCCGCCGCCGGTCTGCTGTGCCGGGACTACGGTCATGCCGGCCGTTCCTCCTCCTGAATAGCTGTGAGTGGCTGTTGGACGGTTCGGGTGCCGGGGCCGGGCGGCCTAGCGGCCGCCGGACCGGGGATCGGCTCTGCCACGCTCGTAGCGGCGGACCCTGCGATAGCCGGTGAGCTGCCCTTGCGGGTCGAGTTCGACCTGGTAGCCGCCCATCAGGCTCATGGTGTCCGGCACGCGGGACAGCTCCAGCACCTCCACCTCCAGCGACCAGCCGTCCTCGGTCTGCTCGAAGGAGGAGACCGACTCGGGCACCAGCCCGGTCAGCTCGGCGAGCTGCGCGCGGGCCTGGCGCAGGACCTCCATGGGCGTGGGGCTCCGGTCGCCGCCCTTACGGGATGTCCCGGAGTCCTCCCGGGAATCCCTCTTCTTCCTCTGGCGCGTTTCCTGCTCGGTCTCCTCGGATTCCTGCTCGGTCTCCTCGGGTTCGTCTTCGATTTCTGCTTCTTCCTCTTCGGGTTCCTCTTCGGGCTCTTGCGGGATTTCCTGTGAATTTCGTGTTCGTGATGTGCGATGTGTGTTCGACATAGCCACCTCTTCCTGCGGGTGGCCGCTCAATCCCAGGCCAAACCTTCACGCCCGTGCGAGCACCGCGCCCCCGCCCGGCTCACCGCACCACGGCCTCCTCCACCAGCAGCTTCGCCGCCGCGGCGATGCCCAGGGCGTCGATGCCGGCGGCGTGCAGCTGCTCGTCCGGGGCCGCCGAGCCCGGCATCGTGCGCACCCCGAGCCGGACCAGCCGGGGTACCGGCCGGCCGTCGCCGAACGCCTCCGCGACCGCGTCCCCGAGACCGCCCTCGGGGTGGTGGTCCTCGACGGTGAGCAGACAGCCGGTGTCCTCCGCGGCCCGGCGCAGCGTCTCGGCGTCGACCGGCTTGACCGAGTACAGATCGATCACCCGGACCGCGATGCCGCTTTCGGCGAGCCGGTCGGCGGCCGCCAGCGCCTCGGGCACGGTGACCCCGGCGGCGACGATCGTCAGCCGGTCCTCCTCCGAGGAGCGCAGCGTCTTGCTGCCGCCCACCGGGAACTCCTCGTCGGGGCCGTAGAGCACCGGCGTCTTGCCGCGCGAGGTGCGCAGATAGCGGATGCCGTCGAGACCGGCCATGGCGGCGACCAGCCGGGCGGTCTGGTTGGCGTCGCACGGGTAGAGCACCGTGGAGCCGTACACGGACCGGAACATCGCGAGGTCCTCCAGGCCCATCTGGGAGGGCCCGTCCTGCCCGATGGCGACCCCGGCGTGCGAGCCGACCAGGTTGATCCCGGAGCCGCTGATGGACGCCATCCGCACGAAGTCGTGGGCGCGGGTGAGGAACGCGGCGAAGGTCGCGGCGAACGGCACCCAGCCGCGGGCCGCCATCCCGACGGCGGACGCGACCAGTTGCTGCTCGGCGATGTAGCACTCGAAGAAGCGCTCGGGGTGCGCCTTGGCGAACTCCTCGGTGCGGGTGGAGTCGCCGACCTCGCCGTCCAGGGCGACGACGTCGCCGCGGGCGGTGCCGAGCGCGGCGAGGGCGGCGCCGAAGGCGTCCCGGGTGGCCACCTCGTCCCCCTCGTCATAGCGCGGGAGCCGGATCACCTCGGTGGTGCGGTCGTGCAGCGTCGCGGCGGCCGGCGGCTCGTTGACGCGGATGCGCAGGTCCCGGCGGCCGCCGAGTTCGGCGATGGCCTCGTCGGCGTCGGGCAGCGGCTTGCCGTGCTGGCCCTCCCGGTCCTCCACGGCGGCCACGCCCTTGCCCTTGAGGGTGCGGGCGAGGATCACGGTGGGCTGCCCGTCGGTGGACAGCGCCTCCCCGTACGCGCGGTCGATCGCGTCGGGGTCGTGGCCGTCGATCTCGATGGTGTGCCAGCCGAAGGCCTGGAAGCGGCGGGCGTAGGCGTCCAGGTCGTGGCCGTGCCGGGTGGGGCCGCGCTGCCCGAGCCGGTTGACGTCCACGATCACCTTGAGGTTGTCCAGCTCCTCGAACCCGGCGTGCTCGGCGGCCTCCCACACCGAGCCCTCCGCCAGTTCGCTGTCCCCGCACAGCACCCACACCCGGTAACCGGTGCGGTCCAGGCGCTTGCCGGCGAGGGCGATGCCGACGCCGACCGGCAGGCCCTGGCCGAGGGAGCCGGTGGCGGTCTCCACCCAGGGCAGCCTGCGGGGCGTCGGATGGCCTTCGAGGCGGCTGCCGAGCTTGCGGAAGGTGACCAGCTCACCGTTCTCGATGGCGCCGGCCGCCTTGTACGCGGCGTACAGCAGCGGCGAGGCGTGGCCCTTGGACAGCACGAAGCGGTCGTTGGCGGGGTGCTCGGGGCGCTCGAAGTCGTAGCGCAGATGGTTCGCGAGCAGGACGGCCACCAGGTCGGCGGCGGACATCGAGGACGTCGGATGCCCGGAGCCGGCCGCGGCGGCGGCCCGTACGCTGTCGACGCGCAACTGCTGTCCGAGTTCTGCGAGTTCGGCGGTGTCCATGGTTCTCCTAGCAAGAAGTGACGGGTAAGTCCTGACGGGCGGGCCCGGGTTCACCGGGCCGGGGCGCCGGGCGGCTCGCGCGGCGGTTCCGGCGCGGCCGCATCCGGCGGAACGGCCCGGGACCGGACGGGCCCCGACCGCACGCCCCGGCGCGGTGGTACGGCGTCCGGCCGGTGGGCGGCCGCCCGCAGGCGGTTGCCCGGCGGGGCGAGCAGGTGGCGAGCGCCGGTGACCTCGCCGGCCGCCGTCCGGACCGGCGGGACGCCGAGGTCGACGGCGAAGCCCGGTTCGCTGTGGCGGTGAGGGCGACGGTGCCGGCCGGGGCCGAGGGGACCGATGTCGCCCTCCGGGCCGGTGTGGCCGATGGTGCGCGCCTCCAGGTCGATCCGACCCACTGGCACCGGGCGCACGCGGCGCGGGGTGCCGGGCAGCGGGACAGCCACCCAGCGGGTCTCCGGTACCCCGGCGGCGACCTGGGGTGGCAGGGGCGGGTACAGGAAGTGGTCGGTGGGGTCCGGCAGGGTGGTCCCGGGCCGGCCGCGGGCCGACGTGCGGGCGGCCCGGTACCCGGCGGAACCGGCCCCGACGATCACCACGCGCGCTCGACTCACGGTTGCGCCTCCGGTGTGCGGCTCGTCCGAGGTGTTCCGCGTATCCGGGGGCATGGCAACGAAACGCTCGCGTGGCCCACCCGTGTGCGGGGCCGCGGGTCCCGGCGGGGCGTTTCGCGGCGGTGGGTCCGGTTACCCGGGGGCGAGCCAGTCACACCAGGTTTCCGCACGCGGAGGTACGTCCATGCCCGAATACGGTTATTTCCTGGCGAGCGAGGAGCACGGGCCGGCGGCTCTCGTCGAGCAGGCCCGGATGGCCGAGCAGGCCGGGTTCCGGGCACTGTGGATCTCCGACCACTACCACCCGTGGAACGCCGCGCAGGGCCAGAGCCCCTTCGTGTGGTCGGTGATCGGGGCGCTGTCGCAGGCGGTGTCGCTGCCGATCGAGACGGCGGTGACCTGCCCGACCGTGCGGATGCACCCGGCGGTGACCGCGCACGCCGCCGCGACCAGCGCGGTGATGACCGGCGGCCGTTTCCGGCTGGGCCTGGGCACCGGCGAGGCGCTCAACGAGCACATCCTCGGCGACCGCTGGCCCCCGGTGCACGTCCGCCTGGAGATGCTGGAGGAGGCGGTGCAGGTGATGCGCCGGCTGTTCACCGGCGAGGAGGTCAACCACCACGGCCCGCACTACACCGTGGAGAACGCCCGCCTCTACACCGTCCCGGACGAGCCCGTGCCGATCGACATCTCCGGGTTCGGGCCCAAGGCGATCTCTCTCGCCTCCCGGGTGGGCGACGGCTACATCACGATGATGCCGAAGGACGAGATGGTCACCGCCTACCGCAAGGGCGGCGGCGGGGCCGGGCTCGTCAGCGGCGGCACGAAGGTCTGTTACGGCGCCGACCGCGACGAGTGCGTCCGCACCGTGCACCGGCTCTGGTACAACGAGCTGCTGCCCGGCGAGATGGGCCAGGTGCTGCCCTCCCCGCGCCACTTCGAGCAGCTGCACGAGCTGGTCACCGAGGACATGGTCCGGGAGAACGTCGTCTGCGGCGACGACCCCGACGAGCACGTCGCGGCGCTGCGGGCCTTCGCCGACGCCGGTTTCGACCGGGTGTACGTCAACCAGATCGGCCCGGACCAGCGCGGCTTCTTCGACTTCTACCGCACGAAGGTGCTGCCGAGGCTGGCCGAGGGCTGACGCCCCGCGCCGTCAGTGGCCGCGCGGGACGTCCTCCTCCGCGGCCATGTCGGCCGGGGTGCGGGGCGGGTCGTGCGGCATCGGCGGGTACGGCAGGCCGAGACCGCCCGGCGGGCTGACCGGCGAAGTGCCGCCGATCACGCGGTGCGGCGTGCGCGGACCCCGGTGGGAGTGGGCGGCGGCGCGCAGCGCGTAGGCCGCCGCGGTCAGCAGCGCCGCGGTGATCAGCGCGGCCGCCCAGCCGGGCAGGCCGCCGGCCAGGGCCAGGCCGATGGCGAGGGCCACGGCGCCGCCCGCGTACAGCGCGGTCGCGCCGGAGGCGGCGTAGAGCGTCGCGGTGCGGCGCTGCTTGCGGGTCTGCTCGCGCAGTTCCTCGCGCACCGTCACGCGCGCCACCTGAGCCAGCTCCTCGACCAGCTCCTTGTCGAGATGTTCCAGATGATCCAAAGGCTGTGAACGGTTCATGCCACGCGAGTACCCTGAGCGCACGCCGGGTAACTCCAGGGGACCTGCGCGCCGGCGGCGGTCCCAACTAGGCTCGGCGGCATGGAGATTATGGGTGCTTCGCTGCGCATCTGCGTGGCCGACATCGAGACCGCGATCCCCTTCTACGAGCGTCTGGCCGGCGGCACGGCACAGCGTTTCGAACGCGGTGGGGTCCAGGTCGCCGCGATCGGCTCCTTCCTGTTGATGAGCGGCCCCGAGGCGGAGCTGGAGATCCTGAGCAAGGTGAAGGCGACCATCGCCGTCAAGGACGTGGGCGAGGCCCACCAGCTGCTCACCGGCCTCGGCGCCCGGATCCTGGTGGAGCCGGTGCCGACGCCGGCGGGCCGCAATCTGCTGGCGATGCACCCCGACGGCTCGATCTTCGAGTACGTGGACCAGCGCGGCTGACCTCAGGCCGGGCCCGGGCGCATCCTGAAGTCGTAGTGCGCGGGCAGGGGTTCGTCGGTGAGCGTGGCCCACACCCGGCCGAGCACGTCCTCGCCCTCCCTGAGGTCCGCGATCTCGAAGTCCGTGTCGAAGACGGCCCGGGCCTCGGCCCCGCGCCCCTCGGCGAGCAGCAGTTCGGCCTCCAGCAGCCGGAAGCGGCCGCGCCGGCGGACGGCGGGCGGCAGGCGCTCCCAGACGGCGCGGGCGTCCGCCGTCCGCCGGACGACGAGCAGCGCCCGGAGGCTCTCACGGCCGAGCGCCGCCCGGACCGCGGTCCAGGTCTCGCCGTCGGCGTCCGGGACGCCCGCGCCCGGGAGTTCGCGGCGCAGGTGGTCGCACAGGTCGTCGAAGGCGGCGGCGTACCGGTCGGCGGCCCGGTCGTGGTGGCCGTCCTCCTGGTCGGCGACGGCCAGGCAGCGCAGCAGCGGCCAGCGGGCGGCGACGCCCGGCAGGGCCCGTTCCCAGCTGCGGACGGCCTGGGCGCGGTCGCCCGCGTGCCACTGGGCGACGCCGAGGTGGTACTCGGTGTGCGGGTCGGCGGGCGCGGACTCCAGCAGGTCCCGCCAGTGCGGGGCGACGAGGGTCTCGCCGGGCGGTTGTGCCCGGCGCGGCGCGGGCAGCGCGCCGGTGCGCAGCAGTTCCCGCCAGGGCTCCTGGGCCTCGCCGAGGGTGGACTCGGGGAACGGGGTGCCGGGCAGCTTCCGGTTCCCGTGCAGCACTTCGAGCGCGCCCCAGCCGGAGCCGGTGGCCAGGAGTTCGCCGGGTTCGGCGTCGGCGTGCGCCCGCCAGGCCGCGTACGCCGCCTCGACGCGGGCCCGGGGCAGGGCCGTCTCCAGCCGCCGCGCCGCGCCCCGGACGGCCTCGCCCCACTCCCCCTCGGCCGGTGCGTCCAGCGGGCCGTACGCCTCCAGCCAGGACACCTCGCCTTCGGCGTCCAGCGGGACGTGTTCCAGCTGGGTGCGGGCGAGGCCGGCCTGGATCTCGCAGTAGCCGCCGGTGCCGGGTTCGGTGAGCCACCGCTGCCAGCGGCGCCCGCCGGGCCCGCTGCCCCAGACGAACAGCTTGCGACCGCGCAGCGCGTCGGTGGAGGTCTGCACCAGCCCGTGCCCGTCCGCGCCGAGGGCGGCGATCCAGCGGCGCCGGCCGTCCGGGATCTCGTAGAAGTAGTCGGCGGCGTGGGGCCCGGCGAGGGGGCGGCTGCGGTCGACGCCCTCGTACGACGGGACGGGCACCCGGCGCAGCCGGCGCTCATGACCGAAGTGCCAGGCCTCGTCGGCGGGGACGAGGATCCGCACCTCCTCGGGCACGGCGGTGTTGGACCACCAGTAGGTGGGCACCGGGCGGTCGTGCGGGTTGCGGATCCGGACGCCCACATACAGGAAGTCGGAGCCGTCCGGCAGCCACAGGTCGACCTGGAAGGGCAGGTCGCGCAGCCGCTCCCACTCCCACAGGCGCAGCATCGGACCGCCGTCCGGGGCGGGCACGGGGGCGGCGTGCAGGGGGGCGCAGGACAGGGTGGTGTGGCCGGTGGCGCCGATGTTCCATTCGATGCCGCCGGAGAACCAGGCGCCGTTGAGGGCGAAGTTCGCGGGCTGGAACACCGGGTTGCGGTAGAGGAGTTCGCGTCCGGTGGGCAGATGGAGCAGGGAGACGACACGGCCGCCGAGGCCGGGCAGGACGGTGGCGCGCAGCCGGTCGTTCTCGATCACCAGGGCGTCCAGGCGGCGGGGTGCGCGCATCCTGTCGTAGCCGTCGCGCACGCGGACCGGGAGCAGGTCGCGCAGAGGGGCGAGGCCGAGTCGGCGCGCCATGTCCGGGGGCATCCCGCTCGGTTCGGGGCCGTCGAGGCGGTGGACCTCGTCGAGGGGGCGCAGCGGGGGCAGCGGGTTGTCGGGGCCCGGCTCGGCCGCGGGCAGGGTCAGTACCGCACGTCGGATCCTCGTCACGAGGGCCATGGAACCCGGCGTGCGGCGACTCGGCCAGGGGAGCTGCCGGTCAGGATTGCGCAAAGGGCGTGGTCGGCGCGGGGCGGCCGGTGGTGGGCATCTCGGCGGTGAGCGCCCAGCGTTCGTGGTCCCGCCAGTCCCCGTCGACGTAGATCATCTTCGGGGAGAAGCCCTCCAGGCGGAACCCGGCGCCCCGGGCGAGCGCGAGGGAGGCGGTGTTCCCCGGCTGGGCGTTGATCTCCAGCCGGTGCAGCCCGAGCGGACCGAACGCGTGGCCGATCACCAGGGTCAGGCCCTCGCGCATCAGGCCGCGCCCGGCGGCGTGCGCGAACGCGCCGTAGCCGAGGGCGCCGCACTGGAAGCCGCCCCGGACGATGTTGTTGATGTTGATGAACCCGGCGATGCCGCCGCCGTCCTTCTCGCACACCAGGAACCCTGCCTTCGACGGGTCCTCGATCAGCCGGCCGGCGTACTGCGCGTACGCCTCCTCGCCGTCCGGCGGGAACAGCCACGGACGGTGCAGGTCCTTGCTCTCCCGGGCGCGGGCGGTGAACTCGGGGCCGTCTTCGAGGGTGAAGTGACGGATGCCCACGCGGGGGCCTTCGGCGAGGTGGCGGGACGTGGTGTGCGGCATCCGGTCAGCCTACGACGCGCCCGCGCCTCCTCGCGCGCACGGCCCCGCGCGGGTGTCCGGTCAGCTCAGCGCGGGTTCCTCCAGGGTCAGGGTCGCGGTGTCCGCGTCCAGTTCGGCGGGGACGCCGAGGGGCACCGTGAGCGCGCCCTCGCAGTGCCCGAACCCCATCTCCTCGACGACCGGCACCCCGAGCCCGCCGAGCCGGTCGGCGAGGACCGCGCGCACCTCCTCGTACGGGCCGCAGCCTTCCCAGGACCCGAGCCCGATCCCGGCGACGCCGTCGAGCCAGCCGGAGCGCAGCAACTGGGTGGCCAACCGGTCGATGCGGTACGGCGCCTCGGTCACGTCCTCGATCATGAGCAGTGCGCCGCGCGCGCCGCGGTGGGCGAACGGGGTGCCGAGGTCGGCGGCGAGCCCGCCGAGATAGCCGCCGAGGGTCACCCCGCGGGCCCGGCCGGGCACCAGCGCCGTGCCTGCCGTGGCGATCGTCCGCACCGTCTCCGGCGCGAACAGGGTGGCCTTCAGGTGTTCCTGCGTCCGGGCGTTCTTGATGAAGTCGATGCCGGCGGCGACCGGCCCGTACAGGGTGACCAGGCCGAGCCGGGTGGCGAACGCCTGGTGCAGGTGGGTGACGTCGCTGAACCCGACGAACACCTTCGGTCCGGCCGCGGCCATCGCGTCCCAGTCGACCAGGTCGGCCATGCGCTGGGCGCCGTAGCCGCCGCGGGCGCACAGCACCGCGGCGACGGACGGGTCGCACCAGGCGCGTTGCAGGTCCGCGGCCCGGTCGGCGTCGCTGCCCGCGAGATAGCCGAGCGTTTCGTGGCGGTCCAGCACGTGGGGCATGACGACGGGGTCGAGGTCCCAGCCGCGCAGCACGTCCAGGCCCGCCTGGAGGCGTTCCTCGGGCACCGGCCCGCTGGACGCGACGACGGCCACCCTGGCGCCGGGAGCAAGTCGCGGTGGCCGTACGAGCGCTCTCACGTGCGCAGCTCCAGTCGGGGTACGTCGGGTACGTCCAGCTTGAACACCTGGGCGTACAGGGACAGTTCGGCTTCCAGAGCGCGGGTCATGGTGTCGGCCCGGCGGAATCCGTGGCCCTCCCCCTCGAAGGTGAGGTAGGCGTGCGGGACGCCCAGGCCCTGGACGCGGGCGAGGAGTTCCTCGCACTGGGCGGGCGGGCAGATCACGTCGTCCAGCCCCTGGAGCAGCAGGAAGGGCGCGGTGAGCCGGTCGGCGTGGGTGACCGGGGAGCGCTCGGTGTAGCGGGTGGGCACCTCGGTGAACGAGCCGATCAGGTACTCCAGGTAGCGCGACTCGAAGTCGTGGGTGCCCCCGGAGGCCCAGGCGGTCAGGTCCAGGATCGGGTAGATGATGGTGCCGCAGGCGTAGACGTCGGTGGTGGCCAGCGAGGCCGCGGTGGTCCAGCCGCCGGCGCTGCCGCCGCGGATCGCGAGCCGGGCGGGGTCGGCGGTGCCCTCCTCGGCGAGGGCGCGGGCGACGGCCGCGCAGTCCTCGACGTCGACCACGCCCCACTGCTCGCGCAGCCGCTCGCGGTAGGCGCGCCCGTAGCCGGTGGAACCGCCGTAGTTGACCTCGGCGACACCGATGCCGCGGGAGGTGAAGTAGGCGATCTCCAGGTCGAGGACGAGCGGCACCCTGCTGGTGGGTCCGCCGTGCGCCCAGATGACGTAGGGCGGCAGCTCGCCGTCGGGCGCGGCGTGCCCGGGGTGGTGCGGCGGGTAGACCTGGGCGTGCACCTCGCGGCCGTCGGGGCCGGTGAAGACGCGGATCTGCGGCTCGGGGTAGTAGGCGGGGTCCACGGGGTCGCGGTGCCGCGCGCCGAGGGCGCGGGCCCGGCCGGTGGTGGTGTCCAGCTCGACCACCTCGTACGCGGTGCGCGGGCTGGCGCCGACGGCGACGATCCGGCTGCCGTGCGCGGCGAGGCTGCCGGCGAACTCGGTCCAGGGGCCGGCGGCGTCGACGATCTCGCCGGATTCGGGATCCAGGATCCCGAGTACGGTCGACCCCTTGCCGTGGACGACCGCGATCAGCCCGTTGTCGAGCGGCGCGAACCAGCGCAGGCCCAGTTGCCACAGCGGGCCGCCGAACTCCTCCTCGCGGGGGCACAGGGGGGTGCCGTCGCGGTAGAGGTTCCACCAGCCGCTGCGGTCGCTCGTGTACAGGATCCTGCCGTCCGTGGACCATTCCACCTGCGCGATGGCCTCGTCCGGGCCGCCCGCGACGGTACGCGCATCGTGCAGGGCGCCGTCCTCGCCGACCTCCGCCACCAGCAGCTCGGTGCCCTCCCACGGCATCCGCGGGTGGTCCCAGGCGAGCCAGGCGGCGCGCCGCCCGTCCGGTGACAGCCGGGGCCCGGTGACGAACCGGTGGGCGTCACCGGTGAGTTCGCGCACCGCGGCGCGGTCGTCGGCGGCCGAGCCGTCCAGCGGTACGGCGGCCAGCACGCGCCGGACGTCGCCGGGTTCCTCGCCGGTGAACTCCTCCAGCACGCACCACACTTCGCCGCGTGCGAGGTCGATGTGCGGCTCGGCCCAGCGCAGTCCCCCGCCGACCGGCGAGAGGGGGGTGAGCGGGCGGGGGGTGCCGCCGGGCTCGTACCGGTACAGCCGCTGGTCGGCGAAGTGGGCGAACACCACCAGGGGCGCGCCCTCCTCGGCGACGGCGGTCCAGGGCCGGCCGCCGTACTCGATGACGCGGGTGCGCACGTTCCACGGCGGCGGCAGCAGCGACTCCTCGAAGCCGTCCGCGCGGCGCCGTATCAGGGCGCGCCGGCCGCCCTCGCCGGGGCGTGGCTCGGTCCACCAGGTCTCCTCGCCGACGATCCCCACCCAGTCGGGCCGGCCGTCGTGGGCGGCGGCGAGCGCGGCGTCGATGGGCGACGGCCAGGTGCCGTACGGCGTCTTCATCATGTCCTCCCCCATTTCGTCAGGCCGTGCGCAGGAAGCGGTCCAGGACACGGACGCCGAAGTGCAGCGCCTCGACGGGCACGCGTTCGTCCACGCCGTGGAACAGCGCCTGGTAGTCGAGGCCTTCGGGCAGTTTCAGCGGCGCGAAGCCGTAACCGGTGATGCCGAGCCGGGAGAACTGCTTGGCGTCGGTGCCGCCGGACATGCAGTACGGCACGACATGCCCCTCGGGCGCGAACTCCCGTACCGCGTCCCGCATCAGCCCGAACAGCCGCGCGTCCACCGGGGCTTCGAGGGCGACCTCGTGGTGGGCGAACTCCCAGGCGACGTCCGGGCCGGTGAGCCGGTCGAGGGTGGCGGTGAACTCCTCCTCGCCGCCCGGCAGATAGCGCCCGTCCACATGGGCGACGGCTTCGCCGGGGATGACGTTCACCTTGTAACCGGCGTCCAGCATCGTCGGGTTGGCGCTGTTGCGGACGGTCGCCTCGACCAGCTTGGCCGCCGGGCCCAGCTTCTCCAGCAGCCGGTCGACGTCGCGGAAGTCGGGCTCGATGCCGTAGAGGGCGGCCAGTTCGGTGAGGGCCGCGCGCACGGTCGGGGTGAGCCGCAGCGGCCACTCGTGCTCGCCGATGCGGGTGACGGCGGCGGCCAGCCGGGTCACCGCGTTCTCCTTGTTGACCTTGGAGCCGTGCCCGGCGCGCCCGCGGGCGGTCAGCTTGAGCCAGCCGGTGCCGCGCTCCCCCGCCGCGATCGGGTAGATCTGCCGCCCGGCGCCGTCGTGGAAGGTGAAGGCACCGGACTCGCTGATGCCCTCGGTACAGCCCTCGAACAGCTCCGGGTGGTCGTCGGCGAGGAACCCGGAGCCGTCCTCGGCGCTGGCCTCCTCGTCGGCGGTGAACGCGATGACGAGGTCCCGGCGGGGCCGTACGCCCTGGCGGGCCCAGGAGCGGACGACGGCGAGGATCATCGCGTCCATGTTCTTCATGTCGACGGCGCCCCGCCCCCACACGACGCCGTCCCGGACCTCCCCGGAGAACGGGTGCACGCTCCAGTCCGCGGCCTCTGCGGGCACCACGTCGAGGTGACCGTGGACCAGCAGGGCGTCGGCGGACGGGTCGGTGCCCGGGATCCGGGCGACCACGTTGGTGCGGCCCGGAGTGCGTTCCAGCAGCCGCGGTTCCAGGCCGGCGCCGGCCAGCCGCTCGGCCGCGTACTCGGCGGCGGGCCGCTCCCGGCAGTCCCCGCCGCCCCGGTTGGTGGTGTCGATCCGGATCAGCCCGGAAGTGAACTCCACGACCTCGTCGAGGGCCTGCGGGTCAGCCATACTGCTCCTCCACGGCGGCGGAGGCGATCGTGGTGACCGCCTTGAACGTGCGGATGCCCTCGTACATGGTGGCGCTGGTGTAGACCACCTTGCGTTCGCCGGCGCGCGCGACGCCCGGGACGACGGTCGCGGCCATCGCCAGGTGCTCGGCGTCGAACTCCACGGCGATGGTGAACGGCCCGGCCTCGACGGGCTCGTGGCGCACGGCGAGCCGCGCGGCCTCCTTGGCGGCGGCGCGGATGTCGGCGGCGGTGCGGGCCGGGGTGCGGCAGACGGCCGCGTACCGGGACACATGGTCCTTGACGGCGACCTTCAGTGCCTCGGGCGCGTAGCCGAGCGCGTCCTCGCAGGCCACGTCGTCGCCGGTGACCAGCACCACGGGGACGCCGTACTCGGCGACGACATGCGCGTTGAGCAGGCCCTCGCTGGCGCGCACGTCGTTGATCCAGACGCCGGTGATCTGGTTGGCGAGAAAGGTGTGGGCGAGGACGCCCTCCATGCCGGCGCCGGCGTGGTAGCCGACGAAGGCGATGCCGTCGACATCGCCGTGCTGGACGCCCTCCACCATGGACAGCGCCTTGTGCCGTCCGGTGAGCATCTCGACCCGCTCGTCGAGCCGCTCGAGCAGCAGGTTGCGCATGGTCCAGTGGGCCTCGTTGACGAGCACCTGCTCGGCGCCGCCGTCGAAGAAGCCCTCGACGGCGGCGTTCACGTCCGAGGTGAACATCGTCCGGCACCGCTCCCACTGCGGCGTCCCCGGCAGCACATCGGCCGGCCAGGTCACGCCCGTGGCCCCCTCCATGTCGGCACTGATGAGGATCTTCATGCTGCGCCACGTTACGCGCCGGAGGGGAAACTTCCTACGAGGCGGGAAGAGGTCGGGGTCGATCGCCTCCCGCGCGCCGGGGGCGGGGCACCGTGCGCCCCGCCCCGCGACGGCCGCCGCCTCACACGGAGACGTCCAGCCAGGGGGCGCGGGCCCGCTCGTACGCCGCGATCCGGTCGGCGGCGCGCAGTGTCACCTCCAGCTGGGTCAGCCCGGCGACGAGCCGGTCGCGGGCGTCGTCGTCGAGCCGGAACGGCGCCGCCCGGACCCCCGCGGCCTCGCAGCCGACCGTGCGCTCGGCCACGTCGACGTCGATCTCGGCGGCCGGGTCGGCGGTGGTGGCGGCCATCAGGGCGGCGGCCACCGCCGGCTCACACCACACGGGGACCAGCCCGGCGTTCGGCATGTTGCCCCGGAAGATGTCCGCGAACCCCGGCGCGATCACCGCCCGGAAACCCCACTCGTGCAGCGCCCACGGCGCGTGCTCACGGGAGGATCCGCAGCCGAAGTTCGGACCGCTGACCAGGATCTTCGCCCCGGCGCGCTCGGGCCGGTCGAGGACGAACTCCGGGTCCTGCCGCCACTGTTCGAACAGGCCGTCGGCGTATCCGGTGCGGGTGGTGTTCTTCAGCCACGCGGCCGGGATGATCTGGTCCGTGTCGACGTTGGGCCGGTCCAGGGGCACCCCGCGGCCGGTGACGCGGATGAGCGGTTCCATACGGCTTCTCCCTACAGGTCGGCCGGCGTGGCGAAGCGCCCGGCAACGGCGGTGGCGGCGGCCGTGGCCGGGGACACCAGATGCGTCCGGGCCCCGGTGCCCTGCCGGCCTTCGAAGTTGCGGTTGGAGGTCGACGCGCAGCGCCGGCCGGGCGCGACGGTGTCGCCGTTGATGCCCACGCACATCGAGCAGCCCGGCATGCGCCATTCGAAGCCGGCCGAGGTGAAGACCCGGTCCAGTCCCTCCTGTTCCGCCTGCCGGCGCACGAGCATCGAGCCGGGGACGACCAGGCCGCGCACGCCGTCGGCCACCCGCCGCCCGCGCAGCACGTCGGCCGCGGCGCGCAGGTCCTCGATCCGGCTGTTGGTGCAGGAGCCGATGAAGACCACGTCGACGCCGATGTCCCGCATCCTGGTGCCGGGGCGCAGGTCCATGTAGGCGAGGGCGCGCTCGGCGGCGGCCCGGTCGCCGGGCTCGGCGAGGGCGGCGGGGTCGGGCACCACGCCGTCGACCGGCACGCTCTGCCCGGGGTTGGTGCCCCAGGTCACCCGTGGCGCCAACGACCCGGCGTCGAAGACCAGTTCACGGTCGAAGACCGCATCCGGATCGCTGCGCAGCGTCCGCCAATGCGCGACGGCCTGGTCCCACAGCGCACCGCGCGGGGCGCGCGGGCGGTCCTTCAGATAGGCGAAGGTGGTCTCGTCGGGAGCGACCAGGCCGCTGCGCGCGCCCATCTCGACGGCCATGTTGCACAGCGTCATCCGCCCTTCCATGGACAGCGCGCGGACGGCGGGCCCCCGGAACTCGATGAGCGTCCCGGTGCCGGCGTCGGTGCCGCCCGCGGCGAGGATGCCGAGCGCGAGGTCCTTGGCGGTGGCGCCGGGCGGGAGTTCGCCGGTGACCGTGACGGCCATGGACTGCGGCCGCCGGGCCCGCAGGGTCTGCGTGGCCAGCACGTGCTCGATCTCGCTGGTGCCGATGCCGAACGCGACGGCGCCGAACGCCCCGTGGGTGGCGGTGTGGCTGTCTCCGCAGACGATGGTCGTGCCGGGCCGGGTGAGCCCCATCTGCGGGCCGATCACGTGCACGATGCCCTGCCCCGGGCTGCCCACCGGGTGCAGCTCGATGTCGTGGTCGCGGCAGTTCTCGGCGAGCACCCGCAGCTGCTTGGCGGCGCCCGCGTCCGACGGCAGCTCGCGCCCGTCGGTCGGCACGTCGTGGTCGGAGGTGGCGACCGCGAGGGCGGGCCGGCGCACCGCGCGGCCGGCCTCGCGCAGCCCGGCGAACGCCTGGGGCGAGCTGACCTCGTGCAGCAGATGCAGGTCGATGTAGATGAGGTCGGACGCCCCGGGTTCCACGACGTGCAGGTCCCAGATCTTGTCCACCAGGGTTTTGCTGGTCATGACTCGCCCTTTCGGAACAGGTCGCCGGGTGCGTCAGGAGGAGGTCGGGGCCGGCAGGTGGCGGCGGCGCAGCAGCGCCCGGTCGGCCTTGCCGACGACGGTGCGCGGGATCCGGTCGAACGCCAGGACGGCACCGGTCAGCCCGTGCGCGTCGAGGAGTTTGTCGACGGCGCCGACGGCGTCGTCGTCGGAGGTCCCCGGCGCCGCGCGCAGCACCACGAGCACCCGGTTGCCCAGGGTGTCCGTGTCGGCGGCGAGACTGACGGACTCGGCGACCGGGCAGTGCCGGGCGATGAGTTCGTCGAGATGCGGCGCGGCCAGGGGGCCGTCCGTGGTCAGCACCAGGTCGGTGACGCGCCCGAGCAGACGGAGGCTGCCGTCGGCCAGGCGCCGGGCGACGTCGCCGGTCCGGAAGTCGGGGCCGCGGAAGGTGGCCGCGTTGGCCTCGTCGTCGTCCAGGTAGCCGTCGCTGGTGCAGTCGGAGGTGAGCACCAGGTGGCCGAGGTCGTCGCGGTCGTACCCGGCGAGCGGTTCCAGCCGGGCGCGGACGCCCGCGACCTCGTGCATACCGCCGACGGTCTGCACCTCGTCCGCCATGTTGCCCAGGGCGAGGCCGAACTCGGTCGAGCCGTAGATGTGGCGGATGTGGATGCCGAGCACATCGGCGGCGGTGGCGATGAGGGCCGGGCTCGCGTAGGCGCCGCCGCACATCGGGCGGCGCAGCCGGGAGAGGTCGGTGCCGGGCCGCTGCCGGGCGGCCGCGATCAGGTCCTCGTAGTGGTTGGGCAGCATGCTGGTGTAGGTGGCACCGGTCGCGGCGAGTTGCGCCAGCAGCGTCGCGGGCTCCGCGGCCGGGTCGGCGAGGACCAGCCGGGCGCCGGCCAGCAGCGCCGCGAAGGCGTGCAGGTCGGTCGCGTGCGCCACGTCCAGGGTGTGCCGGCAGAAGAACGCGTCACGCTCGGTGGCCTCGATGTGCGCGATCCAGCGGCGGCGCTCGCGCACGAAGGGCTCCTGGCGCCAGGTGACGAGCTTGGGCGCCTTCGTCGAGCCGGAGGTCCACAGCATCCGGAAGGTCCCCGGCGCGAGGGCCCGGCCCGCCGCCGCCGGAGCGGCCGCGGTGCCCGGGTTCTCCAGGTCGGCGAGGTCCACGCGGGGCAGGGTGACGCCCGCGCGGTGGTGGTTGTCGGGGCCGACCCACAGCACGGGTCCCGTCATCCGCAGGGCGCGGTCCACGGCGGCCGCGTCGAAGTCGGCGAGCAGCGGGACGTAGGCGGCGCCGTTCGCGCAGAGTCCGAGCAGGAAGGCGAGGTAGGAGGCGTCGTTGGCCAGGCCCGAGCAGACGACCACGCGGCCCTCGGTGACGCCGCGGGCGCGCAGGCCGGCCGCCATCCGGTCGGCCCGCGCGAGCAGTTCGGCGTACGTGGTGCGCTCGCCGGCCGTGGTCTCGACCGCGATCGCGTCCGGCCGGCGTCGCGCGATCTCGTGCACCGCCGTGTGGAGTGCGGTCATCAAGAGACCCAGCCCGCGTAGGTGGCGAAGCGGAAGTCCTTGGCGAGGCAGTCGACGCTGCGGAACCCGGCGTCGCGCAGCCACTGCAATTGGGTTTCCAGGTCGATGCAGACGTCGAATTTCATCCGCTCACGGCCCGCCGCCCATTCGTCCGCCGGCGCCTGCTCCCGGATCACGTGCAGTTCGTGCTGGCTGTCGTAGAGGGACTCCAGGTGCGGCAGCGGTCCCTGGACCTGCTCCACGTTGACGAAGACGCCGCCGGGGCGCAGCGCCTCGCGGATGCGCCGGAACAGGTCGCGCTTGCCGGTGTGGCTGAGGTGGTGGATCGCGAGGCCGGAGACGACCGCGTCGAACTGCCCCTCGGGCAGCGGGTCGGTCAGGTCGCCGGTCTGCACCGTGACCCCGTCCTGGCTGGCGAAGCGACTGCGGGCCTGGGTCAGCATCAGGTCCGAGCGGTCCACGAGGACCACCTGGGCCTCGGGCAGTTCACGCAGGATCGCCGCGCTCAGCAGACCGGTGCCGGCGCCGAGGTCGAGGACCCGCGGGGCGGCCGGCACCGTCGCCGCGACGGTACGCACCGCGGCCTCGTAAATCAGGTCGAACGACGGGATCAGCTGACGACGCAGCGCGTCGAACGTCGTCGGGTCCCACAGGTCGTTTCCCTTGATCTCAAACGTTTGCGCCACTTCTTCTCTCCGTTCGTCACTGTGCCGCCGATGCGGAACGGTGGTGAGTATTGCGACGCGAAAGAATGGGTGTCAACGCTGTTGCGGTAATGCGCAATGGCACTTCCTTTTCCCCGACTTCGCTTCTGCGCAGTTTCCTGGATGGCCGCTGTTTTGCTGGCTAGCATGCGTTGCAATTTATGCGCGAGGAGTGTCCATGACGAACGAATTCGCGGCCCGCCCGGTGTGGAATGAGCAGCGCCCGAGCCCCATGCCGGCTCACCGCTACCGCTCGTACGCCGAGGAGGTCGAACCGGTTCCGCTGGCGGACCGGACCTGGCCGGACCGGACGATCACCCGTGCCCCGCTGTGGTGCTCGGTCGACCTGCGCGACGGCAACCAGGCCCTCGCCGTGCCGATGGACCCGGCCCGTAAGCACCGCTTCTTCCAGCTGCTCGTACGGATGGGCTACAAGGAGATCGAGGTCGGCTTCCCGGCGGCCAGCGCGGCGGATCTCTCGTTCATCCGGGAGATCATCGAGGACGACGCCGTCCCGGACGACGTCCGCATCCAGGTCCTCTCGCCGTGCCGGCCCGAGCTCATCGACCGCACGGTCGAGGCCGTCGCCGGGGCGCGCAAGGTCACCCTGCACATCTACAACCCGACCTCCGAGTTGCAGCGCCGGGTGGTCTTCCGGCAGGAGCGGGCGCAGATCCGCGAGCTGGCCGTCGCGTCGGCAAGCCGGCTCGCGGCCGCCGCCGAGTCGCTGACCGGCACCGACGTACGCCTCCAGTACTCGCCGGAGTCCTTCACCGGCACCGAGCCGGGCTTCGCGGCCGAGGTCTGCAACGCGGTCCTCGACGTCTGGCGGCCCACCCCGCAGCGCCCGGCCACCATCTGCCTGCCCGCCACGGTGGAGATGACCACCCCGAACACCTACGCCGACTCGATCGAGTGGATGAGCCGCAATCTGGAGCGGCGCGACTCGGTGATCCTCTCGCTGCACCCGCACAACGACCGCGGCACCGCCGTCGCCGCCGCCGAACTCGGCCTCGCCGCGGGTGCGGACCGCATCGAGGGCTGCCTGTTCGGCAACGGCGAGCGCACCGGCAACGTCTGCCTCGTCACGCTGGGGATGAACCTCTTCAGCCGCGGTGTCGACCCCGAGATCGACTTCTCCGACCTGGGCGAGGTCCGCCGGGTCGTGGAGGAATGCACGGCGCTGCCGGTGCACGAACGCCACCCGTGGGGCGGCGAGCTGGTCTTCACCGCCTTCTCCGGCGGCCACCAGGACGCCATCAGCAAGGGCATCTCGGCGCTCGCCGACGACGCGCAGGCGACCGGCGCGGAGCACTGGCAGGTGCCCTATCTGCCGATCGACCCCGGCGACGTCGGCCGCGAGTACGAGCCGGTGGTGCGGGTCAACTCGCAGTCCGGCAAGGGCGGCGTGGCGTTCGTGCTCAGCGACTCCTACGGTCTGCGCCTGCCGCAGCAGCTGCGCACGGACTTCGCCGTCCGGGTCCAGCGGGTCACGGACCGCGAGGGCGGCGAACTGAGCCCCGAGCGGCTGCGCGAGCTCTTCGACAGCGCGTACACGCCCGCGCCCGGCCGGCTGCGGCTCCTCGACCACAGCCCGACCTCCGTGACGGTCAGCCTCGACGGCATCGACAAGGAGATACCGCTGACCGGGGCCGCGACGCTGCCCGCGTTCGCCGACGCGCTCTCCCAGCTCGGCCTGGACCTCACGCTCACCGCGGCCGCGGCGCACGAACTGCCCGACGGCCGGGCGATCGCGTATCTGAACAGCGACGAAATCTGGGCCATCGGCACCGGCGAGGACACGGCCGCGGCGGAACTCGCCGCGGCCGTCGGCGTCATCAACCGGACGCACCACTGACAAGAGCGGGCGCAGGCGCCGGCCGGCCGTACAACGGCTTGCCGGCGCCTGCGCATTCCTTTTTCCAAACACCCGCGGCCGAGCTGCCCCACGGTGAAAAAATCTGTTGATGACCGCGATAAACAACTGGACTTGGACCGCGCCCGCCACCCCTGGGTAAGCTGACGCCAATCGAAGCTGAAAACATATTCGGCGTTCCACCGGAGAGGAAATGCCGAATCCCTGTCGGCGGACCGAGGAAATGACGACCGAGAGGAATCTCGACATGCCTGATCCGCAGCGGAACGACTTCCCGCTCCTGGCCGATTTCACGGCGGCACTCACCTCGGTGGCCTTCGGGAAGTGGCAGGAACTCGTCGACGACTACGCCCACCGCGCCGAGCTGGCCGGGGAGTGCCGGCGCCTCGCGGACCTGGCCTTCCGCGACCGCGACGCCGCGGCGCGCGAGCACCTGCACGACATCCTCACGGTCGTCTACGCCTACGAGTTCAGCCAGTCCGCGGCGCGCAACCCCGACCAGGACCCCCAGCCGATCCTGCGGGACGTCACCAGCGTCCTCGAGAACGCCATGCTGGACAACGAGTTCCGGCAGGTGCCGGAGGAACTGCTCACCGGCTACCCCACCGGCGAGAAGGACTACGTGCGCTGGCTCAAGGCCCTCATCCAGGACCACCCGGCGAGCGCGCACCCGATGTACGCCGAGCACCTGACGAACGCGGCGACCGTCGAGGACATACGCTTCCTGCTGGCCCAGGAGACCTCCCTGGACCCGCGCTTCGACGACATCCTCGCCGTCATGCAGTTCGGCGCGACCGGCGCCGAGAAGATGGAGATCGCGGCCAACTACTGGGACGAGATGGGCAACGGCGAGTTCGCCGACGTCCACACGACGCTCTTCTCCCAGTGCCTCACCTCGATCGGCGTCGACCGGGGCTACATCGAGTCGAACCTGCTGCTCGCCGCCAAGGAGTGCGGCAACATCTCGGCCGGCCTCGCGCTCAGCCGCCGGCACTACCTGCGCGCCATCGGCTACTACGGGGTCACCGAGTTCCTGGCCCCCCGGCGGTTCCGCCAGCTGGTCACCGCCTGGGACCGGCTCGGGCTGCCGCCGGAGGGCAAGGTCTACCACGACATCCACATCAACGTGGACGCCCACCACGCGGCCGGCTGGTACAAGAACGTGATCGGTCCGGTCGTCGAGCGCGATCCCGCCGCCGGCCGCGAGATCGCGCTCGGCACGTTCGTGCGGCTCAACACCTCGGCGTACTACCTCGACCGCGTCCTCGAGGTGTGCCTGAAGCAGCCCCTGCCCGCCTGAACACCGTTGCCCCGCCTCCCCGAAAGGGCTCGACCGTGACTCTCAACGCGCAGCACTACCAGATCTTCGACCTCCCGGAGACGGGCGACGACATCCTGAAGAGCTTCGACGATCTCGCTTTCGACGAGTACATCGGCAACGGCAACCGCTGGCGCCGCTTCTCCCAGTACCGGCTCCAGCACAAGGACGGCGCCTGGGACTTCGAGCGGCTCCCGCACCGCCCGTACGTCACCTACTCCAAGTTCAACCCGATCGCGGGCGGCATCCGGCGGCACTACCAGCCGATCGAGATCGACCTGACCGACCACATCCGGGAGGCCTGCGCGCAGATCCCGTTGCCCGAGGACGACATCTGGCAGATCAACGTCCACCAGTACCGGGTCGTCGCCAACAAGGAGTTGCAGGGCGTCGTCGTCCCGGAGGGCGTGCACCAGGACGGCCACGAGTTCGTGGTGATCTCCGTGTACAACCGCGTCGGCATCACCGGCGCCGAGCTGACCCTGCGCGCCGCGGAGGACAAGGAGACACCGATCTTCACCGCGACCCTGCCGGCGGGGCAGGCCATCGCGTTCGACGACCGCGCGCTGTGGCACTACGTGACCGACATCGTGCCGGTCGAGGAGGAGGGCCACCGCGACATCACGGTGGTGTCGTTCTCGCGCTGGAGCGAGCGCTGGTACGGCGACGACTTCGAGGAGGACGCCATCGGTGAGGGCCGCGGATGACCACCCTGGTGAAGTACCACGCGCTCGGCAACGACTACCTCGTCGCCGACCCGGAGCTGGGCGCGCCCGCGCCGGGCGCGACCGCCACCCGGGCGCTGTGCGACCGGCGCACCGGCGTCGGCGCGGACGGGGTGCTCTACGGTCCCCTGCCGGGGCCGGGGACCGACCCGCAGGGCATGTTCCAGGTACGGGTGTTCAACGCCGACGGCACCGAGTGCGCGCGCAACGCCAACGGCCTGCGCATCTTCGCCCGGTACCTGCGCGAGCACGGCCGCACCCACCAGGACGAGCTCACCCTGCGGACCCCCGGCGGTGACGTGCGGGTGCGGCTCGGCGGGTCGGCCACCGCCGCCTGCACCATCGACCTGGGCTCGTGGACCCACCGCATCGCCACCGTGGCCGACGGCGGGCAGGTGGCCGGCGACGCCGAGATGGTCGGCGTGCCCCTCGAGATCGAGCCGGGCACCACGGTGCACGCGACGGCGGTCCACAACGGCGTGCCGCACCTGGTCGCGCTGGTCGACGACGCGACCACGGAACTCGCCGCCCGGATCGGCCCGCGGATCGTCGGGTACGCCGGCTTCGCCGAGCGGCCCAACGCCGAACTGCTCACCGTCGAGGACCGGCGCACCCTGCGGGTCCGGATCTGGGAGCGGGGCGTCGGCCACACCCCGGCCTCCGGCAGCGGTGCCTGCGCCGCCGCCTGCGCCGCCCACCGGCTGGGGCTCACCGACCCGGCGGTGAACGTGGTCATGCCCGGCGGCACCGTGGGCGTGGAGATCACCGAGGACGAGCGGGTGCTGCTCTCGGGGCCCACCTCACTGGTCGGCCGGGTGACGTTGGCCGACGAGTTCGTGCCGTTGCTGCGCGCGCGGACGCCGCGGTGAACCGGGACGGCCGGGCCCCGGCAGGACGTGCCCTGAAGATCCTCCCCGGCGGCTGCCCGCTGGACTGCCCGGACGCGTGTTCCTGGCAGGTGGAGGTGGCGGACGGGGTCGCGGTGGGGCTGCGCGGCACGCCGGAGCACCCCTACACCCGCGGAACCCTGTGCGTGAAGGTGAACCAGTACCTGGAGCACACCCGGGCCCCCGACCGGCTGCTCCACCCGCTGCGCCGGACCGGGCGCAAGGGCGAGGGGCGCTTCGAACGCATCGGCTGGGACGAGGCGCTCGACGAGATCGCCGGCCGCCTCACCGAGGTGATCGACCGGTACGGCGGGCAGGCCGTCTGGCCCTACCAGGGGACCGGCAACCTCGGCTATCTCCAGGGACTTCAGGGACGCGCGGGCAGCCGGCTGTGGAACACCCTGGGCGCGTCGCGCCACGACATGACGATCTGCTCGATCGCGGGCCTGGTGGGCACCGGCTACACGCTGGGCACCAGCCGCGGCATCGACCCGGAGGACCTGCGCCACTCCCGGCTGATCCTGCTGTGGGGCTGCAACACGCTCACCACGAGCCACCACCTGTGGAAGGTTCTGTCGCAGGCGCAGCGGTCCGGGGCGTACGTCGTGGCCATCGATCCGGTCCTGACCAGGACGGCCCGGCTCGCCGACGAGCATGTGCCGCTCAACCCCGGCACGGATGCCGCGCTCGCCCTCGGGCTGCTCAACGTGGTGCTGTCGCTCGGTGCCGAGGACCGCACGTACCTGGCGGAGCGGACGGTGGGCTGGCCGGAGTTCCGCGCGCGCATCGAGCAGTTCACACCGCGGCGCACGGCGGAGATCTGCGGGCTGCCGGTGGAGACGGTGGAGCGGCTCGGGCGGCGCCTGGCCGTCACCCGGCCCACCGGGATGAAGGCGGCGCAGGGCATCCAGCGGCACGCCGGGGGCGGGATGGCGCTGCGCACGCTGGCGGCGCTGCCCGGGGTGACGGGTGACTGGAAGCTGCCGGGCGGTGGCCTCGCCTATTCGACGGACGGCTACTTCGGCGGCGACCGCGAGGCCCTCTTCCGTGACGACCTGCTGCCCGGACCGGTGCGCAGCCTGTCGATGACCCGCATCGGCGAGGCGCTCACCACGGTCGACGACCCGCCGGTCAAGGCGTTGTTCGTCTACGGGGCCAACCCCGCGACGGCGGTGGGCGGGCAGAGCCAGGTGCGCGCGGGCCTGCTGCGCGAGGACCTGTTCACCGTGGTGATGGAGCACTTCCGCACCGACACGGTGGACTACGCCGACATCGTGCTGCCCGCCACCATGCAGACCGAGCACACCGATCTGCTCGACGGCTACGGGCACATGTACATCACGTGGAACGAGCCCGCCGTCGCCCCGCCCGGCGAGTGCCTGTCGACCACGGAGACGTTCCGCCGGCTCGCGGCGCGGCTCGGGCTGACCGATCCCGCGCTCTTCGACTCCGACGAGGACCTCGCCCGGGCGCTGCTGTCCGGCGGCCACCCGTCGCTGGACGGCATCGACCTGGACCGGCTGCGCCGGGAGGGCTACGCCCGGCTCAACTACCCCAGCCCCTTCGTGCCGTTCGCGGACGGCTTCCCCACACCGTCGGGGAAACTGGAGTTCGTGTCGGCGACGGCGGCCGCCGACGGGTACGACCCGCTCACCGGTTACACGCCTCCCCAGGAGGCCGCGGACCCGGAGCTGGCCCGCCGGCTGCCGCTGGTGCTCATCTCCTCGGCTCCGCACTTCTTCCTCAACACGACGTTCGCGAACAGGCAGTCGCTGGTGCGCCGGGCCGGCACCCCCTTCGTGGAGCTGCATCCCGACGACGCGGCGGCCCGGGGCCTGGCCGAGGGAGCACTGGTGCGGATCTTCAACGACCGGGGCGACTTCACCGCGCGGCTCCAGGTGAGCGACGCGGTGCGGCGAGGGGTGGCGCGCACCACCAAGGGGTGGTGGTCGAAGCTCACCGGGAACCGAGCCGGGGTCAACGCCACCGTGGACGAACGGGACGCGGACATGGGCGGCGGCGCCGTCTTCCACGACAACCGCGTCGAGGTGTCCGCGGCCGAGTAGCCGACGGGCCCGTACCGGCCGCCGCGACGTCCGTGGCGGCCGGTGGCGCGGGGGTCACGGCGCACCGGCCGGGCCGCGCCCTCAGGGAACCGGTTCCGGCTCCTCGACCAGCGGGAACTGGTGGAGTGCCGTCCGGGCGACGGAGAACGCGGCCTCGACCACGTCGGCCGAGGTGCCCGGCGCGTGGACGAAGGAGACCGGTACGGCCCCTGGGTGGAGCGGCAGCGTACCGTCGGGGACGGGGGTCAGGTTCCACTTCTCGCCGCCGTTGGCGAGCAGCCCGATGACGCCGAGCCCGGCCCGGGTGGCGGCGCGCAGCCCGGCCAGGTCGGGGCCCTCGTAGGCGACGTGCCACGGCACGCCCTGGCCGTCGAGGGTGCCGACGATGTGCGTGCGGGTGTTGCACGGCTCGGCGGGCAGCACCATCGGCAGGGAGGGGCCGGCGGCCAGGCGCGCTGCGTCGTGCGCGTACCAGGCCAGCCGCAGCAGGCCGAGCGAACGGCCGCGTTCGCCCCGGGGGCGGCCGATGACGACGGCGACGTCGGTCTCCTGCTCGGCCGTCCGCGCGGCGATGTGCTCGCTCGGCCCGATCCGCGCGCTCAGCGTGATCCGGGGCAGTGCGCGGGTGAGGCCGGCGAGCAGGTCCTGGAGGACGTCCTCCAGCTGCTCCGAGACGCCGATGGTGAGCCGGAGGCCGTTTCTCGGGGCGGTCAGCCGGGCCATCGCCTCGTCGTTGACGGTGAGGATTTTCCGTGCGTAGAAAAGCAGTTCCTCACCGGCATCGCTGAGTTCCAGCCGACCCCTGGTTCTGACGAATACCGGGCCGTGCAGGACCGCTTCCAGCCTGCGAATGTGATAGCTTACAGCGGGCTGGGTGAGGGCGAGCACATCCGCCGCCCGTCGAAAACTCCCTGTTTCCACGATCGTGCTCAGTGTGCGCAGCTGGTTCACGTCGAGATTTCGCGACGTGATGGTTCGTTCTGAACTCATAGGTCTTCACTTTCGCATTGGGCAAGCCGCCTCGAAGATCCCCCGGAATAACGCGAACAGAATTGCTCAGTAGCGCCCGTGGTCGTGTGCGCCGTCCGTACCGGCGGACCAGTCCGGCTCCGGACACTCCTCACAGGTACGGCTGCGGGCGCCGACGGCGATGCCCAGCTGGAAGCGGTTGTTGATGCCCAACTCGTCCATCATGGAACGGAGCATGTAGGTCACGGTGCGACGGCTGACACCGAGCTGCCGGGCCGCGCTGGCGTCGGTGTGACCGGTGGCCAGCAGGGCGATCAGCCTCTGGTGGCGGTTCTCGATCGTGCCGCTCGGACGGTACGGGGACGTGGTGACGGCGCGTGGATGCACTTGCTCACAGTTGTCGCGCATTACTCGAACCAATCTGAGATTGTCATACTGGCCGAATGATGAAGAACGCCCGGCCATGCCCCTGGGGACGGACGGCGGGACGATCGCGCATGCTTGTTCTCAGCGAAGGAGAGAACCGGGGGTGCTGGTCTCGCCCGCCTCGATGGCGGCCACTTTTTGCGTCGACCCGAAACCGGACAACGATGTCGAGTGGGACGTTCGCATGCGACGGAAAGCGAACCAGGGTGCCGTGGGCGATCTTTTCCGAGTGAGCCGGCCGGCCCTGTCAGGGTTTATCGTGCCATCCTTCCGATTCTGCGACACCAACTGCCGTGGCTGGACAACGGGTCCAGGTGCCAGGCGAAACGCTACGGTCGATCGGCGGACTCAGCCACGCACTATCGATACGTGGCTGCTTCTCGCCCCGCACGTTTAGAAGCCTCGTCAGCCGCTGTTGGGTGGGAGTGCCGGAGACCGGGTGCAGCGAGAACAGGCGCTGCCGGGAGCGCGAACTGGTCATCATCGCGTAGTCGAAGTCCAGGCGGCCGCCGCGGCCGTCGAGCACGCTCAGGGCCCCGGAGGACGCCCTGGAGACCTGGTGCTCGTCCCACATGCGCGCGAATTCCGAGCTGCCCGCGCGCAGATCGGCCACCAGCGCCGCCGCTTCCGCGTCGTAGCCGCGCTCGGCCACCATGACGCGCAGACAGGCGACGCAGTCGCGGCTGACGGCCTCCTGGTGCTCCGCCGAATTCAGCACCGCGCGCCGCCGGCGACCGGAGCAGAACCAGCGCCAGAACATGTTGCCCTCCCGGCCGGGCAGGCCCGCGACGCGCCCGAACACGGCGGTGAACAAGTCGTTCTGTGCCACGACGGTGGCGAGGTCGTCCACGACGAACGCCGGGGACGTCGACGCCATCGCCCGCATGACGGACAGCAGTTCGGCGTCGACGGCGCCGCCCGGGTGCGCCGCCGGGGGTTCGATGCGCCCGGCCAGCAGATAGAGGTAGGCGCGCTCGTCGGGGCCCAGCCGCAGCGCGGCGGCCAGCCCGGAGAGGATGGCGGCGGACGGCTGCGGGCCACGGCCCTGTTCCAGCCGTTCGTAGTAGGTCGTCGACATGTTCGCCAGGCGTGCCACCTCGTCCCGGCGCAGTCCCGGCGTCCGGCGCCGCTGGCCGGTCCGGAGCCCGACCGCCTCGGGCGACAGCGCTTCCCGCCGTCGGCGCAGGAAATCGGCCAGCGCCTCCCGCGTGATCGACTCGGTGTTCTCCCGCATCGGCTACACCGCCCCGCCCTGGCCGCAGCACGCCCGGCCGGGTAACGCGTCGTCGCTCACCACCTCGAGGGCGGGACCCGGTTTTCGGCAAAGTGCTATGCCAACGGCGTGGGGGGTGACGGCCACATTCACTCCTTTGCGCGAGGGGAGACCGAGCCTCGGGCCTGTGCGGGCGAGGCTTTCCCGTGATCTTGGGCGTTCGGTCCCCATGCTGCAAGGGTGCGCTGATGTCGCTGTCCGGTCTCGGTTGGTGGGCCGCACTCCCGGGCGCGGCGTCGCCGCCGACTCGTGCCGCGGTGCGGCCACGGACCCGGCCGAGTTGTCAACTCGTTTGTGCCACAACGGAGTTCGGTGCCTCCGGGCCACCGCGCAATGGTCGCCCCGGGCGGGGGCGGACAGGGCGAAGCCGCCACGGCGACCACGGCGGTCGATGGCTGGAATGCGCCCCTTCGCGACGGCCCCGTCACTGGCCCGGTTCCGGGCCGGCCGCCCGCCGTTCGCCCCCCGGCCGCGCCGCCGGCGGCCCCGGACCCGCCCCGTACATCCGGTTCCGGCCACCCTGTCCCCCGTGGACGGCGCTCGCGGCGGAACTTATCCGCTTTTCGCGGACCGGGTCAAGATCACCTCGTTTATAAAATATATTTATCGGCACTTCAGAATGCACTATTGAGTTTGGAGTGAATTTCCCGCGCCGGCCGTATATTTTGATGATCTCACCCCGGAGGAGCTCTCATCATGCTCGAAGCAATACATCATGTCCGGCACCCCGGTACCGGGCCGACCGTGCTGTTCGTCCCGGGCCTGGGAATGACATCGGGCTCGTTCGCGCCCGTCGTGGCCGACCTCGGTCCGGACCACGACGTCGTCACCGTGGACCTGCGTGGACACGGGGCGAGCCCGCAGCCCCCGCTCGGCTGGACCCTCCAGGACGCGGCGGCCGACCTGGCGCAGGTCATCGAGCTGCTCGACCTGCGCGACGTCACGCTCGTCGGGTGGTCGCTCGGTGCGACCGTCACCTACAACTACCTCGACCGGTACGGGACCGACCGGGTCTCCCGGCTCGTCTCCGTGGAGATGTCGCCCCACCTGCTGCGGGAGGAGGGCTGGGAGCACGCCGCGTTCGGCGGTCTGGACGCGGCCGGCGCCCTCCAGGCGACCCAGCAGCAGTGGACCGACCCGGACACGTACCTCACCGCCCTGGTGGAGAACTGCTTCGCCGCCGGGAGCGAGCCCGAACCCGCCCTGCTGCGGCAGTTGTCGACCGGGGCGACGAAGACGTCGCGGCTGGCGCTGCTGGCCCTGTGGAGCGGGGTCCTCACCCAGGACTGGCGCGAGCGGATCGGCAGCCTGACGCTGCCGACGCTGCTGGTGCACGGGGCGCGCAGCCGGATCTTCCCCACCGAGGTCGGCAAGTGGCTGCTGGGTGCGCTCCCCGACGCCCGGCTGGAGATCTTCCCGCACAGCGGCCATGCCCCGTTCCTGGAGGAGACGGACCGGTTCGTGCGTGTGCTGCGGGACTTCGTGGGTGAAACGGCCCGCCCGTGAACCGGCTGCGCGGCAACCCCTGGGCGACACTGGTCGTCCTCTCGCTCGGCTACTTCATGACCTTGCTGGACTCGACGATCGTCACCATCGCGATCCCCAGCATCATCGACTCGCTGCACGCCACGCTGCCGCAGGTGCTGTGGGCGCTGAACAGCTACCTCATCGCCATCACCGTGCTGCTGATCACCGCGGGCCGACTGGGCGACCGGTACGGCCCGCGGCAGGTGTTCGTCGTGGGCGTGCTGCTCTTCACCATCGCGAGCCTGCTGTGCGGACTCGCGACGGTGCCCGCCGTCCTGGTCGCCGCCCGGGTGCTCCAGGGAGCCGGTGCCGCGCTGCTGATGCCGCAGAGCCTGACCCTGATCGTGGCCTCCTTCCCGTGCGAGCGGCGCGGCACGGCCCTCGGGGTGTGGGGCGCGATCGGCGGGGTGGCATCGGTGCTCGGCCCCTCGCTCGGCGGCCT
This sequence comes from Streptomyces sp. SCPE 10, assembly GCF_051980735.1. NCBI lineage: Bacteria > Bacillati > Actinomycetota > Actinomycetes > Kitasatosporales > Streptomycetaceae > Streptomyces > Streptomyces sp. SCPE 10. The sequence continues at coordinate 6,331,643 of NZ_CP197069.1, read as the reverse complement.
GCTGATCAACGTGGCCGGCTGGCGGTGGATCTTCCTCGTCAACCTGCCGATCGGCGTGCTCGTCGTGGTGCTGGGCCTGACGGTCGTACCGGACCTGCGAACGGGCCGGCGGCACTCCCTGGACCTGCCCGGTGTCGGTCTCGCCTCGCTGGCCCTCGCCTGCTTCGCCTACGCCGTGACCAATGGCCCGGATCACCACTGGGGTCCCCTCGTCTGGGCGCTGCTGGTGGCCGCCGCGCTCTTCGGCGCCGGGTTCACCGTCCGCCAGCGCCACCGCCAGGACGGTGACCCGCTGCTGCCTTTCGCGCTGCTGCGGATCCGCGGTTACACCGTGACGCTCGGGATCGCCGCGGCGATCACCGGCGCCACCTTCGCGATCACGGTGCTGGCCGCGCTGTACTTCCAGTCGGTGCTCGGCCTGAGCGCCTTCCGGGCAGGGGTGCTGCTGGCTCCGGCGTCGGCGATGTCCCTGCTGGTCGCCCTTGTCGCCGGCCGCCTCGCCGACCGGGTCGAGGGCCGGTTCATCCTGCTGACCGGCATGGTCGTACAGGGTGCCGGCATCCTGTGGACCGCGCTGCTGATGTCGGGCCCGGTGCACTGGACGGCCTTCCTGGCCCCGATGGCGGTCATCGGCATGGGCAACGGCTGCTCGATCGCGCCGCGGACGACGGTCGCCATGCGCGACGTCCCGCAGGAACTGACGGGCGCGGCCTCCGGAGTCCTCGAGACCGTGCGGCAGTTGGGCGCGATGGCCTTCACCGCGGGGGTCGTCGCGCTGGTGCAGGGCCTGCGCTCGGTGACGGACGGCAACGGTGCGGCGATGCGCGCCGCGACGGTGCTGCCGATCGCGGCGCTGGCGCTCGGTGCCGTCGCCTGCCTGGCACTGCCGCGGGAGAGGACCGAACCGGCCGTACGGGCGCGGCCGGTACCGTCCGACTGACGGCGATCAGCCCGAGGAGAGGGGTGCCGCCGGACGGCGGCACCCCTCTCGTGTGCGCACGGGCTGTGTCCGCGACCGGTACGGAACCCTTCACGCTGCCCGGCGCGGCGCGGGCCGACACGGCCATCGCCTCGAACAGCACCGGCACCGACAACGGCCACCGCGGCGCCCTCGCCGCGGTGGCCGAGAGACCCTAGGCGTGCTGTCCGGACCCGCCCTGCCCCGGCGTGTGGTCGAGGAGGAAGCCGATGTTCTCGTGTACGTGCGCGTGGTCCTTCGCCGCGAACAGGGCGTGGCCCGCGCGCCAGTATCGGATGCGCAGGCCCTCGTACGCGAAGACCTTGGGGGCCCGGCGGCGGTCGAGGTCGATCGAGACGACGGCCTCGGGGTGCGGGAAGGCGTAGGACGGCCAGGCGAAGGGGGCGTCGGTCGGGCCGTTGAAGAAGCCCACGCCGTAGTGCTCGCCGGTCGGCCGGGGCCGCTGCGGGACGCGGCCGTTCAGCATCGCGTCGAAGTACGCCTCGTACGGTCGTATGTCGTACGCGGACTGGAGCAGTTCGACCACGCGGTCGCCGGGGTAGCGGGTGTGTATCTCGACGAGTTCGATCCGGTCGTCGAGCAGTTTGATCTCGGCGTGCATCGGCGAGGTGACGAAGCCCAGTGCCGACACGACGGCCTGGAGGTACTCCTCGACCTGCGCGGTCCGCTCCCGCGTGTACACGCTGGGCACCACGTGGCCGACTTCCTCGAAGTGCGGCATGCCGGTGTTGACCTTGTCGGTCAGGGTGAACAGCGTGAGCCGGCCGTCGACGACGAGCCCCTCGGCGCTGATCTCCGGGCCCGGCACGTACTCCTCGACGATGACCTCGTGCGTGCGGTGGTCCCCGTCCAGGTGAGCCACCCGGCCGTCACGGTCGTCGAGATCGGTCTCGGCCAGGTCGTACGGCTCGAAGACACGCGCCAGTTCGGAACGGTCGGCGACGAAGGTCACGCCGTGGCTGCCGCTGAACGAGCGCGGCTTGACCACCACCGGCGGCTCCAGGCCGCCGAGCAGGTCCTCGGGGGCGAGCAGCGAAGTCCGGTGGAACCCGACCTTGGTGAGGCCGTGTTCGTGCAGCACCTCGCGGGTCTGCGCCTTGTCCAGGACACGGGCCTCGACGGCGGACGGGGTGCCGGGAATGCCGAGCAGCTCGCGCACGGCCGCCGCCAGCTCCATGGAGAACTCGGTGATGGCGAGTACGGTCGCCGGCTCGTCGTCGCGCACGCAGTCGGCGATGAGCAACGGGTCGAGCGCCTTGACGGTCCGGGTCCGCACGGCGGTCTGTTCGCCGATCTGCGCGAGGGACTCGGGTGTGTCGACGACGAGCAGCGAGGCACCGAGGGTGGCCGCGTCACGGATGGCGTCGTCCAGTTCGTGGACACTCCACGGAACTCCCACGAGCACGACGGTCTTAGTATTCATCCCGCTATTTTCCCCGTGCCGCACCGCGCCGACAATGCCGGTTGCTCACAGGGATTGTTATCGGTCGATCAAAAATCATTATTGGACCACTCCGCGGCCGGTTGCCTAGGGTTTTGTTCGACCTGGTGCCGTCCGGCGTGCGCATTATTTCATGCCCCCCTTCATTCGATTTACCGGGAGAATCATGATCGGAAAGATCGACCGCGAAACTCTGCTCGCTCACGCCCGGACGATCGCCTCGTCCGGGGGAAAGGCGGTCCCCGAAGATGCGAAAGACCTTTCCGACCTGGAAGTCTGCGGGGCCGCCGAGATAACGGCCATCACCAGGGCGGCGGCCGAACGCGACGGCGGTGTGCTCGTCTCCAGCGGCGGCACCACGGGCACCCCGAAACTGACGTACCTGCCCCACCACATGGCCTTCGACCGGCTCCTGCCGGTCTGGCGCCCCTTGGGAGTCGGCGACGTCGTGCTCAACCTGTACGACGCCGGCCGTATGTGGGGCACGCATTACTTCGTCCAGAAACTCGCCGAGCGCACCGAATCCACGGTGATTCCCTCGGGGCCGATGACGGCGGAGGAACTCGAACTACGACTGCCGATGCTCCGCGAGGTCGGCGTCACCGCCCTGGCCAGTGTTCCGTCCGTGCTCGCCGACTTCGCCGAGATGGTGCTCAAAACCGGGGTGAAACCGCCGGTCAAGACCATCATCTGGATGGGCGAGGCATGGACGGAGTCCAAGCGGGAGCTGGTCCGGCAGGCCTTTCCCGATGTGCAGTTGTGGGGCATCTACGGCTCGGTCGAGACCTGGGCGATGGGATCCAACCGGCCGGGATGCGACGAGACGACGCTCCATCTCCTCGCGGACGAGATCTTCGAGCTGGAGGACGCGGGCGCCCTGCTGACCCGGGCCGGCGAGGGATGGACCGTGCCCGTCGTCCGCTACCGCCTCGGCGACCGCATCGAGGCGACGCAGTGCCGCTGCGGACGCGGCGACGCCTTCCGGGTCCTGGGACGCGCCGACGACGGTTTCGGCCTGCTCGGCAACTACGTCAACATCGCGGACATCGTCGACTCCGCCCGGCGGTGCCCGGACGTCGTGGACGCCCAGCTCGTGCTGGTCCGCGACACCGACCTGGCCGACTCGGCACGTTCGATGACCGTCGAATACACCGGCACGGCCGCCCCGGAGGCCGTCCGGACCTGGCTGACCGGGAGCCATGTGCGGCTCGGCACCGTCGACAGCCAGCACCCCGAGGCGATCTCCGCCCGCCGGGTCGACCGGCTGCGCCGCATCGCGAGGACGAACAAGACGCCGGGCGCTGTCTGGCAGGACGCGCTGGGAAGCGGTTCGTAGCGGGATCGAGCGGCTGCGCGGGGTGCGGGACGGCGGCGGACGCCGGCCCGCACCCCGCGGCGTCGCTACCTGTTCGCGAGCACGAACCAGCGGGCCGGCAGGTCGATCCGGGTGCCGTCGGTGAGGTGCTCGGTCTGCGGGAGGACGGTGTCGCCCTCGGCGAGGACGGTCATGCCCGCCTCGGCGAGCAGCCGGGGGATCTCGGCGTCGTCGGCGTCGGCCGGCTTGAGCTGGTGGTGGAAGACCCGCTGAAGCTTGGGCGGCGGGCCGGCCGGCTCGGCCGCGGCGCGCCCCAGGACCTCGCGCGAGCCCGAGGTGAGTTCGACGACGAAGGCGCGGCCCTCGCCGCCGATGAGCGTGGCGACGGCGGCGGCGACCGCGGGACGCGCGGCGGGCTCGCTCTGGTGGATGACGGCCCGCATATAGACGTTGGTGTCGCCGAGCCGGTCGTGCAGCGCCTTGACCGCGTCGCCGTCGGTCAGGTCGAGCTGCTCGAACTCCACGGGCGCGTCCCCCGCCGCGCGGCGGGCGTGGGCCACGGCCGCGTGCGACAGGTCGACGCCCACGGCACGGGCGAACCGGGTGGCGAGATAACGGGTCTGGGTGCCGTTGCCGCAGCCGAGGTCGACTATGGTGCGCGCCGGGTCCGCGTGCGGCAGGAGCAGCGCGCTGTGCGGCTCGGCGGTCAGCGAGGGGTCCGAGTCCCAGATCGCCTCTCCGGGAGCGTCGGAGGTCTCCTTCCAGTAACTCTCCCAGTTGTCACGGTAGTTGTCCGAAACGTTCATGCGCTCTCCCACGATCGGTTGCGTGATCGGGATATCGCGGGGAGCGGGGCACGGGCAAGGGGGCGGTGGCCACCTTCACCGGACGTACCGCCGTTCAACGGCTCCCCGTGACCGCCTGTTCGAACCAGACCGTCTTGCGGTGCCCGGTGGCGCTGGCGCCCCACTCGCGGGCCAGCCTGCTGACCACGCGCAGTCCGCGGCCCGACTCGTCGAGGGGGCCCGCGGCAATCATGTCGGGCAGGTCGGGGGCGTCGTCGGTGACCTCGAACAGCAGCGCGTCGGTGCGCACCACCTTCAGCCCGACGCGATCGCCCTCCGCGTGCCGTACGGCATTGGTGACGACCTCGCTCACCAGCAGCTCGGCGGTCTCCACGGCCTCCGGCAGTCCCCAGGCGCGCAGCTGCTCGCGGACCAGGCGGCGGGCCCGGCCGACCTCGCGGGGCTCCGCGTCCAGCCGCCATTCGGCGACATGGTCGGCGGGGATGCCGTTGAGGCGGGCCATGAGCAGGGCGACGTCGTCCTTGCGGCCGCCGCGGGTGTTGAGGGCGCGGATGATGGTGTCGCAGGCGTCGTCCATGGAGGCCGCGGGGTGCGCGGCGGACTCGCAGAGCGCGGCGAGGCCCTCGCCGATGTCCGAGCCGCGTACCTCGACCAGGCCGTCGGTGCACAGCACCAGCCGGTCCCCGGGCGACACCCGTACCCGGGCGGCCTCGAAGGGGACGCCGCCGACGCCGATGGGCGCGCCGGTGGGCAGGTCGAGGAGTTCGCTGCTGCCGTCCTCGGCCCGGACCAGCACCGGCGGGATGTGTCCCGCGTTGGCGAGGGTGACCTCGCCGCGGATCGGGTCGTAGACCGCGTACAGACAGGTGGCGAGGTAGTTGTCGCCGAGTCGGCGGGCCAGGTCGTCCAGGTTGCGCAGCAGTTGGGCGGGCGGGGTCTGCATCGCGGCCATGGTCTGCACGGCGGTGCGCAACTGGCCCATCATGGCGGCCGAGTTGAGGCCGTGCCCCATGACGTCGCCGACGACGAGGGCGGTGCGGGAGCCGGGCAGTTTGATGGTGTCGAACCAGTCGCCGCCGATCCGGCCGAGCCGGGTGCCGGGCAGATAGCGGGTGGCGACGTCGCAGCCGGCCGTCCTCGGGGCGACCTGCGGGAGCATGCTGTCCTGGAGGGTGTCGGCGACGTTCTCCTGGTAGGTGTACATGCGCGCGTTGTCGAGGACGAGGCCGGCGCGGGCGGCGAGTTCGGCGCCGGTGGTGCGGTCCATGTCGTCGAAGGCGGGACGGTCGGGGCGGCGGATCAGCACCATGAAGCCGAGCACGACGTTGCGGGCCTTGAGCGGCACGATCAGCAGGGAGCGGCCGTTGATCAGCGGGCGCAGATCGCGCTTCTCGAACTGGCCGGAGATACGGTCGCCCATCTCGTCGGTGACCCGGGGGATGAGGACCGGTTCGCCGGTGACCATGCACTGGTAGAACGGGGTGTGTTCGGGGAAGGCGAAGGCCTCGCCGACGGGCACGGTGTCGTCCCAGCGGCCGGGTTCGTCGTTGTGCTCGACCCAGACGCGGAACATCACGGTGCTGGCGTCGGGCGGGCCGTCCGGGAAGCCCTCCCCGGCGAGGACGGCGGCGCGCAGATGGGTGCCGGCGAAGTCGGCGAACCGGGGCACGGCGGCGCTGGTGACCTCGCGGATGGTCTCGCCGAGGTCGAGGGAGGAGCCGATGCGGGAGCTGACCTCGTTGAGGAATTCGAGGCGTTCGCGAACGGCGGCGTATTCGAGGTCCTGCTCGGCGCCGGCCGGTACGGCGGTCACGGGGGCGGTGCGCTGCCGCGATACGACGATTCCGGCGGCGTCGGCGGGAACGCGGCCGGGGCGCCGGGGCACGCCCCAGTACGGGGTCACCGGCACCCGTTCGCACTGGCTGAACTCCAGGACCGGATAACCGAGTTCGAGGATCTGCGAGACGATGCGGCCGCTGAGTCCCGGTCCCATGTTGGGCAGGATCTCCGGCAGCCGCCGTTCGAGTTCGTCGAAGGCGGGCAGTTCGGTGTGGCGGGCGAAGCCGGGCGCGACGCGTTCGGCGCTCTCGTCGTCGTAGCCGCGCTCCTCGCGCAGCCGGGTGGCGTCGGCGGCGAGCACCAGCAGCCGGGCGGGGCCGGGGCCGATCAGCGGGTAGGCCCACCACAGCACGTCGAGCCGCTCGCCGTCCGCCCGGTCGTCGTCGTCCGGTGTCCGCCGGGGCGGGAAGAGGCGGGCGCGGCCGGCGGTGGCGTAGGAGGTCCCACCGCCGAGGGATGCCTCCAGGTCGGGGCCGAACTCGTCGTCGGGCGAACTTCCGTGCGCGTCGGCGCCGTTCGGCTCGCCGTGGTACGCCGCCGGGTCGGCGTCCGGTGTGGAGCCGCCCTGGAGATGGTCGGGCAGGGCACCGGTGACCGGCAGCAGATCCGCCGCGAGGCGGCCGACGGCGTCCTGCCGGCCCACACCGAACAACCGCCGCGCCCCACTGCTCCAGTGGGACACCAGGCCGTCACGGTCGACGACGATCACCGCAAGCGGAATCCGGCCCGCCGCGGTGTCGCCGGCGCCGCGCCCGGGAGCTGTGTCCCGCTCGCTGCCACGGTCCATGGCCCAGGCCCCTTCTCCCCACGGCTGTTCGCAAACGATCTGTGCCGCCGGCCACTACGGTACGGCGGCGGCCGGTGGCGATGTGTGGCAATCCGGGAATTGGTTTACCTGATCGCACCGGCCCCCGCCCCGGGCGTCGTCTCAGTCCTCGTGCCCGAGCTGGAGGTCCCGTTCCGTGCGGCCACCGCCCGCGACCTGCAGGACCGTGGCGACCGGCGGGTAACCCGCGGCGATCACCGTGTACTCGCCGGAGGACAGGTCCACGAACCGGAAGGCGCCGTCCGGCCCGGTGGTGAGGGTGTCCACCACATTGCCCGCGGCATCCAGAAGGGTGACCCGGGCGTCCTCCACGGGCCGTCCCCCGGTCGCCCGCACGACGCCGCGCAGCACGGCGCCGCCGGCGAGTTCGACGTCCTGCCGGGTCTCCCGGGCGGCCTGCACGCTGACCGGGAGCGCGGCCGGGCGGAAGGCGGGGGCGCTGGCGGCGAGGGTGTACTCCCCCGCGACCAACTCGGTGATGACATAGCCCCCTTCGCGGCCGCTGCGGGTGGTGGCGACCACCTCGCCGTGCACATTGGTGAGGGTGACGGTGGCGTCCCGCACGGGGCTGCCGTCGGCGGTGAGCACACTGCCGGCGAGGCGTCCGGCGCCGCCGAGGACGACGTCCAGCTCGACGGGGCGTTCGCCGACGGTGACCGAGACGGCCTGCGGCTGGTGGCCCCCGGCGGCGGCGATCAGGACGTACGACCCGGAGCCGGGCGTGCTCAGCGCGTACCGCCCGTCGTCGCCGCTCGCGCCCCGGCCGATCTGCTGTCCGGTGACGTCGATGAGGGTGAGCGCCGCGCGGGGCACCACGGTGCCGTCCGGATGCTGCACGGTGCCGCACACCGGGATTCCGGCGGCGTACGGCGAACGCGCCTGCGGGATGTGGGTGTGGGAGCCCTGGGGGTCGGTTTCGGCGGTGTGGTGGGACACCAGTGGTTTCTCCTTGAGGAAGAAGGCGGCGAGGAGGCCGAGGACGAGCGCCGGGACGAGGTACAGGAAGACCCGGGGCATGGCGTCGGCGTAGGCGCGGATGTAGGCGTCGCGCAGCGCCGGGGGCAGGGCGTGCACGAGCTGCGGGGTGAGGGACTGGGGGTCGGGCAGCCGGGCGCCGGCGCCCGGGGGCAGTTCCCTGCGCAGCGCGTCGGCGAGCCGGTTGGCGAACAGGGTGCCGAAGACGGCGGCGCCGACGCTGCCGCCGATCTGCCGGAAGTAGTTGTTGGCGCTGGTCGCGGTGCCGAGGTCGGCGGGCCGCACCGAGTTCTGCACGGCGAGGACGAGCACGGGCATCACCAGGCCGATGCCCGCGCCGAGTACGGCCATCCAGAGGCTGTAGTGCAGCCGGGGCGTCCCGGCGTCGAGGCGGGACAGCAGCCACATCCCGGCGACCGAGACGGCGCCGCCGAGCACCGGGTAGACCCGGTAGCGGCCGGTGTGGCTGATGAGCTGCCCGGAGAGCAGTGACGTGGCGACGATGCCCGCGGTCATGGGCAGCATCAGCAGTCCGGAGCCGGTGGCGCTGGCGCCGTCGACCATCTGGAGGAAGGTGGGCAGATAGCTGGCGGCGCCGAACAGGGCCACACCGATGACCGCGCCGACCAGGCCGGTGACGTTGAAGACGGAGTCGCGGAACAGCCGGAGCGGGATGAGGGGTTCGACGGCGAAGTGCTCGACGACGAGGAAGAGCACGACGGCGGCGAGCGCGCCCGCGCCGAGGCCGAGGATCTGCCGCGAGCCCCACGCGTACTCGGTGCCGCCCCAACTGGTCAGCAGCACCAGGCAGGTGGAGGCGGCGGCCAGCAGCAGGGCGCCCAGCACGTCGAATCGGCCGCGGACCTCGGGTTTGGGGAGTTTGAGCACGACGGCGACGACGGCGAGGGTGACCAGGCCGAAGGGCACGTTGACGTAGAAGCACCAGCGCCAGGAGAGGTGGTCGGTGAAGTAGCCGCCGAGCAGGGGTCCGGCGACCGAGGCGAGGCCGAAGGCGGCGCCGATCAGGCCCATGTAGCGGCCGCGCTGCCGGGGCGGGACGATGTCGGCGATGATCGCCTGGACGCCGATCATCAGGCCGCCCGCGCCGACGCCCTGGATCGCGCGGAAGGCGATCAGCTGGTCCATGCTCTGCGCGCGTCCGGCGAGCGCGGAGCCGAGGACGAAGACGGCGATGGCGAACTGGAAGACGCTTTTGCGGCCGACGAGGTCGCCGAGCTTGCCGTACAGCGGCAGGCCGATGGTGGAGGTGAGCAGATAGGCGGTGATCGCCCAGGACATCCGGTCCAGGCCGTGGAGTTCGCCGACCACCTTGGGCAGGGCGGTGGCCACGATCATCTGGTCGAGGGCGGCCAGCAGCATCGCCAGCATCAGCCCGAGGACGACCAGCCGCACCCGGCGCGGGCCGAGCGGACCGGCCGTCGGCGGCGGGGCCGCGGGGCCGGATGCCGTCGGCTCCTCCCGGGTCTCCTCGGCCGGTTCCTGCCGGGCAGCCGGGAGCAGCACGAGCGTGTCGTGATCCACCAGAGTCGTCCCGCCCACGTTCCGCTCCCCTCGCGCCACCTTCGCGGCTGTCGTACCCGTGCAATTTCTCGCGCGAGGCGACAACTACGAACAACCGTGGTGGGTTACGGGGCGGTTCCCGGTGGGCGCCAGTTCCACTCGAACCGGTGAAGGGAAACCCCGCGAAGGCGCACAACTTCCCTTCGCGGGGCGGAGGTTGGGGCTACTTCTCGACCTCGGCGGCGAGCCGGGCGAGCACGGCGTCGTAGATGCGGCCGAGCCCCTTGGGGGCGAAGGTCCGCTCGAAGAAGCCGCCGATGCCACCGGCGCCCTGCCAGGTGCTGGTGACGACGACGCGGGCCCTGCCCTCGCCGGCGGGGGTGACGCGCCAGGTGGTGACCATGGAGGAGTTGCGGTCCTTCTCGACCAGCTCGCCGTCGGTGGGCTCGGTGACCTCCAGCAGGCAGTCGCGCACCCGCTTGCTGGTGGCCTGGAGCTTCCAGTGGACGAGGGTGCCCTCGCCCTCGCCGCCCTCGCGCACCTCGTACTCGCTGAACTGCTCGGGCAGCAGCTTGCGCCGGGTGCCGCGGTAGTCGGCGAGGGCGTCGAGCACCTTCTCCGCGTCCGCCGCGACGACCCGCTCCGTAGTGGCCTCGACCTGCGCCATTGCGTTCCTCCAGGACCTGATTGCTCGGGGTTGGGAAAAGCCAACCACTCCGGCGCCCGGCCCCCCAAATCGGGGGTCGCGTTCGGGGCCGCGCCCCGCCCCCGCGACCCGCCCCCACGCCCCGCTCCGCACGATCATGGGAACAGATGTTCTATTGTGTGGGCGAGTACCACCGAGGAGGCGTCATGCGCTGGGACAACCTCAACGTCGAGCACGGCCGGGCCGCCGACACCGCGCTGTTCGGCGCGGACGCCGTCACCACCCGGACGTTCGACACACCCGAGTTCCGCGGGATCACCTTCCACGAGGTCCGGGCGCGCTCGGTGCTCAACCGGGTGCCGGGCGCCTCGCGGATGCCGTTCGAATGGACGGTGAACCCCTACCGGGGCTGCTCCCACGCGTGCGTGTACTGCTTCGCCCGCAAGACGCACGGCTATCTGGACCTGGACACCGGCATCGGGTTCGACACGCAGATCGTGGTCAAGGTGAACGCCCCGGAGGTGCTGCGCCGCCAGCTGGGCTCCACACGCTGGCACGGCGACCACGTGGCGATGGGCACGAACGTCGACTGCTACCAGCGCGCCGAGGGCCGCTACCGTCTGATGCCGGGCATCATCTTCGCCCTCACCGAGCACGCGAACCCCTTCTCGATCCTGACCAAGGGCACGCTCATCCTGCGCGACCTGGATCTGCTGGTGCGGGCGGCGCGGGTGACGGACGTGGGCATCTCGGTCTCCGTCGGCTTCCTGGACCCCGCCCTGTGGCGCACGGTGGAGCCGGGCACACCGGCGCCCGAGCGGCGGCTGGACGTCGTGCGCACCCTCGGCGAGCACGGCATCGGCTGCGGGGTGCTGATGGCGCCGGTGATCCCGTTCCTCGGCGACCACCCGGAGCAGCTGCGCACCACGGTGAAGGCCATCGCGGATGCCGGGGCCACCTCGGTGACCCCGCTGGTGCTGCATCTGCGGCCGGGCGCGCGCGAGTGGTTCATGGCGTGGCTGGGCGAGCACCACCCGCATCTGGTGCGCCGCTACGAGCGGATGTACGCGGGCGGGTCCTACGCGCCCACCTGGTACCAGCGCCGGATCACTCGTCAGGTGCACGAGCTGGCGCGGGAGTACGGCATCGGGCCCACCCGCGCGGGCGCGGCCCGCCGGGTCGGTCCGGCCGGGCCCGCGCCGCAGCCCGAGCCGACCCAGCTGACCCTCATGTGAGCGCCCCCGCGGGAGCGTTCGAGGGCTTCGCGCGGGCAATAGGGTCAACTATCGGCGCGGGACGTTCTCCAGGGTCCCCGCTTCGGGACGATGCGGCCAGAGCCGCGAACCTCGCGGTTCGCCCGACCTCTCCGTCCCGGGAGGACCCATGAGAAGACGCGCAGCCGTGCTGTGCGCGGCCGCCGCCGTGCTGGCGGGCTCCGTCACCGGCGTGCCCGCGCGGGCCGCCGCCCCCGCGCAGCTCGCCTGGAAGAAATGCGGCACCGGCGACTACCCGACGCTCCAGTGCGCCTCGCTGGAGGTGCCGCTGGACCACGCGGACCCGGACGGGCGGCGGATCACGCTCGCCCTGTCCCGCGTGCCGCACACCGCCAAGACCTCCCAGGGCCCGCTGCTGGTCAACCCCGGCGGCCCCGGCGGCAGCGGACTCACCCTCGCCGGGTTCGTGGCCTCGGCGCTGCCCAAGGACGTGGCCGCGCGGTACGACGTCGTCGGCTTCGACCCGCGCGGCGTCGGCCACAGCAGCCCGGCCCTCGACTGCGCGCCCGGCCACTTCGATCCGGTGCGCCCCGACAGCGTGCCCGCCACGCCCGCGCTGGAGCAGGCGAACCTGGAGCGCGCCCGGTCCTTCGCCGCCGACTGCTCCCGGCGGTACGCCGATGTGCTGCCGTACATGGACACGGTCAGCGCCGCGCAGGACATGGACACCATCCGCGCGGCCCTCGGCGCGCCCCGCCTCAGCTACCTCGGCTACTCGTACGGCACCTACCTGGGCGCGGTCTACGCCAAGCTGCACCCCGAGCGGATCCGCAGACTGGTGCTGGACTCGGTCGTGGATCCGACCGGCGTCTGGTACGACGACAACATCGGCCAGGAGCGCGCCTTCGACGACCGGCACCGGGCGCTGATGGCCTGGATCGCCAAGTACGACGCGACGTACCGGCTCGGCAAGGACCCCGCGAAGGTCGAGGCACGGTGGTACGCGATGCGGGCGGCCCTGGCGAAGCGGCCGGCCGGCGGCCGGGTGGGCGCCGCCGAACTGGAGGACACGTTCATCCCGGGCGGCTACTACGACGGCTACTGGCCCTACCTCGCCGAGGCGTTCGCGGCCTATGTGCACGACAAGGACACCGGGCCGCTGGTGGAGGCGTACCACGAGTTCGCCGGTGTGGACGGCTCCGGCGACAACGGCTACAGCGTCTACACGGCCGTGCAGTGCGGGGACACCGCCTGGCCGCACGACTGGGCGCGCTGGCACCGGGACGCCTGGGCGGTGTACGCGAAGTCCCCCTTCATGGCGTGGAACAACGCCTGGTACAACGCGCCATGCGCGTTCTGGCCCACCGGCCGGACGGGGCACCCGGACGTCGCCAACACCCGACTGCCGTCCTCGCTGCTGTTCCAGGCGACGGACGACGCGGCCACCCCGTACGCCGGGGGCGTCGCGGCCCACCGGCTGCTGGCGGGTTCCAGCCTGGTGGTCGAGCAGGGCGGCGGCAACCACGGCATCACGCTGAGCGGCAACGCGTGCCTGGACCGCTATCTGGCGGCGTACCTGGCCGACGGCACGGTGCCGCGCGGCAGCGGCACGGCCGACGCGGTGTGCGCCAGGTCCCCGGAGCCCAAGCCGCCGGCGGCGAAGGCGGCCTCGACGTCCTCGCGCGGCTCGACCCTGCACGGCCTGCTGGGCTTCCGCCGCTGACCGCCGCCGTCCGCCCCCGGTCCTTTCGGGCCCGGGGCGCTGTCGGTGGCGTGGTCCATCATGGGCGCATGACCGAACGGATCACCGCCCCCGCCGGCGTCGCGCCCGCCGCGCAGTACAGCCACGTCGTCTCGGCGAGGGGCCGGCTCGTCGCCGTCTCCGGCCAGTTGGCCCTGGACGAGGACGGCGCCCTGGTGGGACCCGGCGACCCCGGGGCCCAGGCCCGCCAGGTGTTCGAGAACCTCCGGCGCTGCCTGGCCGCGGCGGGGGCCGGGTTCGAGCACGTGGTGAAGCTGACCTACTTCGTCACCGACATGGCCCACATGCCGCAGATCCGTGCGGCCCGCGGCGCGCACATACCCGACGACCGGCTGCCGGCCGCCTCGGCCGTGCGGGTGGCGGGGCTGGTGGCCCCGGAGTTCCTGATGGAGATCGAGGCCCTGGCGGTGGTGCCGGAACCCGCCGACGGGTGACCCGGCCGCCCGGGGCCCGCTCTTGGCCCCCGGTGCCGCGGGGTACCCGGCGCCCATGAACGAACCTCACCTTCCGGGGCGGACGAATCAGCACGGCGGCGCGCCGCGGGCGCCGAAGCCCGCGTGGGGGGCGGTGTTCAAGGGCAGTCTGCGCGAGTTCCAGAAGGACCAGCTGACCGACCGGGCCGCGGCACTGACGTACTACGGCATGCTCGCCCTGTTCCCGGCGCTGCTGGTGCTGGTGTCCCTGCTGGGGATCACCGGCCGCTCGACCACCGACCGGCTGCTGGCCGACGTCAGGCAGCTGGCGCCCGGCCCGGCGCGGGACGTGCTGACCCGGTCCGTGGAGCAGTTGCAGAACAGCGCCGGTACGGGCTCGGTCCTGGCCGTGGTGGGCATCGTCGTGGCGCTGTGGTCGGCGTCCGGGTACGTGGCGGCCTTCATCCGCGCCGCGAACGCCGTCTACGACATGCCGGAGGGGCGCCCGGTGTGGCGGCTGCTGCCGGTGCGGGTCGGGGTCACGGCGGTGCTGCTGGTGCTGGCCGTGCTCAGCGCGGTCATCGTCGTCTTCAGCGGCCCGCTGGCCCGGCGCACCGGACAGGCGCTCGGCCTCGGGGACACGGCGCTGACCGCGTGGTCGATCGCCAAGTGGCCGGTGCTGGTGATCCTGGTCGTCGTGATGATCGCGATCCTGTACTGGGCGTGCCCCAACGCCAAGGTCAGGGGCTTTCGGTGGATCACTCCGGGCAGTGTGCTCGCCCTGGTGATCTGGATGGCCGCCTCCGCCGGATTCGCGGTCTACGTGGCGAACTTCGCGTCGTACAACAAGACGTACGGCACCATGGCGGGCATCGTCGTCTTCCTGGTGTGGCTGTGGATCAGCAATCTGGCGCTCCTGCTGGGCCTGGAGTTCGACGCGGAGACCGTGCGGCAGCGGGCCGTCGCCGGCGGCGGCCACCCCGTCCGCGGCAGGCCCGTCGTCGAGCCGCGCTCCACCACCACATGGGACGAGCAGGACGTACGCCGGACGAGGGAGAGCTGACCGCTCCGGTGCGCCGGGCCCGTGCGCCCACGTGCCCCTTGCCCGTTCCCCCGCGTGCCTGTCAGCCTCGGCTCGGGCGACTGCGGCGACTGTGTGTCAGCGATCGGTGACAACCCGCAGTCGTCGGCAAGAGGGGCACAGGCATGACCAACAGGTACGGGAGCGTCATGGCCGCGATGGCCGGCGTGGCGGTGCTGGCCACCGCGTCGGTCGCGACCGCGACGGCCGCCCAGGAGGCACGGCCGGCGCGGGCAGCGGCCTCGTGCGGGGCCGGCATCGACCCCAACACCCACATCCCGAGCGGACGCAGGCACACCGGGCCCGCGGTGCGCATCGGCGGCGCCACGGTCCAGGTCCGCTACGGCAACGCGAGGACCGGGGCGCCGTACTACGTCTGGGCGGTGATCTCCGGGGCGCGCCGCGGGGACACGGTCTCGCTGGAGTGGGACGTCGACCACGGGTCCTGGGCGGACTTCGGCGTGTGCTCGGGGACCGTGCACACGGGGGGCAAGCAGAACACCCGCGCGGTCAAGTACGTGCACGGCAGGGGCTGGCACCTGGAGGCGCAGGCCTGCGGTCGGCACGCGGGGCGCCGACTGTGCACCGCGTACTGGCCCTGACGGCGCCGGTCAGCCGGCCGGCTCCTGCTGCGGGAGCCGGGCCAGTGCGTGCACCGCCGCCTCCGCGAGGGCGGGGTGGGCGAGGGCCTCGGTCAGGACGCGCCGGGCGCGGCCGTCGCCGAGGGCGCCGAGGCCCTCCACGCAGGCGAGGGCGACCCGCCGGTAGGGGTCGTGCGGGCGCAGCCGCCGCTCCAGGGTGGTGATCAGGGCGGGCACGGACTCGGGGGCGCGCAGGGCGACGAGGAGCCGTACCGGGTGCAGGGCGTAGGCGACGCGGAGTTCGTTGGTGGCGAGGGCGGCGGCCGCGCGGGCCGTGCGCGGGTCGCCGAGCCGGGCCAGGGCGTGCGCGGCGGCGGCGCAGCGCGGCGGGTCGCGGTGGTTGAGCAGGAGCACCAGGGACTCGAAGGCGCGCCGGTCGCCGGCCCGGCCGAGCCGGAACGCGGCCAACTCCCGCGCCCACAGCGGCTGTCCGGGTGCGGTGAGGACCTCCACCAGCTCGTCCGGGTCGCCGGTGGCGAGCAGCCGGTCGAAGGCGGCCGTGCCGCCCGACTCCTGCCGTAAGCGTTCCGTGAGCGATCGCAACTCTTCGTCCACGCCATCAGCGTAGGCGTCTCGACCGGGCCGCGGGAGGCACCTGGCACAAAGTCCCCCGCAGGGGGTGGCGCGCTCGTTACCCACCGGTTAAGCTCATACGAGCGAGCAACCCTCTCGCACCCGCTGGCGACGGTCTGGTGACGCGGCCGTCGCGGGCATCGGTCGGTTCGGTACCCGTGTGCGCTCTGTGCGCCAAGTACCGCCCGTACGACCCGGCTTCGGGACAGAGCCGGTCGGAACCACCGCCGCCGCCGGGCGTCTCGAACGCCCGCCGGACGGCACCGGGCGTGTGCGCTCGATGGCCCGGCAACACCCGCACTCCTTTCCGCACCGTGGTGCGCCCCCGGCGCACCCGGCGCGTTCCTCGTCGTCACCCTCATTTCTGGAGTCCCGCGATGGCCACTCCCCTGTCCCACACCCCTCCGTCCACGCTCGCGAAGATCGCCGTCGTCGGCCTCGGCACCATGGGCACCGGCATCACCGAGGTCCTGGTGAAGGCCGGCCGCCAGGTGGTCGGCATCGACGTCGGCGAGGCCCAGGCCGCGCGGGCGCTGGCCGCCCTGGAGGCCTCCACCGCCCGCGCGGTGGAGCGCGGCCGGATCACCGGGGCCGAGCGCGCCGAGGCCCTGTCCCGGGTGCGCGTCACCACCGACCTGACCGCCGCGGCCGACGCCGACCTGGTGATCGAGGTGGCCCCGGAGTCGTACGAGGTCAAGCACCAGATCTTCCGCGAACTGGACGGCATCGTCCGCCCGGAC
Organism: Streptomyces sp. SCPE 10; assembly: GCF_051980735.1. Taxonomy (NCBI): domain Bacteria; kingdom Bacillati; phylum Actinomycetota; class Actinomycetes; order Kitasatosporales; family Streptomycetaceae; genus Streptomyces; species Streptomyces sp. SCPE 10. The sequence goes on along the minus strand of NZ_CP197069.1, from coordinate 6,314,871 downwards.
ACCATCCTCGCCACCGGCACCAACGCGCTGTCCGTGACCCGGCTGGCCGCCGACTCGGCCCGTCCCGAGCGCGTGCTCGGGCTGCACTTCTTCAACCCGGCCCCGGCGATGAAGCTGGTGGAGATCGTCTCCTCGGTGCTGACCGCGCCGCAGGTCGTCGCCGCCGTCACGGACCTCGCCCTCGAACTCGGCAAGGAACCGGTCGCGGTCGGCGACCGGCCCGGCTTCGTCGCGGACGGACTGCTGTTCGGCTACCTCAACCAGGCGGCCGCGATGTACGAGGCCCGCTACGCCTCCCGGGAGGACATCGACGCGGCGATGCGGCTGGGCTGCGGCCTGCCGATGGGCCCGCTCGCGCTGCTCGACCTGATCGGCGTGGACACCGCGCGGACGGTCCTGGAGGCCATGTACGCCGAGTCCCACGACCGGCTGCACGCCCCGGCCCCGATTCTCAAGCAGCTCAGCGAGGCGGGCCTGACCGGCCGCAAGTCCGGGCGCGGCTTCTACACCTACGCGGCGCCGGGCAGCGCCACCGTGGTGCCGGACGCGCTGAACCCCGGCGGCCGACGGCGCCCGCGCCGCGGGCCGCGAGGTCCGCTCGGTCGGCGTCGCCGGCTCCGGCACCATGGCCTCCGGCATCGCCGAGGTCTTCGCCAAGGCGGGCTACGGCGTCGTCCTGGCCGCGCGCAGCGAGGAGAAGGCCCGGGCGGCCAAGGCCCGGATCGGCACGTCGCTGGCCCGGTCCGTGGACAAGGGCCGGCTGACCGCCGAGGCCGCCGCCGAGACCCTGGACCGGATCACCCCGGCCGGCTCCTACGACGCCTTCGCGGACGTCGACCTGGCCGTCGAGGCCATCGCCGAGGACCTGGAGGTCAAGCGGCAGCTGTTCCAGACCCTGGACAAGGTCTGCAAGCCCGGCGCGGTGCTCGCCACCACCACCTCCTCGCTGCCGGTCGTCGCCTGCGCCCGCGCCACCTCGCGCCCGCAGGACGTGATCGGCATGCACTTCTTCAACCCGGCCCCGGCCATGAAGCTGGTCGAGGTGGTGCGCACGGTGCTGACCGCCGACGACGTGCACGCCACCGTCCGCGAGGTCTGCGCGAGGATCCGCAAGCACCCGGTGGACTGCGGCGACCGGGCCGGGTTCATCGTCAACGCGCTGCTGTTCCCGTATCTCAACAACGCGATCAAGATGGTGCAGGAGCACTACGCGTCGCTGGACGACATCGACGCGGCCATGCGGCTGGGCGGCGGCTACCCGATGGGTCCGTTCGAACTGCTCGACGTGGTCGGCCTGGACGTCTCGCTGGCCATCGAGAAGGTGCTGCACCGCGAGTTCCGCGAGCCCGGGCTCGCCCCGGCCCCGCTCCTGGAGCACCTGGTGGCCGCCGGCTGCCTGGGCCGCAAGACCGGCCGCGGCTTCCGCGAGTATGCCCGCCGCTGACGGCGCCGGCGACGGGTCCCGCGCGCGGACGGACTGGGGCGGGCTGCTCGATCCCCGCGCGGGGTGCCCGCCCGGTCCGCCGGGGCCGCGGGTGGGATACGGGACCGCGGCGCACCACACCGGGTCCATGCAGTACGTTCGGGTCATGTCCCAGCCCGCCAAGTCCTCACGTACACCAGCTACGCCCGATGTGCCGGAGAGTGCCGCAGGCAGCCGCGCCGCCGCCCAGCGGCTCAAGATGCGCCGGGAACTGGCGGCCGCAGCGATGGAGCTGTTCGCGACCAAGGGGTACGAGGCCACCACCGTCGACGAGATCGCGGCCGCGGCCGGCGTCGCCCGCCGTACCTTCTTCCGCCACTTCCGCTCCAAGGAGGAGGCGATCTTCCCGGACCACGACGACACCCTGGTCCGCGCCGAGGCGGTGCTCAACGCCGCTCCGGCGCACGAGCACCCGCTCGACACGGTGTGCCGTGGCATCAAGGAAGTCATGCGGATGTACGCGGCGCAGCCGGAGATCTCGGTGGCCCGCTACCGGCTCACCCGCGAGGTGCCCACCCTGCGCGAGGCCGAGATCGCCTCGGTGGCCCGTTACGAGCGGCTGTTCACCCGTTATCTGCTCGGCCACTTCGACGAGCGCGCGCACGCCGACGACGCCAACGACGACCCGCTGCTGGCCGAGGTCGCCGCCTCCGCGGTCGTCACCGCCCACAACCACGTGCTGCGGCGCTGGCTGCGGGCGGACGGCCAGGGCGATGTGGAGGCACAACTGGACCACGCCTTCGCGATCGTCCGCCGGACCTTCGGCACCGGCATCGGCGCGGGGCGGGGCACGACCGCCCGGCCGGCCGCGAGCGCCCCGGCGGCCGTCTCGGCGCACGGCGAGGTGCTCGTCACCGTCGCCCGCACCGACGCCCCGCTGGACGAGGTCATGCGCACCATCGAGGAGGCGCTGAAGGAGCGCTGAGCACGCTCCCCCGCTGTGATGACGGCCACCCTTCGGGGTGGCCGTTTTGGCATGTCAGAGCCCGTTTTCCGGCGGATTTCCGAGGCCGTTCGATCGATCATCGCTCATTTGTTACGTAAAGATTTCATCTGAGAGGAAGTTCTGGCACTCAGTGCCTTGTCACCTGACACGCGGTGTCATACGTTGAAGAGGTCCGGGCGGCCGGCGAGCGAGGACCGATCGCTCTTCGGCTGTCCCAGCGGGCCTTCGGTCCGCGCGCCCGGACGCCTGCGTCACAGGCAACCTCCCGCGCCACAAAGCGCTGCCGAAGCACCATCCGCCGAACCGACGGCACCCCGAAAACCCTCAGCAGCACAGCACCGACGATCCCTCAAGCGCCCCTCCCTCAGGGCGCTCACCGCCGGAGGCAACACCGTGACCGTGAAGGACATCCTGGACGCGATCCAGTCGAAGGACGCGACGTCCGCGGACTTCGCCGCCCTGCCGCTCCCCGAGTCGTACCGGGCGATCACCGTCCACAAGGACGAGACGGAGATGTTCGCGGGGCTCGAGACCCGCGACAAGGACCCGCGCAAGTCGATCCACCTGGACGACGTTCCCGTGCCCGAACTCGGGCCGGGCGAGGCCCTGGTGGCCGTCATGGCCTCCTCGGTCAACTACAACTCGGTGTGGACCTCGATCTTCGAGCCGCTGTCCACGTTCGGGTTCCTGGAGCGCTACGGCCGCACCAACGAGCTGGCCAAGCGGCACGACCTGCCGTACCACATCATCGGCTCCGACCTCGCGGGCGTCGTCCTGCGCACCGGCCCCGGGGTCAACGCCTGGAAGCCCGGTGACGAGGTCGTCGCCCACTGCCTCTCGGTGGAGCTGGAGTCCTCCGACGGGCACAACGACACGATGCTCGACCCCGAGCAGCGCATCTGGGGCTTCGAGACCAACTTCGGCGGCCTCGCCGAGATCGCGCTCGTCAAGTCCAACCAGCTGATGCCGAAGCCGGGTCACCTCAGCTGGGAGGAGGCCGCCGCCCCCGGACTGGTCAACTCCACCGCGTACCGGCAGCTGGTGTCCCGCAACGGCGCCGGCATGAAGCAGGGCGACAACGTCCTCATCTGGGGCGCGAGCGGCGGACTCGGCTCCTACGCCACGCAGTTCGCGCTGGCCGGCGGCGCCAACCCGATCTGTGTCGTCTCCAGCGAGCAGAAGGCGGACATCTGCCGGTCGATGGGCGCCGAGTCGATCATCGACCGCAGCGCCGAGGGCTACAGGTTCTGGAAGGACGAGCGGACCCAGGACCCCAAGGAGTGGAAGCGCTTCGGCAAGCGCATCCGCGAACTCACCGGCGGCGAGGACATCGACATCGTCTTCGAGCACCCCGGCCGCGAGACCTTCGGCGCCAGCGTCTACGTCACCCGCAAGGGCGGCACCATCACCACCTGTGCCTCGACCTCGGGCTACATGCACGAGTACGACAACCGCTACCTGTGGATGTCCCTGAAGCGGATCATCGGCTCGCACTTCGCCAACTACCGCGAGGCGTGGGAGGCCAACCGCCTCATCGCCAAGGGCAAGATCCACCCGACTCTGTCGAAGGTGTACTCCCTGGAGGACACCGGCCAGGCCGCCTACGACGTCCACCGCAATCTGCACCAGGGCAAGGTCGGGGTGCTCTGCCTCGCCCCCGAGGAAGGCCTCGGCGTGCGCGACGAGGAGATGCGCGCGCGGCACATCGACGCCATCAACCGCTTCCGGAACAGCTGAGAGCCGCAGATGTCAGAGCGTCAGGCCGCGCCTGGGACACAGGCGAAGAAGAAGGACCGTCCGTGGCTCATGCGGACGTACGCCGGCCACTCCACGGCCGAGGCGTCCAACGAGCTGTACCGGCGCAACCTCGCCAAGGGCCAGACCGGTCTGTCGGTGGCGTTCGACCTGCCGACGCAGACCGGCTACGACCCCGACCACATCCTCGCCCGCGGCGAGGTGGGCCGGGTCGGCGTGCCGGTCTCGCACCTCGGTGACATGCGCCGGCTGTTCCAGGACATCCCCCTGGAGCAGATGAACACCTCGATGACGATCAACGCCACCGCCATGTGGCTGCTGGCGCTCTACCAGGTCGTCGCCGAGGAGCAGGGCGCGGACATCACCAAGCTCCAGGGCACCACCCAGAACGACATCGTCAAGGAGTACCTGTCCCGCGGCACCCACGTCTTCCCGCCGGGACCCTCGCTCCGCCTGACGACGGACATGATCGCGTACACGGTCTCCCACATCCCGAAGTGGAACCCGATCAACATCTGCAGCTACCACCTGCAGGAGGCCGGGGCCACGCCGGTGCAGGAGATCGCGTACGCGATGTCCACCGCGATCGCCGTGCTGGACGCCGTGCGCGACGGCGGCCAGGTGCCGCAGGAGCGGATGGGCGACGTGGTCGCCCGGATCTCCTTCTTCGTCAACGCGGGCGTGCGCTTCGTCGAGGAGATGTGCAAGATGCGGGCGTTCGGCCGCATCTGGGACAAGCTCACCCGCGAGCGCTACGGCATCGAGGACCCCAAGCAGCGTCGGTTCCGCTACGGCGTCCAGGTCAACTCCCTGGGGCTGACCGAGGCGCAGCCGGAGAACAACGTCCAGCGGATCGTGCTGGAGATGCTGGCGGTGACGCTGTCCAAGGACGCCCGCGCGCGGGCCGTCCAGCTGCCGGCCTGGAACGAGGCGCTGGGCCTGCCCCGCCCCTGGGACCAGCAGTGGTCGCTGCGCATCCAGCAGGTGCTCGCCTACGAGAGCGACCTGCTGGAGTACGAGGACATCTTCGAGGGCTCGAAGGTGATCGAGGCCAAGGTGGACCAGCTGGTCTCCGACGCCCTCGCGGAGATGGACCGGATCCAGGAGATGGGCGGCGCGATGGCCGCCGTCGAGTCCGGCTATCTGAAGTCGCAGCTGGTCGCCTCGCATGCCGAGCGGCGGGCCCGGATCGAGTCCGGCGAGGAGAAGATCGTCGGCGTCAACGCCTTCGAGGGCACCGAGCCCAACCCGCTCACGGCCGATCTGGACACCGCGATCCAGACGGTGGACCCGGCGGTCGAGGCCCGCGTCGTCGCCTCGCTGCGGCACTGGCGGGACACCCGCTACCAGCCGCCCTTCAACCACCCCCGCCCCTGCAAGGCGCTGGAGCGGCTGAAGGAGGCGGCCCGCGGCACCGAGAACCTGATGGAGGCCACCCTGGAGTGCGCCCGCGCCGGGGTGACCACCGGCGAGTGGGCGGGGGCGCTGCGCGAGGTGTTCGGCGAGTACCGGGCCCCCACCGGGGTCTCCTCCGCGCCGGTCGCCGTCCCCGCGGAAGCCGGGTCGGCGCTCGCCGAGGTCCGCGCCAAGGTGGACGCCACCGCCCGCGACCTGGGCGTCGGCAAGCTGCGTTTCCTGGTCGGCAAGCCGGGCCTGGACGGGCACTCCAACGGCGCCGAGCAGATCGCCGTCCGGGCCCGCGACGCCGGCTTCGAGGTGGTGTACCAGGGCATCCGGCTCACCCCCGAGCAGATCGTGGACGCGGCCCTCGCGGAGGACGTGCACGCGGTCGGCCTGTCGATCCTGTCCGGCTCGCACGCCCGGCTGGTCCCGGACGTGCTGCGGCGCCTGCGTGTGGCCGGTGCCACAGATATACCGGTGATCGCAGGTGGCATCATCCCGAACGGTGACGCCGAGCAGCTGAAGGAAGCCGGAGTGGCCGCCGTCTTCACCCCGAAGGACTTCGACATCACCGGGATCATCGGCCGCATCGTCGACGAGATCCGCACCGCGAACAAGCTCGACCCCCTGGAGGTCCCCGCATGACCACCCCCGTGAACCGCCTTCGCCCGCGGCGTTCGTGCCTGGCCGTTCCCGGCTCGAACCCGCGCTTCCTGGAGAAGGCGCAGGGCCTCCCCGCGGACCAGGTCTTCCTGGACCTGGAGGACGCGTGCGCCCCGCTCGCCAAGCCCGAGGCGCGGCACACCATCGTCAAGTTCCTCAACGAGGGCGACTGGACGGGCAAGACGCGGGTGGTCCGCGTCAACGACTGGACGACCGAGTGGACGTACCGCGACGTCGTCACGGTGGTCGAGGGCGCCGGACCGAACCTCGACTGCATCATGCTGCCGAAGGTGCAGAACGCCGAGCAGATCGTGGCGCTCGACCTGCTGCTGACCCAGATCGAGAAGACGATGGGCTTCGAGGTCGGCCGGATCGGCATCGAGGCGCAGATCGAGAACGCGCAGGGCCTGAACAACGTCAACGCGATCGCGCAGGCCTCCCCGCGCATCGAGACCATCATCTTCGGCCCCGCCGACTTCATGGCCTCCATCAACATGAAGTCCCTCGTCGTGGGCGAGCAGCCGCCCGGCTACCCGGCCGACGCCTACCACTACATCCTGATGAAGATCCTGATGGCCGCCCGCGCCAACGACCTCCAGGCGATCGACGGCCCCTACCTCCAGATCCGCAACGTCGACGGCTTCCGCGAGGTCGCCGGCCGCGCCGCCGCCCTCGGCTTCGACGGCAAATGGGTGCTGCACCCGGGCCAGGTCGACGCCGCCAACGAGGTGTTCTCGCCCTCCCAGGAGGACTACGACCACGCCGAGCTGATCCTGGACGCGTACGACTACTACACGTCCGAGGCGGGCGGCAAGAAGGGCTCCGCGATGCTCGGCGACGAGATGATCGACGAGGCCAGCCGCAAGATGGCCCTGGTCATCTCCGGCAAGGGACGCGCCGCCGGCATGCGGCGCACCACCAAGTTCGAGATCCCGGAGGGCTGAGCGCCATGCAGTTCGGACGCACCTACGAGGAGTTCGAGATCGGGGCGACGTACAAGCACTGGCCGGGCAAGACGGTCACGGAGTACGACGACCACCTGTTCTGCCTCCTCACCATGAACCACCACCCGCTCCACATGGACGCGAACTATGCGGAGAGGACGACGGACTTCGGCAGGAACGTCGTCGTCGGGAACTACGTCTACTCCCTCCTGCTCGGCATGTCCGTGCCGGACGTCTCCGGCAAGGCGATCGCCAACCTGGAGATCGAGTCCCTCAGGCACGTGGCGCCGACCTTCCACGGCGACACGATCTACGGCGAGACGACCGTGCTGGACAAGTGGCCGTCGAAGTCGAAGGACGACCGCGGCATCGTCCACGTCGAGACCAAGGGCTACAAGCAGGACGGCACCCTGGTGTGCGTCTTCCGCCGCAAGGTCATGGTGCCCACCGAGACGTACATCAAGGAGCGCGGCGGCGAGCAGCCGGGCCGCCCGGAGCTGAAGCAGCAGGAGAAGTAGAGATGGCCCGTCTCGCCCAGACCGCCGGTCTGACCGACGTCCAGCAGGAGATCGTCTCCACGGTCCGTGACTTTGTCGACAAGGAGATCATCCCGGTCGCCACGGAGCTGGAGCACCGCGACGAGTACCCCCAGCAGATCGTGGACGGCCTCAAGGAACTGGGCCTGTTCGGTCTGATGATCCCCGAGGAGTACGGGGGCCTGGGCGAGTCGCTGCTCACCTACGCGCTGTGCGTGGAGGAGATCGCCCGCGGCTGGATGTCGGTGTCCGGCATCATCAACACCCACTTCATCGTGGCGTACATGCTCAAGCAGCACGGCACGCAGGAGCAGAAGGACCACTTCCTGCCGCGGATGGCGGCCGGTGACATCCGGGGCGCCTTCTCGATGTCGGAGCCGGCGCTGGGCTCCGACGTGTCGGCGATCAGCTCCAAGGCGGTCAGGGACGGCGACGAGTACGTCCTGACCGGCCAGAAGATGTGGCTCACCAACGGCGGCACGTCGTCCCTCGTGGCCGTGCTGGTGCGCAGCGACGAGGGCCACCCGGAGGGCACGGCCCCGCACAAGTCCATGACGACCTTCCTGGTGGAGAAGGAGCCGGGCTTCGGCGAGGTCCGCCCGGGGCTGACCATCCCCGGCAAGATCGAGAAGATGGGCTACAAGGGCGTCGACACCACCGAGCTGATCATGGACGGGCTGCGGGTACCGGCCGATCGGGTGCTCGGCGGTGTCACCGGCCGAGGTTTTTACCAAATGATGGACGGCGTGGAGGTCGGCCGGGTCAATGTCGCGGCCCGCGGCTGCGGCGTCGCCCAGCGCGCCTTCGAGCTGGGGGTGAGCTACGCCCAGCAGCGGCACACCTTCGGCAAGCCGATCGCCCAGCACCAGGCCATCCAGTTCAAGCTGGCCGAGATGGCGACCAAGGTCGAGGCCGCCCATGCGATGATGGTCAACGCGGCACGCAAAAAGGACTCCGGGCAGCGTAACGACCTGGAGGCCGGGATGGCGAAGTACCTCGCCTCCGAGTACTGCAAGGAGGTCGTCGAGGACGCCTTCCGGATCCACGGCGGCTACGGCTTCTCCAAGGAGTACGAGATCGAGCGCCTGTACCGCGAGGCGCCGATGCTGCTCATCGGTGAAGGTACCGCCGAGATCCAGAAAATGATCATCGGCCGCAGGTTGCTCGAAGAGTATCGATTCCAGGGCTGATTGTCCGGGTACGGGGTGTTTTCTTCGAGGGGAAGATCACACCCCGTAGACGTTGTTCAGCCGCTCTTCGGCCGCCGACTCGGCTTCCTGGCTTGCCCAGTTGCGGCCCGCGACCGGTACGATCCCCGGAAAAGCCGCCGTCCCCCGTCTTGCGCGGCATCATCCGCTACGAAGGTCATCCATGCCCCACAGCCAAACCTCTGCATCTCGCGACAGCCGGGCCGGCGTACGCCTCGCGCGCGGAGCATCGCCGTGGCTTCTTCCGACCGTCGCCACCGCAGCCCTCAGCCTGGCCCGCGCCCGCCGCTCCGGCGCCGCCCGCGCCGTCGCCGTGCCCGCCACCGCGCTCGCGGCGGGCATGCTGTGGTTCTTCCGCGACCCCGAGCGCGAGATCACCCAGGGCCGGGTCATCTCCCCCGCCGACGGCGTGGTGCAGAGCATCATGCCGTGGAAGGACGGCCGCACCCGCGTCGCCATCTTCATGAGCCCGCTCAATGTTCATGTCAATCGCGCGCCGCTCGCGGGCACGGTGACATCGGTCGAGCACATCCCCGGCGGCTTCGTTCCGGCGTTCAACAAGGAGAGCGAGAACAACGAGCGCGTAGTCTGGCATTTCGACACCGAACTCGGCGACATCGAGATGATCCAGATCGCCGGCGCGGTGGCCCGCCGCATCGTGCCCTACATCCCCGAGGGCACGAAGGTCGAGCAGGGCGACCGAATCGGTCTGATCCGCTTCGGCTCGCGTGTCGACCTCTACCTGCCCGAGGGCGTGGAGGTCGCGGTCGAGGTCGGACAGAAGACCGTGGCTGGGGTGACTCGCATTGACCGTGATTGATCCAGAGACCCAGGCGAACTGGGTGCCCGAGGCCGACGAGGTGGACGAAGAGGAGGAGATGCCCCTCTCGCTCCGCCTGTCAATAGCGGACACCCTCACGCTCGGCAACGCCACGTGCGGGTTCATGGCGGTGTACTTCACCACCACCGGCATCCTCATCCCGCACCTCACCGGAGGCCAGGAGTCCGGCATGGCCCGCCACAGCGCGGCCACGGCGGTCATCCTGATGCTCTGCGCGGCGGTGTTCGACCTCTTCGACGGGCTGGTGGCGCGCAAGCTGCGCTCCTCCCCCATGGGCGCGGAGCTGGACAACCTCTCCGACCTGATCAGCTTCGGGCTGGCGCCCGCGTACTTCGTGCTCGTCTACGGCATGGTCGCGGACGACGCGCACCAGCGGGTGGCGGCGCTCGGGGCGATCGTGGTGCTGCTGGCCGTGGTGCTGCGGCTCGCGCGCTTCTCGTGCGTGACGATGAAGGACGGCGTGTTCCAGGGCATGCCCTCGCCGTTCGGCGCGCTGACGGTCGTCTCGATCGTGCTGCTGGAGCTGCCGTTCGTGGCGACGCTGCTGGCGATCGTGGGCACCGCGTGGCTGATGGTGAGCCGGGTGGAGTACCCGAAGCCGCGGGGCCGCCTCGCCGGGGCGATGCTGTCCTGGATCGTGCTGTCGATGGGGCTGCTGGCCGCCTGGGCCTTCGACGCCCCGTCCGGGCAGCTGCTGCTCCAGACGGGCTGTGCGCTCCAGCTGGTCATGGGCGCGGTGATCCCGCTGTTCGCCACGGCGCGCCGGGTGAACAACTTCCGCGACAACCGGCGGGAGGCGCGCGCCGCGCAGCTGCCGTGAGGGCGTCGTGACCGAGGGCCCCGAACCCAGGGTTGGCTGGGTTCGGGGCCCTTTCCCTGTGCCCGGCGCCCGGGCGCGGCGCCCTCGGGCGGTCAGCGCAGGAAGTCCTCGGCGATACGGGAGGCGACGCGTTCCAGGATCGGGCCCGCGTCCGCGACGCACCGGGCGACATCGGGCTCGACGGACGTCAGGGGGTAGGCCCGGCCGATCCCGGCCCCCCGCAGCAGCGGCTCGGACAGGGCGAGCCGGCCGCACACCGCCACGACCTCCTTGCCGGCGGCCCGCGCCGCCGCCGCCACCCCCGCGGGCGCCTTGCCGTGCAGGGTCTGCTCGTCCAGCGACCCCTCACCGGTGATCACCAGCGACGCCCGCTCCAGCGCCGGCGCGAAGCCGAGGACATCCAGCATGACCTCGATCCCGGGCCGGAACCGCGCGCCGAGCAGCAGCGCGCCGTACCCGATCCCGCCCGCGGCCCCCGCGCCCGGCGCCGCCGCGTACGTCGCCGCCCGCGCCCCGACCTCGGCCTCCAGCACCTTCGCGTAGTGCCCGAGAGCCGCGTCCAGGGCCCGCACCTGCGCCGGTGAGGCCCCCTTCTGCGGGCCGTACACCGCGGGCGCGCCCTTCGGCCCGGTCAGCGGATTGTCGACATCGCTGGCCAGCACCAGCTCCACCGAGGACAGCCGGGGGTCGAGGCCGGACAGGTCGGCGCGGGCCAGCCCGGCGAGGCCACCGCCCCCGGGCGGCACCGGAACGCCGTCCCCGTCCAGGAACCGCGCCCCCAGCGCCGCGAGCATCCCGGCGCCGCCGTCGGTGGTGGCGCTGCCGCCGACGCCGAACACGATCGTCCGGGCGCCCGCGTCCAGCGCGGCCCGCAGCAGCTCGCCGGAGCCGTACGTGGAGGCGGTCAGCGGCGCGAAGACGCCGGCCGGCAGCCGCTGGAGGCCGCTGGCCTCGGCCATCTCCACCACCGCGGTGCCGTCGCGCAGCGCGAACGCGGCCGTCACCGACTCGCCCAGCGGCCCGGCGACCCGCACCTCACGGCGTTCGAAACCGGCCGCGACCGCTGCGGCCACGGTACCGTCGCCGCCGTCGGCCACGGGCAGCGCCTCCACCGGCAGATCCGGCACGACCCGGCGCAGCCCGGCCGTCACCCGCTCGGCGACCTGCACGGCCGTCAGCGAGCCCTTGAACTTGTCAGCGGCGACGAGGACCCGCCGGGTCCCGTCCACTGCAGCGTCCGCCACTTGCCATCCCCTTGCTCTCCGGGCCCCGCGCACGTCGGGGCCAGTCGCGCCGCTGTGACCTTAACCTCGCCGGGCCGCCGCCGTCATGCCCCTGCCCACGGGCCGAACAGGGCCGGGAAAAACGGGTAGGCGCCAGCCATGAGCTGCGACCACCGCGCACCCACCGGTCTCGCCGACCGGATCCACGGCGGCTGGCTGGGCCGGATCGCGGGCAACATGCTCGGCAAACCGGTCGAACAGGGCGAGGTGTGGACCCGCGAGCGCATCGACGGATATCTGCGCCGGGCCGGCGCGCTGCCGCTGACCGACTACCTGCCCGAGCCCGCCGACGAGGCCGACGCCGCCGCGCTGCGCCCGGAGTGGCGCGCCTGCGTGCGCGGCCGGATCCACGGCAGCTGCCGCGACGACGACGTGGACTACACCGTCCTCGGACTGCACCTGCTGGAGACGCGCGGCTTCGGCTTCAGCACCGAGGACGTCGGCGAGCTGTGGCTGCTGCGGCTCCCCTACCTCCAGACCTTCACGGCGGAGCGGGCGGCGTACCGCAATCTCGCGAGCGGACTGCGGCCGCCGCTGACGGCGACGTACGACAACCCGTACCAGGAGTGGATCGGCGCCCTCATCCGCGCCGACGTCTTCGGCTGGACCTGCCCCGGCGATCCCGTCCGCGCCGCCGGTCTGGCCCGCCGTGACGCCGTGCTGTCCCACACCGGCAACGGGGTCTACGGCGCCATGTGGGCGGCGGCGCTGATCGCGGCCGCGTTCACCGCGCCGACCGTGCGGGCCGCGCTGGACACCGCGCTCGGTGTGATCCCGGGGAGCAGCCGCCTAGCCCGTGCCGTGCGGCGCGTCATGTCGCTGCACGAGACCGGTCTCGGATGGGCGGACACCGTCGCGACCGCGACCGGGGAGAGTGCCGGGGGCTGGATCCACACCGTGCCGAACGCGGCCGTGCTCACCGCCGGGCTGCTGTACGGCGACGACGACTTCACCCGTACCCTCGCGCTCACCGTGCGCGGCGGTCTGGACACCGACTCCAACGGGGCGACGGCGGGCTCGGTGGCCGGGGTGCGCACCGGGGCCGCCGCCCTGCCGGGCCGGTGGAAGGACCCCCTCGAAGACACGGTCCGCAGCGCGGTCTTCGGTTTCGACGGGGCGCGGATCAGTGCGCTGGCCGAACGCACCGTGCGCCTGGCGACGGCCGGTTCACCGGGGCCGCCGCTGGTTACCCTTCCCTCATGACGACCACGACTGCCGACTACGCCGCGTACATCGCCGGTCTGCCCCGGGTGCTCGCCGGGGCCGCCGCGCTCTTCCGGGACGCTGAGGGGCGCGTGCTGCTGGTCGAGCCCAACTACCGTGCGGGCTGGGCACTTCCCGGCGGCACCGTCGAGTCCGACGACGGGGAGACGCCCCGTCAGGGCGCGCGCCGGGAGACCCTGGAGGAGATCGGTCTGGACCGGCCGCTCGGGCGGCTGCTGGCCGTGGACTGGGTGCCGGGCACGCACCGGCCGCCGCTGGTGGCGTACGTATACGACGGCGGGGTCCTCACGGAGGACGAGCTGAAGTCGATCCGGTTGCAGGAGGAGGAGCTGCTGTCCTGGCGGCTGGTGCCGCGCGAGGAGCTGACCGCCCATCTGCCCGGCGCGCTCGGCCGCCGGGTCCTGGCCGCCCTCGACGTCCTCGCCGACGGCTCGGGCCCGGCGGAGCTGGAGGACGGCCACCGCGCCGCCTAGACGGGCCGTCCACCGCCCGCTCCGGTACCGCCCGTCGGATATCCGTTCGCCCCGGTGAGCCCGGCGATCTACTCTCGGCCCCATGGGCAAGCCTCTCGTGGCCATTCTCAGTGGCGCAGGTGTCTCCACCGATTCCGGCATCCCCGACTACCGCGGTCCGGCCGGGCTGTGGCGGCGGGACCCGGAGGCGGAGAAGCTCGTCACGTACGAGTACTACATGGGCGATCCGGAGATCCGGCGCCGGTCCTGGCGGATGCGGCTCGACAACCAGGCGCTGCGGGCCGAACCCAACGCCGCCCACCGGGCCGTCGTGGAGCTGGAGCGGTCCGGTGTGCCGGTGCGGGTGATCACCCAGAACGTGGACGGGCTGCACCAGGCGGCCGGGCTGCCCGCCCGCAAGGTGCTCGAACTGCACGGCACGGCACGCGAGTTCGTCTGTACCCGATGCCATGCGCGGGGTCCGATGGCGGACGCCCTCGCCCGGGTCGAGGCCGGCGAGGACGATCCGCGGTGCCTGGAGTGCGGCGGCATCCTGAAGTCCGCCACCGTGATGTTCGGCGAGCGCCTCGACCCCGTGGTGCTGGGCCAGGCGGTGGCCGTCACCAAGGCCTGTCAGCTGTTCATCGCGGTCGGCTCCAGCCTCCAGGTGCAGCCCGCCGCCGGTCTCGCGGGGGTCGCCGCGGACCACGGCGCCCGGCTGGTCATCGTCAACGCGGAGCCGACGCCGTACGACGAGCGGGCCGACGAGCTGGTGCGCGAACCCATCGGGACCGCGCTGCCCCGGCTGCTGGCCGGCCTGGCCCGGCAGGAGTAGGCCGGCCGGAGCAGGTCAGAACAGGGCGGCGCCGCGCTCGAAGTCCAGCAGCCGGCGCTTGCGCTCCAGGCCGCCGCCGTAGCCGGTGAGGCTGCCGTCGGTGCCGACGACACGGTGGCAGGGGACGATGATGCCGACGGGATTGCGGCCGTTGGCGAGGCCGACCGCGCGGGAGGCGCCGGGCTTGCCGAGGGCGTCGGCGAGCTGGCCGTAACTGCGGGTCTCCCCGTAGGGGATGCGGGTCAGCTGCTCCCAGACGCTGCGCTGGAACGGGGTGCCGCGCAGCGCGAGCGGAACGGTGAACTCCCGCAGCTCGCCGGAGAAGTAGGCGGTCAGCTGCTCCCGCGTGGCGCCGAAGCAGGACGGGGAGTCGTCGCGCGGGCCGAAGCTCTCCTCGGCCGGGCGGTGCCGCTGGGCGGTCATGTACAGACCGCACAGGGCGTCGTCGTCCTCGTCGGCGACCAGGGTGAGCGGGCCGTACGGGCTGTCGATCACGGTGTGACACGTCACGGTGGAACCTTCTCACACGGGCAGGAAGTTGATGGGGTGGCTGTCGGTCGCCCACAGATACTGCACCGCGTACGCGCGCCAGGGGCGCCAGGCCTCGGCGCGGGCGGTGAGCGCGGCGGGGGTGGACGGCAGACCGAGCGCGCCGGCCGCACGCCGGATGCCGAGGTCGGTGGGGAGGAAGGCGTCGGGGTCGCCGAGGGCGCGCATGGCGATGACGTCGACCGTCCAGGGCCCGAAGCCGGGCAGGGCGAGCAACCGGGCGCGGGCCTCGGCCCAGTCCGATTCCACCCCCAAGTGCAAGGTGCCGTCGGCGAGTTGACGCACCAGGGTGGTGAAGGTGGTGCGCCGGGTGCGGGGCATCGCCAGGGCCTCGGGGTCGACGGCGGCCAGCGCCTCGGGGGACGGGAAGAGATGGGTGAGCCCGCCCTCGGGGTCGTCCAGGGGTTTGCCGTGGGCGGTGACCAGGCGGGCCGCGTGGGTGCGGGCGGCGGCCGTGGAGACCTGCTGTCCGAGCACGGCCCGGACGGCGAACTCGGCCTCGTCCACGGTGCGCGGCACCCGGCGGCCCGGCGCCTCGTCGACCAGCGGGGCGAGCAGCGGGTCGGTGCGCAGCCGGTCGTCCACGGCGACCGGGTCGGCGTCCAGATCGAGCAGCCGGCGGCAGCGGCTGATCGCCACGGCGAGGTCGCGCAGGTCGCCGAGGGTGAGGCGGCAGGCGATGTGGTCGGGGCGGGGGGTGAGGGCGACGATCCCGTGGCCGTACGGCAGCCGCAGGGTGCGGCGGTAGGCGCCGTCGCGCCACTCCTCGACGCCGGGTACGGCGGTGGCGGCGAGGTGGCCGAAGAGGTTGGCCGGGTTGAGCGGGGCGCGGAACGGCAGGCGCAGGCAGAGGGTGCCGGGGGTGCCGTCGCCGGGCGTCCGGCGGGCGGGGGCGCGGCCCCGCAGTTCGCTCGGGGAGAGGGCGAAGACCTCGCGGACGGTGTCGTTGAAGGTGCGGATGGAGGAGAACCCGGCCGCGAAGGCGATCTCCGCCATGGGCAGCGCGGTGGTCTCGATCAGCAGCCGCGCGGTCTGGGCGCGCTGGGCGCGGGCCAGTGCGAGGGGGCCCGCGCCCAGCTCGGCGAGGAGCTGCCGCTCCACCTGGCGGGTGCTGTAGCCGAGCCTGGCGGCGAGGCCGGGCACGCCCTCGCGGTCCACGACGCCGTCGGCGATCAGCCGCATGGCGCGCGCCACCAGGTCGGCGCGCAGGTTCCACTCCGGGGAGCCGGGGCTGGTGTCCGGGCGGCACCGCTTGCAGGCCCGGAACCCGGCCTGCTGGCAGGCGGCCGCGCTCGGGTAGAACGTCATGTTCTCGGGCCTCGGCGGAACGACGGGGCAGCTGGGCCGGCAGTAGATGCCGGTGGTCAGCACGGCCGTGTAGAACCATCCGTCGAACCGGGCGTCCTTGGACCGCACGGCGCGCACGCAGTGTTCCCGGTCGAGGTGCGTCGCTGTCTGCATGTCTCCAGGATGGCGAGCGCGCGGGCCGGCCGCTGGCGGAATTCCGACATGTGCGTGGGCGGCCCGCGCGGGTCCTAACGGGTCCGGCGGTGGAAGTCGGTGATCCATTCCGCCGTGGTCCGCAGGCCGCCGAAGGTGTAGAAGTGGACCTTGACCGTGCCGTGGCGGGCCGGGTCGTACCGGTCGGACAGGGCCCGCAGGAAGCGGTCCGGGCCGGTGGTGCCCATCAGGTTGGTGAGCGAGAAGCCGTACTTGCGGGCCACGGAGGCGCTGGTGGAGATGCCGAAGCGGGTGGCGTAGCCGAGCAGCCGGCGCACGCCCGCCGGGCCGGGTACGCCGATGCGCACCGGCAGGTCGACGCCCCGGGCGCGGACGTCTGCCAGCCAGTCGAGCACGGGCTGTGCGTCGAAGCCGAACTGGGTGATCACATCGCCGGTGAAGGGTCCCGCGCCGATGGCCGCCGCCTTGTCGGCGAGCGCCGACCACAGCGCGGGCCCGGTTATCGCGGGGTGCCCCTCCGGGTAGCCGCTGATGCCGATGTGCCGGACGCCGTAGCGCTCCAGCAGCCCGGTGCGGATGACGGCGAGGGCGTCCTCGTACGGCCCCTCGGGGCGGGCGGGGTCGCCGCCGACCACGAAGACGTTGTCGGCGGTGCCGTCGGCCGCCAGGCCCGCGAGGAACTCCTCCAGGGCGGCGCGGGAGGGCAGCCGGCGGGCCGAGATGTGGGGTACGGGCACGAAGCCGCAGCGCCGTACGGCGCGGGCCGCGGCGAGCCGGGCGGCGTGGTCCTCGCCGGCCAGGAAGGTGACGTTGATCCGGGTGCCCCGCGGGATGCTGTCGCGCGCCTCCTCCAGCGCGGGCACGTCCTTGCCCGTCATCTCCAGCGAGAAGTCGTCCAGGAGGGCGGTGCCCACCGCGGCGGGGGCGGTGACGGCGGGGTTCATCGTGCTCCTTGCGGCTCGGTGCGCTGCGGCGTCTGCCGGCCGGGGGTCCGGCCCCGGCCGATGATGCCACGCGCCCCGGGCGCGTCGCGCACGGCCCCGAGCGGGGGCTGCCGCGGCACGGCTGGGCACGGATGATCAACGGCCCCGTCACGGTGGGGGAGGCGAGGACGGGGCCGGGCCGGTCAGGGGTGGGAGGGAACCGGCAGGGAGGGCTGGGCCGGCTGTCCGGCGCGGGCCAGGCCCAGATGGGCGCTGAGCAGATGGGCGTCGAGCAGGCCCACCTCGGAGGTGCGGGCGGCCCGGGCGTATCCGGTCAGCATGCGCTTGGTGAGGACGAGCGCCTCGGGCGAGCGCCGCAGCAGCGGCCTGATCCAGGCGTCGACCGCCGCGTCCAGGGAGTCCGGGGACGCGACTTTGTGCAGCAGGCCGATCCGCCGGGCGGTGGCGGCGTCGAAGTTCTCGCCGGTGAGCATGAGTTCGCGGATTCGGGCGGCACCGGCCTCGGCGATCAGCCGGCCCATGGCGCCGCCCCACGCGGGCGGCAGGCCGAGGGCGACCTCGGGCATGCGGAACCGGCAGTCGTCGGCGCCCGCGCGCAGGTCGCAGTAGGCGGCGAGGGCGAGCCCCGCGCCGATCACCCTGCCGTGCAGCCTGGCGACGGTGACCGCGTGGGTGGACTCCAGGGCCTCGCAGACGCGGTGCGCCTTGTCGTTCATGCGGCGCAGGGCGGTGCCGGTGGGGTCGTGCGCCAGCGCCGACTCGAACTCGCCGCGCTCGGCGCCCAGGCTGAAGTCCGCGCCCGCCCCGGTCAGCAGCAGGACCCGGATGTCCGGCCGCTCGTGGAGGCCGTCGAGGACGGTGAGGAGGTCGTCGAGGGCGGCGACCG
The DNA here is from genome assembly GCF_051980735.1 of Streptomyces sp. SCPE 10. Classification (NCBI taxonomy): domain Bacteria; kingdom Bacillati; phylum Actinomycetota; class Actinomycetes; order Kitasatosporales; family Streptomycetaceae; genus Streptomyces; species Streptomyces sp. SCPE 10. The sequence continues at coordinate 6,296,640 of NZ_CP197069.1, read as the reverse complement.
TGAGGGTGTTGTCGCTCGGTGCGGCGCCGAGCCGGACCCGCAGCACGGGGCCGTCGAGGTCCGCCTGGATCGCCGTGCAGGCGAACGGGCGGTGGGGGCCGGTCGGATGGGCCGTCGCGGGTATGTCGTTCATGTCGGTCATACGAGGGTGACGTCCAGGTTCAGCAGTCGTCTGAAGGCCACGCGCGGGGCCCAGGTCGGCCTGCGGACGAGGGTGAGCCCGGGGAAGCGCGTGACCAGCTGGTGGAGGAGGGTCGTGGCTTCGAGGCGGGCCAGGGGCGCGCCGAGGCAGTAGTGGATGCCGCCGCTGAAGGCGAGGTGGCCGGGCTTGCGGTGCAGGTTGAACAGCTCCGGGTCCTCGTGCTTGGCCGGGTCGCGGTGGGCCGCGCCGATCAGCAGGTGGACCATCTCGTCCCTGCGGATCTCGACGCCGCCCAGTTCGCAGTCGCGCGAGGCGACACGGCTGATCACATGGGTGGGCGGGTCGTAGCGCAGCGTCTCCTCGACGGCGGCGGGCACCAGGTCGGGCTGGACGGTGAGCCGGTCCCACTGCCTGGTGTGCTCCAGGAGCAGCAGGGTGGTGGTGGACAGCAGGGTGGTGGTGGTCTCCAGGGCGGCCAGCAGGACGAACAGGGAGAGGAAGTAGACGGCCTCGTCGGCCTTGTCGCGGTCGCTCTCCATGCCGTCCCACACCGTGATCCAGCGGGAGACGGGGTCGTCGCCGGGGCGGGCGCGGCGTTCGCGGACCAGCTCGGTGAAGTAGCCGCGCAGTTCGGCGGTGGCCGCGTCCGACAGCGCCAACTGGCTGGCGGAGGGCAGCAGTTCCTGGGTGAACACCTGGTCGTGGGTCAGCTCGCGCAGCCGGGGGTGGTCGGCGGTGGGCAGTCCGAGCCAGTGTCCGATGACGGCGACCGGCAGTTCCTCGGCGACCAGGGCGTTGAAATCGGCCTCGCCGTCGTGCAGCCGCTCGGCCAGGTTGTCGAGCAGCCTGGTGGTGAACCGCCCTATTATCTCGCGCATCTCGTCGAGCGAGCTGCGGTCGAACATGCCGGCCGAGCGGCGCACCCAGGTGTGCTCCGGCGGGTTGAGCGCGGGCAGGGTCCGGCTCATCTCCCGGGAGGACGGCGCCGTCCAGCGGGTGCCGTCGCCCTGCCGGGCACGCCAGCGGGCGTCCGGCTCCAGCCAGTCCCGGCAGCGGAGGACCTGGTCGCAGACGTCGAAACCGGTCACGAGATGGCCACCCCAGGGTGCGGGTGCGACCGCACCCCGGGACCGGAGTTCAGCGTAGACCGGGAACGGGTTGGACTGGCCCTTGGCCGTGCGCAGCCGGGAGAAGAGCGATACGGCGAAGCGTCTGTCGGCGGGCGGCGTGGTGAGTGTCTCCACAATGACCCTTTCTAGATCTGGACATCAGCCCGCATGCATACCCTCCGCTTCCTACGCACATACAAGGTGACTATGCACGGAGCGAGTTGCCTTGGTCACTCGCCCCTGGTCCAGGCCAGGAAGCGGCTGAACAGGCCCGCTTTGGGCTTCGGCGCACCGTTCACCGGGGGCCGGGGGGTGGCCCCGACCGGAGAAGCGGAGGACGCCGCCGGGGCTTCCGCCTTCTGGGCCGCCGTCGGCACCACGATGCGCGGGGTGAAGCGCACCGGCAGTGCCACCAGGGAGCGGCTCCAGGGGGCCGGGATCCAGCTCAGGTCCTTGAAGGGCATCCGGGTCTCGATGTCCGGCAACCGGTTCAGCAGGGACTCCACGGCGGTCACCGCGATCACGAACGCCGGGTCCTTGGCGGGACAGGCGTGCGGGCCCGCACCGAAGGCCAAGTGGGCCTTGGCGCTGAGCTGTTCGCGGTGCTCGGCCAGGCGCGGGTCGGTGTTGGCCGCCGCGAAGGAGATCAGCACCGGGTCGTTGGCCTTGATCACCCGGTTGCCCAACTCCACGTCGTGCGTGGGGTAGTGGGCGGCGTAGTTGGCGATCGGCGCGTAGTTCCACAGCACCTGGGTGACGGCGTCCTCGACCGGCAGCCCCGACTGCCACTCCTCGCCGAGCATCAGCGCACTGGCGGTGCCGATCACGGCGGACAGCGGCGTGGTGCCCCCGGAGAGCAGGGTGACGAGCTGGTGCAGCACCTCCTCGTCGGTGAGCTGCGCCGAGTGCTGCATCAGCCGCGTCGTCAGGTCCTCGCCCGGATTGCGGCGCTTCTGGGCAATCAGCTCGCTCAGCGCCTCGGCCAGCAGCTGGTCGGCGCCGCTGCTTCCGGAGAAGATGCCGGTGATGCCGGCGACGACCCGGTCGCCGATCTCCGGCGGGCAGCCGAACAGCTCGCTGAAGACCAGCAGCGGCAGCGGCTGGGCGTACTCGGCCATCAGCTCGGCCTGGCCCAGCCGTTCGGAGCTGAAGCGGCTGATCAGGTAGTCGGCCGAGGCCTGCGTCTGGCGCACCAGCTGGAGCTCGTTGACGCTGGCCAGACTGTCGGTGACGGCCTGCCGCAGCCGGGCGTGCGCCGCGCCGTCGCTGAACAGCGCGTTGGGCCGGTACGCCAGCATGGGCAGCGCGGGGCTGTCCTCGGGCACGCGGCCCTCGTTCAGCGCGTTCCAGCGCCGTGAGTCGCGGACGAACGAGGCGGGGTTCTGGAGGATGTAGAGCGCGGCGTCGTAACTGGTGACCAGCTCGACCTCCACGCCCGGCGCGATGTCCACCGGCGCGCTCGGGCCGAGGGACCGCAGATGGGCGTAGTGGCCGTCGGGGTCGGAGCCGAAATGGGGGCCGTAGAGCTGGACGTTTGCGTGTGCGGGGCAGCCGGGGGGCGGCTCTATGCCGGGTCGCTGCTGCATGAGCGGGGGGCTCCTAGTCGATGAGGGAGAGGAGGTGATGCACGAGGGTGATCAGCGCGTGCGCCGACGACTGCTGGTCGCGGACGTCGCAGGGGACGACGGGGGTGTCCGCGGGCAGGTTCAGGGCCTCGCGCACCTCTTCGAGCGGATAGCCGGGGGTGCCGTCGAAGTGGTTGACGCCGATGGCATAGGTCAGGCCGAACCGCTCGACCAGGTCGAGGATGGGGAACGAGTCGGACAGCCGCTCCGGGTCGACGAGGACGAGCGCGCCCAGGGCACCCCTGGACAGCTCCTCCCACATCTCCTTGAAGCGTTCCTGGCCGGGGGTGCCGAAGAGGTAGAGCACCACCTCGTCGTTGATGGTCAGACGGCCGAAGTCCATGGCGACCGTCGTGGTGGTCTTGTCGGGGGTGCCCGACAGGTCGTCGAAGCCCTCGCTGGCCTCGGTGATCTCTTCTTCGGTCCGCAGCGGCTCGATCTCGGAGATGCTGGCGATGCATGTGGTCTTGCCGACCCCGAAGTGCCCCACCACGAGCACCTTCACCGCCGTACGGACACCTGAATCCAGGTACACGAATCACGCTCCGAATCGGGCTCTGAGGCCGTCGAGCACGGCGTTCAGTACTTCTCGGTCGACACGTTCCGCGCGGGGCACCGGCTTCCGCGCGATGATCAGGCCGCTCTCCTCCATCTCGGCGAGCAGGATCCGGACGACCCCCAGCGGCAGACGGGTGTGGGCGGCCACCTCGGCCACGGACAGGAATCCGTCCATGACCAGGTCCAGAACCTGACGGGCCTCCGGGGTGAGCGTGCGCACCGTGGTGGCGGCGTGCTCGCTCGCGGACACCAGCGTGGTGTGCCCGTAGGCGTGTTCCGGGGGCAGCGACCGCCCGTTCGTGATCACGAAGAACGGGACTAACGCGGAGGTGAGTTCCAGATCCTCGTCCGGCTCGTCGCTCACGTGCGGCTCGCCTCCCCGCGGGGGGACAGATACCCGCCGAGCCGGGGCACGACCTGGTGCAGCCGGGTCGTGAAGTCCTCGATGTCGGCGTCGTGTTCGGCCGCGGCGGCGAGGAAGGCGCCCCGGCCGGCCGCGATCAGGAAGATCCAGCCGTGCTGGAACTCGATGACCGTCTGCCGCCAGAGCGCGTCCGGCTGGACGCCGGCGAACTGGGCGGTGGCCCGGCTGTAGGCGTGGATGCCGGTCATCGCCGCGGAGATGGTGTCCGCGAGGTCCTGGCTCATGCCGGTGGTGGCGCCGCGGGGCAGACCGTCGGCGCCGAGCAGTACCGCGTGCCGGGCGCCGTGCACCTTGCCGATCACCTCGTCCAGATCGGCGATCCGGATCCCGGTGCCGGTCTCCTGGCCGGTGTGGGCGTGCGGGGCACGCGCCGTCCCGGCCTCCTCCGCGTGCACCCGGGGCGGCGAGGTGAGGTTGTTGCCGAGCCGGGCGACGAGCCGGTGCATGCGGAAGGAGATCTGCTGCATGTCGACGTCGGGCGCGGCGGCCGCGGCCAGATAGGCGCCCTGCCCGGCCCCGATCAGGAAGATCCAGCCGTGCGAGAACTCGATGATCGTCTGGTTCCACTGCCGGTCCGGGGCGTCCCCGGCGAAGTGGGCGGTGGCCCGGCTCAGCGACTGCATGCCCGCCATGGCGGCGGAGATGGTTCGCACGTCCTTCTGCGCCATGCCGTCGGTCGCCCCGCGGGGCAGGCCGTCCGCGGACAGCAGGACTGCGTGGCGTGCCTTGGGCACGTTGGCCACGATGTCCTCAAGCATCCACGACAGGTCTGTGATCATGTGTCATCGGACCCTTCGGACGGTGCCGCGGAGAGGTTGCGGCCCGAGAGCGTGCCGCGCTGGAAGGCGCCCAGGCTGCGCCCGGCAGCCCGGCCGGCGTCCTCCGCCGCCGGCGGGATGTGCGGCAGGCCGACGGTGTCATGGTCGGGGACGCTGGCGATGGGCACCTGGCGGGCGCCACGCCGGGGCAGGCCGTTGGCGGTGCGCGCCACCGGCTCGGGCCGGGCGACGCCGCCGGGCTCGGTTACGGGGGGCTGGACGTCTTCCACCGGTGCCGTCTCCTCCTCGGTCCACAGCTCCTCGGGCAGCAGCACGACCGCGCGCACGCCGCCGTAGCGGGAGACACCGGTCACGTCGACCCGGAAGCCGTACTGCTGGGAGAGCAGGCCGATCACCGGAAAGCCGAACTTGGGCTGGTTGCCCAGCTGGGACAGCCGGGGACGGTACTGACCGGAGAGCAGGGCGGTGGCCTTCTGCCGCTCCTCGTCGTTCATGCCGACGCCCGCGTCGTCGATGACGATGCACAGGTTCTTCTGCACCCGCTGGAACGTGACCTCGATCGGGGAGCCCTGCTGGGAGAAGCTGGCAGCGTTGTCAAGCAGCTCCGCCACGGCGAGGGCGACGGGCGAGACCGCCGACGCCTTCAGCGCGAAGCCGGTCTGCTGCATGATCTCCACGCGCCGGAAGTTGCGGATCTGCCCCTGGGCGCTGCGCACCACGTCGTACACGCTCGCGGCGCGGCTGCGGCGGCCCAGCGGCGCACCGCACATGACGGCGATGCCCTGTGCCTTGCGCGCCATCTGCGCGTTGGCGTGGCCGACCTCCAGCAGGTCGGCGAGGACCGAGTGACCGCCGTACTTGCGCTGGATGTCCTCCAGCAGGGCCAGTTGCTCGGCGGCGAGGCTCTGCAGGAAGCGCGCGGAGCCCTTGAGTACGGCCTTGGTGCTGTCCTCCGCCGCCTCCTCGGCTTCCTGGATGGTCTTGGCGTGATCGGTCCGGTGCTGGTGGAGCTCTGCTCGTAAGGCGGCGAGCCGGCCGTCGGCCTCGCTGAGCCGCTGGGTGAGGGCGGCCTCGGACCTGTCCTTGTTCGCCGCTATGGCCTTGGCGCGACGACTGAGGACCAGTGCCGCGGCGACGCCGAGCGCCGCCACGACGACCAGGCACCAGACAAGTGCGTCTCGAATCATGGAAACCTTTCCTGGCGTTTAGCCTGCGGCCGTTGGCGGAAGTGCACCGCGCACACCGATGGGACGACCGGTCGCGTACGGGTCGGGACAGGTCAGGGGGACGACCGGACCGAAACCGTTTTCTGCGGTGCCTGAGCCGAGGGGACCAAGGTCACAGACGCGGGGATGCTATCACCCGCTTAGCGGAACCTTTGCCACCGCGAGGCCGCCCAACGGCCCTGCTCACCGCGTGGGTTGCGCCGGATACGTGCCGCTCGTCCAGCAATTCCGGATACGGCATCGGGTAGTTGCCCGAGAGGCAAAAGGCGACGGCTCCGACAGGGCCGCGTAGCAGTGGAACTGACGGTGGAACACGTACGGCTCGGTGCGGGGCGGGAAAGGCGGGAGGGCCGGGTTTCAGGAGCGGGGCCAGGGCCGGCCGGTGATGCGTTCCACGCTGGTGTTGAAGCGCTGGAGGTAGCGGGCGAAGGTCTCCACGTCCTCGGCCGACCAGTCCTCGAAGACCCGGTCCAGATCCTTGACGTGGGTGTCGCGCTCCTCGCGCAGCCGCCGCTCGCCCTCCTCGGTCAGCCGGAACTTGCGGGCCATGCCGCCCTCGGGGTCGGGGATCCGCTCCAGGAGCCCGGCCCGCATCGCGTGCGCGGTCTGCCGGTTGACGGTGGAGGCGTCGAGCTGGAAGGCGTCGCTGAGCTGCCCGATCGACATGGGTCCCTGCATCTCGATCCGGCTGAGCATGATGTAGGCGCTCCGCTCCAGCCGGCCCTCCTGGTGCCGGCGGGTGGTACTGCTCAGCTGGTGCCGCCCGAGGACCATGTGCTCGAACTCGACCAGGTGCGACGGCTTCCCCATGTACGTGCCTCCTTCTGCATCGACCGTATCTCAGCGCCCCTCGGCGCAGACGCCCGCTGAGATGTGGTCGATACACAGGGTATGTACGATGCACATCCTTGCCCGCACAAGTCGAGGAGCACTCATGAATGCCCCGCAGCCGAGCGGCCGGACGGGCGGCGTCGTCACCGTCCTGGCGCTCGCCGGAACCGTCGCCGCGATCATGCAGACGCTGGTGACCCCGTTGATCGCGGAACTTCCACAGATCCTGCACACTTCCTCGTCGAACGCCGCCTGGGTGATCACGGTCACCCTGCTCGTCGGCGGCGTCTGCGTGCCGGTGTCCGGACGGCTCGGCGACCTCGTGGGCAAGCGGCGCATGATGCTGATCTGCGTGGTGCCGCTGGTGGCCGGCTCGGTGGTGTGCGCCCTGTCCACGTCCGTCGTGCCGATGATCGTCGGACGCGGCCTTCAGGGCATGGGCATGGGCATGATCCCGCTGGGCATCGCGCTGCTGCGCGATGTCGTCCCCGTCGAGAAGCTCAGCGGCTCCATCGCCCTGGTCAGCGCCTCCATGGGCATCGGCGGTGCGATCGGCCTGCCCATCGCCGCCGCCGTCGCGCAGTACGCCGACTGGCAGGAGCTGTTCTGGGGGGCGGCCGTCCTCTCCCTGATCATCGGGGCGCTGATCTTCGTCGTGGTGCCGGACGTGCCCGCCGCCGCCAGGGGCCAGCGCTTCGACGCGCCCGGTGCGATCGGTCTGGCGATCGGCCTGGTCGCGCTGCTGCTGGCGATCTCCAAGGGGGCCGACTGGGGCTGGGCCTCGGGCACCACGCTCGGCCTGTTCGCCGTCGCCGTCGTCGCACTGCCGGTCTGGGGCCGGTGGGAGCTGCGCACCCGCGACCCGCTGATCGACCTGCGCACCACGGCCCGCCCGCGGGTGCTGATCACCAACGCCGCGTCGATCCTCGTCGGTGTCGGCATGTACTCGTTCATGCTGATCGCGCCGCAGCTGCTGCAGTTCCCGAGGGCCACCGGCTTCGGTCTCGGCCAGTCGATGCTCGCGGCGGGCCTGTGGATCGCGCCCGGCGGCATCATGATGATGCTCGTCTCCCCGCTCGGCGGCATGCTGATCAACTCCCGGGGCCCGAAGCTCACGCTCCTGGCCGGCGCCCTGGTGATCGCCGTCGGCTACGCGGTCGCGCTGCCGCTCATGGGCACGGCCGCGGGCATCATGATCGCCGGCATCGTGATCAACAGCGGTGTCGCGCTCGCCTACGGCGCCATGCCCGCGCTCATCATGAGCTCGGTGCCGCTGTCCGAGACGGCCGCCGCCAACGGTTTCAACAGCCTGATGCGCTCACTCGGCACCACCATCGGCTCGGCCGTGATCGGCGTCGTCCTGGCCCACATGACCATCAACCTGGGCGGCTACACGATCGCCTCGAAGGACGGTTTCCGCACCGGCCTGCTGATCGGCTGCGGTGTCGCGCTGCTCTCCGCGGCGGTCGCCGCGTTCATTCCGTCGCCGCGCCCGGCGGGCGGCGAGGAGACGGCGGACCAGTCGGCGGCCGGCGCCGACCAGGCTCCGGCGCGCGGCTGACCAGGCGCCCGTGGGCGGCCGGTCTCACTCCGCTCCCCACGGCCCGAGGCACCGGGAGAACGCCTCGTACGCCTGCTCGTCGAGGAGGGCGAACCGCACCTCTTCGACGGCGGTCGGCGTGCTCCGCACCGTCTCCACCGCTATCCGCGCCGCGTCGTCCATCGGCCACCGGTACACGCCGGTGGAGATCGCCGGGAACACGACGGTCCGGGCGCCCAGCTCGTCGGCCACTCGCAGCGACTCCCGGTAGCAGGAGGCGAGCCGCGCGGGATCGCTGTCCGGGCCGTCGTACACCGGGCCGACGGTGTGGATCACCCATCGCGCGTCGAGCTTTCCCGCCGTGGTGGCCACGGCCTGGCCGGTGGGCAGGCCCCGGCCGTAGCGGGAGGCGCGCAGCGCCCGGCACTCGGCGAGGATCTCGGGGCCGCCGCGGCGGTGGATGGCGCCGTCCACGCCTCCCCCGCCGAGCAGCGAGGAGTTCGCCGCGTTGACGATCACGTCGGCGCGCTGCCGGGTGATGTCGCCCCGCACCAGGAGGATGGCGGTCACGTCTGCCGCAGCCTCCGCCAGACGGCCCGGGCCGCGTTGTGCCCGGACATGCCGTGCACCCCGGGTCCCGGCGGGGTGGCGGACGAGCAGATGAAGACGGCCGGGTGGGGGGTCTGGTACGGAAAGAGGGTCGGCCGGGGCCGCAGCAGCAGCTGGAGTCCGGAGGTCGCGCCGCAGGCGATGTCGCCGCCGATGTAGTTGGCGTTGTGGGCGGCCAGTTCGGCGGGCCCGGCGACGGCGCGGGCGAGCACGCGGTCGCGGAAGCCGGGGGCGAAGCGCTCCAGCTGGCGCTCCATGGCGTCGGTGAGGTCCCCCGACCAGCCGTTGGGCACATGGCCGTACGCCCAGAAGACCTGCTTGCCCTCGGGGGCGCGGGTGGGGTCGACCACGCCCGGCTGCACGGTGATCATGAACGGTCGCTCGGGGGCGCGGCCCTCGCGGGAGGCGGCGCGCAGCGCGGTGCCGATCTCGGCCTGGCTCGCGCCGATCTGCACGGTGCCGGCGACGCGGGCCTCCGGCGCGGTCCAGGGCACCGGGCCGTCCAGCGCGTAGTCGATCTTGAAGACGCCGGGGCCGTAGCGGTAGCGGTCGTAGTAGCCGCCGAAGCCGGCGATGCGGGCGAGGGCGGCGGGTGAGGTGTCGAAGACGTAGGCGCGGGCGGGCGGCAGGTCGTCCAGCCGCTTGACCTCGTAGTCGGTGTGCACCGCGCCGCCGAGGTCCGCGAGGTGGGCGGTGAGGGCGTCGGAGATCGCCTGGGAGCCGCCGCGGGCCACCGGCCAGCCGTGGGCGTGCGCGGCCAGCGCGAAGACCAGGCCGACGGCGCCGGTGGCGAACCCGTCCAGCGGGGCCATCACATGGGCGACCAGCCCGGCGAACAGGGCCTTGACCCGCTCGTCCTTGAACCGGCGCATCAGCCAGGTGGAGGGCGGCAGCCCGGCGAGGCCGAAGCGGGCCAGGGTGAGGGGGTCGCGGGGCAGCGCGGTCGACGGCAGCGACATGAAGTCCCGCACGAGGGTGTCCCAGCGGGCGACCAGCGGCTCGACCAGCCGGCGGTACGCCCCCGCGTCCCGGGGTCCGAAGGAGGCGGCGGTCTTGGCGATCGAGCGGGCCAGCACGGCGGCGGTGCCGTCCGGGAAGGGGTGGGCCATGGGCAGCTCGGGGTGCAGCCATTCGAGGCCGTAGCGCTCCAGGGGCAGGGCGCGGAAGGCGGGCGAGCTGATGCCGAGCGGGTGGGCGGCCGAGCACGGGTCGTGCCGGAACCCGGGCAGGGTCAGCTCCTCGGTGCGGGCGCCGCCGCCCACGGTGGACCGCGCCTCGAACACGGCCACGGTGAAGCCGCGGCGGGCCAGCTCCACGGCAGCGGTCAGCCCGTTCGGCCCCGCCCCCACCACGACCGCATCGAGCATCGCCGGCACCTTCGGACCCCTTCGTCAGCCGATGGCCACTCGGGGCCAGGATATGCCGGACGGCGGGGGGCGGTGGGGGCGAGTACGTTTTGTGCGGGTGGGACGCGGTCGAGGACGGGACGGGCCCGGGACGCCGGGTCGCGGGGGTTCAGACCGCCGCCGTGCGCAGCAGCTCCGTGAGGCGGTGGGCCGTGGCCGTGTCGCGGGCGGCGGTGAAGGGCAGTGCGTTCCCGCCGGCGATGCGGAAGGGTTCGCCGGAGCGGGTGAGGTGGGTGCCTCCCGCCTCCTCGACCAGGAGCAGTCCGGCCGCGTGGTCCCAGGCCGCCTCCCAGGAGAACGCCACGGCGTCCAACTCGCCCCGGGCGACGGCCAGATACTCCAGGCCCGCCGATCCGCACGGGCGCGGGGCGACGCCGTCCGTCCACAGGGGGCGCAGCGCGCGCTTCTGCGCGTCGGTGGTGTAGTCGGGGTGGGACGTGGCGACGGCCAGGTCCCGGCCGCTTGCCGGTGCGCCCGCGGACAGCCGCTCGCCGTCCAGGAAGGCGCCCTGGCCGCGGACCGCGGTGGCGAGTCGGCCGCGCGCCGCGGCGTACGTCCAGGAGGCCAGCACGACCCCCCGGTGGGCGAGCGCGACCAGGGTGCAGAACCCGTCGTCGCCGTGCACGAACTGGCGGGTGCCGTCGACCGGGTCGACGATCCAGACCGGGAGGTCGCCCTGTATCGCCCGGTATGTCGCCGGGTCCGCGTGCACCGCCTCCTCGCCGACCACGACCGAGCCGGGCAGCAGCGCGCCGAGCGCCTCGGTGAGCCGCTTCTCGGCCAGCCGGTCGGCGTCGGTCACCAGGTCGTGCGGGCCGCTCTTCTGGTCCACGTCGGCCGCCGTGAGGCAGCGGAAGCGGGGCAGGATCTCGGCGGCGGCCGCCGCGCGGATCGCGTCTTCCACGTCGGCCGCGCGGCGGGTGAGAAACTCGTCGATGGTTTCCGTCTCTTCGTTCATGTCCCCTATGGGACCACGCCCCACTGACAATCCCCGCCCGCCCGGTGCACACCGGGTGGAATCGGGTTGAAGAACAGGGGTGTCACCGGCCCACCGCATACCCCTGCATGCCCCGCGGGTTGGCCGCCGCCGACAGCACACCGGTCTCCGGGTCGCGGGCGACGGCGCACAGCCGGCCCTCGGACCAGGCGGGCCCGAGCGTGATGTCGTGGCCGCGGCGGCGCAGTTCGGCGACGACCCCGGCGGGCATCCGGGACTCCACGGTCACGGCGCCGGGTTGGTGACCGCGCGGGTAGAAGGAGCTGGGGAAGCCGTCGTTGTGCCAGTTCGGGGCGTCGATGGCGCCCTGGAGGTCGAGGCCGCCGCGGACGGGGGCGCGCAGCGCGACGGCGAGGAAGAAGTGCGGCTGCCACTGGTCCTGCTGGTCGCCGCCGGGCGTGCCGAACGCCATCACCGGCACGCCGTCGCGCAGCGCGAGGGACGGGGTGAGGGTGGTACGGGGGCGGCGGCCGGGGGTGAGGGTGTTCGGCAGGCCCTCCTCCAGCCAGGCCATCTGCAACCGGGTGCCGAGCGGGAAGCCCAGTTCCGGCACGACCGGGTTGGACTGGAGCCAGCCGCCGCTGGGGGTGGCCGCGATCATGTTGCCCCAGCGGTCGACGACGTCGAGGTGGCAGGTGTCGCCGCGGGTGGCGCCGTCGGGACCGGTCGCGATGTCGCCGGGAGCGGTGCCCGCGCGGCCGGGAGCGGTGCCGCCAAGGGCGCCGTCGCCGCTCCCCCGGGGCCCGGCGGAGACCTCCGCGACGGTCGGCTCCCCCGCCCCCATCGGGTCGACGCCCCGGGTGCCGCCCGGGACGGGCGCGTGCGCCCACGCGGGCAGCCGCGGGGCGCGCCCGCCGGGACTGCCGGGACGCAGCTCGTACGACGCCTCGGCCCCGATCAGGCCCCGCCGCCCGGCGTTGTAGGCGTCCGACAGCAGCGCGGCGACGGGCACCTCGGCGGCGTCGCCGTACCAGGCCTCCCGGTCGGCCATGGCGAGTTTGCAGCCCTCGATGAGCAGGTGCACGTAATCGGCGGAGCCGTACGCGGGCAGTTCCGGCGGGAGCAGGGCGAGTTGCTGGAGAAAGGCGGGGCCCTGGCTCCAGGGGCCGGCCTTGCACACGGTCCAGCCGTGCCAGTCGTACGTCACCGGGTCCTCGTACGACGCCGACCAGCCGGCCAGGTCGTCCTCGGTGAGCGTGCCGGTGTGCCGCTTGCCGCTGGTGTCCAGGGTGGGCCGCCGGGACTGCCGGACCAGGGCCTCGGCGATGAATCCCGAGCGCCACACCTCGCGCGCGGCGTCGATGCGGGCCTCCCGGTCGCCGGCCCGCGCGGTCTCGGCGAGCAGCCGGCGCCAGGTGGCGGCGAGGGCGGGGTTGCGCAGCCGTTCACCGGGGCGGGGCGGGCGCCCGCCGGGCAGGTACACGGCGGCGGACGAGGTCCACTCGGTCTCGAAGAGGGTCCGTACGGTGTCGACGGCCGCGGCGACGTTGTCGACCGGCGGGTGTCCGTGTTCGGCGTATCCGATCGCGTACTTCAGCACGTCTTCCAGGGACTTGGTGCCGTGGTCGCGCAGGAGCAGCAGCCAGGCGTCGAAGGCCCCGGGCACGGCGGCCGCGAGGGGGCCGGTGCCGGGTACGAGGTCCAGCCCGAGGTCGCGGTACCGGGCGGCCAAGGCGCCCGCCGGGGCCACACCCTGGCCGCACAGCACCCGCACCCGGCCCCCGGCCGGCGCCAGCAGGATCGGCACCTCGCCCGCGGGCCCGTTCAGATGCGGCTCCACGACATGGAGCACGAACGCCCCGGCCACCGCCGCGTCGAACGCGTTCCCCCCGTCCTCCAGCACGGCCATCGCCGACTGGGAGGCCAGCCAGTGCGTCGAGGACACCATGCCGAAGGTGCCCTGAAGGGTGGGACGGGTGGTGAACATGCTTCCCCTCACTGTCCGGACCCGGCGACGAGGCCGTTTCGGCGCCCAAGATAGATCCTCGTGACCGCGCCCGGGAGACCGCCCGCACCGCCCGCCGCGCGCTTCCCCCGGGTACGCCGCGCGGGTGATCCGCCGAGGCGGGCCCGGCCGGGGGAACACCGCGCGGCGGTGCGGCGTTGATCGCGTGGAAGGTATGGGAGGGTCCAGGCGGTGCACGGAGAGTACAAGGTGCCCGGCGGCAAGCTCGTCGTCGTGGATGTGGAGACGGACGGCGGCGTGCTGCGCGACGTCCGCGTGGCGGGCGACTTCTTCCTGGAGCCGGACGAGGCGCTGGACGCCGTGAACGGCGCGCTGGAGGGTGCCCCCGCGGCCACGGACGCGGCGGGGCTCGCCGCCCGGATCGAGGCGGCGCTGCCCGCGGGCACGGTGATGTTCGGGCTGACGGCGGAGGGCGTCGCCATCGCGGTGCGCCGCGCCCTGGCGCACGCCACGGACTGGACCGACTACGACTGGCAACTGGTCCACGAGGGCCCGCAGTCCCCGGCCCTGCACATGGCGCTGGACGAGGTGCTGACCGCCGAGGTGGCCGCGGGCCGGCGCCCGCCGACCCTGCGGGTGTGGGAGTGGGGCGCGCCCGCGGTGATCATCGGCAGCTTCCAGTCGCTGCGCAACGAGGTGGACCCGGACGGCGCCGCCCGGCACGGCATCGAGGTGGTGCGGCGGATCTCCGGCGGCGGCGCGATGTTCGTGGAACCCGGCAACACCATCACCTACTCGCTGTCGGTGCCCGAGTCCCTGGTGCACGGCCTGTCCTTCCAGGACAGCTACGCCTACCTGGACGACTGGGTGCTCACCGCCCTCGGTGACATGGGCATCCGGGCCTGGTACCAGCCGCTGAACGACATCGCGACGGACCAGGGCAAGATCGCGGGCGCGGCGCAGAAGCGGGTCGTGGGCCCCGGCGGCGGCCCTGGCGCCGTGCTGCACCACGTGACCATGTCGTACGACATCGACGCGGACAAGATGACCGAGGTGCTGCGCATCGGCCGGGAGAAGCTCTCCGACAAGGGGACGAAGAGCGCGAAGAAGCGGGTCGACCCGCTGCGCCGGCAGACCGGACTGCCGCGTGAGACCGTCATCGACCGCATGATCGACTCCTTCCGCGCGCGCTACGGACTCGCCTCGGGCAAGATCTCGGACGAGGAGCTGGCCCGCGCCCGGGACCTGGTGCGGACGAAGTTCGACACCGAGGAGTGGACCGCCCGGGTGCCGTGACCCGCGCCCTGTCGTGTCCCTGGTTCAGGGCCAGGTCAAGCCAGGCCCATGCCCCGATCAAACGCGTGTATGGGTTCCGTGCACGTAGGGCTCACCGGCACTGACATAACAGGATTTGCCCCACCGCCCGCTGGCTACCGTGGTCGGGCCTGAATCGGCCATGCACGACCACGGGGAAGAGGTGACGGCGGTGGCGGCGCGGATACATTCACGCCTGCTCGATTTCGTGGGGACGGAACCGGCACCACCGGGAGCCGCCCCCTCGCCGCAGGCTCCGCAACCGCGCCGCTCCCGGCTGCTGGACCTTGCCGAGTCCGCCCCTCCCCCGCCCCCGGCCGGCGACGACCGGCCCGGCCCCAAGCCGGGCGTGCCGCCGTACCAGACGCCGGTGTGCGTGCCGGCGCACCCGCGCTCCGTCCTCGGGACGGGCACCAAGGGCCGCGCCGCGCGCGTCCCGTTCATCATGATCGAGCTGTTCGAGCACCCGTCCCACGGCACGGTCGCCTTCGCCTTCACCACCCCGGCGAAGCTGGCGGAGGCACTGGGCGAGGCGCAGCCGTGGGTGGCCGGTTCGCTCGGCCCGCTGGCCGAGAGCATGGACGAGCAGGGCGTCACCGTCCTCCTCGACCCGCGGATCGCACCCGAAGAGCCCAACTGGCGGCCCGAGGACCTGGCCGCCCTCGCGCGGGAGGTGCGCCGGTGACGGCCGACTTCAAGGTCGTCTACGACGACCTCTCCACCCTGGCGAAGACCTTCCACGACCAGGCCGGCGACTACCGGAAGCTGGCCCCGGACGTGTCACCTCCCATCGTCAGCGGCGGCGACCCGGCGCTGGACGCCGCGATCAAGGAGGTCGCGAACCTCATCATCGCCCTGCACATCGGGCTCGCCGACCACCTGGACGACCGCGGTGACAAGGCCGGGTACGCGCGCGACTCCTTCCACCGGCACGACGTGGACGTCCACGGTGTCTTCGAGGACCTGACGGAGGGCCTGGACTGATGGGCGACAGCTGGGTCGGCGGCGACATCGGTGGCCTGCACACGATGGCGAGCACCTACAAGAACGCCAAGGACAAGCTCGACGGCGTGGTGAAGGTGCTGAGCAGGGCCGTCGACAAACTGGCGGACGACGCCAGTTGGAAGGGCGAGGCGGCGAAGACGTTCCGCGGCGTGTGGTCCGAGGACGAGTTCACGGCCGGCGCCTTCGCCGAACTGGTCTCCGAGGTCGGCGGCATTCTGGGCGACCTCGCCGACGCGTTGTCGACCTGCGAGACGTCGCTGCAGAACGCGGAGCACGTCGCCGCCGGCAAGGGCGTGTCGACGGACTCCAAGGGCGCGCCGGTGCCGATCATGACGGCGAATCCGCCGAGCGCGGACGACCAGAAGGCCATCTCGGCGATGAACGAGTACGCCAAGGTGCGCGACGGGATCCTGCACACCGCGCAGCACGCGCGTCTGGACGCGGCGCAGAAGCTGTCAGACCTCTACGACAAGGTGACGGCCAAGGACGGCTCGGTGTCCACCGGGGACAAGACCACCATCGCGGACTACCTGCGCGGCCTGTACGCGTACGACGCCGAGGACGCCCGGGCCGGCGGCGCGCAGGCGCGGGAGAAGCTCGACGACGCCAAGCAGGCGGCGCAGGACGCCAAGAAGGAGCTGCGCGCGGAGCGCAAGGCCTACCAGAAGGCGGGCAAGGCGCTGCCCAAGGACCTGCCCGCCAAGAGCGCGTACAAGGACGCGCTGACCAAGGTGGACGACCTGGAGGACGCGATTGCGCGCGCCGAGAACGGCAGCACCAAGCTGCCCTACGACCGCGCGCTCAACGTGAAGCTGGCCGACGCGGCGGATCTGCTGCGCGCGGGCAAGAGCCTGGAGGCGGTGCCGGACTTCCTGAAGGAGATCCCGGTGCTGGACGTCGCCGCGGCCGGCGCGTGCGGTCTGCTGGAGGCCTCCGACGACCACGACAAGGGCTGGTCGTGGCAGAAGTCGATCGCCGTGGACGGCGGCGCCAACGTCGGCGGCCTGGTGGCGGGCACGGCCATCACCGCGGGCCTGGTGGCGGCCGCACCCGTCGAGGTCCCCACCGCCGTGGTGGCCGGGGTCGGCGGTGTCGTGGTCATCGGCGCGACCGGCCTCATCGACCACTCCCTCCACGAGCACTGGAGCGAGGACATCCACGACCACGGTGTGGTCGGTGGTGTGCTGACAGGCACGGGACACGTGCTGTCCAAGACCGGCGGCGACTTCGTACGACTGAAAGACGATGTGTGGCATGGCATCAAGAGCATCTTCTGAGGCCGCGGCCTCCTCGGCATCCGTCCGGATCCCCTCGCTGCCAGGGCTCGGCACCACCTGGTACGCACGCGGGCCGCGCTACTGGCTGCGCCGTACGGCCAATGCCCTGTTGTGGCTCGTCGTCATGGCGTTCTTCTGCTCCTTCGCGCTCGCGATGTACTCGGGTGTCCCGCGCACCTATCTTCCGCCCCGTGCGCGCCATATCTGGGACATCGTGCAGATCGCCGCTTCGTGCGTGACCGTCGTCTGGGGCTGGGTCAGCCAACGCCGGAGACTGCGCCGCCTGTTTCAGGACCCGCCGGCACCCGACGAGGTCCGCGTGGGCCGGCGTGCGGAGTCCCGTCGTGCCGTGTACTGGTCCCGGGCCGGTCTCATTCCACTCCTCATCGCCGCGCCGGTGTTGCCTCCGATCGTCGCGTGGTGCGTCGGCGCGGTGGCCGCGCTCTTCGCCGTCCGTGAATCGCCCAGCGAGGTCGGCGCCCGCCGCTGGGTGGAGACGCACTCCACGGGCCGCTGATCCAGGCGCTCACGACACTGCGAACCGGGCGGAGCGGTACGTCGTGAGCGCGCTGCTGTGATCGCGTGAACACCCAGCGAGTTCGCGCTTCCGCCACACGGACAGCCGTGTGACACTGTCGTCCTCGTCCCCCCTTCTCAACGAGATGTGCGCCGTGCGTTCTCTGCCTCTGCCGCTCGCCCTCGCCGCCCGGTTGACGCCGGTCGTGGTCCTCGCCTGTGCCGGGTGGGCGCTGTCCTCCGCTCCGGCCGCGCCGTCCACCGCCGCGGGGCGCCCGGCGGATCCGAAGGCGTCCGGAGGGTCGTCCGCGCCCGCGGCCTCGGCCAGTGCGCAGGCGAAGGCGTACTCCACCTCGCCCGCCCCCTGCTCCGCCGTGCCCGCGTCGACGGTCAAGTCCTTGGTGCCGGGGGCGAAGACGGGCGGCAAGGAGATCCCCTCGACCGATCCCACGCTGCGCCGCACCTGTTCCTGGAACGCCCTGCACGGCTACGACTACCGCTGGCTCGACGTGTCGTACGAGATCGGCGAGTCGGTGCAGGAGGCCACCCGGCAGTACCAGCAGCAGATGGGCAAGAAGAGCGGCGGCGGCACCGTGCCGGGGCTCGGGGACAGCGCGTACTCGGTCGTGAACCTCAGCACCGAGGACAAGCAGCAGACCCGCGAGGGCGTGGTGATGGTGCGCGTCTCCAACGCGGTGGTGGTGGTGACGTACAGCGGCAGCGACTTCGACACCAAGAAGGCGCCGGGGACGGACGAGATCAACACCGGCGCCATCAAGGCCGCGCGGGCCGCCGTGGCGGCGCTCGGGGGCGGGGGCGGGACGTCCTAGCCCGCACGGACCAGGACGTCCCCCGGCGGGGTCAGGCCGTGGTGCGCCGCCTGCCGCCGGTCGTCAGGGACAGGGCCAGGTACAGCACCAGCGAGGTGCCCAGGCCGACCGCCCAGCCGTAGTCGGCGAGCGGGGAGAGGGCGGGGATCGGACGGCCGTCGAACAGCGGCTCGAGGCGGGCGCCGCCGATCGCGAGGACGCCGCCGGCCAGGAAGGCGACGACCGCCCGCCAGTTCCAGCCGCCCGCGTACCAGTAGCGGCCGCCGGTGCGGTACAGGTCGGCGAGGTCCAGCCGGGTGCGGCGCAGGAACCAGTAGTCGGCGACGAGGATGCCGGCGACGGTGCCGAGCAGCCCGCCGACCAGGCCGAGCCAGGTGAAGATGTAGCCCTGCGGGTCGGAGTACAGCTTCCAGGGGAAGATCAGCACCGCGAGGACCGCGGTGATCAGCGCCCCGGCGCGGAAACTCACCTTGCGCGGCGCCACGTTGGAGAAGTCGAAGGCCGGCGAGACCAGGTTGGCCGCGATGTTCACCGAGAGGGTCGCCACCAGGACGGTGACCAGGGCGTAGAGCAGGCCGACCGGGTTGTCGGTCTTCGCGGCCAGCTGCACCGGGTCCCACACCGGCTTTCCGTAGACCGCCTGGGAGCCGGAGGTGACCAGGACGGAGAGGAAGGCGAAGAGGGTCATGGTGGTGGGCAGGCCGAGCGCCTGGCCCCAGGTCTGGGCGCGCTGGCTGCGGCCGTAGCGGGTGAAGTCCGGGATGTTCAGGGACAGGGTGGACCAGAACCCGATCATGCCCATCAGGGACGGCCAGAACAGCTTCCAGAACGACCCGCCCCAGCTCAGCCTGGAGGGCTGGTCGAACAGCGGGCCGACACCGCCCGCCCTGCTCGCCATCCACCACAGCATCACGAACGCGCCGACCAGCACGAACGGCGCGGCCCAGTTCTCGAAACGGCGGATGGTCTCCATCCCCCGGTGGATGATGGCCACTTGCAGCGCCCAGAAGATCGCGAATGACAGCCACATGGTCCAGGCGTAACCGCCGATGTGCGCCGCGTTCGACCAGCTGCCGCCGATCAGTTTCCCGGCGAGGAAGTAGATGGCCTCACCGCCGATCCACGTCTGGATGCCGAACCAGCCGCAGGCCACCAACGCCCGCACGACGGCGGGCAGGTTGGCGCCGCGCACCCCGAAGGAGGCGCGGGCGAAGACGGGGAAGGGGATGCCGTACTTGGGTCCCGCGTGCCCGGTCAGCAGCATCGGGACCAGCACGACCAGATTGGCGACGGCGATGGTGAACACCGCCTGCTTCCAGTCCATGCCGACGGCGATCAGACCGGAGGCCAGCGTCCAGGAGGCGGTGTTGTGGGCCATGCCGACCCACAGCGCCGTGAAGTTGTACGTCGTCCACGTGCGCCCGCCGACCGGGACCGGCAGCAGGTCCTCGTTGGCGTAGCGGCCGCTGGGCTGCGGAGCGCCGGGGGCGATCTCCACCCGGCCGTCGGGAAGGGTGACTTGGGCCGTCGGTGGTATGCCGGCGGGAGCGGTGTCGGTCATGGGCAGGCCCCAATCGGAAACGAGGTGGGTCGGCGGAGGCCGTGCGGGCACCAGCCCCTCCCCGCGGGGAGGCGGGGAGGGGTGACCAGGGGTGGGGGGTTGGGGTGGACCCCCGAGGGGATCGGCGGGAGAGACGAACGGAGACCGTACGGTCAGGAGTTGACGGCCGGGATCACCTTCGTGCCGTAGGCGTCGATGGTGGCCTCCTGGGCGTCGTGCATGTCGTACAGCGCGAACTGGTCGACGCCCAGGGCGCGCAGGGCGTTCAGTTTCTCGATGTGCCGCTCGGCCGGGCCGATCAGACAGAACCGGTCCACGATCTCGTCGGGCACGAACTCGGTGTCCGGGTTGCCGCTGCGCCCGTGGTGGGCGTAGTCGTAGCCCTGCCGGGCCTTGATGTAGTCGGTGAGTTCGCCGGGCACCTGGGCGGAGTGCTCGCCGTACTTGCCGACCAGGTCGGCCACGTGGTTGCCGACCATGCCGCCGAACCAGCGGCACTGCGCGCGGGCGTGGGCGAGGGCCTCGGGCGAGTCGTCGGCGGTGACGTACGCGGGGGCCGCCACGCAGACGGTCACCTCGGCGGGGTCGCGCCCGGCCGCCCGGGCCGCGTCCTTGACGGCCTTCACCATGTACTCGGTGAGGTAGACGTCGGCCAGCTGGAGGATGAACCCGTCGGCCTCCTCGCCGGTCATCTTCAGCGCCTTGGGGCCGTACGCGGCCATCCAGACGGGGAGCCGGGCGCCCGGCCGGACCCAGGGGAACTTCACGGTCGTGCCGCCGCCGAGGTCGGCGGGGTCGCCGCGGCCGAGGGCGCGGATCACCTTCATGGCCTCGCTGATCCGTGCGAGGGTGTTGGGCCTGCGGCCCGCCACCCGCATCGCGGAGTCGCCGCGGCCGATGCCGCAGACGGTGCGGTTGCCGAACATGTCGTTGAGGGTGGCGAAGGTGGAGGCGGTGACCTCCGGGGTGCGGGTGGACGGGTTGGTGACCATCGGCCCGACCGTCAGGTTGCGTGTCTGGGCGAGGATCTGGCTGTAGATCACGAACGGCTCCTGCCAGAGCACGGCGGAGTCGAAGGTCCAGCCGTGGGTGAAGCCGTTCCGCTCGGCCCGTCGCATGAGGTCGATGACGCGGGAGGCCGGCGGGTCGGTCTGCAGGACGAGTCCGAAGTCCATGGGCGCCACTCCTAGTTGAGGTACTGACAGGTGGAGCGCGGGGTGTAGACGCCGTGTCCGGCGTGCCCGGTGTACGCGCGCCGGTCGATGACCGGTTCGCCGCGCGAGAGGACGGTCTCCACCCGGCCGGTGGTCCGCTTGCCCTCGTACGCCGAGTAGTCGACGTTCATGTGGTGGGTCTCGGCGGACATGATCTGCTCGGCGTGCGGGTCGTAGATCACCACGTCGGCGTCGGCGCCCGGGGCGATGGTGCCCTTCTTCGGGTAGAGGCCGAACATCCGCGCCGGGGTGGCGCAGGCGATCTCGATCCAGCGGCGGCGGGAGATGCGGCCCTCGACGACGGCCTGGTGGAGCAGGTCCATGCGGTTCTCCACGCCCGGCAGGCCGTTGGGGATCTTGGAGAAGTCGCCGCGGCCCAGCTCCTTCTGGCCGGTGAAGCAGAACGGGCAGTGGTCGGTGGAGACCACCTGGAGGTCGTTGGTGCGCAGGCCCCGCCACAGGGCCGCCTGGTGCTCCCTGGGCCGCAACGGCGTCGAGCACACGTACTTGGCGCCCTCGAAGTCCGGCTCGGCGAGGTTGTCGGTGGACAGGAACAGGTACTGCGGGCAGGTCTCGCCGAACACGTTCAGGCCGTCGTCCCGGGCCCGCGCCAGCTCGGCGAGCGCCTCCGCCGCAGAGACGTGG
Source organism: Streptomyces sp. SCPE 10 (assembly GCF_051980735.1). Classification (NCBI taxonomy): domain Bacteria; kingdom Bacillati; phylum Actinomycetota; class Actinomycetes; order Kitasatosporales; family Streptomycetaceae; genus Streptomyces; species Streptomyces sp. SCPE 10. Next base: position 6,275,126 of record NZ_CP197069.1, on the reverse strand, counting down.
ACGACGTACAGCGGCGCGCCGGCGACCTGGGCGAGCCGAATGGCGCGGTGGGTGGCCTCGGCCTCCAGCAGTGCCTTGCGGACCTCGCCGTGGTGGCGCGGGTCGGTCTCGCCGCGGGCGAGTGCCTGTTCCACGAGGACGTCGATGGCGATGCCGTTCTCGGCGTGCATCATGATCAGTCCGCCGTTGCCGGCGGCCCGCTGCATGGCGCGCAGGATCTGGCCGTCGTCGGAGTAGAAGACCCCCGGGTAGGCCATGAACTGCTTGAAGGAGGTCACCCCCTCCTCCACCAGCAGGTCCATCTCCTTCAGCGTCTCGTCGCGGACGTCGGAGACGATCATGTGGAAGGCGTAGTCGATCGCGCAGTTGCCCTCCGCCTTTGCGTGCCAGGCGTCCAGTCCCTCGCGCAGGGAGTGGCCGACGCTCTGGATGGCGAAGTCCACGATCGTGGTCGTACCGCCCCAGGCGGCGGCGCGGGTGCCGGTCTCGAAGGTGTCGGAGGCGTAGGTGCCGCCGAACGGCATCTCCATGTGGGTGTGGCCGTCGACGCCGCCGGGGATGACGTATTTCCCGGTGGCGTCGATGGTGCGGTCGGCGGTGAACGCGGCGGCAGCGGGGGTGCCGGACGCCGCCAGCGCGGCGATGCGGCCGTCCTCGATGAGGACGTCGGCGTGGATCTCGTCCGACGCGGTGACGACGAGGCCACCGCGGATGACGGTACGGCTGCTCATGCTGCTCCTTGGATCACTCGGCTTCGGTCACGGCGCGGTCAGCGGCGTGTACGCGCCCGGGGCCCGGTCCCGGTAGAACTGCCAGCGGTCGCGGACCTCGCGGAGTTTGGCGAGGTCCAGGTCGCGTACGACGAGTTCGTTCTCCTTGTCGCTCGCGACCTCGCCGACGTACTGGGCCTCGGGGTCCACGAAGTACGTGGTGCCGTAGAAGTCGTTGTCGCCGAGGTCCTCCACGCCGACCCGGTTGATGGCGCCGACGAAGTACTCGTTGGCGACGGCCGCCGCGGGCTGCTCCAGCTGCCACAGGTAGCGGGACAGGCCCCGGGAGGTGGCCGAGGGGTTGAAGACGATCTCGGCGCCGGCGAGGCCGAGGGCCCGCCAGCCCTCGGGGAAGTGGCGGTCGTAGCAGATGTAGACGCCGATCCGGCCGACGGCGGTGTCGAAGACGGGCCAGCCGCTGTTGCCCGGGCGGAAGTAGAACTTCTCCCAGAACCCGCGCACCTGGGGGATGTGGGTCTTGCGGTACTTGCCGAGGTACGTGCCGTCCGCGTCGATCACGGCGGCGGTGTTGTAGAGGACACCCGGCTGCTCCTCCTCGTACATCGGCAGGATGAGCACGATGCCGAGGGCGCGGGCGAGGGACTGGAAGCGCCGCACGGTCGGGCCGTCGGGGATCCGCTCGGCGTAGTCGTAGAACGCCTTGTCCTGCACCTGGCAGAAGTAGGGGCCGTAGAACAGCTCCTGGAAACAGAGGACTTGGGCGCCCTGGGCGGCCGCGTCGCGGACGGCCTGCTCGTGCACCTGGATCATGGATTCCTTGTCGCCGGTCCAGGCGGCCTGGAAGAGGGCGGCTCGGATCACTCGGCTCATCGAAGCCTCCGTTCGGTGGGTGTCCGGTGAGCCTAGGAAGCGGTCGGGCGCGGTTCGACGGGCAGCGTGTCACGTCCGCGGACGGTCGGCGTGCCACCGTGTCATGTCTTCGTGGGCCCATGTTTCACCGCCGTTTTCCCAGGTGGTCTCAGGTGTCAGCGTTGTTGCGCGTCATGCGCGAGAAGCGCGATGTGCACCGAGGCGGCCTGCTCGAAGTCGTCCAGGTCGACGCCGAGGCGGTCCTGTATGGCCTCCAGGCGGCGGTAGAGCGCGGGCCGGGAGACATGGTGGAGCAGGGCGGTGCGGGACTTGTTGCGGCCGGTGGCCAGATAGGTGCGCAGCACGCCGAGCAGTTCGGGTTCGGCCGTGCACAGCAGCCCGTCCAGCTCCCGTTCGGCGAAGGACTGCACATGCGGGTCGTCGCGCAACAGCCGGACCAGGCCCCGCAGATGGACGTCCTTGAGTCGGACGACGGCGGGCAGGCCGAGGGCGGCGGCGGAACCGGCGACGGCCTCGGCCACGTGCCGGGCCTCGCGCAGTCCGGCGGGCACCTCGTCCCAGAGGGTGCGCGGGTCCGCGGCGGCGACCACGGCGTCCGGCCGCCCGGTGCCCTCGCGCAGCCGGGCCGCGAAGTGTGTGAGGAGGGTCTCGGCGGGCCGGTCGCGGGGCAGGCTGAGCAGTACGGCGGTGACCCCGTCGGACAGTTCGCCGGCCAGTCCGGACAGGCCCAGCACCCGCAGCATCCGGTCGAGCACGGCGGGTTCGGCGTCGGGGACGACGAGCGGCACGAAGGTGCGCAGATTGACCGGCAGTCCGGCCGCGCGGGCCCGCGGCAGCAGTTGCCGGGCCGGTACGACGCCGGAGACGAGGTCGGTGAGCAGGCTCTGCGCGGACTGTTCCTCCCAGCTGTGCGCGGAGCCGCCGCCGAGCATGCGGTGCAGGACCAGGGCCTCGGCGGCGCGGTCGGCGAGCAGCCGCCCGGTCGCGGCGTCGCCCCGGTAGCCGCACAGCAGCAGCCGGCCCCAGCGCTCGCCGCGCCCGCCGAGTTCGGCGCGGATCCACTCGTCGCCGGCGCCGCCGGTCTGCCGGGCGATGCGCTCCCAGTCGCGCAGCACGTCGTCCACCGCGGACCGCTCCCCCGCCGTGGCGAGGACGCGGTGGGCGAGGTTGGTGACGACGACGGGGCAGCCGCCGTGCCGGGCGACCTCGTCCAGCAGCCGTTGCAGCGGGGCGCCGGCCGTGATCAGCGCGGTGAGGTCGGTGCGGACCGCCTCGGAGAGGCTGACGGCGGCGAACTTGCGCCGCAGTAGCCGGGACTGGACCTCCTCGGTCAGCTCGGCGAAGGGGAAGGGGCGGTGCAGGACGACCAGGGGCAGCCCGCAGCGTTCGGCGGCGCGGCGCATCACCTCGGGCGGCGTGGGAAAGGCCCGGCCGAGGCCGAGGACCACGGCGGCGGCCTCGGCGCGGTGCAGGGACCGGATGTACTCGGCCTGTTTGGCCTCGTCGCCGGCGAGCAGCACCCCCGTGGTGAGCACCATCTCGCCGCCGCTGAGCATCACGCCCACGTCGGCGGCCTCGGCGACGTGCACCCAGCGCACCGGCCGGTCCAGGCCGCCGGCGCCCGCCACCACCTCGGGCCGGCCGGCCAGGACCCGCTCCAGGGTCAGCACCTGGCGCACGGAGAGGGCGGGTTCCGGCGGGGCGGCGGGTCCGGTTCCTGAGGTCGTGGTCATGGCCGTATCCCCTCGGTGCTCGGCGGTGCCGGGTGTTCCCCTCGGTGTCAGTACGCGCTCCGCAGCGCGTTTTCGAGGATGGCGGCGCCCTCCTCGGCCTCGGCGACGGTCAGCGACAGCGGCGGCGCGATGCGCAGGGCGCTGGTGTCGTGGCCGCCGCCCTTGCCGATGAGCAGGCCCTGGGCGCGGGCCGCCTCCAGGACGGCGGCGGCCGCCTGCGGGTCGGCGTCGTCGGTGCCCGGCTTCACCAGCTCGATGCCGATCATCAGTCCGCGTCCGCGGACCTCGCGCACCCCGGGCAGCTGGGCGGCGACGGCCCGCAGCCGCTCGATGAGCAGGCCGCCGACCCGGCGGGCGTTGCCCTGGAGGTCGTGTTCGAGGAGGTAGGTGAGGTTGGCGAGGCCGGCGGCCATGGTGATCTGGGTGCCGCCGAAGGTGGAGATGCTGTTGGCGTCGAGGCAGTTCATGATCTCGGAGCGGGCGATGACACCGCCGATGGACATGCCGTTGCCGATGCCCTTGGCGAAGGTGACGATGTCGGGCGGGCCGCTGCGGCCGTGCGCCTGCCAGCCCCAGAAGTGGTCTCCGGTGCGGCCCCAGCCGGTCTGCACCTCGTCGGAGATCCACAGGATGCCGTGTGCGGTCAGCAGTTCACGGAATTCCGCATACAGTCCGTCGGGCGGCGAGGTGAATCCGCCGACGCCCTGGACGGGTTCCGCGATCAGCGCGGCGGGCGGGCGGGTGTGCCCGAGGACGTCCTTCAGGTCGGCCACGCACGCGTCGATGAAGGCGCGGTCGTCCAGATGGGCGAAGGGGCCCCGGGTGCGGACGCCGCCGTGCACGTACAGGGTCTGCAACGGTGACAGGGAGGTCGGGGACCAACTGCGGTTGCCGGTGATGCCGACGGTGGAGAAGGAACGGCCGTGGTAGCTGTTGCGCATGGCGAGGACGGTGTTGCTGCGCCGGTACGTCGTGGCGAGCAGCAGGGCGGCGTCGTTGGCCTCGGTGCCGGAGGTGGTGAAGAAGACGCGGGCGTCCGGGATGCCGCTCACCTGGGCGACGCGCTCGGCGAGTTCGACCATCGGCCGGTTGAGGTAGAGGGTCGAGGAGTGCAGGATGCGCCCGGCCTGCTCGCTGACCGCCTTGGTCACCTCGGGCAGCGCGTGTGCGGTCATGGTGGTGAGGATGCCGCCGAAGAAGTCCAGGTAGCGGCGGCCGTCGGAGTCCCAGACGTGGCGGCCCTCGCCGTGCGTGATCTCGATGGGGTCGTCGTAGTAGAGGGCGAGCCAGTCGGGCATGACCCTGCGGTGACGGGAGTAGAGGTCGCTCACGGCTGCACCAGCCCTTCGTAGGCGTCGGGACGGCGGTCGCGGTAGAAGGCCCACTGCTGCCGCACGTCGTCGATCAGGCCGAAGTCGAGGTCGCGGACGAGGAGTTCGTCGGCCTTGTCGCCCGCGGTGTCGCCGACGAACCGGCCGCGCGGGTCCACGAAGTAGGAGGTCCCGTAGAAGTCGTTGTCGCCGTACTCCTCCCGCCCGACCCGGTTGATGGCGGCGATGAAGTACTCGTTGGCGACGGCCGCCGCCGGCTGCTCCAGCTGCCACAGGTGGCTGGACAGGCTCCGGTGGGTGGCCGACGGGTTGTACACCAACTGGGCTCCGGCCAGGCCCAGTTGCCGCCAGCCCTCCGGGAAGTGACGGTCGTAGCAGATGTAGACGCCGACCTTGCCGACGGCGGTGTCGAAGACCGGCCAGCCCAGGTTGCCGGGTTTGAAGTAGTACTTCTCCCAGAAGCCCTTGAGCTGGGGGATGTGGTGCTTGCGGTACTTGCCGAGGTAGGTGCCGTCCGCGTCGATCACGGCGGCGGTGTTGTAGTAGAAGCCGGACTGCTCGACCTCGAACACCGGGGCGACGATCACCATGCCGGTCTCGCGCGCGAGCTGCGCCATCCGGGTGACGGTCGGGCCGTCCGGCACCGGCTCGGCCCAGCGGTAGTGCTCCGGTTCCTGGACCTGGCAGAAGTAGGGGGCGTTGAAGACCTCCTGGAACCCGATGATCCCCGCGCCCCGGCGGGCCGCCTCGCGGGCGTGCTCCTCGTGTTTCGCCACCATGGACTCGGTGTCGCCGGTCCAGGTGGCCTGGACCAGAGCGGCGCGGACGACGTTGGCCATGAGCTGCTCCTTCGACACGACGTCAGAGCCTCTACGCCCGTAGAGCAGGCCGTAGAGGCACGAACGTAAGCCTCTTGGCGCCCCTTGCCAAGACCATTGCCGTCAAGCCGCGGAGTCGATCCTGTTTCGCACTCCTGTGGGTGAGCGGGCGCGCGCCCCTCAGGCGGCGGCCAGGGTGCAGTGTGCGGCCAGGTCGTCCATGGACAGGCCGAGCACCGCGGCCACGGCGGCCACGGTGAAGAACGCGGGGGTCGGCGCCCGCCCCGTCTCGATCTTCCGCAGCGTCTCGGCCGAGACGCCCGCCGCGGCGGCGACCTCGACCATGCTCCGGTCGCCACGGGCCGCACGCAGCAGCCGCCCGAGCCGCTCGCCGCGGTCGCGTTCTTCGGGGGTGAGAGGGGTGCGCACCATGGGCCCATTGTGCCCGCCCCGGTCTGTAAACCGTATACCGGATGCCCTATTAAAATACCGGCAGGGCGGAGCGGCGCCGCCTGCGAAGCCCCCCGGCCACGACACGCACCAAAGGTCCGGCCCGGAAACGGCGCCCCCTGCCTTCGGAACGGCGGCCCAGGCGATCAGCGCGCGGAGCGGCCCTCGGGGCTCACCGCACCGCCGGTCAGGCGCCCGCACACCAGCCCACGCCCTCTCCGCCGGCCTGCGGGACCCCCGTACGCGCGCGGGGCCGCGGTGGCGTGCGGGAGCCGCTTCGGGGCGCCCGGGCGAACATGCCCGCCCCAAGACTTCATGCCATCGTGGGCATGAGCACCCCCCACCCCGGTTACCCGGCGGAGCCACCGTCAGCGAAGGAAAGCATCGCCATGACCAACGGCTACCCTCCTGACCCCTTCGGCGAATTCCTCGCCCGCTTCTTCAGCGGCGCCGCCGGCGGAGCCCCCGGCCCCCGCCACATCGACATCGGCCGGCTGCTCAGCCAGCCGGCGCGGGAGCTGGTCAGAGGAGCCGCCCAGTACGCCGCCGAGCACGGCAGCCGGGACCTGGACACCCAGCATCTGCTGCGCGCCGCCGTGGCCACCGAGCCCACCCGCAGCCTGCTGAGCCGGGCCGGTGCCGACCCCGACTCGCTCGCCACCGAGATCGACGACCGGGCGGGCCCGGTGCAGCACCCGCCGGGCGAGGTGCCGCCGCCGACCTCCCTGTCCCTGACCCCGGCGGTGAAGCGGGCCCTGCTGGACGCGCACGACATGGCGCGCTCCAGCGGCGCCGGGTACATCGGCCCCGAGCACGTGCTCAGCGCGCTGGCCTCGAACCCAGACTCGGCCGCCGGGCACATCCTGCACGCGGCCCGGTTCCCGGCGGGCGCGCTGCCCCCGGAGCCGCCGGAGAGCACCGGCCAGGTCCGTACGGAGCGGCAGCGGCCCACCAACACGCCCACCCTGGACAAGTACGGCCGTGATCTGACCGACCTCGCCCGGCAGGGCCGGGTCGACCCGGTGATCGGCCGGGACACCGAGATCGAGCAGACCATCGAGGTGCTGTCCCGGCGCGGCAAGAACAACCCGGTGCTGATCGGCGACGCGGGCGTCGGCAAGACGGCCATCGTGGAGGGACTCGCGCAGCGGATCGCCGACGGCGACGTGCCGGACGTGCTCGCCGGGCGGCGGGTCGTCGCGCTCGACCTCACCGGGGTGGTGGCCGGCACCCGCTACCGCGGCGACTTCGAGGAGCGCCTGAACAACATCGTGGAGGAGATCCGCGCCAACTCCGACCGGCTGATCGTGTTCATCGACGAACTGCACACCGTCGTCGGGGCGGGCTCCGGCGGCGAGGGCGGCGCGCTGGACGCGGGCAACATCCTCAAGCCCGCGCTCGCCCGGGGCGAGCTGCACATCGTGGGCGCCACCACCCTGGAGGAGTTCCGGCGGATCGAGAAGGACGCGGCGCTGGCCCGCCGCTTCCAGCCGGTGCTGGTGCCCGAGCCGACGGTGCAGGACACCATCGAGATCCTGCGCGGACTGCGCGACCGCTACGAGGCCCACCACCAGGTCCGCTACACCGACGAGGCGCTGCTCGCCGCCGTGGAGCTGTCCGACCGGTACCTCACCGACCGGCGGCTGCCGGACAAGGCGATCGACCTGATCGACCAGGCCGGTGCCCGGGTCCGGCTCGGCGCCCGCACCAAGGGCACCGATGTGCGGGCGATGGAGCGCGAGGTGGACCAGCTGGTCCGGGACAAGGACCAGGCGGTCGCCGACGAGGACTACGAGGAGGCCAAGCGGCTGCGCGACCGGATCGCGGAGCTGAAGCAGCGCATCACCGAGACCAGCGGTGACGGGCAGGCCGACGAGGGTCAGCTGGAGGTGACGGCCGAGTCCATCGCCGAGGTGGTGTCCCGGCAGACCGGCATCCCGGTCAGCCGCCTCACCCAGGAGGAGAAGGAACGGCTGCTCGGCCTGGAGGAGCATCTGCATCAGCGGGTGGTCGGCCAGGAGGAGGCCGTCGCCGTGGTCGCCGAGGCGGTGCTGCGCTCGCGCGCCGGGCTCGCCAGCCCCCGCCGGCCCATCGGCAGCTTCCTCTTCCTCGGCCCGACCGGCGTCGGCAAGACGGAGTTGGCCCGCGCGCTCGCCGAGGCCCTGTTCGGCAGCGAGGACCGCATGGTCCGGCTGGACATGAGCGAGTACCAGGAGCGGCACACCGTCTCCCGGCTGGTCGGCGCCCCGCCCGGGTACGTCGGGCACGAGGAGGCCGGCCAGCTCACCGAGGTGGTGCGCCGGCACCCGTACTCGCTGCTGCTGCTCGACGAGGTGGAGAAGGCGCACCCGGACGTCTTCAACATCCTGCTCCAGGTGCTGGACGACGGCCGGCTGACCGACTCCCAGGGCCGCACGGTGGACTTCACCAACACGGTCGTCGTGATGACCAGCAATCTGGGCTCGGAGGCGATCACCCGGCGCGGCGCGGGGATCGGGTTCGGTCCGGGCGGCGCGGACGCGGACGAGGAGGCGCGGCGCGAGCAGATCCTGCGGCCGCTGCGCGAGCACTTCCGGCCGGAGTTCCTCAACCGGATCGACGAGATCGTGGTCTTCCGCCAGCTGACCGGCGAGCAGCTGCGGCAGATCACCGACCTGCTGCTGGAAAGCACCCGGCGGCTGCTGGACGGCCAGGGCGTCTCGGTGGAGTTCACGGACGCGGCCGTCGACTGGCTCGCCGAACGTGGCTACCAGCCGGAGTACGGCGCCCGGCCGTTGCGCCGCACCATCCAGCGGGAGGTGGACAACCGGCTGTCCCGGCTGCTGCTGGACGGCACGATCTCCGAGGGCGGCCGGGTCACCGTGGACGTCGCGGACGGGCGGCTGGACTTCCACACGTCCGAGCCGCCGGCGCCCGCCGCGCCCGAGGCCCGGTCGGCGCCGCCTCGCGACCCGATGGGCTGAGGGTTCCGCGGTGCCGTGGGCGGTTCGCCCCCGGCACCGCGGGCGCGTGTCACGGCGCCGGTTTCACCACCATCGCCGAACCCCCGCCGCGTCGAACCTTCTCGGCGGCGGCCAGCCATCTGCCGTCCGGCAGCCGCTGGACGCCGGTCGCGGCGCCGATCTCCGGGTTGCGGCTGAACTGGTGGCCGAGGGCCTCCAGCTGTCCTCGCAACGGGCTGTCGTACAGGGCGGGTTCGAGTTCGGTCCGGGCCGCGTTGCGCTGGCTGGCGCGGGGTGCGGCGATGGCGTCGACCAGCGGCAGTCGCCGGTCGAGGAACTCGGTCAGGGTCTGCAGGACGGTGGTGATGATGGTCGCGCCGCCGGGCGAACCGAGTGCGACCACGGGCCGGTTGTGCCCGTCGAGGACGATGGTCGGCGAGATGGACGAGCGCGGCCGCTTGCCCGGGCCCGGCAGGTTCGGGTCGGGCACGTTCGGGCTCGCCGGGGCAAAGGAGAAGTCCGTCAGCTCGTTGTTGAGCAGGAAGCCCCGGCCGGGCACGGTCATCGCGCTGCCGCCGGTCTGCTCGATGGTGAGGGTGTACGAGACGACGTTGCCCCACTTGTCGGCCACCGTCAGATGGGTGGTGTTCTGGCCCTCGTACGTCGTCGGGGCCGCCTTGCCGCCCTTGTCGCACGGCGCGGGGTGGTACGGGTCGCCGGGGGCGAGCGGGCTGGTGAGGACCGCGTCGTCCTTGATGAGGCAGGCCCGCGAGTCGGCGAACCGCTGCGACAGCAGCTGCCTGGTGGGGACCTTCTCGAAGGCGGGGTCGCCGACCCAGCGTCCGCGGTCGGCGAAGGCGATCCGGCTGGCCTCGATGAAGTGGTGCAGGTACTGCGCCTCGCTCATCCTGGACAGGTCGGAGCCTTCCAGGATGTTGAGCGCCTCGCCGACCGTGGTGCCGCCCGAGGAGGACGGAGCGATGGAGTAGACGTTCAGGCCGCGGTACGACGTCCTGGTGGGCGCCTGTTCCTTGGCCCGGTAGACGGCGAGGTCCTTCTCGGCGAGCTTGCCGGGGCGGGCCTTCCAGCCGGAGGCGGGGTCCACGCGCGGGTGTTCGACCGTCTTGACGATGTCGTCGCCTATGTCGCCGTGGTAGATCGCCCCCATGCCCTTCTTCGCCAGCTCCGCGTAGGTGCGGGCCAGCTCCGGGTTCTTGAAGGTGGAACCGACGGCGGGCGGTTCACCGCCCGGCAGGAACAGCTTGGCGGTGTCCGGGAAGTAGCGGAACCGGGTCTCGTTGGCGGCGGTCTGGGAGCGGAAGGTGTCGTCCACGGTGAACCCGTCGCGGGCGAGCCGCTCGGCGGGCCGGAGGACCGTCGCGAGGTTCCTGCTGCCCCACCGGTCCAGGGCCGTCTGCCAGGTGGCGGGCGTGCCCGGGGTGCCGACGCTGAGGCCGCTGCTGACGGCGTCGTCGAAGGAGAGGGGTTTGCCGTTCTCCAGGAACAGGTCGGAGCCGGCGGACAGCGGGGCGGTCTCCCGGCCGTCGAGGGTGTGGACCGTGCGCGTTCCGGCGTCGTAGTAGACGAAGTAGCCGCCCCCGCCGACACCGGCCGAGTAGGGCTCGGTGACGCCGAGCGCGGCGGCGGTGGCGACGGCCGCGTCGACGGCGTTGCCGCCGTGCTTGAGGACCTCGATGCCGGCGGCCGTGGCGTCCTGGTCGACGCTGGCCACGGCACCGCCGTAGCCCACGGCCACGGGGGTCTTGCCGGCCGGTCCGCTCGTCTTCGGGGCGGGCGGCGCCGCGGCCCCCACCGTCACCATGGCGGCCGAAACCGCCAGAACCGCCAGTCTCCGCGTGCCTGGACGACCCATCCGTACCTCCCGTCGGGACAGTTCGCGCAGCGTAACCAGATTGTCGCATCATCGACAGTACGCCTCGGTCACCCGCCACACGACCGTCACAGTTCGAACGCCGGTACGCCTCCGTTCCCCCGGGCCGTTAGCATGCGCGGCCATGAACGACGACGTGCGCAACATCGTCCTTGGGTTGGTGGCGACCGGCATCTCGGCGTCGCTGGGCTGGCTCGCCCGCACCTGCCTGTGGCGCCGCAAACTCCGGCGCAAGCGGGCCTTCTTCGGACTGCCGGAGAACGCGGAGGCGCTGCTCGTCGTGAACCGTGACCCGGCCGCCGCCGAACCCGCGGTCCACCGCTTCGACGTGTTCGCGCTGCTGGAGCTGTCCGCGCTCGTCAAGGAGTGCGGGGCGCACGCCGACGTGGTCACCCAGGACGAGGTCCGTCAGGGCTTCGGCGAGCGCGCCGAGTTCTGTGTCGGCGGCCCGGCGTCCAACCGCCGTACCGCCGCGCACATGTCGGCGCTGCTGCCGGGGCTGCGGATCACCGTCGAACCCGAACCGGTCGCCGAGCGGGGCACGTTCCACATCGGCGGCGAGCGCTACCGCAGGGAGCGGGGGGTCGCGGAGTACGTACTGCTCGCCCGGATCACCGCCGAGGACCAGGCCCGTCCGGTGTTCCTGTTCTGCGGACAGAGCGCGATCACCAACCAGGCCGCGACGCGCTATCTCGCCCGCCACCACGAGCGGTTGGCCCGCCGGTACGGCGACGGCACCTTCGTGCTGCTGCTGAAGGTGCTCAACTCGCAGGCGTACGGCCCGGACGTGGTGGAGCGGGTGGCGGATGTGACCCGGGCGGCCCGGACGCCGTCGCCGGACCCCGAGCCGGCCGGGGCGCAGTGACGCCCTGTCGGGGTGACGGTGTGACCGTCTTTCGGGGGTGGACCGGCCACGGGAGGCCGCGGGGCCGCCGGCCCGCCGTACGGCGAGCGCAACTCGTCCGGCGCGCAGCTGACCTTCTCCTCGCCCGCGCGAGCAGTGATCTCCGGCTGCCGCCGGACGAGCCTGGCCCGTGTGAACTGCCGCCCCTCTCACGGTGCGGGGACCATGGGGACCCCGCCCGGCGGCAGTGCCTTCCTCCCGGTGCGGTGCGGCGGGATTGCCTCACCACGGGGCGGAACGCACCATCGTAGTCGAGGCCTCGGGGACCGGAAGTCCCGGCATGGGAGAACGACCCTCGGGCCGTCCCCGGGGCCGCGTGGCGGATGGTCAGGGAATCCCCGGTAACGGGCGGGAATCCACGGGGCGCCGGGTGAACCGGCCGGTGCGCGTTGCCTCGTACGCCTTCTTCCAGTCGCCGTTCCTCGGTTCGATCAACGGATCGACGGCCATACGCAGCCCTACTCCACTCTCCGCTGTGTGGTGGTGGTCGCCGCAAACTATCCAGACCGCCGGGGCACCGGGGGACGACACGCACCTTTCCGGCATTAGCCGTATTTAAGCCCCTGTTGGGGCGGGCTCAGTTCTCGGCGATCTCGCCGTAGAGCTGGGAGAGTTCGGGCACCCCGGTCACGGCCCACTGCCGCCCGGCCTCCACCACCTCCACCTCGCGGCCGGAGGCGAGGCACAGGACGGGCTCGCCGTCGGCGCGGATCCGCCAGGCGGCGCCGGGCACGGTGCGGACCAGCACCGTGCCCAGGTACAGCCCCGCGTCGTTGCCCAGCCAGGGCAGCGTCTCGGCGTCGTCGCGCCAGCGCGGGACCATCTGGTCCAGGGCCTCCAGGGAGGCCGGGGTGTCGTCCAGGCGCACCCCCGCCCGGGCCGCCTGGGCGCGCAGCAGCTCGCACTCGGACAGCAGCGCGGCGACCGACTCGGGGTCGGCGGGGAGCGCCGCGGTGACGTGCTTCTTGTGCCGGGGGCCCAGGAACGGAAGGTTCATGGACCCAGCGTGGCATCAGAGGTCGAGGTCGACCACCACGGGCGCGTGATCGGACGCGCCCTTGCCCTTGCGCTCCTCGCGGTCCACGTAGGCGTCCTTGACGGCCTTGGCGAAGGGCGCGTTGCCGTACACCAGGTCGATGCGCATGCCGCGGTTCTTCGGGAAGCAGAGCTGGCGGTAGTCCCAGTAGGTGAAGGGCTGGTCGTACTTGAGCGGGCGCGGGACGACGTCGCTCAGGCCGGCCTCGCGCAGGGAGGCGAGGGCGGCGCGCTCGGCGGGGGTGACATGGGTGGCGCCCTCGAAGGCGGTGGTGTCGTACACGTCGTCGTCGGTCGGCGCCACGTTGTAGTCGCCGAGGACCGCGAAGGGGCGGCTGCCCTGCGCGTCGCCGAGCACGGCCGCGCGCAGGGCCTCGAACCACTGGAGCTTGTAGGCGTAGTGCGGGTGGCCGACCTCGCGGCCGTTGGGCACGTACACCGACCAGACGCGGACCGGGCCGCAGGTGGCGGAGACGGCGCGGGGCTCGGTCGCGCCGTCGTACCCGGGGTCGCCGGGCAGTCCCTTGACCACGTCCTCCAGGCCCACGCGGGAGAGCACCGCCACGCCGTTCCACCGGCCGGTGGCGTGCACCGCGCTCTCGTAGCCCAGCTCCCGCAACTGCTCGACGGGGAACTGTTCCTCGGCGACCTTGGCCTCCTGGAGGCAGAGCACGTCGGTGCCGCTGCTCTCCAGCCAGGCCAGCAGGCGCGGGAGGCGGGCGGTGATCGAGTTCACGTTCCAGGTGGCGATGCGCATGTCTCACAACCTACCCGGCGGCTACGACAACCCGGTGCCGCTCACAGCTCGGCCGACGCCCCGGGGCTGAGCCGCTGGTGGTCGGCGCCGCCCAGGGCGCCGATCTGGTGGTCGTAGATCGGCCGGGCCAGGTCGGTGAGGAGGGCGTCGTGGATGTCGTAGGCGCGCCGCGGGCGCACCTCGCGGACGTAGTCGATCACCTCGGCGATCTTGCTCCAGGGCGCCATCACCGGCAGCATCAGCGTCTCCACGGCCTGGTCCGGCACGGTGAGGGCGTCGCCGGGGTGGAAGACCTTGCCGCCGTCGATCAGATAGCCGACGTTGGTGATCCGCGGGATGTCCGGGTGGATCACGGCGTGCAGTTCGCCGTGCACCTGTACGTCGAAGCCGGCGGCGCTGAAAGCGTCGCCGTGCCCGACGGTGTGCACGCGCCCCGGGAACGCCGCCGCGATCCGCTCCGCGACCGACTTCAGCGTGTAGATCTCCGCCGCCGGGTTGTTCTCCATGGCGGCCCGCAGCCGGAACTCGTCGAAGTGGTCGGCGTGCTCGTGCGTGACGAGAATGACGTCCGCCCCGAGCGCCGCGTCCTGCTCGCTGAACCCGCCGGGGTCGATGACGAGCGTCCGCCCGTCCTTCTCGATCCGCACACACGCATGGGACTTCTTGGTGAGCTTCATGTCACCCCATCCTGCCGGACGGGGCGCGCGCTCGCGTGCGGGGAGGCGGTGCCCGGGGCGCCGGGCGGCTCACTCGGTGGGGGTCGTCTCCTCCTGGATGACCCGCTGGGCGACCCGGAACGCGCCGGCGGCGGCGGGCAGGCCGCAGTACAGGGAGGTCTGGAGGAGGACCTCGCGGATCTCGTCGGGCGTTAGGCCGTTGCGGAGGGCGGCGCGGGTGTGGGCGGCCAGGTCCTCCAGGTGGCCGCCGGCGGCCAGCGCGGTGAGCGCGATGCAGCTGCGGGTACGGCGGTCCAGGCCTGGCCGGTCCCAGACCTCGCCCCAGGCGTAGCGGGTGACGAACTCCTGGAAGTCCCCGGAGAACCGGTCGGCCGCGGCCAGCTCCTGGTCCACGTGCGCGTCCCCCAGCACCTCCCGCCGGATCTTCAGTCCGGTCTCGTACCGGTCGGGGCGGTCCTCGGACGGCGCCGTGGCGGCGGCCGGGGCGATCTCGGCGACCGGCGCGGGAACCTTGGGCGGCACGGCCTGCGCCGGCAGCGCGGCCGACGTCCCCGGCAGCGCGATCTGACCGGTGTCGAAGGGCTGCTGCCAGGCCGTGGTGAAGTGGTGGACCAGCAGATCCGTGACGGCGGCCGGCTGCTCGACGGGAACCAGGTGGGAGGCGCCGGGCACGACCGCGAGCCGGGCGTCCGGGATGCCCGCGACCAGCGTGCGGGCCTCGGCCGGGCCGGTGACCTGGTCCTCCGAACCGACCAGCACCATGGTCGGCACGCCCACCCGCCCCAGCTCGGCCCGCACGTCGAACGCGGCGAGGATCTCGCAGGCGGCGATGTAGCAGCCGGGGTCCGTGGTGCGCACCATCTGCACCGCCCACTCGGTGATCGCGGGCTGCGCCGCGGCGAACCCGCCGGTGAACCAGCGCTCGGGCGAGGTCCGCGCGATCGGGTCGAGCCCGTTGGTGCGGACGATCACCCCGCGCTGACGGAACTCGTCGGCCGTGCCGAACCGCGGCGAGGCCGCGACCAGCGCGAGCGACGCCAGCCGCTCCGGGTGGCGCAGGGCCAGCTCGATGCCGATGGCGCCGCCCAGCGCGCAGCCCGCGTATCCGAACCGCTGCACGCCGAGCGCGTCCAGGGTCGCCAGCAACCGCGCGGCCAGCTCGCCCGCCGAACCGGCCGGATGGGCGGGCGCCCCGCCGTGCCCGGGCAGGTCGAACCGGAAGACCCGCCACTGCTTGGCCAGTTCCGGAACCTGGCGGTCCCACATGTGCCATGTGGTACCGAGGGACGGTCCCAAGATCAGGACAGGGGCGTCTTCTGGCCCGTCAAAGCGGTATTGCAGCGTTTCGATCTTGGCTTCGCTCACGGGTTTACACCTTCGTCTGTCACGATCTGTCACACGCCCCCTGCGAGACCTCCCCATGCCTCCGCCGCTGGAAGCAGGTCCGCCACGTCCGGCTTCACGTACCACTTCTTCGTCGTCTTCACGTTCGTGTGCCCGGCCCACATGGCGAGCAGGTGATCCGGCACCCCGTTGTCGGCGAGGTACGTGAGGCAAGACGCCCGAGCATCGTACAGACGGACTCTGCGAAGGCCGTTTGCGTCCATGATCTTGTATGCTCGCACCCGCAACGGCCGCCCGTTCAGCGCGGCGCCAAGTTCCTTCGCGAGCACGTAGCCGGCGCCTTCCCCGCCATGCTCCTCGTGTCCTTCTCCACCTCCGTGCGGTTCCCCATCATGGTCCGCGTGTCAGCGATGCTGAGCGTGCCGGCGTTCGTCGACGCGGAGACTCTCGCAAACGCCCCGGACGAGCGCTGCTGAAGCGCTTCGGGCTGCTTGATCACGGCCTTGTGCAACACCCAGGGCGTTTCTGATCACGAAGATCCGTAGCAACTTGTGCGTGTCACCGCGAGCCTGTGGCCACCAGGGTCGCGGTGATGGGTTCGAGGTTGGTGATCAGTTCGTCGAGTTCGGCTGGGGACAGGGCGTCGTAGGGCGGGGTGGCGAGTTCGTCGGTGAGGGTTTCGATGCGTTGTTTGGTCGCGCGCCCCGCGTCGGTGAAGTGGCCGTCGATGTCGATGAGTCCGCGCTCGCGCATGCCGTCCATGACCGCGGCCAGGCGCTCTTTCGGCAGGTGATGGATGCGTCCGAACGACTCCGGGGGGTGGATTCCCTGCTCCAGAGCGGAGAGCACGTGGGCCTCCGTGCCGCCGATGCCCGCGCCGACGAGAGCGGCGATGTGCCCGTCGCCGCGGTGCTCGCGCAGCATGGTCGCGGAATGCCACAGTCGGGCGACGGGGTCGCTGGGTACCTCGAGGGTGCGCATGCCGGCGTACATCACCCGGCCTTCAGTGGGGGCGCTCGTCGCGGCCATGGTGGTCAGGTCCGCGGCGCGCACCAAGCCCGGGGACTCGGCCAGTTCGTCGCCGAGGATACGCCGTAGGGAGGCCGCGCTGCCCCGCTCCCGCGCGGCGACCGAGGCCTCGGGCGAGATCGTCTCCCAGACGCTCGGGATGTGCCGTGCGGCTTCCCCGTCGGCGAAGTTGTAGAAGGCTGCGTGCACGACGTGGGCCGGCACCCGCCCCAGTGGTGCGGCGCGGCTGGCGAAGTAGCCGTCCCAGTAGGTGCGGTGGCCGAGTGCCGCCAGTTCCTCGTTGCACTCGTCCGCGAGGAACGTGACCAGGCAGATCGGCTCCAGGAGCTCGGACATGCGACGGGCGATGTGAGCCGTCGGATGCAAGCGCGTCTTCCCCATCGGGTTTTCCCTTTGTTCGGTGTGCGGACTTGGACCGTCCGGCACACCGAAACTCATCGGCGACCGAAGGGAAGCGGTGCGCAGGGGTTGGCGTCTGCGTGGCTGTGTATGCGCCCAGTCAGCGTGTCGACCCCTCTCCTTCGCCGGCGCAGGTGCTCGCGGGTGAGCGGGACTTCGAAGACCCCACCAAGATCATGACAGCCATCTGCCCACGACGGCCTTTCCGACCGCTTCGGCGCTGCCTGGGTTCTGTCCGGTGATCAGTCGGCCGTCCTCGACGACATAGGAGTCGAAGGGCTTGTCCGCGGTGGTGTAGGACGCTCCGAGCTTCTGCAGCTCGTCCTGAAGGCTGTAGGGGACGGCGTCCGCGCGCTGGGCCAACTCCTCCTCGGGCCAGGAGAAGCCGGTGACGTTCTTGCCCTTGATCAGCGGTTCTCCGCTGCTCAGGGTCACGTCGAGCAGGCCGCAGGGACCGTGGCAGACTGCCGAGACGATCCGGTCGGTCTCGTAGAAGCGGGCGATGAGGGTTTCCAGTGCCTGGCTCTGGTGAAAGTCGAACATCACGCCGTGCCCGCCGGTGAGGTAGATCGCGTCGTAGTCCTCGACGTCGGCCTCGGCCACGGAGATGGTGTTCTCCAGTTTGTTCATGAACTCCCGGTCGGCGTAGCGCTTGGCGGTGCCCAGCTCGTCGAGGACCTCGTGGGCGAGGCTCTCCGGGTCGAGCGGGACGTACCCGCCCTCGATGCTGGCGACCGTGCATTCAAAACCGGCCTGCTCGGCGACGTCGTAGAAGTGGGTCAGCTCACCCAGCCACAGACCTGTTCGGTAGCCGACCTTCTCGTACTCGCCGACGCTGGTGACGATGATCAGGATGCGATTGGTCGGGGCGGCCATGAGGGGTCTCCTCTGTCATATTTTGTCGACGGACACAGTCCGGCCCCCGCGGTCGACGTCTTCCCTGACCTGGCGGGCCTGGCGGGCCTGGCGGGCCTGGCGGGCCTGGCGGGCCGGCAGCGACCGGAACTGCTTCTGCTCGGCAGGCCCCAAGGCTGCCGGCACCGATTCCCTCGGCCGAGTGTGATCTTGTTCTGCAGCGCACGGAGGGTCTCGATGCCCGGTTGGGTGGCCACGACCTTCCGCGCCCGCCGGTCGGCCGGATCCGGCTGCCACTCGGCCAGACCGGTCATGGTTCCAGCATGCTCCCATTCGCGTGTATCGCGACTGAGGTCCTCGGGGTTCTTCCACAGGGCGTGCCGGGAGTGCTTCGGTTTCCGGGGCCAGTTCGGGGTCGGCGGCTTGGCGGCGGGCGCGGTTCCATGCCGCGCGGCGCTCGGCGTCCAGCGCCTCGGTGGACCAGGCCACGACGTGGAACGGGTCCATCGCCCGCAGGGCGTTCGGGGCGCCGGTGGCGACGGTTTCGGCGATCCACTCCGCTTCGTCGGCCGAGACGTGGGTGAGCTTCGCGGCCCGCTCGGTGCCAAGAGCATCGAAGAAGGCTTGCAGCACCTGCTTGCCGTGGCCGTCCGCCATCCACACCACCCGCCGCGTGTCGTGGTCGACCACCACCGTCATGTACCGCTGCCCCTTGCGGTAGCTGATCTCATCGATCCCGATCCGGCGCAGGCCCACCGGCCGGTCCACCCCGGCGTCCCGGTCGGCCACGAACCGCTGGACGATCGCTCCGACCGTCCGCCACGAGATGCACATCGACTGCGCGACCGCCGACTTGGAACACTCGGCGGCCATCCAGGCAGCCTGCTGGTCGAAGACTGACCAGAGCGTCCGCCTCCGGGTCGGCCTCGACCTGCTCGACCACGGTCCGTCCGACCGTCAGCAGTCGCTTCCATCTGCTGTTCGCAGACACGCCGTCTTCCTGCTTGCGGATCTTGAGCCTCGAGAACTCGAAATCCTGGGCAGGGGACGGCGTGTCTCATACATCAGGGCTGGTCAGGCACCCGCACATGCGGCAGAAGAGCCCTTTTCGGGGCGTGCGAGTCAGTGCCGTCGCCTGGGATCTCAGCGCCGCTCACCAGGGCACGGGCGTTCCGTCCCAGGAGAAGAAGCCACCGGTGGGGCCGTCGTCTGGCAGCAGGGCCAGGCGGGCGGCTCCCTGGGCGGCCTCGGCCGGGTCGTCGCCGGCAGTGGCGGCCAGGGGGTTGAGGTCGGTGGCCCGCAGGCCGGGGGCGAGCGCGTTGACCTTGAAGCCGTCCTCGGCCAGCGTCTGGGCGTAAAGGACGGTGAGGGCGTTGAGGGCGGCCTTGGACGACCGGTAGGCGGCGGCGCCACCGCTTCCCGGGGTGAACTGGGGGTTGGGGTTCGTGCTCCAGGTCAGCGATGCGGTGCCGCTGGAGATGTTGACGATGCGCGGATGCGGGGACCGGCGCAGGGCGGGCAGGAAGGCGTTGGTCACCGCCACCACCCCGAAGACGTTGGTCTCGTATGTGCGCCGGAACTCCTCGACGCTCGTGTCGGCCGGCGGGGCGAGTGACGGTGAGATCCCGGCGTTGTTGACCAGCACGTCCAGACGGTCCACCTGGGTCGCGGCCCGTGCGATGCCGTCAGGATCTGTCACGTCGAGGACCAGCAGGCGGGCGCCTGCGCCGATCTCCTCGACGGCTCGCTGCCCGAGCCCGCGGTCGCGAGAGCCCACGTACACGGTGAGGCCCTCGGCGGCGAGGAGCCGGGCGATGTGCTTGCCGATGCCCTTGTTGGCACCGGTGACCAATGCTGTGCGATCGTTCATGGCAACTACCGTTCCCTGGCTGTGGGCGCCCTGCCAGGGACAACCTGTACCAGGCAGTGGGAGGGAGTGGCATGGCACGGCAGGAGCTGGCCCGCTTCCTGCGGGACCGCCGGGCGGGTCTGCGTCCACACGAGATCGGCCTGACGGCGACGGGCACCGATCGCCGGACACCGGGCCTGCGCCGCGAAGAGGTGGCCGAGCTCGCCCACATGTCGGTCGACTACTACACGCGGCTGGAGCAGGCCCGGGGCCCGCGGCCGTCCACTCGGATCCTGGACGCGTTGTCCCAGGCACTACGGCTCACGCCGGCCGAGCGCAGCCACCTGTTCCGCCTGGCGGGATCGAGCGCGCCGCCCGGTATCAGCGCCGTGCGGCGGGTACGCCCGCATGTGGCCCGGATGCTGGAGCGGTTGCCGGAGACCGGTGCCATCGTCACTGACGCGGCGTACGGCGTCGTCGCCTGGAACCCCCTGGCCCAGGCACTGCTCGGCGGCGATCTCGGAGGCCGGAGGGCGAACCTGGCCCGGCGCCGCTTCCTTGGCCAGGGGCGGATGTACGAGAGCTCCAGCGCTGAGGAGTTCGGGCACATTGTGGTGGCGCGGCTGCGACGGGCCGCCGACCGCTACCCGCATGACCCGCAGCTGACCGCTCTGCTGGCCGAACTGCACACCGGCAGCGAGGAGTTCCGACAGATATGGCAAACGCGTCCGGTCCACGCCCCCGGGCACCGCACCAAGATCCTCGATCACCCGGAGACCGGCACGCTGCGGTTGAACTGTGACGTCCTGCTCGTGCCCGAGGATGACCAGGAAGTCGTCCTGATCACGGCCGACCCCGGATCACCTGCCGCGCGGACCCTGCACAGGCTGGCCGGGCAGGCGACCTGAAACATAGGACTGGCACAGGTCTCGCCAGTGGTTACAGAGCGTCGCAACTACATGATCGCTGGGGCCTGTGCCCACGTACTTTCCACGCCGCCTATCTGCGCGGGCTCTTAGCCCTCCGGATGCCGGACGGCCCGCTTCAACGCCATCTCCACCCCCTACAAGTCAAGCCTGCGCTCGGCCTCGGTGACGTGTGCTTGCACGACGGCGGCCTGGCCGACAGTGAGGGCCCCGGCCTGACGTCCGGCCCTCGGCGCTGCTGTGGTCCGGATGCGTCGCCGAAGCCCACTGCCTCGCCAACGGGGTGCGGGGCAGCGCGGACGGCCGAGCGATCGACTGCGCACTGCCCGGACCGCGGAGTCATGCGGGTGGTCGCGGGTCCGCGGTCGCGTTCAGGCCGCCCAGGAGCATGTCGAGGCCGGTGATGAACTGGTCACGATCGGCATGGTCGCGCAGGTGCTGGGTGGTGCGTGTCAGGAACGGGTAGTCGGCCGGGTCGAGTTCTTCCCAGCGTTGAGCGGTCCGGGCGAGGAAGACGTCGCGGCCGACGGTCGTGTCGTGCGTGGTGCGCGGGGCGATGATCTGAGCGCTGACGCCGGTGATGTAGTAGGAGATCGCGGTGGAGACCGCGAAATGCCGGTCGGCCGGCAGTCCGGTACGTGCGACCAGGGTGCCGATGCGGTCGAGCAGGCGCAGCGCGTTCGCCAGCGTGGGCGGTGCGGAGACGTGGGCGGTTGGACGCCGACGTGGACCCAGGCCATGACCGACTTCCGCAGTGAGGACGCATGACCGTGCCCGCGAGCGTCGGCGGCAGCCACGTCCGGGTGGAGCTGTCCAATCTCTTCTGGGAAGACCCCGTTCGGATCGCACGAAGCGCCATCGGAGTCCGCGGACGGTTCGTCGAGGTCTCCATCGACGGGCAGTCATCGATCGAGCTCCCCGCCGGCACATCGCGGTGGACCGACCCGGTCGACCTGACCGTCAGCCACGGCGACGAGATCGTCATCGATCTGTATCTGCCCGAGTCCACGCCTTACACGACAGCGAACGGATTCACGTTCGACCGGTCCTTGCCGGGTGACTTCGTAGGATCACGCGCGTTCCCGCTCGGAGGATCGACGCCGGTGGAGACCGACGAATCGCGCGAATTCCCTGCCACCGACACCGGCACCGGGCCCGAGCCCGACGGGAACGGCTGGTCCCTGCCTCCGGGAGGTCCTTTCCTGCGTACCATCGAGGTGGCCGGAGCCGGAGCGAAGGCGGTGGTCGTATGCCTCGGGGCATCCAGCACGGCGATGGGGTGGCCGCAGTACACCGCGGCCCTGCTCCCCGCTGATGCCGGGATCGCCGTCGTCAATCGAGGAATCGCAGGAAACCGGATCCGACTCGACGCGCCCTCGGCGACTCCGTCATGGGGCCGGGCCGGTTTGTCCCGGTTCGATGAGGACGTGCTCGGAACCCATGGCGTGACGCACCTGGTGATCGCCTACAACAGCAACGACTGGAGCCTGCCCGGCAGAGTGACGCCGCTGGACGAGATGCCGACCCTCGCCCAGCTGATCGATGGTTACCGGGAGCTCATCGATCGGGCCCGGACGGCAGGACTCGCCGCGCTGCTCACCACCGTCACACCGCTCGCCCCGGACCTCGCGGACGACCCTGGCCGAGAAGGCTTCCGCCTTGCGGTCAACGAGTGGATCCGCACATCTGGGCATGAATTCGTTGACTTCGACGTAGCGATCCGCTCCGTAGCCCACCCTTCCCTCCTCGAAGACAGATACGCCGCCCCCGACCACACCCATCCCAATGTCAACGGGTCGAAGCGCCTCGCACAGGTGATGGCTGAAGCTCTGGCCCGGTTGCAGCTGTAACCTGCAGATCCTTCAGGGCGAGACCGGCAGGATCACCGACTGATGAACGAGTGCGGGCGGCTGGAGCGGTCCTGTCGCCAACGCCCCGGGACGGCACGCCTAGACGGCTTCCTCGCCGGAACCGAACTCGACCCCGACCTCGACCCACCACCGTCCCCCTGAAACGCTGATCTCAGGTAACCCCGTGTCCAACATCCGGGGTCAGGCCCCTCCGGACCGCTCGGGCTGTCAGGCGGGCTCATGCCGGTGTGCCTCCAGGGTTTTCGCCAGGAGGGTGTGGAGCTGCCGGCGCTCGTCGGCGTCCAGTCCTGCCAGCAGTTCGGCCTGGGCCTGGTCGGCGTGGGACTGGATCTCGTCGAGGTAGTGCAGGCCCGCCCGGTTCACAGTGACGACATTGCGGCGTCGATCCTCCGGGTCGGCGCGACGGTCGACATGGCCCCCGGACTGCAGCCGCTTCACGATGCCGCTGACGTCGTTGCGGTCCAGGCCGAGCCGCCTGCCGAGATCGGCCTGGCTGAGCGGGCCGTACTCCTCCAGGGCTGCCAGGACGGCGAAGTCGGCGCGTGCGGTCAGCGGCATGTACCGCGCCGTCATGCGTGCTCCGACCGTGGACACCTTGTTGGCCTGCCAGCTGGTGAGTGCCCGCAGCCGTGCCGGCGCCTGGAAGTCGTCCTCCGCCTCGCCCGTCCCTCCACTGCTGCTCATGTCCTCACTATAACCGTTGGGGTGGCCCACAAATCCATGCTACGTTGGCTTGGTCAACGTTGGCCCCCCCAACGCAAATAGCGGTCCGCTGTCGGCCCAGCCCTGCCGATCCGGCCTCACCGAGTCCGAAGCCCCCACGTCCAGGCCCATAGGCCCGGTCCACAAGCTCAGCCCTGCCAAGGAGGCAGTTCCATGTACGACCACACTTCGCTCCCCGACCTCTCCGAACGGCGGGTCCTGATCCCCGGCGGTACCGGAGGAGTGGGGGAGGGTGCGGTGCGCGCCTACCTCACCGCCGGCGCCCAAGTCGTAGTGCCCACACGCAGCCAGGAGCGCGCGGAGGAGTTCCGTGCCCTGCTCGGCAAGGCGGCGACCGAGCGTCTGCACCTGTTCGAGTTCGACTACACGACCTTCGCGGGCGCTGAGACGCTCGTCACGACCATGGTCGAACGCCTCGGCGGCGTGGACGACGTCGTCGCTCCGATCGGCGGCTGGTGGCACGGCAAGCAGTTGTGGGAGATCGACGAGGCGGACTGGAAGGCCGCCTTCGTGGACCTGGCGACCGCGCACATGGCCGTGCTGCGTGCCGCCCTGCCCCGGATGACGGACCAGGGCGCGTACTCGGTGGTCGTGGGCCAGTCCGCCCACTTCCCGATCCCCGGCAGCGGTCTGGTGAGCATGGAACAGGCCGCGCTCCTGATGATGCAGCAGGTGCTCGCCGCCGAACTGCAGGGCGCCAAGCGGGTGTTCCTGATCGAACTCGGCCCCGTGGCCACCCGCTTCACCGAGACCCCCGACCCCGCCCAGGTGACGTCCGCGCAGATCGGCGCGGTCGCCGTCGCGGCCTCCGCCTCGGCCCAGCCCGGCCGCCGGGTGCAGCTGCACGACTCGGCCCAGGCCGAGGCCGCCCTCGTCTCCTTCGGAACTCTCGGAGCCGCCCTGTGAAAGCCATCGGTCCGACCTACGAGGTCCTGGTCTCCAAGACCATCCTGCTCGCCCTTCCGGATCCCACGCCGGACGGGGGGCCCGCACCTGGGCGCCGGTCTCCACGACGCTGATCCTCGGCCGCGACGAGGCGGTTCTCGTCGACCCGCCGCTCACCGCCGCCCAGGCGGACGTCGTCGCGGAGCGGGTGCGGGCCGGCGGCAGGAAGCCGACCTACATCTTCTCCACTCACGCGCACGGCGACCACTGGTTCAGCGCTGCGAGCATCGCCGACCGGTTCCCCGAAGCCCAGGTGGTGGCCACGGCATCGACCATCGAGCAGATGCACCGCGCCGCCCAGACGCGCGCGGGATTCTGGGACCGCATCCTGCCCGGACAGATCCCGGACTCGCCCGTCACCGCAACCGCCGTCGAGGAGCTCGGCAACCGGCTCCTCCTCGAAGGGCACGAGCTGCGTGTCATCGAGGTCGGGCACAGTGACACCGACGACACCAGCGTGCTGCACGTCCCCGATCTCGACCTCGTCGTCGCCGGCGACGTCGTCTACGACGGGGTCCACCAGTACCTCGTCGAATCCCGTGGCGGAGGTCTCGCCGCATGGCGCCACGCCATCGACGTGGTCGAGGCCCTGGGCGCGCGCAACCTCGTCGCAGGCCACAAGAACCGGAACCACGACGACGACG
Organism: Streptomyces sp. SCPE 10; assembly: GCF_051980735.1. Lineage (NCBI taxonomy): Bacteria > Bacillati > Actinomycetota > Actinomycetes > Kitasatosporales > Streptomycetaceae > Streptomyces > Streptomyces sp. SCPE 10. The sequence continues at coordinate 6,250,402 of NZ_CP197069.1, read as the reverse complement.
CCGAGCGGCAGATCTTCGGGACCCGTCGCTACCTCGACGACGCCGAGGAACTGCTCAAGGTGGAGCCGACGGCGCAGGGCTTCTACGAGGCCATGGCCCAGCGGTATCCGGACCACCTCAACCGCAGCAGCCTCTGGGGCAGCGCCCAGGCCCTCTACGCAGGCCACAGCTGAGACTCCGCGCGGCTGGACCGGCCGCGGCGCGCGCCTGGAACGACTCCGCTGTTCCGTTGTGCCTCAAGGCCGTGACCTACGACGGGCTGCGGGCCGCCGAGGCCAAGGGCGCGAAGGGCGGGCGTCACCCCGCCGTGGCGGCCGCAAAGACCACCGAGGTGCGCACGGCGCACCTGGAAGGCCGCTCCATCGCCGCCCTCGCCCCCGACCACCGGGTCAGCCGCGGTGCGTCCGGTCCGCCGTCGCCGACTCCGGCCCGAACACACCGCCGAGGGCCAGGGTGACGTCCGGGTGTCAGCTGTTCGTACACCGTGGCGCAGTGGGTGGGCCTTGGTCTCCCCGGCCGTGTCGTCGGCCGTATGAGGATGCCATTGCGGGGTACAACGGCTGTTGGTTCGTGCGGTTGCGCGAACCGGAGCTTGCCCGGGTGAACGGCTGTTCCCCGGCGTGAATGAAGGATCAACAGGTATGGCCAGCGGCACCGTGAAGTGGTTCAACGCAGAGAAGGGCTTCGGCTTCATCCAGCAGGACGGCGGAGGCCCGGACGTCTTCGCGCACTACTCCGAGATCCAGGGCAGCGGGTACCGCGAGCTGACCGAAGGTGAGCACGTCACCTTCGACATCGGCCAGGGCCAGAAGGGCCCGCAGGCGCAGAACATCGTCCGCGGCTGAGCGGACCGGAGACAGCGTGGAGCGAGGCGGCTGTCCGGTCCGGCAGCCGCCTCCCTCATGCACGGTCCGTACGAAGGCGGCGGGACGGCCCGGTCCCGCGTGCGCGCTGCCCGACACGAGGCGGTCATGCAGCCGCCGCACGGCAGATCCGGCAGCCGTCGGGAAACGGCCTCATGAGCGGCCGGTCTCCCCAGCCTCCGTCGACCTGCTCGGCGACTCGACGGTGCGGCTGCTGCCGTACGAGTGACCGCAGCCGGGGCTCCGCGCGGCTGAGCCGTGAGCAGTCGACCGCCTCGAAGTCCGGGACGTCTGAGGAAGAGATGTCGGGGCGGGACCGGTGCCACCGGGCAGGGTGCCGCCGGCGTCCGGCACGGTCCCGGGCGACGGCCACACCCGGTGTTCGGAGAAGAGGTGCTCCAGCGCTTCCCTGCGCCCCGTGTACGGCCAGCTCATGGTGCTGGTGCCCGCCAGCCGCAGCAGGTCGAAGGCCACGAAGTGGGCGGGCCGCGCTTCGGCGAGCCGGGCCGCGCCGGCACCGCGCCGTTTCGCCTGTTCCTGGAGCCGCTCGAACGCGAGCCGCCCGGGTCTCCCACACCACCAGCTCCCCGTCCAGCGCGGTGGTGTCCGGCAGCTGGGCTCTGGCGTGGCGCACCCCCGGTGTGTGATTCGGGCAGGTGGGTTACTTGCCGATGGCGTCGAGTTCGGCGACCGCGTCGGCGGGGAGGGTCAGCTGGGCGGCGGCGATGTTCTCTCGGAGGTGCGTCACTGAGGAGGTGCCGGGAATGAGGACCATGGAGGCGGAGCGCTGCAGCAGCCACGCCAGGGCGATCTGCTGCTGGGACGCGCCCAGACGCTCGGCGATGGTGGCGAGTTCCTGTGACTGCAGGGGGTTGAAGCCGCCGAGGGGGAAGAAGGCGGCGTAGGCGATGTTCTCTGCGGCGCAGCGGTCGACCAGGGCGTCGTCGGCGCGGTTGGCCAGGTTGTAGAGGTTTTGCACGGTGACGACCGGGGCGATGCTCTGGGCTTCGGTGAGCTGGGCGTCGGTCACGCCGCTCAGGCCGAGGTGGCGGATCAGTCCCTGGTCGCGAAGTTCGGCCAGGGCGCCGAACTGTTCGGCCAGGGAGTCGGTGGAGCCGGCCTCGAGTGCGGCGGTGCGGAGGTTCACCACGTCCAGGGTCTCCAGGCCCAGGTGCTGGAGGTTTTCGTGGACCTGTGCCTTGAGGTCGGCGGGGTCGAGGGACGGGGTCCAGGCGCCCTTGTCGTCGCGGCGGGCCCCGACCTTGGTCACGATGTGCAGGTCGGCCGGGTAGGGGTGCAGGGCTTCCTTGATCAGTTCGTTGACGACCGCGGGGCCGTAGAAGTCGCTGGTGTCGATGTGGGTCAGGCCCGCGTCGACCGCCGCGCGCAGAACGGCGATGGCCTGGCTCTTGTCCTTGGGCGGGCCGAAGACGCCGGGGCCGGCCAGTTGCATGGCGCCGTAGCCCATCCGGGTGATGGTCAGGTCGTCGGCCAGGTGAAGTTTCTGGAGCTTGGGGGTGGTCATGGGGCGGTCCTCTCAACGATAGGTAACTAACTGGTTAGATACAACCTAGCGGCAACGACCAAGTAAGTCAAAAGTTAGTTACATCGCTTAGGGTGGGCTCATGGGCACGAACGAGAAGGCCGCGCCGGCCCGTAGGCCGAGGGACTCCGCCGCGACCAAGGAACTACTGCTTGACGCCGCCACCACCGAGTTCGCGGACTTCGGTCTGGCAGGGGCCCGGATCGACCGCATCGCGGAACGGGCCGGCGCCAACAAGCGACTGCTCTATGTCTACTTCGGGGACAAGGACCAGTTGTTCGAGGCCGTCCTGCAACGGCAGATCAGCAAGCTGGCCCGGGAGACACCACTGGTGGAAGGCGACCTGGTCGCCTACGCCGCAGCACGTTTCGATTTCATGCTCGCCCACCCGGAAACCGCGCGCCTGGCGGCCTGGATCCGCTTCGAACGTCGCGACCACTGGAGCCAGAAAGAGGTCGACAGCTACCAGACCAAGGTCGAGACCGTCGCCGCCGCCCAGCGAGACGGCCGTCTCTGCGACGACATCCCCGCAGTAGACCTCTTCGCGATGGTGCTGCGCCTCACCGAAAGCTGGCTGGACGCGCCCCCTGCCCTGGCCGCCACCACCGGGACCGACCCGTTCTCCGCCCGGCGGCTCGCCGAACACCGCGCCGCTCTCCTGGACGCGGTACGCCGCATCGCCGCCCCCGCACCACCGGCCAGCCGAACAACACAGACGTGTCATGAAGGGCACAAGGCGTGACCCTCACAGCCGGGGACTTGACAGGACACGCTTGGCATCGGAGCCCGGCAGCAGCGGCGGGACCGTGTCATAGAGAACAAAACAGCCCCGAACGAACGGTGCAGCCCGGGTAGTCGGGGTTGCCGAGCGCACCCGACGTCATCGGCCCGGTCCCGCCCGGCGACCTCGGCCGCAGGGCTCAGCGCTTCTACAGCACCCGCGATAACGTCCTGTGGAGTTGCCCCGTACTCAGGCGGGCACACCGGTGAGCTTCTCGACGAAGCTGATGAGCTTGGCGTCCAGTGCGGCCGCAGCCTGGTGCAGTTTCGGGTTTTCGGTGAATCCCATCGTCGAGGAGGGCAGGTCGTAAGTGACGCAGCCGTGTCCGTCGGCGTCTTCGTAGACGAGGATCGAGAGCGGGACCTGGAGGCCGGCACGCGTGTCGTGCCGCAAGATCGTCTCGGCGACGACCGGGTTCCCGTAAACGTATTTCTTGGCCTTGACGGGAGTTCCGTAGAATCCCAGCCAACGGCCGTGGTCCATGGAGAAAGCACGCCCGAAACCGCTCGGCCCCATCAGGTCTTCCAGTGACTCTTCCCACTCCTGCGCCGTGCCGGCGGCGCTGAGAGCCTGGGCCACCAGACCCATCTCACCTTCGCCCGTGAGGTTCTCGAACTCGGCTACCAGCTCTTCATAGGTTTTTTCGCTGACGTGCTGGCGATTCTCGACGGAATACGTGGTTTTCACGACCCTCTCCTCGGCGCGATCGGTGAAGCCATCCACACGGCCATGCGGCCGCCGACGGAATTCGAGAACTTTTTCTGGAACTGGGCGTTTCGCCCTGTCCCGAACGATTTCAATAATCTGCGCTTCCTTATCCCAGCACCCGTCCGAGGAAGCCGCGCAGGTAACCCGCGACGACGTCCAGGTGGCTCTCCAGCAGGAAGTGACCGCCGTTGATCAGGTGCACCTCCGCGTCCTTGGCGTCGCGGGCGAAGGCCAGCGCTCCGGCCGGGCCGAAGATCTCGTCGTTGCGGCCCCATACGGCGAGCACCGGCACCTCGCTGGTGCGCAGGAATTCGTGCAGCTGCGGGTAGAGCGGGCGGTTGTTCTGGTAGTCGCGGAACAGCGCCAGCTGGACCTCGTCGTTGCCCTCGCGGGAGACCCGGGCGAAGTCGTGCTCCCAGGTGTCCGGGCTGACCAGGCTCGGGTCGGGCACGCCATGCACGTACTGCCAGCGGATGGCGTCGAGGCTCAGCGCGGCGCGGACGGCGGGTTCGGTGTCGGGGCCGGGGTTCGCCCCGTAGGCCCAGACGTCGGTCCAGAACGACTCGACGAAACCGTCCTCGTAGCCGTTGCCGTTCTGGGTGACGACGGCGGAGATCCGCTCGGGGTGCTTGAGGGCGAGGCGCCATCCGATGGGGGCGCCGTAGTCCTGGACGTAGAGGGCGTAGCGGTCCAGGCCGAGCTGGTCGAGGAGGTGGGAGGTGAGTTCGGCGAGGGCGTCGAAGGTGTAGGTGAACTCTTCCAGTAGAGGGGCGGCCGAGTGACCGAAGCCGAGGTGGTCCGGTGCGATGACGTGGTAGCGGTCGGCCAGCAGCGGGATGAGCTCGCGGAACATGAAGGAGCTGGTGGGGAAACCGTGCAGCAGGACGATCACGGGGGCGTCGGTGGGGCCGGCTTCGCGGTAGAAGATCTCATGACCGTCGACGGTGGCGGTCCGGTGGTGCACCGAGTTCATTTCTAACTCCTTTGGCCGCGTTATCTGGTTAGGTACGTGCCATGCAAGCACCCTTGGGCTAACCTGTCAAACGGCTCGATTTGGTTAGAAGGGGAGTGGTATCCGATGGACGCGCTACTGGACCTGCTCAACAGCAGGCCACTGGTCAACGGCGAGGAACGGGACGCGCTGGGTGACCCGGCCGAAGGCAGGCGCTGGGCGCGGGAGCACGGCGGTGAGGGCAGCCTCGCGGAACTCGAGCTGCTGCGCGAGGCGCGGGACACCCTGCAGGACATAGTGCGCGGAGAAAGCTCGCTCGTCGCGTTGAGCCCGCTGCTCGAAGGGGTCCACCAGACTCCGGAGATCACTTCGGACGGCCTCCAGTGGACCGTCAGGACTCCCCCGCACGCCCGGCTGGCCGTGGAGATGGTCCTCGCCTGGGCCGCCACCGAAAAGCAACTCCCCGGCCGGCTGCGCCCCTGCGCCAACAGCGAGTGCCGGCTGTTCCTGCTCGACCGTAGCCGTGCCAACCGCGCCCGCTGGTGCTCGATGGCTGTCTGCGGCAACCGCGCAAAAGCACGCCGCCACTACGAACGCACCCGCTGACCCGCGCCCCACGGGGCCGGCGGTCTCGTGAACGGTGCCTGCGCGTGAGCACGCGGGGCCGCTGATGAGGCCGTTCTCGACGGCCTCGTGTGCGAGGACGGGTTACCTGCTGGACGCAGTGTGCGGCGGCTCGCTCATCAGCACCAACGATCTACGGGGCGAGGGCACCCTGCCCCGTACCTGCCTATGCGACCAAGGAACCGAAACCTCTCGGACTGACTCACACCCGTCCGGCCTGAGTGTCTGACGCCCGCGACATCAACGGAACATTCGCACGACGACGCCCAGACCGGCAGGCGTGAATACCTCACCAGGGCAGCCGACCGTCCTCGTTGAAGAAGCCGCCGCTGGGGCCGTCCGCGGGCAGCGTGGCCAGAGTCACCACCACGCGCGCTCCCTCCGCCGCGGTACGGGGTCCGGAGTGGCCGTTGAGGTCGGTGGCGATGTATCCCGGGGTGGCGGCGTTGACCTTCAGGTGCTGCCACTCCGGGTGCCGGGCGAAGGCCAGCGCGTATTGGAGTGTGACCATGTTGACGGCCGTCTTCGACGACGCGTACGCCAGGGTGTAGTCGGCGGCCAGGGACGAGCCCGGCTCCTCGACGAGACCCAGCGAGGAGGTGGTGGAGGTCACGTTCACGATGCGCGGCGCCGACGCCTCACGCAGGAGCGGCAGCAGCGCCGCGGTCACCGAGACCAGCCCGAACACGTTGGTCTCGTAGACGCGGCGCAGGGTGTCGGCGTCGTGCGCGAAGGGGTCGTAGCGCAGCATGATGCCCGCGTTGTTCACCAGTACGTCGAGTCCTCCGGTCTGCCGCCGGATCCGCTCGGCGAGCGTCGTCACCTGCTCGGGGCAGGTGACGTCCAGCTCCACCGGCCGCACGTCCAGCCCCTCGCCACGCAAATCGCCGGCCGCCCGCTCCCCGCGCCCGGAGTCCCGGGAGGCCAGCAACACGGTCGCACCTGTTCGAGCCAGTGCCCGGCATGTCTCCAGCCCGAGGCCCTTGTTGCCTCCGGTGACGAGGGCGATCCGGCGGGCCGCTGCACGGTCGCCGGTCTTGGCAGCGGTCTCGGCGGTGAGGTCGTTCACAGTTCGGTCTTCTCTCTCGTGCGGAATGCCTCCCCCAACCGTCTCCTAGCCTGGGTACATGAGCGTGATGCACCCCATCGGTGACTTCCTGCGGGCCCGTCGCGCGCGGGGTGCAGCCCGAGGACGTGGGCCTGCCGCGGACGTCCCACCGGCGTGTGGCCGGGCTGCGGCGCGAGGAACTCGCCCTGCTGGCGGGTGTCAGCGTCGACTACTACGAGCGGCTGGAGCGTGGCCGGGACCGGCACCCCTCGGAACAGGTGCTGCGGGCACTGGCACGGGTGCTGATGCTCGACGACGACGAACACGAGCACCTGATGTCCCTGGCCGGCCACCGCCCGGCCGCACCCTCCGGGCCCGGTGCCGAGGAGCGGACAGCACCGGGCGTCGCCGCGCTGATCTCATCCTGGCCGCTCACCCCCGCGTTCGTCTGGGGGCGCAGGATGGACGTCCTCGCCGCGAACCATCTGGCGGTCGCGCTCTCCCCCATGTTCCGGCCGGGCAGCAACCTCGCCCGCGCCTTCTTCCTCGACCCTGAGGCCCGCGGCCTCTACCCGCAGTGGCCGGACATGGCGCCTCGGGTGGCGGCGCTGCTGCGAAGGCTGACCACGGTCTCGGCCCCGGACACCGTGCTGGACGAGCTCGTCGGCGAACTCCTCCTCGACAGTGCGGAGTTCGCCCGGCTGTGGGCACGGCACGAGGTACGGCGCAAGGTCGGAGGCCCCAAGCTGTTCCGTCATCCCGCGGTGGGTGACCTCCGTCTGCACCGTGAGGCTCTCGAGGTACCGGGCAGTGGCCAAACCCTGATCGCCTATCACGCTTCTCCCGGCAGCGAGGCGGAACGAAGCCTGACTCTGCTTGCCTCGGCGGGCACTCGCGATGCGTCGGATCTCCCCGACGCATGACCGGACCAACGAGCGATCAATCAGAAGGTCGCACAATCCACCGGAGAGAACCTACCCCCCTGCCCCCGCGAGCGTGTGCAGGACATCCGCGACCGGAGTGGGATCCAGCGGGCCGACGTGTGACGCCCCGGGGAAATCGTGCACGCGGAAGCGGTTGCCGGGTGTGGACGCGTCGGCTTCCGCGATCATTCTGTCCTGGAGCGCGGTGGCGATCGTACGGTCCCTGCCGAAACGCAGGTACGTGCGGGGAATGCGCCCCCAGGTGCCGGCCCGGCCGACCGCTCGGCCCGCATAGGCGGCGACGGGCTCGTCGGTCTGCATGCCGGCCAGTATCCGGCGGAAGTCGGCGTCGGGGTAGTCCGCGCAGATCATCTCCTTCAGGAGGGCCAACTCACCGCTGACACCCGTACGGAAGTTCAGCCGCAACACCCCGAGCCGGTCCGGGTCCCCCACCGTCAGCTCCACCGGGCTGACGGCGTTCGCGTTCTCGGGTGCCGCCGTGCAGGCGTCCGCCGTGGGCAGGACGCGGCTGGGGCAGAAGGCCGCCATGTAGCAGATGTGGTGAAGCAGGTGCGGGACGGCGTCGGCGACACGGCTGACCGACACGCCACCCAGGCTGTGCCCGACCAGCACCACCGGGCCGTTCCGCGCGGCCTGCCGCACGATGCCGGTGACGCGCGCCTCGTAGTCGTCCAGCCCGAGGCCCTTCAGCGGGGAGGGCTCGACCGCCATCGCCGCGAGGTCCTGCCGCTGGTACGACTCCGCCACGAAAGCCTCCGCGCCGTGCCGCGGCTGGTCCACCATGACGACGCGGTGGCCGCGCAGCACCAGTTGCCGCGCGATCGGCATCCAGAACGCGCCGGCGCTGTGGGTTCCGTGCACCAGCACATACGTTGCGAGCCCGCGACGCGGCGCCGCCTGGGCCGGCGAGGTTCCGGGCCCGGTGGCCAGCGCCATGCCGCCCACCGCGAGTCCCAGCCCACGCAGCGCCGTCCGCCGGGTGGCACCTTTTCGTGCTTCGTCCGTGTCATCCATCATGAACACAACGCTATGAACGGCCCGTTCGGCCCACCAGCGGTCCAGCACCCCCTTCGGGGTGGACCCAGAACCACCCTGCCGTGCCGCCCGCGGGTCGGCTCGACGATCATCGCGGATCCGGCGCTGTCCCGCCCGGCCCGGTCGGCCCGGTCGGCCGCGGAGTGTTCCGTGTTCATGCCGCGGCTCCGTCGGTGTGGACCGGCTGCTCCATGGCTTCCCGGCGGCCCCGGCCGGGGTGATCGCGTGGGCCCGCTCCGTGCCACACAGTCGCCGGCGCGTCGAAGAGCGGCGGGGGGCGTGCCTGCGCGCCCAGCGGATATGCGGCTGTGAACGCAGTGAGACCGGCGCTGGACCGAAGCCGCACCGGAGTACTCCGGTGCGGCTCACGCCGGGTGCAGGCCCCTCCGACAGGGCCCGCCTCGCGCAGGGTTCAGGAGCGCACGAGGGGCGTGTCCACCAGGTGTTCGGCCAGGAACCAGGACTGGAGCTCGCCGGTCCTGATCACCTGGGAGACGAGGAGGTCGTTGGTGCCGTCGTCGCCCAGCTCGGCGGTGCGCGCGGCGGCGTCGTGGGCCTCGATGAGGATGGCCTCGTGGGCCTCCAGCAGCCGCGACAGCATCGCCGGGACCTCCTCCACGCCGTCCGGGGGCCGCGGGATCGAGGTGATCTCCGCGACGTGCCGGGGGTCGCCCACGGCGACGCCGCCGAGCGACTGGACGCGTTCGGCGAGGGTGTCGATCAGCTCCAGCTGCTCACCCGCGTGCTTGTCCAGCACCAGGTGCAGCTGGTAGAAGGTCGCGCCCCGCATCAGCCAGTGGTGCTTCTTGTAGAGGCCGTACAGGATCTGCGTGTCCGCCAGGACCTTGTTCAGACGCTGGCAGGAGTACATCCGGGCCTCGTAGGAAAGCCCGAGCGGAAACTGCTTGACGGTCCCGAAGTCCTGGATCACCTCGCCCTTCTGGTGCAGCCACGGCTGGCTGCCGCTCACGTGATGAGAGCTGGTGGTCATGTCTTCCGCCTCCTGCGGTGCCGTGCTGTGCGTACCCTGCTGACGCTATGCGGCCCCACGGCCCCGGCTTGCCCGGCAGCGCACACGCCGGTGCCCGTCAGCGCACGGCGCTCCCCCGGTACGCCGCCGGCACACGCGCGAAGGCCGCGCGAGCCCCCGAGGGGGTCCGCGCGGCCTTCCGGGGCGACCGGGTGGGGCGCCGCGTCGCGGATCAGGCGTGCAGGGCGGAGTGGAGGACGAAGGCCGCCTGCTTGATGGCCGCGTCGGCGGCGTTGGTCTCGCGCAGGGCGTTGAGCATCACGAAGTCGTGGATCACGCCGGAGTAGCGCACGGCGGTGACGGGCACCCCGGCCCGGCGGAGCTTGCCCGCGTAGGCCTCGCCCTCGTCGCGCAGCACGTCGGCCTCGGCGGTGATGACCAGGGCCGGGGGCAGACCGGTGAGCTGCTCGGTGGTGGCGCGCAGCGGGGAGGCGGTGATCTGCGCCCGCTCCGCCTCGTCCGTCGTGTACTGGTCCCAGAACCACTGCATGCCGTCGCGGCGCAGGAAGTAGCCGGTCGCGAACTGGTGGTAGGAGCCGGTGTCGAAGCTCGCGTCGGTGACCGGGTAGAACAGCACCTGCTGCACCAGGGCGACATCCCCGCGCTCCTTGGCCATGAGCGTCAGTGCCGCGCTCATGTTGCCGCCGACGGAGTCACCGGCCACGGCCAGCCGGGCACCGTCCAGGCCCTTGGTCCCGCCCTGCCGGACGATCCACTGGGCGACCGCGTAGTTCTGCTCGATGGCGACGGGGTAGCGGGCCTCGGGAGACAGGTCGTACTCCGGGAAGACGACGGCCGCGTTCGCGCCCACGGCGAGTTCCCGGACCAGGCGGTCGTGGGTGTGGGCGTTGCCGAAGACCCAGCCGGCGCCGTGGATGTACAGCACCACCGGCAGGGTGCCCTCGGCGCCGGCCGGCTTGACGATCCGGGCGCGGACGCTGCCGGTCGGACCGCCCTCGACGGTGATCCACTCCTCGTCCACCGCGGGCTTGGCGATGTCGCCGGACTGCACCTCGTCGACGGCCTTGCGGCCCTCGGCCGGGGCCAGGTCGAACAGGTAGGGCGGGTTGGCGGTCGCCTCGGCGAACGCGGCCGCGGCCGGCTCCAGGACCGGCTCGACCGGCTCGTAGACGTAGGACATGGGGAACTCCTGATTCAGGTGTGCGCCGGTGTCTCCGGCGACGCGGGCCGCCCCGGTGCGCAGATCCGCCGGGCCGTGCTCCCCCCACGCTAGGACCGCGAAACGGGCCGCCGTTGCCCCTGCGCGCACCGGTCCTGATCCCACCGCGCACGGTCCCGATCCGCCGTGCGCTCACGGGCAAACGCCGGTGCGCTGACCAGAAACCGGGCCGGTGCGGCCGGTCTTAGCGTGCTCGGCGAAGCAGCCGCGGCACGGCCCCTCGTGCACCTTGCCGGTTCCCAGGCGGACTCGGACGCGGCCCGGTCCCCATCCCACGCTGTGCGCCCCGCAGGAGGTTGTCGAAAGGTGTCCACGATGCCGGTCGGCGGGCTGATCCCCCGCGCCACCGACGACGCGGCGGACCTGATCGTCCGCAACGCCAAGATCCATACCGGTGATCCCCGCCTCCCGCAGGCCGAGGCGATCGCCATCCGCGACGGTGTCGTCACCACCGTCGGCGGCGACAAGGACGTGGCCGACCAGGTCGGGCCCGCCACGAGGGTGATCGACGCGCTCGGGCGCAGGGTGATCCCCGGTCTCAACGACGCCCATCTGCACGTGATCCGCGGCGGCCTCAACTACGTGCTGGAGCTGCGCTGGGACGGCGTCCGCTCCCTGCGCCAGGGCCTGGCCATGCTGCGCGAGCAGGCGGCCCGCACGCCCAAGGGCCAGTGGGTGCGCGTGGTCGGCGGCTGGTCGGCCGAGCAGTTCGCCGAACGGCGGCTGCCCACCGTCGCCGAGCTGAACGCCGCCGCACCGGACACCCCGGTCTTCGTCCTGCATCTGTACCAGGCCGCGATCCTCAACCGCGCGGCCCTCAAGGCGGTGGGCTACGGCAAGGACACCCCCGACCCGCGCGGCGGGCAGATCGTGCGCGGCCGCACCGGTGAACCCACGGGCATGCTGCTGGCGGCGCCCAGCGCCCTGATCCTCTACTCGACGCTGGCCAAGGCGCCGGTGCTGGACGATGAGCACCGCAAGGCGTCGACCCGTCACTTCCTGCGGGAGCTGAACCGGTTCGGGCTCACCTCGGCGATCGACGCGGCCGGCGGGTTCCAGAACTTCCCGGAGAACTACGAGACGGTCACGGAACTCGCCCGGGACGGCGAGCTGTCGCTGCGCATCGCCTACCACCTGTTCCCGCAGACCGCGGGCCAGGAGATCGACGACCTCACCCGCTGGATCGCCATGGTCCGCCCCGAGGACGGCGACGAGTGGCTCCGGCTCAACGGCGCCGGCGAGAACCTCACCTGGGCGGCGGCGGACTTCGAGAACTTCGCCGAGCCGCGCCCCGAGCACGCCCCGGACTACGAGGTGGAGTTCGAGAAGGCCGTGCGTCTCCTCATGGAGAACGACTGGGGCTTTCGTCTGCACGCCACCTACGACGAGACGATCCGCCGCGACCTCGCGGTGTTCGAGAAGCTCGCCGCGGAGGGGCTCTTCCCCGGCCCGAACCGCTGGCTGTTCGACCACGCGGAGACCGTGTCGGCCGACAGCCTCGACCGCGTCGTCGCCCTCGGCGGCGCCATGTCGGTGCAGAACCGGCTGTCGTTCCAGGGCGAGGCGTTCGTCCGCAGGTACGGCATCGGGGCCGCCGCGGACGCCCCGCCGATCCGTGCGATGCTCGGCCGGGGCCTGACCGTGGCCGCCGGGACCGACGCCACCCGCGTCTCCTCGTACAACCCGTGGATCGCGCTGCACTGGCTGGTCACCGGCCGCACCGTCGGCGACCTGACCATCCACCCGCCGCACAACCGGGTCGACCGGGAGACGGCGCTGGAGATGTTCACCACGGCCGGTGCCGCGCTCACCGGCGAGCAGGACCGCAAGGGCGTGCTGCGTCCCGGCTTCCTCGGTGACCTCAGCGTGCTGTCGGAGGACTACTTCGCGGTCACGGACCCGGAGATCCCGCACATCGAAGCCCTGTTGACGGTCGTCGGCGGCCGGGTCGTCTACGGCGCCCGCGAGTACGAGGGCATGGACGAGGAGATGCCTCCGGTGACACCCGAGTGGAGCCCGGTGGCGCACTTCGGCGGCTACCAGGCGGGCCCGCCCGCGGGCAGGTCGGGTGTGCGCCAGGCCGAACTGCTCGGCGAGGCCGCCGCCGAGTCGGAGCTGCACCGCCAGTGGCGTGCCCGCCGCGGCCTCGCGCCCGAGCAGGACACCCCGGTCTTCGACCCCTGCTTCTCCCTCTGAGCCGGTCGCGCCGAGCCGGTCGCGTCCGCCGCGATCCGACCCCAGGACTTTCCCTCCCCCGGTCCCGGACGACCGTCCGCGACCGCTGCAACCCAGCTATGAAAGGCATACTCATGGTCAACATCGCCGACGTCACCGCCGCTCCCGGCCCGGACCTGCTGACTCCCGACAACTGCGCGGTGCTGTTCGTGGACCACCAGCCGCAGATGTTCTTCGGCACGGGCAGCGGCGACCGCACCGCCATCATCAACGCGACCGTGGGCCTGGCCAAGGCCGCCAAGGTCTTCGACGTGCCGGTCGTCCTGAGCACGGTGGCCGCCGAGTCCTTCTCCGGCCCGCTCATGCCGCAGCTCGCGGACGTCTACCCCGACCAGAAGATCGTCGACCGCACCACGATGAACGCCTGGGAGGACCCCGCCTTCGTCGAGGCCGTCAAGGCGACCGGTCGCAAGAAGCTGGTCATCGCCGGTCTGTGGACCGAGGTCTGCGTGGTGCTGCCCGCCCTGTCGGCGCTCGCCCAGGGCTACGAGGTCTACGTCGTCACCGACGCCTCGGGCGGTGTCAGCCCGCAGGCGCACGAGCACGCCGTCCAGCGGATGGTCCAGGCCGGGGTGGTGCCGGTGACCTGGGTGCAGGTGCTGCTCGAACTCCAGCGCGACTGGGCGCGCGCGGAGACGTACCTGCCGGTCATGGACGTCGTGAAGGAGCACGGCGGCACCTACGGCCTGGGCGTCGTCTACGCGCAGGCCGTCATCGGCGAGCACGCCGCCGGCTGACACCCATCCCACGGTTGACGACGGACGTCAGGAACAGGCAGAGAACGCAATGGACAGCGGACTGTTGGTGCTCCGGCTGGTGGTGGGAATCCTCATCGCCGGACACGGGGTGCAGAAGGTCAGTTTCCGGCTGGGCGGCAACGGGCTGGCCGGGGGAACCGAGGAGTTCCGCCGCGACGGCTTCCGCGGCGGGCGGCTCACCGCCCTCGTGGCGGGCGGCAGCCAGATCGGTGCCGGCCTGTTCCTGGCGGCCGGCCTCCTCACCCCCCTGGCGGCGATGGCCGCCATGGGCGTGATGACGGTGGCCGGCACCGTCAAGTGGCACAAGGGACTGTGGGTGCAGAACGACGGTTACGAGTACCCGCTGGTCCTCGTCACCGTCGCCGCGGTCCTCGCGCTCACCGGGGCGGGCCGCTGGTCGCTGGACCGCCTCCTCGGGGCGGCTTCCTGGCCGCTGTGGACCTCCCTGGCGGCGATCGTCGTCGGCCCGGCCAGCGGGCTGCTCACCCGCGCCGTGCTGGGTCACGCGCCCGCCGCCGCCCCCGTCGCGGACGGGAGGTGACGGCATGCGCGGACTGCTGACCGACGCCGCCCGCACCCTGGTCCCGCCGAAGGGCGACCGGCACGGGCCGCTGCCCCCGCTGATGCTGGGACTGACCGTGGTGACCGGTCTGATCGACGCCGTCACCTATCTGGCGCTCGGGCACGTCTTCGTCGCCAACATGACCGGCAACGTCGTCTTCCTGGGCTTCGCCCTGGCGGGCGCGCCGGGCCTGTCCGCGCCCGCGTCCCTGGTGTCGATGGCCTCGTTCCTCGCCGGAGCGCTGGCGGGAGGGCGCTTCGCCACCCGCTACGCGGCGCACCGCGGGCGGATGCTGACCGCGGCCACCGCGGTCCAGACGGTCCTGGTCGCCGGCGCGGTGCTCGCCGTCGCGCTCGGCCACGACGAGGTCACCGGGCCGGTGAAGTACGCCCTCGTCGTGCTGCTGGGCATCGCCATGGGGCTCCAGAACGCCGTCGCGCGGCGCCTGGGCGTCCCGGACCTGACCACGACCGTGCTGACGCTGACCCTGACCGGGCTGGCCGCCGACTCCGTCCCGGCCGGCGGGGCGGCCCCCCGGCCCGGCCGGCGGATCCTGTCCGTCCTGGCCATGTTCCTGGGGGCCCTGGTGGGCGCCCTGCTCCTGCGGCACGCCTCGCTGCTGCTCGTGGTGGCGCTCGCCTTGGTGCTGCTCGCGGCGGCGCTGGTCGCCGTCCGCCGCCACTGGTCCTCGGACGCCGACTGGACGAGGCCGCAGTCGTGAAGCGGGCAGCGGACTCGGCCTGGGCGCCGCTCGCGGCGCGCGTCTTCCGCGCGCTGTGGATCGCGCAGTTGGTGTCCAACACCGGCAGCTGGATGCAGACGGTCGGCGCCCAGTGGCTGCTCGTCGGGCACGGCGCCGCCCTGGTGACGCTGGTGCAGACCGCGTCCAGCCTGCCGGTCGTCCTGCTCGCGCTGCCGTCCGGTGTGCTGGCCGACCGCCACGACCGCCGGAAGGTGCTGCTCGCGGCCCAGTTCGCCATGCTCGCCGTCTCCGCCGTGCTCACGGTGCTCGCCTTCCGGGGGGCGCTCGCGCCCGGCCCGCTGCTCGCCCTCACCTTCCTGCTGGGCTGCGGTACGGCGCTGATGGGTCCGGCCTGGCAGGCGATCCAGCCGGAACTCGTGGCGCGCGAGCAGCTGGGGCAGGCGGCCGCGCTGGGCGCCGTGAACATGAACCTCGCCCGTGCCGTCGGCCCGGCCCTCGGCGGCGCGGTGGTCGCCGCCGCGGGCGCGGGCTGGGTCTTCGCCTTCAACGCCCTGTCGTACCTGGGCATCGCGGGAGTGCTGCTGCTGTGGCGGCGGCCGGCGGCGCACCGGCCCACCGGGCAGGGCGAAGGGGTCTTCGCGGCCGTGCAGGCCGGCCGCCGCTACGTCCGGCACGCTCCCGGTGTGCGCCGGGTCCTGCTGCGCACGGCCCTGTTCATTCCGGGCGGGGCCGCCCTGTGGTCGCTGCTGCCCCTCGTCGCGAGCCGTTCGCTGGGGCTCGGCTCGGGCGGGTACGGGCTGCTGCTCGGGGTCGTCGGGGCGGGCGCGGTCGGCGGTGCCTTCGCGCTTCCCGTGCTCCGGCGCCGGCTGGGTGCCAACGGCACGCTGGCCGCCGGGGCGGTGGTCTTCGCCGCGACGCTGGTGGTGCTGGCCACGACCCGTCTTCCCTGGCTCGCGGCGGCGGCCCTGCTGCCCGCCGGGCTGGCCTGGATCGGCGTGCTGTCCACCCTGAACGCCGCCGTCCAGCAGCGGCTGCCCGGCTGGGTGAGGGGCCGGGGGCTCGCCATCTATCTGGTGGTGTTCCAGGGCGGGCAGGCGTTGACCGCGCCCGCCTGGGGCGCGCTGGCCGACGGGCTGGGACTGACCGTCGCCCTGCTGGCGGGGGCCGGGCTGCTGGTGGCCGGTGCGCTGAGTGTGCGCCGCTGGCCGCTGCACAGCGTGGACGGGATCGATCCGAGCCTCTCCGACCACTGGCCGGTGCCGCCCATGGTGTTCGAACCCGGCCCGGCCGACGGCCCGGTGCTCGTGTCCGTGACGTACCGGGTGGCCCGCGAGAACCGGGCCGCCTTCAGCGACCGCATGCGGCACGTGGCCCGCTCCCGGCGCCGCACCGGCGCCCTGTCCTGGGGTCTCTACCAGGACGGCCGTGATCCGGAGCGGTTCGTCGAGAACTATCTGGTGGCCTCCTGGTCCGAGCACCTGGCCCAGCACCACAGCCGGCTCACGGCCAACGACCGCCGTTTCGAGGAGCGGGCCCGGGCTCTGCTCGTGGCAGGCAGCGTGCCCGAGGTGACCCATGCCTTCGACGCCACGGCCGGTCCCGTGGTCACCGCCGAGGAGCGGGACGCGGGCGAGGCGGGGGTCCCCGGGACGGGGCGTCCAAGCGGTCCCCCGGCCTGAGCCCGGGGGCTGACCGGGAAGCCACGGAAGCCGGGCGGGTGGGGTCCGCCCGGCTTCGAAGGGGCGCGGCGCAACGGCTTGTCCGGGCGCCCGCCCCGTTCGGCTACTCCGTGTTCACCGGGACCGTGGAACGGCGTTCGGCCTCGGTGTACCCGCCCCACACACCGTAGGTCTGCCGGGACGTCAGGGCGAAGCGACCGCAGGGGCCGCTCACCGGGCAGCTGCCGCAGATCTCCCGCGCCGCCTCCTCGCGGCGCCGGCGGGCCCGGCCGCGTTCGCCGGCGGGCGAGAAGAAGACGGCGCTGTCCATGCCCCGGCACGCGGCCTCGGCCTGCCATTCCCATACCCGCAGCAGCGGCTTCGTCCGAGTCCTCATCGACCTCTCCTTCCGTGGGCCCGAGGTGTCACAGCTCCGTGGCGGGGTGCGACGGGGCAGGGCCGGGACGCCGGTCCAGCGCGGCGAGCCGCTGCTCGAACGGCACCGGTTCCAGACTCTGTCCGGCGGGCCGCGGGACCGTGGCGAAACCGCCCATCAGGGCCGCCAGTTCGCCCGCGGCCCGTGCGATCCGGCGGTCGAGTCCCTCGGCTCCCCAGTCCTCGGAGGCGGCGTAGACCCCGGTGGGGACGACGACGGCCTTCAGGTAGGAGAAGAGCGGGCGCAGCGCGTGGTCCAGGACCAGGGAGTGCCGCGCGGTGCCGCCGGTCGCGGCGAGCAGCACTGGCTTCCCGGCCAGGGCGCCCTCGTCGTGCACGCTCAGCGCGTCGAAGAAGGACTTGAACAGCCCGCTGTACGACGCGGAGAACACCGGGGTGACGACGATCAGCCCGTCGGCCTCGGCCACCGCGTCGAAGGCACCGGCCAGGTGCTTCTCGGGGAACCCGTTGGTGAGGTTGTGCGCGATCTCCACCGCGAGGTCGCGCACCTCGATCACCCGGACACCGGCCGGCTGGGGTTCGGGGGCGGTGGCCGCGGGGGCGGCGACCGCGGCCAGCCGGTCGGCGAGCAGCCGGGTGGAGGACGGGACGCTCAGTCCCGCCGACACGACGACGAGCTTCATACGGTGCTCTCCTCCTTCGCGCCCTCGACGCCGTTCGCGTCCTGCGTGTCCTTGGCGTCCTGCGTGTCCTTGGCGTCCTTCGCGGCGAGCAGGGACCGGTGGGTGGGGGCGTCCGGCACGCCGGCCGGGCGGTTCTTCGCGAACTCCGCGCGCAGCACCGGCACGACCTCCTCGCCGAGCATGTCCAGCTGCTCCAGGACGGTCTTCAGCGGCAGCCCCGCGTGGTCCATCAGGAACAGCTGGCGCTGGTAGTCGCCGGCGTACTCCCGGAAGGACAGGGTCCGCTCGATCACCTGCTGCGGGGAACCCACCGTCAGCGGGGTCTGCTCGGTGAACTCCTCCAGCGACGGACCGTGCCCGTACACCGGGGCGTTGTCGAAGTACGGCCGGAACTCGCGCACCGCGTCCTGCGAGTTCCGGCGCATGAACACCTGACCGCCCAGCCCGACGATCGCCTGCTCCGGCGTGCCGTGCCCGTAGTGGGCGTACCGGTTGCGGTACAGCTCGATCATCCGCCGGGTGTGCCCCATGGGCCAGAAGATGTTGTTGTGGAAGAAGCCGTCGCCGTAGTAGGCCGCCTGCTCGGCGATCTCCGGCGAACGGATCGAACCGTGCCACACGAACGGCGCCACCCCGTCCAGCGGGCGCGGCGTCGAGGTGAAGCCCTGCAACGGCGTGCGGAACCTCCCCTCCCAGTCCACGACGTCCTCACGCCACAGCCGGCGCAGCAGCGCGTAGTTCTCCACCGCCAGGTTGATGCCCTCGCGGATGTCCTTGCCGAACCACGGATACACCGGACCGGTGTTGCCCCGGCCCATCATCAGGTCCACCCGCCCGTCCGCCAGATGCTGGAGCATCGCGAAATCCTCCGCGATCTTCACCGGGTCGTTCGTCGTGATCAGCGTGGTCGACGTGGACAGGACCAGCCTCTCGGTGCGCGCGGCTATGTAACCGAGCATCGTGGTCGGCGACGACGGCACGAACGGCGGATTGTGGTGCTCCCCCGTCGCGAACACGTCCAGACCAACCTCCTCCGCCTTCAACGCGATCGCGACCATCGCCTTGATCCGCTCACGCTCGGACGGCACCCGCCCCGTGGTCGGGTCCGGCGTGACATCACCGACCGTGAAGACGCCGAATTGTGTGCTCGGCGTTGTATTTTCCGGGGGCATGGGGATTCCTTTCACCAGGGGAGGAAGGCGGGCGGCACAGGATTCGGCGATACGGAATGGGGCGCCGCCGGCCATGAGAATCGCGGCCCTCTCAGGGCGGTGTCGCGATTCCTTCCCGCGACCCTAAAAAGCGGTGACCAGGGGTCTTGTCGCACAACGCACGGAGTTTTGCCCGGCAAGGCACTTCCGCCCGGCGCGCGGCACACAACCGGCGTCGTACGGGATTCACTGTCCCGGGAGAAACGCCGGACACCGGAGCGCGCGGAACATAACGGCACCCACAGTTTGTTCAGCAGGATGCTCGATGCCCGCAGTACTTGATACACACTCAGAAAAAGGACATAAGCAATGTTCCAGCGCATTCTAGTCGCTGTCGACCCCAGCCCCGCCCGCCACTCCGTCATACGCCTCGCCGGTGACATGGCCCGGCTGACCGGGGCCAAGGTCAGCGTTCTGCACGTCGCCCCGTCCTCGGCCACGCTTGCCGCCGTGGTGCCCCTGGAGGACGACGCGGAGGCCAAGGCCATCCTCGACGAGGCACTCGCCGCGCTGCGTGACGCGGGCGTCGAGGCGGAGGGCACCGTCGCCTTTGGGCTGACGACCCAGATCGCCACCTCCATCTCCGCCGCCGCCGAGGAGTGGCAGGCCGACCTCCTGATCCTCAGCCCCCACCACCGCGGTTCGCTCGAAGCGCTCGTCAACCCCCGCGTCAGCGACAGCGTCGCCCACCACAGCCGTGTCGCCGTGCTCCTGGCGCCCGCGGACGACTCCGCCGAGGCCTGATCCGCGGGTGGCCGCCCGAGCCACCGGACCCGCGACCCGTCGCGAACCGGGCGCGCCCACGACAGCGGGCGCGCCCGGTTCGCGCACGGCCGTCCGCGGGCCACGGCCGGGGCGCGGGCGGTGCGCTACGGGTCGCTGAGCGGTGCACGCAGGGGCAACCGGCTCCCCCGGCGTCTCCTTAGCCTGGCGCGGCCCCGTGAGCGACCATCCGAGGAGCACCATGGCCCGACAGTCCGTAGCCGAGCAGTACGTCGACCTCCTTGCCCGTGCCGGCGTGCGCCGGATGTACGGGGTGGTCGGGGACAGCCTGAACCCCGTCGTCGACGCGGTCAGACGGCACGACCGCCTGGAGTGGATCCAGGTCCGGCACGAGGAGGTCGCGGCCTTCGCCGCCGGTGCCGAAGCCCAGCTGACCGGACGGCTCGCGGCGTGCGCGGGGTCGTGCGGGCCGGGCAACCTGCATCTGATCAACGGTCTGTTCGACGCCCACCGCTCGATGGCACCCGTCCTCGCGCTGGCGGCGCAGATCCCGAGCGGCCAGATCGGCACCGGCTACTTCCAGGAGACCCATCCCGACCGGCTGTTCCAGGAGTGCAGCCACTACTCGGAACTGGTCTCCTCGCCCCGGCAGATGCCCCGGGTGGTGCAGACGGCGATCCAGCACGCGGTCGGCCGGCGCGGTGTGTCGGTGGTGTCGATGCCCGGGGACGTGGCCGGCGAGCACGCCCCGGCCGGCGGGGCGGAACTCCACCTGCCGCTGGACCGGCCGACGGTCCGGCCCGCGGACGGCGAACTGGCCCGGCTGACCGAACTGGTGGACGCCGCCGAGAAGGTGATGGTGTTCTGCGGCCGGGGCGTCGAAGGCGCCCACGCGGAGGTGATGGCGTTCGCCGGGAAGGTGAAGGCCCCCGTGGGCCACGCCCTGCGCGGCAAGGAGCACATCCAGTACGACAACCCGTACGACGTCGGCATGTCCGGCCTGCTGGGCTACGGCGCCGCCCACGAGGCGATGCACGAGTGCGATCTGCTGCTGCTCCTCGGCACGGACTTCCCGTACACGGAGTTCCTGCCGCGCCACGTGCGGACCGTGCAGGTCGACATCCAGCCCGAACGGCTCGGGCGCCGCACGCAGTTGGACTTCGCCGTATGGGGGGACGTGCGCGAGACGCTGCGCTGCCTGACCCCCGCCGTACGGGAGAAGCCGTCGCGCCGGTTCCTCGACCGGATGCTGCGTCACCACGTCCGCGAACTCGAGGGCGCCGTCGGGGCGTACACCCACGACGTCGGCGGACACACCCCGATCCACCCCGAGTACGTGGCGTCCGTGCTGGACGAGGAGGCCGCCGCCGACGCGGTGTTCACCGTGGACACCGGCATGTGCTGTGTGTGGGCGGCCCGTTACCTGACCCCGAACGGCCGGCGCCGCGTCCTCGGCTCCTTCGTGCACGGCTCCATGGCCAACGCGCTGCCCCAGGCGATCGGCGCCCAGTTCCTCGACCGCTCACGGCAGGTCGTGTCCCTCTCGGGCGACGGCGGATTCTCCATGCTGATGGGCGATTTCCTCACGCTCGTGCAGTACGGCCTGCCGGTGAAGGTGGTCGTCTTCAACAACTCCTCGCTGGGCATGGTCGACCTGGAGATGATGGTCGACGGCCTGCCGCCGCACGGCACCGGCTACCCGCACACCGACTTCGCGGCCATCGCCACCGCCGCCGGCGCGCGCGGCATCCGGGTCGAAAAGCCCGCGCAGGTGCGCGAGGCCCTGCGGGAGGCGTTCGCCCACGACGGGCCGGCGCTGGTCGACGTGGTCACCGATCCCAACGCCCTCGCGCTGCCGCCCAGGATCACCACCGAACAGGTCACCGGCTTCGCGCTGTCCGCCGGCCGCACCGTCCTCACGGGCGGCGTCGGACGCATGATCGACCTGGCCCGGGCGAACCTCCGCAACGTCCCACGGCCGTGAGCCGACGACCGCGCGACGGCGTACCCGGGCGGTGCGCACGGACAGTGCGGCACCAGGGCACTGAGCGGCAAAAACCCCTCATCGTTCGCCACTAGGTTTCCCCGCATACCAGCGGCATCTCGCTCGACACCCTCCAGCGCCCCGGCCGGCAGGCCGTTCGGGGCGCCGACCACGACACCAGAAAGCGAGTCCTCCCATGTCTCCTTCGCCCAAGCCGACCGTCGTCCTCGTCCACGGCGCGTTCGCCGACGCCTCCAGCTACGCGCAGGTGATCCCCCGGCTGATCGCCCGCGGCCTGGACGTGGTCGCCCCCGCCGTCCCCAACCGCAGCCTGATCGGCGACGCCGCCTACATCGCCTCGGTCGTCCGCCAGATCCCCGGCCCCGTCGTGCTGGTCGGCCACTCCTACGGCGGCGCCGTCATCACCGTCGCGGGCACCGAGGACAACGTCAAGGCGCTGGTGTACCTGGCCGGTTACGCCCTGGAGAAGGGTGAGAGCCTCGGCGAACTGCAGGGCCGTTTCCCGGACTCCGACCTCGCCGCCGCGCTCGTCTACACGCCGTTCCCCATCGAGGGCTCGACCGAGACCGGCACCGACGTGTCGGTACGGCCCGACAAGTTCCCGGCCATCTTCGCCGCCGACGTCGACCACCGCCTCGCCGAGGTCCTCGCCGTCTCCCAGCGCCCGCTCGCGGCCCAGGCGTTCGCCGACGCGGCCCCGGCCGCCGCCTGGAAGACCAAGCCCTCCTGGGGCCTGGTCGCCTCCTCGGACCACACCATCAACCCGGACGTGGAGCGCTACGGCTACCAGCGGGCCGGCATGACCACCGTCGAGGTCGACTCCTCCCACCTGGTGATGCTCTCCCACCCCGAGCGCGTCGTCGAGCTGATCGAGGAAGCCGTCCGGGCCACCTCCGCCTGAGGCGCCCGCCGCGCCCACGCCCGACCGTCCGGCCGTGCCGAAACGGCCGTCCCCCTCCGCAGAGAGCGAACCATGAACTCACCCGTCTCACGCCGTACCGTGACCGCGTCCCTCCTGGCCGGCGCCGCCGCGCTGGGCACCGCGGGCGCCGCGTTCTCCGTGCCGGCGGCGGCCGCCGACCGGCCGCGCCGACCGCACCGGCGCCCGGACGCACCCACGGTCGTCCTGATCCACGGCGCGTTCGCCGACGCCTCCAGTTGGAGCGGTGTCGTCGAGCGCCTGCTCCGGCAGGGCCACCGCGTCCTGGCACCGGCCCTGCCGCTGCGCGGGCTGGCGAGCGACGCCGCCTACATCCGCAGCGTCCTGGACAGCGTCACCGGCCCGATCGTGCTGGTCGGGCACTCCTACGGCGGCGCGGTCATCAGTCAGGCCGCGGCCGGCGCCCGACAGGTCGAGGCCCTGGTGTACATCGCCGCCTTCGTGCCCGAGGTCGGGGAGAGCGCGCTCCAGCTCACCGACAGGTTCCCCGGCAGCACCCTGGGCCAGGCCACCGTCACCCGGTACTACCCGCTGCCGGACGGCGGACAAGGGGCCGAACTGGTCATCAGGAAGGACCTGTTCCGCGAGCAGTTCGCGGCCGGTGTGCCGGTCGAAACCGCGCACGTCATGGCCGCGGGGCAACGCCCGATCACCCTCGCCGCGCTCCAGGAGCCGGCCACCGCCGCCGCGTGGCGGGACATCCCCAGCTGGTACCTCGTCGCGAGCGAGGACCGCAACATCCCGCCGGCCGCCGAGCGGTGGATGGCCGAGCGCGCCCGCGCCCGCACCGTCACCGTCCGCGCCCCGCACGCCGTGTCGGTGACCGATCCCGGCCCGGTCACCGACCTGATCCTGAGGGCCGTCCGTTCCGTTCGCCCCGGTCACTGAGCCGCTCGGCCCCCGGTCCCGCGGGGCCGGGCGTGGCACCACACCCCTACGAGAGGACAGCTCGATGACACAGCCCGACACGGGCCCGGCGCCGCCGATCCCGGGAAGCGGCATGACGCTGCGACTCCTCGTGCCCGGCCTCTTCCTCGGGTGCGCCGTGCTGAGCGGCTGCACGAGCCGGAGCGACGACGGCGCCGCGGGCGGCAGTCCGCCCGTGGCCGGCTCCGCCTCGCCGACCGGCGGCCCCACCGCCACGGGGCCCGCCGGCGACGGCGCCTCGGGCCCGTCCCCGACCACCTCCCCCGGCACCGGTACGGCGTCGTCGGAGCCCGCCAGGCCGGCGACGGGGCGCCGCTGCCACACCTCCGAGCTGAGGGCCTCCGTCGGCGCCGACCACCCCGGAGCCGGTCAGTCGAACTTCGCCCTCGTCCTGACCAACGCGTCCGACCACGCCTGTACGGTCCGCGGCTTCCCGGGAGTGGCGTTCGTCAACGGCCGGGGCGAGGCGGTCACCCCGGATCCGGAGCGGGCCACCGGCGAGGCGAGGCGGACCGTGACGCTGGCCCCGGGAGCCTCGGCCTGGTCGGCGATGACGTACACCAACCCGGCGCTCACCGGTGTCACCACCGTGACACCGGCGGTCCTGCGCCTCACACCGCCGGACGAGACGGCCTGGATCCCGGTCCGCTGGACCGGTGGCGAGGTCTCCGACACGGGCAAGGCGTCGGTGCCCCGGCTGAGCCCCCTCAGAGCGGGCGACGGCACCTGATCCCGCGATCGGCGCGGCACACACAAGCGGATACGGAAGGGAAGGCGGAGGCACGGATGACTGCCGAGGCGATGGGTGACGACGTGTACCAGCCGGACGGGTCGGAGGTGCGCGACGACGCCGGTCTGCTGGACGCGTCGGACACCTTGGACTACCGGGGCGGCGACGAGGCACTGGACGCTGGCTACTCGCCGCCGGACAGACCGTGGGGCGTGGAGCACACCGGGGTCACCGCGTCGGAGCGGTGGCGCGGGGAGAGCCTGGACGAGCGCCTCGCGGAGGAGGTGCCCGACATCGGGGTCCCGGAGGGCGACGGGATCGGTGACACCTGGGACACGGACGGCGAGCCGATCGACGACGAGGTCGGTGCCGAGCGCGCGGGCCGCCTCCTCGCGCCGGACGAAGGCAGTCACGAGAACACCGAGTCCGACCTGTTCGCGTCCGACGTGGGACTCGACGGCGCCGGCGCGTCGGCGGAGGAGGCCGCGATGCATGTGATCCCCGACGCCTGAGGCCGCTCCCGCCCGATCAGGTCGGCTCGGGCGGCGGAGCGCACCCGTCGGCTCAGCGCACGGGGAACCCGAAGGTGTAGCCCTGGGCCTTCAGCCGGGGCAGCAGCGCGGCGAGCGCCGCCACGGTCTCGGAGCGGTCGCCACCGCCGTCGTGGAAGAGGATGGTGGGGCCGCCCGGCAGTTCACGCTCGACCGTGTTCACGATCGTCTGCGTACCGGGCCGCTTGTAGTCGTCCGAGTCGACGTTCCAGCCGAGCGGGCGCATCCCCGCCGAGGCGGCTATCTGCCGGCTGTAGGGGGTGAAGGCACCGCCCGGCGCCCGGTAGTACTGCGGCTTCACACCGCCGGATGCCTGTTCGATCATCCGTGCCGCCTGGGCGACCTCGGCGTACTGGAAGGAGCGGGACTTGTGGTCCATCGTCGTGTCGTGGTGGACGCTGTGGTCGCACAGCCGGTGTCCCGCCGCGACGACCTGCCGCACCACGTCGGGGTGTTCGGCCGCCTTCGACCCGATCATGCAGAAGACGGCCTTGACCCCGTTGTCCTTGAGCACCTTCAGGACGCGCGGGGTCCACACCGGGTCGGGGCCGTCGTCGATGGTGATGTCCACGGCGTGCGGTCCCTTGTCCGAGGCGTGGGCGATGTCCATGTTGACCAC
Organism: Streptomyces sp. SCPE 10; assembly: GCF_051980735.1. Lineage (NCBI taxonomy): Bacteria > Bacillati > Actinomycetota > Actinomycetes > Kitasatosporales > Streptomycetaceae > Streptomyces > Streptomyces sp. SCPE 10. Next base: position 6,224,993 of record NZ_CP197069.1, on the reverse strand, counting down.
CGGGGCGGGCAGCCCCGGGTCGGGCACGGAGGTCTGGCCGGGGATCGGCTTGGGTGAGCCGGGGTGCGCCGGCGCGGTGGGCGAGGCGGTCACCGGCGTACGGCCGCCGGAGCGGCTCGCGGTCGCGCCACCCGCGCTGGTACCGGCGAGGGGGCCCAGCACGGAGGCCCCCACCACGGTGGCGACGGCCGCCGCGACCGCCGCCCAGCCTGCCCCACCCCGCCTCGTACCGCGCCCCATCATGCCCTGACCCTCTCGTTCACTGTCCGCCCCCGCACAAGGCAAGACGCACGGAACGGCCTACCGGATGCATCTGCCGCCAGGTCAGGACGCTGTGACCTGCGCCGCATGACGGAGCGTTGGGTACTGGCACACGGTACGGATACGTGAACCGGGGTGCCCGGGCGGGGAGTTGCGCCGGGGCCCGCGGGGCGGGTCCCGCTTCGCGGTGCGCGGCGGGGGCCGTCGGGACGGCGACGGGTGTCCCGTACGCCGGGGCGCCCGGCACACCGTGCGGGTCAGCGGCCGCGCAGGCGGGCCAGCGTGGCGTCCAGGTCGGCCTTGCCGGGCCGGTTGTAGGGCAGTTTGCCGAGCATGGCGGCCATGCCGCAGGTGTCGGTCACGGCGGAGAACACCAGGCCGCCCGCGACACCGGCGGACAGCAGCCGGAAGGCCGGGTGGACGAACTCGCCGAGGGCCAGGCCGAGCAGGACGAGCGATCCGGCGGTGAGGCGGACCTGGCGGTCCATGCTCCAGGCCGTCTTGACGTCGCAGGCCAGGGGGCGGTCCAGCGCGTGGCCCTGGGCGGCCCAGGCGCCGGTGCCGCCCGCGAGGGTCGCGGCACGGATGCCCTGCGCGGCGAGCTGCGCGCAGGCCTTCTCGGAACGGGCGCCGGAGGCGCAGACCACGAGGAGCTCGCCGCGCCCGGCGGCATGGCGGATGTCGGGCAGCGCGCGGTCGAGCTGGTCCAGCGGGATGTTCAGGGCGCCGGGGACGTGACCGCCGGCGTACTCGCCGGGGGTGCGGACGTCGATGACGGTGAACTCGTGCAGACGGCTCTGGGCCTGGCGGGGATCCATGGCGGTGACGGTCATGGCAGAGGTGATCCTTGCGTGTCGGTGTTGTCCGGAGCGGGGGGTGGGGGTGTCCCGCGCGGTGACGGTTGGGGGCCGGACCGCGGCGAGGCGGTCAGAGGAGCGCGTCGACGAGCATGAACACGGCGACTGCGAGCAGGACGTACGCGAAGACGCGTTGCAGCGTCCCGCCCTTGAGCTTGTGCGACAGGCGTTTGCCGTCCCAGGCGCCGAGCACGGCCGCCGCGGTGAACGGCGCGATGACCGCCCAGTCCAGGTGCGTCCCGGTGCCGGCGCGGGCGCCGAGCGCGGCCAGCGAGTTGATGGTGATGACCAGCAGGCTGGTCCCGACCGCCCGGCGCATGGGCAGTTTGACCACGCCCACCAGCGCGGGAACGGCGAGGAAGCCGCCGCCCACGCCCAGGAACCCGGTCACGGCGCCCAGACCGGCGCCCGCGGCCCCCGCCCTGCCCGCGCTCACCGGTCCGGTGGGCCCGGTGCGGGCGGGGCGCAGCATGCGCACGGCGGCGAGTGCGGCGATGACCGAGAAGGCGATGGTCAGCACCGCCTGGGGCAGATGGCCGGCGGCGGCCCCGGCGAGCATCGCGGGCAGGACGCCGGCCGCGGCGAACAGCAGTCCGGTGCGCCAGACGACGTTCCCGTCCCGGGCGTGCCCGGTCAGCGCGGTGACCGAGGTGAGGGTGACGATGACCAGGCTGGCCGTCGTCGCCTCGGCCGGGGTGAAGCCGAGGAGGTAGACGAGGGCCGGTACGGCGAGGACGCTGCCGCCCCCGCCGAGGCCGCCCAGGGCCAGGCCGATGACGGCGCCGGCGACGAGCGCGAGTACCAGGGTCGTCATGCTATCGAGCCGCTGTTCCCGTGCTCGTCCACGACCGGGTACCCGGCGGCGGCCCACGCCCGCATGCCGCCTTGGACGTCCACCACCCGCGCGCCCCGCGCGGCCGGCAGTTCGGCGGTCCGCCGCGAGCGCTGCCCGCTGCGGCAGATCACCACCAGCGGCCGGGCCTGTGCCGCCTCCGGCAGCGCCGCCCCGGCGGCCAGGGCGGACAGTGGCGCGTGCACGGCGCCGGGCGCGTGGCCGGCGTCCCACTCGTCCTGCTCACGCACATCGAGCAGAACGGCCGGGGCGTCGGCGCCCCGGGTGTACCGGGCGGCCTCGTCGACGGTGACCCGGCCCTCGCCGGCGGGGAACAGGGACATCACACAACCTCTCGGAACTGGGGAAGGGCGGACGGGAGGGGCGTTCAGCCGGTCATGACGGCCGCCCCTCGCGGCGGCGCCGTCGCAGCCGTCGTCCACGGCCATCGCGCCGCACCCGAGGCGGGCGGCTGCGAGACCGGTTCAGGGTTACCCCCGGGGGTATATGCACACGATAGCACGAGTACCCCTGGGGGTATTCTGCGGCGTGCGCGGCGGGCGGCGAGATCGGCCACCCGAGAAGCCGAGTCCGCCATGTGCCGGCGAGTCACCTGCGCGAAGTGCGGCAAGGCCACGCACGCGGGCCGCGGGAACCACGCCGGCCGGGCCCTCGTCACCGTGCCCGCAGCACGGCGGTGTGCCCACCCACCCCGCACCCAAGCGCTCCCGGTGGCCCTTCGGCCGCCGCCGAGCCCGCCGCGCACCGCCCGTCCAAGGCCGGTGCCGCCCGTCACCGCGACGGCACCGGTCTCGCCGTGGGCGCCCGCGGCGCCCCGGCCGGCCGTGCGGCACCCTCTCCGGCACCCACGCGGGCCGGCCCCTCCCCGCTCTCCCCTTCCGGTCACCACCCCCAGCCCCCGCCGCCCCCTCTTGAGTACCGGTACTCATGTGCGGCGCCGTCGGGCCACGACACCCTGCACCCATGACCGACACCCTTCCGGCCCCGAGGCGCCGGCGCCCCTGGTCGCGCCGGACCCGCCCGGGCGCGGACCTCGCCCTCGCGATCCCGCTGTTCCTGCTGGAGACCGGGTGGCTCGTACTGGACTGGATCTACGGCTACGGCCTGGACGTATGGGCGGCCCAGGGCGACCGGGCGGACATCGACGCGGCCGCCCTCGCACACATGGGGCGACTGCGGGCCCTGCTGATCGCCGTCCTCGTCCTCGCGGTGCTCGCGGCCGTCTTCCGCGCCCGCTGGACCGTCATCGCGCATCTGCTGGTGGCCCTCCTGGCGGGCGGCTCACTCATGGCCGCGCAGCACGACTGGGACCGCAGCCACACCCCGCCGGGGTGCGTCCGCTACAGCGCGAACTGCTGAGCCCACGAGCCGCGGACCGCACCCCGGAGCCCGGTTCCCCCTCGCTCGAAAACAGGCGCTTTCCGGCCCGTTTCGGGGCCCTTTCCTGTGACGCCACCCATAGGAGCCAGATCACGTCCTAAGCAGGGCCGTAGCACGAGACCGGCCTGAGCTGCACAGAAATCGCCATATAGGTTGATTTCGGACATTGCTCCGAAGTTGGGTAGTACGTCACATCCTTGCCAGCCGCGCCGACCGCAGCTAACCATTGCTGTCGTTGCCGGGAAGCAACGGGCCGGACCGAGCGGAACTCCGCCGGAACCGCCCGGTCCACCCGCAGCACGGGGCTCCCGCCCCACCGCCACCGCGATCATCGCGGCCGGCACGACCATGTCCCCCAGGGAAAGAGTTCTTTTCGTATGACCATGGCCAACCGCACCCGCATCGCCCGCCTGCGCACCCTCGCCATCACCGGTATCGCCACCACCGGCGCCGCGGCCGCGGCGCTGACCCTGATGCCGACGAACGCCCAGGCCGCCGAGATGCCTCAGGTGCACGCCGCCGCCGTGGCCAAGGCCTCGAACGGCAGCGCGGCCAAGTCCGGTTCCGGCAACCTCGACGGCTGGATCAAGCAGTCGCTGGCCATCATGAAGGCCAAGGGCATCCCCGGCAGCTACGAGGGCCTCAAGCGCAACATCATGCGCGAGTCCGGCGGCAACCCGACCGCGCAGAACAACTGGGACGTCAACGCCAAGAAGGGCACGCCGTCCAAGGGCCTGCTCCAGGTGATCGACCCGACGTTCAACGCCTACCACGTGGCCGGCACCGCCCACAGCGTCACCGACCCGGTGGCCAACATCACCGCGGCCGCCAACTACGCCGCCCACCGCTACGGTTCGATCGACAAGGTGAACTCCGCGTACTGATCCGTCGCGGCCCCCGCACCGAAGGCCGGTGCCGGCAGCTCCACGCTGCCGGCACCGGCCTTTTCAACGTCCTTGCGCGGATGCGGCGTCGGTCACAACTCGTCCGTCGTTGTGAGGCCGGTGAGCGCGCCGACCGGATCCGGGTCGGGGGTGCCCCGGGGCCACCAGTCGTCCTGGCCGGGCTCCGACTCGTAGCCGTACCACAGGCCGTCGCGGCCGAGGCGGAGTTGGACATGGCCGTGCGGGTGCGTGAGCCGGTTGCGCCAGGGCCGGAACGCGGGCAGGTCGGCGGCGAGCAGCAGCGGGCGCGCCCGGTCGAACCGGCCGGCCGGCGGGTCCCACGGCTCCTCCAGCACGGCCAGCCCCTCCACCCCGCCCTGCCGCCAGGCGGCGACGGCCCGCGCGAGTTCGCCGGGGGTACGGCCGGTCGCCGCCGCCAGCGTCGCGTACAGCGCACGGGTGGTGACGGTCAGGCCGGAACCGGGGCGGGCCGCGGCCAGCCGGACCGCGTCCTGCCAGGGGCTCAGCTCGCCGACCGGATCGCGCCCGGTGGCGAGCAGCGCGTGCGCGCGGGCGGCGGCGTCGGTCGCCAGCTGGTCCAGCGCGAACGGGTCGGGGCCACCGGGCGCCGCGGGGTACGCCGGGGGCTGCTCGGGGTGCGCCGGCACCGGCAGCGGCGGGGGCAGCGGCGCGGGCGTATGCGCGGCCAGGACCTCGCTCGCCCGTATACCGGGCAGCGACGCGGGCTGCCGCTCCCGGGCGGCGCGGGCCGCGCGGGCGGCGTTGCGCCGGGAGAGCGCGTCCAGCAGCTCCCGCTCGCCCCGGCCGCGGAGCAGCAGCAGGACGAAGGGGTCGGCGTCGAGCAGCCGTGCCGTCTGGTAGCACAGGGCGGCCGCGTGCTTGCAGGGGTGACCCGAGTCGGGGCAGCTGCACCGCGGGACGAGGTCGCCGGGGCCGGGCAGCAGCGGGACGCCGCAGTCCGCGAGGGACTGGGGCAGTTCCTTGTCCAGCAGGGCGGCGATATGGCCCGGCCGGTCGGCGGCCGCGTCCAGGAACCGCTCCCACTCCTCGTCCGCCAGCGGGCGCACCCGCACCTGGACCCGGTACGGGCGGGGCCTGCTGCCCCGCACATAGGCGAGGACCAGCCCCGGGGTCACGGTGATCGCGTCCACGTGCCCCTGGTCGGCGTATCCGCGTCCGCGCGCCACCCGCTTGGCGTCCAGCGCGCCCCGCTCCAGCGCCGCCGTCCACGCGTTGCCCCACCAGGTCGCCGCGAACGCCGCGTCCCCTCCCCCGGCCGCCCGGGGCGCGAACGCCGGGAAGGTGCGCCGGAGTTCACCGTCCCGGTGGGGGGTCCCCATGGTCGGTGGCACGTGCGGGACGGCACCCGCGGCCGACGCACCGGGATCGGGCGGGGCGGGAACCGGCTCAGCGGGGGTGGTTTCGGCGGCGTCCTCCTCCGGTGCGGCATCGGCCTCCGGGGGCAGCCGGAAGGCGTTCCGCAGGAAGTGCCGCATCTCGCCCGCGGCCTTGAGCCGGGCGGCCCGCGCGGTCTCGTCGGCGGCGCCGGAAGGAGCTGGGGAAGGGGAGGCGGTACGGGCCGTGACGGCGCCCGGCGGACGCCGGGCGCCCCGGTGTCCCGCGCGCCCGGCCCCGGCCTCCGCCTCCGCGCGCGACGCCTCGCGCCGCGCGGCCCGCAGCGCCTCCCGGGCGGCGTCGCCCGGCCGCGGGCCGGATCCGGCGGCAGGGCCCGGGGCGGGCTTCCGGTCGGGGCTCGGGCCGGGGTCCGGCGCGCGGTCCTCGCCCTGCGGCTCCGGGCGCTCCAGGCTGTTGTCGGTGGCGGCGCGCAGGGCCGCCCGAGCGGCATCGGCGGGCCGGCGCGCGGCAGGCGCACCGGAGCCCGCGCCGTCCGGACGGCCGCCGCCTCCGAGGCGCACGGCCTCCTCGGTTCCGGCCTCGCCACCGGGACCGGCGTCGCCGGGGTCCGCGGAGTCGTCGTCCGGGTCACCGGCACGGCCCGCCGCGTCCCACGGGCCCGCGCCGGTGCCGTGCGCCGGGTCGCCTGCGGTGCTCGGCTCCTCGCCGGGGCCCTCGCCCCGGCCTTCCGTGTCCGGCTCGGCAGGCTCGTACGACTCCTGCGGTTCCGCGGCGGAGGCGGGGCGGTCCCCCGCGCCCCCGCTCGCCCGCTCCTCGGGACCCGTCCGCGCCCGTCGCCGTGCCTCGCGGAGGGCCTGGCGGGCGAGGTCGGCCGGATGGGCGCCGGTGGGGGTCATGGGGTGCTCCGCAGGGAGACGAGGTCGGACAGCTCGCGGTCGGTCAGTTCGGTGAGGGCACTCTCGCCGGAGCCGAGAATGGCGTCGGCCAGCGCCCGCTTCGCGGCGAGCATCTCGGCGATGCGGTCCTCGACCGTGCCCTCGGTGACCAGGCGGTGGACCTGGACGGGCTGGGTCTGGCCGATCCGGTAGGCGCGGTCGGTGGCCTGTTCCTCGACGGCCGGGTTCCACCAGCGGTCGAAGTGCACGACATGACCGGCGCGGGTGAGGTTGAGGCCGGTGCCCGCGGCCTTCAGGGAGAGGACGAGGACCGGGGTCTCGCCGCTCTGGAAGCGGTCGACCATGCGCTCGCGCTCCGGCACCGGGGTGCCGCCGTGCAGCAGGTCCACGGGGATCGCGCGGGCGGACAGATGGCGGGTGATGAGGCGGGCCATGCCCACGTACTGGGTGAAGACCAGCGCGGAGCCGTCCTCGGCGAGGACCGTGTCCAACAGCTCGTCCAGCAGGGCGAGTTTGCCGGAGCGGTGGAGCAGGCGGTCGGTGCCCGGCTCCTCCTTGAGGTAGAGCGCCGGGTGGTCGCAGATCTGCTTGAGGGCGCCCAGCAGCTTGAGGACCAGTCCCCGGCGGGCGATCCCCTCGGCGGTCTCGATGGCCAGCATCGACTCGCGCACCACCGCCTCGTACAGCGCGGCCTGTTCACGGGTGAGCGGGACCGGGTGGTCGGTCTCGGTCTTGGGCGGCAGTTCGGGGACGATGCCGGGGTCGGACTTCTTGCGGCGCAGCAGGAAGGGGCGGACCAGGCGGGCGAGCCGGTCCACGGCCTCCGGGTCCTCGCCGTTCTCCACCGCGCGGGCGTGCCGGGCGCGGAAGGACTTCAGGGGGCCGAGCAGTCCGGGGGTGGTCCAGTCGAGCAGGGCCCACAGCTCGGAGAGGTTGTTCTCGACCGGGGTGCCGGTGAGCGCCACGCGCGCGGGGGCCGGGATGGTGCGCAGCGCCTTCGCGGTGGCCGAGAAGGGGTTCTTGACGTGCTGGGCCTCGTCGGCGACGACCATCCCCCAGGCCTGGTCGGCGAGTTGGGCGGCGGCGGAGCGCATGGTGCCGTACGTGGTGAGGACGAAGCCGCCGTCGAGTCCGTCCAGGGTGCGGTCCGCGCCGTGGAAGCGGCGGACGGGGACGCAGGGGGCGAACCGGTTGATCTCCCGCTGCCAGTTGCCGAGCAGCGAGGCGGGGCAGACCACGAGGGTGGGTTCGGGGCGGGCCCGTTTCAGGTGCAGCGCGATCAGGGTGACGGTCTTGCCGAGGCCCATGTCGTCGGCGAGGCAGCCGCCGAGACCGAGGGAGGTCATCAGGTCGAGCCAGGCGAGGCCGCGCAGCTGGTAGTCACGCAGGGTGGCGGCGAGCGCGGCGGGCGGTGCGGCCGGGGCGAGGCCCGCGGTGAGGCGGTCGCGGAGGGTCGCGAGGGCGCCGACGGGGACGGCCGGCACGGTCTCGCCGTCGACCTCGGCGGTGCCGGTGAGCGCCACGGACAGCGCGTCGACCGGGTCGAGCAGGCCGAGCTCGCGGTTGCGGGCCTTGCGGACGAGGGCCGGGTCGACCAGGACCCAGCGGTCCCGGAGCCGTACGACCGGGCGGTGCGCCTCGGCGAGGGCGTCCATCTCGGCCTCGTCCAGCGGGTCGCCGCCGAGCGCGAGCTGCCAGCGGAAGCGCAGCAGGTCCTCGCTCTCGAAGAAGCCGGTGCCGTCGGTCGCGGAGCCGGGGGCGGGGCGTACCACCGCGGTGGAGGTGAGGTCGCGGGCGAGATCCCGGGGCCAGTGCACGGCGACCCCGGCGGCGCCGAGCCGGCCGGCCGCGACACCGAGCAGATCGGCCAGCTCCTCCTCGGACAGCGCGAGTACGTCGGGCACGTCCTGCTCGGCCAGCCGGTCCAGGGGCGGCCACACACGGGCGGCGCGGCGCACGGCGAGGGCCGCGTCCACCCGGGCGCGGGGTCCGAAGGCCGCGTCGGCCTCGCCCGCCCACAGGGCGGCGGCGTCGGCCACCAGGGTGGGGTCGGCGAGGCTGTGGACCTGGACGATCGCCGCTCCGGCGGCGCGGGCGCCCGCGCTCGCGCCGGTGTCGAAGGTGTCGTACGCGGACAGGTCGAGGCGCAGCGAGATCCGTACGCCCGCGTCCATGCCGGCGGCGACCTCGGCGGCCCACTCCCGCGCGTGCGGCAGTGCCTGGGGTTCGCGGGCGGCGAAGGGGCGGCCGGCGGCGTGCGGGGCCGCCGGGGTGCGGGGCAGGGTGTCGGCGACCGCGTCCAGGAAGGAGCGGACCAGGGCCTCCGGCTCGGGCAGCCGCAGCGGCCCGGGGCCGGGCAGGGGCACGGCGTGGCCCTCCGGGGGCAGGGCGGCGGCGATCGCGCGCAGATGGGCGATGTCGTCGGGTTCGAGCGGGCCGGCGCGCCAGGCGTCGTGACCGCTCGGGGTGAGGCCGGGCAGCAGGCGGCCGCGGGCGACGAGCCGCAGTGCGTGCAGGGCGGCGGCGCCCCAGCAGGCGGTGGCCGGGTGGGCGGCGCGGTCGCGGCGAGCGTGGACCAGCAGGGGCAGGGCCCGGTCGAGCGGGAGGGTCAGCGCGGGTACCCGCCTGCGGCGCACCCCGGTTCCGTGGGATCGTACGACCGTCAGCTCGCCGGGGTCGCCGGCCGTGGCGGGCAGGGGGTCGCCCGCGGGGTCCCAGAAGGCGAGGCGGCCCTCGCGCGGGAGGGGCGCGGGCAGGTAGACGCAGGCGAGGTGCGCCGGGATGTCCCGGGAACCCTCCGTGCGCTCGGCCACCGCCGCCGTGCCGCTCATATGTTCTGCCACCTCCCGTCCGTGCGTCGGATCAGACGTCTCCGACTCTACGGGCGGGGTCTGACAATCGGCCCCGGCCCGGCTACGGGACCGTCCGGGAGACCACGTACACCATCGGATAGGTCGGGTCGGCCAGGTTCACGACGACGTCCTGGGTGGGGGCCGGGTTCTTCTGGGTGCGGGTGAGGCCCCACCAGGAGCCGGGGCCGGTGAAGTTCCAGCCGCTGACCTTGCGGTCGCGGGCGCCGACGGCGATGTCGCCCTTCTTCAGCTCGTCCCTGCGGGAGCCGATGGACTGCAGGAAGCTGTCGAGACCGGCCTGGTTGGTGCGGAACTGCACGTAGAGGCGGCTGGTCTTCCAGTTGTTCGTCTCGTAGGAGGCGACGCGGTCGGCGGGGTGCGGGACATTCACCTGATAGAGGCGGCGCTGCACCTTCGACGGCCAGCCCTCGGTGAGGCCGGTCGCGGAGTACTTGGCCTCCTTGTCCTTGCCGCTGTTGCGGCTCTGGTTGGCCGAGATCACCAGGTAGCCGGCCGGCACCCCGATCAGCAGCACGATGATCAGCAGGGTGAGCGCCCGGCGTTTCGCCTTGTGGCGGGGGTTCTCCGGGGGCCGCCGGGCGGGGCCGGGCGGCGCGGCCTGGCGGGGCAGGGAGGTGGTCATGCGGTGTCCCGTTCTCGACGGGCCTGGGCGTAGCGCTCGTAGCGCTCGTACCGCTCCACCCGGCGCCGCTTGGCGCGGCGGAAGCGGCGGGCGACCAGGCGGGCCAGGTCGGCGGCGCCCACCATGCCGGCCTCGGGGCCGAGCTGGGCGCGGGTGATGCGGGCCTCGGGGCGGTAGCCGCGGCCGGTGAGATGGCGCTTGAACGCGTCCCGGGCGGGGCCGATGAGCAGGTCGTCGGCGGCCGAGACGCCGCCGCCGATGACGAAGCAGGAGGGGTCGAGGGCGGCGGCCAGGTTGGCGATGCCGACGCCGAGCCACTGGCCGATGTCCTGGAGCAGTTCCACGCACATCGCGTCGCCCTCGCGGGCCAGCTCGGTGATCATCGGGCCGGTGATGTCGCCGATGTTGCCCTTGACGTGCTCGATGATCCCGTAGGCGACCGGCGAGTCGGCGGCGGCCAGCTCGCGCGCCTCGCGGACCAGGGCGTTGCCGGAGCTGTACTGCTCCCAGCAGCCGCGGTTGCCGCACGGGCAGCGGTGGCCGCCGGGCACGACCTGCATATGGCCGAACTCGCCGGCCACGCCGAACTTGCCGCGCTTGACCTGGCCGTCCTCCAGGATGGCGCCGCCGATGCCGGTGCCGAGCGTGATCATCACCAGGTGGTCCTCGCCGCGCCCGGCGCCGAAGCGCCACTCGGCCCAGGCGGCCGTGTTGGCGTCGTTGTCCACGAGGACCGGGACGGACAGACGGCCGCTGAGGCGGTCGCGCAGCGGTTCGTTGCGCCAGGACAGGTGGGGGGCGAACAGGACGCGGTTGCGGTCGGCGTCGACCCAGCCGGCGGCGCCGATGCCCACCGCGTGCACGTCGTGCCGGTCGGAGAGGTCCAGGACCAGCTCGACGATGGTGTCCTCGACGACCTTGGGGCTCTTGGACTTGTCCGGGGTCTCCGTGCGGAGCTTCTCCAGGATGTTGCCGTCGGCGTCCACGACGCCCGCCATGACCTTGGTGCCGCCGATGTCGATGCCGACGGTGGGCACCCGGGGTGCGGTCAGGTGGGATCGGCGTTCCCTGGTCCCGACCGTGCGGAGCACAGGGGCCCGGCGGGATCCGATGGGGGCGGTGAGGTCGCGGTAGGTGCTCATCGTTGGACGATTCTGCCTCACCCGCGGTAAGGGTGCGGTACAGGGCCGGGCCGAGGGGCGGGCGATCCCGGGGGTCTCCGGGTTGACCGCGTCGCCCCTCGGGGGCCTCAACTGCGTTGCAGTTCGTGGCGGAGGGCCTCCAGGTCGGAGCCGCCCGCCATCTGCCGCGTCAGTTCGTCGAGGGTGATCTCGTCGCGTGTGTGATTGCCCACCATGGTGCCCCGGCGCAGCAGCACGAACCGGTCCCCGACCAGGTACGCGTGGTGCGGGTTGTGGGTGATCAGGACCACGCCCAGGCCCTCGTCGCGGGCCGCGGCCACGTACTTGAGGACGACACCGGACTGCTTCACGCCCAGGGCGGCGGTCGGCTCGTCCAGGACGAGGACCTTGGCACCGAAGTGGACCGCGCGGGCGATGGCGACGCACTGGCGTTCGCCGCCCGAGAGGGTGCCGATGGGCTGGTCGACGTCCCGCAGGTCGATGCCCATGCGCAGCAGCGCCTCGCGGGTGGTGCGGCGCATCAGGCCGGTGTCGAGGCGCTTGAAGGGGCCGCTGCCCTTGCGGGGCTCGGAGCCGAGGAAGAAGTTGCGCCAGACCGGCATCAGGGGCACCACGGCCAGGTCCTGGTAGACGGTGGCGATGCCCCGGTCCAGCGCGTCGCGCGGGGAGGCGAGGCGGGTCTCCTCGCCGTCGACGGTCAGCGTGCCGCCGTCGTGCTGGTGCAGTCCGGCGATCATCTTGATCAGGGTGGACTTGCCGGCGCCGTTGTCGCCGAGGACACAGGTGATCTCGCCCGCGTGCACCTGGAGGGACACGCCCTCCAGGGCGCGGACGTTGCCGTAGTGCTTGCTGACGTCGGTCAGCTCGACCAGGGCCGCGGGTGTCGTGGTCTGCGTCATGCCGTCGCCTCCGCGCGCTTGCGGACCCAGGCGTTGAGCAGGGTCGCGAGGAGCAGCATCGCTCCGAGGAAGAACTTGAACCAGTCGGGGTTCCACTCGGCGAAGACGATGCCCTTGCTGGTCATGCCGAACAGCAGGGCGCCCACGGCGGAGCCGATCGCGCTGCCGTAGCCGCCGGTGATCAGGCAGCCGCCGATGACGGCCGCGATGATGTAGATCAGCTCGTTGCCGACGCCCTCGCCGGACTGGACGGCGTCGAAGGAGAAGAGCAGGTGCTGGCCGGAGATCCAGGCACCGAACGCGACGCCCATGTAGAGGCCGATCTTGGTCTTGGCCACCGGGACGCCGACCGCGCGGGCCGCGTCCTCGTTGCCGCCGACCGCGAAGATCCAGTTGCCGACGCGGGTGCGCAGCAGGATCCAGGAGCCGAGGGCGACCAGGGCGAGCCACCACAGGATGGTGATCTTGAAGTCGACGCCGCCGACGGTGACCGTGGAGGCGAAGACGGCGCGGGCGCTGGAGAAGCCTTCCATGTCGGCGATGGTCTTGGTGGAGACCGTGCCGTCGATCAGCTTGGTGAAGCCCAGGTTCATGCCGCACAGCATCAGGAAGGTGCCCAGGGTGATGATGAAGCTGGGCAGCTTGGTGCGGGTGAGCATGAAGCCGTTGAAGGCGCCGACGGCCAGCGTGACGAGGAGCGACACACCGACGCCGACCCAGGTGTTCGCCGTCATCTGGTAGCTGAACATGGAGGAGATCAGCGCCGCGGAGGTCACCATGACGCCCGCCGACAGGTCGAACTCGCCGCCGATCATCAGCAGGGCCACCGGTACGGCCATGATCCCGATGGTCGAGGAGGCGTACAGGACGGTGCTGAGGCTGGAGGCGCGCAGGAAGCCGTCGGCGACGAAGGCGAAGAACACGAAGACGGCGAGGGCGCCGACGACCGAGCCCAGTTCGGGGCGGGCGAGGAGCTTCTTCAGCGGAGAGGTCCTAAGAAGCCTCTCGTCGACCACCTGTTCGTCGGTCTTGCGTTCGGCGGTCGCGCTCATCGGGTGCCCCGCTCGGTGTACGCCGCCAGCGTGGCCGCCTGGTCCTTGGTGATGATCTGCGGGCCGGTCAGCACCGGCTTGCCGCCGCCGAGGACGTCGCCGTTGTACTTGTAGGCCCACAGCAGGTCGACCGCCTCGTAGCCCTGGAGGTACGGCTGCTGGTCCACGGCGAAGCCCAGGGTGCCGTTCTTCAGGGAGGCCGCGACCTGGGCGTTGAGGTCGAAGGTGTCCACCTCGGCCTTGCTGCCCGCGTCGTCCTTGGCCTTCACGGCGGTGTCCGCGTACGGCGCGCCGAGGGTGACGACGGCGTCCACGGACTTGTCGGCCTGGAGCTTGGCCTCGATGGCGGACTGCACGTCCGGCATGTTGGTGCCGTTGACGTAGAGCTTCTGCGTGGTGCCGTGGAAGGTCTTGGCGACGCCGTCGCAGCGCTGTTCGTGGCCGACGTTGCCCTGCTCGTGCAGCACGCACAGGGCCTTCTTCTTGCCCCGCTTGTTCAGCTCGTCGCCCACCGCCTCGCCGGCGATGGTCTCGTCCTGGCCGATGTGGGTCAGGGCGCCGAAGGCCTTGGACTGCTCCGAGCCGGAGTTGACCGTGATCACCGGGATGCCGGCCTTCTCGGCACGGGCGACCGACGCCTTCATGGCGTCCGGCTTGGCGAGGGTGACGATGATCCCGTCGACCTTCTTGTCGACGGCCGCGTCCACCAGCTGGGCCTGCTGCTGCGCGTCGTCGTCGTGCGAGTAGAGGAAGTTGATGTTGTCCTTGACGGCGGCCTGCTTGGCGCCGCTCTGCACGATGTCCCAGAAGGTGTCGCCGTCCCCCGAGTGCGTGATCATCGCGAAGGTCCAGCGGGGCGTGTTCACCGCCGCCCTGCCCTGGGCCACGGCGGCCTTGCGGGCGTCCTCGGCCCGCTTCCCGCCGGTGCTGCTGCAACCCGCCAGGGACACCGAGAGTGCCCCCGCGACCGCCATGACTGCCCAGGTCCGAAACCGTGCCACGAGGCCGTGCCCTTCTCCCTGTCGCCAGCTGTGTGTCAGCTGTCCTTGCTCCGACGTGCGTAAGGGGCGGGCGACCTCACCGTCGGTGTGTCCCGGCGGCGACCTCACCAGCCCCAAACACTTCAGTATCGGTCATCGGGCGGAGTGGGGGTGCGGCCGGGGAGGAGATCCCGGTCACCTTGTCCGGACAATGCGACGAACCCCGGGGTGTCGTCAGGGGCGCACGAGCAGCTGGAACTCGAAGGAGTAGCGGGCCGGGCGGTAGGTGTGGTCGCCGAACTCGACCGCGCGACCGGTGTCGTCGAAGGTGGTCCGCCGCATGGTGAGCAGCGGGGCGCCCTCGGCCTCGCCGAGCCGGTCCGCCTCCATGGCGGTGGCACCCCGGGCGCCGATCGACTGGCGGGCGCTGTGCAGGGTGATCCCGGCGGCGCGCATCAGCCGGTACAGGCCGGTCGCCTCCAGCTGGGCCGTGTCCAGGTCGAACAGGCCCGGCGGCAGGTGGTTGACCAGATAGGCCATCGGCTCGTCGTGCGCCAGCCGGAGCCGCTCGACGCGGTGCACGTCGCCGCCCTCGGCGACACCGAGCGCCGCGGCGATCTCCGCGGAGGCCGGGACGACCGTGTTGACCAGGACCTTGGTCGCCGGACGCTGTCCGGCCGCCTCCAGGTCGTCGTAGAGGCTGCTCAGCTCCAGGGGGCGCTTGACCTGGCTGTGCACGACCTGGGTGCCGACGCCCCGGCGGCGCACGAGGAGGCCCTTGTCCACGAGGGACTGGATGGCCTGGCGGACGGTGGGCCGGGACAGTCCGAGCCGCGCGGCCAGCTCGATCTCGTTGCCCAGGAGGCTGCCGGGGGTCAGGCCACCGCGCTCGATGGCCGACTCCAGTTGCTGGGAGAGCTGGAAGTACAACGGCACCGGCGAGCTACGGTCCACACGGAGGTCGAGCGCGACGGTCGGGTCCACAACAGATTTCGGCACGGGCCCGAGCGTAGCCGCGTGACGGGTTGACGGGAAGTCGTGAAGTCCGGTTGTCCTGACATGGGAATTGACAGGGCACCGGCTCCACCCCCACTTTGTTTCCATGCGCATCGGCGTCATCGGCACGGGCCGCATCGGCACCCTTCACGCGAACACGCTCAGCCGTCATCGCGAGGTCGGATCGCTGATCCTCACGGACGCCGATCCGGCGCGGGCCCAGCGGCTGGCACAGCGGCTGGGCGAGACGGCGGCACCGGGGGTGGACGAGATCTTCCGGTGGGGCGTGGACGCGGTGGTGATCACCACGGCGACCGCGGCGCACGCCGAGCTGATCGGCCGCGCGGCCCGCTCGGGCCTGCCGGTCTTGTGCGAGAAGCCGATCGCCCTGGACGTCCTGGGCACGCTCCAGGCGCTCGCCGAGGTGGCGGCGGCCGGGACGGTGCTCCAGATGGGCTTCCAGCGGCGCTTCGACGCGGGATACGCGGGCGCCCGCGAGGCGGTACGCTCCGGGCGGCTCGGCCGGCTGCACACCATCCGCGCCCTGACCTGCGACCAGTCGCCTCCCCCGGCCGACTGGCTGCCGCTGTCCGGCGGCCTGTTCCGGGACACGCTCATCCATGACTTCGACATCCTGCGCTGGGTGACCGGCCGCGAGGTGACCGACGTCTACGCCACCGGCTCGGACGCCGGTCCCGCGATGTTCCGGGAGGCCGGCGACGTCGGCACGGGGGCGGCGCTGCTCACCCTGGACGACGGCACCCTGGCCACCGCGAGCGCGACCCGGGTGAACGGCGCCGGCTACGACGTCCGCATGGAACTGGCCGGCGAGCGCGACACGGTCGTGGTCGGCCTGGACGACCGTACGCCGCTCGCCTCCACCGAACCGAGCGGTCCACCGCCCGCGGACAAGCCCTGGACCGGCTTCCTGGAGCGGTTCGGCCCCGCCTACGAGGCCGAACTGTGCGCCTTCGTGGACGTGCTGCGCGGCGAGCGGCCCAATCCCTGTGACGGCCGGCAGGCCCTGGAGGCGCTGCGGATCGCCGAGGCCTGCGAGATCTCGCGCCGGGAGCGGCGGGCGGTGGCGCTCGGGGAGGTCCCGGGGGCGTAGGCGGGCACCGGGGCCGGCGTGCGGGGCTGCCGCACGGCGGCGGTTTCCGGTGGTGGACGCCTCGCTACCAGCGCACCGGCAGGGTGCGCAGGCCGCGCATGAGCATGCCCGGCAGCCACTCGCCATGGGGGCCGTCCAGGGCGAGCCCGGGGGCGCGTTCCAGCAGGGTGGCGATGGCGGTCCGGCCCTCCAGACGGGCCAGGGGCGCGCCGAGGCAGTAGTGGATGCCGTGGCCGAAGGCGAGGTGGCCGCGGGTGTCGCGGCGGATGTCGAAGCGGTCGGGGGCGGGGAACCGGGCGCCGTCGCGCTGGGCCGCGGTGAGCCCGATCATCACGTGGTCGCCCTGTTCGATCCGCACGCCCCCGATCCTGAGCGGCTCGGCCGCGTACCGGAACGTCGCGTTCTCCACCGGGCCCTCCCAGCGCAGCGTCTCCTCCACCACGCCGTCGACCAGGCTCATGTCGGCGCGCAGCGCGGCGAGTTGGTCGGGGTGGGTGAGCAGGGCGAGGACGCCGTTTCCGATGAGGTTGACCGTGGTCTCGTGGCCGGCGATGAGCAACAGGAAGGCCATGCCACGCAGTTCCTCGGGCGAGAGCCGGTCGCCGTCCTCGGCGGTGGTGCGGACCAGGTCGCCGAGCAGGTCGCCGGTGGGCCCGGCACAGCGTTTGTCCTCGATCAGTTCGGTGAGGTACTCGCCGAGGCGGACGACCGCCTCGTGCTCCGCCTCGGGGTCGGTCGGGGCGACCACCTGCGAGGAGACCTTGCGGAACTCGGTGCGGTCCATCTCGGGGACGCCGAGCAGTTCGCAGATGACGGTGAGGGGCAGCGGGTAGGCGAGGGAGGCGATGAGGTCGGCCCTGTCGTGCGCCAGCATCTCGTCCAGCAGGTCGTCGGTGATCCGCTGGACGCGCGGGCGCAGTTGTTCGACCCGGCGCATGGTGAAGGCGCGGGCGACGAGACCGCGCAGCCGGGTATGCTGCGGCGGGTCGGTGCTCAGCAGGTGCGTGCCGATCAGATGCTGGTCGATGAAGGTGAACCCGATCTTCGCGCCGTCCTTGGCGAGCCGGGGGTCGGCCAGCGCGGCGCGCGCCTCCTCGTACCCCACGACCAGCCAGGTCTCGTAGCTCGCGTCCGCGCCCGGCGGCCGGACGCGGTGCACGGGCCCGGCCTCGCGCAGCCGGGCGTACACCGGATGCGGGTCCCGGCGGAACGCCTCCCCGTACTCCCCCAGATCGACGGTCTGTCGCCTGTCCATGGCTCCCCTTCCGGACGCCCCCCGAGGCCGACCGGGCGCGTCCCGGTACCAGGAGAACGCGCCCGGCGCCGGATAGGTGCCCGTCCTCCGGGAAATTCCGTACCGGGCCCGGACACGACTCGCCCCGCGGCCGATGGGTGGGGGTGGGTGGCCGCGGGGCGAGGCTCTGTGTCGGTCAGCAGCCGAAGTCGATCAGGTCGAACGTGGCGTAGTGGTCGGAGGTGTAGTAGTCCTCCTGGCGCTGCTCGCCGGTGACGATGCGGCGGGCACCGCGGGTCGAGGAGCCGGGCGTCTTGACGGTGTACTCGTGGTAGTACCCGGACGGCTGGTCGGGCAGGACGCCCTCGCGGTTGGAGAAGACGGTGCCGTCCTGCGAGTACGGGTAGGGACCGCCCTTGGCGATGAGGCCGAGGGTGTCGTCGGCCTCCGGGGGCAGGGCGCTGTGGCAGATGCTGCCGACGGAGGCGGCGGAGGCGGGTGCGGCGTGGGCCGTCGCGGTGGGGACGGGCACCGCGTTCGCCGTGGTGGCGGAGACGGTGCCGCCCACGAGGAGGGCGGACAGGACTGCGGCTGCGGCGCCGATCCGAGCGGCGCGTGGGGGGATTCGCATGCCGTCATGATGACGCGCGTAGACAAGAACATGTCAACGACGCCGTCGAAGAATTCGCCGTCGATCAACCCTGTTTTTCAGCGAGTTCACCTTCCTCCTCCGGACGGCCACACGAGGCGCACAGAGTGGTCACGGAAGGCGCGTCCGAAGGGCCCCGGGCGGGGGCGGTGGGGCTCAGCCGGCGTGGGTGGAGAACAGCCCGCCGGTCGGGCCCTGCTTGTCGCCGCCCTGAGCCTTCTTCAGGGCGTTGGCCAGGCTCTCGATGGTCAGGGACTGGAGGATCACCCGGCCGTTGCCCTCCAGGGTGGCCAGGGACAGGCCCTCGCCGCCGAAGACGGCGTTCATCAGGCCCTGCCGGTTGAGGCCGCCCACCCGCTGCACGCCGTACTGGATGCCCTCCTCGAAGGCGACCACACAGCCGGTGTCCACCTCGATGCGGCCGCCGAAGTCCGCCGGGTTGAGGTCGATGAAGTTGCCCGCGCCGGCGATGATCACCGTGCCGTACCCGGTGAACTTCTCCAGGACGAAGCCCTCGCCGCCGCTCATGCCGGTACGGCCGCCCGCGAAGGCGATGCCGAACTCGACCGTGGACTCAGCGGCCACGAAGGCGTCCTTCTCGGCGAACCAGGCGCGGTTGCCGTCGAGTTCCAGCGCGCGCATCTCGCCCGGGAGCACCCCGGCGAAGCCGACCGTGCCCTGACCGCCCTGGGCGGTGAAGTACTGGAAGGCCAGCGACTCGCCGGCCAGCATCCGCTGCCCCACCTGCATCGCGGTGCCCATGGCCTGGCGCAGCAGCCCGCCCATGCCGCCGCCCGAGCCACCCTGCTGCTGCCCACCGCCCCCGGACGGCCCGGACAGCCGGGTCTCCATGGTCACGTTCGTGGTCTTGAACAGGAACTTCCCCGCCTCGCAGTACACGGTCTGCCCGGGGTGCAGGTTGACGACCGCCATCTGCATGGCGTTGCCGACGATCTCTTGCTGAAGGGTCACGCCCGGAAGAACGCGGGAAGGGGGGCGGAGAGTTCCGGCCGGGGCCTACCGGGCCGCGCGTTCGCCGTCGGCGGACGGGGAGCGGACGGGCGGCAGGGGCGGGGCGCCACCGTCGCCGGGGCCGTTGTCAGTGCCCTGCGTCATGATGCAGGGCAGGTGACGGCGCGTCGTCCGGCGCGGGTGCTCCGGAGGCCGTCGACGGGGTGAGGAGGGGTGCCGGGTGAGGAGGGGTGCCGTGCGCAGGCCGGTCACAGGAGAGGTGCACGTCCACTACGGCCAGATGTACGTGGAGAGCGATCCGGGCATCGTGCGCTCGGATCTCCACGCGGCGTTCGCGGGCCAGTGCGGGGGGCTGTGCGGGGCCGCGGTCCCGGGTGCGCTCTGGCTGACCACCGGGCTGCACACGGGAGACGTCGGCCTCGACGTGGAGGTCCACGACGAAGCCCCGCCGGTGGACCCCTCCTGGGAGGACGTGGTGGAGGTGTCCTTCCGGCCCGTGTCGCAACGCACCAGGCTGGTGCTGTGGGCGGGCGAGTCCGCGTGGGACCTCGGTCTCGCCCGGACCGACTACCGGGTGCGGTACTCCGCCCGGGGCATGGACAAGGGCGACGCGATGGACACCAGAGGGGACAAGGAGCCGCGCGCGGACAGCTATCTCCTCCAGTTCTGGCCAGGGCCGCCGCGCCCGGACCGCGTGGTCCGCCAGACCTCCCGGATCGCCGCGTACTGGCACCGCTTCGCGCGCGAACTCCCGCCGCCGCCCACCCCGGAGGAGCGCGCCGAGGCCGAACGCCTGGCCCGCGAGGCGGAGGAACGGGCCGCGGAGGAACGGCGAGTGCACCGCCAGCGGTGGGAGTGGGGCGGGCGGCTGCCGAGCGAGCGGCTGCGCGCTGTCGGCGGCAACGTCCGCGGTCTGCTCGAGTTCGACAGCGACCTGGTGCACGCGCTGGACGCGGCGGACCCGGACGTCCAGCGCACGACGGCGGTGCTGGCCGCCCACCGGGCCTGCGAGGCGGCGGGCCTGGCCGAGGTGCCGTGGGTCGCGCGGGCGCTCACCGCGTTGTCGCTGGGCCGGCCGCTGCCGCCGCCGTTCGACGACCCCGCCCGGATGCGCGAAACCCTGCGCTCCGACCCGCGGGTGCCGGATCGTTCCGCGCTGGAGGCGATACCACCCGAGCGGCCGCCCTACCGTCCGCCGGCCCAGGGCGAGTACGACACGGCGGTCGTCGTGCACGGCTCCACCGAGCCGCGCCGGCCGGGGCGGATCTCGCAGCCGCACTTCGCCCTCCCCGCCGTGCTCGCCGCCGCCGACCCGGCCCCGCTCAGAGCGGCACTGGACGCGGTGTGGCACGCGGTGAACACGTACGGCGAGCACTACCCGCGGTTGCTCGCGGAGGTCCGGTCGGGATGCGGCTCGTCCCGAGGGGACGGCTGACCGCCTGCCGCCGACCCTCGCTCCCTCACCCCTGCGCGATGGCCTCCGGGGCACCCGGGCGCGGGGTGCGGACCGGCGAGGGGAGGGTGCCGTCGACCGGGTCGTGGTGGATCCGCTCCGGGGGGAGGTTCAGGGCGGTCAGGTGGTAGGCCGTGGCGGTGACCATCGGGGGCGGGCCGCTCAGATAGGCGATGTGGCCGGACCAGTCGCCGTGCCGGGCGACCGCGTCGGCCACCGAGGACTCGTCGGCGGCGCCGGGGCCCTCGCCGATCACCGGGACGACGCGCAGCCAGGGGCAGTTCTTCTCCAGCCGGGACAGGGTGGCCGTGTCGTAGAGGCCGTCCAGGGTGCGGGCGCCGACGAACAGGTGGGCGCTGCGGCGCAGGGAGCGCCGGGACAGTTCTTCGACCAGCGCGCGGGCGGTGGCCCAGCCGGTGCCGCCGGCCACGATCAGGACGTCGCGCGAGGGGTCGTTGTCCAGGGTCATGGTTCCCTGGGCGGGCCCGAGACGGAGCGGGTCGCCGACGCGGGTGCGGCCCACCAGCGCGTCGCTGACCCCGCCGGGGCCGGTGCGGCGGATGTGGAACTCCAGTTCGCCGTCCTGGCGGGGCGCGCAGGCGATGGAGTACGGCCGCCAGGTGAGGGGCAGCAGCGGGCTCTGGACGCGGGTGTACTGCCCGGCCTGGTAAGGAAACGGTTCCGCGGTGTGGACGCGGAGCACCGCGAGGTCGGGGCCGCGCAGTTCGTGGGCGGTCACCGTGGCGTTCCAGTACGGCGGTTCGGCCAGTGCCCCGGCCGCGCCGTCGACCATGGCGGCGACCGCGAAGCGGAGCATGCGCAGCCACGCCTGCTCCATCTCCTCCGTCCAGCGCTCGCCCGCGCTGCGGCGCAGGCCCTCGGCGAGGGCGTGCTCGAACACCTCGAAGTGCACGGGCCGGACGCCCAGTTTGCGGTGGTCGCGGCCCAGCCGGGAGCAGAACGCGGTCACTTCCGCCGGCCGGTCGAGGTGTTCGATCAGGTACCAGAGGGCCCGCTCCAGGTGGACCCGCTGGAACCCCATGGAGTCCGGGAAGAGCGACCGCAGATATGGGTGCCGCTCGAACATGGCGTCGTAGAGGTGCCCGATGAGGCCGGCGAACGGGGTGACCAGCGGCAGGTGGCGGGTGATGATCTCCTGGTCGGCCGCGCCGTCGTACGGCCGCGCGAACTCCTGGTGCCCGCCGGCCCGCGCACGTCCCGGGCCCGGGTCGGGCCGGCCGGTCGGGGACAGGAGCCGCCGGCGCAGGCGCATCGCGTCCCGCCGGGCGAGGAGCGCGTGGTACTCGTCGTGCGCGTCGCTTCTGGTGGTGTTCACGGGCCTGCTCTCTCCCTGCGGTACGTCGCGCGCCGCCGTCCCGTTCCCGGCCCCCGTCGCCCGGCGGTTGGGGGCGCGCTCTTTCGGCGCCGTCTTCGCGTGGATCGCGCGGGCCGCCGTGGTCACGGCCGCCGCGCGACGCCCCACGGGCGCGGGCGAGTCCGCCGCCGGCCGGGCCGATGGCGGTGGGCCGTGTCCCACGGCGCCGGTGGTCCGGCCGGAAGACGCGTCAGTATTGCACCGCGGGCCGGGTGCCGTCCGGCCCTGGCCGACAGGGCCGTTCGGCCCTGTTCACCCCCTGCCACCAGCTGGTTTCCTGCGGGTACGGCACGCACCGTGGACAGCGCGAGGGGCGGGCCTCCGCCTCCCCGCGGTGCCCGCCCCTCGGTCCGGGTGACGGTCGTTCAGCCACCCAGTTCCTGGTGGCGCGCGGCCAGTCGGGCCGCGCCGGCCTCCGTCGGCGAGCCGTACAGGCGCAGCCGGGAGATGCCGCCGTCGGGGTATATGTCGATGCGGGCGTGGGTGCCCACCGCCGGCTCCGGCAGGACGAACCGGTGGTTGGTGTCGGGCTGGAGGCGGGTGCGGGGCAGGATCTCGCGCCACTCGCCGTCCTCGCCGTCGCGCACCGAGACCGACGCCCAGCCGGCGCTGTTGCCCTTGAGGTACGCGGTGTCGATCTCCAGGGCGCGGATCTGCGACTGGGTGACGAGTCGGTAGCGGATCCAGTCGTTGCCCCGGTCGCGGCGGCGCCGGGTCTCCCAGCCGTCGTCCATCTTGCGGGAGCGGCCGGGCTGGATGGTGTTGGTGGCCGGGGAGTAGAAGAGGTCGGAGGCGTCCTCGACCCGGCCGCCGTTCTCCAGCGCGACGACGTCGAAGGTGCCGAGCGCCGCCAGCCATTCGGGGTCCGGGGCGACGTCGCCGTACACCCGCAGGCGGGCGATGCCGCCGTCGGGGTGCTGGTTGACGCGCACGTGGGTGAAGCGCTGTTCCACGGACACGGCGAAGCCGTTCGCGGCGTGGCCGCCGACGGGCGTGCGCGGCACCAGGGTCGTCCATTTGACGTCCTCGCAGAGCAGCTCCTCGGGCGCGGGCGAGCCCGGGACCGAGGCGGCCTGGACGGAGACGGCCTGCGGGTAGTTGCCGCGGAAGTGCGCGGTGTCCACGATGATGCCGCGGATCACTCCGGGGGCGCCGAGGCGGACGAGGGCCCAGTCGTGGTCCTCGTCGGTGGGCCAGGGGTCCTGCGGGCCGGTGCCGCGGCGGCGGCGGGTCTCCCAGCCGTCCATGATCTTGCCCTTGTGGCCGAAGTGCTCGGGGTCGAACTCGGCGCGCTCGGGCACCAGCAGGTTCTCCCGCTGGGCGAAGAACTCGTCGTTGGCGGCGACGACACCGGCGCCGAGGCGCCGGTCGGCGAGGTTGGCGTGCCGGGTGAAGGGGAAGTCGGCGGTGCGGTAGTCCGCGTACGGGTCACCGCCTCCGTAGGGGTTCGCGTCGCCGGTGAAGCCTGAAGTCGCCGTCACGGTGATCAGTGGTTCCTTTCGGGAGTCGGCCGGGCGGATGCGGTGGTGCTCACCGGGGGCGGTCGAGCAGCGTGCCCTGTGGCGGGGTGAACTCGCCGTCGGCGAAGACGCGCCGTCCGCGCAGCCACGTGGATTTGACCACGCCGTGCAGGGTCCTGCCGGCGTAGGCGGTGACCCGGTTGCGGTGCTGGAGGCCGGCCGGGTCGACGGTGAAGGTCTCGTCGGGCGCGAGGACCGCGAAGTCGGCGTCGCGGCCCGGGGCGATGGCTCCCTTGCGGCCGTCGAGGCCGACGAGGGCGGCGGTGCGCGCGGACATCCAGGTGACCACGTCTTCGAGGGTGTGGCCGCGCCTGCGCGCCTGCGTCCAGACGGCGGAGAGGCTGAGCTGGAGTCCGGAGATGCCGCCCCACGCGGTGGCGAAGTCAGCGGTCTTCAGGTCGGCGGTGGAGGGCGAGTGGTCGGTGACGACGCAGTCGATGGTGCCGTCGGCCAGCGCCTCCCACAGCAGGTCCTGGTTGGCGGCCTCGCGGATGGGCGGGCAGCACTTGAACTCGCTGGCGCCGTCGGGGACCTCCTCGGCGGTGAGGGTGAGGTAGTGCGGGCAGGTCTCCACGGTCAGCCGGACGCCCTCGGCGCGCGCGGCGCGGATCAGCGGCAGGGCGTCGCCGGAGGACAGGTGCAGCACGTGCACCCGGGCGTCGAGCCGGCGGGCCTGTGCGACCAGGGCGGCGATGGCGGTGTCCTCGGCGTCGCGTGGGCGGGAGGCGAGGAAGTCGGCGTAGCGCGGGCCGCCGTGCTGCGGGGCGGCGGCGAGGTGGTGCGGGTCCTCGGCGTGCACGATGAGCAGGCCGTCGAAGCCGGCGATCTCCGCGAGGGAGACGGCGAGTCGCTCCTGGTCGAGGTGCGGGAACTCGTCCACGCCGGACGGGGAGAGGAAGGCCTTGAAGCCGAACACGCCGGCCTCGTGCAGGGGCCGCAGGTCCTTGACGTTGTCCGGCAGGGCGCCGCCCCAGAAGCCGACGTCGATGTGCGCCTTGTCCCGGGCCACGTCCCGCTTGATCCGCAGGTGTTCCACGGTAGTGGTCGGCGGGAGGGAGTTGAGCGGCATGTCGATCAGGGTGGTGATGCCGCCGGCCGCCGCGGCCCGGGTGGCGGTCCAGAAGCCCTCCCACTCGGTGCGGCCCGGGTCGTTGACGTGTACGTGGGTGTCGATCAGGCCGGGCAGCAGCACGTGGTCGCCGACGTCCTCGACGCGCGCGCCGGCCGGGACCTCGGCGTCGTACGGCAGTACGGCCGTGATCGTCCCCGCGGAGACAGTGACCGTGGCGGCCCGCGTCCCTTCCGGGGTGATGACGCGCGTCGAGCGCAGCGCCAGTTCAGCGTCGGACACCCGAACCCCTCTCTGTACCGCCGTCTCGCACCAGGAAACAGGATGTACAGCCATGAAACGGATTTCAACGTTCTGTTGAAGGAGTCTTCACTCCCCCTCTCGAGCCGTCAAGAGGCACATGGACGACAGCGGGCAGGAGCAGGCCGTACTAGACGTTTCCACAACGCGGAATTACAATTCCAGTAAGCAGAATGTAGCTACGCACAAGCGGGGAGTCAATCGTCCGCCGGGTAGGCTGCTGCCCTCCGTCCGCCCCGAAAGGAACGCGCCGTGCCGACGTCCAGCGCCAGCACCCCCGACTCCGCCAAGTCCGCCGGCGGTGGCGGGGTCCAGTCCCTCGAGCGCGCCTTCGACCTGCTGGAACGGATGGCGGACGCGGGTGGCGAGGTCGGCCTCAGCGAACTGTCCGCGACCAGCGGACTGCCGCTGCCCACCATTCACCGGCTGATGCGCACACTGGTGGCCTGCGGCTATGTGCGCCAGCAGCCCAACCGGCGCTATGCGCTCGGCCCCCGGCTGATCCGCCTGGGCGAGTCCGCCTCCCGGCTGCTCGGCACCTGGGCCCGGCCGTACCTGGCCCGTCTGGTGGAGGAGACCGGCGAGACGGCGAACATGGCACTGCTGGACGGCGACGAGGTCGTGTACGTGGCCCAGGTGCCGTCCAAGCACTCGATGCGGATGTTCACCGAGGTGGGCCGGCGGGTGCTGCCGCACTCGACCGGGGTGGGCAAGGCGCTGCTGTCCGCGGTGCCGGACGACGAGGTGCGGGCGCTGCTGACCCGGACGGGGATGCCCGCGGCGACGGACAAGACCATCACCACACCGGAGGAGTACCTCAGCGCACTGGCGGAGGTGCGCCGGCAGGGATACGCCGTGGACGACAACGAGCAGGAGATCGGCGTGCGGTGCCTCGCGGTCTGCGTGCCGGAGTCCCCGACGGCCGCGGCGATCTCCATCTCCGGGCCGGCCGGGCGGGTCACCGAGGCGGCGACGGAGAAGATCGTGCCGGTGTTGCAGCAGGTGGCCGTGGAGCTGTCCCAGGCCCTGGCGAGTTCGGGCGCGTGAGGCCCGCGGTTCCGGGGGCGCTACCGGGGGACGTCGGAGGACCGGCCGGCGGCCGCGGGCCCGTGACGATCGTCCGGGCGGCTCGCCGCACCCCCGGGCGGGGATCCCTCTCCCGGGTACGCCGGCTGCCCGAACAGATCCACCGCGTCCCTGACCTCCCGTAAGGGGCGGGCCAGGGCGCTCATCGACCCGATGGCACCCGCCACGAGCAGCAGGGAGCCGCGCAGGCGGGGTATCTCCGGGGAACCGTCCGCGGCCATCGCGGCGAGCGCGGCCAGTTCCTCCTCGGCTATCGCCCGGTCGGGGAAGTCCGCGCGCAGCGCGGCCAGTTCGCGGCGCAGGCGGGCCACCGCCCCCCGCAGTCCGATCACTCTCGGATCCTCGTCGCTGCCGGTCACCGGCCTCTGCCCCAAGCTCCGCAAAGCAGCCCTCCCCAGGCATGCCACGCCGTCGTGCGCGGGCCAGTAAACGCCACCAGACCTGGAGAGCGCCACAGGGCGTACCGAAATTCAGCCCCCGGACACCGGCCGGCCGGTCCGCCGTCGGGTATGCAGGACCCATGACGGACATCCAGGACCACAGGGAGCGGGCCGGGGAGGTCGCCGGGCTGCTGCTGGCCGCGGGGGGCGGCCGGCGGCTCGGCGGACGGCCCAAGGCACTGCTGGAGCACCGGGGTCGCCCGCTGGTCGAGCACGCGGCGGGGTTGCTGCGGGCGGCCGGACTGGGGCGGATCCACATCGTGCTGGGCGCGCGGGCGCCGGAGGTCCGCGAGCGGGCCGCCCTCGACGGCTGCGTGCTGGTGGACAACCCGGACTGGGCCGAGGGCATGGGCTCCTCGCTGCGCGCGGGACTGGCCTCGCTCGCCCGGACGGACGCACGGGCGGCCCTGGTCTGCCTGGTCGACCAGCCGGGCATCACCCCGGCCGCGGTGGCGCGGGTGCTGGGGGCGTACGAGGACGGGAACTCGCTGGTCTCCGCCGCCTACGACGGGGTGCGCGGGCACCCGGTGCTGTTCGGCGCGGCGCACTGGGCGGGGATCGCCGCGGCCGCCACCGGGGACCAGGGGGCCCGCGCCTATCTGAAGACCCGCGCGGACGCCGTCCGGCTGGTGGAGTGCGCGGACGTGGCGGAGCCGTACGACATCGACACCGAGGCCGATCTGAGCCACCTTGAGTGAGCGGGGTGGCACCGAGCGCCACCTTGCCTCGACCCAGAGATTCTCGACATCAACAGACCATTGAAGTTCCACGATGAGGAAACTAGTATCCACTGCTCAGAAGCACTCGGCCGCACAACGGGTGCGATTCGTCCTGTTCGTGCCCTTGGGCACGTGGTGCCACCGCTGAAGGAAGTGACAGCTCATGTCCGCACCAGCGCCGTCCCCGCTGGCCATCGTCGACGCCGAGCCCCTGCCCCGGCAGGAAGAGGTCCTCACGGACGCGGCGCTCGCCTTCGTGGCGGAGCTGCACCGGCGGTTCACCCCGCGCCGTGACGAACTCCTGGCCCGCCGGGCCGAGCGCCGCGCCGAGATCGCCCGCACCTCCACGCTCGACTTCCTGCCCGAGACGGCCGCGATCCGCGCGGACGACTCCTGGAAGGTCGCCCCGGCCCCGGCCGCGCTGAACGACCGGCGCGTCGAGATCACCGGCCCCACCGACCGCAAGATGACCATCAACGCGCTCAACTCGGGCGCGAAGGTCTGGCTCGCCGACTTCGAGGACGCCTCGGCGCCCACCTGGGAGAACGTCGTCCTCGGCCAGCTGAACCTGATCGACGCCTACACCCGCTCCATCGACTTCACCGACCCCCGGTCCGGGAAGTCGTACGCGCTGCGGCCGGCCGAGGAGCTGGCGACCGTGGTCGTGCGCCCGCGCGGCTGGCACCTGGACGAGCGGCACCTCGCCGACGCCGACGGCCGCCAGGTCCCCGGCGCCCTCGTGGACTTCGGCCTGTACTTCTTCCACAACGCGCAACGGCTGTTGGACCTCGGCAAGGGCCCGTACTTCTACCTGCCGAAGACGGAGTCGCACCTGGAGGCGCGGCTGTGGAACGACGTGTTCGTGTTCGCGCAGGACTACCTGGGCGTCCCGCAGGGCACCGTCCGCGCCACCGTGCTGATCGAGACCATCACGGCCGCGTACGAGATGGAGGAGATCCTCTACGAACTGCGCGACCACGCCTCCGGGTTGAACGCGGGACGCTGGGACTACCTGTTCTCCATCGTGAAGAACTTCCGTGACGGCGGCGCCAGGTTCGTGCTGCCGGACCGCAACGCCGTCACGATGACGGCCCCGTTCATGCGGGCGTACACCGAACTCCTCGTGCGCACCTGCCACAAGCGCGGCGCGCACGCGATCGGCGGCATGGCGGCGTTCATCCCCTCCCGCCGGGACGCGGAGGTCAACAAGGTCGCCTTCGAGAAGGTCCGCGCCGACAAGGACCGTGAGGCGAACGACGGTTTCGACGGCTCCTGGGTCGCCCACCCCGACCTGGTGCCGATCGCCATGGAGTCCTTCGACCGGGTCCTCGGCGACAAGCCCCACCAGAAGGACCGGCTGCGCGAGGACGTGCACGTCGAGGCCGCGGACCTGATCGCCATCGACTCGCTGGACGCGAAGCCGACGTACGCGGGGCTGGTCAACGCCGTGCAGGTCGGCATCCGTTACATCGAGGCATGGCTGCGCGGGCTGGGCGCGGTCGCCATCTTCAACCTGATGGAGGACGCGGCCACCGCCGAGATCTCCCGCTCCCAGATCTGGCAGTGGATCAACGCGGGCGTCGAGTTCGAGAACGGCGAGAAGGCGACGCCCGAGCTGGCCCGCAAGGTCGCCGCCGAGGAACTCGACCACATCCGCGAGGAGGTCGGCGAGGAGGCCTTCCGCGCCGGGCACTGGCAGGAGGCGCACGACCTGCTGCTGAAGGTGTCCCTGGACGAGGACTACGCCGACTTCCTCACGCTGCCGGCGTACGAGCAGCTCAAGGGCTGACCCGTAGGGGTGCCCCCGGGGATCGTCCCGGGGGTACCCCGCCCGTCTTCCCCATGGGGATCCCCCCGGGGCGCCCCCGCGTTCACCGGGCATCCGCGCGTCTCCCCCAGGGGCTTTCCCTTAGCGCAGGTGGACCGCGCCGTCGTGTTCCACGGCAGGTTTGCCGTGCAGATCGGGGACCTGCTTCAGCCAGTCCGGGCGGCCCGCCTGGGTCCGCGCCGCTCGGGCCGCCTCCTCGGCCGCCAGCTGCTCGCGGCTCGGGAAGTCGGTGGGCAGCCACTCGGCCGACAGCCGGACCCGGGCCAGGAGGTAGTCCGCATAGGCGTCCCGGACGTCGTCGGGGCCGGCGAACCCGGCGTCCTCGGCCAGCCAGGCGTCCGGCACCTGCGCGACGATCGACCGCAGCAGTTCCCCGGTGACGCGCGGGGCGAGTTCGGCGTCGGCGGCGCGGACGTCGGGGCCGTAGTGGCCGAGGGCGTGGTGGCGGAAGTCGTACCGCTTGCCCGGGGTCGTGGTGTCCCAGCGGTGGTGGAAGACCAGGGCGGCGCCGTGGTCGATGAGCCACAGCCGCGGCGGCACGGTGCCGAGCGTGGGCCAGACCATCAGGTTGGAGCTGTGCACGGTGCGGTCGACGTTGACGGTCAGCGCGTCCAGCCACACGATGCGGCCGGCCTCCAGCGGGTCCACCGGGAAGGTGCGGGCGACCTCCGGGGTGAAGTCGCGGGCGCCGGGCAGGTAGTCCATGCCGAGGTTGACGCCCGCGCTCGCGCTGTGCAGATTGCGCACCTCCTGGTGCGGCTCGGAGTCGGCGACGGCCGGGTCGAAGTGCACGAGCACCAGCTCCGGGAAGCGCAGTCCGAGTGCCCGCGCGAGCTCGCCGACGATCACCTCCGCGACCAGCGCCTTGTGTCCCTGCGCGGACGCGGTGAACTTCACGACGTACGTCCCGAGATCGTCTCCCTCGACGATCCCGGGGACCGAACCACCGGAATGCAGGGGCTCGATGTAGCGGGTCGCGGTGACCTCTCTCAGCATTTCCCAAGGCCCCACGGCTTGTTTGCTTTGTATTCCACGGCTCGCTCCCACGGGCTGCAATCCAGGGCAACCAAGTGAGCATAGTAACCAGGGCGGCTTCGCCGCACTCCAGGGGCGCCGTGGAGCGCCACCGGCCCCGGTCGGCGAAGGACGAGGAGGGGCCCGGAGTGACATCCGTCACGGATCCTGCGACCACTAATCGGGCCGCTTAGTAGACGGCCCGTCGGCGACATATGGGATTTGTCCGTCTTGACCATGGGGCGGTGCGCCTCCCGGAGCATGGATCTCCCGGAGCCGGGTGCCGTCTCCTCCTCGCTTGCTGAACCGCTGTTCTGACGGTGCGCCGGGTGCCAGGCGAACATCGCGTTCGCGAAGTCAGCACTTCCCGGTCCGCCTGGCAAGAGCCCCTCGCCGCTACGAGT
Source organism: Streptomyces sp. SCPE 10 (assembly GCF_051980735.1). Taxonomy (NCBI): domain Bacteria; kingdom Bacillati; phylum Actinomycetota; class Actinomycetes; order Kitasatosporales; family Streptomycetaceae; genus Streptomyces; species Streptomyces sp. SCPE 10. Next base: position 6,194,747 of record NZ_CP197069.1, on the reverse strand, counting down.
CGGGGTAGTAGCGGCGCCCTTTGCGGTCCTTGTGAGGCCGTGTCGAGACTGGGCGCTCGGCGATCACCGAGCGAGGTTCTTCTATGGGCAAGCACCGTAAGACGCAGTATTTCCGGCGAATGGTCATCGGCGCCGTCGCGGTCGGCGCGGTGGGTGTGCCGTCCGTCGCCCTGGCCTGTTCCGACTGGCCGTCCGGCACGGCGGACCCGGCCACCACCGCCGCCCCCGCGGCCCTGGCGAACACGCCGGTGCAAACAGGCACCCCCACGCCGACGGCCACGCCCGCTCCGGCAGGCATACCGGAGGGGGCGGGCATACCCCGGCAGCGGGCACACCACGCCCACCACCGGAGCGGCGCCGCCGCGGCGCCCGCGTCCCGCACCGCCGCCGTGCACCCCGGGTCCGCGCACCGGACCGCGGCCGCCCAGCCGGTACAGACGGCCGTCGCCACCGCCGCCGCGGTCACCCCGACGCCCGCCGACCCCGCCACGACCACCCCGGCGCCCGCCGCCCCCACCGCGTCCGCGACCGCCCCTTCGGGTGCCGCCGACACCGCGTCCGGTGTGACCGCGCGCATCGTGCAGCTGGTCAACTCCGAACGCGCGCAGGCCGGTTGCCAGCCGCTGACGCTCAACCCGCAGCTGACCGAGGCCGCGCAGCAGCACAGCGCGGACATGGCGGCCCACCAGAACATGTCGCACACCGGCTCCGACGGCTCCGACCCGGGCACCCGCATCACGCGGGCCGGGTACAGCTGGAGCGCGTACGGCGAGAACGTCGCCTACGGCTACGCCACCGCCGACGAGGTCATGGCGGGCTGGATGAACAGCCCCGGCCACCGGGCGAACATCCTCAACTGCGGCTTCCGGGAGATCGGCGTCGGGCTCGCACAGCCCGGCAGCTACTGGACCCAGGACTTCGGCACCGGCCGCTGACCACCGGCGCCGCCCACCGGCGGCGGCCGTCGCTCAGCGGCCGTCGGCCAGCGGGTTCGGCAGCGGCAGGTACCGCGCGTCCGCGCCGTCCGCGCCGGTCCACCGCAGCAGCAGATTGGTCTTGCCGGGCAGAGCGGGCGAGGCGAGCAGGGCGGGGATCTCGGGCAGGTCGTGCCGGGCGAATTCGCGGCGGGCGGCGGGCCAGGGGTCGTAGCCGGGCCGGTGCTCGGCCAGGGCACCGGCGATCTCCATGAGGTGGTTGACGACCAGGCAGTAGACCAGCCGCTGCCAGCCGGCGGCGCGGGTCACGTCCGGGAGCAGCTTGACCCCCTCGGCGTCGCGGAACAGCGCCTGCACGGGCGTACCGGAGGCGTCCACGGCGACGAGGGTGTTCTGCAGGTGCGCCTCCAGGACGACCCCGTGTTCGCCGAACGCGGTCAGGGCGGGCGGCACGACCTGCCGCAGATACGCCTCCCACCAGGCCGCCGGGTCGGCAGCGGCGGCGAGCGGGCTGCCGTCGAAGCCCTCGGCCAGCCCCGCGGCGAGCAACGGCACGGCGCCCGGCAGCAGATGGCCGCGCACCCCGTCGCGGACCACCACGGCCAGTTCCTCGTACGCGAAGGACGCCGTGCGGTGACCGCGGTCGGCGAGCCACGCGGCGGGCCCGCCCATCGCGGCGAAGGCGTGCCCGACGGCGGTGTCGCTGCGGCGCAGCCGGTGCAGGTCATGGCGCCACAGGCGGCGGATGTCGTTGGTGATGCGGACGTCCAGGCTGAACTTCAGGAACAGGTCGCGCCGGGGCTCGTAGACCGTGCGGACCGCCGCCGTCGGCCAGGCGGTGAAGGCGGTGGGGCCGAGCCGGAGCAGCCGGCCGTCGGCGAAGGCGGGGGCGAGGGTGTCGGCGACCAGGTCGAGCTGCCAGGGGTGGGCGGGCAGCAGCCGGTAGCCGGGCGGGGCGGCGCCGAGGGCGTCCAGGGCGCTGGTGTCGCCCTCCTCGGCGATCTGGTCCTCGCGGACGGCCAGCAGCACCAGCGGGAACCGGGCGTGCGCCTCGGGGGCGTACGGCAGCCAGGAGGTGACCGGGCCGCCGCCGCGCGCCTTGGGCGCCGGGTGGTACGGATGGCCGGTGACGAGGGACTGCTCGGAGCGCAGATAGGGGTCCGCCGGCGGGGTCGCGCCGGCGCGGGCGGCGAGCAGGGCCGCGACCGCTTCCCGGCTGTCGATCATCTCGGCCGGCAGGTCGCCGCCCGCCGACCCAGTGTGCCGGCGCAGTTCCTCGGCGACGAGCTTCACCAGCTCGGGATGGCCGATGCGGTGCCAGCCGCCCGAAGTCCGCACCTCCGGATCGGCGGGGCGCCGGCCGGGGCGCACCCGCAGCAGCCGCCCGGTGCCGGGCAGCCGGTACGTCGGCGGCTCACCGGAGCGGCCGGGCAGCGGCTCGGCCACTTCCCGGATCAGGCAGTTGAGCAGGGGGGCGGCCGCGTACGCGTCGGCGCGCCGGCCGACGGCGGCTGCGGGGGGATTGGGGTCCACGCGGTCCATTCGTTCTTCGGTGGGGGGTGGTCTCGGGCGTCCCGGGCGGGTGCCGGGGCGTTTTCGGGGGGCCGGGGGCGATCAGTATGGCTTCGTCCCCGACCATGGTGTCGTGGTCCGTCCTGACCATGGTGCCGTTGTCCGTACCGACCATGGTGCCCTGTGCCGCCGCGACCGAGGAGCCGACCGTGTCCCACTCCCCCACCGCCGAGGCCGAGGTCGCGGCGGAGCTGGCCGCACTGCGGCCCGGGCTGCTGCCCCGGTACGAGGCGGAGCTGCCGGGTGCCCGCGCGGCCGTGCTGACCCGGCTGTGGCGGGGGTTCGCGCACGAACCGCTGCCCTGGATCACGGGCCGGACGCACGGGAGGCACGGCCTGGCCCTGCGGCTGGCCGACGGCCGGAGGCTGCACGGTCCGCACGCGGACCCGTACGCCACCGGTGCCCACGTCACGGCCGTACGGCTGGGCACGCGGCGGTACGACGACCCGGCTCGCCTCATGGGCGCCCTCGCGGCCGGCGGCGGCTGGGGGCCCGGGGCCGCCGGTTTCGCGGCGGAGCTGGGGCACAGCGTGGCCTCGCTGGCGCTGTCCCGGGCCGGTGCGGATCACCCGAAGGAGTGGCCGGTGGGGGACTTCCCGGCCGAGGGCCCCGAGCGGGACTGGGAGTGGGAGCAGCGGGTGGTCGACGGGCATCCGTTCCATCCCAACTGCCGTTCCCGGCCCGGGTTCTCGGTGGCGGAGCAGCTGGCCTACGGCCCGGAGCACCGCCCGGTGGTGCGGCTCGGCACGGTGTCCGTGCCCGCCGACGAGGCCCTGCTGACCGGCCGGTGGCCGGACGAACTGCGCGATGGCCGACGGCTGTTGGTGCCGGTGCACCCGTGGCAGGCGGCGCATGTGCTGGAGCGGCCGTACGAGCAGTGGCGGCCCGCGCATCCGCTGATGTCCCTGCGGACGCTGGCCCTCGACGACGGCCCGCATGTGAAGACGGCGTTGAGCGCCCGGCTGACCTCCTCGGTGCGGGACATCTCCCCGTACTCGGTCGAGGCGGCGGCCACGCTGTCCGCGTTCGCGGAGGAACTGGCGGGCCGCACCGGCGGATCGCTGCACATCACCCGCACCCTGGGCGCCGTCGCCGCCGGGTCCGCCGAACTGGCCGCGCTGCTGCGGGAGTCGCCCGAGCGGTACGCGCTGCCCGGTGAGCGGGTCCTGCCGGTGGCCGCGCTGGCCACCACCGCGCTGCCACGGGACCCCGCCTGGCTGGCCGGGTTCGTCCGGCTGGCGCTCACCGTCGGACTGCGCCTGCTGGACCTCGGGGTGGCCCTGGAGGCGCACGGCCAGAACCTCCTGGTGGTGCTGGCGGCCGACGGCAGCCCGCGGCGGCTGGTCTACCGCGATCTGGCCGACATCCGGATCAGCCCCGCCCGGCTCGCCCGGCACGGCATCGCGCCGCCCGCCCTCTCCGGCCGGCTGATCGACGACGACGAAACCGCCCTGCGGCGCAAGCTGTTCGGCTCCCTGGTGGCGGGCTCCCTGGCCGCCGTGGCGGGTTCGGGCCCGGCACTCGGGGCGGCGCTGGCGGCCGTCGTACCGGACCTTCCGGACACGTCCGATCTCGCGGCCCTGCGCCACGGACCGGTACCCGCCAAGGCGTTGACGCTGATGCGGCTGTCCCCGCACACGCCCGGCGACCAGTGGACCGCCCTGCCCCACCCGCTCGTTTTGGAGCCCGGCACGGTTGATCAATAGGATCCGTCGATGATCAGAAGACAACGGCTGGCGGCGGGAGTGTGCGCTCTGCTCGCCGCCCTGACGGCCGGGCTCGCGTTCCCGACCGCGGCGGCCGCCGACGAGACGGAGCAGGCCGCTCCGAAGGTCGAACTGGTGCTGGACGTCAGCGGATCCATGCGGACCCGGGACATCGACGGCGGTACCCGGATGGCGGCGGCGAAGCAGGCGTTCGACGACGTCCTCGACGCGACCCCGCAGGACGTCGAGCTCGGCATCCGCACCCTCGGCGCCAACTACCACGGAAACGACCGCCAGGAGGGCTGCAAGGACACCGCGCAGCTGTACCCGGTCGGCCCGCTGAACCGGACCGACGCCAAGACGGCGGTGGCGACGCTGGTGCCGACCGGCTGGACGCCGATCGGGCCCGCGCTGCTGAAGGCCGCGGGCGACCTCGACGGGGGCGACGGCACCCGCCGTATCGTGCTGATCAGCGATGGCGAGGACACCTGTCAGCCGCTGGACCCGTGCGAGGTGGCCCGGGAGATAGCCGCCAAGGGCATCGGCCTGACCATCGACACCCTCGGCCTGGTGCCGGACGCCAAGACCCGGGACCAGCTCAGCTGCATCGCCGACGCGACCGGCGGCACGTACACCTCCGTGCAGCACAAGGAGGAACTGACCGACCGCGTGGGGCAGTTGGTGCACCGGGCGGCCGATCCGGTGGTGACGCCGGTGGCCACCTCGGGCGCGGCGCGGTGCGAGCAGGCGCCGACGCTGAAGTCCGGTCTGTACACGGACCGTGTGGAGTTCGGGCAGCAGCGCTGGTACCGGGTCGACGTCGACCCGGGCAAGGAGCTGCGCGCCTCGGTGAGCGTGGCGGACGACCGGGCCGTGAACCCCTCCTACGGGGTGCTGCTGCGGGCGGTGACCCTGAAGGGCCGGGAGATCGTCCGCGGCGAGGCGGCCGGTACCGGGCGCACCGATGTGATCTCCACCGGTCTGCGCTACCCGAAGGCCGCGAGCGACGACGACAACGCGCCCGCGGAGACGGTGTGCCTGGAGGTCACCCACTCCTTCTCGGCGCCCGTGGGCGTGAAGAGCACGCCGGGTCTGCCGCTGGAGCTGACCGTGGACGTGGTGGACGGCCCGGCCAAGGCCCATGACGTGGCCGCGTTCGGTCTCGGGCGCGGCTGGTGGCTGCTGGGCACGCTCGTGGTGATCGGCTTCGTCGCGGGTCTGCTGTGGGGCTGGCTGTCGCGCTGGCGGGTCGCGATCTGGAGGACGAACTGATGCGCATCGGACATGTGCTGGGCGCCGCGCTGCTGGCGCTCGGGCTGGCCGCGGGGCCGGCCGCCGCGGACTCCTCGCCCTCCCCCAGCGCCTCCGACGGCTCCGGCGGCGGTGCGCCCACGCAGGCGGGCACGTCGTTCCGTACGGCGACGGAGATCCAGCAGGGGCAGCAGGCCACGGCGTCCGGGTCCACCGGTGACTACCTGTACTGGTCGTTCCCGGCCGACACCGGGCAGCGGCCCACGGTCAGGGCGAGCGTGAAGCTGCCGCAGTCGCACGGGTCGCAGACCTGGCAGCTCGATGTGTACGACGGGCTGCGGCGCCGGCAGTCCTGCCAGTACGGCGCGTCTTCCCGGACCGCCGAACCGGGCACTTCCTCGGTCGAGTTGGCCTGTGTGATGCGGACCGTGCGCGGCTGGGCCGAGCCGTGGGCCAACGACCCGCTGCCGGGCACGTACTACGTCCGGCTGACGGTTGTGGACCTCGGTGCCGCGGATCTCGGGCAGCCGGTGAACGCCGAGGTGCGCGTGGACTCCAAGGACATCGGGGGCGCGGCGGCGGTCGACGGCTCTCTCGGCAAGCCGCTCGTGCCCGGTATCGCCGTCAAGTCCGAAGCGCAGGACGACGGTTCGCGGCACCCGGTGCTGTCCAGCTTCGGCTCCAAGGACGGCTGGTCCTCGGGCTGGTGGTCCGACCGCTGGGTCTGGACGGCGATCGGCGGGGTGCTCGCCGCGCTGGCCGGCGTCGGCGGGTACGCGCTGACGCGGGGCTCGGGACGACCGCGCAACCTGTGACACGCCGTTGAGAAGGCCCGCCACGTCATCGTGGCGGGCCTTCTCCCGTTCGGCCGGCACCTCCCCCCCTTCGCCGGCGCGTCTTTCTCTTTCACCGCGCGCGGCGTGCCCGGCCCGCTCGCCCCGCTCGCCCCGCTTCACGCCTCGCGCAGCGCCTTGGCGATGGCCCCCTCCCCCGTCACCGTGACCCGTCCCGCGCGCACGGCGTCCGCGAGCGACAGGCGCCCCTGTGCGACGGCCTCGCAGGTCGCCGTGTCGAAGGTGAGGCGGGCGTCCGGATCGCGGGGCGCGGGGCCGTCGCCGTACACCGGGCCGTCCGCCCCGGCCTCCGCGCCCGCCCGCACATGGAAGTCGCCCGCCTCCAGGTGGACTTCGACCAGGCCCTCGCCCTCCAGTGCGCGGAGCAGGGGCAGGGCGAACCAGTGGGCGCGGACCGCGTCGGTGGGGCGGCGGGCGCCGAGTTCGGGTTCGCCCCAGGCGCCCAGTGCCTGGAGGACGGGGAGCAACGCGCTTCCCCGCGCGGTCAGTTCGTAGACCGTGGCCGCGCCGGGCGGGGGCAGTCGGCGGCGCGTGGCGAGGCCGTCGCGCTCCATGTCCTTGAGGCGGGAGGCGAGGACGTCCGTGCTCACGCCGGGCAGATCCGCGTGCAGGTCCGTGTAGCGGCGGGGGCCGGCGAGCAACTCCCGGACGATCAGCAGGGTCCAGCGGTCGCCGACGAGGTCGAGCGCGCGGGCTGCGGAGCAGTACTGGTCGTAGCTTCGGCGAGGTGGCATGCGATGCAGTCTAGACACGTTGTTGGACTTTCCAAGCTCCCACTTGGTAAAACCAAGTAACACGAGTTCCCGGAGGGACGCATGGAGTTCCGGCAGTCGAACAAGCTCAGCGAGGTCTGTTACGAGATCCGCGGCCCGGTGATCGAGCACGCCAACGCGCTGGAGGAGGCGGGGCACAGCGTGCTGCGCCTGAACACCGGCAACCCCGCGGCCTTCGGCTTCGAGGCGCCGGACGAGATCCTCCAGGACATGATCCGGATGCTGCCGCAGGCGCACGGCTACACGGACTCCCGCGGCATCCTCTCCGCCCGCCGCGCGGTCGCCCAGCGCTACCAGAACCTGGGCCTCGACGTCGACGTCGACGACGTCTACCTGGGCAACGGGGTCTCGGAGCTGGTCTCCATGGCGGTACAGGCCCTGGTGGAGGACGGCGACGAGATCCTCGTCCCCGCACCGGACTTCCCGCTGTGGACCGCCGTCACCACCCTGGCCGGCGGCAAGGCGGTGCACTACCTCTGCGACGAGCAGGCGGAATGGAACCCCGATCTCGCCGACATGGCGTCGAAGATCACCGACCGCACCAAGGCCGTCGTCATCATCAACCCCAACAACCCGACGGGCGCGGTGTATCCGAAGGAGGTCGTCGAGGGCATCCTCGACCTCGCCCGCCGCCACGGCCTCATGGTGTTCGCCGACGAGATCTACGACCAGATCCTGTACGACGACGCCGTGCACCACTCGGCCGCCGCGCTCGCCCCCGACCTGGTCGTCCTCACCTTCTGCGGACTGTCCAAGACCTACCGGGTCGCGGGCTTCCGCTCCGGCTGGCTGGTCGTCACCGGGCCCCGGCAGCACGCGAAGGACTACCTGGAGGGCCTGACCATGCTGGCCTCCATGCGGCTGTGCGCCAACGCGCCCGCGCAGTACGCCATCCAGGCCGCGCTGGGCGGCCGCCAGTCCATCCGCGAACTGGCCGCGCCCGGCGGGCGGTTGTACGAGCAGCGCACCGTCGCCTGGGAGAAGCTCAACGAGATCCCCGGGGTGTCCTGCGTCAAGCCCAAGGGCGCCCTGTACGCGTTCCCCCGCCTCGACCCCAAGGTGCACCGCATCCACGACGACGAGAAGTTCGTCCTGGACCTGCTGCTGCGCGAGAAGATCCAGGTCGTCCAGGGCACCGGCTTCAACTGGCCCTCGCCCGACCACTTCCGCATCCTCACCCTCCCCCAGGCCGACGACCTGGAGGCGGCGATCGGCCGGATCGGGCGCTTCCTCGGGAGCTACCGGCAGTAGCGGACCTCCCGCACGGCCACCCCGTCGTAGTCCTCGGTGCGGACCGCGCCGTCGGCGGCGGTGTACCCGGCGCGCTCGTAGAAGCGCCGGGCCCGCGTGTTCCCGGCCAGGACCCACAGCGCGAGCGGGTCCAGACCGTGGGCGTGCGCGTGGGCGTGCGCCGCGTCGAGCAGGGCCCGGCCGACGCCGGTCCCGATGCGGGAGGGCCGCACGTAGAGGGCGTGCACCTCGCCTCCCTCCCGGTGGGCGGGGCCCACGCAGACCCAGCCCGCCGGCGTGCCGCGGGCGTCGACGGCGACCAGGTCGGCCCCGCTTCCGCCGGGCCGCGCCAGGCGTTCCCGCAACCGTCCGGCGTTCTCCTCGACCGACATCCGGTCCAGGTAGGACGCGGGCAGCAGCCCGGCGTAGGCGGCCCGCCAGCCGGCCACCCGTATCTCCGCCACGGCCGTGACATCGGCCGCCGTCATCGTTCGTACCGTCACCATCCGCGCCACCGTACGGGCCCGGTCCCCGTCGCGCCCGCGATTAACGGGCCGCCCCCGAGCGGCGACGCGGCGCGCCACCGCCCGCGCCCGCGGACGGCTCCCCGTCGCGCCCGCGATGAAAGGCCGGCCGTGGGCGGGTAGGGGGAGCGGCCGTCTGGCGCAGTCCGTCCTGCGGGCCGCCGTGCCCCTGTGGCACCGTGCCCGCATGGGTGACCTCCTTCTCGTCCGGCACGGTGAGACCGAGTGGTCGCGGTCCGGCCGGCACACCGGCCGCACCGACGTGCCCCTCACCGAGCACGGCCGCGAGGAGGCGCGCCGGCTGGTGCCGCTGATCGGCTCGTACCGGATCGGCGCGGCGTTCGTCAGCCCGCTGCGGCGGGCACGGGAGACCGCCGAGCTGATCGGCGTGCGCGACGCCCGGGTGGACGCCGATCTGTGCGAGTGGGACTACGGCGGCTACGAGGGCGTCACCACCGCGGAGATCCAGCGCACCCGGCCCGGCTGGTTCCTGTTCACCGACGGGGTCGCGCCCGGGCCGCCGGAGCGTCCGGGCGAGAGCCCGCGGCAGGTCGAGGAGCGCGCCGACCGGATGCTGGCCAAGGTCGACGACGCCCTGGCCCGCACCGAGGGCGCCGTCGTGCTGGTCGCCCACGGCCACTTCCTGCGGGTGCTGACCGCCCGCCGGCTGGGTCTGGCGGCCGAGCACGGCGCGCTCTTCCAGCTGGCCACCGGCACGCTGTGCCGCCTCGGCACCGAGCACGGCCGGCCGGTGGTGGCGGGCTGGAACCTGCTGCCCGGCTGAGCGGCCCCGGCCCGCTGTCGGACCCCGGTCGTACGCTTCGAGGAAAGCCGCCGTACGCCCCCGGCGGCTCCGGGAAGGAGCGCATCGTGACCCGACCACCGACCGCCGCCCAGCGCCGGCTGATCGACGCCGCCGACCCGGTCACCGGGCGGCTGCGCGGCACGGACGCGCAGCTCACCGCGCTGGTCCGGCAGGGGCTCGCGTTCCGCCACCCGCGCCCGCCGCACGACCACTTCCTCACCCCGGCCGGGCAGCGGATCCGGGAGGCGGAGCCCGGGGCGCCCGCGCGAACGGACCCGGCCCCCGCGAACGAGGTGTTCGCCGCGCGCGTCGGCGGGGCGCACGAGCCGGTCCCGTCCTCCGCGGCCGCCCGGCTGCGCGAGGTGCGCGGCGCCTGGCAGGGGCTGCTGGAGCTGCGCCGGATGACCAATCCCGACGGCGCGGTAGACCGGCCGTGCGGCTGGGAGCGCGGCCATCTGGTGCGGGCCGCGGCCCTCGCCCTGGAGGCGGCCGGGCACCGGCCGGCGACGGCGGACGCGGACGGGTACCAGGTCCGGGCCACCCCGCAGCCGGACGCGGTCGCCGTGTACGCGCCGGACGCGGCGGCCCTCGCGGCCTGCGCGCACACGCTGGAGCGGGCGGGCTGGCAGCCGGGCGAGTACACCGAGCCGCGCACCCGCAGGCGCTATCTGCTGGCCTCGCCCCGCCGGGTGTGAGCCGCCGCCGTGCGTGCGAGGATCACCGGTGCGCTGTCCCGGGGCAGTGCGCCGTACCTGAGCAAGAGGGGAAAGCCGTGAGCGAACCGTTTTCCGTCCGCGTCACCGTCCGCGGTTACGAGACCGATGTGCAGGGCCACCTCAACCAGGCCGTGTACCTCAACTACGCGGAGCACGCCCGCTGGTCGCTGCTCCAGGCCGCCGGGGTGTCGCAGACCGGCCTGGTGGGCACCGGGGTGGGGCCCGTGGTCCTGGAGACGACGATCCGCTATCTGCGCGAGCTTCTCGCCGGCGACGAGGTCGAGGTGAGCTGCGCGTTCCACTGGTCCACCGGCAAGACCTTCACCATCCGCCAGGAGATGCGCAAGCCGGACGGCACCCTCGCCGCCGAACTGACCGGTGTCGGTGGCCTGTTGGACCTGAAGGAGCGCAGACTGATCGCCGACCCGGCCAAGGTCTTCAAGGAACTTGCCACGGATCCCTCGCTGTTCGGCCTGTGAGCGGGCCGCACGGAGCACGGGGTACGGCGCCACGCCGAACCCCGTGCCGGTGACGCCCCCTCAGTGCGCCGACGCCAGCTCCTCCCCCGCCTCCATCGGATGCGTGACGTCCTGCGCGTCCCGCCCCCCGCCCAGGTGGTTGAAGACCAGGTTGAGCAGGACGGCCGTGACGCAGCCCGTGGAGATGCCCGAGTCCAGGACGATCCGCACGGTGTCCGGGAAGGCGTGGTAGAAGCCGGGCACCGTGATCGGGATGATGCCGACGGCGAGGGAGACGGCGACGATCAGCACGTTGTTGTCCTTGTCCAGGCCGGCCCGGACCAGGGTCTGGATGCCGCTCGCGGCGACCGAGCCGAAGAGGACGACGCCGGCGCCGCCGAGGACCGGGCGCGGCACGACGGCGATCAGCGAGGCGGCCGCCGGGCACAGGCCCATCAGGACCAGGAAGCCGCCGCCGACCGCCACCACGAAGCGGCTGCGGATCCGGGTCATGGCCACCAGACCGATGTTCTGCGCGAAGGCGCTGCACATGAAGCCGTTGAACACGGGGCTGAGGGCGGAGCCCAGGGTGTCGGCGCGCAGCCCGGCCGCGATGGTCCGCTCGTCGGAGGGCCGTTCGACGATCTCGCCGAGGGCCAGCATGTCGGCGGTGGACTCGGTCATCGAGACCACCATCACCACGCACATCGACAGGATCGCGGCGATGTGGAACTGCGGGGCGCCGAAGTGGAAGGGCGTCGGGAAGCCGACCACGGCGGCCTGGGCGACCGGGGAGAAGTCGGTGGCCCCGAACGGGATCGCGATCAGGGTGCCGACGACCAGCCCCAGCAGGACCGCGATCTGCTTGACGAAGCCGCGGGTGAAGCGGCGCAGCAGCAGGACGATCAGCAGGGTGAGGCCGGCCAGGGTGAGGTTGGTCGCCGAGCCGTAGTCGTGGGCGGACGCGTCGGGCCCCTGGGCCCAGCCGAAGGCGACCGGCAGCAGCGAGACACCGATGAGGGTGATGACCGAGCCGGTGACGACCGGTGGGAAGAAGCGGACGGCCTTGCAGAACATCGGGGCGGCGAGGAAGCCGAGGACACCGGCGACCATGACCGCCCCGAAGATCACCGGCAGGGCGTCGGACTTGTCCTTGGCGGAGGCGATGATCGCCGTCATGGGGGCGACGCCGGCGAAGGTGACGCCGTTGACGAAGGGCAGCCGGGCGCCGATCTTCCAGAAGCCGAGGGTCTGGAGGAAGGTGGCGAGGCCGGCCGTGAACAGACAGGCACCGGTGAGGAAGGTGAGGTCGGTGCCGGACAGGCCCGCGGCGGCACCGACGATCAGGGGCGGGGCGACGACCCCCGCGTACATGGCGGCCACGTGCTGGAGGCCGCTGGTCGTCATCTTCAGGGCGGGGAGTTTCTCGTCCACTGGGTGGACTGCTGGCACGTCGACGGTTGGGGCGGACACGGCGGACCTCCGGTCGGTTAGGACACGTCGGCTGTGGACGTGGGTTTCAGGGAGGTGGTGCGCGGTCGTGCGGGACCGGTAGGACCCGGGCGGGTCGCGAACGGAGACCGTTCCGGGGCGCGCGCTTGCACGCGCGCCCCGGAGCCGGCCGCCATGGACCCCGCTCGGGTCCACGGCTGCCGGCCGGGAGCCGTCCCTCCCGGCCGGAGTCGGGGGGTCAGCGCTGGGCGGCGATCCGCGCCAGCCGGCGCGCCTGGTCGCGGGTGGTGCGGGCGATGGCGTCCTCGTCGACCGTCAGCAGCCGTCCGTCCTGGACGATCTGCCGGCCGTTCACGAAGGAGGCGGTGACCGGGGCGGCGGCGCCGAAGACCAGCGCGGTCACCGGGTCGGCGATGGAGGAGTGGGCGAGGGTGTCCATCCGCCACAGCACCAGGTCGGCCAGCTTCCCGGCCTCCAGCGAGCCGGTCTCGGCGGCGCGGCCGAGCACCCGGGCGCCGCCGTGGGTGCCGAGCCGCAGGGCCTGCCGGGCGGTCAGCGCGGCCTCCTTGTGCGCGCCGAGCCGGTTGATGAGCAGGGCGTTGCGCAGTTCGGTGTGCAGCTCGCCGGACTCGTTGGAGGCGGTGCCGTCGACGCCGAGGCCGACCGGGACGCCGGCGGCGAGCATGTCGGGGACCCGCGCGATGCCCGCGGCCAGCCGGGCGTTGGACGAGGGGCAGTGGGCGACACCGGTCTTCGTGCGGGCGAAGGCGGTGATGTCGGAGTCGTTCATGTGGACGCAGTGCGCCATCCACACGTCCTCGCCGAGCCAGCCGGTGGACTCGAAGTAGTCGGTGGGGCCCATGCCGAACAGCTCGTGGCAGAACTTCTCCTCCTCCACGGTCTCCGAGCCGTGGGTGTGCAGCCGTACGCCGAGCCGGCGCGCCGATTCGGCGGCTTCACGCATGAGTTCGGTGGAGACGGAGAAGGGGGAGCAGGGTGCGACGGCGACCTGGGTCATGGCGTCGGGGGAGGCGTCGTGGTGCTCCCGCACGGTGGCCTCGGTCGCGGCGAGCGCGTCCTCCAGGGTCTCGACGGCGAAGTCCGGGGGCAGGCCGCCGTCCTTCTCGCCGCGGTCCATGGAGCCGCGGGCGAGGGTGAAGCGGACGCCCGTCTCCCGGGCGGCGCGGATGATCGCGCCGGACAGGTCGCCGGCGCCCCGGGGGTAGACGTAGTGGTGGTCCATGGCGGTGGTGACGCCGCCGCGGGCCATCATCGCGAGCGAGCCCTGGGCCGCCGCGTAGGCCATCGGCTCGTCGATGCGCGCCCAGACCGGGTAGAGCGCGACGAGCCAGTCGAACAGGTTGTGGTCGGTGGCCAGGCCCCGGGTGATCCACTGGTAGAAGTGGTGGTGGGTGTTGACCAGGCCGGGGGTGGCGAGGTGCCCGGTGGCGTCGATCCGGCGGACGACGTTCTCCAGGCCCTCGGGTGCCGTGCCCGCGCCGAGCGCCTCGATGCGGTTGCCGGCGAGGACCAGGTACCCGGAGGCGTACTCGGTGTCGTCGGCGTCGACGGTCGCGATCGAACAGTTCTCGATGACGGTGCGCTGGGCTGCTGCCATGTTTCGTCCTTTTCGCTCAGCGGACTTCTGTGGGGAGGGCACGGCAGGACCCTGGGAGATTTGAGTGCCGCGGCCGGAGCCCGGTGGGGTGGTACCCCGGCCGCGGGTGCCGAAAAGGAGGGGGATCAGAGGTTGGTGAGGTCCACCGGGATCCTCGGCTCGCAGCCGTCCCGGAGGATGGTCGCCTCGATCAGCCCGTAGGGCCGGTCGGCGGCGAAGTAGACCTCGTTGTCGTTCTTCAGGCCGAACGGCTCCAGGTCGACCAGGAAGTGGTGCTTGTTGGGCAGCGAGAAGCGGACCTCGTCGATCTCGCTGCGGTTGTTGATGATGCGCGAGCCCATCTGGAACATCGTCTGCTGGAGGGAGAGGGAGTAGGTCTCGGCGAAGGCGTGCAGCATGTGCTTCTTGACCTGCTCGTAGGACTTCTCCCAGTTGGGCATCTTCTGCTCGTCGGTGGTCCAGTTGAACCGCCAGCGGCCGGCGACCGAGGTGGCCAGGATGCGGTCGTGGGCCTCCTGGAGGGTGGTGTACTTGTCCTTGACGTAGCCCCAGAACTCGGAGTTGGTGGAGTTCATGACGGTCAGGTCCTTGAGGCCGGAGATGACCTCCCAGGTCGAGCCGTCGTAGGTGATCTGCGTCAGCCGGGTCTCCTGGCCCTTGCGGACGAAGGAGTGCTTGACCTCGTCGGCACCGATGAACCTGGAGTTGGCGTCGGAGGTCTCGATCCGCTCCCAGGCGTACTCCTCGATCCGGATCCGGGCGCGGTGGATCGGCTCCTGCGAGGTCACGAAGTGGCGGGCGAGGTGGATGCCGAACTGCTCGGCGGACTCGATGCCGTACTCCTTGGCGAACGCGAACACCGTGTTCTTGGTGGTGTCGGTCGGCAGCACGTTGGCGTTGGAGCCGGAGTAGTGGACCTCCTCCATGTCGCCGCTCAGCGACACCGAGACGTTGAGGTCCTTGATGTGATGGGTGGCGCCGTCCCGCGTGATCTTGACGACTCGGTTCTCGGCCTTGCCGTACTGGTTCTGTCCCAGCATCACAGGGCCGGCAGGGCGGGAATTGACGGTCATGTAGCTAGCTCCCTCGGTAAACGGAGTAGCCGAACGGGTTGAGCAGCAGCGGTACGTGGTAGTGCTCGCCCGGTACGACGGCGAAGGTGATCGCCACTTCCGGGAAGAACACCGCCGGTCCGCTGTCCCGAGTCGCGGGGGCGTCCTGCTGCGCATCGGCTTGCTGGTTCGCGGCTTGCTCTTCGAAGTACGGCTCCACGGCGAAGTCGAGCCGCACGTGAGTGGTCCCCTCCGGCAGGGCCGGCAGGTCCTTGCACCGGCCGTCGGCATCGGTCGCGGAGCCGCCGAGCGCCCGCCAGTCCGCCGTGTGCCCCGAGCGGGCGCCGAGGCGGACGGCGACGCCGGCGGCGGGGCGGCCGATCGAGGTGTCCAGGATGTGCGTGGACACGGAGGCGGTGGTGCTGGTGCTCATGGGTCAGGCGTCCTCTTCGACGAGTCGGGCCAGTCGGATGCGGTTGATCTTCCCCAGTTCGGTGCGGACGATCTCCCGCTCCCGCTCGGGTGTGTTACCGATCCGCTCCTTGACCGCGTCCCGCATCTGCTCGCCGGTCCGGCCGGTGGCGCAGATGAGGAAGACATGGCCGAACTTCTCCTGGTAGGCCAGGTTGAGTTCGAGCATCTCGGCCTTGAGCCGGTCCGAGGCGCCGGCCATGCCGCGCTGTTCGCGGGCGGAGGCCGGGTCGCCCGGCCGGGGCCGCCCGATCGGCGGGTGCCCGGCCATCGCCTCGTCGAGGTCGGCGGCGGTCAGCTCGGCCGTGGCGGCGTCGCTTTCGGCGTAGAGCTCGTCGGCGGTGGCGTAGGGGCGGGCGGCGGTCAGCCGCCGCACCCATGCGGAGGAGGCGCACGCCTCGTGGAGGACGGCGGAGGCCGCCCGCTCCTCCAGATCGTTGAACCGGGCCAGGCCCGGGGGCGTGAAAGTCGACGTCACGGGAGCCTCCGTGGCCGGTTTCGGCCTTCGTGCTGAACGGGCTGCCGATAGCTAACGCTCCCGAAAAGGCCACGTCAACACTTTGTTGAAAAATCTGCGTAACAAGCCGGGCAGGCCCCCCGGAGGCCCTCAGGCGCCCTTCTCCCGGTTGAGGTAGTTGTAGACCGTGAAGCGGCTGACGCCCAGCGCGCTCGCCACGATCTCCACACCGTGGCGCACGGAGAAGGCGCCCCGCGCCTCCAGTATCCGCACGACCTCCTGCTTGGCCTTGCGGTCCAGTTCGGACAGCGGCCGCCCCTCCTTGCGCTCCATCGCGGCGAGGATGTGATCGAGGGAGTCGGCGAGCTGGGGCAGGCGTACGGCGACGGCGTCGACACCCTCCCAGGCCAGCACGACGTCCTCCGACCCGGCCTCGTCGGGCGGGATCATGACCCCGCCCATCGCGTCGACCAGCGGTTTCACGGCCGCGATGAACGACTCGCCCCCGGTCATCCGGCACCCTCCCCGCTGTCGTCGGGCAGCACGTTGACCTGGAGCGAGATCCGGGTGGCCCCGGCCTCGAGGCTCTTGCGCAGCAGCGCGTCCACCGAGGCGAGCACCCGCTCGGCGGCGCCTTCGGCGGTGTTGCCGAACGGGCCGACGTCCACCGCGTCCAGCCCCGCCGTCTCTATGACCTCCCGCGCCGCCAGGGCGTGGGCGGGGGCCTCCTCCAGGTCGAAGGGTTCGGTCGTGAACTCAACTTTCAATCGCACGCGCACAAGGTAGCGCGCGGCGCGGGGACCGGGATCCCCCGTCGACGGCCGCCCCGCGGACCCCCTTGACAAGCATCGGCACCCGACGGCAGTCTTCCATTACGCAGAAACAAACTTCCGTAATACGGAATATGACCACGGAAGGGAGCGCGTCCCGAATGCCAGGTTTCGACTTGAGCACCGCCGCAGACCAGCGCTTCGACGTCAACCTGTCGATCCTCTTCACGGAACTCCCGCTCCTGGAGCGCCCCGCGGCCGCCGCCGCGGCCGGCTTCACCGCGGTCGAGCTGTGGTGGCCCTGGGCCGACACCCCCACCCCGGAACGCGCCGAACTGGACGCCCTGAAGCGGGCGATCGAGGACGCGGGCGTCCGGCTGACCGGGCTGAACCTCTACGCGGGCCGGCTGCCGGGCCCGGACCGCGGCGCCCTGTCGGTCCCCGGCGAGGAGTCCGAGCGCTTTCGCGCCAACATCGAGGTGACCGCCGACTTCGCGCACTCCCTGGGCTGCACGGCGCTGAACGCGCTCTACGGCAACCGGATCGAGGGCGTGGACCCGGCCGAGCAGGACGCGCTCGCCCTGGAGAACCTGGTCCTCGCGGCCCGGGCCGCCGACCGGATCGGCGCCACCCTGCTGATCGAGGCGCTGAACGAGCCCGAGTCGCCGGCCTACCCGCTGGTGTCGGCGCCGGCCGCGGTGGAGGTCGTGGAGAAGGTCAACGCGGCGACCGGTCTCGGCAACGCGCGGTTCCTGATGGACCTGTACCACCTGGCCATGAACGGCGAGGACCTGCCGGCGGTGATCGACCGGTACACGGCGCACACCGGCCATGTGCAGATCGCTGACAACCCCGGCCGCGGCGCCCCGGGCACCGGCTCGCTGCCGCTCGCGGAGCTGCTCGGCCGGCTGCGGAAGGCCGGTTACGACGGCTGGGTGGGCCTGGAGTACAAGCCAGGCGACCGGCCGAGCGCCGAGGCCTTCGACTGGCTCCCCCGCGAGGCGCGCGCGGCGCGCTGACCACCCTGATTCGGCACGGCAGTTGAGAGAGGCCCTTTGAGCATGAGCACTGTTGCGGATTCCTCCCGCCCCGCCCGTCCGGCGATCGCCTGGATCGGTCTCGGCATCATGGGCTCCCCCATGTCCGAGAACCTGATCAAGGCGGGTTACGACGTCACCGGCTACACCCTGGAGCAGGCCAAGCTGGACCGGCTGGCCGCCGCCGGCGGCCGGGCCGCCGGCTCGATCGCCGAGGCCGTGCGCGACGCCGATGTGGTGATCACGATGGTGCCCGCGTCGCCCCAGGTCGAGGCCATCGCCTACGGCCCGGACGGCATTCTGGAGAACGCGCGGCCCGGTTCACTGCTGATCGACATGTCCTCGATCACCCCCCAGACCTCCGTCGACCTGGCCGCCGCAGCGAAGGACAAGGGCATCCGGGTGCTGGACGCCCCGGTGTCCGGCGGCGAGGCCGGGGCCGTCGAGGCCGTGCTGTCCATCATGGTCGGCGGCGAGCAGGCCGACTTCGAGCAGGCGCGGCCGGTCTTCGAGGCGCTGGGCAAGACCATCGTGCGGTGCGGCCCGCACGGCTCGGGGCAGACCGTGAAGGCCGCCAACCAGCTGATCGTCGCCGTGAACATCCAGGCGTGCGCCGAGGCCGTGGTCTTCCTGGAGAAGTCCGGCGTGGACCTCGAGGCCGCGCTCGACGTGCTCAACGGCGGCCTCGCGGGCTCCACCGTGCTCACGCGGAAGAAGGCCAACTTCCTGGACCGCGACTTCAAGCCGGGCTTCCGGATCGACCTGCACCACAAGGACATGGGCATCGTCACCGACGCGGCCCGCACCGTGGGCGCGGCCCTGCCGGTCGGCGCGGTGGTCGCCCAGCTGGTCGCGTCGCTGCGCGCCCAGGGCGACGGCGGCCTGGACCACTCGGCGCTGCTGCGGGCCGTGGAGCGGCTGTCCGGCGCGCAGGTCTGACGGCCCTTCGGGGGCCCGCCCTCAAGACGTCCGGGCCGCGGCGCCGTCGACACCTGTCCCGTCGCGCCCACGCGGTGCCGCGGCCCGGATCCGAACTCAACAAACTGTTGACGCCCTGTTCACCCCACTCCTAGGCTCCACGCAGACTTCTAGGCTCCACAACGCGGAATACCTTTTCCGCCGCCCACCCGCATGGAAGGTCCACGATGTCGCAGCGCGTGCTCACGACAGAGTCCGGCGCCCCGGTCGCCGACAACCAGAACTCCGCCACCGCCGGCGTCGGCGGCCCGCTCCTGCTCCAGGACCAGCACCTCCTGGAGAAGCTCGCGCGCTTCAACCGGGAGCGGATCCCGGAGCGGGTGGTGCACGCCCGCGGCTCCGGCGCGTACGGCCACTTCGAGGTGACCGACGACGTCACCGGCTACACCCACGCCGGCTTCCTGGGTGAGGTCGGCAAGCGCACCGAGGTGTTCGTGCGGTTCTCCACGGTCGCCGACAACCTCGGCGGCGCGGACGCGGTGCGCGACCCGCGCGGTTTCGCGGTGAAGTTCTACACCGAGGAGGGCAACTACGACCTCGTCGGCAACAACACCCCGGTGTTCTTCATCAAGGACCCGCTGAAGTTCCCCGACTTCATCCACTCGCAGAAGCGGGACCCGTTCACCGGCAAGCAGGAGCCGGACAACGTCTGGGACTTCTGGGCGCACGCCCCGGAGGCCACGCACCAGGTGACCTGGCTGATGGGCGACCGCGGCATCCCGGCGTCGTACCGGCACATGAACGGCTACGGCTCGCACACCTACCAGTGGACGAACGCCGAGGGCGAGGCCTTCTTCGTCAAGTACCACTTCAAGACCAACCAGGGTGTCCGGTCCCTGTCCACCGAGCAGGCGCAGGAGCTGGCGGGCAAGGACCCCAACTCGCACCAGACGGACCTGCTCCAGGCGATCGAGCGGGGCGTGCACCCGTCCTGGACCCTCTACGTCCAGTTCATGCCGGCGGCCGAGGCGGCCGACTACCGCTTCAACCCGTTCGACCTGACCAAGGTGTGGCCGCACCGGGACTACCCGCTGCGGCGGGTGGGCCGGCTGGTCCTGGACCGCAACCCGGACAACGTGTTCGCCGAGGTCGAGCAGGCCGCGTTCTCGCCGAACAACTTCGTGCCGGGCATCGGGCCCTCGCCGGACAAGATGCTCCAGGGCCGGCTGTTCGCCTACGCGGACGCCCACCGCTACCGGCTCGGCGTCAACCACACGCTGCTGCCGGTCAACTCGCCGAAGGCGGTCCCGGGCGGCGCCCGCAACTACGGCCGCGACGGCTTCATGGCCTCCAACTCCCAGGGCCGGTACGCCAAGAACTACGAGCCGAACTCCTACGACGGCCCGGTGGAGACCGGCCGCCCGCTGTCCGCGCCGCTCGCGGTCTCCGGCCACACGGGCACCCACGAGGCGCCGCCGCACACCAAGGACGACGACTTCTTCCAGGCGGGCGAGCTGTACCGGCTGATGTCCGAGGAGGAGAGGTCCCGGCTGGTCGCGAACATCGCCGGCGGTCTCGCGCAGGTCTCCCGCGACGACGTGATCGAGAAGAACCTGGCGCACTTCCACGCCGCCGACCGCGAGTACGGCAAGCGCGTGGCGGAGGCGGTCCACGCGCTGCGCGAGGACTGAGCGGCAGGCGATCCGCAAGCGGCGTGCGGAGACCGGCTGGCGTCGGTCCTCCGCACGCGGCCCGCGCGGTGCCGTACGGCCCGGATGAGGGGTCGTCGTACGGCGCGGGCGCGGGCAGGGCGAGGACCGCGGTGGTGTGCGAGCCAGTGCGGTGGTCAAGGAGCGGGGCACCCGTCTCGACCTGAGGGAAGGGCCTCCCGTCTCCGTCGCACCCCCGCGGTCCCACTCGCCCGACCGACCCCGTCCGGCGGCGCGAAAGCCCTGTCGCGCCCGGTCTCGCGCCGTCGGACGGCACCACGCCCCCGCTCCCTACGCCGGTTCCCCACCCGCGGCGAGGGAGCGTTCGGCGTGGTCGAGGAGTTCCTTGTAGGTGAGGACCTCGACGCGGGTGACGTGCGCGTTGTACGTCCGCAGAGTCTCGGCGACCTCCTCCTCGGGCACGTCCGGGTGCAGACCGGGGTGCCCGACGAGCACGAGCGCGCCGGCCCTGCGGGTCTCGATGCCGAACTCCGCGCGGATGCGCGTGCGGTGCTCGTCCAGCCCGACGAGATAGTTGACGGCCTGCCCGACGGCCTCGTGCACCGCGTCGGCCGGCACCCAGGCGTTGCGGTGCCGCTTGATCAGGGGCCTCTTGAGCCCCATGGCCCGCTTCAGCTCGACGATGTGCAGGGCGCCGTCGGCGCGTATCAGCGGCAGGTCCACCTCGTCACCCGGCACCAGCCGGCGCCGGGCGGCCTCACCGACGTACCGCCCGCCGAAGATCCAGTGATTGCCTTGCAGGGCACGCTGCAGGTCCGCTTCCGTGGCATTGCCGTCGTCCACGACGGCCCGCAGGGCCCGGAGGCCGGCGGTACGGCGCTGGAGTTCGGCGGCCTGGAGGATCAGCCGGCCGTCCTGGTCGGCGGCGAGCAGCGCGAGCGCCTGCGGCGAGCCGGCGATGCGCCGGGCCTCCGCCGCGGGGTCCTCGACGTCGATCCGGTCGCTCTTGAGCAGACGCTCCAGCCACAGTGAGATCTCCGCCATGCCGCGCGGGACGACATAGCGCCCCGGCCGGTCGTCCGGGGCCCGGAGGAAGCCGGTGTCGGCGCGTTGCGCCCTGAAGTGGCCGAGCACCTCTTCCGCGCTCGCGCCGGGGTGGTCCCTCAGATACGCCTCGCTCGCCGCGACCAGCCACTCGTGCACGGCGCGCAGGGAGGACGCCACGAAGTCGCGGTTGCCCTCGCTGCGCGCCCCGTCCTGGAAGAGCCGGTAGCGCTCGGCGAAGTCCGGCCGGAGGATGCGGCCCTCCGCGTAGTCCAGCGAGTACTGGAGCAGGCGGACGACGTGCCACTCCCCCGCGCCCGCCGCGGCCGCCCGGGCCGCTTCCAGGAGCCGTACCAGCTCCTTGCCCTCCCTGCGGCGGCCCGGGCTGCCGCTGTGCATGTACGCGAGGACCGCCGCCAGCGCCGAGTGCACGGTGTCGGCGGTCGCCTCCTTGCCCACCTCGCGCAGCTGCCACTCCAGTGTCATGTCGCTTCGCACACCCATGGCGGAAGTGTGGCGGCCCCCACTGACAACGGCGCGGTCCGATGTGCGTTCTTGGGCGGGGCGCCGCACGCTGAAGGCATGGGACATCCGGCGCAGCACCCGCACATCGTGGTCCACCCGCCCGCCCTGGACGGATCCCGGCGGGTCACCGAGGGAGAGGTGACACTGGGGCTCGCCTCGCACCTGGACGACGTGGTGGAGATCCTGCGGCTGGCCGACCTGGACCGGGTCGAGGTCGAGGAGGACGACCTGATCGAGTGGCAGGGCGGCGGCCCCGAGGACTGGCCGGGGCTGTCGGAGCACGAGGTGTAGCGGTGGACGGCGCGAAGGGGCGGCCCCCTGTGACGGGGCCGCCCCTTCGCGCTGCCGGGAGCGTCAGGCCTTCAGCGGGCTGATGGCCGTCGGGGCGTGGGAGCGCTCCGTGGCCAGGGGCTCGAACTCGGTGATGTCGCTGATGTCCATGGTGCGGCTCATCGAGATGTTGGTGACCCGCTCCAGGATCGCCTCCACCACCACCGGCACCCGGTACTCCTCGGCCAGCTTCTTCGCCTCTTCGAACGCCGCGCCCAGCCGGTCCGGCTCGGTGACCCGGATGGCCTTGCAGCCGAGGCCCTCGGCGACCTTGACGTGGTCCACGCCGTAGACGCCGATCTCGGGGGTGTTGATGTTCTCGAACTCCAGGTTGACCTGGAAGTCGATGTCCAGGCCGAGCTGCGCCTGGCGGATGAGGCCGAGGTAGGCGTTGTTCACCAGGACGTGCACGTACGGGATCCGGTGCTGGGCGGCGGCCGCCAGTTCCTCGATCAGGAACTGGAAGTCGTAGTCGCCGGACAGGGCGACCACCGGCGCCTGAGGGTCCGCCTTGGCGACGCCGATCGCGGCCGGGATCGTCCAGCCGAGCGGTCCCGCCTGGCCGCAGTTGATCCAGTGCCGGGGCTTGTAGACGTGCAGCATCTGGGCGCCGGCGATCTGGGAGAGGCCGATCGTGGTGACGTACCGCGTCTCGGGGCCGAACGCCCTGTTCATCTCCTCGTAGACGCGCTGCGGCTTCATCGGCACGTCGTCGAAGTGGGTGCGGCGCAGCAGCGTGGCCTTGCGCTCCCGGGTGGCGGCGACCCACTCCGTGCGGTCGGGGAGCCGGCCCGCCGCCTTCAGTTCCCGGGCCACCCGCACGAACAGCTCCAGCGCCGCCTTGGCGTCGGAGACGACCCCGTAGTCCGGCGGGAAGATCCTGCCGATCTGGGTGGGCTCGATGTCGACGTGCACGAAGGTGCGGCCCTGCCGGTAGACGTCCAGCTTGTAGCCGGTGTGCCGGTTGGCCCACCGGTTGCCGATGCCGAGGACGAAGTCCGACTCCAGGAACGTGGCGTTGCCGTACCGGTGCGAGGTCTGCACGCCGACCATGCCCGCGTTCAGCTCGTGGTCGTCGGGCAGCGCGCCCCAGCCCATCAGGGTCGGGATGACCGGGGTCCGGGTCAGCTCGGCGAACTCGGTGAGCAGGTCGCAGGCGTCGGCGCCGATGACGCCGCCGCCCGCCACGATCACCGGGCGCTCGGAGGCGAGCAGGTAGGAGAGCGCCTTCTCGATCTGGGCGCGGGTCGCGGCGGGCTTGTACACCGGCAGCGGCTCGTACGTGTCCGGGTCGAACTCGATCTCGGTGAGCTGGACGTCGATCGGCAGGTCGATCAGCACCGGTCCCGGCCGGCCGGAGCGCATCAGGTGGAACGCCTGCTGGAAGACGCCGGGCACCTGCGCGGCCTCCAGCACGGTCACCGCCATCTTCGTCACCGGGCCCGCGATGGCGGCGATGTCGACGGCCTGGAAGTCCTCCTTGTGGATGACGTTCGTGGGCGCCTGGCCGGTGATGCACAGGATCGGGATCGAGTCGCCGACGGCCGAGTACAGGCCGGTGATCATGTCGGTGCCGGCCGGTCCCGACGTGCCGATGCACACGCCGATGTTGCCCGGCCTGGCCCGGGTGTAGCCCTCGGCCATGTGCGAGGCGCCCTCCACGTGGCGGGCGAGGGTGTGGTGGATGCCGCCGCCCTCCTTGAGGGCCTTGTAGAACGGGTTGATCGCGGCGCCCGGCACACCGAAGGCGTCGGTGACGCCCTCGCGCTTGAGGATCTCAACTGCCGCGCGGGCAGCGGTCATACGAGCCATCGAGTACTCCTGCCTCGGTGTCGGATGCGTACTCCCGTCGCGCCCCGCGGTGAGCACGGTGTCCAGAAGGTCGAGCTCCGCCCCACTTCCGTGGCGCGAATTTCGTAATGCGGAATAGAACTTCTACTATCTGGAAGCAATGTAGGGGTGAGTGTTGACCTCGTCAAGAGACACCAAGACACCGGGCAAGCGCCGGACAAACGCCGTACGAGGGGGCACCATGGGGTCGCTGTCCCGAGGTTCCGTGCGAGAGTGAGTGGGCCATGCCCGAGAGCGTGCCGGTGCGCTGTCCGGCCTGTCGGCGTGAGCACGTCTACACCGCCCCGGCGTATCCCTGCGTGTGCGGGGCGCCCACCGCGCCGCGGCTGGACCCGCTCGCCGTGCCGGTGGTGGCCGAGCACCGGTCCTGGGACGACGAGTGGATCGCCGTGCCGTGCGCCGGCTGCGGGCACCTCGGCCACTGGCCGCGGCCGGAACTGGGCTGCCCCTGCGGCACGGTGCTGCGGATCCCGGTGGCGGGCGCCGCCGCGGAGACGGCCGCCGGGGACCCGTCGCCGTCCGATCCCGCCCCGACACGCCGCGCCTTCCAGCCGTACGCCGTGCGCACCGCCCGGGACGCGGTCACCGCGACGGCGCTGTATCTGCGCCGGCTCGGCTACGAGGACGTCCGCCGCGCCGACCAGCGGCCGGTCAACGGCATCGGGCTCGCCGCGCGCGGGCTGCTGGCGCAGGTGGACCCGACCGTGCGGCCGGCCGCGCCGCGGGACGTCGAGTGCCTGTGGCTGACGGCGATGACGGAGTCCGCCGACTGCGTCTACTTCTCCCTCGCCGGGTACACCGACGCCGCCCGTGGCTGCGCGGACGCCCTGGGCGTGCCGCTGTTCGTACTGGACCTCGCGGGCGTCCCACAGCCGGTGAACGACCGCGCCGACGCCCTGAACGCGGACGGCGCCCCGCAACCGGGGCGCCGGGCGCGGGGCCGACGGAGCTGACGGCGGGCGGGACGGGCGTCCCGCCCCCGGTTCAGTCCCGGTACCGCTCGCGCAGTTCTATCTTCCGCACCTTCCCGGAGACCGTCATCGGGAAGGAGTCGAGGATCGTCAGCCTGCTGGGGACCTTGTAGTGGGCGAGCCGGTCCCGGCAGAAGGCCCGCAGCTCCTCCAGGGTGGGCGGGTCCGCCGCGTCGTGCGGGATCACGCAGGCCAGCACCTCCTCGCCGTACTTCTCGTGCGGCACCCCGACGACCTGGACGTCCCGGATCTTCGGGTGGGCGTAGAGGAACTCCTCGATCTCCCGCGGGTAGATGTTCTCGCCGCCCCGGATGATCATGTCCTTGATGCGGCCGACGATCTCCACATAGCCGTCCTCGCGCATCACCGCGAGGTCCCCGGTGTGCATCCAGCGGCCCGCGTCGATGACCTCGGCGGTGCGCTCGGGTTCGTCCCAGTAGCCGAGCATCACGCTGTAGCCCCGGGTGCACAGCTCGCCCGCCTCGCCCCGCGGCCGGGTGACACCGGTGGCGGGGTCGACGATCTTGACCTCCAGGTGCGGCAGCACCCGGCCCACGGTGGCGGTGCGGTGCTCCAGGTCGTCGTCGGTCCGGGTCTGGAGGGAGACCGGCGAGGTCTCGGTCATGCCGTAGCAGATGGCGACCTCGGCCATGTGCATCTCGGCGACCACCCGCTTCATCACCTCCACCGGGCAGGGCGAGCCCGCCATGATGCCGGTGCGCAGGGTGGAGAGGTCGTAGGAGGCGAAGTCCGGGAGGTTCAACTCCGCGATGAACATGGTCGGTACGCCGTACAGGGACGTGCACCTCTCCCGCTGCACCGCCTCCAGGGTGGCCCTCGGCTCGAAGGACGGGGCCGGGATCACCAGGCAGGCGCCGTGCGAGGTGGCCGCCAGATTGGCCATCACCATGCCGAAGCAGTGGTAGAAGGGCACCGGCACACAGATGCGGTCCCGCTCGGTGTACTTGACCAACTCACCCACGAAGTAACCGTTGTTGAGGATGTTGTGGTGGGAGAGGGTCGCGCCCTTCGGGAAGCCGGTGGTGCCCGAGGTGTACTGGATGTTGATCGGGTCGTCGCAGGACAACTCCGCCTCACGGGCGGCGAGTTCGGCCCGGTCGGCGGTGGCGCCGCGCGCGGCGAACGCCTCCCAGGACGGGTCCCCGAGGTAGACGACCTCGCGCAGTTCACGGCACCGCCCGCGGACCTCCTCGACCATGGCGCGGTAGTCGCTGGACTTGTGGGCGACGGAGGCGAACAGCAGCCGGACACCGGACTGATTGAGGACGAACTCCACCTCGTGGGTGCGGTAGGCCGGGTTGATGTTGACCATGACGGCGCCGACGCGCGCGGTGGCGTACTGCACGAGCACCCACTCGGCGCGGTTGACCGCCCAGATGCCCACCCGGTCGCCCTTGGCGACGCCGCTCGCCAGCAGGGCGCACGCGAGCCGGTCCACGTCGGCGTCGAAGGCGGCGTAGGTCCAGCGCCGCCCGGCGGCCACGTCGACGAGCACCTCGCGGTCCGGCCAGGCCGCCGCCGTACGGGCGAGGTTGGCGCCGATGGTGTCACCGAGCAGCGGGGTGGTGCCCGTGCCGTGGGCGTACGACAACTCCCGTGCGGTCACCGGAAGTCCTCCTCGCGGTACTCGTCCGCCGAACCCTGGGCGGTGGCCTCGCGCAGTTCGATGCGGCGGATCTTGCCGGAGACGGTCTTGGGCAGCGCGCCGAACTCCAGGCGGCGGATGCGCTTGTAGGGGGCGAGCACCTGGCGGGAGTGCTCGAAGACGACCTTGGCGGTGTCGGGTCCGGGCTCATAGCCCTCGGCGAGCACGACGTACGCCTTGGGCACGGCGAGCCGCAGTTCGTCCGGGGCGGGCACGACGGCCGCCTCGGCCACCGCCGGGTGCTCCAGCAGCGCGCTCTCCAGCTCGAACGGGCTGATCTTGTAGTCGGACGCCTTGAAGACGTCGTCGGCACGGCCGATGTAGGTGAGGTAGCCGTCCTCGTCGCGGGCGGCGATGTCGCCGGTGCGGTAGTAGCCGCCCGCCATGGCCTCGGCGGTGCGGTCCGGGTCGCCGTGGTAGCCGGCCATCAGACCGACCGGGCGCGCGGCGAGGTCCAGCGCGATCTCGCCCTCGGTGGCGCCGGGCGCACCGGTGACCGGGTCGAGGAGTTCCACACGGTAGCCGGGGCTGGGGCGGCCCATGGATCCGGTCTTCAGCCGCTGGCCGGGGCTGTTGGAGACCTGGACGGCGGTCTCGGTCTGGCCGAAGCCGTCCCGGACCGTCAGCCCCCAGGCCCGCCGCACCTGCTCGATGACCTCGGGGTTGAGCGGCTCGCCCGCGGCCACCACCTCGCGCGGCGGGGTGCGCAGCTGCCCCAGGTCGGCCTGGATGAGCATGCGCCACACGGTCGGCGGAGCGCAGAAGGTGGTCACCCCGGCGCGGTCCATCTCGGCCATCAGCCGGGCCGCGTCGAACCGGCCGTAGTTGAAGATGAAGACGGTCGCCTCGGCGTTCCACGGGGCGAACAGGTTCGACCAGGCGTGCTTGGCCCAGCCGGGCGAGGAGATGTTCAGATGGACGTCCCCGGGCTTGAGCCCGATCCAGTACATGGTGGCCAAATGGCCGATGGGGTACGAGACATGGGTGTGCTCGACCAGCTTGGGGCGGGCGGTGGTACCCGAGGTGAAGTACAGCATCAGGGGGTCGTCGGCGCGGGTCGGGCCGTCGGGGGTGAAGCCCGCGGGGGCGTCGTACGCCTCCTCGTACCGCGCCCAGCCCTCCCGGGGGTCGCCGCCGACGTGGACGCGGGTGTAGGAGCCGGGCACCTCGTCGAACTTGGCCGCGTCCTCGGCGCGCACGATCACGTGCCTGATCCGGCCGCGCTCGACGCGGTCGCGCAGGTCGGCGGGGCCGAGCAGCGGGGTGGCCGGGATGACGACGGCGCGCAGCTTCATCGCGGCCAGCGCGGTCTCCCACAGCTCGGCCTGGTTGCCGAGCATGACCAGCACGCGGTCCTCGGCGGCGACGCCCCGCGCGCGCAGCCAGTTCGCGACCCGGTCCGAGCGCTCGGACAGCTCGGCGAAGGACAGCTTCGTCTCGCGGCCGTCCTCCTCCACGATGTGCAGCGCGGTGCGGTCGTTGCCGGCGGCGATCACGTCGAACCAGTCCAGTGCCCAGTTGAAGCGCTCAGGCCGGGGCCACTCGAACCCGTCGTGGGCGGTGGCATAGTCCTCGCGGTGCGCCAGCAGGAAGTCCCGTGCGTTCCTGAAGGCCTCGGTCGCCGTCGTCATCCGTCGTCCTCCTATGTTCCCGACCATTGCCGGGCGGCTCCCCCGCATCGTCTAATCCGTGATGCAGGTCTCACTACCCCCGAACGGGGGTGTGGTCCGCGCGTGCACGGGGGGTGTGGTCCGCACATCAGCCGCACCGAGGGAGCGACGAGTGACAGCACAGGCCGTGACGGTGGTGGAGATCCGCGGGGCGCTGCTCAGCCTGCGGCGGGCGACCGGGCTGCCGGTCGCGTTCGGCGGGCTGGTCGAGTCCGGCCGGCCGCAGGTACGCATCAGCGAGCTGAGCGGCACGGCCACGGCCGCGCTGCGCTGCCTCGCGGTGTCCTCCGGCAGCGGTCTGGGCGGCAAGGCGGTGGCGCTGGCCCGGCCGTGCGCGGTGACGGACTACTCCAGCTCCCGGCAGATCAGCCACGAGTACGACGTGCCGGTGGCCGCGGAGGGCATCCGCTCGGTGCTCGCGGTGCCGGTGGTGGTGCGGCGCCGGGTGCGCGGGGTGCTCTACGGCGCGCTGCGCTCGGCCGAGCCGCTCGGCGACCGGGCGCTGGGCGCGGCGGTGGCGGTGGCGCGGGACGTGGAGCAGTCGCTGGTGGTGCGGGACCAGGCGCGGGAGCTGCTGGCGGCGGTCCGGCCGGAGCCGGCCGGCGAGGCGCGGGCGGCGGCCGGGACGGCGGCGGCCTGGGAGCAGGTGCGCGAGGCGCACGCGGCGCTGCGGGCGCTGGCGCCCCGGATCACCGATCCGGACCTGCGGGCCGAACTGCTCGCGGCCTGCGGGTTGCTGACCGCGCCGCGCCCGGCCGACGGGCCCGCACTGGCGCCGCGCGAGCTGGACGTGCTGTCCTGGGTGGCAGCCGGTGCGACCAACGCCGCGGTGGCCGAGCGGCTGGGGTTGCGCCCGGAGACGGTCAAGGGTTATCTGCGTTCGGCCATGCGGAAGTTGGGCGCCCACACCCGGGGGGAGGCGGTGACCGCGGCACGCCGGGCGGGGCTGCTGCCGTAGCCCCCGGAGAGGAAGGAAGCCTTCCCATTCATGCGCAGACGCTTTGAATTTCCTCATGCTTGACCGTTTGTTATTTCCCTCACCACGGCTTCCGTCCGAATTTCCAGGATCGTTGCCTAGAATTTGGCCCGGACACGACATACGAGGGGAGCGGTGACCGTGCGACGGGACTTCCAGGAGCCTGCGAGATGCCGCTCCGACCTGGTCATAGGCCGCGAGGAGCGGTGCGCCGCCGCCCGCGCCCAACTCGCCTCCGGCGGCAGTGTGCTGCTCCACGGATCGGCCGGAATTGGGAAATCGACCATCCTGCGGGCATTGGCAGAGGAATACGCGTCCCCCGCGCACACCGTGCTGCGCTGCTCGGCGACCGAGTCGGAATCCCACCTTCCCTTCCTCGCCCTCGCCGACCTCCTCGGCCTGGTCCTCGACGACGTCTGCCCGCGGCTGCCCGCCGCCCAGCGCACCGCCCTGGAGTCGGCGCTCACCGGGCGCGGCGAGTCCAGCCTCCAGCGCGACGGCCTCGCCCTGCGTCTCGCGGTGCTGTCCGCGCTGCGCGCGCTCGCCGCCCGCGGCCCGGTGCTGATCGTCGCCGACGATCTGCAGTGGCTGGATCCGGCCAGCGCCGAACTGCTCGGCTTCGCCGCCCGCCGCCTCGGCGGCACCCCGGTCCAACTGCTGTGCGCGGTAAGGACCGAGGGGCAGGAGAGTCAGGAGTACGACCGCCATCTGCGGTCCTGCCCACCGGACACGCTCGCCGTCCGGCTCGGCCCGCTCTCGCACCCGCAGGTCGCCGAACTGCTCGGTCACCGCGGCCACGGGGGCCTGCCCCGCTCCACGGTCCGGGACATCCACCGCACCAGCGACGGCAACCCGCTGTTCGCGCTCGAACTCGGCCGCGCCCTCGCGCAAAGCCCCACCCCGCCCCGGCCCGGCGAGCCGCTGCCGGTGCCCACCTCGCTGCGCGCCCTGGTGCTCAGCCGTCTGGACATGCTGTCGGTCGAGGCCCGCCGCACCCTGCTGGTGGCCAGCGCCGGCGCCCGCCCCACCCTGGCCCTGCTGCACGCGGCGGGGCGGGAGAACGCCGAGGCCGAGTGCGCCCAGGCCGCCGAACTCGGGCTGCTGGCCACCGAGTCGGACGCGCCCGCCGTACGCTTCGCGCACCCCCTCATCTCCGCCGCGCTGTACGCGGAGGCTCCCGCACAGGAGCGGCGCGCCGCGCACGCGGCCCTGTCCACGGCCGCCTCCGACCCCATCGAGCGCGCCCGCCACCTCGCCCTCGCCACCACCGGGGCCGACCCGGAGGTCGCCGCCCGGCTCGCCGAGGCCGCCGCCCTCGCCCGGGACCGCGGCGCACCCTCGGTCGCCGCCCAGCTGGGGCTGCTGGCCGCCCGGCGCACCCCCGCCGACGGCTCCCCGAGTCCGCAGGAGCGGCGCCTGACGGCCGCCGAGGACGCCATCACGGCGGGCGAGGTGGACCTGGCCCGGGACATCGCCCGGGAGGTGCTGACCCGGGCGAGCGTGCCCGCCGAACGGGTGCGGGCCTGGATCATCGTCATCGACACCGCGGGCCACACCATGGCCGAGGTCGACGCGTTCTTCCCGCAGGCCCTCGCCGACGCCGGGGACGACCCGCGGCTGCTCGCCCTGGTCCACTACCAGCTGGGCTGGCGGGCGCTGATCGTGGAGGGCGACTTCACCGCGGCCCGCGACGCCGCCGCGCACGCCGCCGAGCTGGCCGCGCGCGGCAAGGACCGGCGCACCGAGCTGCTGGCCCTCGCCTTCCAGGCGCAGACCGAGACCCTGATGGGCCATCCGGAGGCACCGCGCACCATCAAACGTGCCCTGCGCGAGCCCCAGGACCCCCGGGTGGCCTGGCACCACAACGGGGCGGGCAGCGCCCGGTTCCGCTGGCTGGTCATGGGCGACCAGCTGGCCGAGGCACGGGCCACGGTCACCGGGCTGCTGCGCGAGGTGCGCCGGCGCGGCTCGGTGGAGAGCGAGGTGCACTTCCTGCGCGGCCTGGCCGAGACCGAACTGCGGGCGGGGCACTGCGGGCGCGCCCTGGACCTGGCCCGCGAGAGTCTGCGGCTCGCCCGGGACTCCGGGATCGGCGAGACCGCCTCGGCGATGCTGACCTCGCTCGCGGAGGCCTCCGGCGGGGACGTGGAGCGGGCGCTCACCCTCGCCCGGGAGGCGGTGGAGCACGCCGAGGGGGACGGCGACCAGATGTATCTGTCCCGGGCCCTGGGCGCCCTCGGGTACGCCCAGTTGGTGGCCGGCGACCCGGCCGGCACCGTGCGCTCGCTGCGCCGGGTGCGCACCCTGGAGCTGGGCCTCGGCATCACCGATCCGGCGCGCGGCCGCTGGCAGGGCGATCTCGCCGAGGCGCTGGTGCGCACCGGTGAGCCGGCCGAGGCGCAGGACGTCATCGACACCGCCCGGGAGCACGCCCTGCGGCTCGGCCGGGAGAGCGTGCTCGCCGTCCTGGACCGCTCCGAGGCGCTGGTGCGCGCCGCCCAGGGCGCCACCGAGGCCGCGCAAGCCCAGCTGAGGTCCGCTCAGGACCGGCTCGGCAAACTGGGTTACGGGCTGGAGGAGGCGCGGGCCGCGTTCGCGCTGGCCCGGCTGCGCGGCCGGCGCCCCGGGGCCGCGGCCTACGACGAGGCCACCCGGCTGTTCCGCCGCTGCCGGGCGCTGCCCTGGCTGCGCCAGGTGGAGGCGGCCCTCGCCACCCTCGACAGGGAACCGGCCCGGGCGGTGCGCGACACCCTGGACG
The DNA here is from genome assembly GCF_051980735.1 of Streptomyces sp. SCPE 10. Classification (NCBI taxonomy): domain Bacteria; kingdom Bacillati; phylum Actinomycetota; class Actinomycetes; order Kitasatosporales; family Streptomycetaceae; genus Streptomyces; species Streptomyces sp. SCPE 10. Next base: position 6,162,687 of record NZ_CP197069.1, on the reverse strand, counting down.
CGCTGGACGTGCTGGCCGCGATGGAGCGTCAGGTCGCCGCGCTGGTCATGGAGGGCGCCACCAACAGGGAGATCGCCGCCCGGCTGTTCATCAGCGTCAAGACCGTCGAGGCCACCCTGACCCGGGTCTACCGGAAGCTGGGGATCCGGTCGCGGGTCGACATCGTCCGATTGGCGGCAGGTCGGCGCGCGCACTGAGCACGGCTCTTGTTAACTGAACCGGACCGAGGGTTTTCCCTCACCCAACCCCCTAGGGGGTTCCCTCATTGGGAGCCGAGGGTTCCGGGACCTAGCGTAATGGGCGTGCCGCTCGCCCGGGCACAGGGGGTCGGTCCCGCGACCTGCGTGCACAACCCCCGCCCGTGCGAACCCCCACCGGTGCAACCCACTGAGGAGACTCATGTTCGGGCCCAGACGTGCCAGACAGACCGCCGCGACCGTGCTGGCCGGCGCCGCCGCGGCGGCGACCGCGCTGCTCGCCGCCCCCACGGCGAGCGCGGCTCCCCAGCCCATCGTCGGCGGTACGGCGACCACCACGGCCGCCTACCCGTTCGTCGTGCAGATCACGGACGCGGCCGGCAGCCAGTTCTGCGGCGGCACCCTGGTGGCCGCCAAGAAGGTGGTGACGGCCGCGCACTGCATGGCCGGCGAGACCACCGGCAGCGTCCGCGTCGTCGGCGGCCGTACCAAGCTCGACGGCACCGACGGCACGGTGAGCCGGGTCGGCAGGATCTGGGTGAACCCGGACTACCGGGACGCCACCCAGGGCGACGACGTGGCCGTGCTGACCCTCTCGACGGCGATGCCGTACAAGCCGGTGTCGTACGTCTCCTCCACCCAGACGAACGTGTACGCGGCCGGCACCACGGCCCGGATCCTCGGCTGGGGCACGACCTCGGAGAACGGCAGCTCCGCCAACCAGCTGCGGACCGCGACCGTGCCGGTCGTGTCCGACGCGGACTGCCGTTCCTCCTACGGATCGGACTACGTGCAGTCCGACATGGTGTGCGCCGGATACAGCTCCGGCGGCGTAGACACCTGCCAGGGCGACAGCGGCGGTCCCCTGCTCATCGGGGGCGTCCTGGCAGGGATCACTTCTTGGGGCGAGGGGTGCGCGGAGGCGGGTTACCCGGGTGTCTACACCCGGCTGACCACCTTCTCGGACCAGGTGACCGCACAGGTCGACTCGTGACCCGGAAGGACCCCCGAGCACCCCTCGGGTAAGGCCAGGGGGGCGTTGCGAGCGACCACGAGCAGCCCGCAACGCCCCCCTCTCCACGTCCACCCCCGTGGGACGCGGGACTACTTGTCGGCGGTCAGCCGTCCCGCCGCGCCCCAGCTGTCCGCGGGCACCTCGTGGATCCACACCTGCACGCTCTCGGCGGGGATGCGGTACGCGTCCACGAAGGCGTCGGTGACGCGCCTGACCAGGTCCCGCTTCAGCTCGGCGTCCCGCGGGCCCTGCTGGACGGTGACGATCGGCATGACTGAACTCCCTTGTCGTGGGCGGCCCTTGCCGCCCTTTCGTGTGTGCGGGGTCCAGTCCACCGCGCGGGACGCCGCCGACCAAGGAGCAGTCCGCGACCGCGGCGATCAGCTTTCGTGATCGGTGCAGGCCAGCAGCAGACTCTCCAGGTGTCCGGTGGGGTCCGCGGCCGGTACCGCGAGTCCCGTGGACAGGGCGAGGCCGGGGGCGCGGAAGGGGACGTAGGCCACCCGCGGGGTGCGCAGCACACGCGCGTGGGAGGCGAAGACGACGGTCCACAGGGGCCGGGCGCCGATGGTGGCGAGAGTGTCCTGGAGCGAGCCGTTCGCCGGCCCCGGCACCGGCTCGAACCCGGCCGCGTGGCAGGCGCCGACGACCAGGTCCACGAGGGCGGGGTTGTTGCGGCGCGGGGTGAGCGCGAGGGGCAGCGCGGCCAGGTCGACGAGGTCGATCTCCGGGGCGCGGGCGAGCGGGTGCGTGGCGGGTACGGCGGCCACGAGCGGGTCGGGCCACAGCGGCAGCACCCGCACGCCGGGCGGGGGTTCGGCGCCGCGCACGAAGGCCGCGTCGAGCCGGCCGGCGGCGACGCGGGCCAGCCGTTCCCCGACCGGCAGCGAGCACAGCTCCACCGGGACGCCGGGGGCCCGCTCGGCGAACGCGGCGAGCACCCGGTCCAGGTGGGTGCCGAGGCCGGTGCTGGTGCCGAGCCGCAGCCCCTCGGGCGGTGCCACGGCGGCACGGGCCCGTTCGGCCGCCGTGAGCACGGCGCGGGCCTTCGGCAGCAGCCGTTCCCCGGCCGCAGTCAGCCGCACCCGGCGCGGCGAGCGGTCGAACAGCTCGGCGCCCAGTTCCCGTTCCAGCCGCCGTATCTGCTGGCTCACCGCGGACTGCACGATGTGCAGCCGGTCGGCCGCCCGCCCGAAGTGCAACTCCTCGGCGACCGCGACGAAATAACCGAGCTGCCGCAGTTCCATGGGCCGACTGTAGCCGGTGGTGCCGACGGGAATGACCATGGCGCCGACGGTCGTTGGCGTGGTGGAGATCGATTCCGTCCAAGGAGCGGGGATGACCGAGGCATTGGTGCTGGGTGGCGGCGGAGTGGGCGGGATCGCCTGGATGACCGGGCTGCTCGCGGGGCTCGCGGACACGGGACAGGACGTCACGGGGGCCGGTCTGCTGGTGGGGACCTCGGCCGGGGCGGCCGTCGCGGCCCAACTGGGCGGCGGGCTCGGCCTGGAGGAGCTGTACGCGCGGCAGGTGGACCCCGCGCGGCAGGCCGCCGAGATCATGGCGGAGCTGGACCTGGAGAAATTCACCGCGGAGATCGGCGCGGCGATGGCCACGGCCGCATCCCCGGCCGATCTGCGGCGCGCGGTCGGGCGGATGGCGCTCGGCGCGCGGACGGTCGGCGAGCCGGAGCGGCGGGCGGTGATCGCGTCCCGGCTGCCGGTCCACGCGTGGCCGGATCGCGCGTTGAAGATCGTCGCGGTGGACGCGGAGAGCGGCGCGTCGCGGATCCTCGACCGGGACTCGGGGGTGCCCCTGGTGGACGCGGTCGCGGCGAGCTGCGCGGTGCCCGGGGTGTGGCCGCCGGTGACGATCGGCGACCGCCGCTACGTCGACGGCGGTGTCCGCTCCGTCGCCAACGTCGACCTGGCCGCCGGTGCGGACCGTGTCCTGGTCCTGCTGCCGCTGGGCGCAGCCGAGCCCTTCCCGAGCGACCGCCCCCTGGACCGGGCCGTCGCCGACCTGCGGGACCGGGGCGCCGAGGTCACCCTGGTCGTCCCGGACGAGGCGTCCACCGCCGCGATCGGCCCGAACCCCCTGGACCCCGCGACCCGCCGCCCGGCGGCGGAGGCTGGCCGGGCGCAGGGGCGGACGCTGGAACTCGGCTGAGGGGCCGGGTGACCGGGCGGCTCCCTCGCCGCGGCCGCCCCGGTGGCCCCGCCCGCTCCGGTCAGGGCGCCTGGTCGCACACCGACGGCAGCCATGTCTGGTCCGGGGCCCGGGTGAGGGTGTCCAGGTTGGTGAGGAGGGTGTCGAGGTGGCCGGGGTGGGCCAGGTAGTCGATGGTGGCCTCGGCGAAGGCGTCGCGGACGGTGGGCGGCATGGCGTCCGAGGCGTCGAAGCAGTGGGCCGCCTGCCGGTCGAGGAGCGTCGCGGCGAGGTCCCGGTGCCAGGCGGGTCCGGCCGCGCCCGGGGCGGGCTGGGCGTCGGCGTGCACCGAGAAGCCCGACTCCGCGGTGTTCCAGGCGCGTTGGGCGCCCGCGGAGGCGAGGTAGCGGATCAGCTGCTTCGCCTGCGGGGTGGCGTGCAGCAGGGCGACCAGGTCGCCGGAGACCTCCCAGGCGTTGCGCGCGGTGGCGCCGGGGATGAGCCGGGCCGAGGGTTCGTAGCGGCCGTCGACCCGTTTCCACGCGTCGGACTGGGTGCGGATGAAGGACGCCTGGTGTTCGAGCGTGCAGCCGCGCGGGTTCGCGGCGACCGGCGCCGACGCCTTCCCGTAGTCGGTCCGCAGGGTGCGGCGCAGCAGGGTGTCGGAGGTGCCCGCGCCCATCAGCCGGCCCCAGGTCGTCCACGCCTGCCGCACCTCGGGTGAGCGCCAGGACAGCCGGCCGCCCGCCCATGACTGGTAGGTGCGCGGGCCGTGCTGCTGGAGCAGGATGTCCTCGATCCAGTCCGTGCCGGGCCATCCGCTGGTCGCCCCGGAGCCCATGCCGACGCACCACTGCCCGGGATGATCGCCGGCCTGCCTGCGCTGCCGCTCGCTGGTGCCGGCCGGGTACCACACGATGCTCTTGAGGTCGGCCTTGAGCGGGAACCAGTAGACGTGTCCGTCCGCGAGCGGCGTGGCCCAGGACGCGCTGAAGTCCTCCCGGGGGATGAGGCCGTCGAGCGGCTGGAGCTGCTTCTGCCCGGCGTAGTCGGCGAGTTCGCCGGGCCCGGTCAGCACCACCACATCCGGTGGTGTGCCGGCCTCCACATCGGCGCCGAGCACCTGGCTCTCGGCCGAACTGCCCTGGTAGTCCACGCGCACGTGGTACTTCCGCTCGAACGGCTCGATCACCGTCCGCCGCAGGTTGCGCTCGTCGCGCCCGGTCCAGTTGGCCAGCAGGGTGACGGTCGGCTCCCGGCCCGCGGCGCGGACGCCGAGGACGACGGCCGCCGCCAGCAGGGCGAGGCAGCTCGCCACCACGGTGACGGTACGGGTGCGGCGGCGCGCGGGCCCGCCGCCCGGCTGCGCGCTCACCGCGGCCTGAACCGGTACTCGTCGATGTGCCGCCGCAGTCCCGTCTCGGCCAGTGCCATGACCAGGACGCCTCCTATCAGGATTCCCCCGGCCGCCGAGGCACGGAAGCCGGTGTGTGCCAGGTGCGCGGCGGTCTCCCGCCCCGCGTCGGTGATGGCCGGCCCGGTGAGCCGGCGGTCGAGCAGCCGCCGGGTGTCCGTCATGCCCTGGTGCGTCCACACCGTGAACAGCAGGGTGACGGCGAGCCCGGCCGCGAGCAGGGCGCCGGCCGCGAGCAGCCCGCGGTTGTAGCGGCGCCGGAAGCGGCGGCGCAGGAACAGCTGGGTCTCCAGCAGGCAGCCGGCCAGCGCGAGCGCGATCACCAGGGTCACGGCCCAGCACAGCCACAGCAGCGGGCCGAAGGACGTCTGCCGGTGCACGGCGGCGCGCTGCTGTGTCTGGAGGACCTTCAGCCTGGCCAGTATCCCGGAGCCCTTGTCGGTCAGGATGCTGGTGGCGTAGCTGAGGTACGCCTGCCGCAGGGCGCTGCCGTCGGGCTGGAGCTGGGCCTGCTGGACCTTGACGGCGTACACGGTGATCAGCGCGGCGACGGTCTGCAGGGCCTGGCGGCCCGACGGTCCGCCGACGTTGTCACCGGCGGCGGCCGCGAGGCTCTGCGCGGCGACCGAGATCTGCTTCTGGAAGTCGCTGGTCGGGGTCGCGGCCCCGGCGTCCCGCTCCGCCTCGCCGAGGGCGTACAGCGCGGTGTCGATGGACAGCACCGCCGGGGCGCTGGAGGTACGCAGCGGGTCGGCGTCGCCGTGCACGCCCTCGTACGACACGAACAGCGACAGCGTGAGCAGCGCGGAAAGGGCGAGCAGCAGCCGGTGGCGCACGGCGAGTTCGTGGGCGGTCGTGCTGCCGCCCGGGACCGGCCGGGGGTGTCGATGCCCGCCGAGCAGGCCCGCCAGCGCGCCGAGGCCGCCGTCGGCCGGTGCCCGCCGGTCGGCCCGGGGCGCGGGTCCGGGCCCGGGCGTGCCCGCCGGCGCGCCGGAGCGGGCGCCGGTTCGTGCGTCCGGGGGCACGCCGGTGGCCGGGTCGGGGCGCACGCCGGTGGCCGGGGCCGGGGGCGCACCGGCTCCCGTTCCGGAACCGCTCGCGCGGGCCTCGTACCCGCGCTCCCCCGTCCCGCGCCCCGCCGGGTCCCTGTCGGTGCTCATGCGGAGGGTCCCCTCAGCGGGCGGCCGCAGTCGCCGCCGCAGTACACCGAGTCGGCCGGGCCGAGCCAGCCGCAGTCCGGGCACTCGACGAGGCCGTCGGCGGCGGGCGGCGCCTGCGGGGCGGGCGGTGACGGGTCGCCGGCCGGGTGGCGGGGTGGGGTGGTCATGGCGCTGGAGAGGATGAGGTGCTGCCAGTCGACGTCCTTCAGGCCGGTGCGGATACGGCCGCTGCCGGGGCCGTCCTCGATCCGGCGCAGCGCGTCGAGCAGTTGGGTGTCGCCGAGTTCGCCCGCCAGGTGCACGGCGCGCGCGAACTCCCGGTCGGCGGCCGGGCGACCCTCGCCGCCGCGCAGCCAGGCCCGGTAGGCGAGGGCCACGGCGGCGCTGGCCTGCTGGTACAGCTCGTGCCTGCGCACCCCGGGGTGCCGCCGGGAGGCGTCGAGCGGGTTGTCGGTCCAGCGCACCAGGATGGGCCGGGGCCGGGGCAGCCGTACCGGGTGGCCGAAGTCGGGCACGGCGACCTCGACGGCGGCCAGTTGCAGGTACTCGCCCCGCTCGCGGCCGGTCGGGTCGGCGGCCAGCACCACCTGGAAGTGGCGTACCTCCTCGCCCCAGGCGCGGGTGACGTACTCGGTGGCGCGGCCGGCCGCGCCGGCGGGCAGGAGTTCCTGTTCGCCGGGGACCACCTGGGTGACCCGGCGGATGACCGTACCGGGGGTGGGGGTGAGCCGGATGCGCAGCTCGGGCACCGCCGTGCCGAGCAGCCCGTTCACCAACTCCTCGTAAGCGGCGGGCAGTTCGTGGTCCTCGCGGACGGCCCTGGCGCGGCCGTGCAGCCGTCGGGTGATGCTCAGCAGCAGGTCGGCGTCCCAGTCGTCGCCGATGCCCCAGGCGTCGCAGACGAAGCGGCCCTCGCAGGCGTCGAGGGCGGTGTCCAGGGTCATGGTGGCCCGGTGGTCGTGCTCGTTGCGCCCGTCGGTGAGCAGCAGGACGTGTTTGACGGGCGCGGGATGGTCCTTGAGCAGGCGGCGGGCGAGGTCGAGCCAGGTGCCGATGGCGGTGCCGCCGTCCGCGTCGAGGATGCGTACGGCCCGTTCGGCGGCGGCGCGTTCGGCGGGCCCGGCGACGGCGAGCGCCGCGCGGTCCGGGCCGGGGTGGACGACGCCCGCGTGGAAGCGGCCGGAGAGCACGGCGAAGGCGGTGCCCTCGGGCAGCAGCCGGACGGCGGCGACGGTGGCGTCCTTGGCCGCGTGGAGCTTGGTGGCGGGGTGGAGCATGGAGCGGGAGGTGTCCACGATCAGCACCTCGGCCAGTGCGGGCGCGCCGCTGTGCGCCCGGCCGCCGATCAGCCCGGCGCCGCCGCGGACGCCGATCTCCAGGATGGCGTGCATCTCCCGTTCGGCGCCCCGCCCCGGGCCGGCCGGCTCGGCGGGCAGGTCCGTCTCCTGGCCGACCGTGAGCGTCACCTCGGTCTCCTCGGCCGCGGTCATCGGTGTCTGTCTCCAGGGGTCATGGGTGTCCTCAGAAGGTGGTCAGGGGCCGCACCTCGTGGGCCAGGTCCAGCAGCCGGCCGTGTTCCCCGGCCGTGCGGGCCTGGGCGGCCAGCTGGCGGAAGGAGTGTTCGAGCAGCGTGCGCAGGCCGTACTCGTCGCCGGGCCCGAGGAGACCTCCGGCCGGCCAGCCGAGCGCGCGTCCGTGCAGGGCGTTCTCGCGGACCTCGGCGACCAGCCGGGCCCGCGACTCGCCGTCCTCCGCGCCGCCGTCCAGGCGCAGTTCGGGCAGTCTGCGGGCCGCGTCGGCCAGGTCGGCGGGGGTGGGCGGGCGGCCGTGCAGCAGTCCCGCGCGGATCCGGACGGCGGCGACGCGGGCGGCGTCGTGGTGGCGGGAGGTGGCGGGTACGTCGTCCAGGACGCGGACGGCGGCGTCCCGGTCGCCGCCGGCCAGGTGGCCGCGGGCCAGGCCGAAGGCGGCGGCGGTGTGCGCGAAGTCCCGTTTCCACACGGCCTCGTAGAAGCGCATGGCGCGGGCGGTGCGTCCGCCGTGCTCGGCGCAGTGGCCGAGGGCGAGCTTGGGCACGTACTCGCCGGGCAGCGCCCGGTACACGGCGTCGAACCGGGCGCCGGCCGGCTCCACTTCCCCCCTGCTGAGGTGCAGCACGCCGCGGTGCCAGGCGATCCGCCAGTCGTGGGCGGCGGCACGCTCGCCGAGCTGGGTCTCGGCCTCGGCGAGCCAGCCGGCCGCCTCGTCCTGCTCGCCGCGCCTGAGGTAGGCGCGGCACAGCCACAGCGCGGTCTCCGGGGTGCCGTAGCGGGACTCCCGGGGCCACTGCCGGGCCACCCGGTCGGGGGTGTCGGGCGAGAAGGTGTCCAGCAGCAGGGCGGCGCCGTCGGCGGGGTCGGGGACCGGTTCGGGCAGGGCGCCCGCGACCTCGGCGGGCGAGGGCGGGGAGACGTCCAGCTCGGCGGGGTGCCCGGCGGGGCGGGCGGTCCAGTGGTCCAGGGCGGGGATCGCGCCGAGTCCGGCGTCGAGGCTGGCGCCGGTGGCGCGGAACCGGGTGGAACTCTCCGGCAGCTGCTCGCCGAACTGGAGCGACCTGAACTCCCGGAGTACTTCCCACAGTTGGCGGGACATCTCGGCGGCGGAGCGGAACCGGGCGCGGGGCTCGGGGTGGGTGGCGCGGGCGATGAGCCGGCGGAAGGAGTCGGGGGCGAGGCCCCGGGCCGGTTCGGTGGCGCGGGCCAGGGCCTGGAGGGTCATGCCGACGGTGTAGAGGTCGCTGTCGATGTGCCAGCCGCGCCGGTCGATCTCCTCCTTCGGCGGTGCGAACGTCGCGGTGTACATGTACGCGGAGGCGCGGTCGCCGATCGCGCGGACCGCGCCGAGGTCGATGACCTTCACGGCCCGGCCGAAGTGGATGACGTTGGCGGGCTTCATGTCGCAGTAGAGCAGGCCGCGTTCGTGCATGTACTCCAGGGCGCCGAGGATCTTGCAGCCGTAGGTGAGGACGTGGTCCAGGCGGGGGCGGCCGTGGAAGACGCGCTCGATGTCGTCGGCGTCGAAGAGCTGTTGCAGGGAGCGGCCGCCGATGTAGTCCATCACCAGGTATCCGGTGGGCGGTTCGGCGCCCGCGGCGCGGTGTTCGGCGTACGTGATGATCCGCACGATGTCCGGGTGGTGCAGGTCGGTGAGGGAGCGGCGCTCCTCGACGGCGGTGCGGCGGGCGAGCGCCCCGCCCGCGTTGATCTGGCTCTTGAGGACGACGCGGTGGCCCTCGGCGCGGGTGTCCTCGGCGAGGTGGATCCAGCCGAGACCGCCGTGGGCGAGACAGCCGAGCACCCGGTAGTGGTCGGCGACCAGTTCGCCGCGGGTCAGCTGGGGCAGGAAGGAGTACGGCGTGCCGCAGCGGGGGCAGCGGCCGGTGGCGCGGGCGGGCTGGCCGCCGTAGCCGACCCCGACGATCATGCTGCAGTCGCCGCCGTCGCAGCGGCGGCCACCGGTGGGCGGGCTGGGGTCGGCCACCAGGACGTCGTCGGGCTCGGGCACCTCGGGCAGCACGACCAGTCCGTGCTGGTCGAGTTCGCCGACCCCGGCCACGGCGTGCACGGTCGCCGGGCCCGGACTCTCCTCGGTCACGACCGGCGCGGTCACGGCCTGCCCGGCGCGGGCCCCGGCCCGGGGCGGCCCGCTGTGCGGCTCGATGTGCCGGTGCCCGCAGGTGTCGCAGTAGCCGGTGCCCATGATGTGCCCGGCGCATCCGGGCCGTACGCAGGAGGTCATGAGCCACGCTCCTTTCGGGGTCCGGAGCCGGGCCGCCCCGGCAGCGGGGGAGGATCGGCCGCGCCGTCGCCGCCGGGCCGGGGCGGAGCGGCACCGGGTGGCCGTGCGGGTCCGGCCACCCCTTCGTGGTACGGCCGGACACGTCCGCCCGCTGCCCCGGCGAGGGGCGGCTCCTGCCAGGGGGGCGGGTCGAGGGCGGGAGAGACGTGGCCGGGGTCGGCGGCCCCGGGGGGCGACGGCCGGTCCGGCACCGCCTCGGCACGATCGCCCGCCCGCGGGTCCGGTGACCGGGCCCGGCCGTTCTCCGCCGCCCCGGGCAGCGGTGGACGGTCACCCTCCTCCCCCGGGGGGCGTGCGTGGTCCGCCGTGCCACCGCCGCCGAGCGGCCGCGGACGACCGGGCGCTCCCTCGCCGCCGGACGCCCCGGGACGATCGCCCGCCCGTGGGGCACCGCCCGCCTCCCGCCCCCACCCCGAACCCGAGGCAGCCCCTGAACGCCCTTGTGCGCCAGGGGAGTCGGCGTCGTCTCCGGGCTCGGGTACGGTCCCCGAGCAGAACCCGATGAACCGCTCCACCGCGGTCTGTGCCGCCTCGATGTCGCACGGGGTCCGGCGCAGGAGCAACAGGGCGGCCTCGTAGAGGCGGTACGCGGCGATCACCCGGTCGCCGTCCTGCGTGGTGCGGGCGCGGCACAGGGGCCACTCGGCGGTGACCCGGCCGCGGAGTTCCTCCCAGCGGCGCAGGCGGGCGTCGAGGACGGCGAGGGCCTGGTCGAGGCGCTGGCGGCGGCGTTCGGCGGCGTCCTCGAAGGTGAACAGCAGGTCGGCGCGCCGGGGTTCGCGGTCCGCGGCGGAGCTGTGGGCGATCCACGCGCGCAGCATCCGGCTGCGGCCGACGGCGGCCTCGGCCGCGTCCAGCAGCGCTCCGGTTCCGGGCCCCGCGGTCACCCGGTCCCGGCGGGTGTCCAGCGCGGGACCCAACTCGTCGACGATGCGGTCGAGTTCCGCGCCGAGCCGGGACCAGCGTTCGCGCAGCGGCCGGTGCACCAGCGACTCGGCGGCCTGCGCCGCGCGTCCGCCCTGGCGACGGTGGACCAGCAGCAGCCGGGCCCCGTGCCGGGCGAGCCGGTCCAGCAGGGCGAGCAGGGCGTCCGGTTCGGCGGACTCGTCGACGCCGACCAGGACCGCGGCGAGCGGGACCCGCAGGGTGGCGAGCCGTTCCGGGCGGGGGTCGTCGCGGATGCCGAGGCGTTCGGCGATGCGGTCCATGACCTGGGCGGCCGTCAGCCCCTTGACGTCGAGCGCGAGGTCGTGCGCGCCGGCCGGGGGCACGGTCTCGGGCGGGTCGCCGCTGAAGGCGCTGGTGTTGCGGTGGGTGCGCAGCTCCCGGTCGGCGAGGGTGACGGCCCGCTCCAGCGTGAAGGCGCGGTCGCCCTGGTCCGGTACGACGGTGACCAGTACCGGCCAGCCTTCGCCCCGGAACCAGCCGGCGAGTTCGGTGGCGAAGGGCACGTCGAGCCGCCCGCCGCCGCCCGGTGCACGGCTGCGCAGCCGGGGGTCGACGGCCTCGGCGCCGTCGGTCCAGGCGGCGACCTGCGGCAGATGGCTGAGGATGGTCTCGGTGGGGCTCATCTGGCTGAAGGCGGAGACCTGCCCCTCGTCCACGCTGAGCACGATGCCGATGACCTGGTCGGTGGCGTGGTCGACCACTCCGCCGCCGCTGAAGCCGGGCGCGGCCAGCTCGTCCGGGGTGATGGGGCGCAGCTGCACCCGACTGTCCCGACCGCGCGCGGCGACCAGGGTGGCGCCGTGCCAGCGGCCGCCGTCGTCACCGGCCGGGAAGCCGTACATGCTCACGGGTCCGTGCGGTGAGGCGAGCCGGTAGAGGCGGGTGGCGTGTTCGGCGGGCAGCGGTTCGGCGAGGCGCAGCAGGGCGAGGTCGCCGCTGCGGTCGCCGAACGCGTCCTCGCGCTCCGGTACGTGCTCGTCCGGGCGGACGCGGGCGGCGACGGCGCCCTGCCCCGGCACGCCGACGAGTCGTACGACGTACGGCGCGCCCGGTGTGACGACATGGCCGGCGGTGAGCACCCGGTCCGCCGCGAGCAGCACCCCGGCGCCGAGCACCACACCGTCCGGATCCTCGATGCGGGCGATCCAGGTCGGCGTGCGTAAGCGGGACTTGACGGCTCGTTCCCCCGTGCGCGTCATGCCGCCGAGGTTACTCCCCGTACCGGCCCGGAACTACCGGTGTGCACGAGGTGGTGACAGGTGAAGGTTCGGACACACTCGAACGCCTTTTCTATACACTGTGTGTATAGTCCACGCATGCCTCTTTCGATCGACACGACCCCGACGCCCGCTTCCGCGACCGGGAAGATGCGCGAACGGCGCCGCGGGTTCCGCGCGGCCGCACTCGTCTCGGCCGCGGTCGGCCTGGCGCTGGCCCTGACCGGCTGCGCCCAGGTCGACACCACCTCGCCGAGCACCGCGCGCAAGCAGGCGGCGCAGGGATCGCCGGCGACGTTCGGCGACGTCGACTGCCGCAAGGCGAAGTGCATCGCGCTCACCTTCGACGCGGGGCCCAGCGAGAACTCCCCCAAGCTGCTGGACATCCTGAAGGAGAAGAAGGTCCACGCGACGTTCTTCCTGCTGGGCAAGCGGCACATCGAGAAGTACCCGCAGCTCGTCAAGCGGATGTCGGCCGAGGGGCACGAGGTGGCGAGCCACACCTGGGACCACAAGATACTCACCGACATATCCGACGCCCAGGTGCGCGACGAACTCGTGCGGCCCAACGAGGCGATCGAACGCCTCACCGGGCACAAGCCCACCCTGATGCGCCCGCCGCAGGGGCGCACCGACGCCAACATCCACAAGATCTGCAAGGAGTTGGGGCTCGCGGAGGTGCTGTGGAGCGTCACGGCCAAGGACTACGCGACCAACGACTCGGCGCTCATCAAGAAGCGCGTCCTCGAACAGGCCGACCGGGACGGGATCATCCTGCTGCACGACATCTACCCCGGTACCGTGCCCGCCGTCCCCGGCATCATCGACGCCCTGAAGGAACGCGGCTACCACTTCGTGACGGTCCCCCAGCTCCTCGCCCCCGGCAGGGCGGAGCCGGGCAAGGTCTACCGTCCCTGAGCCGCCCGGGGCAGTACCGCTCGGCCGACCGGGTGAGCGGGCGGCGAACGCACGGCGGCCCGACGAGCGCTGCCTACGATCGGTGCCGTGCCGACCTTCACCCTCACCCGTGCCGTCCCGCTCCCCCCACACGAGGCATGGCGCCGGCTCACCGAGTGGCCCCGCCACGCCGGTGCGGTGCCGCTGACCCGGATCAGGGTGCTCACCCCCGGTCCGACCCGGGTCGGCACCCGCTTCACCGCCCGCTCGGGCGTCGCGCCGCTGACCCTGGACGACACCATGGAGGTGACCGTCTGGCGCCCGCCCCTGGGCGAGGAGGGCGGGCTGTGCCGGCTGGAGAAGCGGGGGCGGGTGATCCTCGGCTGGGCGGAGATCGAGGTGCGGCCGGGGCCCGGGGGCGGCAGCCGGGTGCGGTGGCGGGAGGAACTGCGGGTGCGCTCCCTGCCCCGCGCCCTCGACGGCGTCGTCAGAAGCACGTCCCGCACGGTGTTCGGGCGCGCGCTGGACCGGCTGCTCAAGCGCCCCTGAACGGGCCTCCCGGCGGCGGGACTTCAGTTCTTGCGGCCGGTCGCCGCCACCGTCACGCCCAGCCCGATCAAGGTCAGGCCGCCGATGCCGCCGACGGCGGACAGCCGCCGGGGCGAGCGGGCGAACCAGCCGCGGGCGGCGGAGGCGACCAGACCCCAGGCGCTGTCCGAGACCAGCGCGATGACGTTGAAGACCAGGCCGAGCAGCAGCATCTGGAGCGGCACCCGCCCCTGGGCGCGATCCACGAACTGGGGCAGTACGGCGGCGAAGAACACCATGGTCTTGGGGTTGGCCACGCCGACCGCGAAGCCCTCCCCCAGCGTGCGCAGGCCCCCGCCCCGGCCGGGACGCTCCGCCCCCTCGAACGCGGCTCGCAGTGAGCCGCGGCGGCGCCATGTCCGCACCCCGAGGTGGACGAGGTAGGCGGCGCCCACGAGCTTGAGCGCGGTGAAGAGCGGCACGGAGCGCTCCACCACCGGGCCGATGCCGAGGGCCACGGCGGCGACGAGGACGTACGCCCCGAGGGTGTTGCCGGCCACGGAGGTCAGCGCGGTGCGGCGGCCGTGCGCCAGCGCCCGTCCGATGACGAAGAGCACGCTCGGGCCGGGTACCACGATCAGCAGGAGGGACAGCGCCGCGAAGGCGAGCAGCCGGTCGGTGGAGACCATGTCCCCATGCAACACAGGGGCCGGGGCGCGCGGCAATCCGTTTTCCGGCGCCCGCTCACGCCCCTTTCCCGCGCCCGCTCACGCCACCGAGTCGATCCGCGCCTGGCCCGCGTCGTGGTGGATCGGGGTGTGCCCGCCGGTCAGCGCGCGGCCGCTGCCGCCGCGCCGTTCGGCGACGATCTGCGCGGCGATCGACAGGGCGGTCTCCTCCGGCGTGCGGGCGCCGAGGTCGAGGCCGATCGGGGAGCGCAGCCGGGCCAGTTCCGGCTCGGTGACGCCCGCCTCGCGCAGCCGCCGCGCGCGGTCGAGATGGGTGCGCCGGGAGCCCATCGCGCCGACGTAAGCAACCGGCAGCCGCAGCGCCACCCGCAGCAGCGGGATGTCGAACTTGGCGTCGTGGGTGAGGACGCACAGCACGGTTCGGCCGTCGGTCGCGGTGCGCTCCAGGTAGGTGTGGGGCCACTCGACCACGATCTCGTCGGCCTCCGGGAAGCGGGCGCGGGTGGCGAAGACCGGTCGGGCGTCGCACACCGTGACGTGGTAGCCGAGGAACTTCCCGGCGCGCACGAGGGCGGCGGCGAAGTCGATCGCGCCGAAGACGATCATCCGGGGCGGGGGCACGGAGGACTCGACCAGGACGGTGACCGGCGCGCCGCAGCGCGAGCCGCGGGCGCCGATCTCCAGGGTGCCGGTGCGCCCGGCGTCCAGCAGGGCACGGGCCTCGGCGGCGACGGTGCGGTCCAGTTCGGGGTGGGCGCCGAAGCCGCCGTACGAGGAGCCGTCGGGGCGCACCAGCAGGGCCCGGCCCCGCAGCCCGGCCGGGCCCCGGGTGATCCGGGCGAGCGCCGCCGCCTCGCCGTGTGCGGCGGCGGCCAGCGCGGTCGCGGCCACCGGCCGGGCGGGATCGTCCGCCCGGACCGGGGTGACCAGGATGTCCAGGACGCCGCCGCAGGTCAGTCCGACCGCGAAGGCGTCCTCGTCGCTGTAGCCGAAGCGTTCGAGGACGGTCTCGCCGTCCTGGAGGGCCTGCCGGCACAGCTCGTACACCGCGCCCTCCACACAGCCGCCGGAGACCGACCCGATGGCCGTGCCGTCGGCGTCCACCGCGAGGGCGGCGCCGGGCTGCCGGGGCGCGCTGCCGCCGACGGCCACCACGGTGGCGACGGCGAAGTCACGGCCCTGCGCGATCCACCGGTTCAGCTCCTCGGCGATGTCCAGCATCTGTCGTTCTCCTCAACGAGCTTGCGGGAAAAGGAGGTCGGCTAGTGGACGCCGAGCCAGCCCTCGACGGGGTGGAGGGCGAAGTAGACCAGGAAGACGGCCGTCAGGCCCCACATGAAGGGGCCGACCTCGCGGAACCGGCCCTGGGCCGCCTTGATGGCCGTCCAGGAGACGACGCCCGCGGCGACACCGGTGGTGATGGTGTACGTGAACGGCATCAGGACGACGGTCAGGAAGACCGGGATGGCGGTGGCGCGGTCGCCCCAGTCCACGTGCCGGGCGTTCATCAGCATCATCGCGCCGATGACCACCAGGGCGGCGGAGGCGACCTCCTGCGGGACGATCGCGGTGACCGGGGTGAAGAACAGACAGGCGGCGAAGAACAGGCCGGTGACCGCGGAGGCCAGGCCGGTGCGCGCGCCCTCGCCGACACCGGTCGCCGACTCGACGAAGACGGTCTGTCCGGAGCCGCCGGTCACCCCGCCGATCGCGCCGCCCGCACCGTCGATGAACAGCGCCTTGGACAGGCCGGGCATCCGGCCCCGGCCGTCGGCGAGCCCGGCCTCGGTGCCGACCCCGATGATGGTTGCCATCGCGTCGAAGAAGCCGGCCAGGACCAGGGTGAAGACGATCACCGCGATGGTCATTCCGCCGACCTGGCCCCAGCCGCCGAAGGCCACGTGGCCGAAGAGCGAGAAGTCCGGCATGGAGACCGCGCCGCCGTGCAGTTCGGGCGCGCCGCCCGCCCACTGGCGGGGGTCGATGACGCCGAGGCCGTTGAGGACGGCGGCGACGACGGTGCCGGAGACGATGCCGATGAGGATGGCGCCGGGGACGCCCCGGGCCTGGAGCATGAAGATCAGCAGCAGGGTGCCGGCGAAGAGCAGCACCGGCCAGCCGGTGAGCTGGCCCGCGGGTCCGAGGGCGAGCGGGGTGCCCTTGCCCTGGTGCACGAAGCCGGACTTGTAGAAGCCGATCAGGGCGATGAACAGGCCGATGCCCATGGTGATGCCGTGTTTGAGCGCGAGCGGGATCGCATTCATGATCATCTCGCGCAGGCCGGTGACGACCAGCAGCATGATGACGGCGCCGTACAGCACGCACATGCCCATCGCCTGCGGCCAGGTCATGTTCGGGACCACCTGCGCGGACAGCACGCCGGAGACCGACAGGCCCGCGGCGAGCGCGAGCGGCACCTTGCCGACGAAGCCCATCAGCAGGGTGGTGAGGGCCGCGGCGAAGGCGGTCGCGGTGATCAGGGCCTTCTGCCCGAGCGTGTCCCCGTGCACGTCCTTGCCGGACAGGATCAGGGGGTTGAGCAGGAGGATGTAGGCCATCGCCATGAAGGTGGTGATGCCGCCGCGCACCTCGCGCGCGACCGTGGATCCTCTGCCGGATATGTGGAAGTACCGGTCGAGCCAGGACCGGCCGGCCGGGACGCGGCTGCCGTCTCCGGCGTCCTCGGCGGTGGTCCTGGGCTCCACTGATGGGTGGGTCATGGTGCCGTCTCCCAAGGTTCACAGGGGCACCCACGACTCCGCTGGGGAGCGCGGGATTTGGGATGTGCACGTAAACCCGGGGGACGGCCCGGCGCTGCACGTGTGGGGGTGGGCCGGGGACGAGCGGTCCCGGCGCCGGGGTGCCGCGGGCGGGCACCCGGCATCGGGGTGCCCGCGGCGGCGGGTGGGTTACGCGGTGCCCGTGAGGTGTTCCGGGCGCACCGGCGTGCGGTTCAGTTCCAGGCCGGTCGCATCGCGGATCGCGGCCAGCACGGCCGGGGTCGAGGACAGCGTCGGGGCCTCGCCGATGCCGCGCAGGCCGTAGGGGGCGTGCTCGTCGGCGAGTTCGAGGACGTCGACCGGGATGGTCGGGGTGTCGAGGATGGTCGGGATCAGGTAGTCCGTGAAGGAGGGGTTGCGCACCTTCGCGGTCTTCGGGTCCACGATGATCTCCTCCATCACCGCGACGCCCAGGCCCTGCGTGGTGCCGCCCTGGATCTGGCCGATGACGGACAGCGGGTTGAGCGCCTTGCCGACGTCCTGGGCGCAGGCCAGCTCGACGACCTTGACGAGGCCCAGCTCGGTGTCCACCTCGACCACGGCGCGGTGCGCGGCGAAGGAGTACTGGACGTGTCCGTTGCCCTGCCCGGTGCGCAGGTCGAACGGCTCGGTCGGCCGGTGCCGCCACTCCTCCTCGACCTCCACGGCCTCGCCCTCCAGGACGTCGACCAGGTCGGCGAGCGCCTCGCCGCCGTCGGTGACGACCTTGCCGCCCTCCAGCAGCAACTCCGCGGTGGCCCAGGCCGGATGGTAGGAGCCGAACTTGCGCCGGCCGATCTCCAGGACCCGTTCGCGGACGAGTTCGCAGGCGTTCTTGACGGCGCCGCCGGTGACGTACGTCTGGCGGGAGGCGGAGGTGGAGCCCGCCGAGCCCACCTGGGTGTCGGCGGGATGGATGGTCACCCGGGAGACGCCGAGTTCGCTGCGGGCGATCTGGGCGTGCACGGTGACCCCGCCCTGGCCGACCTCCGCCATCGCGGTGTGCACGGTGGCGACCGGCTCGCCCGCGATCACCTCCATGCGCACCTTCGCGGTGGAGTAGTCGTCGAACCCCTCGGAGAAACCGACGTTCTTGATGCCGACGGCGTAGCCGATGCCGCGGACGACGCCCTCGCCGTGCGTGGTGTTGGACAGTCCGCCGGGCAGCTGCCGTACGTCGGCGCCCTCGCTGGACTCCCACTGGCGCTCGGGCGGCAGCGGCATCGCCTTGACCCGGCGCAGCAGTTCGGCGACCGGGGCCGGGGAGTCGACGGGCTGTCCGGTGGGCATGAGGGTGCCCTGTTCCATGGCGTTGCGCTGCCGGAACTCCACGGGGTCCAGGCCGAGTCGGTGCGCCAGCTTGTCCATCTGCGCCTCGTAGGCGAAGCACGCCTGGACCGCGCCGAAGCCGCGCATGGCGCCGCAGGGCGGGTTGTTGGTGTACAGGGCGATGGCCTCGATGTCGACGTCGTCCACGACGTACGGTCCGACGCCGAGCGAGGAGGCGTTGCCGACGACCGCCGGGGAGGCGGAGGCGTAGGCGCCGCCGTCCAGCACGATCCGGCACTTGACGTGGGTGAGCTTGCCGTCGCGGGTGGCCCCGTGCTCGTAGTACAGCTTGGCCGGGTGGCGGTGGACGTGCCCGAAGAAGGACTCGAACCGGTTGTAGACGATCTTCACGGGCTTGCCGGTGCGCAGCGCGAGCAGACAGGCGTGGATCTGCATGGACAGGTCCTCGCGGCCGCCGAACGCGCCGCCGACGCCAGCCAGGGTCATCCGCACCTTCTTCTCGGGCAGGCCGAGCACGGGCGCGATCTGGCGCAGGTCGGAGTGGAGCCACTGGGTGGCGATGTAGAGGTGGACGCCGCCGTCCTCCTCGGGCACGGCGAGACCGGACTCGGGGCCGAGGAAGGCCTGGTCCTGCATGCCGAAGGTGTACTCGCCCCGCACGATCACGTCGGCGCGGGCGGCGGCCGCGGCCGCGTCGCCCCGGACGATCGGCTGGCGGTGCACGATGTTGGGGTGCGGGACGTGCCCGATGTGGTGGTCGTCGCGGTGTTCGTGGACGAGTACCGCGTCCGGCGCGAGGGCCGTCTTCTCGTCGGTGATCACCGGGAGTTCGCGGTAGTCGACCTTGATCTTGGCGGCGGCGCGGCGGGCGGTCTCCGGGTGGTCGGCGGCGACGATGGCGACCGGCTCGCCGTGGTGGCGCACCTTGCCGTGGGCGAGCACCGGGGTGTCCCGGATCTCCAGGCCGTAGTGCTTCACCTCGGTGGGCAGGTCGTCGTACGTCATCACGGCGTACACGCCCGGCAGGGCCAGGGCCTCGGAGGTGTCGATGGAGACGATCTCGGCGTGCGCGACGGTGGAGCGCAGGATCTGGCCCCAGAGCATGTCCTCGTGCCACATGTCGGACGAGTAGGCGAACTCGCCGGTGACCTTGAGGGTGCCGTCCGGCCGCAGGGTCGACTCGCCGATGCCGCCCTTGGTGTGGGAGCCCTGTGTGATCTTCGTGGGTGCGCCGTTGGCGGGCATGGTCAGACCCCCTCGGACTGGCGGGCGGCCGCGAGGCGGACCGCGTCCATGATCTTCTCGTAGCCCGTGCAGCGGCACAGGTTGCCCGACAGCGCCTCGCGGATGTCGGCGTCGGACGGGTTGGGGTTGCGCTCCAGCAGTTCGTCGGAGGCGACGAGCAGACCAGGGGTGCAGAACCCGCACTGGACGGCGCCCGCGTCGATGAACGCCTGCTGGATCGGGGCGAGTTCGGTGCCCTCGCCGGTCTGCGAGTCGGTGCCGCCCGCGGCCCGCCAGCCCTTGGCTGCGTCCAGGGAGGTGCCCTCGCTCTCGCCGTGGGAGCGCTGCCTGGCGTAGTCGGCCAGCCCCTCGACGGTCACCACGTCCCGGCCCTCGGCCTGTCCGGCCGCGACCAGACAGGAACAGACCGGCACGCCGTCGAGCCGGACCGTGCAGGAGCCGCACTCGCCCTGCTCGCAGGCGTTCTTGGAGCCGGGCAGGCCGAGCCGCTCGCGCAGCACGTAGAGCAGGGACTCGCCCTCCCAGACGTCGTCGGCCTGCTGGGGGCGTCCGTTGACGGTGAAGTTGACGCGCATCACGCAGCTCCCTCGGTGGTGCGGCGGGCGCCGCGGTACGACTCCCAGGTCCAGGTCAGCGTCCGGCGGGCCAGCACGCCGATCGCGTGTCGGCGGTAGCTCGCGGTGCCGCGGACGTCGTCGATCGGGTTGCAGGCGGCTGCGCACAGGTCGGCGAACCGCTTGACGGCCGACGGGGTGACGACCTTCCCGTTGTCCCAGAAGCCGCCTTCCTCCAGGGCCGCGTTGAGGAACTCCTCCGCGGCCGTGGCGCGCACCGGCGTGGGCGCGGCGGAGCCGATGCCGGTGCGCACGGTGCGGGTGGCCGGGTGCAGGGCGAGACCGAAGGCGCACACGGCGATGACCATGGCGTTGCGGGTGCCGACCTTGGAGTACTGCTGCGGCCCGTCGGCCTTGGCGATGTGCACGGCGCGGATCAGCTCGTCGGGCTGGAGCGCGTTGCGCTTGACGCCGGTGTAGAAGTCGTCGATCGGGATCATGCGGGTGCCGCGCGCGGCCGACGCCACCTCCACCTCGGCGCCGGCCGCGAGGAGCGCGGGGTGGGCGTCGCCGGCGGGCGAGGCCGTGCCGAGGTTGCCGCCGACGCCGCCGCGGTTGCGGATCTGCGGGGAGGCGACCGTGTGCGCGGCGAGCGCGAGGCCCGGCAGCTCGGCACGGAGCTGCTCCATGATCGCGGTGTACGGCACGGAGGCGCCCAGCCGTACGGTGTCCTCGCCGACCTGCCATTCGTACAGTTCGCCGACGCGGTTGAGGTCCAGCAGGTACTCGGGCCTGCGGTGGTCGAAGTTGATCTCGACCATCACATCGGTGCCACCCGCAATCGGCACAGCGGTGGGATGCTCGGCCTTCGCGGCGAGCGCCTCCTCCCAGCTGGCGGGGCGAAGGAAGTCCATGACCGGCTCTCTTCTTCGTCTCGTGGGTTGTGCGAGGTGAGCCAATCCGTGTGCGGCGGGCGCGGCTCGTTCCTGTCCTGTTGACGCGGAGTGGAGCCAGTACACCGCCGCGTACTCCGGCGGGGTCAGTCACCGAAACCATGAAGGAGTTCGCTGGCCAGGCGGAGCATCTTGTAGATTCGTATGAACGGAGGACATCGGAAACCTCTCCGTTTCTCCCGGGACACACGGGAAGCGGCTTCCCGCCGGACGGGAGCGGCGGCGGAGATCCCGAGCGGGCCCCGGGGCGCCGCGCCGGTCGCTCCCCCTTCACCCTCCCAAGATCCATCGTAGATTTCGAGACACAGAAACGGCGGCGACGAGATGCGGCTGCGCGCACTGCTGGACACCGATGCGCTGGGCCTGCTGCTGCTCGGCGGCGAGGACGAGCTGGACCGCTCGGTGCGCGGTGTGATGACGACCGACCTGCGCGACCCCAGCCGCTACCTCTCCGGCGGCGAGCTGGTGCTGACCGGCCTGGCCTGGCGCCGGGACGCGGCGGATTCCGAGCCGTTCGTGCGGATCCTGGTGCAGGCCGGGGTGGCGGCCCTCGCGTCCGGCACCGCCGAGCTGGGCGGGGTGCCGGAGGACCTGGTGGCGGCCTGTGCCAAGCACCGGCTGCCGCTGTTCGCGGTGGACGAGTCGGTCTCGTTCGCCACGGTCACCGAGCATGTCGTGCGCCAGGTCTCCGGCGAACGCGCCGGGGACCTGGCCGCCGTCGTGGACCGGCACCGCCGGATGATGACCTCGGGCCCGGCGGGCGGCGGCCCGGACGTGGTGCTCGACCTGCTCGGCTCGGATTTGGACATGCGCGCCTGGGTGCTCTCGCCCACCGGCCGGCTGATCGCGGGTTCCAAGGTGGCGGGCCCGGCCCTGCCCGCCGAGACCTGCGCCCGGCTGGCCGCCGAGCACCTGGCCGCCGCCCGCAGCGGCAGGCGCGGCCCGCACCGGGTGCCGCTGGGCGGCACGACCTACTCGCTCTTCCCGGTGCGCTCCTCGGGGCGCGCCCCGCACGCCGCGCGCGATGTGCGCGAGACGGTGCTGTCGGACTGGCTGCTGGCCGTGGAGGCGGACGCGGGCGACTGGCCCGAGCAGCGCATGGACCTGCTCCAGGGCGTCACCCAGCTGATAGCGGTCGAGCGCGACCGCCGGGAGGCGGCCCGCACGGTGCGGCGCCGGCTCGCCCAGGAGGTCCTGGAACTGGTGCAGACGGGCGCCGCGCCCGCCGAGATCGCCGCCCGGCTGCGGGTGGCCGCGCCGGTGCTGCTGCCCGGGCTCGGGGCGGCCCCGCACTGGCAGGTCGTGGTGGCCCGGGTGGA
Organism: Streptomyces sp. SCPE 10; assembly: GCF_051980735.1. Classification (NCBI taxonomy): domain Bacteria; kingdom Bacillati; phylum Actinomycetota; class Actinomycetes; order Kitasatosporales; family Streptomycetaceae; genus Streptomyces; species Streptomyces sp. SCPE 10. The sequence continues at coordinate 6,140,517 of NZ_CP197069.1, read as the reverse complement.
GTGGGAGGGCGAGGGGATCGAGGGCGGTCCGGTGGCCCAGTCCCTGCTGGAGGAGGTGCTGGTCGACCCGCTGGCGACCGGCCCCGAGCCGTCCGACCGCATCGCCGTGGCGCACACCGGCGACGAGGCGGTCGCCCTGGTGCCGCTGCCCGCCGTGCCGGCCGTCGCGGCCGACCGCGAGGGCGCGGAGACCGGTCTGCTCGCCGACGCCCTGCTGCGGGCGGTGCGCGAGCCGCTGGCGGCGGGCCTGGACGACGACGGGCGGCTCACCCTCGGCGTCAGCGCGGCCGTGCACTCGGCGGAGGGCCTGCGCGGCGCCCTGGAGGAGGCCCGGCACGCCCGCCGGGTGGCGGCGGCCCGGCCCGGACGGGTCTGCGCGGCCGGCCACCAGGAGCTGGCCAGCCACGTCCTGCTGCTCCCCTTCGTCCCGGACGACGTGCGCCGCGCCTTCACGGCCCGGCTGCTGGACCCGCTGAAGGACTACGACCGCCGGCACCGGGCGGAGCTGATCCCGACCCTGGAGGCGTTCCTGGACTGCGACGGCTCCTGGACGCGCTGCGCCACCCGGCTGCACCTGCACGTCAACACGCTGCGTTACCGGGTCGGCCGGATCGAGCAGTTGACGGGACGCGATCTGTCCCGGCTGGAGGACAAGCTCGACTTCTTCCTGGCCCTGCGGATGAGCTGAGCCGAACGGGCGAAGCGGACGAAGCGCGGCACGTCGGCTCCCCGCCACTTTGTGAAAAGTTTCACCCACCCTCTTGGCCCGGCCACTCGATCGGTGCTGGAATGCGGCCACCACTCATGGGCTCGATGGCGTGCTAGGGGAGGTCAACGTGGCGCATACCGCCATGTCTGGGAACGGAACGACCGCCGGTGACGATCCTCTCCAGACCGCGGTATGGAGGCTGCGCTCGCGGGCCTGCTGGGCCGACGCCGCGGCCCTGCTGCCACCCGACAGCCCGGGGGCCGCGCTGCAACGGGCCATGCTGCTGGTCGAACGCTGTCTGTACACCGAGCGCGGCTGGGCGGACGCGGAGGACGCGCTGCGCACGGCGGAGGCGCTCGCGCACACCGACGAGGAGCGGGGCGCGGCCGCCTGCGAACGCGGCCAGCTCGCCTACGCGGCGACCCTGCACGGCGTGCGGGACCGGGTGGACGAGGCGCGGGCGGCGCTGGGGCGGGCGGCGGCGCTGATCCCGCCGGGGGCGGCGGGCCGGGCGCTGCTGGACTTCCGCCGGGGGCTGCTCGCGGAGAACCTGTCCCGTTCGCCGCAGGCGGCGCGGGCCGCCTACCGCCGGGCGCACGCGGGCGCCACCGCGCACGCGGACCCGCTGCTGCTGTCCTTCACCTGGCGCCATCTCGCCGGACTCGCCCTGCGCGACGGGGAGTTGGCGGAGGCCCGGCACGGCTTCGCCGAGTCCCTGCGGATCCGGGAGGAGCTGGGCTACCTGGTGGGCACGGCACCGGCCCTGGTGTCGCTGGCCGACACCGAGGAGGAACCGGCCGCGTCCCGGCTGCGGGAGGAGGCCCGCCGCCTGTTCCGCCTCCTGGGCGGCGTACCGACCTGGCTGGCGGCCCAGCTGGCCCCGCCGACGGCCGGAACCGCGACCGCGTGAGCGCGGGTACCCGCGGGGACGGGGTGCTCAGAGGGAACTGAGAGACGGCTGTGCCAGTCTGGCGCGCCCCGAGCCCCCACTCCAGGAGAACGTCGGATGACGCTCGTCAACGGCCTGCCGGCCCACATCCTGCTCGTGCACGTCGTCGTGGTGCTGATACCCCTGACGGCCCTCGCCCTGATGGCCGCGGCGCTGTGGCCGCGGGCCGCGCGCCGGCTGGGCGTGCTGCTGCCCGCGCTGGCGTTCGTCGGGCTGGTCAGCGTGCCGCTGACCACCCACGCGGGCGAGTGGCTGGAGCGGCACGTCGACTCCGACCCGCTGGTGCGCAGGCACACCGAACTGGGCGACGGGCTGCTGCCGTGGGCCCTCGGCCTGTTCGTCCTCGCGGCCATCGTGTGGTGGGCGGGGCGCCGTACGGCGGGCGCCGAGCGCGCCGGGCGCTGGTCCGCGCTTCCGGTGCGGGTCGTGGTGGGCGTGCTGTCCGTGGTCGTCGCGGTGGGCGCGGTGGTGGACGTCTACCGGATCGGTGACTCCGGGGCCAAGGCGGCGTGGCACGACGGCTTCTCGAAGACGGCGCACGAACAGGGCGGTTCCGACGGGTCCTGAGCGGCGGCCCGCCGTCGCGGGCGGGCGTGCCACCGGCCGGGCGTCTCCACGGGGAGGCGCCCGGCCGGTGTTCTCGCACGGCCCGGCGCGGGGAAGGCGGTCAGTTCGCGCCCGCGAAGTGCTCGGTCACCAGCCCCAGCACCACGTCGAGGTCCCCGGCGACCAGCGCGTCCAGCAGGATCACGTGTTCGGCCGCGTCGGCGGCCAGATCCGCGCGGGCGTGGCGGACGGCACCGCCGACGAGGGGCCACTGCGCCCGCCGGTGCAGGTCGTCCGCGATCCGGCACAGCTCCTCGTTGCCGGACAGCCCCAGCATCGCCCGGTGGAAGGCCCGGTCGGACTCCGCGTACGCGGCCGGGCAGCCGGAGGCCGCCGCCCGCACCGAATCCTCCGCCAGCGGCCGCAGCGCCGCCCACCGCTCCGCCGGCACCGTCCGGGCCAGCCGCAGCATCACCGGGACCTCGATCAGCTCCCGTACCTCCGCCAGCTCGGCCAGCTCGCGCGCCCCGCGCTCCACCACCCGGAACCCGCGGTTGGGCACCACCTCGACGGCGCCCTCCAGGGCGAGCTGCTGCATGGCCTCCCGCACGGGCGTGGCCGAGACGCCGAAGCGCTCCGCGAGCACCGGCGCCGAGTACACCTCGCCCGGCCGCAGTTCCCCGGTGACCAGCGCCGTGCGCAGCGCCTCCAGGATCTGTCCGCGCACCGAGGCCCGCCGCACCGAGGGCCGCTCGGCCGCGGCCGACGGCCCGGCGACCGGCCGGTCACCCCACGTGAGCTCGTCCGGTACGGCCCCCGGCGCACCGGCGTCCGGCTCGTGTGCCGGGCGCTCGGCGCGCGCCGGGCGCTGTTGCGCCGGCACCCGCGCACCGCTCTGCGCCCCGGCGGAGCCCTGCACGCCGTGCTTCACCGGGTCCTCCTGGCGGCTTGTCGGTACTTGGGGTCATTAACGGTGGCTTGTCGGTTGTTCGTCAAGCACCTTAGACATACCGAGCGGCAGGTCAAACTCGATCGAGAGAAGGTAAGGAAAGGCTCACCTCACCAAATTGCCCGCTCGCCGGGGCGGGGACCGGGCCGAAGCACCACATCTTCCCCGTCGCCCGCCCGCCGCACCATCGGAAACACCAACAGCCGGGCACCCGAGGCCGCCTGACGGCCCCTCAACGACAGGAGGGGCCCGGTCGTCCATTAAGATCGACGCGAATCGGACCGCCCCGCACGGACAGGTGATTCACAACTTCCTCACCTCTCGCAGGAACTTTCCGAGGAACCATCCGTACGGGTAGTCTTATTCGAACTCAACTCCCGCCCCTCACGCGGTAGTTCGAGCAGAACGCCGTCCCTGGGCATCCCCTCGCACCTTCTTGGCGGCCTCTTGCCGCGAAACCCCCTGAGGGCCGCCGGGAGTGGGCCACTATGGCGGGCGTTACGCCCTATCCCAATGCAAGGGACCCCTATGAGACTGACCGACATATCGCTGAACTGGCTGCTTCCCGGCGCCGTACTGCTCCTGGGCATGCTGGCGGCGGTGGCGGTGCTCGTGCGCGGCAAGCGCTCCTCCGCGGAGAACGCGAACGCGGACGACTCCTGGGAGCGCAGCGAGGAGCGCCGCAGGCGCAAGGAGGCCATCTACGGCACCGCCTCCTACGTGCTGCTGTTCTGCTGTGCGGCGGTGGCGGCCGCCCTGTCCTTCCACGGCCTGGTCGGCTTCGGCGAGCAGAACCTCGGGCTGAGCGACGGCTGGCAGTACCTGGTGCCGTTCGGCCTGGACGGCGCGGCCATGTTCTGCTCCGTGCTCGCGGTGCGCGAGGCCAGCCACGGTGACGCGGCCCTCGGCTCGCGCATACTGGTGTGGCTGTTCGCGGCGGCCGCGGCCTGGTTCAACTGGGTGCACGCGCCGCGCGGCGCCGGGCACGCGGGCGCCCCGCAGTTCTTCTCCGGTATGTCCCTGTCGGCGGCCGTCCTGTTCGACCGCGCGCTGAAGCAGACCCGCCGTGCGGCGCTGCGCGAGCAGGGTCTGGTGCCGCGTCCGCTGCCGCAGATCCGCATCGTGCGCTGGCTGCGGGCGCCCCGCGAGACCTACCGTGCCTGGTCGCTGATGCTGCTGGAGGGTGTGCGCAGCCTCGACGAGGCGGTCGAGGAGGTCCGCGAGGACAAGCGGCAGAAGGAGCAGGCGCGGCAGCGGCGGCGCGAGCAGGAGCGGATGGAGCGCGCCCAGCTCAAGGCGATCAGCCGGGGCCACGGGCGGCTGGTGGGCCGCCCCGGCGGCGGCCGGCAGGTGGAGGTGCAGGCGGTGGAGCGCGGCCCCGCGCCCGCGCCCGCGGAGCCTGCCATATCGGGTACGGACCAGCTTCCGGTACCGTCCCGTCCCTCTCTTCAGCCGGTTCGCAAAGGGTCTGAGCCGGTGACCGTCGACCTCACCGCGGAGGACGACACAATGGCCCTGCCACGACTGGACTCCCTGGAGCGCAAGCTCAAGGACCTGGAGCAGCAGTTCGGCTAGCCGGGCCGGGAGCCACGGCTCCTCATGGGTCGGGGGCGTGACCGGCGGTCACGCCCCCGACCCATGTCCGCGGTGCCTCAGGCCGCTTCGGCGCCCAGTTCGAACCACACCGACTTGCCGACCCCGTGCGGCCGTACGCCCCAGGCGTCGGCGAGGGACTCCACCAGGACCATGCCCCGGCCGTGGGTGTCGTCGTCCGGCCGGCGGGTGCGCACCTCCGGTCTTCGGGGCACGAAGTCCCGTACCTCCACCCGGAGTCCGCCGGGCGCCACGACGGCGGTGAGCACCGCGTCGTCGTCGGTGTGCACGAGCGCGTTGGTGACCAGTTCGCTGGTGAGCAGTTCGGCGATCTCCGACTGCCCCGGCTTGCCCCAGTCCCGCAACAGCTCCCTCAGCTCCCGCCGCGCCTCCGGCACGGCCCGCAGGTCCGCCCGTCCGAGCCTGCGCCACAAGCGCTGCGGGTACTGCGGCCCGGCGTCCGCCCGAAGGCCCCGTCCGGCGCCCGCCCTTCCGCGCCCGGTGCCCTCACCGGTGCGACGGCCGTCCTCCCGCCCGGCGCCGGCCCTGTGGCCGGTCTCCCGCCCGGACGCCGCGCCGGTGCCGTGCCCGCCGTCCCGGGCGTCCGCGGTCGCGGCGGCCCTCTCCCGCGTGATGTCCGCGGCCGTACCGCTCTTCTTCCGCGCGGTGTCCACGGCCGGGCCCCGCCTCTGCCGCGCGGCGCGCGGGCGGTGGCCCGCGGAGTCGGTGGCGGGGACCGCCGTCACGGCGTCGCCGGTGTCCTCCCGCGCACCGCCCACGGCGCTCCCGGTCCCGGCGGCGAGACCGTCTCGGGCCCCGCCCCGGTCGGCGAGGCGCCCGCGCCCTTCTCCCCATGCCTGGGCGAGCTGCCCCGAACCGCCGTCCACGGCTCCCGCGAAACGCGCCCGGTGCTCGCCCTCGGACTCCGGCAGCCGCCCCACCGGCTCCCGGGCCGGCTGCGGCAATCGTCCCGGCGTCCCGGGTAAGGGCGGACGTCCCGTCGTCCCGTCCCCGGCTGCCGGCAAGCGCCCCGTCTGCTCCCCCATCGGCTGTGCCGGTCGTCCCGCCGTCCCCTCCACCGCCTCCGGCAACCGCCCCGCCGGTTCCCCCACGGCGTCCCCAAGGCGTCCCGCCGCTTCCCCCACGGTTTCCCCCGTTCCGTCCTCCGGCTCCGGTGAGGAGGTGCCCGTGGTCGCGGGACCTCCCCGTGCCTGCCTGTTCATGGCCCCCGCCCGCGCGCCGCTCGAACCCTGCCCCTTCTGGTCGAACACGTTCACGGGGGATGCTTGCCCAGCGCTCACCCCGGCAGTCCTGGGCGTGGGGCGATGACCGGCGGTTCGGCCACCGGCGGTGCCTTCGGCCCGGGGCGCGGGGTGCGCGCGGTGGCCGGAGGAGCACCCGTGCGGGGGCCGCCTGGCGCCGCTGACGCCCCGTGACGGCGGGGCAGCCGCGTCCGGCACAGGCGGTCGGCATGTCGTCACGGGCCGTGAAACTGGCCGAAATCCGCTCCCCGGTCCGGGTGGTGTCAGGGTCGCGGCACGTTGCGCAGGTTGGAGCGGGCCATCTGCACCATGCGGCCGACCCCGCCGTCCAGCACGATCTTGGACGCGGACAGCGCGAACCCTGTGACCATCTCGGCGCTGATCTTCGGCGGGATGGACAGCGCGTTGGGGTCGGTGACGATGTCCACCAGCGCCGGCCCCTTGTGCCGGAACGCGTCCTTGAGCGCGCCGGCCAGTTGCTTGGGCTTCTCCACCCGCACCCCGTACGCCCCGCACGCCCGGGCCACCGCGGCGAAGTCGGGGTTGGCGTTGGCCGTGCCGTACGAGGGCAGGCCGGAGACCATCATCTCCAACTCCACCATGCCGAGCGAGGAGTTGTTGAAGAGGACGACCTTGACCGGAAGGTCGTGCTGCACGAGGGTCAGGAAGTCGCCCATCAGCATGGCGAAGCCGCCGTCCCCGGACATCGACACCACCTGCCGGCGCCGGTCGGTGAACTGCGCGCCGATCGCCATGGGCAGCGCGTTCGCCATCGAGCCGTGCGAGAAGGAACCGATGATCCTGCGGCGGCCGTTGGGCGAGACGTAGCGGGCCGCCCACACGTTGCACATCCCGGTGTCCACGGTGAACACGGCGTCGTCGTCGGCGACTTCGTCGAGCACCGCGGCCACGTACTCGGGGTGGATCGGAACGTGCTTGTCGACCTTCCTGGTGTACGCCTTGACCACGCCCTCCAGCGCGTCGGCGTGCTTCTTCAGCATCCGGTCGAGGAAGCGCCGGCTGGTCTTCTCCCTGACCCGGGGGATCAGACAGCGCAGGGTCTCGCGTACGTCGCCCCACACGGCGAGGTCGAGCCGGGACCGCCGCCCGAGCACCTCGGGCCGTACGTCGACCTGGGCGATCTGCACGTCGTCGGGCAGGAAGGCGTTGTACGGGAAGTCGGTGCCGAGCAGGATCAGCAGATCGCACTCGTGGGTGGCCTCGTAGGCCGCGCCGTAGCCGAGCAGCCCGCTCATGCCGACGTCGTACGGGTTGTCGTACTGGATGAACTCCTTGCCGCGCAGGGCGTGGCCAACCGGCGCCTTGAGCTTCCCGGCGAACTCCATGACCTCGGCGTGCGCCCCCGCCGTGCCGCTGCCGCAGAAGAGGGTGACCTTGCCGGCCTTGTCGATCATGTCCGCCAGGGCGTCGATCTCGGCGTCGCCGGGGCGGACGGTGGGCCGTGAGGTGACCAGGGCGCTCTGCGCGGACCCCTCCGGCGCGGGCTCGGCGGCGATGTCGCCGGGCAGGGAGACCACGCTGACCCCGCTCCGCCCGACCGCGTGCTGGATCGCGGTCTGCAGCAGCCGGGGCATCTGCTTGGAGCTGGAGATCAGCTCGCTGTAGTGGCTGCACTCCTGGAAGAGGCGGTCCGGGTGGGTCTCCTGGAAGTACCCGAGGCCGATCTCGCTGGAGGGGATGTGGGAGGCGAGGGCCAGCACGGGTGCCATCGAACGGTGGGCGTCGTACAGGCCGTTGACGAGGTGCAGGTTGCCGGGGCCGCAGGAGCCCGCGCAGGCGGCCAGCTTCCCGGTGATCTGGGCCTCGGCCCCGGCCGCGAACGCGGCGGTCTCCTCGTGGCGGACGTGGACCCAGTCGATGCCGGCGTGGCGGCGCACGGCGTCCACGATCGGGTTGAGGCTGTCGCCGACGACGCCGTAGAGGCGGCGCACGCCGGCGCGGACGAGGATGTCGACGAACTGCTCGGCTACGTTCTGCTTGGCCATCTCTCGTCTGCCCCTTCCAAGGCCCGGTCGGTCCCCGGTTCCATGGAGGCATACGAGCAGCCGTCACGCCTCCCACACGGCAGCCGCCGTACGGTCGTCGGCGTAGCCCTTGACCCGCACCCGGGTGTCGGCGAGGAACGCGGCGAGGCCGGGCGCGCGGCGGCCGGACCAGCGTCGGGCCAGGTGAGCGCCGAGCGCGGGCTCCCCGCGCAACGGCTCGGCCAGGCCCGTCGTACACATCACCAGGACATCACCCGGGCGGGCTAGCGAGGCCTGGAAGCGGAACGGCGCCGGGTCCGGCGCGGGCCGGGCGGCCGGGACGCCGAGGTCGAGGGTGAACCGGTCGTCGTCGGCCGGCTCCGCGTGCCCGGCGGGCGTGGCCCGCGGCTCGATGTCCCGGAAGGCGCCGTCGCGCAGCAGGAACAGGCCGCCGTCGCCGGTGCCGAAGAACACCCGGGTGCGGCAGTCCGCGTCGGCCGGCAGCAGCAGGCAGCGCAGGGTCGCGGTGTACTCCCGCGGGTCCAGGCCCCGTTCGGCCGCGCTCGACCCAAGCCGGCGAAGGCCCCGGTCCGTCAGCCGGTGCAGGCCGGCCCGCAGATCGGCGCGCCGGGCCGCCCGCAGGTCCTCGGCCAGGCGCCGGTGGCTGCGGCCCACCGCCCGGCCGATCCAGCGGCAGGCCTCGGCCGCCGCCAGGTGCGCCTCCGGCGTGGTCCGGGCGCCGGTGGCCATCGCGACGAGCAGCAGCGCCTGCCCGCCGGTGCCGAACCGGGCGGTCAGCAGCGCGTCCCGGCGCGGCTCGCCCCGGTAGCGCGCCGAGTCCCCGCGCAGCGAGACGGAGCGCAGCGTCCACGCGCCGTACCGGGCCCCGTCCAGCACCGTGTCCGGCACCGACTCCTCCAGCGCCTCCGGCTCGGCGGCCGGCAGCGCGGTGGGCTCGGGGTCGTAGGTGGGCGGGCCGGAGCCCACGTAGTCGAGGGGGGAGGCGGGTTCGGGGGCGGGCGGGTCCGGCGGGGTCCGGGTCCCGGTGACCGTCCGCTTGACCGAGGTGAAGCGGTCGTCCAGGGAGTCGGGCGCGGCCGTGGGGCCGGTGTCGCCGGTGGCGTCGTCGTACAGGTCCCCCCACCAGTCGTCCTCGGGACGGACGGCGGGTCTTCCCCCCTGCTGGCTCATGCCCTGATTGTCACCACGGGGGCCGCCGGAAAACGGGGCATCGGGAAAAACCGTCGCCCGGCAGGCGCCCGGGTCGGCGTGTCGGGGGACAGATCGTACGGCCGTACGGCAACGGGCACCGGGGGGCGCGGTGGAAGGCCGCCGGGCGGTCCCACCCCCCACGGGGAGACCGCCCGGCGACGTGCGAAGTGACCCGGCCCCGTATCCCCTCCACGTCCTGGGCACGTCCTGGGACGTGTCGGACACGCACGGGCCCGGGTCACGGTCCTGGGGACCGGGCCTTGTCGGCCACCGGTCCGCCGGCCGGATCGCGGCGTGGTCGCCCCGGCCGCGGCGGCGCGACCGGACGCACGGGCGCCCCGGCCCGGCAGGTGTCCGGGCGCGAATGCCGCGGTGAGGCCCACCTTGGCAGAGGCACTCGCGGTACCGCGATGATGGGCGGCGGCGGGTTTGCGTCGTGGCCGGTTTCCGCCAGCCGCGGGCCCGCGCGACGGCTTGTTCTCAGACTGCTCGGACTCAGGGGAGGGACGCGGGGCGATGCTGGCGGCGATAGGGCTGGACGAGAGACACGAGGCGGCGTACCGGGCACTGGTGGCGGTGGGCGCGGCCGAGGTGGCCGATCTGGCGCGGCGGTTGACGCTGGCGGAGCAGGACACCGAGCACGCGCTGCGCCGGCTGGAGCGGCAGGGGCTCGCGGCCCGTTCCTCGGCGCGCCCCGGCCGCTGGGTGGCGGCGCCGCCCGCGGTGGCCCTGGGCGCGCTGCTGACCCGGCAGCGGCACGAGTTGGAGCAGGCGGAGCTGGCGGCGGCGCTGCTCGCGCGGGAGTACCGGGCGGCGGCGGACGAGCCCGCGGTGCACGACCTGGTGGAGGTGGTGACCGGCGCCTCGGCGGTCGCCCAGCGGTTCCTCCAGCTCCAGTTGGGCGCCACCGAGGAGGTGTGCGCGCTGGTGACCGGGAATCCCGTGGTGGTCTCCGCGGCGGAGAACGAGGCGGAGGAGCAGGCGGCCGGGCGCGGGGTGCGCTACCGGGTGGTGGTGGAGCGGGCGGTGCTGGATCCGCCGCAGGGGCTCGGCGGGCTGGCCGCCGCGCTCGGCCGGGGCGAGCGGGTCCGGGTGGTGGACCGGGTGCCGACGAAGCTGGTCGTCGCCGACCGCTCGCTGGCGATGGTGCCGCTGACCTCGCGGAGCGCGGAGCCGGCCGCGCTGGTGGTGCACGCCAGCGGGCTGCTGGAGCTGCTGGCGGGGCTGTTCGAGTCGGTGTGGCGCGAGGCGCTGCCGTTGCGGCTGAACAGGCAGGGGGCGGCCGAGGAGGTGCCGGACGGGCCGGACGGCACCGATCTGGAGGTGCTGTCGCTGCTGCTGGCCGGGCTGACCGACGCGAGCGTGGCCAAGCAGCTGGACCTGGGGCTGCGGACGGTGCAGCGCCGGGTGAAGCGGCTGATGGAACTCGCCGGGGTGACCACCCGGCTGCAACTGGGCTGGCACGCCCACGAGCGGGGCTGGGTCGCACGCGAGCCGGGCTGATGCGCCGTCGCCCCGCCGGGCCGTCGTCGCTCCGGCTCGCCGCCCGGTTCCCCGGGGCTGCCGGGGGTGGTGGCGCGGTTCCCTGCGGCTGCCGGGGATGGTGGCGCCGGGCTGCCGCTCACGCGTGGCCGGTCGGTCCGGGCGGGCCGAGCGTGCGGCGGACCGTCTCGGCCACCGCGGCCATGCCCGCGTCGCTGAAGTGCAGGTGGTCGCCCGGGTCGTAGGCGGGCCGGATGCGGGTGGGGTCGGCGCGGTCGCGTACGGCGGCGTCGGCGTCGGCGACCGCGTCGAAGACGCCGCCGGTGCGGATGAAGGCGTTGACCCGCTGCCGTACCTCTTCGCGGGCGACCGTGTAGGCGGCGAACCCGTTGAACGGGGTGAGGGTGACGCCGACGACCCGGATGCCGTGCGCGTGGGCGCGGTCGACGATGGTGCGGTAGGCGTCGGCGTAGGCGGCGGGGTCGTTGGCCGGGGGGAGGCCCTTGATGTCGTTGATGCCCTCGAAGACGACGAGGATCCGCGCGCCGGTCCGGTCCAGGGCGTCGGCGTCGAGGCGGCCGAGGGCGCTCGTCCCGGCGCCGTCGCGCAGCAGCCGGTTGCCGCCGATCCCGGCGTTGAGGACGCCCATGCCGGAAAGGCGCGCGGCGAGCCGGTCGGGCCAGCGGCGGTTGGCGTCGGGGGTGGACCCGGTGCCGTCGGTGAGCGAGTCGCCGAAGGCCACGACGCTGCCGGTGGCACGGCCGAGGACGTCGACCCCGGTGACGTAGTACCAGCAGGTGAGGGTGGTCCGGTAGGCGGAGCCGTCCGCGTCGGCGGCGTGGCCCGCGCCGTCGGCGGCCACGTAGCTGGTCTGGAGGGCGGTGGCGTGGTAGGTGGCGCGTCCGTCGTTCTCGGGGGTGTACACGGTGACGAGGAGGTCGGCGGCGGCCGGCACGGACAGCCGCACCGGGTCGCTGACGGTCTCCCCGCCGGGCGGGACGGTGGCGGTGGCGGCGCCCCGGAACGTCGCGGCGCGCAGGGTACCGGGCACGGCGTCCGGCCCGGCGGCGCGGCGCAGCGCGACGGTCACCGCGCCGAGCCGCAGGGGCGCGCTGCCGAACCGGTTGCTCAGCCGCACCCGCACGGCGGTGCCGCCGACGCTGAGGTGGACGACGTTGCGGACGGCCGCGCCGGGCAGCGCTGCGGCGGTGCCCGACGGCGCGGTCTCCCAACTCCCGGTCCAGCGAGCAGCGTTGCGCACGGCATCCACCGCGGGGACGGCCCCCGCGGTGGCCCGCGCGCCCGGCAGGACCAGCGCCAGCAGCAGGACCGCGAGGACCCGTCCGACCTTGCCCATGTGTCCGCCCGCCCTTCCCCGGGATCCGCCGGAGGCGACCGTGCCACAGCCCGGCGCCGCCGCGCCCGCAGCTCCGTCCCGTTTCCACCCGGTCGGCGCAACGGCCCGGCGGGGCGGGCGGGTCGGTCCCGCGGGGTGGTCAGCCGAAACCGAGGCGGCCGGGCCGCTCCTCGGGCCGCGCCGCCGCGTCCGTCAGTTCCCTCGCGGCGCCGCCAGGGCCCCCTCCAGGGTCAGCAGTCGCACCTTGCGGTCGAGGCCGCCCGCGTAGCCGGTCAGGGAGCCGTCGGCGCCGATCACCCGGTGGCAGGGGCGCACGATCAGCAGGGGGTTGGCGCCGAGCGCCCCGCCGACGGCGCGAACGGCCGCCCGGGGCGCGCCGATCCGGGCGGCGAGCAGGCCGTAGGTGACGGTGGTGCCGTACGGCACCTCGTCCATCGCGTCCCACACCCGCCGCCGGAACTCGGTGCCCTCGGCCCGCAACGGCAGCCGGAACTCCCGGAGTTCACCGGCGAAGTAGGCGTCGAGCTGTTCGCGCGCGGCGCGGAACGGCCCCGGATCCTCCCGCAGTCCGTCCGGGGGCTCCCCCGCGCAGCGCAGGGAGGTGAGCGCCCCGTCCGGGTCGGCGGTGAGCAGCAGCCGGCCGAGGGGCGTGTCGAGACGGGTGAAGCATCCGGCGGTGGTCATCGTTTCAACTCTCCTGCGACGTAAAGGTGTTGGACGGCATAGGTGCGCCAGGGCCGCCAGGCGTCGGGCACCTGGACGCCGGGCGGGGCCACGTCGGGGTCGCCGAGGGCGCGGGCGCACAGGACGGCTGCCGCGTCCGGGTCCATCCCGGGCAGGGCGAGCAGTGCCCGCCGGGCGTCGTCCCGGTCGGCGCCCGGGTCCAGACGGAGGGCGCCGTCGGCGAGGGCGGCGGCGAGCGCGGCCAGCGGGGCGCCGGTGCCGCCGGCCGCCTCGGCGAGGGCGGCCGGTTCCGGGAAGAGGTGGGTGAGCGTGCCGCTCGGGGCGTCGAGGGTCTTGCCGTGGCGCTGGACCAGCCGCGCGGCGCCCGCGGGGCCGGCCAGGGCGCGTACGGCGACTTCCAGGGGGTCCACGGCGCCGGGTGCGCGCAGCCCGGGACGGGCGGCGACCAAGGGGGCGAGGCGGGGGTCGGCGGCGAGCCGTTCGTCCACCGCGTAGGGGTCGGCGTCCAGGTCGAACAGCCGCCGCAGCCGCTGCACGGCGGTGGTCAGGTCCCGCGGATCGGTGAGGTGCACACGGGCGTCCAGCCAGCCGCCGGGATGCGTGCCGGCACCCGGGCGCGGTGTCCGGGTGCGTTCGGCGACGGCGGCGATTCCGGTGCCGTACGGCAGCCGCAGGGTGCGCCGGTAGGTGCGGGCACCGCGGCGGCCCGTGACCTCCTCGACGCCCGCCACCGCCTCCCGGGCGAGCTGGTCGAAGACGGCGGCGGCCTGGTACGGGCCCCGGTGGGCGAGGCGCAGCGGGATGCCGGTGCCCGCGGCGGCCCGGCGGGCCCCGCTGCCGCGCGGGGCGGCGGCCCGTACCTCGGTCGGCGTTGCCGCGTACACCTCGCGGACGGTGTCGTTGAACTGGCGCACGCTGGCGAACCCGGCCGCGAACGCAATCTCGGTGACCGGGAGTTCCGTGGTCTGGAGCAGCACCCGCGCGGTGTGCGCCCGCTGTGCGCGGGCCAGCGCCACCGGCCCGGCGCCCAGCTCGGCGGTGAGCTGCCGCTGCACCTGCCGGGCGCTGTAGCCGAGGCGGGCCGCGAGCCCGGCGACGCCCTCGCGGTCCACCACGCCGTCGGCGATCAGCCGCATGGCCCGGCCGACGACGTCCGCGCGCACGTTCCACTCCGCCGAGCCCGGCACCGCGTCCGGCCGGCAGCGCCGGCAGGCCCGGAACCCGGAGCGCTGGGCCGCGGCGGCCGTCGGGAAGAACCGCACGTTGCGCCGCTTGGGCGTCACCGCGGGGCAGCTGGGCCGGCAGTAGATCCCGGTCGTCTCGACGGCGAAGAAGAACGCCCCGTCGAACCGTCCGTCCCGGCTGCGCACCGCCTCGTACCTGCTGTCCTCGTCCATCACGGGTTCCAGTGTGGGCCCCGCCCGGACGAACCGGCTGGCGGAAAACGGACACCCAGCTGCGGGGTCCGGCCACGGGTGCCGACTACGGGGTCAGATGCTCTCCCACTGGTCCAGGATGTCCTCGGTGGTGTCCGCGTCCGCGCCGGCGGCCCCTGCGGGGCCCTCCTCCTGCGGGGACAGCTCGGCCCAGATCACCTTGCCGCGCGCCGTGTAGCGGGTGCCCCAGCGGGTGGCGAGCTGGGCGACGAGGAACAGCCCCCGCCCGCCCTCGTCGGTGGCCGCCGCCCGCCGCGGGTGCGGCGCGGTACTGCTGCCGTCGGCGACCTCGCAGATCAGCCCGCGGTCGTGCAGCAGCCGGACCCGGATGGGCGGGGCGCCGTAGCGGACCGCGTTGGTGATCAGCTCGCTGAGGATCAGCTCGGCGGTGTACCCGGCGTTCCCGAGACCCCAGGCGTCCAGGGTGGCGGCGCACTCGGCGCGGACGGGGGCGACGGCCGCCGGGTCGCGGGGCACGTCCCACTCGGCGACGTGCTCGGGGCCCAGCAGCCGGGTGCGGGCCACCAGCAGGGCGACGTCGTCGATGGTCGGGGCGGGCAGCACCGCATCCAGGATGGCTGTGCAGACGGCCTCCGGGGCGCGGCCCGCCGACTCGGCCAGTGTGTCGCGCAGCAGTTCGAGTCCGGTGTCGAGGTCCCGGCGGCGGTCCTCCAGCAGCCCGTCGGTGTACAGCACCAGCTGGGAGCCCTCCGGCAGTTCCAGTTCCAGTGTCTCCACCGGCATGCCGTCGCCGAGGCCCAGCGGTGGGGAGACCGGTACGTCGGGGAAGGCGGCGGTGCCGTCGGGCAGCAGCAGGGCGGGCCCGGGGTGGCCGGCCCGGGCGATGGTGGCCCGCCCGGCGACCGGGTCGTACAGCGCGTACAGGCAGGTGGCGCCGGTGACGTCCGCGACCGCGTCCCGCCCGTCCCCCGCGGTCCCGTCCCCCCGTTCGTCGCTGTCGATGCGGCTGACCAGTTCGTCCAGGTGGACGAGGAGTTCGTCGGGGCTGAGGTCGAGGGCGGAGAAGTTGTGCACGGCGGTGCGCAGCCGGCCCATGGTGGCCGCCGCGTGCAGCCCGTGCCCGACGACGTCGCCGACGACCAGCGCCACCCGCGCGCCGGGCAGCTGGATGACGTCGAACCAGTCGCCGCCCACCCCGGCCTGCGCCGGCAGGTACCGGTAGGCCACGTCGAGCGCCGACTGGTCGGGGACGCCGCGCGGCAGCAGGCTGCGCTGGAGGGTGACGGCGGTGGTGTGCTCGCGGGTGTAGCGGCGGGCGTTGTCGATGGCGACCGCGGCCCGGGCGACCAGTTCCTCGGCGACCGCCATGTCCTCCTGTTCGAACGGCTCGGTGTCCGCGGAACGCCAGAAACTGGCCACGCCCATCAGGACGCCGCGCGCCCGCACCGGCACCACGAGCATCGAGTGGATGCCGTGGGCGAGGATCCGGGAGGCGTTGGCGGGGTCGTACTGCTGCCATCCGGTGCCGCGGCTCAGGTCCGGCTCCAGGACCGGCACGCCGGTGCCCATGCCGATCGCCTGCGGGGTCTGGGAGGCGAAGTCCGTGAGCGAGCCGACCGGGTACAGCGGATGGTCGGAGTCGACGGCGGTGAGGGCCGTACGGCGCATCGTGGTGCCCTCGGGCTCGCCGCCGCGCAGGATCGAGTCGAGCAGGTCCACGCAGGCGTACTCGGCGAACCGGGGGACGGTGAACCGGGTCAGCTCCTCGGCCGTGCGCCGCACGTCGAGGGTGGTGCCGATCCTGCTCATGGCGTCGTACAGCAGCCGCAGCCGCCGCTGGGCCACGGCCGCGCGGTCGGCGACGGCCCGCAGTTCGGTGGTGTCGAGCAGGGTGACGACGCTGGAGGGCGCGCAGTCGTGGGCCGTGGTGGGCCGGACGCTCACCGCGAGCAGCCGGTCGCCGGCCTCGCACACCTCGTCGGTGACCGGCCGTCCCGCGGTCAGCAGCTCGGCGAGGGACGGCGCGAGCCCGAGGTCGGCCAGCTGCCTGCCCTCGGCGTCCGCGGGCAGGCTCAGCAGGCGCAGCGCCTCGTCGTTGGCGAGCAGCAGCGTGCCGTCGGCCGCGACGATGAGCACGCCCTCGCGGGCGGCGTGCAGTACGGCGTCGTGGTGGTCGTACATCCTCCGCAGCTCGGCCGGTTCCAGGCCGCGGGTCTGCCGCCGCAGCCGGCGGTTCACCAGCACCACCCCGGTCGTCGCCAGCAGCAGCGCGCCGCAGCCGGCCGCGAGCAGCAGCGGCAGCTGCCGGGCGACCTGCGCCTCGATGCTGCGGGTGGTGATGCCGACGGAGACGAGTCCGACGACCGTGTGGTGGGCGTCGAGGACGGGGGCGGTGGAGTCCACGGCCACGCCCACGGGGGTGTCGGCGGTGACGGTCCGCGGGTGTCCGCGCAGCGGCTCCTCGAAGGAACCGATGACGTGTTTGCCGATCAGCTGCGGGACGGGGTGCGTCCAGCGGATCCCGGCCGGGTTGAACGCGACCACGTAGTCGACGCCGGTGGCCTTGCGGATCGCCTCGGCGCGGGGCTGCAGCACCGCCGTGGGGTCCGGGGAGCGCATCGCGTCGAGGGTGCCCGGGGAGTCGGCGAAGCTGACGGCGGTGGCGAGCGTGCGGTGCCGTGCCTCGTTCAGTCCGGCCCCCCGGGCCTGGAGCACCAGGGTGGTGCCGGCCACGGCGCCGAACAGCAGCAGGATGACCAGCTGGAGGAGGAACATCTGTCCGGCGACCGTACGGACACCGGGTGGCCGCCACCAGGACCGGCCGGGGCCTGCGCCGGCCGGGGAGGATCCGGCCGGGACGGAAGCGTCCCACCCCTGAAACAGGCCGAAACGCCTCTTCATGATGCATTTCTAACATTCACCAATGAAGAGGACACGGTTCGACCTGCCGGGGTGGGGGATACGGGTCAGCTCCAGCGGCCCCGCTTCGCGTCCATCGCCGCCTTGCCCTCGGCGCCCCTGCGCTTCCATTCCCGCCTCAGCTCGGCACGGACGCGGGCGTCGGTCTTGGCGACGATCCACTGGTTCTCACGGACGAGTTTGCGGTAACTGTCCAGCCTGCGCACCGCGAGTTCACCGCTGTCCACCGCGGCGAGCACGGCGCAGCCCGGCTCGCTCTCGTGGGCGCAGTCGTGGAAGCGGCACCGCCCGGCCAGCTCCTCGATCTCGGCGAACACCTGCCCGACCCCGCTCTCGGCGTCGTACAGGCCGACCCCGCGCAGCCCGGGCGTGTCGATGAGGACGCCCCCGCCGGGCAGCGCGAGCAGGTTGCGGGTGGTCGTGGTGTGCCGTCCCTTGCCGTCGACGTCCCGGGCGGCCCGGACGTCCATCACGTCCTCGCCGACGAGCGCGTTGGCCAGGGTGGACTTGCCCGCGCCGGACTGGCCGAGCAGCACGGTCGTCCCGGAGCCGATCAGCGCGCGCAGGACGTCGAGACCGTCGCCGGTGTGGGCGCTGACGCCGAGCACCGGCACGCCGGGCGCGCTGTGCTCGACGTCCTGCACCAGGTGCGCGAGGGAGACCGGATCGGCCACCAGGTCGGTCTTGGTGAGGACGACCACGGGCTGGGCGCCGGACTCCCAGGCGAGGGCGAGGAACCGTTCGACCCGGCCGAGGTCGAGTTTGACGGCGAGGGACACCGCGACCACGGCGTGGTCGACGTTGGCCGCGAGGATCTGCCCGTCGGACCGCTTGGAGGAGGTGGACCGCACGAAGGCGGTACGGCGCGGCAGGTACGTCCGGACGTACCGGGGGTTGCCGCCCGCTTCGACGGCGACCCAGTCGCCGGTGCACACGACCCGCAGGGGGTCGTGCGGGGTGACGAAGGCAGTGTCGGCGCGGACGACGCCGTCGGCGGTGACGACGTCGCACTGCCCGCGGTCGACCCGTACGACCCGTCCGGGCAGCAGTCCTTCGGCCGCGTGGGGGGCGAACGCGTCGGCCCAGTCGTCGTCCCAGCCGTAGGGAGCCAGGGCGGAGTGCACAGCAGAGGTGGAAGACAAGGGAAACCCTTCGAAGGGCGGCCCCGGGCAGCGGCGGTCGACGCCTTCGACCCGCTCGGATCAGCCGGTGGCCACGGAGGTGGAGATGAGGTGTTCCTGGATGTGGGCAGCGCCCGGCACGGTGACAGCCATCGTCGGCACCTCCTCGTCCTCGCTCGCGCTCGCGCACGCCACCTCGGCGTGTGGGAGGACAGTAGCCCGGGTGCGGGGGGCCGCGTCAACGCGTTTTTCGCGCGGCGCCGTCCGGTGCGACCGCGCGTCAGCCGGTGGTGCAGGGCGCGCCGTTGAGGGCGAACCCGCCGGGGGCGCGGTTGGCGGCCGCCCAGGTGCCGGTGAAGCCGAAGGAGACGGCGGTGCGGGCGGGGACGGCCCGGTCGTAGTCGGCGGCGGTGGCGGTGACGCGGGCGCCGGACTGGCGGGCGGTGGCGCCCCACATCCGGGTGACCTGCTGGCCGTCGGGGAAGGACCAGTCGACCCGCCACCCGGCGAGGGCCCGCTCGGCGGTGACGGTGACCGTGGCCTGGAATCCGCCGGTCCACTGGCTGACCAGGTCGTAGCCGACCCGGCAGGAGGGCGGTGGGGTGGCCGTGGGGGTGGGAGCCGCGGCGGCCGGTCGGGTGCCGCCGGGGCGGCGGGCCGGGGAGGAGACGCCGGGGGGCACCGTGTCGGGGGCCGTGTCGGGGGCGGGGCGGGGTGTCGTACGGCTGGCGTCGCGGGTGCCGGTGGCGGGCGTGCGGGTCAGGGTCGCGGTCGGGGTGGGCGAGGGGGCGGCGGTGGCCGGGCGGCCGCCCGGGGTGGCCTGGACCCGGCCGTGGTCGAGGGGCGCCTTCTCGCCCGGGGCCCCGGTGTCGTCGGGAGCCGGGCCGTCGTCGCGGGTGGCGGCGGTGTCGTCGCGCGCGGCGAAGGAGTCCGTGCCGGAACCGCCGTACGGCATCAACGAGGCGGCCAGCGCCAGCGCCGACAGCAGCACCGCGGTGGCGAACAGGCCGCCGCCCCGCAGCAGCCGGCCGAGCCCCGCGCGCTCGTCGGGTTCGCCGCCGTCCACGGCCTCGACGGGCCGCCCGGTGCCCTGCCGCACCTCGCTGGCCCGTCGGCGCCGCTCCAGGTAGGCGAGGGAGCCCCAGCCGATCACTCCACCGGCGAGGACGGGGGCCAGCGCGGCGCCCTGGGTCCGGGCGGCGGGGCCGGCACCGGTGCAGTGGGGGCAGGCGGACGGGTGCCCGGGAGAACCGGCGCGGGCGGCGGCACCCGGCGCGCGGGCGCAGACCCAGCACCTGCCGTCCTCCCCGCCGGCGCCGTGGACATGGCGGCAGCGGTCCCGGAACAGGGCGCGCACGCGTTCGAGTTCACCCGAAACGGTGGCCGGCTCCAGGCCGAGCCGGCGGGCGGCCGCGGGCAGCGGCAGCGCCTCCACCTCCGCCAGCCACAGCAGCGCCGCGTCGGCCTCGGCCAGGTCGCGCAGGGCGCGCAGCGCGGCGGGGCGTTCGCGGGGCGGGCCCAGGTGGCGGGCCGCCTCGGCGGACTCCAGCCACTCGCTCAGGCCGGGGTCGAGCCGGTGGCCCTGCCCCTCGGCCTGCCAACCGGCCGCGGTGGCGCGGACGGCGGTGAGCAGGGCCGGGATCGTCGGCAGCCGCGGGGTGCGGCGGCCCGCGCCGCGCACATGGGTGCGGGCGGCGGCACGGACCTCGCGCATGCCGCGCGTGAACGCCTCGGTGGCCAGCCGGTGGGCCGTGGCCGACCCGGAGGTGCACAGGTCGGCGTACGAGAGCACCGCGTCCCAGGCCTCCGAGAACAGCGCGGCCTCGGCTCCCTGAGGGGTCGGCAGGTCGGGCATGGAACTCCTGCATCCACGGGCGAGGTCAACTCACCACAGGAACGACGGAGTTGGTTGGAACCTCGCGGCACTCCCCCGAGCCTTTCACGCACCGGGCATCGCTGACAAGCGGCCCGTACGCTTCCGGTCACACAGAGTGGCGGCTCTGGCCCCGGCCTGTTCAGGCCTCGACCGGCTCCTCCGCGGGCAGGCTGTCCATGAAGGAGCTGACCGAGAAGACCGCGCGGCCGGGTCCGGGCGGGCCGTAGCCGGGCGGGGAGGACAGGCCGAAGTCGTCCATGGTCTGGCGGTAGGCCTGGAGCAGCCGGATGTGGTACTCCAGCGGCGCGCCCTGCGGGTTGGCCTTGCCGAGCGGGGTGGTGGGCTCGGGGCACCAGGTGGTGAAGCGGGGCGTGATCCCGTGCGACATAAAGAACCGCAGCCCCTCGGTGGTGGAGGCGATGGCCTCGTCCACGGTGGTGAAGCCGAACGGCTCGGCCATCTCCACGCCCGCCACGAAGTTGGGGATCACATTGCGCGGCCCGAACACCTCGGCGGAGTCGAGGATCCGCTTGTGCCACTCGTCGCGGCCGACGTAGCGCTCCTTGCCGGGGCAGTACAGCTCGAACAGCCGGCGGTCCCACACCTCGAAGTTGGGGTGGTAGATCTGCACCCCGTAGTCCTTGAACCGCTGCACGTCCGCCTTGGGCAGCGCCTGCGCCACCACCTTGCCGATCCAGCGGCCGGGGAAGCGCTCCTCGATGGCCTTGGCGTAGTGGCCGTAGAAGTCGGCCTCGTCACGCCCGGCGACCGTCTTGGTGATCGCGCCACCGGTGAGGGTGTACGCGGTGGACGCCTTCTGGGTGTCGTACCGGTCGATGATCTCCAGGGCCTCGAGGACCTCCTCGACGTCCTTCACGCCCGTGTACGGCCGCCCCGCCGCCTTGTGCTGGCGCCAGTTGTGGTTGATGTCGCAGTACTGGCACTCCTCCTTGGCGCCGAAGTACTGGCAGACCCGGAAGACGGTCAGGTAGATCAGGTAGCCCCACTGGATGGTGGGGGCGACCTCCATGACGGACTTCCCGTTGGAGAGGGTGTGCCGGTAGTACTCGGGCATCGGCGGCACGCCGACGTCGGCGATGCGCTTGCCGTCCAGGTAGAGGCCGAGCAGCCCCTCCTCGTCGGCGGCCACCCGGTAGGGGGAGGCGGGGTTCACCCGTACGGAGACGACCGTACGGCGCAGGTCGTACGGGCCGCCCGTGAGGATGATCTCCTCCGGGGGCCGGCGCAGCGCCGCCTCGCCCAGCTCGGGCAGGGTGCCGTGGTCGAAGGAGAAGATGAAGTACGACTTCGGCTTGACGTCGCCGTCCTCGTTGTCGCTGAGGGCGGATTTGTCGAAGGCGACACCGCCCCGGAGCAGGTCCTCCTTGAAGACGGCTTCCCGCGGCACTTGCGGGAACCGCTCCATCAGATCTTCGACCAGCGCGGTGCGACTGCCCATCCGTATGTCTCCTCCCGGCTCAGGCGTACTTCCCACACCGTATGCCCCCGGGTCCGGGGAATCCGTGGCGGGTCCGGGTGACGTGTCCGGGAGGGGGTGGGGGTGGGGTGGCGGAGGGGCGGTGGGAGCGGCGCATATGGCATACAACGTGCGATGTGCGGCATACCGGATGCGATGCGGGGCGTGCAAAATACGGGGTACGGCATACCAAATGCGGTATACCGCGTACCGCATCCGGTATACGGGCGCCTCAGGCCAGTCGGTCGAGCGCCGTGGGGTCGACCGCATACAGAAGCCCGTCGCCTGCCGACAGCCGGCCGGCCTCCTCGACCACCGTCCGGCCCAGCCGGGACACCTCGTTCCCCTGGGAGCCCGCCAGGTGCGGGGTGATGAACGCGTTGGGCAGGTCGAACAGCGGCGAGTCGGCGGGCAGCGGCTCGGGGTCGGTGACGTCCAGGACGGCGGCGAGCCGGCCCGTGCGCAGTTCCTCGGCGAGCGCGTCGTGGTCGACCAGGGTGCCGCGCGCGGTGTTGACGAGCACCGCCCCGGTGGGCATCAGGGCGAGTTCACGGGCGCCGATCAGGTGGCGCGTCTCGGGCGTCGCGGGGGCGTGCAGCGTGACGACGTCCGAGGTGCGCAGCAGCTCGTCCAGGGGCAGCAGCGGCACTCCGAGCCGGGCGGCCTCCGCGGCGTCGACGTGCGGGTCGGTGAGCGTGACCGCGAGGTCGTACGGGCGCAGCAGTTCGATCAGTCGGCGTCCGACACGGGAGGCGCCGACGACACCCACCCGGCGGCCGTGGTTGCCGATGCCGGGGATGACGTCGCCGTACGGGAAGTCGCGCCGGGTGCGCAGTAGCCGGCGGAAGGCGAAGACGTCCTTGCCGGTGAGCAGGATCATGGCGAGCGTGTACTCGGCCACGGGCAGGGCGTTGGCGGCGGCCGCCGAGGAGACGACGATGCCGCGCCGCCACACCTCGGCGGTGGTGAAGCCCTTGACCGAGCCGGCCGCGTGCAGCACGGCGCGCAGCTTCGGGACGGCGTCCAGGGCGGCCGCGTCGAGGCGGGGGCAGCCCCAGCCGGTGATGAGGATCTCGGCGCGGGCGAGGGCCTCGCGCAGCCGCGGCTCGGTGAGGTCGCGCGCGACGAGCGCCGGGTCGATGTCCACGCAGGCGCGCAGCCGGGTGAGCAGCTCGGGCGGGAAGAGGTGCGGGACGTTCTCGGCCGCCATGGCGAACACAGCCTGCGGGCGCTCGGTCAAGGGCGGACCTTCCGGTCGGTGAGGCGCGGACGGCAAGCGATCTCTACCGTAGGTCGCGGCGGACGAGAGGGTCAACGGACCCGCGCCCCTGTGGAAGGAACGGCGATATGAGCGAAATGGTGACCAACTGGGCACACACCATCACCTACAATGCGAAGGAGTACCAGCGCCCCCGCACGCTCGACGCGTTGCGCGCCCTGGTGGCCGGCGCTACGAAGGTGCGGGTGCTGGGCAGCGGGCACTCCTTCAACCGCATCGCCGATCCCGGTCCGGACGGCGTGCTGCTGTCGGCCGCCCAGCTGCCGCCGGTGATCGAGGTGGACTCGGCCGCGCGGACGGTCCGGGTGTCGGGCGGGGTCCGCTACGCCGAGCTGGCCCGCGCGGTGCACGCCCGTGGTCTGGCCCTGCCCAACATGGCCTCGCTGCCGCACATCTCGGTGGCCGGTTCGGTGGCGACCGGCACGCATGGCTCGGGGGTGGCCAATCCTCCGCTGGCGTCGGCGGTGCGCGAGGTGGAGCTGGTCGTCGCGGACGGTACGACGGTGGCGATCGGGCGGGGCGACGCCCGCTTCGACGGCGCCGTGACCTCGCTGGGCGCGCTGGGTGTCGTCACCGCGCTCACGCTCGACCTCGAACCGGCATTCGAGGTGGAGCAGCGGGTGTTCACCGAACTGCCGCTGGACGGCCTGGACTTCGAGGTGGTGGCGGGGTCGGCGTACAGCGTGAGCCTGTTCACGGACTGGCGGGAGCCCGGTTTCCGGCAGGTGTGGCTCAAGGCGCGCACCGACCGGCCGGCGGGTGACTTCCCCGAGGCGGCACCGGCGGTGGGGGCCATGCATCCGGTGCCGGGGATGCCGGCGGAGAACTGCACCGAGCAGTTGGGGGTGCCGGGGCCGTGGCACGAGCGACTGCCGCACTTCCGGGCGGAGTTCACGCCAAGCAGCGGTGAGGAGATGCAGTCGGAGTACCTGCTGCCGCGGTCGGCGGCCGTCGATGCGCTGTATGCGATCGACCGGATACGGCATACCGTCGCCGGTGTTCTGCAGATCTGCGAAGTGCGCACGGTCGCCGCCGATCCCCAGTGGCTCAGCCCGGCCCATGCCCGCGACTCGGTCGCGCTCCACTTCACCTGGGTGCGGGACGAGGCGGCCGTGCAGCCCGTGGTGCGCCGGCTGGAGGAGGCGCTGGAGCCGTTCGATCCGCGCCCGCACTGGGGAAAGGTATTCGGTATACCGTCGGCGGCGCTTCGCGGACGGTATGCGCGGCTCGACGACTTCCGGGCCCTCGTCCGCACGCTCGACCCGGCCGGCAAGTTCACCAACGCCTTCGTCGCCGATCTGCTCGACGCCTGACGATCCCTCCCGCCTGACCCACCCGTCCGTCCTCGTGTGGCACCAGATCGGAGACCCCCCTCCGTACCACCGTCGACTACGTCGAGGACGTCTCCCCCGGCTCCTGGACGCTGCCGCCCCGCGCCTGGTACGCGTCCTCGGACGCCACCCCCCTTTCGCTGAACGGGGATTGGCTCTTCCGGCCGTCACCGGCGGCCGGTGCCGAGGACGACTCCTTCGCGCGCGAGGGGTTCGACGCGGACGGGTGGGCGCGGATCGCGGTGCCGGGCCACTGGGTCCTCCAGGGCCATGGTTCTCCCGTCTACACGAACCACCGCTACCCGTTCCCGGTGCATCCGCCGCGGGTGCCGACCGAGAATCCGACCGGCGACCATCTGCGGGTCTTCGATCTGCCGCCCGACTGGCCGGACCGCTCCGACGGCGAGGCGGTGCTGCGGTTCGAGGGGGTGGAGTCCTGCGCCCGGGTGTGGCTGAACGGGATCGACCGTGTGCGGTGGTTCGGCGGCGGACCCGGCGAGGCGTATCCGGACACCAGGATGGCGGCCGCCGTCGGCCGTTGGCAGTCGACTGTGGACGGTATGCAGACGCCCTACGTCCGCCCCCAGGAGAACGGCGCCCGCATCGACGTCCGCTGGGCCGAGCTGGGCGGTCTGCGCGTCGAGGGCGAGCCCCTCTTCCTCCTCACCACCCGCCGCTGGACCACCGAGCAACTGGACGCCGCCGCCCACCGCACCGACCTGGTGCCCGGTGACACCGTCTGGGTCAACCTCGACCACGCCCAGCACGGCATCGGCTCCCAGTCCTGCGGCCCCGGCCCCCTGCCCCGCCACCACCTGCGCCCGGAGCCGGCCGAGTTCTCCTTCGTCTTCTCCCCGCTGCCCTCCCGATCACCCGGCGTCTAATTCGGAGGCCTGGGGGCGCCATGGGACGTACCGTCTCCCGGGCGAGACGATCAACGCCCGGCAGCCGGGCGGGCGTTGCCACCCGGGAGAGGACGAGCGATGACCGAGACGGCGTGCCAGGACGGCCGCGACCACTACGAGGTGACGGGCGGCGGCCCCGTACTGCTGGTACTGCCGGGCGGGGCCGGGCATCCGATGGGGCTCGAGCCGCTGGTCGAGCGGCTGGCGACACGGTTCACCGTGGTGACGTACGACCCGCTGGGGCTCGCGCACGGCCGGCTCGGTCTGCCGGTGGCCGAGCAGCGGGTGGCGGACTGGAGCGAGGGGGCGCACCGGGTGCTGGAGGCGGTGCTGCCCGAGGGCGAGCCGGCGTATGTGTTCGGCACCAGCTCGGGCGGTATCGCGGTGCTCGACCTGCTCGCGCGGCATCCGGGGCGGCTGGCGCACGTGGTGGCGCACGAGCCGCCCTGTGTCACCGTGCTGCCGGACGGTGCCGAGCGGCGCGCCGAGCTCATCGGCCGGTTGGACGGCCCCGGGCGACCGCCGGCCGAGGGGGAGTCGGCGACGCCGATGGGGGTGTTCCTCGCCCGGGTCCTGCACCCGTTCACCCGGTACGCGCCCGCCGCGGTGCCGGCGAGCGTCCCGCTCACGCTCGTGGCGGGGGCGGACTCGCACGGCCACGTGCTGTACCGCACCGCCGAGTTCCTGGCCGAGCGGCTGGGCGGGGCGTTCACGGAGTTCCCCGGCGGGCACCTGGGCACGCTGGAGCACCCGGTGGAGTTCGCCGACCGGCTGGCCGAGTCGCTGCTCTCCGGGGCGCGGAGCCCGTCGTAGGCCGGTGTCCGCCGTCCGGGGAGCGGTCGGGCGCGTGCGGCGTTACGAGGCCAGCGACGGATGCCGTGCGACGGCCAGGACCGGCTGATCCCCTGCGGTTCGCTCCGCCCCGCTGATCTCGGCCCAGACGGCGTCGAGGGACAGGCCGAGGGTGTCGGCGATCGCCGCGATGGTCGGGAAGGCGGGGGTGGCCACACGGCCGGATTCGATCTTCCGCAGGGTTTCCGGCGAGATGTGCGAGGCGAGCGCCACGTCCAGCATCGAGCGGCGGCCACGGGCCCGGCGGAGCAGGGCCCCGAGGCGCTGTCCGCGTTCGACCTCGGCGGGGGTGAGCGGCAACCTGACCATGAGCCCATTCTAATACCGGTACAGTTAGACCGGTATTGTTATTGGACGCACATGAGAGGTCCTCCATGATCGAGATCCTGAACTCCGCGCGGCTCGACCGGGCGAGGGACACCGGTGCCCTGGTCGGAGACATCCTGCACACGCTGAAGCAGCGCAGCACGGTCGGGACGAACCTGCTGGACATCGACCGGTGGGCCAAGGAGATGATCATCGAGGCGGGTGCGGAGTCCTGCTACGTCGACTACGCGCCCTCCTTCGGGCGCGGCCCGTTCGGGCACTACATCTGCACGGCCGTCAACGACGGAGTGCTCCACGGGCTGCCCCACGACTACGCGCTGGCGGACGGGGACCTGCTGACGCTCGACCTCGCCGTGGCCAGGGGCGGGGTGGCCGCGGACGCGGCGATCAGCTTCCTGGTGGGCGACACCAGGCCGGAGGAGAGCGTCGCGCTGATCGAGGCGACCGAACGCGCGCTCGCCGCCGGTATCGCCGCCGCCCGGCCCGGGGCGCGCATCGGCGACCTCTCCCACGCCATCGGCACGGTCCTCGGCAAGGCGGGCTACCCGGTCAACACCGAGTTCGGCGGCCATGGCATCGGCTCGACGATGCACCAGGACCCGCACGTCCCGAACACCGGGCGGCCCGGCCGCGGATACAAGCTGCGCCCCGGACTGCTGCTCGCCCTGGAGCCCTGGGTGATGGCCGACACCGCCACCCTCGTCACCGACGCCGACGGCTGGACGCTGCGCAGCGCGACGGGCTGCCGCACCGCGCACAGCGAGCACACCATCGCGATCACCGACGACGGAGCCGAGATCCTCACCCTGCCCAGGCACGCGCGACCGTAAGCGCCCACACCGCCGTCTCGGCAGCAGACAGACCCGACCGGCAGGCGCAGGCGGGCCGGGCCGGGCCGGGCAGACGGTACGTCGTTTGGGCTAGCGTCGTGGCATGACCGGCAACGCCTGCTCCCCCGGCCTCGCCGCGGCCCTCGCCGCCGGCACCGTCGTACTCGACGGCGGACTCTCCAACCAGCTGGAGTCCGCCGGGCACGACCTGAGCGACGCGCTGTGGTCCGCGCGGCTGCTCGCCGAGCGGCCGGACGCGATCACCGAGGCGCACCTCGCCTACTTCCTCGCGGGCGCGAGCGTGACGATCACCGCGAGCTACCAGGCCACCTTCGAGGGCTTCGCGCGGCGCGGCATCGGGCGCGCGGAGGCGGCCCGGCTGCTCGCGCTGAGCGTGCGGCTGGCCCGGGAGGCGACCGGGCGGGCGCGGGAGGCGGGCGTGCGGCGGCCCTTGTGGGTGGCGGCCTCGGCGGGACCGTACGGGGCGATGCTCGCGGACGGCTCCGAGTACCGGGGCCGCTACGGGCTCGGCGTGGCCGAGCTGGAGCGGTTCCACCGGCCCCGGCTGGAGGTGCTGGCCGCCGCCGGGCCGGACGTGCTGGCGCTGGAGACGGTGCCGGACGCCGACGAGGCCGTCGCGCTGCTGCGCGCGGTGCGCGGGCTCGGGGTGCCGGCCTGGCTTTCGTATACGGTCGACGGTCCGCGCACCCGGGCCGGGCAGCCCCTGGAGGAGGCCTTCGCCCTGGCGGCCGAAGCGGACGAGGTGATCGCGGTCGGTGTGAACTGCTGCGCGCCCCGGGACGTGGGGCCCGCCGTGGAGATCGCGGCGCGGGTGACCGGGAAGCCGGTGGTGGCCTACCCCAACAGCGGGGAGTCCTGGGACGCGGGGGCCCGGGCCTGGGACGGGCGCACCACGTTCGGCGCCGGGCAGGTCACGGCGTGGCGGGCCCGGGGGGCGCGGCTGATCGGCGGTTGCTGCCGGGTGGGCCCCGAGTCCATCGCCTCGATCGCGCGGGCGCTGGAGACGGGGACGGCCTGACGCGACGCGGGCCTCGTCCGGTGCACCCACCGCGGCGCCGCCGCAGGCCCCGTCCACAGGCCCGTCCGCTCCATCCGCTGCCGCGCGCCGTCGGCCCGGTCACCCTCCCCCGGGCGGCCGGGACCGCCGGGGCCCCGAGGTCCGCCGAACCCGCAAAGCCCGCCGAACCGGCCGGACCTGCCGCGACCCGCCCGGCCCCCGATGTCCGCCGGCCCCGGCCGGGCGACAACCGCACCCCGCCCCCGGTCCCCCGCCCCCGGATCAGCGGCGCAGGGCGCCGACCGAGCGGCGCAGGCGGCGCATGGCGGAGGCCAGTTCGGCGCCGGGGGCGCGGGGAACGGCGGCGGGGCCTGGCGGCGGGGTGCGGGGCACGGCCGACCACAGGGCGACTTCCGCGTCCCGTGGACCGTATGCGGTATGCGCGACACCGTCGCCGAAGATCCGCACCGGATGCGAGGCGTCCCACGCCTCCCAGCCGGGGTCCCCGCTCGTCGCGAACCGCACCCACGCCGTGTGCATCTCGTCGCACAGCTCGTGCGGCGCGCCCTGCCCGGCGAGCTTCTGCGACTCGGGGATGTCGCCGGAGTCGAACACGAAGCCCAGTTCCAGGGCGTGGCAGGCACGGAGTCCGGGGAGCAGGGAGGGCCAGGCGAACTCGTAGAGGTGGCTGGTGCCGGGATGGGCGTCGGCGAGGCGGTGCAGCGGGACGCGCAGCAGGTGGTCGGTGACCATCTGGCCGACGATCTCGGCGGCGCCCGCCTCGGGGTGCAGGGCGCGGTAGCCGCGCGGGACCTCGTGTCCGGAGTGGCAGCGGGCCATGGCCCCGGCGAGGGCGACGGCGCCGAGCCGGTCGACGTGCTCCACCAGTCCGCCGGGCACCAGCCACAGCCGGTACTCGTCCCGGGTCCAGCCCATCAGCAGGTCCACGTCCCGGGCGGCGGCACCCTCGACCAGGGCCTTCAGCGGGTCGCGGGGCACGAGGTCGCCGTCGACGACGATGCCGAACGCCGGCCCGCCGAGCACCGGGCTGGAGAGCCGGCCGACCTCGGCCTGGGTGCGCAGCAGCAATTCGCGGTCGACGGCGGCGAAGGCCTCGGCGGTTGCGGGGATCCTCAGCCGGGCGGCCATCCGGCGCACCATCCGCCGTACCTTGTCTCGGTCGGAGACCTCGGGCGCGCCGCTCTGCAGCACCGCGCGCCGGATCAGGCCGTCGGTGTGCGGCGAGGCAAGCAGGACGCCGGCGCTGATGGCGCCCGCCGACTGGCCGCACAGGGTGATGCGGTCGGGGTCGCCGCCGAAGGCGCCGATCGCCTCGTGCACCCAGCGCAGCGCGGCGAGCTGGTCGCGCAGGCCGGGGTTGGGCGGCGCGTCCGGGAACAGTCCGTAGCCCTCGACGCCCAGCCGGTAGTTGACCGAGACGAAGACGACGCCGTCGCGCGCGAAGGTGCGGCCGTCGTAGACCGGCACGGCGGAGGAACCCCTGGTCAGGGCGCCGCCGTGCAGCCACACCAGGACGGGCAGCCGGGCGCCGGGCGCCGGGTCGGGCGTCCATACGTTGAGATTGAGGCAGTCGTCGCCGGGGATGGCCGGGTCGGACAGGTACTGGGCGAACGCCTCGGAGTACGGCGGTTTCGGCGCGGTCGGTCCGAACGCGCCCGCGTCCCGCACCCCGTCCCAGGGCTCGGGCGGCTCGGGCGGCCTGAAGCGCCGGGGGCCGAAGGGCGGGGCGGCGTACGGGATGCCCCGGAACACCGCGACTCCGGCTTCGTACCGGCCGCGGACCGCCCCGTGGGGCGTTCTGGCCACCGGGCCCGTCGGGTCTGCCGTCATCGCCCACCAGCCCTTCGCCGACGAGTTTTGCCCTGTTCACATCAGAGCAACACGGCGACCGGATGTATTCCGGTGCACAGACCACCCGGTAGGCCGTCCGACGTACCCGGACGGCCGGACACGACGAGGCCGGGCCGCCTCCCGCAAGGGGGAGGTGCCCGGCCACCGTCGCCCCGAGCACGCGGCCGCAGGACCGCGTGGGCGCGTGGGTTCGTTCGGTCTGTGTTCAGTCCTCCTCGTCCGACGGGCGGGGGTTGCCGAAGAGCGCCTCGATGGCGTCCACAGCGCTGCCGTCGTGGTCGCTGCCGGCGTCTCCCCGGCCGGTCTGCACGTTGGCGGTGCGGTCGACCTCC
Source organism: Streptomyces sp. SCPE 10 (assembly GCF_051980735.1). NCBI lineage: Bacteria > Bacillati > Actinomycetota > Actinomycetes > Kitasatosporales > Streptomycetaceae > Streptomyces > Streptomyces sp. SCPE 10. The sequence goes on along the minus strand of NZ_CP197069.1, from coordinate 6,110,253 downwards.
AGCCAGGAGTCGGCGTGCGAGTTGTCGACCACGGTGATCAGGCTGTCGTCCGCGACCGCCGGGACGGCGCCGCCGCCGAGGAAGGCGACGGCGAGCGCCACCGCCGCCCGGGCTCGGGCCACCCGGGCGCCGGTCACACGCCCACGCTCTGGGGGACGAGCCGGTCGCGGGCGATGTTGCGCTCCAGCAGGGTGGTGGACGCCTGCACACCGATCCCGCTCGCGGGATCCACCTCGGGCAGCCGGCCGTCGGCGGCCTTCAGCCCGGTGAGCGCGGAGTCCATCGCCTCGTGCGCGGCGAACAGACACGGGGTGCTGTAGATGGCGACGTCCACGCCGAGGTCGGAGAGTTCGCCGAGGGAGAGGCGGGGGGACTTGCCGCCGGCGATCTGGTTGAACAGCAGCGGCTTGTCGCCGACGACCTTCCGGATCCGCTTGATCCACTCCACGCTGCGCACGCCGTCGACCAGGACCACGTCGGCGTCGGTCGCGGCGAGCCGCTCGGCGCGGTGCAGGATGTCGTGCTCGTCGGTGGCGTCGGTCCGGGCGACGACCACCAGGTCCTTGCGGGTCGCCAGGACCTGGTCGAGCTTCTCCAGGTACTCCTCCAGGGGCAGCACCTGCTTGCCGTCGGCGTGGCCGCAGCGGCGGGGCCGCTTCTGGTCCTCCAGGATGACGCCCGAGGCGCCGATGCGCTCCAGGCCCTCGACCACATGGCAGGCGACCTCGGGGTCGACGTACCCGTCGTCGATGTCCACCAGGAGATGGTGGTGCGGGAACGCGCCCCGCAGCCGCTGGACGAAGGCCACCATGTCGGGCCAGGCGATGAAACCGATGTCCGGCAGTCCGTAGTACGAGGCCGCGAAACCGAATCCGGAGACGAACATCCCGTCGTAGTGCTTGGCCGCGATCGATGCCGAGTACATGTCGTAGACGCCGATCAGCGGTGTGGTCCCGGGCCCGGCGATGCGATCGCGCAGCTTCTTCCCGTAAGTCAAGGTCCGGCTCCTCCTGTGGGTGGGTGGCACGACGGCGGGAGCCGCCGCACCCAAGCGCCCTTTACCAAGCCAAGAGCATCACCAGGTACACACATTGGCGAGTGATTACGCAAGCTTTACTCACTCGGGTGGAGCAACCGGTTCACCGCAGAAACGTCACTTGAGGGGTCGCGGGCTGTGGATCGGTCCGGCGGGCCTCACATCAGCCCGGCCGCCCAGGCGAGCCCGCCGTCCAGATGCGCCAGGAAGTCCGGGTCGCGGTAGGCGGCCTCGGCGTGCCCGAGCGCGGTGTAGAAGACCCGGCCGCCGTCCGCGCCGCGCTCGCGGCACCAGGCCAGCGGGTGGTCCGCGCCCATCCCGCCGCCCTCGTACGAGCTTTCGTCGGCCCGCAGCAGCACCCGTGCCCCGCCGCGCACGGGGGCGTCGAAGTCGTACCACTCGTCCGTGAAGTCCCAGGCGGCGGGCAGGTGCCGGGTCGCGGGGTGGCCGGGGTCCGCGACCAGGGCCCGGCCCGGCTGGTAGGCGGGGTGCCGTGCGAAGCGGGCGCCGAGCAGGCCGCCGTAGTACGGCCACCCGTACTCCGTGCAGGCCGCCGCGTGCACCCCGGCGAAGCCGCCGCCGGCGTCCAGGTGGCGGGCGAGCCGGGCGCGGCCGGCCGGGGTCAGCACCTCGCCGCTGGTGGACAGGAAGACGACGGCCGCGTAGCCGTCCAGCGGCTGCTCCAGGGCGGCGGGGTCCTCGGTGTGCTCGACGGTGTACCGGCCGAGGGCGCGGACGGCGGCGACGGCGGCCGGGATGGAGTCGTGCCGGTAGTCGGCGGTGCGGGTGTAGAGCAGCAGCGTCGGGGCCATGCCGTGACCCTAAGGGCCGCCGGTGCGTCCGGGGGCGCACCGGGGCGCGGCCGCCGCGGGCCCGGGGCGGCCGACGGCCTTGAACGGCGCGGTGGTTGACCGTAGCCTCCCACGGGGTGAACGCCATTCCCGCGTATCTGGACCACCTTGTCCTCGCCACTCCCGATCTGGCCGCGACCGTCGTCGAGTTCGCGCGGCGCACCGGCGTGACGCCCGCGCCCGGTGGCGCGCACCTCGGCCATGGCACCCGCAACCATCTGGTGGGGCTGGGCGGCCGGGCCTATCTGGAGATCGTCGGCCCGGACCCGGAGCAGCCGGAGCCCGCCGGGGCGCGCCCGTTCGGGGTCGACCGGCTGCCCGGACCGCGCGTGCTGACCTGGGCGATCAGTCCGCCGGACCTGGACGAGGCGATCGCAGCGGCCCGGGCGCGGGGCTACGACCCCGGCCCCGCGCACCCGATGAGCCGGCGCACCCCGGACGGCACGGTGCTGCGCTGGCGGCTGACCGGCGGCGACCACGCGCACCCCTCCGGGCTGGTGCCGTTCCTGATCGACTGGGGCGACTCGCGCCACCCCACCGCCTCGGGGGGCCTGCCGGTCACTCCCCTGCTGGAGGTGTCCGCCACCGCTCCGGGACCGCGGGAGGTGGCCGGATCCTTGGCGGCCCTGGGCACCGGTCTCGCCCTGTCCGAGGGACCGGTCTCGCTGACCTTCACCGTGGACACGCCCAAGGGGCCGGTCACCTTCGGCTGAGCCCTCGGCCGGGGCCACCCGGGTACCCGGCTCGCGTCCGCCCGGGGCGTCCGGTCCGGGGCGCTGTCCTCCAGGGCGGTCGCCGGGTCGGCCGCCGCCGCCATCCGGTCGTGCAGCCACCGGACCTGGGCGGCCGGCCGCAGATCGGCCAACTCCGTCCGTCGATCGAGGAGTTCGCGGGCGGGGACACCCAGCAGGGCCGGCGCGGTGCCGGGGTGGAAACGGACCCCCGCCCAGCGGCGCGGCCCTCGGGGCCGGGAACGGGGGGCGGGTGTCAGGGCCGGCGACCAGCAGCCGCTCCCCGGTCCACATCAGGTCCGGTCACGTCACCAGTGCCGGAAGGGCGGACCCCCGTTGCCGTCCCCGGCCCCGTTCCCGTTGCCAGTCCCGTTCCCGTTGCCCAGGGCGTGCCGCTGCTCCCCGTTCGCCTTGCCCTGGTCCTTCTTCTCCTTGCCCGGCCCCGGCGCGTTCTTCGGGTGCGCGCGCAGCCGGGCCGTGACGTCCTCGGGCGGCAGGAAGCGGGACCAGCGTTCGGGGAACTCGGAGGGCATGTCGGGGTCGTCCGGGTCCGGGTCGGCCTCGCGGGCCGCGGCGGCGCGGGCGACGTACTCGGCGATCTGCGCCGAGCGCACCCGTTCGTTGGCCTCGCGGGCGGCGGCCGTGGCGGCGGCCGGCCACACCCGGTCGATGGCGGCGTTGACGGCCGCGCCGACGAGCACGGCGAAGGCGGACACGCCGATCCACAACATGACGGCGACGGACGCGGCGAGGGAGCCGTAGATCGTGGCGCCCTCGATGGTGTGCACGAGGTAGATCCGCAGCAGGAAGCTGCCGAGGACCCACATGGCCAGGGCGACCAGGGCCCCGGGGACGTCCTCGATCCAGGGCGAGCGCACCGGCACCGACACGTGGTACAGGGTGGTCAGGAACACGATGGACAGGACGATGACGACCGGCCAGTACAGGACCTGCACCACCGTCTCCGACCAGGGCACCACCCGGACCACCGCGTCCGGGCCCGCCACCATCAGCGGCAGCGCCACCGAGCCGATCAGCAGCGCCACGATGAACAGCACGAAGGACATGATCCGGGTGCGCACGATGCCCCGGACGCCGTCGAGGCCGTACATGACGGTGATGGTGTCGATGAAGACGTTCACCGCGCGGGATCCCGACCACAGGGCGAACAGGAAGCCCAGGGAGATGACGTCGGGCCGGCCGCCTTTTATCACGTCGTGCAGGATCGGTTCGGTGATCTCCTTGACGCCCTTGTCGGACAGGACGGTCCGGGAGGCGTCGAGGATGTTGGTCTCCAGGCTGCCGATGGTGTGCGCGCCGGTCCAGGTGTCGACGTAGGCGAGCAGCCCGATGAGGCACAGGAGCAGCGGCGGCACGGACAGCAGGGTGAAGAACGCGGCCTCGGCGGCCAGTCCGAGGATGCGGTACTCCATGCAGGAGTTGACGGTGTCCTTGAGCAGCAGCCAGGCGGTCCTGCGCTTGGAGACGTTCCGGTAGAGGGCGCGGGCCCGGTGGAGCCGTCCGACCGGCCGTTCGGGGGATTCACTTGCTGGCTGCACGACCCAAAGGTATCCGCAGCAACGGGCCTGTCTCACCTCGCGGGGCGCTCTGCCGATCAGCTCGTCGCACCCTGTGCACACCTGCCCGTTTTCGCCCGGTCGCGGCGGCCGCCCTGTGTCACCCTGGAGGCCATCACCACCGCCGTTCCGGGTAGGTTCGCAATCATGGCAGGCATCTCCCTCCACACCGTGACGAACCAGCCGCCCCCGCTGGCCGGCTACGACCTGTTCACCGCCGACCGGGCGCTGGTGGAGGCCGTCGAGCGGCACACTCCGGACGCGCTGCTGGACGAGGTGCGCGGTGAGCTGTCGACGCTGGGCCGGGCCGGCGGCTCGGCGCAGGTCCAGGAGTGGGCGACACAGGCGAACGAGCAGCCGCCCCGGCTGCGCAGCCACGACCGCTACGGCCACCGGATCGACGAGGTGGAGTTCCACCCGGCCTGGCACCGGCTGCTCGGCAAGGGCGTCTCGGCGGGGCTGACCGGCGCCTGGACGCGGCCGGCCGGGCATGTGCGCCGGGCGGCCGGGTTCCTGCTGTGGACCCAGGTCGAGGCGGGCACCTGCTGCCCGCTGTCCATGACGCACGCGGCGGTGCCCGCGCTGCGCACCGACCCCGCGCTCGCCGCGGTCTGGGAGCCCCGGCTGACCTCCACCGTCTACGACCAGGAGCTGCGGCCGGCCGCGGACAAGCCCGGCGCCCTGTTCGGTATGGGCATGACCGAGAAGCAGGGCGGCAGCGACGTCCGGGCGAACACCACCCTGGCCCGTCCGCTCGCCGAGGAGGGCACCTACGCGCTCACCGGGCACAAGTGGTTCTGCTCGGCGCCGATGTCGGACGGGTTCCTGGTGCTGGCGCAGGCCCCCGGGGGCCTGACCTGCTTCCTGGTGCCACGCGTCCTGGACGACGGCACCCGCAACGTCTTCCTGCTCCAGCGGCTCAAGGACAAGCTGGGCAACCGGTCCAACGCCTCCGCCGAGGTGGAGTTCGACGGCACCTGGGCGCGCCGGGTCGGCGAGGAGGGACGCGGGGTGCGGACCATCATGGGGATGGTCGCCGCGACCCGGCTGGACTGCGCGCTCGGCTCGGCGGGCCTGATGCGGCAGGCGGTGGCGCAGGCGGTGCACCACTGCGGCCACCGGGAGGCGTTCGGCGGCCCGCTGGTGGACAAGCCGCTGATGCGCAATGTGCTCGCCGACCTCGCGCTGGAGTCGGAGGCGGCGACCGCGCTGTCGATGCGGCTGGCGGCGGCGTACGACGACGGGGGCGAGCGGGAGCGCGCCTTCCTGCGGCTCGCGGTGCCGGCCGCCAAGTACTGGATCGCCAAGCGGTGCGCGCCGGTCGTGGTCGAGGCTGCCGAGTGCCTGGGCGGCAACGGGTACGTGGAGGAGTCGGGGCTGCCCCGGCTGGTGCGCGAGTCGCCGCTCAACTCCGTGTGGGAGGGCGCCGGGAACGTGCAGGCGCTGGACGCGCTGCGGGCGTTGCGGCGGGAGCCGGCCGCGCTGGACGCCTGTCTGACCGAGATCGGGCAGGCGCACGGCGCCGATCACCGGCTGGACCGTGCGGTGAAGGGCCTGTTCACCGAACTGGCGGATCTGGAGGGCGTGGAGGGCCGGGCGCGGCGGCTGGTGGAGCGGCTCGCGCTGGTGCTCCAGGGGTCCCTGCTGGTGCGGCACGCGCCGCCGGAGGTGGCCGACGCCTTCTGCGCCTCCCGGCTGGGCGGTGACCACGGCGGGACGTTCGGCACGCTGCCGGGCGGCCTGGACCTGGCCCCGGTGGTCGAGCGGGCACGGCCGGTCGCCTGAAGCACCGCACGTCCACGGGGGGTTGTTCGATGTCCTGGCCGGAATCGGCCGGTGCCCGGCCGGGGGTGGTGCTGCGCCGACACGGCACCACCCCCGCCACTGGGCCCGTTGCAGCCCGTGGACGCCACGGCGGGCGCCGTGGTCAAGTCTCGGCCGGGTTCGGACGGTTCACCAGGGTTGCAGGGGGTTGCAACTTCTCGGCGCACATGCGCGGAGTGTGTGCCTCCGGCCTGCCCGGACCGGCAGTATGAGAGGAACAGCCGACCGGAATGCGCCGCCCGGGCGGCTTGAGGAGTTTGTTCGACGTTCTTCTCCGGGAGGGGACCCGTGGTGAACCCGCCGATGAACGTGGCGCGTCTGGCCGCCCTGGACGCGGCGCAGGCGGCCCGGGTGATGAACGCGGTGCGTGAGGCGACGCTCGCCGGCCAGCGCGGGCCCGTCGCGCCGCGGCCGGTGATCGAGCAGTCCTGGGGGCGGATGCTGCGCAGCGGCGTCGACCCGGAGCGCGACTGCAGATCGGGGCTGTTGCCCCCGGAGGAGGTACGGCGGCGGCGCGAGGAGTCGCCGCTGCGGCATGTCCTGCCGGTGCTGCGCGAGGGGCTGCTCTCGGTCGCCGACGTCGCCCAGCACATCATGGTCGTCGCGGACGCCGAGGGGCGGGTGCTGTGGCGCGAGGGGTCGGGCCCGGTGCTGCGCAAGGCGGACGGGCTCGGCTTCGAACTGGGCGCGGACTGGCGGGAGGACGTGGTCGGCACCAACGGGGTGGGCACCCCGGCGGTCGTGCGCCGGCCCGTGCAGGTGTTCGCCGCCGAGCACTTCGTGCGCTCGCACTCCTCCTGGACGTGCACGGGGGCGCCGATCACCGATCCGCGGGACGGCCGGCTGCTCGGAGTGGTGGATGTGAGCGGTCCGCTGGAGACCATGCATCCGGCGACCCTCGCCTGGGTGGACTCGGTGGCCAAGCTCGCCGAGGCGCGGCTGCGGGAGATGCACCTGACCTCGCTGGAGCGGCTGCGGGCGGTGGCGGCGCCGGTGCTGGCGCGGCTTGCCGGGCGGGCCCTGGTGGTGGACCGGGACGGCTGGGCGGCGGCCGTGACGGGGATGCCGTACGTGCGGCGGGTGGGGCTGCCCAAGTCGCTGGTGCCGGGCCGCCGGTGGCTGCCGTCGCTCGGCTGGTGCGCGGTGGAACCGCTGTGCGGGGGCTGGCTGCTGCGGGCGGACGAGGACCCGCACACCGCGTCGAGCTCCCGCGTCGTGCTGGACCTGACCCGGCCCGAGCGCGCGGCGGTGACGGTGTCGGCCGGGTCCTCGGCCGGCACCTGGTCGCGGGAACTGAGCCCGCGGCACGCGGAGTTGCTGTTCCTGCTGGCCGAACACCCCGGCGGGCGCGGGGCGGCGGAGCTGGCCGGGGATCTGTTCGGGGATCCGTCACGGACGGTGACGGTGCGGGCGGAGATGTCGCGGATACGCCGGTATCTCGGGGGACTTCTCCAGCATCGGCCGTATCGTTTCTCTGAAGCGGCGGACGTCGAGTTGCTGCTGCCCGAGAACCCCCGTGACCTGCTGCCCCGTTCGACGGCCGGGGCGGTGGAGCGCCGCCGGGTGGCCCTGATGGAGGACCGTCCGGCGCCCGCGTGACGGCGGGGGCGGCGCTGTTCCCGCGTGTCTTCCGGGTATTTGCGGGGTCTTCGCCCTGCGCGGACCGTTACTGCCGTAGCATCCCTACGGGCCCGGTGGCACGGGGTGCGCGTCAACCGGCGCGTCGCCGGGCGCAGTTGGACCACCCCGGCCGCAGGCCCGGGGCGACGGCGCGCGCCGGAGCGAAGGGACCCTGAAGAGGGGGCGACATGAACCATCGCGGCAGACACCGTCGGCGCAGGCGGGGTACGGCCCTGCGCGCCGCGCTGACCGGGACCGCGCTGGCGCTGACCGCGGCCGCCACCCTGATCAGCACCTCCCAGGCGCAGGTCACCGAGCGCCCCGGCGCGCTCAAGGCGCTCACCGCCCCGGCGGACACCGCCCCGCTGCGGCTGCGCGAGCACCTGGTGCCCGCCCGTGCCCTGGACCGGCTGGCCGCCGCGATGGGCCGTCCGGTCGGTGTGGACACCGTGCTGGACAGCGCCGACCGCACCCTCGCCGAGGGCGCCGACTGCTCCGACACCGACCGCGCCTCCCTGCCGGTCACCCCCTCCCCCGCCCGCGCCTACTGCTGGGACCCCGCCGACACCACCGCCGGCACGGACTGGCGGCCCACCTCGGTGACCACGTCCGGGGACGCCGACGAGGACGGGGTCTGGGGCAGTCACCGGGTCGTCCTGAGCGGGTGGACGCACAGCGCCGAGGACGGCCCGCGTGCCGAGCGGGGCCTCGCCCGGGTCGCCTTCGTGAACGCCGACGACCCGGACCGGCTCGCCTACCGCTGGGTGCTGCTGGTGGTGCCGGTGGACGGTGGCCGCGACTACCGGAGCCTCGGTTCCGGAATCTCCTCCATGGTCTGGTACCAGGACAAACTCCTGGTCACCACCCGGCGGGCCGATGCCACCGCGCTCTATGTGTACGACGTCGACCGCATCCTGCGCACCACGGTCGACGGGCCCGCGGTCGGCCGGGTGCGCGGCGGCTGGTCCGCCGACGGCTACCGGTACGTGATGCCCGCGGTCGGCACCTACCGCTTCACCGGGGGCCGCTGCTCGGCGTCCGGGCCGCCCTGTCCGGGCGCGCTGGCGCTCGACCGCAGCACGGCGCCGGACAGTCTGGTCGCCGCCGAGTGGACCACCCCCGGCAGCGAGCGGACCGCACGGCTGTGGCGGTACGCGTTCAGCACCGCGCCCGGGCACGAGGGGCTGCTCGCCACGAACGCCGCGGGGCAGGTGAACGCGGTGGAGGAGTACCGGACCCGGGTGACCGGAATCCGGGGCGTGCTGTCGTACCGGCGGGCCGGGGCGGCGCGTCCGTCCTGGTATGTGGGACGGCTGCCCGGCTCGCAAGACGGGCACGGCGGGCTGCTGCGCCAGGACACCCGGGGCGCCGAGGCCGCCGAGTGCGGCGCGGACGGCACCCACCGCTGCTGGGCCGACTCCCCGGGCTCCCTGTCGTACTGGCAGGAGACCGGCGAGGTGTGGTCCCTGTCCGACCGGATGCTGTTCACGCTCCCGCTGGCGGAGCTGGACCGGTCACTGGACTGAGGCCGGGCGAGTCCGGCGCCCCCACGCGCCGGGCTGGATCGGCGACCCCAGGGGCCGGGCGTTACGGACGCCCCAACAGACCGGGCAGGATCGGCGCCCGCACGGGCCGGCCGGGATCGGCGGCCCCGGGAGCCGGGCAGTGGCGGCCGTCTCACCACGCGCGGGGCGGGGCACGGCGGCCGTCGACAGACCCCGCGGCGGGATGATTCCCTGGCCCGCATGAGCAGCGTCCCTGTCACCACCTGGTACCTGGAGCAGACGACCCCGGCCGATCTGCTGCCCGCCGCCGCCCCCGAAGGCGATGTCCGGATCGTCCGCGCGGAGGTGCCCTCGCCCGAATTCAACCGGTTCCTGTACACCGCGGTGGGCGGGGACATCCGCTGGACCGACCGGCTCGGCTGGTCGTACGCGCGCTGGCAGGAGCTGCTGGAGCAGCCGGGGACGGAGACCTGGGTGGCCTACGACCGCGGCACCCCGGCCGGGTACGTCGAGCTGCAGGCGCAGGACGAGGGCGCGGTGGAGATCCTCTACTTCGGGCTGCTGCCCGCCTTCCGGGGCCGGGGCATCGGCGGCCATCTGCTGGCCCAGGGCACCGCCCGCGCCTGGGACCTCGCCGAGCGCTGGCCGGACCGGACGCCGACGAAGCGGGTGTGGGTGCACACCTGCGACAGGGACGGCGAGTTCGCCATGGCCAACTACCAGCGGCGCGGGTTCAAGCTGTACGACACCAGGGTCGAGCCGGAGCCCGACGTGGCGACACCGGGCCCCTGGCCCGGCGCCTACTCTGCCTGACCTGCCGGGACAAGCCTCCACCCGGCACATGTGAGCGACGACACCCTTGTCCCGCGATGTGGGACAAGGGTGTCCGCATGCCGGAAGAAGCTGGACTCTGTCCAGATCGCCGTGACACGCTGCCGTCATGTCTGGAACTGGAATTGCCTTGGTGAGTCGGCGGCACGTCGACCTCGGCCGCATGTCCAGCGCCATCTGTCCGGCGAGCTGACCCCTACAGCACCGCCGTTCCCGCACTTGCGATCTCCGCCTGACCCCTGCCCGCGCACGGCCGCGCACCCCTGCCCGTGCGCACCTGTACGTGCAGGTCAGAGCCGTCAGACCCGCCTTTCCTCCGGTCCCGAAGGACGTAGCAGCCATGGCCGCCACCCCACAGAACCCAGCCGCCTCCGCGCCCCGCCGCAAGGTGAGCCGTCACCGCGGCGAGGGCCAGTGGGCCCAGGGCCACTTCACACCGCTCAACGGCAACGAGCAGTTCAAGAAGGACGACGACGGTCTCAACGTACGGACACGTATTGAGACGATCTACGCCCAGCGCGGGTTCGACTCCATCGACCCGACCGATCTGCGCGGCCGGATGCGCTGGTGGGGCCTGTACACCCAGCGCAAGCCGGGGATCGACGGCGGCAAGACCGCGATCCTGGAGCCCGAGGAGCTGGACGACGAGTACTTCATGCTCCGGGTGCGGATCGACGGCGGCCGGCTGACCACCGCGCAGCTGCGGGTCATCGGCGAGGTCTCCCAGGAGTTCGCGCGCGGCACCGCCGACATCACCGACCGGCAGAACATCCAGCTGCACTGGGTCCGGATCGAGGACGTGCCGGAGATCTGGCGGCGCCTGGAGGCGGTGGGCCTGTCCACCACCGAGGCCTGCGGCGACACGCCCCGTGTGATCCTCGGCTCCCCGGTGGCCGGCATCGCCGAGGACGAGATCATCGACGGCACCCCGGCCATCGAGGAGATCCACCGGCGCGTCATCGGCAACCCGGCGTACTCGAACCTGCCGCGCAAGTTCAAGACCGCCGTCTCCGGCTCGCCGCTGCTGGACGTGGCGCACGAGATCAACGACGTCGCGTTCGTCGGCGTCGAACACCCCGAGCACGGCCCCGGCTTCGACCTGTGGGTCGGCGGCGGGCTGTCCACCAACCCCAAGATCGGGGTGCGGCTGGGCGCCTGGGTGCCGCTGGAGGAGGTCGCCGACGTCCACGAGGGCGTCATCTCGATCTTCCGTGACTACGGCTACCGGCGGCTGCGCAACCGGGCCCGGCTGAAGTTCCTGGTCGCCGACTGGGGCGCGGAGCGGTTCCGGCAGGTACTGGAGGACGAGTACCTCAAGCGCAAGCTGATCGACGGCCCGGCACCGGCCCAGCCCGTGGAGCGCTGGCGCGACCACGTGGGCGTGCACCGGCAGAGGGACGGCCGCTTCTACGTCGGCTTCGCGCCGCGCGTCGGCCGGGTCGACGGCGCCACCCTGGCCAAGATCGCCGACGTCGCCGAGGCGCACGGGTCCGGGCGGGTGCGCACCACCACCGAGCAGAAGATGATCGTGCTGGACGTCGAGGAGGCCCAGGTCGACCCGCTGCGCGCGGCACTCGACGCGCTCGGCCTCAGCGTCTCCCCGTCCCCGTTCCGGCGCGGCACCATGGCCTGCACCGGCATCGAGTTCTGCAAGCTCGCCATCGTGGAGACCAAGGCGCGCGGCAGCGCCCTGATCGACGAACTGGAGCGCCGGCTCCCCGAGTTCGACGAGCCGCTGACCATCAACATCAACGGCTGCCCCAACGCCTGCGCCCGCATCCAGGTGGCGGACATCGGTCTCAAGGGCCAGCTGGTCCTGGACGAGGACGGCAACCAGGTCGAGGGCTACCAGGTGCACCTGGGCGGCGCCCTCGGTCTGGAGGCGGGCTTCGGCCGCAAGGTGCGCGGGCTGAAGGTCACCTCGCAGGAACTGCCCGACTACATCGAGCGGGTGCTCAGGCGCTACCTGGCCGAGCGCGAGGACGGCGAGCGGTTCGCCGCCTGGGCCGGCCGCGCCACCGAGGAGGCCCTGTCGTGAGCGAGCGTGCGGCACCTTTCCACTGCCCCTACTGCGGCGACGAGGACCTGCGGCCGAACGAACAGGGCCACGGCGCATGGGAGTGCGGCGCGTGCAACCGCGCCTTCCAGCTGAAATTCCTCGGGCTGCTCGCCCAGGGACTGCGGCGAGCCGACGACCACAAGGGCGGACGGATATGACGGAAGTTCGGCAAGAGCGCACCACCGAGGAGCTGCGGGAGCTGGCCGAGCGCGCGGGCCGCGAACTGGAGGACGCCTCCGCCCTGGAGATCCTGCGCTGGGCGGTGGACACCTTCGGCGAGGAGTTCTGCGTGACCTCCTCCATGGAGGACGCCGTCGTCGCGCACCTGGCCTCCCGGGTGCGCAAGGGCGTGGACGTCGTCTTCCTCGACACCGGCTACCACTTCCCGGAGACCATCGGCACCCGGGACGCGGTGGCCGCCGTGATGGACGTCAACGTCATCACCCTCACCCCCCGGCAGACGGTCGCCGAACAGGACGCCGAGTACGGCCCGAAGCTGCACGACCGCGACCCCGATCTGTGCTGCGCCCTGCGCAAGGTGCGGCCGCTGGCGGAGGGCCTGGCGAACTACCGGGCCTGGGCCACCGGACTGCGCCGCGACGAGTCGCCGACCCGGGCGAACACCCCGGTCGTCGGCTGGGACGAGAAGCGGCAGAAGGTCAAGGTCTCCCCCATCGCCCGCTGGACCCAGGACGACGTGGACGCCTACATCGCCGAACACGGCGTCCTCACCAACCCGTTGCTGATGGACGGCTACCCCTCCATCGGCTGCGCCCCGTGCACCCGCCGGGTACTGGAGGGCGAGGACCCGCGGGCCGGACGCTGGGCGGGCCGCGCCAAGACCGAGTGCGGGCTGCACGGATGACGCCCCGCCCGATTCCCGATCCGACACAGGAGAACGACGTGACCACCGGAGCCACCGTCTGGCTCACCGGGCTGCCGAGCGCCGGCAAGACCACCATCGCCCATGAACTGGCCGCCCGGCTGCGGACCGAGGGGCGCCGGGTGGAGGTGCTCGACGGGGACGAGATCCGCGAGTTCATCTCTGCGGGCCTCGGCTTCTCCCGCGAGGACCGGCACACCAATGTGCAGCGCATCGGCTTCGTCGCCGAACTGCTCGCCCGCAACGGGGTGCTGGCGCTGGTGCCGGTGATCGCACCCTACGCGGACAGCCGGGAGGCGGTGCGCAAGCGGCACGAGGAGAACGCCACGCCGTATCTGGAGGTGCATGTGGCGACGCCGGTGGAGGTGTGCAGCGTCCGCGATGTGAAGGGTCTGTACGCCAAGCAGGCGGCGGGCGAGCTGACCGGGCTGACCGGTGTGGACGACCCGTACGAGGAGCCGGAGTCGCCCGAGCTGCGGATCGAGTCGCAGCACCAGACCGTGCAGGAGTCCGCGGCTGCCGTGTACGCCCTGCTGAACGAGAGGGGACTGGCATGACCGCGGTCGCCGAGGTCCAGGGCGGTACGGACAGTCCGTACGCCCTGTCGCACCTGGACGCGCTGGAGTCCGAGGCGGTGCACATCTTCCGCGAGGTGGCGGGCGAGTTCGAGAACCCGGTGATCCTGTTCTCCGGTGGCAAGGACTCGATCGTGATGCTGCATCTGGCGCTGAAGGCGTTCGCGCCGGCGCCGGTGCCCTTCGCGCTGCTGCACGTGGACACCGGGCACAACTTCCCCGAGGTGCTGGACTACCGGGACCGCGCGGTCGAGCGGCACGGGCTGCGCCTGCACGTGGCCTCCGTGCAGGACTACATCGACCGGGGCGTCCTCAAGGAGCGCCCGGACGGCACCCGCAACCCGCTCCAGACGCTGCCGCTGACCGAGAAGATCCAGTCGGAGAAGTTCGACGCCGTCTTCGGCGGTGGCCGCCGCGACGAGGAGAAGGCCCGCGCCAAGGAGCGGGTGTTCTCGCTGCGCGACGAGTTCTCCCAGTGGGACCCGCGCCGCCAGCGCCCCGAGCTGTGGAACCTGTACAACGGCCGGCACGCCCCCGGCGAGCACGTCCGGGTGTTCCCGCTGTCCAACTGGACCGAGCTGGACGTGTGGCAGTACATCGCCCGCGAGGGCATCGAGCTGCCGCAGATCTACTTCGCCCACGAGCGCGAGGTGTTCCGGCGGGACGGCATGTGGCTGACCGCCGGCGACTGGGGTGGCCCGCGCACGGGGGAGACCGTGGAGAAGCGCCTCGTCCGCTACCGCACCGTCGGCGACATGTCCTGCACGGGCGCGGTCGACTCCGACGCCACGACCCTGGACGCCGTGATCGCCGAGATCGCCGCGTCCCGGCTCACCGAGCGGGGCGCCACCCGCGCGGACGACAAGCTGTCCGAGGCCGCGATGGAAGACCGCAAGCGCGAGGGGTACTTCTAGCCATGAGCACCACCACGACCGAGGCACTCTCGGCCACCACCCTGCTGCGGTTCGCCACCGCCGGCTCCGTGGACGACGGCAAGTCCACCCTCGTCGGCCGGCTGCTGCACGACTCCAAGTCGGTCCTCGCCGACCAGCTCGAAGCCGTGGAGCGGGCGTCGGCGAGCCGTGGCCAGGACACTCCGGACCTCGCCCTGCTCACCGACGGCCTGCGCGCCGAGCGCGAACAGGGCATCACCATCGACGTGGCGTACCGTTACTTCGCCACGCCCCGGCGGCGGTTCATCCTCGCCGACACCCCGGGCCATGTGCAGTACACCCGCAACATGGTCACCGGCGCGTCCACGGCGGAGCTGACCGTCATCCTGGTCGACGCCCGCAACGGGGTGGTCGAGCAGACCCGCCGGCACGCCGCGATCGCCGCCCTGCTGCGGGTCCCGCACGTCGTCCTCGCGGTCAACAAGATGGACCTGGTGGACTACGCGGAGCCCGTGTTCGCCGCGATAGCCGAGGAGTTCACGGCGTACGCGACGGAGCTGGGCGTCCCGGAGGTGACGGCGATCCCGATCTCCGCGCTGGCCGGTGACAACGTGGTGGAACCGTCCGCGCACATGGACTGGTACGGCGGTCCCACCGTGCTGGAGCACCTGGAGACCGTCCCGGTCAGCCACGACCTGGCGCACTGCCACGCCCGGCTGCCCGTGCAGTACGTGATCCGCCCGCAGACCGCGGAGCACCGCGACTACCGGGGGTACGCGGGCCAGATCGCGGCGGGCAGCTTCCGGGTCGGCGAGGAGGTCACCGTCCTGCCGTCCGGGCGGACCTCGACGATCTCCGGCATCGACCTGCTGGGCGAACCGGTGGACGTCGCCTGGACCACGCAGTCCGTGACCCTCCTGCTGGCGGACGACATCGACGTCTCGCGCGGCGATCTGATCGTGCCGACGAAGGACGCGCCGCCCACCACGCAGGACGTGGAGGCGACCGTCTGCCATGTCGCCGACCAGCCGCTGACGGTCGGCCACCGGGTACTGCTCAAGCACGGCACGCGCACCGTCAAGGCGATCGTGAAGGACATCCCGTCCCGGCTCACCCTCGACGACCTGTCCCTGCACCCGCACCCCGGGCAGCTCGCCGCCAACGACATCGGCCGCGTCAAGATCCGCACGGCCGAGCCCCTCCCGGTCGACTCCTACGCCGACTCCCGCCGCACCGGTTCGTTCATCCTGATCGACCCGGCCGACGGCACCACGCTCACCGCGGGCATGGTCGGCGAGTCGTTCGCGGCGCCCGACCCCGTCAAGAGCGCGGCGGACGACGACGGCTGGGACTTCTGACCATGAACCCTCCCGATTTCTTCTCGGCGTTCGCGAAGGAGGGCGGCCGTGTGGGCAGCGGCGCCCTCGGCAGCGGCCAGGGCGGGGTCGCGCGATGTGTGCGCTGACGTACGCGCACCGCTCGCGCGCCCTCACCCCCCACCGCCGTAAACGAAGACCTGCCGACCTCCCGGCCACGACCTGAGAGACCGTGACCGCCGGGCCAACGAGAGGAAACCCTCCCGTGCCTGCCATCAACTCCCGCGTACTGCGCCGCTCGATAGCCGCGCTGGCCGCTCTCCCCCTGCTCACGCTCGCCGCGTGCGGCTACGGTTCCGAGGCGAAGACCGACGACACCGCGAAGGTCGCCGCCGGGGCGAAGAAGACCGACGGTCTCGACTCCGTGAAGATCGGGTACTTCCCGAACCTGACCCACGGCACCGCGCTGGTGGGCCGGGAACGCGGTCTGTTCCAGAAGGAACTGGGCGCCACCAAGGCCGAGTACGCCACCTTCAACGCCGGCCCGTCCGAGATCGAGGCGCTGAACTCGGGCTCCATCGACATCGGCTGGATCGGCCCCTCCCCGGCGATCAACGGCTACACCAAGTCCGACGGCAAGTCCCTGAAGATCATCGGCGGTTCGGCCTCCGGCGGGGTGAAGCTGGTCGTCAACCCGAAGAAGATCACGTCCCTGAAGGACGTCAAGGGCAAGAAGATCGCCACCCCGCAGCTGGGCAACACGCAGGACGTGGCGTTCCTCAACTGGGCCGCGGAGCAGGGCTGGAAGGTCGACCCGCAGAGCGGCAAGGGCGATGTCACGGTCGTGCGCAGCGACAACAAGGTGACGCCGGACGCCTTCAAGTCGGGCTCCGTCGACGGCGCCTGGGTGCCGGAGCCGACCGCGTCCAAGCTGGTCTCCGAGGGCGGCAAGGTGCTGCTGGACGAGTCCTCGCTGTGGCCGGGCAACAAGTTCGTGATCACCAACATCATCGTGCGCCAGGCGTTCCTCAAGGAGCACCCGAAGGCCGTCGAGGCGGTGCTGAGGGCGTCCGTCGAGGCCAACAAGTGGATCAACGCCAACCCGGAGCAGGCGAAGCAGGCCGCGAACAAGCAGCTCGCGGACGACTCGGGCAAGGCGCTGCCGGCCCAGGTGCTCGACCCGGCGTGGAAGTCCGTCCGCTTCACCGACGACCCGCTGGCCGCCAGCCTCGACAGCGAGGCGGCGCACGCGGTCAAGGCCGGACTGCTGGCCAAGCCGGATCTGAAGGGGATCTACGACCTGACGATCCTCAACAAGGTTCTCAAGGCCGAGGGCGAGCGTCCGGTCGACGCCGCCGGTCTCGGCACCAGCTGACGCCCGCCCCACGACGTCCCAGGAGGTGACGACCATGGCCACGACCCTCGCCAAGGCCGCGCGGTCGGTGGAGTACGCCGCACGCCTTGAGCATGTCTCGAAGTCCTTCGCCACACCGGGCGGGCCCCAGCTCGTCCTGGACGACATCGGCCTCGATGTCGCGCCCGGCGAGTTCGTCACCCTCCTGGGTGCCTCGGGCTGCGGAAAGTCCACGCTGCTCAACCTGGTGGCGGGCCTGGACAGGCCCACCGCCGGCACCATCCACACCGACGGCCGCCCCGCGCTGATGTTCCAGGAACACGCCCTGTTCCCCTGGCTGACCGCCGGCAAGAACATCGAACTCGCCCTCAGGCTCAGGGGAGTCCCCCGCCCGGAGCGGCGCGGCAAGGCCGAGGAGCTGCTCGAACTCGTCCGGCTGAAGGGCGCGTACGGCAAGCGCGTGCACGAGCTGTCCGGTGGCATGCGCCAGCGGGTCGCGATGGCCCGCGCGCTGGCGCAGGAAAGCCGGCTGCTGCTGATGGACGAGCCGTTCGCGGCCCTGGACGCCATCACGCGGGACGTGCTGCACGACGAGCTGACCCGGATCTGGTCGGAGACCGGTCTGTCGGTGCTGTTCGTGACGCACAACGTGCGCGAGGCGGTGCGGCTCGCCCAGCGGGTCGTGCTGCTGTCCTCCCGGCCCGGCCGTATCGCCCGGGAGTGGGAGGTCGGCATCCCGCACCCGCGGCGCATCGAGGACGCGCCCGTGGCGGAGCTGTCCCTGGAGATCACCGAAGTCCTGCGTGGGGAGATCCGCCGTCATGGCCAGCAGTGAGACGACGACCGGCCCCGCGACGGACAGCGTGGGGGCGGGCCTCGACGCGCTGGAGACCACCCAGTCGCGCCGTACCCCGTTCCGCAAGACCCTTGTCGACAAGATCGTCCCGCCCCTCGCCGCGATCGTCGTGGTGCTGGTGGTGTGGCAGGGCCTGATCACCCTGAAGATCGTGGACGACCCGACCAAGCTGCCCACGCCGGGCGCGGTGTGGGGCGCCTTCCGCGACGACTGGCTCCAGGGCAAGCTGCTCGGCTACATCTGGACCTCCGTCTCCCGGGGTCTGCTCGGCTTCTGCCTCGCGCTCCTGATCGGCACCCCGCTGGGGTTGCTGGTGGCGCGGGTCAGGTTCGTGCGCGCGGCGATCGGGCCGGTGCTGTCCGGGCTCCAGTCGCTGCCGTCGGTGGCCTGGGTGCCGCCCGCGGTGATCTGGCTGGGGCTGAACAACTCCATGATGTACACGGTGATCCTGCTCGGCGCGGTGCCGTCCATCGCCAACGGGCTGGTCTCCGGGGTGGACCAGGTCTCCCCGCTGTTCCTGCGCGCGGGCCGCACGCTGGGCGCCACCGGCGTCAGGGGCACCTGGCACATCACCCTGCCGGCCGCCCTGCCCGGCTATGTGGCCGGCATGAAGCAGGGCTGGGCGTTCTCCTGGCGCTCCCTGATGGCCGCGGAGATCATCGCCAGCTTCCCCGATCTGGGCACCGGCCTCGGCCAGTTGCTGGAGAACGCGCGCACCGCCAGCGACATGGCGATGGTGTTCGAGGCCATCCTGCTGATCCTGTTCGTCGGCATCGCGATCGACCTGCTGATCTTCAGTCCGCTGGAGCGGTGGGTGCTGCGCAGCCGCGGGCTGCTGGTGAGGGGCTGACCGGCATGAACGGGCCCGTGCTCCTCGTCATCGCCCACGGCAGCCGCGACGCGCGGCACGCCCGGACCGTGCACGCCCTGGTGGAGCGGGTGCGGTCGCAGCGTCCGGGGCTGCGCGTGGAGACCGGCTTCCTGGACTTCAACGTGCCCTCGGTGCAGGGCGTCCTGGAGTCCCTGGCGGCGGAGGGGGTCCGGGACGTCGTGGCCCTGCCGCTGCTGCTGACCCGCGCCTTCCACGCCAAGGCCGACATCCCGGCGGTGCTGCGGCAGGCTCCCGCGCGGCTGCGGATCCGGCAGGCGGAGGTGCTCGGCCCGTCGCCGCTGCTGCTCGCGGCGCTGGAGCGGCGCCTGTACGAGGCCGGGCTGTCGCCGGCCGACAAGTCCTCGACCGGGGTCGTGCTGGCCTCGGCGGGGTCCAGCGACCCGGAGGCGATCGCGGTGATCGCCGACATCGCGCGGGAGTGGTGGCACACCGGTTGGTGCGCCGTGCGGCCCGCGTTCGCCTCCGCCTCCCTGCCGCGCACCGAGGACGCGGTGCGCGAACTGCGCGCGCTCGGCTGCGCCCGCGTGGCCGTCGCGCCGTACGTGCTGGCCCCCGGCTTCCTGCCGGACCGCATCGCGCGCGGCGCCGCCGGTGCGGACGTGCTCGCCGAGGTGCTGGGACCCGCGCCGGAGGTGGCGCGACTGCTGCTGCGCCGGTACGACGCCGCGTGCCGGCCGACGCTCCAGGTGCTGGGCGCCTGAGCGGCACCGCCGGGGAGGGCACCGCGCCGGGCGGCGGTCACAGCCCGAGGGCCTGCACCAGCTGCCGGGTGTAGGCGAGGCTGGCGGTGCCGGCCGAGGCCCCGATGCAGATGTCGTCCAGCGCGGAACGGATGCGGCCACGGTTGGGCGGCAGCCCGTCGTCGGCGGACTCCGCGAACGCGGCCTCGATGATCTGGCCCTGGCGGACGAGCCCCGGGCACTCCCTGCGCAGCGCCTCGGTGAGCCGGGCGGAGACGGCGATCAGGGCCTCCAGCGGCGGGGTGCCGTGCGTCAGGTCGAGGGCGACGAACTCACCGTACTGTCCTGGGCCGTTGACGTGTCCGTAGTCATAGGTGCTCATGTCCAGTCCTCGCTCGTGGATCGGAGGTGACGTTACCGGCGGTTCGGGCGGGCGCCGCGGCCCGGTGGCGCGGCGCCCGCCCGCTGCGACGGCGAACGCGCCGAGTAGGCCGAAAATCGACGCTCGTTCGGGCGGTCGGTGGCGGTTGACCGGGCCGGACGCGCAAGCGGAACCGCGTACGCGTGCTCCGGCGCGGGCCCCGGGCCGTCCCGCGTGGCTGCAACCCTAGGCATGCGGGCGGGACTTGTCGCGTTCTTCGCGGAGCCTGACCCCCTGCGGGCGAGGTCGTGGTAAAAGCCGTCGCGGTCCGGCGTTCCCCTGTGACGTCGGACCGCGACGGCTCTTCGTTCTGCGTCCCGGACGGGCCCCGTGTCACAGGGGAGGATCAAGTAGCCGCGCTCCAGGGGCGGTTATCGGCCATCTGTACGCCGACTCACCCGGGCTCCGGTTGGGGCCAAGCGGAGCCCGGGTCGGTACGCCCGGCGCTCGGCCTCGTCGGCCGTCCGGACCAGGTCGGCGACCAACCCGATCGCCCTGTTCAGGCCGCCGGCGCGGTCAGCTCGACCAGCTTGACCACGGTGTTCCAGTTCCGGCTGGTGGCGATCAGGTCCTTGGTGGCGCGTGGTCGGCCCAGCATCTCGGCGAGCTTCGAGCGGCCGAGGCCGTCGGGGGCGTACAGGTACAGGCAGCGGTCGCCGAGGCGGAACTCCTCGGGGAGATGGGCGGCTTGGTCGATGTGCGCGTAGCGGTCGGGGGTGACGGGCGCGGAGAAGTAGGTGACGTGCAGTTGCCGGGCCGCCAGGCCGGCGGCCGGGAAGGGGCAGGCGCGGGCCACCTCGGCCAGATAGGCGTGGTCGCGCACCAGCACGTCGACCGCGAAGCCGAAGCGCTCCTCGATCGCGTCGGCCAGCTCCACCGCCAGGGTGTCCTCGTCGCCGTGGTCGGCGGTGAACACCGCCTGGCCGCTCTGCAGATGGGTGCGGACGCCGGTGTGGCCGAGGCCGCCGAGCAGGGCGCGCAGGTCGGCCATGGGGAGCTTCCGCTTGCCGCCGACGTTGATTCCGCGCAACAGCGCCGCATAGGTCGTCACCCGGTCAGCTTAGGACGGCCGTCGTGCCCCGTGGGGGCGGGCACGACGGCCGGGGCCCGCGCTTCGCTCGGGCTGCGCGAAACTCTGCCGGTTCGACGGGGTCCGGATCAACCTCTGCACGTGGCTGTGACTTGTTCAACAAGCCTTCGTAATCACAAAGTGGATCTCTGGCGGCGGAACGGACATCCCCCGCCGCGCGGGCGGGTCCGGCCTGGGCGAATGGGAGACTGGTCGGGGGAAACGGCGTCCGCCGAGACCCCGCACGACGGTTCGGGACGACGGAGGCACGACGATGGACGAGGCACGGGCGCGGGAGGTGCTGGCCGCGGCTCGGGTGCCGACGGTCGCGGCCGGGGACGCGCGGCTGCTCGCGCTCGGCGAGAACGCGGTGTTCGCCGCCGGTGACCTGGTGGTCAAGGTGGGCCGGGACGCCGAGCTGCTGGAGCGGGCCCGGCGCGAGCTGGCCATCGCCGGGTGGCTGGCCGGGGCGGGTGTGCCCGCGGTGCGGGCGGCCGAGCCGGAGCCGCGTCTGGTGGACGGTCATCCGGTGACCGTGTGGCACCGGCTGCCCGACGCCGAGCGGCCCGCCGAGCCCAGGGACCTGGCCGAGCTGCTGCGGGTCGTGCACGCCCTGCCCGCGGCGCCGTTCGCGCTGCCGCGCCGGGAGCTGCTCGGCGGGGTGGAGCGCTGGCTGCGGCTGGCGGGTACGGCGATCGACCCCGAGGACGCGGCGTATCTGCGCGAGCGCCGGGACGGCTTCGCGGCGGCCGCGGCGGCGCTGACGCCCCGTCTGGCGCCGGGACCGATCCACGGTGACGCGCTGCCCCGCAATGTGCACATCGGGCCGCACGGGCCGGTCCTGGTGGACCTGGAGACCTTCTCGGCCGACCTGCGCGAGCACGACCTGGTGGTCATGGCCCTCTCCCGCGACCGGTACGGGCTGCCGGCCGAGGCGTACGACGCGTTCACCGAGACCTACGGCTGGGACGTGCGCGAGTGGGAGGGGTGCTCGGTGCTGCGCGGCGCCCGCGAGACGGCCAGCTGTGCCTGGGTGGCCCAGCACGCGCCGAGCAACCCCAAGGCCCTGGCGGAGTTCCGCCGCCGGGTGGCCTCGCTGCGGGACGGGGACGAGTCGGTGCGCTGGTACCCCTTCTGAGCACTGCGCCGAACCGCCCTGCCGCACGGCCGCGAACGGCCCGTCACACCGCCTCGGGCGTCAGCTCCCGCAGCGGCCACGCGCCGTCCACCACCGCCGCCGCGTCCCCCTTGCGGCGCAGGAAGGCCTGGAAGTCCGCCGCCCACTGCGCGTACCACTCGATCTGCCGGCGGTGCAGTTCGGCGGGGCCGAGAGCGGCGATCTTGGGGTGGCGGTCGGCTATCGCGGTGGCCAGGCGGGCCGCGGCGAGGGCGTCGGCCGAGGCGTTGTGCGCCGCGTCCAGGACGACGCCGTACTCGGCGCACACCGCCTCCAGGTTCCGCTTGCCGCGGCGGTAGCGGTCCGCCCAGCGGTCGATCGTGTAAGGATCGACGACGGGGGCCGGGGCAAGGCCGCCGAGGCGGTCGGAGAGCGACGGCAGCCCGTGGCGGCGCAGTTCGGCGGAGAGCAGGGTGAGGTCGAAGGCCGCGTTGTAGGCGACCACGGGGACGCCGGCCGTCCAGTACGACACCAGGGTGCGGGCGATGGCGTCGGCCACCCGGTCGGCCGGTTCGCCCTCGGCCGCCGCGCGTTCGTTGCTGATGCCGTGCACGGCGACCGCGTCGGCCGGGATCTCCACGCCCGGGTCGGCCAGCCACTCCCGGTGGCCCAGCCGTTCGCCGGCCCTGACCTCGATCACCGCGCCGCTGACGATGCGCGCCTCGCGCGGATCCGTGCCGGTCGTCTCCAGGTCGAATCCGATCAGCAGCTCCCGGTGCCAGCCCATGGGTGGCCCCCCTTCTTGACGGTGCGTTCCCCCAGTGGTCTCCACCTTCGCACGCACCACTGACAACCAGAGGACCGCGTTCCGCTTCTCGCCGGGGACGGTTCAGGACACCGGGCGCGAATCGGCCCAGGCCAGCTCGAATTCCTCACGGTATGTCGGGAACAGCCCGGCTTCGCCCACGTCGTCCGACTTGACCAGGCGGCTGCCGTTGCGCAGCACCAGCACCGGGGACTCCATGCCGCGCGCCCCGCGCAGATAGGACTGCACCACGGCCACGCCGTCGGCGCCGTCGCCGTCCACCAGATAGGCGGTGAAGCGGGGCGTCTCGTCGTACACCTGGATCTCGAAGGCGCCCGGGTCGCGCAGCCGGGAGCGCACCCGGCGCATGTGCAGGATGTTCATCTCGACCGAGCGGCTGAGTTCGCCCCGTTTCATCCCGAGTTCGCGCTCGCGGCGCTTGACCGAGCTGGAGGCCGGGTTGAGGAAGAGCAGCCGTACCCGGCAGCCGGACTCGGCGAGCCGGACCAGGCGCCGCCCGGAGAAGTTCTGCACCAGCAGGTTGAGGCCGATGCCGATGGCGTCGAGGCGCCGGGCGCCGCCGAAGATGTCCTCGGCCGGGAACCGGCGCAGCAGCCGCACCCGGTCGGAGTGCACGGCGACCACGTCCGCGTACCGGTCGCCGACCAGGTCCTCCACCGCGTCGACCGGCAGCCGGCGCGCGGAGGGCACGTCGCCGCCCGCGCCGAGCATCTCCAGGAGCCGGGCCGAGGCGCGCTCCGCCTGGCCGAGCACCGCCTCGGACAGGGCCCGGTTGCGGGAGACGACGTTGCGGGTCACCTCCAGCTCGTCGAGGGCGAGTTCCAGGTCGCGGCGCTCGTCGAAGTACGGCTCGAAGCAGGGCCAGTGCTGCACCATCAGCTCGCGCAGCTGCGGCAGCGTGAGGAAACTGAGCACGTTGTCGTCGGCGGGGTCGAGCAAGTAGCCCTTGCGGCGGCTGACTTCGCGGACGGCGACCGCCCGCTGCACCCATTCCTGCCCGGCCGGCCCGGCGGCGGCGACCACCCACTCGTCGCCGTGCACGGGCTCGTAGACCGGCCGCAGGACGGCCGCGACGACCGAACGCAGCCGCTGCTCCACCAGGTTCAGCCAGATGTAGGCCCGGCCGGCCCGTTGGGCGCGGGTGCGCACCTCGTGCCAGGCGTCGGCGTCCCAGTCCAGCTCAGGCCCGATGGAACCCGCGCCCATCGGCCGTGCCAGCGACACCGCGCCGGGCGGGACGTCCGCGGAGTTCCCCTCGTGACCCTCGTCACCAGGGGGCAGCTCCAGCCCTCCCGAGCCCACCCGTGCACCGCCTTCCACTCCCGGGCCTCTCCCGTCTCAACGATCAAGGAAGGGTACTCCGGTAGCACTGCGCGGTGCAGCCGGATGGACAGGTCGGTTCCCCGGCTGCTTCGCTCAACTGCTTGGGGTTCCCGGGCCGTTCCGCCCCGGCGGGGCACCGGGAGTGAGCGGTTTCATAGCGGGGGCTTCCGGGGCGCACCCGGCCGGGCGACCGGCGCCCTGGCCTCGGACGTGCCGTGCCCGTCCGCGGTCCCCGCTCCCGGCGCGCCCCGCCCTGCCCCACCCGGACCGGCCGCGCCCCCTCACACTCGTTCCCGCTTTCGGGGAGACTTCCTGGCGTCAGGGGGACTCGTAGCGCAACGCGGCCCGCGCGGGCCGCACAGCTGGGAGAGTCGTGTCCATGCAGGTCTGGCCTGGAGAGGCATATCCGCTCGGCGCCACCTATGACGGCGCCGGCACCAACTTCGCGGTCTACACGGAGGCCGCGGACCGAGTAGAGCTGTGTCTGCTGCACGACGACGGCTCGGAGACGGCGGTGGAACTGCGCGAGAGCGACGCGTTCGTGCGGCACGCGTACGTGCCGGGGGTGATGCCCGGGCAGCGGTACGGCTTCCGGGTGCACGGACCGTACGACCCCGGGCGCGGGCTGCGCTGCAACTCGGCGAAGCTGCTGCTCGACCCGTACGCGAAGGCGATCGCCGGCCGCATCCGCTGGGGCGAGGAGGTGTACGGCCACCACTTCGACGCGCCCGAGCGGCGCAACGACCTGGACTCGGCGCCGCACACCATGTCCTCGGTGGTGATCAACCCGTACTTCGACTGGGGCGACGACCGGCCGCCGCGCACCGAGTACCACCACACGGTGATCTACGAGGCGCACGTCAAGGGCCTGACCATGCGCCACCCGGACATCCCGGAGGAGCTGCGCGGCACGTACGCGGGGCTCGCCCACCCCGCCCTGATCGAACACCTGACCAAGCTGGGCGTGACGGCCCTCGAACTGATGCCCGTGCACCAGTTCGTGAACGACCACCGGCTGGTGGACCTGGGCCTGAGCAACTACTGGGGCTACAACACCATCGGCTTCTTCGCCCCGCACAACGCGTACGCCTCCTGGGGCGACCGCGGCCAGCAGGTGCTGGAGTTCAAGTCGGCGGTCCGCGCCCTGCACGAGGCAGGGATCGAGGTCATCCTGGACGTCGTCTACAACCACACCGCCGAGGGCAACCACCTGGGCCCCACCCTGTCGTTCAAGGGCATCGACAACCCGTCGTACTACCGGCTGGCGGACGACCCCCGCTACTACATGGACACCACGGGCACCGGGAACTCGCTGCTGATGCGGTCCCCGCACGTGCTCCAGATGATCATGGACTCGCTGCGCTACTGGGTCACCGAGATGCACGTCGACGGCTTCCGCTTCGACCTCGCCGCCACCCTGGCCCGGCAGTTCCACGAGGTGGACCGGCTGTCCTCGTTCTTCGACCTGGTGCAGCAGGACCCGGTGGTCTCCCAGGTGAAGCTGATCGCCGAGCCCTGGGACGTGGGCGAGGGCGGCTACCAGGTGGGCAACTTCCCGCCGCTGTGGACGGAGTGGAACGGCAAGTACCGGGACACCGTGCGGGACCTGTGGCGGGGCGAGCCGCGCACGCTCGGGGAGTTCGCCTCCCGGCTGACCGGCTCCTCCGACCTCTACCAGGACGACGGCCGCCGCCCGCTCGCCTCCATCAACTTCGTCACCTGCCACGACGGCTTCACCCTGCACGACCTGGTGTCGTACGACGACAAGCACAACGAGGCCAACGGCGAGGACAACCGGGACGGCGAAGGCCACAACCGGTCCTGGAACTGCGGGGCGGAGGGCGGCACCGACGATCCGGCCGTCCTGGAGCTGCGCGCCCGGCAGATGCGGAACTTCGCGGCCACGCTGATGCTGTCCCAGGGCGTGCCGATGATCAGCCACGGCGACGAGTTCGCCCGCACCCAGCACGGCAACAACAACGCCTACTGCCAGGACAACGAGCTGAGCTGGCTGGACTGGCCGGAGGACGGCGGCGAGCTGCTGGAGTTCTGGCGCACGATGGTGTGGCTGCGCCGTGACCACCCGGTGCTGCGCCGGCGCCGCTTCTTCCACGGCCGTCCGGTCGAGGGCACCCACGACGAGCTGTCCGACATCGCCTGGTTCACCCCCGAGGGCGAGGAGATGACCCAGCGGGACTGGCAGTCGGCGCGGGCCTTGGCGCTCACGGTGTTCCTCAACGGCAACGCGATCTCCGAGCCGGGGCCGCGCGGCGAGCGGATCACCGACGACTCGTTCCTGCTGATGTTCAACGCCTCCCCGCAGCCGCTGGACTTCCTGGTGCCGGTGAACCACGGCCGGCAGTGGCAGGTGGTGGTGGACACGGCCCGGCCGCAGGGGGTGCCGCCCGGCTCGGGGGCGAAGGCGGGGGCGGGCGACCGGCTGCGGCTGACCGATCGCAGCCTGACGGTGCTGCGGCGCCCGGCGTAGGGCCTTTCGTCTGGATCAGGCCGGGCTCGCGGCGCCCGGCCCGATCCAAACGAAGACCTAGCCCGAGCGGACCACCCGGTCGGCCCTTCGGCGGTGACAGGGAGGGCGGGATGGGTACCTAGGTTCCCATGACCTCAGCGCGACCCGGACCGGGGGTGCCCACGGCCACCTACCGGCTCCAGCTCCAGCCCGCCTTCCCGTTCTCCGCCGCCGCGGCGGCCGTCCCGTACCTCGCCTCGCTCGGCGTGTCGCACCTGCACCTGTCACCGGTCCTGGAGGCCGTGCCGGGCTCCACGCACGGCTACGACGTCGTGGACCACGGCCGGGTGCGCGCGGAACTCGGCGGGGAGGAAGGGCTGCGGGCGCTGGCCGGCACCGCCCGGGAGCACGGTATGGGCCTGGTGCTGGACATCGTGCCCAACCACATGGCGCTTGCACCCCGGCACAACCGGGCCCTGTGGGAGGTGCTGCGCGAGGGGCCGCGGTCGCCGTACGCGCGCTGGTTCGACATCGACTGGGAGGCCGGGGGCGGCCGGGTGCTGCTGCCGGTGCTGGGCGGGCCGCTCGGCACGCAGCTGGAGCACCTGAGGGTCGACGGCGACGTCCTGCGCTGCCACGACCACGTGCTGCCGCTGCGCGAAGGAACCGCGCGGCTGCCGCTGCCCGAGCTGCTGGACGCCCAGTGGTACCGCCCGGTGTGGTGGCGGCTGGCCCGCACGGAGCTGAACTACCGGCGCTTCTTCAGCATCTCGGAGCTGATCGGGGTGCGGGTGGAGGACCCCGAGGTGTTCGACGCCACCCACGGCAAGATCCTCCAGCTGCTGGCGGAGGGCGTGGTGGACGGGCTGCGCGTGGACCACCCGGACGGGCTCGCCGACCCGGACGCCTATCTCGCGCGGCTGCACGAGGCGACCGGCGGGCGCTGGACGGTGGTGGAGAAGATCCTCGCCGACGGCGAACACCTGCCCTCCTCCTGGCCGGTCGCCGGCACCACCGGCTACGACGCCCTGCGTCAGGTCGACGGCCTGTTCACGGACCCGGACGGCGCGGTGGAACTCCTCGCCGAGTACCGCGACTTCGCCACTCCGCAGCCGGACCGCGGCGGGGTCTGGGACGCCACGGTACGGCGGGCGGCCTACAAGGTGCTCACCCACGAACTCGCCACCGAGACCGACCGGCTCACCCGGGTCGCCGCCCGGCTGTGCGCGACCTCCCCGGACCTGGAGCTGCGCGACCGGGCGCCCTGGGCGCTGCGCACGGCCCTGGAGGAGCTGCTGGTCCGCATGCGGGTCTACCGGCCCTACGCCTCCGGCGACGCGGCCCTCGCGATCACCGAGGAGGCCGCCGAGGAGGCGCGGCTCGCCTTCGTGGTGCCGGAGGAGGCGGCGGCCGTCGACGTCGTGCGCCGGCTGCTGGTGGAGCCGCCCGGCGACCCGGCCGCGCCGGACCACGCCGACCGGGTGGAGCTGCGCACCCGGTTCGCGCAGACCGCCTCCGCGCTGCGCGCCAAGTCGGTGGAGGACACGGCGTTCTACCGCTATGTGCCGCTGCTGTCGGCGGCCGAGGTGGGCGGCGACCCGGGCCGGCCGGGGGTGTCGCCGCGCGAGTTCCACGCCTACTGCGCACGGGTGCAGCGCGACTGGCCGCTCACCGGTACGGCGGTCACCACGCACGACACCAAGCGCAGCGCCGACGTCCGCGCGGCCCTCGCGGTGCTCACCGAATGCCCCTCCCGCTGGGCGGAGCTGGTGGCCGAGGTGACCCGGCAGCAGGAGGGCGTGCCCGACGGGCAGCTGGTCTGGGCGGCCTGGCAGACGGTGTTCGCCCTGGGGCCCGCCGAGGAGGAACGGGTGCGCGAGGCCCTGCTGAAGCATGTGCGCGAGGCGGGCATGTACACCAGCTGGACCGAGCGGGAGGCGCCCTACGAGGAGGCGGTGGCCGCCTTCGTGGCGAGCGGTCCCTGCGGGCCGCCCGGCGACCGTGTGGCCGCCTTCCGCAAGGCCCTGGAGCCGCACATCCGCGCCAATGTCCTCGGCACCGCCCTGGTCCATCTGACGATGCCGGGGGTCCCGGACGTCTACCAGGGCGCCGAGGGCGAGTACCGGGCCCTGGTGGACCCGGACAACCGCCGCCCGGCCGCCTTCCCGCCCGCGTCACCCGGCGAGAAGAACACGCTGACCGCCGCCGCGCTGCGGCTGCGCGCCCGCCGCCCCGACGCCTTCGGCCCCGCCGCCTCCCACACTCCCCTGCCCGCCGAGGGCGCCGCGGCGGAGCACTGCACGGCCTTCACCCGCTCCGGGGAGGTGATCACCGCGGTCACCCGTCTCTCGCTGCGGCTGGCCGAGTCGGGCGGCTGGCGGGACACGTTCCTGCCCCTGCCCCCCGGCCGCTGGACCGACGTCCTCCATCCCGAACGCGAGTTCACCGGCCGCGTCCGGGCGGCGGACCTGTTCGCGCCCCTGCCGGTCGCGCTGCTGGAACGGAGCACGGCGGACTGACCCGCCGGCACGGAGCGGCGGACGCGTCCGCGCCGTCCCGTGCGCCGGGTTTCCGAGCACGGCCGGCCGGATGCCCGAGGGAGTCCGGCTGCGGACGCCCGGACCCGCGCCCCCGGCCGTCACCGCCGGTCCGCGTCACGTGGGGCCGGGCCGCTGCGGAAGCCCGCTCACGCTGGGCCAGACGGCCCGCAGCAACGCGACGAAGGCCTCGGCGGCCCCGGTGGGCGGCACCCGCGCGTAGACGGTGAGCGGGCGCCGCCAGACCGGGTCGGGCGTGAGCACGACGCAGTCCTCGCCGACCGCGCCGCGCACGATGTGGGCGGCCGCGGCGCACACCCCGACCCCGGCGGCCGCCATCCGTACCGCCGTGGACGCCTGCTCGGTCCACACCGCCGTCCGGGGCGTGAACCCGGCCTGCCCGCAGGCCCAGTCGAGGAAGCGCGCGCCGTGCACCACGGGCTCCATCGCGCAGCGGACCCAGGAGCGGTCCGCGAGTTCGGGCAGCGTCACCGTCGTACGCCCCGCCAGCCGGTCGTCGAACGGCACCACCAGGACGATCTCCTCCGCCCCGATCGGCACCACGGTCCCGGGCTGCTCCACGGGCTCGGGGCCCACGGCCAGGTCGGCGGTGCCGCGCCGCACGGCCTCCTCCAGCGCCTCCGACGTGGCGTACTCGTGCAGCCGCAGCAGGACCCTCGGATGGGCGGCGCGCCAGCGGGCGAACACGTCCGGGAGGGCCCCGACGGCGATGGAGTGCAGGGCGGCGACGTGCAGTTCGCCGCCCTCGGCCCCGGCGGCGGCGCGGGCCGCGCGACGGGCCTGGGCGGCGCTGCGGACGGCGAGTTCGGCGTGCGGCAGGAAGGCGCGGCCCATCGGGGTGAGCCGCACGCCCCGGGGCAGCCGCTCCAGCAGCGCCCCGCCGACCGCCTTCTCCAGCGCCTTGATCTGGTGCGAGAGCGCGGGCTGGGTGACGTGCAGGGCGTCCGCCGCGCGTGTGAAGGACGCCTCCTGGACGACCGTCACGAAGTACTCCATCTGCCGCAGGCTCAACTCCCCGCCCTCCCATGAGCGTTCTGCATGGATTCCACAAGAACATTGCCTTGGACGCATGGCAAGGGACGGCCGCAGGGTGGTGACCATGAGCATGGACACAGCGGATGTGATCGTCATCGGCGGTGGCACGGGCGGCTACGGCACCGCCCTGCGCGCCGCCGCCCTCGGCCTGGACGTCGCCCTCGTGGAACGCGACAAGCTGGGCGGCACCTGTCTGCACCGCGGCTGCATCCCGAGCAAGGCGATGCTGCACGCCGCCGAACTGGTCGACGGCATCGCCGAGGCCCGGGAGCGGTGGGGGGTGAAGGCCACGCTGGACGACGTGGACTGGACGGCGCTGGTGGCCACCCGCGACGACATCGTGGAGCGCAACCACAAGGGGGTGGCGGCGCACCTGGAGCACGCGGGCGTGCGGGTGGTGCGGGGCAGCGCGCGGCTGACGGGACCGCGCACGGTGGCGGTGGAGGGCGTGGGGCGGCCGGAGGCTCCGGCTGCCGCGCCCGGCGCGCACCGGCTCACCGCACGCCGGGGCATCGTCCTCGCCACCGGTTCGCGCCCACGCACGCTCCCCGGGCTCGTTCCGGACGGGAGCCGGGTGGTCACCAGTGACGACGCGCTGTTCGCCCCGGGGCTGCCGGACTCGGTCCTGGTGCTCGGCGGGGGCGCGATCGGGGTGGAGTACGCCTCCTTCCACCGGTCGATGGGCGCGGAGGTCACCCTGGTCGAGGCGGCCGAGCGGATCGTGCCGCTGGAGGACGCGGACGTGAGCCGGCATCTGACGCGCGGGCTGCGCAGGCGCGGCATCGACGTGCAGGCGGGGGCCCGGCTGCTGGACGCGGAGGTGCTGGACGGCGGGGTGCGGGCCCGGGTGCGCACCGCGCGCGGCGAGACCCGGACGCTGACCGCGCAACGGCTGCTGGTGGCGGTCGGGCGGGTGCCGGTCACCGAGGGCCTGGACCTGGCCGCCGCGGGCCTCACGGCGGACGCGCGCGGATTCGTCGTACCCGCCGACTGGGACCGGCTGGAGACGGCCGTGCCGGGCATCCATGTCGTCGGCGATCTGCTGCCGCCGCCCTCGCTCGGTCTCGCGCACGCCTCGTTCGCGGAGGCGCTGGTGGTGGCCGAGACGCTCGCCGGGCTGCGGCCGGCGCCGGTCGACTACGCGGCCGTGCCCCGGGTGACGTACTCCTCGCCCCAGACCGCCTCCGTGGGCCTCGGCGAGGAGGAGGCGCGGGCGCGGGGGCACGAGGTGGACGTCAACACCATGCCGCTGACCGCCGTGGCCAAGGGGATGGTGCACGGCCGGGGCGGGATGGTGAAGGTGGTGGCGGAGGCCGGCGGCGGGCGAGTGCTCGGGGTGCATCTGGTCGGCCCGCACGTCTCGGAGATGGTCGCGGAGGGTCAGCTGATCGTCGGCTGGGACGCCGAACCCGCCGATGTGGCCCGGCACATCCACCCGCACCCCACACTCTCCGAGGCGGTGGGCGAGGTGTTCCTGACGCTCGCGGGGCGGGGGCTGCACCAGCGGTGAGCACGGCAGATCCGGTGGCCCGTCCTCCGGTTGGCGCTTGCCGGCGGGGCGTCCCACCGGATGCTTGACAGCCACCCCGTGCCGTGCGGGACTGGGAGGGCGAAGCCGGGTGGGACCAAACGGGGGTGAGTCTTCTGCCGGAGCTGCGCTACCCCAGCGTTCCCGAACTGGTCGCCAGCGCACAGGCGTTGGCCGCTCAGGAACCCGGGCTGTGCACGCTGCGGCAGGTGGGCCTGTCCCGGGCGGGGCGACCGCTGCACCTGCTGTCGGTCGGCCACGCGCGGCGGGCGGTGCTGGTGGTGGCGGGCGCCCACGCCAACGAACCGGCCGGCGGCTCCACCCTGCGGGCGCTGGCCCGACGGGTGCTCGCCGAGCGGGAGTTGCGTGCCGGCGTCTCCTGGCACTTCCTGCTCTGCGCGGACCCGGACGGCGCCGCCCTGCACGTCACCCCGGCCCCGCGCAGCCTGCTCGATTACCACCTCGGCTTCTACCGGCCCACCGGCGCGGAGCAGCCGGAGTGGTCGCCGTCCGTGCTGCCCCCGGACCGGCTGCCGCCCGAGACCCGCGCCCTGACCAGGGTGATAGACGAGCTGCGTCCCTACCTCCAGGTGACGTTGCACGGCACCGATCTGGGCGGCAGCTGGGTGCAGTTGACCAAGGACGTGCCCGGCCTCGCCGAACCGTTCGCCAAGTCGGCGGCGCAGTTGCACATCCCGGTGGAGACGGGCGCCTCGGACGCGGCGGGCTGGCCGGCCTCGGGGCCGGGGGTACATGTGATGCCGGGGCCGGAGACGGGCGCCGCCTACCCGAGCATGCCGGACGACGCCCGCAACAGCACCTGGTACCACGCCCACCGCTACGGCGGGCTGACCGCCGTGGTGGAGGTGCCGATGTGGGCCAGCGATCTGGTGGACGACCCCGCGCCGCATCCGGCGCCCGCGGCGGCGATACGGCGGCTGGCCCAGCGGCTGCTGCGGGACGCGCGGGAGGTGGAGCGGGTACTCGCCGAGGCGCTGCCCCGCCTCGACGGTGCGGACGGGCCGCTGCTGCGGGCCGCCCGGTGGGCGCTGGAGCTGATCCCGGGCCTGGCCGAGGACTGGATCCACACCCCGCCGGCCGGCACGACGATGGCGTACGTGGGCAGCGTGGACGCCTTCGGGCGGCGGCTGCCGCTGCGGGCGGCCGCGATGCTGCTGCGGGTGCTGCGGGAGAGCGACGACCGGGCGGCGCCGCACCTGGAACGGCTCGTCGCCGCCTGGTCGGAGGCGTTCGGCGAGCGCTTCCGGGCCCGCTGGGTGCCGCTGGACCACCAGGTGGAGCACCAGTCCCGCACGGTGCTGCTGGCCGCCCAGCAGGCCCGGGAGCAGGCGGAGGGGTAGGCCGCCGGTCAGTCCCCCAGGGCGAAGACGGCTCCCGTCCGCGCCCGCAGTTCGCAGGAGTTGGTGTACGTCCTGCGGAAGTCGACGGTCCGTCCGTTCCAGTGGCCGCGCGCGGTGGCGATGACCGGGGAGTAGATGCGCGGGCAGAAGACCTTGCGGGCCGGGATGCGGTCGATGTCACCGCGGGCCGCCGTCAGTTCGGCGCAGGCCTCGGCCGCATGCGGGTGGCCCTGGGGTGGGGCGCAGCGCAGCAGCACGTCGTGCGCGCCGCCGGCCCCGGCGCCGTCCCGGGTGACCGTGAGGTGCAGCCGGTTGCCGTGGGGGTGGGACGCCGCCCGGGCCGGGCCCGCGGCGAGGAGACCGGCGGCCGCCAGGAGGGCGCCGGCGGTCGCTGTCGCTCTGGTGAGATACGTCATGCCCGTTGCATCGGCAGGACGCCCGGCGTGCCGCAGGGCGAGTCACCCGTTCGCACCACCGCGGCCGGTACGGGCGCTCAGCTCACCGCCAGCCGGTAAGCCACCCGCCCGAAGGCGACCTGGTCGCCCTCGCGGACCGCGACCGCGCCGATGACCCGGCGGCCGTTGACGGTGGTGCCGTTGGTGGAACCGAGGTCCCTGAGGATCCACAGACCGCCCTGGTGGCTGAGTTCGGCGTGCACCCGGGAGACGGTCTCGTGGGTCAGCCGCAGCCCGTTGCCCGGGTCGCGGCCGATGCGCAGCGGACGCAGGTGCTCCGGTCCGGGCAGCAGCAGCTTGGGCAGCCGCTCGGCCTGCCAGGCGCGGCGCAGTCGTACCGTGAACCCGGAGACCGCCTCGACGCTGCCGAACAGCGCGCGGGAGAAACGGTTCTCGCGGGGCAGGTCGGCGACGAGGACGGCGATCTCGTCGGCGTGGCGGGCGCCGAGCACCAGTTCCATGCGGCGCACGAACGTGTCGTGCGACAGCCGGCCCTTGGCGACCCCGTCCCGCAGCACCTCCAGCGCCCTCTCCCGCTCCGCGTCGGACAACCGCGCGGACGCCGGTACGGGGGCGGAGGAGGTGGAGAACTCGAAGGACGACGTCACGCTTGTGATTGTCGGTCAGCGGACGTCGGGTGTCCAGAAAGCGGGGAACCGGCGCCCGCGCGCGGCCACTTCCGCACGGGCCGCCGGGAAACGTTCCACGACACCTGGGAGGAAAGGCCCCGATTCGAAAGCGGATTGATCGTCCGGACGGCACGATGGGGACGCGGGACATCACGGTGAGCAGACGAAGGGGAACCGTCCGTGCAGTTCGAGGTGTGGGCACCGCAGGCAGACCGAGTGACGCTCCAGTGCGAGGGCGTGGCGCACCCGTTGGGGCGCGATCCCGAGCGGGCGGGCTGGTGGAGGGGGGAGGCGGAGGCCAGCGACGGCGCGCGCTACGGGTTCGCGCTGGACGACGGTCCGGTGCTGCCCGACCCGCGCTCGCGCCGCCAGCCGGACGGCCCGGACGGGCTCAGCGCGGTCGTGGAGCACGAGCGGTACACCTGGCGCGCCGACTGGCCGGGGCGGGCGCTGCCGGGCGCGGTGCTCTACGAGCTGCACGTGGGCACGTACACCCCCGAGGGCACCCTGGACGCGGCCGCCGCCCGCCTCGGCCACCTGGCCGAACTGGGCGTCACGCACGTGGAGTTGATGCCTCTGTGCCCGTTCCCGGGGCGGCACGGCTGGGGGTACGAGGGGGTGTCGCCGTGGGCGGTGCACGAGCCGTACGGCGGCCCCGAGGCGCTGAAGCGGTTCGTGGACCGGGCGCACGAGCTGGGCCTGGCCGTGGTCCTGGACGTGGTGCACAACCATCTGGGGCCCTCCGGGAACCATCTCCCGCGTTTCGGGCCGTACTTCACGGACGCGTACACCACCCCGTGGGGAGCGGCGGTCAACCTGGACGCGCCCGGCTCGGACGAGGTGCGGGCGTTCCTGATCGGCAGCGCGCTGGCCTGGCTGCGGGACTACCGGCTGGACGGGCTGCGCCTGGACGCGGTGCACGCGCTCTACGACACCCGCGCCCGCCACTTCCTGGAGGAGCTGTCCGCCGCGGTGGACGACCTCGCGGCCGAGCTGGGCCGGCCGCTGTCGCTGATCGCCGAGTCCGATCTCAACAACCCCCGGTTCATCACCCCGCGCGCGGAGCACGGGCTCGGGCTGCACGCGCAGTGGAACGACGACTTCCACCACGCCCTGCACACCGCGCTGACCGGCGAGTCCCAGGGCTACTACGCGGACTTCGCGCGCGCCCCCTTCGCCGCGCTGGCCAAGACGCTCACCGGGGGCTACTTCCACGACGGCACCTACTCCAGCTTCCGGGGCCGGCACCACGGGCGTCCGCTGGACCGGGCGCGGGTGGGCGGGCACCGGCTGCTCGGCTACAGCCAGACCCACGACCAGGTCGGCAACCGCGCCCAGGGCGACCGGCTCTCCGCCCACCTCTCCCCCGGACTGCTGGCGTGCGCCGCGACGCTCGTGCTGACCGCGCCGTTCACCCCGATGCTGTTCATGGGCGAGGAGTGGGCGGCCGGCACGCCCTGGCAGTTCTTCACCGACCACACCGACCCCGGGCTGGCGGAGGCGGTACGGCGGGGCAGGCGGCGGGAGTTCGCGGCGCACGGCTGGGCCGAGGAGGACGTACCGGATCCGCAGGACCCGGCGACCCGGGAGCGGTCCTGCCTGGACTGGTCGGAGCCCGGGCGTCCGCCGCACGCCCGGGTGCTGGACTGGTACCGGCGGCTGATCGCACTGCGCCGCGAGCAGCCGGACCTCACCGATCCCGACCTCGCCGACACCAAGGTGGCCTACGACGAGGAGGCCCGCTGGCTGGCCTTCCGGCGCGGGGACGTCCGGGTCGCCGTCAACCTGGGCAAGGACCCGGCCGCCATCCCGCTGGGCAGCCGCCCCGCGCTGGTCCTCGCCGCGTGGGAACCGGTGGCGGCGCCGGGGGCGGACGGGCTGCTCCAGCTCCCCGGCGAGTCCTGCGTGGTGCTCGCCCAGCCCTGATCTCATCCACCGGCCGGGCGTGCCCCGGTGCCCGGGGTGTCCCGCGGCGGGCGGACCAGCCGGGTGGCGAGGCGGTAGTGGACGCGGATGCCGCGGTACTCCCGGCCGGCGGCGACCGTGTCGGGGAGGTTGGTCCGCTCGCTGCGTGACGACGACTCCCGTTCGCCGGTGCCGGGGAAACCGACGGCCGTCCGGGGCTCGTCCTCGAAGCGGAGCCGGTCACCGCGGACGGTCGCCTCGAACGAGATGTCCGGGTGCGGCGGTCGGGCGGTGCCGGCCGCGGGCGGGGAGCGGTCCGCCGCTCCCGGGGTGGGACGTGCGGCCGTTCACGGCGGCTCCTGCCGCCGGCGCGCGGTGCGCCGCCTGCGGGGCGGGGCCGGGTCCTCGTCCGCGCCGTCCTCGTCGCGGGCCCGGCGGGCCCGGGCGGTACGGCCGGGTTCGGTCCGGCCGGCCTCGGTGCGGTCGCCTCGCCGGGTGGCCCGGCGCGCCGCCGAGGTGGCCGTGCGACGAGCCGCGCCGCGCTCCGCCGAGGTGGCGCTCCGCGCGGTTCCCGGGGCACCTTCGACGGCGTCCTCGGCGGTGCCCGCGGCCCGCCGCGCGGTGGGCCCCGCCTCGCCCACGGCCCTCCCGGCCCCCCTCGCGACCCGGCCGGTCTCCCGCACCGCGCCGCCCGCGCCCGTCCCGGCGTCGCTCACGACCCGGCCCGCCCGCTCACCGACGTCCTCCACCATCCGCCCGGCCCCGGCCCCGACGTCCTCGACCACTCGTCCCGCCCCACCACCGACATCCTCCACCGCACGCCCCGCCCCACCACCGACATCCTCCACCGCACGCCCCGCCCCACCACCGACATCCTCGACGGCCGCGCCCGCGCCCGTCCCCACGTCCCGCACGGCGTGTCCGGCGCCGCGGCCGACCTCGTCCACCGCGGAGCCCGCACCCCGGCCCACGTACTCGACCGCGCCCCCGGCGCCGCGTCCGATGTCCCGCACGGCGTACCCGGCACCGTGGCCGACCTCCTCGACGGCCCGGCCCGCCCCGCTGCCGAGTTCGCCGACGGCCTGCCGGGCGCCGCCGCCGACGTCCCGTACCGCCGACCCGAGTCCGCCCGCCAGTTCCTCCAGGATCTGCGGATTGCGGTCGAGGGTGGTGAGCACCCGGTTGATGATCAGCGCGACGTTGTCGAGCCGCACCCTCAGCTGGGCCTGCGCCTCCACGCCCGAGATGCCCAGGTGCACCCGCCCGAGGGAGACGTCGGCGCCCACGTTCAGCCTCAGCAGGTCCAGCACCTCGGCCTGGAGCGAGACGTGGGCGCGCAGGTCCTCCACGTCCAGGTCGATCTCGTCGACCCTCAGCTGCGGGACGTCCAGGAAGACGTCGGGCTCCACGTCGGCCCGGGTGCGCGAGGGCGCCGCGACGTACGCGTCGGCTTCCCCGGCCTCCTCGTCGTACCACTCGGGTTCCGCGTCCTCGTCGGGTTCTTCGGCCGCGTCCTCGTCGTACTCCTCGGGCTCCTCGACGGCTTCCTCGTCGTTCTCGGCGTCGTTCTCGGCGTCGTCGCGCATCCTCGCACCTCCGCGAGCCGGGCGGGCGATCTGTCCGTTCCCTCCCAGTATGGTGAGCGGCGGGGTGGGAGCCACAGGCGGCAGGGCGCCGTCGCCGTCCCCGTGGGCCCGCCCGGACCGCGCCCCGGGCGTTCCCCGGCGGGGCCTCGCGGCACGCGGGCGGTGGCGCGCCGGTGGGCCGGACGGGTGACGGCGGCGGGCGGGCGGATGGTTGACGGCGGCGGGGCGTACGGGGGCCGCGGCGGTTCAGGAGGGTCGGGTCAGGGCTCTTCGCCGGCCGTTTTGAAGTCCGTCAGCCGCTCCAGCAGGATCGGCTCCCAGGCCCGCTGCAGCTGGGTGCGCAGCAGGGGCAGGGAGCCGGTGGCGCGGCCGTCGAGGTGTTCGGTGAGCCGCAGGACGGTGTCGCAGCGGGCGAGCCACAGGCCGCGCAGACAGGGGCGGGCGCCGTAGCCGGCGAGGGTGGCGGCGCGGACGGCGGCCGGGGAGCCGACGGCGACGGCGAGTCCGGCGATGTCCTCGGCGGGGTCGCCGAGCACCGCCTCCGTCCAGTCCAGGATGCCGCGCACCCGCCCGTCCGCGCTGACCACCACGTGTTCGCCGGACAGGCCGTGGTGGGTGAGCACGGCCGCGCCGGGCTTGGTGGCGAGCTGGGCGGCGCCGGCGGGGGTCAGCTGGTGCATCCGCTCGGCGTCGAACTCGTCGGCGGCGGCGAGCCGTTCGGCCGCGTGCACGGCCATCCGGCGCAGCGCCTCCAGGGACCGGGGTGCGGAACGCGGCACGCCGAGCGACTCGGCCTGGCGGGCCGGCACCGCGCGCAGCCCGTTGAGCAGTCCGGCGAGGTCCGCCTCGCCGGCCGCCGAGACGTCGTGTTCCTCGGCGGTGCCGCCGGGCACCACGGTGTCGAGGGTGCAGGCGAGACCGGGCACCCAGTCGGCGTGCGCCACGCTGGTGGGCACGGCCACCGGGACGTGCGGGCGGACCAGGGCGCGCAGCCGCAGTTCCCGGCGGCGGCGGGCGGAGGCCTCCCGGTCGGGGGCGAGGCGCAGCACCCGGCGGGCGCCGACCCACCAGGTGTACGGGTGGCCCGCACGGACGGGCCGGACGTCCGGTGCGTGCGCGCCCTCGGTGTCCTCCGGGTGGTCCTTGAGCAGCGAACGGACCACTGCGCGGACGCTGTCCGGGGTGGGGATCGGTGCCTGGGTCATGGGGTCCTGCGTTGCCGTTCCGGTGTCGTCGGGGTGGCCTCCCGGCCCTTTCCGGGCCTGTCAGTCCACTACGACCATCTCACGGGTGGTGTTGTTGAGGCGGCGGCCACCGTCCTCGGTCACCGTGACGATGTCCTCGATGCGCACCCCGAAGCGGCCGGGCAGATAGATGCCGGGCTCCACGGAGAAGCACATCCCGGGCACCAGCGGCAGTTCCTCGCCCTCGATCATGTACGGCGGCTCGTGCGTGGTGACGCCGATGCCGTGCCCGGTGCGGTGGATGAAGTACTCGCCGTATCCGGCGTCGGTGATCACCGCGCGGGCGGCGCGGTCGACCTCCTGGCAGGCAACGCCCGGCCGCACCGCCTGGCAGCCGGCCTCCTGGGCGGCGCGCACGACGTCGTGGACCCGGCGCTCCTCCTCGGTGGGCTCGCCGACGTGCACCGTGCGCGTGGTGTCGGAGCCGTAGCCGTCCTTCAGGCCGCCGAAGTCGAGGACGACCATGTCGCCGCGCCGGATGACGCGGTCGCCGACCTCGTGGTGCGGGTTGGCGCCGTTGGGTCCGGAGCCGACGATGGTGAAGTCGACCTGGGAGTGGCCGAAGCGGCGCAGCAGCGCGGCGAGGTCATGGCCGACGTCGGACTCGCGGCGCCCGGCGAAGGGCATCTTGCGGATCTCCTCGAACGCCGCGTCGGCCGCGGCCCCGGCGGCCGCGAGCAGTTCCACCTCGGCGGCGTCCTTGACGGCGCGCAGCATGGGCAGGGCCTCGGTGAGGGCGGCGTAGGAGCTGTCCGGCAGGGTGCGCTGGAGGCCCAGCACGTGCATCGCCCAGGTGTTGTCGCTGATGCCGTACCGGCCGCGGCCGTCGAGGAGGTCGGCGGTGACGGCGTAGGGATCCTTGCCGTCGGTCCAGTCGCGCAGCGTCAGCACCTCGCCGGCGGCGGAGTGCTCGGCGTCCGGGGCCTCCAGGGTGGGGACGACGAGCACCGGGTCCCGGCCGGGGGCGAGGACCAGCAGGGTGAGCCGCTCGGTGATCGCGGTGGGGGTGTAGCCGGTCAGCCACACCAGGTCCGGGCCGGGTGCCACGAGCAGCCCGGCGAGACCGGCGTCGGCCGCGGCGCGGGTGGCGCGCTCCATGCGGGCCCTGTGGTCGGCGGCGCTGAAGGGCGTGGTCGTGGTACCGGTCATCCGGGCCTCCGGGCGGATCTCGCTGGTCGGGCGGGTGGCGCGACGGTTTGGTGGCGTCCCGGGCAGCATCCTGCCCGCCCGGCCCGGCCGACGCGAGCCCATTCGGCGATCCCGCGCCCGCGACGGACGCCGCGGGACGCGGCCACCGGACCGGCCCGGCCGGGACCCGACCGGATCGGACCGGTGGCCGGGACCCGGACCGTGGCCGGGACCCGGTCGCGAATGCTCGCCGCAGTTCCCCGAATGCCCCGTTCCGTGCGAGAAGACTCGGAATCTTCCGGTCAGCCCGGTGTGAGCACCGGCCGTGCGGGCATGCGGTCGGGCAGGAAGCGGTGGGCGCGCCGGCTCAGCCACGCGTCCTGGTAACGGTCCACGCTCCGGTGCCAGTTGAGGATGCCGGCCAGCCAGTTCTGCAGATCGAGGACGTAGCCGTCCATCGCCCTGCGGGCCTCCTGCGACAGCTCGAAGTCGTCGTAGAGGACGGGGAGTTCGTGGGCGACCACGTGCTCGAACTGCTGCATGCGCTGGGTGGTGAGGTCGTGCACGACGCCGAGCGCGGTCGGGTAGTCGATGCCGAAGAAGTTCTGCACGACCAGGATCGCGTTGTGGATCTCGCCCTCGTACTCGATCTCCTTCTGGTACGAGAAGATGTCGTTGAGCAGACAGGCGTAGTCGATGGCGGCGTTCTCCAGGGAGCGCACCGGGCCGCTGCGGTACACCTCCGGCGGGATCGCCGGGCCGTGGCCCATCCGGCACAGGCTCAGGGTGAGGTCGGAGCCGAAGGTGGAGCGGCGCATCTCCAGGTAGTCGACCGGGTCGGGGACGCGGTTCTGCACCTGGTTGGACAGTTCCCACACCCAGCTCTCGGTCATGGTGTCCACGGCGGCCTTGAGGGTGCGCCGCTGGTCGGCGGTCATCTCGGCGGTGGTGCGCGCCCACAGGTCGATCAGGGAGCGTTCCATGGCGTTGCCGGGCACGAGCGCGGGCTCGCCCTCGACGGGCATGCAGGCGGACAGCCGGGCGGTGGTCAGGCGGGCGGCGGCCAGGTCCCTGCGGTGCCCGTAGACGAGCGGGTAGTAGTCGTCGCCGTAGGTGCCGAAGGCGAGCCACTGGGCGCTGAGGTCGAGGGCCTCGGGGGTGGCGTCGGGGTCGAGTCCGGCGGAGCACAGGGCGAGGTCGTAGGCGCGCAGCTTGTCCTCGTCCCAGACGCCCTCCTGGAGGATGCCGACCTGGTCGCACCAGGTGCGCAGATTGCGGCGGGCGGCGTCGAGGTGGGGGCTCAGCGTCAGCGGGAACGGCATGTGGAACTCGGGCAGGATCGACGGGCCGACCTTCTGGTAGGGCACGTGCGAGTAGGCGCGCAGGCGCTCCTGGGCGGCGGCGGCGAGCAGGGTGCCGATGTGGGCGGCGGAGGTGCCGGGGCCGCTCGGCAGCTGCCAGGGCGAACTGCTGCGCGCGCCCTGGTTCATGTAGCGGCTGGAGCGCAGGTGCCATTCGTGGCCGCCGGACTGCCAGTCCTGGAGTCCCTTGGTGTACGCGGCGATCGCGGCCGTCTCGGCCGGGGTGAGGCCGTTCTCCAGGGCGACGGCGGGGACTTCGGTGAGCGCGGTGTGCTCGAACTGGTGCAGGCGCGAGGTGAGGATGTCGTTGACGGTGTCGGCGGCCTGCTGCGTGGTGCAGCCGAAGAAGGTCTCCAGGACGAGCACGCCGTTGCTGTTCTCGC
The DNA here is from genome assembly GCF_051980735.1 of Streptomyces sp. SCPE 10. Lineage (NCBI taxonomy): Bacteria > Bacillati > Actinomycetota > Actinomycetes > Kitasatosporales > Streptomycetaceae > Streptomyces > Streptomyces sp. SCPE 10. Next base: position 6,068,374 of record NZ_CP197069.1, on the reverse strand, counting down.
CCTCCTCCTCGACCTCGCGCTGGTAGGAGAACAGGTCGTTGCGCAGGTGGACGGCGTCGGCGAAGGTCTCCATGAGCACCCGCAGCGGCCGGCTCCCGGCGACGGCCGCGGGTACCTCGGCGGTGGCGTACTCCACGAGTCCGGCGGACCAGGGGGCGCCGCCGACCTTGCGGCGCATCTCGATGTACTCGACGGGGTTGGCGATGCGCCCCTCGTTGATGTTCGACAGCTCCCACATCGACTCGTTGAGCAGGTGCTCGGTGGCGACGGAGAAGCGGTGGCGCCAGTCCACCGACATCGACGGCACCGTGCGCGCCCACAGGTCCTTCAGGCCTGCCTCGACCGGGTTCTGCGGCTCCGGTACGGGGGTCGCCGGGTCGAGCGGCATGAACAGCGGCAGCCGGTCGAGGTGGGCCTTGCCGGCGGCGCGGTCCTGGGTGCGCTTGTACATGTCCAGGAAGTGGTCGTCGAAGAAGAAGACCCACACGTACCAGTCGGTGATCAGCGAGAGGGCGGGCCCGTCGCAGTCGGGGTGGGTGTAGGCGCACAGCAGTCCGTAGTCGTGCGCCTCCAGATCGGCCTGGTCCCAGATCCCGGAGCCCTCCAGCATGCCCATCTCCCGGGCCCACGCGGTGGAGTGGGCCCGGGCCTCGTCCAGGTGCGGATTGAGCCGTGCGGGATACGGCATGTAGAAGTGCGGGAGTTCGAACGGCTGCGTCATGGCCCGGCCCTACCCGTGCCCCTCAACCCCCATCCGCCACGCGGGACATGATCACACCATCGCGTGAACCAGCGCCGAGGTCCGCCCCGTCCGCGCTCTTGCCGTGCTTCGGCGCGAGGGACACGGTAGGCGCATGAACTCCTTCGTGCTGCCCCATGAGGTGCACGGCGACGGCGCCCACCAGGTGTTCGCCGTGCACGGCTGGTTCGCCGACCGGTCCGCCTACGCGGCCGTGCTGCCGGACCTGGACCGCACCGCCTTCACCTATGTGCCGGTCGATCTGCGCGGCTACGGCGAGGCCCGGGACGTCACCGGGTCCTTCACGACGGCCGAGGCGGCCGCCGATCTCCTCGCGCTGGCCGACCGGCTGGGCTGGGCGCGGTTCTCGGTGATCGGGCACTCCATGGGCGGCGCGGTGGCCCAGCGGCTGCTCGCGCTCGCCCCGGACCGGCTGCGCCGGATCGTCGGCGTCTCCCCGGTGCCCGCCTCGGGCATGCCGCTTTCGGGCGAGCAGGGCGCGCTGTTCACGGAGGCGGCGCACAAGGCGGGGAACCGGCGCGCGATCCTCGACTTCACCACCGGGGGCCGCCGTCCCGCCGCCTGGCTGGACCGGATGGTGGCGCGCTCCCTGGAGCGCAGCGACGCCAAGGCGTTCCGGGCCTGGCTCGACTCGTGGGCGGGCGAGGACTTCCACACCGAGGTGGCGGGCGCCACGGTGCCCGCGCTGGCCGTGGCGGGCGAGCTGGACCCGGCGCTGTCCCCCGCGCTGATGCGGCGGACATGGCTGTCCTGGTACCCGCACGGCCATCTCGTCACCCTGCCCGGCGCCGGCCACTACGCGATGGACGAGGCACCGCTGGACCTGATCCGGGTCGTGGAGGACTTCCTGCGCGCGGACGGGGAGGACAGAGCGGTCGGGGCGGACGGGGGTGATCCGGCGTGAGCGGTGCGGAGTCGGGGCGGGCGCCCGGCCCCGGTGAGGTGCCGGACGTCTTCGACCCGCGCCGATACGCCGCCGCCGTGCCCTACGACGACTACCGCGCGCTGCGCGAGCGGCGGCCGGTGGTCTGGCAGGAGGAGCCCGAGGTGCTGGGCTGGCCGGCCGGGCCCGGGTTCTGGGCGGTGACGCGGCACGCGGACGTCGTACGGGTCCTGAAGGACTCGGGCACGTACTCGTCGTACCTCGGCGCGACCCAGATCCGGGACCCCGACCCGGAGGACCTGCCGTTCATCCGGCGCATGATGCTCAACCAGGACCCGCCGCAGCACGGCAGGCTGCGGCGGCTGGTGAGCCGGGCGTTCACCCCGGGCCGGATCGAGCGGTTCGCGCAGGTCGCCCGGGAGCGGGCCCGGACGCTGCTCGCGGGGGCGCTGGAGCGGGCCGCCGAGGGCGACGGCACGGTCGACCTGGTGGCGGCCGTCACCGACGAGTACGCCCTGCTGAACCTGACCGACCTGCTGGGCGTCCCGGAGCACGACCGGCGGCTGCTGCTGCGGTGGACCCACCGGGTGATCGGCTACCAGGACCCGGACGAGGCCGGCCCCCCGGCGCGGGACCAGGCGGGCCGGCCGGTGAATCCGCGCTCCCCGGCGATGCTGCGGGACATGTTCGGCTACGCGCAACAGTTGGCTGTATACAAACGACGGTATCCCGCCGACGACATCCTGACGACCCTCAGCCACGACGCGGAACTCACCGGCCCCGAGCTGGAGATGTTCTTCTTCCTGCTCACCATCGCCGGCAACGACACCGTCCGCAGCGCGGCCCCCGGCGGACTGCTGGCCCTGGCCGAGCACCCGCAGGCGTACGACCTGTTGCGCACCGGAAGGGCGGAACTCGCACCGGCCGTGGAGGAGTTGCTGCGCTGGCACCCGCCCGTGCTGACCTTCCGGCGCACCGCGGCCGAGGACACCGAGCTGGCGGGCCGGCGCATCAGGGCGGGCGACAAGGTCGTGGTCTTCCACGCCTCCGCCAACCGCGACGAGCGGGTCTTCACCGACCCGGACCGGCTCGACCTCGGCCGCTCCCCCAACCCGCACGTCTCCTTCGGCGACGGTCCGCACGTCTGCATGGGCGCGCACTTCGCCCGGCTGCAACTGCGCGTCCTCTACGAGGAAGTGCTGCGCGCCCTGCCCGTCCTGCGCCCCGCCGGACCGCCCGAGCGGCTGGTGTCCAACTTCATCAACGGCATCAAGTCGCTGCCATTGCGCATCACTTGACCTGGATCAGCGCGTGCGTGCCGGCGGTGCGCCAGCGCTGCTCCTCCGCCGCCACCAGCTCCGCCTCGGTCCCGGCGGACAGGCCGGTGATCACCTCGGACTTCAGGGTGCGCAGCGCGGCGACGGGGCCCGGGAAGTACGCGGTCGCCGCCGCGAAGGACGTGGTCGGCGGCCACATCCGGTCGCCCACCAGCCGGCGGTAGTTGAGGTCGCCCTTGAGCACGGTGAGGGTCGCGGCGGCGAACTCGGCGCGCAGGTCGTCCGGCATCCGCTCGTACGGCAGCGGAGCGCAGGAGAAAGGGTGGGCGCGCACGGCGAGCCGGCCGTCGGACAGCGCCGACCACAGCAGCCGCCCGTACTCGGCGGCCTCGCCGGGAGCGGCGCGGAGCCGGTCCAGGGCGTCGAGCACATCGGCGGTGGTGGCGTCCGAGACGTAGTACGGGTACGGCTTGACGTGCAGCACCGCCCGCGCGGCCCGGCCCCCGGCGAAGAGGTGGGCGATCAGCAGCAGGTCGGGGACGAGTTCGCGGCCCGCGTTGTCCGCGACCAGGACGAGGGTCGCGTCCCCGCCGGGCGGCAGCAGCGCCCACAGCCGTGCGCTGTCGTCCGCGACCAGCGCGGGCGCGGGCGCGCGCTTCTCGGCTCCCTCGGCGGAGAGCCGGAAGCCCAGGTCGGCGCGGTTGCCCCAGAGCGAGCCGTGCAGCAGGGCCCGTCCGCGCTCCGGTTCCGGCAGCTCCCGCAGTCCGTCGAGGGCGGCGAGTTCCCGGTCCGTCTCCGGGGCGTCCAGCTCGGCGCGCTTGACGGGCCGGAAGGGATCGATGCCCTGCCAGGCGCCGGGGCCGAAGTAGCCGACCGCCGCCAGCAGTTGGCGGTAGAAGTAGCTTTCGGACCACAGCCACGGCACGTCGTACCAGCGCTGTCCGGTGTACGCGTCCGCTCCCCACTCCTGCCAGCGCTCGCGGTCCGGGGCGTCGTCGGGCAGCGGCTCGATGGTGCCCTCGGTGCAGCTCGCCAGCAGTGCGTCCAGCGCCCTTTGCTGTACGGGGGCGTACGGGAAGGCGTCGCGCACCTGCCGGATGATCGCCGGGTGCCGCTCGGCCAGGACGCTGTGCGGGAAGGAACCGGGTACGTTGCCGAGGATCACGGGTGCGAACGGGGTGTCGGGCATGTCCGTCACCGTACCGCGCGGTTCAGGCGGTTCTGATCTCCCGCTCCAGCTGCGTGGCGAGGGTGACGTAGCGGGGGCGGCGGTGCACCGGGACCAGGCCGCGGATCATCAGGTGCCACATCTCGGCGACCCGGCGCGGCAGCCGCCCCACCGGTTCGAACCGGCCGGTGACCCGGGTGCCGAAGAAGAAGCAGACGAGCGAGTGGGCGGCGGCGGCGACGTCGAGGTCGCTGTGCACATCGGCCTCCCGCACGGCCCCGCTGAACTTGCGGGCGGCGAACTCCAGCCATTCGGTGTAGGGGTGGCGCAGCGGCGGCCGTACGGCGACGTCGGCGGTGGCGAGGCGGAGCCCGGCGCGCGGCACCGGGTCGTCCACGGCGAGCCGGGCGACGCCGAAGGTGGTGCGCATCAGGCCCTCCAGGGAGGAGTAGCCGCGGCCCTCGACATCGGCCACGAGCTGCCGGGCCGCCCGGGCCTCCAGCTCCAGGATGGCGTGCGCCAGGTCCTCCTTGGCGGCGAAGTGGAAGTAGAGGGCACCCTTGGTGACCTTCGCGTGTGCGACGATGTCGCTGAGGCTGGTGGACTCGTAGCCGTGCTGGTCGAACAGATCCGCGGCGGCGGAGATGATCGTCGACCGGGTCTGTTCGGCGCGTAACTGCCTCGCCATCGTGGGACCCCTCCTCGCGAGAAGAACGAACGGGACATGCGGTTTGTTTTAACCCCTTGCATACGATAACTCACCGAATGCCAACGGGAGTCCGGCGTGCGAGGGCCCGGCACCGGCCTCGAACGGCAGGTCGACGGCCGCCTGGCGCACCCATGATCGCCACGATACGAGGCGGACGGCCGGCTCCTCAACGGGGCCTTGGGGGCGGCCGGGTGCACGCACAGCACGGCGGCGCCGTCCCGGTGGGGGTGCCCACCGGGACGGCGCCGCCTCGCGCCATGTTCAGGCAGTGCCGGTCAAACCACCGTTCGTACAGGTCAGTTGACGAACACCTTGGCCCCGCCGTCGGTCACCGGCGCGTACTTGGCCGAGAAGTAGGCCGTGGAGAAGCACAGCGACGAGCCGGAGATCTTGGTGAACTGCTGGTTGGTGAAGGTGATGCTGTTGTCGCTGTTGTCCGCCTTGCCGGTGAGGCTCGGGCCCTGGTAGACGCAGGTGACGCTGCCCAGCAGGGTGTTGAGCTTGACCGTGGACTGGATGACGGAACCGCTGCGAGGCGTGACGGTGAGGGTGCCGTCGGAGGCGACCGTCGCCGAGTAGGGCAGGTTGTCGATGGTGATGCCGCCGACGCTGAGCACACCGGTGACATTGCTGGTGCAGTTGGTCGCGGTGTGCGCGGTGACGGACTCGGTGGCGGTGCCGGGGGCGGTCGGGTTGCCGGTGACCGAGGCGGTGAACTGGGAGCTGCTGCACTTCACGCCGCTGGTGCCGGTGGCGCTGGAGTAGAAGGTGGCGTTGGTGCCGCTCGCCAGGGGCGCGGTGAGGGTGTCGCCGACCGCGACGGCGGTGCCGCCGGCGCTGCCCGTGGTCAGGACCGCACCGGCCGCGGAGGCGGGGCCGGCCGACACGAGGGCGAGAGCGGTGGCGGTGGCGGTGCCGGCGAGGGCGACGAGGATTCGCGTACGCATGCGGGTGCCTCTCTGCTAAGTGGGGTTGGGGACGTGGGGGGTGGCGGGCGGTGCAGAGGTGGTGCGCCCTGGTACGGGGGTGGTACGCGTCGTACCCGGGTGGTACGCGTCGTACCAGGGGTATTTCGTCGTACTCGGGTGGCGCTCCGCATACCGGGGCGGCATGCGTCGTGCCGGGGCGGTGCGAGCGGTGCCGGTTGGTGCGCGTGCTGCCGCCGGCGCGGGGCCGTCACGCCTTCTCCTTACGCGACGGACCGGCGACGGCGACGGGCCGGACACCGGCCGGTACCCGGAGGAATCGGCCGGGCCGGACGATCTGAGGGATGCCGGTACGGACCCGTGGGGAGCTGCCCGTGCCGTGCTCGCGCGGAGTGCGAAGGGGTGCTCGTGCGAACGGATCACCGTGAGGTCGAGCGTGCCACGAGAGGGCCGGGAACGCGGCCGGTGCCCGTACGGGACACGGCCGCTGCCGCTCGGCGGATCCGGCGCCACGGATCCGGGGAATCTGGGGAAGTTGTAGCCCCGCCAACCATCGGCGTCAAGACGCGCGGCACGGCAACACCGCGGCGGATAAGGCGAGTTGAACGGGCGGATCGGCTCGCACGCACCGTCAACACCCTTTTTTCACATCTCCCTTGACCCCAAAAAGTAACCGGCGGTAACTTCCTCGAAAGGCTACCGCCGCGTAACGAGAAAGCCCTCGCACCCGCCGGGAGTGCGGGGAGGCGTCCGCGGCGGCCGCTGTCCGCGCCAGGACATCGGGCCACTGAAGCCCAACCCGCATTGAATCCATGCCCATGGGAGCAGACATGGCCTTGTCCCCGGACGTCTCGTCCACCGGCAACACCCCCGAGAACCCGGGAAGCGGTTCACCCTCCGACGCACCGAGCAGCACCGCCGCCCCCACCGGGGAGAGACGGGGCCGCGTCCGGGCCCGCCGCGCCGCGGTGATGGCGGTGCCCGCCACGATCGTCGCCGCCGGCCTCGCGGTGCTCACCGCGCAGGGCGCGCTGGGCGTGCAGTTCGCCATCTCCGGCATGCCGTTCACGGTCACCGCGGAGCAGCTGAACGGCACCGGCTTCGAGCAGTTCGGCGGCCTGGACAACATGGCCGACGGCAGCCCGAACGCGGGTGACACCGGCGGCCAGGTGCTGGTCGTCACCTCCGCCATCAAGAGCGCCACGCTGTCCAGGCTGTGCCAGAGCGTCGACCTCGGCGGCACCAACCTGCGGATCACCGCGGGCAACGGCGCCAACAAGGTCACCGCCTCCGATCTGACCACCGACTCCACCGAGATGTCGGGTGACGCGGCGTTCAACAACATCGAGATCGGCAACGACGCCAGCACCCTGACCGAGGCCAACGCGAAGGGCCCGAAGGGCGTCTTCAGCCAGCAGGCCGACAAGGTGCACATCGACAACCTGCGGCAGACCAACTACGCCACGACGGCAGGGGTGTTCAAGCTGCCCGGCCTCAAGCTCGGCTTCAGCGACAAGGCTTGCTGAGCGCCATGGCGGACCGTACGCGCCGGGGCCCGCGGGGCACCTTCCGGGCATGGCGGGCCCGGCGGCCGTTCTGGGGCGGGCTGCTGCTCGCCCTGGGCGGCGGCGAGATCCTGCTGACCGAGAAGGCGTCGCTGAAGGTCGTGATGCACATCGGCATGCAGGGGCTCGCCGGCTATCTGCTGCCGGGCCTGATGGTCCTGCTGGGCCTGCTGCTCCTCTTCAACCCGGCCCAGCGGCTCTTCTACTCCATCACCGGAGCGCTGCTGTCGCTGGGCACCTGGCTCACCTCCAACCTGGGCGGCTTCTTCATCGGACTGCTGCTCGGGGTGGTCGGCAGCTGCCTGGCCTTCGGCTGGCTGCCGGACCAGGAGCCGCGCATGAGCCGCCGCAAGCGCCGCCGGGCGCGGGCCCTCGCCGCACAGGAGGCCGAGGGAACCGCGGCATGACGTCCCGGAACTTTCCGGCCCCACCGGCAGTTTCTACGGTGTTGTAGAAGTTGCCGGTGGGGTGCCGTGGGGCACCCGCCGCGGATACGAGGAGCAAGCATGGCCCTGTGGGACCGCATCAAGGAGTCGGCGTCGCAGATGCAGACCCAGCTGGTGGCGAAGAAGAACGACCTGAAGAGCGGTGCGTTCCGGGACGCGAGCATGGCGATGTGCGCGCTGGTCGCCGCCGCCGACGGCACCGTCGACCCCTCGGAGCGTCAGCGTGTCGCCCAACTGATCGCCACCAACGAGGTGTTGCAGAACTTCCCCGCGGACGATCTGCGGCGCCGCTTCGACGACAACCTGGACAAGCTGACGGCCGACTTCGCCTTCGGCAAGGTGAGTGTGCTCCAGGAGATCGCCAAGGCGAAGAAGAAGCCCGCCGAAGCGCGGGCCGTGGTCCAGATCGGCATCGTCATCGGCGGCGCCGACGGCGACTTCGACAAGACCGAGCAGGCCGTGGTCCGCGAGGCCTGCTACACCCTGGACCTGCCGCCGCACGAGTTCGACCTCTGAGCGAAGCGGAAACGGGGGGCGCGGCCGAGGATCTCGGCCGCGCCCCCCGTGCGTCGGGCCTGCGTCAGTCGAGCCCGGCCGACTTCAGCCAGGTCTTCGCGACGTCCAGCGGGTCCTTGCGCTGGTTCTGCACCTGCGCGTCCAAGTCCAGCAGGGTCGCGGTGTCGAGCTTGGCGGAGACGGCGTTCAGCGCGTCCACGCCCTTCTGGGACACGGCACTCTTGACGACGAGCGGCTGCACGTTCTGGAAGCCGAAGAGGTTCTCCGGGTCCTTGAGGGCGACGAACTTCTCCTTGGCGATGGTCGGGTCGGTGCTGAAGATGTCGGCGACCTGTACGTCGTCCTTCTTCAGGGCGGTCTGGGTGAGCGTGCTGCCCGCGTCCAGCGCCTTGAAGGACTTGAAGTCGAGGCCGTAGACGGACTTCAGGCCCACCAGACCCTGCTGCCGGGTCTGGAACTCCGGCGAGCCGCCGATCACCAGGTCCTTCGCGACGCCCTTCAGGTCCGCGATGGTGGACTTGTCGGTGAGGTGGTACTTCCGCGCGGTGGCGGCGTTGACCGCCAGCGAGTCCTTGTCCTCGGCCGCCGAGGGCGCCAGCAGGGTCAGCTTGGCGTCCAGTTTCGCCTTGATGGCGGCCGTGGTCTCCTCGGCGCTCTTCGGCGTCGCCTTGGGGTCCAGATAGGCCAGCAGCGCGCCGTTGTACTCCGGCAGCACCGAGAGGGAGCCGTTCTTCAGCAGGCCGTAGGTGGTCTCCCGGCTGCCGATGTTCGGCTTGTACGTGACCTTGATCCCCTTGGCCTTGAGGGCTTCGCCGTAGATGTCGGCGAGCAGTGTGCTCTCGGGGAAGTTGTTGGAGCCGACGACCACTTCGCCGCCGCTCGCCTTGCCCCCCGACAGGGGGTCGGATTTTCCGGAGTGGGAGGAGCAGCCTGCCAGCAGGGCCGTCGCCGCCGCGAGGGCGACCACCGCCGCGCCCCGGTTCCTCCGCATGGACCTGCTGATGTCGGTTGTGGAAGTCACCACCTGATCCAATCCAGCCGCTCGACGCCGAGTCAACCGCGTACCGCCGTCTCGTAATCCATTCTTGATGAAGACCGCGCCGCCGGTCGCGCACGCGGATTCCCCGCCGATGACCGCGCCACGCCACGGGGGGGTCAGGCGCTTCCGCGCACCCCCCGGGACACCGTGAGCCGGGACACCGCCCAGAAGAGCGCGAGAGTGGCCAGGGCCAGGGCGGCGACGAGGGCGGCACCGCCCACGACCTTCTCGTAGTCGCGCTGGTACAGGCCGTCGATGATGTAGCGGCCGAGGCCGCCGAGGCTGACGTACGCGGCGATGGTGGCGGTGGAGATGATCTGGATGGCCGCCGTGCGCAGCCCGGAGAGGATCAGCGGCAGCGCGACGGGCACCTCGACCTGGAACAGCACCCGGGCCTCCGACATCCCCATGCCCCGGGCGGCGTCCACCGGGGACGGGTCGACGGAGCGCATCGCCTCGTAGGTGGTGACCAGGATCGGCGGCACGGCGAGCACCACCAGCGGGATCATCACCGGCACCAGCCCGAAGCCGAGCCAGATGAACATCAGCACCAGCAGCCCGAAACTGGGCAGCGCGCGGCCCGCGGTGGCGATCAGCGCGAGCGCGTTGCCGCCCCGGCCGTAGTGGCCGGTGACCAGGCCGACCGGCAGCGCGACCACGGCGGCGAGCAGCAGGGCCTCCAGCGAGTAGGTGAGGTGCTCGACGAGCCGGGCGGGGATGCCGTCGTAGCCGTGCCAGTGGGCGGGGTCGCCGAAGAACGAGTGCGCGAAGTCGAGTACGTTCACCGGGTGGCGCCCTTCCTCGGCATCCAGGGGGTCAGCAGTCGGCGCAGGAGGACCAGCAGCGCGTCGGCGAGGATGCCCAGCACCGCCGTGGTCAGCACCGAGTTAACGGCCAGGGCGGGCCGGTGGTAGGTGTTGGCGTCGTAGAGCATGTTGCCGAGGGCGCCCTGGTTGCCGATCAGCATGCCGACACTGACCAGGGACAGGCTGGAGACGACCGCCACCCGCAGGCCGGCGATGATCGCCGGTGCGGCGATGGGGAGTTGGACCTGGAGGTAGCGGCGCAGCGGGCCGAAGCCCATCGCCTCGGCCGCGGCCAGGGTCTCCCGCGGCACCGAGCGGACGCCGTCCACGATCCCGGGCACCAGCACCACCAGGCTGTAGACGGCGAGCGGGATCATCACCGTGGTCTCGCTCTGCCCGAAGTAGTCGATGAGGACGACGAAGAAGGCCAGCGAGGGGATCGAGTAGAGCACGGTGGTGACGCCGAGCACGGGCGGGTAGATCCAGCGGAACCGCGCGCACAGCTGGGCGACGGGCAGCGCTACCAGCAGCCCGGCCAGCACCGGCAGCAGCGCCTCGCGCAGATGCAGGCCGACGAGTCCGAGGTAGCTGTGCTGGAGGTCGCTCGGCAGATCGAAGAAGCCGTTCATCACGCGGCCTTCACCCCGGCGCCCGCCCGGCCGTGCGCGGCGCGGATCGCCTCCCCGATGACCTGCTGCGAGACGACACCCACGGCGCGCCCCTCCCCGTCCACCGCGACGGCCCAGCCGGTCGGCGACAGCACCGCCCCGTCGAGCGCGGTGCGCAGCGAGTCGGCGCCGGGCCTGAACGGCCGCCCGTGGTCGAGCAGCCGCTCCCGGTCCAGGGGCCCGTCGGGCTCGGCCCAGCCGAGCGGTCTGCCGTCGGCGTCGGTGACCAGGAGGTAGGGGGCGTCGGCACGGGCGGCGCGCTGCGCCGCGTCCGCGTCCAGCGGGACCAGCGGCCCGGTCTGCAACGGCAGTTCGTCGGACGGGAAGAAGGAAAGCCGCCGGATCCCCCGGTCGGCGCCGAGGAAGTCCTCCACGAAGGTGTCGGCGGGCGCGCTGAGCAGCTCGGCGGGCGGCGCGAACTGGGCGAGCCGGCCCCCGGTGCGCAGCACGGCCACCATGGTGCCCAGCTTGATCGCCTCGTCGATGTCGTGCGTGACGAAGACGATCGTCTTGCCCAGCTCGTCCTGGATGCGCAGCAGTTCGTCCTGGAGCCCCTTGCGGACCACCGGGTCGACGGCGGAGAACGGCTCGTCCATCAGCAGCACCGGCGGATCGGCGGCGAGCGCCCGCGCCACCCCGACGCGCTGCTGCTGGCCGCCGGAGAGCTGGTACGGGTAGCGCTTGGCGAGCGAGGTGTCCAGACCGACCCGCTCCATCAGCTCGGCGGCCCGGCCCCGCGCCTTGGGCTTGCTCCAGCCGAGCAGCCGGGGCACGGTGGCGATGTTGTCGAGGATGGTGCGGTGCTGGAAGAGGCCGGCGTTCTGGATGACGTAACCCATCGAGCGGCGCAGGGAGTTGACCGGCTGCTGCCGGATGTCCGCACCGTCCAGCAGGATGCTGCCCTCGGTGGGCTCCACCATCCGGTTGATCATGCGCAGCGTCGTCGTCTTGCCGCAGCCGGAGGGCCCGACGAGGACGGTGATCGCGCGGTCCGGTATGTCCAACGACAGCCGGTCGACCGCGACCGTGCCGTCCGGGTACCGCTTCGTGACTGCATCTATCCGTATCAAAACGCCGAACACCCTTCGGGTCTGGCAGCTTTCCGCCCGTTCGCGGCCACGGGCCGGAAAGGCTCGGGCCGTTGCCGGGAGAGTCTAGGGCCTCTCGTTTGGATCTTGCCGGCCTCGCGGACCCCGGCATCGCGCCCTGATCCGGCCCGATCCGAACGAAAGAACCTGTACGGCCGCCTTCCCCGCACTCCGGCGATCACGCCGCCCGTTCATCTCCCGGTCACAAGCCGCGACGGCGGCGCGCACCGGCCCGGCGCCGCTGCCACCCGGGTCGGCGATCGGCGGGGAGCGGCGACTACTTTCGGTCGGCCCGGCCCGGCGCACCCGTACCGGCCCCCGGAACGCGCCCCGCGCGCACGCCCGCGCACCCCGGCGGGCGCGCGCGGTCCACGAGGAGGGCGCGGTACGCGTGCGTCATCGCCCCGGGGCCGACGCCACTTCCGCATCGCCGGCCACGGGCCGCGCTCGCGCTGCGCCCCCGGCCGGTGATCCGGGCCCCGGCCTCACTCGTCGGCGGGTTCGAGCCGCAGGGAGATCGAGTTGATGCAGTAGCGCTGGTCGGTCGGGGTCGGGTAGCCCTCCCCCTCGAAGACGTGCCCAAGGTGCGAGCCGCAGCGGGCGCAGCGGACCTCGGTGCGCACCATGCCGAGGGAGCGGTCCTCGACCAGCTCCACGGCGTCGGTGTCCTTCGGGTCGTAGAAGGACGGCCAGCCGCAGTGCGAGGCGAACTTGGTCTCCGAGGTGAACAGCTCGGCGCCGCAGGCGCGACAGGAGTAGACGCCCTTGGTGGTGGTGTCCGTGTACTCACCGGTGAACGCGGGTTCGGTGGCGGCCCGGCGCAGTACCGCGTACTCGTTCGGGCTCAGCTCCGCGCGCCACTGTTCGTCCGGCTTCTCGACGTCGTACGACATGAGCCTCAGCCCCTTACTGCTGCGACAGCCGGTCCAGGATCAGCGGGCCCAGGTCGGTCACGTCGCCCGCGCCCATGGTGAGAACGAGATCACCGGGCTTCGCCATTCCCGCGATCGCGGCCGGGATCTCCGCCTTGTCGTGCACCGCGGTGACGTCGGCGCCCGCGGCCCGCGCGGACTCGATGATCAGCTCGCTGGTGACGCCCGGGATCGGGTCCTCGCGGGCCGGGTAGATGTCCAGGACCACCGAGGCGTCGGCGAGCGCCAGGGCCTGCCCCATCTCCTTGCCCAGCTCCTGGGTGCGGGAGAACAGGTGCGGCTGGAAGACGACGAGGATGCGGGCGTCGCCGGCGGCGCCCCGCATGGCCTCCAGGTCCGCGGTCATCTCGGTGGGGTGGTGGGCGTAGGAGTCGATCACCTGGACCCCGGCGGCCTCGCCCTTGAGCTGGAGGCGCCGCTTGACGCCGGTGTAGGCGGCGAGCGCGGGCGCCAGCTCGGCGGCCGGGATGCCGAGCGCGGCACCGGCGGCGAGCGCGGCGACGGCGTTGAGGGCGTAGTGCCGCCCGGGCACGGAGACCGCGAAGGTCAGTTCCTCACCGTCCAGCACCACGGTGACCTGGCTCTTCAGTCCCTGCGGCACGATGGCGGTGACCCGGACACCGGCGTCCTCGGCCTCGCCGTACGTCACCGTCCTGACGGTTCCGGCGAGCCGGCGGGTCAGCTCGCGGGCGCCCTCGTGGTCGGCGGAGATCACCAGGGTGCCGCCGGGCACGATCTTCCCGGCGAAGGCCTCGAAGGACTCGTAGATCTCGTCCATCGAGGCGTAGTTGGCGTGGTGGTCCAGCTCGACGTTGAGGACGATGGCGACCTCGGGCGCGTACTTGTGGAAGCTGCGGTCCGATTCGTCCGCCTCGGCGACGAAGATGTCGCCGTCGCCGTGCAGCGCGTTGGAGCCGGGCCCGTCCAGGTCGCCGCCGATGGCGTACGACGGGTTCAGGCCCAGCTCGCCGAGCGAGACCGCCAGCATCGAGGTGGTGGTGGTCTTGCCGTGGGTGCCGGCGACGGCGATCGGGCGCAGCCCGGCCATCAGCGCGGCCAGCGCGTCCGACCGGTGCACGACCGGGATGCCCAGCTCGGCGGCGCGGGCCAGCTCCGGGTTGTCCTGGCGGATGGCCGACGAGACGACGACACAGCTGGCGTCGTCGGCGAGGTGCTCGGCTGCGTGCCCGATGTGCACGGTGGCGCCGAGCGCCCGCAGCGCCTGCGCGGTCGCCGAGTCCCTGGCGTCGCTGCCGGCCACCTTCGCCCCGCGCTGCGCGAGGATCTTGGCGATCCCCGACATCCCGGCGCCGCCGATGCCGATGAAGTGCGGTCGGTCCATGGCGGTAGGAAGGCCGGGTGCCATGCGTTTCTCCCCAGAGACGGTGCGAGCTTGAGCGGCCCTAGCCTATGCGCTGGCACCCCGGGCTCCGCGCAAGGAGGGCCGGCCGGTCCGGCCCCCGGGCTACGCCTTGCTGTGCGAGAACAGCTTGAGCACGGGCACGCCGACCCGGTGCCGGGCCCGGGAGGCCCAGTCCCGGTGGAAGAACTCCTCCACGTAGTGCGGATCGGTGAGCACGATCACCTCGTCGGCCCCCACCTCGGCGACCATCGACTTCAGCGCGTCCAGTGGGTGGTCCTCGATCAGCCGGCCGTCCGCCGTGCTCCCCGACGCCCGCAGGGCGGTCACGGACACGTCCAGGGCCCGCTGCCCGACGCTCCGCGCGTCCTCGCCCTCCGGCGTCTCGTGTTCCCGCACCGCCTCGTCGAGCTCCCCGAGCGCGATGTCGTCGATGGCGCGCAGCAGGCGGTCCGCCTGGTCGCCGCGCGGCTGGAGGAGCACATGGAAGGTGACGGGCTCGTCCCCGTGCAACGTGGTGACGAACTCGACGTCGGCCGACGTCATGGCCTTCTCGATCATCAGAACGCTTGTGAACACCAGACGCCTCTTCTCCTCCGTGGGCCCGGGCGAGCCCCCCTGCGGAAACCATCCTTCCCCGTGTTCGCACGGGTACTGCCGGTCTAAGTGTGCCCGTCGGAGACTAAACGGAACGACATGTTCCGCCGATCTCAGGGCCGACGGTAACGACCGAACAGAAATCCGTCCTCCTCCAGCAGGGACACGAGCTCGAACCGGCGCGGCACGGCGACCGAGGGCCCCCCGGCGATCCGCTGGGCGTCGCCCGCGGTGAGCGTCGGCGAGAGGGTCAGGCACAGCTCGTCCAGCACCTCGGCGGCGATCAGCTGGCCGAGCAGCCGGGGGCCGCCCTCCGTGAGCAGCCGGGTGTGGCCGAGGGCCGCGAGGGCGCTCACCGCGCGGGCCGGGTCGACGCCCATGCCCTCGCCTGCGACGACCACCCGGGCGCCCGCCCGCTCCGCGGCGGCGACGCGCTCGGGCGCGGCGGCGGCCCCGGTCAGGACCAGGGTGGGCACGAGCGGCGAGGTGAACAGGGGGAGCGAGAAGTCCAGGTCCAGGCTCGCGGTGACGACCGCGATCGCGGGGGCGGGGGTCTGTCCGGCGGCCTCGCGGGCCGCGGCGAAGTCCGTCCGGGCACGGGCCGGCCGGTACCCCTCCTGCCGTACCGTTTCCGCACCGACGACGATCACATCCGCGACCGCCCGCAGGGTGCCGAAGATCCGCATGTCGGCGGCGCTGGAGATGGGCTGGGAGTGCCCGTCGTGCTGGGCGGCGCCGTCGAGCGAGGAGACCATGTTGCCGCGCAGCCAGGGCCGGGGCGCGTCCGAGGCGTGGTCCCGGGGCTCCGGGTAGGCGTAGGCGGCGGCCAGCTCCGCGGGGCTCCACTCCCGGTCGGCGGTCTGGGCTGGTGTTTCGTCGGTCACAGGGAACAGGCGTCGCATGTCGTGCAGTGTGACACGGCGCTTAGCATGGGTAATCGTGTCGTCCTCCACCAGCGCCCCCGGATCCAGCGCCCTGACCGAAGCGGTCCCCCTCTCCCTGTGCGAGCGCGAGCCGCACGTCCCCGCGGACCGGCTGGTCGCCGAGATGGTGCCGCCGCCGCGCTTCGACTCGGTCCGCTTCTCGACCTACATCCCGGACCCGAACCAGCCCAGCCAGAGCGAGGCGGTCACGGTCCTGGAGGGCTTCGCGGCCGGGCTCGGCGGGGCGCACACCTCCGGCTCGGGCCGGCGCGGCTTCCTCGGCTTCGGCCGGGCCAAGGCGCCCAAGACCCCGGCGGGCCCGCGCGGGGTGTACCTGGACGGCGGCTACGGCGTCGGCAAGACCCATCTGCTCGCCTCCCTGTGGCACGCCACCCCCGCCGAGCCCTCCCGCAAGGCGTTCGGCACCTTCGTGGAGCTGACCAACCTGGTGGGCGCCCTCGGCTTCCAGCAGACCGTGCGCACGCTCAGCGACCACCGGCTGCTGTGCATCGACGAGTTCGAGCTGGACGACCCGGGCGACACGGTGCTCGTCTCCACGCTGCTCGGCAAGCTGGTCGAGGCGGGCGTGGCGCTGGCCGCCACCTCCAACACACTGCCCGGCAAGCTGGGCGAGGGCCGGTTCGCCGCCGCCGACTTCCTGCGCGAGATCCAGGGCCTGTCCGCCCACTTCCGCACCCTGCGCATCGACGGCGAGGACTACCGCCACCGCGGCCTGCCCGAGGCGCTGGCGCCGTTCACCGACGAGCAGGTGACCCGGGCGGCGCACGCCACCGAGGGCGCCTCCCTGGACGACTTCCCGCGGCTGCTCGAGCACCTGGCGAAGGTGCACCCGAGCCGGTACGGCGCGCTGACCGACGGACTCAGGGCGGTCTGCCTGACCGACGTGCGGCCGGTGCCGGACCAGTCGACGGCGCTGCGCCTGGTGGTGCTCGCGGACCGGCTCTACGACCGCGAGGTCCCGGTGCTGGCGTCCGGGCTGCCGTTCGACCGGCTGTTCAGCGAGGAGATGCTGAACGGCGGCTACCGCAAGAAGTACTTCCGCGCGATATCCCGGCTCACCGCCCTCGCCCGGGACGCGAAGGGGCTCGTCGGCTCCTGAGCGGAGACCCACAGGTCAGCATCGCCTCTCATCCCCCCATCGGGTGAATTGCCACCCATGGGGGACTTTGCCGCGCTAATGTCTTTCTTGACCATTCATTGACCAGTGATTGGCCTGCGCGAGAGGCATGGTCCGTCTATGCAGCCCCTCATCGACAACGCCCGCGACTTCGGACGGCGCCCCGAGGAGTTCGCCCCGCTCGCCGCGGGCCAGTCCCCCCAGGCCCTGTTCATCACCTGCTCCGACTCCCGGGTCGTCCCCGCCCTGATCACCGGCGCCCGCCCGGGCCAGCTGTTCGAGCTGCGCACCGCGGGCAACATCGTCCCGCCGCACACCTCGGCGCATCCCACCAGCGAGGCGGCCACCATCGAGTACGCCGTCCAGGTGCTCGGCGTCCGCGACATCGTGGTCTGCGGCCACTCGCACTGCGGCGCCGTCGGCGCGCTGGTGCGCGGTGACGACCTGACCGCCGTCCCCGCCGTGCGCGACTGGCTGGCGCACGCGGCGCACCGCCCGTCCGGCGCGACCGAGGACCCGGAGGTCGCCGAGGCGGTGCAGGGCCACGTCCTGACCCAGCTGCTGCGGCTGCGCTCCTACCCCTGCGTGGAGCGCGCTCTGGCGCGGAACCGGCTCGCGCTGCACGGCTGGTACTACGAGGTGCACACCGGCGCCGTGCGGGCGTACCGGGCGGAAACCGACTCCTTCGACTCCCTCTGAGGAGTGACAAAAGTGGCATATCGTTGCATGGACAGATGAAACGGACCTCTGTGCGAGGGGGTCATCATGACCCAGGAGCTGGTGGGGGCGATCGTCGCGCTGATCTGCGTCGCCCTCGTGTACATGGGGATGGCGGCCCGGGTCGTCAAACAGTACGAGCGAGGGGTGCTCTTCCGGCTCGGCCGGGTCGCCGGTGACGTACGGCCACCGGGTCTGACGCTGATCCTGCCCTTCGTGGACCGGCTGCAAAAGGTCAACATGCAGATCGTCACGCTGCCGATCCCCGCCCAGGAGGGCATCACCCGCGACAACGTCACCGTCCGCGTGGACGCGGTCGTCTACTTCCGGGTGGTCGACGCGACGAGCGCGCTGGTGAAGGTCGAGGACTACAAGTTCGCCGTCTCCCAGATGGCCCAGACCTCGCTGCGGTCGATCATCGGCAAGAGCGATCTGGACGACCTGCTGTCCAATCGCGAGAAACTCAACCAGGGCCTGGAGCTGATGATCGACAGCCCGGCCGTGGGCTGGGGCATCCAGGTGGACCGGGTCGAGATCAAGGACGTCTCGCTGCCCGACACCATGAAGCGGTCCATGGCCCGCCAGGCCGAGGCGGACCGGGAGCGCCGGGCCCGGATCATCAACGCCGACGCCGAACTCCAGGCGTCCAAGAAGCTCGCCGAGGCGGCCGAGCAGATGTCGGGCACCCCGGCCGCGCTCCAACTGCGCCTGCTCCAGACGGTGATGGCGGTCTCGGCCGAGAAGAACTCCACCCTCGTCCTGCCGATCCCGGTGGAACTGCTGCACTTCCTGGAGCGGGGCAACCGGGAGCCCGCGCCGAGCGGGCAGTCCGCGGCCCGTGCGGAACCGGTCCCGCTCACGCCCGACGGCGCCGAGCCGGACCCGCGGGAGAAGGTGCCCGACGGCGAGGCGGGGGCGGTTCCCGGCCTGCGGCTGGCCCCGCCGACCGGCGGCCCGGACCTGGAGCAGGCACCCCCGGTCACCGCGCCGAACGGCGAACCGGCGGCGCACCCGGGCCTGCGACTCGACCCACCGGTCGGCGCCCCCGACCTGGAGCCGGGCCTGCGGCACGGCGCGCGGGACGCCGGACCGGGCAGGCGCCCCGACCAGTAGCCTGCCTGGATGTCACGATCCATACCTTCGGACGCACGGGTGAGCGGGGCGCAGGTGCGCGAGGCCGTCGCCCACTGCGTCGAGACCCTTTCCGGGGTGCCGTCCGACCAGTGGGGTGTTCCGGCCGGCGACCTGGAGTGGACCTGCTGGGAGACTCTGGAACACCTCGCGGACGACTTGCTGACCTACGCGTTGCGCTTCGGGCTCGCGCGTCCCATGGACGTCCCGCGGGTGCCGCTGCGGCTGTCCCGTGACCGCGCCGGCGGCCCGGCGAACGTCGTCTTCGGCGACGCGGCGGCGGGGCCCGAAGGACTGCTGACGGTGGTCGAGGCGTGCGGCGGACTGCTCGCGGCGGCCGTGGACGGCGCCGACCCCACCGTGCTGGCCCCGCATGTCTTCGGCGCTTCCGACCCGGAGGGGTTCGCCGCCATGGGTGTCGTCGAGACCCTCGTCCACACCTACGACATCGCCCGGGGAGTGCGGCGCGACGGGACCCCGCCGGAGGACCTGAGCCGCCGCGCCCTGGTCCGGCTCTTCCCGGACGTGACCGTCACCGGCAGCGCCTCGGCCACCCTGCTGTGGGCCACCGGCCGCACCGACACCCCCGAACGGCCCCGCCGAACGGACTGGCGCTGGTACGGCGCCCCCCGAGGAACCCGGTGACCGGCTGAAGGGCCGCGGGGGCTGCCCGGTCCCGCCGCGCGCCTCCCGCTCCGCCCCGGCACCACCGGGGCCGACACGTCTCGTCAGTCCGTGCCCGGCAGGGCGTTCGCCAGGAGCACCTCCGCCGCCGCCCGCGCGTGGCGGCCGTAGTCCGCCTCGCCCAGCACCATGGCACGGCTGGCCGCCCCGTCCGCGAGCGTGACGAGCTGTTCGGCGAGTGCGGCGGGCTCGCGGCAGCCCAGTTCCGTCACCAGCGCGGTCACCAGCCGCACCATCCGCAGTTTCTGTTCGCGGGCGTAGGAGTGGACCGCGCTGTGCGGGTCGGGGAACTCCGCGGCGGCGTCGATGAACGGGCATCCGCGCACCGGGGCCTCGTCCGCCGGGGGCAGGACGAACAGCGCGAGGATCCGCTCCCGCGCCGGGACGTCCTCGCGCAGCAGCACGCTCTCCAGGGTCCGGCCCGTCGTGGCGAGGTCCTGGAGATGGGCGACGACCAGGTCGCTCTTGGTCCGGAAGTGCGCGTAGAGGGTGCGTTTGGACACCGGCGCCTGTTCCGCGACCTGTTCCATGCCGGTCGCGTTGATCCCCTGGCTCGCGAACAGCCGGGCGGCGGCGGCCAGGATGCGTTCGCGCCCACCGCGCCCCTGCCGCCGGGGCGCCGTCGTCACCGTACTCATGCCGCAAGTATACGTTCCCGTTTACTCCAGGGGGCGCGGTTGGGCTACAGTGGCGCCGCAGGTAAACGCATTCGTTTACCTGAGCCTTCCCGAGGAGAGTTCATGAACGGGCTGGATCCCATCGAGCCGAGCCACCACACCGAGCTGAGCCACTACGCGGAGAAGCTGATACGCGGCCGGCACGCGACCCGCGCGTTCCGCCCCGACGCGGTGCCCGAGGACACGATGCGCGCCGTCTTCTCCCTGGCCGGCGCCGCGCCGTCCAACTCCAACGCGCAGCCGTGGCGGGTCGAGGTGGTCAGCGGCGCGCGGCGCGAGCGCCTGGCGGACGCCTTGCTGGCAGCCCACGCCGAACAGCGCACCTCGGTCGACTTCCCGTACTCCGAGGGCATGTACGCCCCCGTGCACCAGGAGCGGCGGGCGGCGTTCGGCGCCGGTCTGTACGGAGCACTGGGCATCGGCCCCGACGACCACGCGGCACGCGCGGCCTACGACGCGGAGAGCCTGCGCTTCTACGGGGCGCCCCATGCCGCGTTCCTGTTCGTCACCGGCGACGGCGGCGCACGGCTGGCCGCCGACGTCGGCGCCTACCTGCAGACGCTGCTGCTGGCCATGGCCGCCTACGGGGTGGACAGCTGCCCGCAGGGCCTGCTCAGCTTCTACGCCGACACCATCCGGCGCGAACTGGGCGTTTCCGAAGGGAAGTTGCTGGTGGGCGTGTCGTTCGGTTACGCCGACGACAGCGCGCCGGTGAACCGGGTCACGACCGAGCGCGCCGCCCTGGAGGCGACCACCGCCTTCCACGACTGACGGCTTCCCGCGGCTCGCCGGTCCCGCTGCCCGCGTCCGCGGCCGGTGGTGAACCTAGGGCCTCTCGTTTGGATCAGGCCGGGCTCGCGGGGCCCGGCACGCACATCTGCCGCGTTGTCGTCAGTCGCCAACTCCCCCACGCTCGGCTTCACTCGCGCGGGGGCACCCCCATCGCGTCGACTCCCTCCTCCGCCTTGCATCTGCACGCACCAGACCCCGCTCCCTGATCCAGCCTGATCCAAACGAAAGGCCCTGGCGTGCCGAGCATGCGCAAGGAAGTGGCGATCATGGCGGCCGTCCTGGCGACCGCCGTCACGGGCTGCGCGGGCGGTGCCGGCGGGGGCTCCCCCACGACCGCCCCGGCCCCCGCATCGGCCCACCGGATGTCCGTGACGAGCCCGGCCTACCCCGACGGCGGCACCATCCCGCGCCGCCACACCTGCGACGGCGAGGACGTCTCGCCCCCGCTCGCCCTGACCGGTGTGCCCGGCGGCACGGACTCGCTGGCCGTGGTGATGCGGGATCTCGACACCCCGCACGGCGGCTTCGCCCACTGGCTGGTGTGGGACATCGGCGCGGGCACCCGCCGGCTGTCCGCCGGGGAGCGCCCGCCGGGGGCGAAGGAGGGCCGCAACGGCTTCGGCACGGACGGGTACCGGGGCCCCTGCCCGCCCCGGGGTGACCACCCGCACCGCTACCTCCTCACGGTCTACGCCACCGACCGCCGTCCGCCCGTCTCCCCCGGCGCCTCCCTCGACACCCTCCGGCGCGCCCTGTCCGGCCACACCCTCGCCACCGGCACCCTGATGGGCCGCTACGGTCACTGAGCGGGGACCATCCGGCGGTTCCCGCGCCGCCCGACGGCACCATGGAAGGACGCGTACGCGGAAGGGGCACCCGTGGCCAGGAAGAGCGAACTGCGCGAGCTGCTCCGTCTCCCGCCGGGCGAGCCCGTCGTGCTGGCCGCGCACGACACGGCGGCCACCCCGGGTGCCCCCGGCGGCAAACGGGCCTCGTGCGCCGATGCCGCCCGCACCGGCAGGAAGCTGGCCCGCCTCCAGGAGCGGCTGTGGGCGGCGGGCACCGCGGGCGACCGGCGCCGGGTGCTGCTGGTGCTCCAGGGGATGGACACCAGCGGCAAGGGCGGCACGGTCAAGCACGTGATCGGCCACCTCGACCCGTCGGGCTGCCGTGTCCACGCCTTCAAGGCGCCCACCGGGGAGGAACTGCGGCACGACTTCCTGTGGCGGGTGCGGCGGGAGCTCCCCGAGCCCGGTGAGATCGGCGTCTTCGACCGCTCGCACTACGAGGACGTCCTGGTCGCCCGCGTCCGGCATCTGGTCCCGCCCGCCGTGGTCGGCAGCCGCTACGGCCTGATCAACGACTTCGAGCGCGCCCTCGCCGAGGACGGCATGACGGTGATCAAGTGCTTCCTCCACCTGTCCCCCGAGGAGCAGCGGCGCCGGCTGCTGCGCCGCCTGGACCGCCCGGACAAGCGCTGGAAGTTCGCCCCTTCCGACATCGACGAACGCACCCGGTGGCCGGCCTACCAGGAGGCGTACGAGCTGGCCCTGGAGCACTGCTCGGCGCCGTACGCGCCCTGGTACCTGGTTCCCGCCGACCACAAGTGGTACCGCAACTGGGCGGTCGGCCGGCTGCTCCTGGAACACCTCCGTGAACTGGACCCGCGCTATCCGGAGGCCGGCTTCGACGTGGCGCGGTGCCGGGAGCGGCTGCTGAAGGAGACGTGAGCCGGGCCGGGGCGGGGGTACCCGGCGGCCATGCGCAAGGTCACCGAGTCGTACTGGCTGGGCACCGCCCCAGGACCCCGGCACCCCGCCCTGACCGAGGACACCGAGACCGACGCGGCGGTGGTGGGCGCCGGGATGGCCGGGCTCTGCACCGCGTACGAGCTGGCCCGGGCCGGGCTGCGGGTGGTGGTGCTGGAGGCCGACCGGGTCGCGGGCGGGGTCACCGGCCGCACCACCGCCAAGCTGACCGCCCAGCACACCCTGATCTACGACCGGCTGCGGCGCACCCGGGGCCCCGAGGGGGCGCGGTTGTACGCCCGTTCGCAGTCGGAGGCGATCGATCACGCGGCCGCCCTGGTGGCCGAGTTGGGCATCGCCTGCGAATGGGAGACCCGGGACGCGTACACGTACGTACGGGACCCGGAGCGGGCGGACGAGGTGCGGGCGGAGGCGCGGGCGGCGCGGGCCGCCGGCCTGGACGCCTCGTTCACGACGGAGACCGGGCTGCCGTTCCCGGTGGCGGGCGCGGTGCGGGTGACCGGGCAGGCGCAGTTCCACCCGGTGAAATACCTGCGGGCGCTCACCGAGGACCTGATCGCGCGCGGCGGCCGGGTGTACGAGGGGACGCGCGTCGTCGGCCTGGACGAGGGCGGCGGTTCGGGTCCCTGCCGGCTGACGACGGAGTCGGGCCGCACCGTGATCGCCCGGGACGTCGTCGTCGCCACCCACTATCCGGTGTTCGACCGGGCCCTGCTGTTCGCCCGGCTGCACCCGCGCCGCGAACTGGTCGTCGCCGGGCCGCTGGGCGACGGCCCGGACCCGGAGGGCATGTACATCACGCCGGAGGAGAACACCCGCTCGGTGCGCACCGCGCCGTACGGCGAGGACGGGCGGCTCCTCGTGGTCACCGGGGAGCACTTCACCCCGGGCACCGGCGATCCGGGGGCCGGTTTCGACGGGCTCGCCGCCTGGGCCGAGAGGCACTTCCCCGGGGTGGCACTGGACCACGCCTGGGCCACGCAGGACAACGACTCCACCGACACCGTGCCGCTGGTCGGCCCGCTGCACCCGGGCGCCCGGCACACCTATGTGGCGACCGGCTTCGGCGGCTGGGGCCTGAGCGGCGGCATCATGGCCGGGCTGCTGCTCACCGCGCTGATCACCGGTCGGGACAGCCCGTGGCGGGAGCTGTACGACCCCCGGCGTCTGAAGTCCGTGGTGCGTGAGGCGCCCTCGCTGCTGAAGACGCAGGCCGAGGTGGCCCGGCACTTCGTCGGCGACCGGCTGAAGCCGCCGGCCGCCCTGGACGACCTGGCACCGGGCGACGGCGCGCTGGTCCGGGCCGGGGACCAGCGGCTCGCGGTGCACCGCGACGACGAGGGCGCCCTGCACGCCGTCTCGGCCCGCTGCACCCACCTGGGCTGCCTGGTCTCCTTCAACCGCGCCGAACGCGCCTGGGAGTGCCCCTGCCACGGATCGCGCTTCGACGTCGACGGCCGGGTGCTGCAAGGGCCCGCGGTGCGCCCGCTGGAGCGGCGGGACATCGGGTCCTCCGAGTGAGGCCGCGCGGGTGACCGTACCGCCACGCCGCGAGTCATATCGGCATACAAACGGGCAATCAGTCCTACGTTCGTAGGGTGATCCCACCAGCACGCCGTATTACCGCCGTCACCGCCGTCTGCGCCCTGGGCGCGGCCCTCGCCGCCTGCGGGACCGAGAGCCCCGCGGGCCCCACCCGCCCGGCCCCGGCCAGGTCCTCCGTCTCCGCCTCCCCGTCCGCCTCCCGTCCGCCCGTGCTCACCCCGGGTCCTAACGGCCTGACCCCGGTCTTCGAACACGGTCCGCGCACGCTGGGCAAGACCGTGGCGTTCACCTTCGACGCCGACATGACCGCCGACGAGGGTCCCCGCGCGGCCGCCGGCGAGCACTTCGACAACCCCGGCCTGATCGGCGCCCTGCGCGCCCTCAAGGTGCCCGCGACCGTCTTCATGACCGGCCGGTGGGCCGAGCAGTACCCGGACGAGGCCCGCAGCCTCGGCGCCGACCCGCAGTTCGAGGTCGCCAACCACTCCTACAGCCACTACGCGTTCACCCCCAGCTGCTACGGCCTGCCCACCATCGACGCCTCGAAGATGCGGGCGGACGTGGAGCGGGCGTACACCGCCTTCCGCAAGGCGGGTCTGCGCGACGCGCTGCCGTACTTCCGTTTCCCGGGCGGCTGCTACAACGACCAGGTGCTGCGCACGCTCGGCGGGCTCGGCATGACCGCGGTGCAGTGGGACGTGGTGAGCGGGGACGCGTTCGCCACGGACGCCGACGCGGTCGCCAAGCAGGTCCTGGACGGGGTGAAGCCGGGCTCGGTGGTCATCATGCACTGCACCCGCAGCGCCGCCCCGACCACCGAGACCGTCGTCCGCACCGTCGTACCGGAACTGCGCAAGCGCGGCTACCGGTTCGTCAAGGTCTCCGAGCTGATCGGCGAGAGCGTCGGCCACCGCTGAGCCGGCTCAGGATGTTCTGCGGGCGGTGAGCGCGCAGGCCAGCGCGAAGGCCGCGGCCGTGAGCAGGGCCGCCCCGGCCAGCGGCAGCAGCGGCACCGGCACCCGGCCGGACTGCGAACCGGTGACCAGATCGCCGACCGCGGCCCGCGCCGGGGAGCCCGCGGCGACCGTGGCCAGCAGCGCGCCCAGCAGCATCGCGGGCACCGCGCGCCCGGCGCCGCGCAGGAGCGGCCAGTGGGTGAGCGCGCCGACGGCCGCGCCGAGCAGCGCGCACACGAGCACGGCCGCCAGCCCCGCGGCCCCGGCCGCCGGGCGGGACACCGGGACCCGGTCGCCGTTGCTCGCCGGATCGCTGATCAGGGTGAGGACGACCGTCGCCGCCGTACCGAGCAGCGCCGCCGCGAGCAGCGCCGTCAGCAGACAGGCGAGGTGCGCCCGGGCGGGCCCGCGCGGGGCGGCGGCGCAGGCGCGGGCGGCGGGCGGCTCGCCGGTGACACAGATCCGCACCAGCCAGGCGGCCACCGGCAGCAGCCCGGCGGCCGTGTAGCCGAGCGAGTCCAGCACCGGCTGGCCGCCCTGCACACCGACCGCGAGGAACGCGGCGTACAGGATCGCCGGGGGCAGCCAGCGCTGGGAACGCAGCAGCAGTTCGGCGTGGTAGCGCAGGAGTGCGGTCATGGCCGGGGCTCCGGGTTCGGGGACGGTGCGGGTCCGACGCTCACCACGTGCCAGGGCGGACGGGCGGTGAGCAGGGCCCGCAGCAGGACGTCGGAGCGCGCGGCCGGCACGGTCAGCCGGTGGCCGCCGTGCCCCGCCGCCTCGGCGGAGACGACGAGCCGTGCCGCGTCGGCCGGCAGCGGCGCCCCGGCCGGGCCCTCCACGACCACGACCGCGCACGCCCCGGCCGCCTCGGGGGCCACGGGCGTACGGCGCTCAAGTGCGCCGTCGACCACGGTGTACGTGGCGTCCGGGGCCCCGGCCAGCCGGCGCGGGTCGTGGTCCACGAAGACGACGGCGCCGCCCGCGGCGGTCCGCTCGGCCACCGCCCGCTCCAGTTCGGCCCGCGCCGCCGCGTCCAGCCCGGTCCAGGCCTCGTCGAGGACCAGCAGCTCGGGGTCGGCGAGCAGCGCCTGCGCGACGGCGACCTTCTGGCTGCCGCCCTTGGACAGCCGTGCCATCGGCGTGCCCGCGTACCCGGCCGCGCCGAACCGCTCCAGCCAGACCCCGGCGGCGCGGGCGGCGGAGGCGCGGGACAGCCCGTGCACGGTGCCGAGTCGGGTGAGGTAGCCGGCGGCGGTGAAGGGCAGCGCGGACGGGAACCGCTCCGGCACGTACGCCGTGCGGGGACGGCCGGTGATCCGGCCCTCGGTGGGCGCGTCGAGCCGGGCGAGCAGCCGCAGCAGGGTCGACTTGCCGCTGCCGTTCGCCCCCTCCACGCGGGTGAGGGTGCCGGGGGCGATGGCGAGGTCGACGCCGCGTAACACCCAGGGGCCGCGCACGCCGTAGCGGCGCCCCACGGCGGTCAGGCGCAGATGACGGTGCATGGGGGTCATTCTCGTGCGGCGCGCCCCGGCGCGGGGCCGTGGCCGGGATGCGGGTCCGCGCGTTGATCGGCGCGCGGGCGGCTTCGTAGGCTGGACCCTCGTGAGCGAAGTTCCCGAGTACGTGCTGCCCCTCGTCGTCCGCATCGAACGCGCCGCGCCGCCCGCGCGCACCGATGCGCTGGAGACCTCCGCGCGGGCGGTGCTGACGCTGCTCGGCGACGAGCGGGCGCGCGGCGACGGCGAGTGGGCCGAGGTGGTGCGCGGCTGGGAGGACGCCCGCATCCGCAAGGTGGTCCGGCGGGCCCGGGGCGCCGAGTGGCGGCGCGCGCAGGCGCTGCCCGGCATCACGGTGACCGGCAAGACCGCGGAGGTACGGGTCTTCCCGCCGGTCCCGCTGGACGGCTGGCCCAAGGACCTGGCGAAGCTCCAGGTCTCCGGCACCGAACTCGACGACCCGGAGCCGCCCCGGCCCGCCGACCCCGGCACGCCGGTCCTCTGGCTCAACCCGGAACTGACGATGTCCGCCGGCAAGACCATGGCCCAGACCGGCCACGGCGCCCAACTGGCCTGGTGGGCCCTGCCCGAAGAGGCCCGCACCACCTGGCGCGCCGCCGGCTACCCCCTCTCCGTCCGCACGGCATCCCCGACCGACTGGCCCCACCTCACCCGGAGCGGCCTGCCGGTGGTCCGCGACGCGGGCTTCACGGAGATCGCGCCGGGGTCGTGCACGGTGGTCGCGGACCATCCGGCACTGCGCTGAGCGGGCCGGGCGTGCGCCGGGTGCCGCGTGCGATTCCCGGCTCGGTCGGCGGCGGCAGCACTCATGGAGTCTGGCGCCTCTTAGCCGACCCCCGGCTTCGCAAAACGATCGTTCCGAGACGAACGACAGCCGAGTGGGCTCGAAGACGCGGCTCTGACCAGCAAAGGTAGCGAACCGCAGCTGGAGCACTAGCCGCGGGCGTGACAGCGGATGAGGTCGATCACCGCGTTCAGAACGGCTTCGAGGGCGACGGTGTCGCGCCGCGTCTGGGTCATGAGAAGACCGCCCTGCAACGCGGTGAGCAGGGCGAGGGAGAGGTCACCGGCATCGGCTTCCTCATCCAGTTCGCCCCGCTCCTGCATGGACGCCAGCCCGTCGCGGATGGCGCCCTCCCACTGCGCGTAGCCCGCCGCGAGCCTCGCACGGGCCTGCGGATCCGCGTCTGACAGTTCCGCGGCCAGGGATCCGATGGGGCAGCCGCCCTTGCATCCGCGCGCACGCTGTGCCTGGACGATGGCATCGCGCCACGCCTCCAGCGCCTCGAAGCTGTCCAGGCGCTGCAGAAGAGGGCGCTGGAACTCGAGAACACACTCGGTCTGGTACTCGATGACGGCTTGGACCAGGGACTTCTTGTCGTCGAAGTAGTGGTACAGCTGCGAGGGACTGGTCACCTGGGCGGCCGCGAGGATGTTGTCCGTGCTGGTGCCTGCCACGCCCTGGTCGTACATGACAGCCGCGGCCGCGGCCACGATGCGGTCGCGCGTTGCACGCCCCTTCGCCGTCAGGCGCCGCGTCTTCGTACTGCTGTTCATCCGCCCAGGCTAACAGCCCCAACCTCCATTTTTAGAGTTGACATTCTAATCTCTGTACGCACAGGATTAGAACCGTCGATCTAAAAAATCGGACCACCACACCTTCCCCTCGTCGCAAGGACGGACATGACCAGCCCTATAGCCGATCAGGTGACTGCCCTCACGCAGACCATGGCCTCACAGGCGCCGACCGACGCCCTGGACGCCTTTCATGCCGAGCAGATGGAACTGGACGCCGCCGGAGTGCCGGCCGGCGTCGCCGCGGAGGGCACTGTCCTCCCGGACGCCTCGTTGCAGGACGCGCACGGAAACCCCACCACCCTGCGGCAAACGCGCGCGGGTCGGCCCGCTGTCATCGTGTTCTACCGCGGTGCGTGGTGCCCGTACTGCAATGTGGCCCTGCGCACCTACGAACGCGAACTGGCCGCGGAGCTGGGCGAACGAGGTGTCGCCCTGATCGCCGTCAGCCCGCAGAAGCCGGACGGTTCGCTGACCATGGCCGAGACCAACGAGTTGTCCTACGCCGTCCTGTCCGACCCCGGCAACGTACTTGGCCACGCCCTGGGAATCGTCACCCGGCCGAACGACCGGGCCCTGCAGGCCCAGGCATCCCTCGGTCTCGACCTCGCCGAGGTCAACGCCGACGGCACCCCTGACATCGTCATGCCGACCGTGGTCGTCGTCGACGCCGAGGGCGTGGTGCGCTGGATCGACGTCCACCCCAACTACACCACTCGCACCGAGCCCGTCCAGATCATCGAGGCCGTCTCGCGGACGATCGGCTGAAACGTCTCGCACATCAGGGTGCCCAACGGCCTCGGCGCTCGTGCCATCCGAACGGAGAGGCACGTGCCCCCGTACGGAAAGGTCGCCCTGGCCACGGGGGCGGGCCGCGGAATCGGACGCCCCCTTGCCGCCGCCCTCGCCGGGTCCGGCGCGCCAACGGCGTCCCCGTACGCCACCCGGCTCATGCCGCTACTGGACGCGATTCAGGCTGTGCGGCGGGCGTAGGCGCGGGCGGCGCGGGCGCGGTCGCCGCAGCGGGTGGAACACCAGTGACGGCGGCCGTAGCGGAGTAGGTAGCGGTTGCAGGGGGCGGAGCCGCAGGCGGTGAGGCGGTCCGCGTCGGGGCCTGTGAGCAGGTCGGCAGCGTCGGCGGCGAGGGCGGCCAGGGCGTGATCCACGATTGCGGTGGTGGGGTGGGGGGCGGCGCGGTAAGGGCCGGTTTCGTCGTCCCACTGCAGCAACGGTGCGGTGGGTACGCGGGTCATCGCGTCGTTGACGGCCTTGACCGCGGCGGGCAGGGCAGGCAGCCGTTCGGTGCGGGCGGCGAACAGTGATCTGATCTGTTCGCGCAGCGAGCGCAGCTGTGTCGCGCACATCTCCCGCATGTCGGCGTCGACCGGTGCGAGACCACGTTCCGTCAGCCAGTGGTTCGCCTGCGTGGGAGTGCCCAGAAGATCGACCATGTGCCCGCCCGTCAGCACCATTGCGCTGTTGACGAGGGCGAGAGAGAGATGCTCTTCCTCGCCCTGAGCAGGCGGCAGTCCGGGTTGGTCGGTCAGGGGCCCCTTCATGCTCCTCACGGTACACCTTGCATGCATCCGTGAGAAGCGGTTACCGTCGCCTCACGGTTAAAAGGACGCTCATCCGTGAGGTGCCGCATGTCTTCCCTTCCCTCCACGACCAACCCGTTTCCCGTCCGGGTCTTCGGCGGCCCGACCGCCCTCTTCGAGTACGGCGGCCTGCGCTTCCTGACCGACCCGACCTTCGACGCCCCGGGCGACTACGCCCGTCCCGACGGCCGGTCCCTCACCAAGACCGCCCCCTCCAGCGGGGCCCCCGCCGATCTCGGCTCCATCGACGTGGTTCTGCTCTCGCACGACGAGCACCCTGACAACCTGGACGTCTCCGGCCGGTCCCTGCTTGCCGACGTCACGCTCACCCTCACCACCCCCGGCGGCGGACAACGCCTCGGGGACAGGGCCAAGGGCCTGGCCGACTGGGAATCCATCGAGCTGAACCGCCCCAACGGCGGCACCATCACCGTGACTGGCGTCCCCGCCGTCCACGGCCCAGGCCCGCGTGAAAAGGTCGAGCCGATCACCGGACAGGTGGTCGGCTTCGTTCTGACCGGAGAGGATCTGCCGACCGTCTACGTCAGCGGCGACAACGCCTCCCTCGACGTGGTCAAGGAGATCGCCGGGCGCTTCGCCCCCATCGACACCGCCCTCCTCTTCGCCGGCGCCCCCCGCTTCCCCGAACTTTTCGACAACCAGCTGATCGTCCTTGACAGCACCCAGGCCGCCGAGGCCGCCCAACTCCTCGGCGCCCGCCGCGTGGTCCCCGTTCACTACGACAGCTGGGCCCACTTCACCGAAGGCCGGGACGAGTTGGTCGCCGCCTTCACCGCTGCCGGTCTGGCCGACCGCCTGGACTGGGGCCGGCGAGGCTGAACTCCGACGCCTGAAACACCAGCGGCGATCGCATCACGCGTGCGAATTCCGGTGCCACTGCCGCGGGTCGAGGCGAGCACCTTGATGGGAGCAACCTCTACGTCGACGTGCGGCCCTCTCCCTGCCCTTCGCCGGGCGGGCGTCCGGATCGTCGTCGCGGGTAAGGGGCGCTCTGGTCGCGCCCGTCGTCTCCGTCTCGGCCGTCCCGCCCCGCCGAACCGGGCGGCCCGGATCCGTGCCCAACCTCAAATGTTGCTCTGAAGCCGGCGAGGGCGGGTTCGGGGTCGGCTCGGTGGGCCATAACCCCCGTCGTGAGATGGGGGGCGGGGATGGATCGGCTGGGGACGGGGATCGGCTGGCGGCCCGAGATCGCCGAGGCCGTGGAGCGCATGCCCGGCGTCGACTGGGTGGAGGTCGTGGCGGAGAACGTCTGCCCGGGCCATCTCCCGGCGTCGCTGCGGCGGTTGCGGGAGCGCGGGGTGGCCGTGGTGCCGCACGGTGTCTCGCTCGGTCTCGGGGGTGCGGAGCCGCCCGACGAGGGGCGGCTGACGGCCCTCGCGGAGCGCGCGGCCGCGCTCGGGTCACCGTTGGTCACCGAGCACATCGCGTTCGTCCGGGCGGGTGGCCCGCTCACCGCCTCGCCGCGTCTCGAAGCGGGCCATCTGCTGCCCGTGCCGCGCACCCGGGACGCACTCGACGTGCTCTGCGCGAACGTGCGGATCGCGCAGGAGGCGCTGCCGGTCCCACTGGCCGTGGAGAACATCGCCGCGCTGTTCTCCTGGCCGGGCGAGGAGCTGACCGAGGGGCAGTTCCTGTACGAGCTGGCCGAGCGGACCGGCGTACGGCTCCTCGTCGACGTGGCCAACCTGCACACCAACCACGTCAACCGCGGCGAGGACCCCGCCGAGGCGCTGGCCGGGCTGCCCCTGGAGGCCATCGCGTACGTCCATGTCGCGGGCGGCTTCGAGCGCGACGGCGTCTGGCACGACAGCCATGCGCACCCCGTGCCCGACGCCGTGCTCGGCATCCTCGCCGACCTCGCCTCCCGGGTCGCCCCGCCCGGAGTGCTGCTGGAACGCGACGAGAACTTCCCCGAACCGGCCGAGCTGGCGCGCGAGTTGGACACCATCAGGGGGGTCGTGGGGGCGTGCGGGGCCGCCGCCGGGAGTGTCGGCGGGGGGCGTAGCGAGGTGGCGGATCCGGGGGACGCGCGGCAGCGGATCGGGGTCGCGCAGGCCGCCGTGCTGTCCTCGCTGGTCGCCGGGACGCCGGTGCCGGAGGGGTTCGACCGGGCGCGGATGGGGGTGCAGGCGCGGGCGCTCGCGAGCAAGCGGGCGGACGTGGTGGCGAAGGTGGCACCGGAGTTGCCGGCGCTGCTGGGAGCCGGGTACCGGGAGGCGTTCCTGGAGTACGCGCGGGACTCGCCGATGCGCGGCGGGTACCGCAGGGACGCGCTCGACTTCGCCGCCTTCCTGCTTAAGCACCGGCGGCCGGGGGTCCCTCGGCGGGAGCTGCGGGAGTGGTGGCTGGACCGGGCGGGACCGGCGCCGCGGGGGCGGCTCGCACGGGCCGCGGGACGGGTGCTGGCGCGCAGATAGTGTCCGTGGTCCGGGGTCCGCGCCCCGCCGCCCGCAAACGGAACGTCACATACCGGCGACACTATGTCCACATGGTGAAAAGAGCATGGCATCCGCCCGGACCCCTGGCATACAAAAAGCGTCATGTTCTGGCTCCTCCTCCTGCTCCTGGCCTGGGCGTTCGCCGGTACGGCCTGTACGCGCCTGTGTGTGACGGCGGTCCGCGCCGCGGACTCGGACCCCGGTCCCGAAAGCGCGGACGGTGGGCCCGATCTGACCCTCTACGAGGCGGCGTTCCTGTCCGGGGGGCCGGAGCGGGTCGCCGATGTCACCCTCGTCTCCATGGCCCGCCAGCGACGGCTGCTCCTCGCGCACACCGGCTGGGCCACGGTCGTGGACCCGTGTGGGCGGGACGAGATCGAACGGTCCGTCATAGGGGCCATAGGTCCGCAGGGTCAGTCCCGGATCGCGCCGGTACGGGCCCGCGCGGCCGGCACGGACGAGGTGCGGCGGCTCGCCGACCGTCTCGTCCGTGCCGGCCTCGCCGTGCCCGAGGGCGCGCCGGCCGTCGGCACCGCCGTGCGCCACGTGCGGGCCGCGGCACTGGCCGTGGCCGTCCTCGGCGCGGTCGCGCTGCTGCTGCCCCTGCAGACCGGCACCTCGCGGCTGATGGTCGGCCTGTGGTTCGCCCTGCCGCTCGTCCTGAGCCTGAGCTGCCTCGCCATAGCCCGCTTCGAGGTGCATCCGTACTCGCCGTGGGCCTCCGCGGCCGGTCAGCGGCGGCTGGGCACGCTGCTGCGCCGGCGGCGGGACGGTGACGAGCCGTCCCTCCTCACCGCGGTCGCCCTGCGCGGCATCCGCGCGATCGGCGAGCCGGGGCTGCGCGCCGCGTTCGCCCACCGCGACGCGCCGCCCCGGGAGTAGGGCGCTTCTGCCGGATCGGGGGCGCATCGGGGCACCGGGGCCGACACCGGCCGGTCGGTGCTTGCCTTCGCCGGCGGCGGGCCGAAACATCCCTTGTGCCGTCGCCGGACGCACCGAAGGGATGCCCGTGAAGACCCTCGCCCTGTACTCGGCCGCCGGGTCCTTGCTGCTGACCACGCTGGGCGCCGCCCCGGCGGGAGGCGCGACCGCCGTCCCCGGCGCCGCCGAGCTGCGCGGCACCATCGTGGCCGCCGTCCGCGCCCGCGCCGCGGGGATCCGCTTCGGCCCCTGCGACCCCGCCGACGTGCCACGGATCCCGCACTCCCCCGCCGGACTGCGCTGCGGCACCGTCGCCGTCCCGCTGGACTACGCCGACCCCGACGGCGCGCGGATCCGGCTCACCGTCAGCCGCACCCCGGCCACCGGGAAGGACGGCGGGCGGACGGTGCCCCGGCAGGGCGCCCTCGTCTACAACCCGGGCGGCCCCGGCGCCTCCGGGATGTACTTCGCGCTGGCCGGCACGCTCCCCGTGTGGCGGCGGATCGCTGCGGCCTACGACCTCGTCGGCTACGCCCCGCGCGGCGTCGGCCGGTCGGCCCCGCTGTCCTGCGAGGACCCGAAGCGGTACGGCAAGGCGCCCACCCAGGCGCCGACGCACCCCTCCCAGGCGTACAAACGGCAGCGCGTCGCCGAGGCGAAGGCGTACGCGCGCGGCTGCGCCCGGCGCTCGGGTCCCGGCCTGCGCTTCTTCAACTCCCTCAACAACGCCCGGGACCTGGACGTCCTGCGGGCCGCGCTGGGCGAGCAGCGGCTGACGTTCATGGGCGCGTCGTACGGCACCTACTTCGGCGCGCTGTACGCGGCGATGTTCCCCACCCATGTGCGGCGGATGGTGCTGGACGCGGCGGTGAACCCGGACCCGGAGAAGGTCTGGTACCGCAGCAACCTCGACCAGTCGGCCGCGTTCGAGGAGCGCTGGGCGGACTTCCGGGACTGGATCGCCCGGCACGACGACGTGTACCGGCTCGGCGGCACGCCGTCGAAGGTGCAGGCCGGTTACGACAGGGCCGCCGCGCGGCTGGCCCGGAGGCCGGCGGGCGGAAAGGTCGGCCCCGGCCAGTTGCAGAACGCGTTCCTGACGGCCGGGTACTACGACACCTACTGGCCGAGCCGGGCCGCCGCCCTCTCGGCGTATCTGCGCGGCGACCCGAAGCCGCTGATCGCGTTGGCCGCGCCGGGCCCCGGCTCGGCCGCGGCGGAGAACGGCGGCGCCGTCTACACGGCCGTCGAGTGCAACGACGCGCCCTGGCCCACGGACTGGGCGGTGTGGGACCGGGACAACACCCGGCTGGCGCGGGTGGCGCCGTTCGAGACGTGGGACAACGCGTGGATGAACCTGCCCTGCGCCTACTGGCCCGCGCCCCGGCAGCGGCCGCTGGACGTGCGCACCGGCCCGGGCGAACTGCCGCCGGTGCTGATCCTGGCGGCCGAGCGGGACGCGGCGGCCCCGTACGCGGGGGCGCTGGAGATGAACCGGCGGCTCGCCGGCTCCCGGCTGGTGACCGAGCGGGACGCGGGCACGCACGGCATCGGAGGCGGCCCCAACACATGCGTCAACACGTACCTGTACGACTATCTGTTGGAGGGCCGCCTCCCCGAACGGCACGCCTCCTGCGCACCGCACGCGGAACCCGAACCGGACGCCCGCCGGAGCTGACCGGCGGGCGTCCGGCCGTCGGGCGGGCGGGCCGTTACGCCAGGTCGGACACCAGCTGGGCGACGTCCTTGCGGCGGCCCGTGAAGAACGGGATCTCCTCGCGGACGTGCATCCGGGCCTCGGAGCCGCGCAGGTGGCGCATCAGGTCGACGATGCGGGCCAGCTCGTTGGCCTCGAAGGCGAGGATCCACTCGTAGTCGCCGAGCGAGAACGAGGCGACGGTGTTGGCGCGCACGTCCGGGAAGCCGCGGGCCATCTTGCCGTGGTCGGCGAGCATGCGGCGGCGGTCCTCGTCGGGCAGCAGGTACCAGTCGTAGGAGCGCACGAAGGGGTAGACGCTCACGTAGTCGCGGGGCGTCTCGTCGGCGAGGAACGCCGGGATGTGCGAGCGGTTGAACTCGGCCGGGCGGTGCAGCGCCATGTTGGACCACACCGGCTCCAGCGAGCGGCCCAGCCTGGTGCGGCGGAAGAGGTTGTACGCCTCCTGGAGCTGGTCGCTGCTCTCGGCGTGCCACCAGATCATCAGGTCCGCGTCGGCCCGCATGCCGGACAGGTCGTACGTGCCGCGGATGGTCACGTCCTTGGCGGCGAGCTGGTCGAACAGCTCCTGGACCTCGTCGGCGTAACCCGCGCGGTCGGCCGGCAGCACGTCCTTCAGCTTGAAGACGGACCACAGGGTGTAGCGGATGACATCGTTGAGGTCCTTGGCCAGCTTGCCCTTGTTGGGGATCCTGCCGGACTCGGTGGTGGGGGCGTCGTCACTCATGTTCCTATTCTCCTGCTCCGCCATGAAGGCTCTGCACCGGGTGGGCCGTCAGCTCCTCGACGCCGCCGAGATCCCCGGACAGCTGGTCCACGGCCGCGTGGGCACTGGCGATGCACCCCGGGATGCCCACGCCGTCGTACTGCGCGCCGCACACCGCGAGGCCCGGCAGCTTCGCGATGTGCTCACGGATCCGGGCCACGCGCGCGTGGTGCCCGACCGGGTACTGGGGCAGTCCGTCGGTCCAGCGGGTGACGCGGGTCTCCACGGGTGCGGCCTCGACGCCGGCGGCCTCGCGCAGGTCGTGCCGGGAGACGTCGACCAGGTCGGCGTCGTCCCGGCCGAGCACCGCGGTCTCGCCGTACCGTCCGACGGAGGTGCGCAGCACGACCGTCTCGGGGTCGTCCTCGGCGATCCAGCCCCACTTCTGGGAGGCGAAGGTGGCGGCCTTGATGGTGCGTCCGTCGACCGGCGGGACCAGGAAGCCGCTGCCCTCGGGCAGGGACAGGTCGGCGCGCCGGTAGGCGAGGGTGATCAGGGCCATCGAGGCGTACTCGACGGCGGACAGTTCGGCGGCGGCCGCCGGGGACTCCTCGCGCAGCAGCCGCGCGGCGGCCGGCGCGGGTACGGCGACGACCACGGCGTCGGCGCGCAGCTCGCGCTCCCCGGCGGTGACGCGCCAGCCGCCGGCGGGCTCGCGGCGCAGCGCGGTGACCGGGGTGCCGGTGAGGATCTCGCCGCCGCGCGCCCGCACCGACTCGGCGACCGCGAGCGGCAGGGTGCCCACGCCGCCCTCGATGCCCATGAAGACGGGCCCGGTCTGCCGGCTCGCCGCCGCCTTCGCCTGGATCTCGCGGACGCCCTCGGTGAGGGAGGTGTGCGCGCGGGCGGCCTGGAAGAGCTGGGGGACGGCCGAGCGCATCGAGAGGCGGTACGCGTCGCCCGCGTACACCCCGCCGAGCAGGGGCTCGACCAGGCGGTCCACGACCTCGCGGCCGAGCCGGGCCGCCACGTACTCGCCCACCGCCACGTCGTCGCCGACCTCGGTGCGGGGCAGTTCGGCGTCCCGCTCGATGCGGGCCAGGCCTTCCTCGGACAGGACGCCGGAGAGGGCGGCGGCGGTGCCGGGCACGCCCATCACATGGCCCTTGGGCATGGGGCGCAGGGCGCCCCGGGTCCAGATGGCGGCGCTCGCGACGGCGGGCGGCCGGAGCCGGTCGGCGAGGCCCGTCTCGCGGGCGAGGGCCACCGCCTCGGGTCGGCGGGCCAGCATCGACTCGGCGCCCAGGTCGACCCGGACGCCCGCGATCTCGCCGGGCAGCAGCTTGCCGCCGACCCGGTCGGCGGCCTCCAGCACCGTCACCCGCGCGCCGCGCGTCAGCAGCCGGTGCGCGGCGGCCAGCCCGGCGATACCGGCTCCGATGACGACGACCTGCCCCGGACTCGTACCCGTTGTGCTCATGGCCCCCACTCTCTCAGACGCCGCCGACCGTGCTGGTAGGGCCACAGGTCCCCCGGTGCCGCGCGGCCCGGTGAGCGTTTAGCGTTGCCCCCATGAGCGTGCATCAGGGGCGGGAGCGGCTGGTCGTCGTCGGCGGGGACGCGGCCGGCATGTCGGCGGCGTCGCAGGCGCGGCGGATGAAGGGGCCCGAGGAGCTGGAGATCGTGGCGTTCGAGCGCGGTCACTTCACCTCCTACTCGGCGTGCGGCATCCCGTACTGGGTGGGCGGCGCGGTCGCCGAGCGGGACGCGCTGATCGCCCGCACCCCCGAGGAGCACCGCGCCCGGGGCATCGACCTGCGGCTGCGCACCGAGGTCACGGAGCTGGACGTGTCCGGCGGGCGGGTGCGGGCGCGGGACGTCGACTCCGGCGCCGAGTCGTGGACGTCGTACGACCGTCTGGTGATCGCCACCGGGGCCCGTCCGGTGCGCCCGGAGCTGCCGGGCGCGGACGCCCCCGGGGTGCACGGGGTGCAGACCCTGGACGACGGGCAGGCGCTCCTGGACACCCTGACCCGGGCCCGGGGGCGGCGCGCGGTGGTCGTGGGCGCCGGGTACATCGGCGTGGAGATGGCCGAGGCCCTGATCGACCGGGGTTTCGAGGTGACGGTCGTCAACCGCGGCCAGGAGCCGATGTCCACCCTGGACCCGGACATGGGCCGCCTGGTGCACCGCGCCATGGAGGGCTTGGGCATCACCATGGTGAACGACGCCGAGGTCACCAAGATCCTCACCGGTGCGGACGGCCGGGTCCGCGCGGTGGCCACCCAGCACGCCGAGTACCCCGCCGACGTGGTGGTCCTCGGCATCGGCGTGCGCCCGGAGACCGCGCTCGCGCGCGCCGCCGGGCTGCCGCTCGGCGCCCACGGGGGGCTGCTCACCGACCTGGCCATGCGGGTGCGCGGTCACGAGAACATCTGGGCGGGCGGGGACTGTGTGGAGGTGCTGAACCTGGTCTCCGGGCAGGAGCAGTACGTCCCGCTGGGCACCCACGCCAACAAGCACGGCCAGGTCATCGGCACCAACGCGGGCGGCGGCTACGCCACCTTCCCGGGGGTGGTCGGCACGGCGGTCAGCAAGGTCTGCGACCTGGAGATCGCCCGCACCGGGCTGCGCGAGAAGGACGCCCGCCGGGTGGGCCTGCGCTACGAGACGGTCACCATCGAGTCGACCAGCCGGGCCGGCTACTACCCGGGCGCCTCCCCGATGACGGTCAAGATGCTCGCCGAGCGCCGCACCGGGCGGCTGCTGGGTGTGCAGATCGTGGGCCGGGAGGGGGCGGCGAAACGGGTGGACATCGCCGCGGTGGCGCTGACCGCGGGGCTGACCGTGGAGCAGATGACCGCCCTCGACCTCGGCTACGCGCCGCCGTTCTCGCCGGTGTGGGACCCGGTGCTGGTGGCGGCGCGCAAGGCGGCCGCGAAGGTGCGGGAAGGCTGACCGGCGCGGGGACCACCCGATTGGCGCAGGGACCGGCGGGCACTACTTGGGTGTGGTCATCCCCGTCCATGACGTCAATCCGGTGCGGCGCACCCCCTGGGTGACGTACGCCCTGATCCTCGCGAACGTCCTCGTGTTCCTGTCCACGCCCGGCATGCCCGGCTCCGTGACCGGCGCGGAGAACCTGGCGCAGCTGTGCCATCTGGAAGCCTTCATGAACCGCTTCGCCGCGGTCCCGAGGGAGCTGGTCCACGGCCAGTTGCCGCATCTGGTGCCGACCGGCCAGGTGGGGATCGGCCCGCACGGCCCGGGCTGTGTGGTGGCGCCGCCCGCCTACCGGAAGTCGCCGCCGCTGTCGGTGTTCACGGCGATGTTCGTGCACGGCAGCTGGCTGCATCTGCTGGGCAACATGCTGTTCCTGCTGATCTTCGGCAACAACGTCGAGGACCGGATGGGCCACATCCGCTTCTTCCTCTTCTACGTGGTCTGCGGCTACGCGGCGGGATACGGCTTCGCGCTGCTCAACGCGGGCTCGGCCGATCCGCTGATCGGTGCGTCCGGCGCGATCGCCGGGGTGCTCGGCGCCTACATCGTGCTGTGGCCGAGGGCGCGGGTCTGGGTGCTGGTGCCGTTCCTGATCTTCCTGCCGCTGCGGCTGCCCGCCTGGCTGGTGCTGGGCTTCTGGTTCGTGCTCCAGGCCGTGTACTCGTCCGGGCAGGCGGTCTCGGACGCCGGGACGGTGGCGTACGCGGCCCATGTGATCGGCTTCCTGGTGGGTCTGCTGATCGCCCTGCCGCTCAAGGCCGGCACCCCGCCCCCGCCGCAGCCGCCCGGCATCCTCTTCGGCGGCAGGGCGCGGCCGCGGCAGGTCTGGTAGGCGCACCGGGGCGGGGCCGACCGGCCGGAACCGGCCCGCGCCGACGCTCCCGGCCCCGACCGGTCGTTTCCTGCCTGACGGCGCACCGTTCTGTTCCGACAGCGCACGTCTGTTCCGACAGGGCACGGCACGCGGGGCGCGTGTCCGCTCGCGCGATTTCTGCCTGCGGTTCTGCCTGGAGACGCGGGGGGTCCGCTGCTTGGCTGTTCGGTGCGGGCGGGAACCCGGGCCTCGCCGATGCGGTCCGGTTGCGCTCCAGCGAGGTCGCTGCCCGTACGACGTACCGTCCGGCTCAGCCGGGCACCGGCCGCGGCCCTCCCGGGCGTCACGCGGCCGGCCGTCCCGTTCCCGTCCGCCACAGCCCCGAAGCAACGCCCCCTGAGGGGAGAACAACGTGAGTACGGTGTTGACGACGGCCTCCGTGCCGGACCGGGACAAGGTCGTGTACTGGAACAACGCGGTGAGCAGGACACTGGTGCCGATGACGGTCGCGCCGCGCGGCGACGGCCCGTTCGACGGCCGGATCGCCACCAACCGTCTCGGGTACCTCCAGGTCTCCACCCTGGAGGCGGACGCCAACCGGGTCAGCCGCACCCCGGCGCTGATCGCCCGTTCGCCGCAGGAACTGGTCGCGGTCGGTGTCCAGGTGTCCGGCACCGCCACCTTCATCCAGGACGGCCGCAGGGCCGAGGTGGGCGAGGGTGATCTCGTCGTCTACGACACCACCCGGCCGTACTCCTTCGACTACCCGCAGCGGTTCACCACGCACATCTTCCAACTGCCGCGGCGCGTGCTGGGCCTGACGGACACCGACATCCGGCAGGTAACGGGCAACGCCATCGGCACCGGGGACGGCTTCGGCGCGATGCTGCTGCCGTTCCTGGCCACCCTGGCCTCCTCGGCGGACGGCTATCCGCCGGCCGTCGCGGACCGGCTGGCCGGCAATGTCGTCGACCTGTTCGCCACTCTGATAGCCGAGCGGGCCCATCCGGGCGGCCCGGACGCGGACACCGCCCGCGGCCACCTGCTGACGCGTATCCGCGAGCACATCAACCGGAACCTGGGCGACCCGGACCTGTCACCGGAGAGCATCGCCCGCACCCACCGGATCTCCGTGCGGTACCTGCACCGGCTGTTCCAGGGCGAGGGCACCACCGTCGGCCGGCTCATCCAGCAGCGGCGCCTGGAGGAGTGCGGCCGGGAGCTGGCCCGCCGCGGCAGGACGACCCCCACCGTGTCCGCGGTCGCCCAGCGCTGGGGCTTCGTCAACCCCGCCCACTTCAGCCGGGCCTTCCGCGCTGCCTACGGTGTCTCCCCCCGTGACTGGCGCAACCAGCGCACCACCCCGGGGGACGGCGGGCGGTCCGCGGCGGCCGCGCCCGCGCCCGGGATCTTCCCGAGCCCGCGTTCGGCGTCCACGGCACCGGCCCACCCGGCGGCCGACCCCGTGCCGGCCAACGGGTAAGGTCCCCGGTCGAAACGTTGCGGACCGCCCTGTGCCCGCGGCGGCGCCCCGGCCCGGCACCCGGCCGGCCCCGTGGTGTACCGCCCTCCCCCAGCCCTCACAGCGAACAGCCCCTTTTCGTCTTTCCGCCCCTTGGCCCTGCCGGCAGGAGATCGTGTGTCCGACTTCGCTCCCTCCTCTGTCCGGCACCCCGTCCTGGACCGCCCCACCCGGGCCCTGGTGGCCCGGCACGCCGGCCTGCCGTCGGCGGGCGGCCGGGACCCGGAACAGGCCCGGCTGGGCCTGGCCCGTCTCCAGGACGTGGGCGACCCGCTCGACGAGGCGGCGACCTCGGCGGAGTGGCTCGCGCTCCCGGGCGGGCCGACCGGGCACGTCCGGGTGAAGGTGGTCAGGCCCGCCGACAGCGTCGGCGAGATCCCCGTCGTGCTGTTCCTGCACGGCCTCGGCTGGGTGCTGGGCGACGCCGGCACCCATGAGCGCCTGGTGCGCGAACTGGCGCTCGGCGCGGACGCGGCGGTGGTCTTCGTGGAGTACGAGCGCGCCCCCGAGGCGCGGTACCCGGTCGCCGTCGAGCAGTGTTACGCGGTCGCGCGGTGGATCCACGAACGGGGCGCCGAGATCGGCCTGGACGGGAGCCGGATGGCCGCGGTGGGCGACTCCGCGGGAGCCAACCTGGTGGCGGCGCTGACCCTGCTCGCCAAGGAGCGCGGCGGAGTGCGGCTGCTCCAGCAGGTGCTGCTCTGCCCGGTCACCGACGCCGACTTCGACACCCCGTCGTACCAGGAGTTCGCCAAGGGCTACTTCCTCGGCCGGGAGACCATGCGCTGGTTCTGGGACCAGTACCTGCCCGACGTACGGCAGCGCAGCGAGGCCACCGCGTCGCCGTTGCAGGCATCCCTGGAGCAGCTGACCGGACTGCCTCCGACTCTGGTGGTCACCAGCGAGGCCGACGTGGTGCGCGACGAGGGCGAGGCCTACGCGGCGAAGCTCCGCGCGGCCGGCGTGGCGGTGGTCTCGATGCGCTACCACGGGACGATCCACGGCTTCATGGTGCTCGCCCCGCTGCACGACACGGACGCCGCCCGGGCGGCCCGCCTCCAGATCCTCGACACCGTGCACGTCGCCCTGCACCGGTACGGCGGCTGATTCCGCCCCGCCGCCGACGGTGGCCGCGTTCCCGGTCGTCGCCCGCGCGGCGGCGGGCCGAAGCGGCCCGTCACGCGTCGTCCGCCAGCAGTTCGGCGAGCACGCGGTCCAGGTCGAGGAACAGCCCCTCGGCACCCGGCGGCACGACCGCGCGGGTCCGTTCCAGGAACGCGGTCACCGCCGAGACCGCGATGTACAGCACGGCCGCTCCGGCCGGGGACCTGACGACGATCCGCACCGCGTGCCGGGGCCCGCCGTGCCGGGGTGTCACCAGGATGTCCCCG
The DNA here is from genome assembly GCF_051980735.1 of Streptomyces sp. SCPE 10. Taxonomy (NCBI): domain Bacteria; kingdom Bacillati; phylum Actinomycetota; class Actinomycetes; order Kitasatosporales; family Streptomycetaceae; genus Streptomyces; species Streptomyces sp. SCPE 10. Next base: position 6,026,076 of record NZ_CP197069.1, on the reverse strand, counting down.
ACGCCCGCCGGCCGGCTCAGCCCCTGCGACAGGAGGCTGCGTGCGAACACCCAGTCGACCGTGCCGGTCGAGGTCATCCCGATGGAGAGGCACACGGCGTAGGGGTCCGACCGGTCGTAGCGGAGCTCGGCGGGCAGGGACACCGGCGGTTCGTCCGCGACGATGACGTGCACCACCACCTCGTCGGTGACCGAGGTTTCGGCGGCGCTGTGAAACGGCTGAGTCATGTCTACCCGTCCAGCAGGTTCGAGGGGTGGCAGTCTGCGCAATTGACCCTAAAACCCTCGGTGTTCGGGGGTTGCCGGGGAACGTACGGGACGTTGCCCGTCAGAGCACCGGGCGCGGACGCCGCCCGCCCGCGCCGGTCCCGGCCGGCGTGGCTCACTCGGCGGGGAGCGAGTCCAGGAGCCTGCGCGCGGTCTTCAGCGACTCGGGGTCCACCACGTCCTCGCCGAGGTCCAGGAGCTGGCGCAGGCGGGTGCGGGCTTCCTCCGTCTCCCCCAGTTCGATCAGGGCCGGCCCCAGGTACACCAGCGCCTGGCCCGTTCGGTAGGTCAGGCCGATGCGCTCGGACTGGACCAGGGCGTCGCGATAGTGGTCGGCGGCCTCGCGCCAGCGCCCGAGGGCGGCGTGGTCACGGCCGAGGCCGTGGGTCGCATGGGCCCGGGTGAGTGCGGCGACGTGCCCGCGCACCGGGCAGTCGGGAGCGTCGAGGAAGGCGATGAGGCGCGTGTCGTGGGCGAGGGCCTGCTCGGGCCGGCCGAGCAGGCGCAGGGTGGCCGCGTGGCTCAGCATGGCGTTCAGCCAGACCTCGTGCGCCCCGGCGGCTTTCGACACCTCGATGGAGGCCAGGGACTTCTCGGCGGATGCCCGCACCTCGCCGAGATACCGCAGCGCGCTCGCCGCGTGCATCAGGGCCGCGGCTTCCTGGGAGACGTCCCGTGCGCGGCGGGCGCAGTCCAGTGCTTCGTCGGCCCGTTGGAGGGCCTCTCGGTGGCGGCGCTCGCAGACGGTCAGGGCCCAGGCGTGCATGTTGAGGTGGAGGGCCCGCGCCTTCGGGTCGTCAAGCGCGGCGGCGGACTCACCCGACAGCCGGAAGACCTCGGGCCAGTGGCCCCAGAAGACCCACAGGTCGCAGAACCACTCCATGGCGTCGGCGGTCTCCACGACCCGCGTGTGCTCACCCCGGTGCGCGGCATCGCGCAGCGCGGCGAGCCAGGCGGGGGCCTCGCTGCGGAGCCAGGCCCCCGCCTCCTCGGCACTCTCCAGCGGGTGCAGGCCCCGCCAGGACGACGGCGGCGCCCCGTAGGCGGACTTGAACCAGCGGCCGGCGACCGTGGCGGTGTCCAGCAGCCACCGCCGCAGCCGGCCCTCGGCCGCCTCCCGTTCGCCGGGTGTCTCCTCCCCGGACAGCCGGGCACGGGCGAACAGCCGGAGCAGGTCGTGCAGTTGGTAGCGGCCGTGGTAGGCGACCTGCAGCAGCCCGGCCTCGATCAGCTCCTCCATCACGTCCTCGGCCTCGAACACGCCGGTCCCGCCCAGGGCCGCGCCGTAGGCGGCGGTCATGTCCGGCGCCGGGACCAGGCTCAGCAGGCGCAGCAGCCGGGCGGCCTGGGGGGTCAGCTGCCGGTAGGAGAGTTCGAAGGCCGCCTCCACCCGCACGTCGCCGACGGCGAGCGCACCCAGCCGACGCTCCTCGTCGGCCAGGCGCCGGGCCAGGTGGGCCACGCTCCACCCCGAGCGCGCCGTCAGCCAGTTGCCCGCCACGCGCAGGGCCAGCGGCAGCCGCCCGCACAACCGCGCCACCCGCGCGACCTGTTCGGCTTCCGCGTCGGCGCGCTCGGCACCGAGGATCCGGCGCAGCAGCTGCACCGCCTCGGACTGCGCCATCTCGGCCAACGCCAGCCGGTCGACGTCCTCCAGCCCCGTCAGGGGCCGCCGGCTGGTGACCAGGACCAGACTCTCGCCGCCGGCGGGCAGCAGCGACCGTACCTGTCCCTCGTCCCGGGCGTTGTCCAGCACCACCAGACACCGGCGCTCGGCGAGCAGCGCCCGCAGCAGTCCCGCGTGGCCCGGCGCGTCCTCCTGCCCCAGCCGCCGGTCCGACACCCCCAGCGCCCTCAGCAGTTGCAGCGACGCCTCGCCCGGGTCCACCGGGCCCGCCACCCCGTGCAGGTCCACCACGAAGCACCCGTCGGGGAAGGTGCCCGCCAGGTCCGCCGCCGCCTTCAGCGCCAGCGTGGTCTTCCCGCACCCCGGAGGGCCGGAGACCACCGCGACCGACGCGCCCGTGCCGGCGCGGGCGCGTCGCGCCGCCTTCCGCAGGAACGCCAGCTGCGGGCCGCGCCCGGTGAAGTCCCGCACGGACCGCGGCGGCACGGCCGCTCCGGCCGCCACCACACGCGCCGGACGCGCCGACCGCGCCGCCGTGATCAGCGCTTCCCGCTCCGCGTCCGCGAGCCCCAGTCCCTCGGCGAGCGCCACCACCGTGCGCCGCTGCGGGACCCGGCTGCGCCCCCGCTCCATGTCGCCGATCGCCCGGACGCTCACCCCCGACGCCTCGGCCAGTTCCTCCATGGTCAGCCGGCCCCGCTGACGCAGTCCGCGCAGCACGGCCCCGAACGGACTCTCGCCCGACACACCTTCTCCGTCCCCTCGCCCGACGGCAGAATACGGCGCATTCAGGCGTTCACGGCGGTGGGCCGGGACGCCGGCCGTCCTCCGGGGGCGGGGAGTGCGCCGAGCGCGCACGGGTCGTGTGCCGACGGCGCACCGGCCGTGGGGCTCCTTGCGAGGAGGCGGCGGAAGCAGGAGCGGGCCTCGCCGAGGCCGCGGTGGGCTCCGCCGCATACGCCGGTGCCCAGGACCGCCGGAAGGCGTCCTGGGCACAGCGGGCGCACTCAAGCGCCTCATCGGGTGTCCGACGGGCCACGCGGGCTCCGACCGGCCCGCCCCCTCGGTCTCGGGGTTCCTCGACTCCCCGCCGTGCGCGCCCCCTGCACGGTGACCACGGCGGCGAGCAGCGCCGACAGGGCTCCGGTGGCCAGTGCGGGCACCGGGGAGAAGGCCGACGCGAGGACGAGGACGGCCGTGCCGAGGAAGGGTGCTCCCCGCGCGACGCCCCGGTGGTGGGGCCGCAGGTGCAGCGCCCACACCGTGGTCAGGAAGACGGCCGCCGGTACGGCGACCATGGCGCCCGCGGCCTGCGCGGCGATGCCGGTGCGATGGGTGACCTGGTCGGCCTCGACGGCCAGGCCCGCCCCGACGGCGGCGGCCGACGCGAAGATCAGGTAGTGGCCGTAGGCCCACCGGAACCTTCTGCCGGGCCCCCGGTGGGTGGTGGCGAGCAGGGTGTGGGCGGGCCGGGCGAAGTACAGCCACCACATGGCGAAGACCGTCAGCAGACCGCCCGCCGCCACCGCGCACAGCTGCCAGGTGCCGCGGTGCTCGTCGAAGGCGGTGCGCACGGCGGCCGTGGCGGAGGCGACGGACTCGCCGAGCACGATCAGGGTGAACGACGCGTACCGCTCGGCGATGTGACGCGGATGCCAGGGGGTCGTCCCGGCGGCCTGCGCCCACACCGGGACGCACACCTCCCCCACCACCAGCAGCGCGACACCGGCCGGCCGGACCCCCGCGGGCAGGAGCAGCAGCGCCACCCAGCCGAGCTGGCACGCCACCACCCCGGTGGCGAAGCGCAGCGCCGTCCGGCGCCGCCGCGGGTCCGCCCGAGCGGCGCGCAGCCAGAGCCCGGCCAGCGCGCACCGCATCACCACGTACCCCAGGGTGATCACGCTCAGGTCGTCCCCGTCGAACGCCCGCAGCACCCCGGCCGCGAGGATCAGCGACCCGGTGATCTGGGCGAACACCGTCAACCGGTAGGGGACGTCGTCGTCAGGGTCGTAGGCGGAGGCGAACCAGGTGAGGTTCATCCAGGCCCACCACACGCTGAAGAAGACGATCGCGAAGTGCAGCACCCCCGCCGTGCCGTGCCCCGCGCCCACCGCGGCGCGCAGCCCGGCGGACGCCTGGCTCACGGCGACCGCGAAGCACAGGTCGAAGAGGAGTTCCAGAGAGGTGGCGACCCGGTGCTCCTCCCCGGGGTCCCGGGCCCGCATGAGGCCCGGCCCACGCCACCGCCGCGACGGCGCGCGCCGGACCGGGCTCACTTCTCCAGGAAGGCGAGGAGGGCCGCGTTGACCTCGTCGGCGTGGGTCCACAGCAGGCCGTGCGGGGCGCCCTCGATCTCCAGGTAGTCGGCGGACGGCAGCGCCCGGTGGAACGGCCGCGCGGTGCCGTCGGCGGGCAGGATGCGGTCGGCGGTGCCGTGCACGATCAGGGCCGGCACGTCGATGGCGGGGATGTCGGCCCGGAAGTCGGTGTACCAGGTCGACGGTGCGGCGGCCGCGGCGAAGAAGCCGCCGCCCGCCGCGACGTTCCAGCTGTTGCGGACGGCCTCCTCGCTGATCCGCGTGCCGAGGTTCTCGTCGAGGTTGTAGAAGTCCCGGAAGAAGTCGGTGTAGTACGCGTAGCGGTCCGCCTTCACGGCCGCGACGACGCCGTCGAAGAACTCCTTGGGGGCGACCCCGTCCGGGTTGTCGTCGGTCTGGAGCAGGCAGGGCTCCAGCGAGGCCAGGAAGGCGACCTTGGCCACGCGGGCGGAGCCGTGGGCGGACACGTACCGGGCGACCTCGCCGGTGCCCATGGAGAAGCCGACCAGGACGGCGTCCCGCAGGTCGAGGGTCTCCAGCACGGTGTTCAGGTCGGCCGCGAAGGTGTCGTAGTCGTAACCGGTCGTCGGCCGGCTGGACTGCCCGAAGCCGCGGCGGTCGTAGGTGATCACGCGGTAGCCCGCGTCGAGCAGCACCGCGCTCTGCCGCTCCCAGGAGTTGCCGTCGAGCGGGAAGCCGTGGATGAGGACGACCGGCTGCCCGGTTCCGTGGTCCTCGTAGTAGAGGTCGATCGGGGCGGAGTTCTCCTGGCCCACGGTGATGTACGGCATGGCTGTGTGTTCTTTCTTCGGAAGTGTCTGGCGGGGGCGGTCAGCTCAGGGCCTGGCGGAGCCAGTGCCTGACGTCCGGGGTGACCGGGTCGGCGATGTCGGCGAACTCCTCGTGCTTGCGCAGGAACGACGCCACGTAGGGGCAGACCGGCACGACGCGCTTCCCCGCCTGCCGTACGTCGGTCAGGGCCTGCTCGACCAGGCGGGCGGCGAGGCCCTGTCCGGCGAAGGCGTCGCCGACCTCGGTGTGGTAGAAGACGCGCTGCTCGTCACGGTCCAGGTACTCGGTGAAACCCGCGAGTTCGCCGTCGACCAGGATCTCGTAGCGGTGCTTGTCCTCGACTCGTTCGACGACGGGGGCGGCGGGCGTGGCCATGTCAGGGTGCCTTTCCGGGGATCGGGACGCGTGACGGCCGGGTGCCGGGTGGTCGCCGAGGCGGACCGGACCGCGGGCCCACTCGGCCGCCGACGAGAACGCTAGGATCCCTCGCCCTCCCGGTGTTGCCCGTGCGTGCACCGTGACCGGCTCACCAGCGCACCGACGGCGACAGCGGCCGCCCGAAAACGCGTCCGGCCCCCGGCGGTGCCGGGGGCCGGAGGGTGTTCGCCCTGGTGGGTCAGCGGGCGCTCGCGCCGTGCACGTACTCCACGAGGCGGGTCAGCGCGTCCGGGTCGGTGGTGGGGAGCACACCGTGGCCGAGGTTGAAGACGTGCCCCTCCAGACCGGCGGCGGCGTCCAGCACCTCCTGGGCCTTGGTCTCGACGGCGTCCTTGCCTGCGAACAGCACGGTCGGGTCGAGGTTGCCCTGGAGCGCCTTGCCGGGACCGACGCGGCGCACGGCCTCGTCCAGCGGGACGCGCCAGTCGACACCGACGACGTCCGCGCCGGCCTCGCCCATCAGCCCCAGCAGCTCGCCGGTGCCGACGCCGAAGTGGATGCGCGGCACCCCGTACTCCGCGACCGCGTCGAAGACCTTCGCCGAGGCGGGCAGCACCGAGCGCCGGTAGTCGGCGGGGGCGAGCGCACCGGCCCAGGAGTCGAAGAGCTGCACCGCGGAGGCGCCGGCCTCGATCTGCACCTTGAGGAAGGCGGTCGTGATGTCGGCGAGGCGGTCCAGCAGGTCGGCCCAGAGTTCGGGGTCGCCGTACATCATCGCCTTGGCGTTCTCGTACGTGCGCGACGTGCCGCCCTCGACCAGGTAGCTGGCGAGGGTGAAGGGGGCGCCCGCGAAGCCGATCAGCGGGGTGGACCCCAGCTCGCGGGTGAGCATCCCGACGGCCTCGGTGACGTAGGAGACGTCCTCGGGGGTGAGGTCGCGCAGCCGGGCCAGGTCGGCTCGGGTGCGGATGGGCTGCTCGACGACCGGGCCGACGCCGGGCTTGATGTCCAGGTCGAGGCCGATGGCCTTCAGTGGGACGACGATGTCGCTGTAGTAGATCGCCGCGTCCACGTGGTGCCGCCGCACCGGCTGGAGGGTGATCTCGGTGACCAGCTCGGGCCGCGTGCAGGACTCCAGCATGGGGACTCCCTCGCGCACCTTGCGGTACTCGGGCAGGGAGCGGCCGGCCTGGCGCATGAACCAGACGGGGGTGTGCGGCACGGGCTCGCGCCTGCACGCCTTGAGGAAGGCGCTGTCGTACGTCTGGGTCGGCTGCTTGCCCGCAAGGGCCTCGTTGGCGGTCACGGGAAAAGTTTCGCATGCCGCCGCGGGCGGCCGTGCGCAGGCGGCGAGGAAGCGCACGTCGCGGGGTGTCTTGCCTGCGCAGGGGCCCGGTTCCCCTTACTCTTCCCCGCATGGCTGCGGCTCACGGACGAATGTCGGAAGGCGCTGACGGATTGGGCGACGTGAAGGACACCGAGGAGGCGGACCGGCACTCGGGTGCCGCGGGTCCGCCGGCGTTCCGGGCCGCGGTCGACGCCCTGCGCGCCTGCCGGCTGCGGCCGCAGGTCGAGGTGGAGCCGACCCCCGCGCCGCAGCGGCTCGCGCCGTACGCGTACGCGCTGGAGGCGGTGGTGGTCGACGGCGACCAGGAGCTGGCCGACGGGCGTCTGGTGCTGCTGCACGACCCGGCCGGGCATGACGCGTGGCGGGGCACGTTCCGGCTGGTGACGCTGGTGCGGGCGGAGCTGGAGCCGGAGATGGCGGCCGATCCGCTGCTGCCGGAGGTGTGCTGGTCGTGGCTGACCGGGGCGCTCCAGGCGCGCGGCCTCGGCTACGGCGAGCCCAGCGGTACGGTCACGCGGGCCGGCTCCCACTACTTCGGCGGTCTCGCCGACCGGCCGTCCGCCTCGCAGATCGAGATCCGGGCGTCCTGGACGCCCCGCGAGGGGCTGGGCGGGGTGCCGGACGCGGCGGCCCACCTGGCGTCCTGGTGCGATCTGCTGGCGCAGGTCGGGGGGCTGCCGCCGGCCGGTCCCGGCGACGCCTCGGTGGTGACGCTGCCGCAGCGCAGGGGTCCGCAGTCCCGGTGAGGTGACGGCCGGTTTCGGCCGTCGTCATCCTCTTGGGCGCCTTATTGACCATCTCTTTGTCGATACGGCCACATTGCGCTCTCGAATCGCACCCGCTCGGACCGATTCGATCTTCGGGTGATCGATCGCGTGTCCGAATTGCGCAGATTGTTACTCACTAGATCGTGATCACTCCCTAAAGGCGGACACGTTTGCTGCCGAAGACGACTGTGACCTTGAAAGCACGGTTCGTCCCGGCTTCTTCCCCACAAGCCGGCCCCGTCCCCCCACCCAGGAGGCCTGGTGTCCGTTCTCCTTGAGCAACCCGCAAGCCTGGTCGCCTACCGCCCGAACAAGCCGACCGCCATGGTGGTCGTGGCCGACCCGCGCGTGCGCTCCACCGTCACCCGCCATCTGTGGGCGCTCGGTGTGCGCGACGTCATCGAGGCCTCGTCCATCGCGGAGGCTCGTCCCCGCATCGGCAACCCCCGCGACATCTGCGTCGCCGACGTCCACCTGCCCGACGGCTCCGGCCTGACCCTGCTGTCCGAGACCCGCGCGGCGGGCTGGCCCAACGGGCTCGCCCTCTCCGCCGCCGACGACATCGGCGCGGTCCGCAACGCCCTGGCCGGCGGGGTCAAGGGCTATGTCGTCACCGGCACCCGTACCAATATCGGACTCCCCACCCGGCCCGGCGCCGCTCCCCTCGGCGCCGCCGCCCGCATGCACCGCCGCCCCCCGGGTGCCCCGAGCCACCCGGGCGGCTACCGCGAACTGTCCGGACGCGAGGTCGAGGTGCTGCGACTGGTCGCGGAGGGCCAGTCGAACAAGGCCATCGGCGTCTCCATGGGCCTGTCCGCCCTCACCGTGAAGAGCCACCTCGCCCGTATCGCCCGCAAGCTGGGCACCGGTGACCGGGCCGGCATGGTCGCCGTGGCCCTGCGCACCGGGATCATCCACTGACCGCCGACGATGCCCTTGCCCCCTTCCGGAGAGCGGCCGGTTCACCCGCGTGAACCGGCGGTTTCACCGCCCTGACTGGTTTACGACCCCTCGGCGCCCGTCGACGGAACGTTCCGGCGACGGGCGCTGTCCACGCATGGATACCCTTGACAGGTGACCGACGCCCAAGACACCGCAGCAGACAGCACCCGGCGCAGCAACGGAGAAACGCCTCCCGACGAGCCCGGATCTTCTGTGACGGAGGCGCCGACACCCCTGCTCGAACCCCGCGAGGGCATTCCGCCCGTGATCGCCGACGAGGCCGCGCTCGCCGAGGTGGTCGCCGCCTTCGCCGCCGGCTCGGGCCCCGTGGCCGTGGACGCCGAGCGCGCCTCCGGCTACCGCTACGGACAGCGCGCCTATCTGGTGCAGCTGCGCCGCGAGGGCGCCGGCACCGCGCTGATCGACCCCGTCGCCTGCCCCGACCTCTCCGCCCTCGGCGAGGCGCTGTCCGGCGTCGAGTGGGTGCTGCACGCCGCCACCCAGGACCTGCCCTGTCTGCGCGAGATAGGCATGGTGCCGACCCGGCTGTTCGACACCGAGCTGGCCGGCCGGCTCGCCGGGTTCCCCCGGGTGGGCCTCGGCGCCATGGTGGAGAACGTCCTCGGCTTCGTCCTGGAGAAGGGCCACTCCGCGGTCGACTGGTCCACCCGCCCGCTGCCCGAGCCCTGGCTGCGCTACGCCGCGCTGGACGTGGAACTCCTGGTGGACCTGCGCGACGCCCTGGAGAAGGAGCTGGACCGGCAGGGCAAGCTGGAGTGGGCCCTCCAGGAGTTCGACGCCATCGCGAGCGCCCCGCCCGCCGAGCCCCGCAAGGAACCCTGGCGCCGCACCTCCGGGATGCACAAGGTACGGCGCCGCCGGCAGCTGGCCGTCGTGCGGGAGCTGTGGGAGACGCGGGACCGCATCGCCCAGCGGCGCGACGTGTCGCCGGGCAAGGTGCTGCCGGACACCGCGATCGTGGAGGCGGCGCTGGCCCTGCCGGGCAATGTGCACGCCCTCGCCGCGCTGAACGGGTTCGGGCACCGCACCGGGCGCCGGCAGCTGGAGCAGTGGCAGGCCGCCGTGGACCGGGCCAAGGCGCTGCCGGAGGCGGAGCTGCCGCAGCCGGGCCAGCCGGTGACGGGCCCGCCGCCGCCCAGGGCGTGGGCCGACAAGGACCCCTCGGCCGCAGCCCGCCTGTCCGCCGCGCGGGCCGCCGTGACCTCGCTGGCCGAGCAGCTCTCCATGCCCCAGGAGAACCTGATCTCCCCGGACACGGTCCGCCGCCTGTGCTGGCAGCCGCCGGGCGTGGTCGACGCCGCCACCGTCTCGGCCGCGCTGTCCGGCTACGGCGCGCGTCCGTGGCAGGTCGAGCTGGTGACACCCGTGCTGGTCGCGGCGCTGACGAAGGACGCCTGATCGCCGCAGGAGCGAAGGACGCACCACGACGGCCCGAGCACGCTCCGGCGGGGGCGCGCCCGGGCCGTCGAGATCACGCCAACCTGCCGACCGCGGTACTTACCGTGGTGTGACCTTCACCGCTGGCCCCGCCGGGACTGTGCAGCTACATTACTCGCAAGTAGCATGGGCTTAAGCAAGCGCTCAGCGTCCCGCACCATGGAGGAGAGCCATCGTGCCTCGTACCGTCAGGGACGTCGTCTTCGTCGACGGCGTCCGCACCCCGTTCGGCAAGGCGGGCCCGAAGGGCATCTACCACGAGACTCGCGCCGACGACCTCGTCGTGAAGGCGATCCGGGAGCTGCTGCGCCGCAACCCCGGCCTGGACCCCAAGCAGATCGACGAGGTCGCCATCGCCGCGACCACCCAGATCGGCGACCAGGGCCTCACCCTCGGCCGTACCGCCGGGATCCTCGCCGGTCTGCCGCAGTCCGTGCCGGGCTACTCCATCGACCGGATGTGCGCCGGCGCGCTGACCGCCGTGACGACCACCGCCGGTTCGATCGCGTTCGGCGCCTACGACGCCGTCATCGCCGGTGGCGTCGAGCACATGGGCCGCCACCCGATGGGCGAGGGCGTGGACCCGAACCCGCGGTTCGTGAGCGAGAAGCTGGTGGACGAGTCGGCCCTGTTCATGGGCATGACCGCGGAGAACCTGCACGACCGCTACCCGAGCATCACCAAGCAGCGCGCCGACGAGTACGCGGTGCGCTCGCAGGAGAAGGCCGCCAAGGCGTACGCCAACGGCAAGATCCAGCAGGACCTGGTGCCGATCTCGGTGCGCCGCACCAGCCCCGAGGGCGGCGAGACCGGCTGGGGTCTGGTGACCGCCGACGAGCCGATGCGCCCGGGCACCACCCTGGAGAACCTGGCGGGCCTGAAGACGCCGTTCCGGGTGCACGGCCGGGTCACCGCGGGCAACGCGGCCGGTCTGAACGACGGCGCCACCGCGTCGATCATCGCGTCCGAGGACTTCGCCCGCGAGCACGGCCTGCCGGTCAAGATGCGCCTCGTCTCCTACGCCTTCGCGGGCGTGGAGCCGGAGGTCATGGGCTACGGCCCGATCCCGGCCACCGAGAAGGCCCTCGCCAAGGCGGGCCTGTCCATCTCGGACATCGGCCTGTTCGAGATCAACGAGGCCTTCGCCGTCCAGGTCCTGGCCTTCCTGGAGCACTACGGCATCGCGGACGACGACGCGCGCGTCAACCAGTACGGCGGCGCCATCGCGTTCGGCCACCCGCTGGCCTCCTCCGGCGTCCGTCTGATGACGCAGCTGGCCCGCCAGTTCGAGGAGCAGCCGAACGTCCGCTACGGCCTGACCACCATGTGCGTCGGCTTCGGCATGGGCGCGACGGTCATCTGGGAGAACCCGCACTTCGAGGGGGACAAGTGAGCACCACCGCCGAGCTTCTGAAGCAGGCCTCGGACCTGTTCCCCGACGAGGTCGTCACCAGCGCGCACGTACGCCACTTCGAGCTGCCCTTCGGCGCCGGCCGGTTCGCGCTGATCACCCTCGACAACGGCCTGGACCACACCAAGCCCACCACCTTCGGCCCGGCCTCGCTCGCGAACCTCAACACCGCGATCGACCAGGTGGAGAAGGAGGCGGCCGACGGTGAGATCGTCGGCATCGGCATCACCGGCAAGCCGTTCATCTTCGCCGTCGGCGCCGACCTCAAGGGCGTCGAGCTGCTGAAGGAGCACGAGCACGCGCTCGCCATCGGCAAGGGCGGCCACGAGGTCTTCAAGCGCCTGTCCGGGCTCGCCGTGCCGACCTTCGCCTACTACAACGGCGCGGCCATGGGCGGCGGCGTCGAGGTCGGCCTGCACTGCACCTACCGGACCGTCTCCAAGGCGCTCCCCGCGTTCTCGCTGCCCGAGGTCTTCCTCGGCCTGGTCCCCGGCTGGGGCGGCTGCACCCTGCTGCCGAACCTGATCGGCGCCGACAAGGCCGTCTCGGTCATCATCGAGAACTCGCTGAACCAGAACAAGCAGCTCAAGGGCAAGCAGGTCTTCGAACTCGGCATCGCCGACGCGCTGTTCGAGGGCGCCGACTTCCTGGAGCAGTCGCTGATCTGGACCGCCAAGGTCCTCAAGGGCGACGTCGAGGTCGAGCGCCCCGAGGTCGACCGCGGCGAGGCCTGGGACCAGGCCGTGGCAAAGGGCCGCTTCATCGCGGACTCCAAGGTGCACGGCGCGGCCCCGGCCGCCTACCGCGCCCTGGACATCATCGAGGCCGCCAAGAACGGCGACCTCCAGCAGGGCTTCGACGCCGAGGACCAGGCGCTCGCCGACCTGATCATGGGCGGCGAACTGCGCGCCGGCATCTACGCGTTCAACCTGGTGCAGAAGCGCGGCAAGCGGCCTGCGGGCGCCCCGGACAAGAACCTGGCCCGCCCGGTCACCAAGGTGGGCGTCGTCGGCGCCGGTCTGATGGCCAGCCAGCTCGCGCTGCTCTTCCTGCGCCGCCTGGAGGTGCCGGTCGTGCTGACCGACATCGACCAGGAGCGCGTCGACAAGGGTGTGGGCTACGTCCACGCCGAGATCGACAAGCTGCTCGGCAAGGGCCGGATCAACCAGGACAAGGCCAACCGCCTCAAGGCGCTGGTCACCGGTGTCCTGGACAAGGCCGAGGGCTTCGCGGACGCGGACTTCGTCATCGAGGCCGTGTTCGAGGAGATGAGCGTCAAGCAGAAGGTGTTCGCGGAGGTCGAGGCGGTCGCCCCGGCGCACGCGATCCTCGCGACCAACACATCCTCGCTGTCGGTGTCGGAGATGGCGTCGAAGCTCCAGCACCCCGAGCGGGTCGTGGGCTTCCACTTCTTCAACCCGGTCGCGATCCTGCCGCTGCTGGAGATCGTCCGCGGCGAGCAGACCGACGACGCCTCCCTGGCCACCGCCTTCGCGGTCGCCAAGAAGCTGAAGAAGACCGCGGTGCTGGTCAAGGACGCCCCGGCGTTCGTCGTCAACCGCATCCTGACCCGCTTCATGGGCGAGATCCAGAACGTCATCGACGAGGGCACCCCGGTCGCCGTCGCCGAGAAGGCGGTCGAGCCGCTGGGCCTGCCGATGTCCCCGCTGGTCCTGCTGGAGCTGGTCGGCCCGGCGATCGGTCTGCACGTCTCGGAGACCCTCAACCGGGCCTTCCCGGACCGCTTCACGGTGTCCCCGAACCTCAAGGCCGTGGTCGAGGCGGGCAAGCGCGGCTTCTACGTCTACGACAGCGGCAAGCCGGAGCTGGACCCCGAGGTCGCCGCGCTGCTGAAGCAGGGCGACTCCGTGCTGACCGAGGAGCAGGTGCGCACGCGCGTCCTGGACGCGGTCGCGCAGGAGATCGGGCTCATGCTCGACGAGGGCGTCGTCGCCGAGGCCCAGGACATCGACCTGTGCCTGATCACGGGCGCCGGCTGGCCCTTCCACCTGGGCGGCATCACGCCGTACCTGGACCGTGAGGGCGTCTCGGAGCGCGTGAACGGAAGGAAGTTCCTGGCCCCTGGCGTGGCCAGCGTCCCGGCGTAACACCGGAAGGCGGCAGGAAGGGCCCCCGCGGCGGCGGGGGCCCTTTCGCTTGCCCGGCGGAAGCCCTTGGGGCCGCCCCGGCCGTGGTACGGGCTCAGACGGCCCGCCAGGCCTCCAGCGCCAGCCCCGGTTCGTCCTTGCGCCGGGTCAGCAGGAGCGTGCCGGTCGACGGGGACAGCGTGGCGGCCACCACCCGGCCGTCGGCGTCCGTGCCGAGGCTCACCCGGGCGTCCACGGTGAGCTGCGGGCCGGACTCGGTCCACCAGGCGCCCGCGGACTCCAGTTCGGTCGGATAGGCCGCGAAGGCGACCCGGCCGCTCGCCGAACGCTGGGCGAGCAGCGTGCAGTCGTGGCCGTCGAGCTCGCAGCGGACGGCGGCGACCGGGCCGTGCCCGGCGGACGGCAGCAGGGCGACCGGCTCGCCGCCCGGGCGCCAGGCCCACAGCTCGCCCCCGGTACCGGTGTAGTAGAGCGTGGTGCTCGCGGGCGAGGTGGCGAGGGCGTACAGCGTCCCCGGGCGGACCGGCGCCTTGAGCGACTGGACGAGGACCGGGCGGGCGCCGGGCTCCTCCTGACGCCAGTACAGCAGGCCCTCGGGGACGGCCGCGTACAGTTCGACCCTGCCGGACTCCCCCGTCACCGCGGCGAGCCCGTCCTGGACGTCCTTGCCCTGGATGTCCTGCCAGGGCTCCCAGCCGCCCTTCTCCTTCTGCGCGAGCATGCTCACGCCGCCGCCCTTGTTGCGCACGAAGACATGGGCGCGGCCCTCGGCGTCCACGGCGACGGCGGGCGTACCGGTGCGGTCGCCCTTCTTGTTCGGGTGCCCGACCGGGTTCCAGTCCAGGGCCGCGAGCCGGGCGCGGAAGTGCGTGGAGTGCACCAGCCCCGCCTCGCCCTGGACGGTGGGCCGCCAGGCCACCAGATGGGCGTAACCGTCGGTGCCCTGACCGACGGCCAGGACGGGGAGCAGCTTCTGCTCTCCCCCGACCTTGCGCGCCTCGTCCCAGGGCCCGCCGGGCGCGCGCTCCGCGCGGCACAGGACGGCGTCGCCGGACGACTGGTAAACACTGAGCCGGCCGTCTCGGCCACGAAGAAGCCAGTCACCGTTCACCCGGTCACTTTAAGCCGCGGCGGACCGGCACCGGGCGAGGGGGCACCATGGCAGGTATGACGAACCCCTCGGACACCCCCGACGACCCGGACGCCGCGGCCCCGGCCCCGCCCCTGCTGATCGTCGACGGCGCGAACGTCGTCGGGTCCGTGCCCGACGGCTGGTGGCGGGACCGGCGCGGGGCGGCCGAGCGGCTGCGGGACCGGCTGGTGGCGTACGCGCGGGCCGGTACGGCGGAGCTGGCGGGACCCGTCGAGGTGGTGCTGGTGGTGGAGGGGGCCGCCCGCGGGGTGGCCTCGGTGCCCGGGGTGCGGGTGGTGGCGGCGCCCGGCAGCGGGGACGACCGGATCGTGGAGCTGGTGGCCGAGGGTGCGGGCCGTACCTGTCTGGTCGTCACGGCCGATCGGGAGCTGCGGCGGCGGGTGAGCGCGCTGGGCGCGCGGGTGGCCGGTCCGCGTACGGTGCGCGGCTGAACCGGCCCGTGCGGGCCGCTCACGGCGCCGGCGGCGCGGGCTCCGGTTCCTGCCGGCCGCGCTCGGCGAGGCGGCTGTGGGTACGGCCGTAGAGGAAGTAGACGACGAAGCCGACCACCATCCAGATGGCGAACCGCAGCCAGGTCTCGGCGGGCAGATTGAGCATCAGCCAGAGCGTCGCCAGCACGGACACGACGGGCACGAACGGGACCCACGGGGTGCGGAAGGCGCGGGGCAGGTCGGGG
This sequence comes from Streptomyces sp. SCPE 10, assembly GCF_051980735.1. NCBI lineage: Bacteria > Bacillati > Actinomycetota > Actinomycetes > Kitasatosporales > Streptomycetaceae > Streptomyces > Streptomyces sp. SCPE 10. The sequence goes on along the minus strand of NZ_CP197069.1, from coordinate 6,010,832 downwards.
CGCGTCCTGCGCAGGATGATCACGCTGATCGCGACGACCACGAAGGCGAACAGGGTGCCGATGTTGACCAGTTCGGCCAGTTCGCTGAGGCTGGTGAAGCCGGCGACGATCGCGATGACCACGCCGAGCAGGATGGTCGGCCGGTGCGGGGTGCGGAACCGGGGGTGGACCCGGGAGAAGAAGCGCGGCAGCAGCCCGTCGCGGCTCATCGCGAAGAACACCCGGGTCTGCCCGAGCAGCAGGATCAGGCACACCGTGGTCAGGCCGACGGCGGCGCCGAAGCTGATCACGCCCGCGTACCAGGGGTGGCCGATGGCCTTGAAGGCGTCGGCGAGCGGGGCGTCCACGGACAGCCGGGTGTACTTCTGCATGCCGGTGACGACGACGGAGACGGCCACGTAGAGCAGGGTGCAGATGAGGAGGGAGCCGAGGATGCCACGCGGCACGTCCCGTTGGGGGTTGCGGGTCTCCTCGGCGGCGGTGGCCACGATGTCGAAGCCGATGAAGGCGAAGAACACCACGGAGGCCGCGGTGAAGATGCCCATCACGCCGAAGTCGGCGGGCGCCCAGCCGAACATCAGCTGCACCAGTGGGGCCTTGAGGCTGCCGCCGGCCGGCACCGGCTGGGCCGGCGGGATGAACGGGCGGTAGTTGTCGGTGTTGACGAAGAAGGCACCGGCGATGATCACGACGAGCACCACGGCCACTTTGATCGCGACGACCAGCGAGGTGATCCGGGCCGAAAGCTTCATGCCGAGGACGAGGATGGCGGTGAGCACCAGCACCAGGATCGCGGCGAGGATGTCGAAGCCGAAGCCGTGGGCGCCGTCCCGGCCGGAGAGGTACGCGGGCAGGTGCCAGCCCGCGTTGTCGAGCAGCGAGCGGATGTAGCCGGACCAGCCGACGGCGACCACCGCGGTACCGAGCGCGAACTCCAGGACCAGGTCCCAGCCGATGATCCAGGCGGGCAGCTCGCCCAGGGAGGCGTAACTGAAGGTGTAGGCCGAGCCCGCCACCGGGACCGTGGAGGCGAACTCCGCGTAGCACAGGGCGGCGAGGGCGCAGACCACGCCGGCCGCGACGAAGGCGAGGGCGACCGCGGGACCGGCGTTGTTCTTGGCGACCTGTCCGGTCAGCACGAAGATACCGGTACCGATGATGACACCGACGCCGAAAACGGTCAGATCGAGCGCGGAGAGCGATTTCTTGAGCGCGTGCTCCGGTTCTTCCGTGTCCCGGATCGACTGCTCGACGTTCTTCGTCCGGAAGAGCGAGCTGCTCACCTTGCTGCCTCCCACGCTTGTCGTCCTCGACCTGGCTCGACACGATCGAGAGGACCGGGACGCGAGTGCCCCGTGACAGGCAGGCTTACGCACCCGAGCCGGTTCCGCCACCGCAAGGAGGGGCGGAACCGGCCCGGCCGGGAGCGCTCGTCCTAGTCGCGCGCGGGTTCCACGGAGTCCACCGTCTGCGCCGTACGGTCGAACCGGCCGTCGAGCTTGGCGACCAGACCGGTGACCTGGCGGGCGATGTCGGGCGCGGTCAGCCCGATCTCGGTGAGCACCTCGGCACGCGAGGCGTGGTCGAGGAAGCGCGGCGGGATGCCGAAGTCGCGCAGCGGCACGTCCACGCCCGCGTCGCGCAGCGCCTGGGCGATGGTCGAGCCGACGCCGCCGACACGGCTGTTGTCCTCGACGGTGACGACGACCCGGTGCCGCTCGGCCAGCGGGGCCATCGCCTCGTCCACCGGCTTGACCCAGCGCGGGTCGACGACCGTGGTGGAGATGCCCTGCCGGTCGAGCAGGCCGGCGATCTCCAGGCACATCGGGGCGAGGGCGCCCACCGAGACCAGCAGCACGTCCGGGCGGTCGGTGCCCGCCTCGCGCAGCACGTCCATGCCGCCGACCTTGCCCACGGCGGGCACGGCGGGGCCGACGGCGCCCTTGGAGAAGCGGACCACGGTCGGCGCGTCCTCGACGGCGACCGCCTCGCGCAGCTGGGCCCGCACCTGGTCGGCGTCGCGCGGCGCGGCCATCCGCAGACCGGGCACGACCTGAAGGATCGACATGTCCCACATGCCGTTGTGCGAGGCGCCGTCGGTGCCGGTGACCCCGGCCCGGTCCAGGACGAAGGTGACGCCGCACTTGTGCAGAGCCACGTCCATCAGGACCTGGTCGAAGGCGCGGTTGAGGAAGGTGGCGTAGACGGCGAAGACGGGGTGCACCCCGGCGTGGGCGAGGCCGGCGGCGGAGACGGCGCCGTGCTGCTCCGCGATGCCGACGTCGTACACCCGGTCGGGGAAGCGCTTGGCGAACTTGTCGAGGCCGACCGGCTGGAGCATGGCCGCGGTGATGGCGACCAGGTCCTCGCGCTCCTCGCCGAGCTTCACCATCTCCTCGCCGAACACGGAGGTCCAGTCGGCGCCGGAGGCGGCGATCGGCAGGCCGGTGTCCGGGTGGATCTTGCCGACGGCGTGGAAGCGGTCGGCCTCGTCCTGGAGGGCGGGCTGGTAGCCGCGGCCCTTCTCGGTGAGGCAGTGCACGATGACCGGTCCGCCGAACCGCTTGGCGCGGGCCAGCGCGGACTCCAGCGCCTCGATGTCGTGGCCGTCGATCGGGCCGACGTACTTCAGGCCCAGGTCCTCGAACATGCCCTGCGGGGCGATGAAGTCCTTCAGGCCCTTCTTGGCGCCGTGCAGCGTCTCGTAGAGCTGCCTGCCGACGACGGGGGTCTTCTCCAGCACCTCGCGGGTGCGGGCGAGGAAGCGCTCGTAGCCGTCGGTGGTGCGCAGGGTGGCCAGGTGGTTGGCGAGGCCGCCGATGGTGGGGGCGTACGACCGCTCGTTGTCGTTGACAACGATGACGAGGGGGCGGTCCTTGGCGGCGGCGATGTTGTTGAGCGCCTCCCAGGCCATGCCGCCGGTGAGCGCGCCGTCACCGATGACGGCGGCGACGTGGCTGTCCCGCTTCATCAGCTGGTTGGCCTTGGCGATGCCGTCGGCCCAGCCGAGCACCGTGGAGGCGTGGCTGTTCTCGATGACGTCGTGCTCGGACTCGGCCTGCGCGGGGTAGCCGGACAGGCCGCCCTTCATCTTCAGCCGGGAGAAGTCCTGCCGGCCGGTGAGCAGCTTGTGCACGTAGGACTGGTGACCTGTGTCCCACAGCACCTTGTCCTTGGGGGATTCGAAGACCCGGTGCAGGGCGATGGTGAGTTCGACCACGCCCAGGTTGGGGCCGAGGTGTCCGCCGGTCTTGGACACGGCGTCGACGAGGAAGGTGCGGATCTCCCCTGCCAGCTGGTCCAGCTCCTCCAGGCTGAGCCGGTCCAGATCGCGCGGTCCCCTGATGCGGGTCAGCAGCGGCACCCGTGCCTCCTTGCAATAGAGCTGATCGAGCTTCCCGGGCTCGCCAGAGTCTAACTTTCCGGTAGCGCCCGGCATGAACGTGCCCGGCACCTTTGCGGGTGCCGGGCACGTGGGTCCGCCGGAACGGGGGGTGTTACGCCCGCCCTGCGGTCTTCTGCGTCTTACGGGTGATCGCGTCGATCACGACGGTCGCGAGCAGCACACCACCGGTGATCATGTACTGCACCGGCGACGCGATGCCCTCGAGCGCGAGGCCGTACTGGATCGAGACGATCACCAGCACACCGAGCAGCGCGTTCCAGGTGCGGCCGCGGCCGCCGAAGAGCGAGGTGCCACCGATGACCGCCGCCGCGATCGCGTTCATCAGCAGGTCACCGCTGCCGGCGCCCTGGTTGGCCGCGGCGATCTTGGAGGCCAGCATCAGACCGCCGATGGCCGCGAAGGTGCCGGAGATCGCGAAGACCGAGATGCGCACCATGTTGACGTTGATACCGGCGCGCCGGGACGCCTCGACGCTGCCGCCGAGCGCGAACACCTTGCGGCCGTAGGCGGTGCGGCGCAGCACGAAGTCCGTGATCACCAGCATCGCGAGGAAGATCACGACGGCCAGCGGCAGGCCCTTGTACTGGTTGTAGACGGCCGCGGCGGCGAAGGACACGACCGCGAGCAGCACCGTGCGCAGGATCGTCTCGCTCAGCGGCCGCGAGGGCACCCCGGCCGCCTCCCGGCGCCGGTTGCCCAGGAAGGAGGTGAGGAAGAACAGCACGGTGGCGACGAGGGCGAGCCCGTAGGCGGCGGCGACGTCGGAGAAGTAGTAGCTGGTCAGCTTGGCGACCAGGCCCTCGCTGTCCAGGTTGATGGTGCCGCTGTCGCCCAGGATCTGGAGCATGAAGCCGTTCCAGAAGAGCAGACCGGCCAGGGTGACGGCGAACGCCGGGACACCGATCTTCGCGAAGAAGAAGCCGTGCAGCGCGCCCGCGACGGTGCCCACCAGGATGGACAGCACCAGGGCGAGCCAGGCGGACATGCCGTGGGTGACCGTCAGCACCGCGTAGGAGGCGCCCGCGACACCGGAGACCGAGCCGACCGAGAGGTCGATCTCGCCGAGCAGCAGGACGAACACGATGCCGACGGCGATCATGCCCGTGCCGACCATGTCGACGGAGATGTCGGAGAGGTTGCCCGCGGTGAGGAAGTTGGAGTTCAGGCTCTGGAAGATGATCCAGATGACCGCGAGGCCGATGATGACCGGGACCGAGCCGAGGTCACCGGCCTTCATCTTCCGCTTGAACTCGGTGACGTAGCCCGCGAAGCCCTGCTCGCGCACGAGCAGGCGGGGGTCCACGGCGGTGACGGTGCCGGCCGCCGCCTCGGGGTTCTCCACGACGGCGTCCTGGGGAGCGTGGTCCTCGGGAGGCGTGGAGGTCTTGTCCAGGCTCACTTCTGGACCTCCTTGGTGCTACGGGCCGCACGCCGGGTGACGGCGTTGTCGGTGGCGCCGGTGATGGCGGAGATGATCTCTTCCTGCGAGGTCGAGGCGACCTCGAACACGCCGTTGTTGCGGCCGAGCCGGAGCACCGCCACCTTGTCGGCGACGGCCTTGACGTCGGCCATGTTGTGGCTGATGAGGATGACGGCGTGGCCGCGTTCGCGCAGCCGCTCCACCAGGTCGAGCACCTGTGCGGTCTGCTCGACGCCGAGGGCCGCGGTGGGCTCGTCCAGGATGACCAGCTTGGGCTCGCCGAGCATGGAGCGGGCGATGGCCACCACCTGGCGCTGACCGCCGGAGAGCGAGGCGATCGGGATGCGGACGCTGGGGATGCGGATCGACAGCTGGTCGAGCAGCGCACGCGAGCGGCGCTCCATCTCGACCTCGTCCAGGACGCCGTACTTGCGCAGCTCCCGCCCGAGGTAGAGGTTGCCGACGACATCGATGTTGTCGCACAGCGCGAGGTCCTGGTAGACCGTCGCGATGCCCAGCGACTGGGCGTCGTTGGGCCGGTTGACCTGAACGGCACGGCCTTCCCATTCGATGACGCCCTCGTCGATGGGATGCACGCCGGCGATCGTCTTGACCAGCGTGGACTTTCCGGCGCCGTTGTCGCCCACCAGGGCGACCACCTCACCGGCGTGGACCTCAAGCTCTACGTCGGTGAGCGCCTGGACGGCACCGAACCGCTTGGAGACCCCGCGCAACGCCAGCACGGGCGTAGCGGACACGTGAACCATCTCCTTCGCCGCCTGACCCGGCGGGAGGTTGTGCAGAAAAAGTTTGGGGGGTTCCGTCCGGCGCCCCGCGCCGAGCTTGCGGGGCTGTATGTGTCGCGGAGCGCCGGAGGACAGTGGGACGCCCTCTCCCCTCACGAAGGGGACACCCCAGGGGTTACGGGAGTGAACTCCCCGAGGACGAAGGCGTGTTGCGGCGGCTTACTTGAGGCCGATCTTGTCGCAGGCGGCCTTGTACTGCGCGGTGCAGATGTCGGCGACCGTGTAGATGCCGTCCTTGACGACGGTGTCCTTGATGTTGTCCTTGGTCAGCGAGGTGACCGGGAGGATGACGGTCGGCACCTGCTTGGTGGTCGGGCTGTCGACCTTGTCCTTGGCGATGGAGTCGAGCGACTTGCCCTGGGCGAGGGCCACGGCCATCTCGGCGGCCGCGTCGGCCTCCGGGGCGTAGGGCTTGTAGACGCTCATGTACTGGTCGCCGGAGACGATGCGCTGGACACCCGCGAGTTCCGCGTCCTGGCCGGTGACCGGGACGGAGATGCCGGCCGCCTTGAGGGCGGTGATGATACCGCCGGCCATGCCGTCGTTGGCGGAGTACACGCCGACGATGTTCTTCTTGCCGAGGGCGGAGATCGCCGCCTGCATATTGGAGTTGGCGTTCTCCGGCTTCCAGTCCTTGGTGTCGTACTCCTTGCCGACGTTCACCTTGCCGTCGAGCACCTCGTGGGCGCCCTTCTTGAACTGCGCGGCGTTCGGGTCGGTGATGGAGCCGTTCATCATCACGATCTTGCCGGACTTCGCCTTGGAGCCCAGGGCCTTCAGCAGGGCCTCGCCCTGGGTCTTGCCGACGGTCTCGTTGTCGAACGAGGTGTAGGCGCTGATCGGGCCCTGCGCGAGACGGTCGTAGGCGACGACGGGGATGCCCGCGTCCTTGGCCTTCTGCACCGAGCTCTTGATGGCGGCCGTGTCCACGGCGTCCACGATGAGCACGTCCACCTTGTTGGTGATCATCGTGTCGACCTGCTGGTTCTGCGTGCTCGCGTCCTGCTTGGCGTTGGCGTAGACCACCTGGGCCTTGCCGTTCGTCAGCTCCTTGACCTTCTTCTCGATCAAGGGGCGGTCGAACTTCTCGTAACGGGCGGTCTGGTTCTCCGGCAGGAGCAGACCAACCTTGATGGCATCGCCCTTCTTGGCGCTGTCGGTGGTCTTGGTCCCGCCCCCCGACTCCTTGGCGCTGCCACAGGCGGCGAGCGAGACGGCCATGGCACCAGCGGCAACGGCGAAGGCCGCACGACGCATACGCGTGTTCACTTCTCAAAACCTCCCTGACGAGGCCGCGTCGTTGCGGCCGAGGTGGCTGGAAGTCAACTCGGCCACACGTGCGACGTCAAGAAGTAAATCCTTAACGAGATGGCAACGGTGCCATCCGTTCTCTAAGTGAAGGCAGGGGTGGCGGCGGTCGGGGCTCCGGTGACGGAACCGTCCAGAAGGGCCGAATCGCCCATCTCGCTCAGAGCCAGGGCGAGCGCGCCCAGCACCTCGGCACGGCCGCCAAGTGCCCCGGGAAGTACGGACAGTTGGCGGGCCGCGCTGGGGATGGCGTAGCGGCTGACGGACTCTCGGATGGGCCCGAGGACCAGCTCGCCGGCCTCGGCGAGATCACCGCCGAGGACCACCCGGCTGGGATTGAGCAGATTGCAGAGGTTGGCCACGCCGCTGCCGATGTGCCGGCCGACGTCGGCGACCACCCGGCGGCATCCCGGGTCGCCCTCCCTGGCGAGCCGTACGACGCCCTCCATGGTCAGGTCCGGCCCGTGGCTCGGCTGGAGCAGCGGGAGCACGTAGCGGGCGGCGGCGAAGGTCTCCAGGCAGCCGCGGTTGCCGCAGCGGCAGACCGGGCCGGACTCGTCGAGGGTGATGTGCCCGATCTCGCCCGCGGTGCCGCCGGGACCGCGGTAGATCTTGCCGTCGATCACCAGGCCGGCGCCGACGCCGCTGGCGACCTTGATGTAGGCGAGGTCGCGCACGCCCTTGCCGCTGCCCCAGACCAGCTCGCCGAGGGCGCCGAGGTTGGCGTCGTTGTCCACGTGCACCGGCACGCCGAGGCGTTCGCGCAGCTCCTCGGCGGGCCTGGTGCCGCCCCAGCCGGGCAGGATCGCGGTGGAGCCGAGGGTGCCGGACTCCAGGTCGATCGGGCCGGGCACGCCGAGGCCCACCCCGGCGACCTTGGACCGGTCGACGCCGGTGGCCGCGATCAGCCGGCTGACCAGCTCCTCGGCCCGGTCGAAGCCCTGCGCGGCGGAGGCGTCCACGTCCAGCGGCTCGGCCTCCTCCGCCAGCACCTGGTGGGCGAGGTTGCCGACGGCGACCCTCAGGTGCATATGGCCGAAGTCGACCCCGATCACGATGCCCGCGTCCCCGCTGAGGCTGACGCTGCGGGCCCGGCGCCCGCCCGCCGAGGTGGGCGTGACCTCGACCGTCCCGCCGTCCTTCAGCTCCCGCACGATGTTGGAGACCGTGGCGGCGGACAGGCCCGTCGTCCGTGCGATCTCCGCCTGCGTGAGCGACCCGGCCAGCCGGACGGCCCGTACCACCCGCTCCAGGTTGGCTCGGTGCAGTGACGACTGCGACCCTGGAGTCTCCACGACGACCTCCTGAGCGCGGGGCCGCTTCGGCGAGGCCCCGGGTATGTCCAACTAGTGAACTCTAAGCTGAGCCGTTCGGGGCGACTCACGTCAAGAGGTTGAGCCGGATCCGGGTCCGCACACGGCGGCGCACGCCGCCCGGATTCCGGAACGGCGTGCGCTCGGCCGATCACTCCTGGTCATCCCACCCGGTGAGGTGCTACTTGAGCGCCCCCGCGGTGAGTCCCTGGACCACCTGCCGCTGGAAGACGATGTATGCCCCGAGCACCGGCAGCATGGCCATCACCAGGCCCGCGAACAGGCCCGACCAGTCACCCTTGTAGCCCTGGCTGACCGCCAGTTGGACGAGGCCCTGGGTGAGCACCTTCTTGTCCGGGTCGGTGTTGAGGACCGTGGGCAGCATGTACTGGTTCCACTGGCCCAGGAAGTTGAAGATGCCCACGCTGATCAGACCGGGCTTGGCCATGGGCAGCATGATCTGGAAGAACGTACGCGAGTGCGAAGCCCCGTCCACGAACGCCGCCTCCGCCACCGAGGTGGGCAGGGTGCGGAAGAACGCCGTGAGGAAGAAGACGGTGAACGGCAGCGAATACGCGATGTAGACCAGGATCAGCCCGTGGATGGTGTTCAGCAGGCCCATGTTGTTCACGACGTAGAACAGCGGGACCAGCGCCAGCATGATCGGGAAGCTCATGCCGCCGATGAACAGGTAGTAGATGAAGCGGTTGCCCGGGAAGTCGAAGCGGGCGAGGACGTAGGCCGCCATGGAGCCGAGCACCAGGGTGCCGACGAGCGAACCGCCGACCACCAGAACGGTGTTGAGGAAGTAGCCGCTCATGTTGGCGTCGGTCCAGGCCCGCGCCCAGTTCTCGAAGTGCAGCCGGTCCGGCAGCGCCCAGGGCGAGCCGAAGATGGAGCTGTCGTTCTTGAAGGACGTCATCACCGCCCACAGCAGCGGCATGACCACCATGATCGCCCAGATGATCAGCACGCCGTGCGAGAAGACGTTGAGGACGCCGCCCTCGCGCTTGTGCGGGGCGGGCCCCGGGGCCGGGGCCCGGGTCTTGGCGACGCTCGCGCCGGGCTCGGCCGGCGGCGGGGCGGGGGTCTCGGTCGTCTTCATCGCTTCAGAACTCCAGCCGCTCGCGACGGCCCAGCCGCATCACGATCGCCGCGAACGCGAGCGTGACGACCAGCAGGGCGACGCCGATGGTGGTGGCGTAGGCGGCCTGACCGTCCCGGAACGCCTTCTGGTACACGTACAGGACCAGCACCGTGGTCGAGTAGTCGGGCCCGCCCGGCCCGGTCGTCATGATCTGTACGACCGCGAACGACTCGGCGCCCAGCGCGAGGATGCCCATGTAGACCCAGCCGGACTGCACGGTGTCCCACAGCAGCGGCAGGGTGATGCGGAAGAAGGTGGTGAAGCGGCTGGCGCCGTCGATCAGCGCCGCCTCGTACAGCTCGGCCGGGATGGAGGCCATGCCCGCCGAGAACAGGACCACGAAGAAGCCGACCGTGGACCAGACGAGCACCGCCATCACACACCACAGGGCGAGGTTCGGGTCGCCCAGCCACAGCGGCTGGACGTGGTCGAGGCCGATGCCGCGCAGGATCGAGTTCACCGCCCCGCTGTCCGGGTTGTACGCGAACTGGAACAGCAGCGCCACGATCGCGATGGACAGCACCTGCGGGAAGAAATAGACGATCTTGTAGAAGGAGGAGCCCCGGACCCCCCTGATCGCGGGGCCGCCCCTTCTGCGCCGCCCGCCCACATTGATCATGAAGGCGAAGAACAGCGCCAGGCTGATCGTGACGACCGGCAGCACCAGGGCGAACAGCAGGCTGTGCTGCAACGACTTCCAGAAGATGTCGTCATGCAGCATCCGCTGGTAATTGTCGAGACCGACCATCTTGAATTCGGGGCTCAGGCCGGTCCAGTCCGTGAACGAGTAATAGATGGACTGGACGAACGGCCACACCACGAAGAGCGCGTACAGTCCCAGGGGCACTGCCAGAAACCCCACGATGAACCGGTACTTGCCGTGCTGCATCGCCACTCCGGTGCGTTCGGGGGTGCTGGTTACTGGTGCTTGTAGTGCTTGATGGAGGTGTCCTTGGCCGCCTCGTCGGCGAATCCCTGGATCTTCTTTATCGCCTCCGCCGGGGTGAGCCGGCCCGCCATCATCTCGCCGAGACCGGACACACCGATCTTTTCCTTCTGGAGCTGCACGTACCAGTCCTGCAGGCGCGGGTTCACCACGTTGGTGCCGGCCAGCTGGAGCGCCGCCACGCCCGACTTCAGGCCCGGGGTGAGGTCGATGCCGCTGGTGCCGCCGTTGTAGGCGGTCAGCGACTTCACCTTGGCGGTGAAGTTCTTCGAGGACGCCTCCGACAGCATGATGCGCAGCTGCTCCATGCCGCCCTCGGGGTTCGCCGCCTTGGAGGGCACGATGAACGGCTCGCCGCCGGAGGCCCAGATGGTGCCGAAGGGCATCTTGTCGCTGCTGTCGATGCCGGAGGGCGCCGAGACCGCGAGGTCGAAGTCCTTCGGGATGACGTTGGCCGACTCGTTCTCCACCCAGGAGCCGTTGGGGATGAACAGGGCCTCGCCCTTGGCCCAGGCGGTCTGCGACTGGATGTGGTCGAGGCCCGGGGTGCCCCGGAGGATGTAGCCCTTCTTGAACAGCTCGTAGTACGCCTCGAAGCACGCCTTGACCGCCGGGTGCTTCCAGGCGTTCGGCTCCAGGTTGTCGATGGCGTCCAGCACCTCGCGCCCGCCGACCTTGCCGATCATCGGGTACAGCGAGAAGGGGATGTAGTACGGGTACTTGCCCGCGTACGTCCAGCCCGCCATGCCCTTCTTCTTGGCCTTCTCGCACACCTGGAGCATCTCGTCCCAGGTCTTCGGGTACTCGGCGTCGAGCGAGTCCAGGGCCTTCTGCGAGTACCAGACGCCGTAGACCGTGTACGCGTAGTACAGGATCCACACCGGCTTGCCGTCGAACTGGCCCATCTCCACGATGCCGGGGCGCAGCGTGTCGCGGACCTTCTTGTTCGGGTCGTCGTACGACGGCGCGTCCAGCAGCGGGGTGAGGTCGGCCAGCTGGTTCTTGCCGACCAGGACGCCCATGTCCATCTGCTCGGCGCCGGAGTTGTCGATGAGGTCCGGCGGGTTGCCCTGGTTGAAGCGGGGCTGGAGGGTGGACTGGATCTTCTGGGTGGCGGAGAACTTCACCGTGGCCTTCGGGAAGTCCTTCTCGTAGATCTTGACCGCGTCCTGGGCGTACTCCTTGCCGAAGCCGCCGTCGAACAGCACGAACTCCATCTTGGCGGTGTCGTTCACGCCGAGCGGGTTCTTCGCGGTCTTCTTGCCCTCCTTGGCCTTGCTCTGGCCGCCGCCCCCGCTGCTCGCGCAGGCCGACATCAGGCCCATCCCCGGGACGGCCACCAGGCCGAGCGCCGCGGAACGCTTGATCAGATCGCGTCGGCCGACACCCTCACGGTCGTGGTGCGCAGTGGATCCCATGCTCAAGTCCTCGCCTTCTCCAGGACTCAGGCGGTGAACCGGATCCTGCCCGGCACCGCGGTCGGGTCAAGCTGGGTGGTGCAGGAAGTTCTTCGTGCATGTACTGCCGGGAGTGCTCTTGTACCGGGCGCCGACAGGTATAGTCCAGTTCCCGCCAGCTGAGCAAGATCGAATGCAGTGTTCCCGGCGCGTCTTTTCCGAGTTGAGACCTCCCGGACATATGGGCGGCCTGTGTGCGGCCCGTGGAAAAGGAACACGGCCGCGACCGCGGGAATGACACGCCCAACGCCCTTGACATCAACGGCCACTTGACCACCTACTTGGTTCCTGCGCCTCGAACTGACAACGTTGTCCGATCGGCGCAGGGAGGGAATCCGTAGATGCAGCGGAGAACTCGGCACAGATGGGGCCGGGCGGTCGTACTCACGGCCGCCTTCGCCATGGCCGCCGGCGCACAGGGCGCCGCGGTCGCGGTGCCCGCCAAGCCCCCGGCGGCCGACCGGGAATTCGCGTCCTCGTTCGAGGCGGGCGATCCCGCACCGGACTGGCTGAGCACCGTCGACACCGGCCCGGACGGCACCCCGCGGGCCTCGGGCGTGGACGGCGGCTACAGCACCGGGATACCGGGCAATGTGAACGACCACGTCACCGACGTCCGCGCGAGCGGCGAGAACACGGGCGCGGGGGAGGTGAAGGAGAACCTGGTCGACGGCGAGCCGGGCACCAAGTGGCTGACCTTCCAGCCCACCGGCTGGGTGGAGTTCGACCTGGACAAGCCGGTCAAGGTGGCCGACTACGCGCTGACCTCGGCCAATGACGCCGCCGAACGCGACCCACGGGACTGGACGCTGCTCGGCTCCACCGACGGCAAGGACTGGAAGAGCCTGGACACCCGCTCGGGGCAGACCTTCTCCGAGCGCTTCCAGACCAGGACGTACCACCTCGGCGGTCCCGCCGAGTACCAGCACTTCCGGCTGGAGGTGAGCCGGAACAACGGCGCGCCGGACATCCTCCAGCTCGCCGATGTGCAGTTGTCCACCGGCGACGGCGGCGGCCCGGTGCCGCAGGACATGCTGACGCTGACCGACAAGGGCCCGACCGCCTCGCCGACGGCCAAGGCGCGCGTCGGGTTCACCGGCACGCGGGCGTTGCGCTACGCCGGCCGGCACACGGCGGCCGGCCGGGCGTACTCGTACAACAAGGTGTTCGACGTCGATGTGAAGGTCGGCGCCGACACCCAGTTGTCGTACCGCGTCTTCCCGTCGATGGCCGACGGCGACCGGGACTACGACGCCACCAACGTCTCCCTGGACCTCGCCTTCACCGACGGCACCTACCTCAGCGACCTGGGTGCGCTGGACCAGCACGGCTTCCCGCTGTCGCCGCGCGGTCAGGGCGCCTCGAAGTCGCTCTACGTCAACCAGTGGAACAACGTCGTCTCGCGGATCGGCTCGGTGGCGGCCGGGAAGACGGTCGACCGGATCCTGGTGGGGTACGACTCCCCCAGCGGGCCGGCGAAGTTCCGCGGCTGGATCGACGACGTGTCGCTGAAGCCGGTGGCGCCCGAGAAGCCGAAGGCGCACCTGTCCGACTACGCGCTGACCACCCGCGGCACCAACTCCAGCGGCAGTTTCTCGCGCGGCAACAACTTCCCGGCGACGGCGCTGCCGCACGGCTTCAACTTCTGGACGCCGGTCACCAACGCCTCGTCGCTGAGCTGGCTGTACGAGTACGCGCACGCGAACAACGACGCCAATCTGCCGACCATCCAGGCGTTCAGCGCGAGCCATGAGCCGAGCCCCTGGATGGGCGACCGGCAGACCTTCCAGGTGATGCCGTCGGCCGCGGCCGGCACCCCGGACACCGGCCGCGAGGCGCGCGCGCTGGCGTTCCGGCACGAGAACGAGACGGCGCGGCCGTACTACTACGGGGTGCGGTTCGAGAACGGGCTCAAGGCGGAGATGACGCCGACCGACCACGCGGCGGTGCTGCGCTTCACCTACCCGGGCTCCGACGCGAGCGTGCTGTTCGACAACGTCACCGAGCAGGCGGGGCTGACGCTGGACAAGGAGCACGGCACCGTCACCGGCTACTCGGACGTCAAGTCGGGTCTGTCGACCGGCGCGACGCGGCTGTTCGTGTACGGCGAGTTCGACAAGCGGGTCACGGACGGGGCGTCGAGCGGGGTGAAGGGCTATCTGCGCTTCGCCGCGGGCGCCGGCCACACCGTGACGCTGCGCCTGGCGACCTCGCTGATCAGCGTCGACCAGGCGAAGGCCAATCTGCGCCAGGAGATCCCTCGGGGCACCTCCTTCGACACGGTGAAGGCGCGGGCGCAGCGCGTCTGGGACCGGCTGCTCGGCAAGGTGGAGGTGGAGGGCGCCACCCCGGACCAGCTGACCACGCTCTACTCCAGCATGTACCGGCTGTACCTGTACCCCAACTCGGGCTACGAGAAGGTGGACGGCAAGAACCGGTACGCCTCGCCCTTCTCCCCCATGCAGAGCCAGGACACCCCGACGCACACCGGCGCGAAGATCGTGGACGGCACGGTGTACGTCAACAACGGTTTCTGGGACACCTACCGGACCACGTGGCCGGCGTACTCGCTGCTGACGCCCTCCCAGGCCGGCGCGATGGTCGACGGCTTCGTGCAGCAGTACAAGGACGGCGGCTGGACCTCGCGCTGGTCCTCCCCCGGCTACGCGGACCTGATGACCGGCACCTCCTCGGACGTGGCGTTCGCCGACGCCTATGTGAAGGGCGTGAAGTTCGACGCGAAGGCGGCGTACGAGGCGGCCCTGAAGAACGCGACGGTGGTCCCCCCGGCGTCCGGAGTGGGCCGCAAGGGCATGAGCACCTCGCCCTTCCTCGGCTACACCGACACCGGCACCGCCGAGGGCCTGTCCTGGGCGATGGAGGGCTACGTCAACGACTACGGCATCGCCGAGATGGGCAAGGCCCTGTACGAGAAGACCGGCGAGAAGCACTACAAGGAGGAGTCCGACTACTTCCTCAACCGGGCCCGTGACTACGTGAACCTCTTCGACCCGGCGGCGGGCTTCTTCCAGGGCAAGGACGCGCAGGGCAACTGGCGCGTGAAGTCCGGCAGTTACGACCCGCGGGTGTGGGGTTACGACTACACGGAGACCAACGGCTGGGGCTACGCCTTCACCGCCCCGCAGGACACCCGGGGCCTGGCGAACCTCTACGGCGGCCGCCAGGGGCTCGCCGACAAGCTGGACGAGTTCTTCGCCACCCCGGAGACGGCCTCCCCGCAGTTCGTCGGCTCCTACGGCGGGGTCATCCACGAGATGACCGAGGCGCGGGACGTGCGCATGGGCATGCTCGGCCAGTCCAACCAGGTCGCCCATCACGTCTCGTACATGTACGACGCGGCCGGGCAGCCCTGGAAGACGCAGGCGACGGTCCGGGAGATCCTGTCCCGGCTCTACCTCGGCAGCGAGATCGGGCAGGGTTACCACGGTGACGAGGACAACGGCGAGCAGTCGGGCTGGTTCCTGTTCTCCGCGCTCGGCTTCTACCCGCTCGTCATGGGCAGCGGCGAGTACGCGATCGGCTCCCCGCTGTTCAAGAAGGCCACCGTGCACCTGGAGAACGGCCGCGACCTGGTGGTGAACGCGCCGAAGAACAGCGCGAAGAACGTGTACGTGCAGAGCGTGACGTTCAACGGCCGTCCCTGGACGTCGACCTCGCTCCCGCACTCGCTGCTGTCCAAGGGCGGTGAGCTGACCTTCGCCATGGGGCCCCGGCCTTCGGCGTGGGGCAGCGGCAAGGACGCGGGTCCGGTCTCGATCACCCGGGACGACAAGGCGCCGACGCCCCGCTCGGACATCCTGAAGGGTGCCGGCCCGCTGTTCGACAACACCTCGGCGACGGAGGCGACGGTCACCTCGGTGGACCTGCCGGCGGGCCGGTCCGCGAAGCCGCTCCAGTACACGCTGACGTCCCCGGCGGACCACACCACGGCCCCGGCCGGGTGGACCCTCCAGGGTTCCGACGACGGCACGACGTGGCGGACGCTGGACCGGCGCTCCGGGGAGTCCTTCACCTGGGACCGCCAGACCCGGGCGTTCACGATCGCGCATCCGGGTGCGTACCGGTCGTACCGGCTGGTGCTGGACCGTCCTTCGACGCTGGCGGAGGTGGAACTGCTGGGCTGACGGGCTCCAGGGGCCGGGTTCCGGGCGCGCACCGCGCCCGGGGCCCGGCCTTCGCGGGCGGCCGGTCCCGCGGGCGCTGGTGACCGTGCTGGGGCCCGGCGGTCGCCAGCTGGTGTCCACGCTGACCGACGCCCGGGGCGAGTACGCCGTGACCGGGCTGCCCGAGCGCTACCTCAGCGTCGTGGCCGCGGTGCCGGGCAGACAGCCGGCGGTCCGGCAGACGCTGCTGGGCTCCGGCGAGGTCGTACGCGCCGACTTCCTGCTGCGGGACCGGCCCGGCACCGTACCCGCCGGGGGTCCCGCGCGGGACTGACACACCGTCTCCGGACGGCGGCGCCCCTGGCCCGCCGTGATCCGGTCGAGCCCGGCCGGGCGCGTGGAACGCCGTCCCGGCCGGGCGCCGTCCGTGCAGGCGCCGGTGCGGATCATCCCGTCCAGGGTGCGCGGACCGTGCACGCCCTCGACGCGCTCCAGCCCGATGTGGGAGGTCGCCGACGGCCCGCCGATCAGCGTCGTTGGCCGCTCCGGGACCAGCCGGGCGACCGCCTCCGGCACCCCGACCACCACCGAGGAGAGGTCCACGACGCAGACGTGCAGGTCCGGCGACAGCGCGCGCCGGACCTGGTCCGGGGAGCCGTCCAGGAAGATGGTGCCGGTCTCCGCGCAGGTCACCGCGGACGCGGTCACCACGCCGTCGACCGCGGCCGGCCGGGGTGCGGGCACATCCGCGCGGGCGGGCCGGACCTCGCCTTCGTAGTCGGCGAGCCAGGTGCCGTCGCGGCCCGTGGGCGCGACGATCCGGCGGGCGCCGCGCTCGCGGAGGGCCTCGGCAATCACCTCGGCGGTGCGGCCGGCGGTGCAGGTGCGCACGAAGCAGCCGGGGGCGGCGACCGGTGCCGGACGCGCCGTGGAGCCACGGGTCCGGGGGGCGTTGAAGGGGTCCGCGCACCGGTCGGCCGGCGGAACCGAGGCGCCGTCGCCCGCTCAGCCCCCAGGACGCCCGTCCAGGTATTGGACGGCGCATGGCCACACCATGAACTCCAGTGCTACAAATGCGGCATGTCGGACACCTCCGTTCGATCCGAGCGCCCCGGCCGGCGCTCCGTGATCGGCAAGGGCCCCCGCAGTGTCGCCGGACAGGTCTTCCTGCTCCAGGTGGCCCTTGTGGTGCTGCTGGTGGTCAGTGGCGTCATCGCGCTGTTCCTCCAGTCCCAGCGGGACACCGGCGCGGAGGCCCGCGACCGTTCCATCGCCGTCGCCCAGACCTTCGCGCACTCCCCCGGCGTCCTCCAGGCACTGCGCACCCCGGACCCGTCCAAGGTGCTCCAGCCGGTCACCGAGGCCGGGCGCAAGGCGGCCGGGGTCGACTTCATCGTGGTCATGGACACGCACGGCATCCGGTACACCCACCCGATCCCGAGCAAGATCGGGCAGCGGTTCGTCGGGCACATCGGGCCGTCGCTGGCGGGCCGGACGTACACCGAGAGCGTCAACGGGCCGCTGGGTCACGAGATGCAGGCGATCGTGCCCGTCGAGGACGCCCGCGGCCGGGTGACCGCCCTCGTCGCCGCCGGGCTCAAGGTCAAGAACGTCACCAACCAGGTGGACCGGCAGATGCCGATCATCCTGGGCGCCGGGGCCGGGGCGCTCGTGGTGTCGACCGGCGGGACCGCGCTGGTGGGACGGCGGCTGCGGCGCCAGACCCACAGCCTCGCACCGGACGAGATGACGCGGATGTACGAGCACCACGACGCGGTGCTGCACTCGGTGCGCGAGGGCGTGCTCATCATCGACGACGACGGGCGGCTGCTGCTCGTCAACGACGAGGGGCGGCGCCTGCTGCGGCTGCCGGCCGACGCCGAGGGGCGGCACCTGTCCGAGCTGCCCGGACTCGACCCGGAGACGGTGGAGCTGCTGGCCTCCGGGCGCGAGGCCACCGACGAGGTGCTGTTCGCCGGGGAGCGGCTGCTGGCGGTCAACCAGCGGCCCACCGACCACGCGGGCGGACCCCGCGGCACTGTGGTCACCCTGCGCGACACCACCGAGCTGCAAGCGCTGTCCGGCCGCGCGGAGGTCGCCCGGGAACGGCTGAAACTGCTCTACGACGCCGGTCTGGGCGTCGGCACCAGCCTGGACGTGCGCCGCACCGCGGAGGAGCTGGCGCGGATCGCCGTACCGCGGTTCGCCGACTTCGTCACCGTGGACCTCGACGACGGCGTGCTCCACGGCGAGGAACCGGCCCCCACCGCCGGCACCCTGCGGCGGCTGGCCGTGCACGGCGTCCGCACGGACCCTCCCCTGTACGAGCAAGACCGGCTGATCCACTTCAAGCCGTCCACCCCCCAGGCGCGCGGCTACCACACCGGCCGCTCCGAGCTGGTCCCCGATCTGTCCGAGGCCGTGGGCTGGCGGGCCCAAGACCCGCCGCGCACCCAGGCCATCCTCGACTACGGCATCCAGTCCCTGGTCTCGGCCCCGATCCGGGCCCGCGGGGTCGCGCTGGGCATCGCCACCTTCTACCGCGCCAAGCGGGACCCCTTCGACGAGGAGGACCTGTCGCTGGCGGAGGAGCTGGTGGCCCGGGCGGCGGTGAGCGTCGACAACGCCCGCCGCTACGCCCGTGAGCACACCCTGGCGGTCACCCTCCAGCGCAGTCTGCTGCCGCGCGCGCTGCCCGAGCAGAGCGCGCTGGACGTCGCCTACCGCTATCTGCCCGCGCAGTCCGGGGTGAGCGGGGACTGGTTCGACGTGATCCCGCTGCCCGGCGGCCGGGTGGCGCTGGCCGTGGGCGACGTGGTCGGCCACGGGCTGCACGCCGCCGCCACGATGGGCCGGCTGCGGACCGCGGTGCACAATTTCTCCACCCTCGACCTGCCGCCCGACGAGCTGCTCAGCCATCTGGACGACCTCGTGGGCCGCATCGACCAGGACGACCTCGGCCCCGAGAGCGCGGGCGAGATCGTGGGCGCCACCTGCCTGTACGCGATCTACGATCCGGTGACCCGCCGGTGCGCCATGGCCCGCGCCGGGCACCTGGCGCCCGCCCTGGTGCGTCCCGACGGCACCGTCACCTACCCCGAGCTGCCGGCCGGGCCGCCGCTCGGCCTCGGGGGCCTGCCGTTCCGGACGGCCGAGCTGGAGCTGGCCGAGGGCACCCAGCTGGTGCTGTACACCGACGGCCTGATCGAGGACCGCAACCGCGACCTGGACGAGGGCATGGAGCTGCTGCGCCGGGCGCTGGCCGGCCATCCCGACCGCTCCCCGGAGGCGGGCTGCCGGGCGGTGCTGGAGGAGCTGCTGCCGGAGGGGCCCAGGGACGACGTGGCCCTGCTGATCGCGCGCACCCGGGCGCTCACCCCGGACCAGGTGGCCGAGTGGGACGTGCCCGCCGATCCGGCCGCCGTGTCGGGGCTGCGGCGCGCCGTGTCCGAACGGCTCGCCCGGTGGGGCCTGGAGGAGGCGGCCTTCGGCATGGAGCTGGTGCTCAGCGAACTGGTCACCAACGCGATCCGGTACGGCTCCGAGCCGGTCCGGCTGCGGCTGATCCGGGACCGGACGCTGATCATCGAGGTGGCCGACGGCAGCAGCACCTCGCCGCACCTGCGGTACGCCGGGACGACGGACGAGGGCGGACGCGGGCTGTTCCTGGTGCAGCAGATGACCGAGCGGTGGGGGACCCGGTACTCGCCGCAGGGGAAGGTGATCTGGGCGGAGATGGCGGTGCGCCAGGGACTGCCGGACTTCCCGGAGATCTCGCTGGACTCGCTCGATTCGCTGGACTCGTTCGATCTGTGAGCGGGAACGGCGGAGGGCCGCACCCCCTGCCCGGGGATGCGGCCCTCGACTGCGTCGCCGTACCGCTTACTTGCGGATCAGGTTGCGCAGCACGTACTGCATGATGCCGCCGTTGCGGTAGTAGTCGGCCTCACCGGGGGTGTCGATGCGGACGACCGCGTCGAACTCGACACCGGTGTCGGTGGTGACCTTGACCGTGCGCGGCGTGGTGCCCTCGTTCAGCTCGGTGACGCCGGAGATGGAGAAGGTCTCCTCGCCGGTCAGGCCGAGGGACGCGGCGGAGGCACCCTCCGGGAACTGCAGCGGCAGGACGCCCATGCCGATGAGGTTCGAGCGGTGGATGCGCTCGTACGACTCGGCGATGACGGCCTTGACGCCGAGGAGCGCGGTGCCCTTGGCCGCCCAGTCGCGGGACGAACCGGAGCCGTACTCCTTGCCGGCCAGGACCACCAGCGGGATGCCGGCGGCCTGGTAGTTCTGCGAGGCGTCGTAGATGAAGGAGACCGGGCCGCCGTCCTGCGTGAAGTCACGCGTGTAGCCGCCCTCGGTGCCCGGCGCGATCTGGTTGCGCAGGCGGATGTTGGCGAACGTACCGCGGATCATGACCTCGTGGTTGCCGCGGCGGGAGCCGTAGCTGTTGAAGTCGCGGCGCTCCACACCGTGCTCGGTGAGGTACTTGCCGGCCGGGGTGTCGGCCTTGATGGCACCGGCCGGGGAGATGTGGTCGGTGGTGACCGAGTCGCCCAGCTTGGCCAGGACGCGGGCGCCGGCGATGTCCTCGACCGGGGCCGGCTCCATGCCCATGCCCTCGAAGTACGGGGGCTTGCGGACGTAGGTGGACTCGGTGTCCCACTCGAAGGTGTCGCCGGTCGGGACCGGGAGGGCCTGCCACTGGGCGTCGCCCGCGAAGACGTCCGAGTACGACTTCTCGAACATGTCCTCGCCGATGGCGGCCGCGACGACCTCGTTGACCTCGGCCTCGGTCGGCCAGATGTCCTTCAGGTAGACCGGGTTGCCGTCCTGGTCGGTGCCCAGGGCGTCACGGGTGATGTCCACCTTCATGGAGCCCGCGATGGAGTAGGCGACGACCAGCGGCGGGGACGCCAGGTAGTTCATCTTGACGTCGGGGTTGATGCGGCCCTCGAAGTTCCGGTTGCCGGAGAGGACCGAAGTGACCGCGAGGTCGTGGTCGTTGACGGCCTTGGAGACCTCCTCCGGCAGCGGGCCGGAGTTGCCGATGCAGGTGGTGCAGCCGTAGCCGACCAGGTTGAAGCCCAGCTTGTCCAGGTACGGCGTGAGGCCGGCCTTCTCGAAGTAGTCGGTGACGACCTTCGAGCCCGGGGCGAGGGTGGACTTGACCCACGGCTTGCGGGTCAGGCCCTTCTCGACCGCCTTCTTGGCGACCAGGGCGGCGCCGATCATGACGTACGGGTTGGACGTGTTGGTGCAGGAGGTGATGGCCGCGACGGTGACCGCACCGTGGTCCAGCTCGTAGGTGGTGCCGTCGGGGGCGGTGACGGTGACCGGCTTGGACGGGGTGCCGTTCGGGATGGTCGACGGGGCGTCGGAGCCGGGGAAGGACTCCTTGCTGGCCTCGTACTCGTCGTTGACGTACGCGCGGACGTCCTGCTTGAACTGCTCGGCGGCGTTGGCGAGGACGATGCGGTCCTGCGGGCGCTTCGGGCCGGCGATGGAGGGGACGACCGTGGACAGGTCGAGCTCCAGCTTCTCGGAGAAGTCCGGCTCGGCCTTCGGGTCCAGCCAGAGGCCCTGCTCCTTGGCATAGGCCTCGACGAGCGCGACCTGCTGCTCGCTGCGGCCGGTCAGACGCAGGTAGTTGAGGGTCTCGTCGTCGATCGGGAAGATCGCGGCGGTGGAGCCGAACTCCGGCGACATGTTGCCGATGGTGGCGCGGTTGGCCAGGGAGGTGGCGGCCACGCCCTCGCCGTAGAACTCCACGAACTTGCCGACGACGCCGTGCTTGCGCAGCATCTCGGTGATGGTGAGCACGAGGTCGGTGGCGGTGGTGCCGGGCTGGAGCTCACCGGTGAGCTTGAAGCCGACGACGCGCGGGATCAGCATGGAGACCGGCTGGCCGAGCATGGCGGCCTCGGCCTCGATGCCGCCGACGCCCCAGCCGAGGACGCCGAGGCCGTTGACCATGGTGGTGTGCGAGTCGGTGCCGACCAGGGTGTCGGGGTAGGCCTTGCCGTCACGGACCATGACGACACGGGCCAGGTGCTCGATGTTCACCTGGTGCACGATGCCGGTGCCCGGCGGGACGACCTTGAACTCGTCGAAGGCGGTCTGGCCCCAGCGCAGGAACTGGTAGCGCTCCTTGTTGCGGCCGTACTCCAGCTCGACGTTCTGCTTGAAGGCGTCGTTGGTGCCGAACTTGTCGGCGATGACGGAGTGGTCGATGACCAGCTCGGCCGGCGCCAGCGGGTTGATCTTGGCCGGGTCGCCGCCCAGCTCCTTGACGGCCTCGCGCATGGTGGCGAGGTCCACGACGCAGGGCACGCCGGTGAAGTCCTGCATGATCACGCGGGCCGGCGTGAACTGGATCTCCTGGCTGGGCTGGGCCTGGGAGTCCCAGCCGCCGAGGGCGCGGATGTGGTCGGCGGTGATGTTCGCGCCGTCCTCGGTGCGGAGCAGGTTCTCCAGCAGGACCTTGAGGCTGTACGGCAGTCGGGCCGAGCCCTCCACCTTGTCCAGCCGGAAGATCTCGTACGACTCGTCGCCCACCTGCAACGTGCTGCGGGCGTCGAAGCTGTTCGCCGACACGACAGTCTCCTTCATTGATGTGCGCGTACCACCGTCAATCGTGCCGCCACGCCGGCTTGGCCGGTCCAGTGAGGTCAGGCTAAGTTAGGCTCGCCTTACCAGAGTGGCGACCGCGGTGCGCCTCGGCAGATATCTCGATGTCGAGATAACTCTAGTACATCGGTGCCGGATGGTCATGCCGGGTCGGGGTGCGGACCCCTGTCCGCCCTGCCGCGCCCGTGGCCGGAACTGTGGCTTCCACCATGGCCCGGCGCCCGCGGCCCTGATGGGATGGGCCGATGCGCAGAGCCACGCCACTCCTCCCGGCCCTCGCCGTGCTGCTGCTCACGCTCACGGCGTGCGGGTCCGAACACGCGGGCGCCCCCGGCGCCGCCGCGCCCGCGTCCGGGATCCCCGTCACCGACCCGCCGGTGGAGGGCGTCCGGATCACCTCGCTCACCCTCCCCTCCGCCACGCCCGCCCCCACCCCCTCCGACCGGTTCCGGGTGCACCCCGACCCGCTCTCCGCCACCGGTGACTCCGGGATCTCGGCCACCTACGAAGTCACCAACAGCGGCACCGGGGCACTGACGTACACGATCCTGTTCGACTTCACCACGGACACCGGCGAGGTCATGGGCGACCACCAGGAGACGGTGCGCTCCCTCGCCCCCGGCGCGACCCGGCGCGGCACGGTCCGGCTGGGGGCGCCGGCCCCCGGCTCGTCCCGGGTGAGCCGGGTCAAGGTCGCCCGGGTGACCCGGGTGCCCGCCGCCGAGGCGCCGCCCGCGCCCGGCCAGTGCCCGCCCTCCGGCCTCCGGCTCACCGCCGACGACGGCGACGCCGCGATGGGACTGCGCGTGGTGGGACTGCACCTGGAGAACTGCGGGAAACGGGACCACACGCTCGACGGCTATCCGCTCCTCGAACTGCTGGACGAGGACCTGGCGCCCGTCCACGGCGTCCGGATCGTGCGCGGGAGCGGGGGCATCAGCAGCGACCCGCAGTTCGACCAGCCGGCCCGGCCGCTGGTCCTGAAGCCCGGCGAGAGCGCCGTCTCGGGCCTCATGTGGCGCAACACCACCGGGTTCGGCACCCCTGTCGACGTCCCGTACGTCAGAGTGCGGGCGGAGCGGGGCGCCGCGCCGGTGACCGTGACGCCCCACCTCGACCTCGGCACCACCGGCAAGCTGGCCGTCCGCGCCTGGGCACGGCCGCCGGCGCGGGACTGAGGCCGGCGGCGGCCGGTCGGCGTCAGCAGCCGCAGGCGGCCGCGGCCGGGGCGGTGAGGGGGTCGGCGGCGGGGTGCCGCGGGCCGTCGGCGGTGTCGTAGGCGAACCCCTCGCGCACCCAGTACTCGAATCCGCCGAGCATCTCCTTGACCTGGTAGCCGAGTTCGGCGAGGGCGAGGGCGGCGCGGGTGGCGCCGTTGCAGCCGGGGCCCCAGCAGTAGGTGACGACGGGGACGGACCTGTCGAGCAGTCCGGCGGCCCGTTCCGGGATGAGCGCGGTGGGGAGGTGGACGGCGCCGGGGATGTGCCCCTGCTCCCAGGACGGCGTGGAGCGGGAGTCGAGGAGGACGAACCCGGGGTCGCCCCCGGCGGCGAGGGCCTCGGCGACGTCGGCGACGTCGGCGTGGAAACGCAGCAGGGCGCGGAAGTGGGCGGCGGCTTCGGCGGGTGCGGCGGGGGCGGTGCGCAGAACGGGGCTGGTCGCGGGCACGGCTCGGGTCCTCTCGGGATGCGGGTCGAACGGCTCGGTCGCCGTCCGGCACCGAATCTATGGGCCCGTTCCGGCACTCTGAAGGCACGATCCACGGCACCTGGGCGAGGTGGGCCGGGGAATCCGTGCTATTTCTCGTCCGTGACCGCGATATCCCTGGACGCCATCGACTGGCGCATTCTCGACGTCCTCCAGCGGGACGGCCGGATCAGCTTCGCCGACCTCGCACGCACCGTCTCCATGTCGGCCAGCGCGGTCACCGAGCGCGTACGGCGACTGGAGGAGGCCGGGGTGATCGGCGGCTACGCGGCGGTCGTGGACCCGGACAAGGTGGGGCTGGCGATCATGGCGTTCGTGCGGCTGCGCTACCCCAACAGCAACTACAAGCCGTTCCACGATCTGGTCGAGGCGATGCCGGAGATCCTGGAGGCGCACCACGTGACGGGCGACGACTGCTTCGTCATCAAGGTGGCGGCGCGCTCGATGCGCCACCTGGAGGAGATTTCCGGCCGGATCGGCGGCCTGGGGTCCGTGACGACCAGCGTCGTCTACTCCTCCCCGCTCCCCCGGCGCCCCGTAAGCGAATAAATCCTCGCTGGACGGCTATACGTAACGAATCACCCACCACCGAGGCATTCCCCCTGAACCCGCAGGCCGTTGACACGCCATCACCCGAATGGACCCCCCAACGAGCACCATCTCATATCTGAGATAACCTCAACCTCATGGCAGACGACTACCTCGTACGCATCGGCAAGCTCATCCGTGACGCCCGGCAACACCGGGGCTGGACACAGACGCAGCTCGCGGAGGCGCTCGGCACCAGCCAGAGCGCGGTGAACCGCATCGAGCGCGGCAACCAGAACATCAGCCTTGAGATGATCGCGCGCATCGGTGAGGCGCTGGACAGCGAGATCGTGTCGCTGGGCTATGCCGGTCCGATGCATCTGCGGGTCGTCGGCGGCCGCCGGCTGTCCGGCGCCATCGACGTCAAGACGAGCAAGAACGCCTGTGTCGCCCTGCTCTGCGCCTCCCTGCTGAACAAGGGCCGCACCGTGCTGCGCCGGGTCGCACGCATCGAGGAGGTGTACCGCCTGCTGGAGGTGCTCAACTCCATCGGCGTACGCACCCGCTGGATCAACGACGGGGTCGACCTGGAACTGGTGCCGCCGGCCGAGCTGGAGATGACGGCGATCGACGCCGAGGCGGCCGTCCGCACCCGCTCCATCATCATGTTCCTCGGCCCGCTGCTGCACCGGATGGACCAGTTCAAGCTGCCCTACGCCGGCGGCTGCGACCTCGGCACCCGCACCATCGAGCCGCACATGATCGCGCTGCGCCGGTTCGGCCTCCAGATCGCGGCGACCGAGAACCAGTACCACGCGCAGGTGGACCGCACGGTCCGCCCCGACCGCCCGATCGTGCTGACCGAGCGCGGGGACACCGTGACGGAGAACGCGCTGCTGGCCGCCGCGCGGCACGACGGCGTGACCGTCATCCGCAACGCCTCCTCCAACTACATGGTCCAGGACCTGTGCTTCTTCCTGGAGGCGCTGGGCGTGAAGGTGGAGGGCATCGGCACCACCACGCTGACCGTGCACGGCGTGCCGAACATCGACGTCGACGTCGACTACTCCCCCTCCGAGGACCCGGTCGAGGCGATGAGCCTGCTGGCCGCCGCGGTGGTCACCGAGTCCGAACTGACCGTGCGCCGCGTGCCGATCGAGTTCCTGGAGATCGAGCTGGCGGTCCTGGAGGAGATGGGCCTGGACCACGACCGCTCCCCGGAGTACTTCGCGGACAACGGCCGCACCCGCCTGGTCGACCTCACGGTCCGCCCCTCCAAGCTGGAGGCGCCGATCGACAAGATCCACCCCATGCCCTTCCCGGGCCTGAACATCGACAACGTCCCCTTCTTCGCCGCCATCGCCGCGGTCGCCTCCGGCCAGACCCTCATCCACGACTGGGTCTACGACAACCGCGCGATCTACCTCACCGACCTCAACCGCCTCGGCGGGCGGCTCCAGTTGCTGGACCCCCACCGCGTGCTGGTGGAAGGCCCCACCCGCTGGCGCGCCGCCGAGATGATGTGCCCCCCGGCCCTGCGCCCCGCCGTGGTCGTCCTGCTGGCGATGATGGCGGCGGAGGGGACGTCGGTGCTGCGCAACGTGTACGTCATCAATCGCGGTTACGAGGACCTCGCGGAGCGGCTGAACTCGATCGGGGCGCAGATCGAGATCTTCCGGGACATCTGATGTACGGATGCCGCCGTACCTCGTCTGACCTGCTATTTAGCGGGTCAGGGAGTGGTACGGCGGCATCTCTGGGACTTTCGGCCTGCGGCAGGCTACGAGCCACGCTCCACGGGCTCTACCGACCGGCCACGGCCTCAGCTACGCGAAGATCGCGTCGATGGCGGCGCTGCCTCGTGCGCCGGCGCGGGGCAGGAAGTGGGAGTACTTCCGCAGCGTGAACCCGGAGTCGGAGTGCCCCAGCCTGCGTGCCAGGGAGACGATCGATTCGCCAGCCTCCAGTTCCTCGGAGGCGTAGAAGTGGCGCAGGGCGTGAAAGCCGTGCTCCCGGGACGGCTCCCACACACGAGCACCGTCGGTGCTGCCCTCGTCCAGCGGGGCGATCACGCCCGCCGTGGCCAGAGCGGGCTTCCACACGTAGGAGTTGAAGTAGTTCCGGTTGATGGCCTTCCGCTCGCGTCCCGTCACCAGGAGGTTGTAGGTCCTCGGCCGCCGATGCTTGGCCTCCACCGGCGTCTCGGCCGGAGTCGGGTCGTCCCAAGGCAGTGCGACCGGCACCGGCGCGAATGGCTCCATGTGCTGCCGGATGGCCTGGGCCACGCTTGACGGCAGCGGCACGTCCCGGACCTTGCGCCCCTTGGGAAGCGCGAAACACAGCTTCGCCCGCACCATCTTGACCTGCCGCCGGACGTGCACGACCTCCTTCTCGAAGTCGATGTCGTCCGCTGAAAGACCGAGCGCCTCCCCTTGGCGGAGCCCGAGACCTGCTCCGATCACGAGGAGGAGCCGGTAGCGATCCGGCAGGGCCCCCCTGTACGGCCAGGACCCGTTCAGGCGGCCACGCCTCGACCCTGCCGGGCGTCGCGGGCGGAGGGCCGACCGTGCTGGACCGGCATGGATTGCGTCCAAGGCGACGGTCCTCGACCGCGGCCTGGAGGACGCTGGAGAGCGTCGCCCAGACCAGACGGATCGAGGTCGGACCGAGGTCCTTCTCCAGCCGCTTCTTCCAGTGGCGCAGGACTTCCGTACCGATGGCGTTGAGCGGCTTAGCACCCAGGTGGGGAATGATGTGCCGCCGTACCCTCTGCTCGATCCGCTCGATCGTGGACGGGTCACCGCTCTGGGTGGGCCACCAGTGGGTCGCGATGTAGTCCTTGAGGGAGATGGCCCCGTCGCGGGGATCGACGAACTCGCCTCGGCGTGCATCGGTCTGGGCCTGGGCGAGCCAGGTCTTGGCGTCCTGGAGTGCGTCGAAGGAACGATCCTTGACGCCGGGGATGCCCTTGACGCGGTAGCGGGTGCACTTGCCTTACATGGCGGTGTGGTAGCGCTTGCCGGTCTTCGGGTTCGGGCGCTTCTTCAGCCATCGGTCTTCTATGTAGCCGGCCAGATGGAACTCCTTTGTGATGAGGCGACGGCGGCGTTCTACGGCGGAGGAAACCGTGTCAGGAAGCGGTAAAGCGGGCGGAACGCTCCTGAGGCCGGACGATGAGCGGGTTGAGGGCGGGGTTGGAGCGGGAGTCGGCCTGCTCCTGTTCGCGGACCCAGGCGTCGAGGGCTTCCACTCGGTACATGACGCGACCTCGGGGGCCCATGCGGAAGCTCGGCGGTCCCTGTCGGCGATGGCGCCAGACGTAGAGGGTGTGGGGCGAGAGGCCGAGGTAATTGGCGGCGTCCTTCACAGTCAGGAAGGCCGTGCGTACAGCTGCGGGGAAAGCAGTGGGGGCAAGCAAGGGTCGTGCAGGCATCGGAGGTTCTCTGTGAGGTATGGGAGAGGGGAGCCCGGCTGGGCGGAAACCGGTGCTCCGCCCAGCCGTTGCCTGTCGTAAGGCAGAGAAGAATCGCGGAGAAGCCGCGACTCGGAGTACCGCTACGGACGCCGCGCGGTCGGAGTCGGCTTGCTCGGCAGGTCAGGAAGGACCAAGGCAGCTTCGAGTCGATCCCAAGGAATTTCGTCCCGTGTCGGCTTGCGAAGGCAGTACGCGAAGCGTTCGGCGAGGCGAGGAGCGCTCATTCCGGCGCATTCGGCCACCGCAAGGATGTGCCCCGCCGTCTGGTCGCCGTTCTTCAGCCACGCCGCAAGGCATGCGTCACGGAGAGCCGAAACATTCCTGCCGAGCGGCGAGTCGATTTCATGCGCTTGCAGTCGGGGACAGGCGCGTCGGCGGGCACAAATTGGTCGCACGGCGCGTACCCCCCCCTGTACGACCGCGGAACGCCGCGTACCTCAATGACGACATGGGCAAGCTCTACCGGCGCTCAGGAAGAGGAAGCCCATCCGCACCCGCTCACGGCAGAAAACCGTGGCCAAGAAGCGTTCTGGAAAGGCGCTCTACGACGCAGAGCTCCCTCTATAAGGTTTTGATGGCCGTCACTAGTAGTGCTTCGTTAGGTTCCGTTCTGTCTGCGGCGCCTTCGTTGGATGGGCAGGGGTCGTCCGCAGGTGGTGCAGGTGCCGGTCCAGCACCTCAGCAGGTCCTGTAGTGCGTCGAGGACGTGGTGGAGGGTCAGGCCGACGTGTGTGCTTTTGGGGCGAGCCGCCGAAGGGTGAGGAATGCCTGGGCGGCGGTGACGAGGGTGACGTGGTGGTGCCAGCCACGCCATGTGCGGCCCTCGAAGTGGTCCAGGCCGAGGCCGTGCTTGAGTTCGCGGTAGTCGTGCTCGATCCGCCAGCGCATCTTGGCCCACCGGACCAGGTCGACGATCGGTGTGGTCGCGGGCAGGTTCGATATCCAAAAGTCCGTCGGAGTGTCCTGGCCGTCCGGCCATTCGACGAGGAGTGTCTGGACGGGCAGGACGCCGTCCCACCGGTTGCGGCCGCCGCCCGCCTCCTGGGCTGCTGCCAGGGACTGCTTGCCCGCGGGCCGCACTCTCAGCACCGCGAACCGCGAGGTCATCGCGCCTTTGCTGCCCTGCCTCCAGGCGAGGCGACCTCGACCGACCACCCCGCCCACGGATACTTCACGGACCGGTACACTTGTGTGCTCGACACGGTCGCAGCTCAGGTCCGCGCGTTCTAGACCAGGGACTCTTCCGCCCTGACCTTGATGCCGAGGCGGAGGCGGCCTGGTTCGCGGCCTTGTGGGACGGGCTTCAATCACATAGGGCACGGTCTCAGCCGCTCGACCTGGGATGCCCGACGGGGGCGCCGAAGTACTGGGCGATCGCCTCGGCCCGACCCGTAACACCGAACTTGCGGTATACGGAGTGCAGATTATTCTTCACCGTGCGCTCCGCAATACCGAGTGTGCGACCTATCTGACGGTTCGACATTCCGGTCACCAGTAGATGGAAAACCTCATTCTCGCGGTCCGTCAGGGATTCGATCCTGTTGTCGGGCAACAGGGATTCAGGGACGGACGAGTCGGAGCCCGGCTGACGCTCCTGAACCAGGATCTGTAACAAACGAACGATCTCATTGACATCCCGGACCAGCGCCCGGAGACTGCACGCAATTTCCTGGCAGCAGAGTTCTTCTTCGTCAGGCATGACGTCGCCCCCGAGGGATGAGTCTGTTGCTCACACACGGGTCAGCGGCATTGACGCCGGTATGCGGTACAGACAGAGCCGTTATTCCCTGGTTCGTGTAACGGGGAACCCACGATCCGGTCAGCGTTGGTTGCCCAGTGGACGTCCACCTCCGCGCCACGTCTCTGCCTCTTCGTCAGGCCGCCCACACCACCGGTGCGCCAGCGCCCCTGTGGCACCTGGAACCACCCGATGGCACTCCTTCGTACGTGCCGGTCTGTGGCTCATTATGAGCGGGGTTGCCGAGCCGTTACGACGGCACGGGTGAATAAGCGACCAAAGGACTTGGTGCCGTATCGAAGGTACCTAATGCTTCACTGTTTCCGGGTACGAGGTGCGGGCACTCGCGGCTGCATCGAACAAAGAAGGAAAATCACTGACGAGGGAATTCATGGATACCGGTCCCGCATCTGCTGCAGCACGGTTACTCTTCGAACAGGAGCAGATCATCAGGCAGCGTGACAACGCATTGCTGCGCTCAGCACGTGACGGCCGGGTAGGCCGACAGGATCTTCGCCGCATGGTGCAGGCCGACCAACTGTGCCTGGAAACCGAGACAGTGGCCTATGCGGTACTTCTTGCCCGGTTCCCGAGTGGACCGGCTGCTGATCTCTTCACCGGGCTGAACGCTGCCCTGCGCTCGCTCAAGCCGAGCCTCGACCGATGCGCGAGGGCTCTGGACTCGTCCCCCTCCTCCGCTCTCGACCCGTCAAAGGACGCCAACGCGTTCGCCTTCCCCAGGGCGGTTTCCTGGATGTGCCTGCACGCCGGACCCGTCGAGGCCGCGCTGGCACTGCGTTCTGACTTCGCGGCCTACGCACGGGAGTCCCGGGAACTCCTGCGGACGCTGACCGACAATGACATCGAGGTGCCCGAGGCATTCCGTGACCACTACAGCCTGCCGACACCCACGGAGCTGCTCGACCTTGCCGCCGCCGTCGTAGAGGGCGGCGTCCGCGAGGGTGAGTCACCTGACCGCGCCACTTCTGTCGCCGACATGCTGCTGGCCGGCCTCGACGGCTTCTGGCTGTTCGCCGCCGGTGCGCGCCGAGCACCGTCCGCGGTCGCCGCAGGCCCACGAAGTCGGCAGGGGTGACTGCCGTGCGCGTAGGAATAGCGGGCGGCGGGATCGCGGGTCTGACGCTGGCCTGGTTACTTGGCGAGAGCCACGAGGTGCTGCTGCTCGAAGAACGGCCAAGGCTCGGCGGGAACGCGGAGTCCGTCCAGACGACCGTACGAGGCGGTACCTGTGTCATCGACCTCGGTGTCAGGGAGACACCCGTAGAGTCGTCTCCGCTCTGGCGGCACATGGCGGCGTCAGTGGGTATTCCTGCGGGGGATCTGGTGGAGACCACGTCCTCTCGCGTGGTGTTCCGCGAGCGCGAGCGCTCGGCCCTGTGGGTCTCCGCCGCAGACCCCACCGACACGGTGCGGCCGGTCACGGCCGGCGGCCCAGCGTACCGGGCCATGGCCCGCTTCGCCGAGGAATCCGCGCGGTGGGAGGCGGAGGGGATGTCCTGGGACCTCACGCTCGACGAGGTCC
Source organism: Streptomyces sp. SCPE 10 (assembly GCF_051980735.1). Taxonomy (NCBI): domain Bacteria; kingdom Bacillati; phylum Actinomycetota; class Actinomycetes; order Kitasatosporales; family Streptomycetaceae; genus Streptomyces; species Streptomyces sp. SCPE 10. The sequence continues at coordinate 5,979,281 of NZ_CP197069.1, read as the reverse complement.
TGAACTCCTGGTCGCTGCCATCGTCCTCGGTGGAGCACCTCCTGTGCGCACTGCCGGCTTCGCTCCACGGCTGCACACTGGACGAGGTACGGACCCTGTCCGCGCGGGCGGTAGGGGCGACCCTCACCCCACCGGACGCGGTTCCCCGAACGACGTACCTGCGTTTCGGGGCCACGTCCCTCGTCCACGGACTCGCTGCGGGCTCCCCTTCGGTCAGGATACGACTGGGCACCGGCCTGCTGGCGGTGCGCCAAGCAGGGACGGGCTTCGAACTCGTGGACGGAGCCGGGGCCGTTCACCCGGTGGACGCGGTGGCCCTGGCCCTTCCGGCGGACCGTGCCCTGACCGCACTCTCCGGTCTGGCAGGCACGAGTGCCTGGCAAGCCGCGCTGAACTCCGTCGCGTACCGGAAAGTGACCTACGTCCTGCACCGCGACCCGTACGGGATGCCCGAGGACCGGCACCTGTGGTCCGCCGGCAACACGACCGTGGACGAGCACCGGAGTCAGACGACGACCTGGTACGGCCCCTCGCTGGGTGTCGACCTGTTCGTCAGTCAGGTCGATCACCGCAGCGGGCGGTCGCGCGAGGAACTCGCCCGCTCCTCGTTCCGGACGACTCTTCCCACCCCGGCGGCCTGCCGGGCGCGGCAGCGGCTGGGCGAGATCGAAGCCGGGCAGCGCCTGCTCTTTCTCGGACATTGCACGACCCCGGTGGAAACGCAGGAAGCGGCCATGAGATCGGCTCTGGCCGTGGCACTTCACCTCGCGCCCCGCGGCGCACGGCCGCGGAGGCTGCGCGACTACCTGGAAGGCGGATGACTGATGCGGCATGGCAGCAGTACCACGTATTCCCGGGCTCAGGTGGCCCGGCAGGTGATCCCTTGCATCGACGTGCGCGACGGCGTGGCGACCGACCCGTCCGGAATCCCCGGTCTCGCCGATCCCCTCGACGTCGTAGGCATCGCCGTCGGCTACGCGCACGACGGGGCCGGCCAGTTGTTCCTGGATGTCGTCGACCCCTGGGCTGCCGTCGGCTACCTGCCGGACCTCCTGCGCGAGTTGCACAAGACCGGTCTGGAACTGCTCGTCTCCGTGCAGCACGGAGTCTTGCCGTCGCCTGCGGAGTGTGAGGACTTACTGTCCGCGGGCGCGGACGCGCTCTCGGTCAGTACCAGTATGGTCGAGGAGCCCGACCGGGTGGCGGACGCGGTCCGCCTGCTCGGGGGACGACGGTTCGTCGGCGTCGTGAACTGCTCCGGGGACCGGCAGCGGGGATGGCGGGTGCTCGTCCACGGCGGCGCCACCCGCACAGCCGCGGACGCGCTCACGGTGGCCCGTCGGTTCGGCGAGCTGCGTCTGCGCGCGCTGCTCGCCAACAACGTGGACCGTGAGGGCACGGGCATCGGTTACGACCTGGATCTGACTCGCGCCACCGCCCGCGTGTCCCAACTCCCGGTCATCGCCTCCGGCGGCGCGGGCTCCGCGGGGCAACTGGCCGACGCGCTGTGCGGCGGCGACGCCGCCCACGTACTCGTCAACAAGGTCGTCCACAGCGGCCGGGAGACGATCGGTTCGCTGAGCGAGGAACTGTGCCGGCGCCTCCACGGGGAAGCGGGCTGATCGTGCGGGCCTTGGCTTTTCGCGAATACGGCGAACCTTCCCATGTGCTCCGCCTGTTGGACCTTCCACGGCCCGAACCGGGGCCGGGTGAGGTGCGGGTACGGCTCTCCGCCCGCCCGGTCAACCCCTCGGACCTCCTGTTCGTCCAGGGATCCTACGGTCGCGACGCACGCTTCACCCTGCGACCGAACGGTGGCGGCCAGGAGAGCGGCTGGGCTGTCGCCGGGTTCGAGGGCGCAGGCATCGTGGACGCTCTGGGCCCCGGTACGAGCGGCCCTGTACCAGGCACCCTCGTGGCGGTCTCCGCCACGGGGACCTGGCAGGAGCACGTCTGCGTACCCGGCACCTCGGTGATCCCGGTCTCACGCGGCGTTTCCGCCGAGGCCGCCTGCCAGCTCACCGTGAACCCCTTCACCGCCCACCTGCTCGTGCGTGACATCGCCCTCGGCCCCGGCGACACGCTGCTCCTCACCGCGGGTGCCTCCGCGGTGAGCCGAATGGTGATCCGCCTGGCGAGCGAGCGCGGTGTCCGGTGCTTGCCCGTGGTCAGGCACCGCGAGCAAGCACGCGCGCTGACCCGCCCGGGTACGCGGCCCCTGACGGTCGGCTCCGCCGACGCTCTCCTCGGGGCGGTGCGCGGCGCCCTGGAACACGGCCGAGTGGACGCGGTGCTGGACGCGGTCGGTGGGGCTCTCGGCACCGCGGCGCTGCGGTGCCTGCGTCCCGCCGGGCGGTTCGTCTCCTACGGCATGCTGTCCGGTCACCCCCTCCTGGTGCGTCCCGACGACCTGGTCTTCCGACAGGTGAGCATCAGCGGTTTCTGGTTGCCCGCCCGTATGGAGCGTCTGGGCGAGCGCGAGCTGAGCACCCTCACCCGGCAAGTCCAGGAAGCCGTCGTGCGTGGCCTGCCCGGCCTCGATGTCGCGGAGCGCCGTGACCTCGCGGACTTCCAGTCCGCACTCGAACGCACGATGCGGCCCGGACGCGGCGGAAAGGTCGTGCTCACTGGCTGATCACGACCGCTCCCGCACGTGCCGACCGGACCTCTCACGAAAGGACGCACGCATGCCGTCGACGGCGCCCACCCCGGACGGCCGCACCCCCGGGCACGTCCGCGCATACGACAACACCCGTACCGGCTACCCCCGCGACGTCCTGCTCCCGGACTTGTTCACCCAGCGGGTACGGCAGTCCCCCGACAGCGAGGCGCTGGTGTGGAGCGGCGGCCGCTGGACGTTTCGGGAACTCCACGACAGGGTGCTCCGCGCCGCCGAACGGTTACGGGCCCGCGGCGTGGGCAACGGTGACGTCGTCGCCGTGCTCCTGAACCGCTCCCCGCAGTCGGTGGTGACCACGCTCGCCGTCCTGGAGGCAGGCGCCGTCCACCTGCCCCTCGACCCCGGCACCCCCGGCAGACGGCTCGCCGCGATGATCCGGGACGCCGCTGCGAAATGTCTGGTGACCCTGCCCGGCGCCGCTGTCCCTTCGTCCCTCCCGCTCGTCCGTGTCACCACCCACGAGCTGGAAGGGACATGGGCGGCCCGGACGGAACCGTGCCGCACCACGGGACGGCTGGCGACAGACGCCGCGTACCTCATCTACACCTCCGGCTCGACCGGTGTACCCAAGGGCGTGCTGTGCCACCACCGGGGGCTGGTCCGCTTCGTGACCGCCGACCATCCGGCGGTTCCCGGGCCTGGCGACCGCCTGCTCGCCACGGCCAGCCCGACGTTCGACGTCTCCTGCTACGAGATCTTCTGCACCTTGCTCAACGGAGCGTGCCTGGTGCTGCCGGAACCCGACGTCCTGCTCGACACGGAGGCGCTGGCGCAGTGCCTGCGCGATCAGGGCATCACCACCCTGTGGCTGGCTGCCGGGCTGTTCCACGTTCACGCCGGATCCGCGCCCCACATGTTCTCCGGACTGCGCTGTCTGATGGTAGGCGGCGACTCGGTCAGCCCCGGCGCAGTCCGCGCCGTACTGGCCCACGGCGCGCCGGGCGCCATGGTCAACGGCTACGGGCCGACGGAGAACGGCGTCATCAGCACCTCGTACACGGTTCGCGACCTGTCCGAGCAGGCGGAGCTCGTACCTATCGGCAGGCCGGTACCCGCCACCACCGTCCACGTGGTCCGACGCGACGGCAGCCTGGCCGAGGCCGGGGAGGAGGGGGAGCTGTGGGTGGGCGGGGACGGCGTGGCGATCGGCTACCTCAACGACCCGGAACGGACCTCGGAGCGCTTCGTCCCCGACCGTTTCGGTGACGATCCGCGCGGCCGCCTCTACCGGACGGGCGACATCGTGCGCCGGCGGGACGACGGCGTGCTGGAGTTCCTGGGGCGCACGGACAGGCAGGTGAAGCTGCGGGGCTTCCGGATCGAGCTGGACGAGGTCGAGGCCGTGCTGTGCGGCCATCCAGACGTCCGGGAGGCCGCTGTCGACATGCTGGGCGAAGGACCGGGGCAGCACTTGGGCGCGGTCATGGTCGGCCAGCCGGGCATTGACGGCACCGTCCTGGCCGCGCGTCTGCACGACCACGTCCGGGGCCGCCTGCCGGCCCACATGGTGCCCAGCAGGCTGGTCTGCGTCCCGGACCTGCCGCTGACGACGAGCGGCAAGGCGGATCACGCCCGCCTCATGGCCCGGCTCACGCAGCCGGCGGCCGGTGGATGCGGGGGCGGAGCGCCGGCATGCGCGGACGAGAGGGCCGTCGAGCGGATCTGGTGCGAGGCGCTGGACAGGGAAACCCTTTGCCGGGAGGACGACTTCTTCGCTTTGGGCGGCACCTCGCTGACGGCGACACACGTCGCCGCGGCCACCCGCCGCCACTTCGGCATCGCCCCGGCCAACGGCAGTGCCCTCGTCCGCGAGCTGCTGAACAATCCGACCCTCGGGGCTTTCACGGAGCGGGCGCGGCATCTCGCCGAGCAGGGGACGGCGCGGGCGTCACACACCAAGCCGGACTTCCACGCGGAAGCGCGACTGCACCGGGCGATGCCCTTCACCGGGCCCCTGCCCCAAGCCGGAAACCCCGGACGGGCGTTCGTCACCGGTTGCACCGGCTTCCTTGGCGTCCATCTCGTCGATCGGCTCCTGCGGGCCGGTGCGGAACACCTGTACTGCCTCGTCCGCACCCGGGACAAAGCGCACGGCGCCGCGCGCATGGCCGCCCGGATGCGACGCTACGGCCTGGACCCGCACATCCTGGGCGGCCGGGTCACGGTGGTCCCCGGCGACCTGTCCACTGAGCGGTTCGGGCTCGACCGCGCCGCCTGGGAGCGGCTGGCACAAGACACCGATCTCATCGTGCACTGCGGCGCACGGGTCAACTTCGCCTACCCCTACGAAGCGTTGGCTCCGGACAACGTCGGCGGCACACGTACGGTCATCGAACTGGCCGCCACGCACCGGCTCAAACCTCTGCACCACATCTCCACCGTCGATGTGCTCGCCGGCCTTGGCCTCGCGGGCGTCCGACACGCGACGGAGCGCACGCGGCTCGCCCATCCCGACCGGCTGCCAGGCGGTTACGCGCAAACCAAGTGGGTCGCCGAGAAGCTGGTGGCGGAAGCCGCGCGTCGGGGGCTTCCCGCGTCGATCATCCGCCCATGCGAGGTCACGGGCACCAGTGACCGGGGGGTGTGGAACGCCGACACCCTGATGTGCGCGCTGTTCCGCACGATCGCGCAAGGCGGCGAGGCCCCCGACGTGCCGTTGCCGCTCGACCTCGTCCCCGTGGACCACACGGCGGACGTGATCACCCGGGTGGTCACCCACCAGCATCCCGACGGCCGCGTCTACCACCTCACCAATCCCGACCCGGCACGCCTGTCCCTGCTCGTGGACCGTCTGCGTGCCATGTCCTACCGGGTGCGCACGGTCACATACCGGGACTGGGTCTCCGGGGTCGTCCGGGCGATCGATACGGACCCCCGGCACCCGATGACGCCGTACCTCCCCCTGCTCGTCGAGTCCGCGTCCGGCACGGGCATCGCCCCCGAGCAGCCGTACTTCACGAGCACGTTTCCCCGGCTCGGCCGCGACAACACCGGCCGTGTGTCGACGGACGCCGGGCTGGCCTGCCCGCCGGTGGACGCCCGGCTGATCGACCTCTACCTCCGACGTCTCCGGGAGAGCGGGTACCTACCGCCACCGGAAGCCACCGACGTCGTCGCCTGAGGCGTACACCCACCCGAACCGGCGACGGTCGCCCGTCGCCGACCACCACCGAAGGGAATCACATGACCACCCGAAACCACACCGACGCCAAAGCCCTGGCGGAAGACGTCCGGCAGCGCCTCACCGGCGAAGCGCCCGGCAGCCCGCTCGTCCTGGCACCCGTCACGGGCCCCGGCGTCCTGGAACCCCTGCGCCGTCTGGTCGCGGTCGAGTACCAGGCCCACCCGGTCGAACTCGTCGCGTACGGCACCCTGCTGGCCCGGTTCCCCCACCGGCCCGCCGCCGAACTCTGGGTGACTCTGGCACGCATCGTCCACGAGGCCACGCCCAAGCTGCGCGAGGTAGCCCGGGCCCTCGGGATGTCCGAGACCGACTTGGCGGGCCGGACGGCGGACGGCGGCGCCTACGCCTTCCACGGCGCCATGTCCTGGATCGCCACATCCGGAAGCCAGAGCGCGGCAGCCCTGGCCGCCCACACCGACATGCAGGTCTACTACTCCGGCGCCACCGCCGTCGCACGACGCCTGCGGGAGACGGGCGCCCCGGTGCCGCAGGAGTTCCTCGACTACTACGACGACCCCGGCGACGGCGCTCTGGAGGAACTCGCCCTGGCCGTCGCCCAGGACGGCCTCGACCGCGGCGACAACCCCCAAGAGGCGCTGTTCCACGCCCACCGCGTCTCGGACGCGCTGCTGGGCGTCTGGAAGGCCACGACGGCCGACCCGGCCTGAACCAGTGAACCTGCGGCGCCGGAACGACCACCCCGGCACCGCACGACCTATCGAAAGGAAGCCGTCTTGAACGGCACCGACGAATCGACGTACGAGGTACTGCCGAGCCGCCAAAGCGATCCGTTCCGAGACCACGTGGTCCGGGCCTACGAGGACTCCCCGGCAGACTGGCAGAAGGTCATAGGCGAGCAACTGCACTTCCAGTGGGGCGTCTTCGGCCATCCGGACGCGCCTCGCCCCGTGTCCCTCGACGAGGCAGGGCTCCGGTACCTGGAACAGCAACTCGCCCTCGCCACAGGCGAGAGGACCGGACACACGCGCCCGCAACGCATCCTGGACGTGGGATGCGGGTGGGGAGCGACGCTGAGGCACCTCGCGCAGGTCTTCCCCGGCTGTCCACGCCTGGACGGCGTGAACATCAGCGCCGAGCAACTCGCGCACTGCGCCGGCCTCGTGCGCGACGTGCCCCGACCGGGCCGCGTCCGCCTGTATCTGTGCGACGCCGCCGACATCGCCGAGTTGCCCGACCCGGAACAGCCCTACGACCTGGCGCTCGCCCGGGGAGTCATCACGCACCTCCCCCCTCGGGTGTACGAGGCCGCGACCGCGGCGCTGTCCCGGCGCATGCGGCCGGGGTCGCTGCTCGTCGTCTCCGAGACGCTCTACAGCGAGGAGTTCCTGGCCCGTGAGCCGCGGCTGCCCGCGGACGCGGACCATCTGGCGCTGGAGCACCGCAAGTCGCTGCGCTATGTCACCGACGTCATGCGGGACAACGGCTTCCGGATCAGGGACGAGCGAGTGCTGCCCTGCGCGGAGGACGCCGCCCGCTGGGTGCTGGAGCTCAAGAGCAACATCGACGTCCACTTCCCCAAGGAGGCGAGCCCACCCCTGGAGGCGATTCGGCGCATGGCCGCGGATTTGGCGGTCGCCCTGCTCCGACGGGAAGCGTCGGTCCACAGCATCGTCGCCGAACGAATTCCCGCATAGGGCACTCGGTACCGGCCTCCCTTGGCGCGGCGCCGAGCGGCCCCTCCTGGGCGGCGGATCGTGAGGTCCGCCGTCACCGCGGCGCCGAGCGGCAATTCCCGTACGCGCGCCCGACATCTCGCCCCGGGTACTGGCGCGCAAGGTGCCCGACGGGCCGAACCGCACACATCCGCGTCAGCCATCAGCGGATGACGCCGGAGAACGACGACCTCGACCACCTAACCGAATCCAAGGAGTCGACGTGGCAACATCAGGCGAAACCACCCCCACCTCCCTGCCCCAGCATGCTCATGACTGGAATCAGGTGTCCGCGACCTACCCCCGGACGGCCACCATTCCTCTGCTCTTCGCGGAACAGGCCGACGCCCGGCCCGAAGCGACGGCCGTCGAATGGGCGGACGGCGCATGGACTTACCAGGAGCTGGCAGCACGAGTCCGGCGCGGCGCCACGGCGCTGCGGGCGCACGGGATCGGCGCCGGGGATGTGGTAGGGGTGGCAATGCGGCGGTCCCCGGCGGCGGTGGCCGCCATCCTCGCGGTCCTGCACGCGGGCGGGGTGTATCTCCCGCTCGGTCCGGATCAGCCCGCCGACCGGCTGACCGGGATCATGCGGGACGCCGGCGTCCGGGTGGCTGTGCACGGTGCGGACGAACCCGTGGAGGTGCCGGACTCCACGACCGCCGTCTGCGCCGACGACTTGTTCGGTGGCCCCGAGGACGCCGATCCCCGGTGGTGGGGTGAACGTGCCGCCGATGAAGCGGCGTACGTCATCTACACATCGGGATCGACCGGCGCTCCCAAGGGCGTGGTGTGTCCCCACCGCGGCCAGACCAGGCTGGCCCGCGGGGCGGGGGAACTGCGCATCCGGCCCGACGACCGCGTCCTCGCCACCACCGATCTGACGTTCGATGTCTCCTGCTTCGAGATCTTCGCCACTCTGCTGAACGGCGCCTGCCTCCTCCTCGCGCAGGACTCGGAGCTGCTGGACTCCAAGGCGCTGGAGAACGTGGTGAGCGGCCGGGGCGTCAGCGTGATGTGGCTGAGCGCGGGCCTCTTCCACCAGCACGCCCACGTCGCACCCCACCTCTTCGCCGGGCTGCGTCTTCTCGTCGCGGGCGGTGATGTACTCAGCCCTCGCGCCGTGCGGGCCGTTCTGACGGAGAGCCGGCCCGCCGTGTTCCTCAACGGCTACGGGCCCACCGAGAACTCCTCCTTGTCCACCGTCTGCCGGTTGGACGAGCTGTCCTCGCAGGCCGAGAACGTGCCCATCGGGACGCCGGTCGCGGGCTCGACCGCCTACGTGGTGCGCGAGGACGGCACGGTCGCCGCCCCCGGTGAGACGGGCGAACTCTGGGTCGGCGGGGATGGTGTTGCCCTGGGGTACCTCGGCGAACCGCACAGGACGGCGGAACACTTCGTCGAGGACCGATGGAGCCCCGCCGACATACGTGGACGGCTCTACCGCACCGGCGACATGGCACGGTGGCGCGAGGACGGAGCGCTCGAATTCCTCGGGCGGCGCGACCGGCAGGTCAAGATCCGCGGTTACCGCGTCGAGCTGGACGAGGTCGAGTCCGTGCTGTCGGCACATCCGCACGTGCGTCAGGCGGCGGTCGATGTCGTCGGCGAAGGGGCGGGGCAGCGGCTGATGGCCGCTGTCGTGGTGCACAGCGGACGTGACCAGAAGGACCTCACGGCTCACCTGCACGAGCACGTACGCGACCGGCTACCCAGCTACATGACGCCGACGCGCATCGCGCTGGTGGACGCACTCCCCCTCACCTCCAGTGGCAAGGTCGACCGCAGGTCGCTGTCCGCCCTCGCCACACCCGCCGCTTCCGCCCGCGACGACGCGCCCCGCGGAGAGGTGGAGGAGATCCTCGCGAGCGTGTGGCGCGATGTCCTCAATGCGGACATGGTCGGACGCGATGCGCACTTCTTCGCTCTCGGCGGTACGTCGCTGCGTGCCACACAGGTCACCGCCGCGGTGCGCGAACGCCTCGGAGTGCCGGCCGAGTTCGGGCGTGCGATGATCCGCAGCCTGGTCGCGGACCCGTCCCTGCGGGACTTCGCCGCGACGGTGCAGGATTTACTCGACGGTCACGAAGAACCCATCGCCCCGGACACCGACTTCGCGATCGAGAGCCGACTCGACCCGGAGCTGCGTTACACCGCGCCCGCCACGGCCGCGGCCCGGGTCCCGCGCCAGGTGCTGCTGACCGGCTCAACCGGCTTCCTGGGGGTCTACCTCGTCGACCGGCTGCTGCGGGACGGCGTGGAGCGAGTACACTGCCTGATCCGCGCCGACGACTCACCTCGGGCCCTCGCGCGGCTGGCGGCCAGGATGCGGCGCTACGGCCTCGACCCCGAACCGCTGCTGGACCGTGTCGTCCCCGTCTGCGGAGAGCTGGCCGAGCCGCACTTCGGGCTGTCCGACGAAGAGTGGGACCGGCTCGCCCGTGAGATCGACCTGATTGTGCACTGCGGCGCCCGGGTCAACTTCGCCTACCCCTACCACGCGCTCGCGCCGATCAACGTCGGTGGCACCCGCACCGTCCTGGAGCTGGCGGGCGAGCACACCACCAAGCCGCTCCATTACATCTCCACCATCGCGGTGATCGCCGGATTCGGCACCGCCGGTGTGGCGCACGTCGACGAGAACACGCCTCTCGACCACGTCGACCGCTTGTCCCTGGGCTACCCCGAGACCAAATGGGTCGCGGAGAACCTTGTCGTCGAGGCCGGACGACGCGGCCTGCCCACGGCCGTCCACCGCCCCTACGAGGTGACCGGCACCGTGGACCGGGGCGTGTGGAACACCGACACCATGATGTGCGCCCTGTTCCGGACCATCGCCGAGACCGGCCTCGCCCCGGACATGGCCCTGCCGCTGGACTTCGTGCCGGTGGACTACACCGCGGACGCGATCACACACCTCATCACCCACCAGGAACCCGACGGCCGCGTCTACCACCTCACCAACCCTCGCCCCGCCCGCCTGCCGCTAATCGTGGAACGCCTGACCGCCATGGGATATCCGGTACGGACCGTGCCCTACGACGCGTGGACGGAGATGCTCGCCAAGCTGACGGCCCGGCTGCCCGACCACCCCATGGCCCCATATGTCGCCATGTTCATCGAACCGGCCCGGGACAGTGAGGTCTCGGTCAAGCAGATGTACACCGACGGTGTCTTCCCCGCCTTCAGCCGCCACAACACCGACGCCGCACTCGCCGGCAGCGGACTTGTCTGTCCGCCCGTCGATGCCGGGCTGCTCGACACCTACCTGCGCGAATTCAGGCACAGCGGGTTCCTTGCGCCGCCCTCCGCATCCAACCGCGCCGCATCTGATCCCGGGGACATCGCATGACGTCGCGCCACCATATCGGCATGTCGCGTAAGTTGTCGGGTGTCTCCTACAGTCTGCGTGGGCCGCTCGCGGCACAGGCCGAACGCATGCGAGCCGCCGGGGAGGACGTACTCACGCTGAGTCTCGGAGACCCTGCCACGCACGGTCTGCCACCCGCCCGTGAAGTGGTGCAGGCGGTACGTGACCGCCTCGACGACTCCTGCGGATACAGCGGCGCCGCCGGGCTCCCGGAGGCCCGTGATGCGGTGGCCCAGCACTACCGCGGCAAGGGACTCGACACCGTACGGTCGTGCGACGTCTACCTCGGCAACGGAGTTTCGGAACTCGCACCGCTGTCCCTGCACGCGCTCCTGGACCCCCACGACCAGGTTCTCATCCCGGCACCGGACTATCCCATGTGGACCGCCTCCGTCGTCGTGGCAGGCGGGCGGCCGGTGCACTATCCGTGCGACGAAGCCTCCGACTGGTACCCGGACCCGGGTGACATCGCCCGCCGGGTGACCGACCGGACACGGGCCATCGTGGTGATCAACCCCAACAACCCCACCGGCGCAGTATGGCCTCGCGGGGTCCTCGACGGCATCGCCGACATCGCCCGCAGGCACGGCTTGGTCCTCCTGGCCGACGAGATCTACGCCGACTTCCTCTACGACGACACCCGTCACACGCCGCTCGCGAAGTGCGCCCCGGACGTACCCTGCCTGACGTTCGGAGGGTTGTCCAAACGCAGCCGCATCCCCGGCTACCGCATGGGATGGCTGGCACTGACCGGTTGCCGCGGCCCCGCGCGCGACTACGTCGCCGCGCTCGACACCCTCGCGTCGCTGCGGCTGTGCCCGAACGTTCCCGCGCAAGGCGCCGTGGCAGCCGCGCTGCGCATCGACGACACAACGGCGTTGACCGCCCCAGGAGGTGCACTGTGCCTTCGACGAGACCACCTGTGTCGCCTGCTCGCCGACATCCCAGGCGTACGAACCGTCAAACCCCGCGGCGCGTTCTACGTCTTCCCCCGCATCACTCCCGGTCAGTACCGTCTGGGCGACGACGAGAGCCTGGCCTCCGACCTGCTGCACGAGGAGGGGCTGTTCGTCGTTCCCGGGTCCGGCCTCGGACCGGTTCCATCCGGCCACCTGCGCATGGTCACCCTGCCCCCGCCCGACGTCCTCACCGAAGCGACCACCAGGCTGGCTCGTTTCCTTGAGCGCCGCAGAACAACCGGCCCGTCGACGACGAACCGTGGCAGCTCGCCCAGGCCCCTCCGCCGTAACGGTGAGGAGCGTCAGCCTCCTGTCTGAGGAGCACGACGGCACCCCGCCTGGTGCAGCACCTCACCAGCTACGCCGGCCCGCTCTCATCTGCGCTGCAAACGACTCGACTGCCTCATCCCACGGTATGGAATTCCGCGGTGTTGTTGAAGGCTTTCGTGTCCACCTGGATCAGGGCACCGGTCTCCCGCTGCCAGTTCGGTGCCTCGTCGCGTATGTGTTCCACAAGGTCCTTGGTCTTCTCGTCCGCCGGGCCCTTCTTCGGCACGACTTGGACGACCGCGCTCTTGCCGCCGTCGAGGGACTGCGGCCTGCCGACCGCGGCGACGCCCTCGGTGGCCTTCAGCTCCTTGGTGAGAGCGGTTGTACCCTGCCGGGGTCATCCGTGTGCGAGGTGTCCGCGAGGATCAGCAGCGGGCCGTTGAAACTTGGGCCGAACTTCTCCGAGACGACGTCGTACGCCTTGCGTCGGGTGCCGTCGACGGCCGCGGAGCCGTTGTCCGGTAGGGCGGGCTGGAGGTCCCTGGCGCGTACAGCGACGGCGAGCAGGCCGAGCAGCACGGCGAGCAGGGTCGGCATCGGACGCCGTACGGCGGCACGGCCCCAACGTTCGCCGAAGGGCCGCCGCCCACCGTGGTCCGGCTGCTGCGTGGCGCGCTCGCGGCGGGCGGCACGCGAGCCCGGCTTCGGGCGCAGCCACTCTCCTGCGAAGCCCATCATCGCGGGCAGCAGGGTGGTCGAGACGGCGACCGCGATCAGAACGGCGCTGGCCCCGGCCAGCCCCATCACGGTCAGAAAGGGGATGCGGACGACGGCCAGGCCGCACAGCGCGGTGATCACCGTGAGCCCGGCGAAGTGTGCCATCACGGCGGACTTTCCCGCCCATGCCGGGGCAACCCAGCACCAGTAGCCGGCGTCAGCACGGTCCGCAGGGACATCGTGCGCACGGACGGCACTCCGGACAGCGTGTCCGCGCGGCCCACCACAAGGACTGACAGAGTCTGCCAGCGCTGGGAGCCCTCTGGGACTTTTCTGGGACTTCCGGCTGCATCGAGGGGCATGAGCGTGAAACAACCGAAAGCCCATTCGCGCAGGTCAGCGCATCACGACCCGCCATCACCGCAGGTCAAGGCGCCGGCTGGTCTCTTCCGGGACATCTGAACAGCACGGTGTCGTGCCCCTTCCCGGGAAGGGGCACGACACCTCGGCATGCCGTCGGTCCTTTGTGCCGGGAGCCGTCGTCACCGGCCGGGCTGGAAGACGGCGCGTACGCAGCCGTCGAGTTTCTCCTTGAAGAGGTGGTATCCCTTCGGCCCGTCGTCGAGGGACATGACGTGGGTGGCCAGGTGGGCCGTCTCCAGCTCGCCCCTTTCCATGCGCTCCAGGAGCATGGGGATGTAGCGGTGGCCGTGCTGCTGGGCGCCGCGCAGGGTCAGGCCCTTGTTCATCACCGCGCCCAGCGGGAACTTGTCGACGAAGCCCGCGAAGACGCCGAGGATGAACACGCTGCCGCCCTTGCGGCATGCCTGGATGGCCTGGCGCGCGGCGGCGGACCGGTCGGTCTGCAGACGCAGCTGCTGCTTGGCCTGGTCGTAGAGCTGCTGGGCCCCGGAGCTGTGGGCTTCCATGCCGACGGCCTCGATGCACACGTCCGGGCCGCGGCCGCCGCTCATCTCGCGCAACTCGGCGTCGATGTCGGTCTTCTCGTAGTTCAGGGTCTCCGCGCCGACGTGCCGGCGGGTCATGTCCAGACGGTACTCGAAGCGGTCGATGGCGATGACCCGGTCGGCGCCCAGCAGTAGCGCCGCCCGCGCGGCCATCTGGCCGACCGCTCCGCACCCCCACACGGCGACCACGTCGCCCGGTTTCACCCCGCCGAGGTCGGCACCCATCCACCCGGTGGGCGCCGAGTCGGATGCGAACAGCGCCGTGGTGTCGTCCAGGGCGTCCGGCACCGGGAAGGCCCCCTGGTCCGCGTACGGAACGCGGATGTACTCGGCATGGCTGCCGGCGAAGCCGCCCAGGGCGTGGGAGTAGCCGTAGCAGCCGCCCGGGGCGGAACCCCAGAGATGCTCGGTGATGCCGGGATTGGTGTTGCCGTTGTCGCAGAGGGAGAAGAGGCCCTGCTTGCAGTACCAGCAGCGGCCGCAGGAGATGAAGGAGCAGACCACCACGCGGTCGCCCGTCTTGTGCCGCTGCACCCGCGGTCCGGTCTCGACGACCTCGCCGACGAATTCGTGGCCGAGGATGTCGCCGGCCCGCATGAACGGGATGTACCCGCCCAGCAGGTGCAGGTCCGAGCCGCAGGTCACGGTCTGTGACACTTTGACGATCGCGTCCTGCTCGTTGCGGATCGCGGGGTCGGGTGTCTGCTCGACGGACAGGTCGTTGGTGCCCTGCCAGGTCAGTGCCTTCACAGCCGTCCCTCCCCTCGGGCCTTTTCGATCAACTTGTCCAGCGGGCGCCCGGTGACCGTGGGCCGGTTGGTCGACGGCCAGTCGGGGAGGAGGATCTCTCCCGTCTCGACCAGCGCCTTGGCCTGCCGCAGCGCGGTCCGCAGTTCCTGGACCGTGGCGTGTCCGGTCACCGGCTCGGCGTTGCCCTGCGGTCCGGCATGCTCCTTGTCGTGCAGCCGGCAGGCCAGTTCCGTCCCGCGTTCCCCGGGGGCGGGGCGCAGCCGGGTGTCGATGGCGTCGCCGAGCCGGGCGAGCGGCTCCGGCGGTTTCCCGCCGGGCGCCACCTCCTCGGCGGACGCGCACACGGTCATCACGTGCCACCGCCTCTCGGACTCCCCGGCGTGGGAGGTTCCCGGTCGGATGGCTTCGCCGGCGCGGCGGGCCGCCGAGACCGCGGCGCCCAGGGCCTCGGTTCCCATGCTGACCGCGGTGGAGACCGCGCCGCCTGCTGTGGGCTTCTTCACGACTTCGTTCCCTTCCCAACGGCGATGTCCCAGGCCGCCCGTCGCACGGGTCCGCGGGATGTCCTGCGGGCGCGTGGGCGCGGCTCTAGGTGCCGGAGACCGGGCGGCCGGCATGGGAGAACTGCTCGACGATGGCGGCGCAGAAGGCCGGCAGGTCCGCGGGTGACCTGCTCGAGGTGAACTGGCCGTCGATGACGACTTCCTCGTCGACGACCTCGGCTCCCGCATGACGCAGATCCGTGCGGATGCTCGGCCACGAGGTGAGGCGGCGTCCGCGCACGACATCGGCCTCCACCAGGGTCCACGGGCCGTGGCAGATCGTGGCCACGGGCTTGCCCGAGTCCACGAAGGTCTTGACGAAGCCGACGGCGTCCTCGTTGACCCGGAGCTGGTCGGGGTTCATGGTGCCGCCGGGCAGCAGCAGGGCGTCGTAGTCGTCGGCGGAGGCGTCCGAGACGAGCCGGTCGACGGGGAAGGTCCCTGCGGGGTTCAGGTCCCATTGGCGGGCCTGGATTTCGCCGGGGTGGATGGAGAGGACCTCTGTCTCCGCCCCGGCGCCGTGCAGGGCGCCGCGTGGCTGCTCGAGTTCGACGCGTTCGACGCCGTCGGCCGCCAGGATCGCGACCTTCCGGCCGCGCAGTTCGTGTGTCATCGTGCTCATCCCTTCAGTGAAGGACCGGGGAGGCTGCTCGGCGAGGGAGCGGTGAGGGTTGCCGCCCGGTCGCGGTGTGGACGTGACGCGTGCCATGGGATTGACGCGTGTCATCACCAGTGGATCCATGGCTCGACCGCACAAGCGGGTGCAGGTCCGGCCTGCCGAGCGCGCGCGTCAAGCGGGTCCGCCGTCCGCCCCACCGGGCCGGACGCCGTTCGTCGGCCGGCCATGTCCGGGGGAGCAGGCGGACGGCGGACCAGAGGGTCCTTACCGCTTGTGGCCGTTGCCGTGTCCGTCGGGGTGCAGGACCACCTTGGTCCAGCCTTCGTCACGGGCGTCGAAGTGCTCGTAGGCGGTGGGAGCCTCGTCCAGGCTGAGTTCGTGGGAGACGACGAAGCTCGGCTTCGCCTTCCCGCCGACGATCAGGTCCCGCAGCGCCCGGTTGTACCTCTTCACCGGCGCCTGCCCGGTCCCCATGTGCTGGCCCTTGAACCACATCATCCCGAAGTCGATCGGGACCTTGCCGTGCGCCTCCAGCTCGCCCTGGGCCTGCGCGCCGCCGGGGTCCTCGGGCAGGAACACGCCCACCACGCCGATGTCGCCGGTGAACCTGACCGAGTCGATCAGGCCGTTGAGCGTGAGGCTGGCGTCCTCGTGTCCCTGGGGGTCGTGTGCCTGGTAGCCGACGCATTCGCAGCCGTTGTCGGCACCGAGACCGAGGGTGGCCTCCTTGACGACCTCCGCCGGGTTCTGCTCGGCGGTGTTGATCGGGATGGCCCCGATCTCCTCCGCCTTGCGCAGCCGGTCGGGGTGGTGATCGGCCGTCCAGACGCGGCCGGCGCCCTTGAGGAGCGCGGAGTAGGTCGCCATCAGCCCGACGGGACCGGCCCCGAAGACGATGGTCTGGTCGCCCGGTTTGACGTGGGCCATCTCGGTGGCGTGATAGCCGGTGGGGAAGATGTCGGCGAGCATCACGTAGTCGGTCTGCCGCTCGGCGGCGTCCTCGCCCAGACGCAACGCGTTGAAATCGCCGTAGGGTACGCGCAGCAGCTCCGCCTGGCCTCCCTGGTAGGGGCCCATGTCGGCGAATCCGAAGGCGGCTCCGGCGAGTTCGGCTTGCGGTTGCATGGTCAGGCAGTAGTTGGTCAGGCCCCGCTCGCACTGCTTGCAGAAACCGCAGGCGATGTTGAAGGGCAGGACCACGTACTCGCCGACCTGTACCTTGCGGACGGCCGAGCCGACCTCCACCACCTGGCCCATGTTCTCGTGCCCCAGGGTGCGGCCGGACTCGAACGAGGTGCGGCCCTCGTACATGTGCAGGTCCGAACCGCAGATGTTGGTGGTGGTGATCTTGACGATGATGTCGCAGGGATGCTCGATCTTCGCGTCCGGTACGTCCTTCACTGCGACCGTCCGCGGTCCTTCGTATACCGCTGCTTTCATGATGACTTCTCTCGGTGTCACGGCGTGACCGCGGCACGGCGATGACGAGACGGCGCAAGGAGCCCGACTCCCGGAAGTACCACGACGGAGTCCGTGGCTCCGGCACGCCTCTGCGGGCCATTCACCCGGATCAGGTGGACGGGTGGTCCTGCCGCCGGTCCGCCAGGCGGAGCTTCGGCGCTCCAGCGGCGTAGCGTGCGGGTCCCCGTCGGCCTCCGAGGCGAAACAACCACACACCGATCGATCGGGTCAGTTCGCGGGCTGGTCGCCGTGGTCGTCGTGGAGCATGTCGCGACGTTCCTGTTCGCGCTTGGAGAAGGCGGCTGTGCGGATCGCCTCCGCGCTCTCGAAGCCGGATCCCAGCGCCCCGCCCACGGTGGCGATCGAAGAGACGAGCCAGGACAGTGTCCAGTACTCCGTGGCGTGCAGCGGGGATCGCGTCATGGATGCGAACACGCGGTCGTTGAGGATGAACAGCGCCGACACCAGATTGATGACGATCAAGCCTCCGTAGCAGACGATCACTCCGATGCCCACGGTCATGACCGTCGAGGCGTTGTAGAGGCTCGTCCTCTTCTTCTCCTCGGTCGAGGCGTCCGTTGGTCGATGCCACAGGTGCGCGTCCACGATCAGCCAGCCGATCATGAGCGTGACAGACCCGACCATGGCGATCACGAGGCGCGCGGTGCTCAGGGCCTCGGACAGGCTCCAGATGGTGGAGTTGACGGTGGCGATGGCTCCCGTGGCGAGTGCGGCCGCCAGGGCTTTCGACAGGCCCGGCACCAACCGCCACGGCCGGTTGGCACGGACCATACCGCCGAGCACTCTCAGGTAACCGCGCGGCCCGCTGACGACGTACCGCAGGTCAGCGATCTCGTCCTCGCCGATCGGGCCCTGGTGAACGGGTGCGAGACGGCTGACGAAGCGTCCCAGCGGCCGACGCCGCGGAGGTTGCTCGGTACTGGTGGCTCGCGGGCTCGCCAAGCTGAGCACGGTTTCTTTCACCGCCCGCATGGCTCTCGTCTGAAGACGCAGGCCGCCCAGCGGAGGAAGGGACAGCAGCGCCAGGCCGTGTTCATGGCTCAGGTCCACAACGAGCTTGTGCCCGTGCGAGTGCAGCGGAAGGTCGGTGATCGCCACGACGACGTCCCAGTTCTCGGCACGCCCGCGGTCCATGATCCGGCGCATCAACGTGGACAGATCCTCGGTCCCCGCGGTGAAGGGCTCACTGACCACCTCCACATCGAACCGTCGCCCCCGGCCCGACTTCTCGGCGAGCCGGGCGGGCAGTGTCCGAGCCATGCGCCGCGCGATCTCCGTCGGCGCGTCCGGATCCGCCAGGAGAGCCACGACCGTAACGCTCTGTGACGACACCCGCATCACCGGACCCTTCTCACCGGCTGCCCCGGCGATCCCAGTGCCCACAGGATGCCCCCGAGACAACGTCGGCGCCCCCTGACACCCCGCACAGTGAATGCATTTCTTCACTCAACACCTTGTCTGACTGTGACGATTCATGCATGCTGTGGAACCTCCCCAGTCCGGCTGCCCCCGGGAGAACCCCCGTGTCCACGCAAGCCACCTCCACACCGCCTGCCGCTTCCGCTCCCCCCGAGCCGCTGACCGGCTTTCATCTCCGGGTCACCGCAACCACGTTCGGCGCCAACTTTTCCGACGGATACGCGCTGGGCACCATCGGCGCCGTCCTTCCGGCTCTGAGCACCTCGATGCACCTGTCCGGCATCTGGCAGGGCCTGCTCGGCTCCTCCGCGCTCATCGGTCTCTTCTTCGGAAGCATCACGCTCGGCCGGGTCGCCGATGCGATCGGCCGCCAGAAGGTCTACCTCTACAACTTCGTCCTCATCGCCCTCGCCTCCGCCGCCCAGCTGTGGGCGCACGGCCCGGGGCTGCTGTTCGTCCTCCGCCTGCTGATCGGCTTCGGCCTGGGTGCCGACTACGCGGTCGGCCCGACCCTGCTCTCCGAGTTCGCGCCGCGGCGACTGCGCGGCGTCCTGCTCGGCTCGCTGACCGTGCTGTGGACCGTCGGCTACGTCCTTTCCAACATCCTGACCTCCTACCTGCCGCTGACCGACACCGCCGCACACTGGCTGCTCGCCAGCGGTGCCCTGCCCGCCCTGCTGGTCCTGTTGCTGCGGATCGGTATCCCGGAGTCCCCCAGCTGGCTGGCCTCCCAAGGCCGCGCCGACGAGGCCGCGCGGATCCGCCGCCGCTATCTGGGACAGACCTCGCCGACCGCCGAGGAGGCCACGGCATCCACGGCCGAGCCGCCGCCCGCCGCCCGCTACCGTGAGCTCTTCGCCCGCGGACAGGCGGCCAAGACCTGGTTCGGCGTGATCTTCTACAGCGCGCAGGTACTGCCCTACTTCGCGATCTACACCTTCATGTCGCAGATCCTGAGCACGCTGCGCATCAACGACGCGACCGCCCAGAACCTGGTGCTGAACCTCGCGCTCCTGTCCGGCGGCGTACTCGGACTGTGGCCGGTGCAGCGGATGGGGCGGCGACCGTTCACCATCGGCACCTTCGCCGTCCTGACCGTCTGCCTGGCGCTGATGGCCGTGCTCAGCGGCGCCTCCGGCTGGGCGCTGATGATCCCCTTCCTGGTGTACACCTTCGTGATGGCCGGCGCCTCCAACATCACCCAGGTCTACCCGCCCGAGCTGTTTCCCACGGCGCTGCGCGGCTCAGGCGTCGGCTTCCTCAACGGCACCAGCCGGGTCGCCTCCGCCGTCGGCACCTTTGTCCTGCCCGTCAGCCTCACCCGCCTCGGGGTGGGCTGGTCGATGGGCTGGATGGCCCTGGTCCTGCTCCTCGGCACAGCCGTCAGCATGGCGTGGGCCCCGGAGACCCGTGACGCCCCCACCGCGGAAGACTGGCACCACTGATGACACCACAGCAGACAGCCGACACCGTCCCCGCCGCCGTGCCCGACGCGCGCACCCTCGCCCTGGACTCCGTCACCCTGGACGGCCGGTCGTTGACCATTCCCCAGACCGCCGCTCTGGCGCGCGGCACCGCCCGCCCGGTGATCGACGCCGCGGCCCGTGCCCGGCTGGTCGAGGCCGGCCGGGTCGGCCGCGCGGTCGTCCGGCGGCGTCCGGTCTACGGCTACACCACCGGCGTGGGCGCCAACCGCACCACCGTCGTCCCGGAGCAGTCCGCGGAGGACTTCGGTATGCGCCTGTTGCGCAGTCACAGCGGCGGGATCGGCCCACTGGTCCCGGACGAGCAGGTCCGGGCCATGCTCGCGGTACGGCTCAATCAGCTGCTGGCCGGCGGCTCGGCCGTCTCCGCGGCGGTGGCGGACCGGCTGGCCCAGGCCCTGACCAGCGGGCACCTGCCGCGCGTCCACTCCCTGGGGTCGATCGGCACCGGTGATCTGTCGGCCCTCGCCGAGCTCGGACTCACCCTCGCCGGAGAACTGCCCTGGCACGGCGGTTCCGGGCCCGCCCCGGCCGCCCTGCGGCTCACCCGGTGGGACGCGCTGCCGCTCATATCCAGTGGTGCGCTGACCGTCGGCCAGGCCGCCCTGGCCACCGACGACCTGGTCCGTCTGCTGGATCGCGTGCCCTTGGTCGCGGCACTGACCCTCACCGCGGTACGCGGCTCCACCGAGCCCTACGCGGCACACGTACACACCCGCCGCGCTCATCCGGGGGCACAGCACCTCGCCGCACGCATGCGCTCGCTGCTCGCCGCCGCCGACTGGCAGCCCGCCCTGATCCAGGACCCCTTCGGGCTGCGTTGCCTGCCGCAGGTGCACGGCACCGCGCTGGAGGCACTGGACAGCCTGCGGACAGTACTTCACGTCGAACTCAATGCGGCGCTCGAGAACCCACTGCTCGACCCGGACACCCAGGAGTACCACCACCACGGCGGCTTCCACTTCGCCCGCCTGGCGTTGGCCCTGGACCAGCTCCGGCTGGCGCTGCTGAGCACCGCCGAGCTCTCCACCACCCGTCTGGGCATCCTCGTCGAACCGGCCTTCACGTCACTGCCACCGTTCCTCGCCGAGAGGGAAGACGGCAGCAGCGGGGTGATGATCACCGAGTACGCCGCACAGTCCGCCTTGGCCGAACTGCGAGGCGCCGCCCAGCCAGTGACGCTCGGACACGCGGTCATCTCCCGCGGAGTCGAGGAACACGCCAGCTTCGCCTCCACCGGCGCCCGTCGGCTGCTGGAGTCCGCCGAGCATTTCCGTCTGGTGCTGGCCTGCGAACTTCTGGCCGCGGTCAGGGCGCTGCGCATGCGTGGAGTCCTTCCGCCGGGCAACGGCGAACTGCGCGACTTCTACCACCAGGCCGTTGCGCGGCTCGACCCCGCGATCCGCGATCGCAACCTGTCCGCCGACGTGGCGGCCGCGGCCGGACTGCTCTGACCAGGCACGGTTCCACAGCGCGCGGGCGTCTGTCGGCCTGGCCCTGTCGGAGCCGGGGCGGCGTGCGGCGGGCCCCGCGGCGGGTGACCGCGCCGACGCCGGTCGCCGCGGTCGCGGAAGACGGCCGCCTCGATCCGCCGCCCGGCAGGCGGAGTTGGCCGCGCCGATCCCGGCTGCCGGCCGGCTCGGGGCGGTGAAGCCGCCGTACGGGCGCGGCGGCTTCCTGGTCGGGACGGAGCAGGCGGCGGGGCTCGTCGGTGAGTTGGTGAGCTGATCCACGATCTCCGACGGCCGCGACCCCCTGGCCGAGCCGCCCGCCCCCCAGCCCGGCCCGCACCGCGCGGGTCCTGACGCGGGGGCGGCGGCGTTTTCGCCGTGGCCGGCGGCGCCCGGCGTCAGGCGGAGGCCGCGCGCAGGGCCAGTGCGGCCGCCGCGAGCAGGGTGAGGACGACGACCGGGGCCACCGCGAAGTCCTTCACGCGCAGGTGGAAGATCACCGCGCCGACGAAGTAGAGAACCAGACCCACGGCCGCGGCCTCGCCGAGGAGGGGGACGGCCAGGCCGGCGAGGAGGCCGAGGGCGCCCGCCAGCTTGGCGGTGGCGAGCCATGGCAGCCAGGAGTCCGGCACGCCCACCTTGGTCATGCTGCTCACGACCTGCGGATTGCGGGTGAACGTGAGGAACGCGGAGGCGGCGCAGGCGAGCGCGAGCAGCGCGGCCACGACGAGGTAACCAATGAACATGGGTGAACTCCAACGATCCGGGGACGGAAACCGTTGAACCGTATCAATGATTTGCCGGGGTCCATAGTCGGGCCGCTGTTACGGTAGGCGCCATGGCAGCTGCGCATCCGAACGACCGACTCGGCTTTCTCCTCTCCTTCCGCGGGGAGCTCACCGGCGCGCGCATCCGTGCCGCCCTGGCGGTCGCCGGTCTGCACCCGCGCAACGCGATGACCCTGATGCAGCTCGCCCCCGGCCCGACCAGTCAGCGTGAGCTGGCCGTCACGATGGGGGTGGATCCCAGTCAACTGGTCGCGTTCCTCAATGAGTTGGAGTCCTCGGGGCTGTGCGAGCGGCGTCGTGACCCCGCCGACCGGCGGCGGCACATCGTGGAGATCACCCCGGCCGGCCGCGAGGCCCTGGAGCGCATCGACACGGCGGTGAGCGCGGCCGAGCGCGAGCTCTTCGGCGGTCTCACCGAGGCCGAGCAGGCCCAGCTGCGGGACCTGCTCGACCGCGTGGTGGTGGACCCGGCCGCCCACGAGTGCGGCGAGTAGCCGGCGTTCGGCAGGCGGCCCGCAGGACAGTCGGCCGGTGACCGACGGGCGGACCGAGGGAGGGTCAACCGGCGGTCGGCGGGCGCCGGGGGACGGCCAGCCGGTGACCGGCAGGTGGTCCGAGGGGCGGTCAGCAGATGGTCGGCAGGCGGCCCGGAAGGCGGTCAGCCGTTGGACGGCCGGGGCGTGCCGAGGGGGGAGCCGGGTCGGGCCATCAGCGCCTCGACGATCCTCATCAGCCGCTCCCCCGCCCGGTCGATGCTTCCGTTCTGCGCGCTGACCTGAGCGCCTTCGAGGACGAAGGTGATCTCGGCCGCGGTCTGCTCGGGGTCGGGCAGACCGGCCTGCGCGCACATGCCGACCAGCCTGCGGGTCTGCTGGGCCTTGTGCCGCTCGATGACCTGCCGTGCGGGATGGTCGCGGTCGGGCAGTTCGGCGATGGAGTTGATGAACGGGCAGCCCCGGTGTGAGATCGCGGGCAGTCCGTCGGCGATGAAGCGGGCCAGGGCCAGGATCTGCTCGCGGGGCTGCCCGGGGTGTTCGGCCTCGGCCCGGTCGAAGGCCGCCTGGTAGTCGGCGGCGACGATCCGCAGCCACTCCGCGACCAGCGCGTCCTTGGTCTCGAAGTGCCGGTAGATCGCCATCTTGGTGGTCTCGGCCTTCTCGGCGATCGCCTGGACGCCGACCCGCCGGATCCCCTCGCTCTGGAAGAGCTCCTCCGCGGCGTCGAGGATGCGCTCACGGGGCGGCAGCTTCGCCACCCTGCCCGGCCTGCTGGTGGTCGAAGCCATGACTACTCCGTGACGTCCGAGCGGTTCGCGTGTTCCTCAGCCTGTTACGGTACCAGTCCGTCCCGCTCGATACCGCTCGGTATCGCCCGAGACTCATGAGTATCGATCTGCCCGGGGAGAGACAGTGAGAGTGACCGAGTACGTGAGCTTCGACGCGGTCGGGCTCGCGGAGCTGGTGGCCAGGCGTGAGGTGACCCCCGCCGCGCTGGAGGCCGCCGCACGCGAGGCCGCGGCGGCGGTCGGTCCGCGGATCAACGCCGTCGTGGAGACGTGGCCGGCCGACGACGAGCCGCGGCCCGGCAGCACGCCGCTGGCCGGGGTGCCGTTCCTGATCAAGGACATCGGAGTCACCATGGCCGGCCGGCGGTCGGAGCTGGGCAGCCGTCTGGCGGCCGGCCATGTCGCCGGTGCCGACTCCTTCCTGATGGCGCGGCTGCGCCGGGCCGGCCTGGTGACCATCGGACGCACCGCCACGCCGGAGCTGGCGTACGACATCACGACGGAACCGGTGCTCCACGGCGCGACCCGCAACCCGTGGGACCCGGCGCGCACCGCGGGCGGTTCCAGCGGGGGCGCGGGCGCGGCCGTCGCCGCCGGGGTGGTCCCGATCGCGCACGCCACCGACGCCGCCGGCTCGCTCCGCGTCCCCGCCGCGTGCAACGGCCTCTTCGGACTGAAGCCCACCCGTGGGCGGGTCTCCATGGGGCCCGACGCCGACGAGGTGTTCAGCGGCCTGGCCGTGCAGGGCGCCGTCAGCCGCAGCGTGCGCGACAGCGCGGCCCTGCTCGACGCGATCAGCGGCCCGGAGCCCGGCGACCCCTACGTCGCCCCGCAGCCGTCGCGCCCGTACGCGCAGGAGGTCACCCGCCATCCGGGCCGACTGCGCATCGGTGTGCTCGCCGAGGCATGGGGCGGCCGCCGCACCACCCCGCCCGTGGCCGACGCGTTGTCCCGCACCGCCCGGCTGCTCGAATCCCTCGGCCACCACGTGGAGCCGGTCGCGGTCGAACTCGGCGTGGACTGGGAGGAGTTCGTCCTGGCCAACGCCCGGCTGATGACGGTGAACCTGGCGGCCACGGTGGACGGGCTGGCCGCCGCCCTCGGCCGGCCCGTCGACTCCTCGACCCTGGAGCCGGTGAGCCTGGCCGGCTACCGCTACGGGCAGCGGGTCAGCGGCCCCCGGTTCGCCGCAGCCCTCGCGGTCCGCAACCGGGTCGCACGGAGCCTGGCACGCCACTTCGACGGCCACGACGTCCTGCTCACCCCGACCCTGCCGGAGCTTCCGGCGCCGCTGGGCGCCCAGGCCGAGGGCGCGCAGGCGCTGGACGGCCTCGGCTGGATCGCCCGTGTCCTCGACCGCGCGCCGTTCACCATGGCGTTCAACGTGGCGGGCACGCCCGCCATGTCCGTGCCGGTGACGGCCGATCCCGCCACCGGGCTCCCGATCGGCATGCAGTTCGCGGCCGGTCACGGGCGCGAAGGCCGGCTCTTCCGGCTCGCCGGGCAGCTCGAACGGGCCGCGCCGTGGTCGGGCAGGACCCCCGCGGTGTGGGCGGGGCGGTAGCGGGGTCAGGCCGCGAGCGGCACCTCGGTGCCCGGGGCGACGCCCGGGTAGGCGTCGACGACCAGGTTGAGCTGGCGCTGCATGTACCAGATGTTCAGGCCGAAGACGAAGGACAGCCAGGTGCTCACGGCGGGGCTGCACGTCACCGGCAGACCGGCCGCGCGCTGCGCGTTCGCGATGGCCTTGCCGGTGTTGTGGTAGGAGACCAGCGGGGCGATCACGGTCCAGCTCAGGAAGAGCAGGACCAGCATGCTGCCCGCCGGACTGAGGGTCCGGCGCCGGTCGAACTCCTGCAACTCCTTGTGGATCTTGTAGTACCACACCAGCTGGTAGATCCCGAGCGTGACGATCGGCAGCCCCAGCCACACGGCGACGGGCCCGCGGCGCTTCATCGCCAGGCCCGGCAGCCGGTGCACGACCGGGGCGTCCGCGCCCGGCGCGATCGCGCCGCCGTCCGCGAACGGTGCGCTTCGGCTGTGCTCGGCGGTGGGTCTGATCTCGTCCATCTCGTGCTCCCCAACGGCTTGTTCTGATGTCAGACCGAGGAGCATGACAGGAAGTGAAGGGATTGTGAAGGTAGTTGGCGATTCAATGAAGAGTCGTCATGCGTTCGTGATCCAGGGCCTTCCTCAGGTTGTGCTCCGCGATCGACCGCATCGCCGCGCGGTGGGGGAAGTCGCCGTCCAGCAGGCGCAGCGGGCCCGCGGTGAGGGAGAGGTGGTGGGCCAGGGTGTAGAGGGCGAGCCTGCGGGCGTCCAGGCCGGGGGCGGACAGGGGGCCGTAGGAGTCGCCCAGCCGGATGCGCAGATAGGCGTGCTCCCATTCCCGGTCGAAGTACATGGTGCCCTCGATGTCGATCAGGGCCGGACTTCCCGTCTCGTCCACCAGGACGTGGTCCGGGCCCAGTTCGCCGTGGACCACCGTGTGCCGGGTACGGGGGCGCACGTCGGCGGCCAGGGCGAGCAGATGGTCCGTCAGGCGGGTCCTGGCCGCCGCGAGACGGGGCTCGCGCACGGCGGCCTCGGCCAGGTCCTCGAGGGCCCGGGCCAGGACGACCTGCTCGCAGCTGGTGCCGTGCGCGCGGCCCCCGCCGTCGACCAGGGCCACCTTGCCGTAGCCGGGGGCCCGGTGGGCGTGCATCGCCGACAGGGCGTCGCGTAGTCCGGCCATGGTCCGCGCGGCTGTCTCGGGAGCGTCGGCGAGCAGGGCCTGAAGGGTCCGGCCGCCGAGATCCTCCACGATCGCCAGGCCCGAGCCGGTGCGGTCGAGCAGGTGGAGCGCCGGGACGCGGACGCCCACGGCGGTCAGCCGGGTGTGCGCGGCCGCGAAGAGGTCCGGGCCGGTGCCCGGTGCGAGGGGGTCCGCCAGGTCGTCGCCGCCGGCCGCCGCGGGCCAGTGGTTCTCGTCGTCGTCCCAGACGTAGGCGATCGCCGTCGTCGCGTCGTCCATCCGGAGGCGGTAGACGCCCTTCCGGCTGCCGCCCGCCAGCCGCAGCGCCGCTTCCAGCCGGCGGCCGCCGCCGAGCGCGGAGCGCGCCGCGGCGGCCAGCCGGTGCCAGGGCAGCGATCTGGGCGCTCCGTGCTCCGTCACCACAACGATCCTTCGGTAGAGGCGAGTTCACGATCCTTTCGGCCGACGACGCTATGCCAGGACGCGGTGCGCGCGCGAACACTTATGCGGCGGCCACCGGTTGCTCGGCCTGCCGGACGGCGCGCTCGCGCCAGGGGATCCAGGTCGCGGTCAGGGTGACCGCCAGGGCCGAAGCGGCGACCACCGCCATGCCCAGGGTGAGACCGCCCGCGCCCGCCACGAAACCGATCAGGGCCGGGCCCGCCAGCAGGCCCGTGGTGCCCATGGCGGCGACCAACGACAGGGCGTCGGAGCCGTGTTCGGCGGCGGCGACGTAGACGCACGGGGTGATGGCGGCCGCGCCCAGGCCCACGCAGGCGAAGCCGAGGAGGGTCGGGACCACTCCGCCGGTCGACAGCGCCAGGGCCAGGCCCACGGCGGCCAGCGCGCTGCCGGCCCGCACCACCGGACCGTCGCCCCAGCGGTCGCGCCAGCGGTCCGCGCACGCCCGGGCCAGCAGCATCGTCGCGGAGACGACCGCGATGCCCAGCGGGGCCACCGTGGACGACGCCTTGACCGCGTCCTTGAGGTACAGGGTCGACCAGTCGTTCATCGCCCCCTCCGTGATGGTGCCGAACGTCATGGCGCAGCCCATGAGGAGGGTGGTCCAGGAAGGCAGCTTGAGGCGTCTCGGCTGCTTCCCGGTGGTGGCGGGCGGTGGGGAGGTGTCGGGCAGCAGGGCCCGGCGGGCGGCCGCCAGCAGGAGGAGCAGGAGCGCCCCGGCCGCCGCGAAGTGGGCCGGGACCGACTGCGTCAGGGTGGTGGCCCCCGAGGTGAGCAGGGACGCCGCGAGCAGGCCCGCGCTGAACGTGGCGTGCAGCTGGGACATCGCCGTGCGACCGTACGTCGTCTCCAGGGCCGCGCCCTGGGCGTTCATGGCGACGTTGAGACAGCCGACGGCCACGCCGTCCGCGCAGACCGCGAGGAGCGCCAGCGGGTAGTCGGGGACCACCGACAGGGCCGCCAGCACGGCGATCAGGGCCAGCGCCGACAAGAGGGCCAGGCGGCGCGAGCCCAGGCGCCGCATCAGGACCGCGACCAGGGGGAACGCGGCCGCCGCGCCCGCGCCGCAGGCCATCAGGAGAAGGCCCACTTCCCCGGCTCCCAGGTCCAGGCGGGTCTTCAGCGCGGGGAGGCGGGAGACCCAGGTGCCGTACTGGAAGCCGAGGAAGCAGAACAGTGCCGCGATCGACCACTTGGCCCGCGGGAAGGAGGGCATCAGCGTGTCCTCACCGTCTCGCGGGGCAGGAGCGCGGTCGTGGTCGCGGACATGTAGAGGGCGTCCCTGCCGTAGGCCGGCGGGACGCGGGCCTCGTGACGGGGTTCGTAGCCGTTGGCGCGCCAGAACGTCTCCTTGCCGTCGACCGCGACCAGCGAGACGGTCTCGAAGCCCAGGGCGGCGGCCGCCTCGGTCACGTGGCGGGCGAGTCGGGTGCCGAGGCCCCTGCGGCGCAGGGGCGCGCTGATCACGAGGTCGTGCAGGTGGAGGTTGGGGCCGGCGCGGTGCACCGCGGGTTCCGGGCGGGTGGGGTCCGGGCAGTCGAGGTGGGGGTAGGGCAGGGCCAGGGCGTAGCCCGCGAGGCGGCCGTCCGCGTCGAGGGCGAAGCAGGTGGCGGGTGAGGAGGCGGCCCGGGAGCGCAGCAGTTCCTCGCCCTCGGCGAGGGAGAGGTGCGCGTAGGTCTCGTGTTCCAGGGCCGCCAGGCGGGGCCAGTCGCGGGCCGCTATCTCCCGGATGTGTATGCGGTGTTCCATCTCAG
Organism: Streptomyces sp. SCPE 10; assembly: GCF_051980735.1. NCBI lineage: Bacteria > Bacillati > Actinomycetota > Actinomycetes > Kitasatosporales > Streptomycetaceae > Streptomyces > Streptomyces sp. SCPE 10. Next base: position 5,950,690 of record NZ_CP197069.1, on the reverse strand, counting down.
GGCCGTTCGTCGTCTGGGGAGTGGTGCGTGCGGACGCAGACGCAGGGCAGCGGGCCGAAGCCGTTGAAGCCCCTGGTGGTGTAGCTGGTGGCGTAGGCGCCGGCGGAGAGGATCCACACCGGGTCGCCGGAGGTGACCGTCCCGGGGACGCGCACCGGGTGGCGGCCCTCCCCGTACGCGTCGTCGCTGTCGCACGTCGGACCGGCGACGATCGCGGGCACCGTGTCCGCCGTCCCGGGGTGGCCGGGGAAGACCATCTCGTGGGTCAGCTGGTCCATCTCGTAGAGGCCGTTGAACTTGCCGCAGCTGAGGTAGAGCCAGTGCGCGTCCTCGCCGTCCGGCTGCCGGCGGCGGGTGAGGCGGGCGACATGGGCGCGGACGGCGCCGTGGTCGGCGACCAGATGGCGGCCGGGTTCCATGACGAAGTCGACGGGGGCGAGGGCGCGCAGGCGCTCCATGCCCTCGCGGAGCACGGTGAGGATCTTGTCGAGGGGCGGGTCGAGGGGGTTGCCGTGGCGGTCCCGGTAGCCGAGTGCGGGCAGGCCGCCGCCGAGGTTGACGTGGTCCGGTGCGATCCCCCGCCCGGCCAGCGCGGTCAGGGTGTCGGCGAGCAGGTCGAAGGCCGCCTGCCAGCCCTCGGCGGTCATCTGCTGGGAGCCGACGTGGACGGAGAGACCGGCCGGGGTCAGGCCCGCCGCGCGGGCGGTCTCCAGTACCCGTACGGCGTCCTCGGGGGCGCAGCCGAACTTGCGGTTCAGGCCCCACAGCGCGCCCTGGCCGCTGGTGGCGAGGCGGCAGAACACCCGGGCGCCGGGGGCGTGCCGGGCGATGGCGGTGACGTCCTCGACGCTGTCGGTGGCGAAGGTGCGCACGCCCAGCCGGTGGGCCTCGGCGATGTCCTGGTCGGACTTGACGGTGTTGCCGTAGTGGACGCGGTCGGGGCCGACGCCGGTGCGGAGGGCCTGGGCGATCTCGGCGGGGCTCGCGGCGTCGAATCCCGCGCCGCGGTCGGCGAGGACGGTGAGGACCTCGTCGACCGGGCAGGCCTTGAGGGCGAAGCGGATCAGGGTGCCGGGCAGCTCGGCCAGCAGTGAGTCGTACTGGCGCTCGATGCCGGTGAGGTCGTAGACGATGCGGTCGGTGTCGGCGGCGGACAGGGCCGCGGTGAGCGCGCCCGCCCGGGTGCGCGGCGGGTGCTCGCGGTCCCGGGCCGGCGGCGTGCCGGGCCCGGCCCGGTGCCCCTGCGGTGCGCTCATGTGCGGGCCGCCTCGATCAGCGCGGGCCAGGACTCGATCAGCCGGGCGTAGTCCTCGATGTCCGAGCGGGCCTCGTCCAGCAGTCCCTCGCGCTCCCCCGCCACCAGGTCGGCGAACTCGGCGTACTTGCCGCCCAGTTTGCGGTAGGCCGTGTCCAGCCGGTCCAGGCGCCAGATGTTCTCGGTGCGGTCCAGGGCAGTGCTTTCGCGGAGGAAGGCCGTGACCGTCTCGGGCCGTACGTGTCCGAGGTCGTCCAGGAGGGCGCTGCCCGCGGCGGTCATGCGGTCGTAGACGTGGTGGAAGTAGCGCATCGACAGCAGGAACTTCACGAAGCGGCGCTGGTAGGCGAGGAAGCCGGCGGGGGTGCGGCGTTCGGGGGTGTGGAAGTTCTCGATGTGGCGGTTGTGCAGGATGCCGGGCAGGGTCGCGTCGTGGACGAGGTGGATGAGGAAGTAGTCGCTGCCGATGGTGTCGGTGGCCGGGGGCAGCGGGACGCGTTCGTAGACCGCCCGGTCGAAGGCGATGTTGCACATGTCCACCCGCATCGGGTCGACCAGGGTGAGGGTGGAGCGGTCGCCGGTGAAGGGGGCGGTGCCCGCGCCCGTGAAGGACTCGGCCACCAGGTCCCGGGTGCGCTCCTCGGGCCAGTCGCCGGGGGCCCAGAGGCTGACCACGTCGTGGTAGACGGCCGGGTCCAGGCTTCGTATCTCGCCGATGTCGACGGAGAGTTCGCCGATGAAGGAGGCGCCGGCCATGGACACCCGGTGGTGGGCGTGGGCCGGGTCGAGGTCGGTGCGCAGGCCGACGGCCGTGGCCTCGGCGGCGGGGCGGCCCAGCCAGGGCAGCTCGTGGTGGACGGGGAACACCGGCTGTCCGGCGTGCACCTGGTAGGTGCTGTCGGAGTCCCTGCGGTGCACGGAGTCGCAGCCGAGGGCGGCGGCGAACAGGAAGGCGCGGTTGGTGCAGGCGCCGTAGGAGACGGTGGGCGGGAGCATCAGGCGCAGCAGGCGGGCGGGCAGGCCCGCCTTCTCGATCAGCTCGCCGAGCCGGGCGCGCTGCTCGGTCTCGTCCAGGTGGTGCACCGTGACGCGCGGTCGCTCGGGCAGTGCGGCGATGACACGGAGGTGGTCGGCTCGGGTGCGCTCGTCGGCGGAGTCGAGGATCAGCAGCTGGACGTCGGCGCCGAAGTGCCGGGCGGCGTAGTCGGCTTCGGCGTGCAGGGCGGTGATCGTGGCGGGGCAGGCCCGGTTGGTGGGCAGGCAGAGGCAGATCCGGTTCACTGTGCGTCGTCCCCGCTGTTCCAGGAGTCGAGGCCGAGCAGCTTGCGCCCGAGCCCGGTCAGTTCGGCGGGCCCGTAGCGCAGGGCCTCCGGTCGGCGGGCGTCACCGAGCAGGGTGGCGTTCCAGTCGGGGGTGGCGAGGGTGCGCCAGGAGTGCACGCGGGCGTCGCGCAGCGCGGTGTGCTCCTCCAGGGCGGGCATCATCGACAGGTACTGCACGGCTCGGACACCGTTGTCAGAGAGGTTCGGGGCGACGCCGTGCGCGAGCAGGCCGTTGAAGATCAGCAGATCGCCGGCCTGGAGGTCGGGGCGGACCACGGGGAACTCGGCGCGGTCGGCGTTCGGGCGGATGGGGTCGCGGCCCGGCGGCTGGGCGACGCGCCATTCCTCGAAGCGCCGGAAGAGTTCCGGGGCACACTGGAAGCCGCCGAGTTCGGGCTGGGTGTCGTTGAGGGCGATGATGCCCTGCACGCGCTGGGGCAGCACGGCGAGGGTGCTGTCGACGTCCCAGTGCAGTTCGATGTCGAAGCCCTCGTCGGTGGGGTCGATCAGGGACCGCGAACGGGTGCGGGTGTTGGGCGGGTTGAGGTTGAGGCGGTCGAGGGTGACCCACAACTCCTCGCAGTCCCAGACGTCCACGAAGGCGTCGTGGACCCGCTGGGTCTGGCGGCTGTTCCAGATGAGCTGGTGGTGGTACGCCTCGACGAAGCCGTAGATGAACAGGTGCTGGTCGAGTTCGGAGCGGAACTCCGGTTCCTCGTACCAGGTGTCCGGCCGGTCGGGGTCGAGACCCTGGAACTGCCAGGCGAAGTCGAGGAGTTGCTTGGCCTCGCCGGGGGTGATGGCCTCGCGGACGACGACGTAGCCGTACGTCTGCCAGAAGGCGAAGTCCTCTTCCGAAAGCACCCGCAGCGGCAGTGACTTCCGGATGTCGCGCAGGGGGGTCGGGGCGAGGTAGGTCTCGCCGTCGGCGCTGAAGTAGGGGCGGTGGGACGCCGCGCGGTGGAGATAGGGGTCGGGTGTCTGCATGCGGGCACTCCGGGATGACGGATGCGGATGGCGGTGAGACATGTGCCGGTGGCATGCGCCGGGGCGCGAGGGGGCCACCAGGTTCCCTGAAAGGCGTGGAGGGCGGCCGCCGCCCGCCGGTCGGGCGTGTGGGGGACGGGCGACGGCCGTGGGGGCGGGGACACGGTCCCCGCCGGGCAGGGGCGAGGAAGCGATCCTCACCGGACTCGGGGCGGAGACACGGTCCCCACCGGACTGAAGGCGAGGAAACGAACCTCACCGGACTCGGGGCGGAGACGCGGTCCCCACCGGACTGAAGGCGAGGAAACGAACCTCACCGGACTCGGGGCGGAGACACGGTCCCCACCGGACTGAAGGCGAGGAAACGAACCTCACCGGACTCGGGGCGAGGACACCGTCCCCGCCGGACTGGAGGCGGGGTACCCCCGCCTTAGTGGGGCGGGGCTCAGCCCGCGACGACGGCCTCGGCGGCCGCGATGCCGCAGACGCGGGCGGCGCCGTAGGTGGCGATGTGCAGGGCACCGCGCGGGGCGGCGCCGGGGAGGCCCATCTCGACGACGACGGTGTCGGGGCGGGCGGCGAGCAGGGTGTCGAGGGCGGTGCGCATCCAGTCGTGGCGGTGTTCGTCGCGGACCACGGCGACGATCCGGCGGCCGTCGGCGGCGGCGAGGGCGAGGGCGCCCGCGTCCGCGCCGGTGAAGGAACCGTCGGAGCTGCCGGGCAGCAGCCGCCGCAGCTCGTCGGCGACGCCCCAGGGGGTCTGGTCGCCGACGGCGATGTTGGGTTCGGGGTTGAACTGGGCCACGTACACGGGCTGGTCGACGGGCGCGGCCGGCCCGGACCGGGTCACGCGCACCGCGCGGCGGGCCGCGGTCAGGCCGATCTCCGGCGCGGGTTCGGTCTTCGCCGCGTCGCCGCGCGCGGCGGCGGTCCAGCTCGCCAGCTCGCGCACCCGGGCGGCCGCGTCGGCGAGCCGCTCCTCGGGCAGTTCGCCGGAGCGTACGGCGGCCACCAGCGCGTCCCGCAGCCCGAGCACGGTGCCCTCGTCGGACGGTCCGCCGCCCACGCAGATGGCGTCGGCGCCGGCCGCGATGGCGAGGACCACGCCGTGCGCCATGCCGTAGGTGCCGGAGATCGCGTGCATGTCGATGCCGTCGGTGACGATCAGCCCCTGGTATCCGAGTTCGCCGCGGAGCAGCTCGGTCAGGACGCGGGGGGAGAGGGTGCCGGGGCGGTCCGGGTCCAGGGCCGGGACGAGGATGTGCGCGCTCATGATCGCCCGGGTGCCGGCGGCGATCGCCGCGCGGAACGGGGGCAGTTCGCGGGCGAAGAGGGTCTCCGCGTCGACGTCGATGCGGGGGACGACGTGGTGGGAGTCCACGTTGGTGTCGCCGTGGCCCGGGAAGTGCTTGGTGCAGGCGGCGACGCCGGTGGACTGGAGTCCCTCGACCCAGGCGGCGGTGTGCCGGGCGACCAGGTCGGTGTCGGCGCCGAAGGAGCGGACACCGATGACGGGGTTGTCCGGGTTGGCGTTGACGTCGGCGGAGGGCGCCCAGTCGAAGTTGACGCCGCAGGCGGCGAGGCGGCGGCCCAGCTCGCGGGAGACGGCGCGGGTCAGGTCCGGGTCGTCGACGGCGCCGAGGGCGTGGTTGCCGGGGAGGGCGGAACCGGTACGCACGTCGAGGCGGGTGACGTCGCCGCTCTCCTCGTCGATGGCGATCAGCAGGTCGTCCCGCTCCGCGCGCAACTGCGCGGTCAGCGCGGTGACCTGGGCCTCGTCGACGACGTTGCGGCCGAACAGGGCGATGGAGGCGAGGCCCTCCCCCAGGCGGCGGCGCACCCAGTCGGGCACGGTGGTGCCGGCGAAGCCCGGTTGCAGCACCGCGAGGGCGTCCCGGGTGAGGGTGTCGCCCGCGGCGGAGCCGCTGCCGGACCCGGTGGTGGCGAGTGTGGTCATGGGGGCGTCATCCCTTCACGGCGCCGTCGGTCAGACCGCTGACAGCCTTGCGTTGCAGGAAGATGAAGAGGATCAGGATGGGCAGCGCGAACAGGGACGACGCGGCCATGGTGGCGCCCCAGTCGTCGCCGAAGGCGGTCTGGAACTGGGACAGCCACAGCGGCAGGGTCTGCTTCTCGATGTCCTTGTTGAGGATCAGGACCAGCGGGAACTCGTTCCAGGCGGTGATGAACCCGAACAGCGAGGTGGCCATCAGGCCGGGCGCGAGCAGCGGGAAGATCACCTTGCGGAAGGCCTGGAGGCGGGTGCAGCCGTCGACCATCGCCGACTCCTCCAGCTCCTTCGGCACGGCGGCGATGTAGCCGCGCAGCGTCAGGACGGTGAGGGGCAGCACCATCATCGTGTAGAAGACCGTGAGCGGCACCAGGCTGTTCAGCATGTCGCCGTCGCGCACGATCATGTAGATGGCGATGATCATGACCTCCCAGGGGGCCATCTGCGCCAGCATGAACGTGATGATGAACCCGCGCCGGCCCTTGAACCGCATCCGGGCGAGGGCGAAGGAGGCGAACAGGGCGATGACGAGCGACAGCACCACCGAACAGACCGTCACGGTGACGGAGTTGACGACCAGCGTCCAGAAGTGGTCCGCGTGGACCGCCTTGTCGAAGTGGCCGAAGGTGACGTGGGTGGGGAACCACACCGGGTTCTCGGTGACGATGTCGCCGGTCGGCTTGAAGGCCGTGGCGAACATCCAGTAGACGGGGAACACGAAGCCGACGAAGAGGACGACGGCGGTCGCGTTGGGCCAGATACGGCCGATGAGCGAGCGCTTCACAGCTCGTCCTCCTCTTGCTTGAGCACCATGCGCAGGTAGTACGAGGTGATGACGAGCAGCACCAGGATGGTCAGGAAGGAGATCGCCGCGCCGACCCCGAAGTGCTGGTTGCCGACGCCCTCGACGTAGGCGTAGATCGGCAGGGTCTCGGTGAGCCGGTCCGGGCCGCCCTCGTTCATGGCGAAGACCTGCGCGAACGCCTTGAAGACCCAGATGACCTCGAGGAAGGTCGTGGAGTAGAGGAAGGGCCGCAGGAAGGGCAGGGTCACGGAGGTGAAGCTCTGCCAGGCGCCGGCGCCGTCCAGGGACGCCGCCTCGTACAGTTCCTTGGGGATGGTGGTGGTGGCGGCGTACAGGTTGATCGCGACGAACGGGACCGACTGCCACACGATGAGCAGGACGATCACGGAGAACGTGGAGAACTGGCTGCCCATCCAGTTGTAGTCGGCCATCGAGTGCCAGCCCAGCTTGTCCAGGACCCAGTTGACGACGCCGAAGCGCTGGGCGAACAGCCACTGGTAGACGGTGGTGGCGGCGATGACGGGCATCGCCCAGGCGAGCACGAGGCCCACCAGGAGGGTGAGCCGCATCTTCTTGCCGAGGCGGGCCAGCAGCAGTCCGATCAGGGTGCCGATCACCATGATCAGGACGACGTTGGCGGCGGTGAAGAAGACCGAGCGCTCGACGACCTTCCAGAAGTCCGAACCGGTCAGGACCTGCTGGTAGTTGTGGAAGCCGTTCCACTCGGTGAGGTGCTGGATGAGCTGCCGCGGGTTGAGGTTCTGGAACGACAGCATGCCGTTCTTGACCAGCGGCCAGCCCAGCAGGACCAGTGTGGCCGCCAGCGCGGGCAGCAGGAGGAGATAGGGGGCGGCGGCGGCACGGCCGGCCGCGGACCGGGAGGCGCCGGCCTCACCGCGCGGGGGCGCCGGCATCCGGGCCTTGCGGACAGCGGGCTCCCCGGCCGTGTCCGTGCCTTCGGTCTGCACTGACATGAGTCGTCATCTCTTCCGTGGCCGTACGGCATTCGTGTGCCCTGCGGGCGCCAGGGGAACGCGCACGGCGCAGGTGAGCCGGGGGCGTCGCGGTGACGCCCCCGGCGTGGGACTAGTTCTGCTGGGCCAGACGCTCGTTGATCTGGCCTTCGACGTCCTTGGCGGCGGCGGCCGGGGACTTACCGTTCAGCACGGCGGTCATGTACGACTTGATGGGGTTCGGGGTGTTCTCCACCGCGGCCCACTCGGGGATCAGCGGGGTGGTGCCGCCGACCGCGGCGCCCGGGGCCGCGGCCTCGGCGGCGCCGTTGCCCTTGAGGTTGCTCTCCAGGGACTCCTTGTTCGGGATGACGCCGCCGAGCTTGGCCAGCTCGCCCTCGTACTGGTCGGACAGGGCGACCTTCAGGAACTCCTTGGCGAGCGACTGCTTCTTGCTGTTCTGGGCGATGGCCAGGTTGGAGCCGCCGAGGAAGACGCCCTCGGGCTTGTCCGCGGTGGCACCCGGGATGGTGAAGTAGCCGAGGTCCTTCTCGATGGCCTTGTTGGCCTGGATGGCGGTGGCGGCCTCCCAGCCCATGCCGATGAAGGCACCGGTCTTGCCCTTGGCGAAGACGGTCGCCTGCTGCGGGGTGGCCTCGTCCTTGTCCTTGGGGGCCTTGGAGTAGGAGGCGTACTTCTTGTAGATCTCCATGGCCGCGCTCACCTTGGGGTCGGCGAGGTTGGAGACGTACTTGTCGCCCTGCTTCTTCACCAGGTCGCCGCCCTGGCCGACGATCAGGCCGTCCAGGAAGTACCAGTTCTGGCCCGGCAGGTAGATCGGCTCGGCGTCCGTCTTCTTGCCGATGGCGTCCAGGTCCTTGAAGAACTCGTCGCGGGTCTTCGGCGTCGTCTTGATGCCGGCCTGGGCCCAGATCTTCTTGTTGTAGATGACGACGCGGTTGGCGAAGTACCAGGGGGCGGCGTACTGCTTGCCGTCGAAGACGGAGGACTGGGAGACGGAGGCGGTCCAGTCGGCGCCGACGGCCTTCTTGACGTCGCTGAGGTCGGCGAGGCCGCCGGTGGAGGCGTAGGCGGGGGTCTGGGTGTTGCCGACCTCCAGGACGTCCGGCGGGTTGTCCTCCGAGAGGGCGGTGGTGATCTTCTGCTGGATCCCGTCCCACTTCTGGATCTCGAACTTCACCTTCGCGCCGGTCTTCTTCTCGAAGGCGGCCTGGACGTCCTTGGTCCACTGCGCCGGAGCGGAGCCGTCCATCGTCCAGACGGTCAGCGTCTGGCCCTTCCAGCTGTCCGGACCCGCGTCCTTGCTGTCGTCGCTCTTGCTCCCGCCGCACGCCGCAACGGAGACCATCATGCCCGCGATCACTATCGCGGCTGCGAGCTTGCGCTTCACGCCACCCTCCTCAGGGATGCCACTAACCCCCCACGCCCTCGGCGGTGACCTGCGTACGACGCTGTTGCACGTAGGGCTCGGGACCCGGCCACTAATGGTGTAGACCAGTAGGGTGGAGCTTGGCCTAGACCTTTCGGGGTGTCAAGGGTGGTCCCGGAGGCGGATGGAGGCCGTTACGAGAAAGTCACCGGAGTGCTTTCGTCCGCTTCGGCGCCCGGGCCCGCGTCCACATCCGTCCCTTTCGCCCGGCCCGTTCTTTTGGACTAGACCATAGGGCACTTGGTCGCTATAACGGGAGCCCATCGACAGAGCCGGGAAGGCAGGCATGACCACCGACGTCAGCAGCGGCCAGCCGCGCGGGGGGCCGGCCGGCCGCAGCGCGCGCGTGCCGAAGTACTACCGGATCAAGCAGCAGTTGCTCGCCATGACCGACGCGCTGCAACCCGGTTGCGCGGTACCGGCGGAACGGCTGCTCGCCGTGCGGTTCGACACGTCCCGGACCACCGTGCGCCAGGCGCTCCAGGAACTGGTCGGCGAGGGACGGCTGGACCGGATCCAAGGCAAGGGCACCTTCGTGGCGCAGCCGAAGCTGTACCGCACGCTCCAACTGACCTCGCACACCGAGGACATGCGGGCGCAGGGGCTGGCACCGGCGTCCCAGGTCCTCGACGTCGGGGAGGTGGCGGCGGACGCGCGGCTGGCGGAGCTGCTGGGCATCGCGGTCGGGGAGCCCGTGCTGCGGATCGAGCGGCTGCGGCTGGCCAGCGGGGAGCCGATGGCGATCGAGACGACGCATCTGTCGGACCGGCGCTTCCCCGGGCTGCGCGGCGTGCTGGACTCCTGCCCCTCGCTGTACACCGCGCTCGCGGAGGTCTACGGGGTGCGGCTGTCGTCGGCCGACGAGACGATCGAGACGTCCTTGTCGACGCCTCGGGAGGCGGAGTTGCTGGCGACCGACGTGGGGCTGCCGATGCTGCTGCTGTCGCGGCACTCGCGGGACGCGGAGGGTTCGCCGGTGGAGTGGGTGCGGGCGGTCTACCGCGGGTCGCGGTACAAGTTCGTGGCCACCCTGCGCCGGCCCCCGCTGGCGACGCCCGTACGCCGGGACTAGGGTCTTTCGTCTGGATCAGGCCGGATCCGCGATGGTGAGCGGCACTTCGGGCCGCCGCCGGAGCCGGGCCGCTCGGCTCGGCTCGGCTCTGGCGGGGAGTGTCCGGCCGGGCCGCCGGTCAGTCCAGGAACGCCTTCTCGATCCACCGCCGTACCGCCCGCGGGCGCATCCGGTGGAGGCGGTCCACCGTGTCGGCGACCTCCTGGGGGCCGCCCACCGCGAGGAACTTCTCGCGGACCAGGTCGGTGTGGTGGGCGCGGGTCTCCGGGCCCGCGGCGCCGACCGGGATCAGCCGGGTGCGGGAGACGACGCGGCCGTCGGTGAGGCGGACGGTGACCCGGGCGCCGGTGGCCTTGGTGGAGCGGGAGAAGTCGCGGTTGTCGGCCCGGGCCGCGCCCACCAGGTCCACGAGTTCGTCGCCGCCGAAGCCGCGCAGCCACGGCACCGCCAGGTCGCCCGCCTCCCGCACCGCCTCGCCGAACGGGGCGTCGGACAGGAAGAGTTCGCGGGTCATCTCGGTGTCGTGCTCCAGCCGGATGCGCTTGGCCAGGGCCCAGCGGTCGAGGTCGTCCACGTTCGGGGAGGAGAAGTCGTCCACCGAGAACTCGCCGGTGAGCAGGGTGGTGGCCACGGGGTAGGGGACGTCGAGGACCAGCGCGCCGAGCGGGGAGCCGGGGCCGGTGACGTAGGCGGCGGCTCGCTCCCCCGCGAACAGGGTGTAGAGGGACGCCTCCACCACGACCTCGGCCACGTCGCTCGGCCGCAGCGGGCCCAGTTCGCGGTGGATCTCGGCGGCGCAGTCCACGGCCGCGTCGATGCCGGGACCGCCGGGGTGCATCTTGAAGGAGAGGGTGTCGGTGTGCCAGCGGCGGCCGAGGCCCTTGGCGACCGCCTGCGGCAGCGGCACGGTGGCGAAGCGGGCGAGGAAGCCGTCGCTGTGCTCCATGATGTCGGGCGCCCCGCGCAGTCCCGCGTACGCCGCGTCGCAGGCGTCCATCGCCGTGCGCACCGGGGTGAAGGTGTTGAACAGCCGGGCGTCGCTGGCCAGGAAGGCGCGCATCAGGGGCCAGTTGGGCATGGCGAAGGCCAGCCCGAAGGCGTTCTCGTACAGGCTCGCCGGGGCCCGGTCGCAGTGCAGCCGGCCGGCGACCGCGCCGGCCAGGTGGGTGTGCACGGCGCTCTGTCCGCGCAGCGGGCCGAGGGTCGCGGAGGCGGTGATGCGGGCCGCGCACTCGTTGGCCACGACCACCGAGGTCAGCAGGGACAGGCCGTCCAGGCGCCGGGCGTAGGCGAAGGCGAGCGGGACGGCGACGGTGGAGTTGGACAGGTGTCCGGCGTACGCCGTGTCGTCGAGGTTGAGCCAGGAGCCGAGCGCGGCGAAGACGCCGGCGGCCTGCCGGGGGTCGCGCTGCATGGGGTGCCCGAAGGCGGCAACCAGCTTGCGGCCGAGCGGGTGCTGGAGTCCGGCGCGGATGGAGGCGATCTGCGACAGCACCTGGCTCGCGGCGAGCTTGAGCACCCGGCACGGGACGTCCTGCGGTCGCAAGGTGGCGGCCCAGTGGGAGAGTTCGCGCAGCGGGGTGTCCGCGCCGGCGGGGCCGTGGGCGGGCCGGGACGGGGCCTGGGCCTGTTCGGCCCAGTCGGCGCACAGCGCCCGGGCGACGCTCTCCGCGAGGACGGCGGTCATGGCGGTACCTTCCGTGCGTGCGTCGAGGGGAACACGACGGCGGGAGCACCGGTGGGCCCGGTGCTCCCGCGGGGTGGTGCGGTGTTACGCGGCCGGGACCTTGTCCAGGAAGCCGTAGACGGCCTTGATCTTGCCGGCCTCGTCGGTGACGAGGACGTCGAAGCCGATGGCGATCGGCTCGGCGCCGGGCTCGGTCACCAGGCCCCACTGGAAGCGGGCCTGGTTGTGGTGGGCGTCGACGGTGCCGTGCAGCTCGAAGGAGAGGCCCTTGAACTGGTCACGGGCGCCGGCCACCACGGCCGCGAAACCCTCGTGACCCTCGACCGCGGCCAGCGGGTCGATGTACGGGGCGTCGGCGGTGAACAGCTCGGCGATGGCCGCGGCGCGCTTCTCGGCGTCCGCCTCGTTCCAGATGTCGAGGTAGCGGGTGACGGTGGTGGTCAGGTCGCTCATGCGGGCGATCTCCTTTTTGGGTGGTGCTTCTTCGGTTCTTCGGACGGGTGGTTCAGGGGGCGGCAGGCGCCCACACGGGGAGGGCTCCGGGGAGCACCTCGAAGGTGGCCGCGGCGCCGATGCCGTGTTGGTACTCACCGTCGTGCTCCAGCGGGAGGCGGCCTCCGTCGGTGCGTTCCACGGTGATCCGGCGGCCCCGTGCGTACACGGTCGCCGGATGGGTCATATGGGCGGCTTCCAGGGTCAGTTCGGGCACCTCGGCGGCCGGCACGTCACCGCCGATGACGCAGACGTCGAGCAGTCCGTCGTCGAGGAGCGAGTCGGGCAGCACGTGGAACAGGCCGCCGCGGTAGGGTCCGCCGCCGACGTTGGCGAGGACCGTGGGGCCCTCGTGCACCACCCGGCCGTCGACCGTGACCCGGCCGGGGTACGGCGCGTAGCCGTCGGCGGTGTCGGCGAAGGCGCGGGCGTAGCGCTCCCGGCCGGTCAGCGGCAGCCCCTTCGCGGTGAGCAGCGCGTCCGCGATGACGCCCGAACAGGCGCCCAGGTAGACGTAGTTGCGGGTCTCGGCGAGGCGGGCCAGGTCGAGCCGGCGCAGCCGGGCGCTGCCGCCGATGCCGGAGTCGGTCAGCACGGCCTTCAGCGACTCGGTCCAGGGCCGTTCGCCCCACAGCATCTTGTAGCCGGAGTTGCCGGTGCCGCCGGGCACCACCGCGAGGGTGGCGCAGCCGTCGGCCGGGACCAGTCCCTGCACGGCCTCGCGGACCGTGCCGTCGCCGCCGATGGCGACGATCAGGTCGGGCGCGTCGTCGGTGCGTTCCAGGGCCCGGCGTACGGCGACCGTCGCGTCGCCCGGTCCGGTGGTCAGGTGGACCTCGGCCCGCTCCAGGTAGGAGGCGCACAACTGGCGTACTTCCTCGACCAGTTCGGGCGAGTGGCTGCCGGATGCGGGGTTGCCCAGGACGAGTGCCCGGGTGGGGGCCGGGGCTGCGGTGTCTGCCATGAGGCGTACTCCTTCGTCGGTCGGCACCGGAGGACCGGGCTGGTGTGCCCCGGCGTCGCGGCGATGTCCACTGTGCCAAGGCGCCCTGTCACGGGGCTGACGCCTCACTGACGCGGCGCCGGGGGCCGGGCGTGGGCCGGGGAACGCGCACGTCCGGCCCCCTTTTTCGGGGGCCGGACGCGGGTGGTGCGGGACGGGCGGGGTCTCACTCCTTGACGAAGGCCAGCAGATCGGCGTTCAGGCGGTCCGCGTGGGTGGCGAACAGCCCGTGCGCCGCGCCCTCGTAGGTGATGAGCCTGCTGTGCGGGATCAGTTCGACGGTGCGCGGGGCGCACAGCGGATAGGGGGCGCCCAGGTCGGCGGTCCCGTGGATCACCAGGGTGGGCACCCGCACCGCGGCCGTCTGCGCGCGCTGGTCGGTGGTCATCAGCGTGCGGTAGATCTCGATGCCGGCTCTCGGCGAGGTGTTCAGGCACATGCCGACCAGCCAGCTCGCCAGCTGCGGGGAGATCGGCGGGTTCTCCGGGTCCGGTTCGGGGCCCGCGAAGAACGGCCAGGTCAGCGCATCGAGCCAGGCGGCCCGGTCGGTCTTGATGGCCTGTTCGACCTGCTCGAAGAGGGCGAGGTCGAGCCCGTCGGGGTTGTCCGGGGCGCGCAGCAGGTACGGGGTGGTCGAGGCGACCAGGGCGAGGCCCGAGACGCGTTGGTCGCCGTACCGGGAGAGGTACTGCACGCACTCCCCGCCGCCCACCGCGTAGCCGACCAGCACGGCGTCCCTCAGGTCGAGGTGGTCGAGCAGGTCGGCGAGGTCGCCGGCCAGGGTGTCGTAGTCGTATCCGGTCCACGGCATGTCCGAACGGCCGCTGCCGCGCCGGTCGTAGGTGACGCAGCGCAGTCCGTTCCCGGCGAGGAACGGGGCCTGGAACTCCCACATGCGCGCGTCCGCCATGGCGGCGCCGAGCAGGACGACGGGGCGTCCGTCACCCCAGTCGTTGTAGTGCAGCCGGGTCCCGTCCCGGGTGGTGAGGTACGGCATTCCTGTGTGCCTCCTTTCCAGTGGTGGGGCGTGCGGGGCGGTACGGGTGCTCGTGCCGGGCGGCCCGGTCAGCGCCGGGCGGCGCGGCCGGGGGCCGCCAGCACCAGCAGGGAGGCGAGGACGCCCAGGCAGACGAGCGGGATCAGGGTGACGGTGAAGGCGTGCGGGTAGGCGTCCGCCTTGCCGCCGGCGTGGGCCAGGGCCGGGAAGAAGACCGTGCCGGCGATGGCCACGCCGACCGCGGCGCCGCCCTCCTGCGCGGTGTTCAGCAGACCGGAGGCCGCGGCGGCGTGCTCGGGGACCGCGCCGCCCAGCACCAGGTTGGTCAGCGGGCCGGTGGTCAGGCCCATGCCGAGCCCGGCGACCAGCAGCATCGGCAGCAGCCAGAGCACGGAGCCGTCCAGTTGCAGGTCCTTGGCGGTCAGCCCGATCGCGGTGTAGCCGAGGGCGAGGACCAGCGGACCGGCGGAGACCCGGCGGGCGTTGACCGTGGCGGCGAACCGCGCCGAGACGAGGGAGGCGCCGAAGTATCCGGCGCCCAGCGCCAGGAACATCAGGCCGGACTCCAACGGGCTGAGGCCACGGCCGAGTTGGAGGTAGAGGGCGAGGGTGAAGAAGAAGGAGCCCATGGCGAGGAAGTAGACGACCGTGGCGACGAGGCCCACCGAGAACAGCCGGGAGCGGAACATGCCCGGCTCGATGAGCGGGCCGCGCCCGGCGGCGGAGCGGCGGCGCAGGTGCCAGACCGTCACGGCGAGCAGGACGGCCGCGGCGGCCAGCGACTCCCACACCCACACCGGCCAGTGCCGCTCCTGGCCCTCCAGCAGCGCGAACACCACGAGGCCGAGGGCCACGGTGATCAGCAGGGCGCCGGTCAGGTCGAGCCGGGTGCCGCCCTGGCCCCGGGACTCGGGGATCGTGCGGCGGGTCAGGGCGAGGGAGATCAGGCACAGCGGGACGTTGATCAGGAAGATCGTGCGCCAGCTGAGTCCGGCGATGTCGACGGAGATCAGCGCGCCGCCGATGAACTGCCCGAAGACGCCGGCGAGTCCGATGACCAGGCCGTAGACGTTGAAGGCGCGGTCGCGGGCGGCTCCGGTGTAGACGGTGCCGATGATGCCGAGGACCTGGGGCACCATCAGCGCGGCGGAGCCGCCCTGGAGGATCCGGGCGACGACGAGCACCGTGACGTTGGGCGCGAAGCTGCAAGCGGCCGAGGCGATCATGAACAGCGCCATGCCGAGCGCGAACAGCCGACGCCGGCCGTAGAGGTCGCCGAGTCGGCCGCCGGTGATCAGGCCCGAGGTGAAGGCGACGCCGTATCCGACGACGATCATCTGGGCCTGGGCCGCGGTGGCGTGCAGGTCGGCCTTGATGGCCGGGACGGCCACGTTGGCGATGAAGAAGTCGAGCACCGTGATGAACGTGCCGACGAGGACCACCACCAGGGCGCCCGCCGAGGGGGCCGCGGCGCTGTCGGAGGCCGTCCGCTCGCGCCCCTCCGCCGCGATGTCCGGGGTTAACTCCTGAGTCATGACGACTCCGTTTCTCGATCTTTCGGTCGGTTGCAGCGGTGACCGTCAGGTCACCAGGTCACGGGGAGATGGGTCACCCCGTGGAAAACGGTGCCCCGGCGGAACAGCGTGCGCGGGTCGGCGGCGAGGCGCAGGTTCGGGAAGCGGCGCAGCAGCGAGCGCAGTGCCAGCTCCATTTCGAGGCGGGCCAGCGGGGCGCCCTGGCAGTAGTGGGGGCCGTAGCCCCACTGGAGGTGGCCGCTGGTGTCGCGTTCGGGGTCGATGCGGTGCGGGCAGGCGAAGACGGTCTCGTCGTGGTTGCCGGCGGGCACCGAGATCACCACGGCGTCGCCCTTCTCGATCCGTACGCCGCCCAGGTCCATGTCCTCGACGGCGAGGCGGACCATGGCGTCCTGGGAGATGGACCAGTAGCGCATCGACTCCTCGATGAAGTTGGGGATCAGTGCCCCGTCGTCGGCGGCGACCCGTGCCCGCAGGTCGTCGTCGCGCAGCAGGGCCAGCACGTTCAGGGCGAGCTGGTTGGTGGTGGTCTCGTGGCCGGCGACCAGCACGAGGCGGGCGATGCCCACGAGTTCGTCCAGGGTGATGGCGCCGGTGTCGTAGTGGCGGACGGCGAGCCGGCTCATCAGGTCGTCGCCGGGTTCGGTGAGCTTGCGCAGCGCCAGTTTGGCGAGGTACTCGGACATCTCGGCGAAGGCGGCCTGGGAGACGGCCGGGTCCTCCTGGGAGATGGTGACGCGGGTCTTCTCGATGAAGAACGGCGAGTCCTCCTCGGGGACGCCCAGCAGCCGGGCGATGACGAGGGTGGGCAGCGCCCGGGAGAAGACCGCGTGCAGGTCGGCGGGCTGGGGCTGGGCGGCCAGGTCGTCCAGCAGCTCGTCCACCAGGCGCTGGACGGGCTCGCGCAGCCGCTTGACCCGGCGCGCGGTGAACTCGGTCTGGATCATGCCGCGCAGCCGGGCGTGCTCGGGGTCGTCGAGCCGCAGGAACGAGCTGGGGTTGCCGCCGGGCGGCACCTGGATGCGCACGGGGGCGCCCGGCAGCGTCTCGTCGGCGCTGAGCCGGGGGTCGGCGAGCGCCTGGCGGACATCGGCGTACCGGGTCACGAGCCAGGCCAGCCGGGCCTCCGCGGCGCCCGCCGGGATGCGGACGACGCACGGGGGTGCCTTGCGCAGTTCGGCCAGGATGGGCGGGGGGGTGCCGTCCTCGGTACGGGCGAAGGGCCAGTCGAGGATGTCGGTGTGGTCGGCGAGCGACATGTTTGTCCTCCAGGTCCGGGGGGCAAAGGCGATCCTCGGCACCGACTCGCTTCCTGTGCTCGACACGATGGGGGGCCATCCGCGCGGCGGCAAGGGAATTCGTCCCTCCGAGCCGTGCACGGACGTCGTGACGCCACCATCGCGCACCGCTCTGACACCGCCCTGACACCGCGCTGACGTAGCACTGACATGGGTCCCTGCGGGGCCCGTGCGCTGATCGGTGTGGGATCTTTCAGGAGCGAAGTTGGTAATGACATTCCCAAGCGCAACTGACCCGGAGCTGATCCGGACCTGACGACGGTGGCCGTTCTCGTCACCAAGTTCACTGTCCCAGAAGGGATTTCAGGTCACCAGGTGGCGGGACGGAGAGTTGCCGCGGGCCGCGGACGAAGGGTTTGTCGCCCTGTTGCGAAAGGGATCGGCCAGTCGTGGCCGACGGCGGGGATGGCGGGATCGGCACCGTCACCCTTGCGGATGCGCGCGCCGCCGGATTCCATGGGGTGCACGGCGTGCGTCCGACGCCCGCGCCTTCGCGGCCGGCGTGCGGGCGGGGCCGTGGTGGGGCACGGCCCTCCTTTGAACCCGGATGGGGCGGGCTGTTACCAGGTCACGTGCAGTGCGGTCAGGCCGTAGTTGATGGTGTTCTGACGGAACACCACCGGCTCCGGCACGTCCGCGAGGCGCAGTGCGGGGAAGCGGTCGAACAGGGCCCGCAGGCAGACCTCCAGCTCCATCCGGCCGAGCGGGGCGCCCGGGCACAGGTGGCGGCCGTGGCCGAAGGCGATGTGCCGGGAGACGTCCTTGCGGTGGATGTCGAAGCGGGCGCCGTCCGCGAAGACGGTCTCGTCGTGGTTGGCGCTCGGGTAGGCGAGGATGACGCCGTCGCCGGGGGCGATGCGCGCGCCGCCCACCTCGGCCTCGGCGACCGCGACGCGGACCTGGTTGTCCTGGGTGATGGACCAGTAGCGCAGCAGTTCCTCGACGGCCTGTCCGTACAGCGAGGGGTCGCGCCGCAGGTCGGCCAGCACGACCAGGAGGGCTCCCCAGGCGGGTGCCCCGGCGGTCTCCTCGATGTCCTGGGGCGGTGCGGCCAGGGCCGCGCTGCCGGTCAGTTCCGCTTCGGTGGTCATGACGACCCTCCTAGGCAGTGTCTTCAAATGATCACTGCTGGTGGATCATGGTGTCGTGATACGTCGTCATGAACTGTCCGATGCTGAGTGGGAGTTCGTCCGGCCGCTGTTGCCCGAGTCGTTGCGGGGGCGGATGCGGCTGGACGACCGCAGGGTCCTGAACGGGATCGTGTGGAAGTTCCGGACCGGGACGGCCTTGTGGGATGTGCCCGATCGCTATGGCCCGTGGGCCACCCTGCATACGCGATTTCGCAGGTGGGCGGCGGACGGGACGTTCGACCGGATGCTGCGGGCCGCGCAGGCGAAGGCGGACGCGGCGGGAGACATCGAGTGGCTGGTGTCGGTCGATTCCACGATCGTCCGCGCTCATCAGCATGCGGCCGGAGCCCGAAAAGGGGACTCCGCGACCCGGCCCTCGGCCGGTCCAGAGGTGGCCTGACCAGCAAGATCCACCTGGCCTGCGACGGCCGGGGCCGCCCACTCGCCTTCGTCGTCACGGGCGGCAACACCAACGACTGCACCCAGTTCACCGCCGTGATGGAAGCGATCCGGGTGCCCCGCCTCGGACCGGGGCGCCCCCGGATCCGGCCCGACCACGTCCTGGGCGACAAGGGCTACAGCTCAAGAGCCATCCGCGGCCGGCTCCGCCGCCACGGCATCCCACACGCGATCCCCGAACGGGCCGACCAGGTCCGCAACCGGGCCCGGCGAGGCAGCCACGGAGGCCGCCCGCCGGCCTTCGACCGCGAGGCATACACACACCGCAACGTCGTGGAACGGTGCTTCAACCGCCTGAAGCAGTGGCGAGGCATCGCCACCCGCTACGACAAGACCGCCCAGTCCTACCAAGCAGCCGTCACCCTCGCATCACTCCTGATGTGGGCGTGACATGTGACGACAGACCCTAGGTCGTGTCGCGCTGATGGGATGCGGGCCGAACAGGGCCCGCTACGCACAGAGGGGCACGGGACGGCAGCCGGGACGACGGTCCCGGTGCACTGTCCCGCGCCCCTCTGATGCGGCGCTGACGAGGCCTTCCCGTGGGGCGCGCTCAGCGCGCGAGGGAGGCCACGGTCCGTTGGAGCCGGTGCGCGAAGTGCGCGGTGACGGCCTGGGCGTGCGTGTCGATGTAGAAGTGGCCGCCCTCGTACTCGTTGTGGCCCAGGTAGGTCGGGGTGCGTGCGGCCCAGTGGGTCATGGCGTCGGGGGCCTCCTGGAGCGGGTCGCTGCGGCCGCCGTAGGAGGCGAGCGGGCAGCTGACGCCGGCGCCGTCGTCGTCGTAGTCCCCGGCGACCCGGAGGTCGGCGCGGAGCGCGGGCACGACCAGGGCGAGCATCTCGGGGTTGTCGTAGACCTCGGCCGGGAAGGACCCCAACTTCTTGATCCACTCGACGAGTTCGTCCTCCGGCATCCGGCTCTGCTCCTCGGTCGGCTTGAAGAAGCCGATGGGCGACCAGCCGGACATGCCGACCATCACCGGGGCCGGGCCGCCCTCCTCCTCCATCCGGATGGCCAGGCGGAACGCCAGCTGCGCGCCGAGGCAGTGGCCGAAGAAAGCGAAGGGACGGTCGTCCAGTTCGTTGAGGACGGCCTCGTGCAGGGCGTCGAGGAGCGGCCAGAAGTTCTCGTAGGTCGGCTCCTCGCGGCGGTTGTGCCGGCCGGGCAGGGTGACGGCCTGCGGGGCGATGTCCGGCGGCAGCAGGCGCTCCCAGTCGCGGTAGATGATGGCGCCGCTGCCCGCGTGGGGCAGCAGGAACAGCCGGATCGAGGCGTCGGGCGAGGGCTCCACGGGGTGGAACCAGTTGCCCTCGCTGGACATCTGGCTGCCGGTGGTGCCGATGGCGGTGGTCACGACTGCGTACTCCCAACGGTGGTGGCGGGGCCGAGGGCGCGTACCGCGGGCAGCAGCACCTCGGCGATCTCCTTCAACTGGGGCTCCGGGTCCAGCGATCCGATGCGGATCACCAGGTGCCGGGCGCCGGCGCGGACGTAGCCGGCGAGCCACTCGGCGCACTTCTCGGCGCTGCCCCAGGCGTAGGCCTGGATGGTGCGCATCTGCTCCAGGGAGCGGCCGTAGTAGTGGCTGATGTAGTGCTCCAGCTCGGCCTCGGCCGCGGCCTCGTCGCGGTTGACGGTGACCGTGGCGTACAGCGCGGGGGTCACCGTCCGGCCCGCCTGTGCGGCGAGTTCGCCGAGGCGGCGGCGGGCGCGGTCGTAGGCGTCGACGTCGGGCAGGAAGGGCAGCCAGCCGTCGTAGCGGGTGGCCGCGCGGGCGAGCACCTTGGGGGTGTCGCTGCCGGCCAGCCACAGCGGCGGGCCGCCGGGGACGGCCGGCGAGGGCAGCCGGTCCAGGTGCTCGGCCTGCCAGAACTTCCCGTCGAACTCGGTGGGTTCGCCGTCCTCGCCGGAGCGCCAGGCGGTGCGCCACAGCGCGATGATCTCGTCCAGGCGGCCGACGCGGCCCTGGAAGGAGGCGCCGACGGAGTTGAACTCCTCCTCGGTCTCGGCCATCGGGAAGCCCGAGCCGAGGCCCAGCACCAGCCGGCCGGCCGCGACGTGGCTGAGGCTCGCGATCATGTTGGCGCCGATGAGCGGGTGGCGCAGGGCGGGGGTGAGGGCCGCGGTGCCGACGGTGATCCGCCGGGTCGCCGCGGCGGCGGCCGACAGCACGACCAGGGGGTCGAGGCGCGGGCGGGCGGTGAGGGAGTCGCCCGCCCACAGGGAGTCGAAGCCGAGGGTCTCCGCCTGCCGGGCGAAGTCCAGCAGCGGGGCGGCGGCGTAGGTGCCGTTGATGGCTTGCTCACGGGTGGGCAGCAGGATGCCGATCCGCAAGGGCTCGTCGGTGCTCATGGGCGGGTCACTCTCCACGGGGGCGTGAGGAACGTGGTCATACGGCACTCCCCAGCGGGTCCCTCGCCGGCGCCGCCAGCCCCTCGCGGACCGCGCGGCGCAGGATCTTGCCCGAGGGGTTGCGCGGCAGGGAGTCGGCGAAGTGGTAGGTGCCGGGGATCTTGTAGTCGGCGATGCGGCCGCGCAGCGACAGCAGGAGCTCGCGGGGGGTGGCCTTGGCGCCGGGCCGCAGCACCACCACGGCGTGCACGCTCTCGCCCCAGCGTTCGTCGGGCAGCCCGACCACGGCCGCGTCGGCGACCGCGGGGTGCGCGGCGAGGGCCTTTTCGACCTCGGCCGGGTAGATGTTCTGCCCGGCGACGATGATCGTGTCGTTGATGCGGTCGCACAGGTGCAGATAGCCGTCCTCGTCGAGGTAGCCGGCGTCGCCCATGTGCAGCCACTCCCCCACCAGGGTGCTGGCGGTGGCCTCGGGCAGGTTCCAGTAGCCGAGCATCCGGGACGGGGCGCGCACGCACACCTGGCCGATGGCGCCGGGCGGCAGGCTCTCGCCGTCGGGGCCGACCACCTTGATCTCGTTGCCGGGGCAGGGCAGCCCCACCGAGGTGAGCTTGGTGCTGCCGGGGTGGTGCGCCTCGGGCGGCAGACAGACCGCGACGCTGCCGGTCTCGGTGCTGGCGTAGATCTGCGCGAACTCGCAGCGGTAGGTCTCCAGGCACTGCTTGAGCAGCGTCTCGGACATGGGCGCCGCGCCGTAGGCGATCTTGCGCAGGGAGGTGAACGCCTCGGGTCCGGCCTCGCGTTCGGCCGCCATCGCCTGGAGCATCGCGGGTGCGGCGAAGGTGGTGGTGACGCCGTGCTCGCGGATGAGGCGGACGGCCTCCTGCGGGTCGAACTGCGGCATGATCACGCTGGTGCCGCCGGCGTTGAAGGTGTGCAGGAACCAGCCGATGCCGGCGACGCCGAAGCCCGGCAGGGAGATCAGGGCGACGTCCTCGGGCAGCCAGTCGATCCAGTCCACGCCCCGCTCGCGGCTGGCGTGCGGCAGGGTGAAGAAGCTGCGGTGGGCGAGGACCGCGCCCTTGGGCAGGCCCGTGGTGCCGCTGGTGTAGATCTGGATGACGGCGTCGTCGGGGCCGGTGCAGGGCGAGAGGTCGGTCTCCGGCTGGTCGGCGGCCCAGGCCAGCAGTCCGGCGCCGCGCGCGGGTTCGCCGTCGGCGTCGGTGCCGTCGACGCGGATCACCCGGCGCAGTCCGCGCAGCTGGTGGCGGACGGTGGCGACGGTGTCCCAGAACTCGTCGTCCACGAAGATCAGCGTGGCGCCGGAGTCGCGCAGGATGTGGTCGACCTCGCCCGGGGTGAGCCGCCAGTTGACCGGCACCAGTACGGCGCCCGCCTTGGCGCAGGCGATCATCACGAGGTAGTAGTTCGTCGACTCGCGGCCCAGGTAGGCGACCCGGTCGCCGCGCCGGACCCCGCTGGTGTGCAGGGCGTGCGCGGCGCGGTTGCTGTCCCGGTGCAGCTTGTCGTAGGTGGTGATGCGGCCCTCGCAGACGATCGCCGGGTGCTCGGGGCGGGTGCCGGCGTGGGCGCGGGCGGAGTGGTGGAGCGTCCAGCGCTCCCTCGGTATGTCGGTCATGGTGTGCCGTCCCTGTCTGACTGTCATGCCGCCGGCGTGGGGGCGAGCTGTCCGTCGACGAAGTGCGCGAGCGCGCGCACCGTGGGGTGGTCGTGGGTGAGGGAGGCCGGCAGGGGCAGCCGGAACGCCTGCTCCAGCGCGGCCTTGACCTGCTGGGCCATCAGGGAGTCCAGGCCCAGCGAGACGAACTCGCTGTTCACGTCCAGTTCGTCGCCGTCCTCCAGGTGCAGGACGGCGCCGACCTTCTCGCTCACCACGGCCGTGACCTTGGCGAGCCGTTCGGCCTCGGGCAGCGCGGTGAGGGCGGCGAGGTCCAGTCCGGTGCCGTCGTCGCCCGCGCCGTGGCGGGCGAGCCGGTCGAAGAACAGGTCGCCGGTGACGCTGCCGGAGACGTAGCGGTCCCAGTCGAACTCGCCGACGATCCGCTGGGTGCGGGGCCGGTCCCAGAGCCGGGCGAGGGTGTCCAGGGCGCGGGTCGGGGAGAAGAAGCGGACACCGCTGCGTTCGATCTCCTGGCTGAGGTGGTCCTCCAGCCGGGCGGACATGCCGACCCGGGCCCAGGCGCCCCAGTTGACCGAGAGGCCCGGCACCCCGCGCCGGCTCCGCCACTCGGCGAGCGCGTCGAGACCGGCGCTGGCCGCGGCGTAGTGGCCCTGGGTGGCGCCGCCGAGGACGGAGGCGATGGAGGAGTAGGTGACGAAGAACTCCAGCTCGGGGAAGGAGGTCTCGGCGGCCTCGTGCAGCAGCCAGCCGCCGTACGCCTTCGCCGCGAGCTGGGCGTCGATCGACTCCCAGGTCAGCTCGGAGATCAGCTTCTTGTCGTAGGAACCGGCGGCGTGCACGATCCCGCCGAGCGGGTACGGTCCCGCCGCCAGGTGCCGGACGAGGCGCCGCACGTCCTCCGGCCGGGAGATGTCGGCGCGTACGACGTCGATCTCGGCGTCGGCCGCGAGATCGCCGAGCAGCGAGGCGGCCTCTTCGGTGGCCTTGCCGCTGCGGCTGACCAGGGTGAGGTGGCGGGCGCCGAGCACGGCCAGCTTGCGGGCGGTGACCAGACCGAGGCCGCCGAGACCGCCGGTGACCAGGTAGGTGCGGTCGGCGCGCAGTGCGCCGGGACCCTCGTCGGCCGGTTCGGGCCGCTCCTGGAGGTCCTCGGGCAGGGTCACCCAGGCGGGTCCGGTCGGGTCGGACAGGGCGGTGCGCAGGGCCTCGCCGGTCTCGTCCAGCCGGAAACGGACCGCGGTGTCGTCGTCGCCGGGGGCCGGGACCACCGCGACCGCGGGCACGGTGAGCGTGGCCCGGAAGGTGCCGTCGTGCCGGACCAGGACCTCGTCGCCGGGCGCGAAGCCGGTGCCGTCGGCGGCGGCGAGCACGGCGCCGCGGGCCAACCGGCCGAGCAGCGGCGGCGGTTCCTCCTCCCCCGTCTCCTCGGCGCGTTCGGCGCGCCCGGTGTCCAGGGCGGTGCGGGCGTCCTCGGCGGTCAGGCCGACGGCGCTCACCCGGACCTGGACCTCGTCGGCGCCCGGGGCCCGATCGGCGACCGGGGCGAGCACCAGGTCGGACAGGTCTCCGGAGTCGGGGGCGCGCAGTTCGAAGCCCCCGGTCCAGGTGAGGCTGGCGTCACCGGCGAGCAGCCGGCGCACGTAGCGGCGGCCGGGCCGGTGGGCGACCTGGTACTCGCCTGCCGGTTCGGCCCGCCATTCCTCGGCCAGCGGGGCGAGGCCGCTGCCCGGGGCGAGGTCCACCAGGGTGGCCCGGTACTGCGGGTACTCGGTGAGCAGCACCCGGCCGAAGCCCCACAGGGTGGCGGCGCCGAGGTGGCCGCCGTCGCCGGCCGGGTCGCCGGGCAGCCACTGGGCGCCCTCGGTGACCAGCCACAGCCGGGGCGGCCGGTTCGCGGACTCCAGCGCGCCGACCAGCGCGAGGAGTTCGCGGTAGTTGTCCTCGCACTCGGCGCGCAGCCGGTCGGCGGACATCGGCTCGGGGCGGCCGTGCCACACCCGGCAGACGTCGGTGACGGTGGGGTCCTCCAGGGCGGCCTTGAGGTCGGTGAGGTCGGGCAGCCAGGTGACCTTGAGCCCGGGTTCGGCGGCCAGTTCGGCGGCGCGCGCGGCCGAGGGGTCGAGGAGGACCACGTGCCGGGCGGCGGTGCCGCCGCGGGCGGGCAGGGCGCGGCGCACCCATTCGGGGCGGTGCAGGAACTGGCGGCGCCCCTCGCGGCCCTCGGGGCGGGCCATGCGCACCCCGAGGAGTTCGGCGACCGGGTCGCCGTTCTCCAGCAGCAGCACGTCGGCCAGTCGCCGGTCCTGCTCGCCGCGGACCCGGGCGAGGACCCGCAGCTGTTCGCCGCGCGGCTTGCGGAAGTGCCGTACGGAGGCGATCTCGCGGGGCACGAACACCGGGCCCTCGGGGTCGAGGACGACCAGCGCGTGGCCGGCGGCCTCCAGCAGTTCGGCCGGGACGTGCTCGACGGCGGTGGCGTCGCGGCCGGTCAGCTCGCCGGTGACCAGGCCGTCGCCGTGCCGGGCGGCGCGCAGCAGCAGCCGCATGCGGGGGCCCTGGGGCCGGCCGACGGAGGCGAGGTCGGTGTAGATGTCCTCGTCGTCGATGTGCTGGGCGGCCGGAGCGAGGGTCGCGTCCAGCTCGGCCAGCTCGGAGACGGGCACGAGGGGTTCGGGCTCGGCGGCGACCGTGGCGGTGGCGTGCAGGTTCTCCTCGCCACCGACCACCGTGTAGACCTCCACCTCGGCACCGCCGCCGGGGCGGGGCCGCCAGCGGGTGGTGAGGGCGGTGACCGTCTCGGCGGGCAGCTCCAGCGGGGCCAGCAGCCGCAGGTCGCGCACCGCGTTGCGGGCGTGGCCCTGGACCGCGTCCTGCACGGCGAGCAGCAGGTCGACGTAGGCGCCGGCGGGCAGCACGGTGCGGTCGTCGGCGGCGAGGTCGGCGAGCGCGCCCAGCTCCTCGGCGGTGAACTCGGCCGTGAACTCCCGCACCCCGCTGGCGAACCGCTCCTCGGTGCCGAGCAGCGGGTGGCGCGCGGTGCCGCCCGCGGCGGTGCGGCGCGGGGTGACGGAGGGCAGCCAGTAGCGCTTGCGCTGGAAGGCGTAGGTGGGCAGGTCCACGCGGGCGGGAGCCGGGTGCCCGGCGTGGTAGCCGTCCCAGGCGACGGTGAGCCCGGCCGCGTAGTACTCGGCGAGGGCGGTCAGGGTGGTGCCGGTGGTGGTGTCGCGGCGGCGCAGGCTGGCCAGCCACAGGTGGTCCTCGACGGTGACCGAGCGGCGGGCGAGCGCGGTGAGCCCGGCCTGCGGGCCGATCTCGATCAGGGCGTGCCGGCCGCGCTTGGCGACGGCGCGGATGCCGTCGAGGAAGCGCACGGGCTCGCCGATGTGCCGCACCCAGTAACCGGCGTTGCCGATCTCGCGGAAGCGGGCCAGCCGGCCGGTGACGTTGGAGATCAGGCTGATCTTCGGCTCGTGGAAGGTGATGCCGTCGAGGGCGGCGCGGAAGTCGTCGTAGACCTCGGCCATCAGCGGGGAGTGGAAGGCGTGGGACACCTTGAGGCGTTCGACGCGCACGCCCCGCTCGGCGAGGACGGCGGTGACCTCGTCCAGGGCCGCGATGCCGCCGGAGACGACCGTCTGGTCGGGGGCGTTGACGCCGGCCACGGCCAGGTCGTCGTGGCCCTCCAGGAGCGGGGCGACGTCCTCCAGCGGCGCGCTGACGGCGGCCATGCCGCCCTCGGCGGTGACGGCCTGCATCAGCCGGGCGCGTGCGGCGACCAGCCGGACCGCGTCGGGGAGGCTGAACAGCCCGGCCACCGCGGCGGCGGCCACCTCGCCGATGCTGTGCCCGATGAGCACGTTGGGCCGGGCGCCCCAGGCCATCCACTGCTGGGCGAGGGCGTACTCCAGGGTGAACAGGGCGGGCTGGGTGTACTCGGTGCGGTCGATGGCCTCGGGGTCGGCGGCGGTGCCGAGCAGCAGCTCGCGCACGGAGCGGCCGAGGTGCTCGGCGAACAGCTCGTCGCAGGCGTCGACCTGGGCGCGGAAGACGGGGAAGGCCGCGTAGAGGGCGGCGCCCATGCCGGCGTACTGGGAGCCCTGGCCGGTGAACATGAAGGCGGTCTTGCGGATGCCGGTCGGGCCCTCGTGCTCGTGCTCGGCCGCGTTGTCGAGCAGCTTTTCGAGCGCGGCGCGGTCGGCGACCGGGGCGGCGATCCGGTAGGGGTGGTGGGCGCGGGTGGTGTTGGCGCTGTGGCAGAGCGCGGCCACCGAGACCTCGGGCCGTTCGTCCAGCAACGCCCGGTACCGCGCGGCGAGTTCGCGCAGCGCGCCGGCGTTCTTCGCGGAGAGGGTGAACACCGGTGCGGCGCCCTCTTCCACGGTGTCCCGCGGCGCGCGCTCCGGGGCCTGCTCCAGCACCACGGCGCCGATGGTCCCGGCGAACCCGAAGCTGTTGACGACGCCGCGCCGGACCTCGGCCTCCCAGGGCTCGCACTCGGTCGGCACCCGCAGCGGGTACAGGTCCCAGGGGATGCGCCCGGAGGGGGTGTTGAGGTTGATGTGCGGGTAGATGGTGCCCGAACGCAGCTGGAGCACCGTCTTGATGACGCCGACGATGCCGGAGGCGGGCTCCATGTGACCGAGGTTGGTCTTCACCGAACCGACCAGCACCGGGCGGTCCTTGGTGTGCGAGTCCACGAAGACGTCGCCGATGGCGCCGAACTCGATGGGGTCGCCGAGCGGGGTGCCGGTGCCGTGCGCCTCGACGTACTGGATGTCCTCGGGCCCGAGGTGGGCGGCGGCCAGCGCGGTGCGGATGACCTTCTCCTGGGCGGGCCCGTTGGGCACGGTGAGGCCGGCGCTGTCGCCGTCCTGACCGACGGCGGTGCCGCGCACCAGGGCGAGGATGCGGTCGCCGTCGCGCTCGGCGTCGGAGAGCCGCTTGAGGACGACGATGCCGCAGCCCTCGGCACGGGCGTACCCGTCGGCGGCCTCGTCGAAGGTCTTGCACTGGCCGTCCGGGGACAGCATCTGGGCGTTGGAGAACATCACCGGGATGCGCGGGTGGTGCAGGGCGTTGACACCGCCGCACAGCGCGATGTCGGTCTCGCCGCCGCGCAGCGCCTGCACGGCCAGGTGCAGGGCGACCAGCGAGGAGGAGCAGGCGGTGTCGACGCTCATGCTCGGGCCGCGCCAGCCCAGGAAGTAGGAGAGCCGGCCGGACAGCGGGAACATGGTGATGCCGGAGGCCAGGTGGCCGTCCAGTTCCTCGTAGGGCAGCGAGTCCAGCTCCAGCGCGTAGTCGATGGAGCTGGCGCCGATGTACACCCCGCCGTTGCCGCGGCGCAGCGGCGCCGGGTCGATGCCCGCGTGCTCCAGGGCCTGCCAGGCGGTCTCCAGCAGCAGCCGCTGCTGCGGGTCCATGTAACGGGCTTCCTTGGGCGAGATGTTGAAGAAGCCCGAGTCGAACAGGTCGATACGGTCGAGGAATCCGCCGGCCGAGGCGCGGATCTTGCCCTTGTCGTCGGGTCCCTCGGGGGTGAAGGCCTCGACGTCCCAGCGGTCGGTCGGGATCGGCCCGATCCCGCTGCGGCCCTCGCGCAAGAACGCGTCGAACTCGTCGGGCGAGCCGCTGCCGCCGGGGAACCGCAGACCGATTCCGACGATCGCTACCGGCTCGGGCGCCTGCTCTGATTCCGTACGCGGCATGGAGCGACTCCTCAAGCTTCCTGGATGGCCTGGGTCAGGTGGTCCACGAGATGGGCGATGGTCGGCTCGTTGAAGAGCACGCTGACGTTGATCGACAGATCCAGGAGCTGTTCCAGGCTCTGGCGGATCTCGGTCAGGCGCAGCGAGGTGAGCCCGAGATCGAAGTAGCTGACGTCGAGGGGGAGGTCCTCGGACTCGTCCATGAGGAGAACGGCCTTGAATTTCTCCAGGACGACTGTCTCGATTTCCTCGGTCAGTTCACTGCGCGGCAGCTCGCGCAACCGCTGGTTGATGCTGTCGACGGGTGACATGCGCCTCATGCAATCAGCGCCGGCTGACGCCCCACTGACAGCGTGCGCGGGGCCGGTTGGCTGGATCAGTCGGGTGTCAGCGCCGGGTCAGATTCCGCTGTCACGCTCGCATTGCTTCAAGAAATCCACACGCCATATCCGAAAGGCTGAAGATGCTTCGCGAAGCCGCGCAGGAGGAGAGTGCTGAGGCACCTTCCGGATTGAAGAGTTACGACCTCTACATCGCGGGCAAGGACGTCGCCGGGGACGGCTGGGTGTACACCGTCAGCGGGCGTTCGCTGCTGGAAGACGTGTTCACCAGCGTGAGCCTGAAGCGCTCCCTCGAACAGGACCCGGAGTCCGAGGCGGCCAAGCACCCCTACGTCGTCGGACGCTGTGCGATCGCGGACGACGCCGCCATCGACCTGGCCACCCAGGCCGCCGCCGCGGCCGCCCCCGACTGGGCGGCGGTGCCGATGGAGCGGCGGATGCGGCTCGGCACCCGGTTCCGCGAGGAACTGATCAAGCACGAGGACGAGTTCCTGGAGATGCTCGTCGCCGAGTCGCACCCGGTCAAGCTCGCCCGCTGGGAGCTGAGCTGCCTGCTCCAGATCTACGCGCCGGGCTCCCTGCGCTGGTACGCCAAGCAGATGCGGGTGGAGAAGGAGTACAACGGCCGCCGGCTGATCCTGCACCGCCAGCCGGACGGTGTGGTCGCCTTCAACCCGCCGCAGAACGCCCCGCTGCCGAGCGCCGCGCTGTGCGTGCTGGCCCTGATGGCCGGCAACTCGGTGGTCGTGCGCGCTCCGCGCAGCATCGCGCTGTCCACCATGTGGCTGCTGCGGGACATCGTCGCCCCGCTGCTGGAGGAGATCGACGCTCCGGCCGGCGTCCTCAACGCGGTCTGCTCCAACCCGAAGCAGACCATGGACCGCTGGATCGCGGACCCGCTGATCAACGACATCTTCTACATCGGCGGCAGCCAGGAGGGCCTGCGCTTCGAGCAGAGCTGCGTGGCGCACGGCAAGAAGCCGATCCTCGAACTGGCCGGCAACGACGGCATCGTTGTCTGGAAGGACGCCGACGTGAAGTGGGCGGCCGAGGCGATCACGGAGGCGTTCTACGGCTCCGGGCAGATCTGCATGGTGCCCAACTACGTGCTGGTGCATCCCGATGTCGCCGAGCGGCTGATCGACGAGGTGAAGGAGCAGGTCAAGGGCATCAAGCCGGGCCTGCCCGAGGAGGAGGACGTGCTGCTGTCGCCGGTGCGGCGCAGCGAGCGGTTCTTCCGGCTGCTGCGCCAGGCGCTGGACAACGGCGCCGAGCTGGTCACCGGCGGCAACCGCACCGAGGTGGACGGCACGGTCTCGGAGACCGGGGTGTTCCTCCAGCCGACGGTGGTACGGGTGGACGGCCTGGACCGGGCGCGGACGTACGACGTGGTCCGCGAGGAGACCTTCTTCCCGCTGATCCCGATCGTGGTCGCCGAGCGGGACAACGACGACGCCCTGCTCGAATCGTTCCTGCAGTTCGTCAACAGCAACGACTACGGGCTGCGCAACTCCCTGTGGTCCCGCTCCGACCACGTGGTCGAGACCTTCGTGCGCCGCACGGTCAACGGCGGTCTGCTGAAGGTCAACGACTCGCACATCGGCTTCCTGCCCTACCTGCCGAGCCACGGCGGCACCGGCCGCACCGGCGGCGCGTTCGGCGAGGCCAACTACCCGATGCTCAAGACCTCCCACGTCCAGGGCGTGAGCATCGCCCGTGACGTGAGCCCGTACGACGCGGTCTTCGGCGCCTGATCCCACCCAGTCCTCGGAGGTTTCCCCGTGCGTTCCCTCGATGTCGCCCGGACCGTGTGCGAGCGGTTCCACCCCGGACTGCTCAAGGAACTGGAGCAAATCCCCTACGACGAGCGCGAGAAGGCCGGCAGCCCGGTGATCGACCTGTTCCGCATCCACGGCGGGGTGGGTCTGCTGATACCCGAGGCCTACGGCGGCCACGGCGCGGCCCCGCTGGAGGCGCTGCGCGTGCAGCTGGCCCTCGGCGCCCTGTCGCCCTCGCTGGTCGCGGCCGTCTCCATGCACCACTTCACCGCCGCCATGCTGTACTCGCTCGCGGTCAAGTCGGGCCGGCTCACGCCCGCCCAGACCAAGCTGCTGCACCAGATCGTGCCCGACCAGCAGGTGCTGGCCTCCGGCTGGTCCGAGGGCCGTACCGCGCAGAACATCCTCAAGCCGGCCGTCACCGCGCGCCCGGTCGAGGGCGGGTTCCTGCTGTCCGGTTCCAAGAAGCCGTGCAGTCTGTCCCGTTCGATGAGCCTGCTGACCGCGTCCACCGCGATCCACGGCGAGGACGGCGGCGAGCCCGAGCTGGCGCTGGCGCTGGTCCCGGCGAACGCGCCGGGCCTGAGCGTGCACGAGTTCTGGGGCAACGACCTGCTGGCCGGCGCCGAGAGCGACGAGGTCCGCCTGGAGGACGTGTTCGTGCCCAGCGAGATGGTGGTGCGGGCCGGCGCGGACGACCCGACCCGCCTGGACGACCTGCAGTCCGCCGGGTTCGTCTGGTTCGAGATGCTGATCTCCGCCGGGTACGCGGGCGCCGCGGCCGCGCTGGTGGAGCAGGTGCTGGAGCGCAAGCGCGGCGGAGCGGCGGAGCGGGCCGCGCTCGCCGTGGACATGGAGGCGGCGCTCGCCCTCCTGGAGGGCGTGGCCCGCGGCACCGGGCCCGAGCCCGGCGACGAGGAGTCGGTGGCACGGGTGCTGGTCGCCCGGTACGCCGTGCAGAACGCGCTGCCCGACATCGTGGGCCGGGCGCTGGAGCTGCTGGGCGGGCTGGAGTTCATCACGAACACCGCGCCCGCGCAGGCCGCCGCGGCGACGCGTGCGCTGGCCTTCCACCCGCCGTCCCGGATCGCCGCGTCCGAACCGCTGCTGACGTACTTCGACGGGGGTCCGCTGGTCCTCGCCTGAGCAGCGTTCGGTCCCGGCCCTGAACACCGATCTTTGGAGAGACACGTGACCGTCATCCAGGACTCCCCGGCGGCGACCGCCGCCGACGACGAGGCGGAGATCCTCAACCTGTACCGGGCCCACCTCAGCAAGGGTCGGGCCACCCTCGCCGAGCTGTTCGGCAGTCACATGGAGGTGGCGTCCGAGGGCGCCTGGCTCACCACCAGTGACGGCGAGCGGTTCCTGAACGCGGGCGGCTACGGCGTGTTCATCATGGGCGCGCGCCACCCGATCGTCATGGAGGAGGTGGAGCGCCAGCTGCGCACCCACCCCACCGCGACCCGCATCCTGCTGGAGCCGACCGTGGCCCGCGCCGCCGAGGCGCTGGTCTCCGTGCTGCCGGCCGGTCTCGACCGGGTGCACTTCGCACTGTCCGGCGCCGAGGCGGTGGAGACCGGCCTGAAGCTGGCCCGCGCGGGCGGCTTCAAGCGCACCATCTCGATGCGCGGCGGCTACCACGGCAAGACGCTGGGCGCCCTGTCGGCCACCGCCAAGGACGTCTACCAGGCGCCGTTCCGCCCGCTCGTGCCCGACTTCCTGCACCTGCCGTTCGGCGACGCCGACGCCCTGGAGGCCGAGCTGAAGGCCCACCCCGGCGAGGTCTGCGTGATCCTGGAGCCGGTCCAGGGCGAGGGCGGGGTCATCATCCCGCCCAAGGGCTACCTCAAGCGGGTCGAGGAACTGGTCCGCGAGTACGAGGGCTTCCTCATCCTGGACGAGGTGCAGTCCGGGTTCGGGCGGCTCGGCGAGTGGTGGGGCGCCGACATCGAGGGCGTCGTACCGGACGTGCTGCTGACCGGCAAGGCGCTCGGCGGCGGTGTGATGCCGGTGTCCGCGGCCGTCGCCACCCGCAAGGCGTTCCGCCCCTTCGACAAGGACCCCTACGTCCACACCGCCACCTTCTCCGGGCAGCCGGTGCTGATGGCCGCGGTGCAGGGCGCGGTGCGGGCCGTCAAGGAGGAGCGCCTGGTCACCAAGGCCATGGACCTCGGCGCCCGGCTGCTGCCGCGGATCGCGGAGGTGGCCCACCGCAACATCCCCGAGCTGGTGGTGGACGTCCGCGGGCAGGGGCTGCTCATCGGTGTGGAGCTGGTCGAGGCGGGCCTCGCCGGCGAGCTGCTGATCGAGCTGTTCAACCACGGCGTGGTCGCCAACCACTCCATGAACGGCAGCTCGGTGGTGCGGTTCACCCCGCCCGCCGTGCTGAGCGACACCGACGTCGACTTCCTCGTCAACTCCTTCGACCTGGCCACCCGTGACCTGATCAAGGGCGCGGCCACTATGCCGGAAGGCGGTAACTGATCGTGCGGCACGTCGAACTCGAAGCCCACATACCCGCGGAGCAGGCCGAGGAGGTCCTGCACGCCGTACGGCGCTGGGAGAAGTACCCGGACCTGGCGCCGCACGTGAACGCCACCACCGTGCACGCCTCCTACCCCGACCCCAAGGCCTCCTCCAGCTGGGAGCTGCACTTCCGCAGCGGACTGCTGCGCTGGACCGAGGACGACACGGTGCTGCCGGAGGCGGGCGAGATCCGCTTCGAGCAGTCCGACGGCGACTTCGACTCCTTCACCGGTGTCTGGTCGATCCGGCAGGACGGCGCGGACGTCACCGTCCGCTTCGACGCCGACTTCGACTTCGGCATCCCGAGCCTGGAGGGCATCCTCGACCCGATCGCCGAGCGGGTCATCAAGGAGACGGTCGCCTGGGCGCTGACCGGCCTGTACCCGTCGGTTCGCGTCCAGGGCGGCATCGAACTGAACACGCCGGCCACGGTCGGCGCGTAACACCGGCGGAAGGAGCTGACCATGGACCAGGCGAACCCCTTCGAGACCCCACGCACCTACTCGCTGCACCGCGCCGAGTACCTGGTGGGCCTCGCCGTCACCACGGGCATGATCGTCTACCACTTCGGCGACATCCGCTGGCTGCCGGCGCTCGGACTGTTCCTCTATATCGACCTGATCGGCTACATCCCCGGCGCCATCGCCTTCCGCAAGAGCGGCGGACGGCCGATCCACAAGGCGTACTACGTCCTGTACAACGTCATGCACAGCCTCATCACGCAGGGCGTCGTCGCCGCGCTGTGGTGCTGGCTGGTCAAGCCGGAGTGGGCGCTGCTGGTGCTGCCGTTCCACCTCTTCGGCGACCGCGGCCTGTTCGGCAACTTCATGAAGTCCTTCGCGCTGCCCTTCGAGCCGGTGCGCCAGGAGGGCTACCTCCGCCTCCTGGACGACCTGGGCCTGCCCCACCCCAAGCCGGTCGGGCACGCGATGGACCCGGTGCCGGTCGGCCACGTCCCCGCGCGTCCCGTCGTCCGCGAGACGGAGGCCGTGCGATGACCACCGCCGCGACCCCGGTGCGCCGGGCGGTGCGTCAGGACCCGGCCGAGCGCCGGCGGGCCCTGTACCACCTGGCCTCCCCGGTGTCCGTGCTGACCACGGGCCCCGAGGAACGGATGCACGGCACCACCGCGAGCACCGTCACCCTGGTGTCGCGCTCGCCCCTGCTGGTCGGGGTGGTGCTGCGGGCGGGCTCGTCCTTCGCCCGGCTCGCCGCCGCCGAGGGCCGGTTCGCGATCAACGTGCTCGGCGGTGAACAGGCCGACGTGGCACGGCGGTTCGCGGACAGCTCGCGGCCCGACGGCAGCGCGGCCTTCGCGGGCCTGGCCTGGACCACCGACCGGTACGCCCACGCCCCGCTGATCGCGGGCGCGCTCGCCCACTACGTCTGCCGGTTCCACTCCGCGCACGCCGCGGGCGACAGCGAGCTGCTGCTCGGCCATGTCGTCCGGGCCACCGCGGACGAGGGCCTGCCGCTGTTCAGCTACACCGGCGGGCTGTACGCCGGTTCCCTGCGTCCGGCGAAGGAGACCGCCGCATCATGACCGCACCCGTTGCCCCCGAGGCGGACTGGGACAAGGCACCCGGTCTGCTGGACGGCGCGAAGGAACTCACCCTCGGCCCCGAGGAGTGCGACCTCGCGTACTGGTTCACCTCCGTCGCCCAGGGCACCCTGCGCGACCGGGGTGCCACCGGCCACCACGTGAACGCCGTCACCCCCGACTTCCTGAAGGCCCCCGGCCCGCTGCGTGACGCGCTGATCCTGGAGTTCGGCTTCCGGGCCCTCTCCGAGGAACTGGCCACCCGGCTGCTCGGCCACTACGTGACCATCGCGCCCGGCATCCCCGAGATGGAGTTCTACGCCACCCAGCTGATCGACGAGGCGCGGCACGCCCGCGTCTTCCGCCAGCACCTGGTGGACCTCGGCATCCCGCAGAGCGCCCTGCTGCGGGAGGTCGAGGAGATGTCCCGGGACTACCGCAAGCGGGTCCTGGACCCGGTGGTGGACTTCACCCTGGACATCGTCCGCGACAAGGCCGACTTCGCCGGCGGCGTCGGCGTGTTCGCCATCATCATCGAGGGTGTCCTCGCCCCCGCCGCCGAACTCAGCGAGCGCAAGTGGACCCCGCTGTCCCCGGCGACCGGCGAGATCTCCCGGGGCACCGCCATCGACGAGATCCGCCACCTCACCGTCGCCAGCACCATCCTGCGCGACCACGTGATCCGGCACCCGGAGTACACCCCGCGGCTGCTGGAGATCCTGCGCTCGGGCGTGAAGCTGTGGGACGAGATCCCGGACCGGGAGTTCGTCATCCACCGCGAGGAGCTGTTCCAGGAAGGCATGTTCGCGCACGCCGACCTGATCGGCGACTACGAGGTGTGGCCCGGTGTCCGGCTCCTCGACACCACCGCCGAGCAGCGCTACGACATGGCCGAGCAGTGGACCGACGAGATGGCCGAGGTCCGCATGAAGTACATGGGCCTGCCCGTCGAGGTCCTCTCCTCGGAGGCCGGCGCATGAGTACCGGGCGGGCCGCCGTCATCACGGGGATCGGATCGTACGTCCCGCCCAACCTCGTCACCAACGACGACCTGTCGCAGCGTCTGGACACCTCCGACGCCTGGATCCGCAGCCGTACCGGCATCGCCGGACGGTATGTGATCACCCCCGGCACCTCCACCGGCGACCTGGCGGTGGAGGCGGGCCTGAGGGCGCTGAAGTCGGCGGGCGACGAGCAGGTGGGGGCGGTGGTGCTGGCCACCACCACCCCGGACCAGCCGTGCCCGGCGACCGCGCCGCAGGTGGCCGCGCGGCTGGGGCTCGGACAGGTGCCCGCCTTCGACGTGGCGGCCGTCTGCTCCGGGTTCCTGTACGGCCTCGCGTCCGCCGCCGGGCTGATCGCGTCCCAGGTCGCCGACAGCGTGCTGCTGATCGCCGCCGACGCCTTCACCACGATCATCAACCCGGAGGACCGCGCCACCGCGGTGATCTTCGCGGACGGCGCGGGCGCGGTGGTGCTGCGGGCCGGCTCGCCGGACGAACCCGGTGCGATCGGGCCGCTGGTGCTCGGCAGCGACGGCGAGCTGAGCCATCTGATCGAGGTTCCGGCGGGCGGCTCCCGGCAGCGCTCGTCGGGCCGCCCGGCCGCCCCGGAGGACCACTACTTCCAGATGCTCGGCCGGGAGACCTACCGGCACGCGGTGGAGTACATGACCAGCACGTCCACCGAGGCCGCCGAGCGGGCCGGCTGGCGTCTGGACGACGTCGACCGGTTCGTGGCCCACCAGGCCAACGCCCGGATCCTGGAAGCCGTCTCGGACCGGCTGGGCATTCCGCCGGAGCGACGCCTCAGCAACATCGAGCGGGTCGGCAACACCGGTGCCGCGTCGATTCCGCTGCTGCTCGCCGAGGCCACCGCCGAGGGCCGGCTCGCCGCCGGACACCGGGTGCTGCTCACCGCCTTCGGCGGCGGGCTGGCCTGGGGTGCGGCCACCGTCGTCTGGCCCGAGCTGCAGACTATCTGACCGACCGTCAGCAAAGCCCTTCGAAAGGAACCGTCATGCTGGAGCAGCTCAAGGAAATCCTGTCCAACAAGCTCAAGGTGTCGCCCGAGGCCATCACCCCCGAGGCCACCCGGGAGGACATCGAGCTGGATTCGCTGGCCGTGGTGGAGCTGTCGCTGCTGCTGAAGTCCGAGCTGGACCTGGACGTCAGCGACGACGACCTCCTGGAGGCCGAGACCGTGGCCGACATGGTCCGGCTCATGGAGGAGCGGAGCGCGAAGGTCTGATGGCCGGGATGGACATCGCCGTCACCGGGCTCGGTCTGGTCACCCCCGGCGGGATCGGGGTCGGGCCGAGCTGGGCGGCGGTCTGCGACGGCAGGCCGGCCGCGGCCCTCGATCCGGTGCTGGCCGACAACCCCGTACGGATCTCCTGCCGGGTGCCCGGCTTCGACCCCGAGACCCTGCTCAGCGCGCGGCGGGCCCACCGCCTCGACAGGTTCGTGCAGTTCGCGCTGGTCGCCGCGCACGAGGCGGTGGCCGACGCGGGCCTGGACCCGCAGACCTGGGACGGCGCGCGGGTGGGCGTGGTCCTCGGTTGCGCCGACGGCGGTCCGGGCACGGTCGAGGAACAGCACCACGTGCTGCGCGAGCAGGGCGCCGACCGTGTGTCGCCGCTGCTGCTGCCGATGCAGCTGCCGAACATGCTGGCCGGTCAGACGGCCATCGAGTTCGGGGCGACCGGACCCAACCTGGTGGTGGCCACCGCGTGCGCGTCCGGCGCGACGGCCATCGGCACCGCCCGGGACCTGCTGGCCCTCGGCCGCTGCGACATCGTGCTCGCCGGGGGCAGCGAGGCCATGATCACCCCCCTGGTCATGGCCGGGTTCGCCCAGATGGGCGCGCTGTCGAAACGGCACGACGACCCGGCCGCCGCGTCCCGCCCGTTCGATGCCGACCGGGACGGGTTCGTGGCCGGCGAGGGCGCCGGGATCCTGGTGATGGAGCGTGTCGCGGACGCGCGTGCCCGTGGTGCGCACGTCCACGGGCGGATCATCGGGTACGGCGCCACGGCCGACGCCCACCACATGACGTCGCCGCATCCCGACGGCGCCGGCATCGAGGCGGCGGTCCGCGCGGCGCTCGCCGACGCGGGGGCCGACCCGGACGACGTGCAGCACGTGAACGCGCACGGCACGTCGACACCGCTCAACGATCTGTCCGAGGCCCGGATGATCCAGCGGACCCTGCGCGGGGATCCGGTGGTGACGTCCACGAAGGGGGTCACCGGGCACCTGCTCGGCGCGGCGGGAGCGGTGGAGGCCGCGTTCGCCGTGCTCAGCGTGGAGCACGAAGTCATCCCGCCCACGGCCAACCTGGTGATGCCGGACCCCCGGATGGAGATCAAGTTGGCCCAGTCCCTCATCGAGATGCCGGTCGACCTGGCGCTGAGCAATTCGCTGGGTTTCGGCGGGCAGAACACCGCGTTGGCCATCGCACCGGCGTAACGCGCCGCGCCCCGCCCGGGGCGCTCCGACAGCCGTCCGCTGAGCTGCTCCGCGGGCGGCTGTTGTCCGTACGTCCCCTTTTTCTCCCCATGTCCTGGAGTCCCCATGTCCACCAGTGGCTCACCGCCCGCCGCCGGGCGGCTCGGTACCGCGCACATCCTCTTCCTGATCGTCGCCGCGGCGGCGCCGTTGTCCGCCATGGTCGGCACGGTCCCGCTCGCGTTCGCCTTCGGCGACGGGGCCGGGGTGCCGGCCGCGTTCCTGTTCGCCGGGGTGACCCTGCTGTGCTTCTCGGTCGGGTACGCCGTCAGCGCGCGCCGCACCGGAGGGTCCGGCGGCTTCTACGCGTCCGTGGCCGACGGGCTCGGACGGCCGCCGGCGGTCGCGGCCGGATATCTGGCCCTGCTGTCCTACAACTGCGCGACCATCGGACTGGCCGGCGCGCTCGGCTACTTCACCAAGCTGGTGCTGGCCGCCCACGGCCTGACCGTGCCGTGGGAGTGGTGCGCGGCGGTCGGGCTGCTGCTCACCGCGGTGCTCGGCTACCGGGAGATCGCGCTCAGCGCCCGGGTGCTGGCCCTGCTGATGCTGGGCGAGATCGGGGTGCTGGCGGCGCTGGACGTGGCGATCCTCGTCCGGCACGGCGCGCACGCGCTGCCGGCCGCCTCGTTCTCCCCGCACACGGCCATGGGCCCGGGCGTCGGCGTCTCGCTGATGTTCGCGTTCGTGTCCTTCATCGGCTTCGAGTCGGCGGCGCTGTACGGCAAGGAGGCCCGCGACCCGCACCGCAGCGTGCCCCGGGCCACGTACGCGGCCGCCGCGCTGATCGCCGGTTTCTACGCGCTGACCAGCTGGCTGGCCGTGGGCGCGATCGGCCAGGACCGGGTGCGGGAGGTCGCGGGCAAGCAGATGGGCGACCTGTTCTTCGGGCTCGGCGACGACTTCCTGGGCACCGCGGGCAGCACCATGCTCCAGGTCCTGCTGTGCACCAGCCTGTTCGCGGCGACGCTGGCCCTGCACAGCGCCGCCAACCGCTACGCCCAGGTGCTCGCGGCGGACGGGCTGCTGCCGCGCCCGCTGGCCGCCGAGCACACCCGGCACCGCTCCCCGCACCGGGCGAGCGTCGCGCAGAGCGCGCTGACCGCGCTGGTGCTGGCCGGGTTCGCGCTCGCGGGCCTGGACCCGTACGCCGACCTGACCACCAGCATGCTGGGCCTCGGCACCCTGGGCATCGTCTCGCTGCAGGCGCTGGCCGCGCTGTCGGTGCTCGGGCTGCGGCTGCGGGCCGGGCAGGGGCACTGGTGGCGGGAGACCCTCGCCCCGCTGCTGGGCTTCGCCGGGCTCGCCGCCTCCGTCTGGCTGGTGGTCGGCAACTTCGACATGCTCACCGGCTCCCCCTCCGAGGTGATCGCCGCGCTGCCCTGGCTGCTGCCGCTGGTGGCGCTCGGCGGCCTGGTGTACGCGCTGCGGCTGCGCACCGCGCATCCGCTGCGCTACCGGCTGCTCGGCACCCGGCACACCGCCGCCGGACCGCTTCCCGCCCCCTCCCCCGCCCCGTCAGGAGACCGCCATGCACGATCCCAATGAGCTGATCGAGGCCGGCGAGGACGCCGTCCGGCGCCTGGCCCGCCGCCGTTACGACCTCGACCTGGCGGCCGTCTCCGGCGCGCTCGGCGCCCGCTCGGCCGCCAACGCGGAGGTGACCCGGCTGCGCACGGAGCTGAACCGGACGGCGAAGGCCCGCCGTTCGGGCCCGCCCAGCGAGGCCGAGAAGGAGGCGGCCCGCGCGCTGCGGGCCGAGGTGCAGCGGGCCGAGGCCGTCGCCCGGACGGCCGCGGGCGAGCTGACCGAGATGCTGCTCGGGATACCCAACCTGCCGCTGGACAGCGTCCCCGACGGCGACTCGGAGAAGGATGCCGTGGAGGTACGGCGGGGCGGCCCCGCGCCGCGTCCGGCCGCCGGCGCCCGGCACCACGCGGAGATCGGCGAGGCCCTCGGCATCCTGGACGCACCCGCCGCGGCCAAGCTGTCCGGCGCCCGGTTCAGCGTGGCGCACGGCGCCGGGGCCCGCCTGGAGCGCGCCCTCGCCGACTTCTTCCTCGATCTGCACACCCGGGAGCACGGCTACACCGAGCAGTCGGTGCCGTTCCTGGTCGGCCGGGACACCATGACCGGCACCGGCCAGCTGCCCAAGTTCGAGGAGGACCTGTTCCGCACCCAGGTGGGCGAGCGGGAGCTGTTCCTGATCCCGACCGCCGAGGTGCCGCTGACCAATCTGGTGGCCGGCGAGCTGCTGGACGCCCGCGCCCTGCCGTACGCCTTCACCGCCCGCACCCCCTGCTTCCGCGCGGAGGCGGGGGCGTACGGCCGCGACACCCGGGGCGTGCTGCGGCTGCACCAGTTCGAGAAGGTGGAGCTGGTGCGCGTGTGCGCCCCGGAACAGGCCCAGGAACAGCTGGAGTTGATGGTCGGGCACGCGGAGGAGTGCCTGCGCCGACTCGAACTGTCCTTCCGTACGGTGCTGTTGCCCGCGGGCGACATGGGCTTCTCGGCGCGGATGACGTACGACATCGAGGTGTGGCTGCCGGGTGGTGACGCCTTCCGGGAGATCTCCTCGGTCTCCGACTGCGGCACCTTCCAGGCGCGCCGCGCGGACATCCGGGTCAAGCGGGCCGACGGCCGCAAGACGCCGGCCGCGACGCTGAACGGCTCGGCGCTGCCGATCGGGCGGACCGTGGCCGCGCTGCTGGAGCAGGGCGTGCAGGACGACGGTTCGGTGCTGCTGCCGCAGGCGCTGGTGCCGTACACCGGGTTCCGACGGATCCTGCCGGGTGGCGCGACCGAGTGAGACACACGGGAAGGGGGCGGAAGCCGGTTCGGCTTCCGCCCCCTTCCCGTGTGTGCGCTCAGGCGCCGGTCATGTGCACCCCGCCGTCCACGTGGACGATCTCGCCCGTGGTGCGCGGGAAGAAGTCCGACAGCAGGGCGACCACCCCGCGTGCGGCCGGGTCGGGGTCGGTGAGGTCCCAGCCGGCCGGGGCCCGGTCGGTGGTCCAGACGTCGGCCAGCTCGCCGAAGCCGGGGATGGACTTGGCGGCCATGGAGCGCAGCGGACCGGCCGCGACCAGGTTGCAGCGGATGCCGAACCCGCCGAGGTCGCGGGCGAGATAGCGGCTGGTGGACTCCAGGGCGGCCTTGGCGACGCCCATCCAGTCGTAGTGCGGCCAGGCCACGGCCGCGTCGAAGGTGAGGCCGACGACCGAGCCGCCGCGCTTCTTCAGCAGCGGCAGGCAGGCGGTGGTCAGGGACTTGAGGGAGTACGCCGAGACGTGTACGGCCGTCGACACGTCGTCCCAGGTGCCGTCGAGGAAGGAGAAGGCGCCCTGGGGGCCGTAGGCGATGGAGTGCACCACGCCGTCGAGGGCGTCGGCGTGGACGCCGATCCGCTCGGCGAGGGTGTCCAGGTGGTCCTGGTCGGTGACGTCGAGTTCGAGTACGGGGGCGGGCTTGGGCAGCTTCTGCGCGAACCGCTCGATGAGGGACAGCCGCCCGAATCCGGTGAGGATCACCTCGGCGCCCTCCTCCTGCGCGATCCGGGCCGCGTGGAAGGCGATGGAGGCGTCCGTGACGACGCCGGTCACCAGGATCCGCTTGCCGGCGAGGATGCCGCTCATGCCGACACTCCCTTCGGCAGGCCGCTGACCAGCGGGGAGTCATGGTCCTGGGGCCCGATGGCGCTGCCGCCGCCGGGCGAGCCGAGGGTGGCGAAGAAGTCCGCGTTGGAGGCGGCGTGGTCGTCGCCCCACTCCTCGGGCAGGTCGTCCTGGAAGTAGATGGCGTCGACCGGGCAGACCGGTTCGCAGGCGCCGCAGTCCACGCATTCCTCCGGGTGGATGTACAGGGCGCGGCGGCCCTCGTAGATGCAGTCCACGGGGCATTCGTCGACGCAGGAGCGGTCCTTGATGTCGACGCAGGGCAGTCCTATGACGTAGGCCATGCTCAACTCCTGGGTGATTAAGGATGGTTCACTTCAGGGACACACCGGTGGTGCGCTCGCCGAGGGCCAGCACGGTGACGGCGAGGACGGCCATGGCGGTGGCGATGACGGCGAACAGGGCGCCCGGTCCGTGGGTGTCGAGGACCGGCAGCAGCACGAACGGCAGTGCTCCGGCGCTGAGTTTGGACAGCGAGTAGGCGGCGCCCGCGGCCGTGGCCCGGATCTCGGTGGGGTACTGCTCGGCGAGGTAGACGTGGGAGACGCTGGAGAAGACGTTGCTGAACAGCGTGTACGCGAACCCGCTGAGCACGATGAGTTCCGCGGAGCCCGCGTAGGCGAAGCCGAGACCCGCGGCCACCATCGCGGCGGCGGACACGGCCACCAGGGTGCGGCGCTCCATGCGGTCCACGACCGGCAGGGCGAGGGCGGAGCCGACCGGGTAGCCGAGGAAGGACAACGCGGTGAAGCCGAGGCCCGCGACGACGCCGTAGCCCTTGGCGGCGACGATCTGCGGGGCGAGGGTGCCGAAGCCGTAGTAGCCGACCACGGACAGGATGCAGAAGACCCACAGCACGAGGGTGCGGCGCAGCAGTCCGGGCTTGAAGACGTCACGCAGCCGGGTGTGCGCGGCGGGGGTCCCGGCCTGCGGGGCGGGCGGGTCCAGGGGCAGCCCGCGTCCGGCCGCCTCGGCCTCCAGACGGGCCACCAGGCGGTCGGCCTCCTCGGTGCGGCCGGCGGCGGCGAGCCAGCGCGGGGACTCGATCAGCTGGCGGCGCAGCACCCAGACGGCGGCCGAGCCGAGCGCGCCGAGCACGAACAGCCAGCGCCAGCCGGCCACCCCGAGCGGGGACAGCGGCACCAGCCACAGCGCGGCGAAGCCGACCGCGGGCACCCCGCAGAAGGCGAGGGTGTAGGCCCAGGCGATGAACCGGCCGCGCTTGTTCGCGGGCAGCACGTCGGCCAGGTAGCAGTCGGACAGGGCCTGCTCGGCGCCGATGCCGAGTCCGGCGAGGAACCGGGTGACGATCAGCCAGGCGGCGTTCGGGGAGAAGGCGCCGAGCAGCGAACAGGCCGAGTAGATGGCCAGGTTGACCAGGAAGGCCCGGCGCCGGCCGAACCGGTCGGCGATCCGGCCGAGCGTCAGGGAACCGATGAACTGGCCCACGAACGCGGAGGCCAGGACGAGTTTGAGCGAGGTCGTGCCGAAGCCGAAGTCGGTCTGGAGCACCTTGCCGATGGTGCCGGACAGGTTGTTCTCGAAGGTGTCGAAGAACAGGCCGACGCCGATGACCGCGGTGAGTCTGCGGTGCAGGGGAGTGATCGGCATGCGGTCCAGTCGGGCGCCGATCGTGGCGGGAGCGGTGAGACCGCCGGCCGCGGCGGTGGTCTGGGACATGGGGCGGGCTCCTAGGAAGCTGGTGTCGCAAGCTGTCGCTGTGCTTCTGGGGAGGGAACCGCCCGGGCCACCGGCGGGCCCGGGCGTGCGGCCCGGGGGCCGGGTGTGGGGGTGGGTGAGAGGCGGACGACGGGGGAAGGGTGGTCAGGCCGCTTCCATGGCCTGGCGCCGGATCTGCTCCTCGACGTCACCGCGCCGCACCGGGACGCTGACCTCGTGCAGGTAGGAGGCGACCTCACGGTACGAGGCCCAGAACCCGACCTCGTGGTACGGCACTCCGCGTTCCGCGCAGTACTGCATGGTCAGTTC
This sequence comes from Streptomyces sp. SCPE 10, assembly GCF_051980735.1. Taxonomy (NCBI): domain Bacteria; kingdom Bacillati; phylum Actinomycetota; class Actinomycetes; order Kitasatosporales; family Streptomycetaceae; genus Streptomyces; species Streptomyces sp. SCPE 10. The sequence goes on along the minus strand of NZ_CP197069.1, from coordinate 5,907,172 downwards.
GCGGGCGCGGGGCAGGCTCTTCTGCGGCATGGCCGGGAACAGGTGGTGCTCCACCTGGTAGTTGAGGCCGCCGTAGAGGAAGTCGATCAGCAGGCTGGGCCGGATGTTGCGGGAGGTGAGGACCTGCCGCTCCAGCCAGTCCAGGGTCTCCTCCTCGCCGTCGCGGATCTGCATGCCCTTGTGGTTCGGGGCGAAGATCATGCCGAAGTACACGCCGAGGGTGGCGTGCTGGACGACGATGAAGGCGACCGCGAGCGCCGGGGACAGGACGGTGAAGACGCAGGTGAGGTAGACGGCGGTGCGCAGCAGGATGAGGAAGGTCTCCAGCACGGGCCGCTTGGTCTTGCCACCGGCGATGGACTTGACCGCGGTCTTCAGCATCTTGAAGCCCTCGAGCACCAGGAGCACGAAGAACAGCACGCTCTGGTAGCGCACGACGAGCTTCTGGGTGCCCTTGCGGGTCGGGTACTGCTTGATGTCGAAGATGACGGTGCGCCGGCCGATGTCCGGGTCCATGTCCAGGTGGTTGGGGTTGCTGTGGTGCCGGTTGTGGTGGTTGACCCACCAGCCGTAGCTGACGCCGTTGACCAGGTTGGCGTGGATGTAACCGACCGCGGAGGCGGCCTTCTTGCTGCGGAACATGGCCTTGTGGCCGGCGTCGTGCCACATGAACGCCGACTGGCCGCCGCACAGCCCCATCCACAGGGCGGTGAGCATCTGCCACCAGGAGTTGCCCAGCTCGAAGAAGGCGATGAAGCCGACCAGCAGCAGGGCGGTGTTGAGGGCGAGCTTGCCCACGTAGTAGCGCGGGTCCAGGTCGAGGAGACCCTCGGCCTTGACCCGTTTCAGCAGTTCGGCGAACGTGGCCGAGGCGCCGGTGCGTTCGCCGCCCGGGGCGGCCGCGGCCACGGCTTCTTGTACGTGCGGACGCTGCATGTGTTGCTCTCCTTGGGAGAAAGTGCCCGATACGGGCGGCGGCGCCGCTGCCCCGCGGACCTGCGGACCTGCGGGCGCCGCGAGTCGGACTTCAGCTCCCGCGTGGGGTCACCGCCGCGGGCTGTGGCCCGCCCGGCGGACCCGGGCGACGGGAGCACAGTGCGGTGCCCCCGGGCCCGGACCGCCGGGCGAACGTACGTCCAGCGTTCCGTGCGGCACTGATGTGGCACTGATACCGGTCTGATCGGGCCACCTCGGCCCGGCCGCCGGCACCCCGGTGGCCACTCAGGCGGCCGCCTCGGCGCGCAGCCGCTCGTCGAGGGCGCGCACGGACGCGTCGGCGGCCTCGGCGACCTGCTCGTCGTCGGGCGCGCCGATGACGGCCATCAGCTGTCCGACCACGGCGTGCGAGAGTTCCTCGGTGGACTGGCTCATCGCTTCGTCTCCTGTCTGTGAGGGTGGGTTCAGAAGGCCTTGCAGGCGCGGAAGATGTGCGCGAAACCGGGCAGCGAGGCCTGGGGGCCGTCGAAGGCGACGTACTCGGGGATGAGCAGGTCGGGGGCCCACTTCTGCTTGTACGACAGCTGGGTCTGCGCGGGGTACAGCGCGGCACCCTCGGCCCACAGCGCGTGCATCAGCCACTGGAAGGCCGGGCTGTGGCCGTCGAGTTCATGGGCGGCGTCGAGCCCGGTGAACGGGGTGAAGCCGAAGTGCAGCCACTCGACGCCCTCGGCCCGGAAGACCTCGATGGCGTGCGCGTTGATGGCCTCCATCAGGCCCGGGGAGCCCGACGGGATGCGCCGGCTGAGGTCGTGCATCCAGCCGGCCCGGCTGCCGTAGACCGGCGAGTAGGAGATGTAGGCCACCGGCTCGCCGTCGATGGTCCCGGCGAACAGCCGGCGGTGCGCCTGGGCCGGGCCGCCGATCTGGCCGACCAGGAACTCCAGCTGCTGGGCGCCGCCCTTGGAGCCGAGCCACGCCTTGTCGATGACGGCGATGGCCTCGGCGACGTCGGCCGCGTCGACCTCCTGGATCTGCAGGCCGTTGCGCAGCGCCCGGGAAATCTTGTTGCGCAGCTGCATGAACCTGGTGCCGCGCAGGGTGAATTCCGCCAGGCTGACCGCCCAGGAGGCGCCGACCTGGTTGACGACGCAGCCGCGTTCGGCGTACCGCTCGGCGTCGGTGCGCTGGAGCTGCACGCCGACCAGGCTCAGACCCTCGTCCCGGACGTAACTCCGGAAGGCGTCCAGCAGGGTGTCGTAGTCCTGCTCGGCGGCGAACGGACCGCCGAACTGGACCGCCCAGCGGCCGGTGCGGCGGTAGACGACGACACCGTCCGCGCCCGGCACGGTGAAGACGCTGTTTCCGCTGTTGAGCGCCAGGAAGGAACTCGGGTTCTCGCTCGTGGTGTGGGTTCGTATCGCGTCGAGAATCCGGCTGTCGGTGCCGGTCTCGGTGGTGGTCGCGGTCATTCCCGTACCCCTTTCGGGAGCGTTTTCCGTCGAAGGGAGTACAGCACCGCAACGTTGCCCTGGAAAAGAGCAGTTGGGCATTCATTTACCTGTGTCAGAAGCGTGTCAGCTTTAGGTCAGCCGTCGCTGCCATTGTGGTTGACGTGAACGGCACCGGAAGCCGGGGCCGGACACGGGGAGAGGTGCCCGGAGTGGCTTATCGGGGACCGGGTTTTCAACTCTGGTCGGGCCTGACCGGCCCACGCAGGTTCAAATCCTGCCCTCTCCGCCACGGCCGGAACCTCGGCCGGACGCCATCCCGTGTCGACCGGACGGGATTTCGATGGCTCCGGCCCATGAGTTCGGCAATTCCCGGCCGGTGCTTTTCCGAACGAGCACCGGCAGCACCCAGGAACCGCCGGCCGCCCCCCGTCCCGGCGGAGCAGTCGCCCCGGCGGGCCGCGCGAGGAGTCGAGGTCCGCCGGGGCACGGCGCGTTCGGTCGCTCTTTCTTTCACGGCAGCACCAATCCGGAATCACCGTCGGCGAGGAATTGTCATCTAGGGGGAAAGAATGCTGAGGTTCTCCATACTCGGAGCGCTGGAGATACGCACCGACGCCGGTGAGGCGGACGTCTGCGGTGATCTCCAGCGCACGCTGGTGCAGACCCTGCTGGTCAGCGAGGGCCGGCCGGTGTCCGGGGAGAGCCTGGCCGAGGAGATGTGGGGCGATGCGTTGCCGGACCGCCAGGCCAACGCCCTCCAGGCGCACATCAGCCGGCTGCGGCGCAGGCTGCGGGCGCTGGAGCCGGACCGGCCGGCCTCCCGGGTGACCATCCATCCGGCGGGCTACCGGCTCAGTGTCGGCGAGGGCGAGCTGGACGCGGCCGAGTTCGTGCGGACCGTGCGGCAGGCGGAGTCGGCGGCGGCGCACGATCCCGGGGGCACCGCCCGGATGCTGGGCGAGGCCCTGGCGCTGTGGCGGGGGCCGGTCTTCGGCGGCTTCCCCGGCGGCACCCTGTGCCAGCTGGCCGGGGCCCGCTACGAGGAGCACCGGATGCGGGCGATGGAGCTGCTGTTCGACGCCGAGCTGCGGCTCGGGCGGCACGCCTCCGTGCTCGCGGAACTGGCCGAGGCCCACACCAACCATCCACTGCGGGAACGGTTCTGCGAGCAGCTGATGATCGCCCTGTACTGCTCGGGGCGGCAGGCCGACGCCCTGGACGTCTTCCGCCGGATGCGCGGCCGGCTGGACGAGGAGCTGGGCATCCAGCCCTCCCCCGCGCTGCGCCGGATCGAGATGGCGATCCTCTCCCACGACCCCGTCCTCACCGGCGACCCGCGCATCCCGGCGCTCCAGCCGGTGTGACCGCGCGGGCCGGGAAACCGCAAGCGGTCCGTCAGCGTCCGGTCAGCCCGGGTTGTCACGCTCGGATCCGATCGGCGGCCCGCGCGGGCAGCGTCCGAAGTCATGTCACCGCACGCAGAGGCAGGCAGAGATGAACTCCCATGTCGCGGAACTGGCCGACCTACGCGCACGCGTGCTCGCCGGCCCCAGTGAGAAGGCGACCGCGGCCCAGCACGCCAAGGGCAAGCTGACGGCACGGGAGCGGATCGAGCTGCTCCTGGACCCGGGTTCCTTCCAGGAGGTCGAGCAGCTGCGCCGGCACCGGGCGACCGGGTTCGGTCTGGAGGCGAAGAAGCCGTACACCGACGGTGTCGTCACCGGCTGGGGCACGGTCGAGGGTCGTACGGTCTTCGTCTACGCGCACGACTTCCGGATCTTCGGCGGCGCGCTCGGCGAGGCCCACGCCACCAAGATCCACAAGATCATGGACATGGCCATCGCGGCCGGCGCGCCGCTGGTCTCCCTCAACGACGGCGCCGGCGCCCGGATCCAGGAGGGCGTGACCGCGCTGGCGGGCTACGGCGGCATCTTCCGCCGGAACACGGCCGCGTCCGGGGTGATCCCGCAGATCAGCGTGATGCTCGGCCCGTGCGCGGGCGGCGCGGCGTACTCCCCCGCCCTGACGGACTTCGTCTTCATGGTCCGCGAGACGTCCCAGATGTTCATCACCGGCCCGGACGTGGTCAAGGCCGTGACCGGCGAGGAGATCACCCAGAACGGCCTGGGCGGCGCGGACGTCCACGCGGAGACCAGCGGCGTCTGCCACTTCGCCTACGACGACGAGGAGACCTGCCTGGAGGAGGTGCGCTACCTCCTCTCCCTCCTGCCGGGGAACAACCGCGAGAACCCGCCCCAGGTCGAGTGCACCGACCCGGTGGACCGGCGCTGCGAGTCGCTGGCCGACCTGGTGCCGGTGGACGGCAACCAGCCGTACGACATGACGCGGGTGATCGAGGAGATCGTCGACGACGGCGAGTACCTGGAGGTCCACCAGCGCTGGGCCCGCAACATCATCTGCGCGCTGGCCCGCCTCGACGGCCAGGTGGTCGGCATCATCGCCAACCAGCCGCAGGCCCTCGCGGGTGTGCTGGACATCGAGGCCTCGGAGAAGGCCGCACGGTTCGTGCAGATGTGCGACGCCTTCAGCATCCCGCTGGTCACCCTGCTGGACGTGCCCGGGTTCCTGCCCGGCGTCGACCAGGAGCACGGCGGAATCATCCGGCACGGCGCGAAGCTGCTCTACGCCTACTGCAACGCCACCGTGCCGAGGATCTCCCTGATCCTGCGCAAGGCGTACGGCGGTGCGTACATCGTCATGGACTCCCAGTCGATCGGCGCCGACCTCACCTACGCCTGGCCCACGAACGAGATCGCGGTGATGGGCGCGGAGGGCGCGGCCAACGTCATCTTCCGCCGCCAGATCGCCGAGGCGGAGGACCCCGAGGCCATGCGCGCCCGCCTGGTCAAGGAGTACAAGTCCGAGCTGATGCACCCGTACTACGCCGCCGAGCGCGGCCTGGTCGACGACGTCATCGACCCCGCCGAGACCCGCGAGGTCCTGGTGAAGTCGCTGGCGATGCTCCGTACGAAGCACGCGGAGCGCCCCGCCCGCAAACACGGCAACCCCCCTCAGTGACGGAGGTCCCGATGCCCGCGTCCCCCACTCCCCCGATCCGCGTCGAACGGGGCCAGGCCACCGCCGAGGAACTGGCCGCCCTCACCGTCCTCCTCCTCACCCGCGCCGCCCGCCCGGCCCCGGGCGCGGAGCCGACCTCCCCCGGCACCACCTCCTGGCGCCCGCACCCCTTCCACGCACCGCACAGCTGGCAGCGGGCGTAGGCGCTCGACCGCGCCGGCCCCGCCGGGGACACCCGCCCCGGCCCGGGTCCGCACCGGCCGCCACACCCCGGGGCGGGCACCCCGGCGGGGCCGGCCGGCGCGGACACGGCGCGCCCCGGGCGGCGGCCCCGGCAGCGCCGCCGCGTCCGGTCAGGGTGCCGTTCACCCCTGGAGCAGGGTGACGTCCCGTTCGGCGGTCGCGTGGAAGACCGGCAGGGGGATCAGGCCGTGGGCGCGCAGTTCCATCAGCGTGGCCCTGACGTGGGCCCGGCCGGGGACCAGGGTCTCGCTCGTGACCCTGCCGGAGTTGACCCAGCCGTGGGTGAGGCCGTCGCAGCGGGCGAGGCCGCCGCCGATGCCGTGGCCGACCCGGGGGTCGCGCCGGCTGACCGAGGACGTGGTGAAGACCGGGCCGGTGGCACCGGTGCAGCGGTAGGTGCCGGTCAGCGTGAGGGTCCCGTCCGCGGCGAGCCGGCCCGTGGAGTCGACGGTGACGAACTCGCCGGGGGCGGCGCCGGCCGGGCCGACCGCGGTGACCAGCAGGGCGGCGGCGCCCAGAACCGCGGTGAGGGCGGGGCGTACACGCATGGATACCTCCAGGTTTGTACCGTTCTGGACGTATCCACTGGTACCGGGCGCCCATGCCGCGGAGTGTGACCGTCACCCCAACGGTGGCGCGTCACGACCCCGGCTACGGAAGGACCGCGAACCCGTCCAGCTCCACCAGGGCCCGCTCGTCCCACAGCCGTACGACCCCCACCACGGCCATCGCCGGATAGTCCCGGCCCGCCGCCGCCCGCCAGACCCGTCCCAGTTCCCGTGCCTGCTCGCGGTACGCGGCGACGTCCGTGGTGTAGACGGTGACCCGCGCCAGGTCGGCGGGGGCGCCCCCGGCCGCGCGCAGGGCCGTGAGCAGATTGCCGAGGGCCCGCTCGAACTGCTCGGCCAGCGTGCCGCCGGCGATCTTCCCGTCGGCATCGAGCGCGGTCTGCCCCGCGAGGAAGACCACCCGGGACCCGGTCGCGACGACGGCGTGCGAGAACCCCGTCGGCGGGGACAGCTCCGCCGGGTTGACGCGCTCCACCGAGCCGGCCCGCTCGTCCGTCACCGTGCCTCCCGGTCGCTCTCGGCGTACAACTCCTTGGCGATGATGCCCCGTTGGACCTCGCTCGCCCCCTCGTAGATACGCGGCGCCCGCACCTCGCGGTAGAGGTGTTCGAGCAGATGGCCGTGGCGCAGCGCGCGGGCGCCGTGCAACTGGACCGCGGTGTCGACGACGTACTGCGCCGTCTCGGTGGCGAGCAGCTTGGCCATCGCGGACCGCCGGGGCACATCGGCGGCACCCTCGTCATAGGCGGTGGCCGCCGCGTACACCATCAGCCGGGCCGCCTCGGTGCGCAACGCCATCTCCGCCACCTGGTGGGACACCGCCTGGAGGTCCCGCAACCTGCCGCCGAACGCCTGGCGTCGCCGCGTGTGCTCGACGGTCGCGTCCAGCGCCGCCTGCGCCATCCCGACCGCGAACGCCCCGACGCTGGGCCGGAAGAGATTGAGGGTGCCCATGGCGACGGCGAACCCCCGGCCGACCTCGCCGAGCACGTCGTCCGCGCCGACCGGCACACCGTCGAACCGGAGCGCGCCGATGGGGTGCGGGGAGATCATCTCCAGCGCCTGGCCGGTGAGTCCGGGCCGGTCCGCGGGGACGAGGAACGCCGTCACCCCCCGGGCGCCGGCCCGGGGGCCGGTGCGGGCGAAGACGGTGTAGAAGTCGGCCTCGGGCGCGTTGGAGATCCAGCACTTCTCCCCCGTGAGCCGCCACTCGCCCGGTCCGCCCGGTTCGGCCGCGAGGGCGAGGGCGGCCGCGTCCGAACCGGCCCCCGGCTCGCTCAGCGCGAACGCCGCGACCGTGCTGCCGTCGGCGACGTCCGGCAGCCACCGCTCGCGCTGGGCGGCACTGCCGTACGCGTGCACCGGATGGGCGCCGAGGCCCTGGAGGGCGAGCGCGGTCTCGGCCTCGGTGCAGCCCTGCGCCAGGGACTCCCGCATCAGGCACAGATCGAGCGCACCGGAGGTGAACAGCCGCTCCAGCAGGCCGAGTCCGCCCAGCTCGGCGAGGAGCGGCCGGTTGACGCGGCCCGGGGCCCCCTTGTCGGCGAGCGGGCGCAGCCGTTCGGCGGCCAGGGCGCGCAGTTCGGCGCACCAGGCGAGCCGCCGCGGGTCGAGTGAGAATGCGGGCACCGCCGGTCCTCCCTCCGGGACGGACCGGGCGACCGTCCCCACCGCCGACGGTATCGCGCACAGTTGACTGCCGTCATCAACACGATACGCTCCAACGACGAGCCCGCCAGAAATGCCCGTCCGGACGTCCGTCACGGCAAGGGGGCGAACCGCCATGCATCTCTCGGCCCACGTGGACACCTTCGCGCGCGACCATCTGCCGCCCCCGGAGGAGTGGCCCGAGCTGCGCTTCGACCTCCCGGAGCTGCGCTACCCCGCCCGGCTGAACTGCGCGGCCGAACTGCTGGACGGCACGGACGGATCCCGCCCGGCCTTCCGTACCCCGGACGGGCCGGCCTGGACGTACGACGAACTGCGCGCCCGCGTCGACCGGATCGCGCACGTGATCACCGGCGAGCTGGGCGTGGTCCCCGGCAACCGGGTCCTGCTGCGCGGCCCCACCACGCCCTGGCTCGCGGCCTGCTGGCTGGCGGTGCTGAAGGCGGGCGCCATCGCGGTCACCGTGCCGGCCCAGCAGCGCCCGCACGAGCTGGCGACCATCTGCCAGATCGCCCGCGTGGGCCACGCGCTGTGCGACGCCCGCTCGGTGGCCGACCTGACGAAGGCGGGGATCCCCGGGCTGCGTGTCACCACGTACGGCGCCGACGCCCCCGACGACCTCCTGCGCCGCCCCGCGCCCGGCACGCCCTACCCGGCCGTCGACACCGCCTCCGACGACGTCGCCCTGATCGCCTTCACCTCGGGCACCACCGGCCGCCCGAAGGGGTGCATGCACTTCCACCGGGACGTGCTCGCCGTCGCCGACACCTTCTCCCGGCACATCCTGCGCCCCCGCGCGGACGACGTGTTCGCCGGCAGCCCTCCGCTCGGCTTCACCTTCGGCCTCGGTGGACTGGTCGTCTTCCCGTTGCGGGCCGGCGCGAGCGCGCTGCTGCTGGAACGGTCCGGGCCCCGCCACCTCGTCCCGGCGATAGCCGAGCACCGCGTCTCGGTCCTGTTCACCGCCCCGACCGCCTACCGCGCCATGCTGGACGAGCTGGACGGGTACGACGTCTCGTCGCTGCGGCGCTGTGTGTCGGCCGGCGAGAACCTGCCCGCGGCCACCTGGCGGGCCTGGCACGCGCGCACGGGGGTGCGCGTCATCAACGGGATCGGCGCGACCGAGCTGCTGCACATCTTCCTCTCCGCCGCGGACGAGGCGATCAGACCGGGCACCACCGGAGTGCCGGTGCCGGGCTGGCAGGCCCGGGTGCAGGGCCCGGACGGCACCGCGCTGCCCGACGGCGAACCCGGGCTGCTGGCGGTGCGCGGCCCGGTCGGCTGCCGCTACCTCGCCGACCCGCGCCAGCGCGACTACGTACGCGACGGCTGGAACATCACCGGCGACACGTATGTCCGGGAGCCCGACGGCTACTTCCGGTACGTGGCCCGCGCCGACGACATGATCATCTCGGCCGGGTACAACATCGCGGGCCCGGAGGTGGAGGACGCCCTGCTGCGCCACCCGGACGTGCTGGAGACCGCGGTGGTCGGCCGTCCCGACGAGGCCCGCGGCCAGGTGGTGGTCGCCTACACGGTGCTGCGCGACGGCGCCCGACGCGACCCGGAGGCGCTGCGGGCGTTCCTCACCGCCGAGCTGGCGCCGTACAAATGCCCCCGCGAGTTCGTCTTCCTGGACGCCCTGCCGCGCACGGCCACCGGCAAGTTGCAGCGGTTCCGCCTGCGCAACCCTGGTGACCAGCAGTGATACCGACGACTTAAAATGATCAACGTGTCCGACCAGCGCGCTCCCAGGTCCCTCATCGTCACGCTCTACGGCGCGTACGGCCGGTTCGTGCCCGGCCCGGTGCCCGTCGCCGAGCTGATCCGGCTGCTGGCCGCGGTCGGCGTGGACGCGCCCTCGGTCCGCTCCTCGGTGTCCCGGCTCAAACGGCGCGGCCTGCTGCTGCCCGCCCGCACCCCGTCCGGCGCTGCGGGCTACGAACTCTCCGCCGAGGCACGGCAGTTACTGGAGGACGGCGACCGCCGCATCTACGCCTCCGCGCCGCCCGAGGACGCGGGCTGGGTGCTCGCGGTGTTCTCGGTGCCCGAGACGGAACGGCAGAAGCGGCACGTCCTGCGCTCCCGCCTGTCCGCGCTCGGCTTCGGCACGGCGGCGCCGGGTGTGTGGATCGCTCCCGCGCGCCTGTACGAGGAGACCGAACACACCCTGCGCCGCCTCCACTTGGACCCCTACGTCGACTTCTTCCGCGGTGCGCACCTGGGCTTCGCGCCCACGGCCGAGGCGGTGGCGCGCTGGTGGGACCTGCCCGCGATCGCCCGGGAGCACGAGCGCTTCCTGGACGCCCACGCACCGGTGCTGCGCGCCTGGCAGGACCGCCCGGACACCCCGCCCGAGGACGCCTACCGCGACTACCTGCTCGCCCTCGACTCCTGGCGCCACCTCCCCTACGCCGACCCCGGCCTGCCCGCCCACCTCCTGCCCCCGGCCTGGCCGGGTCTGCGTTCGGCCGAGGTCTTCAAGGCCCTGCACGACCGCCTCCGGGACGCGGGCGCGCGGTTCGCCCTCCCGGCCCTGTGAAGCGGGGCCACGACGGCGTCGGGCACGTCCCGGCCGGGAGCCCGGTGTCCGCGGCGGCGAGCCGGGCGCGCGGGACCGGCGACCGCCACGCGGGTCAACCGCCCAGCGACAGCCTGGGTTTCGGCGTGTCGGTGCGGCCCGTGCGGGGGCGGCGGCTGCCGGCGCGGTAGGGGGGCGGCCAGGGGGCGGCGGGGCCGGTGTAGGACTGCTCGGCGGCCGCGTGGAGGGTCCAGTGGGGGTCGTAGAGGTGGGGGCGGCCCAGGGCGCACAGGTCGGCGCGGCCCGCCAGGATCAGCGAGTTGACGTCGTCCCAGGAGGAGATGGCGCCGACGGCGATCACCGGGACGCCCACCTCGTGGCGGATCCGGTCGGCGAACGGGGTCTGGTAGGAGCGGCCGAAGTCGGGCCGTTCGTCGGAGACGACCTGGCCCGTGGAGACGTCGATCGCGTCCGCGCCGTGGTCGGCGAAGGCGCGGGCGATCTCGACCGCGTCCTCGGCCGTCGTGCCCCCTTCCGCCCAGTCGGTGGCGGAGATGCGGACCGTCATCGGGCGGTCGGCCGGCCACACGGTGCGGACGGCGTCGAAGACCTCCAGCGGGAAGCGCAGCCGCTTCTCCGGTGAGCCGCCGTAGGCGTCCGTGCGGTGGTTGGTGAGCGGCGACAGGAAGCCGGAGAGCAGATAGCCGTGGGCGCAGTGGAGTTCGAGCAGGTCGAAGCCGGCCCTCGCGGCACGCCAGGCCGACGCGGCGAACTGCTCGCGGATGTCGGTGAGCTGGGCGCGGGTGACTTCGCGCGGGATCTGGCTGACGGGTTTGTACGGCAACGGGGAGGGTGCGACGATCGGCCAGTTGCCCGTGGGCAGCGGGTCGTCCATGCCCTCCCACATCAGCCTGGTGGAGCCCTTGCGGCCGGAGTGGCCGAGCTGGACGCCGATCGCGGTGCCCGGTGCCTGCCGGTGCACGAAGTCGGTGATCCGGCGCCACGCCTCCGTCTGCCGGCCGGTGTAGAGGCCGGCGCAGCCGGGGGTGATGCGGCCCCGCTCGCTCACGCACACCATCTCGGTCATGACCAGCGCCGCCCCGCCGAGCGCGCGGGCGCCGAGGTGGACGAGGTGGAAGTCGCCGGGCACGCCGTCGGTGGCGGAGTACATGTCCATCGCGGACACCACCACCCGGTTGCGCAGGGTCAGCCCGCGCAGCCGGAACGGCGTGAACATCGGGGGCGTACCGGGCGGGCAGCCGAACTCCCGCTCCACGGACTCGGTGAAGCGGGCGTCGCGCAGCCGGAGGTTGTCGTGGGTGACCCGGCGGCTGCGGGTGAGCAGGTTGAACGCGAACTGGCGGGGCGGCTGGTCCCGGTAGAGGCGCAGGTTCTCGAACCACTCCAGGCTCGCCTTCGCGGCCCGCTGGGTGGAGGCGACGACCGGTTTGCGCTCGGTCTCGTACGCCGACAGCGCGGCGGGCACGTCGGGCTGTTCGGACAGGCACGCGGCCAGTGCCAGCGCGTCCTCCACGGCCAGCTTGGTGCCCGAGCCGATGGAGAAATGGGCGGTGTGGGCCGCGTCGCCGAGCAGCACGACGTTGCCGTGCGACCAGCGCTCGTTGACCACCGTGCGGAAGGTCGTCCACGCCGAGTTGTTGGAGCGCAGGGGCCGGCCGCGCAGCGCCTGGGCGAAGATCTTGGCGCAGCGGTCGGTCGATTCGCGCGGGTCCGTCTCGTCGAAGCCCGCCGCCCGCCAGACCTCCTCGCGCATCTCGACGATGACCGTCGAGGCGTCCGGCGCGAACGGGTAGCCGTGCAGCTGCATCACGCCGTGCTCGGTCTCGGCGATCTCGAAGCGGAAGGCGTCGAAGGCGAAGTCGGCGGCGAGCCAGATGTAGCGGCAGCGGTGGCCGGTGATCGTGGGGCGGAAGACGTCCGCGTAGGTCTCGCGGGTGGCGCTGTGCACCCCGTCGGCGGCGACGACCAGGTCGTGGTCGGCGGCGAGCCGGTCGGGGGGCGGGGCCGGGGTGCGGAACTCGATCCGCACGCCGAGGTCCCGGCAGCGGTCGTGCAGGATCCTCAGGAGGCGGTGTCTGCCGAGGGCCGCGAAGCCGTGACCCCCGGAGGTGTGGCACTCGCCCCGGTGGACGACGTCGATGTCGTCCCAGCGGACGAAGTGCCGCTGCAGGGCCTCGTGCACCACCGGGTCGGCGTCTTCGATGCCGCCCAGGGTCTCGTCGGACAGGACGACCCCGAAGCCGAAGGTCTCGTCCGGGGCGTTGCGCTCCCAGACGGTCACCTCACGGCTGGGGTCAAGGCGCTTGAGCAGGGCGGCGGCGTACAGGCCGCCGGGTCCCCCGCCGATGACGGCGACGCGGGCGGCGGCGGACGCGGCTGACGTCGTCACGACCGGTCACCGCCCCTGCCACTTCGGCGGGCGCTTCTGTGTGAACGACGCGTGGAACTCCCGGTAGTCCTCGCCGTTCATCAGCAGCGCCTGGGTCGCCGCGTCCAGCTCCACGGCGGCCGCCAGCGGCATGTCCAGCTCCGCCGTCAGCAGGGCCTTGGTCTGGGCGTGGGCCAGGGCGGGGCCGGCGGCCAGCCGGCGGGCCAGGGCCTGGGCGGCCTCGTCGGCGTGGCCCTCCTCGGTGAGTTCGCTGATCAGGCCGATGCGCTCGGCCTCGGGAGCGCGGACCGGCTCGCCCAGCATCAGCAGCCGGGTGGCGTGACCGAGGCCGACGACCCGGGGCAGCAGATAGGCCGCGCCCATGTCGCCGCCGGACAGGCCGACCCGGGTGAAGAGGAAGGCGAAGCGGGCGCTCGGGTCCGCGACCCGGAAGTCGGCCGCGAGGGCGAGCACGGCCCCGGCGCCCGCCGCGACCCCGTGCACGGCGGCGATCACCGGGAACGGGCATTCGCGCAGGGCGCGCACCACCTGCCCGGTCATCCGGTTGAAGTCGAGCAGCTGGGCGGTGTCCAGGGCGAGGGTGGCGCCGATGATCTCGTCCACGTCGCCGCCGGAGCAGAAGCCGCGTCCCTCCCCGGCCAGCACCAGGGCGCGCACCGCGCGCTCCCGGGACAGCTCGGCCAGCAGGTCGCGCAGGTCGGCGTAGGCGCCGAAGGTGAGGGCGTTGAGCTTGTCGGGGCGGGCGAGGGTGACCGTGGCGACCCCGTCGGCGATCCGGAGGCGCAGGTGCTCCCAGTCGGCGGTGCGGGCGGCGGAGCCGGTGAAGGGACTCATGACGTGCGGCCTCCTTGGGCGGCGGTGCCGTACGTTGCGCTGTGCCTCGAAGTTATCACTCGTTTGTGACTGTCGTCACGGGGGCGCGACAGGCCGGGTCGCGAGGGTGCCCGTGCGCCGAGTGTCACCGCTTCGCCGCGGGCCCGTAACAGTGCGCCCCGGCGGGCGAGGCGGGGGGCCGGGCCGGGTAGGGCGTCCGGTACCGGGGCGGGGGCCCCGGGCGAAGCCCGCCGACCGTTTGGGGTGGCCGGGCCCGTACCATTCCTACAGTCGAAAGCAGGACAGCCTGCTCCATGAACGGACTCGCCTTGCACGAACGCCCCACCGAATCGGCCTCCTGGCGCCTGGCGCTGCCGCACACCGCCGCGGCGGTGCCGGTGGCCCGCGCACTGGTGCGCACGGCCCTTTCCGAGGTGGAGCAGGCGCCCGACTGCGACACGGCGGAGCTGCTCACGGCCGAGCTGGTGGCCAACGCGGTGGAGCACACCGCGGGCCGCGGGCCGATCGAGCTGGTGGTGGAGGTGGCGCCGACCGGCTGCCAGGTCGAGGTGCACGACCCGGACCCCGCGCCGCCCGGTCAGCTGACCCGGCCGGTCCTGGAGGAGCCCGACGTGTGGCAGGAGGGCGGGCGCGGGCTGCTGCTGATCCGCGCGCTGAGCGCCTCGTGCGGACACCGCCCCACCCCGAGGGGCAAGGCGGTGTGGTTCACACTGCCTGTGGTTCCCGCTCAGCGGCGTCCGCGGTGACGGCCGCGGCGTCGCGGGCCAGCGTGGAGTGCCGGCGCCCGTAGGCGGCGTAGACGGCGAGGCCCACCGCGAGGAAGACGGCGAACTGCACCCAGGTGTGCCAGCCGGTCTCGTACATCAGGTAGAGGCAGAAGGCGATGCCGAGCAGCGGGCCCACGGGGTAGAGCGGCACCCGGAAGCTGCGGCTCAGGCCCGGCTCGCGGCGGCGCAGGGCCATCACCGCGATGTTCACGACGGCCATGATCGCCAGCGTGCCGATGGTGCACAGGTTCATCACGGAGTCCAGGGACGCGAAGGCCGCCGGGAGCGCGAAGACGACCGCGACGATCAGGGTGCCCGCGACCGGCGTGGAGGTCTTCGGGGAGACCTTCTCGAAGACCCGCGGGATCAGGCCGTCCCGGGACATCGACATCAGGATGCGCGTCTGGCCGTACATCACGGCGAGCACCACGGAGGCGATGGCGACGACCGCGCCGAAGGCGATCACGCCGCCGCCGATGGTCGAGCCGGTGACCTCGTTGACGACGTAGGACAGGGCGGCGGGGCGGCCGGCGACCTGCTTGCCGCCGATGGCGCCGATCGCGGCGACCGCGACCGCGCAGTACAGCAGCGTCACGATGCCCATGCAGACCATGATCGCCACGGGGATGTCACGGCGGGGGTTCTTGGCCTCCTCGCCGGCGGTGGTGATCGCGTCGAAGCCGATGTACGAGAAGAACGCGGCGGTGGTGCCCGCGCCGATGCCGCCGAGGCCGGCCGGGGAGAACGGGGTGAGGTTGCCGTGCTTGAAGGCGCTGTAGCCGATGGCGCAGAAGGCGAGCAGGATCGCCAGCTTCACGGCGGCCATGGCGGCGGTCGCCCGGGCGCTCTCGCGCACCCCGCGCACCAGCAGCACCGAGGCCATGGCGATCACCAGGACCGCGGGCAGGTTGACGATCCCTCCGTCGCCGGGGCCGGCGGACAGCAGGGCGGGCAGTTGCCAGCCGGTGAGGCTGTGCAGCAGCTCGTTGACGTACTGGCTCCAGCCGACGGCGACGGCCGAGATGGAGATGCCGTACTCCAGCAGCAGGCACCAGCCGACCAGGAAGGCGGTGGACTCGCCGAGGCCGGCGTAGGCGAAGGAGTACGAGGAGCCGGAGACCGGGATCGCGCCGCCCAGCTCCGCGAAGGAGAAGGCGGTGAAGACGCAGGTGACGGCGGCGAGGACGAAGGAGACGACGACGGCCGGGCCGGCCTGGGCGACGGAGTCGGAGAGGCCGACGAAGATGCCGGTGCCGACGATGGCGCCGACGCCGAAGCAGATGAGCTGGAAGAGCCCCATCGTGCGCTTCAGGCCGTGCCCCTCGCGGTCCGCGCCGGATTCGGCGACGAGCAGGTGGGGGGACTTGATGCGGGGAGCGGGCATTGCGGGTGGTGCTCGTTTCTGGTGGTGCGGGCGACGGGATGACGGTCGCGGCGGCGGTACCGGAAGGGGTGGCTCCGGCCCGCCGATCAGGATAATCGCCGGTCGCGGACGGTGACCAGGACTACCGGCCGAGTGTGGCGACCAGCACGGCCTTGATGGTGTGCAGCCGGTTCTCTGCCTCGTCGAAGACGACGGAGTGCGCCGACTCGAAGACCTCGTCGGTGACCTCCAGGGAGGTCAGGCCGTAGGTCTCGTGGATCTCCCGGCCGACCTTGGTGCCGAGGTCGTGGAAGGCCGGCAGGCAGTGCAGGAACTTGACGTCCGGGTTGCCGGTGGCGCGCAGTACGTCCATCGTCACTGCGTACGGCGCGAGGGCCTTGATCCGCTCGGCCCAGACCTCCTTGGGCTCGCCCATGGAGACCCATACGTCGGTGGCGACGAAGTCGGCCCCGTGCACCCCCTCGGCCACGTCCTCGGTCAGGGTGATCGCGGCGCCGCTGCGCTCGGCCAGTTCGCGGGCGCGGGCCACGATCGCGGCATCCGGCCAGTACTGCTCGGGGGCGACGATCCGGACGTCCATGCCGAGCAGGGCACCGGTGACCAGGTAGGAGTTGCCCATGTTGAAGCGGGCGTCGCCGAGGTAGGCGAAGGCGGTCTCCGTGAGCGGCTTGGCGCTGTGCTCGGTCATGGTGAGCACGTCGGCGAGCATCTGGGTGGGATGCCAGTCGTCGGTGAGGCCGTTGTAGACGGGCACGCCGGCCTCGGCGGCCAGCTCCTCGACCTTGGCCTGGCTGTCGCCCCGGTACTCGATGCCGTCGTACATCCGGCCGAGGACGCGGGCGGTGTCCTTGACGGACTCCTTGTGCCCGATCTGCGAGCCGATCGGGTCGAGGTAGGTGGTGTGGGCGCCCTGGTCGGCGGCGGCGACCTCGAACGCGCAGCGGGTGCGCGTCGAGGTCTTCTCGAAGATCAGCGCGATGTTGCGGCCCCGCAGGTACGGGGTCTCGGTCCCGGCCCGCTTGGCGGCCTTCAGCTCCGCGGCCAGCTCGATCAGACCGCGGAACTCCGCCTCGGTGAAGTCCAGCTCCTTGAGGAAGTGGCGGCCGGCGAGGGCGGTCGGGACTGTCGCCATGGGGGCGCTCCAGGGGTACGACGGTAAGGACGATGGAATTCTATACGACCTTCGGCAAATTTATGCAGCCCTGGGGGGTGAGGTGCACATCCTCACACCGGCGCCCGGTCGTCCGGGCGCCGCCCCCGCGCTCACACCGCGTCCCGCACCACCGGGCAGCTCATGCACCGGGGGCCGCCCCGGCCCCGCCCCAGCTCGCTGCCGGGGATCTCGATGACCTCGATGCCCTGCTTGCGCAGATGGGTGTTGGTGGTGGAGTTCCGCTCGTAGGCGACGACGACCCCGGGCTCGACGGCGAGCACGTTGCAGCCGTCGTCCCACTGCTCGCGCTCGGCCGCGTGCACGTCCTGGGTGGCGGTGAGCACCCGGATCTCGCCGAGCCCGAGGGCGGCGGCGATGGCCCGGTGCATGTGCTCCGGCGGATGGTCGGTGACCTTCAGCTCCTTCTCGCCCACGCCCGGTTCGATGGTGTACGAGCGCAGCATGCCGAGCCCCGCGTACTGGGTGAAGGTGTCGCCGTCGACCATCGTCATCACCGTGTCCAGGTGCATGAAGGCGCGCCGCTTGGGCATGTCGAGCGCCACGATGGTGCGCGCGGAGCCGGCCGCGAACAGCTTGTGCGCGAGCATCTCCACGGCCTGCGGGGTGGTGCGCTCGCTCATTCCGACGAGGACCGCGCCGTTGCCGATCACCAGCACGTCGCCGCCCTCGATGGTCGAGGGGTGGTCGGCCTGCCCCTGGGACCAGACGTGGAACCGCTCTTCGGCGAAGAGCGGGTGGTGCCGGTAGATCGCCTCGAAGTGCACGGTCTCGCGCTGCCGGGCGGGCAGCCGCATGGCGTTGATGGCGACCCCGTCGTAGATCCAGGCGGAGGTGTCGCGGGTGAAGAGGTGGTTGGGGAGCGGGCCGAGCAGGAAGTCGTCCAGCTCCATCACATGGAAGCGCACGGAGGTCGGCTCCGCGTGCGCTTCCAGGAACTCCCGCTTGGTCATGCCGCCGACCAGCGCCTCGGCCAGGTCCCGCGCGGGCAGGTTCTCGAAGGCGGCGCGCAGATGCGCGGTGGCGAGGGGGCCGTACTCGCGCTCGTCGAAGACCCGGTCCAGGACCAGGGCGCGGGCCTCGGGGACCTCCAGGGTCTCGACCAGCAGGTCGCCGAAGAGGTGGACGGCGACGCCGCGATCGCGCAGCACATCGGCGAACCCGTCGTGCTCGGCGCGCGCCCGGCGCACCCAGAGCACGTCGTCGAAGAGGAGGGCGTCCTTGTTGCTGGGGGTGAGCCTTTTGAGCTCGAGGTCCGGCCGGTGCAGGATGACGCGGCGCAGCCGCCCGGCCTCGGAGTCGACATGGAATCCCATGCCCCCATCCTGACCACCGAGGACCGGATTCACCCGCCCCTCGACCATTTTGCGGCGCTCTCGTTGCGACTCCCGCCCCCGCCGGTTCTCGTCACACTGACGGCAATCGGGTGCGGCGGCACGGTTCGGCGGGCGCCTAAGCGTCCGCACTCCGGGGCTGCGCCCTTGCCCCGTCGACGATCCCGAAGGTCCGCCGCCCATGCCGCGGACCTCTCTGAGCCGACGACTCGCCGAGCGCTTCCGAGAGATCGACGGCGGCCACCCGACGACCAGGGCCGACGACGCCTACGTCGTCGGCTTCGGCGGGCGACATCCCGGGACGCCCGCATCACCGCGATGAGGGCCCGCTTCCCGCGGCCGTGAAGCACCGCGGGAAACGACGGGTCCCGCCCCCGGCCGCCGGCCTACAGCCGCGGGTCCACCGGCTCCGACTCCAGTGCCAGCACGCCGAACACCGCCTCGTGCACCCGCCACAGCGGCTCACCCGCGGACAGGCGGTCGAGGGCCTCCAGGCCGAGGGCGTACTCGCGCAGGGCGAGGGAGCGCTTGTGGTTGAGGAACCGGCGGCGCAGCAGGGCGAGGTTGTCGGGGCGGGTGTACTCGGGGCCGTAGATGATGCGCAGGTACTCGCGGCCCCGGCACTTGACGCCGGGCTGGACCAGACGGCCGTCCGGGCGGCGGACCAGGGCGCCGAGCGGCTTGACGACCATGCCCTCGCCGCCCCGGCCGGTCATCTCCAGCCACCAGTCGACACCGGCCCGCACCGACTCGGGGTCGCCCGTGTCGACGTACAGCCGGCGGGTGGTCCCCAGCAGGCCGGAGGCGTCGTGTTCCACCAGGCGGTCCAGCAGCGCCAGTTGCTCGTCGTGCGGGAGCGCGGCGAGGCTGCGGCCCTCGGTGGCGAGGATCTGGAAGGGCGCCAGGCGGACGCCGTCCAGGCCCTCGGTGGTCCAGCAGTAGCGCCGGTACGCGGCCGTGAACGCGGCGGCGTCGGCGGCGCGTTCGCGCTGCCGGTCGAGCAGGGCGCCCACGTCGGCGCCCCGGGCCGCGGCCGCCTCCAGCGCGGCCAGCGCGCCCGGGAACACCGCGCCGGACGCGGCGCCGACCGCCGCGTACTGGCTGCGCAGCAGGCCCTGGGCCTTCAGCGACCAGGGCATCAGCTCGGTGTCCAGCAGCAGCCAGTCCGTGTCCAGTTCGGCCCACAGGCCGGCCTCGGTGATCGCCGCGCGCAGCCGGTCCAGGACCGACTCGGTCATCTCCTCGTCGTCGAAGAAGGGCCGCCCGGTACGGGTGTACAGCGCGCCCGTGGGGCCCTCCACGCCGAACCGCCCGGTGGCCGCCGCCGCGTCCCGGCACACCAGGACCACGGCCCGCGAGCCCATGTGCTTCTCCTCGCACACCACGCGCGCCACCCCGTCGGCCGCGTAACTCGCGAACGCCTCCCGCGGGTGCTCCAGGTAGCCGTCCACCTCGGAGGTGGCCGTCGGCGCCATGGTCGGTGGCAGATACGGCACCAGGCGCGGGTCGAGCGCGAAGCGGCTCATGACCTCCAGGGCCGCCGCCGCGTTCTCCTCGCGCACCGCCACCCTCCCGGCGTGCCGGGTCTCCACCGCCCGGCGCCCGGAGACGTCGGCCAGGTCCAGCGGCCGGCCGTCGCGTCCGCCCGGCGCCTCGGTGCGCAGCGGGCGGGCCGGCTCGTACCAGACGCGCTCGGCCGGCACGTCGACCAGCTCGCGCTCCGGCCAGCGCAGCGCGGTCAGCCGGCCGCCGAAGACGGCACCGGTGTCCAGGCAGATGGTGTTGTTGAGCCAGGTGGCCTCCGGCACCGGCGTGTGGCCGTAGACGACCGCCGCCCGGCCCCGGTAGTCCTCGGCCCACGGGTAGCGCACGGGCAGGCCGAACTCGTCGGTCTCCCCGGTGGTGTCGCCGTACAGCGCGTGCGAGCGGACGCGTCCGGAGGTGCGGCCGTGGTACTTCTCGGGCAGGCCGGCATGGCAGACGACCAGCTTGCCGCCGTCGAGGACGTAGTGGCTGACCAGTCCGTCGATGAACGTGCGCACCCGGGCCCGGAACTCCTCGCTCTCGCCGTCCATCTGGGCGATGGTCTCGGCGAGGCCGTGGGTGTGCTGGACGTTGCGGCCCTTGAGGTGACGGCCGTACTTGTTCTCGTGGTTGCCCGGCACGCACAGCGCGTGGCCCGCCTCCACCATGTCCATCACCCGGCGCAGCACACCGGGGCTGTCCGGGCCGCGGTCGACCAGGTCGCCGACGAACACGGCGGTGCGGCCCTCGGGGTGCACGCCGTCGTCGTAGCCCAGCTTGGACAGCAGCGACTCCAGTTCGGCGGAGCAGCCGTGCACGTCGCCGATGATGTCGAAGGGGCCGGTGAGGTGGGCGAGGTGGTTGAAACGCCGCTCGGTGACGACGGTGGCGGCCTCGGCCTCCTCGACGCCGCGCAGGACGTGCACCTTGCGGAAGCCCTCGCGCTCCAGGTGCCGCAGCGAGCGCCGCAGTTCGCGGATGTGCCGCTGGATGACCCGGCGCGGCATGTCGGCGCGGTCGGTGCGGGCCGCGTTGCGTTCGGCGCACACCTCCTCGGGCATGTCGAGCACGATGGCGATGGGCAGCACGTCGTGCTTCCGCGCCAGTTCGATCAACTGGCGCCGGCTGTCCTGCTGCACGCTGGTGGCGTCCACGACGGTGCGGCGGCCCGCGGCGAGCCGCTTGCCGGCTATGTAGTGCAGGACGTCGAAGGCGTCGCGGCTGGCGCTCTGGTCGTTCTCGTCGTCGGCGACCAGGCCGCGGCAGAAGTCGGAGGAGATCACCTCGGTGGGCTTGAAGTGCCTGCGGGCGAAGGTGGACTTGCCGGAGCCGGAGGCGCCGACGAGGACCACGAGGGAGAGGTCGGTGACGGGGAGGACCCGTCCGGTCCGTGTCTCGGTCATGCCGCCTTCGCCTCCTTCTCGGTCGTGAGGGTGAACAGGGCCAGCTGGGTGGGCGGTCCCACCTCGGGGTCGTCGGGGCCGACGGGCCGGAACTCGACCTCGTAGCCGTGCCGTTCGGCGACCGCGGCGGCCCAGGAGCGGAACTCGGCACGGGTCCACTCGAAGCGGTGGTCGCCGTGCCGGACGTGTCCGGCGGGCAGGGTCTCCCAGCGGACGTTGTACTCGACGTTCGGGGTGGTGACGACGACGGTGCGCGGGCGGGCGTGCCCGAACACCGCGTACTCCAGGGCGGGCAGCCGGGGCAGGTCGAGGTGTTCGATCACCTCGCTGAGCACGGCCGCGTCATAGCCCTTGAGCCGCTTGTCGGTGTAGGCGAGGGAGCCCTGCACCAGCCGGACGCGGGACGCCTGCCGCTCGCCCATGCGGTCGAGCCTCAGCCGCCGGGAGGCGATGGTGAGCGCCCGTACGGACACGTCGACGCCGACGATCTCGGTGAACCGGACGTCCTTCAGCAACTCCTGCACCAACTGGCCCTGTCCGCAGCCGAGGTCGAGCACCCGGGCGGCGCCGCGGGCGCGCAGCGCGGTGACGATCGCCTCGCGGCGCTGGACCGCGAGCGGGGTCGGCTTCTCCTCCGTCTCGGTCTCCTGGCCGACCGCGTTGTCGATCTCCTCGACCTCGCTGTCGTCGGCCTCGGCGAGCCGCACCAGCTCCAGCGCCTCGCGCGCCTGCCGGGTCAGCGACCAGCGGCGGGAGAGATAGCGGCTGGTGATCAGCTGCTGCTCCGGGTGGCCGGGCAGCCAGCCCTCACCGGCACGGAGCAGCTTGTCGACCTCGTCGGCGGAGACCCAGTAGTGCTTGGCGTCGTCGAGGACCGGCAGCAGCACGTACAGGTGGCGCAGCGCCTCGGCGAGGGTCAGCGCGTCCGACTCCAGGACCAGGCGGACGTAGCGCGAGTCGCCCCACTGCGGGAACTCCGGGTCCAGCGGCACCGGTTCGGCGTCCACCGTCCAGCCGAGCGGCTCGAAGAGCCTTCGCACGAGGGGGGCGCCGCCGCGGGCGGGTACGGCCGGGACCTCGATGCGCAGCGGCAGCGGGGCGGCGGCCCGCTCGGGACGGGCGGCGCACACCCCGCGCATGGCGCTGGAGAAGACGCCGCTCAGGGCGACGGCGAGGAGGGAGGAGGCGGCGTAGGGGCGGTCGTTCACGTACTGCGCGAGCGCCGCGTCGGGGGCGCCGCCGCGGCCCTTGCCCTTGCCGCGCCGCACCAGCGCCACCGGATCGGTCTCCAGCAGCAGGGCGGCCGTGCACCGCGCGTCGTCCGCCTCGGGGTAGAAGACGTGCGCGGTGCCGTAGGACGTGGAGAACCTCTGCGCCTTGCCGGGATGCTTGTGCAGCAGGTAGCCGAGGTCGGTGGCCGGGTGGGCGGCGTCGCCGCTGGTGGAGATCGTCAGGAACACGCGTCCGAGTCTCCCCGCTCGGGTTCCCCTGTGACCACCTGTTTTCCGTCCCGCCGCCGGCTCCCTGCGCGGTCGCGCCCACGGCGGCATGCATGATGGATACATGGATCTTCGAGTCTTCACAGAACCCCAGCAGGGCGCGACCTACGACACGCTGCTGCGCGTCGCCAAGACCGCGGAGGAGCTGGGCTACGACGCTTTCTTCCGCTCGGACCACTACCTCCACATGGGCAACGTGGACGGTCTGCCCGGTCCCACCGACGCCTGGATCACTCTCGCCGGCATCGCCCGGGAGACCAGCCGCATCCGGCTCGGCACGCTGATGACGGCGGGCACCTTCCGGCTGCCCGGCGTCCTGGCCATCCAGGTGGCGCAGGTCGACCAGATGTCCGGCGGGCGGGTGGAGCTGGGGCTCGGCTCGGGCTGGTACGAGGACGAGCACAAGGCGTACGGCATCCCCTTCCCGAAGGAGAAGTTCGGGCGTCTGGAGGAGCAACTCGCCATCGTCACGGGGCTGTGGGAGACGCCGGTCGGCGAGCGGTTCGACTACGACGGCACGTTCTACCGGTTGCAGGACTCCCCGGCGCTGCCGAAGCCCGCGCAGGCCAAGGTGCCGGTCCTCATCGGCGGGCACGGCGCCAGGCGGACGCCGGCGCTGGCGGCGCGGTACGCCGACGAGTTCAACATCCCGTTCGCCTCCGTCGAGGACAGTGAGCGCCAGTTCGGCCGGGTCCGGGCCGCGGCCGAGGAGCACGGGCGCAAGGGCGACGACCTCGTCTACTCCAACGCGCTGGTCGCCTGCGTCGGCAGGAACGACGCCGAGGTCAAGCGGCGCGCGGACGCCATCGGTCGCGAGGTGGACGAGCTGAAGGCCAACGGTCTCGCGGGCTCCCCCGCGGAGGTCGTGGAGAAGCTGGGCCGCTACGCCGCGGTCGGCTCGACCCGTGTCTACTTCCAGATGCTGGACCTGGACGACCTGGACCACCTGGAACTGATCGCCGCCGAGGTCATGCCGCAGGTCGCCTGACGACCGCACCCGGCCGGGCCGGCGCGGCCACCGGCCCGGCGGGGCACCTCGACGCGGAGAACCGCCCGGCCGGCGGTCGCCCGGCGGTGCCGGTGACAGACCTTGCCGGCGCGCCGCGCGAGAGTGTCAGGGCCGTTCCAGCTCGGCGCGGCCTTCGCCGCGGGTCACGCGCACGGTGCGCCGCCGAAGGGGCTGCCCTGGTTGTCGTTCGCCGATAACACCTCTTCGCGCGCCGCGAGTTTGCGCAGCATCTCGCGGACGCGGTCGCCTGACTCGTCGGCCGCGTCGATCGCCTCCATGCACTGCCAGTACGTCGTCTCGTCCGCCGCGGTGCTGGCCACGCCGACCAGCGCCATGCCGACCTCGCCGAGCAGGCCGCCGAGGCAGAGCAGGGTCTCGCGGGCGTCGTCCAGCCGGGTGAGCTGGGCCGCGCGCAGGTCGCCGGGGTCCAGTTCGGGCGGATCGAGGACCCCGCAGCCCCGGCCCGCCAGCTCGGTCAGACCGAGCGCCTCGCCGCGCAGCTCCGGCGGCCCGGAGACCGCGAGCCTGCTGCCGATCGCCTGCGCGAGTGCCTGCGCCTGCCACACCTCCGCCAGCAGTCCGGGCGTGTCCGTCCCGCCCGCCAGGGCCCGCCTGCTGGTGAGGATGAGCCGTACCGCGTCCATCCGTCGCCCCCGTCCCTTCACTCACTCGCTCGCATGTTCACTGGCTCTCTTGTCCACTACCCAGAGTGAAGGCCGTTGGGGCGAAAAGCTAGAGGAAGCCCGAAATCTCGGGACAACAATTCGGATTCGGCGAGTACTTCGACTGCGAAGAGTAATAACGGAAGCGGGGTATCCGGTTGTTGGCGGGTGCGCGACGTCCGATCGTGCGACGGTCAGCCGGGTTCGTCCCCCGCCCCCGGCTCCGTCCCCGCCCCCTCCCCCGCTCCCGGCAGCGGGAAGCGCCGTTCGTTGCGGTCGATCTTCTCCGCCAGGGCGGTCAGCGGGTCGATGTCCAGGACCTCGCAGAACTGGAGGAGATAGGCGAGCACGTCGGCGACCTCGTCGCGGACGCGGTGCGCGGTGCCGGGGTCGGCCATCACCCGGACGGACTCCTCCGGGGTCAACCACTGGAAGATCTCGACCAGTTCGGAGGCCTCCACGCTGAGCGCGGCGACGAGGTTCTTGGGCGTGTGGTACGGCCCCCAGTCGCGGGCGGCGGCGAACTCGGCCAGTCGGCGCTGGAGTCGGGGCAGGTCGGGGTGTTCCGTCACGGGTTCAGGTGTACCACCGTGACGCCCTCGGTCCCGGCGGCCCAGGAGGCGTCGTTGACCGCGGCCACACAGCGGATGTGCCCGCGCTCGCCCATCCGGACCGCCAGCCGCAGCAGGGCGCGGCGCTGGGCCGGGTCGAGGCAGCGGTCGAAGCCGTCGGCGAGGACGGTGAGGGAGCGCAGCGCGTCGGGCACCTCGCCCGGCGGGTCGATGTCCAGCACCCCGGGACCGGTGAGCAGCACCAACGCCAGCGCCAGGTAGCGCAGTTCGCCCTCGCCGAGCCGGGCCAGGTCGGTGCGGTGCCCGTCGCCGCGGTCGAGCAGGGCCCGTACCGTGCCGTCGAAGAGCGGTTCGGCGATCAGGTCGGCCACCGGCCCGGCACAGCCCGTGTCCAGCGCCTCGACCAGCCGGGCGTGCCGGCGGGCGCACTCGGCGCGGGTGCGCCACAGCACCTCGGCGAGGTTGTCGCAGCCGCGCGTCAGCCGGCCGGAGCCGATGGGCACGGGGGTGCGCATGCAGTCGGGGCGGGGGTCGCAGGCGAAGACCGAGCGCAGCGCGACGACCATCTGCTCGGCCGCGGCCAGCACCCGGCGCTGCCCGTCCGTCTTGCCGGCCACCCGCAGCGGCAGCAGGGCGGTGCCGAGGCGGTCGTCGGGGAACGGCGCGCGGGTCACCGGCGCGGCGCCCGCGGTGTGCCAGGCGGCCTGCACGGTGCGCCGCCCGGGGTCGCGCAGGGCGGTCTCCAGGAGCACGACGCCGGCCGCGGTGAGCCGTTCGCCCACGATCCGCGGGTGCGGCTCGGCCTGGACGGCGATGTCGAGCCGGACCGGGCCCTCGGCGCCGTCGGCCGTACAGCCGATCCGGAAGCCCCTGCGGCCCTCGGCGTCGGGCCGGGCCCGGTCGGGCACGCAGGCGGCCGGGTCCGGGAACGCCTCCACGAGCGAGGCGCCCCCGCCGAGCCGGGCCAGCCCCTCGTACGCGGCGAGCGCGGTCGTCTTGCCCGCGCCGCTGGGCCCCGCGAACACGGTGACCGGCCCCAGCCGGTACCCGGCCCGCCGGTGTCCCGCGAAGGCCGACAGCCGTAACTCGGCGAGCCGCGGCCGCGCGTCGGGCGGACCGGCGGCCCCGGCGAACGCGTCGCCCACCGCCGTCCCGGCGACGGGCACGGAGGAGACGGAGGACAGGGAGGGCACGGACATGCCCGAACGTTAGGGCCCCGTCCGGGGGACCGAACCGTTTCCCCGGGCAGCGTTCCCACGATCGGGGGGCGCACGGCCCCGGTGATGACCCGCGCGTCACCGGACCGGATGACGGAATCCGGCGTGGCGCGCCGGGCCCGGGCGCCGCGCGCCCCACTCGCCCAAGGCCACCGCGGACCTCGTCAGCCCGCGCCCTCCATCAGTCCACTGACCTCCGTGCCGGGCGGGGTGAGGAGGAACACGTTCCGGTCGACCCGGTGCATTCCGCTGCCCAGGCCGAAGACGACACCCGTGCTGAAGTCGAGGACGCGTTTGGCGACGTCGCCCTCCGCGCCGGAGAGGTCCAGCAGGACCGGCGCGCCGGCCATCACGGTCTCGGCCACCTCGCGGGCGTCCGCGAAGACGTTCACGCGCAGGACCACGAAGCGGCGCCGGGTCTCGGTCTCGTCGTCGGGCAGCGAGCGGTGGTTCACCGCCGACGGCCAGGCGTCCCGGCCCCGCAACGGCACGACCTGGGCGAGCCCTTCCCACTGTTCATCGGTGACGTCGTAACGGCTCACCGGCTCCCCCCGACCTGACTCGCATTCCATGCCTGCACCAGCCAATTCTTACGCCAAGTCACCCGTTCGGCCCAACAACGACACGGGTGGCATCGACCCGATGACGCCGAACCCGCCCCACCCTGGGGCACATGTACGAATACGCCCGCTTCTTACCGCCCTCATACCGGACTCTTCACCTCGCGCCGCGAGCCGTTCACGCGTCGCCGATAGCGTCCGATCCCGTGCACTTGGCAGAAACACAGCAGGTGACGCCCGGCCGGCGGACGCAGTCGGCGGTGTCCGCCGTCCCGGGACCGCGCGCGGAGGTCCCCGGGGCCCCCGCGCAGTGGCACCGCGTGCTCACCCTCCTCGCCGACGTGAGCCTCTTCATCGGCACCCGCTCGGTCTGGACCCAGGCGGCCACGCACCGTCTCGTCCTCGCCGGGGTCATCTCCGTCTGCTACGCCGCGATCCTGGCGACCGGCGTGCTGACGCTGACGGTCCGCCGGGCGCGCTCGCTGGCCCGGCTGGACCTCGTGGTGCTGGTCACGGCGATCGTCCTCACGCTGTGCGCGTGGGCGCTGAACCACGCGGGCGGCGACGAGGCGGTCCTCACCACACAGGCCGCCAAGGAACTGGCCGGCGGGCACACGCTGTACGACCACCCCTGGCCGTGGCTGTTCCACATCAAGGGCGTGGCGCTGACGGCGACGACGAGCGGCGGGTACGACTACACGTACGGCTACCCCCCGCTGGCGCCGCTGCTCACCGTGCCGTTCCTGTGGCTGGGCCACCACGGCGCCCCGGCGACGGCGGCGGCCACGGCGGCGCTGGTCGTGGGCGCGGTGCTGCTGTGGCGGATGCTGCCGGCGCCGTGGCGCTCGGCGGCCACCATGGTGTGCCTGGGCTTCGGCTTCCTGCCGATGTACGCCCGTCAGGGCTACCCGGCGATCGTCGCGCTCGCCCTGCTGGTGCCGGTGGTGGTCCGCTGGCCCCGGCTGGGCGCGGGCGGCCGGCTCGGCGCGGCCGGTGTCGCGCGGGCCGCGTGCCTCGGCGCGGCGTGCGCGGCCCAGCAACTGCCCTGGTTCGTGACACCGTTCCTGCTCGCCGGGATCTACGCGGTGCGCCGCGGCGAGCTGGGCGGGCGGGCGGCCGCGCGGGTGGTGCTGCGGATCGCCGGGATCGCGGTGCTGACCTTCCTCCTGGTCAACGCGTATCTGATCGTGACCGAGCCCGGCCCGTGGCTGCGGGGCATCGCGCTGCCGCTGACCCAGGGCGCGGTGCTGCACGGCCAGGGCCTGGTGGACGTCTCGCTGTACTTCACCCACGGCAGCGACCGGCTCGACTGGTACAGCCACGCCAGCATGCTGCTCGCCGCCGCCCTGCTGGCCCTGTTCGTGCTGTTCGTACGGCGGCTCGGCCCGGCCGCGACCGTGCTGCCGTGGTGCGCGTTCTATCTGGCGACGCGCTCGCAGGACGGCTACTACCTGATGATGACCCCGCTGTGGCTGGCGGCGGCGATCACCGTGCCGCTGTCGGAGTTCGGCAACGCCTGGCAGCCCCGGTCGTGGCTGCCGGCCGGCCCGCGCCGCAGGCCCGCGCTGGCCGCGGCCGTCGTGGTGCTGCTGGCGCCCGCGCTGGTGAGCGCGGTCCTCGCGGCCACGGGGCGCGCGCCGCTGCGGATGGACATCGCCTCGGTCCGGCACCGCTCGGGGCGCACGGTGACCGGGCTGACCCTGAAGGTCGCCAACACCGGCGACACCCCGCTCACCCCGTACTACATGCTGACCACGGGCCAGGGGATGAACCGCTACTGGTCGCGCACGCACGGCCCGGCCACGATCCCCGCGCACACCACAACGACCATCGACCTGCGCGCCCCGTCCGGCCACTTCACCGTCCCGGCGAAGACGAGCACCCATCTGCGCCTGCGCGCCTTCACGGGCACCCCGCAGACGCTGTCCACCCGCGACGTGCACCGCTCCGACCTCGGCATCAGGGACTGACCCGGCCGAAGGCCCGTCCCCGCCCTCCTCACCCGGCATCACCGGAGCGCCCACGGACCACGGTGCGTCGGACCGCGGCCACCCACCACCGCCGCTCCCGCACCGGAGTCCGCCCCGCGGCGCGCCGCGGCGCGCTGTCGTGGCGGGCGGATCGCCGTCGGGAGCGGTGCAGGTCACAGCCGCAAGGGGAGAAAACTCACAAGCGATTGCTCTGCACTCTTCTGAGCGCACTGGCCTAGCATCCGAGCCATGACGGTCCTGCCTGACGACGGGCTCTCACTGGCCGCCGAGTTCCCTGACGCGACACACGAGCAGTGGCAACGCCTGGTGGAGGGTGTGCTGCGCAAGTCGGGCAAGGAAGTCTCGGGCACGGCAGTTGAGGACGCTCTGTCCACGACGCTGGAGGACGGGCTGCGCACCCGCCCCCTGTACACCGCGCGCGACGCCGCGCCCGACCCCGGACTGCCGGGCTTCGCCCCGTACCTGCGGGGCTCACGCCCCGAGGGCGGGGTCGTCGGCGGCTGGGACGTACGGCAGCGGCACACGACGCTCGCCGACGGCGCGGTCCTCGCCGACCTGGAGAACGGCGGCACCTCGCTGTGGCTGGTGCTGGGCGAGGGCGGCATCCCCGTCGCCGAGCTGGGCCGGGCCCTGGAGGGCGTCTATCTCGACCTCGCGCCGGTCGTCCTGGACGCCGGGCGGGACACCGAGGAGGCCGCCGAAACGCTGCTGCGGCTGTACGCGGACCGCGGCGTCGGCCCGGAGGCCGCCCGCGGCAACCTGGGCGGCGACCCGCTCGGGTACGAGGCACGCACCGGCACCGCGCTGGACTTCGCGCCGTACGCCGCCCTGGCCGCGCGCTGCGCCGAAACCCGCCCCGGCGTGCGCGCGCTGACGGTGGACGCGCTGCCGTACCACGAGGCGGGCGGCTCGGCCGCACAGGAGCTGGGTGCCTCGCTCGCCACCGGCGTGGCCTATCTGCGCGCCCTGACCGAAGCGGGCCTGAGCGTCGAACAGGCCGCCGGACAGCTGGAGTTCCGCTACGCGGCCACCGCCGACCAGTTCCTGACCGTCGCCAAGCTGCGCGCGGCGCGCCGGCTGTGGTCCCGGGTCGCCGAGGTCTGCGGGGCGCCCGGGGCGCAGACGCAGCACGTGGTGACCTCGCCGGTGATGATGTCCCGCCGCGATCCGTGGGTGAACATGCTGCGCACCACGGTCGCGACGCTCGCCGCCGGGGTGGGCGGCGCCGATTCCGTGACCGTGCTGCCGTTCGACCACGCGCTCGGCCTGCCGGACGCGTTCGCCCGCCGGATCGCCCGCAACACCTCCACCATCCTGATCGAGGAGTCGCACCTGTCCCGGGTCATCGACCCGGCGGGCGGTTCCTGGTACGTGGAGCGGCTGACCGACGAACTCGCCCAGGCCGCCTGGGAGTTCTTCCGCACCATCGAGCGCGACGGCGGGCAGGCGGCCGTGCTGCGCTCCGGCCGGCTGCGCACCGACCTCGCGACGACCTGGGCGGAGCGCTCCAAGCGGCTCGCCAAGCGCCGCGAACCCATCACCGGCGTCAGCGAGTTCCCGCTGCTCGCCGAGAAGCCGGTGGTGCGCGAGCCCGCGCCCGAGCCGCCGTCCGGCGGGCTGCCGCGGGTGCGCCGCGACGAGGCGTTCGAGGAGCTGCGCGCCCGCTCCGACGCGCACCTGGCCGCCACCGGCGCCCGCCCGCGGATCTTCCTGGCCACGCTGGGCCCGGCCGCCGCCCACACGGCCCGCGCGGCCTTCGCGGCCAATCTGTTCCAGGCGGGCGGCATCGAACCGGTCACCGAGGGCGGCTTCGCGGACAGCGGTGCCACCGAGGCCGTGCTGTGCTCCAGCGACGCGCTCTACGCCGAACAGGCCGAACAGGCCGCCGAGTCGCTGCGCGCGGCCGGCGCCCGGCATGTGTTCCTGGCGGGCCGGGGCGAGTACGCCGGCGTCGACTCGTACGTCTTCGCGGGCTGCGACGCCGTCGATGTGCTGTCCGCGACCCTCGACCGCATGGGAGTGTCCTGATGGGAATCCCCGACTTCTCCGGCATCGAGCTGGGGACCCCGGTGGCCGCCGGCAGCGCCGAGGAGTGGCAGTCGGCCGTCAAGCGGGCCACCGGCGGCGCCGAGCCGCTGTGGGAGACCCCGGAGGGCATCGGGGTCAAGCCGCTGTACACCGGCCGTGACCTGGAGGGCCTGGACTTCCTGGGCACCTACCCGGGCATCGCGCCGTATCTGCGCGGCCCGTACCCGACGATGTACGTCAACCAGCCCTGGACCATCCGCCAGTACGCGGGCTTCTCCACCGCCGAGGAGTCCAACGCCTTCTACCGGCGCAACCTGGCGGCGGGCCAGAAGGGCCTGTCGGTCGCCTTCGACCTGCCCACGCACCGCGGCTACGACAGCGACCACCCCCGGGTGACCGGTGACGTCGGCATGGCGGGCGTGGCCATCGACTCGATCTACGACATGCGGCAACTGTTCGACGGCATCCCGCTGGACCGGATGTCGGTGTCGATGACGATGAACGGCGCCGTGCTGCCGGTGCTGGCGCTGTACATCGTGGCCGCCGAGGAGCAGGGCGTACCGCCCGAGAAGCTGGCCGGGACCATCCAGAACGACATCCTCAAGGAGTTCATGGTCCGCAACACCTACATCTATCCGCCGAAGCCGTCGATGCGGATCATCTCCGACATCTTCGCGTACACCTCGCGGCGGATGCCGCGCTACAACTCCATCTCCATCTCCGGCTACCACATCCAGGAGGCGGGTGCGACGGCCGATCTGGAGCTGGCGTACACCCTCGCGGACGGTGTGGAGTACATCCGCGCGGGTCGCGCGGCCGGCCTGGACGTGGACGCGTTCGCGCCCCGGCTGTCGTTCTTCTGGGCGATCGGCATGAACTTCTTCATGGAGATCGCCAAGTTGCGCGCGGCCCGGCTGCTGTGGGCCAAGCTGGTCTCGCAGTTCGAGCCGGAGAACGCCAAGTCCCTTTCCCTGCGCACCCATTCGCAGACCTCGGGCTGGTCGCTGACCGCGCAGGACGTGTTCAACAACGTCACCCGCACCTGTGTGGAGGCGATGGCGGCGACCCAGGGCCACACCCAGTCGCTGCACACCAACGCCCTGGACGAGGCGCTCGCCCTGCCCACCGACTTCTCGGCGCGCATCGCCCGCAACACCCAGCTGCTCATCCAGCAGGAGTCGGGCACCACCCGGGTCATCGACCCGTGGGGCGGCAGCGCCTACGTGGAGCGTCTGACGTACGACCTCGCGCGCAAGGCCTGGGCGCACATCCAGGAGGTGGAGCGGGCGGGCGGCATGGCGCAGGCCATCGACGCCGGCATCCCCAAGCTGCGCGTGGAGGAGGCGGCGGCCCGCACCCAGGCCCGCATCGACTCCGGGCGCCAGCCGGTGATCGGCGTCAACAAGTACCGGGTCGACAGCGACGAGCAGATCGAGGTGCTCAAGGTCGACAACTCCTCGGTGCGCGCCCAGCAGATCGAGAAGCTGCGCAGGCTGCGCGCGGAGCGCGACGAGCAGGCCTGCCGGGACGCCCTGGACGCGCTCACCCGGGGCGCCGAAGGCAACGAGAACCTGCTGGAGCTGGCGGTGCGGGCGGCCCGCGCCAAGGCGACGGTCGGGGAGATCTCCGACGCCCTGGAGAAGGTGTACGGCCGGCACGCGAGCCAGATCCGTACGATCTCCGGTGTGTACCGCAACGAAGCAGGCGAGTCCCCGTCGGTGGACCGCACCCGGGCCCTGGTGGACGCCTTCGAGGAGGCCGAGGGGCGCCGGCCGCGCATCCTGGTCGCCAAGATGGGCCAGGACGGCCACGACCGCGGCCAGAAGGTGATCGCGACCGCCTTCGCCGACCTGGGCTTCGACGTCGACGTCGGCCCGCTGTTCCAGACCCCGGACGAGGTCGCCCGGCAGGCGGTCGAGGCGGATGTGCACGTGGTCGGCGTGTCCTCACTGGCCGCCGGTCACCTCACCCTCGTGCCGGCGCTGCGCGAGAAGCTGGCGGAGGAGGGCCGCGAGGACATCATGATCGTGGTGGGCGGGGTGATCCCGCCGCAGGACGTGCCGACGCTGCTGGAGATGGGCGCCACGGCCGTGTTCCCGCCCGGGACGGTGATCCCGGACGCGGCCCACGACCTGGTGCGGCGCCTCGCGGCCGACCTCGGCCACGAGCTGTAGGGCCGCGATGGCCGCGATCGACCTCGACACGTATGTGAAGGGTGTGCTCGACGGGAGGCGGGCCCTGGTGGCCCGCGCCATCACGCTCGTCGAGTCCACCCGGCCTCAGCACCGGGCGCTCGCGCAGGAGTTGCTGACCCGGCTGCTGCCGCACAGCGGCCGGGCGCGGCGGATCGGCGTCAGCGGGGTGCCGGGCGTCGGCAAGTCGACCTTCATCGACGCGTTCGGCACCATGCTGACCTCGATCGGCCACCGGGTCGCGGTACTCGCCGTGGACCCGTCCTCCACCCGCACCGGCGGTTCCATCCTGGGCGACAAGACCCGGATGGAGCGGCTGTCGGTCGACCCGGCGGCCTTCGTGCGGCCCTCCCCCAGCGCGGGCACGCTGGGCGGGGTCGCGAAGGCCACCCGGGAGTCGATGGTGGTGATGGAGGCGGCCGGTTACGACGTGATCCTGGTGGAGACCGTCGGCGTCGGGCAGTCGGAGACGGCGGTCGCCGACATGGTCGACTCCTTCCTGCTGCTCACCCTGGCCCGCACCGGCGACCAGTTGCAGGGCATCAAGAAGGGCGTCCTGGAACTCGCCGACGTGATCGCCGTCAACAAGGCGGACGGCCCGCACGAGCGCGACGCGCGGGCCGCGGCACGGGAGCTGGCGGGCGCGCTGCGGCTGATGCACGGCAAGGACGCCTTCTGGACGCCGCCGGTGCTGCACTGCAGCGCCCGCGAGTCGACCGGTCTCGACACGGTGTGGGAGCGGCTGGAGCAGCACCGGCAGCTGCTGGACTCCACCGGCCGGCTCACCGCCAAGCGGCGCGACCAGCAGGTCGACTGGACCTGGGCGATGGTCCGCGACGAACTCCTCGGCCGGCTGCGCGCCAGCCCGGCGGTGCGGGAGGCGGCGCCGGATCTCGAACGGCGGGTCAGGGAGGGCACGTTGACGGCGACGCTGGCGGCGGAGCGGATCCTGGCGGCCTTCGAGGGGCGGACCCCGCCGGTCAGGTGAACCCGCCGTGCTCGCAGATGCGCCGCGCCACGTCCCGGAGTTTGACGTTGTGGTCCTGGGAGTAGCGGCGCAGCACGTCGAAGGCCTGGTCCTCGGTGAGGTCGTGGCGGCCCATGAGGATGCCCATGGCCTCGCCGATGACGTGCCGGGTGGAGACGGCCTGTTCCAGCTGGGAGTGGGTGCGGGCGCTGGAGAAGGCGACGGCGGCGTGTGAGGCCAGCAGCCAGCCGGCCGTCTCCCCGGCCTCGGTGAACGCGCCGGGGTGGCGGGAGTACAGGTTGAGCGCGCCGAGCTCCTCGTCCTCCGTGTAGAGCAGGAAGCCCATCATGCTGCCGAGGCCCAGCTCGCGGGCGGCGGCCACATAGGCGGGCCAGCCCGGATGGTCCTCGCGGAAGTCGGCGATGCGGAAGACCCGCTCCTCGCTGTCGCGCCGGGCGACGTCGTAGCAGGGGCCTTCCTGGAGGCGTTCCTGGAGCTGGTCGCTGTCGATCACCACCTGGTCGGTCGGGGCGAGGGTGCGTACGCCCTTGGACTGCAGGATGAGGATGCCGGCCGCGTCACAGCCGGGGACGATCTCGGTGGCGGAGCGGGTGACCCGTTCCAGGGTGTCGGTCACCGTCTCCTGCGCCAGCAGATCCCGCGCCATGCTCGCGAGCCGTTCGGCGAACATACGCCAGTCCATCGCTCTCCTCCCTGCCGACCCCTCCCGACCACCTGCCCTGTTTCCACCATCGCACCCCTGGCGCCGCCCGGCGCACGGAACGCGGCGGCCCGCACGGCGGGTCGCGGCCGACGGCCGCCGCCAACCGCGCCGTCGGTCCGGGGGTTGCCGTAGCCGGGTCGTCCGGTGGTGGCGGGCGGGGCCGACGGCCGGGGCTGGAGGCCCGGGTCCGTCCGCGTGGCGCGGCGCGGGGCGAGCGGCAGCACGGCGCGAATTGCCCTATTTTCTGATTGATGACCGAAAATTCCGTGTCGCCGTGCCACACCGTGGTCCCAGTTGCTCCGGGGGCACGCGAGGAGGGCGTGATGCACCGCTCCGAGACCGGCCGGCCGGCCGCCGGGTGCCCGTGATGGCCGGGCCCGGGGACGAGGCGTCGCCGAGGCCCTCGAACGATTCCGACCTCCATGTGCGGCTGCGGGCCGAGCTGGGCCGGATGGACGAGCAGATGCGGAGCCTGCTGGAGGCCATGGACCGGCTTCAGGGCCTGCTGGACGCGGTGGTCGCCATCACCCGGGAGAACGAGCTGCCCTCGGTGCTGTACCGCATCGTGACCACCGCCATGGATCTGGTCGGCGCCCGCTACGGAGCGCTCGGCGTGCTCGCCCCGTCCGGGGACGAGCTGGAGCAGTTCGTCACCGCCGGCCTCACCGAGCGGGAACGCGGCGCCCTGGCCGGCGTCGGTTTCCCCCGGGGCCGGGGAGTCCTCGGGCATCTGATCCACCACCCGGAGCCGCTGCGGGTGGAGAGCATCGCGGGGCATCCGTCGTCCGTGGGTTTCCCGCCCGGCCATCCGCACATGGCCACCCTGCTGGGGGTCGCCGTCAGCGTGCGCGGCGAGATCTACGGCGATCTCTACCTCTCCGAGCGGCGGGACGGGCAGCCCTTCGACGCGGACGACGAGAGTGTGGTCATCGCCCTCGCTGGTGCCGCGGGCATCGCCATCGAGAACGTCCGCCTGTTCGAACGGGTCCGTGAAGGCGCCGAGCAGTTCCAGCGCCTGCTGCTGCCCACCCTGCCCGACCTGAGCCCTTTCAGCGCGGCCGCGGTCTACCGGCCCGCCGCCGAGCCCAGCAAGCTCGGTGGCGACTGGTACGACGCCATTCCGCTGCCCGGCGACGTCGTGGCCGTCGTCATCGGGGACGTGGTCGGCCACGACCTGCGGGCCGCGGCCGCGATGGCGTCCACCCGCAACATGCTGCGCGCCCTGCTGTTCGACCGGGACGACGCGCCCGGCGCCATCCTGACCCGGCTCGACCGCACCTTGCAGGCCATCACCGACAACCCGATCACCACCACGACGCTGGCGCGCATCGAGCCGGACGGGCCGGGCTGGCGGCTGTCCTGGAGCACCGCGGGCCATGTCCCCCACCTCCTGATCACCCCGGGCCGACGGGCGGAGTACCTGTTCGCCGAGCCCGGCCTGCCGCTCGGCGTCGACCCCGCTCAGCCGCGCCCCGACCACTCCTGCCCGGTACCGCCGGGCGCCACCGTGGTGTTCTTCACCGACGGCCTGGTCGAGCAGCCGGACCGGCCGATCGACCGGAGCCTGGCGGAACTGGCCGGCCTCGCCACCGAGTACGCCGCCCTGCCGCTGGAGGACTTCGTCCAGGCCCTCGCCGACCACCATCCCAGCGACGGCCACGACGACATGGCGGTTCTCGCCCTGCGAGCCCCGCCCGCCTGACCCGCACACCCGCCCCGTCCACGGCCGGCCCGTGCCGTGGAGGATCCGCGGAAACCGGCGGATGATGGAGGCCGGGGCGATGGTGATGCGGAGGTCGCCCGATGGTTGTCGCGCGGCAGGGAGCACTCCGGCGCGGTTGTACGACCGCTCTGGAGATCCTCGCCGTCACGGGCCTGTACTACGGCTCCGCCAAGCTGGGACTGCTCCAGGAGCTGGTGCGCAACCAGGTCACTCCCCTGTGGCCGCCGACCGGGATCGCCGTGGCGGGCCTGCTGCTGCGCGGGCCCCGACTCTGGCCCGGTATCGCCTTCGGCGCGCTGCTGGCCAACCTCGACCTCGGGCCGTCGTTCGCCGCCCTGTTCCTGATCGTCGTGGGCAACACGCTCGCTCCGCTCTGCTCGTACGGGCTCCTCCAGGTCGCCGGCTTCCGCGCCGGACTGGACCGGCTGTACGACGTGCTCGTCCTGATCTTCCTCGGCGCGTTCGCCGGGATGCTGATCAGTGCGACGGCGGGCAGCGGCACGCTGGTCCTCTCCGGCGCCCTGGCCACGGACCGGTTCTGGCCGACCTGGTGGGTCTGGTGGACCGGTGACGCCATGGGCGTCCTGGTGGTGACGCCGGTGCTGCTGGTGCTCAGTACGGCACACCCGCCGCGGAACGTCCCGGCGTCCCGCTGGCTGGAGGCGGTGCTGCTGGTCGTGGCCATCGCCTGCGTCGGGTTGGTGGAGACCGGCGCCACTCCCCTGCTCTTCCTCGGCTTCCCGCTGCTGATCTGGGCCGCCTTCCGCTTCCGGCTGGCCGGGGCCGCGCCCTGCGCCCTGGCCGTGTCGACCTTCGCGATCTACAACGCCGCCCGAGGAGCGGGGCCGTTCCGCACCCACGGTCTACTCACCGACATGATCACTTTGCAGGCCTTCAACACCTCCTCCGCGCTGACCGCCCTCCTCGTCGCGGCGGCCGTCAGCGAGCGTGAGCGGTCCCAGCGGGAGATCGCCCGGGCCTGCGGCCACCTCGCGGAACTGGTGTCGAGGCTCTCCGACACCGGGTCCCAGCCCGCACTGCCCGCCGTCGACGGTTACGGGGCGCAGCTCCATCCGCCCAGCGGGTCAAGGTCCGCTCCGGCGCCACGCGGCCCGAGTGAGCTGGAGTTACCCGGCCGGACCGGGGCGACGAGACCGGCGATCAGGCCGTGCCGAGTCTCGGGAAGAGGGCCTCCCCGTTGCCGCGGTTGATCGCGTCGAGCTGGCCCGGTCGGTAGCCGTCGTAGTCGTCGAGCATCGAGTCGAAGACTCGGCCCTGCTCCTCGGCGGCGAAGGGGGAGTCGCTGCCATAGAGGACGTGCCCCGGGGCCGCGAAGGCCAGTAGGGAGGGCAGGGTGAAGGGGCCGGCGGACAGCGCGGTGTCGAAGTGGAAGCGCCGCAGGTCGGCCAGAATGCTCTCGGGGGTGGTGCCCGGGTTGAACTGGGAGCCGAGGGTGAACCGCCAGGCCGCGTAGGGCAGGAAACCGCCCGCGTGGGAGAGGATCACCTTCATCCGGGTGTGCCGGGCCATCACGCCGTTGAGCGTCATGTGCAGGGCGGTGCGGGTGGTGTCGTGGGGGAAGTCCACCAGGGGTCCGGGCATGCCGTCGAGCATGGGCAGCGCCGAGCCGGTCGGATGGATGAAGACCACGGCGCCGCGGGCGTCCAGCTCGGCCCACAGGGGTGCGAACGCCTTGTCGCCGAGGTAGCGGCCCTGGACGTTGGACATCAGCACCACGCCGTCGGCACGTAGTTCGTCCAGTGCGTAGGCGGCCTCGGCGAGGGCGCCGTCCACGTCCGGCAGCGGCAGGCTCGCGAAGAGGCCGAAGCGGTCGGGGCGGTCCTTGACCAGCTCCGCGCCGTACTCGTTGACCTCGCGGGCCGTCGCGCGGGCCTCTGCGTCGTCCCCGAAGTGGGTGCCGGGCGAGCTGACCGAGAGGACGCCGGTGGCGATGGAGCGGCGGTCCATCATCGCGATCGCGCTCCGAGGGGTCCAGTCGGGCGTGGGCCAGCCGGCCGCCGTCGCCCCGTGCCGCTCCATGACCTCCCGGTAGGCCGGGGGGACGAGATGTTGATGCACGTCGATGCGCCCAGAATTCGACATCTCCTCTTACCCTCCTAACATTTAGCCTGCTAACGATTGCTTTGCTAAGCTACCACTCATGACCGACAGACGCAACGGCCCCGGCGACGACGAGTTGACGGCGGACGGCGACGTCGACGCGGAGCAGATCTCCCAGGCGGCGGACGCGCTCTTCGTCGCCATGCGCCGGGCCCGTACCGCGAGCGCCGAACACCACGGCGGCCTCTCCCTGGCGCAGGTCGCCCTGCTGGAACCGCTGGCCACGGAGCAGGACATGCCGGTGGGCCGGCTGGCGAGCAGCGCGGACGTCAGCGTGCCCACCGCGACCCGGATGCTGCAGCAGCTGGAGGGGAAGGGGATAGTGGTGCGCCGCCGCTCCCCCGAGGACGAACGGCGCGTCCTGGTCAGCCTCACCGACGACGGCGCCGCACGGCTCGCCGCGCTCCGGAACCGGCTGCGCGACCGCCAGGCCCGCGCCTACGAGGCCTTCACCCCGGCCGAGCGCGCCCTGCTGGTCACGCTGCTGCACCGCCTCACCGACCTGGTCGCCGACCAGGACGACGCCCCCTGACACCGGTTTACCGGGGATCCCGCCCCGGTCACCCATGCGGCATGTCGCCGACGCCGCCACCCGCGCGCTCCTCCTGCGGGGCCGCCGCCCGCCCGGCCCGACCCGTCCCGCCGGCACAGCTCGGCGGGGCGGAGGAACTGCACGGGGTGCGGGGGCTTTTGGCGGGCTGCTGAGCCCCGACTCGCGGAACCCCGTTGTCACAGGCGTGCGCTTGAATGCACCCGTGACCGTTCACGACATCGCCCGGCGGCTGCCCGAGCCGACCGCCCTCCACGCCCACTGCCGCGCCCTCGCCATGCTGGAGGCGGTCCTGGAAAGCGAGTGGGCCTACCGCCACCACTCCTTCGACGCCCGGTGGTCACAGGCGCAGGCCATGGCCTCGATGTCCAACGGATCGGGCGACGAGTACGCGATCGTGTTCTCGGCCGCCGGCGTCTACGTGCGCGGGTTCGCGCACGAATCACCCATGAGTCCTTACGCCGCGGACGGGCCGTGGCCCGGCGTGCTCGACGACGTGCCCGCCGTCTTCCGGCCGTACGTCGAGGAGCCGGCCTTCTCGGACGAGGACGGGATGCCCGTCGTCACGGCCTGTATGTGGCGGGAGGCGGGAGACGACCGCTGGAAGGCCGGAGTGATCGACTTTCCCGAAGAGGCCACGGGAGACCCGGACGGCGCCGCCTTCCTGTTCGGTCTGCTGACGGACCGCTCCCCGGAGGCGTTCCAGCGGTGGGCCGAGGACTACCACGAGGTCCCGGTCGACCTGGCGGCGGTCCGGCACGTCCTGTCCTCCCGTCCGCTGACCGAAGCGGTGGTCCGCGCGCTGAACCCGGAGGTCGCCCTGGCCGACCTGGCGCAGGACATCGCGGAGATCGGCTATCCGGTGGCGTGAGACGGCCGCGAGCCCGGCCCTTCCTCCCGGAATCCTGCGGCGACGCGCCCGCGGGCATGTTGCTGAGGGAACGAAACGGACCCGGAGTTGCCCGCTTGAACCGGTCCCGTCCAAGGCCGGCGCGGCACCGGGGCCGTGAGCCGGCGGGCCGACGGCCCCGGTGCAGGGCCGGTGGGAGGGCGACGGCACCGCATCGCCGTGCCCGCGCCTCTGAAGGGGCGTGTCATCCCCCAAGGGGACGACCACCCCCCTCACGTCAAAGCGCCGTCCCTGGGTTCCGATGGTTGGGTTGGGGTGGGGGCCGGGGTGGTGGGGTGCAGGCGGGTCAGGACGGGGCCGGTCAGGGCGGTGGTGAGCAGGGCCATGAGGACGAGCATCGTGAACACCTCGGCGCCGATGACGTGCATGTCGTAGCCGATGTTCAGGACGATCAGCTCGGTGAGGCCGCGGCAGTTCATCAGGACGCCGATGGCGGCGGCCGAGCGGGTGTCCTGGCCGACCGTGCGGGCGGCCAGGGTGGCGCCGCCCCACTTGCCCGCGACCGCCAGCAGCAGGATGGCGGCGGCCCACAGCCACTCGGTCGCGTCGTGCAGCCCGCCCAGGTCCGTGCGCAGGCCGGTCTGCACGAAGAACAACGGGAGCAGCAGCGGTACGGCCACCGAGCGCAGCTGGCCGGCCGCCCGCTCGACGGCGGGGGTGCCGCGCGGCATCACGGTGCCCAGCAGGAACGCCCCGAAGATGGTGTGCACGCCGATCCGGTCGGTGGCCAGGCCGGCCAGGCACACCGCGCTGAACAGCACGGCGATCACGACGGTCTCGTGCCGCAGGCCGGCGCCCCGCCGCTCGTCGCGGGCCCAGCGGGCGAGCAGCGGCCGTAGTCCGAACACCAGCACGGCGGCGAAGCCCGCGGTGAGCGCGACGGTGTTGACGGCGTCCATCGTGGAGGTGCCGGCGGCGAGCGAGACCACCAGGGCCAGCAGGCACCAGGCGGTCACGTCGCCGATGGCGGCGCAGGCCATGGCGAGGGTGCCCACCCGGGTGCCGTACAGGCCCCGGTCGGCGAGGATCCGGGCCAGCACGGGGAAGGCCGTGATGCTCATCGACACGGCGATGAACAGGACGAACGGCAGCCGGGCGACGTGTTCCGGGGCCTGGGAGCCGTACATGGCCAGGCCCAGTCCCGCGCCGAGGAGCAGCGGCAGGGCGATGGAGGCCTGGCCGATGGCCATGGCGGTGCCGCGATGGCCGCGCAGCACACCGAGGTCGAGTTCCAGGCCGATCAGGAACATGAAGACGAGCAGGCCGAGTTGGCCGAGCACATCGGTGAACGGCAGCACGGACGGGGGCAGCAGCCAGTGCTCCGCGGCCGGCCAGAGCCGGCCGAGGAGGGTGGGGCCGAGCATGATGCCGACGCACATCTCGCCCACCACGGCCGGCTGGCCGAGCCGTTGGAACAGCGCGCCGCCGGCCCGGCAGGCCAGGATCACCACCGGGACGGCGACCAGCACCGCCGACAGTGGTTCAGCGGCCGACACGGCCGGCTCCTTCCTCCCGGTCCGTGGGCGCGTCCCCGGGCACCGCGGCCGTGGCCGTGGACCAGGCCGCGTACTGGCGCAGCCCGTACAGCAGCGGCTCGGGCGCCTCGTCGACGACGGTGATGGCGATCACCTCGCCGAGGACCGCGGTGTGGTCGCCGACCTCGATGGTGCGGCTGACCCGGCAGTCGGCGATGGTGTGGGCGGCGTCCGTCAGATGCGGCCCGCACGCGTCCAGCGGCAGCCGCCACTCGGCGCGGCCGAACCGGTCGGAGGCGCCGGAGGCGAACAGTTCGGAGGTGGCGCGGCCGCGTTCGTGCAGCAGGTTCAGGGCGAACCTGCCGGACTCCCGGACGGCCCGGTGGGTGTGGCTCGCGGTGCGCAGGCAGGCGACGATGGTGGGCGGCGACAGGGCGACGCTCGCGATCGAGGAGCAGGTCATGCCGTGCGGGTTGCCCTCCGCGTCGAGGGCCGCGACGATGCTGACCCCGCTCGGGAAGGACGACATCAGCGGGCGTATGTCGGGTTCGTCGGCGGTGTCGGCGCTCGTTGGCGCCGGGGCGGACAGCGGATTCTGCATGGGTCACTCCGTTGGGATGACGCCGGAAGGGGACGCGGCCCGTCGCCGGCGAGGCGAACGGGCCGCGGGTGGGGGCGTAGGGCTCAGGAGGTGCCGTGGAGCTGGCGCAGGTAGTCGTAGGTGGTGGGCAGCGTGTCCAGCAGGTCCTGCTGCTGGCGCTTGACCCGCTCGAACAGCGGCTGCGCGCCGGCGACGGACTCCGGCTTGTACGACAGCGCGGGCAGCGGCGCGTCGGGGACCAGGCCGAGGCCGGCGAAGATGCAGTAGTAGCTGCCGTTGGTCCAGAAGTTGCGGAACTCGGCCTCGAAGTTGCCGTAGTAGGTGGACTCGTCGGTGACCGGCGAGTTGATCGGCAGACCGGCGCGGTAGGCGTCGATCTTCTCCTGGATGTTCTCGGGCAGCGTCAGTTCCTTGTTGGCGCGCCAGAACGGGGTGTCGTTGCGCGGCGCGAAGTAGAAGTGCGCCTGGATGAAGTCGCGGGTGTCGTCGAACATCACCTCGACCTCGTGGTTGAAGCGGTTGATGAGCGTCTCGTTGAAGCTGCGGTCGGGGAAGTGCTTGGCGAGCTGGTAGATCGCCGCGGTGATGAAGTAGATGCCGGTCGACTCCAGCGGCTCCAGGAAGCAGGAGGACAGGCCGATGCCGACCACGTTCTTCACCCAGGCGCGGCGGTTGCGGCCGACGCGGAAGCGGATGTGGTTGAAGTCCTGGTTCTCCGGGTCCAGGCCCCACATCTCGCTGAACTCGCGGGTGGCCTCGTCCTTGCCGGTGAACTTGCTGGAGTAGACGTAGCCGCTGCCGAAGCGGCCCAGCATCGGGATCTTCCAGGACCAGCCGGAGGACATGGCGATCGCCGAGGTGTAGGGCTCGACGCCGTTGGCCTCGTCGTCGTGCGGGACGGCGGTGGCGACCGCGGAGTCGCACAGCAGGTGGTCGCTCATGTCGATGAACGGCTCGGCCATGGCCTTGTTGATCAGCAGGCCGCGGAAGCCGGAGCAGTCGATGAACAGGTCGGCGTCCAGTATCTTGCCGGACGCGGTGTGCAGGGCGGTGACGAAGCCCCGCTCGTCCTGCTCCACCCGGGTCATCTCGTCCTGGACGTGCCGCACGCCCTGCTTCTCGGTGGCGAACCGGCACAGGAACTTGGCGACCAGGGCGGCGTCGAAGTGCCAGGCGTACCGGGTGGCGTGCCGGCCGTCGAGCCAGCGCGGGGACAGCTTGGCGTCCATCACCGGGGGCTCGCGGAAGCAGGCGTAGTCGAACGGCTCGTCCGTCAGGCCCTCGTACTTGTTCTTGTACCAGTAGTGCGAAAGCGGCGTCTGGTCGTAGTCGGGGAGCAGACCGAACGGGTGGTAGAAGTGGTCCGGTCCGCCCTGCGGGAGCTGCCGGGCAGTGGCCTGGCCCGCGCCCTCGGTGCGCCAGTTCACGAAGCGCACGGCTGTCTTGAAGCTGGCGTTGCACTCGCGCATCCACTCGTCCTCGTTGATGCCGAGGAAGTCGAACAGGACGCGCTGGAGGTTGGGTACGGTGGCCTCGCCGACGCCGATGCGCGCGATGGTGGGAGCCTCCAGCACCGTGATCTCGACGGTGTTCTGCAAGGCCTTGCCGAGGTAGGCGGCGGTCATCCAACCGGCCGTGCCCCCACCGAGGATGACGACCTTCTTGATACGCCTGTCTTCGCCGTTCATGAGCGGCTCTCTCCTCCGGAGGTAAGCGATGGCGGACGGATCGGCCGCGCGGTCCGGTGGCCGGTTCCAGGCCAGCGGGGCAACCGATGCCAGACAGAGTCGCCAGCGCCGCTATGCCGCTTCTATGTGCCGTCCAACGCGGGACGTATGGAGCGGATATAGCGTCCCCGGTCAGCCTGTGGGTGCCGAAGGCCTGCTCGACGGGAGTCGGGCCGGCACCGCCGTCGCGGGTCCTTGCGAGGACCAGCCGACGGACCGCCCACACCCGCAACCGAGGATGGCTTGCACACGATGCCGTACGACGAAGGGAAAGCGGCCGTAGGGCGCCCGTCCCCCGCACCGGGGCTGAAGGGCATCCTCTCGACGGTGGGCGGTACCCCGCTCATCGAACTGGAGCGTCTGGTACCCGGCTTCACCTCCCGGGTCTACGCGAAGGCCGAACGGTTCAATCCCGGCGGCAGCGTCAAGGACCGGTCGGCGCTCAGCATGGTCCTCGGCCGGATCAGGTCGGGTGAGCTGGTGCCGGGCAGGTCGACCGTGGTGGAGTCGAGTTCGGGCAACCTGGCGATCGGACTCGCCCAGATCTGCGGGTACTTCGGGCTGCGTCTCATCTGTGTCGTGGACGCCCGGACGACCGAGCAGAACATCCGGATCCTGCGCGCGTACGGCGCCGAGGTGGAGG
This sequence comes from Streptomyces sp. SCPE 10, assembly GCF_051980735.1. NCBI lineage: Bacteria > Bacillati > Actinomycetota > Actinomycetes > Kitasatosporales > Streptomycetaceae > Streptomyces > Streptomyces sp. SCPE 10. Next base: position 5,862,744 of record NZ_CP197069.1, on the reverse strand, counting down.
TCGTCACCCAGCCGGACCCCGAGACCGGGGAGCTGCTGCCGCAGCGGCTGCGCCGGGTGGCGGAGCTGCTCGCGCGCATCCCGCACGCCTACTGCCCCGACCAGTACGCCAATCCGCTCAACTCCCTGGCCCACCAGTCGACGATGCGGGAGATCGCCGAGGAGCTGGGCGGTGAGATCGACCATCTGGTGCTCGCGGTCGGCACCACCGGCACCCTGAGCGGCTGCGCCGAGTACATTCGCGCCGCCGGGCTGCGCACCACCGTGCACGCGGTGGACGCGGTGGGCAGCCGGCTGTTCGACTCGCCGGTGTCCTGCGCCCGGCTGGTCCCGGGGCACGGGGCCTCGGTGGTGCCGCCGCTGCTCGATCCGTCGGACGCCGACGACGTCGTGCACGTCACGGACCTGGAGTGCGTGGTGGGCTGCCGGCGGCTGGTGCGGCGCGAGGCCATCCTCGCCGGCGGCTCCTCGGGCGCCGTGGTCTCCGCCCTGGAACGGCTGGCCCCCACCGTGCGGCCCGGTTCGAACGTCGTCCTCATCCTGCCGGACGGCGGCGACCGCTATCTCGACACCATCTACGACGACGCCTGGGTGCGCGAGCGGTTCGGTGAGGTCTTCCACCTCTGGAAGGAGCCGGAACGCGGCCCGGGCGGTGGTGACCTCACGGTTCCGCGCGGCGCCTCGCGCACCACAGGGCCCGTGACACGGAAGGAGACCGTGCTGTGCTGATCATCGGCCACCGCGAGGTGCGCGACATTCTCAAGGGGAAGGAGCCGGAGATCCTCTCGCTGGTCGCGGACGCCTACCGGCTGCACGACGAGGGCCGTTCCGCGCTGCCGCACTCGGTCTTCCTCCGCTTCCCCGGCGACGACCGCAACCGCATCATCGGGCTGCCCGCCCACCTCGGCGGCGAGCGGTCGGTCGCCGGCATGAAGTGGATCGCCAGCTTCCCGGGCAACGTGGCGCGGGGGCGGGAGCGGGCCAGCGCCAGCATCGTGCTGAACTCCATGCACGACGGTACGCCGCAGGCGTTCCTGGAGGCGTCGCTGATCTCCGCCAAGCGCACCGCGGCCTCCGCGGCCCTGGCCGCCGGGCTGCTCGGCACCGAGGCGGAGCCGGGCGGCATGGCGCTGATCGGGGCCGGCCCGATCAACCTGGAGGTGCTGCGGTTCACCAAGGCCCGGCTGCCCTCGCTGATCGAGGTGACGCTGTTCGACCTGGACGCGGAGCGGGCCCGGGCGTTCGCGGCCAGGGCGCGCCGCATCGTGCCGGGTCTCGGCGTCAGGTTCGCGGCCACCTGCGAGGAGGCCGTCGCGGCCCATCGCCTGGTCTCCTTCGCGACCACCGCGGGCACCCCCCACGTGGACCTCTCGGCCGCCGCCCCCGGTACGACGGTGCTGCACGTCTCGCTGCGCGACCTGACCGCGGCGGCGGTGCTGGGCGCGCAGAACGTCGTCGACGACACGGACCACGTGTGCCGTGAGCGGACCTCGCTGCACCTGGCCGAACAGGAGTCCGGCGGTCGCGAGTTCGTCGACGCGGAGATCGGCGCGCTGCTGCGGGACCCGGCTGTCTTCCGGCGTGATCCGCGGCGGGTCACGGTGTTCTCGCCGTTCGGTCTCGGCATCCTGGACATGGCGCTCGCCCAGTGGGTGGCGCGGCAGGCCGAGGAGTTCGGAATCGGGACACGCGTGGACGGCTTTCTGCCAATGAGCGCGGCCCAAGCACCCGCCTGAACCAGTGCGGCGTTCTTATCTGTTGGGCGCCGCCGACCTGCCGGCGGGCGCCGTGACCACTCCTCCCCCCACTGGAGAGCCTCCTCGATGAAGATCCGTTTCCGTGCGTTCCTGGTGTCGGGCGCCCTGCTGCTGGCCGTGGCCCCCGTGCTGAGCGCGTGCGACCAGTACGACGACTCCGACTCCCGCTCCTTCGACGTCAAGGACAAGGTGACGGGTGTGACCGTCGACTCGGCGGGCGGTGACATCGACGTGGTCGCCGGCGCCGGTGACGGCGTCCAGGTGACCGAGAACCTCAAGTACAAGAGCGGCAAGCGGCCCAGCACCGAGCACTTCGTGCGGGACGGCGACCTGCACCTCAAGGTCGCCACCAGCTGCGGCAGCAGCCTGGGCTCGGCCAACTGCACGGTGAACTACCGGGTCGAGGTGCCGCGCGGGGTGTCCCTCTCGCTGCACAGCGGCGGCGGCACCGTGCACCTCGACGGCGTCTCCGGGGGCGTCGACGCCTCCACCGGCGGCGGGGAGGTCAAGGCGGAGGACCTGGCGGCCGGGCATCTGACGGCGAGTTCGGGCGGCGGGGCCATCAACGCGTCCTGGTCGAAGGCGCCCGACGACGTCGACGTCAACGCCAAGGGCGGCAACGTCACCCTCCATGTGCCGGACAGCGGCTACCAGGTGTCCGCCTCGACCACGTTGGGGTCGAAAAAGGTGGAGGTGAAAACGGATTCGAGCAGCGAACGGCACATCAAGGCGCGTACGTTCGCCGGAGACGTGAAGGTACTCGTCGCCGGCTGACCGCCCCCGCGCGCTCGCACAACTGGAGAGCCCCCTTTCATGCTGAACATTGCCTGGTACACGCTGCGGAGCCGGCTGTCCGCCTTCACCGGGACCTTCATCGCGCTGATGCTCGGCGCCGCCCTGCTGTCCACGATGGGGCTCGTCCTCGCGGCGAGCGTCACCTCGCACGAGCACGGCCCCGGCCGGTTCGCGAAGGCCCCGGTGATCGTCCGCGGCGAACCGGACCTGAGCATGTCCGATCCGTGGGGCGGCATCGAGAGCGAACCCCTGAAGGAACCGAAGGGCCTGGCGCCCGCGCTGGTCCGCGATGTCTCCGCGGTCGGCAAGGCGGTCGCCGACCGCACCTTCTACGCCCAGCTCGGCGGCTCGGGCACGGCCCGCTCCGGGCCGTCCGACCAGGTCGGGCACCCCTGGTCGTCGGCCGCGTTCGGCGGGTACCGGCTGCTGCGGGGCCAGGCGCCGGCCGGGGCCGGGGAGGTGGCCGTGCCCGCGAAGTCGGGGGCCGCGCCCGGCGAGCGAGTGACCGTGCTGACGGCGTCCGGGCCGCGTCCCTTCACCGTCTCCGGCGTCACGGACGACGTCTCCTTCGAGTCGGCCCTGTTCTTCTCCGACGCCGAGGCCGCCGCCCTGTCCCCGCGGGTGGACGCGCTGGTCTCCTACGGGGACGTGGACAAGGTGCGCACCGCGGTGGAGGACCGGGCCCAGGTGCTGGCCGGCGCGGACCGCGTCCAGGCCGACCCGCGGGCCCACGCCGACGAGGTGGCCCTCGTGGGCGTGTCCACCATGCTCGGCATGGCGACCGGGGTGGCCGCGTTCGTCGCCGCGTTCGTCGTCGGCACCACCTTCGCCTTCTCGGTGGCCCAGCGCCGCCGGGAGCTGGCGGTGCTGCGGGCCACCGGGGCGACCCCGGTGCAGGTCGGCAAGCTGGTGCTGGCCGAGGCGGCGCTGGTCGGCGCGGTGGCCTCGGCCGCGGGCTGTCTGCTGGGGCTGGCCGGCGGGCCTGCGCTGGCGGGCCGGATGAGCGCCTGGGGGCTGGCGCCGGAGTGGTTCCGGGTGCGGCTGGGCTGGAGCACGCTGCTGGTGCTGGTGCTGGCCTTCCTGATCGGCGTGCTGCTCGCGGTGCTGGGCTCCGGGGTCGCGGTGGTGCGGGCGGGCCGCATCCGCCCGCTGGAGGCGCTGCGGGAGTCCGCGGTCGAACGGCGTGCGATGAACGCCCTGCGCTGGCTGGCGGGGATCGCCGCGCTGGCGGTCGGCGGGGTGCTGCTGCTGGCCACGCCGCTGCTGCCGCCCGCCTACTGGGGCGACATCACCCCGATGGCGGCGCCGGCCCTGATCGTGGCGGGCGCGCTGCTGTGCCCGGTGGTCATCCCGTTCGTGGTGCGGGTGGTGACGGCGCCGTTCGCGGCGCTGCGCGGCGCGGGCCCGATGCTGGTGCAGGCCAACACGGTGACGGCGCTGCGCCGTACCGCGGCCACGGTGGCGCCGGTGCTGATCACGGTGGGGCTGTTCTCGGCGCTGTGGAGCACCTCGGGCACGCTGTCCGGGGTGGCCCGCAGCGAGGCGTACGAGCGGGTGCGCGGCAACGACTTCGTGGTGGCGCCGGACCACACGCCGGGCCTGAGCCGGGCCGTGGTGGACAAGGTGCGCGCGGTGCCGGGCATCGAGACGGCCACCACCGTGCCGACCGGTGTGTACACGATTCCCGGCCCCAATCTGCTGGTGTTCCCGGCCGGTGCTCCGCTGCTGCCGTACGACGCGCTCACCGTCGCCCCGAAGGCGCTCGGCGGTCTGCTGACGCTGCCGGTGGTGCACGGTGACGCGCGCGGGCTGGACGACCGGTCGATCATCGTGGACGAGACCTGGAACCGGCACGTCGGCGACACGGTGACGGTGTGGCTCGCGGACGGCACCGAGAAGCGGCTGAAGGTGGTCGCCGTCACCAAGGCGAGCGCCGGCGGCAGCGCGGCGGTGCTGACCCCGAAGTACGCGGGCCGGGCGCTGCCGGACGCGGTGTACGTCAAGCTGGCGAAGGGCGCCGACCGGGCCGCCGTGCAGCGGGAGTTGGGCACGGCCGTGCGGGGCATGTCGGCGCGGGCGGTGCCGATCGCCGGGTACCGGGCCGCGGTGGACGACACCGTCAACCAGCAGACCCGGATGGCCCTGTTGATCGTCGGCGGCATCGCCATGCTCTACACCGGGGTGGCCGTGGCCAACACCCTGACGATGTCGACCGGGCAGCGGGCCCGGGAACTGGCCGTGCTGCGCCTGGGCGGTGCGACGCCCGGGCAGCTGCTGCGCATGGTCGCCGGTGAGAGTGTGCTGGTGGCCGGCACCGGTGTGGTGATGGCCGCGGTGGTGGTCGCGCTCAACGCGGCGGGGCTGTGGGCGGGGCTCCAGCAGCTCGTGGTGAGCACGCGGGTGACGCTGCCGGGGCTGCCGTTCGCGGTGACCGCGGGTGCCTGCGTGGTGGTGGCGCTGCTGGCGACGGTGCTGCCCGCCTGGGTGGCGCTGCGCACCCCCGCGGTCCGGCTGACCACGACGGAATGAGCGGGCGCCCGGCGGCCCCGGGCACCCGTTCACGCCGACGGCGGTTCCGCGACCGGCAGGGACCGCCGTCGTGCCATGCGCGGGTGCGTGTAGCAGGCACCTGACGTACTGGACAGTCGCTTGTCGGCCAACTCGCTGTGTTCAAAGGGTGATTGAGGGCCATTTATAGGGTCCGAATAGCTCGTCGTCGCAGGATCTCCATGAGCTCGCCGAGAGCTCTCCACCGAGAAGACCGGGAGATCGACATGAGCGCTACCAGAGCGGGCAAGGAACTCAGCGCGGAGACCAGAGCGGCGATCAAGAAGATCGTCTGCGACGTCCTCGAAGTGGACCCGGCCGACGTCACCGACACCACCCTCTTCGTCGAGGACCTCGACGCGGACTCGCTCCGGACCATCGAGATCCTGGCCGAGATGGAGCGGACCCTCGGCTTCGACCTGTCGACAGCACCCATCGAAGGCATGACCAACCTGGACGGCGTGTACGCCGTCGTCGCGGAGTCCGAAGCGAAGTGACCGCCGGCCGTAGGGCGGGTGACCGGCGGGTCGTGGTCACCGGAATGGGCGTCGTCTCCGGTCTTGGCACCGGGACCGCCGAATTCGCCCGGTCGCTGCGCGCGGGGCGCAGCGGGATCGGCCCTCTCGAGGAGTTCGGACGCGCCGGCTTCGCGCACTGGAACGTGGGCGAGGTCGGCCGCTTCGAGGCCGCGGACTGGTTCCGCGCCGAAGACCCCCGGGAGTACGGACGGGCCGCCCAGTTCGCGGTGGCGGCCACCAGGCTGGCTGTTCGGGAAGCCGGCCTCGACGAGGAGGAACTGCGGCACCGGCGGGTGCTGGTCTCGGTCGGTACGACCGACGGCGGCACCAAGGAGTCGGACCAGCTCGCCGAGCGGCGGCACCGGACCGGCGAGGTGCGCCCGGACCCGGACATCGCGCGGCGCACGCCGGCCGAGCGGCTCTCCGACGCCGTCGTCAACGAACTGCGGCTGGAGGACGTGGAGTCGGTCACCGTGCCCACCGCCTGCGCGGCGGGCAACTACGCGGTGGGCCAGGGGCTGGACGCGCTGCGCGACGGCGAGGCGGACGTGGCGCTGTGCGGGGGCACGGACGCGCTGTCCCGCAAGACGTTCGCGGGCTTCTACCGGCTCGGCGCGATGTCCCCGGACGTGTGCCGGCCCTTCGACGCCGACCGCAAGGGGATGATCGTCGCGGAGGGCGCCGGGATGCTCGTGCTGGAGCCGCTGGGGGCGGCGCTGGCGCGCGGCGCCCGGATCCTGGCCGAGGTGCTGGGTTACGGGCTGAGCTGCGACGCCCACCACCCGACCGCTCCGGACCGCGACGGGGTGGTCCGCGCGGTCCGTGCCGCGCACCGGGACGCGGGGGTGAGCGGCGCGGACGTCGACTACGTCTCCGCGCACGGCACCGGTACCAAGGCCAACGACATCGTCGAGGCGGCCGCCCTGCGTGAGGTGTTCGGCGCGGACCTGCCTCCGGTGAGCGCCCTGAAGTCGATGCTCGGGCACACCCTGGGCGCGGCCAGCGCCCTCGGCACCATCGCCTGCGTGCTGGCGATGACGGAGGGCTTCCTGCCGCCGACGATCAACCACCGGACCACGGACCCGGAGTGCGACGTGGACTGCGTGCCCAACGTGGCCGTGGCCGCGCGGCCGCGCGTCACCCAGAACAACGGGATGGCCTTCGGCGGCAACAACGCCGTGGTGGTCCTGGGGCGTTACGACGGCCCCGGGGCGGCCGGAGCGGGGGCAGGCGCATGACGACCACCACGGCCGCACGGCCGGTGATCACCGCCTGGTCGGCGCTGTCCCCCTGGGGGGAGGGCGCCGACGCCTTCCGGGCCGGGCTGGCCGCCGGGACGGAGGCCATCGCCACGGTGGACAGCGAGTTCGTGCCCGGCACGCCCGTGCGGGCGGGCATCGTGCCCGGGTTCTCGATGGAGTACCCGGGCACCCGGGGGCTGCGCTCGCTGGACCGGCTGACCCGGCTCACCCTGCGGCTGAGCGAACTGCTGCTCGCCGGGCAGGAGGGCGGCCTCGGCAGCGCCCCGGAGGACACCGGCATGGTGTTCGCCACCTCCGGCAGCCACCGGACCGGCCTGGAGTTCACCGGCCGGTCCTACCGGGAGCGACTGCCCTTCCACGTGGACGTGGCCCGCTTCCCGTCGACCGCGGTCAACTGCGCGGCCAGCCGCAGCGCCATCGTGCACGGTCTCAAGGGGCCCAACACGACGCTGACCGCGGGTCCCGCCGGGGGGCTGCTCGTGCTCGGCCAGGCGGCCAGGCTGCTGCGCCAGGGCCGCGCCCAGGTGCTGCTGGCCGGGGCGGCCGAGGAGTACACCGAGGAGCGGGTGCTGCTGGAGGACGCCCTGCACCGGGGCGAGGGCGCGGCCCCGCCGGTCGCCGAGGGCGGCGCGCTGTTCGTCGTCGAGTCGGCCGACGGCGCCGCGGCACGGGGCCGCGGCCCGCTCGCCACGCTGCTCGGCACCCGGTTCCGGGCGTACCACCCCCGCTCGGGCGGGGAGGCCGGCAAGGCGCTCCACCGCTGTGTGACCGATCTGCTGGACGACGCCCGTACCGGCGCCGACGAGATCACCCTCGTCGTCCGCTCGGACCCGGACGGGCCGCTCGGCGAGCAGGAGGACAGCGCGCTCGACGGGCTGTTCGGCGGGTCGCACGCCGTGCGGCAGCTGGCCCCCGGGCACCGGCTGGGCCACGCGGGCTCCGCCGCGCCCGCGTTCCAGGTCGCGGCGGCGCTCGCCGCGAACGGCCCGCATCCGCTGCGGGCAACGGCACTGATCACCTTCGTGGCCGACGGCCGGGTCGGCGCCGCGCTGCTGGGCGCGCCGCCCGGCTGAGCCCCACGACACACGGGAACGAGGAAGAGACGACATGAGCGAGACCGGTAACCGGCCGGTGGCGCTGGTCAGCGGCGGCTCGCGCGGCATCGGCCGCGCGGTGGTCGCGCGGCTCGCCCGCGACGGCCACGACATCGCCTTCTGCTACGCGTCCGATCACGAGGCCGCCGAGGCCACGGCCAAGGAGGCCCGGCAGCACGGGGCGCGGGTGCTGTCCCGCCGCGTCGACGTCACCGACCGGGCGGGTGTCGCCGGGTTCGTCCAGGACATCGAGGGGACCCTCGGTCCCGTCGACGCCCTGGTGACGGCGGCCGGCATCATCCGCGACGCGCCGCTGGCGCGGATGTCCGACGCGTCCTGGGACGAGGTGCTGCGCACCAACCTGGACGGCACCTTCAATCTGTGCCGGGCCGTCACCTACTCGATGATGCGCCGCCGCACGGGTGCCGTGGTCACGCTGTCCTCGGTGGCCGGCGTGCACGGCAACGCCTCCCAGACGAACTACTCCGCCTCCAAGGCGGGCATCATCGGTTTCACCAAGGCGCTCGCCAAGGAGACGGGACGCAGCGGGCTGCGCGCCAACGTCGTGGCTCCCGGGCTGATCGAGACGGACATGACCGCCGGGCTGTCGGAGAAGGTCACCAAGGACCTGCTCGGCTCGATCCCGATGCGCCGCTTCGGGCGGCCCGAGGAGGTGGCCGAACTGGTCGCGTTCCTGGTCTCGGAGCGGGCCGGCTACATCACCGGCCAGGTCTTCCAGGTGGACGGGGGCCTGTCGTGGTGAGCGAGTCCCGGCCGCTCAGCGCGGCCCAGCAGTCGCTGTGGACGGCGTACCGCATGGCCCCGGCCGGGCACGCCTACACCATGCTGCTGTCCCTGCGGATCCGCGGCCCCCTGGACACCGCCGCCCTGGCGGGCGCCATTGACCTGGTCTGCCGCCGGCACGAGATGCTGCGCTCCTGCTTCGCCGAGGTGGCCGGCGAACCCGTACGGCTGCCTCGCACGCAGCCGCCCGCCGCGCTGGAGGTCGTCGACGTGCCGGGCACGAGCGACGGGGCGCTCCTCGGGCTGCTGCGCGAGGCGGCCCGGCTGCCGTTCACCCTGGAACGCACCGGGCCGCTGCGGGCGCTGCTGTACCGGCGCGCGGCGGACGACTTCGCGCTGTCGCTGGCCGTGCACCACATCGCCGGGGACTTCTCCTCGTACGCGCTGCTGCTGGACGAGGTCTTCACCGTCTACCGCTGTCTGGTGGCCGGCGAGGAACCGGTGCTGGCGGACATCGCCCGCGGCTACGACGAGTACGTCGCGGAGGAGGCCGGCCACCCCGGCACCCCGGCCGGGCGGCGCGACCACGCCTACTGGACGGAGCTGCTGGCCGGGGCCGTCACCACGGAGCTGCCCACCGACCGGCCCCGGCCGCCGGTGCCCAGCCACACGGGCGGCACCGTACGGCTTGACCTCGCGGTGCTGTCGGACGATCTGCAGCGGGCCGCCAAGTCGGTGGGCGCGCGGCCCTATCCGCTGCTGCTGGCCGCCTACCTGGCGCTGCTCGCCCGCTGGACCGGTGAGCAGGACATCATGGTGGGGACCCCGGCGAGCACCCGCGCCCGCCCCGACCGCGCGGTCTTCGGCTGCTATCTGAACAGCATCCCGGTGCGGGTCCGGGTCGGCGCCGGCACCACCTTCGCGGCGCTGGCCAAGGAGAGCGGCAGGCAGCTGCTGGAGGGCATGCGGCACGTCCGGCTGCCGGCCACCGCGGTGCTGCCGCCGGGCCGGCGCGGGCCGCTGGTGCGGCTGGGCGCGCTGCTGTTGCAGATGAGCGACCTCGACGCGCGGTTCCCGCCACCCGCGCCGGGCGAACCGGAAGGTACCCCGGCCGAGTTCGCGGGCCTGCGGGTCAGCCGTATCGACGAGCCCAGCCAGGAGGGGCAGCTTGACCTGATGCTCACCCTGCACCAGGGCGCGCACGGTCTGGTCGGGGTGCTCACCTACGACTCCGACCTGTTCGACCACGAGAGCGTCGAGCGTTTCGCCCGGTGCTACGAGCGTTTCCTGCGGGTGGCGGCGGACGACCCCGAACGCCGGGTCGCCGATGTCCCACTGACCGACGAGGACGACCTGGCGGCGCTGCTCGCACTCGGCGGCGCCTGACCGGACCCGCGGCCCCTTCCGGGCCGCCGAAAGAAGGGTGAAACCGCACCGATATCCCCGGCTTCTACGGTCTTCGTCGGGTGCGGAGAACGCCCTGCGCATCCGATTCGGACCGAGGAGCCGAGGTGGATTTCAGCCTTTTCTATTTCGCCAACGACAGTGACGACACGAGCGGCGCGGATCGCTACGAACTTTTCCTGGAGGGCGCCAGGTTCGCGGACCGCAACGGCTTCACCGCCGTCTGGACTCCCGAGCGGCACTTCCACCGTTTCGGCGGCCTCTACCCCAACCCGGCGGTCACCGGCGCGGCACTCGCCGTGGCCACGGAACGCGTCCAGATCCGGGCCGGCAGCGTGGTCGCGCCCCTGCACCACCCGCTGCGGATCGCCGAGGACTGGTCGGTCGTCGACAACCTCTCCGGCGGCCGGGTCGGCATCTCCTTCGCCTCCGGCTGGCACCCGGCCGACTTCGTGATGCGGCCCGACGCGCACAGCACGCGCCGCGAGGTGATGGACGAGACGATCGACACGGTGCGCCGGCTGTGGCGCGGGGAGTCGGTGACCCTGCCCGACGGCAAGAACGAACCCGCCGAGGTGCGCGTCTTCCCGCCGGCGATCCAGCCCGAGCTGCCGTTCTGGATCACCAGCGCCGGCAGCGCCGACACCTTCCGCAAGGCCGGCGCGCAGGGCGGCGGCGTCCTCACGCACCTGCTCAGCCAGGACATCGACGAGCTGCGCACGAAGATCGCCGCCTACCGGGAGTCGTACCGCGCGCACCACGCGCAGGGCTCGGGGCATGTGGTGCTGATGCTGCACACCTTCCTCGGCTCCTCCACCGAGGAGGTGCGCGAGCTGGTCCGGGGTCCGCTGTCGGGCTATCTCAAGACCTCGTTCGGGCTGATCTCCGGCTCCATCGGCAACCGGCCGGGCACCTTCGACTCCGCCGACATCAAGGAGTCCGACGTCGCCTATCTCGTGGAGCGCGGGTTCACCCGGTTCTTCGAGCGGCAGGGCATGTTCGGCACCGTCGAACAGGGCGAGCGGGTGGTGGATCTCCTCCAGGAGGTCGGCGTCGACGAGATCGGCTGCCTGGTCGACTTCGGGGTCAGCACCGAGCAGACCCTGAAAAGCCTGGAATTCCTCGCCGAGTTGAAAAACCGCCGCGGCTGACGCGCATCGATCCGGCGTATGGGCCGTATGGGCGCGATATAGCCGCCACCCGAACAGTTGTACCGGGCGTGGGCCGCGCGGCGGCCGGCGCATCATCATCCGACAGGGAGTCAGCCACCATGAGTGAGAGCCACAACGACGAGCGCGCCTACCGCGTGGTCCGCAACGACGAGGAGCAGTACTCGATCTGGTGGGCCGACCGTGACCTTCCCGCCGGCTGGCACGCGGAGGGCACCGAGGGCCCCAAGGAGGCGTGCCTCCAGCGGATCGAGGAGGTCTGGACCGACATGCGGCCGCTCAGCCTCCGCCTGCGCATGGAGCAGAGCCAGGACGAGGGCGCCCCGCTCGCGTCCTGACCCCGAGCGCGCCGGCCCGGTTCCCCCGACGGGCCGGCGCTCCCTTTTGCCCTCCGGTCCCCTTCGTTCCGGCCCCGCCGTTCGCTTCCGCGTCTTCGCCGCATGTCAGACGTACGCCGCTCGGGGACGCACGCCCGCCTCCGTGCTCCCGAACCCGCCGTGCCCCACCGTCCGGCCGCAGCTGTCCAGCAGAGGAATCCCAAGATGACCACGCAGATCCGTCAGGACGACGCAACCGACACCGCCCATCTCGCCACGCTCGCCGAAGTCGTCGCGCGGCAGACTGCCTGGACTCCGGACGCCGTCGCGGTCGTCACCGCGCAGGGGGACTCCCACAGTTACGCCGAGCTGGACGCCCGCGCGCGCCGGCTCGCGGTGCTGCTGCGCCGCTCGGGTGTCACGCGTGAGTCCCTGGTCGGTGTGCATCTGCACCGCGGTCTCGACCTCGTCGTCAGCCTCCTCGCGGTGTGGAAGGCCGGCGCCGCCTACGTGCCGCTCGACCCGGCGCACCCGGCCGAACGGCTGGAGTGGATGGCCGCGGACGCCGGGCTCGCGCTGGTGATCACCGAGTCCGCGCCCGCCGGGACGCTGTTCGGCGCCCCGGCGCTCGGCCTGGCGGAGCGGCGCGAGACCCTCGCCGCCCTGCCCGCCGACGCGCCGGACACCCCGGCCGATCCCGACGGCGCCGCCTACGCGGTGTACACCTCGGGCTCCACCGGCCGGCCCAAGGGCGTGGTGGTCACCCACGAGGGCATCGCCAACCGGGTGCGCTGGAGCGTGCGCGAGCACGGCATCGGCCCCGGCGACCGGGTGCTCCAGAAGACGACGATGGGCTTCGACGCCGCCACCTGGGAGGTGTTCGCGCCGCTGGTCGGCGGGGCGACCCTGGTCCTCGCGCCGGTGGGTGCCGAGCGGGACCCGGCGGTCCTGGTGCGCTGCGCCGCGGACCGGGACATCACCGTGCTCCAGGTGGTGCCGTCGGTGCTGCGGCTGCTGGTCGACGAGTCCGCCTGGGGAGAACTGAAGGGCCTGCGGCTGCTGTTCTCGGCCGGGGAACCGCTGCACGCGGAGCTGTGCCGGCGCGCGCTGGACCGCAGCGGCAGCGCGGACCTGCGGATCTGGAACACGTACGGGCCGACCGAATGCTCCATCGACATCACGGCCCAGGCGTACGACGCCGGGCAGGACGGCGGTCCCGTCCCGATCGGCCGCCCGCTCGACGGCATGCGGGTGCTGGTCCTCGATCCGGGCGGCCGGCCGGTGCCGGTCGGTGTCATCGGCGAGCTGTACGCGGCCGGTGCCGGGGTGGCCCGCGGCTATCTGGGCCGCCCGGGGCTGACCGCCGAGCGGTTCGTGCCGGACCCCTACGGGCCGCCCGGCTCCCGGCTCTACCGCACCGGCGACCTGGTGCGCTGGCGTTCGGACCGGACCCTGGAGTACCGGGGCCGCGCCGACGAACAGGTCAAGGTCAACGGGGTACGGGTGGAGCCGGGCGAGGTCTCCGCGGCCCTGCTGGCGCACCCGGAGGTCGAGGCGGCCGTGGTCGTCGCCGCGCCCGCCCACGACGGCGGCATGCGCCTGGTCGCCTACAGCGTCACCGGTGACGGGCGCCCGCCGCGCGACTGGCGGCCGTTCCTGGCGGGCCGGCTGCCCGCGGCGCTGGTCCCCACCCAGCTGGTCCCGCTCACCGAACTGCCGCTGACCGCGAACGGCAAGGTCGACCGCGCCGCGCTGCCCGCCCCGGCGCCCGAGCTGTCGGCCGCCCAGGAGCACATCGCGCCGCGCACCGACGAGGAGCGCACCGTCGCCGAGGTGTGGACCGAGGTGCTGGGCGTGACCGACCCCGGTGCGGGCGACGACTTCTTCCAGCTCGGCGGCACCTCGCTCAGCCTGACCCGGCTCGCCGCGCGCCTGCGCGACCGGTCCGGCGCGGCGATCGAACTCGCCGCCCTGTTCACCTCCTCCACGCTGGAGGCACAGGCGCGACTGATCGAGGAGGCGTCGGCCGACGAGCCGTTCGTCGCCGTTCCCCGCGCGGGCCGCCTGCCGTTCTCCTTCGGCCAGCAGCGGCTCGCCTTCCTCGACCGGCTGGAGCCGGGCGGCGCCGAGTGGGTCTCCCCGCTGCTGATCGACCTGCCCGAGGGCGCCCACACCGACGACGTGCAGCGGGCCCTGGATCTGCTGGAGCGGCGGCACGAGGCGCTGCGCACCCGCTTCCCGGCCGATCTCGTGGAGCAGGGGCCGCGCCTCGCGGCGCCCGGCCGGGTCGAGCTGACCGAGACCACCGTGGAACGGGCCGCGCTCGGCGACCTTCTGGCGGAGCGGTTCGCGCGCGGCTTCGACCTGGAGCGGGGTCCGCTGTGGCGGGCGGTGCTGGTCCGATTCCCGCAGGGCGCCCCACTGCTGGTGATCACCGTGCACCACATCGCCTGCGACGGCTGGTCGTCGGTGATCCTGGAACGCGAGTTCACCGAGGCGCACGCGGCGTTCGCCGCCGGCCGCTCCCCCGCCCTGCCCGAACTGCCCTTCGGATACGTGGACTACGCGGCCTGGCAGCGCGCCCGGCTCACCGAGGACCGGCTGGCGGCGGACGCCGCGCACTGGCGCGGAACGCTCGCCGGGCACACCCCGCTGCCGCTGCCCACCGACCACCGGCGCCCCGCGCGCCGCGACCACCGCGGCGCCGTCGTCCCGCTGACCATCCCCGCGGAGGTGGTGCGCCCGCTGACCGAGCTGGGCCGCGCGCACGGCGCCACCCTGTTCATGACGCTGCTCACCGCGTTCGCCACGCTGCTCGCCCGGCACAGCGGGGAGAGCGACATCGTCGTGGGCACCCCGGTCGTCGGCCGCACCCGGCCGGAGACGGAGCACCTCGTCGGGTTCTTCCTCAACTCGCTGCCGCTGCGCGTCGATGTGGACGGCGGGCTCGGCTTCGACGAGGCGCTGCGCCGGGTGCGCGCGGTCACCCTGGACGCGTTCGCCCACCAGGAACTGCCCTTCGACCGGCTCGTCGAGGAGGTGCAGGAGGGCCGCGATCCGTCCCGTACCCCCGTCTACCAGGCCGCCTTCGATCTGCTCGACGCCGAACTCACCACCGCGGGCGTCGACTTCGGGGAGCTGGCCGAACTCGGTGACTCCTGGCGGATCGCCAAGACCGACCTCAGCCTGTTCCTGCGGCCGCGTGCGGACGGCACGATCGTCGGCGTCCTGGAGTACGCCACGGCACTGTTCGAGCACGCCACCGTGGAGCGGTTCGGTGCCCAGCTGGTGCGGCTGCTCACGCACGCGGCGACCGCGCCGGACACCAGGCTCGCCGATCTGGAGATGCTCGACGACGCCGAACGCCACCGCCAGCTGGTGGAGTTCAACCCGGGCGCGGGCCAGACGCTCGCCGACCCCGAGGACCGCACCGTGCTGGAGATGATCGAGGCCCGGGCGGCCGAGCAGCCGGACGCCCCGGCGCTGCGGGGCGAACGGGCCGTCACCTTCGGCGAGCTGGACACCACCGCCAACCGGATCGCGCACCGGCTGCGTGATTCCGGGGTGGGCACCGAGTCCGTGGTCGGTGTCCTGCTCGACCGCGGCCCGGACCTGGTCGGCGCGTTCCTCGGCAGCTGGAAGGCCGGCGCCGGGTATCTGCCGCTCGACCCGGAGCACCCCGCCGAGCGCGTCGCCGCCATGCTCGCCGACGCGGGCGCCGGTGTGCTGATCACCTCGGCGGCGCACGGCGCCCGGGTGGCACACCTGTTCCCCGGCGAACTCGTGGTCCTGGACCGCGACCGGGAGCTGCTGGAGCGGCTGCCGGCCGAGCCGCCGACGCGCCGAAGCGATCCGCGGGCCACCGCCTACGTGATCTTCACCTCGGGTTCCACCGGCCGGCCCAAGGGGGTCCGGGTCGAGCACCGCGGCCTGGCCAACCACGTGGCCTGGGCGGTCCGCGACCTGGCCGGCCGCGGCGGCACCGGCGCGGCCCTGTTCTCCTCCACCGCCTACGACCTGGTCGTACCCAATCTGTACGCGGCGCTGGCCGCCGGGCAGCCGCTGCACCTGCTGCCCGCCGGACTCGACCTCGCCGACCTCGGGGCGACGCTCGCCGCCCACGCCCCCTACAGCTTCCTGAAGCTGACCCCCGGGCATCTGGAGATCCTCTCCCACCAGCTCACCGACGAGCAGGCGGCCGGCCTGGCCGAGGTGGTCGTGGTGGCGGGCGAGGCGTTCCCCGGCGAGGCCGCCTCCCGCTGGCTGGGGCTGCTCGGGCCGGGCCGGCTCGTCAACGAGTACGGGCCCACCGAGTGCTCCGTCGGCACCTGTGTGCACCCGGTGGACGAGCCGGTCGAGGGCACCGTGCCCATCGGCCGTCCGCTGCCCGGCATGTCGATGTACGTCCTCGACGACGGGCTGCGCCCGGTGCCGCCCGGCGGTGTCGGCGAGCTGTACGTGGGCGGCACCGGAGTCGCCCGCGGCTACACCGGCCGGCCCGGCCAGACCGCCGAGCGCTTCCTGCCCGACCCCTACGGGCGGCCCGGCGACCGCCTCTACCGCACCGGCGACCTGGCCCGCCGGCTCCCGGACGGCACCGTGGAGTTCCTCGGCCGCGTCGACCAGCAGATCAAGGTGCGCGGCCACCGCGTCGAACCCGGCGAGATCGAGTCGGTGCTGGTCGCCCACCCCGGCGTCCGCGAGGCCGTCGTCCTCGCCGGGCAGGGCCTGACGGCGTACACCGTGCCCGCCGGGTCCCGGCCGCCGTCGGCCGGTGAACTGACCGAGCACTGCGCCCGGTCACTGCCCGCCTACATGGTCCCCACCGACTTCGTCACGATCGACGCCGTACCGCTGACGCCCAACGGCAAGCTCGACCGGGCCGCGCTGCCCGACCCGGCCGCCGCGGACGCCACGGCCGGGCACACCGGTCCGCGCGACATCGTCGAGGAGCGGATCGCCGCCGTCTGGGCCGGTCTGCTCGGCCAGGAGCCCGGCATGGACGACGACTTCTTCCACAGCGGCGGCAACTCCATCCTCGGCATCCGGCTGATCTCCGCGATCCAGAACGAGTTCCAGGTCGCCCTGCCGCTGCGCGCCCTCTTCGAAGATCCCACGCCGGCCCGGCTCGCCCGCGCCGTCGAGGCACTCGTCCAGGCCGAACTCGACGGCGCCGACACCGACGGGTCCTCCCCGAACCTTCCGCACTCCTCGCAGACCAAGGAGCACTCCGCATGACCACCGGCGCAGAGCACTCTTCCACCGGCGACCGCCTGCGCGCTGAACTGCTGCGCCGGCTGGCGGGCCGCACCACCGAGCAGCGCCGGCCCGAGATCCCGCGCGCCGACCGGGAGCGGCCGCTGCGGCTGTCCCCGGGCCAGCAGCAGATGTGGTTCCTGCAGCGGCTCGAACCGGACAGCCACGAGTACATCGTCCCGCTGACGCTGCGGCTGACCGGCCCGCTGGACGAGGCCGCGCTGCGCCGGGCCGTGGACGCGGTCGCCGCCCGGCACGAGATCCTGCGCACCCGCTACGACTTCGTGGCCGGCCGGCCCGTACAGCTGGTCGATCCCGCGGGGCCGGTGCCGTTCACCACCACCGATCTCGGTGCCCTGCCCGCCGCCGAGCGCCCGTCCGAGGCCCGCACCCGGGCCGCCGCCTGCGCCCGTGAGCCCTTCGACCTGGGCGCCGAATGGCCACTGCGGGTCCGCCTGTTCCGGCTGGACGACGAGGACTGGGTGCTCGCCCTGCTCTTCCACCACATCGCCTGCGACGCCTGGTCCACCCAGATCTTCGCCCGCGACCTCAGCGCCTGCTACCGGGGCGAGCAGCCCGGTCCCGCGCTGGAGGTGCAGTACGCCGACTACGCCGAGTGGCAGGCCGGGCGCACGGAGGGTGCCGCGCTCGCCCCGCACCTGGACTACTGGCGGCAGCAGCTCGCCGGGGTGGCCCCGCTCGAACTGCCCACCGACCGGCCGCGTCCGCCGGTGCGGGACACGGCGGGCGCCACCGAGACGTTCGCCCTGCCGGACGCGCTGTCCGCACGGCTGCGGGAGCTGGCCGCCGCCCACCGCACCACGCTGTTCACGGTGCTGCTGACCGCCTACCAGACCCTGCTGTCGAAGTACACGTCGAGCACCGACATCGCGGTCGGCACCGTGGTCTCCGGGCGGGTGCGCCCCGAATTGCAGCAGCTCATCGGCTACGGCATCAACAGCCTGGTGATGCGGGCCGGGTGGGACGGCGATCCCCGTTTCAGCGCTCTGCTGGAGCGGGGCCGCTCCGTCGTCCTGGACGCCTTCGACCACCAGGAGACGCCGTTCGCCCGGCTGGTGGACGAGCTCCAGCCCGAGCGGGACCTCTCGCGCACCCCGCTGTTCCAGGCCGCCTTCACCCTGCACGAGTCCCGCACCGCCGCCTACGACCTGCCGGGCGTACGCGTGGAGCCCTTCGCCGTGCCCGCCTCGGTGGCCCGGTTCGACCTCCAGTTGCAGGTCGAGGAGTCCCCGGACGGGTCCCTCCAGGGCCAGTTCGAGTACGCCACCGCGCTGTTCGACCGGTCGTCCGCCACCCGGTTCGCCCGCCACCTGGTGCGTCTGCTGCACGCCGTGGCGGACACCCCGGACGCCCGGCTGTCCGAGCTGAGCGTCGTGGACGAGGCCGAACTCGCCGTCCTCATCGACCCGCTCACCGCCGAGGCGGCCGATCCCCGGCTCGTCCACGAGGTGTTCGAGGCGCGGGCCGCGGCCACCCCGGACGCGATCGCGGTCGTCGCCGACGGCCAGGCCCTCACCTATGCGGAGCTGAACGCCCGCGCCAACCGCGTCGCCCACCGGCTGATCGCCCTCGGCGCCGCCCCCGACCTGGTCGTGGGCATCTGCGTGGAGCGCGGCCCCGAGCTGATCCCCGCGATCCTCGGCGTGCTGAAGTCCGGCGCCGGCTACCTGCCGCTCGACCCGGCCAACCCGGCCGAGCGCCTCGGCTACGTCGTCGGCGACGCGGGGCCCCTCGCCGTGCTGACCGAGTCCGCGCACGTGGCCCTGGTGGAGGGCATCCACGACGGCCCGCTGGTCGTGCTCGACCAGGAGCGCGACAGCACGGCGTGGGCGGCGCTGCCGGAGTCGAATCCGGCCGCGGCCGGCCACCCCGACCAGCTGATCTACGTCATCTACACCTCAGGCTCCACGGGCCGCCCCAAGGGCGTGTGCCTCACCCACCGCAATGTGCTGCGGCTGCTGACCACCGCCGACCGCCACTACGGCTTCTCCCCCGAGGACGTCTGGCCGCTCTTCCACAGCTACGCCTTCGACGTCTCGGTCTGGGAGATGTGGGGCGCGCTGCTGCACGGCGGGCGGCTCGTGGTCGTGCCCGCCGCGGTGACCCGCTCCCCGGACGAGTTCCTCGACCTGCTGGTCGAACAGCGGGTCACCGTCCTCAACCAGACGCCGTCCGCGTTCCGCGCGCTGGTGTCCGCGGCCGCCGAGGGCGACGAACGCATCGGCCGGCTGCGGCTGCGCGTCGTCGTCTTCGCCGGTGAGAAGCTCCAGGTCCCGGGCCTCCAGCCGTGGGTGGACCGGCTCGGTCTGGACCGTCCGGCGCTGCTCAACATGTACGGGATCACCGAGACCACGGTGCACACCACCTACTACCAGGTGGGCCCCGCCGACCTGCGCCCCGACGCGGGCAACCCGATCGGGGTCCCCCTCGGCGACCTCAGGGTGCACCTCCTGGACGCGTGGGGCGAGCCGGTCCCCGTCGGCGTCTTCGGGGAGATCCACGTCGCGGGCCCCGGCGTGGCCCGCGGCTACCTGGGCCGCCCGGCGCTGACGGCGGAGCGCTTCGTGCCCGACCCGTTCGGCCCGCCCGGCTCCCGTCTCTACCGCAGCGGTGACATCGCCCGCCGGCTGCCCGACGGCTCCCTGGAGTTCCTCGGCCGCGCCGACGGACAGATCAAGATCCGCGGCTACCGGGTCGAACTCGGTGAGATCCAGGCCGCGTTGACGGAGCTGGACGGCATCCGTGACGCCGTGGTCGTGCTCCGCGAGGACGTTCCGGGCCAGAAGGAGCTCGTCGCGTACACGGTGCTCGCCCCGGAGACCTCCTACGAGCCGGCCGAGCTGCGCGAACTGCTCGGCGCGCGGCTGCCGTCGTACATGGTCCCGGCCGCCTTCGTCGCCCTGGACCGGCTGCCGCTGACCACCAACGGCAAGCTGGACCGCCGTGCCCTGCCCGCCCCGAGCGGCGACGCCCGCCGGGCCGGCGGCGCCTACACCGCCCCGCGCACGCCCACCGAGGAGCGTCTGGCCGAGGTGTGGGCCGAGGTGCTCGGCCTGGACAAGGTGGGCGTCGACGACGGCTTCTTCGACGTCGGCGGCGACTCCATCCGGGCCGTAGCCCTGGTCGGCGCGATCCGCTCGGCCGGCCATGACATCACCGTCCGCGACGTCTTCGAGTACCGCACGGTCGCCCGTCTCGCCGAACTGCTCACCGGCCGCTCCGCCCCCGCCGTGGTGCCCGATCCGGTGCGGCCCTTCGCGCTCATCGACGCGGCGGACCGGGCCCGGCTGCCGGAGGGGGTGGCCGACGCCTACCCGCTGTCGCAGGTGCAGGCGGGCATGGTGCTGGAGATGTCCGTCGACAACGGGCAGAACAACTACCACAACGTCACGAGTTTCCGGATCCGCGACGAGCGTCCCTACGACCATCCGTCGCTGGTCGAGGCCGCGCGGATCGTCGTGGCACGCCACGAGGCGCTGCGCACGTCACTGGATCTGACCGGCTACTCCGTCCCGATGCAGCTGGTCCACGAGATCGCGGACATGCCCGTGGGCACGCAGTCGCTGCACGGCCTGACCGAGGAGGAGATCAGGGACGCCGTACGGGTGTACACCGCCCGCGAGCGCGCCCGCGTCTTCGACCTGGCCGTGCCCACCCTCATGCGGCTGTTCGCCCACGACACCGGCAACGGCAGCTGGTGGCTGTCGATCACCGAGTGCCACCCCGTCCTGGAGGGGTGGAGCCACCACTCCATGCTGATGGAGATCCTCGATGTGTACGGCGCCCTCCGCGACGGCCGCCCCGTCGAGGAGCCGGAGCGGCCGGGCACCCGGTTCGCCGACTTCATCGCCGCCGAACTCCAGGCCCTGGACGACGACGGCGACCGGGAGTACTGGAGCCGTGTCGTCGCCGACCACGCGCCGCTGGAGGTCCCGAACGGCTGGGGCGACGGCCCCGACGCGCCCCGCGCCACCTACCAGGCCTCCGTCCCGGTCACCGATCTGGAGGACCGGCTGCGGGCGTTCGCCGGCCGGGCCCGGGTGTCGATGAAGAGCGTGCTGCTGGCGGCGCACCTGAAGGTGATGAGCCAGCTGACCAGCGAGACCGCCTTCCACACCGGTCTGGTCTGCGACGCCCGTCCCGAACTGCCCGGCGCCGACCGCGTCTACGGCATGTACCTCAACACGCTGCCGTTCGCGTTCGAGGCGGGCCGTGCCGCGACCTGGCGGGAGCTGGTCACCCAGGTCTTCGCCGCCGAGATCGAGCTGTGGCCGCACCGCCGCTACCCCATGCCCGCCGTGCAGCGGCTGGCCGGCAGCGGTCAGCTGCTGCACGTCTACTTCAACTACCAGGACTTCCACCAGGTCGACACCGAGCGCGTCGACCACGAGGCCGCGATCGACGACAGCCCCACCGAGTTCCCGCTGACCGTCTCCAGCCGGGGCGGCCATGTCATCGTCACGGCGAACGGCCGTGTGGTGTCGCAGGAGAACGCGGAGCGGATCGCCGCGATGTACCGGCTGGTGCTGGAGGCGATGGCCGCCGACTTCGACGGCGACGCGCAGGCGGTCTACCTGCCGCTCGGTGAGCGCGAGGTCGTCCTGCGGCGGTGGAACAACGCCGACACCGGACAAGTGGCCGCATCTGTACCGGAGTTGTTCGCCGGGCAGGTGGCGCGGGTGCCGGACGCGGTGGCGGTCACGTCGGGTGGCGTGTCGCTGACGTATGCCGAACTGGAAGACCGCTCCGCGCGGTTGGCCGGGTCGTTGGCCGCTGCGGGTGTGGGGGCGGGTGATGTCGTGGCCGTGCTGCTGGAGCGGGGTGTCGACCTGCTCGTCGCGCTGCTCGCCGTGCAGCGGACCGGCGCCGCCTATCTCCCCCTGGACGCCACGCACCCCGCCGGACGCCTGTCCGGGATCATCGAGGACGCGGCACCCGCCGTGCTGCTCACGCAGGAGTCGCTGCGCGAGACGGCGGACGGGATCCACCAGGGCACGCGTGTGCTGGTGGAGGAGGGGGCTACGGCCGAGCCGCTGGCCCCCAGGGTCGTGGACCCGTCGGCGGTGGCGTACGTGCTCTACACGTCCGGATCCACCGGCCGCCCCAAGGGCGTGCAGATCAGCCACAGGGCGCTGGGCAACCTCCTCACCGGCGTCCGGCGTGTGCTCGGTGGGTCGGAGACGGTGGAGTCGTGGCTGGCGTCGACGTCGGTGTCGTTCGACATCTCCGGCCTGGAGCTGTACCTGCCGCTGACCGGGGGCCACCGGGTCGTCATCGCCGAGTCGGGGCAGGACCTGGTCGGCCTGATCGAGACCGAGCGTGTCACCCACGTCCAGGCGACCCCCTCCGGATGGAAGCTCCTGCTGGAGTCCGGGTTCCGCACCGCCTCGGTCACGGCACTCGTGGGTGGCGAGGCGCTTCCGGTCGAGCTGGCCCAGACCCTGCGCTCGCGCGTGGCACGGCTGGTGAACGTGTACGGCCCGACCGAGACCACGATCTGGTCCACCACCTGGGAAGTCCCGACCGACCCGACGGCCGTCTCCATCGGTGCGCCGATCGACAACACCCAGCTGTACATCGTCGACATGCACATGGAGCCGGTGCCGGTCGGGGTGGTGGGTGAGCTGTGCATCGCCGGTGACGGCGTCGCCCAGGGCTACCTCGGCCGCCCCGCCCTCACCGCCGAACGCTTCGTCCCCGACCCCTTCGGACCCGCCGGCACCCGCCTCTACAAGACCGGCGACCTCGCCCGCCGCATGCCCGACGGCACCCTCGAATTCCTCGGCCGCACCGACCACCAAGTCAAGATCCGCGGCTACCGCATCGAACTCGGCGAAATCGAATCCCGCCTCCTGACCCACCCCACCGTCAAGGACGCCGCCGTCACCGCCCGCACCGAGGACACAGGCGACACCTGGCTCGTCGGCTACCTCATCCCCAACGGGCCCGTGGACCAGAACGAGTTGCGGGCGTATCTGCGGGAGGAACTGCCCGACTACATGGTCCCCGGCGCCTTCGTCGAACTCGACGCCTGGCCCCTGAACACCGCCGGCAAACTCGACCGCAAGGCCCTGCCCGCACCCGAGGTCGTCCCCCAGGCCGAGTACGTCGCACCCCGCACCGAAGCCGAGAGAAAGATCGCCGACGCCTGGGCAGCCGCACTCGGCCTGGAGCGGGTCAGTGTCGAGGACAGCTTCTTCGACCTCGGCGGCGACTCCATCCGCGCCATCGTCCTCGTCGGCGCCATCCGCTCCGCCGGCTTCCAGGTCGCCGTCCAGGACATCTTCGAACACCGCACCATCGCCGAACTCGCCCACCACCTCGACACCCACCACACCCCCGCCGAAACCGACCACTACGTCCAGCCCTTCGAACTGATCACCGACCAGGACCACCGCCTGCTCCCCGCAGACATCACCGACGCCTACCCCGTCTCCCAGGTCCAGCTCGGCATGCTCGTCGAAATGTCCCTCGGCACCGAACGCGCCGCCTACCACAACGTCGACGCCTTCCGCATCCGCGACAACCAGCCCCTCGACCCCACCGCACTCCAACACGCCACCGACGAACTCATCACCCGCCACGAAATCCTCCGCACCGGCTTCCACCTCACCGGCTACTCGGAACCTCTGCAACTCGTCCACGCGAGCGCGGACTTGCGGGCCGTCGTCGTTGCTCCGGACAACGGTGAGTGCGAGAACGAGCAGCGCGCCACGCCGTTCGACCCCGCGGTCCCGCCGCTGATCCGGGTCAACGCGCTGGCGAGTGCCGACGAGAACGAGTGGCAGCTCGTCTTCACCCACGCCCACCCGATCCTGGAGGGCTGGAGTTACCACGCTCTGCTCACGGAGTTGCTGGATCTGTACCGCGCCTTCCGGGACGGCCGGGACCTCGCACCGGCGGCGAGCGGTGGCAGCCGCTTCGCCGACTTCATCGCGGCCGAACGGGCTTCTGTCGACGGGGAGTCGGACCGGGCCTACTGGCGGCGCGTCGTCGGTGATCACACCACGCTGACCGTGCCGGCCGGCTGGGGTGACAACTCGGTCGCCGCCGGTACCGCCCACCGCTTCCCGATCGAGCTGCGGGACCTGGACGCGCGGCTGCGGGCGCTCGCCGGCCGGGCCCGGGTGTCGATGAAGAGCGTGCTGCTGGCGGCGCACCTGAAGGTGATGAGCCAGCTGACCAGCGAGACCGCCTTCCACACCGGCCTGGTCTGCGACACCCGTCCGGAGCTGCGGGGTGCCGACCGCGTCTACGGCCTGCACCTCAACACGGTCCCGTTCCCCTTCGAGTCGGGACGGGCCGCCACCTGGCGGGAGTTGGTGAGTCAGGTCTTCGAGCAGGAGACCGAGCTGTGGCCGCACCGCCGCTACCCGCTGCCCGCCATCCAGCGGGACGCGGGTGGCAGCCGGCTGCTGGACGTCTACTTCAACTACCAGGACTTCAGCAAGGTCGACGGTGAAGAGGTCGACGAACTCGGCGACATCGACGAGGTGCCGACCGAGTTCCCGCTGATGGTCGCCACCCGAGGCAGCTATATCGTCCTGACCGCCGACGGCCGTGTGGTGTCACGGGCGAACGCGGGGCGGATCGCCGCGATGTACCGGCTGGTGCTGGAGGCGATGGCCGCCGACTTCGACGGCGACGCGCAGGCGGTCTACCTGCCGCTCGGTGAGCGCGACATGGTCCTGCGGCGGTGGAACAACGCCGACACCGAGGAACAGACCCTCCCTGTACCGCAGTTGTTCGCCGGGCAGGTCGCGCGGGTGCCGGACGCGGTGGCGGTCACGTCGGGTGGCGTGTCGCTGACGTACGCCGAACTGGACGACCGCTCCGCGCGGTTGGCCGGGTCGTTGGCAGCCGCAGGTGTGGGGGCCGGTGACGCCGTCGCGGTCCTGCTGGAGCGGGGTGTCGACCTCCTCGTCGCGCTGCTCGCCGTGCAGCGGACCGGCGCCGCCTATCTCCCCCTGGACGCCACGCACCCCACCGGACGCCTGTCCGGGATCATCGAGGACGCCGCACCCGCCGTCCTGATCACCCAGGAGTCGCTGCGCGAGACGGCGGACGGGATCCACCAGGGCACGCGTGTGCTGGTGGAGGAGGGGGCTACGGCCGAGCCGCTGGCCCCCAGGGTCGTGGACCCGTCGGCGGTGGCGTACGTGCTCTACACGTCCGGGTCGACAGGCCGTCCGAAGGGCGTGCAGATCAGCCACAGGGCGCTGGGCAACCTCCTCACCGGCATCCGGCGTGTGTTGGGGGCACCCACCCGTTCGGAATCCTGGCTGGCCTCGACCTCCGTGTCGTTCGACATCTCCGGCCTGGAGCTGTACCTGCCCCTCACCGGGGGCCACCGGGTCGTCATCGCCGAGTCCGGCCAAGACCTGGTCGACCTGATCGAAACCGAGAGTGTCACCCACGTCCAGGCAACCCCCTCCGGATGGAAGCTCCTCCTCGAATCCGGGTTCCGCACGGCCTCGGTCACGGCGCTCGTCGGCGGGGAAGCACTCCCCCTCGAACTGGCCCAGACCCTGCGCTCGCGCGTGACGCGCCTCGTCAACGTCTACGGCCCGACCGAGACCACCATCTGGTCCACCACCTGGGAAGTCCCGACCGACCCCACGGCCGTCTCCATCGGCGCGCCGATCGACAACACCCAGCTGTACATCGTCGACACCCACATGGAGCCGGTCCCGGTCGGCGTGGTGGGTGAACTGTGCATCGCCGGTGACGGAGTCGCCCAGGGCTACCTCGGCCGGCCCGCGTTGACCGCCGAACGTTTCGTCCCCGACCCCTTCGGACCCGCCGGCACCCGCCTCTACAAGACCGGCGACCTCGCCCGCCGCATGCCCGACGGCACCCTCGAATTCCTCGGCCGCACCGACCACCAAGTCAAGATCCGCGGCTACCGCATCGAACTCGGCGAAATCGAATCCCGCCTCCTGACCCACCCCACCGTCAAGGACGCCGCCGTCACCGCCCGCACCGAGGACACAGGCGACACCTGGCTCGTCGGCTACCTCATCCCCAACGGGCCCGTGGACCAGAACGAGTTGCGGGCGTATCTGCGGGAGGAACTGCCCGACTACATGGTCCCCGGCGCCTTCGTCGAACTCGACGCCTGGCCCCTGAACACCGCCGGCAAGCTCGACCGCAAGGCCCTCCCGACTCCCGAGCGGGGCGAGGAGAGGCCATATATAGCCCCGCGCACAAATGACGAGGCGAGGATCGCTGGTGCCTGGGAGACGGCTCTCGGGCTGGAGCGAGTCGGTGTCGAGGACAGCTTCTTCGACCTCGGCGGCGACTCGATCCGCGCGGTGTCGCTCGTCGGTGCGCTCAAGGCGATCGGCTACAGCCTGACCGTTCGGACGATCTTCACGTACCAGACCGTCGCGGAGTTGGCCCGCCATCTCGCGGCTCAAGCACCTCAGGAGGAGAGCGTGTCACCGTCGGAGAAGGACTCCCGTACGGCAACCGCCGACGCTGCCGAGGCACTCACCGGGGCGCTCCGTGCGGCTGGTATCGACCTCGCGTCGGGTGGCCTTTCCGAGAACACGTCGGTGGCCGACCTGCTCGCGCTGCTCCAGCAGAAGCAGGCCGTGCCCGAAGCCGCCACCGAGGCCGCCGGCCCGAAGGAGGCGGGGACCGCCCCTTTCGCCCTGGTCCCCGCTGAGGACCGCGATCGAATACCCGAGGGACTCGCGGACGCCTACCCGCTCTCGCAGGTCCAGACGGGCATGGCGGTCGAGGTGCTCCTCGAGAACGCGGGTGACGACTACCACCGCGTCACGTCGTTCCGCGTCCGGGACGGGCACGCGTTCTCCCGCCAGGCGCTGGAGGCGGCGGCCCGCACGGTCGTCGCCCGGCACGAGATCCTGCGGACGTCCCTCGCCCTGACCGGGTTCTCCGTGCCCATGCAACTGGTGCACGCGGACGCCGAAGTGCCGGTCGTGGTCGAGGACTTCTCCGCCCTGGACGAGTCGGCCACGCGGGACGCCGTGCGCGCGTTCGTCAAGCGCGAGGAGGACACTCCGTTCGACCTGGGCGCGGCACCGCTGCTGCGGGTGGCGGGCCTGGTCGAGGGTGCCGACTGCTGGTCGCTCGCGCTGACCCACAGCCACATCATCCTGGAGGGGTGGAGCCACCACTCGCTCCTGATGGAGCTCCTGGACGTCTACCGCGCGGTGCGCGACGGCCAGGACCCGGACGCCGGCCGGGAGGCCGCCGGGGTCCGGTTCGCCGACTTCGTCGCGGGCGAGCTGGAGTCCCTGGGCGACGACGCCGACCGCGCGTACTGGCAGCGGATCGTCGCAGAGCACCCCGCCGTCGCCCTGCCGGCGGGCTGGGGCGAGGAGTCCGCGGCGGACTCCTTCCGGCTGCCGGTCGCGTACGGCGACCTGGACGACGGTCTGAGGGCGCTCGCCGAGCGGGCCCGCGTCTCCATGAAGAGCGTGCTCCTCGCCGCCCACCTGAAGGTGATGAGCCAGCTCACCGAGGAGGAGTCCTTCTCGGCCGGCCTGGTCTTCGACGCCCGTCCCGAACTCCTGGGCGCGGAGAAGGTGCTGGGCATGCACCTCAACACGGTGCCGTTCGCACACCGGCGCGGCGCGTCCACCTGGACGCGGCTGGTGCGCCAGGTCTTCGAGCAGGAGATGGACCTGTGGGAGCACCGCCGCTACCCGCTGCCGTCGATCCAGCGGCTGACCGAGGCCGGTCGGCCCGCGGTCGAGGTGCTGTTCACCTACCAGAACTACCACCAGGTCGACACCGGTCTGATCGAGGTGGGCGCGGAACAGGGCGACACCACCTCCCAGTTCCCGCTCGCCGTCACCACGCTGGCCGGTCACCTCATGCTGACGGCCGACGGCAACGCCCTCTCGCGGGTGAACGCGGAGCGGATCGCCGGGATGTACCGGCTGGTGCTGGAGGCGATGGCCGCCGACCCGGACGGCGACGCGCTGGCGACCCGTCTCCCCGACGAGGAGCAGGTGCACGTCGTCGCCCGCTGGAACGACACCGCGACGGACGAACCGGCTCGTTGCGTGCCCGAGTCGTTCGCCGGGCAGGTCGCGCGGGTGCCGGACGCGGTGGCGGTCACGTCGGGTGGCGTGTCACTGACGTACGCCGAACTGGACGACCGCTCCGCGCGGTTGGCCGGACACCTCGCGTCCGTGGGTGTGGGCGCGGGTGATGTCGTGGCCGTGCTGCTGGAGCGGGGTGTCGACCTCCTCGTCGCCCTGCTCGCCGTGCAGCGGACCGGCGCCGCGTACCTCCCCCTGGACGCCACGCACCCCACCGGGCGCCTGTCCGGGATTATCGAGGACGCGGCACCCGCCCTGCTGCTCGCGCAGGAGTCGCTGCGCGAGACCGCGAACGAGATCCACCACGGAACCCATGTCCTGGTGGAGGAAGGCACGACGGCCGAACCGCTGGCGCCCTGCCCCGTCGATCCGTCAGCGGTGGCGTATGTGCTCTACACGTCCGGGTCGACAGGCCGCCCCAAGGGCGTGCAGATCAGCCACGGAGCGCTGGGCAACCTCCTCACCGGCATCCGGCGTGTGTTGGGGGCACCCACCCGTTCGGAATCCTGGCTGGCCTCGACCTCCGTGTCGTTCGACATCTCCGGCCTGGAGCTGTACCTGCCCCTCACCGGGGGCCACCGGGTCGTCCTCGCTCAGTCCGGCCAAGACCTGGTCGACCTGATCGAAACCGAGAGTGTCACCCACGTCCAGGCGACCCCCTCCGGATGGAAGCTCCTGCTGGAGTCCGGTTTCCGCACCACCTCGGTCACGGCCCTCGTCGGCGGGGAAGCACTCCCCCTCGAACTGGCCCAGACCCTGCGCTCGCGCGTGACGCGCCTCGTCAACGTCTACGGCCCGACGGAAACCACCATCTGGTCCACCACCTGGGAAGTCCCCGCCGACCCCACGGGCGTCTCCATCGGCGCGCCGATCGACAACACCCAGCTGTACATCGTCGACACCCACATGCAGCCGGTCCCGGTCGGCGTCGTCGGCGAACTGTGCATCGCCGGTGACGGAGTCGCCCAGGGCTACCTCGGCCGACCCTCCCTCACCGCCGAACGCTTCGTCCCCGACCCCTTCGGACCCGCCGGCACCCGCCTCTACAAGACCGGCGACCTCGCCCGCCGCATGCCCGACGGCACCCTCGAATTCCTCGGCCGCACCGACCACCAAGTCAAGATCCGCGGCTACCGCATCGAACTCGGCGAAATCGAATCCCGCCTCCTGACCCACCCGGCCGTCAAGGACGCCGCCGTCACCACCCGCACCGAGGACACAGGCGACACCTGGCTCGTCGGCTACCTCATCCCCAACGGTGAGGCCGACCACAACGAACTCCGCGCCCACCTGCGCGAAACCCTCCCCGACTACATGGTCCCCGGCGCCTTCGTCGAACTCGACACCTGGCCCCTCAACACCGCCGGCAAGCTCGACCGCAAGGCCCTGCCCGCACCCGAGGTCATCCCCCAGGCCGAGTACGTCGCACCCCGCACCGAAGCCGAGCAGAAGATCGCCGACGCCTGGGCAGCCGCACTCGGACTCGACCGCGTGAGCGTCCAGGACAGCTTCTTCGACCTCGGCGGCGACTCCATCCGCGCCATCGTCCTCGTCGGCGCCATCCGCTCCGCCGGCTTCCAGGTCGCCGTCCAGGACATCTTCGAACACCGCACCATCGCCGAACTCGCCCACCACCTCGACACCCACCACACCCCCGCCGAAACCGACCACTACGTCCAGCCCTTCGAACTGATCACCGACCAGGACCACCGCCTGCTCCCCGCAGACATCACCGACGCCTACCCCGTCTCCCAGGTCCAGCTCGGCATGCTCGTCGAAATGTCCCTCGGCACCGAACGCGCCGCCTACCACAACGTCGACGCCTTCCGCATCCGCGACAACCAGCCCCTCGACCCCACCGCACTCCAACACGCCACCGACGAACTCATCACCCGCCACGAAATCCTCCGCACCGGCTTCCACCTCACCGGCTACTCCCGGCCGCTCCAGCTGGTGCACGACGCCGTGACGCATCCGGTGACGGTCACGGATCTCAGTGCGCTGGACGGTGAGGCGTTCGCGTCCGCGCTGCGTGCGGTGAACGAGGAGGAGAGCGCGACGCCGTTCGACCTGGCCCGGCCGCCGCTGCTCAGGGCGCGCGCGGTCCTCCAGGACGACGAGTCGTGGTGGCTGGTCCTCACCCACGCGCATCCGATCCTGGAGGGCTGGAGCTACCACTCGGTGATGGCCGAACTGGTGGAGCTGTACCACCAGTTCGCGCGGCGCGGGGAGTTCGAGCCGGCGCGGCCCACGCCGAGCCGGTACGCGGACTTCGTCGCCGCGGAGCTGGCCTCCCTGGACGACGCGCGGGACCAGGCGTACTGGCAGGCGATGGTCACCGACCACGCCGGCTTCGAGCTGCCGTCCCTGTGGGGCGATCCGCGGGGTGCCGACGCGGAGTCGTACGAGACGTACCAGGTGCACGTCCCGATGCACGATCTGGAGCCGCGGCTGCGGGAGTTGGCGACCGCGGCCGGTGCCTCGCCGAAGAGCGTCGTGCTCGCCGCGCACCTGAAGGTGCTCGCGCAGCTCACGGAGGAGGAGTCGTTCTTCGCCGGGCTCGCCTTC
The DNA here is from genome assembly GCF_051980735.1 of Streptomyces sp. SCPE 10. NCBI lineage: Bacteria > Bacillati > Actinomycetota > Actinomycetes > Kitasatosporales > Streptomycetaceae > Streptomyces > Streptomyces sp. SCPE 10. Next base: position 5,832,215 of record NZ_CP197069.1, on the reverse strand, counting down.
GACGCGCGTCCCGAACTCCCGGGCTCCGACCGGGTCGTGGGCATGCATCTGAACACCGTGCCGTTCCCGTACGACCGCACGGCCGGCACCTGGCGCGAGCTGGTGAGCCAGGTCTTCCGGCAGGAGGCGGAGCTGTGGGCGCACCGCCGTTACCCGCTGCCCGCTATCCAGCGGACGGCGGGCGGCAACCGGCTGCTGTCCACGGTCTTCAACTACCTCGACTTCCACCAGGTGGACACCGCGGTGGTGGACGAGGAGGCGAGCGTCGGCATCGGCTCGACGGAGTTCCCGCTGGCCGTGGTGGCCCGCGGTGGCCATCTCGGGCTGCGCACGGACACCCGGCACCTCGGCCGGGAGCAGGCGGCCCGGATCGCCGAGATGTACCGGATGGTGCTGGAGGCCATGGCGGCCGATCCGGACGGCGACGCCCGGGGCACCTTCCTGCCGGCGTCGGACCGGGCGCTGGCGCCTGCGGAGGCGATCGCGTCCGGGCCGGTCACGGACACCCTGCACGACCTGTTCGCGCGGCAGGCCGCGCTCCGGCCCGACGCGGGCGCGGTGACCGCGGGCGGCGAGACGCTGAGCTACGCGGAGCTCGATGCCCGTGCCAACCGCATCGCGCACCGGCTGCGTGAACTAGGCGTCGGCGCCGAGTCGGTGGTGGGACTGTGCCTGGGCCGCGGCGCGGGGCTCGTGCCGTCGCTGCTGGGCGTGCTGAAGGCCGGTGCGGCCTATCTGCCGCTCGACCCGGCGCAGCCGGCCGCCCGGCTGGCCACCATGGTGGAGGACCTCGGGCCGAAGGTGGTCATCACGGAGGCCGAGTACCTGGCGGTCGCCGAGTCCGCGCACGGCGGTGCGCTGATCGTCCTGGACGGCGCGGACGAGCGGCTGCTCGACGCCCTCCCCGACACGGCCGTGGCGCAGGTCACGGACCCGGGGCAGCTGGCGTACGTGATCTACACGTCGGGGTCCACCGGTGTCCCGAAGGGCATCGGGGTGAGCCACGCCAATGTGCTGCGGCTGATGCGGGCCACCGCGGAGCGGTTCCCGCTGGACGAGCGGCACGTGTGGCCGCTGGTGCACAGCTTCGCCTTCGACGTCTCGGTGTTCGAGCTGTGGGCGGCGCTGCTGCACGGCGGCCGGCTGGTGGTGGTCGACGCGGACACCGCCCGGGACCCGGACGCCCTGCTGGACCTGGCGGTCGCGGAGCAATTCACGGTGCTGCTGAACAGCCCGTCGGCGTTCCGCGGCGTCTCGGCCGCCGCGGAACGGGGCGACGAACGGCTCGGGCGGGTGCCGCTGCGGGCGATGTTCTTCGGTGGCGAGAAGCACACGGGTGCCGCGCTCGCCCCCTGGATCGACCGGTTCGGGCTCGACGAGCCGCAGCTCGTGGAGTTGTACGGGCCGACCGAGGCGACCGTGCAGGTGACCCACCACCGTGTCACCGAGGCCGATCTGAGCGCCCCGGCGATCCCGCTCGGGCTGCCGTTGCCGGGTGCCCGGGTGCATGTCCTGGACCGGGAGGGGCACCTGGTGCCGGCCGGTGTGCCGGGCGAGCTGTACATCGGCGGGCCGCAGGTCAGCCGGGGCTATCTCAACCGGCCCGCGCTGACCGCGGAGCGGTTCCTGCCGGACCCGTTCGGGGTGCCCGGCGCCCGCCTGTACCGGACCGGTGACATGGGCCGGATGCTGGCCGACGGGGGCATCGAGTTCCTGGGCCGGGTCGACGACCAGGTGAAGATCCGCGGTTACCGGGTCGAGCTGGGTGAGATCCAGGCCGTGCTGAACGCGCACCCGGCGATTCTCCAGGCGGCGGTGGTGACCGATGCCGGCGCGCCGGGCGACCCGCGGATCGCCGCGTACGCCGTGCCCGCCGAGGAGGCCCTGCCGGCGCCGGCCGAGCTGGCCGCGTACTGCCGTGCCCGGTTGCCGGAGTACATGGTCCCGGCGGCGTTCACGCAGCTGGCGCGGATTCCGCTGATCTCGAACACCAAGGTGGACCGCAAGGCGCTGCCCGCGCCGGACTGGTCCGCGCTCGCGGGACGTCAGGAGCACGTCGCGCCGCGCACGGACCGGGAGCGGCGCCTCGCCGAGGTGTGGGCCGAGGTGCTGGGGCTGGACGCGCCCGGCGTCGAGGACAGCTTCTTCGAGGTGGGCGGCGACTCGATCCGTGCGGTCGCCCTGGTGGGCGCGCTGCGCACGGCCGGGTTCGCCGTGACCGTGCGGGACGTCTTCGACGCCCGGACGATCGCCGGGCTGGCCGCGCTGGACACCTCCGACCGCGACGGCGCCACCGCCTTCGTGGGCGTGCGGCCGTTCGCGCTGGTCGGCGAGGCGGACCGGGCGGCGCTGCCCGCCGGTCTGGCCGACGCCTACCCGGTCTCCCAGGCGCAGCTCGGCATCCTGGTGGAGCAGCTGGCCGACGCGGAGGCGCTGAAGTACGTCAACGTCAGCGCGTTCCGGGTGCTCGACGAGCGGCCACCGGTGCTCGACGCGCTGCGGGCCGCGGTGACCGAGCTGGCCGCGCGGCACGAGGTGCTGCGCACGTCCTTCGCGCTCACCGGTTTCTCGCAGCCGCTTCAGCTGGTGCACCGCGAGGCCGGGCTGACGGTCGCCGAGCGCGATCTGCGCGGTCTCGACGAGTCCGCGCGGGCGGCGGCGGTGGCGGACTTCGTCGCCGTGGAGCGGGCCACCCCGTTCCCCGCCGACGCACGCTCGCTGCTGCGGGTCACGGTGCTGCCGGAGGACGAGCGGGCGTGGTGGCTCGGGCTCACCCAGAGCCATGCGATCACGGAGGGCTGGAGCCATCACTCGATGGTGGCCGAACTGCTCGACCTGTACCGCTCGTTCCGGGACACCGGCGGGCCCGGCGAGTGGAGCGCGCCCGGTGTGCGCTACGCCGACTTCGTGGCCGGCGAGCTCCAGTCGCTGGCCGGCGGGGAGGACCGGGCGCACTGGCTGGCGGTCACCGCCGACTACGAGCCGTTCGAGCTGCCCGCGGACCTCGGCGACGACACCGCCGAGCCCGAGACGTTCACCGTGCGGGTGCCGTTCGCGGACGTCGAGGCCGGGCTGCGGGACCTGGCGGGCCGGGCGCAGGCGTCGATGAAGGCCGTACTGCACGCCGCCCATCTGGCGGTGCTCGCCCGGCTCACCGGGCAGGAGCGGTTCAGCGCCGGTCTGGCCACCGACGCCCGGCCCGAGGCCGTGGGTGCCGAACGGGTGCTCGGCATGCACCTCAACACCGTGCCGTTCGCCTTCGACCGCGGCGCCCGCAGCTGGCGGGAGCTGGTGGCGCAGATGTACCGGCGTGAGGCGGCCGACTGGCCGCACCGCCGCTACCCGCTGCCCGCCATGCAGCGGGACGCGGACGGGCGCCGACTGGTGGACGTCACGTTCAACTACCAGGACTACCGGCGCCTGGACAGCGGGGAGATCGACGCGGGGGCGAGCGACGGTGCCGCCGCCACCGAGTTCGCGCTGATCGTCACCACCACCGGCGGTCGGCTGAGCCTGACCACGCACACCGGGGTGCTCGGCCGCGCCGAGGCCGAGCGGATCGCCTCGATGTACCGGGCGACGGTCCTGGCGATGGCCGCCGACGCCGAGGGCGAGGCCGTCGCGCCGCTGCCGTCGGGCGAGACCGAACTGCTGCTCGGCTGGGGCACCGGGCCCGCGGGCCGTGACACCGGCACCGTGGTCGGTCGCTTCGCCGAGCGGGCGGCGAGCCGGCCCGGACACCCGGCCGTCTCGTCCGGGGACACGGTGCTGACCTACGCCGAACTGGACGCCCGCACCGACCGGTTGGCGGCGCGGCTGCGGCGGGCCGGGGCGGTGCCCGGGGCGGTCGTCGCGGTCGGCATGGACCGCTCCGCGGTGCTGCCGGTGGCGCTGCTCGCGGTGCTGAAGACGGGCGCCGCCTATCTGCCGGTCGATCCGGCCTATCCGGACGAGCGCAAGGAGTTCATGCTGCGCGACTCGGGCGCCGGCCTGCTGGTCACCGACGGCCGCGCGGACGTGGCGCCGCAGGGCTGGGGCGGGACGGTCGTCTCGGCCGCCGCCGACACGGACACCGACGTGCCCGCGCACGGCTTCGCCCCGGTCCACCCGGACCAGCTGGCCTACGTGATGTACACGTCGGGCTCCACCGGCACCCCCAAGGGCACGATGATCACCCACCGGGGTGTGGTGCGGACCGTCACCGAGGACGCGAGCCTCCAGGTGGGGCCGGACGACGTGGTCGCCCACGCCTCCAGCGTGTCCTTCGACGCGGCCACGGCGGAGATCTGGAGCGCCCTGCTCAACGGGGCGCGCCTGGAGATCCTGGACCGGGACACCGTCCTGGAGACCGAGGCCCTGGCGGCGGCCGTCGAGGAGCGCGGCATCACCACGCTGTTCCTGACCACGTCGCTCTTCAACCATGTGGCCCGGACGGTGCCCGGGACGCTGGGCCGGCTGCGCACGGTCGGCTTCGGCGGTGAGGCCGGCGATGTCACCACCGTCCGCGAGCTGCTGCGGTCCGGGGCGCCCGAGCGGCTGGTGAACATGTACGGCCCGACGGAGAACACCACCTTCTCGGCGGTCCACGTGGTCTCCGCGCTCGGCGAGCGGGCGGCTTCGGTGCCGATCGGCCGTCCGGTGCACGCCTCGACCGCGTACGTCGTCGACACCGGACTGCGGCTGGTGCCGCGGGGTGTGGCGGGCGAACTGTGCGTCGGCGGGGCCGGTATGGCCCGCGGCTACCACGGCCGGGGCGGGCTCACCGCCGAACGGTTCGTGCCGAACCCGTTCGGGGCGCCCGGGGAGCGGATGTACCGCACGGGCGACCTGGTGCGCTGGCTGCCGGACGGCACCCTGGAGTTCCTCGGCCGCGCCGACCACCAGGTGAAGCTGCGCGGACACCGGATCGAGCTGGGCGAGATCGAGACGGCCCTGCACGCCCATCCCGCGCTCGGCGCCGCCGCCGTGACCCTGCGTGAGGACACGCCGGGTGACAAGCGGCTGGTCGCGTACACGGTCGCCGGGCCCGGTACGGCGCCCTCGCCGGTGGAGCTGCGCGAGCACCTGGTGAACCTGCTGCCGGAGTACATGGTCCCGGCCGCCTTCGTGGCGCTGGAGCGGCTGCCGCTGACCGCGCACGGCAAGCTCGACGTCCGGGCGCTGCCGGTGCCCGACGACGCCGCGTTCGCCGCCGCGCAGGAGTTCACGGCGCCGCGCACGGACGACGAACGGCGCATGGCACGGGTGTGGCGGGAGGTCCTCGGACTCGACCGGGTCGGCGTGGAGGAGAGCTTCTTCAACCTCGGCGGCGACTCGATCCGGGCGGTCACCCTGGTCGGTGCGCTGCGCGCCGCCGGCTTCCAGGTGACGGTCGGCGACGTGTTCGAGCAGCGGACGATCGCCCGGCTGGCCGCGGCCGGCGCCGGGCGGGCGGCTCACGAGCTGCGTTACGTCGAGCCGTTCGCGCTGATCGGTGCCGAGGACCGGGCGCTGCTGCCGGACACGGTGACCGACGCCTATCCGCTGTCGCAGTTGCAGACCGGCATGCTGGTGGAGCAGCTGAGCGCCACGGGCACCGGCACCTACCACCACACCACGTCGTTCGACATCAAGGACGGGCACCCCTTCGACGCGGACGCGCTGTACGAGGCGGCGCAGATCGTCACCGCCCGGCACGAGGCGCTGCGCACCGGTCTCGACCTGGACACGTACTCCGTGCCCATGCAGCTGGTGTACGCGCGGGCCGAGATGCCGGTGGCCGTGCACGACCTGACCGGGCTCGGCCCGGACGAGGTGGCCGCGCGGGTCGCGCGGATCAGCACGGCCGAGCAGGAGACCCCGTTCGACGTGACCCGGCCGACGCTGCTGCGGCTCGCCGCCGCCTTCAGCGATCACGGCTGGCGGCTGTTCATCAGCCTCAACCACACGATCATCGAGGGCTGGAGCCACTACAACATCTGGATGGAGGTGCTCACCGCCTACGGTGAGCTGCGCGCGGGCCGCCGGCCCGTGGACCCGGAGCGGCCCGAGGTGCGCTTCGCGGACTTCATCGCGGGTGAACTGGAGTCGCTGGCCTCGGCCGAGGAGCGCGGCTACTGGAAGGACGTGGTCGGCCGGCACACCAGGTTCGCGCTGCCGGCGGCCTGGGGCGAGGAGCCGGAACCGGGCACCGAGCCGCGGACCTTCTCGGTCGAGGTGTCGCTGCACGACATCCAGGACCGGATCCGTGACGCGGCGCGGGCGGCCGACGTGCCGGTCAAGAGCGTGCTGCTGGCCGCGCACCTGAAGGTGCTGAGCCAGCTCACCGAGGAGGACGCCTTCCACAGCGGCCTGGTGTGCGACGCCCGCCCCGAGGCGCCCGGCGCCGAGCAGGTCATCGGTATGTACCTGACCACGCTGCCGATCGGCTTCCGGCGCGGTGCGCGCACCTGGCGGGAGCTGATCCGGCAGGTGTTCGCGGCCGAGACGGCGCTGTGGCCCAACCGCCGCTTCCCGATGCCGGAGGTCCAGCGGGAGGCCGGTAACGGCCGCCTCATCGACGTCTTCTTCAACTACCTGGACTTCCGGCAGGTCGACACCGACCTCATGGACATGAGCAGCAGCGTCCGCGAGGGCGGCACCGAGTTCGACCTGGCCGTCACCACGCTGGCCGGCGAGCTCGGGCTGCTGACCAGCACCCGGGTCATGACCCGCGCCGAGGCCGAACGCCTCGGCGCCATGTACCGGGCGGTCCTGGACGCCGTCGTCGACGACCTCGACGGTGACGCGCAGGCGGTGTACCTGCCGGAGGGTGAGCGGGAACGGCTGCTGGGGGCGTGGTCCGGCGACACCGGCACCGCCTTCGACGGCCGTCCCGTCCACCACCGGATCGCCGAGCGGGCGGCGGCGGCTCCCGACGCGGTCGCGGTGGTCGTCGGCGAACGCACGACGACGTACGGCGAACTGGACACGGCGGCCAACCGGATGGCCCACCATCTGCTCGAACTCGGCGTCGGCCGGGGCGACTTCGTGGGGGTGCTCGCGGAACGGGGCGTGGACCAGCTGGTCGCGGTGCTGGGTGCGCTCAAGGCCGGTGCGGCCTATCTGCCGCTCGACCCGGAGGCACCCGCCGAACGGCTCGCCCACCAGCTCACCGACAGCGCGGCCCCGGTGCTCGTCACCCAGGAGCGGTGGCTGGCCGCTCTGCCCGCGACCGGGGCCCGTGTGGTGTGCGCCGACCGTGACGCGGCGGCGATCGCGCGGCGGCCCGGCCACGCCCCGCACGCGCCGGTGGCCGGGGACGACCTGGCGTACACCATCTACACCTCGGGTTCGACGGGCTGGCCCAAGGGCGTCCTGGTCACCCACCACGGGCTGGCCAACTACCTGGACTGGGCACTCGGTCACTACGGCATGGACGGCGGGCACGGCGCCCCGATGTTCGGCTCGATCGCGTTCGACCTGGCCGTGCCCAGCTTCCTGCTACCGCTGATCGCGGGCCGGGACGTGGTGGTCGTACCGGGCGACCGGGGCCAGGAGGCGCTGCCCGAACTGCTGCGGGCAGCGGGCGACTTCAGCATCGTGAAGATCACCCCGGCCCATCTCGACCTGGTCGCCACCGAGATCGGCGAGGCGGGCGGCATCGACTCGGTGCGCACCTTCGTGGTGGGCGGCGAGGAGATGAAGGCCGAGAGCGTCGCCGCCTGGCGGCGGGTCGCGCCCAACGCCCGGATCATCAACGAGTACGGGCCCACGGAGACCGTCGTCGGCTGTGTCGTGCACGACGCGGCCGGCGCCGGCGACCCCGCCCGCCCGGTGCCGATCGGCCGGCCCATCGCCAACACCCAGGTGTACGTGCTGGACGCCGGGATGGAGCCGGTGCCGGTCGGCACGGTCGGCGAGCTGTACCTCGGCGGTGCGGGCGTGGCCCGCGGCTACCTGGGGCGTCCCGCGCTGACCGCGGAGAAGTTCGTGCCGCACCCCTTTGCCCAGGTTCCGGGCGGCCGGCTGTACCGGACCGGGGACCTGGCCAGGTTCCGTCCCGACGGCAGCCTGGAGTTCCTGGGCCGCGGCGACGGCCAGGTCAAGATCCGCGGCTACCGCGTGGAGCTCGGCGAGATCGAGGCGGCCCTGCTGCGCGCGCCCGGGGTCCAGGAGACGGTGGTCCTCGCCCGCGAGGACGCGCCCGGTGACCGCCGGCTGGTCGCCTACGTGGTGCCCGCGCCGGGCGCCGCGCCGGTCCTGGCCGATCTGGTGGAGCACCTGCGCACCCTGCTGCCCGCGTACATGGTCCCGCAGGTCTTCCTCACCCTGGACGCGCTGCCGCTGGCCGTGTCCGGCAAGGTCGACCGGGCGGCGCTGCCCGCGCCGGACCGGTCGGGCCCGGCCTCCGGGGTCCCCTACCGGGCGCCCCGCACCGACACCGAGCGTCTCCTCGCGGACGTCTGGTGCCAGGTGCTCGGTGTCGAGCGGGTCGGCCTGGACGACAGCTTCTTCGGGCTCGGCGGCGACTCCATCCGGGTGCTCCCGGTGATCTCCGCGGCGCGCAAGGCGGGCCTGGTGCTGTCGCTGAGCACGCTGTACGAGAACGAGACCCTGGCCGAACTCGCCGCGGCCGTCGACCCGGTGCCCGCACCGGCGGAGCAGCCGGCCGATCCGGACGCGCTCGCCGAGGCGCTGCGCATGGTGATGGCCCACCAGGAGGCGCTCGGACTGCGGGTGGTGTCCGAGAAGCCCGCCGAACTGCCCTCCCCGGAGGCGGTGATGGCCGAGCACGCGGTGCCCGGCGTCGGGGTCGCGGTCATCCGGGACGGCGAGATCGCCGAGGTCCGGTCCTACGGTGTCACGCGGGCCGGCGGCGACGAGCCGGTCACCGCGGACACGCTCTTCCCGGCCGGGTCGATCAGCAAGCACGTCACCGCGCTCGGGGTGCTGCGGCTCGCCAAGGACGGGGCGATCGACCTCGACGAGGACGTCAACCGCTATCTGACGTCGTGGCAGGTGCCCGGCACCGACCCGGGCAACCCGGTCACCGCCGAGCGGCTGCTGCGCTTCACCGGCGCGGTGCACAACGCCACCGACAACCCGGACGACCACTACTACGCGCCGGGCGACCCGCTGCCGGCCCCGCTGGACGTGCTGCTCGGACGGGCCCCGGCCAAGACCCCGCCCGGCCGCCTGGACGGCGTCCCCGGCGAGGTGTTCCTGAAGAACAACATCAGCTACACCGCCTTGCAGCAGCTCATGGAGGACGTCACGGGCACGCCCTTCGGGCGGCTGATGCGCGAACTGGTCCTCGACCCGCTGGGGATGACGCACAGCCACTACGTGCGCAGCGACCCGCGCGAGCTCGGGCATCCGGTGGCGTACGGGCACGACGCGCCGGGCGTCCCGCACCCCGGGGGATGGCAGGCGCATCCGGAGACCGCCGCGGCCGGGCTGTGGACCACGGCGGCCGATCTGGCCCGGGTCACCGTCGAGATCCGGCGGGCCCACCGCGGCCTGCCCTCGCCGGTGCTCACCCGTGAGCTGACCGAGCGGATGCTGACGATCGTCGAGCCGTGCCACTTCTACGGCATGGGCGTGTTCGTCGACGGCTCCGGCGGCGGGCTCGACTACGGCCACACCGGGCAGACCGCCGGCTACCGCGCCATGGCGCTCAGCCAGCTGGAGTCCGGCACCGGACTGGTGATGCTGGCGAACGCCGAGCACGCGCGGCCGGTCCTGAAGTGGCTGATGGCGGCCGTGCGCGAGCAGGACCGCTGGTCCGCCAAGGGTGAGCTGGCCCGCCTCTGGGAGGTCGGCCGGGTCAACCCCGACGCCCAGGACTGACCGCCTCGGGGCCGGCCCGGCCGGGCCGGCCCCGCCTCCCCCGCCTCATCCCCACGACCCGCCAAGGACGTGACTCATGACAACCGCCGCCACCGCGCGCATGCTGCTGTCCATCGACGACCTCACCGACGAGGACCTGCGGTCCATCGTCACCCGCGGCGCCCACTTCGCCTCCGGCGCGGGCCGCGGCGAACAGCCGCTGGCCGGCTGGGTCGCCGGCATCTACTTCAAGAAGACCTCCACCCGCACCCGTACCGCGTTCTCCGCCGGGGCGCTGCGGCTCGGCGCGCAGATCGTCACGTACGGGCCGGACGACCTCCAGACCAACACTGGGGAGACCGTGGAGGACACCGGGCAGGTCATGGCCCGGATGCTGGACGTGCTGGTCGCCCGCACCGCCGGGTCCGACGAGGAGCTGTTCGGCCTGTCCGGCGGCGGGCGGCTGCCCGTGGTCAACGCCATGAGCGCGGCCGAGCACCCCACCCAGGGGCTGACCGATCTGACCACGCTCCAGCTGGCATTCGGCCGGGTCGAGGGGCTGAGCCTGCTGTACGTCGGCGAGGGCAACAACACCGCCGCCGCCCTGGCCCTGGCCCTCACCCGCTTCCCCGGCACCAGCCTGGAGCTGCGCACCCCGCCCGGTTACGGCGTGGCGCGGCCGGTGCTGGACCGGGCCCGGGCGCAGGCACGACGGTACGGTTCCCGGATCGCCGAGGCACACCACATGGACGGCCTGCCCACCGGTGTCGACGCCGTCTACACCACCCGCTGGCAGACCACCGGCACCAGCAAGCCCGACCCCGACTGGCGCACGATCTTCGCGCCGTTCCAGGTCACCCGGGCGCTGTGGGAGCACTCGCCGAAGGCGCTGTTCCTGCACGACCTGCCGGCCCACCGGGGGGAGGAGGTCACCGCCGAGGTGCTGGACGGGCCGGCCGCCATCGCCTTCGACCAGGCGGAGAACAAGATGCACAGCGCGATGGCCGTCCTGGAGTGGATCCGGCACGGCGCGGTCGCCGACGCGACCGGTGGGACGGCGAGACTGTGACCACGGCACCCTCCGCGCAGCGGGCGACCGGACCGGAGTCCGAGCCCCTGGCCCCGCTGCGGCACAACCGCGACTTCGTCCTGCTGTGGGTCGGCGCCGCCGCCACCGCGCTCGGCGCCCGGGTCAGCGGCATCGCGTATCCGCTGCTGGTCATCTGGACGACGGGGTCGGCGAGTTCGGCCGGCATGGTGGGGTTCGCCGCGCTGCTGCCCAATCTGCTGGTGCAGATGCACGCCGGGGCGCTGGTCGACCGGTTCGACCGGCGCCGCTTGATGATCCTGTGCGACCTGGGTTCGCTGCTCGCCACGGGTGCGGTGGCCGCGGCCGTGGTCGCCGGTCATGTGTGGATCTGGCTGCTGATGGCGGCCACGTTCGTGCAGGGCAGTCTCGCGATCTTCTACCGGCTCGCGGAGCGGGCGGGCGTGCGGCACCTGGTGCCGGCCGCCCAGCTGCCGAAGGCGCTGTCCGCCAACGAGGCGCGCACCCAGGCGGCGGGCCTGTTCGGGCAGCCCGGGGGCAGCGTCCTGTACGCGGTCGGCCGCTCCGCGCCGTTCCTGCTGGCGACGGCCGCGCACGCCGTCTCGCTGTGCTCCCTGCTGATGATCCGGGGGAAGTTCCAGGACGAGCGCCGGCAGCCGCCCGGGAACCTCACCGAGGAGCTGCGCGAGGGGCTCGCCTGGACGTGGGGGCAGCGCTTCCTGCGCTGCGGCATGCTGCTGATCAGCGGTTCCAATCTGCTCTTCCAGGTCCTTTCGCTGGCCCTGATCCTCATCATCAAGAACCACGGCAGCTCCGCGGCCCTCGTCGGTGTCATCACGGCGGTCAGCGGACTGGGCGGCATGTTCGGGGCGCTGACCGGGTCCTGGTGGATCCGCCGGGCGGGTCTGCGGACGCTGCTGATCGGGGGGTCGGTCGGCTGGGCGCTACTGATGCCGCTGGTCGGCCTGACCGGCAACCCGCTGCTGCTCGGGACGATCTTCCTCGGCGCCGCCCTGATCGGCAGCGTCACCAATGTGGCGGGCGGCATCTACCAGGTGGCCGTCACCCCGGACCGGCTCCAGGGCCGGGTCGGCGCGGCGATGGGGCTGATCGCCACGGGCGCCTCCTCGCTCGGCACGTTCGCCGGCGGCTTCGCCCTCCAGCGCTTCGGCACCACGACCACCGTGTTCGGTGTCGCGTCGCTGATGGCGCTGATCGCGCTGGCCTCCTTCCTGCTGCCCGCCGCCCCGCTGCCGACGCGGCCGGACCCCGCCGAGGAGAGCGCCACCGCCCCCGCCGGCGCCGCCGCCCCGGCATCGCACGACGACTGACGCACGTACCGCCGCCACACGACACGAAGAAGGGAACGACGTGACCACCACCACCGGCGCGCCCCTGCTGGAGCTGACCGCCGCCGACACCGGGACGCCGGCCACCCCGCAGGGCCTGCTGTCCTTCCTCGCCGACGGCGCGCGCTTCGGTAACCTGCTGACCGAGCACAAGGCCGTGGTCTTCCGGGGGTTCGGGCTGACCGCGGACACCGTCGACGCGGCCCTCGACCTGGTCCTGCCCAACCGGCTCGCCTACGTGCACGGCAACTCGCCGCGCACCAAGGTCGGGGACAACCTCTACACCTCGACCGAGTACCCGCAGCAGTTCACCATCTCCATGCACAACGAGCTGTCGTACGCGGAGCACTGGCCGCGCCGGCTCGCGTTCTTCTGCGAGCGGGCGGCGGAGACCGGGGGCGCCACCCCGGTGGTCGACGGCGCGGCCTGGCTGGCCGCCCTGGACCCGGAGGTCCGCGAGGCCTTCGCCGGCGGTGTGCGCTACACCCAGAACCTGCACGACGGGCTGGGCCTCGGCAAGAGCTGGCAGGACACCTTCGAGACCACCGACCGGCAGGCCGTCGAGGAGTACCTGGCGGGGACGAGCGCCGAGTGGGCCTGGCGGTCCGACGGCGGGCTGCGGGTCGGCCTGGTGCGTCCGGCCACCGTCCACCACCCGGTCACCGGCGCCGAGGTCTGGTTCAACCAGGCCGACCAGTGGCACCCGGCGGGCCTGGGCGACGAGGCCGCGGGCGCGCTCGCCCAGCTGCTGCCGCCGGAAGAGCTGCCGCAGTACGTCACCTTCGCCGACGGCAGCCCGATCCCCGACGCCTACGTCCTCCAGATCCGCGACCGGGGCCTTGAGACCGCCGTGGACGTCGACTGGAACACCGGCGACCTGCTGGTCATCGACAACGTGCTGGTCGGGCACGGCCGCCGGCCCTTCACCGGGAGCCGCCGGGTGCTCGTCGCCATGACCGACTGAGCGGCGCACCGCCCCCGCCTTCGTACGGAGAACCCATGACCCTGCCCACCGAATCCCCCGCCGCCGCCTCTGCGGTGGACCCGGCGCGCTGGTTCAGGCGCCCGCCGCGCGGCTCGCACCCCCGGGTGCGACTGGTGTGCTTCCCCCACGCCGGGGGCGCGGCCAGCCTGTTCCGGGACTGGTCCGAGGAACTGCCCGGCGGCATCGAGGTGCTGGCGGTCCGGCTGCCCGCCCGTCAGGACCGGTTCCGGGAGCCGCCCGTGGAGCGGATGGCCGAGCTGGCCGACCTGATCGCCGAGGCGCTGCGCCCGTACCTGGACCTGCCGTACGCGTTCTTCGGCCACAGCCTGGGCTCCGACATCGCCTACGAGGTGGCCCGGCGGCTGGAGCGGCGGCACGGGCACGGCCCGCAGCGGCTCTTCGTCTCCGGCGCCGCGGCCCCGCACGCCGGCGAGCCGGTGGACATCGGCGACTACGACGACCCGGCCCTGATCGCCGAGATCCAGCGGCTGGGCGCGCCGGGCACCGAACTCCTGGACGAGCCCGAGCTGGCGGCGCTGCTGCTGCCGTCCCTGCGGGCCGACTACCGGCTCAGCGCCGCCTACCGGCCCGCGCTCGCCGACCTGGACGTGCTGCGCGCGCCGATCACCGCGCTGATCGGCAACCACGATCCGCTGGTCCCCGTGGCGGAGGCGCTGACCTGGGCGCAGCTCACCAGCGGCGGCTTCAACCACCGGGTCTACCCCGGCGGCCACTTCTACCTGGAGCGGCATCGGCGCGCCCTGCTGCGGCTGATCCAGGCCGTTCTCCTGCCGGCCTGAGGGAGCATCCCATGCCCGTACCCGCCGATGCGGCGTCCCGGCCGGTGGACCCGGCACGGACCCAGGTGTGGTGGTGGGGGCTGCCCGAACGGGTGGACCCGGCGGACGCGGCCCTGCTGGGGCCGGCCGAGGAGGCGCGGCTGCGGCGGTTCGGCAGCGAGCGGGCCGCGGCGTCCTTCGCCCGTTCCCGGGCCGCCGCCCGGCGCGCGCTGGGCGCGCTGCTCGGGGTGCCGGCGGCCGAGGTGGTGCTGGGCCGGGCGGAGTGCCCCGGTTGCGGCGATCCCGGTCACGGGCCGCCACGGCTCGTCCACCCGGCGGTGCCGCTGGGCATCAGCCTGTCCCGCACGGCCGGCCGGGGGCTGCTCGCGGTGCGTGCCGGGGCGCGGGTGGGCGTGGACGTGGAGGCGCTGCGTGCCGTGCGCGGCGAGGCCCTGGCCCGGACGGCGTTGACGCCGGGTGAGCGCGCGGCCGTGCTGCGGGTGCCGCCGGGGCCGGGGCGGGACCGGCTGCTGCTGCGCGCCTGGACCCGCAAGGAGGCCGTGGTCAAGGCCGTCGGCACCGGCCTCACGGGCGCGCCGAACCGTCTGGAGACCCAGGTGGCGCGCCCCGGCCCGGTGGTGATCGCTCACCGGCACAAGGCGGCGGACACCGTATGGTCGGTGGCCGACCTGGATCTGGGCGAGGGCTACGTGGCAGCAGTGGCGACCGAGGGGGCGGCCGGTGGCCCGGCCGTCGACATCCATCCGCGCACACACCGAGACGAGGACCCGTCATGACCGTGCAGACCACCACCGCCGTACCGGCCCGCGACGCGGACTGGGAGGAGTTCCTCGACGGGCTGTCCGCCGCCGTCGCGGCGGCCGACCCGGGCACCGCCTACGACTGGGAGGCCCGGGAGCGGATGCGGTTCTCGGCCTGGGTGCGTCATGTCTACGACGACCCGCGCGCCGTTGCCCTGTTCGACCGCCCGGAGCCGCCCGCCGCGGCCGAGGCCCGCCGCCGGGAGGCGGCGGCCCTGGCCGGACGGCTCGACGCGGGCCGGGCGGTGGCCCGCCCGGTGCGGCCCGGCTGCGAGGTATGGGCCGCCGCGGCCACGGCGGCGATGTGGGAGATCACCGGGGCGGCGCTGCGGGCCGAGCGGCGCCCCCCGCGCGAGCACGTGGTCGCCGACGTGTGGACGGTCGTACGCACCCTGCTGCTGCCGGCCGTGGACCGCTTCACCCCGGTGTTCCGCCGCGCCCGCGGCTCGTGGTGACGGCCGTCCGTCAGTGCCGGAGGATGCCGGTGTCCTGGCGGCGCTGGGCCGGCAGCAGGCAGGGGCGGCTCAGCTCGTGGGCGAACAGCCGCACCAGCGCGTGGCAGCCGTAGATGGGACGGCCCTGCTGGTCCAGTCCCTTGATGGTCAGCAGGGAGCCGTCGACCAGTTCCTCAAGGCCGCGCTCGGCCTCCGCCTCGGAGGTCTCCAGGACGAACGCCATCTGCTGGGCGGTGCAGGACCCGTCGGGGAAGCCGGTCAGGCCGCGCAGGGCCGCGCGGCCGGCGCGGGACAGCGACGACAGGGAGCGTCCGAACGCCTGGCGCACGCTCAGGTCGCCGAAGCGCAGTTCGTCGAGCCGGGTCCGCGGGTCGGCGAGCCTCGGCGCCAGCCGGGCCGGCGACCAGTGCGGGCGGGCCGCGAGCCGGGTGCCGGTGATGCGCAGCGCGAGCGGCAGCCCGGCGCAGTGCGCGAGCAGGGCGGCGGAGGCGTCCGGTTCGGCCGACAGGCGTTCGCGGCCCGCCGCCGAGGCGAGCAGGGTGCGCGACTCCTCGGCGTCCAGCGGACCGAGCCGGACGGTCTGGGCGCCGGGCACCTGGGTGAGGTGGGTGCGGCAGGTGATGAGCACCGAGGCCGTCGACGTGCTCGGCAGCAGCGGCCGCACCTGGAGGTCGCCGACCGCGTCGTCCAGGACGACGAGCAGCCGCCGGCCGGCCGTGCGGGCGCGGTAGAGCCGGGTCAGCTCCTCCAGGTCGTCGTGGACGCCGGGGGCGTCGATGCGGGGCTCGCCGAGCGCCCGCAGCAGCCGGACCAGCGCGGCGCACGGGTCGCGGGGGGTGCCGTCCGGCTCCCGCAGCTCCACGTACAGCTGGCCGTCGGGGTGGTGTCCGGCGCTCAGGTGGGCGGCGTGCACCACGAGGGCCGTCTTGCCGACGCCCGCCATCCCGGTCACCAGGCAGCGGCGGGGCTGCCAGCCGGGGGGGTCGTGGGGTTCCAGCACGGCGCGCAGCACGGGCAGTTCGGCGGACCGCCCGGTGAAGTCCTCCACGTCGGGCGGCAGCATGGCGGGCGCGGAGGGGGCCTGGAACCGGTCCCGCAGGGCGATCAGGGGCGGGGACTCCAGCCCGATGCTGCCGTTCAGCACCGCCTGGTAGGTGGCGTCGAGGGCGGCGCCGGGATCCACGCCGAGCTGGTCGGCGAGCACCTTGCGCGCGTCGTGGTAGACGTGCAGGGCGTCGGCCTGCCGGCCGCACCGGTAGAGCGCGGTCATCAGCTGGGCCCGCAGCTGCTCGCGGACCGGGAACCCGGCCACCAGGCCGGTGAGTTCGGCGAGCACCTCCTCGTGCCGGCCGAGCGCCAGGTCCGCCTCGATCCGGCCTTCCAGGGCGAGGGTGCGCGCCTCCTCCAGCTGCGGCAGCTCCGTCTCGCGCAGATGGTGCGTGGCGTTGCTGAGCGCGGGCCCCTGCCACAGGGCGAGGGCCCGGTCGAGCAGGGCGGCCGCCTCCCGGTACCGGCCCTCGCCGAGCGCGGCGCGGCCCTCCTGCTCCAGCCGTTCGAACTCCAGCAGGTCGATCCAGCTGTCCCGGGTGGCCAGCACATAGCCGGGCGGGCGCCGGACGATCTCGATCTCGTCGCCGAGCCGTTTGCGCAGCCGCGACATGTAGGTGTAGATCTGCGCGCCGGCCGTGGCGGGCGGGTCCCACCCCCACAGCAGCGAGGTGAGCCGCTGGTCGGACACGACCCGGCCGCGGGCGAGGAGCAGCGCGGCGAGCACGGTGTACACCTTCGACCCGGAGAGGGGGACCCGGGTGTCCCCGGATCTCGCCTCGATCGGTCCGAGAACTCGGAACTCCATGTCTCTCCCCCGTTCGTTGGTCAGTGCGCGGTGGCACTGGCTGCGGCCGACGGTAGGAGGGGAGGCTTTCGGCCGATTATCGCTTCGATTTCACACCGATCCCGGCCAATCGGCCGGAACCCGCCGTCCCGCATAGAAGCATCAGAGATCGGCCAGGCACTCTGGCGGCGGTAGCCCTGTACACGCGAGAGGACCAGCCCCCATGCGGATCGACACCAGCGGTGCCCTGCCGCGCGACGGCGAGCGAAGCCGGACGCCCGCCCTGACCATGACCGGCGTCACCAAGGTGTACGGGAAGGACGGCACCCAGGTCCGCGCGCTCGACGGTGTCTCGGTCGAGATCCCGCGGGGCTCCTTCACCGCGGTGATGGGCCCTTCCGGCTCGGGCAAGTCCACGTTCCTGCACTGCGCCGCGGGCCTGGACCGTCCGACGTCCGGCTCCGCCAGCGTGGGCGGGGTCGAGCTGACCCGGCTGGGCGAGACGGCCCTGACCAAGCTGCGCCGCAGGCGGGTCGGCTTCGTCTTCCAGTCCTTCAACCTGGTGCCGTCGCTGACCGTGCGCCAGAACATCGAACTGCCGCTGCGGCTGGCCGGTGAGCGGCTCGACGACGCCTGGCTGCGGGAGATCCTGGAGCGGGTCGGCCTCGCCGACCGGACCGGGCACCGGCCCGGCGAGCTGTCCGGCGGCCAGCAGCAGCGGGTCGCCATCGCCCGCGCGCTCGTCACCCGCCCGGACGTCATCTTCGGCGACGAGCCCACCGGCGCGCTGGACACCGTCACCGCCCGGGAGATCCTCGCCCTGCTGCGGGCGTGTGTGGACGAGGCGGGGCAGACCGTGGTGATGGTGACCCACGACCCGGGCGCCGCCTCCTACGCGGACCGCGTCCTCTTCCTCGCGGACGGGGCGCTCGCCGGTCACCTGGACGCGCCGACGGCGGAGAGCGTCGCCGAACGCATGACCCGTCTCGGTGCGTGGTCCTGACCTGGAACCGCTCCCACGGGCGGCGGGCGCGTCAGGCGAAATCGGAGTGATAGCGCGGCAATAGAGAAACTCCGTAGCCTTCGGTTGTTCCGGAAAGACGGCACGTGCCGCGGAACTCACCACCAACAAGGGGGAAGACAGGAATGCTTGACACCCGCAGAGTTGCAGCCACGTTCACGGCCGCGTTCGCCCTCGGCATCGTCCTCGCGGGCGGCGCCTCGGCCGCGCCGGCCCTGAACGGGCAGCGGGGGGCGGCGACGGGTGAGGTCCCGTGGACCCTGACGGCGACGGTCTCGGCCGGCGCCGGCACCGGGGCGGGAAGCGAAGAGCCGACGACGAACAGCGAGGTTCCCTGGACCTGATCCCGGGCCGGTAGGGCCGGCGACACTCGGGTGACCGAGGGCCGGCCCCATGGCGCTGCGCATGGGGCCGGCCCTCGTACCCGGCGGGCGCGCGGCCCGTTCAGCCGTCGGCGGCGGCCGCCAGTTCGCCCGGGGTCGGCGGGGTGGCGTCCGGCGCGGCCCGCAGCCGCCGTGCCAGCCCGAGCAGCCGCTCGGCGCGCTCCTGCCACCTGCCGGCGCCGAGTTCGGCGAACGCCTCGCGCGCGGCGGCCAGCAGTTCCTCCGCGTCCTCGCCCAGCAGCAGTCGGGCGCAGGCGAGGTCGGTCTTGGCGCGGGCCCACAGATAGCGGTCGTCGACGGCCTCGGCCGCCTCCAGGGCCTGCCGCAGCACGAGCAGCGACTCGTAGGGCGCGCCGCGCCGCCAGCGGGCCTCGCCGATGCCACGCAGCACATGGCCCGCACCGAGCCGGTCGTTGCCCGAGTCGATGAGCGCCAGCGCCTCGAAGCAGATCCGTTCGGCGGCCAGATGGTCGCCCTGGAGCATCAACGCCTCGGCGAGACGGTACGAGTTCTGCGCCTCGCCCCGGAGCGAGCCCGCCTCCCGGCTCTTGGCGATGGCCTCGGTGGACAGCGCCGCCCCCTCGGCCACGTTTCCGCTCTCCAGTTCGATCTGGGCGAGCAGTCCCAGGGCGTGGGATTCACCGGCGAGATCACCGGCCGTGCGAAACCCGTCGAGGGAGCGCCGGGTCAGCCGCCCCGCCTCGGCGAGGTCGCCGGAGAACCGCCGGCACAGCGCCAGGTTGCGCAGCGCCAGGGCCAGCCCGAGGGGCGCGTCCATGGACTCGAACAGCGGGAGCGAACGGTCCAGCCAGGACGCGGCCTCCTTGTACTCCCGCTGGTAGATCGCGAGCATGCCCATCGACCGCAGCATGGTCGCCTGCCCGAGGCGGTCCCCGGCGCGTTCCGCGGCGGCGAGGGAGGCGAGGGCGCAGGAGCGCCAGTCGTCCAGGTAGTTGCGCTCCTCGAAGAGGGTGGTGGCGTTGACGGTCAGCCCCCAGGCGGCGGCCGCCCGGTCGTCGGCCGCCGCCTGGGCGACGACGCCGACCAGCGCGGTGCGTTCCGACTCGAACCAGGCCAGGGGGTCCTTCACCAGGTGCTCCACCAGCTCGTTCGAGAGTGGTCGGCGCAGCGGGGCCTCGTACTCGAAGGGACGGTTGCCGCCGTACTCGCGCTGGTGAGCCGCGTCCGCGAGGTGCAGGTAGGCCGCGTAGACCCGTTGCAGGGCCGCTGCCCGGGCCTCGGCGCTCTCCTCGGCGCAGGCCCGCTCCCAGGCGAACACCCGCAGCAGGTCGGGGCACCGGTAGCGCACGCCCAGCGAGGCGTCGATGGAGGTGACCTCCAGCAGCTGGGCGTCGAGCAGTTCCTCCATGAGGATCTCGGCCCGGTCGCCGTCGGAGCCCAGCAGCGAGGCGGCGACCCAGCCGGCGAAGGTGGGCATCGCCAGCAGGCCGACGAACCGGTAGAGCCTGCGGGCCCCCGGGGACAGTTCGCGGTAGCTGAGCCGGAAGCCCGCCCGTACGCCGTGGTCGCCGAGGCTGAGTTCGTCGAGCCGGCGCCGCTGGTCGCGCAGTCGCCGCACCAGGTCGGGCACGGACCAGTAACCCTTGGCGGCCAGCCGGGCCCCGGCGATGCGCAGCGCCAGCGGCAGCCGGTCGCACAGGCCCGCGAGGTCGGCGGTCTCGTCCGGGTGGGCCGCGATCCGTTCCGGGCCGGCGATCTCCGCGAGCAGGGACACCGCCTCCTCCAGCGGCATCACCTGGAGCGGCACCTGGATCACCGCGTAGTCGCCGAGCAGGTCGGTCATCGGGTGCCGGCTGGTGATCAGCACGCAGCAGCGGCCGTTGCCGGGCAGCAGCGGGCGGACCTGCTCGGCGTCCCGGACGTTGTCCAGGATGATCAGCACCCGCCGGCCGCCCAGCAGGCTGCGGTAGAGCGCCGCCCGTTCGCCCGTGTCGGCCGGTATCTGCGCCGTCTGCACGCCGAGCCCGCGCAGGAACTGGTCCAGGACGGCGCTGGCGGAGACCGGCTCCTCCTCGTGGTAGCCGCGCAGATCGACATAGAACTGCCCGTCGG
Organism: Streptomyces sp. SCPE 10; assembly: GCF_051980735.1. Taxonomy (NCBI): domain Bacteria; kingdom Bacillati; phylum Actinomycetota; class Actinomycetes; order Kitasatosporales; family Streptomycetaceae; genus Streptomyces; species Streptomyces sp. SCPE 10. The sequence goes on along the minus strand of NZ_CP197069.1, from coordinate 5,811,678 downwards.
GGAAGTGCCCGACGACCTGGTTGGCCCAGTGCACGGCGAGCGCGGTCTTACCCACGCCGCTCACCCCGCTGATCACCCCCACGGTGAGCGGGCTGTGGCCGAGCCGCTCGTCCAGCATCCCGTCGAGCCGGCGGAGCACATCGGTGCGGCCGGTGAACGAGGCGGGCTGGACCGGCAGTTGGCTGGGCTTCCCGGTCTGCGGGGCGGGCGCCGGGTTGATCGCCGGGAGGGTCAGCGTCGGGGAGTCCTGGAGGACGAGGTTGTGCAGGGCCTGCAGGGCGGGGCCCGGTTCGATGCCCAGCTCCCGCACCATCAGGTCGCGGCCCTCGCGGAAGACGGCCAGCGCGTCGGCCCGGCGGCCGGCCCGGTAGTGGGCCAGCACCAGATGGGCCCGCGCCTGCTCGCGCAGCGGGTGCTCACGGACGTGCGCGGTCAGCTCCGGTATGAGCGTGCGGTGCCGCCCCAGCTTCAACTGGAGTTCGGCGTAGTCCTCGTAGGCGCCGATGCGTTCCGAGGCGAGCCGTTCCGCCTCCTCCGCCAGCCGTTCCCCGTCCAGTCCGTCGAAGGCGGGGCCGCGCCAGAGCGCGAGGGCGTCGTTGATCAGGTCGCAGGCCGCCCCGATCTGTCCGGCGCGGGCCTGGTCGCGGGCCTGCCGCACACGCTCCTCGAAGTCGGGGGCGTCGATGTAGTGGCCGTGGCTGTTGAGGAGGTACCCCGGATGGGCGGTGGAGATCAGGTCGGTGCAGCCGGCCTGCTCGCTGAAGAGCTTGCGCAGTCCCGCGACGCAGATGGCGATCTGGTTGCGGGCCGTGGCGGGGGCGCCCCTCGGCCAGACCGCGTCGATGAGGGAGTCCACCGAGACGACGCGGTTCCTGGCCACCAGCAACGCGGCCAGGACGGTTCTCTGTCTGCGGCCTCCGACATGGACGGCCACGCCCCCGTCCGTGTGCACCGCCAACGGGCCCAGGACCCGAAACGTCAACGACTGCATTCGACCGCTCCCCCGTGCTACCGAACCACACTTGCTCGAAACATCATTGTGATCATTACCGATCGGTAACCCAATGGTCGGAGGTCCGGCCCCCACCATGGCCTTACCTCTGGTCCGGACGCCACGGGGTTGCGGCACACGAGCGGCGGCCGGCGTACGAGGTGACCCGGTGCGGACGGCCCTCCGCCCTTGCACCCTTCCGTACACCAGCATGCGCCTGCGCCCCGGCAGAGCACAGCAATTGGCGCGAGTCGGAACGGAGTACCCGCCACCGCCGGCAAGGTATACGGCACGGCCGCCGGTTCGGAGGCGGACCGGCCGGGGGCGGCGCGGGCGGGGGCGGACCGGCCGAGGGCGGACCGGCCGGGGGCGGGCGAGGGCCGTGGCGCGCACGGGTGCGCCGCCGGCACCGACCCGGGTGCGGCGCGGGCGGGTTGTCAGCTGACGCCGAGGAAGCGCAGCACCGCGAGCACCCGGCGGTGGTCGGCGTCGGCCCTGGGCAGGTCGAGCTTGGCCAGGATGCTGTTGATGTGCTTGCCCACCGCGCTCTCGCTCACCACGAGCCGCTCCGCGATACCCGCGTTGGAGCGGCCCTGCGCCATGAGTTCGAGCACCTCCCGCTCACGGGCGGTGAGGCGGTCCAGCGGATCGCTGTGCCGCCTCACCAGCAGCTGGGAGACCACCTGGGGGTCGAGCGCCGTACCACCGGCCGCGACCCGGCGCAGCGCCTCGACGAACTCGTCGACGTCCGCGACGCGTTGCTTGAGCAGATAGCCGACGCCGGAGATGTTCCCGGACAGCAGATCGGCGGCGTACCGCTCCTCGACGTACTGGGACAGGAGCAGGATCGCCATGCCGGGCCAGCGCTGACGGATCAGCAGGGAGGCGCGGACGCCCTCGTCGGTGAAGCCCGGCGGCATGCGCACGTCGGAGAGGACGAGGTCGGGTTCGTGCTGTTCGACCGCGGTCAGCAGACCCTCGGCGTCCGCGGCTTCGGCGACGACCTCGAAGCCCGCGATCTCCAGGACCTTGACCAGTCCGATCCGCAACAGAACGGAATCCTCGGCAATCACCGCGCGCAAGGAAGCTCCACACTCACCAACGTCGGCCCTCCGACAGGGCTGTTCACGGAGAGGGTACCGTCGATCGACGCGACGCGTTTGGCGAGTCCCGCGAGTCCCGAGCCGGCCGCGCTGTCGGCGCCGCCCACGCCGTCGTCCGAGACGCAGATCAGGATCGTGTCGCCGATGCGCTCCACCGAGACCTCCGCCTGCGCGGCGTGGGCGTGCTTGACCACGTTGGCCAGGGCCTCGGACACCACGAAGTACGCGACCGCCTCGACCGCCGGGGACGGCCGCTGCGGCAGGTCGACCTCGACCCGTACGGGCAGCGGCGCCCGTTCCGCGATGCCCGACAGCGCCGCGTCCAGGCCCCGGTCGTCGAGTACGGCCGGATGCAGGCCGCGTACCAGGTTGTTGAGCTCCTCGATCGCCTCCTTGGCCTCGCGGTGCGCCTCGTCGATCACCTTCCGGGCGTGCTCCGGCAGATCGGGCAGGGTCGCCTTGGCGAGACCGAGGTTGACCGCCATGGAGACCAGCCGCTGCTGGGCGCCGTCGTGCAGGTCCCGCTCGATGCGCCGGCGCTCGGCGTCGGCCGCGTCCACCACACCGGCCCGGCTCTCGCTGACCTCCGCGACCCGGCGGGCCAGCTGGTCGGCGCGGCTGGGGCCGAGGCAGGCGCTCGCCGCCCGCGTGTCCAGCCGTACCAGGGCCTTGGACAGCGGCGCGGCCACGCAGAGGCCCACCACACCGAGGACGGTGAGGAGCACCCGCTGCCCGATCCCGCCGGTCAGCGGGAACCAGCTCTGCGGTCCGACGCCCAGCCGCCACAGCAGGACGGTCACGGCGGCCGCGGAGGCGGCCCACAGCGCGAGGGTGAGCAGGCCGGCCACGGCGATCAGCGGGGCGGCGATCAGGTGGTATCCGACCTGGCGCCACGAGGACCAGGACTGCAGCCAGCGCAGCACCCGTTCCTTGTAGGTGTCGCCGCCGGTCTTCGGGGGCGGCGGGATCTCCAGGTCCAGGCAGGCGTGCAGCCGGGCCCGCTGGATGGGGGTGAGCACGGGAGTGGCGGCCACCACCCCGACGGGGCCGCCCGCGAAGACGAGCAGCAGCAGCGTGGCCACCTGCACGACGGCGCCGAGCGCCAGGCAAGCGGTGGCCGGGCCGGCCCCCTTGAGGGGACGCAGCCAGGAGGGAGAGGCGGTGGAGACACGCATGCGGACACGGTAGGTCCCCGGCCGACAGCGGAGCCATGCCACAGGGTTCCGGGTTGGGGTGTAGCTGGCCTCACCCCCAAGACGGTGCGCCCTTGTACTGATCCGGACCCGGCCCCGCTGCCATGCTCGACCTTGTCAGATCGACCCGACGGCCGCACAAGGAGTGCCCGACGATGACTGTCCTCGATCCCCGCTCCGGCGTGGGGGTACCGGGATGTGCCCCGCGCATCCGGTACTCGGCGGACGGCGGCGCTCCCCGGACCCCTTCGAGGAGCGCACCGGTGGAAGCCCCCGTATTCCACCAGCCCTTCGCCAGGCATCGCGCGCTGGGCTACGGCCTGGTCGCCTGCGGAGCGGCGCTCCTTCCGTGGCTGTGCCTGTTGGCGTCGGGCCTGCTGCCGACGAAGTTGTCCGCGGTCTGGGTCGGTCTGGACCTGTTGGAGGCCGGTGCGCTCATCGGCACCGGCCTGTTGACGGCACGCCGGGACCCCCGGGGCGTGCTGGCCGCCGCGGCCACCGCGCCGCTGCTGTTCACCGACGCGTGGTTCGACGTCATGACGGCACGTCACGGCGGCGAACTCGCGCTGGCGCTGGGCACGGCCGTGACCGCGGAGCTGCCGCTGGCGGTCTGCTGCGCGCTCCTGGCGGTCCGTGGCTTCCGGAAGAGGAGGTGATGCCCTTAGCCACCAGACCGGTTTTTTCTCGGAGCGCCCACCCCGGCCAACTGACCTGGATCCCCCGTCAGACATTGCACCGGCCGGGGTGGGCGCGTTGGAATGCCCCCGCACAGTCACCGCGACGTCCGCCACGGCGTCGCTTACGCCGCGCCGTCTCCCACAGCCGCGAGCCGGTCCCCGGTGTCCGCCGTGGCCAGCGGGATCGGGGTGAACATGGGCGGCTCCTCGTCCGGCGTGAGCGCCGTGGGACCGTACAGCCAGTCCACGAACGAGTAGTCGTGGGTGTCGTGGGCGCGCAGCAGCACATTGCGCTGTTCGCGGGCGACGCCGTCGAGGTGCCACAGCTCCCCCCAGGCGCGGGAGGTGGTCACCACCCGGCGGCAGTGTTCCGGGCGGACGGCCTCGTAGGCGGCGAGCGCCGCGTCCCAGTCGGTTTCCCGTCCTCGGCGCGGTGACGGGCGACGTGCTCGCCCAGCACCCAGCCGTCCTCGACGGCCATGATGGCGCCCTGCGCGATGTACTGGAGCGGCGGGTGCGCGGAGTCGCCGAGCAGCGCGATCCGGCCGTGCACCCGGTTCATGACCGGGTCGCGGTCGAACATCCGCCACCACTTGTCGCGCCACATGAACGGCAGGCCGTCCCGCACGAAGTCGCAGGTCCCGGCGAAGGCGGCGTCGAGTTCGTCCGGCGTGCCCCAGTCCTCCCGGCCGGCCGACGCCTTGGGCGACTCGAAGACGGCGACCTGGTTGCGCAGTTCTCCCCCGCGCAGACCGGAGTGGACGAAGTGGCTCGATGCTCGGCGTGCGCTACCCCCCCCCACCGCCTCCAGCACCTGGTCAACACGCTGGAGGCCGCGGCCCACGCGCTGGAGCAGGACCTGGCGGGGCAGGACTGAACGGCCCCGGGGCGTTGTCCGGGGCCGGGTGCGGGCAGGGCGCGCGGTCGCCCCGCACCGCGCGGGAGAGGCCGGGCCGGACGGCCGCCGTCACTCGAAGGCGAAGCTGAAGACCGAGCGGACCCGCTCGGCGATCTCGTGGAGGCCGGCGACGCTGTCGGCGGTGATCATGGCCTCGGCGAAGAAGTTCTCCCGGTCCATGGTCACCACGCGGAAGTTGTCGAACAGGTAGCCGTCCACCACCCCGGGGATCCGCTTCAGCTCCTCGACGGAGGTGGCCCTCGTCAGGGTGCCGACGCGGTCGGCCTCGAAGGGGAGCATGGCCAGCAGTTCGGTACCGCCTGGGGCCGCCTCGGCCAGGGCGCCGTCCAGGCGCTCGCCGAGCGCCATGCGCACCGACATGTCGATGGGGTCGACGCCGCAGACCCGCTGCGTGGCCGCCCGGTACATACGGCCGCCGGGGCGCGGGTTGATCTCGACCAGCTCGCAGGTGCCGTCCGCGCGCACCCGCCCTTCGACATGGAGCCAGCTGCCGCCCAGGCCGAGGGAGGCGTACAGCGCGCCGACCCTCTCGGACAGCTCGCCCACGGCCCGGCGCACATGCGCGGAGGGCGGCGGCGAGACGAGCAGTCCCGCGTCGTGGTGGCGGAGGTTGTCGTGCTCCGTCTTCTCGACCTCGAAGAGCGGGTGGAACCGGCCGTCCAGCACCGGGCCGTCGACCGAGAACTCGACGCCGTCGATGTACTCCTCCACGATGACGTCCGTGTCCGCGCCCACGGAGTCGGCCAACTCCTTCAGCCGGGACCGGAGTTCCGCGGCGTTCCCGGCACGGCGGACGAGCCGGGAACCACCCGAGTCCTGGTCCGGCTTGACGATGACGGGGTAGGAGGTGACCGCGTCGACGTCGAGGGCGGCCGCGGTTCCGGCGACGAACGGCAGCGCGGACAGGCCCCGTTCCGTCATGGCCGCCCGCACCCGGGCCTTGCTCAGCAGGATCTCCCGGCCGTCCTCCCCGCCGACCAGCCCGTAGTGCCGCGCCGTGCGCACCTGCCAGGAGATCAGCGACTCGACGAAGTTGACGACGGCGGTCGGCACCACACCCGCCGCCTCGACCGCCGCCACCAGCTCTTCGAGGCTCGCCTTCGCCCAGTCGACGACGACATGGGCCGCGCAGTGGTCGCGGTTGACGTCCTCGGGTTCGTCGGAGACCAGGATCGGTCGGCGCCCCATGTCCGACAGCATGCGCGAGACGAGGCGCACCCCGCCCTCGAAGCGCTTGGAGTAGATCAGGACATCTCGCTCAGCAGTCACGTCGTTCTCGCTTCCGGGTCCAAGGCGGTGGGATGAGGAGGTGCGGCCGGGCGCGCCGCCGGTCAGGAGGCGGAGGTCTGTTCGCCGGCCTCGTCCGCGGACCCCGGCGGCACACCCAGCGCCTGGGCCTGTTCGAGGGTGGTGGCGGAGCGCAGCGGCGAGAACATCAGCCAGAAGGAGACGCACAGGTAGGAGACCCCGACGAGCCAGATGGCCCGGCCGGGTCCCAGGGCGTCCGCGAGGGCCCCGCCGGCGAAGGCGCCGAGCGGCAGCGTCCCGAGGGCCACCAGCCGGTAGCTGGCCGTGACCGCGCCCAACTGGTTCTCCGGCGGGATGGTCTGACGCAGGCTCACCGCGAAGACGTTGAAGAGCGCCACCCCGAAGCCGTTCACCACGAAGGCGAGGGCGAGGAGGGTCACCAGCGCGAGGGCGCCGAGGTCGAACACGGACACGAAGGGGACGAGGAGCAGGCCCACGGCGGCCAGCACCACTCCACCGGTGAGCGCCCGGCCCACGGTGATCCGGGCGCCGATGCGCGCGGCCACCAGCGAGCCGACCAGCGCGCCGACGCTGCCGATGCCGATGGCCACACCGACGGCGGTGCCGCCGAGGCCCAGCTCGCGGACGGCGAAGACCAGGAAGACGGTGAGGAAGCACTGCTCGTGCAGGTTGGACAGACCCGCCTGGGTGCAGAGATCACGCAGGGTGCGCAGGGACCAGGTGTAGCGCAGCCCCGATCCGATGGTGCGCAGCGCCGACTGCTGCGGCACGCCGGGGGCCTGGACGCCGCGGAGCAGCGAGCCGCTGAGGGCGGCGCCCAGGAAGAGGGCGGCGGTGACGGCGAAGGTGGGCGACAGTCCCGCCCTGCCCACCAGGAAGCCCGCCGCCGAGGGGCCGGCGAGCTGGCTGATGGAGTAGGTGGCCTGGTGCAGTCCGTTGGCCGAGGAGATGGAGTCCAGGGGGACGATCTTGGGGAGGGTGGACTGGTAGGCGACCTCGTAGAAGACGGTGGCGGTGCCGATGACCGCGGCGGCCACGACGACATGGGTGGCCGTCAGCCCCGCGGTGGCCTGCGCGAGACCGAGGAAGCCGAGCGCGGCGCCCCGGACCACGCTGGTGATCACCAGTGTGCGGCGGGGCGGGTGGCGGTCGACGACCATCCCGGCGACCAGCGACAGCAGGACGACCGGGACGAACTGCACGGCCGAGATGAGGCCCACCTCGGTGCCGCTGGAGTGCAGGGCGGTCACCGCGACCAGCGGCAACAGGAAGTTGGTCAGCTGGGCCCCGAAATGGGCGGCCGACTCCCCTGTCCATACGTTCCGGAAATCCCTGTTCTTCTTGAGGAGAACCCGGATTTCCTCGTCTAGGATCGCCATCTCGTCCTTCGATCGCACCAATTGGGGAATGAACCTAGCACACGCCTCATCCATACGCTAGGGTGCGTTCCGGACCGACGATCCGCCGGGTACCAAGAGAGACGAGGACACGGTGTCGGAATATTCGGTGTTGACAGAACAGGAATTAAGCCTGCTGCCGTCGGACGAGGATGTCCGGCGCTACGAGGAAACCGGCTGGTATCTTTCGCAGAAGCTGCTCAGCGATGCGGAGACCGAGCTGCTGACCCAGGCCAGCGAACGCTTCTACGCTGGTCACGAGGACCGCAAGCTGCCGAGTCGACCCGACCGGCTGGCCGACTGGTCCCCCGCCGACGGCGAGGTCCAGCGCAACAGCGACTATATTCACTACCGCGACGAAACCATTGCCGGAATTCTCCGTAAACCCATCGTCGCCGCCGTGGCGGCGCGATTGGCGAGAACATCGGAGATACGTACGTTCCAGGCCACTCTCATTTACAAGCCGGCGGTCCCCGAAGAAACGTCGAACATTGTCTCCTGGCATTTCGACAAATACTTCTGGCCCACCTGCTCGTCCGACAACATGCTGACCGCGTTCATCCCTTTCCATGACTGCACGGAGGAGGCGGGCACCATCACGATGGTGCCGGGGAGCCACCGGTGGAAGCGGCGCCACGGCGCCGAGCGACCGGTCGGCGACCCCGCCGACGTGGCCCGCGACTACCTGCTGGAAGGGGACGCGGAACGCAACGGCGCCACCATCGAGCGGGTCCCCGTGCACATCCCGCGGGGCCACATGACCTTCCACCACTGCCTCCTGTACCACGGCAGCGGCCCCAACCGCAGTCCTCACCCCCGTCGCGCGATCTCGTTCCACCTCCAGGACGGCGCCAACACCTACCGGCACTACCGCAACTCCGACGGCCGCCAGCAGCCCTACAAGCACGACACGCTGGTGCGCCGGACCCCGTCGGGGGAGCCGGACTACGCCGACCCGGAGTTCTGCCCCACCCTCTGGCCCGCCCAGGGGTGAGGGCTCCCGCTCCGGGGCCCGCACGGGGTGCCGCGCCGGCCGGCCGGCACCCCTCGGCGACCGCCGTGCGGGTCAGAGCGGGGTGACCCGGCTCAGCTCCCACTCCGCCTCGTCCATCCCGCCGCCCGCCTCGGCCCGCACCGAGTCGGCCAGTGCCTGGTCGGCGGCGGTGTCACGGGTCAGGCCGGCGCCCCGGACCAGCGGCAGCGGCAGCACCGCCGCCCAGACCGGGTGGAGCCGCGCCCCGCGCCTGACCTTGGCCTGCACGGCGGACAGGCCCAGGTGGAGGGTGGTCAGCCCGTGCCGCTCCATGTGGCGCAGCGGGCCGTAGTAGACGGCGTTGAAGTACTCGTACGCGTCCCGGGTGCGGGTGTAGTCGAAGCCGGCCACCCGGGCGTAGAGCATCTCCCGCCAGGCGAAGGAGACGTGCCCCCCGACCAGCCCGCCTTCCTCGTCGACGACGCGGAAGACCGTGCTGAGGCCGTCGAGGTGCTCGGCCTGGACCTTGAGGAACGTCAGGATCTCCGTCAGGTCCAGGGAGGCGTCGTACCGGTCCATGGTCTGGCCGATCAGCGGCGCCAGTTCGTCCACGCACTCCGACAGCGGCGCCGTCTCCAGCCGCAGCCCGGCCTGTTCGAACTTGCGCACCTCGTAGTCGCGCTTGCGGACGTTGCGCCCGAGCAGCCGCCGGTACGACTCGAAGGTGCCTCCCTCGTTGTGCACCACGGCCTCGGCGCTGCGCAGCTGGGCCCGGACCGGGAACAGACCGGCGAGCAGCCGTAGGCTGTCGGTGGTGAGGAAGTCGAAGAGGAGGGCGTCGCGGCCGAGGCGGGCGGCGTGCTCCGCCAGGCCCTCGACCAACTCGGCCAACGCCTGCCGCCGTTCGTCCCGCGTCCCGGCGAGCAGGAACTCGTTGTGGTACCCGGTGCGCGTGCCGACGCGCAGCACCTCGCGGTCGGCGGCGACCGGCGGGAGGGGCGGGGCGTTCTCCGCGGGGAAGTCGTAGGACGGGGTGGCGGCGAGCAGCGCGCCGCCCGACGACACCACGGTGTAGGTGGCCGTGGCGTAGTCGGGGCGCTCCTGCCCGGCGAGCCAGCCGTGGCTCTGGTAGAAGCAGGAGGCGGGCACCAGGGCGTCCCAGGTGCCGCGTTCGATGTCGCCGATCGTCGGCAGGTGCCTTGTCTCGGTCACGGCCGGGGCCTCCTTACGCACCATCCGGTCCCCGGGGTGGTGCACGTGTTCACAGCTGCCACTCCTTCGTGTCGAGCCCGCCGACCACGTGCCGCGCGTACGCGGCCCCGAACGCCTCGGTCTCCTCGCGGTTGCGTTCCCGCACGGCGTCGGGATCGGCGCCGAGGGGCTGGTCCACGCCGACGAGCACCGTGTACAGCGGGACCGGCTGGGCGCCCCGGGTCAGCTTGGCCTCGAAGGTGCCGAGTCCCAGGTGGATGGCGCGGGTGGTGCGCCCCGTCCCCTGGGCGATGGGGTGGTAGAAGACCAGGTTGAAGTAGTCCGCCTTGTTGGCGTAGCCGTAGTCGAAGCCGGCCACGCGGGCGTAGAGCATGTCCTGGTGGCGGTAGCGCAGGGCGAAGCCGACGGGGCTGTCCTCCTCCTCGGCCAGCAGCAGTGTGCTGCGGTCGCCCAGGTACCGGCCCTGCCGGCCGTAGACCTCCGCGGCCCGGGCGATCCCGTAGTCGTGACCGTGCTTGCGCATCAGCGCGCTGTTGAGCGGGGCGATGCGGTCGACCACCTCGGGCAGCGCCACCTCGCGCACGGTGCGCCCGCTGTCGCGGAAGGTCCGCACCTCGCGCCGGGCGCGCGGGCGCCGCTTTGCGGGGAGCCAGGCGTAGTAGTCGTCCAGGTCGTCCCAGAGCCCGATCGGGAGCACCGTCTCCACGTCGTGGAAGAGCAGGACGGCCCCCGCGTGTTCATGGGCGCGGGCGATGTCGAGCGCGTCCTCGCGCGGCAGGTAGTAGTAGGCGAGCACGGACGCCTCGGCCTGCTTGGCGAAGTTCAGGGCCTCGGTGGTCAGGGCCTCGACGGCCGCCGTCCGCTGCTCGGGCCCGGCGTCCGGGCGGTGGACGACCTGGCCCCGGAACTCGGACCAGCCCGCCCCGATCGCCAGCGGCCGCGAGGCGACGGCGGCGTGGCGCTCCTCGTCGACGAGCCCGGCCAGCAGGTCGGCGGGCGTGTACAACGCGTGCGGGGGCCGGGTGAAGGTGTACGCCTCAAGGCCGGCCGCGACGGTGCCGTCGGCGTCGTGGGCCATGATGTGACGGGCCTGCGCACCCTGCGGGAGTTCTTCCTCCCGCACCCCCTGGAAGCCCGCGGTCGAGTAGATGGTGGACCCGGACGCGAGAGAGTCCCAGTCGGCGCCGGGCAACGCTCCGACTGTGTTGTAGGTGCGGACATCCATGGGTAACTCCCGACGTTGACAAGCGGATTGTTCCATCGGCCTTGACTGGATCACCGGGCGATCCGGCCGACGAGGTCCCGCACGTCACCGCCGCGGAACCGGATGAGACGCACGTCGGACCCCGACAGGCGTACGAACAGGTCGTGGTTGGCGCGCCGCTGTTCCGCCCGCACCTTGAGGGCGTACCAGAGGATCGAGCGGGGGCCGACCACGGTCCAGAAGGTCTCCCGGGTGCCGCCGTACAGCTTCTCCCGGCGTATCCAGCGGCGCAGGGTGCGGCGCAGCAACCGGGGCCAGGCGAGGTACAGCGGCGGGTCGACCCAGATCACGCAGTCGGCGGTGTGCGCGTAGGCCGCGACGGCGGCGGGGAACTGCCCGTCGACCACCCAGCGTTCGGCCTCCAGCGCCTTTCCGACCTCGGCGAGGAACGTGTCCTGTGGCACCGGCGTCCAGCCCGGCCCCCAGAACAGGGTGTCCAGGCTGACCGGGGGCGCGTCGGGCTCCGTCAGCAGTCCCGCGAGGGTCGACTTCCCGCAGCCCGGCCCGCCGACTATCCATACTTTCCCCGCCGGCGGATTGCCCGGAGGGTTCACTTCACTCACAGCAGGTTCCTCTCCACCCACATGGCCACCCCGTCCTCGTCGTGGCCGGCCGTCAGTTCCGTCGCCGAAGACCGTACGACAGAAACGGCGTTGGCCACCGCCACCGCCGTCGCGGCCGAGCGCAGCAGGCTCAGGTCGTTGGGCGCGTCACCGAAGGCGACGACGGTGCTCCAGTCGAGACCGCGGCGGTCCAGGAGCCACGAGACGGCGGACCGCTTGTCGGCCCCGGGCGCCGACACCTCGACGAGCCCGGCGTCCGACGAGGTCCAGCACAGACCGGCGGGGTCGAGCAGGGAGGGCGGGGGCGGGTCGGGGCACAGGGCCATCAGGCAGAGGACGTCCTCGTCGTCCGGCACCTCCTCGACCCGGGGCGCGCCGGCGCCGCCGCTGCTGAGGACGTCCGGCCAGTCGGGACCGAGCAGCCGTCCGGAGGGGCGGTCCACCGCCCAGGGCACCGGCCCGAGGAGCGCGAGCGCCTCGCGCACCCGGGCCGGTGCCATGGCGCGGACCCGCCGCGGCCGGGGGTCGTCCAGCTCGCCGGTGACGGCGCCGTTCGAGGAGACCAGGGAGGCGCCCAGGCCGCGCAGCGGCAGCAGCACCCGCCGGGCGGACCAGGCGGGCCGGGCGGTGGCGAGGACCAGGTGCACGCCGCCCGCCACGGCGGCGCCGAGCGCCCGGCGGGTGCGTTCGCCGACCTTTCCGTCCGCGTTCAGCAGTGTGCCGTCCAGGTCCGAGACGACGACCGCCGGGCGGGCGCCCCCGGGAAGGTGGGGGCGCCCGCCGGTCGGTGCGGTGTCCGTGGAGGTCACGGGGTCGATTCGGGGGTGGTGGGCAGCGGCATGCGGTGCACGATGGCGGCGGCGTACCGGTGGTAGTGCCACTCCTCGTAACCGAGGTGGCTCTCGCCGCGGATGCCGAGGTCGGCGTTCTCGAAGAGCTGCCAGCCGGGGCGGTCGACGATGCGGTCCATCTCCTCGCGGGGCGGGTAGTAACCGCAGGTGCGTTCCTCGTCGTTGAGCCCGATCAGGTACTCGCCGAAGAAGATGCCGCGCGGGGCCACCATGTCCATCGCGTGGTGGATGAGCGCTTCCAGGGTGTGGGCCCGGTTGGGCGGCATCGACCACAGGCCGCTGCCCAGCACCAGCTGGAACTCGCCCGAGGCCGGGAGGGTCATGTAGTCCTGCTCCACGATGGTGCAGTCCTCGGCGAGGCCCTCGGCCGCCAGCCGCTCCCGGAGGCCGACGACCTCGTGGTGGCCGTCGACGAGGTCGAACTCGCCCCCGTTCAGGAAGAGCGCGTCGGTCTCCACGGCGACGACCTTCCAGCCGGCGCGGAGCAGGGGAAGGGCGAACTTGCCGTCCGAGGCGCCGAGCACACAGGCGGTCGGGCGCACCCGGCGGACGTACTCGCCCATCGGGATGTAGCGGGCGAGGGCGGGGAAGTACGAGTAGTACGGGCCCCAGTAGCTCTTCTCGTCGACGTCCAGCACGTGGTCCTTCACGCCATTCCTTCCGCTGGTGGGCGTCATGCGCCTATGGGGGCCGCCGACTCGGCGGCGCTGTTGCGGGTGCTGCCCCATCGCTTGGCCGAGGCCTCGTGGATGAACCAGATGTCGTCCTCGTCCAGGAGCCGGGAGACCACCTCGGGGTACGCCTCCTCGAAGTACGTGTAGGGCGGCCGGTTGTCCTTGCGCGAGTGGTAGTCGAGCCGGTCCTGCCCGTGTGCCGCGGTGATCGCGGTGCCGGGGTGGTAGGTGAGGATGTTCGGGCTGGCCATGACGAGCAGTCCGTCGTCGATGAGGCGGCCGATCTCCTCGATCGTCTCCTCGATGGTCTGCCGGTTCTCGCCGTCGAGCCCGAAGAGGACCGAGCTGCCGACCCGGATCCCGTGGTCCCTGATGGTGGTCAGGGCTTCCCGCACCTTGCTCACCCAGGCTTCGGGGTTGCGGCGCAGCAGGTTCTTGCCGACGTTGCGCATGACCTGCTGGGCCATGCTCTCGATGCCGATGTAGACGTAGGTGCAGCCGTTCTCCCTCATGAGGTCGAGGGCCTCGTGCACCTCCTTCGCCTTGGCGCGGTTGAGGACGACGTCCACGGTGAGCTGCGCGCCCCACTCGAACGACCGGACCTCCGGCCGGCGGGCCCGCAGGCGCGCCAGTTCGTGGCAGAAGTCCGTGATCGCCTTCCAGTTGCCGCCCCAGAAGACGGGGTCGTCGAAGAAGGCCGCCTCCGTGCCCCAGTCGACCAGTTGCTCGATCCGCCGGGCGACGTGCTCGGTCTCGGACACCGCGAACCGGGTGGGCCGCTGCGACACCTGGATGCTCTCGGAGCAGAAGGTGCACTTGAAGGGGCAGGCGTCCAGCGTCATCACATGGGCGGTGCGGCTGCCCAGGGGGGAGCTGCCCGCGCGGGTGAAGATCCCGAACCGGGCCCGTACGGAGAACGCCTCGTACGGCGAGGGGAGTTGGGCCGCGCCGAGGCGCTCCCCCTGCACGGGGACGAGCACGGCTTCCTCCGCCGTGAGGCCGACGATGCTGCCGAGGCCCTTGGTCCCCCCGTCATGGGCGGCGACGAGGTCGAGCGCGTCGAGGACCTCCTCGACGGGGGTGGGGCCGAACCCGGGGGTGGCCACCAGCGCGACCGCTCGTAACAACAGGTCGAGGAGGGGTGATCCGTCGCCCGCCACCACGAAGTCGACCACAGGCCGGGCGCGGCCGTCGCGGATGACCTCGACCGTGCTGCTCCAGGACAGGTCGGCCGTGCGGGTGGCGTGCCGGTAGCGGACGGTCTCGTCGGCGTGCCTGCCGCCGAGGATCACCAGGCAGCCCGGTGCGTGCTCCTTGGCCAGTTCGGCCATCTCCAGCGCGTAGCGGTGGCCGGCCGACACCGAGCTGAGCAGCAGCACCTTGGGCCGCAGCGCCCGCAGTTCGGTGATGAACGCCGCGCGGGCGACATCGTCCCAGATGCGCGGGTCGAAGACGTGGCCGTCGGTGGTGCGGCTGTCCGCCACGAGCACGGAACGCGGTCCGTCTTCGGCGCGGCGGTAGGCGTCGTCGGGGTAGCGGCCCCAGTCGGCGGCGACGTCGTCCAGCGACGGCTGCGCGGGGAGCCCTCGCACCAGGCGGGCGACGGACCGTTCGATGGTGAGGGAGAGGGCCGAGTACAGGCACATGGGGTCGCCGGGGTAGGCGACCTCCCCGCCACGGCTGGTGGCGACGGGGGCCAGGGCGGCCATGATCGGAAACAGGTAGGGGTCCCGGCCCGGGCGGGTGGCGGTGTCGCCGGCCCGCTCGAAGAGGTCGCGCCGGCGGGCGAGGCGGTCTGCCAGCTCCTGCCGGGCGCCGGAGTCGGGACATCGCGGTTCCAGGGGTGGACGAACCGTCAGTATCACGTGGGGTCCCTGCGCTTCCGGGGCGATCAGATCGCCGAGATCAGCTCGGCGACGGCGGGCTCGGCGGCCCGGCTGGTCACCAGGGAGGTGGTGTCGCCGAGCTTGCGGTAGGCGTGGGTGGCCAGACAGGCGCGCGCCACGTCCGCGAAGTCGGTGACGGCCGGAGTCGCGGCGATCTTGTCGATCGTGGCGGTGTCCTTCGCCTGGGCGGCCTGGCGGAGCCGGGATTCGAGGTCGACGAGTTCCCGCGCCGCCTCGCGGGCGCCCTCCGGAGTGGTGGGGAAGGCCGGCAGGGCGGCCGGGAGCGCCGGGTCGTCCACGATCTTCCGGGCGAGCGCGGTCTCGTTGTCGTAGAAGTGGAACGTGCCGGCCTGGTGGATGTACCGGCCTGCGGGCACACCGAGCAGACCGGCGGCGTACTGCTGCATGCCCATGAAGAGGAAGGCGTCGTAGGGCAGCACGGTCAGCGCCTGCTGGGCGCGCATCACGGTGAGCCAGACGAGGGCCCCGTCCCTCAGGAAGAGGTGCACGCCGACGGCGCACGGGTACTCCCGCGACTTGCGGAAGTTGTCCTGCGGCTCCAGGACCAGGGCGAAGGCCCGGCGGTGGGCGGGGTCGCGCTCGATACGGCCGACGACCTCCTCCAGCTGGTTCCCGTTGGCCGTGATCAGCCGGTGGCCGAAGGCGCCGCTGAGGGTGTGCTGGTCGTCCGAGTACTCGTGGGCGCCCCGGCGGTAGTACGCGGGTGTCTCCACGTCGTTGCGGCCGTCGAGCGACCAGGCGAGGAGGCCGAAACAGTACGAGAGGTTCACCGGCAGGTGCGGGGTGACCGCGAGGCAGGAGGTGGGGTTCTCGACGGTGCTGCGGTGGGCGATGAGTTCGCGGTAGGGGCGGTCGTTGCGGCCGAAGTCGGATGCCTTCGAGAGCGGGTCGCGGACGGAGGGGATGTCACTTCCCTCGTCGAGGACCATCTGGAGACCGGAGGTATAGGCATCAGCAAAAGAACGGAAAACATCCATGCCGCGTTCCCCTTAATTTTGAGAGTTGCCCGAGGGATGGGATGGGCGAAAAGTTCACTTCGCGTCAACTCGGACAAACCATCGTGGCTTGTTGGCCAGCTGCCCAAGTGATCCCACACCAGCCACCCAGCCATTGTCAACCAACCCCTGAAATACGCTAGTTACAGTCGCGATCACCCGAGAGACCCATGAATCAGGAAAGTCACTGGCGCCGTTGACACCCATTGGAGAGGCCCTGCTAGTGTGCGCGCTTGAATTTCCAGTAATCACCTCGCTTCCGTTGGAATGAGGTCAAAGAATGGCTGGTTTCAATCGCTCGGCTCCCCCCTGGCTGAACGAGCGATGGCGTATAGGGTGGGGCACCGGCGTGGTGCTCGTGACCTACGCGGGGCTCATCGCCGTCCACCCCACCTCGACGCACGGCGTGGGTGGCCCGATCGCGCTGCTGGCCCTGGTGGGATATACGCTCGGCGCCCTTCTGATCGTCTCCGGCGCCGTGGCCCGGCTGCCTCCCACCACCGTGGCCCTGTTACCCGTGGCCATCACGGTGAACATCGTGATGGGCAAGATCGTCTACTTCAGCGGACTGCCCCTGCAGCTCGACTCCATAGGGACCGTGCTGGTGGGAGTGGTGGCGGGGCCGGCCGCCGGGGCCGCGACCGGGGCGCTCGCCAGTGTCATCGTGGGCATGACGATCACTCCCGGCGCCCTGCCCTACGCGGTGACGGCGGCCATGATCGGCTTCACCGCGGGTGTGCTGGCACGCGCGGGACTGTTCCGGCGGCTGCCCACCGCTGTGCTCGCCGGTGGCCTGATCGGTGTGGTCGCGGGCGTCATCTCCGCCCCCATCACCGCCTTCGTCTTCGGCAACGCCAGCGGATCGGTGGGCCAGTCCGCGCTGATCGCGACCTTCCAGGCGTTCGGCAACGGCATGCTCAAGGCCGCCACACTGCAAGGGCTGGTGGCGGACCCGCTCGACAAGGCGCTGACGGTGGTGCTCGCGATGGCCATTCTCAAGGGCCTGCCACCGGGATTCCTGCACCGCTTCCCGTTCGTCCGGGACCGGCACATCCTGGCACCCCGGTCCGACCTGGTGAGGGCCGGGTGAACACCGTGCGGGACACCACACCCGCGACCGGCACCTCCGGCATTCACCGGCTCAATCCCCTGACGAAACTCGCCTTCGCCGTCACCGTCACCGTCTGTGCTTTCGCCGTGGTGGATTACTGGTGGCCCCTGCTGCTCTTCGGCGCCCTGCTCCTGCCGGCCGCGATCGGCGCGGGAGTGTTACGACGTTTCCTGCTCCTGCTCGCCACGTTCTGGGTTCCGGTTGCCGTGGTCCTGTTCCTGGTCCAGGGATTTTTCCTCCCCGATGCCCATGACGTGATTGCCCAACTCGGCCCGCTGAAACTCAAGAGCGAGGGCGTCTCCTTCGCCTTTCTGACGGCACTGCACATCCTGGTGCTGATGAGCGGGTTCTTTCTGCTGCTCCTCACCACCCACGCCGGGGCCTTCATGAGCGCCTTGAGTGAACGCAAGGTGTCGCCGAGCCTCATCTACATCGCGTCGGCGGCGCTGCAGATCGTGCCGGCGCTCAGCCGCCGCGCCACGCGCATCCTCCATGCCCAGCAGGCACGCGGCCAGGTGATCCACGGCCTGCGCGGCCGGGCGCGGGCGCTGATACCGCTGATGGGCCCGCTGATCCTCGGCGCCTTCACCGACGTGGGCGAACGCGCCGCCGCCATGGAGACCCGGGGGTTCGGCGCCACCCGCCACCCCACGAGCCTCACCACGGTCCCGGACAGCGGGGCGCAACGATGCCTGCGCGCCGTCATGATGCTGTGCGCCGTGGCCGCGGTCACTGTGAACGTGTGGGGAGTCATGCGTTGATCGAAGTCAAGGGTTTCTCCTTCACCTATCCCACCGGCTCCCGGCCGGCCCTGTGCGACATCGGGTTCGAGGTCGGTCCCCGCGAACTGTGCGCGGTGGTGGGCGGCAGCGGCGCGGGCAAGAGCACCCTGGCCGGCGTGGTGAGCGGCACGGTTCCCCATCTCACCGGAGGCACGGCGCAGGGGGCGGTCCAGGTCAACGGCCGGGACCTGGCCGACACTCCGTTGTCGGGGCTCGTGGGCGAGGTCGGGCTCGTCATGCAGAATCCGTTCAACCAGATCTCCGGCGCCCGCTTCTCGGTACGCGAGGAGATCGCCTTCGGCCTGGAGAACCTCGGCGTCCCACGGGACGAGATGGTGGCCCGGATCGACCCCGTCCTGCACGACCTCGGGCTCGCCGGGGTGGCCGACCGGTCGCCGTACGAGCTGTCGGGCGGGCAGCAGCAACTGCTGGCCATCGGCTCGATCCTGGTCATGCGGCCCACCGTCATGGTGCTCGACGAACCGACTTCGCAACTGGACGCGGCCGGGAACGCGTTGGTCTTCGAGGCGCTCGACACCCTCAAGGAGAAGGGCGTCACCGTCCTGCTGATCGAACACCGGATGGAGCGACTGGCCCGCGCGGCCGACCGCGTCCTCGTACTCGACCGCGGGTCGATCGTGGCGAACGGCACGCCCGAGGAGGTACTGGCGGACGAGCGGCTGGAGCAGTGGGGCGTCGCACCGCTGCGCTACACGATGGCCGCGCGCCGTGCGGCGGACCGGGGCCTCTGGCCGGCCCGCAGACCGCTGCCGGTGACGCTCGACGCCGCCGCCGCGGGATTCGGCGAGACGGCGGGCCACCCCGACCGAGGAGACCGGCGATGATCATACGGATCGATTCCCTGACGTTCCGCTACCCCAACGGCACCACGGCCCTGGACGGGGTGTCCTTCTCCGTCGGGGCCGGTGAACGGGTGGCGATCGTCGGTGCCAACGGCGCCGGCAAGAGCACCCTCGCCCGCCACCTCGTCGGCATCGAACGGCCGGCCTCCGGAACCATCGAGATCGACGGGCGGCGGGCCGACGGCCTCCCCATCGCCGAACTCGCCCGCACCGTCGGGTTCGTCTTCCAGAACCCGGACGACCAGCTCCACGCGGCGAGCGTCGTCAAGGAGGTCGGTTTCGGCCCGCGCAACCTCGGCTTCCCGCCGGCCCGCCGGGCGGAACTGGTCGAGTCCGCCCTGCGCAGGACGGGTCTGACGCAGTGGCGCGACACCCACCCCCACCACCTGTCGCTGGGCGAGCGCAAACGGGTCGCCCTCGCCTCGGTCCTGGCCATGGACACCCGGGTCGTCGTCCTGGACGAGCCGACGACCGGCCAGGACCACGCCTCGGTCGTCCTGCTGGGCAACCTGGTCGACGACTTGGCCGCGGACGGCCGGACCGTCCTCGCCATCACCCATGACATGGACTTCTGCGTGGAGCACTTCGACCGCGTCCTCGTCCTGGACCACGGCCGCATCGCCTGGGACGGCCCGATCACCGGCTGGCTGGCCCACGTCGCCGCCTCCGACGACCAGGCCCTCGAACTCCCGCAACTGGCACGACTCGGCCGCCGACTGGGCTGGGAGGGCCCGGTGACCACCGTGACGGACTTCCTGGAACGCCTCACCCCGGAGTCGGGCCCCGCGCCGGTGACGTCCATCGTTCCCTGACCCGGCGCCCCGGCTCAGCGGCCTTGGACGGGGGACGTCGGCCGGGGGCCGGACCGACTGCTCCGTGGGACAACGTCTAGAAACCCATGGGCCACGGGTGCGGTACGGCACCGGGATCGCCGGACCGTCCGCCGGGGGCGGACGGTTCGATCTCCCCCGCGAAGACGATGACCTGGTCGATGAGGCTCCGCCGTAGATGGACGACGTCCGTTCCCGCCAGACGGGGGCCTCCGTCCGGCGTGGTGAAGACCCACTGGTACCGGGCCCATTCGTCAGGCATGTCCACCGCCGAGCAGCGCACCATCGTGCCGGTCCCCGCCGGGTGGCGCCGGATGTCCAGCACGAACCGCTCGACCGCCGCGATTCCCTCGACGCGGCCCAACGGCCCCCAGAAGACCACGTCCGAGGTCAGGGCCTGGGAGAGCAGGGCGGTCACATAGCTGTCGTCCGAGGCGTTGAACGCGGAGACGAACGTGTCGATCGCGGAGCGTGCAATCTCTTCCTGCATGCCCCAGTAATACCAGCCGCTTCGCGTGCGCTCGCCCCGCCGACGGCGACGGGAGTGGCGGGCACCCCGTGCACCCGCACTTTCCGGGCGCGATACGGCCGCCCCGCCGACGGCTGGGAGGTTCTCCCCACAGGACGGTAAACCGTCGACCACTCGCGCACGGAGATCCACGCACTCGTCGAGCAGACCACGGTCACTCGCAAGACCTGGCGCGTCCTGCGCTAGGCCTCGGTCCACGGAGGCCGGCTACCGCGAGTCCCTCCAGTCAGGGTCGCGCGGCTGCCGGGTCGCGTCCGTGGAAGCGACGGCCCCGAACGGTGATCGTTCCCTGCAACTCGGCCGCGGGCAGGCCGAGTCGGGCTGGCAGGATCGGCGCATGGTTTCTTCGACGACAACCTCTTCCTGGGTGCGTATCGAGACGTGGCTCGCCCAGCTCGCACCGAGAACCTTCGCCGCTCTCGCACCACCCGCGGACCGCTCGGCGATCGCCGCGGCCGAGCAGGCCATCGGACAGCCTTTCCCCGAGTCGCTGACCGAGAGCCTGCTGCGGCATGACGGCACGGGCCACCGGGGGCTGCTGCCGCCGTTCTGGTCGCTGTTGGACACCGCAGGCATCGTCGATGCGTGGGAGACCTGCACGAGGATCAACGCGGACGTGTTCGGGGACGAGGAGGAGGGGGAGCCGGACGGTGAAGACGGTCCCTGGTGGCACCCCCTGTGGTGTCCCATCGCCGCCGACGGTGCCGCCAACCACCTTGTCATCGACCAGCGGCAGCACCGCCGGACGGGGAGGATCGGCAACGCCGATCACGAGACGGGGTGTTCGTTCGAGCCGCAGCCCATGTGGACGTCGTTCCCGGCTCTGCTGGAAGCGACGGCCACCGCCCTGGAGACCGCGGACGTTCTGGACGGTTGCCTCCCCGTCGTCAAGCAAGCCGAACTGCACTGGGAAGTCCTCTGAACGACATTCGGCGCTGGAGGAAGACGGCCGCCTGGAGGAGGGCGGCCGGTGGAAGGTCGTCCACCTCCAGGCCATCGCCAACCCCAGCAAGTTCGGTCCGGACCCGCTCGGCTGGCGGGATGGTGACCCGCTGCCGCATCCGAAGATCCCCACCAGGAACCGGCGGGCGCTGCTGGCCTGGTGGAACGACGTCAAGGGCACGTCGACGGTGCGGGACTGGCACGCCCTGTCGTAGGGCGACCCGCAGCCCTCCGAAGGCGCGCTCGTCTCCCGGGATCTGCTGCGCTCCATCCGTGACGGGATCACGGTGGTGGAGCCGCAGAAGATCGCCGTGTCCATCGACCCGTCCGGCGGGGGCCGGGACACCGCGGGCGTCATCGGCGGCTTCCTCGGCGCCGGCAACCGGGTGTGGATCACCCACGACAAGACGAAGGGCATGTCGTCGGCCGAGTGGTCCCGCACCGCGTGCCTGCTCGCGCACGAGACGAACGCCGGCGTGATCTACGTGGAGTGGAACTTCGGCCGCGACATGTGCACCTTGGCGATCGGCACTGCCTGGCAGGCGCTCCAGGACGAGGGCCGCATCCCCAAGGGCAAGCTGATGCCGATGATCGACGCCGTCAGCGCCAAGCAGGGCAAGCTGCTTCGGGCGGAGCCGATCGCGCAGCAGATGGTCGAGAACCGTGTCCGGCTACGCGGCGCATTCGTCGACCTGGAGAACGACTGGGCGACGTGGCAGCCCACCGACTCCGACAGCCCCGGCCGGATCGACGTCTCCTGTGTCCTCGTGTACGGCCTGATCCCGGAGGGCAACCAGGGCGCCATCGTGCACGCCCCGCTGCCGACCGCGCCGCAGCCCGGCCGGTTCGGGCGCAGCGGCCGGCCGCCAGGGGGCGCAGCGCAGGCGTATGGACGGAGGATCGGGAAGTGAGCACAGGCCCGGTACTGCTCGATGAAGTGTGGACGCTCTGTCAGGCGGACAGGACTTCCGCGAAGTCGCGTGCTGCCCTCTCGTCGTAATGCTGTGCCGGGATCGAGCGGTACAGATCCAGCGCCCGACGGTGGACGAGCCCGGTGCGGTAGGCCACCGGCAGCTCTGCCAGGACGGCGACCGCCTGCTGGCACGCCTCCTGGGTGTTGCCGTCGTGATGGGCGCAGGCCGCCGCGTCGATCCGCAGGAGGGAACGGGTCATGGTGCTCGTCGGAGCGGACAGCTCCAACGCCCGCTGCTGACTCTCCTGGGCCCGCCGGGTGTCACCGAGCGCGGTCAGCGCGTGCGACAGGTGCACGTGGTGCTTCTGCTCGCCGTGCGTGAGCCACGTGTCGGCGCGTTCACCGGCGTCGAGCCACTCCATGCAGGCGTCGGCGGCCGCGAGGGCCTGGCGGGCCGGGACAGGGCGTAGGCGCGGGCAGCGACGGCCGCCGACAGGGTGGCCGCGGCGGTCGGACGTTTCCCGGCGAGACGGCGGGCCTGTTCCGCGAGGGCGGCAGCGGCCCGCGGGGCCCCGTAGTTGATCGAGACCATTGCCTCGCGTGCCAGCACCCACGCGTGAAGCTGGGTGTCGCCGGACTCCTGGGCGGCCCTGGCGGCAGTGGCGAACCACCCGCGCGCTTCCGCTCGGGCGCCGAGGTCGTGGAGCACGATGGCCACCATGCCGCCCAGCTGACCCGCGGTCCGGCACACGCGGACCCGGGTCCCGATCGGCTGCGGGCTGTCCAGGAGAGCCCCCAGACCGGCGAAGTCGGCTACCAGGTCGGCCAGGACCCGGCCCGGGGGCTGCCCGCCGTAGCCGTAGCTGTACGTCTCGGCCGCCGCTTCCAGATCTGTCAGCTCAAGCGGGGTGCTGTTCGCACTCAGGGCGACGTCGAGAGATTGACGGGTGTGGGTCAGGGCGGTGAGCACCGACCCGGTGAGGCCGGCGGCCAGAGCGGCGCGCAGCAGCTGGCGGCGGATCATGTCGTCATCTCCATCGTCGAACTCCGGGAGGGACATCGGGAGGCTGTCTTCCCAGGGTCGCGCAGCCAGGCCCAAAAGGGCACCCGGGATGCGGAGTCCGTCCGCGATCCGCTCCACCGTGGCCAGCGCCGTCACCGCCCACTTGCCCTGTGCGATCAAGGAGACCCGGTCCGGTTTCAGGGCGCACGCCTCACTGATCCTGCGGTAGCTGATCCCGTGCCGGCGCGCGCTGGTGAAGACCGTCGCGAAGTCGCGGTCACGCAAGGCTCGGACGAACTCCGGGTCCCGCAGGAGGTGCTGGGGAAGCTGAGGTGGTAACGCCTGTACGTCGCCCACGAGTTCCCTTTCGAGACGCAGTGTGACGGGCAATCGGCGCAGACGATATACCCGCGGCGGGGACCCCGTGGCGGGGATTACCAGCCGTGCCGGGCCCGGCTTCACTAAGCCATGCACGCGGCTCATCCGGCCGCGGATTCCCTCATGACGAAGGAGCCCCACATGGCGTTCAAGCCCGAGAACGTGCCGGCGGACGACGAGATCACCAGCGCCCCCGTGATCGCGGTCGACGTGGAGGACGAGGAGTAGTTCCGCTCCCCGTTCGTCCTGACCTCGGACTGACCGCGTCCCCGGGCATCCGCGTGTCCGGGGACGCGGGCCGGTTCCTCTCCGTGGGAGACCGTAGTGATTCACGTTTTCGTCGGGCCGACCCTGCCCCGGTCCCACCCGATGCTCTCCGCCCCGGGCGTCCGCCCGGCGCCCCCGATCGGACACGGCGACCTCTTCGACCCCGCGATCGGCAGCAGCGACACCGTGCTGATCATCGACGGTGTCTACCACCAGGCTCCGGCCCTGCGGCACAAGGAGATCCTGGCCGCGATGGGCCGTGGTGTGCGGGTGATCGGTGCGGCGAGCATCGGTGCTCTGCGAGCCGCCGAGCTGGCGCCGTTCGGGATGCTCGGAGTGGGGAGCATCTACGCCGCCTACGCACGAGGTGAGATCGAGGGCGACGACGAAGTGGCGGTTGGGCAGGCCCCGGATGGCCAGTGGAACGCGCTCACCTGGCCGGTCGTCAACCTGCGGCACACGCTGCACCTTGCGTGTGCCACCGGGCTGCTCGACACGGGGCGGGCCGAGCAGCTGCTCGCTGCCCTGCGCGCGGTCTACTACCCGCAGCGCACCACCGCCGCGGTGCGCGCCGTCTGCCACCAGCACAACGAGCGCCAGTTCGCCGGGTGGCTGACCGAGCAGCTGGACCGTGACCCGCACTTCGGTGACCTCAAGCGCACCGACGCCCTCGCCGCCGTCAGCGCCGCCGTCAACGGCATACCGCCGGCCACGACCAGGCCCTCGCCGCACACGTGGGAGTCCACGCACTTCCGGCGCTGGTCCAACGCGTCCGCCCGCGCCCAGGTCGACGGACTGGACCTGCTCACCGAAGACCGGCTGATCTACCAGCAGGTGTTCAACCCGGCCTTCCGCGAGCGGTGGACGACCTACCTGGAACACCGGTCCCTCCACCCCGCTGACGGCAGCCCCGGTCTGCCGTTGAAGACGCGGTCGGCTCAGGTCGGCACGCTGCCCGCCCATCGCCTGTTCCATCCGGTGGTGGACCTGCGGGACAAGGCGGCCGTGGGCTTGCTCCTGGCGGGCGAGACGCCCGAGCACCGCAGGGACGTCGCCCGCCACGCCGCCGCCCTGGCCGCGGCCCGCCGCGACCGGCCCGGGTTCTCGATCGCGGCGATCCGCGCCGATCTCGCCCGCCGGATGCTGCTGAGGGCCTGGCGGTGCCCCGACCACCTCCTCGATGAGGAAGCCTCCGCCCGCGGCCTGGTCTGCGAGGCGCACGCGACCGAGACGGCCAAGCGGATGGTGCCCGGGTACCTGGCCACGGAGCGAGTGGAGGCAGCCAGTGCTGCCCGATAACGGACTTGCTGTACTGCCGGGCACGGTGCGGGCCCGGCAGCCCGAGGAGACATGGGAGATCCTCGCCGGACGGCTGCCGCTGTACGGCATCACCCGCCTGGCCCGCCTGACCGAGCTGGACTGCATCGGGCTGCCGGTCTGGACAGCGGTGCGCCCCGCCTCCTGCACGCTGAGCACGTCCCAGGGCAAGGGCGGCACCGACCTGCTGGCGAAGCTGTCGGCCGCGATGGAGGCGATCGAGCTGTGGCACGTCGAGCAGCCGCTTCCCCTCTCGGTGCGCGGCTCGGCGGTGGAGGTCGCACCTGACTATCCTGTCTGTGCGCTGCCGCTGCGTACGTCGTTCCCCGAGGGCACTCTCGCGAGGATCGTGTGGGAGTGGACCCCGGGAACCGGCCTGCTCAGCGGGGACAAGGTGCTGTTGCCGGTCGACCTGGTGCGGCGCCGGGTGCAGCGGCCCGAGTGGACGCCGGATCTGCTGCGCGCGACCAGCACCGGCCTGGCCTGCGGTAACACGCGCAATGAGGCGCTGTTGCACGCCCTGCTCGAGGTCGTGGAACGGGACGTGCTGTTCCGGGACGGGCAGCTCGGCGGCGGGCTGCGGACGCTGATCGACCCGGAAACGGTCGATGACCCGCACGGCCGGGACGTGATCGATCGGCTGAAGGCCGCCGGCATGGGACTGGAAGTGGCGCTGGTGGACAGCCCGTACGGGATACCGGTGTGCCTGGCCTACCTGTGGTCCGAGGACTTCCCGGCCGTGTTCGCGGGCGGCGGCTGCCACAGCCAGCCGGCCATCGCCCTGACCCGCGCGCTGACCGAGGCCGCACAGTCACGGCTCGCGGCCATCGCCGGGACACGCGACGACCTCCCCACTGACCTCTCCTGGCTGGATACGCCGCCCGCCCAGGCGCAGCCCGTAGGGGAGCTTGCCGCGTGGCCGGAGGCCACGCGCGGTTTCACCCCCGCCTCGGGCGGCTTCGCCGACCAGGTTCGCGACGTGGCGCGGCGCATTCACCTCACCACCGGGCATGAGCCGATGGCGCTGGACCTCTCGGAGGCGGGCTCCCCCATCCACGCGGTACAGGCCGTCTGCCCTGGCACCCGGTCGCGGATCAGAAGGGCGATGCCACGATGACACCCCAGGCCGACCAGCTGGCGGCCCAGTACGACATGCTGCACGCCGCCCGCGCCCGCACCACCCTGGTCGCTCGCCTGTACGCCGAGGCGATGGGCGACGACTACCCCGAGGAAGTCGGCGCCTCCAGCTCGTGCGACTGGCCCCTGCTGGGGCTGATAACCGCCCGGCTGCGCATGCGACCCGGTCAGCTCCTGGTCGACGCGGGCTGCGGCAGCGGCGGCATCGGGCTGTGGCTGGCCCGCGCCCTCGCCGTCCGCCTGCTCGGCTTCGACATCTCGCCCGTCGCCATCGAACAGGCCACTGCCCGCCGCGCCAGCTTCGTCCCCGAAGGCCGTGCGGCCTTCCGGACCGCCCGCCTGGACGCCACCAGCCTGCCCACCGGTCTCGCCCACGGCGCGGTGTGCGTGGACGCTTTCGGCCGCGCCGCCGACAGGACCACAGCACTGCGTGAACTCGGCCGCATCCTGGCCCCGGACGGCCGGCTCCTCCTGACCCGCGGTCTGAAGCCCGGAGCGCAGCCGGCGTGGGAGGCCCAAGCGTCCGCGGCCGGACTAATCCTGGATCACGTGGACGAGCGTCCCGCCGAGCCCGCCATGTGGCAGCGCCTCTACCGGCTCTGGATCGACCACGCCGACGAGCTGCGGCGCGAACTCGGTGACGCCCCGGCACGGAACATGCTGACCGAGGCTCACCGCATGCTGCCCGCCCTTCCCGGCCGCCGTGCGGTCCTGCTGACCCTGCGACGCCCCGCCACCTCCCCGGCCGGGCCCGGGGCGGCCGATACGATGACCGGGCCCGGCCGGCACCCCGACGAGAGGACCCCGCAGTGACCCGTTCCGCCCGTGCTGCGGTGTTCTCGGCAGGGTCCTGGGGTACGGCCGTCGCCAAGATCCTCGGCGACGCGGGTACCAGCGTGGTCCTGCACGCCCGCCGGGACGAGATCGCAGACGCGATCAACGCGCAGCACCGCAATGTCGGTTACTTCCCGGACGTCGACCTGCCCGCGACGGTCACCGCAACGACCGACCCGGCCGCCGCCCTGGACGGCGCGGACTTCCTGGTGCTGTCCATCCCCGCGCAGACCCTGCGGGCCAACCTGAGCATCTGGGCGCCGCACATCGGAGCGGACGCGGTGATCGTGTCGCTGATGAAGGGCATCGAGCAGAGCAGCCGTCTGCGAGCCAGCCAGATCATCACCGAGGTGGCCGGCGTGAGCACGGACCGGGTCGCGGTGCTGTCCGGCCCCAACCTGGCGCGCGAGATCATGGAGGGCCGGCCCGCTGCGGCCACCATCGCCTGCCCGGACGAGGAAGCCGCCCGCCGCTTTCAAGCCGCGTGCCACACCTCCTACTTCCGGCCCTACACCAGCACCGACGTCGTCGGCTGCGAACTGGGCGGCGCAGTGAAGAACGTCATCGCCCTGGCGGTCGGCATCGCCTCGGGCATGGGCATGGGCGACAACGCAACGGCCATGCTCATCACCCGCGGGCTGGCGGAGGCCACCCGGCTGGGCGCGGCCATGGGCGCCCACCCGGTCACCCTCGCCGGCCTGTCCGGCGTAGGCGACCTGGTGGCCACCTGCTCCTCGCCGTTGTCCCGCAACCGCACCTTCGGCACCCACCTCGGCCGCGGCCTGAGCGTCGAAGAGGCAACGGCCGTCACCCGGCAGACCACCGAAGGCGTGAAGTCCGCAGAGGCGATCCTCGCCTTGGCCCGCACCCACGACGTCGAGATGCCGATCACGGAAGTGATCTCCGCCCTGCTGCACGAGAAGGTCACCCTCGCCGAGGCCGCCGCCGCCCTGATGCAACGGCCTCCCAAGTCCGAGCGCTGACCCCCGAAACGGCCCTTCTCGGGCTGCTCGACCGTACGTTCACCCTCCCGTTCTCCGGAGGCTCCCTCATGCCCGATGCTGTGCTGCCCGCCGCCCAGATCGCGGTCTTCGTCGCTCTGGCGGCTTGGATGATCGTCGGCTTCACGCCCGTGCCTGGGCGCTGGATGCGCTGGAAGATGTTCTGCCGGGCCACCTTCACGATCGTCACCCTGACCGGCACCACCAAGGAGGGACGGACCGAGCCGGTAAACGTCTACGACCACCTCTCTCCGGGATCGTTCACCCTCAACCCGCCGCGGCTGCAGACGATCCTGGACTACCTGGTCACCAGCGGCCGCTACGAACGGATCGACGGCCACGGCCGCGTTCTGTCCGCCCGTGGTGAGCAGCACATCGAAGTCAGGGGCAGCCGTGTGGTTCTGTGACGCCCTCGCCTCCGGGTTCCGGCAGCCGACCGATCCCACGCGCCTGCAGATCTTCCGTATCGTGTTCGGCGCTGTGGTCGCGACGCGATTCGTCCTCTCCTTCGGCCAGGGCGGCTGGCACCGGTTCACAGACGGCTCGCTCAGCGCCCACCTCGCCGAAACTCGCTACGGCCTGGTACGCGCCCGGCTACTCGTGACGCTGTACCGGCCCGTGCTGGTCGTACGTGCTACTGCCGCCGTCGCACTGGCCGCCGGCGTCCTGCCTCGGGCGGCGCTCCTGCTCGTTCTGGCCGGGGCCGCCATGGAACTGCTCTACCTCAAGAGCCCCAACGCCATCCGCTACACGCTGCTCACCGGCACCTGCCTGCTCCTCGCCGGCGACCTCGGCCACGGCCTGCACATCGAGCACCGCGCGAGCACAGCGAACACCTGGGCCCAGTGCCTCCTCGTGCTGGTCACCACGGACATCTACTGGAACTCCGCCTGGCAGAAACTCCGCTCGTCGCAGTTCCGCAGCGGTCTGTACCTCGCCCAGTGGGTCCACACCTACAGCCAGGTCAGGGACCGGCTCCCCTACCGGCGTCAGTACGCCGTGCCAGCACCTGTTCGCCGCTACGCGGGCAACCTCACCGATCGGGACGTCCGTCTCTGGCGCGCGGTCGCGGCATGCGTCATCGCGGCGGAGATCGCGCTTCCTCCCGCCCTGCTCATCCCGCAGACGACGCCGTACGCAGTGGCCGCGGGGATCGGGATGCACGCGGCCTTCACCTGCCTGAAGCCGCGCCAGCTCATCACGTTCTCCGGCCTCACGGTCGGGACGTACATCGCGTTCGTCGCCTGACGAGATCGTTCACCAGCAGTTGCTGCCGCTGGGAGTGCGCCACCGAGGAAGCCTCGGGCGGCGCGGCCCGGCGCGGCACCCTGGCCGCGGCTTCGCGAGGATGCCCGTTCCGCCCCTGCTCGGTTCGCTGTGCGCGACGTGCCGGAAATCGCCACACCGGGCAGCGTGAAAATACCTCAAGTTCAGTGCAGTTGCTGCCGCCGGGAGATCGCGGCCGGCATGGTCGCCGGGCAGCCCGGCAAGGGCCGCCTGTGGCGGCACGACCCGTCCGAGCGGCGCAGCCTGTACGGCGATTCCCTCTCTCCTGCCCCGGCTCGCTGTCGAGACCGCCCTGCAGGCACACGACCGCGGCGTCATCTCCGACGCCGCGCTCCGCAGAGAGACTGATTTCGCCGAGGACGACGCCCCCACCGCCGAGGAACTGGCCGCACGGGAGAAGCAGGAGGCCGACCAGGCGCCGCCGCAGGACCAGCCGCAGGAGTAGACCCCGCCGGCCAAGCCCGACCTGCCCGTGGACGAAACCGCCGACGATCCGGACACCCTGCTGGCCTCCGCCACCGCCAGGGCCAGCGAGGGCTTGGTCGCGGCTGCGGACGGGCTGATCTGGGCCGCGCTGTCCTCCGTCGGCGGCAAGCTGTTGCGGACCCCGATCTGCCCGCGCAGCGAGCGCGCCAGGGCCCGCGAGATCCAGCCCGCTGCCCTGCACACCGAGCTGAAGGTGGAACCCGGCCAGGTCGAGCAGTACCGGCTCCTGGACGGCGTGTGGCGGCGCGTCCCCGAGATCGCCGCCTGCTATGGCCTGAGCCCCGAGTGCCTGACGGCCTCCCTCGACTCCTACGCGCATTGCGGGCCCAAGCGGGCCGGCTCGATCAGTGGGTGGCGCGGATCATCACGGTGAGGAGCGGCGAGGTCGGGGAGGGCTGGCTCTGCCCCATGTCCTCGTAGCCCCACGACCGGTAGACCGCGTGGACCTTTCCGTCGCCGGCGGCCTTGTTGACCATGAGCGTCACGTACGGCTCGTCGCGGGTGAGGAGCAGTTCGTCGTGAATGCGGCGGGCGGAGCCGGTGCCGCGCCAGGCCGGGCGGACGCCGATCTCCTTGAGCGCGATGGCAGGCTGCTGGGTGTACTGGTCGGCCGGAGGCGGGGTGGTGCGCTGCCAGTACCGGTCTCTGTGCTCGATGGTGTTGGCGTAGGCGTAGCCGATCGGCTGGCCGTCCGCGTAGGCGAGGACAGCGGCGAAGCCCGGCTCCGCGCCGTGGCGGTCCAGGCGCTCCCCGAAGGCCGTGATGGCGTAGTTCGGCAGGTGGAGCAGGGGAGCGCGTACCTCGGCGTAGACGTCGAGGAGGTCGCCGCGAACGGCGTCGAGCGTGGTGAACGTGCGGAGTTCGCTGTGCACGGGCGTCCGGTCCTGCTCTCGTCGCACCAGCGGTGCTCGCCACCCTGACACGGTTTGACCTGCCCGACAATCCGCCTGACACCCCATCAGAACGAGCGTCAAATGAGCGTCACGAGCGTCATTTCAGCGTCAAGATATCGCCCGTAACGCCCACACCGCACATAATGCACACACACAAAACCGCAGGTCAGGAGCCCTTCCCCACCGGTTCGAGGATCGCCACGCACTCCACGTGATGCGTCATCGGAAAGGTGTCAGCGTGGACACTGGCGGTAAAGCTGCAGTTCAGAGAGGCTTTCCAATACTCCCCTGAGGGCAGCGGGCACCCGGAGCGTCAAATGAGCGTCATGGATGTACGTCAAGGGCGTCGTGCCGAGATGGTCGACGCCGATGCCGGGTGGCCGATGTCAGGTGTGCGTACCGGAAGGTGCGCCCCCCTGGGCGACCCAGCAGGCCACACTGTGCCGGAGAGGCGTCACCGAAGTCGCCCGGCACCTCCCGCAGGACCAGGTCGTCGCTACGGCAGCGGTGGACGGCGACGGGGCAGCGCGGATGAAAGCGGCCCCCCGGAGGCGGGCTGCCGGAGGCGGGGAACTCGCCGGTCAGGGCCTCGGGCCAGGACCCGGTGCCCGTCGGGCACGGGGACGGCAGCCAGCAACGCCCGCGTGTAGGGCTGCCGCGGGGCGTTGAAGATCTGCTCCACCGTTCCGGTCTCGACGATCCGGCCCAGGTACATGACGATCACCCGGTCGGCGAGCGCCCCGACGACGGCGAGGTCGTGGGAGACGTTGGCCGCGGCGGTGATGACCTGGAGTGCTGGCCGAGCAGGGCGCCGACGTCGCCTTCACCTACGTCAGCTCCGAAAAGCAGGCACAGGCCGTGGTCGACGAGGTGCACGGCAAGGAAGCCAGGGCCGTCGGCTTCAAGTCCGACCAGGCGGACACAAGCCGGGCGACGGTGCTGATCAACGACGTGGTCGCGCACTTCGGCGGCCTGGACATCCTCGTCAACAACGCGACGATCTCGGTGGAGCAGGGCCGCAGGAGATGTTTGTGTGGAAGCAACTCCCCGTCCTCACCACCCTCGAACCCCACCTCCCCCTCCTGCTCCCTCGCGTGCTCGAACTCCTCATACGGCATACGACATGCCCCCTCGCCCGCGACCTAGGCGATGAGGGCGAGCCGTTCCGCTGGGACGAGGCACGTCGGGCGCAACTACGGGCCGAGTTGGACGCGTACTTCTTCCACCTGTACGGCATCTCCGCCGAGGACGCCGACTACATCCTGGACACCTTCCAGTCGGAGGCGAGCGGCCTGAGGAACAACGAGATCGCCAAGTACGGCGAGCACCGCACCAAGCTGCTCGTCCCCACCGAGTACGAGCGCATGGCCACCGCTGGCCTCAGCCTGGAGAATGCCCTCGTGGACGGCGAGTCCTACGCCTCCCTGCTCACCCCGCCCCCGGGCCACGGCCCGCGGCCCGCGGCCACCCCGCCTGACAGCTCGTCCCAGAGACAGGAACTCCACGGACCATGAGCGATCCGCAGTACCCGCAGCAGCCCGATCGGCTTCCCTCGGACTACGAGCTTGAGGCATGGCGTGCCATCCAGCAGTTCAGGGGCCGCCCATTGTCACGAGCGATGACCAACGCCGGCGAGTACGTGGCCAACGGCGTCGGGAAACTCGGCACGCGTGTCGCGAAGCAACTGGAGAACCACCCACGGGCCCAATCGGCGGTTTCGCGTGGACAGAAAGCGGTCGCCAAGGGCGCTCAGAAGGTCGGCACAGGGGCTCGCGGAGCCGCCGACGCCCTGCCGGACTGGAGCGGTACTGCCGTTCAGTCCTTTAGACAGACCCTGGGGCGGGTCTCGCGAGCGGGCCTTTCGTCCAAGCGTGTGGTGGCGCTCCACAAGAAGCGCGGGCACGAGGTCGAGTCGCTTCCCGACCTGCGCCGCCTCGACCTGGAGCTGGTCGACGCTGTCCGCGGGCGGAAAGCGAGCTGGTACTACCCGGCCGTCGCGGCGCTCTCGGGAGCGGGCGCAGGGCTGGTGATCTCCGGCGGAGAACTCGTCATCGCCGCCTCCGCCGGCGCCGCCGCAGCGCCTTCGGGAGGTGCGATCGCGGGCGCGTTCGCCGCCGACACGGCAGCCGTCCTCGGACTCGCGTCCCGTGCCGTCGGCCAGGTCTCGTTGTTCTACGGCTACGACCCCGAGGAGCCTGCCGAGAAGCTCTTCGTGATGTCCGTCGTCAACGTCGGGACGGCAAGTTCGGCCACCGCCAAGAACGCCGCGATGGCCGACATCTCCCGGCTCACCCAGGCACTCTTCCGCGGCAAAACGTGGGAAGTCCTCAGCGAGTCGGTCGTCACCAAGGTCTCTCAACAGTTCGCGAAGGCGTTCGGCTTCCGTCTCACCAAAAAGGGACTCGGCAAAGCCGTACCCGCGTTCGGGATCGTCGTAGGAGGCACCCTCAACTGGACCACCCTGGAGGGGATCGTCGACGCCGCCGAGATGGCCTACCGGCGACGGTTCCTCCTGGAGAAGTACCCGCATCTCGCCGACGCGAAGGAGCCGGGTCCGTTCCTCGGTGACGACCTCGACGTACCGGACGACGCCGACGAGGAGATCAGCGTGCTCGCCGAGATCGTCGAGGCGGGTGGACCCGACCTCCACTGACCCTTCGTGTCCCGGCGGGAGCGTCCTTCACGCGACCGCCGGGACGAACACGGCTCAAACCCGCGCTGCAAACCCCACGAACCGCGCCCAGCCGTCCCGGCCGACTGCGCGGTAAGGACGCGTAGCGTCCTTGGAGTCGCGCACATGCACAGCCTGCTCCACGCC
The DNA here is from genome assembly GCF_051980735.1 of Streptomyces sp. SCPE 10. Taxonomy (NCBI): domain Bacteria; kingdom Bacillati; phylum Actinomycetota; class Actinomycetes; order Kitasatosporales; family Streptomycetaceae; genus Streptomyces; species Streptomyces sp. SCPE 10. Next base: position 5,778,299 of record NZ_CP197069.1, on the reverse strand, counting down.
GCGACGGCGACCTCCACGCAGTCGTCACCGGAGCTGCCGCTGCAGCTGGACTTGAACCAGGCGAGTTCCGCCGTGCTCATAGCTCTCCTCGCAGTCGCTCTAACAGACCCCGTGAGTCTTTGGGGTTCAGGGCCTGCGAGCTCAGCGTGTCATAGCGCTGGCAAAGGAAGCTCACGTCTTTCGAGCCAGCGGTCAGGCGGCCGTTCTCCTGCCATTCCGAGTACGCGAGCCGTCGGCCCTAGGGTGTCTCCAACAGCCGGAGTGGGCCATCCAGACACGAGTGGAACTCAGCATCCGTCAGCATGATCTGCAGGGTCACATTACGGGGCGCCGTGTGTTCCAACACGTGGTCCAGCTGCCTCCGCTGCATCTCGACACCGCCCAGCCGCCGAAAAAGAGACTCCCCGACTATGAAGTGGACCGGCACAGTCGACCTCTCGTACAACATCTTCTGTCACTCCAGACGCGCTGCGACCTGAGCCTCCGGCTGATCGTCGGTGAGCAGGGAAATGCGGTTTTCAAACAGCGCCCGCGCATACCCCTCCGACTGCAAAAGCCCCGGCACCAACCGGCACTCATACGTGCACAGACTCACCGCGTCCCGCTCCAGCCTCGCCCAACGCCGGAACCAGGCCGCCAGCCCAGCATCCCCCCGAGTCAGATGCCGCGCCGATTTCCGCGGCGCCCCCTATTCCCAGTCGCCTCCTCCGCCCGCTCCACAAACGACTCGTCCGGCATCCGCCTCCCCGAACTCCACCCTGCTGAAGCCCGCATGCTCCCGCAGGGCCTGGACGACGGCCCCGAACGTTTGCAGACTGTCCGAGGGGTCAGGCTCCCACTCGTCCTCGCAGATCGCCAGGTCCTCGTTCTCACTCAGGTCGCCGTACGACATCCGCGGTCACCTGCGTACGTACCGTGTGCCATACCCGCGATCGACGACACCCCGAGTGACGGAAAGCACCCCCCGTACCGCGGTCAGCGTGACGGGCACGCGCGTGCCTGATCCAGGTATGAGGCCCACGGTGCGTCAGCTTACGGGCACGTCATAGACAGCACCGCACCCCAAGCACCCGTCACCCTCCGGACGTTCACCCAGCTGCTGTCCTCCACCCGCCGGGGCGCCCGCCTGGCCCGGCTGCTCGCCTCCGAGCAGCTCCGCTCAGGGGAGGTGTCACCCGCCACCACCGAACAAGCGAAGCAGCTCATCGCCGAGCTCGGCGCCAACGCGGCCCTGCACGGCCGGGTGCGAGGCCGGGACTTCCGCCTCGCTCTCACCCTCGACACGGCAGCCGGCACCCTCCGTATCGCGGTCACAGCCTCCCGGCGGCGGACTTCGCCGACACGGCCAAGGCGTTCGTCTTCTTCGTCGACCGGATGACCGGCCAACTGATGGGCCTGAACTCACGGGCTCGCGAGGCCGGGTGGCCCGACACCGACCCGGCCAGGCAGGACCAGGAACCCTGGTAGACCGCGCGTCCTCCTGACACGCTCTGCTCTCGTCGGCGGAACAGGCCCTCCGCCCGCTGCGGAGCCGTGACCGGACATGCCCGCGATCGCCACGGCCATGTCCGGTCACGGTTCAGGTGCACGGTCCTGTCACCCGCCCAGCGCCACGCACTCCCGGAGCACCGGCTCCAGGCGCAGCTGGGTGCCCTCACGGTCGAACACCTGGAGGGCGTCGAGGCAGTTGACGATCCACCGCGCCTCGTCCTCATCATCGATCTTGAGCGCGACAGCGGTCACCGCGCCCTCAATGTCGAAGAAGCCGTCCTTGAACTCGTCGTCGAGGGACCGGTACCCGGCGGCCAGCAGCGGTTCCGCGTACACGCCGGTCGCCTCGGCGAATGCGCGGGCCTCGGCCCGGTCCGCGCGGAGGCCGGCCAGGCGGCGCAACACCTCGTCGGGGCCGCCCAGTTCCTGGTGCAGGCGGTGGGCCCGGTCCACCAGGAGCGGCCAGCCACCGGTCAGTTCGTGGAGACGGTCCAGGCGGTCCTCCGTGTGGAACATCTCCACGCGCTGGGCCCAGCCGCGCAGGCTGCGGTGGTCATGCCGGCGCAGCACCACCGGGGCGGCCGAGGTGGGTTCGGTTCCCGTCAGCAGGGAGCGCCATAGGGCGAGCTGAGCGGGGTCGGTGACGAGGACGACCGCGCGGGTGACCCCCGGGGTGGCGGGCAGCAGCGTCTCGGCCAGGTCGACGGCTTCGCGGCAGGTCTCGGGCCGGACCGGGTCCCGGTAGTTGACGAAGTCGCTGATGACGACCCGCCGTTCGCGGGGCCGTCCGCCGGTGAGTTCCTGCTTGTAGACGCTGGGCTTGCCGACGGGCGGCAGCGTCCAGCCGTCGATCGGTCCGGCGATGGTGCGCAGGGTCCGGGCGACGTCGGTGACTCCGGTGGCGGTGGTGCCGAGGACGACCCGGGTCCGGTTGGAGCGCTCGCCCAGGAGGTCGTCGAGCTGGGTGTTGGTCAGCGGAGCAGGCCGCCCGTCGGGCAGCTCAGGGCGGCCCTCCTGCACGATGCTCTCCTGGAGTTCGCAGTCTTGTTCGGCCCGGAGCAGACGTGCCTCCACCTCGTGGGAGGTACCGATCATGCGCAGGGCGTTGGGACCGCGCAGATGCCAGCCCAGGCCGTCGTGGTTGGGGGCGAGGATGCCGAGTCCGACCATCTCGGAGAGGTAGGCGCGGAAACCCTCGGTGTCGAGTTGTTCGAAGCCCTTGCGCCAGTACGTCTCGCACTCCTCGCGCAGCTCGGTGTCACTCAGCCGCACCTCCAGGCCGTGATGGCGGGCGTGGTACGCCAGCACGTTGGCGATCACGTCGTAGCGGTGGTCAAGGCTCAGCGTGTCCTTGAAGGCCGCCGAGATGCCGTCCCGGAGCGCGGCGTCCGACTCCACGATCTCGATGTCGGCCACCTCCACCTCGTAAGGGGGTTCCCCGGCGCCGCGCCGCGTCCGCTTGCGGTGCATCAGCTCGACCAGCCGGTGCCCGAACATCTGCAGCAGGAACGGCTGGTACGAGCAGTAGCCGAGTACACGGTTGACGAGATCCAGGTCCTTGAACTCGAACCCGAGCGCCCGCATCGGCTCGACCAGCAGTTCCGCAGCCGACTGGGGAGCCAGCGGGCCGATCACCTTCGGGGTCTGGGCGAGGTGGCCGAACGGCCCGTTGCTCGCGAGCTTGGAGAAGCGCTGGACGGAGTGAAGTCCTGCGAAGACGACCTTCGCCGCGTCCTTGGTGTCGGACCCGAGGCCCTTGAGCTTCTTGGTCTGGTCGAACCGCGGGGCGTCCGCCTCGAAGAACTGGTCGCACTCGTCGAGCAGGATCAGCAGTCGGCGTCGGGAGTCCCCGTCCAGCCAGGTCCGGATGCCGGCGCGCACCCGCTCGGAGATCTCCTGCCTTTTCCCGCGCCCCTGTGGCCGGTCTCCGAGCACCTGTGCCACGGTCAGCTCCCTCAGCAGGACGCTCCACAGCGCCTCCGGCCCGCGCGAGCTGCCCTTGCCGATGTTCTCCTGGTCGAGGTTGACGTACACCGTCTGGTGGTAGCCGGGGCGCTGCTCCGTGAACCGTTCCCCGGCGTCGGCGAGCAGTGCCGACTTGCCCAGGCCCCGGCCGCCGTAGATGACCTGGGTGCCGCGCGGGTCGAGGATGCTCTTGCGTTCGGCATCGCGGCCGTAGAACATCTCGCCGCCGATCCGGCCGCGCTTCTCCCTGATGTACGGGTTGACGCCGGAGAAGGGCAGCAGGGTCTGCGTGGCGGCGCTGACCTGCCGGTTGCCGCAGGCCGCGAGATAGGCGAGGGCGGCGTCGTCCACCACCAGCAGCGGCTGCAACCGGTCGGAGCCGGCAGCGAGTTCGACTCGGGCTTCACGGCTCAGCGTGCCGAAGTAGACGACGAGAAGGCTCGCTCCGCTGGTGTCGCGCTCCGCCCAACTCATGACGACCTTGGCGGGCGGTCTGCCCCAGACCATCATCACCCGCAGGTTGCCGCCCTGCTCCGTGATCTGCGAGCCGAACGCCGGTGCCTTCGCCCTGCCGTTGATCTCCACGCCGGTCGCTTCGAAGAGACGGTACTCCCGCCGGTGCTGGGACCGGTCGTCGAGCGGCCTGGCGCTCTTGGCGTCGTAGCCGAGGAGCTTGAGGAGGGGCGGTACCTGCCGCGTCGGAGCCACCTGGAGCCTGTCCTTCCGGTCGGTGGCCGCAAGCGCACGCCACTCGTCGAGGGCTTCGGCCGCGAGAGCCGCCTCGTCGGTGGAGAGGCCGCCGTAGTCCAGGACGGGGACCATCGGATGCTTGCCGCCTGACCGGACCAGCTCGACGAGGTCGTGGTCGATGCCTCCGGGCAGGCCGTCGGGCACGGCCGGGAAGAACTCGGTCAGATGGGATTCGCCGCCCTCGATCTCCGGGACGGGTTCGCCGATCTCCAGGAAGTAGACGAGGTCGGCGGCGGTCGCCAGGTCGTTCGTCTCTAGGCGCCGCAGGACCTGGGCCCGCTCCTCCACGGAGGGGTCAAGGGCGTCGAGCCGGGCCCGGATCCGGTCCGCCGCCTGCTTCCGGAAGGCCGGCAGGCCACTCCGCACCTTGTCGAGCGCCCGCCGCACGTCCAGCAGGTCGTGTCGGCCGGTGTTTTCGAGGCGGTCACGGGCGTCGGCGAGCAACTCCTGAAGGCCCAGGTCCTGGTCCTCGGTCACGGCACCGTCGGCCTGAGCGCGGTGCAGTTCGGCGACTAGCTCGCTGTGTGCCTTCCGCAGCTGCGAACGCCGGGCGGTCTCCCTGTCGTCGATCTCGGCTTCCGCGGGCGGGACGAACTCCCCCGCCCCGGCGGCAGGCAGCAGCCCTCGTCCGGCGAGGTCGACGATGTCGCGGGCCGCGGTGAAGGCGTCGTGCGAGAGCCGCTCGTCGAGGGCGTCCTGCCAGCTCCGGTCGACCGCGATCAGCAGTTCGCCCAGCGACGGTTGCCCTTCGTGAGTGTCCTGCACCTTCAACAACTCTGCGTCGAGAGCGAGTGCAGGGTCGACCGGGCCGCCGTGACGCGCGGTCACGCTGTCGCCGGCCAGCAGAGCGAACAGCTCCTCCATCGATGCATGGGCCGCCCAGGCCATCGCGCCCGAGAGGGCATCCGGACGCCGCGCCAACCGCTCCAGTTCACCCAGCGCCGCTTCCCTGCCGACCAGCAGGGACTGACGCAGGGAGGAGATCTCCTTGACCGCCCGGCTGCCGTCGGAACGGTCGCCGCGACGGGTGCCGTCGACCGCCAGGCACCACTCCTTGACCAGGCTGACGGCCCGCTCCACGAGATGCACCAGGTCCTGCCGCCCGGAGCCCTGGAGCGGTTTGCCGCTGGACGAGCGGTACTTGCGGTCCATGCGGTCGATCTCGCTGTTGACCTCGGCCAGTTTCGACAGCCGGTCAGCCTGCTCCCGCACCTGCTGCAGCGCGTCGCGGTCGTCGCCGACGACGGTCGTGAGCAGCGATCCGAGCATCCCGTCGCCGGGGGCGAGCCAGCGCTTGGCGATCTCCGTGGCCCGTGCGAACCGCAGCCGCTGCGGCGCGAGCAGGTCACGGCTCTGCTCACGCAGCTCCCGCAGCCGGGCCTCCGTCTCGGAGACGTCGGCGACCAGCGGCGAGGCGATCAGCAGGGCGCCGCTGAGGGCACGGTCGGCGACGGCGGTCGCCGCCTCTCCGAGCCGGTCCGGGAGCCGGGGCACCAGCGCCTTGAGCTGAGCGCCCGCAGCATGGTCACCGGTGATCAGTGCGGTACGCAGCAGGGCGGGCAGGAGGAGAAGTTCACTGCCCTCGGTGTCCTGGCCCGCGTATCCGCCGTACTCCTGGAGCAGGTCCGCCGTCAGCCGGGCACTCTGGCTGTCCCCGGAGGTGAGCAGCGCGGCGGCACCGGCCAGGCGGAGCGCCGCCACCTGGGGCTCGACGTGTCCGGCGGCCCTAGCCACATGGTGGGCGAGTCCGAAGCGCCGCTCCACGACCAGCCGCGCCAGGACCCCCTCGACCGCGGCCTCATCGGTGGCTCCGTCCGCCACCGGGGCCGCTTCCCGAACGGGTGTGTCCTCGACGGGAAAGACCGTGGGAGCGGCGGGCGCCTGGGCAGGCGCGTCGGCGGACGTGGGGGGCGCGGGGTCGCTGTCGGCGGCCGGCGCGGCGTCTGCGCCTGCGCCTGGGGCGTGGACCGGCTCGGCGGTCGTCGTGGCTTCCGGCTCGGCGGTGGACTGGGGCGCGTTCGCCTCAGTCGGGGCGGCCGACTGTACGGTTCCGTGTTCCGCGTTCGTCTCGGCGTCGGCGGGCTGGGCGGTGCCATGCGCCTCGGCGGCCCCGGCGGGGTGCGGGTCACGGTCCACCGGCTGGTCCAGCGTCAGCTCGGGAGCGATCAGCACTGCCATGGCGCACGTGGGCAGGACCCGTACGACCTGCGCCTGCAGTGCCAGGATCTCCGTCGCGGCGTCCGCCTGCCGCCCCAGCCTGATGAGGCGGGCCAGAGCGGCGAGCGCGGCGCTCTCCTCGCGTTGCGGCTCCTCCCACACCGGCACGTCCAGCAGGCGGCGGGCAGCGCCGCGCACGGCCTCGGCGGCAGCGACGGCAGCGGCGGAGCTGTCCGGGCGGCAGGCGACATTCAGCAGTTCCCGCAGCGGCTCGCGGGCCTGGAGGTCACGCTCCCGCGCTGTCCGGTGTGCGCGTGCGGCGCGCGTCATGTCCTCCAGGCGACGAGGCACCCCCTCGATCCCGGCGGCCCGGAACACCGCGTCCACGTCATCGAAGGCAGTGCTCAGCGCGGCCAGCGAAGCCAGGTCCTCATCCTGCGGAGGGCGGCCGTCCATGACCGCGTCGGTGACCTTCTCCGCGGCCTGGCGGGCCTCTGCGAGGGCGGACTCCAGCTGCCGACAGGTCTCCTCCGGAGTCGTTTCCTGCTTGCTCCTGGCGCCCTCGGACGCCGTAGCGGTCTCCTCGTGCGAGGTGCTGGGGTCCGTTGCCGCGGTCTCCGGTCCGGAGGCTCTGGTGCCCGGCCGGTCGGCGACGGCAGCGCGCTCGAGTTTCCCGTTCTCCGCGAGCGCCTGCTCGTCGTCTTCCGCCGCTCCGGAGGCGAAGTCGGGGTACGCCTCCACGAGGGACCGCGCCGCGGCAGCTACGGCGGCGAGCCGAGCCGACTCCTCGTCACCGGCCGTCGCCCCGAGCCACTCCTGGTCCGCCGCCCAGGCAAGGATATGGGCGTCGGTGACGGTGGCGTTGCACCACGCGAACACGGTGGCCCGGACCAGCGTGGCGCCCCACCGGGCAACAGGGTCGGGAACCGTCTCACCGTCCTGCGCCAGGACGAATTCCCCGACCTGATTCATAACGGTAACCGTGAGCTCCCTGACCCCGCATGTGCACCTGTGCTGCCGTGACTCGCGCCGCAGTCTGGCGAGCACGTCCCGGCACAGGGCACTGCTCACCCGTCGGGGGGCCGACATGCGGATGCCCAGACTGGTGAGCAACTCCTGGCGCTGCTTGGGTCGCAGGGAGTTGAAGGCGAGTTCCACCATGTCCGCCGTGAGGTCGTTCAGGGCGGCGATGGCCGGGGACTGCAAGGCGTTGAGCGCGGCGGCGAGGCCTTCCAGGTCCTCGGCCGATACGCTCGGCGGGGACCACGGCGGCCCTGTGACGACGCGGTAGCGGTCCTGCATGTACACGCACTCCGTTTCTGTGGGCGACGGATGGAGGAAAGGGCGGCCGAAGCCATGGACGCGTGAAAGCGGTGAAGGATCAGCCGCCACGCGTGTGCTCGGTCACGAACGTGTAGCCGTACGGCAGTTCCCAGCCGTCCGCCTTGCCGAGCCTGCGGCAGTGCTCCCGAAAGGCCGCGCGCTGAACGTCGCTGGGCGAACACCCCGGCCGCAGGCGGCGCAGATGACCTGGGACGAACTGCACGCCGCGCAGTCCCTCACCGCCCGGTTCGCCACCGCCCCAGGGACGTATCACCCGTGGCCTGGAGGGGCGGTAGCCGATCAGGGGGATGATCCGCTGTCCGTCACGCGGCGGGAAGTGCGGCTGCCCCCAGGCATCCCTGCTGCCGAGGGCCGGCTCCAGAAGACGTTCCGCGAGCAGTTCCGCGACGGCCGCGTCGAGGGCGGCGGCCTGCGACCGGGCCGGGAGACGCCCATAGACCGCGCTCGGCAGGACCGTTCGATCCATCAGGGCATGGCCGTCCAGGGTCAGCAGACCGCAACGGCGCACGGTGCGCATCACCAGCTGCCGGGGACCGAGCCCGACCGCGCTGTCACCATGGCGGCTACTGCCCGGCACGTCCTCCCTCGTGAGCACGCGAGGGTCGTAACAGTGCCCCGCCCCACGGTCACCGACCTGCACGCACTCCTTCAGTCGCGTCGTGGCGAGGCGGATCACTGTGTCGCCACGACGCCTACGCAGCTCCAGCATCAGGCCGGGGAAGAAGTCACCGGGCCAGACGATTCCCGTCAACCGACCCGAGTCGTCGCCGAGTTCGACCGTGACGTCCTGAACCGCCTCCTTCTCGTCCAACGCTTCACCGGCGTGGTCGAGTTCGAGGCGCAGCGTGGGGTGCGCGCCGTGCGACTCGCAAAGCTCCTCCGCGACGAACGGGTGCAGGGGGAACCAGCCGTCGATGAGATGGGCCAGCCGCAGGGGCGCCCGCCAGACGATCTCCTGCGCGTCGCTCCGCAGGAGTTCACCGGTGCCGAGGAGGTCGTCGTCGGCGAGGGGCAGATCTACGGGTTCCAGCTCCTCCTCCGTCTCCGGCTCCGGCGGTGTGGGCAGCGTGGAGGCCCAGCCGCGTCCGGCCGGGACCAGGGGGATTCCGGGGGCCTCCGCGTCACCGGGATGATGGGACCGCCACACCCCTCCCCCCTCGAACGCGTCGTCGAGGGTGATCCGCGAGCCGTTCCCGAACAGACCCTGGTCGCTGTCCCCCTGGACCACGTCGGCGAGCGCCAGGTTCACCCGGCACACCGCAGCGGCGTACCCCGCACCCCTGAGCCGTTCCGCCGCCCCAGGAAAACCGCGCAGCCGTGGTCCGACCGCCGTGTACACAGTGACCGGAGCCACGAGGCCGTATCGCCGCCTCACCGGGGTGGCCGCGCGCTCCACCTCGGCCACGAGAGACCTGACATCGTCACCTCCCAGCGGCCCGGTGTCCCGCCAGCAATCCGCGAGGGAGGCACGGGTCATGGCGTAATGGCCCCAGGTGCGCAACGCGGCACTGGAGTCGAGGACACCCCGCACCGTGTCGAGGAGACCGAGCAGCCCCGCCCGCAGGTCTTCGTCGTGCGTGCCGCCCACCAGGGAGGCAAGGGACACGGGGACGAAGGGGCTGAGCAGCTGCTGCCGTGCCGTCGTCAGAAGGTGGTCCGCGTAGGCCGTCAGATCGTCGCGCCGGGCTGCTTCCGAGGACGGATAGCACACGTCGACGACGACATGCCCGTCCTCATTGATCCAGCGCCCACGCGTGCGTAAGCGATGAAGCTGGACCGGTGACAGGCCCAGTGCCGGACCGAAGGCGTGGAGGTCCGGGACCAGCAGCTCCCTGCGCCGTGGCGCGGCGTCCGCACCCGGCCTCCTGGGGCCCTCGGCACCCGCGGGCGCACCCGACACCCAGGCCGGCACGTCCCCGAGCGCGCCCACCTCCGGGTGCGCGCCCTCCCGGTAGACGATCTCGGCGTAGAGCGGGTCCGACCCGGTGGCAACACACACCATGGCACCGACCGGGAGCACGGGAGCGCACTCACCGAAGGTGATCACGGGGAAGTCGTCGAGGCACAGCGGGCTTCCGCCATACCCGTCGCCGCCGAGGTCGTACCCGAAGTACACGGCGTTGAAGGCAACGGTGGTGTGCACCGGCGCCGGACGGGCCGCGACAACCGCCTCGAGGTAGCTCCGCAGCCGACTGCGTTCCTCGTCGGGGACGGCGGCGTAGCCCTCCGTCATGGCAGAGGTCAGAAGAGCCCGGTCACCGTACGGATCCGGCACCCCCGTCCGCTCACGTTCTCCGACCCCTTGTGCTGATACATGCGGGTCCCCACCCATGACACCTCCGCCGCACTACAGGTCGCCCCGGCCCACCTGCGGTGATTCCCGCAGAGTATGCCCATCCTTCGGATTCCTGTAGCGCTTTCATCACTTTGCGACGGCCCACGACGATCGAATCCGTCACCGCGTTCGTCGGGTCGCGCTCTCGCCCCCAAGGAACGTGAGGCCGGGATGGTCACTCGCACCGCCTTCGGCGGCGCAGCAGAGGCTTCCGCTTCGAGCGTCATCCGAGCGTCAAGAATCTCCGAACGACCCTCTGAAGGCGTCGCTCATGCGGGCGCCTCGCTCGCGAGTACGCCGGTGAGCGAGCTACAAAGATCGAGTCGCTCACTCGACCCCGCAGGAGCACCGTCAACAGGAGCGGAATCCCTGGACGCGCCTGCCCAAGTACGACGAAGAGTTCAACGGTCGCCTCGCTCTCGGCGCGCCCTCCGGGAGCTGGTACCAGCACTCGTACTCGTACAGCGACAGCGCCCGGTGGACATTGGAGTCACGGCTGGGACACCTACTGCAGGATCTCGAACGCCTTGCGGCGGAAGCCGACCGCCTGGGAGCGGGAGACGGAACTGCGTGAGGCCGAACAGCGCCGCCGCTGGTACGCGGCCGTCGCGCGGGCTCGCGAGCAGCAGATCGAGCAGCACAGGGCGACGATTCTTACCGGGTAGATTCGAGCCTGGCGGCAGGCCGAAGAGATCCGCGCATTCTGCCAGGCAGCCCGCGCCCGAGCAGGCGACGCGCCGGTCGCGGCGGACGAGGCGGACTGGCTGGAATGGGCTGAAGCGGCCTCTCCCCGCGCCGTGTGGTCGACCCGGCACCGGCGTCGGAGGCCGCGTCATGACCGGCCCGCGCCGCACGGCCAGCGACAGCGTTCGGCGTCTCGCGCTTGCCGATGCAGCTACGACCCCTGGCTTCCCGGCGGCGCCACTGCTGCACCGCCCCGCCTCTGCAGCGGGCTCGCCGCGCGCAGTTCTTCGCCTCCCTAGCCGAGTCGGAAACGGGGAGGCAGCAAAGGTGATCACCACCCCGTCCCTCGCCACGCAGATCGCCGCGTTCCCGGACGCAACGCCGTTCCCCCACTGGTCGGCCGCCCCAGACAGTCACCACAACGACTCGTGGTGGGGTGACTTCACCGATCAGCCCTGCATGCCCGCGAACCAGCAGGCTCGCCTCGGGCATCTCCGCCACTCACCTGTTGGTCGTCGGGGAGGCCCGGCGTGACGTCCCGTGTGCTGCAGCCGAAAGGCGTTCGGACGGCGCTTGAGGTCGTGATCGAGCGTCGGCCGGACCCCGGTTCTGACCAGATGTCCGAGGCGGACACGCTGTGGCCGCACCGGCTCCGCCACCTCGTCCGAATTGGGCTCACCTACTGGGGGCGTCCGGACCTGGTGGACACCGCGGAACTACTCCTCACGGAGCTGGTGACGAACGCATTGCGGCACAGCAGCGGCCCCGACATCAGCGTCTGTGTCTGTCCTCCCCGCCGACGCGGGGGTGCTCCGCCGCGAGACCGGCGGCCAGCCCGAGGGCGGTCGTCCTCCCCGCCGACGCGGGGGTGCTCCGCCACCATGCGCGGCACCATGGGTGCCGGAGTCGTCCTCCCCGCCGACGCGGGGGTGCTCCGATCGGACGGCCCACCGTATCTGTGGCGAGCAGGTCCTCCCCGCCGACGCGGGGGTGCTCCGTGGCGCTCAACGTGCTTGGTGATCCGGGCCAGCGTCCTCCCCGCCGACGCGGGGTGTTCCGCAGCCCTGGTCCTTCACGATCCGAGTGCCGTCGTCCTCCCCGCCGACGCGGGGGTGTTCCCCTGGCGGCTGCCCTGTCCGCGCAGGTGGACGTGTGGTCCCTGCGCACGCCGAGGGCGCCCGTCAGCCGTGGGAGTCCTCTGGGACTTCTCTGGGACTTCCGGCTTCATCAACCGGCACGAGCATGAAACAACTGAAAGACCATTCGTGCAGGTAAGCGACCAAAGACTCCTCATCATGGCAGGTCACCGCCTTCACTGGCCCCTTCCGGGACATCTGACCAGCAGGACTCAATACGTCTGCGCTCAGCGTCGTCCGCCCTCGGCGCCCCGTTGATATTCGCCGCCTTGAGATGGTCTGCCCTACCAAAGAGGCAGCCTGACACCCCATCAGAACGAGCGTCAAATGAGCGTCACGAGCGTCATTTCAGCGTCAAGATATCGCCCGTAACGCCCACACCGCACATAATGCGCACGGGCAAAACCCGAGGTCAGGAGCCCTTCGCGGCCGGTTCAAGGATGGCGACACACTCCACATGATGCGTCATCGGAAACAGATCGAACGCCCGCAGCGTCCGCACCCGGTACCCGCCGTCCCGGAAGTAGCCCAGGTCACGGGCCAGCGCGGCGGGGTCGCACGCCACGTAGGCGATGCGGCGGGCGTGCAGGGAGGTGAGGTGGGCGACCGTCGTGCGGCCGGCGCCCGCGCGGGGCGGGTCGAGGACGATGAGGTCGACCTCGGTGATGCCGGTGCGCGGCAGGACGGATTCGACCTTGCCCTGTTCGATCCGGACCCGGGGGAAGTCGGCCAGGTTGTGCCGCGCGTCCTCCACCGCCCGCTTGCCGGACTCGATGCCGAGGACCGCGCCCTTCTCGCCGAGGCGGTCGGCGAGGGCGCCGGCGAACAGGCCGACGCCGCAGTAGAGGTCGAGGGCCATCTCGCCCTTGCGCGGGAGCAGCCCCTGCATCACCGCGGTGACCAGGGTGTCCGCCGCCTTCGGGTGGACCTGCCAGAAGCCGCCGGCGCCGACGCGGTGGGTACGGCCGTCGGCCCGCTCGCGGACGAAGGGGCGGCCGTGCACGCGGTGCACGCCGCCGGACTTCTCGTCGACCCGCAGGACCGAGACCGGCTTGTCCAGCTCGACCAGGGGGAGGCGGGCGCCCGGTCGCGGGGTGAGGATGACCTGGCGGTCCTGGGAGCCGGTCGCCGCGATCGCCTCGACCGACTCCATGCCGGTCCAGTCGTGCTTCTCGATGCCCAGCTCGGAGACACCGGCCGCCGCGATCATGCAGTGGTCGATGCGCTCGACCTCGTGCGAGCGGTGGCGGCGCAGACCGGCGTGGCCCTCGGCGTCGACGGCGTACTGGACCCGGGTGCGCCACTGCGGCACCTCGCCGGCCGGCAGCTTGTCGCCCTCGGCCGGGACGACCGTGCCGTCCCAGCCCGCCTCCTCCGGGGTGAGGCCCGCGAGCCGCCTGAGCTGCTCGGCGATCACGTCCGCCTTGAGCCGGCGCTGCGCGCCCGGCTTGGCGTGCTGCCAGTCGCAGCCGCCGCAGCGGCCGGGGCCCGCGAAGGGGCACGGCGCCTCGATACGGTCCTTGGACGCCTCCAGGACGCGTACGGCGTCCGCGCGCAGGAAGCGGGCGCCTTCCTCGCCCTCGGTCACCCGTGCCACCACCCGCTCGCCGGGCAGCGCGTGCCGCACGAAGAGGACCTGGCCCTGCGCGGTGCGGGCGATGCAGTGGCCGCCGTGGGCGACGGGGCCGATCTCGACCTCGTACTCCTCGCCCACCAGAGACGTGGTCGGTTCTGCCTGCATGGTGGGTGACTCCAGATCGACTTGTCGACAGAGGGAAACGGAAGGCCGGGAGACGGGTCCGGGCGGACGAGCACGGCCCGGTGAACCGACAACAGCCCACCAGTCTACGGCCTCGCCGCCCGGGCCCCGACCCTCGGCCCTTCGTCAGCCCTTGGCCGACGGCTCCTTCGGCCGCTCCCCCGCCGGGCCGCGGCGCACGGCACCCGGGGCGCTCCACTCCTGGCGCCTGCGGGCCCTGGCCCGGGCCGCCTCGGAGGACGCCAGCTGGTAGGGGACGGAGGTGACCATCACACCGGGCGTGAACAGCAGACGGCCCTTGAGCCGCAGGGCGCTCTGGTTGTGCAGCAGGTGCTCGTACCAGTGGCCGACCACGTACTCGGGAATGATCACGGAGACCGCGTCGCGCGGGGACTGCTTGCGCAGGCCCTTGACGTACTCGATCACCGGGCGGGTGATCTCGCGGTACGGCGAGTCCAGGACCTTCAGCGGTACGTCGATGCCGCGCCGCTCCCACTCCTCGCGCAGCGCCTTGGTCTCGGCCGGGTCGACGTTGACGGTGAGCGCCTCCAGGGTGTCGGAGCGCATCAGCCGGGCGTAGGCCAGGGCCCGCAGGGTCGGCCGGTGGATCTTGGAGATCAGCACCACCGAGTGCACCCGGGACGGGCGGACCAGGTCGTCGTCGGGCTCCTCGGGGGCGGCGATCTCCTCGGCGACCCGGTCGTAGTGCTTGCGGATCGCGGTCATGGTCGCGAAGAAGATGCACATGCCCAGCAGGGCCACCCAGGCGCCGTGCGTGAACTTGGTGACCAGGACGACGACCAGCACCAGGCCGGTGAGGAAGGCGCCGAAGGTGTTGATCGCCCGCGAGCGCATCATGTGGCGCCGCTTGGCCTGGTCCCTCTCGACCGCGAGGTGGCGGTTCCAGTGCCGGACCATGCCGGTCTGGCTGAGCGTGAAGGACACGAACACGCCGACGATGTACAGCTGGATCAGGCGCGTGGAGTCGGCGCCGTAGATCACGGTCAGCAGCGCGGCGGCGCCGGCCAGCAGCACGATGCCGTTGGAGAAGGCGAGCCGGTCGCCGCGGGTGTGCAGCTGGCGGGGCAGGTAGCGGTCCTGGGCGAGGATCGAGCCGAGCAGCGGGAAGCCGTTGTACGCGGTGTTCGCCGCGAGGAACAGCACCAGCGCGGTCGCGGCCGCCAGGAGCACGAACAGGAAGCTGCCCTTGCCGAAGACCGCCTCGGCGACCTGGGAGATCACCGGGTTCTGGACGTAGCCGGAGCCGATCGGGTGGCCGTTGTGCAGCAGGTCGGTGGCCGGGTTCTCGGCCATGCGGACCTTGGTCACCGCAGCCAGGGCGATGATGCCGCAGAACATGGTGACGGCCAGCAGGCCCATCGCCGCGAGGGTGGTCGCCGCGTTCTTGGACTTCGGCTTGCGGAAGGCCGGGACACCGTTGGAGATGGCCTCGACGCCGGTCAGGGCGGCGCAGCCGGAGGAGAAGGCGCGCAGCAGCAGGAAGACCAGCGCGAAGCCCGCAAGGCCCTGGTGCTCGGCCCTGATGTGGAAGCCGGCGGTCGGCGCCCGCATGGTGTCGCCGAGCACCAGGCCGCGGAACGCGCCCCACAGGATCATGACGAAGACGCCGCCGACGAACACGTACGTCGGGATCGCGAAGAGCTTGCCGGACTCCTTGACGCCGCGCAGGTTCATCAGCGTCAGCAGGACGATCACGGCGGTCGCGCAGAGGACCTTGTGCTCCACCACGAACGGGACGGCCGAACCCAGGTTCTCGATGCCGGAGGCGATGGAGACGGCCACGGTCAGCACGTAGTCGACCAGCAGCGCGCTGGCGACGGTGAGGCCGGCCCTGGGGCCGAGGTTGGTGGTCGCCACCTCGTAGTCGCCGCCGCCGCTCGGGTAGGCGTGCACGTTCTGGCGGTAGGAGGCGACCACGGTGAACATCAGCACCACGACCGCGACCGCGATCCAGGGGCTGAAGTGGTACGCCGACACGCCCGCGATGGACAGGACCAGCAGAACCTCCCCCGGCGCGTAGGCGACGGAGGACAGCGGGTCGGAGGCGAAGACGGGGAGTGCGATGCGCTTGGGCAGGAGCGTTTCGCCCAGCCTGTCACTGCGCAGTGCGCGCCCGATCAGAATCCGTTTGGGCACGTCGGTCAGTTTGGACACGAGAGAGGATCGTAAGCCTTCGCACTGGGCGTCGCCCACCCCGTCCGCAATATCTTCCCCATGGGTGAACTCGACGGCGAAGTGATGTACGGATTCCGTGGCCCGCGCGTCGGCCGTGTCTAGATGGCAAACCCCGCCTGCCGCCCATGCCTGGAGGCCCTCATGCCCCCGACCGCCGAGCTGATCGGGGCCGTGCTCGCGCTGGCCGGCCTCGGAATCCTGACCGTGTGCAGCGTGCGCAGCATCACTCGGAGACGGACCGGATGAGCGCCTGGAGCGACCGGATGAGCGGGCGCACGAGGCGGCTGAGCGGCGCGACCGGGGCACGGGGGTGCCCGACCGGGACGATGCGTGTGTAGCTTGGGCGGCGGTCTGAGAACCTGTTCAGGCCAAGCCAACGACTCTTGACATCGGAAGGACGGTCGTGCACATCGTCATCATGGGCTGCGGGCGAGTAGGCTCCGCTCTCGCCCAGACCCTGGAGCAACAGGGGCACACGGTCGCCGTGATCGACCAGGACCCGACCGCCTTCCGTCGGCTGGGACCGGGATTCGGGGGCCGCCGGGTCACCGGAGTCGGCTTCGACCAGGACACCCTGCGCGAGGCGGGGATCGAGGAGGCCGGCGCGTTCGCGGCCGTCTCCAGCGGCGACAACTCCAACATCATCTCCGCTCGCGTGGCCCGCGAGATGTTCGGTGTGGAGAACGTCGCCGCCCGCATCTACGACCCCCGCCGTGCGGAGGTCTACCAGCGCCTCGGCATCCCCACCGTGGCCACGGTCCGCTGGACCGCCGACCAGATGCTGCGCCGGCTGCTGCCCTCCGGGGCGGAGCCGCTGTGGCGGGACCCCACGGGCGGGGTGCAGCTCGCCGAGGTGCACGCCTCCCCGCAGTGGGTCGGGCACAAGATCAGCAAGTTGCAGGAGGACACGGGCGTCCGGGTGGCGTTCCTGACCCGGCTGGGCGAGGCGATCCTGCCCACCTCCCAGACGGTGTTGCAGGAGGGCGACCTCGTGCACGTGATGATGCGGACGGACGACGTGGAGAAGGTCGAGGCGGCGTTCGCCGGGGGCCCGGAAGAGGAGGGCGGTCACTGATGAGGGTCGCCATTGCCGGAGCCGGCGCCGTCGGCCGCTCGATCGCCACCGAGCTGCTGGAGAACGGCCACGAGGTCCTGCTCGTCGACAAGGCCCCGACCGCCATCTCGGTGGAGCGGGTGCCGCAGGCGGAGTGGCTGCTGGCCGACGCCTGCGAGATCACGTCCCTGGACGAGGCGGCGCTCCAGCGCTGCAACGTGGTGATCGCCGCGACCGGTGACGACAAGGTCAACCTGGTGGTGTCGCTGCTCGCCAAGACGGAGTACGGCGTCCCGCGGGTCGTCGCCCGGGTCAACAACCCGAAGAACGAGTGGCTGTTCAACGAGGCGTGGGGCGTGGACGTGGCCGTCTCCACCCCGCGGCTGATGTCCGCCCTGGTCGAGGAGGCGGTGAGCGTCGGCGACCTGGTACGGCTGCTGCGCTTCAGCCACGGCGACGCCAACCTCGTGGAGCTGACCCTGCCCGAGGAGTCGGCCCTGGCCGGCACCCAGGTGGGAGACGTGCGCTGGCCGGAGGACACCTCGCTGGTCACCATCATCCGGGGCACCCGGGTGCTGACCCCGTCCCGGGAGGACTCCCTGGAGCCGGGCGACGAGCTGCTCTTCGTGGCCGCCCAGGCCCGTGAGCAGCAACTGGAGGAGCTGCTGTCGGTGCGCAGGCCGGAAGAGTCCTGACCGCCGAACCGGCGCGGCCCTGACCGCCCGGGCACAGGAGAAGGGCGCCCTTGGCGACAAGGGCGCCCTCTTCGTCGTCGGAGGCGGCGGTCGGTGACGGCTCACGGCCCGCATCGCCGAGGTGCCGCCGCGGGCCGTGTCACACCTTGCGGTGCCGCCCCGGCTCCGGTTCGCCGCCGTCCGCGGCCAGCGCCGCCCTGCGCTCCTTCTCGGCCTTCTCGGCCTCCTCCTGCGCCTCCATCTCCGCGAAGACGTCGATCGGGGCGGGCGCCTTGGCGAGGAAGACCCAGGTGAGCCAGACCGCGAGCAGGAAGGGCGGGATCTTCAGGGCCACCAGCACCCAGCCGAGCCGGGTGGTGTCCGACCACCAGTACAGCGGGAAGAGGATCGCGCACTTGGCGAGCAGGATCAGGCCCCAGGCCCAACTCGACTTCGCGTAGGCCTTCTTGCGGCCGGGGTTGCGGGTGCGCCAGGAGAGGTTCTCCCGGAAGACCGGGCCGAGGATCAGGCCGATCAGCGGGACCCCGGCGAGGGTCGTGACGATGTACGCCAGCGCCAGGCCAAGCGTGTAGAGCATGCCGGGGAGGTAGAAGTCCTTGGCGTTGCCGGTGAACATCGCGAACACCACGCCGAAGGCCACGCCGAACACACCGCTGAAGGCGTGCTTGACGGTGTCCTTCCTGACGAGGCGGACCACCACCAGGACCAGGGAGACGGCCAGCGCGGCGATCGCCGAGAGGTGCAGGTCCTTGTTGACCGTGAAGATCGCGACGAAGAGCAGGCCCGGCACGACCGTCTCGACCATGCCGCGGACCCCGCCGAAGGCCTCGAACAGTGCCGCCTCGGTCACCGCGCGGGCGTCGCCGGACTGGCCGGGCGTGGTCTGGTCGGTGTCTTCGGTCGGCTTGTCGAGGGACGTCACCGGCTACTCCCGTCCGAGGGGTCGCAGTTCGTACTTCGGGTTGAACAGCACCCGGCGGCCCCGGCTCAGCGAGATCCGGCCCGATGCGATCAGCTTGCGCCCCGGTTCTATACCGACGATGGAACGCCTGCCGAGCCACACCACGTCCAGCGCGGCGGTGCCGTCGAACAGTTCGGCCTCCAGGGCCGGGACTCCGGCACGCGGGCGCAGGGTGACCGTGCGCAAGGTACCAGTTACCGTGACGATCTGCCGGTCCTGGCAGTCGCCGATCTTCGTACAACCCGCCGTCTCGGCGTCCTCGCGCAGCTCCTCGGACTCCAGGTCCTCCTGCGACGAGGACAGCCGGTCGAACATGCGCCGGAGCCGGCCGGCCGGCTTTTCGGAACGAGGAACAGCACTCATACATGAAGCGTACCGGGGCCTGCCGACAGCGCCGTATCCCCGTTCACACTCCCGGTACGCGCACCTCCTCACTTCTCGAACCGGTACCCCATTCCGGGCTCGGTGATGAAGTGTCTGGGGTGCGAGGGGTCCGCCTCCAGCTTGCGGCGCAGCTGCGCCATGTAGACCCGCAGGTAGTTGGTCTCCGTCCCGTACGACGGCCCCCACACCTCCTGGAGGAGCTGCTTCTGGCTGACCAGGCGGCCGGTGTTGCGCACCAGCACCTCCAGCAGATGCCACTCGGTGGGGGTGAGCCGGACGTCCCGGCCGTCGCGGTTGACCTTCTTCGCGGCCAGGTCGACGGTGAACCCCTCGGTGTCCACGGCGGTCAGGCCGTCCTCGCCGGCGCCGACCGGCTCGGCGCGGCGCACGGCGGCCCGCAGCCGGGCCAGCAGCTCGTCCATGCCGAAGGGCTTGGTGACGTAGTCGTCGGCGCCCGCGTCCAGGGCCTCGACCTTCTCGTCGGAGGAGTGGCGGGCGGACAGCACCAGGATCGGCACCCGGGTCCAGCCGCGCAGGCCCCTGATCACCTCGACGCCGTCCATGTCGGGCAGGCCCAGGTCGAGGACGACCACGTCGGGGTGGCGGGAGGCGGCGAGGTCGAGGGCGGTCCTGCCGTCGGCGGCCGCGTCCACCTCGTACTTGCGTGCCTTGAGGTTGATCACGAGGGCGCGCACGATCTGCGGCTCGTCGTCGACCACGAGGACCCTCGTGGGGGTCTGGGGTGTCCCCCCATTCGGGCTCTTCATAGGGTCTGCCTTTCTGGTTCCGCGTTGTCCGCCCCGGCGTCCTCGGGGGCGGGGGTGGCCGCCGTGCCGGGGCCGGGCTGTGCCGAGGGTTCCGTTCCGTTCCGGCTGCGCAGGCTGAGGACCATGGTGAGTCCGCCGCCCGGTGTGTCCTCCGCGTTGAGGGTGCCGCCCATGGCCTCGGCGAAGCCGCGGGCGACGGCGAGACCTAGCCCGACGCCGGCGCCGCGCGGGGCGTCGCCGTACCGCTGGAAGGGCTCGAATATGCGGTCCTTGGCCGCGTCGGGGACGCCGGGTCCGCGGTCCACCACCCGCACCTCCACCCGGTCGGCGAGGGCGCTGGCGGAGACCAGGACGCGCCGTCCGGGCGGGCTGTACTTGACGGCGTTCTCCACCAGGTTGGCCACCGCGCGCTCCAGCAGCCCGGGGTCGGCCTGGATCATCGGCAGCGTCTCGGGCACGTCCAGGTCGACGCTGTCCTCCGGCACGCCGCCCAGGGCCATCGGCACGACCTCGTCCACGTCGATCTCGCGGATCAGCGGGGTGACGGTGCCGGTCTGCAGGCGGGACATGTCGAGCAGGTTGCCGACGAGGTGGTCGAGCCGGTCGGCGCCCTCCTCGATGCCCTCCAGGAGTTCGGCCTGGTCCGCCTCGGACCAGTCGACGTCGTCGGAGCGCAGCGAGGAGACGGCGGCCTTGATCCCGGCCAGCGGGGTGCGCAGGTCGTGGCTGACGGCGGCGAGCAGGGCGGTGCGGATGCGGTTGCCCTCGGCGAGGGCGCGGGCCCGGTCGGCCTCCTCCTGGAGGCGGCGGCGGTCGAGGACGACGGCGGCCTGGGCACCGAACGCGGCGAGCACCCTGCGGTCCTCGGCGGGCAGCGGCCGGCCGGTCAGGGCGAGCGCCATGTGGTCGCCGACGGGCATGTCCACATCGGCGTCCTCGGGCCGCTCCAGGGCGGGTCCGAAGCCGGCCCGGCCCACGCAGTTCCACGGCTCGACGTCGCTCTGCCGCTCCAGCAGGGCCGCCGACTCCATGGCGAAGGTCTCGCGGACCCGTTCCAGCAGCTCCTCCAGGCTGGTCTCGCCGCGCAGCACGTTGCCGGCGAGGAAGGAGAGGATCTCGGACTCGGCGCGCAGCCGGGCCGCCTGGTGGGTGCGCCGGGCGGCGAGGTCCACCACGGAGGCCACCGACACGGCGACCCAGAAGAAGATCACTATGGCGACGATGTTCTTCGGGTCCGCGATGGTCCAGCGGTGCAGGGGCGGGGTGTAGAAGTAGTTCAGCAGCAGTGAGCCGAAGGCCACCGAGGCGAGCGCGGGCAGCAGGCCGCCGAGCAGGGCCGCCGCGACCGTGACGGCCAGGAACAGCAGCATGTCGTTGGCGAGGCCGATGTCGACGGTGATCAGCAGCAGCGCCAGGATCGCCGGTCCGGCGATCCCGGTGGCCCAGCCCCACAAAATGCGGGTGCGGCCGAGCCGGGCGCCGCGGGCCACGGGCAGTCCGCGCCCCTTGGCGACCTCCTCGTGGGTGACGATGTGGACGTCGATGTCGGGCCCCGAGTCCCGGGCGACGGTGGCGCCGACGCCGGGCCCGAAGACGTACTGCCAGGTCTTGCGCCGCGAGGAGCCGAGCACGATCTGGGTGGCGTTGACACCGCGCGCGAAGTCCAGCAGCGCGGCCGGTATGTCGTCGCCGACCACATGGTGGAAGGTGCCGCCCAGGTCCTCCACGAGGGTGCGCTGGACGGCCAGTTCCTTCGGGGAGGCCGAGGTGAGGCCGTCGCTGCGGGCGATGTAGACGGCGAGGACCTCGCCGCCGGCGCCCTTCTCGGCGAGCCGCGCGGCACGCCGGATCAGGGTGCGGCCCTCGGGCCCGCCGGTCAGGCCGACCACGATCCGCTCGCGGGAGCCCCAGATCTTGGAGACCCGGTGCTCGCTGCGGTACTGGTTCAGGTACTCGTCCACCCGGTCGGCGACCCAGAGCAGCGCGAGTTCGCGCAGGGCGGTGAGGTTGCCGGGGCGGAAGTAGTTGGACAGCGCCGCGTCGACCTTGTCCGGCTGGTAGATGTTGCCGTGCGCCATCCGGCGGCGCAGCGCCTCCGGGGACATGTCGACCAGCTCGATCTGGTCGGCCCGGCGCACCACCTCGTCCGGCACGGTCTCGCGCTGGCGCACCCCGGTGATCGACTCGACGACGTCGCCGAGTGACTCCAGGTGCTGGATGTTGACGGTCGACACCACGTCGATCCCGGCGGCGAGCAGTTCCTCCACGTCCTGCCAGCGCTTGGCGTTGCGCGAGCCGGGGATGTTGGTGTGCGCGAGTTCGTCCACCAGGGCGACGGCGGGCGCGCGACGCAGTACGGCGTCCACGTCCATCTCGCCGAAGACGCCCCCGCGGTACTCCAGGTCCTTGCGGGGGACCTGCTCCAGGCCGTGCAGCAGCACCTCGGTCCGGGGGCGGTCATGATGCTCGACGAAGGCCACGACGCAGTCGGTGCCCCGCTCGGTACGGCGATGGGCCTCGGCCAGCATCGCGTACGTCTTGCCCACACCCGGTGCCGCGCCGAGATAGATCCGAAGCTTCCCGCGTGCCATGGCTCCATTGTCTTCCGGTGACGCGTGTGTACGCAGCGTCGACCTTACGGCCAACGATGCGGACAAACCGGACGGGATGGAGGTGGCGGGGGGTCTTTGACGGAACCCTGATGCCGGCCCGGGCGTCAGTGGCTCACGATCTCGCCGTCGTGGAGTTCCAGCACCCGGTCGGCCAGCCCTGCCGCCGGACAGTCAGCTCCATCGGGGACAGCAGCGACTCCACGCGCTCCTCGCGCTCGCGGGTCCCGCACCGCCGCAGCCGCAGCGACAGCGGCACGCCGACGTTCTCGGCCGCCGTGAGGATCGGGATCAGCGCGAAGCCCGAAGGTCTGGAAGACGGAACCAGGGGCGCGGGCCGTATCGGCCTGCCGTCGGCCCTCGGCCACGCGGTGGGGCGCTCAGACCGCGCCCGAGCCGGGCACGCGCCGCGCCGAACCGGCGGACGAGCGGCCCGGCCGAACCCCGCCTACGACCGGAACCGCGAAAAACGGGCCGCGCCCGAGAAGGCACGGCCCGTACACACCCTTGCCGGGCAGGCGGAGCGCTAGCGGACTTCCGTGATCTCCGGTCCGCGCTGCAGCTGCCCCATCCCGCCGGAGAACCGTGAGGACTCCTCCTGCTGCACGCCCTCGGGGACCATCTGCGCATCGTTCGGCAGCTTGAGCACGATCGGGTCGCGGGGCGCCATCGGGCCCTCGCCGCGGACCACGACCGTGTCCCGGAAGATCTGCTCCAGCAGCCCGGCGGCCTGCGGCTGCACCGCGCCCTGGCCGGAGATCACACCGCGCAGGAACCAGCGGGGGCCGTCCACACCGACGAACCGCACCACCTGGAAGCCACCGGTGCCGTCCGGCAGCTGGACCGGCACCTGGGCGCGCAGCTCCCAGCCGAGCGGGCCCTCGACCTCGTCGACGATGCCACCCTGCTGGGTGATGCCGGACGCGATCTCCTCGCGGACCTCGCCCCAGATCCCCTCGCGCTTCGGTGCGGCGAACGCCTGGAGCTGGACGGCGCTGTCGTTCAGGACGACGGTGGCGGCCACGATCGCGTCACCGGCGACCTCGACCCGCAGCTCCATGCCGTCCACGCCCGGCACGAACAGCCCCCCGAGGTCCACCCGGCCCTCGGCCGGGTCGCGCACCTCGGAGCTGTCCCACGGCCCCTCGGGCCGCGGGCCGGGCTCCAGCCGGACGCGCTCGCGCTCGGCCTCCGCTTCCTCGTCCGCCTCGGTGTCGACGCTGTCGACGACCTGCTCGGCCTCGCCGGCCGCGTCCTCGGCGGCACCCTTCTTGTTGCGACGTCCGAACACGTCACTGTCCTTCCCGGTCGGATACGACCGAAGCGTATCGATTCCCACCCGCCGGACCGCTGTTGGCGGACCGGCCGTTTGTGCCGCTCTCGTCGCCCACCGCGGCATGGCCACCGGTGGACCCGAAGCCCCCTTCGGCCCGCGCAGAGCCGGGAAGCTCCGCCACCTCCTGGAAGCGGACCCGCTCGACCTGCTGGACGACCAGTTGGGCGATCCGGTCGAAGCGCTCGAACCGCACACTCTCGCGCGGGTCGAGATTCACCACGATCACCTTGATCTCCCCACGGTACCCGGCATCAACCGTCCCCGGGGCATTCACGAGGGCGACACCGCAGCGGGCGGCGAGACCGGAACGCGGGTGCACGAAGGCCGCGTACCCCTCCGGGAGGGCGATCGACACCCCCGTGGGCAGGACGGCACGCTCTCCGGGGCCCAGCTCGCACGCCTCGGTGGTGCGCAGATCGGCGCCCGCGTCCCCGGGGTGCTCGTACGCCGGAAGCGGTACGTCCGGGTCCACGCGCCTCAGCAGCACGTCGAGCGGGGCACGGCCGGCGGGGCTCACGGGTTCACCTCGAAGGCGCGGGCCCGGCGGACCTGGTCGGGATCGCTCATCGCGGCCCGGATCTCCTCGGGGCGGCCGTGGTCGACGAAGTGGTCGACCTTCACCTCGACGAAGAGGGCGTCGGCGCGGACGGCGACCGGACCCTCGGGGCCGTCGAGGCGGCCCACGGCGGTGGAGTAGATCTTCCGTCCGGCGACGGCGGTGATCTCGGCCTCCAGATGGAGCGTGGTACCGACGGGCACGGGCCGTATGTAGTCGGTCTCCAGGCGGCCGGTGACGGCGATGGTCCGCAGCAGCCAGTTCAGCGAGCCCAGGGTCTCGTCCAGGGCCGTGGCCAGCACCCCGCCGTGCGCGAGGCCGGGGGCGCCCTGGTGGGCGGGCTGGACGGTGAACTCGGCGGTCAGCGAGACGCCCTCGCCCGCGCGTGCCTCCAGGTGCAGTCCGTGCGGCTGTCCGGGGCCGCATCCGAAACAGTGTTCGTAGTGGGCGCCGAGAAGCTCCCCGGGCGCGGGCGCGTCGGGGTGCCGTACCGGTTTCACCGCGTCGGCGGGGGGCTGAAGGCTTGCGGAACTACCACTCACAGCCGCAGACCTTACCCGCCCGTCCGCCGCCCACCACCGCCCCGCCCGGCGGCGCCCCGCACCGGCTCCCCCTGGTTCCGGGCCATCCGGCTCCCCGTGCCAAGCTTGGCTTCATGCAGCACTCCGCCACCCCGTACGAAGAACGCCTCACCGCCCCCCGCTCGTGGTGGCTGATCAGCTTTCTCGTCGGTGTCTCGTTCGCCCTGATCCTGTTCCCCTTCGGCACCCTGCCGATCCTCGGCGGCCTGGTCGGCGGCACGGCCGCGGCCGCGGTGGTCGCCAGCGCGTACGGCTCCCCGCGCATCCGCGTGGTGGGTGACTCGCTGATCGCGGGCGAGGCGAAGATCCCGGTGTCGGCGCTGGGCGAGTCGGAGGTGCTGGACCCGGAGGAGGCCCGCGCCTGGCGCACCCACAAGGCGGACGTCCGCGCGTTCCTGCTGCTGCGCGCGTACATCCCCAGGGCGCTGCGGGTGATCGTCACGGACCCCGACGACCCGACGCCGTACCTGTACCTGTCGACGCGGGAGCCCGAGCAGCTGGCGGCGGCGATCGAGGCGGCGCGCGAGGCGAACGCGAGCGCGCCGGAGGGCCGCGCCTGAGAAGTCCGTGAGAAGTCAGAGTTCCCCGGGCAGATCGCGCATCTTCAGCGGCTCGGCCGGCTGATCCAGGGGCGGCTGCTGCTCCAGCTCTTCCCAGGGGACCTGATTCTTGCGCAGGTCTGCGCGGATGCGGGCCGCGAGTCTTCTGGTGTCCCGGCGGTTCAGGACCGCCCCGACCGCGGCGCCCACCATGAACGGCATGAGGGTCGGCATGTCGCGCACCATGCGCTTCATGATCTGCTGGCGCAGTTCGCGTTTCATGCGGCCGCCCAGGGCCGCGTCGTACGTCGACGGCTTCGTCACGTCGACGCCGCGCTCCGACGACCAGGAGGACAGGTACGCGGTGCTGCGGGTCCTGAGCCCGCCGGGCGGGCGTACGCCGTAGACCTCGTGGAGTTCCGCGATGAGTTTCAGCTCGACCGCGGCGACCCCGGTGATCTCCGTGGCCAGTTCGGTCGGCAGGGCGGGCGGCACGGGCAGCATCGCCATCGCACCGATCCCGGCCCCGATGGTCGAGGTGCCGGCCGCCGCGCCCGCCACCAGTTTGTCGGCCAGTTCCTCGGGGCCGAGGCCCGGGAACTGCCTGCGCAGCGTCGCGAGGTCGCGTACCGGCACACGCGGGGCGATGTCGATGACCCGGTCCACGAGATGGGCCAGCCCCGCACGGGCGCGGGAGCCGCTCCTGCGGGCGCCTTCCCGGGCGATGACCCGGGCCTTGCCACTGATGACCCGAACCCGTCGCCTGGCGACGGGCGCGGGCCCCTGCTCCGGCGCCGGGTGGTCGGCCCGGTCCGCCGTCGGTTCGAGCGAGGCCCCCGCGTCCGGGGAGCCACGCTCGTCGTCACGCGCGCCGAATGAGCCGTCGAGCGGCCCTTGGTCCGCCTTCCGCAGGGAAAGGCGGCGCTTCCGGGGAGGGGTCGAGCCAGTCATGGCCGACCCCTCCTCAGTCGCAGTCGCGGCAGATCGGCTGACCGTTCTTCTCCCGGGCCAGCTGGCTGCGGTGGTGGACCAGGAAGCAGCTCATGCAGGTGAACTCGTCCTGCTGCTTCGGCAGGACCCGGACGGCCAGCTCTTCGTTCGAGAGGTCCGCGCCGGGCAGTTCGAGTCCTTCGGCGGCCTCGAACTCGTCGACGTCCACCGAGGAGGTGGTCTTGTCGTTCCGCCGGGCCTTCAGCTCTTCCAGGCTGTCCGAGTCGACGTCATCGTCGGTCTTGCGTGGAGTGTCGTAGTCGGTTGCCATATCGCTCTCCCCCTCTGGGTGTCTGCGGTGTCTCCAGCGCACGTAACGCGTGAGAGGCCGGACTTGTGCCCGACCTGAGGCGGAGATTTTGCCTCACATCAAGGGCTGTTACTCAATCGACACCCAACCCGATCTCCCGAGAGTGATCGGCTTGGATGGCGGTGAGGACCGTACACGCTTCGAATACCGCACCTCAAAGGCGCCTCATCGTGTACTTCCCGTGATCAAGAGGCCTGAAAACCAGGACTTTCCGGGCTTTCTGCCATCTGTCATGATCACTGACAGTACATGGCCGGAAATCCGCCCATGTGATCGATCACACAGAGAGAAGCCCATTCGGCCCCTGGAAAATTCCGCGTCGAGCGAACATCTCTCGCGTGTGTCGATGTTTTCCGGTGTGGATCACAGCGGAAGTGTCACATGCATCACCAGGCCACCGCCTTCGCGGGGCCGGGCCGTGATGTGCCCGCCGTGCGCGCGGGCCACGGACCGCACGATGGACAGGCCGAGACCCACGCCCTTGTCACTGCCCGTGCGCTCCGTGCGCAGCCGTCTGAAGGGCTCGAAAAGGTTGTCGATCTCGTAGGCGGGCACCACCGGTCCGGTGTTCGAGACGGTGAGCACCGCCTGTCCGTGCCGGATCTCGGTGTCCACCTCGACCCAGCCGTCCTCGGTCACGTTGTACCGCACCGCGTTCTGCACGAGGTTCAGCGCGATCCGCTCCAGGAGCACGCCGTTGCCCTGCACCACGGCCGGTTCGCGCTCGCCACGGATCTCCACGCCCTTGGCCTCGGCCTCGGAGCGCACCTGGTCGATGGCCTGGGTGGCCACCTCCGCCAGGTCGACCGGTTTGCGCTCCACGATCTGGTTGTCGCTGCGGGCGAGCAGCAGCAGGCCCTCGACCAGCTGTTCGCTGCGCTCGTTGGTGGCCAGCAGCGTCTTGCCGAGCTGCTGCAGCTCCACCGGCGCGTTCGGGTCGGAGAGGTGGACCTCCAGGAGCGTGCGGTTGATCGCCAGCGGGGTGCGCAGTTCGTGGGAGGCGTTGCCGACGAAGCGCTGCTGGGCGGTGAAGGCCCGCTGGAGCCGCTCCAGCATCTCGTCGAAGGTGTCCGCCAGCTCCTTGAGCTCGTCGTCCGGGCCGTCCAGCTCGATCCGGCGGGACAGGTCGGAACCGGCCACCGCGCGGGCGGTGCGGGTGATCCGGCCGAGCGGGGACAGCACCCGGCCGGCCATCGCGTACCCGAACGCGAAGGCGATCACGGCGAGGCCGAGCAGGGCCAGCAGCGAGCGGCTGAGCAGGTTGTCCAGGGCGACCTGGCGCTGGTGGTCCACGCACTGGCTGATCGCGTCGTTGAAGTCCGCCAGCGGCAGGCTGGTGGTGTTGATCGCGGGGCAGTTGTCGCTGGAGACCTTCAGCTCCTGGAAGCTGACGATCTTGAACAGCGGCTGGTTGCCGGTGCTGATGGCCTGCGCGGCCAGCAGGTAGATGATCGACAGCAGCAGGATGCCGGCGATCAGGAACATGCCGCCGTACAGCAGCGTGAGCCGTATGCGGATGGTCGGCCGCAGCCACGGGAAGGGGGCCTGCGGCCGCCGGGGGTCCCAGGTGGGCTTCGGAGGCGCCTGCGGGGGTGCGGGTGTCGCGGCCATGGCGGATCAGATCCGGTAGCCGGAGCCGGGCACGGTGACGATCACGGGGGGCTCGCCGAGTTTGCGGCGCAGGGTCATCACGGTCACCCGGACCACGTTGGTGAACGGGTCGGTGTTCTCGTCCCAGGCCTTCTCCAGCAGCTGCTCCGCCGAGACGACGGCGCCCTCGCTGCGCATCAGCACTTCCAGGACGGCGAACTCCTTGGGCGCGAGCTGGACCTCCTTGCCGTCACGGAAGACCTCGCGGCGGTTGGGGTCCAGCTTGATTCCGGCGCGCTCCAGGACGGGCGGCAGGGGCACGCTGGTACGGCGGCCGAGGGCGCGCACGCGCGCGATCAGCTCGCTGAACGCGAACGGCTTGGGCAGGTAGTCGTCCGCGCCGATCTCCAGGCCCTCGACGCGGTCGCTGACGTCGCCGGACGCGGTGAGCATGAGCACGCGGGTGGGCATGCCCAGCTCGACAATCTTGCGGCAGACGTCGTCGCCGTGCACGAGGGGGAGGTCGCGGTCGAGGACGACCACGTCGTAGTCGTTGACGCCGATGCGCTCCAGGGCGGCCGCACCGTCGTACACGACGTCGACGGCCATGGCCTCCCGGCGCAGTCCGGTGGCCACCGCATCGGCGAGCAGTTGCTCGTCCTCGACGACGAGTACGCGCACGTCGCTAGTCCTTCCTGTGTCCACCCGCGCAGCGCGCCGGGCGCCCCGTGCGGGCAGGGGTGTTCGTGGAGTGTGACTCCATCCTGCCCTTTTCGGTCATAAGTCGGCTGTAAGCGGTGTCCCGGCCGTGGGAACGGGCGTCCTGGGGCGGGAATGCGAGATTTTCTCCGCCTACGAGGTTTCCCGGGAATGCAGCGGGGGGAGGACGGGTTTACACCCCGCGATCACGCTCTGCATGTGCCGCAGCACCATGCGGTACCTCGCGATCCGCTTGTGCAGAGCGGCGCGGGTGTCCGGCACCGTAGCCGCCCGGCCAGGGCGTGCCGGGCACCTGCGGGAGACGTGATCGTCCCTTCCCGACGGCACACCCCCGTGCCACCGACCCACCGACCCTGGACGAGGGGGCGCAGCATGGACGCTTTCACCGCAGGACTTCTCCAGCGCATAAAGGCGACCGAGTCCGACCTGTCTCGGGCTCGTGACGAGGGCGACGACTTCCTCGTCGAGGTGGAGCAGGCAGAGCTCGACGACCTGCGCCGCCTCGCCGCCGAACATGGTGTGGAGGTCGGCGCGTCACGCGTCTGATCGGCCTGAGCGAGCTGGAGTGACAGCAGACGGCGAAGGGACCCCGGCGAATCCAGCGCCGGGGTCCCTTCGCGTGCGCCCGGGGGCGTCAGTCGTGCCAGGCCCCGAAGTCCTCCAGCAGCCGCTGGAGGGGCTCGAAGACGCCCGGGGTGCCGGCGACCGCCAGATCGCGTCCGGGGCGTTCTCCGGGCCGTCCACCGGTCAGCGCGCCCGCCTCCCGGGCGATGAGGTCCCCCGCGGCGTGGTCCCACGGGTGCAGTCCGCGCTCGTAGTACCCGTCGAGCCGGCCGCAGGCCACGTCGCACAGGTCGATGGCGGCCGAGCCGCCGCGCCGGATGTCCCTGAGCAGCGGGATCAGCCGGGCGGCCACCTCGGCCTGGTGGCTGCGGACCTCGGCGACGTAGTTGAAGCCGGTGGAGACCAGCGCCTGGTCCAGCGGGGGCGCGGGGCGGCAGGCGAGCGCCCGCTCGCCCTCCCACGCGCCGGTGGCCCAGGCGCCGCCGCCGCGCACCGCCTGGTAGGTCTCGCCGCGCATCGGGGCCGCGACGACCCCGGCCACGGTCTCACCGTCCTGTTCGGCCGCGATGGACACTGCCCAGGTCGGCAGCCCGTAGAGGTAGTTCACGGTGCCGTCGAGCGGGTCGATCACCCAGCGGACGCCGCTGGTGCCGGCGGCCGAGGCGCCCTCCTCGCCTAGGAAGCCGTCGTCCGGGCGCCGCGCGGAGATCAGATCGGTGATCAGTTTCTCCGCCGCGATGTCCATCTCGGTGACGACGTCGATCGGGCTGGACTTGGTCCGTGCCACGGCGAGGTCGGCCGGGCGGCCGTCCCGCAGCAGCTCACCGGCGCGGCGGGCGGCCTCCTGGGCCAGTTCCAGCAGTTCCCTGTGCAGGGCGTCGGTCACGGGTCTCCTCACGCGTAGGGGCTGTCGGCGCCTGCGGCGGCCGGGCGGGGCGCCCGGGCGGGGCAGCAGCCGACCGGGCAGACGTCGTGGCTCGCGCCCAGGGTGCCCAGGGCGCAGGGGGTGACGGCCTGGCCGCGCTCGCGGGCGGCGCGTTCCAGGACCAGCTCGCGCACGGCGGCCGCGAACCGCGGGTCGGCGCCCACGGTGGCCGAGCGCCGCACCGGCAGGCCCAGTTCCTCGGCCTTGGCCCTGGCCTCCGTGTCGAGGTCGTACAGGACCTCCATGTGGTCGGAGACGAAGCCGATGGGCGCCATGACGACCGCCGGGACGCCCGCCGCGTGCCGCTCCTCCAGGTGGTCGCAGATGTCGGGTTCCAGCCACGGGATGTGCGGGGCGCCGGAGCGGGACTGGTAGACGAGCCGCCAGGGGTGGTCCACACCGGTGCGCTCGCGGACCGCGTCGGCGATCAGCTGGGCCACGTCCAGGTGCTCTTCCACGTAGGCGCCGCCGTCGCCGTGGGCCTCGACGGGGCCGGAGGTGTCGGCGGCGGCCGTGGGGATGGAGTGGGTGGTGAAGGCGATGTGGGCGCCGTCGCGGACGTCCTCGGGGAGGTCGGCGAGGGAGCGCAGCACGCCGTCGATCATGGGTTCGACGAAGCCGGGGTGGTTGAAGTAGTGGCGCAGCTTGTCGACCTTCGGGAGGTCGAGGCCCTCGCCCTCCAGGGTGGCCAGCGCGTCGGCGAGGTTCTCGCGGTACTGGCGGCAGCCCGAGTAGGAGGCGTAGGCGCTGGTGGCGAGCACCAGGACGCGGCGGCGGCCGTCGGCGACCATCCGGCGCAGGGTGTCGGTCAGGTACGGCGCCCAGTTGCGGTTGCCCCAGTAGACGGGCAGGTCCAGGCCGTGTCCGGCGAAGTCCTCGCGCAGGGCCTCGATCAGGGCGCGGTTCTGGCCGTTGATGGGGCTGACCCCGTCGAACAGGAAGTAGTGCTGCCCGACTTCCTTCAGGCGTTCCTTGGGGATGCCGCGCCCGCGGGTGACGTTCTCCAGGAACGGGACCACGTCGTCGGGGCCTTCGGGGCCGCCGAAGGAGAGCAGGAGCAGGGCGTCGTACGGGGTGGCATCGAGCGCGTCTGGCATGACTCGATCCTGCCACCCGGTGCCGACGGCCCGGCAACCGCGGGGTGAAGAGTCGGGTTCCAATCGGTTCATGGCGTTATTTCCCACCGTTGAACCGGATGCGCTTAGGGTCACCTAACTCGTAAGCTGTATCCGCCGCATTCGCGCCTTACGGACCGCCCCGGAGACCTCGTGCCCAGCCCCTACAGAGCCTTGTTCGACGTGCCCGGCACCAAGGCCTTCTCGGCCGCCGGGCTGCTCGGCCGGATGCCGCTGTCCATGATGGGCATCGGCGTGGTCACGATGGTCTCCCAGCTCACCGGGCGCTACGGGCTCGCGGGCGCGCTGTCGGCCACCATCGCGCTGTCCGCGGCGGTCCTCGGCCCGCAGGTCTCCCGCCTGGTGGACCGGCACGGCCAGAGCCGGGTGCTGCGGCCCGCGACCCTCGTGGCCCTCGTGGCGACGGCCGGGCTGCTGCTCGCCGCGCACTTCGGGTGGCCGGACCGGGCGCTGTTCGTCTGCGCCGCCGGCATCGGCGCGGTGCCGAGCCTGGGCGCGATGATCCGGGCCCGCTGGGCCGCCATCTACCGGGGCACGCCCAAGCTGCACACCGCCTACTCGTTCGAGTCGGTCATGGACGAGGTCTGCTTCGTCTTCGGGCCGATCATCTCCATCGGCCTGTGCACGGCCTGGTTCCCCGAGGCCGGTCCGCTGCTGGCCGCCTGCTTCCTGGCGGCCGGCGTCTGCTGGCTGACCGCGCAGCGGGCCACCGAGCCGCGGCCGCATCCGCGCGAGCGGCACGGCGGCGGCACCGCCCTGCGCTCACGGGCACTCCAGGTGCTGGTGGCGACCTTCGTGGCGACCGGCGCGATCTTCGGGTCGGTGGACGTGGTCACCGTCGCCTTCGCCGACGAACGCGGCCACAAGGGCGCGGCGAGCGTGGTCCTCGCCGTGTACGCGGCCGGCTCCTGTGCGGCCGGGGCGGTCTTCGGGCTGCTGCGCCTGGCCGGGGCGCCGGAACGCCGCTGGCTGCTGGGCGTCGCGGCCATGGCCGTGAGTATGATCCCCCTCCTACTGGTCGGAAACCTGCCGCTTCTGGCCGTGGCGCTGTTCGTTGCGGGGTTGTCCATCGCACCGACGATGATCACGACGATGTCCCTCATCGAAGAGCACGTACCTCGCGCGCAGCTGACCGAGGGGATGACCTGGGTGAGCACCGGCCTGGCGGTCGGCGTGGCGCTCGGCTCCTCGCTGGGCGGCACGGTGATCGACGCGGCCGGCGCGCGGGCCGGGTACGGGGTTCCGGCGCTGTCCGGGGCCGTCGCGGTCGTGGTCGGTTTCCTCGGGTACCGCCGGCTGCGCAGGCCGGCCGCGGGTCGGGGAGGCACCGTTGAGCAGCACGGCGAGCGGGAAGACGAGCGGCGCGAACGGCACATGGCGTAACTGGGGCGGGAACGTCGCGGCCCGGCCCGCCCGGCAGGTCGCGCCGGCCTCGGTCGAGGAACTGGCCGCGGCGGTGCGCCGGGCGCGCGAGGACGGCCTGAAGGTGAAGGCGGTCGGCACCGGGCACTCCTTCACGTCGATCGCCGCCACCGACGGTGTGTTGATACGCCCTCAACTGTTGACCGGTATACGCAGGATCGACCGGGAGGCCATGACGGTCACGGTCGAGTCCGGCACCCCGCTCAAGAGGCTCAACGCGGCCCTGGCGCGCGAGGGCCTGTCGCTCACCAACATGGGCGACATCATGGAGCAGACGGTCTCCGGCGCCACCAGCACCGGCACCCATGGCACGGGCCGCGAATCGGCCTCCATCGCCGCCCAGATCAAGGGCCTCGAACTCGTCACGGCGGACGGCTCGGTGCTCTGCTGCTCCGCGCAGGAGAACCCCGAGGTCTTCACGGCCGCCCGGACCGGGCTCGGCGCGCTCGGCGTCGTCACCGCGATCACCTTCGCCGTGGAACCGCTGTTCCTGCTCACCGCCCGCGAGGAGCCGATGCCCCTCGAACGGGTGCTCGCCGAGTTCGATCAACTGTGGGCGGAGAACGAGCACTTCGAGTTCTACTGGTTCCCGCACACCGAGAACACCACCATCAAGCGCAACAACCGCAGTCTGGGCCCCGAGCGGCCCGTGGGCCGGCTGGCCGGGTGGTTCGAGGACGAGTTCCTGTCCAACGGCGTGTTCCAGGTGGCCCAGTGGGTCGGCCGGGCGGCCCCCGCCACCGTCCCGGCCATCGCGCGGATCTCCAGCCGGGCCCTGTCCGCGCGGTCGTACACCGACATCCCGTACAAGGTCTTCACCTCGCCGCGCCGGGTGCGCTTCGTGGAGATGGAGTACGCCGTTCCGCGCGCGGCCCTGGTGGAGACGGTGCGCGAGCTGAAGGCCATGGTGGAGCGCTCGAACCTGCGCGTCGGCTTCCCCGTGGAGGTGCGCACCGCCCCGGCCGACGACATCACCCTGTCCACCGCCTCCGGCCGGGACAGCGCCTATGTCGCCGTGCACATGTACCGGGGCACGCCGTACCAGGCGTACTTCACCGCCGCCGAGCGGATCTTCACGGCGCACGAGGGCCGGCCGCACTGGGGGAAGGTGCACACCCGGGACGCGGAGTACCTCGCCCGGGTGTATCCGGGGTTCGCCGAGTTCACGGCGTTGCGGGACCGCCTTGACCCGGATCGGCTGTTCCAGAACGACTATCTGCGGAGGGTGCTGGGGGCGTAGTCGCCGGGGCGGAGCCGCTGGGCGTGGGGGACGGGCCGGTCCCGCCGCCGTCCGCCCGCCCGTCGGGCGAGGCGCTCGGGGTCGGCGACGCCGGATCCGCCGTACCGCCGGAGCCGGAACCGGAGCCGGTGCCGGAGCCCTGGGAGGGGAGGCCGCCGTTCGGAGTGGTGAGCGAGGGGGTGCCGGAGGGCTCACGGCCGGGCCGGGGGTCGTTCGTCCGGTGCGCCGACGAGTGCCGCCCGCTGACGGCGTCGCCGACCGTCGTGCCGGTGCCGCCGCTGAAACTGCTGCCGGACACCAGTTCGTACACCGTGATGCCGCCCATGGTCACCCCGAACACGAGAGCGGCGGCGACCAGCGGCCGGCGCCAGCTCTTGATCCGCGCCCGGTAGACGGTGCCCTCGGAGAACTCGCCCGGGACCGGCGCCGCCTGCACCTGGGGCCGGGCCCCGGTCTTGACCACCCGCAGCTGTTCCCCGGTCCGCTTGAAGAAGTGCTGGAAGACGGTGCCGCCACAGGTGGCGATCACACTGACGACGCCCGCGCCGAGGATCGTGCCGTACACGCCGAAGGAGGAAGCCAGCTTGGCCGCCACGACCGCCGCCAGGGCGCTTCCCGCCACCTGGGGGACGTTGAGGTCGATCCGCTTCCGCTCCGCATCGGGTGTTTCGCGCATACCCGGAACTTGCCTGCCTTTCCCGTACTTGATCGACATTGAGTGGCCGACTGCACGAGAGAGGGACGTATGCACGAAACCATTAGTTCCGTTTCTGGAGATTACGTGAAGTTCGCCACGTTCATGATCGACAAATCCCGTTGCGGCGGGCCAAGTCGCGCCCGTTGCCAGAAGTTGGGCGGCGCGCCAATCCACGCACGTGGCCCGAATGGAGTACTGTTGCGAGCCCTGGGTCCGGTCTCCCACCAGGGCGTCCGGGGCCGCCAAGGACCGCCGGGAGGGGGCTAGTTGCACAGGGTGACGAACTTGGTCACTTAGCGTGGCGAACAGGTAACCGTGCCATAACGGCGATCCAGGGCCCGTGCCCGACACGCCGGGCAACTCGGCAAGGTTGTGGCAGGCTGCACCCGGGCAGGCCACACTCGACTAGCGGAAGCAGCGACGCACGTGACGTCGGCAGGCACCACCCGGGAGGTCCCCATGCCCGAACTGCGTGTCGTGGCCGTCTCGAATGACGGCACACGGCTGGTGCTGAAGGCTGCCGACTCAACGGAGTACACGCTTCCGATCGACGAACGGCTGCGCGCCGCCGTACGCGGCGACCGGCCGCGCCTCGGCCAGATCGAGATCGAGGTCGAGAGCCATCTGCGCCCCCGCGACATCCAGGCGCGGATACGAGCCGGTGCCACCGCGGAAGAGGTCGCCCAGCTCGCGGGCATCCCCGTCGACCGGGTACGGCGCTTCGAGGGTCCGGTGCTGGCCGAGCGCGCCTTCATGGCCGAGCGCGCCCGCAAGACCCCGGTCCGCCGCCCCGGCGAGAACTCCGGCCCTCTGCTCGGCGAGGCCGTCCAGGAACGGCTGCTGCTGCGCGGCGCCGAGAAGGACACCGTGCAGTGGGACTCCTGGCGCCGCGACGACGGCACCTGGGAGGTCCTGCTCGTCTACCGGGTCGCGGGCGAACCGCACTCCGCGAGCTGGACGTACGACCCGCCCCGGCGGCTGGTCCAGGCCGTGGACGACGAGGCGCGCTCGCTGATCGGCGAGTCCGACGACCTCGCCGCGCCCGAGCCGAGCTTCCCGTTCGTCCCGCGCATCGCCCGGCTGCCGCGCGAGCGCTCCATGGACCGCGCCCTCGACCGGCAGACCGACCGCGAGCGGCCCACCCTGCCCGCGCAGTCGGCCGAACCCGCCGAGGAGAGCACCGGTGAACGGGACTCGCTGACCAGCCTCTTGGAGGCCGTGCCGTCCTTCCGCGGCGACATGGTCGTCCCGGAGCGCGCCCCGGACGCCTCGGACGAGCCCGACGAGGAGGCCGTCGCGGAGGAACCGCCGGCGCCCGCCGCCTCGGCCGGTTCGGCCTACGCGGACGTCCTCATGCCCCGCTCGGTCGGCAGCCACCGCGACCGGCTGATCGGCGCGACGGACCGCCAGGCGGAGGCCGACGGCGTCCGCCCCGGCCGCCGCGCGGCCGTCCCGAGCTGGGACGAGATCGTGTTCGGCACCCGCCGCAAGAAGCAGGAGTAGCCGGCCGTACGACGACGCGGAGCGGCGGGTCACTCCAGTGACCCGCCCTGTCGCCGCTGCCGCCCGCTCGCTACTGCGGGTCCGCGCCCGTCGCGACCGGCCGGGACGGGTCCGCGGACCACTCCGACCAGGAACCGACGTACAGCGCCGCCGGGATGCCGGCCACCGCGAGGGCCAGCACCTCGTGCGCGGCCGACACGCCCGAGCCGCAGTAGACGCCCACCTCCGTGTCGGCGCGGACGCCGAGCGCCTTGAAGCGGTCCTTCAGCTCGGCCGCGGGCAGGAAGCGCCCGTCGGGGCCGACGTTCTCCGCCGTGGGCGCCGAGACCGCGCCCGGGATGTGCCCGCCGACCCGGTCCACGGGCTCCACCTCGCCCCGGTAGCGCTCCCCCGCGCGGGCGTCCAGCAGCACACCCGTGCGGGCCAGCGCGGCGGCGCCGTCCGCGTCCAGCAGGCCCGCCACGTCCGGCGCCGGCCTGAAGTCGCCCTCG
Source organism: Streptomyces sp. SCPE 10 (assembly GCF_051980735.1). Taxonomy (NCBI): domain Bacteria; kingdom Bacillati; phylum Actinomycetota; class Actinomycetes; order Kitasatosporales; family Streptomycetaceae; genus Streptomyces; species Streptomyces sp. SCPE 10. The sequence goes on along the minus strand of NZ_CP197069.1, from coordinate 5,741,412 downwards.
GCCGGGGTGGACGTCCCGGTCGCCAACTCGCCTTCCCAGGACGGCAACCCGCCGTCCAGAACTCGCACGTCCGGGTGACCCGTCCAGCGCAGCAGCCACCACGCGCGCGCGGCCGCCCAGCCCTGTCCGCCGTCGTAGACGACGACCGGACGGCCCGCCGACACGCCCGCGCGGCGCATCGCGGCGCCGAACTCCGCGATGTCCGGCAGCGGATGGCGGCCCCGCGCGCCCGGGGCCGCGGCCAGTTCCCGGTCCAGGTCGACGAAGGCCGCGCCGGGAATGTGCCCGGCCGCGTACTCGGCCCGGCCGTCGAAGGCCGGGGCACCCGCCGCCTTCGCCAGGCTCAGCTGCCAGCGGACGTCCAGCAGGACCGGCGGCGCCTGCCCGGCGAGCTCCCGGGCGAGTTCGGATGCGGTGATGATGACTGTCATGGCGCCATGCATACGCCAGGGGTGGCCGCGGCGTCCAGGTACGGCTACTCTGCTCGGCCGGACAGCCTCGATCACGAAACGTGAAGGATCGGGCACGAAGCGTACGTCCGGCGGACGCCCGTCGGACGCCGTCAGGTGGCGGCGGAACACGTCGGCCTGGAAATCATTCCGAAGACACCGCCAAGAGGCGGCGCGGCAACGGGACATGGCCGCGAGAGCGTGGAAGATGCGGACACCGGTACGGGCGCACGCGCCGATGGCGTGTGCACACCCCTGCCGGGAGAGCGGAAGCGACACGGCCACCGCACGGGCGGCCGGGGAGAGAGTGATCGATGACCGAGGCACGGGAGTCGGCCGGTCCGCACGCGCTGCGCGCGCCCGGCACACCCTGCTGGGTGAGCCTGATGGCGCACGGGCTCACCGCCACCGAGGAGTTCTACGGGGCGCTGTTCGGCTGGGAGTTCCGGCCGGGCCCGCGGCAGTTCGGCCCGTACGTGCGGGCACTGCTGGACGGGCACGAGGTGGCGGGCATGGGCCAGCTGCCGCCGGACCACCGGCTGCCGATCGCCTGGACGCCCTACCTCGCCTCGGACGACGTGGACCGCACCGCCGAGACGGTGCGGCTGTGCGGCGGCACGGTGGCGGTCGGCCCGCTGGACGCGGACGAGGCCGGGCGGCTGGCCATCGCCGCCGACCCCTGTGGCGCGGTGTTCGGCATCTGGCAGGGCCCCGCGCGCCCGGGCACCCCGGCCTCCGGGGTGCCGGGCACGCCCGCCTGGAACGAACTGCTCACGTTCGAGACGGAAAGCGTCACCACGTTCTACGCGAGCGTGTTCGGCTACGAGACGGAGGCGGCGGCCGACGCGGGCGCGGACCGGGTGACCCTGCGTGTGGACGGGCACCCGGTGGCCGCGCTGCACGGCCTGGGCCGGGCGCTGCCCCGGGACCGGGGGCCGTACTGGGCCACCTGCTTCCAGGTGACCGACACGGACGGGGCGCTGCGCCGGGTGACCGCGCTCGGCGGCCGGGTGGTCCGCCCGGCCCAGGACGGTCCGCACGGCCGGGTGGCAACGGTGGCGGACCCGGAGGGCGCGGTGTTCTCGGTGGTCCAGGAGCCGCGCTGAAGGGATTCGGACGGGCCGGTCCGTACGCGGGCGGGCTCGTCCGGGAGAACCGGCTCAGGAGACCGAGGAGGACGGGCTCAGGAGGACGAGACCGGCAGCACGTCCGGGGAGATGGCCGCCGCGCGGGCCGTCGCGGAGGTCATCCGGCGCCGGTGGTGGCGGCGGCACAGCACCTCGTAACCGACCTCGCCCGCCTCCTGGTTGACGTCCCCGACGACCACCTGGGCGCCCTCGACCACCATCTCCCCGCCGACCGTGCGGGCGTTGTGCGTGGCGCGGGCGCCGCACCAGCACAGCGCCTCCACCTGGAGCACCTCGATGCGGTCGGCCAGTTCCACCAGCCGCTGGGAACCGGGGAACAGCTTGGAGCGGAAGTCGGTGGTGATGCCGAAGGCGAAGACGTCCACGCCGAGGTCGTCCACCACGCGAGCGAGCTGGTCGATCTGGGCGGGCGCGAGGAACTGCGCCTCGTCCGCGATCACGTAGTCGATCCGGCCGCCCTGCGAGAGGTGGTCCACGACGTAGACGTACAGGTCCTGGTCGTCGGCGACCTCGACGGCGTCGGTGACCAGGCCGAGGCGGGAGGACAGCTTGCCCGCGCCGGCGCGGTCGTTGCGGGTGAATATCATGCCGGCCAGGCCGCGCGCGGAGCGGTTGTGCTCGATCTGGAGAGCCAGCGTCGACTTCCCGCAGTCCATCGTTCCGGAGAAGAACACCAGCTCGGGCATGAGGAGTTGAGCACCTTTCGGCGAGGGGAGGAAAGCGGTGGGGGGTCAGGAGCGTACTTCGAGCAGCGGGACCAGCTGCTCGTCGGGGGTCATCGAACCGTGGTTGCCCACCAGCGCGGACTCCTTCGGCTCCCGCTCGGAGGCGATGATCAGGACGTCGTCGTACGCGGCCGCGATCACGTCCCCGAGCCGGGCGTACACCCGCTCGTCCACGTGCGGCCCGAACCAGCCGGCCTGGATCGCCTCGTCCCGCGAGGCCACCCAGAACTGCTCCCCCAGCACCTCGCGCCAGCAGGTCAGCACGTCGTTGTGGGCGCCCGGCACCGCGTACACGTGCCGGGCCCGCCCCTCGCCGCCCAACAGGGCGACACCGGCGCGCAGTTCCCAGTCCGTGTCGAAGTCGATGCGGTGCTCGTCGTCGAACGGCACGTCGATCATGCCGTGATCGGCGGTGACGTAGAGCGCGCTGCGCGGGGGCAGCTGCTCGGCGAGGCGCTGGGCCAGCCGGTCGACGTACATCAGCTGGCCGCGCCAGGTGTCGGAGGCGACGCCGTAGCGGTGGCCGGAGCCGTCGAGTTCGGCGTAGTACGTGTACACCAGCGAGCGGTCCCCGGCGGCCAGCTGCTCGGCGGCCAGGTCCACCCGGTCCTCGCCGGACAGCCTGCCGTGGAAGCTGCCGCCGCTGAGCGCGACCTTGGTGAGCGGGGTGCGCTCGAAGGCGGGCGAGGACACCTGGGCGGCGTGCACCCCGGCGTCGTGGGCCAGCTGGAAGACGGTGGGGTACGGCTGCCAGCGGCGCGGGTCGGTGTACGGCTGCCAGCGCAGCTGGTTCATCAGCGCGCCGGTGGCCGGGTCGCGGACCGTGTAGCCGGGCAGGCCGTGCGCGCCGGGCGGCAGGCCGGTGCCGACGGAGGCCAGGGAGGCGGCGGTGGTCGCCGGGTAGCCCGCGGTGAGCGGGCGGCCGGTGCCGCCGCGGGAGCTGCCGAGCAGCGAGGTGAGGAAGGGGGCCTCGTCGGGGTGGGCGCGCAGCTGCTCCCAGCCGAGACCGTCGACCAGGAAGACACAGGCCCGGTCGACCGGGGCCAGCTCGGTGATCGTCGCGGACATGCCGGGGACGCCCATGCCGGCGGCGAGGGTCGGCAGCAGGTCGGCGAGGGAGCCGGTGCCGTACTGGGGCAGCGGCGCGGTGTCGAGGGCGAGGGGTTCCGGGTGGTCCCAGGCGGAGAGCTGGGACATCAGCGGGCGATGTCCGCGGTCGCCTCCGAGATGGCCTGCGCGAAGGCGAGCGCCTCGCGCACCGTCTCCGGGCCGTCCCCGGCCTCGCTGACGCGCAGGCTGAGGTCGTCCGCCGTGGAGTTGCCGGTGTAGCCGTGGTCGGCGTCGCAGTTGGGGTCGCCGCAGGCGGCGGGCTCCAGGTCGATCCGGCTCACCGCGCCCCAGCCGATGGTCAGCACGACCTCGCGGGGCAGGGTGCCCGGGGTGTACTGCTCGGGGTTGGCCACCACCCGGCTGACCACGACGGAGGAGATCCGGCTGAGCTTGACCGACTCGGTGGAGGTGGTGGCGTACGGCGTCGGGGAGGTGCCGTCGGCGGCCTGCTCGTCGGTGTGGCTGACGATGAAGCGGTTGGCGGTGAGGACCAGGACGGTCACATGGCGGCGTACCTCGTTCTGGTCGAACGTGGTCTCCTGGTGGACCAGGTACGACCGGATGGGCTCGCCGCCCACCGCGGCCTCCACCGCCTCGGCCACGAGGGCCGGGTAGTAGCCGCTGCGCTCGATCGCCGCGCGCAGCCCCTGGGTCGTCGTACTGGTCTTGGCCATGGCGTCCATCCTAGTCCGTGGCCAAGGGGGGTCAGGGCCGCCCGCGACCACGGGACACGCCGCGGTCACGGGACCGCGGGCCTCCCGGGGACACGCGGAGGAACACCGGGGCACCGGCCCGTGGCGGACCGTCCGCGGGAGGGCCGGGGGCGGGGCGCGGGGCGCGGGGCGCGGATGTCCGCGACGGGGGCGGGCGGGGAGGGAGTCCAGGCGGGGCCTCGGGGCCTCGGGGGCCGAGAAGCCGGACGGCGCGGGAGCCGCAAGGCCCGGAGGCCGGAAGGCGGAGGCCGGGAGCGTCGAGGTGGTGGAAGGAGCGGCGGGCCCGCTCCCCTCCCCCGTCAGTACACGGGCATCGTGCGGGGCCCGTGGTCGTCCCGGGCCGGGGGTGGGGCGAGGCGGACGGTCGCGCCGAGGACGTTGGCGCCGCGGGGGGCCACGACGACCGGTTCCAGGGTGACCGCGACCACCTCGGGGTGGTCGTCGACCAGCCGGGACACCCGCAGCAGCAGTTCCTCGAGGGCGGGGGTGTCCACGGGGGTGGAGCCGCGCCAGCCGAAGAGCAGGGGCGCGGTGCGGATCGTGCGCACCAGCGCGGTCGCGTCCCGGTCGGTGACCGGGATCAGCCGGTGCGCCGTGTCGTCCAGCAGCTGGGAGACCGCGCCGGCCAGGCCGAAGGACAGCACGGCCCCGGCCGCCGGGTCGATCACGGCCCGTACGACGGTGTCGACGCCCCTGGGCGCCATCCCCTGCACCACCGGCCGCAGCTCCTCGGGCTTGCCGAACAGTTCGGACAACTCGGCGTAGGCCCGCCGCAGTTGGTCCTCGTCGGCCAGGTCCAGGCGGACCCCGCCCAGGTCGGCGCGGTGCCTGAGGTGGGGGGCGGTCGCCTTCAGGGCCACCGGGTAGCCGAGATCGCGGGCGGCCTCGGCGGCGGCGTCGGGGGTGGGCGCGGGCAGGGCGCGGCGCACCCGGATGCCGTACTTGCCGAGCAGCTCGCAGGTCTCGGCCTCGGAGATCGTGAGCCCCTCGCCGCGTGCCAGCAGTTCCCCGATCAGCCGCGCTACGCCCTTCTCGTCGATGTCCTCGTACTCCGGCACCCTTCCGGGGTCCATCGCCTCCCTGCGCCACTGCCCGTAGCGGACGGCCTCGGCGAGGGCCCGGACGGCGCGTTCGGCGGCGGGGTAGGCGGGGATGAGCCGGGCTCCTTCAGGCGGGGAGACCGCGGTGGGCGGTCGTTCCGCCGGGCGGGGCGGCCGGGCGCCGCCCGGGTCGCCGGGTGCCCTGTCCGCGGCGGTCGGCGCGGTGCTCGCCGCCGCCGACAGCGCCTGCGCCAGTCCGCCCAGCTCCACGTGCACCACCAGCACCGGCTTCCCCGGCGCCGCCGCCGCGGCGGACCGCAGCGCCTCCGCCAGCTCCGCGTCCCCCGGCGACGCCTCGCCGATCGCCGGGATCGCCGTCACCACGACGGAGTCGTTGGTGTCGTCGGCCAGCGCCGCGCTCAGCGCCCGGTGGAAGTCCTCCGCGCTCGCCCCGGTCGTCAGGTCCAGGGGCCGCGCCGGCCGCAGCCCCTCCGCCAGGCAGCGGTCGTACGTCAGGACGCCCAGCGACTCGGAGTTGCCGAGGATCGCCACGCGCGGTCCGGCGGGCAGCGGCTGGCGGGCGAGCAGCAGCCCCGCGTCGACCAGTTCGGTGATGGTGTCGACCCGGATCACCCCGGCCTGGCGGAGCAGCGCGGACACCGTCGCGTGCGGCAGCCGGGTGGCACGCACCGCGTGGCCCTGGGGCGCCGTGCCGGTGCCCTGCACCACGACGAGGGGTTTCGCCGCCGCCGTCCGGCGGGCGAGCCGAGTGAACTTGCGGGGGTTGCCGATGGTCTCCAGGTACATCAGGACGACATCGGTGTCCGGGTCCTCGTACCAGTACTGGAGGACGTCGTTGCCGGAGACGTCGGCGCGGTTGCCGGCGGAGACGAAGGTGGAGACGCCGCTGACCCCGGTGACGCCGCCGCCGCGCCGGTGCAGCCGGGAGAGCAGCGCGATGCCGATGGCGCCGGACTGGGCGAACATGCCGATGCGGCCGGGGCGTGGCATCTCGGGCGCGAGGGAGGCGTTCAGCCGTACGCCGGCGGCGGTGTTGATGACGCCGAACGCGTTGGGCCCGATGATCCGCATGCCGTACGCCCGCGCCTGCCGCACGAGCGCCCGCTGCCGCTCCTTGCCCTCGGGCCCGCTCTCGGCGTACCCGGCGCTGAGCACGACGAGCCCCTGGACGCCGTGTTCCCCGCACTCGGCGACCACGGCGGGCACGTACTCGGCCGGTACGGCGACGACGGCGAGGTCCACCGGGCCGTCGATGTCCCGCACGCACTGGTACGCGCCCACCCCGTCGACCTCCGCGAGGTCCGCGGGGAAGGCCTTGTTCACGGCGTACAGCCGGCCCGCGTACCCGCCGTCCCTGATGTTGGCCAGGACACTGCGGCCCACCCCGCCGGGGGCGCGGCCGACGCCGATCACCGCGACGGAGCCGGGGGCGAGGAGCCGCTGCACCGAGCGGGCCTCGGCGCGCTGCTCGCGAGCGCGCTGCACGGCGAGCGAGCGGTCGGTGGGCTCGATGTCGAACTCCAGGCGGACGACGCCGTCCTCGAAGCTGCGCTTCTGGGTGTAGCCGGCGTCCGTGAAGACCTTGATCATCTTGGTGTTGGCGGGCAGCACCTCGGCGGTGAAGCGGCGGATGCCCCGCTCGCGGGCGACGGCCGCGATGTGCTCCAGGAGCGCGGAGGCCACTCCCCTGCCCTGGTGGGCGTCCTGCACCAGGAAGGCGACCTCCGCCTCGTCGGCGGGCGCGGACGCGGGGGTGCCGCCGGCACCGATGCGGTCGTAGCGCACCGTGGCGATGAACTCGCCGCCCACGGTGGCCGCTAGGCCGACCCGGTCGACGAAGTCGTGGTGGGTGAAGCGGTGCACGTCCTTGGCGGACAGGCGGGGATAGGGCGCGAAGAAGCGGTAGTACTTGGACTCGTCCGACACCTGCTCGTAGAAGTGGACCAGGCGGTCGGCGTCGTCGACGGTGATGGGCCGGATGCGGGCGGTGCCCCCGTCCCGCAGCACCACGTCCGCCTCCCAGTGCGCGGGGTACTCGTACCGGCCCTGCGGTTCCGCCGAGGTTCGCATGCGCCCCAGAGTACGGCTAGCGTCCGGCAACGGCGCGGGGCAGTCTGTGGAGACGGCCGCCGGGCCGAGGGGCGGTCACGACGGCACCGTGGAGGGGGTGCGCAGCCCCTCTCCAGGCATGGTTCACCATATGGAAGACTGGTCTAGACAACCTTGAAGAGTGAAGGGCAGCAACACATGGCTGAGCGCCGCGTCAACGTCGGCTGGGCCGAGGGCCTCCACGCCCGCCCCGCCTCCATCTTCGTCCGGGCCGCGACGGCCGCGGGCATCCCGGTGACGATCTCCAAGGCCGGTGGCACCCCGGTCAACGCGGCCAGCATGCTCGGCGTCCTGGGTCTGGGCGCCCAGGGCGGCGAGGAGATCGTGCTCGCCTCCGACGCCGAGGGCGCCGAGGCCGCCCTGGACCGGCTGGCCAAGCTGGTCGCCGAGGGTCTGGAAGAGCTGCCCGAGACCGTCTGAGCGGCATCGGACCTTCGAGGAACCGGGCTTCGGCGCGGTGGCGTGACGCCCGGTTCTGCACTGCCGTGACGCCCGGTCCGGGCCGGTCCGCCGGCTCGGACCGGGCAGGGTGGCGGGCCGCCCCGCTGCCGCCCCGACCGCACGACGCCGGTCGGGCAAGACGGGTACGGGCGACCGCGCCGGTGCGGTGGGCGCACGGAGGCGTATTTCGCGATTTCCGGCGTTTTCACGACGGAACGCCCACCCCATTCACCCGGGTCGGTAATTAACGGCACCGAAGAAATAGGGGAATACCGGCCCACGAAATACCCACCCCTTTGTATACGGCACCCGTGTTAATTCTGTGCGCCGGACATGTTTACGGCATGTTGCGAAGTCCTCACACGCTCGGCGCCACCGGGCACGCGCAGCCGGTGCTCGGCCGCCGCCCGCTCGGCGTGCAGCGCGGTCACCGCGCGGGCGCGCGCTCCGTCGCCGCGCGCCACCGCGTCCACGATCGCGCCGTGCTCGGCCCAGGTGCCGACCGGGTCCGACGGCGCGTCGAGCACGTACATCCAGGCGATCTTGTGGCGCAGCTGGAGGAGGGTGGAGGTCAGCGAGGGGCTGCCGCAGGCCTGGGCCAGCGTCTCGTGGAACCAGCCGTCCAGTGCGCGCAGTTCCTCGCTGTCGCCCCGCCTGGCGCGCTCCTGCCCCAGCCTGACCAGCCCGCGCAGCACCTTCAGGTGCGCCCCGGTGCGCCGCCGGGCGGCCCGGGCGGCGCCGAGCGGTTCCAGGAGCAGGCGCATCTCCAGCAGGTCGGCGGCCTCTTGCTCGCTCGGTTCGGCCACACAGGCGCCCGCGTGCCGGCGCGTCACCACGAAGCCCTCCGCCTCCAGGGTGCGCAGCGCCTCGCGCACGGGGACGCGCGAGACCCCGTAGCGGCGGGCCAGCACCTCCTCGGTGAGACGGCCGCCGCGTTCCAGGACGCCGGCGACGATGTCGTCCCGGATCGCCGTGCACACCGACTGCGCCGGAATACGCATGACCGACCTCCGCCTTGATCCCCGCGACACGACGCCGACGACGGACGCGTTTTTCCCATGACTCTATTCCGGTGACTCTATTCCACCGCGCCGCCTTTTCCGACGGCGGGCCGGAATCCGGGGATATTTTTTGGACAACGGCGACCGGAACACCGCGGGAAAGGCGAAAGCCCCGGCTCGGTGGCCGGGGCTTCGGATGCCGTGCGGGGGCGTGCGGGCTCGTCAGACGTCCACGCCGTGGTTGCGCAGGTAGGCGACGGGGTCGACGTCCGAGCCGTAGTCGGGGCTGGTGCGCGCCTCGAAGTGCAGGTGCGGACCGGTGACGTTGCCGGTGGCGCCGGACAGGCCGATCTGCTGGCCCGCGGTGACCTGCTGGCCCACCGTGACGCCGATGGACGACAGATGGCCGTACTGGGTGTACATGCCGTCGGCCATGCGGATCACTATCTGGTTGCCGTACGCCCCGCCCCAGCCGGTGGAGACGACGGTGCCGACGCCGACCGCGTGCACCGGGGTGCCGCTGGCCGCGTGGAAGTCGATGCCGGTGTGGGACCCGGAGGACCACAGCGAACTGCTGGCCTCGTAGCCGGTGGACACGTAGGAGTGCGCGATCGGGGCGACGAAGGCGTTCAGCCGCCTGCGCTCGGCCTCGCGGGCGGCGCGGGCCTCCGCCTCGCGCGCCTCCTCCACCCGCTTGGCAGCGGCCTCCTGGGCCGCCTTGCGCTCGGCGGCCCGCTGCTGGGCGCTGGCCTGCGCGTCGATCTGCTGGGCGACGTCGTCGCTCGCGGCGAGTACGGGGGTGAGACCGGTCTGCTCCGCGGGGCGCTCGGCGGCGAGCGCCGGAGAGGCCGCGAGGGTGCCGATGACGCCGGTGGTCGTCAGGGCCGCGACGCCGGCCGCCTGGGCGGTGGTTCGCTTGACCCGGCCGGGCTTGCGGTGCTTCCCGGTGGCGCACATGAACGCCATGGAGTGGCTGGTCCTTTCCTTCCCTCTCGCCTACCGGGTTAGCTGACGGGTTCGGAGCAGGAAGGTCTCCTACGGGCTCCCTCGCGTCACGCGCGGGTGCCCGATTCACCCCAGGGACGTGTGGGTCCCCGGCTCCCCTGGCTCGCGCCGTACGGGGACTCGGCGATGGCTGCCCGGTGCCGCGGGTGCGGCGCACTGCCCGACGAACAGCCTGGACGAAGCTATGCGGACCGGCTCCCGATTCCCAAACAGATCGGGGTTTTTGTAGCGCATCCCACAGGGCAGACGGGCAACCTCCGCCCCAATTCGGACATCTGAGGGAGAGAGTGGAACAACAGGGGCCCTGACGACCCGTAGGTCGCCAGGGCCCCGTCCCCTGTGTGCCGTTACTGCCGCTACTCGGCCGCCACCACGGTGACGTCGCCGATGCCCAGCGCCTCGACCGGCGCCTTGATCTGCGCAGCGTCACCGACCAGGACGGTCACCAGGCGGTCCACCGGGAAGGCGTTGACGACGGCCGCGGTCGCCTCCACCGTGCCCGTGGCGGCCAGTTGCCGGTACAGCGTCGCCTGGAAGTCGTCGGGCAGGTGCTGCTCGACCTGGTCGGCGAGGGTGCTCGCGACGGCCGCCGCGGTCTCGTACTTCAGCGGCGCGACCCCGACGAGGTTCTGCACGGCGACGTCCCGCTCGGCGTCGGTCAGGCCCTCCGCCGCGAGGGTGCGCAGCACCTTCCACAGGTCGTCGAGGGCGGGGCCGGTGTTGGGCGTGTCCACGGAGCCGCTGATGGCGAGCATCGACGCGCCGGTGCCGTCCGGGGCGGAGCGCAGGACCTGGCCGAAGGAGCGCACCCCGTAGGTGTAGCCCTTCTCCTCGCGCAGCACGCGGTCCAGGCGGGAGGTGAGGGTGCCGCCGAGGCAGTAGGTGCCGAGCACCTGGGCGGGCCACACCCGGTCGTGCCGGTCCGGGCCGATCCGGCCGATGAGCAGCTGCGTCTGGACGGCGCCGGGCCTGTCCACGATGACGACGCGTCCGGTGTCGTCGGCCGTCACCGCAGGCACGGGCCGGGGCTCGCCGGGCGTGCCGGTCCAGGCGCCCAGGGTGTCGGCGAGCAGCGCGTCCAGGTCGATGCCGGTGAGGTCGCCGACCACCACGGCGGTGGCCGTGCCGGGGCGCACATGGCGCTCGTAGAAGGCGCGCACGGCGGGCGCGTCGATCTTCTCGACGGTCTCCTCGGTGCCCTGGCGCGGCCGGGACATGCGCGAGGCCGCCGGGAACAGCTCCTTGGACAGCTCCTTGGCGGCACGGCGGGCGGGGTTGGCCAGCTCGTGCGGGATCTCGTCCAGGCGGTTGCGGACCAGGCGCTCGATCTCGCTCTCGGCGAAGGCGGGAGCCCGCAGCGCGTCGGCGACCAGGCCGAGGCCCTTGGCCAGGCGGGAGGCGGGGACCTCCAGGCTGAGCCGGACGCCGGGGTGGTCGGCGTGCGCGTCGAGGGTGGCGCCCGCGCGCTCCAGCTCGGCGGCGAACTCCTCGGCGGAGTGCCGGTCGGTGCCCTCGGAGAAGGCGCGCGCCATGATGGTGGCCACGCCGTCCAGGCCGGCCGGCTCGGCGTCCAGGGGCGCGTCGAGCAGCACCTCCACCGCGACGACCTGCTGGCCGGGGCGGTGGCAGCGCAGCACGGTCAGGCCGTTGTCGAGCGCGGCGCGCTCGGGGGCCGGGAAGGCCCAGGGCCTGGCCTCGCCGGGCTGTGGCCGGGGGTGGAAGTCCATGGTGGCGAGCTGCTCGGTCACTTGGCCGTCTCCTCGTTCTCGTTCCCGGCCTCTACGGTGGCTTCCGACTCGGGGTCCTCGGGCAGGTCGGCGTCCTCGACGTTCTCCGGGGACTTGGGCTCGTAGACCAGGACCGCGCGGTTGTCGGGGCGCAGGCGGGCCTTGGCGACCTCCCGGACCTCCTCCGGGGTCACCTCCAGGATGCGCGGCACGGCGTTCAGGGCGAGCTGCGGGTCGCCGAACAGGACGGCGTAGCGGCACAGTTCGTCGGCGCGGCCCGCGACCGTGCCGAGCCGGTCCAGCCACTCGCGCTCCAACTGGGCCTGGGCGCGCTCCATTTCCTCGGCGGTGGGGCCTTCCTCGGCGAACCGGGCCAGCTCCTCGTCGATGGCGGCCTCGATGACCGGCACCTCCACGTCGCCGGAGGTCTTCACGTCCAGCCAGCCCATGGAGGGCGCGCCGGCCAGGCGCAGCAGGCCGAAGCCGGCCGCGACGGCCGTGCGGTCGCGGCGCACCAGCCGGTTGTAGAGCCGGGAGGACTCGCCGCCGCCGAGGACGGTCAGGGCGAGGTCGGCCGCGTCGCAGGCGCGCGTACCGTCGTGCGGCAGCCGGTAGGAGGCCATCAGGGCGCGCGCCGGGACCTCCTCGACGACGACCTCGCGCAGCTGCTCGCCGATGACGTCCGGCAGGGAGCCGTCCCGGGGCGCGGGCTTGCCGTCGTGGGCCGGGATGGAGCCGAAGTACTTCTCCACCCAGGCGAGCGTCTGCTCGGGGTCGATGTCGCCGACCACGGAGAGCACCGCGTTGTTCGGCGCGTAGTAGGTGCGGAAGAACTGGCGGGCGTCCTCCAGGGTGGCCGCGTCCAGGTCCGCCATGGAGCCGATCGGCGTGTGGTGGTAGGGGTGGCCCTCGGGGTACGACATGGCGGTCAGCCGCTCGAAGGCCGTTCCGTAGGGAACGTTGTCGTAACGCTGGCGGCGCTCGTTCTTCACGACGTCCCGCTGGTTCTCCATGGACTCGTCGTCCAGGGCGGTCAGCAGGGAGCCCATGCGGTCGGCCTCCAGCCAGAGCGCCAGCTCCAGCTGGTGGGCGGGCATGGTCTCGAAGTAGTTGGTGCGCTCGAAGCTGGTGGTGCCGTTGAGCGAGCCGCCGGCGCCCTGCACCAGTTCGAAGTGGCCGTTGCCCTTGACCTGCCCCGAGCCCTGGAACATCAGGTGCTCGAAAAGGTGGGCCAGGCCGGTGCGCCCCTTGACCTCGTGGCGGGAGCCGACGTCGTACCAAAGGCAGACGGCCGCCACGGGGGTCAGGTGGTCCTCGGAGAGCACCACGCGCAGACCGTTGGCCAGGCGGTGCTCGGTCGCTGTCAGGCCCCCGGAGCCTGCCTCGGCTGTGGTCGTGTGACCCATGGGCATGTACGTCCCTTCGCGAGCGGAGGCGGTTGTGGAAACCGCGTTTTTCCTGCCGTTCCTGCCACTGTATGCAAAGCGTGCGAGGCCCCGGCGAAGTTCCCGCGGCACGTACGCCCACAGCGGATCGCGTAGCCTGCGTCGGACCCGGATCCGTGATCGCCCGGGGCGCCGGGCGAGCCGCGCGGGCCGGGGTGCGGACAGGGGGCCGGGCGGAGCGCCGTCCGGCCCCGCGGCCGGACGCGGCAGGGTCGGGGGCCGTTCGCGGACGGGTCGTGGAGCCCGCCGGGGACGGCTCGTGGACCGGGTCGCGGCCCGGCTTGTCAGTGCCCCGGTCCACAATGGTCCGCGACAGATCCGTCAACCGCTTCAGCAAGAGCGAGCCGAAGGGTGCGCGCCCCGAAGGCGAGCGACCAGATCAGGAGGAGCCGGCAGCGATGGCCCGCCGCAGCACGAAGACCCCGCCGCCCGACGATTCGTACGAGGAGAAGATCCTCGACATCGACGTCGTGGACGAGATGCGTGGCTCCTACCTCGAGTACGCGTACTCGGTCATCTACTCGCGCGCCCTGCCGGACGCCCGTGACGGTCTCAAGCCGGTGCACCGCCGGATCGTCTACCAGATGAACGAGATGGGCCTGCGCCCCGAGCGCGGCTATGTGAAGTGCGCCCGTGTCGTCGGCGAGGTCATGGGCAAGCTGCACCCGCACGGCGACGCGTCGATCTACGACGCCCTGGTGCGCATGGCCCAGCCCTTCTCCATGCGCGTGCCGCTGGTCGACGGCCACGGCAACTTCGGTTCGCTGGGCAACGACGACCCGCCGGCCGCCATGCGGTACACCGAGTGCCGGATGGCCGAGGCGACGAGCCTGATGACCGAGTCGATCGACGAGGACACGGTCGACTTCGCGCCGAACTACGACGGCCAGGAGCAGGAGCCGGTGGCGCTGCCCGCCGCCTTCCCGAACCTGCTGGTCAACGGCTCCTCGGGCATCGCGGTCGGCATGGCCACGAACATGCCGCCGCACAATCTGCGCGAGGTCGTCGCCGCCGCCCGCCATCTGATCAGGCACCCGAACGCGGACCTGGACGCGCTGATGAAGCACGTCCCGGGCCCCGATCTGCCCACCGGCGGCCGGATCGTCGGCCTGGACGGCATCCGGGACGCGTACGCGACCGGCCGCGGCACGTTCAAGATGCGCGCGACGGTCTCGGTCGAGCCCGTGACCGCCCGCCGCAAGGGCCTGGTGATCACCGAACTGCCGTTCGCGGTCGGCCCGGAGAAGGTCATCGCGAAGATCAAGGACCTGGTCAACGCCAAGAAGGTCCAGGGCATCGCGGACGTCAAGGACCTCACCGACCGCGAGCACGGACTGCGCCTGGTCATCGAGATCAAGAACGGCTTCGTGCCCGAGGCCATCCTGGAGCAGCTCTACAAGCTGACGCCGATGGAGGAGTCCTTCGGCATCAACAACGTGGCCCTGGTGGACGGCCAGCCGCTCACCCTCGGCCTGAAGGAGCTGCTGGAGGTCTACCTCGACCACCGCTTCGACGTGGTGCGCCGCCGCAGCGAGTTCCGGCGCGGCAAGAAGAGCGACCGGCTGCACCTGGTCGAGGGTCTGCTCACCGCCCTGGTCGACATCGACGAGGTCATCCGGCTGATCCGGTCCAGCGACAACTCCGCGCAGGCCAAGGAGCGCCTGATGGGGCGCTTCTCGCTGAGCGAGGTGCAGACGCAGTACATCCTCGACACGCCGCTGCGCCGGCTCACCAAGTACGACCGCATCGAGCTGGAGGCGGAGAAGGACAAGCTCACCGAGGAGATCGCGGAGCTGACCCGGATCCTGGAGTCCGACGCGGAGCTGCGCAAGCTGGTCTCGGCCGAACTGGCCGTCGTCGCCAAGAAGTTCGGCACCGACCGGCGCACGGTCCTGCTGGAGTCGGCGGGCGCCCCCGCCGTGGCCGTGCCGCTCCAGGTGGCCGACGACCCCTGCCGGGTGCTGCTGTCCTCCACGGGCCTGCTGGCGCGTACCGCGACGGCCGAGCCGTTCCCGGAGCAGGCGGGCGCCAAGCGGGCCAAGCACGATGTGATCGTCTCGGCGGTGCCGGCGACCGCGCGCGGGGAGATCGGCGCGGTGACGTCGGCGGGCCGGCTGCTGCGGATCAACGTGGTCGATCTGCCGCAGTTGCCGGACACCGCGGGCGCGCCGAACCTCTCCGGGGGCGCGCCGCTGGCGGAGTTCGTCTCCCTGGAGGACGACGAGACGGTGGTGTGCCTGACCACGCTGGACGAGTCGTCCCCGGGCCTCGCGCTCGGCACCGAGCAGGGTGTGGTCAAGCGTGTGGTGCCCGACTACCCGTCCAACAAGGAGGAGTTGGAGGTCATCACGCTGAAGGAGGGCGACCGGATCGTCGGCGCGGTGGAGCTGCGCACCGGCGAGGAGGACCTGGTCTTCATCACGGACGACGCGCAGTTGCTGCGTTTCCAGGCCTCCATCGTGCGTCCGCAGGGCCGCCCGGCGGGCGGTATGGCGGGCATCAAGCTCGCCGAGGGCGTGCGGGTCATCTCGTTCACGGCCGTCGATCCGGCCGTCGACGCGGTGGTGTTCACCGTGGCGGGCTCGCGCGGCACGCTGGACGACTCGGTGCAGACGACGGCCAAGCTGACCCCGTTCGACCAGTACCCGCGCAAGGGCCGGGCGACCGGCGGAGTGCGCTGCCAGCGGTTCCTGAAGGGCGAGGACTGCCTCGCGCTGGCCTGGGCGGGCCCGGCGCCCGCCCGCGCGGCGCAGAAGAACGGCAGCCCCGCGGAGCTGCCGGAGCCGGACCCGCGCCGGGACGGCTCGGGCACCTCGCTGCCCAAGACGGTCTCGGTGGTCGCGGGTCCGGTGTTCTGACCGCCGCGGGCCGCGTTCTAGCCCTCGTAGGTCTCCTCCGTGTCCGGCTCCTCCTCGGAGCCCTGGACGTAGCGCAGGACGCCCCACATGCCGTGCTCGTCGGCGTGTGGGGCGTCGCTCGCGCAGCCCCGCAGTTCCTTGCCGAGCGTCTCGGTGTCGATGCCGGAGCCGATCAGCACCAGTTGGGTGCGGCGGTCCTCGGCGGGCGGCCAGGGCTCGGGGTAGAAGCGCAGGAACCGGCCGACGGCGTGCACGGCATAGCGGTTGCGGGGGTCGCACGGGCCGAAGTCGACATGTCCCTTGATCCGGTACAGCCCCTCTGGCCTGCTGTCCAGGAAGCGCATCAGGCGGCGCGGATCCATGGGGGCGCCGGAGGTGAAGGACAGGCTGTCGTAGCCGGTGTGCAGATGCCCGGTGTGCTCGTGCGCGCCGCGGTCGTGCAGGTCGTCGAAGGACAGCTGGCCGATGCGCTCCTCGCTCGGCCGGCAGTCGAAGAGGAACTCGGGGTCGACCCGGCCGTAGGTGGCGGGAGCGACGGCGGCCCGGTCGGTCAGGGAGCGCACCAGGGTGAGCACCCGTTCGGGGTCGGCGGCCCGGTCGAGCTTGTTGACGACCACCAGGTCGGCGAGGGCGAGGTGCCGGTCGATCTCGGGGTGCTTGGCGCGGGTGTCGTCGAACTCGGCCGCGTCCACGACCTCGACCAGGCCGCCGTAGACGATGTCGGGGTGCTCGCTGGCGAGCACCATGCGCACCAGTTCCTGCGGTTCGGCGAGTCCGCTGGCCTCGATGACGATCACGTCGATGCCGGCGGCGGGCGCGGCGAGCCGGTCCAGGTAGCCGTCGAGTTCACTGGCGTCCACGGCACAGCACAGGCAGCCGTTGCCGAGGGAGACGGTGGAGTCGCCGAGGGCGCCGGCGACGGCCAGGGCGTCGATCTCGATCGCGCCGAAGTCGTTGACGATCGCCCCGATCCTGCTGCCCGCGCTGTGGTGCAGCAGGTGGTTGAGGAGCGTGGTCTTCCCCGAGCCGAGGAAGCCGGCCAGTACGACGACCGGGATCTGCCGAGGACGACGGCTGCCGTCCGCACTGTGCGCCAAGCTGTTCCCCAAGGGGCGACCTCTCTCC
Source organism: Streptomyces sp. SCPE 10 (assembly GCF_051980735.1). Lineage (NCBI taxonomy): Bacteria > Bacillati > Actinomycetota > Actinomycetes > Kitasatosporales > Streptomycetaceae > Streptomyces > Streptomyces sp. SCPE 10. The sequence continues at coordinate 5,724,495 of NZ_CP197069.1, read as the reverse complement.
TGTGAACCGGCTGCGGACCAGGATAAAAGGGTTCCCGGGGGCGGCTCGTCTAGGCCGCGGGAACCGCGACGGGCGCCTCGGGGCCGACGTAGCGGGCCACCGGACGGATGATCTTCGGGTCGGCCGCCTGTTCGAGGAGGTTGGCGCTCCAGCCGACGACCCGTGCGGCCGCGAAGGTGGGGGTGAACATCTCGCGGGGCAGGCCGCACAGTTCCATGACCACCCCGGCGTAGAACTCCACGTTGGTGTGGAGTTCGCGGCCCGGCTTCAGCTCGGCGAGGATGGCCTCGACCCGGCGTTCGACCTCGACGGCGAAGTCCACCCGGGGGCCGCCGAAGCCGAGGGCGATCTCCCGGAGCATGCGCGAGCGGGGGTCCTCGGTGCGGTAGACCGCGTGTCCGAAGCCCATGATCCGGTCGCCGGCCAGCACCCGTTCCCGGATCCACGGGTCGATGCGCTCCGGGGTGCCGATCGCGTCCAGGGTGTCCAGGGCCCGGCTGGGCGCGCCTCCGTGCAGCGGGCCGGACAGTGCGCCCACGGCCCCGGTGAGACAGGCCGCGACGTCGGCGCCGGTGGAGGCGACGACCCGCGCGGTGAACGTTGACGCATTGAATCCGTGGTCAATGGTGGAGATCAAGTATTGCTCGACGGCACGGGCCCGGCGCTCCTCGGGTTCCGAACCGGTCAGCATGTAGAGGTAGTTCGCCGCGTACGACAGGTCGTCGCGTGGCTCCACCGGGTCGAGCCCCCGTCCCAGCCGGTACAAGGCGGTGAGCAGGGTGGGCACGGCCGCGCACGCGGCCAGCGTGTCGGCGCGGCGCCGCTCGGCGTCCAGGTCGTACAGCGGCCGGAAGCCGCGGGCGGCACCCAGCAGGGACAGTGCCGTGCGCAGGCCGGCCAGTGGGCCGGAGCGGCGGCTCGCGGCGGCGATCGCGGGCAGGGCGGCCCGGACCTCCTCGGGCAGCCGGCGCAGTGCCGCGGTCTCGGCGGCGAAGGGGGCGGCGCGTTCGGCGCCGGGCAGCGCCCCGTGCACGAGGAGATGCCAGACGTCCTCGAAGCGCCGGGTGCGCGCGAGGTCGACGGCCGAGTACTGCCGGTAGTGGTAGAAGCCCTCCCGCCCCCGGACGTCGCCGATCTCCGTCTCGGTGACGACGACGCCGGCGAGGCCCCGCGGCACGTCGACAAGGGGCGTCGCGGTCCTGTTGATGGCCATGTCTCTCCTCCTGTGGACTTGATCCGACTGTCCATGCTTGACGAATATCCTGTCAATATTGATTGGATCAATGCTCAGCGAGATGTCCATCAAGATGTGCAGAGGCCGCTACCGTGACCCTCATGCGCGATCACGAACCCGTTCCCAACCGCCCCGGGCGAAGGCTGACCACCAAGGAGACCGCCGAGCTGCTCGGCGTGAAGCCCGAGACGGTCTACGCGTATGTGAGCCGCGGCCTGCTGAGCAGCAGGCGCGAGCCCGGCGGCCGCGCCAGCACCTTCGAGGCGCGCGAGGTGGAGGAACTGGCCCGGCGCAACCGCCGCGAGAGCGCCGGGGTCCCCGGCTCGGGCGGCGACCTCTCGGTGCGTACCCGGATCACGCTGATCGAGGCGGACCGGTACTACTACCGCGGTGTCGACGCCACCGAACTGGCCGCCCGCCACTCCTACGAGGAGGTCGCGGAGTGGCTGTGGACCGGCCGGCTCGCCCCCGGGACGGCCTTCACCGCGCCGGAGGAGACCCTGCGCGTCGCCCGCCGGGCCGTCAAGGCACTGCCCGAGCACACTTCCCCCACCGATCGGCTGCGGGTCGCGACGATCGCCGCGTCGGCCGAGGACCCGCTGCGCTTCGATCTGTCCGGGGACGCCGTGCTGAACACGGCGCGTGTGCTCATCCCCACCATGGTGGCCGCGCTGCCGCCGGTCCTGCGCGATCCCGGTGACGACGTACCGCTCGCCCACCGCCTGTGGGCGCGGCTGACCGGCCTCCCGGCCGACGAGGACGCCCTGCGCGTGCTGGACGCCGCGCTCGCCCTGCTCGCCGACCACGACCTGGCCGCCTCCACGCTGGCCGTCCGGGTGGCCGCCTCGGCCCGGGCGCACGCGTACGCGGCCGTCTCCGCCGGGCTCGGCGTCCTGGAGGGCCCGCTGCACGGCGCCAGCAGCGGCCTCGCCCACCGGATGCTGCTGGACGTGCTCGAACTGGGCACCGCCGCCCCGGTGATCGCCGACGAACTGCGCGCCGGCCGCCGCATCCCCGGCCTCGGCCACCGTCTGTACACCGGCGAGGACCCCCGCGCCCGGGTCCTGTTCGGCCTGCTGGAACGGCTTCCGCGCGCGGAGTCCGCGCTGCTCGCGGCCCGCGACATCGTCGCCACGACCGCCCGGCACACCCCGCTGCACGCCAACGTCGACCTGGCGCTCGCGGTGTTCACCGCCTCCTTCGGCATGCCGGCCACCGCCGGCGAGACGATCTTCGCCGTGGCCCGCACGGCCGGCTGGATCGCGCACGCCCTGGAGGAGTACGACGAGCGCCCGCTGCGCATGCGCCCCGTGGGCCACTACGTCGGCCCGCGCCCGCCCCAGCCCTTCCCGGGACCGCGCTAGCCGAGCCTCCCGCCGGGCCCCGTCCCCCACCCCTCTACCGGACACGACACGGCCCGGCCGGAAGTCGACCTACCGCAAGTCAGGTTAGGCTCACCTCTGTGAGTAGGTGCGCGACCGTCTCCCGAAGCCTCGACGAGCCCCTTTCGGCAACGGCAGCCACGGCGACGACATGGCTGCTGCTGGAACAGCCCGGCCCGTGGGGCGCCAAGGCGCTCACTTCCAGCCATCTGGACCCGGCGGTGGGCCGGGCCCTGGAGGCGGCGGCCGACGGCACTGGCGTGCGCGTCGCCCTCATCCGGCGCCCCGGCCGCCACGCCGACCCCGGCCCCTCCGAGATCCGGCGGGTGTACGCCGCCCACACCGTGCCGGGACGGGTGTGGCTGCACGGCGCCGTCACCCGCGATCCGCGCCGGCTGCTCGACCTGGACCTGCCCGCCCTCGCAGCGGGCGACCACCGTTCCTTCGCCGCGGTGCTCGGCGGGCGCCCGCACACCGGCGACCCGCTCGCCCTCGTGTGCACCAACGGCAAGCGCGACCGCTGCTGCGCCCTCCAGGGCCGCCCGCTCGCCGCCGAGCTGGCCGCCGCCGGGGAAAACGGGGTCTGGGAGGTCACCCATCTGGGTGGACATCGCTTCGCGCCGACGGTGCTCGTCCTGCCGTACGGCTACGTCTACGGACGTGCCGGGACCGCCACCGTCAAGGCGGCCCTGGACGGGGTCCGGGAGGGCCGGGTGGCGGTCGAGGGGTGCCGTGGCTGCTCCGCCTTCGAACGGCCGGGGCAGGCCGCCGAACTGGCGGTGCGTTCGGTGGCGGGCGAGCACCGGGCGGGCGTGCTGGGCGTCGTGCGCACGGATGGCGCGGCGCCGCGCTGGGAGGTCACCGTCGTCCATGCCGACGGGCGCCGCTGGCGGGTCACCGTGGCGCGCGGGGCGTCGTTGCCGCCGCGCCAGGAGAGCTGCGGCGCCGCGGTGCTCGGCACTCCGGCCCGGATGAACGTGGTGGCGGTGCGCGAAGTGCGGCCGACGGCGCTGGCGAGCTGAACCGCGCGCCGGGCGGAGCCCGTACTGTCCTCCCATGAGCCACACTCCCTCCGCACGCCGTCTGCGTCTCGGTATGCCACGGCGGGTGTTCTCGCAGGTGCTGCTGATGCAGGTCACGCTCGCCGCGGGAGTCGCGGTGCTGGCGACCGGCCTGTTCCTCGCGCCGCTGAGCAAACAGCTGGACCACGAGGCGATGCGGCGCGCGCTGGCCATCGCCGAGACCACCGCCCAGGACCCGCAGATCGCCCAGGGACTGCTGAGCACCCCGCCGACCAAGGACGGGCCGGTGCAGCAGGAGGCCGAGCGGATCCGGCGGGCCACCCACGCCGAGTACATCGTGGTGCTGGACCGGCACTGGGTGCGCTGGTCGCACCCGACGACCTCGCAGATCGGCCACAAGGTCTCCACGAGCCCCTCCGACGCCCTGGCGGGCAAAGAGGTCATGGAGATCGACCGGGGCACCCTGGGACGCTCCGCACGGGGCAAGGTGCCGCTGTACGACGCCGATCACCACGTCATCGGGGCGGTCTCGGTCGGCATCGCCTACGACAGCGTGCGCGCCCGCCTGATCAGCGCCATCCCCGGGCTGCTCGCCTACGCCGGGGGCGCGCTCGCGGTGGGCGCGCTGGCCGCCTGGCTGATCTCCCGCAGGGTGCAGCGGCAGACCCGTGACCTGGCCTTCTCCGACATCTCGGCGCTCCTCGCCGAACGCGAGGCGATGCTGCACGGCATCCGGGAGGGCGTGGTCGCGCTGGATCGCGGCGGCCGGATCCGCCTGCTCAACGACGAGGCGCGGCGGCTGCTGGGCATCGGCGACGAGGCGGTGGGCCGCACTCCCGACGAGGCGCTCGGCGCGGGCCGCACGACCGATGTGCTCGCCGGGCGGGTGACCGGGACCGATCTGCTGACGGTGCGCGGCCGACGGGTGCTGGTCGCCAACCGGATGCCCACCGACGACGGCGGTGCGGTCGCCACCCTGCGCGACCGCACCGAGCTGGAGCAGCTGGGGCGCGAACTGGACTCCACGCGCGGGCTGATCGACGCCCTGCGTGCCCAGGACCACGAGCACGCCAACCGCATGCACACCCTGCTCGGGCTGCTGGAACTGGAGATGTACGACGACGCGGTGGAGTTCGTCGGCGAGGTGGTCGGGGACCACCGGGTCACGTCCGAACAGATCACCGAGAAGATCCACGACCCACTGCTGGCCGCGCTGCTGGTCGGCAAGGCGACCGTGGCGGCCGAGCGCGGGGTGGCCCTGTGGGTGTCGGAGCGCAGCCGGCTCCCGGACCGGCTGGTCGATCCGCGGGGGCTGGTCACCGTGGTCGGCAACCTCGTGGACAACGCCCTGGACGCGGTCGCGGGCACCCCGCACGCGCGCGTGGAGGTCGAGTTGCGCACCGACGGCCGCACGGTCGTGCTCCGGGTGCGCGACACGGGCCCCGGGATCCCGCCCGACCAGCGGGAGTTGGTGTTCACCGAGGGATGGTCGACCAAGCGGCCACCCGCGCACGGCAAGCGGGGCCTCGGGCTGTCGCTGGTGCGCCGGCTCGCCGAGCGCCAGGGCGGCAGCGCCACCGTGGGCACCGCCGGCGGGGGCGGCGCGGAGTTCACGGTGGTGCTGCCGGAGGCGCTGAGCGAACCGGAGCTGGAGCCCCCGGCGCACGGCGGGCGACAGCTGACCGCGGAGCCGCCCGCAGGCCGTGCGGGTTGACGGCCGGTCGGGCTTACTTGGCCGCCTTGGCGAACTCCGTGGTGTACGTCTTGCTCAGGTCGACGTTGGCGTTCTTGATGTTGGGGTTGAACGCCTTGAGCACCTTCTCCACGGTCTCCGGCCCGTTCTGCGGCATCACGCCGTCGTCGGTGAACATCGGCAGGGTGCTCTTGATGGACTGGGTGTAGAGCGCCTTGTCGCCCTGGGAGTAGTCGGCGGGCATCTTGGCGGCGATCTCGTCGGCGCTGTGGGTGGACATCCACTTGAGCGTCTTGACGAATGCGTTGACCAACTTCTGGACGGTGTCCTTGTGTCCGTTCACCCAGTCCGTCTGCATGTACAGACTCGACGACGGGTACGGCCCGCCCAGCGCCTGCTGCGACCCCTCGGGGGTGCGCATGTCGAGCAGGATCTTGCCCGCCTTCTTGTCCAGGATCGTCGCCACCGTCGGGTCGGTGGTCATGCCGCCGTCGATCGAGCCCTTCTGCAGGGCGGCTATGAACGTCGGGCCCGCGCCCACGGCGACCGGGGTGAACTCGCTGACCTTCACGCCGTTCTTGACCGCCAGGTACTTGGTGAGGAAGTCGGTCGAGGAACCGAGTCCGGTCACGCCCAGCTTGCGGCCCTTGAAGTCCTTGGGCGAGGTGAGGTCGCCCGCGGCCTTGTCGGAGACGACCTCCACCTCGCCCGGCGCGCGCGAGAACTGGACGACGGACTCGACCGACTTGCCCTTCGTCTGGAGGTCGAGGGTGTGGTCGTAGAAGCCGACCGCGCCCTGCACCTGCCCGGCGACGAGCGCGGTCTCGGCCTGGACACCGGCGGGTTCGGTCATGAGCTGGACGTTCAGACCCTCGTCCTGGAAGTAGCCGAGGCGCTGCGTGAGCATCGCGGGCATGTAGATGACCTTGTCCAGCCCACCGACCATGATCTTGACGGTCTCGCCCTTGCCGCCGCCCCCGCTGCCGGTGTCGGCCGAGGAACCGGCCGCGTCGTTGGCGCAGGCGGTGAGCGAGGTGAGGGCGAGCAGGCCGGCGGCCAGGCAGGCGTGTCGGGCGGTCTTGCGCATGGCGGTTCACGTCCTTGTGAGTGGGCGGTGCGGGGAGGGCGTGGGGGGTGGTGCGGGGCGCCGGCGGATCAGCTGTCGGAACCGGCGGGCTTCCAGCGGAAGATGCGGCGCTCGGCGAAGGTCAGCAGGCCCTCCGCGGCGAGTGCGACGACGGCGAGGATGACCATCGCGGCGTACACACCGGCCGCGTTGAAGGTGTTCTGCGACTGCGCGACGAGCAGGCCGATGCCCTTGGTCGCACCGATGTACTCGCCGACGATGGCGCCGATCAGCGCGAAACCGAAGCTGACATGGAGGCTGGTGAAGATCCAGGAGGTGGCCGACGGAATGACCACCTGGAGGGTCACCCTGCGGTCGGTCGCGCCCAGGATGCGCGCGTTGGACACCAGGTTGCGGTCCACCTCGCGGGCTCCCTGGAAGGCGTTGAAGAACACTGGGAAGAAGACCAGCACCACGGCCGAGGCGACCTTGGAGGAGGGACCGAGCCCGAACCAGATCAGGAAGATGGGCGCGAGCACGATCCTCGGTATGGAGTTGAGCACCTTGATGTATGGACCAAGAACCTCGGCCAGCAAGCCGATCCGCCCGAGCGCGATGCCGAGCAGCACACCGGCGACCACACCGATCACCCAGCCGAGCAGGGCCTCGTAGAGCGTGTACCAGATCTGCTCGCCCAGGGAGCCGAGCGCGGTGCCGTGCATGACCCAGGTGGAGATCTGGTCCCAGATCTTGGAGGGCATCGAGAAGTTGAACGGATCGATGACCTTCGCCCGGGACAGCACCTCCCACAGCCCGAGGACCGCGACCAGAAGGACGCCCCGCGCGGTGTTGACGAGGAGCCTGCGGCGGCGGGCGGCCTGGGCCCGGCTGCGGGCGCGGTCGGAGACCTGGGCGCCGTCGGCGACCGGGGTGGTGAGAACCTCAGGCGACATGCGCGGCACCCCTCTCGCGGGTGATGCGGACCTCTTCGCCGAGGGACTCCCAGATCTCCCGGTAGATCTCGATGAAGCGCGGCTCCAGACGGACCGACTCGACCTTGCGCGGCCGGGGCAGGTCGATCTCGAAGACCTGCTTCACCGTCGCGGGCCCGGCGGTCATCACGACGACCTTGTCGGCCAGCGCGATGGACTCCTCCAGGTCGTGGGTGACGAAGACGACGGAGGCGCCCGTGCCCTCCCACAGCTCCAGCAGCTCGTCCGACATCAGCGCCCGGGTCTGCACGTCGAGCGCTGAGAAGGGCTCGTCCATCAGCAGGATCTCGGGGTCGTTGACGAAGGTGGCGGCGAGGGCGACACGCTTGCGCTGACCGCCCGAGAGCTGGTGCGGATAGCGGTCCTCGAAGGCCGCGAGCCCGACCCGGGCGAGCCATTCGCGGGCCTTCTCACGGGCCTCCGCCTTGGGCACTCCCCGGAACCGCGGGCCGGCCATCACGTTGGACAGGACCGTGCGCCAGGGGAAGGTGGCGTCCTGCTGGAAGACGAAACCGACCTTGCCGCCGACACCGTCGACCGGCTCCCCGGCCACCAGCACGTCGCCCTCGGTGGGCTCCTCGAGCCCGCTGACCAGGGTCAGCGTGGTGGACTTGCCGCAGCCCGTCGGCCCCACGACGGCCACGAACTCACCGCGCTCCACGGTGAGATCCAGGCCGCGCACGGCCGTGTGCAGTCCCCCGGACGGGGTCCTGAAGGTCTTGCTCGCGCCCCGCAGCTCGATGGCGGGGCTGGTGTGTGCGCTCATGGCCCGGGACGGTAGGTGCGGCCCGGCCCGTGCAGCAGTCTTGTGTGCGCAAGCCGTTCTTTTGCTCGCAAGCACCTGTTGTGCTCTTTTTGCTCGCGCTACAACTGCGGAGCCGCAAACACAGGCTTGGTGCTCGCCGGCCTTGGAGGAGAGGCCTGATGATCGACGTCCTGGTGGTCGACGACGACTTCCGTGTCGCTGAGATAAACGCGAAGTACGTGGGAAAGGTTCCCGGGTTCCGGGTGGCCGCCCGCGCGCACAGTGCCGCCCAGGCGCTGGCCGCCGTCGAACGCGGCGCCATCGACCTGGTGCTGCTCGACCACTATCTGCCGGACCGTACCGGCCTGGAACTCGTCCACCGCATGCGGGAGCAGGGCCAGGGCACGGACGTCATCATGATCACGGCGGCCGGGGACGTCGCCACCGTGCAGCAGGCGATGCGCCTGGGCGCCCTGCACTATCTGGTCAAACCGTTCACCTTCGCCGCGCTGCGCGCCCGACTGGACTCGTACGCGGCACTGCGCCGCACGGTCGACCGGGTGGGCGGCCGGGGGGTGACCGGCCAGGAGCAGGTGGACCGGATCTTCGGCGCGCTGCGCACGGCCCCCGTCCCCTCCGCACCCGGACACACCGCTCCCACCGCGGACCTGATATGCGACGTCCTGTACGGCGCCGACCACCCGCTGTCCGCCCACGAGGTCGCCGCCCGCACCGGCCTGAGCCGCTCCACCGCCCAGCGCTACCTCCGCCATCTGGAACAGGCCGGCCGGCTGCGCCTCTCCCTGAAGTACGGCGACACCGGCCGCCCGGAACACCGGTACGCGTGGGTGGCGCCGTGACCGCTCACCAGGGCCTGTCTTCCGGATCCTGCCGAGCCGAGCCGACCTGATCCGGAAGAAGGACGCTAGGCCGCCCCCGCACCGGTGAGGGAACGCACTTCCGTCTCGGCGTACTTGGCGTCGTCCGGGGTTTCGTCGGAGGTGACCGTGCCCAGCCAGCCGGCCAGGAAACCGAGCGGGATGGAGACGATGCCCGGGTTCTGCAACGGGAAGTACTGGAAGTCCACGCCCGGGAACAGCGAACCGGGGCAGCCGGACACCATCGGGGACAGCAGCACCAGTCCGAGCGCCGGTACCAGTCCGCCGTACACGGCCCACACCGCGCCGCGGGTGGTGAAGCCGCGCCAGAACAGCGAGTACATCAGCACCGGCAGATTCGCCGACGCGGCGACCGCGAAGGCGAGTCCGACCAGGTAGGCGACGTTGAGGTCCCGGGCGAGCAGGCCGAGCGCGATCGCCACGGCGCCGATGCCCACGGCGGCGAACCGCGCCACCGCCACCTCGCCGCGGGCCCCGCCGCGCGGGCGCCGCAGCGACGCGTACAGGTCGTGGGCCACGGAGGCGGAGGAGGCGAGCGTGAGGCCGGCGACCACCGCGAGGATGGTGGCGAAGGCGACGGCGGCGACCACCGCGAACAGAACCGTTCCTCCCGTGGAGCCCGCGCCGCCGCCCAGATCGAGGGCGAGCAGGGGCACCGCCGTGTTCCCTGCCGCGTTGGAACGGCGCAGCGCCCCCGGCCCCACGATCGCCGCGGCCCCGAACCCAAGGAGGACGGTCATCAGATAGAAGCCGCCGATCAGAGCGATGGACCACACCGCGGACCGGCGGGCGGCGCGCGCGGTCGGCACCGTGTAGAAGCGGGAGAGGATGTGCGGCAGCCCGGCCGTGCCCAGCACCAGCGCGAGGCCCAGGCTGATGAAGTCGAGACGGGCGGTCCAGTCGCCGCCGTACTTCAGGCCTGGTGCCAGGAAGGCGTCCCCGTGCCCGCTGCGCTGCGCGGCCGTGAGCAGCAGCCGGTCGGCGTCACCGTGGAAGCGCAGCAGCAGGAGCACGGTCAGCGCGGCGGTCCCGCCGAGCAGCAGCACGGCCTTGACGATCTGGATCCAGGTGGTGGCCCGCATTCCGCCCAGCGACACATAGACCACCATCAGCGCGCCGACCCCGACGACCGTCCACGCCTGCGCGGCCCCGCCGGTCCGCCCGAGCAGCAGTGACACCAGGCTGCCCGCGCCGACCATCTGCGCCACCAGGTACAGCACGGACACCGTGACCGAGGAGGTGCCGGCCGCGATCCGCACCGGGCGCTCGCGCATCCGCGCGGCCAGCACGTCGGCCAGGGTGAACCGCCCGCAGTTGCGGACCAGTTCGGCCACCAGGAACAGCACGACCAGCCACGCCACGAGAAAGCCCACCACATACAGCAGCCCGTCGTAGCCGTAGAGCGCGATCAGCCCGGTGACGCCGAGGAAGGAGGCGGCCGAGAGGTAGTCGCCCGCGATGGCAAAACCATTCTCCATCGGGGAGAACAGCCGCCCGCCGGCGTAGAACTCCTCCGCCGAACCGCGCCGCCGCCGGCTCGCCCATGTCGTGATCCCGAGGGTGACCGCCACGAAACCGCTGAACAGCAGCAGTGCCAGGGTCTGGTGGTCGCCGGTCACAAGGCGCCTCCCCGCGCCTCCCGGGCCAGCTCCTGGGTGTCCCAGCGCAGCTCCAGCGCGGCCCGGTCCCGCCGCAGCCGGGCGTGCCGGGAGTAGGCCCAGGCGAACAGGAACGTGGTGAGGAACTGCCCGAGCCCCGCGAGCATCCCCACGTTCACCGCGCCCGCGACGGGCCGTGCCATCAGTCCCGGCGCGGTGGTCGCCGCGATCACATAGGCCACATACCAGCCGAGGAAGACCGCGACGCCCGGCACCACGAACCGCCGGTACCTGCCGCGCACCTCCCGGAAGGCCGCGCTGCGCTGCACCTCGGCGTACACCTCGCGGGCGTCCCTGGCCGCGGCCCGCTCCCGCCCGCGCGGGGGCGGTACGGCGGACACGGGCGCCTCGGTGCGGTCCGGCTCTCCCCAGCCCGGCTCCGGCGCGGTGGACCAGGGGTCCTCGTGCCGCGCGGCCCGGGCGGTGCTTCCGTGGTCGTTCGCGTGCTCGGCCGAGCTCCCGGGACCGCTCCCCGCTTCGTGGGCGCGATCGTTGCTTGACTGCATGTCCCAGGATGGGCAGACCGGGAAGTTCCACGACTCTTCTTCTCCGGGCTCTTCACCCCATCAGGTGACTCATCCCGTGGGCGGCCGCACCAGGCCCTTGCCATAGGCGTAACGCACCGCCTGCGCCCGGTCCTTGAGGCCCGTCTTCGCGAACAGGTTGTTGATGTGGGTCTTCACGGTCGCGGTCGAGACATGCAGCCGACGGGCGATCTCCTGGTTGCTGAGCCCCTCGGCGATCAGCACCAGGACCTCGGTCTCGCGCGTGGTCAGCCCGTCCGGCGGGGCGGGTGCGACCGTGACCGGCGCGTGGGGCTCGGGCTGCGACAGCCGCTCCAGCAGCCGGCGCTGGACGCTCGGCGACAGCCCCGCCTCCCCCGACAGCACGCTCTCCACGGCCCGTACGATCTCCTCGCCGCCCGCGTCCTTGGTCAGATACCCCCGGGCCCCGGCGCGCAGCGCGGGGAACAGCGACTCGTCGTCCGCGTACGTGGTGAGCACCACGACCTGGGTCCCGGGGTACCGCTCCCGGATCCGCCGGGTGGCCTCCACGCCGTCGCAGCGGGGCATCCTGAGGTCCATCAGGACCACGTCCGGGGCCAGCTCCCCGACCAGCCGCACCGCCTCCTCGCCGTCCCCGGCAGCGCCGATGACCTCGATCCCGGGCAGCAGCCCGAGCAGCATGACGATGCCTTCCCGGACCACGGTCTGGTCGTCGGCGACCACCACGCGCGCCGGCTTCTTCTCCCCCTCCGTCCCGGTCATACGGGCACCTTCAGCGTCACCACGAACCCCTCCTCGTCCGGCCCCGCGTCCAGCGAACCGCCCAGCAGTTCGGCGCGCTCACGCATACCGAGCAGACCGTACCCGCCTCCGGAGCCGGTGAGATCGCCAGGCCGTCCACCCGAGTCCCGCACGTTCAGCGTCACTTGGTGTTCGCTGTAGTCGAGCCGCAGGTCCACCTTGGCGCCCTGGGCGTGCTTGCGGACGTTGGTCAGCGCCTCCTGGGCGACCCTGCGTACGGCCTGGGAGGCCTCGGCGGGCAGGGGCCTGGGCTCACCCGTGACGGTGACCGCCGCGCCCTCGGCTCCGCTGACGAGTTCGCCGAGGAAGTCCTCCAGCGGCGTCAGTTCGCCCCGCAGCGCGGACAGGGCCTGTCTGGTCTCGGCGAGGCCGTCGCGGGCCATGCCCCGGGCGGCCACCACCCGCTCCAGGATCCGCTCACGGTCGGCGCCCGTCTCGATCAGCAGCCGCGCCGCTTCCAGGTGCACGAGCTGCGCGGAGAGGCTGTGGGCGAGCACGTCGTGGATCTCGCGGGCGATCCTGGCGCGCTCGCCGAGTGCCGCCGACTGGGCTTCCGCGGCCCGGGCGGCCCGCTCCTGGTCGAGCAGCCGCTGCGCGTTGCCGCGGGCCTCCGCGTCCAGGCGCATGACGTAGCCGGCGAGGGCCATGCCCGTCACGGAGGCGGCCGTGGTCAGCCAGACGTCGTGGTTGAAGGCGGAGTAGGCGGCGAGCCCCACCGAGGTCACGGGGGTCGCGGCGGCGAGCGGCAGCCGCTCCAGGGCGGTGATGCCGCAGCCGCACCAGACCACGAGGGCCAGCGCGGTGAATCCGGAGGCCTCGGCTGCGACGGCGAGGCCCATGAGGGCGGCCAGCAGTACGAGGGAGGGCACCAGGCGGTGCTGGTAGGTGGTGCGGAAGAAGCCCCAGGCGAGGAAGCCGGCGGCGACGACCCCGGCGGCCGCGGCGAGCCCGGTCCAGACACCGGCGTGCTTCTGGTTGTAGGCGCCCCACAGCAGCAGACCGATCACCAGGACCCGGACGGCCCAGGCGAGCAGACGGCGGGGCCGGGTGGTGCCGGCGCGGCCGAGCGCTTCTCTCGACGGCCACCGCGTCCAGGCGTTCTCACTCACGCGCGCTCCTTCTCCGCGGGCCTGCTGCCGTCACCGTACGCCGTGGTGAAACGGGGCGAGGCGCCGAGCGGCGGGGTGGACAGGGCGGCCGGGGCGAAGAGGGTACGCGCTCGCCAGGTCAGGATCCCGCCGCGGACCAGCAGGGAGCCGGCGAAGCCGAGCATCAGGGCGGAGCTGTGCTGGTGCAGGCCGAGCGCGGCGCCGAGGCCGTAGACGCCGATGCGCAGGGCGATGCCCGCGATCCACACGGCCGCGCTCGCCTTGGTGCTCTTGGTCCACACGACGCCGTCCGGCTCCGTCCAGACGCGGGTGGTCCAGGCCCAGCCCGCGCCCATGGCCAGGCCGATGAGGAGTTCCACGGCGAGCAGCGCGGCGGATTCCGCCCGGTGGTGCACGTCCAGGAGGCCGGGCTCGCGCAGCGCTATGACACCGAGGATCACCGGCAGCAGCCACCAGCGTCGGTCCGTGTTGATCGGGCGGGCACGGAACTGCCGTACCAGCACGAGCGCGACGACGGCCACGACCACCACTGCGTTGGTGAGCCCCACCATCGGATCCTCCGTGAGCTTGAAGACGGTGCCGGCGGCGGGCGCTGCCGACGCTTCGAAGTTACGGAAATCCGCAGGTCGGGAGATCGGAGCCCGGGTGGATCACAGGTGGAGATCTTCGACGGCTGTTCTCCACCCCCGGGTGGAGAAGAAGTGCCGAGGGCTCCGGGCGTGCCCGGCCCGGGGCCCGAGGCCCGTTCCGGCCACCGCTCCCGGCCCTGGCCCCGGCACACCCGGCCGCCCTGTGCCCCGGCCGACGCGGTGCGGCGGGCGGTCCGGGCCCGCCGCCGCGTCAGCCGGCGCGGCGCGTCACGCGTCGATGCGGGAGCGGTCCAGGGTGGCGGCGGAGCTGGAGATGAACTCCTTGCGCGGGGCCACGTCATTGCCCATCAGCAGGTCGAAGACCTTCTCCGCGGCGTCCAGGTCGGACAGGTTGATGCGCCGCAGGGTGCGGTGGCGGGGGTCCATCGTGGTCTCGGCCAGCTGGTCGGCGTCCATCTCGCCGAGGCCCTTGTAGCGCTGGATGGAGTCCTTGTAGCGGATGCCCTTGCTCTGGAACTCCATGAGCTTGTCGCGCAGCTCCCGGTCCGAGTACGTGTAGACGTACTTGTCCTGGCCCTTCTTCGGCTGGACGATCTCGATGCGGTGCAGCGGGGGCACCGCGGCGAAGACCCGGCCGGCCTCGACCATGGGCCGCATGTAGCGCTGGAACAGTGTGAGCAGCAGACAGCGGATGTGGGAGCCGTCCACATCGGCGTCGGTCATCATGATGATCTTGCCGTAGCGGGCCTGGTCGATGTCGAAGGTGCGGCCCGAGCCCGCTCCTATGACCTGGATGATCGCGCCGCACTCGGCGTTCTTGAGCATGTCGGTCACGGACGACCGCTGCACGTTGAGGATCTTGCCGCGGATGGGCAGCAGGGCCTGGAACTCGGAGTTCCGCGCCAGCTTGGCCGTACCGAGCGCGGAGTCGCCCTCGACGATGAACAGCTCGCTGCGGTCGACGTCGTCGCTGCGGCAGTCGGCGAGCTTGGCCGGCAGGGACGAGGACTCCAGGGCGGTCTTGCGCCGCTGGGCGTCCTTGTGCTGGCGGGCCGCGACACGGGTGCGGGCGGCGGCGACCACCTTCTCCATGACCACGCGGGCCTGGGCCGCGGCGTCCCGCTTGGTGGCCGTCAGGAACGCCTTCAGTTCCTTGGAGACCACGTTGTTCACGATGCGGCGGGCCGCCGAGGTGCCGAGGACCTCCTTGGTCTGGCCCTCGAACTGCGGCTCGGCCAGGCGCACGGTGACGACCGCGGTGAGGCCCTCCAGGGCGTCGTCCTTGACGACGTTGTCCTCGGCGACGCGCAGCAGCTTCTTGGCGCGCAGCACGTCGTTCATCGTCTGAGTGAGGGCCTGCTCGAAGCCGGAGACGTGGGTGCCGCCCTTGGGGGTGGCGATGATGTTGACGAAGGAGCGCACGGTGGTGTCGTAGCCGGTGCCCCAGCGCAGCGCCACGTCCACGCCGAGTTCGCGGGCGACCTCGGTGGGCGTCATCTGGCCGTGTTCGTCCAGGACCGGCACGGTCTCCTTGAAGGTGCCCTTGCCGGAGAAGCGGAGCACGTCGCAGACCGGCTTGTCGTTCGCCAGGTACTCGCAGAACTCGCTGATGCCGCCGTCGAAGCGGAAGGACTCCTCGCCCTTGCTGCCGCCCTCGCCGAGGCCGTACTCGTCGCGGACGACGATGGTCAGGCCGGGCACCAGGAAGGCGGTCTGCCGGGCGCGCTGGTGCAGCGTGTCCAGGGACAGCTTGGCGTCCTTGAGGAAGATCTGCCGGTCGGCCCAGTAGCGCACGCGGGTGCCGGTGCGGGTCTTGGGGATCTTCTTGGCCTTGCGCAGACCGCTCTTGGCCTCGAACTTCGCGTCCGCGCCGGCGCCCGAGAAGGCGCCCGGCACACCGCGCCGGAAGCTGATCGCGTGCGTGCTGCCGCTCCGGTCCACCTCGACGTCCAGGCGGGCGGAGAGCGCGTTGACCACGGAGGCGCCGACGCCGTGCAGGCCGCCGGAGGCCGCGTAGGAGCCGCCGCCGAACTTGCCGCCCGCGTGGAGCTTGGTCATGACGACCTCCACGCCGGACAGGCCGGTCTTGGGCTCCACGTCCACCGGGATGCCACGGCCGTTGTCGCGCACCTCCACGGAGCCGTCGTCGTGGAGGATCACCTCGATGTGGTCGCAGTAGCCGCCGAGGGCCTCGTCCACCGAGTTGTCGATGATCTCCCACAGGCAGTGCATGAGACCGCGGCTGTCGGTCGAGCCGATGTACATGCCGGGGCGCTTGCGCACGGCTTCGAGGCCCTCAAGGACGAGCAGGTGCCGCGCGGTGTAGTTGGAACCGTCCCGGTCTGCTCCTGCCAGCAGCGCTGTGGACGGCACGGACGTATCGGCGGTCACGCGGTTCGCTCCTCGCTGAATTTCAGATTGCCCCCTTCTGGGTAAGGGGGAGGCTTCGGTCGCCGGACAGAGGGTACCGAGGCCTGGTAGAGCCGGTGTAACGCCACCCTCGTCGGCAACTCAGACTAGTCCAGACTCGCATGCACGTTCGATCCCTCGTTGGGGTGAAGTGCATATCACGTTCCCTTGGAGGCATGAACCATTTAGGCTCCGGGCACGTCCTCATGAACAACCGGCAACCCGGCCGGGAGGACCGAGATACTAGACAGCGCGAAACCGTAAGCACCCAAGAGACGCACTACGGCACATTCGCCGCCAACCGGCAGCAGACAGCCGCCCCGGAAAAGTTTTTTCGAAAAAAAGCCACGAGCGGGAACGTTTTCGGGCTGGTTGGATGTTGACCCTGGTACGACAGCTCGTCGAGCTAGAGAAGAGGCGACGTGACTACTGTTCTGACCCCCGCGAGCCCGCTGACGGCCGCTGACCGCTGCGACCGCTGCGGCGCCCAGGCATACCTGCGCGTCGTCCTGCTCAGCGGCGGAGAGCTGCTCTTCTGCGCCCACCACGGTCGCAAGTTCGAGCCAGAACTCAAGAAGATCGCCGCTGAGATACAGGACGAGACGGAGCGGCTCACCTCCGCTCCGAACACCGCTTCCGAAGAAGAGCGCTGAATCTCGCGCAGACGACGAGCCAGCCCCGGCCCAGGCCGGTGAACGGGCGGCCGCTCCCTCTGGGAGCAGCCGCCCGTGCTCGTACGTCGCGCAAGGCCCTCAGGAGACCCTCTGGGGCCTCCCCGGGGCCTTGGCGGACGATTTACCGCCCCGGCCGTCCTCCGACGCCAGGGCGCGTACGACCTCGGAGACCCGCGTGTAGACGCCGGGGCTCCCCGGCCGCCCGCAGCCGCTGCCCCAGGACACGAGCCCGATCAGCCGCCCGTCGGCCACCAGCGGGCCTCCACTGTCCCCCTGACACGCGTCCGGGCCTCCGGCGGCCTCTCCGGCGCACAGCATGCTGCCGGCCCGGTAGACGCCCTCTGGGCCGCCCGGATAGGCCCGGCTGCAACGGTCGTCGGCGAGCACGTGCACGTTCGCGGCATGCAGCCGGTGCGCGTAGGCACCGCCGCCCGTCAGGTCACCCCAGCCGGTGACCAGAGCCTTGGTGCCCGGCTTATAGGCCGCGTCCCCCGGGCCCGCCATCCCGATGACCGCGCTCTGCGGCAGCGGCTCGGCGAGGGTGACGACGGCGAAGTCGCCCGAGTTCGTCGCACTGTCGAAGCCCGGGTTGGCCCGGACCTCCCGTACGGCGATCTCCTGCCCCTCGTCCGACAGCAGGTCCGTGCGGCCCGCGATGACCTTCAGGTCGCGCACGCGGTCCGGCGGTGCGCCGAGGACGTCCTCGGTCATGCAGTGGGCGGCCGTGAGCACGGTGGTGCGGGCGATCGCCACCCCGCCGCAGAACTGGCCCGCCCGGGTGCCTCCGAACCGGTCACGGCTCGACAGCGCCACCGTCCACGGGGCCTGCGAGACATCGATCGGGAATCCCCCGACGACCACGCTTGCGGGCGCCGCGGGGGACGCCGGGGACGCGCCCACCAGGGGTATGGCGGCGACGGCGGCCGCCAGGACCAGCGGCCGGATCAGTGCGCGGACAAGGGAACGGCGCATCTGCACTCCTCACTCAGGGTGGGTACCGGAGAACCCAGAGTGATCCACAAGAGCGCCGCTCGCAGCCCGAAGGCCCGATTCCCCCCAGGGGAACCGGGCCTTCTTCGTCGTACGAGCGGACTAGTCGAGGTAGTCGCGCAGCACCTGGGAGCGCGACGGGTGGCGCAGCTTCGACATGGTCTTGGACTCGATCTGACGGATGCGCTCACGCGTCACGCCGTAGACCTTGCCGATCTCGTCGAGGGTCTTCGGCTGACCGTCGGTGAGACCGAAGCGCATGGAGACGACGCCGGCCTCGCGCTCGGAGAGGGTGTCCAGGACGGAGTGCAGCTGCTCCTGGAGGAGGGTGAAGCTGACGGCGTCGGCGGGGACGACGGCCTCGGAGTCCTCGATGAGGTCACCGAACTCGCTGTCGCCGTCCTCGCCCAGCGGGGTGTGCAGCGAGATGGGCTCACGGCCGTACTTCTGGACCTCGATGACCTTCTCCGGGGTCATGTCGAGCTCCTTGGCCAGCTCCTCCGGGGTGGGCTCGCGGCCCAGGTCCTGGAGCATCTGGCGCTGCACGCGCGCGAGCTTGTTGATGACCTCGACCATGTGCACCGGGATACGGATGGTGCGGGCCTGGTCGGCCATGGCGCGGGTGATCGCCTGACGGATCCACCAGGTGGCGTACGTGGAGAACTTGTAGCCCTTGGTGTAGTCGAACTTCTCGACCGCGCGGATCAGACCGAGGTTGCCCTCCTGGATGAGGTCCAGGAAGAGCATGCCGCGGCCGGTGTAGCGCTTGGCCAGGGAGACCACCAGACGGAGGTTGGCCTCCAGCAGGTGGTTCTTGGCGCGGCGGCCGTCCTCGGCGATGATCTCCAGCTCGCGCTTGAGCTTCGGGGCGAGCTTGTCCGAGTTGGCCAGCTTGTCCTCGGCGAACAGACCCGCCTCGATGCGCTTGGCGAGCTCGACCTCCTGCTCGGCGTTGAGCAGGGGGACCTTGCCGATCTGCTTCAGGTAGTCCTTGACCGGGTCGGCGGTGGCGCCGGCCGCGGCGACCTGCTGGGCGGGCGCGTCGTCCTCGTCCTCGTCGGAGAGGACGAAGCCGGCGCTCTCGGTACCCTCGGGCTCGTCGCCGACCTTGGTGTCCTCGAGGACCTCGTCCTCGAGAAGCTCGACGTCGTCCTTCTTGGCCGTGGTCTTCTTCGCGGCCGTCTTCTTGGCCGTGGTCTTCTTGGCGGTCGCCTTCTTCGCCGTGGTCTTCTTGGCGGCGGCCTTCTTGGCCGCGCCTTCCTCGGTGGGGTCGGCCGACGCGGCGGACACCGCGGGGGCGGCCGTGGTGGCGGTGGCCTTCCTGGTGGTCACCGTCTTCGCCGCGACCGTCTTGGTGGCGGTGCGCTTGGCCGGGCTCTTCGCTGCGACGCTCTTTCGGGTGCGCTTGGGCTCTGCTGCACTGACCATCAGCGTCACACCCTCTTCCTCAAGAATCTGGTTGAGGCTGCGCAGTACGTTCTTCCACTGAGTGGCCGGGATCTGGTCAGCTTCGAAGGCCCGACGCACATCGTCGCCGGCGATCTGCCCCTCAGCCTTTCCCCGCTCAATGAGCGCCATGACAGAGACGGACTCGGCGATCTCCGGCGGGAGCGTACGGGATGTGCTGGCCGACACGAACAACCTCTCGGAACGTTGGAAAACGGCTTCCGGCACCGTCCACTGCGGACGGGAGCCGACCACCGGCCTGGGGATGGGCCGACGGCGCGGGCGCGGGCCGGGAGGATTCACAGCGCCTTGTCCGGCGTCCGTATTCCCTCCGCGGCTGTCACCTCTTAGGTCATCGCGCTGTCCCCATGAGTGTTACGCCCATTCTGCGTGGCCCGAGTCACACCCCGTAAGCGAACAAAACCAGTCGGACATGGGCAAAAGAGAACGCCTGACGCGTCGGCCGGGTCAGGGAGGTCGCACGTGAGGCCGGGCCCGTGCGGGGCAGCGCCGGGTCCTGCCGGACCGCCTCGCACCACGGAGTCCCGTCGGACCACGGCGCACCGCCGGGTCCCGTCGGGTCGCATCGCACCGCCGGGTCCCGCCGGACTGCTGAGGATCCGGCGGGCACCGGCGACGGCCACGGCAACCGGGCCCGGCACGTCATGGGAACCGACGTCGCACACCGGCGATCACACCGCCGCGCGGGTCAGTGCTCGCGCGGGGCGGGGACCACCCGCTCCACCTCGGGGTGGACCGTGAGCAGTTGCCGCATGGCCGTCTCCGCCGCGCCGCCGTCGCCGGTCCCGAGGGCGTCGACGATCCGCGCGTGCTGCGCGAGGGACGCCTCGTTCGGCCGGTCGCACGCCGTGACCGGGCCGCCGGAGACCTGGAGGGCGGCGGCGACGATGCCGGAGAGGTGCTCCAGCATGCGGTTGCCGGCGATCTGGATGAGCAGCGTGTGGAACTCGTTGTCGGCGCGCGAGTAGGTGAGCGCGTCGCCCTGCGCCATGGCGTGGCTCATGATCTCGACCATGTCGCACAGGCGCTGCTGCACCTCCTCGCGGCCGTGTCCGGCGGCGAGACGGGCGGCGAGCGGCTCGATGGTCCAGCGCAGCTCGCTGAGCTCGCGCCGCTGGTCGTCGCGCTGGGGGCCGAAGGCCCGCCACTCGATGATGTCCGGGTCGAGGAGGTTCCAGTCGCTGACCGGACGCACGCGTGTGCCGACGTTCGGGCGGGCGCTGACCAGGCCCTTGGCCTCCAGGACACGAAGGGACTCGCGGACGACGGTGCGGGAGACCTCGAAGCGCTGGCCGATCTCCTCGGGCACCAGCGGACGGTCCGCGCCCAGATCGCCGGAGACGATCATCTGACCGAGTTGCTGGACGAGTTGGCCGTGCAGCCCCCGGCCGCGGTTGCCCGCGGCCCGCCGGCCGACCCGGCCCAGCTCGGATTCCCCTCCGTCCCAGGCGGGCGCTCCGACGCGTTCGCCCACCGGGGCGTCGCCGTAGGAGTAGCGGTCGAGTTCGCCCGGGCCGGCCAGACCGGAGTCTGACGAGCGGGCGGCGGTCATCATGGTGTGCGCAAGGGTACTCACGAGTCCTTTGTCGGCGCCGTCTCCAACTCCCTTGAGGTCTTTGGTGAAAAGCACACGAAAGGGTGATCGCTCACACCGTCGCAATTGACGCCTTATCGGAAGGAAACGAGCCATCGGCGAGGAGTTGTGGGCACAAGCCGGATCAGAAGCGTAAGGGCAACGGTCATCAGGTCCTGGTTCGCAGCGTCGTGAACAGATACGCGCACAGCAGTGCCGTCAGGGACAACACCAGTGCGCCGCCCACGGGTTGGACGAGCAGTCGCGCCATCGCCAGCAGGTAGCGGTCCCCTCCGAACGGCCACTGGAGCAGGAACACCTCCCGCGAGCGCGCGGGGAGATCGGCCGCCATCCCCACGGCCGCGCCCCGAAGTCCCCGGTGGACAAGGGGTACGACGACCACGGGCACGGCGAGGACGGCGGCGAGGCCGGCCGAGGTGGACCGGAAGACACCGGCGGCGAGCACGCCGGCCCACGCGCACCCGGTCATGAGGGCGAACCAACTCGCGGTCAGCGAAAGCCAGTCCTCGGGGACCTGTGTCGCCTCCCGGCCGTGGACCAGGTGGAGCGCCTCGGCGTCGCAGCCCACGGTGAGGAAGGCGAGCAGGGCAGCGGTGGTTCCGGAGACGAGGAGTTTGGCGGCCAGCAGCCCGAGCCTGCGGGGCACGGTGCCGCGGTCGGCCGCCAGTGCGGGGTGGCGGAACTCGTCCCCGAAGGCCAGCGCGCCGAGCAGTCCGGCCGCGAGCGCGGCGGGCGGCAGCGGCAGTTCGCGTGGCCACGCGGCGAACAGCCGGGCCTGCGGGGTGTGGCCGATTCCGGCCAGCACCACGGCGGTGAGCACGGAGATCACGAGCGCGGCGCCGCAGACGAAGAACCCGGTGCCGACACCCGCGGCCCGCCGGAGTTCGTAGCGCAGCGGGCACAGCGGGGCGGGGGCGGGACGAACCGAGATGAGGGGCGGAAGGGCGGAGGTGTCGAGGGCGCGGGCGCCTTCGGTCCGGGCGTCCGCGGTGCGTGGCGTCCGGAAGCCGGGCTTTCTGGCTCCTGGCAGGTAGGCGCGCAGGGCGGAGAGGCCCGCCGCGGCCATGCGGCCGCCGGCGGTCTCCGGCCCCCGGCCGTGCGGCTTCCCGGAGCGGGACGTGCTCTCGGTACCTGCCGTCACCGGATGCCGTCGCGCGTCGGGGTGCTCGGGCGCGGAGGACCGGGCGGGGGCTTCTGCGGGCGCCGTCCGGTCGTCGAGGACGGTCCGCACCTGCGGCACCGCTTCCGGTCGGCGGGAGGTGTGCGGTCCGTCCTCGGCGGGACCGGCCGGCTCGCCGGACCCGACGGACGCGACCAGATCGGCCCGCCGGTCCTGCGGCGACGGGTCCGGTGCGGAGAAGCCGAACACGATCTTCCCGCTCTTCGCCGTGGCCCGCCGTTCCCCGGGCCCGGAGCCGGGCGCGGTCCGGGGCATGCCCGGCGGCGGGCCGGGGACGACCGGTCCGTGGTCGGTCGCGGCGCCGTCCGCACCGGGTCCGCTGTCGGCGCCCGGCCCCATGTCGCCCACCTCGTCGGCGAGTTGGTGGACGAGGATGCCGTGGCGGAAGGCCGTCTCGCCGATGTCGGCGGTCGTGGTGCCGTACACGGAAAGGCGGTTGCCGCCCTCGTGCACGACCTCGACGGAACGGCGGCCGGTGCGCGCCTCCTTGGCGAGTACGGCCGCGAGGCGCCGGGCGTACGGGGTGCGTACGGCCACACGCGGCCGCAGCCGGGTACGGGCGAACTCCTCGGCCACCTGGTCGGCGACGAGCCGGCCGGCGTCGAGGGTGACGACCCGGTCGGCGGTGCGCGCGGCCTCCCTCGGGTCGCCCGTGGCCAGCAGCACGGTGCCACCCTGGTCGGCGTGGGCACGCAGCATGTCGTGCAGCCACTGCGCCTCCCGGGCGCAGAGGCCGCGGGCGGGGTCGTCCAGGACGAGCGTGTGCGGGTCGGGCAGCAGGGCGCAGGCCAGGCCGAGCCTGCGGTCCATGCCGCGGGACAGCGTGCCGAGGCGTTCCTCGCGGAAGCTGACGAGTCCGACGGCTTCGAGGAGTTCGTCGGCTCGGCGTGCCGGGACGCCCGACGCCGCGCAGAGCATGCGCAGATGACCGCGGACCGTACGGGCCGGGTGCCCCGGCACGTCGCCGAGGAGCACGCCGACCTCACGCGCCGGGTGGGCGATCCGGTGCAGGGGCCACCCCCTGAAGTAGGTGATCCCGCGCCCGTGCTCCAGGGCGAGCATCAGCCTCAAAGTGGTGGTCTTGCCCGCGCCGGCGGTACCCAGGAGCACGGTGATCTGCCCGGCGCGCGCCTCGAAGGAGACGTCGTCGACGGCGGGCGGCTGCGCCTTGCGGGAGGTGCTGGTCAGTCCGAAGGCCTGGATCACCTGCAGCAAGATAGCGTGCGTTGTCCGGTTTTTTCGTGTATGGGCGGATTAGGGGGCGGGTGCCGCTCCCGCGAGCCGGTCCGTGTCCTCCGTTCGGTGCAACAAGGCCCCCCCAGCCCCGCCCGGCCGGGTCCGCGCCGGTCAGACCTCGGGGCGCAGCATCGGGGGGTTGAGCAGGGTGGCGCCCCCGGCCCTGAAGAGCTGGGCGGGGCGGCCGCCCTGGCGTGTGGTGGTGCCCCCCGTCGGCACGAGGAACCCGGGGGTCCCGGTGACCTTGCGGTGGAAGTTGCGCGGGTCGAGGGCCACCCCCCACACGGCCTCGTACACCCGGCGCAGCTCTCCGACGGTGAACTCGGGCGGGCAGAACGCGGTGGCCAGCGACGAGTACTCGATCTTGGACCTGGCCCGTTCGACGCCGTCGGCGAGGATCCGGGCGTGGTCGAAGGCCAGTGGGGCGAGGGGCTCGCCGTCCCGGCCGTAACCGCCCTGCTGGAGCAGTTCGTCGACCGGCGCCCAGCGCGCGTTGCTGGCGTCGCCGCCCGCGCGGGGTGCGGGCAGGTCGGGGGCGAGCGCCAGGTGCGCGACGCTGACGACCCGCATCCGGGGGTCGCGGTCGGGGTCTCCGTAGGTGGCCAGCTGCTCCAGGTGCGCCCCGTTGTCCTGCGCGGGGGACGAGGGGTCGTGCGCCCGCAGCCCGGTCTCCTCGGCCAGCTCGCGCGCCGCCGCCTGGGACAGGTCCTCGTCGGCCCGTACGAAACCACCGGGCAGCGCCCATCGTCCCTGGAAGGGGGACTCGCCCCGGCGTACCGCCATCGCGCACAGCGAATGACGGCGAACGGTCAGCACGACCAGGTCCACGGTGACAGCGAAGGGCGGAAAGGCTGACGGGTCGTAGGACATGCCGCGATCATAGTCGTCTGCCTGACGATAAACACGTCGTTCGCCGGGCCCGCACGCGCTGCTTCCGCTTCGTCGGATTATGGACGGCGACCGCCGCTCCCGTCCAGGTCAGGCGGTGATCATCCTGCGTCCTCCGCCTCCGGTTCCCGGGAGAGTCCTGCCGCCGGGGCGCCGGTGACGGTGGTCTCGCCGGGGCCCTTGGCGCGGCCGCGCGTGCCGCCGGGGTGCCGGGCGGCACGACTCGGGGGCTGGTCGGTGGCCGGGCGGGAGGCGGCGGGCCGACGTCGGCCTCCTGCCGCGCGGCTCGCGGTCGTTCGGGGCGCGGGCGTCCGGGTCGCGGGCGAGCCGTCGCCGCCGGTGGTCGCGGAACGCGTCCGGCGCCGTCGGCGACCGCTCGCGCCGGCGTCCGGCTCGCCGGAGGGTCCCGAAGCCCTCGGTTCCGCGGATTCCGCGGGCTTGTCGACTTCCATGGGCTCCACGCCCTTCGCCTTCACCGCGGCTCCCGGGGGTTCCGCGCGCGTACCGGCAGGGTCTGGTTTCGCGTCGGGCGCGTCCCCGGGCCGCACACCGCGCAGGCAGCGGCGGATGGACTCCGGGTCGAGTCCTTCGTTGCAGGCCTGGTGCAGGAGGCGGGCGAACAGGTAGTCCGGGTCGGCGCCGAGGGCCATGGCCAGTGCCTCGCGGGCCTCGAGTTCGTCGCCCGTGGACCAGGCGACCCAGCCGGCCAGGGTCAGCGGGGCGGCGGCGTGCTCGCCGTAGGGGCCGACGCAGCGGCGAGCGAGGGAACGCCAGAGGCGCAGCGCCGGCTGGGCCGCGTCGCCCTCCATCCACGCGGCGGCCCGGTCGCGGGTGTTGCGGTCCTGGAGGCCGAGGATCAGCAGGGCCGCCTCGTCGTGCCCGATCAGGCCGTCGTCGCGCAGGTCTGCCGGGAGCGTCCCGGCGACCGGGGCCGCCGCCGACAGACGGCGCAGGAGGCGCTCGGCGAGGGCGAGGGTCTCCTCGGCCACCTGGGCGCGCCCCGACTCGTCGAGGATGCGGGGCACGAGGTCCATGCCGGCCGTGTCCAGGGCCATCTCCTGCTCCAGTGCCGCGGTGGTCTCCCAGGGCTGGAGCCGGGCGCGCAACTCCTTGAGCGTGCCCCGGACTTGGAAGCCGGCGTAGGTGGCCGCGGCGGCGAGCACGGAGGTGCCGGGCAGGCCCATCGGGGTGCCGTCCTGCGGGCAGCAGTCCGCGACGGGGCAGCAGTACGACCAGAAGCGGCCGTCCGAGATGCACAGGGCCTCGATGACCGGCACGTCGAGGTCGCCGCACTGGACGCGCATCAGATGGGCGAGGCGGGCGAGCCGGCGTTTGACGTCGCGGCCGGTCTCCCCCGGGGCCGGCTCCTGGCAGACGTAGGCCACCATCTGCTCGGGCTTGGCGCCGCGCCGTTCGCTGCCGGTGACCAGGCCGCGGGCCAGTTGGCGGGCGGCTTCCTCCCAGTCCTCCTCGTGGGCGGGGATGCCGAGCCGGGCCCGGCCGCCGAACCTGCCCTTGCCGCCTCGGTCGTGCAGCGCGACCAGGATCATGCTGTCCTCCGGGCGGTAGCCCAGCAGGTAGGGCAGGGCGTCGGCCAGCTCGGCCGGGGTGCGCAGGGTGACCTGCTCGGTGTGCGCGGACGGATCGGCCGGGGATTCATCGCCCGGGATACCACTGTTTTCGAAGGATCCGGTGGTTTCGCTGTGATTCGTCATGCGCCGACGATCTCGCGGATCCCGGATTCCCGCTGGAGCCTGTGGACAACTCGAATCAGGGACACGACAACCCTCGGGCGGTTGTCCACAGATCCGCGTCCGGCCGGTCCGTTCGGGGACGCCACGGGCGCCGCCCGGCCGCGTGAGGACTTCGCAGGGCGTGGTGGAGCGGCCGGCGGCCTGGGCGGTCCGCGGCACGGCGGGGATGCGTGATCGCGCGGGAGAGGGCAGGGGTTCTCCCGCTGCCCTGCGCGGCGGCGAGCGCCTCGGTCGGCTCCGGGACCTTTCAGCCCGCCGCCGCGAGCACCAGTGGCAGGACCTGGTCGGCTCCGTTCTGCCTCAGCAGGCGGGCGGCGACCGCGAGGGTCCAGCCGGAGTCGGTGTAGTCGTCCACGAGCAGGACCGGTCCCGGGGTGCGGGCCAGGGCGTCGGCCAGGTCCTCGGGGAGGGTGAAGGCGCCGGCCAGCGCGCGGAGCCGTTGGGCGGAGTTGCTGCGTCGCGCCGCGTGCGCGCCGTTCGGCCCGGTGTACGCCAGGCTGCCGAGGTAAGGGAGCCGCCCGATGTTCGCGACTCCCTGGGCGAGGGACGCGACCAGCCGGGGGCGGGTCAGGGACGGTACCGCGACGACTCCGACCGGCCTGGAGGAGGCGTCCGGGCCGTCCGACATCCAGCCGCCCGGAGAGCGCGCCCAGTCCGCGAGGACCGTCACCACCGCCTTCAGCACATCCTCGGGGACCGGCTCGTCGGGCGCCTGCTCGGACAGCAGTGGCCGCAGCCGATTGCCCCAGCCGATGTCGGAGAGCCGCCCCAGCGCCCGGCCGGTGGAACACTGCTGCTGGGCCGGGATGCGCCCCTTGAGGTCGACGCCCAGCGCGGGCATGCCCGTCGGCCACATCCGGCGCGGCTCGACCTCCACCCCCGGGCGGCCGAGTTCCTTCGTCGCCCCCGCGAGGGTCTCCGCCGAGACGGCGGGGTCGGCCCAGGCACCCGCGCAGTTGTCGCAGCGACCGCACGGCGCGGCCTCCTCGTCGTCGAGCTGGCGACGCAGGAACTCCATGCGGCACTCGCTGGTGGTGACGTAGGAGCGCATCGCCTGCTGCTCGGCCGCGCGCTGCCGGGCCACCCGTGCGTACCGCTCGGTGTCGTACACCCAGCCGGAACCCGTGGCCGTCCATCCGCCCTTCACCCGCCGCACGGCGCCGTCCACGTCCAGCACCTTCAGCATCGTCTCCAGCCGGCTGCGCCGCAGATCCACCGAGCCTTCCAGGGCCGGCACGGACAGTGGCCGTCCCGCCTCGGCGAGGGCCGCGAGGGTCTGGCGCACCTGTTCCTCGGGCGGGAAGGCGGTCTCGGCGAAGTAGCGCCAGATCGCCTCGTCCTCCTTGCCCGGCAGCAACAGCACCTCCGCGTGCTTCACGCCGCGTCCCGCGCGACCCACCTGCTGGTAGTAGGCGATCGGTGAGGACGGCGAGCCGAGGTGGACCACGAAGCCCAGGTCCGGCTTGTCGAAGCCCATCCCCAGCGCGGAGGTGGCCACCAGCGCCTTGACCCGGTTGTGCAGCAGGTCGTCCTCGGCCTGCTGCCGGTCCGCGTTCTCCGTCCTGCCCGTGTACGAGGCCACCTCGAGACCGCGCTGCCGCAGGAACGCGGTGGCCTCCTCGGCGGCGGCCACGGTGAGTGTGTAGATGATCCCGGAACCGGGCAGCTCGTCCAGGTGCTCGGCCAGCCACGCCATCCGGTGCGCCGCGTCCGGCAGCCGCACCACGCCCAGCCGCAGGCTCTCCCGGTCGAGGGGACCGCGCAGCACCAGTGCCTCGCCGGCACCGGTGCCCAGCTGCTCGGCCACGTCCGCCGTGACCCGGGCGTTGGCGGTCGCCGTGGTGGCCAGCACCGGCACCCCCGGGGCGAGCTCGGCCAGCATCGCCCGCAGCCTGCGGTAGTCGGGGCGGAAGTCGTGGCCCCAGTCGGAGATGCAGTGCGCCTCGTCCACCACCAGCAGGCCCGTCGTCGCCGCGAGCTTGGGCAGCATGTGCTCACGGAAGTCCACCGAATTGAGGCGTTCCGGGCTCACCAGGAGAACGTCGACGTCACCGCGGTCGACCTCCCCGTGGATGGTCTCCCACTCCTCCGGATTGGCCGAGTTGATGGTCCGCGCATGGATACCGGCCCGCGCCGCCGACTCGACCTGGTTGCGCATCAACGCCAGCAGCGGGGAGACGATCACCGTAGGTCCGGAGCCGCGTCGGCGCAGCAGGGCGGTGGCCACGAAGTACACCGCGGACTTGCCCCACCCCGTGCGCTGCACCACCAGGGCGCGGCGGCGCTCCACCACCAGCGCCGCCACCGCCTGCCACTGGTCCTCCCGCAGCCGCGCCGCCCCCGTCGGATCACCGACCAGCTCGGCGAGGATGGCGTCGGCTTCGGCACGCAGCTCCAGATCGTTCATGCCTCCATGCAACCCGACGGCACGGACAATCGGCCACTTCACCCGGCGTGACGGACGGCATGCCCTCCGGTATCGTCCGCGCGCCCGGGCCCATGCGTCAGCGGCCTGACCTGTGGGTAGGGATATAAGCGACGCACCATCCGATAACCGGCGGCGGCCCCAATTGCTCGTTGCCGCATCCCAGTTCGACAGGAAGAATTGAGATCCGCTCCCCGCACGGTCCGCCCGTGATCCGGCCGGGCTCCACTGTGGTGCGCGCTCCCGAATCCGACCTCGCCCGCAGTGTGGGCGCGTAGCCGAAGGGAGGAACGTGACCTTCGGATTCGCCTCGTCCTCGGCGGCCTCGTTGTCGACCTCCACCGCTTCCGCGGGCCGCCTGCTGGAGCCGGCGGAGTGGGCCGCCGCCGGAATTCCCCTGCTGCGCAACCCGCGTGAGGTCGTCAGCGGGCTCCACGCCCGTCATCATCCGAGGCCGTCCACGGCGATCGTGGCCGTCCTCGATCCGGAGGAGCGGCTGTGCGCCAGCGCCTCGTTCAGCCCCCGCGCCGCCCCGGCGGACGGCTGGATGTTGCGCAACGCGCTGCTGTCCCAACTGCGCCGGGTCATTCCGCATGATCTGCGCCGCCGTACCCCGGTGCGCACCGCCGTCCTGCTCTACTGCCGCGAGGGCGACGCGCGTTGGACCGAGGAGGACGGCGCCTGGATGTGGGGGCTGCGCGACGCCTGCACGCTGCACGGGCTGCGCTGCGGGGCGTACATCACGCTGACCCACGACGGCTGGCAGGTGCTCGGCGAGGGCCGCGGCGGCCGTCGCCCCAACGCCCATTCGGCGCCGGAGCCCTTCGCCACGGCGGACGCCCCGCCGCCCGCGCCGCGTACCGGCGGACCGGTCTCCGAGGTGCTGCGCCGGGCCGCTGCCCGCTGAGGGTACGGCCGCACCGGGCCGGTCGGCGTAGGCGCGGTACCGGCTCGTGGCCGATCCGCGTACGCCCGGCGCCCACGCGGGACGAGCCCATGGGCGCAGGGCGCCCCCTACGAGCCACCGACCGCGTCATGGACATACGACACCCATAACGAACGGTGCGCGGACGCACGACGCCCGCTCGGGCGACCGACCGATCCGCGGCCCTACGGCACCGGCACCCGCTCTGCCCCCACCGGCCGGGCCGGACGCCGCCGACGGAAGGTCCCCCCTCCCGCTGCGGGCGTCCTGGGCACCAACCGGGTGGTACCGCGGGGCAGTCGGAGCGCGCCGGGCGCGGCCGATCCGGTGGGCGCGGCCCGAGGGCCGTACCGCCTTCCGGCGATCATTCCCACCCGGGGCGATCCGGCGCGGCGCTCCCGTTGCCCGGGGACGCCGGAGGCCGCTTCGTGCGGTGACCGCTCGGACGGCTCGCCGCCCGGGCTCGCCGAGCCCCGGCCCCTGGCTGCCTCCCGGCCGCCCGGGTTTCCGGGTGCCCGGGGTGCCTGGGCGCGCCGGGTCAGACGCCGATGCCCAGCACCCCGTTGATCTGCTGCGGGTCACCGCAGACGATCAGCAGGGCACCGGCCCGGGAGTGGGCCAGCGGGAGGGCGGTGCCGGCGGCGGAGGCCGGGCCCCCGTTGACGGCCACGACGACCACCGGACGGGACGCGGCACGGGAGGCGATGGCGGCGTCCGTGTAGAAGACGTCGTCACCGGCGTCGTGCTGCGCCCAGTAGGACGCTTCGCCGAAGGACAGTTCGTGCTCGGCCCACGGGTGCTGGGCACCGGTGGTGATCACGAGTACGTCGCCGGGGGCCCGGCCCGAGTCCAGCAACAGGTCGACGGCCTCTTCGGCGGCGTCGAGCGCACCCTCGGCCGAGGCCGGGATCAGCTGGATCTGCGGGCCGGCCACGGCGGCGGGAGCGGCCGGACCGGACGGGCCCGGCTTGGCCGGAGCCACGTCACGCGGCGTGCGCTGCACCGGCGGCGTGGGCCGCTGAGGGCCGGGACGACCGGGGCGGGACGGCGCCGCGGGGCGGGGGCCGGGTACGGGGCGAGGGGTCGGCGCGGTGCGGCCGCTGGCCGGTGTGGCGCGGGGACCCTGGGCACTCTCGTGAATCTGAGGCTCCTCGGGAATGAGAGGCATGAGCTGATTTTTATCAAACGTTGAAACGGCACTGACGACGGGGTGGCACATCAGTGCGAGCGGAACGATCAGAAATCGAAGCCGAGCTGACCCTCGATCTCCGGAACGTTTCCGTCCGCCCACGTGCGGGCCTTCTTGAGATGCCGCCACTGGGGCAGCGCATCAAGATACGCCCACGACAAACGGTGGTGCGGGGTGGGGCCCCGCTCTTCCAGTGCGGCTTTGTGCACGGGCGACGGATACCCGGCGTTGTCCGCAAACCCGAAGTCTGCATGGTCGGCACCCAGTTCGGCCATCATTTTGTCGCGCTGAACCTTGGCGATCACGGAGGCCGCCGCGACGGCGACGCACGACCGATCGCCCTTGATCACCGTGCGCACCCGCCATGGGGCACCGAGGTAGTCGTGTTTCCCGTCGAGGATGACGGCGTCGGGACGGACGGGCAAGGCCTCCAGGGCGCGGACCGCGGCGAGCCGCAGCGCGGCCGTCATCCCCATGCCGTCGATCTCCTCCGGGGAAGCATGCCCCAGCGCGTACGAGGTCACCCATGCCCGCAGGATCTCGTCCAGTTCGGTGCGTCGCTTGAGGGTCAGCAGCTTGGAGTCGGTCAGGCCCGCGGGCGGTCGGCGCAGTCCGGTGACCGCCGCGCAGACGGTGACGGGTCCGGCCCAGGCGCCGCGCCCCACCTCGTCGACACCGGCGATGACCTTCGCTCCGGTCGTGGCGCGCAGGGAGCGCTCGACGGTGTGTGTAGGAGGTTCGTACGGCATGGCGCCCTTAGGTTACGCCGCCGGGATGGCCCGGCGACACCCCGGTCTCCCCCGCGGCCACGGGAGCGCCGCGAGGGAGACCGACGTTCCGGAACCCGGGTCACCATATTTGCAGGTGCATATCGATCAGTGGGTTCGGAATCCGGCGGAGGGCAGGGGCGCCGGCTTGCCTCGGATCAATAGCAACTTGCGCTCGACCGAGGGGGATTCCGGTTGCCGGGCGACCCGCTCCACAAGGGCGTTCCTCGTCTTCGGGATCGCGCTCGTGAATTACTCCTTCTTCTCGGCGGTGAGGGCTCGGTTCGCCTCCCTCAGCCTGGTGATCTCGTCCCGGATCGGTTGCAGCACCTCGTCCAGTTCGGCCGGGGTGAAGCGGGGGGTGATGTGTTTGGGGCAGTTCCAGCTGAGGCCCTCGACGGTGATGGTGACGAGCCGTTCCAGGCGGCCGTCGGTGCGTGGCCGGGCGAGCCGGCCGGCCAGGGCAGGGGCCTCGTCGGCGTCCTGCCAGCGGGCGCGGCCGAGCAGTTTCAGCCGGGTGCGGTAGGCGTAGTCCATCAGGAAGAGGGCGACCCGGTCGTTGTGCCGCAGGTTTCCGGCGGTGATGAACTGCCGGTTGCCGCCCACGTCGGCGAAGGCCACGGTGTGCTCGTCCAGCACGTGCAGGAAGCCGGGCGGGCCCCCGCGGTGCTGGATGTAGGGCCAGCCGGTCTCGCTGACGGTGGCCATGTAGAAGCTGTCGCGTTCGGCGATGAACTGCTGCTCCACCGGTCCGAGCGGGTCGGGTTCGTCGGGTCCGTCCAGTTGCCGCAGCATGGCCTGGCCGCTGCCGTTGCGTTCTTGGACGTCGCGGACCGAGCCGGTGTACGCGATGCGGGCGAAACGGGTCATGGAGTGTCTCCGTTCCTTCGGCTGTCCTCCGGTCCGCGGGCCGCTCAGTGCCCCGGCTGGAGGAGGAGTTTGCCGGTGGTGGTGCCGGACTGGAGGTCGGCGTGGGCGCGGGCGGCCCGGTCGAAGCCGTACCGGCCGCCGATCGTGGTCTTCAGCACGCCCTCGCGCAGCCAGCCGAAGACGTCGGCGGCGCGGTCGGCCAGTTCGGCGGGGTCGGTGGCGTGGTCGACCAGGGTGGGGCGGGTGAGGAACAGCGAGCCGCGGGGCGCGAGCGACTGCGGGTCGAGCGGTGGGACGGGCCCGGAGGCGGCGCCGACCAGCACGAACATCCCACGGGGCCGCAGCGCGGCGAGGCCCGCCTCGAAGGTGTCCTTGCCGATGCCGTCGTAGACGACGTCCACTCCCCTGCCGTCGGTGCGGTCGAGGACCTGCCGGGTCAGGTCGTCGGCGGCGCCGCGGACGATGACGTGGTGGGCGCCGGCCGCCTCGGCCGCGGCGGTCTTGCCGGGCGTGGAGACGGTGCCGATGACGCGGGCGCCCCGGCGGACGAGCAGGCGCACCAGGTGCTGTCCGAGGCCGCCGGCCGCGGAGTGCACGAGCGCGGTCTCGCCCTCGGCCGCCCGGTAGGTGGAGGTCGTCAGGTAGTGGGCGGTCAGCCCCTGGAGCATGGCCGCGGCGGCGTCGCTGTCGGAGATGCCGTCCGGGACGCGCACCGCGGCGCGGGCGGGCACCGCGACGAGTTCGGCGTAGGAGGCGGGGGCCGCGCACCAGGCGACGCGGTCGCCGGGCCGGAACCCGGCGACGTCCGCGCCGGTGGCCACGACCGTGCCCGCGCCCTCGCTGCCGGGGACGAAGGGGGCGCGCAGCGCGGCGCGGCCCTCGCGTTCGTAGACGTCCTTGTAGTTGACGCCGGCGGCGGTCAGGCGGACCAGCAGGTCGCCGGGGCCCGGCCGGGGGTCGGGGCGTTCGGTCTCGGTGAGTACGTCGGGGCCGCCGTGCCGCTCGGCCACTACTGCGCGCATGGGGGCGCTCCTTGCCGTTCTGTCGCTGGGTTTGCGGAGGGGCGGCGGGGCCGTGCCGTCGGTGGTCCGTCCGGCACGGCCCCGCCCGGTGCGGGTTGGTCAGGCGGTCTCCTTGCGCGGCACGTACGCGACGCTCAGGCCGATGATGGCGAAGAAGCAGAGCGCCACCAGGACGACACTCACGCGCAGGCCGAGCATGGTGTCGTGCATGCCGATCAGGGAGCCGAGCAGTGCCACGCCCATCGCCATGCCGACCTGGCGGGCGGTGTTGAGGACGCCGGAGCCGAGGCCGGCGTAGGCCGGGTCGATGGCCAGCAGGGCGGCGGCGTTGAGGCTGGGCGAGAACACTCCGCAGCCGAGGCCGGTCAGGCCGGTGCCGATGGCGAACAGCGGCCAGGTGCTCTGGTCGGTGACGCCGAGCAGCAGGGCGCTGCCGATGAAGGAGGACAGGGCGCCGGTCCACAGCAGGAACCGCGGACCGCGGTGCACGAGGCGGCGGTTGAGGACGATGGTGCCGAACACCCAGGCGATGCCGAAGGGCAGGAAGTACACGCCGGTCTTCTCCGCGCTCAGGCCCCACTGCTGCTGGAGGTAGATGGCGAGCATGAACTGGAGGCCGTATCCGCCGAACTGGAAGGCGAAGCCGTTGGTGATGGAGGCGGAGAACGCGGCGCGGCGGAAGACGGCCAGCGGCAGCATCGGGTGCTGGGAGCGGGACTCGACGGCGACGAAGGTGATCGCGGTGACGACGGCGACGGCGAGCAGGACGAGCGGGACGGGGGCGAGCCAGCCCAGCGAGCCGCCCTCGATCAGGTAGGCGACGATCGCGGAGAGGGCGATGATGCCGGTCAGCTGGCCGGGCAGGTCGGCGGCGCGGGCCTCGCGCCGGGGGGTCTCGCCGGCGTAGCGCTGGGCGAGGTAGAGGGTGATCAGGCCGACGGGCACGTTGATGAGGAAGATCGAGCGCCAGCCGAGGAGTTCGGTCAGCGCGCCGCCGCCGATCGGGCCGGCGACGAGGGCGAGTCCGCCGGTGGCGCCCCACACGGTGATGGCCTTGGCGCGCTCGATCGGGTCGGGGTAGGTGCGGGCGATGATCGCCAGGGTGGTGGGCAGCAGACCGCCGGCCGCGATGCCCTGGAGGAAGCGGGCCACCACCAGGACCGTCAGGTTCGGGCTGAGCGCGCACAGCAGGGACGCGGCGGTGAACGCGGCGAGCGAGGAGACGAACAGCCGGCGGGCGCCCCAGCGGTCGCTGATGCTGCCGGCGGTGAGCAGGATGCTGGCCAGCGGGATGGTGTAGATGGTGACGACCCACTGGAGGGCGGCCATCGAGCCGTGCACGTCCCGCTCGATGGCGGGCAGGGCGATGTTCAGGGCGCTGCCGTCCAGCAGGATCATGAAGAAGCCGAGGCAGACGGCGGCGAGGGCGAGGGCGGTGTGGCGCGCGCTGCGCACCGGCGCGGCGGGAGCGGCCGGCGTGGCGGGCGTGCCTATCGGCTGGCGTGCCGTGCTCGTCGGCGAGTCGGGGACGGTGGTCATGGGGTGAACCTTCTTTCGGCGGTGCCGGGGCGGGGTCCGGCGAGCGGGGTGGTGCGAGGGTTCGGCGGGGTGGTGCGACGGTTCGGCAGGGCGGTGACCCTGTTCGCGAGGGGTGCCGCGCCCCGGGCAGCGGGGGTTGGCGGCGGACGGTCGGGTCACGCCCTGAGATGGGCCAGGGCGCTCTTCGCGGCCTCGGTGGCGCGGCGGAACGCCGCCTGGTCCTGCTGGGCGCGGGCGAGCACATAGCCGCCCTGGACGGTGGCGATGACGAGCGAGGCCATGGCCGCGACGTCGGTGTCCGGGCGCAGTTCGCCGCTGCGCACGCCCTCGGCGAGCACATCGGCGATGCGCTGCTGGAGCCAGGTGAAGAACTCCTCCACGGGGGCGCGCAGCCGGTCGTCGGCGACGACGTCGGGGTCCTGGACGAGCCGGCCGACACGGCAGCCGGCGAGCGGGGTGCGTTCCATGTCGAGGTAGGCGCCGACCCGTTCCAGGGCCGTCGTGCCGCTGTCCAGCGCCGTCTCCGTGGCGAGCCGCAGCTGGCCCGCGGAGTGCCGCATGGCGGTGACGGCCAGGTCGGCCTTGCCGGAGAAGTGGTGGTACATGCTCCCCTGTCCGGCGTGGGAGCGCTTCTGGATCATCGCCGGGCTGGTCGCCGCGTAGCCGCGTTCCCAGAGCAACTCGGCGGCGGCCTCGACGAGGTGTTCCTTCGTCGCCTTCATGACTCGACTGTACATACTAGTAGGTACAGAGCGCAAGGCAGAGCCCCCACCGACTTGCGGCAGGGGCTCTGACGTGCGGTTTCCATGGAAGATCAGGCGGCGCTCAGCCGCACGGCCAGCTCCTCCCGCAGCACCAGCAGCGCCACCTTGCCCGCGCTGTTGTACGGGATGCGCTCGGCCTCGGTGACCCTGGCCGGGCCGGCGAACCGCCCGAGGACCTCACCGGCCCGGGCCAGGGCCCGGTCCCGCAGCTCGGGGGCCAGTCCGGGCCGCAGCACCACCACCGCGACCGCGCCCGTGTCCGCGCCGTCCAGACCCGAGGTGACGCACACATCGCGCACCGCCGGGTCCTCCTTGATG
The DNA here is from genome assembly GCF_051980735.1 of Streptomyces sp. SCPE 10. Taxonomy (NCBI): domain Bacteria; kingdom Bacillati; phylum Actinomycetota; class Actinomycetes; order Kitasatosporales; family Streptomycetaceae; genus Streptomyces; species Streptomyces sp. SCPE 10. The sequence continues at coordinate 5,688,787 of NZ_CP197069.1, read as the reverse complement.
GCCCCCTCCACGCGTACGACGTCGAGGCGGGGCTCGGAGCGTGCCGTGATGTAGAGCCGCCCGTCGTCGCCGAGGTAGCCGTAGTCGCTGGTCAGGATGTGCCGACGGCCGTCCAGTTCGACGGTGTCCAGCGGCCGGTGCACGTACTCGTCCATGGCGTACGCGCTGTCGATCGCCAGCAATCCCACCCGGCCGGGCGGCAGTTCGCCGAGGGTGTCGGGGTCGAGCGCGCGGACCGTCACGCCCGGCATGAAGCGGCCCGCCGCGTACGGGGCGGCGGCCAGGTCGGCCGGATCGGCCATGGTGTTGATGCCGGTCTCGGTGGTCGCGTAGTACACGTACAGCAGGTCGCCGAGGCGGGCCCGGGTCTGGTCGATGGTGCGCGGGCTGATGTGCCGGCCGCCGGTGAGCAGGAAGCGCAGCGCGGTCAGATCGGCGCCCCGGTGGGTGGTGGTGGCCGCCTCCAGCACCCGGTCGAGGAACGGCGGCACGAAGAACGCGCCGGTCAGCCGCTCCGTGGCCAGCACCTCCACGGCCGCCTCGGCGTCCGGCGGGCCGAGCCGCACCGTGGCGCCGAGCGCGAGGGCGGCGCCCGCCCACACGTGTCCGGAGGCGAAGGCGAGGGGCGAGGTGATCAGGAAGGAGTCGCCGGGGCCGAACGCGAAGCGGTCCCGCAGGAAGGCGACCCGCTGGTTCTCGGTGCGCTTGCGGCGCACGAACAGCTTCGGGGTTCCGGTGGTGCCGCTGGTGAAGCCCAGTGCGCTGAACGGGGGTTGGACCCAGGGGGCCGGCTGGTGTTCGCCCTCGGCGACGGCCAGGTAGTGCGTGACCCGGGTGTCGAACGCGGGGAACGCCACCAGGTCGAGCAGTACGGCGGTGTCGCCCCAGCGCGGCCAGAAGTCCTGCGGCAGGTTCGGCAGCGAGCTGTCCACCACGATGAACGTGGGCTCCACGGCGGCCAGTTGCTCGCCGATCGTGGCGCCGTCCCGCTCCGGGTCGACCCCCACCCACGGGATGCCCAGCGAGGTCAGCGCGGCGGTGGCCACCACGACGCGCACGGTGTTGCCCGCGATCACCATCGCCCGGTGGGACTCGTCGGCGTCCAGCGAGCGGGTCAGCCAGGCCCGCACCGCCGCCACCCGGTCCGCCAGCTCCGCCCAGGTCAGCGTCTCCTGGCCGTCGCTGACCGCCACGCGGTCCGGTGCCGTCGCGGCATGCTTTCGTACAGCCTCAAGCGTGATCATTGCCGTCTCCTCGGGGGGTGTCAGCCGGCCAGCGGGACAGTGGTCGCCGTCTCGCGGCGGGCCGCGTCGTCGGCGTCGAGACGGGCGAGCCGCGCCATGCCCTGGCGCAGGCACGAACGGGCGATGGAGTCGCCCTGGAGCAGCGTGCGGGAGTTGACGTGCGGACGGGCGCCGATGGCCGTGACCCACTGCACGGACTCGACCGGCGGGCCGTAGCTGAAGCGGGCCGGGTGCGGGGTGCCGTCGCCGCGCACCACCTGGAACGTCGACTCGGTCACGTCCAGGCCGCCGGTCTCGTACCCGCCGCCGTCGGCGTCCGGGATGAAGTGCGCCCGGCACTCCCCCGCCGCGCGCAGCGAGGCGAGCAGCGGATCGGTGGCCCGGCGGACGTCGGTGAGCGGCAGATGCGCCTCCACCAGCGCGGTGGCCCGCACCTCGGTGCCGGGCACGTCCGGGGAGGAGGCCAGGAAGACACCGTCGTCCTCCTCGGCGCTCACCTTCATCCGGGGGCCGAGCGGTTCGACGATCCCCGCCCGCACCAGCGCCAGCAGCTGGGCCACCCGGGTGGCCGGCGGGCCGCTGGCCGCGTAGTTGTTCAGGCCGCTGAACCAGCGGTCGATGTGGTCGCGGTACGAGGCGCCGCTGATGCCCTGGTGGGAGATGACCGCCCGCACCTCCTCGCGCAGGTCGCGCATCACCGCGGCGGCCGCCTTCACCGCGCTGCGCTCCGGGCCGAGCCTGGAGTGCCGCAGGTCCTCGGCCAGTTGGGCGGTGATCCAGTCCCGGAAGGCGGCCTGCCCTGCGAAGCCGATCCCGTCCGCCGGACGGTCCAGGCGCTTCCAGTCGAACCTCAGCTCCGGGTCGGGCACCAGTTCCTCGATGAGCCGCTCCATCCGGGGGCTGCCCCACCGCAGGCCGGGGAACTCGGCCACCAGCCGGGCGTGCCCCTCGGGTGCGGTGTCCTTCAGCAGCGCCCGGTAGTACACCCAGGCGACCTCCTTGGCGACCAGCGGGAACAGGTCCCGCAGGAAGTCGGTGCGTCCGGTGCCGGCGCCGAGCCGCAGCTCGGCTATCTCGGTGGCCGTGATGAAGTCCGGCTTGTAGCGGGGTACGACCTCCTGTTTGATCTCCGCCCGGGCCCGGTAGGGCATGCCGCGCCCGGAGCCCGCGTACATCACCGGCTCCTCGCCGCTGGGCAGGTAGCGCAGGCCGTCGCCCTCGGTGACGAAGTGACCGCCGCGGCCCTCGCTGAGCAGGATCATGTAGTCGTAGAAGTTGAGGCCGAGGCCGCGCACGATGACCGGCTCGCCGGCCGCGACCCAGGAAAGGTCCGCCTCGGCGGGGCTGTTGGGGGCCACGTAGTGCAGTCCGTGCCGGGCCGCGAAGTCGATGAGGTGCTGCTCGCGGGTGGTGGGCGCCACGTCGTAGTGGCCCTGGGCGAGCACCACGGCGTCCACCCGCAGCGGCAGGTCCTCGCCCGCCAGCCGCACCTCCTGCATCCCGTCCGGGGACTCCGTGACGGAGACCGCCCGGGTCTGGTGCACGCTGACGGACACCCCGGCCGGGGCGCGCTCCACGATGTGCCGGAACGACCAGCCCAGGTACTCGCCCTGGAAGGCGCGGGAGGCGTACGACCAGGCCTCCATCTGCGCCGCCTCGGCCTTCGCCTCGTCGCTGACGTCGGTCACCAGGCCGTCCGCGACCATCCGGGCCCACTGGTACTGGGTGGGGCCGGGGGTCAGCGGCCCCTCGCAGGTGACGGTCTGGTCGGTGAAGACGGTGACGTCGCCGGCGACGGTGTTCATCAGCAGCTCGCGCGGCTGGTCGAACTTCCACACCCGGCCGCCGCCGACCGGGTAGGGATCGACGACGTGGACGTGGACGTCCTGGCCCGGGCTGAGCAGCAGCGCGTTGGCGCAGACGCGTTCCAGCGCGACGGTGCCGCGGGGGCCGGCGCCGACGATGCAGATGTCGATGGTGCGAGTGGACATGGCGGTCTCCCTGCGAAGTGGGTGGGGGCGGGATCAGGCGAGGACGGTCCAGGTGTCGGTGCCGGTCAGGAGGCTGGTCAGGTCGCCCTTGCCGTGCCGGTCGACCGCGGCGTCCAGCTGGGCGTTGAGGGCGGCGTCGTAGACGGTCCTTTCGGTGTCGCGGAAGACGCCGACGGGGGTGGGGTCGGTCAGGCGGGAGAGGGCGAAGGCGGTGGTGGGGTCGTGCGCCCCGCTGTCGTGGACGACGAGGTCCGCCTCGTTCTCCGGGGTCACGGTGACGACGTCGAGGCCCCCGGTCCGCGGGTCGCGCACGACGCCGCGCGTGCCGTCGGCGCCGAAGCGGATGGGCCGGCCGTGTTCCAGCCGGATCAGCGCCTCCTCTGCCCGCTGGCGGTCCTTGAGGGCGTCGAAGGCGCCGTCGTTGAAGATGCTGCAGTTCTGGTAGATCTCGACCAGGGCGGTGCCCGGGTGTTCGGCGGCGGCGCGCAGCACGCCGGTGAGGTGCTTGCGGTCGGAGTCGATGGTCCGGGCCACGAAGGTGGCTTCGGCGCCGAGGGCCAGCGAGACGGGGTTGAAGGGCGCGTCGACCGAGCCCATCGGCGTGGACTTGGTGATCTTCCCGGTCTCGGAGGTGGGGGAGTACTGGCCCTTGGTCAGGCCGTAGATGCGGTTGTTGAAGAGCAGGATCTTGAGGTTGACGTTGCGGCGCAGGGCGTGGATCAGGTGGTTGCCGCCGATGGACAGCGCGTCGCCGTCGCCCGTGACCACCCACACCGACAGGTCGGGGCGGGAGCCGGCGAGGCCGGTGGCGATGGCGGGGGCGCGGCCGTGGATGGAGTGCATCCCGTAGGTGTTCATGTAGTACGGGAAGCGGGAGGAGCAGCCGATGCCGGAGACGAAGACGATGTTCTCCCGGGCCAGGCCGAGTTCGGGCATGAAGCCCTGTACGGCGGCGAGGATCGCGTAGTCACCGCAGCCCGGGCACCAGCGCACCTCCTGGTCCGACTTGAAGTCCTTGGCCGTCTGCCTGGCCTCGGCCTTGGGGACCAGCTGCAGCAGTGGGTTGCCGGTGTCAGTCATCGATGGCCTCCTTCAGCGCCGTGGCGAGCTGCTCCGCCTTGAACGGCATGCCGTTGACCTGCGTGAGCGCCCGGGCGTCCACCAGCCAGCGGGCGCGCAACAGTTGGGTGAGCTGGCCGAGGTTCATCTCCGGCACGAGCACGGTGCGGTAGCCGGACAGCACGGTGCCGAGGTTCGCGGGGAAGGGGTTCAGGTGCCGCAGATGGGCCTGGGCGATCCGGCCGCCCTCGGCGCGCACCCGCCGTACCGCCGCCGTGATCGGCCCGTAGGTGGAGCCCCAGCCGAGCACCAGGGTGTCCGCCGCGCCGCCGGGGTCGTCCACGGTGACATCGGGTACGGCGATGCCGTCGATCTTGGCCTGGCGGGTGCGGACCATGAAGTCGTGGTTGGCCGGGTCGTAGGAGATGTTGCCCGTGCCGTCCTGCTTCTCGATGCCGCCGATGCGGTGCTCCAGGCCCGGGGTGCCCGGCACCGCCCAGGGACGGGCCAGCGTCACCGGGTCGCGCAGGTACGGCCAGAACTCCCCGTCGTGGTTGGGCTCGGTGGCGAACGGCACCCGCAGGTCCGGGAGTTCGCCGGGCTCCGGGATCCGCCAGGGCTCCGAGCCGTTGGCGAGGTAGCCGTCGGACAGCAGGAACACCGGGGTGCGGTAGGTGAGGGCGATCCGGGCGGCGTCCAGGGCGGCGGTGAAGCACTCCCCCGGGGTGGCCGGCGCCACCACCGGCACCGGGGCCTCGCCGTTGCGGCCGTACATCGCCTGCAGGAGGTCGGCCTGCTCGGTCTTGGTCGGCAGTCCGGTCGAGGGGCCGCCGCGCTGGATGTCCACGATGACCAGCGGCAGTTCCAGGGAGACGGCCAGCCCGATCGTCTCCGACTTCAGGGCGACGCCCGGTCCCGAGGTGGTCGTCACCGCCAGGGAGCCCCCGAAGGAGGCGCCCAGCGCGGCACCGATCGCGGCGATCTCGTCCTCCGCCTGGAAGGTCCGCACGCCGAAGTTCTTGTGCTTGCTCAGCTCGTGCAGGATGTCGGAGGCCGGGGTGATCGGGTACGAGCCCAGGAACAGCGGGAGTTCCGCCTGGTGGGAGGCGCTGACCAGACCGTAGGACAGGGCGAGGTTGCCGGAGATGTTGCGGTAGGTGCCGGGGGTGAACGCCCGGCTCGCCGGGGCCACTTCGTACGAGACCGCGAAGTCCTCCGTGGTCTCGCCGAAGTTCCAGCCCGCGCGGAAGGCGGCGATGTTCGCCTCCGCTATCTCGGGACGCCGCGCGAACTTGGTCCGCAGGAAGCGTTCGGTGCCGTCGGTCGGCCGGTGGTACAGCCACGACAGCAGGCCGAGCGCGAACATGTTCTTCGCCCGCTCCGCCTCCTTGCGGGTCAGCGGGAAGCCGGACAGCGCGCCCACCGTCAGCGTGGTCAGCGGCACCGGGTGCACCGTGAACGCGGCGAGCGAGTCGTCGTCCAGCGGCGAGCCGTCGTACCCGGCCTTGGCCAGGTTGCGGGGCGTGAACTCGTCGGTGTCGACGATGATCTCGGCGCCGCGCGGCAGGTCGCCCGTGTTCGCCTTCAGGGCGGCCGGGTTCATCGCCACCAGCACGTCGGGCGCGTCACCCGGGGTGAGGATGTCGTGGTCGGCGAAGTGCACCTGGAACGAGGAGACGCCGGGCAGGGTGCCCGCGGGGGCACGGATCTCCGCCGGGAAGTTCGGCAGCGTCGACAGGTCGTTGCCGAACGACGCGGTCTCGGAGGTGAACCGGTCCCCGGTCAGCTGCATCCCGTCGCCGGAGTCGCCCGCGAAGCGGATGACCACGCGGTCGAGGGTCCGGGTCGTCTTGCGGTCCCCGGTGTCTTCGGTGTGCTGTTCCCGCGGCGGCGCGGCGGGTTCCGCGGCGATGGTCACGACGTCCCCTCACGGTCGCTCTCCCCGAACAGGGTGAGGAAGTAGTTGATGTCTCCGGTCAGATCCGCCAGCAGGGAGCCGAGTCCCGGGTCCGCGCCGCCGGCCTCGGCGCGGCGCAGCAGTTCGTCGTTGCGGCGCACCGCGCGCCGGGACAGGGGCAGCGAACCGGCGGACAGATAGCGGATGGCGCCTTCGGCGTCCCGCTTCGGGATGATCTCCGACTTCGCGTACCGGCTCGCGCTGAACGGGATGTCCAGCGTGCCGCGCTCCAGCGCCTGCGCCACCGCGGCCTTCAGGTCCGGCTGCTCCAGCAGGGGTTCGACGATGTCGGCGACCTCGGCGAGGATCCACTCCTGTTCCTCGGCGACCCGGTCCGCGTCCACCGCGACGAAGTCCAGCAGCGGGGAGTTGGCGCGGGCGGCCAGGCGCAGTCCCTCAACGTTGGCGCGGGTGTCGGGGATGCCGTACGCCTCCTGGTAGGTCTTGGTGATCAGCTTGGAGGCGCCGCCGAGCCGGGCGACGAGCGCGCCGTAGAAGATGAGGTCCTCGGCGTGGTCGCGGCCCCTGGGGAAGACGCCCATGAACTCGTGGAACACGGCGTGCACCTGGACGCCCTCGGGCAGGTAGCGGCGGGCCAGCAGCGGGATGGTGCGCAGCGCCGCCACGTCCTGCACCAGGTGGCCGCTCTGCGGGTAGGCCACCGAGATGCAGCGCACCCCGGCCCGGGCGGCCAGCACGGCCTCCACCACGCTGATCGCGAGGCTGATCGACGGCGGGACCAGGACGGCGGTCAGCGTGCCGAACAGCTCCCGGTCGATGATCAGCCCGAGTTCGGCGAGCCGGCCGCACACCCGGTCCACGTCCTCCCAGGCGGCGAGCGACTCCGCGACCGGCACCGCCTTGGAGTAGGGCAGGTTGTAGGAGATGCCGCCGCCCTCGAAGGAGGTGATGCCGGAGGCCACCGAGACGTCGAACAGGGCGCGGGCGTCGGGCGAGCCGTGGCGGATCTCCAGCGGCGCGGCGACGGCTTCGTTGAGGTCCCGGCCGCGCTGCCAGCCGTGGGTGACCAGCGGATAGCCGTTGAGGTCCCGGGGGTCGCGGTTGAGGGTGCGCAGCGCCTGCTCGAACCGCTTGAGGCGGGTGTGCGCGTCGATGGTCAGGGTCAGGATGTCGGGCGCCGCCTGGGCCTCCAGGTCCCGCAGCAGGGCCTTCATCTCCTCGTGGCCGCCGACTCCGCAGCGCGGCTGGATCGCCACCCGGCCGGACTCGCGGGCGTCCTGGAGCACCTGGGCGGCCGTGGGCTTGCCGAGGGACGCGACGTAGGCGACGGAGTCCTCCAGCGGCGGGAGGGACTCGGCGCCGGGGACGCTGTGGGGGGCCTCCCCGGCGCGGTCCGCGCCGAGGAGGACGATCTTGCTCGTCATGACACGGCCAGCAGCGGCTCGGCCACCGGGCGGGTGGCGCGCAGTTCGTCGAGCACGGCGGGCAGGGCGGCCGGGTCGTTCACGATGCGGTCGACGCCGAGCCGGTAGAGCCGCTCCAGGGCAGCGGGGTCCTTCTTGCTGCCCACCGAGAGGTTGCCGCCGACGATGACGGGGCACCGGATCGCGCCCTCGGCCTTGGTGGCGGCCAGGTCACGGAGGTCCTCGTGGATATGGCCGTTGAGACTCCCGATGACCACCGCCTCGGCATCGGGATGCTCCCGGCAGGCTTCCGCGAACTCCTCGACCGGGGTGCAGGTGCCGAGATTGACGACGGTGTAGCCGATGCCGCGAAGGGCGTGGGCGATCAGGTGGTTGGCCACGGCGTGTGCGTCGCTCGCGGCCACACCCAGGATGATCTTCCGCTGCTGCATGGGGGCTCCTGTGGGTGGGAGGTGGCGGGTGGGGCGGGTCTCGGGTCGGTACGGGGTCTCAGTCGTCGAAGGCGGCGAAGAGCTCGCGCTTGCTGACGTGCGGGAGCCGGGCGATGTCGTACTCCGCCGGGTCCGCCACGGCCAGGGAGTCGAAGACGTAGTTGATGGCGGGGACCAGTCCCCACACCTCGTGGTACTCGGGCCAGCCCTTGTGGCCGGCCTCGATGTCGCGCTTGCGGGCGAAGAGGTAGTCGGCCCACTCCCGGCTGGAGGGGTAGCGGTGGTGGTAGTCGTGGACCACGGTGTCGCCGGTGAGCACGAGGTAGCGGGTCGGGGCGTGCACGAACAGCATGCGCAGCGCCCAGCGGACCCAGGCGAGGGCGCGGCGGCCGGCCGGCAGTGTGGCCGAGGGGGCGGGTTCACCGATGAAGATGGCGTTGGTGAGACCGGCGAAGTAGTCGCGGCCGCGCCGGACTTCGGTGCCGGCCACCGGGAAGGTGTGCTTGACGCACAGCCGCAGGGTGTTGCTGACCTGGAACAGCGGCAGCAGCGGCACGAACCACGCGAGCAGCAGGGCCGGCCAGGTGCCGGTGGCGATGGTGGCGGCGGCCAGGGCGGTGTAGAGCACGACCGCGGTGACCCGCTCGCTGCGGGCGGCGGTGCTCCAGAAGGAGCGCACGCGGGAGACGGAGAAGGCCAGGTGGAAGCGCGGGGAGAGGAGCTTGCCGACGACCCGGCGCCACATCTGGCGGCGCGTCATCCCGGGGCTCAGTTCGAGGCTGACGAGGAACGCCTGGACGGTGGGGTCCCGCAGCGTCATGTGGTGGGCGGCGTGGTGGTCGCTGACGTGCTCGCGGCTGTAGCGCTCGAAGTTCTGGATGACCAGCAGGCTGGAGATGGCCCGTCCGATGACGATGTCCAGGCGGCGGCGCCGGTACATGTTCCGGTGCGAGCACTGGTGGTAGACCATCATGCGCAGGTTGCGCAGGCCGTGCAGGGTGAGCGCCCAGCCGGGGAGCAGGGCGAGGAGCCACCAGCCGCCGAGCGCCCAGGCGGCCGAGCCGACGGCGGTGCCGGCGAGCATCGCGAGCACCGCGGCGGCCAGGTGGAAGGTCGGGGTCCACGGCAGCCCGGTCTGCTCGGACAGCGGTTTGCCGGTGAAGACGGTGAGCGGGTACTGCAGGAAACCGGGCAGGGCCCGCATGGTTTCCCGGGGATCGGCGGGGTCGGGTGCGCCCTGTGCACGGGCGCTTCTTGTCTCGACATCGGTGAGGGACACGCGTCATCTCCTTGTCCGGGGAGTGGGCGTTCCGGCAGCGCAGGCCGAAATGGCTGCGGAATTCCGCGGGGGAATGGGAAAGTGGACTTCGCCGACGGCGTGCTGTACACGGTGCCGCGGCAAAGCGGAGGCCAGCAGGGCATGGTGAACCCCCTGGCCGCCACGGGGACGGCTCAGCCTCTCCGGCGCGATCCGGAGCGGTGCGCCGGGAACTTTTCTATCCCGAGTGGCCCTGGCTGTGAATTGGACTTTCGTTCATGACGCGGTAGGCGTGGGCGACGAGACCCGCCTGCAGCCTGGATTCCACCTGGAGTTTGCTCAGCACTTGCGCGACATGCGCCTTGACGGTGCGTTCGGTGACCCGGAGCCGGGCGGCGATGCTGCGGTTGGAATGGCCGGCGCCGAGCATCAGGAACACCTGGCGCTCGCGCACCGACAGGTGGACGACCCCGGCCAGCGCCTCGGACCAGTCCGGCAGTACGTCGATGGGATCGGTGCCGTCGTCGGCGTACGCGACGGCTCTGGACCTTAACGGTGCGTCGGACATCTCTGCTCCCCCGTCGTGCCCTGATGATCATTTATGAACGACAAGACAAGAGTAGACTGACATGCATAAGAAGACGCAAGTACAAGTATTCGGTGACCTGGATCACAGCCAACAGGGAAGAAATGCGGACAGACACCCACCAACCAGGCCACACTGTCTCGCGATTCGGGACAGCGCCCGAGACACAGTTATGAGCCTCTGGGTCAATCTTGGTTGGGCGTGTAAGTTTGCATCGCACTTGCACCGCGCACCCCAACCCGCCTTGTCCGATTCCGGGCGAGGCGGTCGTGTTTGTTCTCAATCGGCTCTGATCGAAGGTGAACGTACGTGGAGCGCTTCTCGAGCGCAGGTGGCACTCCCATAGCCGTCATCGGTATGGGATGCCGTTTTCCCCGCGCCAACAGCACCGGCGAATTCTGGGACCTCCTCATGGCCAACTCCGAGGCCGTGACCCGGATTCCCGAGGACCGGTTCAACATCGACGACCATTACTCCGGCCGGGCACCCCGTCCCGGCAAGACCGTCTCCCGGGACGGCGGCTTCCTCGACGGGGCCTTCTCCTTCGACGCGGGATTCTTCGGGATATCCCCGGTCGAGGCCAGAAGCATGGATCCCCAGCAGCGGATCCTGCTGCACGTCGTATGGGAGGCACTGGAATCGGCGGGAATCGCGCCGTCCAGTCTTGCCGGTTCGCGTACCGGCGTCTTCGTGGGCCAGGCCACCGCCGAATACGGCGAATCCGGGCAGCCGGCCGAAGGGCCCGGCGTCCGCGACACCGTGGGCGGACGGCTGCGCGCGGTCACCGCCGGCCGGGTCTCCTACGCGCTCGACCTGCGCGGACCGAGCCTGGTGCTGGACACCGCGTGCTCCTCCTCGCTGGTGGCCGTGCACACCGCCCGGCAGAGCCTGCTGACCGGCGAGAGCGGCCTCGCGATCGCGGCCGGCGTCAACATCATCGTGTCCCCGCAGGACTCCATCGCCTACTCGCAGGGCGGCATGCTGTCGCCGGACGGGCGGTGCCGGTTCGGGGACGCCTCGGCCGACGGGTTCGTGCGCAGCGAGGGCATCGGCGCGGTCGTCCTCAAGCCGCTGCCCGACGCGCTGCGCGACGGGGATCCGGTGCTCGCCCTGCTGCTCGGCAGCGCGGTCACCAACGACGGCCAGGGCAGTGGCCTGTTGCTGAAGCCGTCGGTGTCCGGGCAGGCCCAGATGCTGCGGGACGCCTGCCACAGCGCGGGGATCGAGCCCGCCCGGCTGGACTACGTCGAGGCGCACGGCACCGGGACGCCGACCGGCGACACCGTGGAACTGAGCGCGCTGGCGGAGGCGACGGGCGGTGAACGGCCCCTGCGCTGCGGCTCCGTGAAGACCAACATCGGGCACGCCGAGGCCGCCGCCGGCATCGCCGGGCTGATCAAGGCGGTGCTGATCGCCCGCCACGGCGTCATCCCCGCCTCGCTGCACCTGACCGAGCCGCACCCGCTGCTCACCGGCGAGCGGCCGGCCGTCCGCGTCGTCACCGAGAACACCCCGCTCGACAAGGCCGGTCCCCAGGCCCTGCTGGGCGTGAGCTCCTTCGGGCTGTCCGGCACCAACGCCCATGTCGTCATCGGCGAGTTCGTCGACGACCGGCAGTCGGCCGAGCCGGTGGTGCCCGCGGTCCCCGGCCCCCGCCTCCTGGTGCTCTCCGCCCGCTCGGCCGCGGCCCTGCGCCGCCTGGCCGCGGCGTACGCGGACCACCTCGGCCCGGACGGCGCGGGCCGCGGCCAGTCGCTGGCGGACATCTGCGCGACCGCGGCCACGCGCCGGGACGCGGGCCCGCACCGGCTCTGGGCCACCGGCACCTCGCACGACGAACTCGCGGACGTGTTAAGGGCGTTGGCGGCGGGCGAGCAGAGCCCGCACGGCGGCGTCGGCGAGGCGGGGTTCAGCGGTCCGCGGCGCGCCGTGTTCGTCTTCTCCGGACAGGGCTCGCAGTGGCTCGGCATGGGCCGGGGCCTGCTCGCCTCCAACGAGGCGTTCCGGACCGTCCTGCGCGCCTGCGACCAGGCCATTCGCGAGGAACTCGACTGGTCCGTCGAGGAGTTGCTGACCACGGACGCCGATCGCTTCCCCGGCGGGGTGGAGATCGTGCAGCCCGCGCTGTGGGTGGTGCAGGTGGCGCTGGCGGCGGCCTGGCGGGACCTCGGCGTGGTGCCGGAGGTGTGCGTCGGGCACAGCATGGGAGAGGTGGCGGCGGCCTGTGTCAGCGGGGCGCTGTCGCTGCGGGACGCGGTGGCGGTGATCTGCCGTCGCAGCCGACTGATGCGACGCGTGGCGGGCGGAGGCGCCATGCTCGTCGTGGAGTTGTCCGCGGACCGGGCCCACGAGGCCGTCTCCCGGATACCGTCGGTGTGCGTGGCCGCGGAGAACTCCCCCACCTGCACGGTGCTCGCCGGCGACCCGCGGGCCCTCGCGGAGCTGACGGCCCGGCTGGAGGCGGACGGGGTGCTGTGCCGGCCGGTGAACGTCGACGTCGCCTCGCACTCCCCCCAGATGCGTCCCCTGCATCCCGAACTGGCCGCCGAACTGGACGGGTTGACGCCCGGCCCGGCCGCCACCGGTCTGTTCTCCACCGTCCGCTGCACCGAGCTGGCGGGACCGGAACTGGACCCCGGCTACTGGGCGGACAACCTGTGCGAGCCGGTGCGGTTCCGGGAGGCGGTCTCCGGCCTGGCCGCCACCGACCCGGTGGAGAACGTCTTCCTGGAGATCAGCCCCCACCCGGTGCTCACCGCCTCGGTCGCCGACACCCTGGCCCACGACGGCGCGCCCGGCACCGCCGTGCCCTCGCTGCGCCGCGACACCGACGAGACGGCCGAACTGGTGCGCGCGGCGGGCCGGTTCTTCGCCGCCGGCGGCCGGATCGACTGGACGCGGTGGTACGGCCATCCGGTGCGGCCGGTGCCGCTGCCCCACTACCCGTGGGAGCGCACCGAGTTCCGGCAGGCCCCGGCCGCCCCGCGCCCGGCGCGGACCGTCCTGGAGACCCGGGTGGAGCTGGGCCGGTGGGGCATCGCCGCGTGGGCGGAGCAGCTGAGCGTGGCCGGGCTGACCGTGCTGCCGCCCGCCGTGCAGATCGCCGCCGTGCTCGACGCGGCCGCCGAGAAGCTGCCCGGCACGATGTACGCGGTGCGCGACGTCCGGCTCGCCCCCGCTCCGGTCCTCCTCCCGGACCCGTCGGCCGCCGTGCTGGCCGTCGCCCTGGAACGGGGCGGGGACGGGTGGCGGGCGGTCGTGGAACTGGAGCAGCCGGACGGCACCGAGCGGACCTTCTGCGCCACCGCGTCGCTCACCCCGGTGGACGACAGCGACGGCCGCCGGGCACTCCGCGAGCTGGACGGCGCCCTGGCCCGCTGCCACACGTACCTGTCCGCCGCCGGGTTCCGGGAACTGGCCGGGACGTGCGGGCTGGAGATCGGCGAGACGTCCGGCGCAGTGGAGCAGGTGTGGCGCCGGCGCGGTGAGGCGGTGGCCCGGATCCGGCTGGCCAAACCGGCGCCGGGACTGTGGGAGGCGGTGCTGCTGCCGCTGGTCGCGGCCTGGCCGCAGGCGCGCCGCGGCGAGGAGGACCGGGGCTTCGTGCCGACCGGCTTCGACAGTGTGCAGCTGTACGGCGAGCTGACGGACGACCTGTGGAGCCTGGCCGTCGTCGCCCCCGGGTCCGACGCCCGGCAGGCGCGCGGCGACGTGCTGGTGCTCGACGGGGACGGGCGGGTGCTGGCGGAGTTCCGCGGGATCGCCCTGCGGCGCCCGGGGCGGCCGGCCGGCCCGGCGGCCTCCCTGATGCGCGCGCTGCCGGCCCGGCTGGGCGCGCCCCGGCGCGGTCCCGCGCGTCCGCTGCTGTCCCGGTTCGCCACCATGATCCGTCCGCCGGCGGCCCGGCATGCGCCGCGGTTCGGCGAGGCTCCGGTCCGGCCCGCCGCGCCGCCGCGGGCGGAGCACCGCGCCGTGGTCCCGGCCGCGGTGCCGTCGGCCGGGGTGAGGGAGGAGGCGGTCACGCCAGACGCGGTCACCGCGCGCGTGGACCCGGCGGACGCGATCCTCACGGCGGCGTCCGAGGTACTCGGGGTGTCCCGGGCCGATCTGGACCCGCGCCGTTCGCTGCGCGATCTGGGGCTCGACTCGCTCATGGCCCTCCAGCTGCGCAAGCGGCTCCAGACCGGCTGCGGTGTGGAGATCACCGCGGGCCGGCTGCTCGGCGCGGAGAGTCTGGAGCGGATCGTCCGGGGCCTGGCGGCGCCCACGCCCGTGTGATCCGTCCGGCAGCCGGCTTCGGGGCCGTCACGTCCAACGGGCGTGACGGCCCCGGCACTTATCCGGAAGTGATACTCGCCCCCATAGTTAGACTGTGGTATAAAAATCAGTGTCAAAGCCTAGACGCTACTCAGCGTGGGCAGCCCCGTGAAGCGGAGATGAACATGGCTCCTGGTCCGTCAGGCGGGACGCAGTCGCCCGGTCGACGCGAACGCAACAAACAGCGCGTCAAAGAACGCCTCTACTCATCCGCGTTGTCCCTGTTCACGGAGCAGGGCTACGACCGCACCTCGGTGGACGAGATCGCGGAACGCGCCGATGTCGCCCGGGGGACGTTCTTCAACTACTTCCAGCGCAAGGAAGACGTCATCAGTGCCTGGGGGGAGGAGCGGCGAACCAAATTGCTCACCTATCTGGAACAGGAAGACGTCCACGGTTCGCACGCCGTCGCCCAGCTGGTGCGATGTATGTCGGTGCTGGCCCGGATCAACGAGGAGGAGCAGGAGGTCACCGCGGCCATGCTCTCCGCCTGGGTGAAGGCGGGCCGGCCGCTGAGCGAGGAACCGTACGTCGCCGAGATATTCGCCGACATCGTCGCCTCCGGCGCTCGCTCCGGTGAACTCGACCCCGACCTCGTACCCGAGCGCGTCGGCAATCTGCTGCGCGACGTCTACTTCGGCGCCCTGTACCGCTGGTCCCAGCACGCCCACAACGAGCGGCCCGGGGAACTGGACGACGAGTTGCAGGCGGTACTGAAGGTGCTTCTGCACGGCATCGCCACCGTGGAGCACGCCCACCACGTCTGACGGGGGCGCGGCAGCCGGTGGGATCCCCGCCGTACCCGGGGAGCCCGGGCCCGCCGCGACCGAGCCGGACCCCACTCCGGCCCCTCCCGGCCGCTGTCCGTCACAGCTCCCGCGGCACCCAGTCCGGCAGGGCCTCGGCCCGCTGCGCCCACTCCGCGGGCGGCGCCGCCTTCCCCGCCGCGAGCACGCCGCCCACGATGGCGCAGGTGGTGTCCACATCGCCACCGACCCGGGCCGTCGTCCAGAACGCCGCCTCGAAGTCGCCGAGGCACCGCGCGGCGGACCACAGGGCGAAGGGCACGGTGTCATGGGCCGTCCTGCGGCGCCCGCACCCCAGTACGGCGGCGACCGTGGTCGCGTCACCGTAGTCGAGCATGTCCCGGGCACGGCGCAGCCCCTGCCCGACCGCGCTCTTCGGCACGAGCGCGATGACGCCGTCGAGCAGTTCCCCGGGTCCGGGCGGACCGTCCGGCGCGCCGGCCAGCGCCGCGGCCGCCGCCACCGCCATGGCACCGACCACCGCCTCCCGGTGCTGGTGCGTGGGATAGGCGGAGATCTCCGCCTGATGGGTGGCCTGCTCCGGGTCGTCCGCGTACCAGGCGCCCAGGGGCGCGGTCCGCATCGCCGCGCCGCTGCCCCAGGAGCCCTGCCCGTGGAAGAGCGCCGCGGCGGGCCCGCGCCAGTCCTCGCCCGCGCGCACGAGTGCCAGCAGCCGGCTCGCCGTGGGGCCGTAGCCCCGGTCCGGATCGTGGTGATCGGCGAAGGAGCGGGCCAGGGCGTCCTGGTCGACGCGCTGGTGGGCGGCGAGCACGGCGAGGACGGAACAGGCCATCTCGGTGTCGTCGGTCCACCGCCAGGGCCCCGGCGGCAGCTCGCGCCGCTTCAGCAGGGCGTGCTGGGCGGGCACGAAGAACTGGGCACCCAGGGCGTCCCCGACGGCCAGTCCGCGCAGGCTCGCCAGGGCGCGCTCATGGCGTTCACGGGGTGAGAAAGGTGCGGTCATGGCTCTGCCACTCTATCCGGTGGCCCAGTCCGGCACCGGTTCGCGCCAGCGCTCGAAGGGCCGGTCGAGCGTGTACTTGCCGTCGTCGCCGAGCAGCAGCATCCGCATCTCGGCGTTCCCCGGGTTGGACAGCGACTCGAACTCGGCGACCGTCCAGTGGAACCAGCGCATGCAGAAAAGCCGCATCGCGAGCCCATGGGTCACCAGCAGCACGTTGGGCGGGTGGTCCGGCGCCTCGAAGCTGCGGAAGAGACTCTCCAGGAAGCCACCGACCCGGTCGTAGACGTCGGCGCCGGACTCGCCCTGCGGGAACCGGAAGAAGAAGTGGCCGTAGGCGTCGCGGTAGGTCTTCTGCAGCCGGACGTCGTCACAGTCCTGCCAGTTTCCCCAGTCCTGCTCGCGCAGCCGGGGTTCCTCGCGCACGCGTATGAGGTCGGGGTCGAGCTGGAAGGCGCGCAGTGTCTCGTGGGTACGGCGGTACGGCGAGACGTACACGCTCACCCGCTCCGGGCCGAACAGCTCCCGGAGCCGTTTGCCGGTCTCCTCGGCCTGCCGCCGGCCGCGCTCGGTCAGCGCCAAGGCGTGGTCCGGCTCCCGCTCGTACACGGAGTCGTCGATGTTGCCCGTCGACTCGCCGTGCCGGACAAGAACAATGCGCCGTGGTCGTGCCATGCCAAAACCCTAGAGCGAGCGGCGCACGGGCGGGCACTCGGACCGGGCCCGTACAGCGTAGATCACACGTTTGATTCGCCGACCCGCTCGGTGGGAAATCCAAACCGGCCGCCCGAGCCGGCCGGGCCGGCCCGAAGGGGCGGCTCGCTCACACCGTCCAGGTCGGTTCCATGTCCACGATGTCCCCGGTGAGCGCCGCGATGTCCGCCTCGGTCTGAGCGCGCAGCGCGAGCCGTTCCACCCGTTCGGTGCGGTACTTGCCGTGCTCGGCCGCCGCCCGCCACATCGACAGGATCAGGAACTCCTGCCCGGGCGCCTCGCCGAACATCCCGCGGATCATGCCGGGCGAGCCCGCCACGGCAGGGTTCCAGACCTTCTCCTGCATCAGCGTGAAGTGCTCCGCCCGCTCCTCGTGGACCCGGCAGTGGGCCAGCCTGAGCAGGTCGGCGTCGGTGAACCGCGGCTCGAAGCCCGTCTTCACGTCGAAGCGGTACTCGAACAGCTTGACCTGGGCGTCCTTGAACGTGCCGGACTGGGCCGCCGCCAGCCGGTCGTGGGAGCGGGCCATGAAGGAGTCGTAGAAGGCGCGGCTCTCCCAGAAGGCGACGATGTGCGCCACCCCCGGCCGATGCCGGCTCCATCCTCCGCCCTGTCCCCGGAATCCCGGCTCACCCAGAAGCCCCGCCCATTTCCGCTGCCCTCGCTCGAACCCCCGGCGGTCCACCACGGTGCAGCGAGTCCACTTGACCAGCACCGCGCCATCGTAAGGCCACCGGACGTGGCGCCGGTCACGCTCCGCGGGAGTTCGCCCGCGCACTCACCCTCGTGTGCATGGCACGATGGGCAAGCATCCCCGACCTCACGGGAGTTGGGGACGACGTGCCCACAGGGAAGGGGAGGCCCGGTGACCGGATTCGGCAAGGGACTGCACAAGGTCGAGGTCGCGCTCAAGTGGGACCCCAGTCCCACGGGACAGGCGCCCACCGATCTCGACATCATCGCCGCGACGTTCGAGTCGGGCGACGCCTACGGCACTCCGGCGTACCTGGTGCACTTCGACAGCCGGTCGCCGGACGGCACCATCTTCCTCAACCGGGACAGCACCGACGGCCGCGGCTTCGGCTGGGACGAGGTCATGACCCTGGAGGTGGACCGGCTCAGCGAGCGATACACACGCGTGGTGGTGGGCGTCGTCATCCAGCAGCAGCCCGTGCGCCGCACGTTCGGCGAGGTGCTGAACCCGGCCATGCGCGTGCGGGAGGGCTACACGGTGCTGTCCGAGGACGACTTCACCTCGGTCCGCGACGCCACGGCGGCCACCATCGCGGAGTTCGTGCGCAACGAGGCCGGCGAGTGGAACTTCCGGCCGGGCGTCCACGGCTTCGACGAGGACCCGGACACGTTCACCCATGTCATGGGGCGGGCCCACCAGTCCTGAACGACACCTCGGGCACGGGTGAGGGGCGCCGACCACCGGTCGGCGCCCCTCACACTCGGGTACTTCGGCGCCTCAGCGCCTCAGCGGCAGGCCGTCAGCTGCAGCCGCTGGTGGAGCCGCAGCCCTCGCAGATGTAGCAGGAACCGGCGCGCTGCATCTTCGTACCGCAGGAGAAGCACAGCGGGGCGTCGGCCTGGATGCCCAGCTGCATCTCGACCAGCTCGGCGCTGGTGTGGGCCTGCTTCGGGGCGGGCTTGGCCGCCTCGCTCTCGGCCTTCGGCGCGGCGACGGCCTTCAGCTCCTGGGCGCGCGGCGCGGACTGGGCCAGGCCCTCCACGTCGACCTCGTCGTCGGCCGGCTCGTACGAACCGGTCTCCAGGTGACGCTGGCGCTCCTCGGCGGAGTGGATGCCGAGCGCGGAGCGGGTCTCGAAGGGCAGGAAGTCCAGCGCCAGGCGGCGGAAGATGTAGTCCACGATGGACTGCGCCATCCGCACGTCCGGGTCGTCCGTCATACCGGCCGGCTCGAAGCGCATGTTGGTGAACTTCGAGACGTAGGTCTCCAGCGGCACGCCGTACTGGAGGCCGACGGAGACGGCGATGGAGAAGGCGTCCATCATGCCGGCGAGGGTGGAACCCTGCTTCGACATCTTCAGGAAGACCTCGCCGAGACCGTCGTCCGGGTAGGAGTTCGCGGTCATGTAGCCCTCGGCACCGCCGACGGTGAAGGACGTGGTGATGCCGGGACGTCCCTTCGGGAGGCGCTTGCGGACCGGACGGTACTCGACGACCTTCTCGACCGCCGTGCGGATCGTGTCCTCGGCCTTCTCGGCGATCTCGGCCTTCTCGTCCTTCTTCTTGGCGGACAGCGGCTGGCCGACCTTGCAGTTGTCGCGGTAGATCGCGAGCGCCTTGACGCCGAGCTTCCAGGCCTCGAAGTAGATCTCCTCGACCTCCTCGACGGTCGCCGTCTCCGGCATGTTGACCGTCTTGGAGATGGCGCCGGAGATCCACGGCTGGATCGCGGCCATCATGCGGACGTGGCCCATCGGGGAGATGGCGCGCTCGCCCATGGCGCAGTCGAACACCTCGTAGTGCTCCTGCTTGAGACCGGGGGCGTCGATCACATTGCCGTTCTCGGCGATGTGGGCGACGATCGCCTCGATCTGCTCCTCCTGGTAGCCCAGGCGGCGCAGGGCCTGCGGGACGGTGCCGTTGACGATCTGCATCGAGCCGCCGCCGACCAGCTTCTTGAACTTCACCAGCGCGAGGTCGGGCTCGACACCGGTGGTGTCGCAGGACATCGCCAGACCGATGGTGCCGGTCGGGGCGAGGACGGACGCCTGGGCGTTGCGGAAGCCGTTCTTCTCGCCGAGGCGCAGCACATCCTGCCAGGCCTCCGTGGCGGCGGCCCACACCGGGGTGTCCAGGTCGTCCATGCGCACGGCGGTGCCGTTGGCGTCGGCGTGCTGCTTCATGACGCGCTTGTGGGCGTCGGCGTTGCGGGCGTAGCCGTCGTAGGTGCCGACGACCGCGGCCAGTTCGGCGGAGCGGCGGTAGGCCGTGCCGGTCATCAGGGAGGTGATGGCGCCGGCCAGGGCGCGGCCGCCGTCGGAGTCGTACGCGTGACCGGTGGCCATCAGCAGCGCGCCGAGGTTGGCGTAGCCGATGCCGAGCTGGCGGAAGGCGCGGGTGTTCTCGCCGATCTTCTGGGTCGGGAAGTCCGCGAAGCAGATCGAGATGTCCATCGCGGTGATGACCAGCTCGACGACCTTCTGGAACCGCTCGGTCTGGAAGGACTGGTGGCCCTGACCGTCGTCCTTGAGGAACTTCATCAGGTTCAGCGAGGCCAGGTTGCAGGACGTGTTGTCCAGGTGCATGTACTCGCTGCACGGGTTCGACGCGGTGATCCGGCCGGACTCGGGGCAGGTGTGCCAGTTGTTGATCGTGTCGTCGTACTGGATGCCCGGGTCGGCGCAGGCCCAGGCGGCCTCGGCGATCTTGCGGAAGAGCGCCTTGGCGTCGACCTCCTCGATGACCTCGCCGGTCATCCGGGCGCGCAGCCCGAAGTTGCCGCCCTCCTCGACCGCCTTCATGAACTCGTCGTTCACCCGGACCGAGTTGTTGGCGTTCTGGTACTGGACGGAGGTGATGTCGTCCCCGCCCAGGTCCATGTCGAAGCCCGCGTCGCGCAGGACGCGGATCTTCTCCTCCTCCTTGACCTTGGTCTCGATGAAGTCCTCGATGTCGGGGTGGTCGACGTCGAGCACGACCATCTTGGCCGCGCGGCGGGTGGCGCCACCCGACTTGATGGTGCCGGCGGAGGCGTCGGCGCCGCGCATGAAGGAGACCGGGCCGGAGGCGTTGCCGCCGGAGGACAGCAGCTCCTTGGAGGAGCGGATGCGGGAGAGGTTCAGGCCGGCACCGGAGCCGCCCTTGAAGATCATCCCCTCTTCCTTGTACCAGTCGAGGATCGACTCCATGGAGTCGTCGACGGACAGGATGAAGCAGGCCGAGACCTGCTGCGGCTGCGCCGTGCCCACGTTGAACCACACGGGGCTGTTGAAGCTGAAGATCTGGTGCAGGAGGGCATAGGCCAGCTCGTGCTCGAAGATCTCGGCGTCGGCGGGCGAGGCGAAGTACTTGTGGTCCTCGCCGGCCTTCCGGTACGTCTTCACGATGCGGTCGATCAGCTGCTTGAGGCTGGTCTCGCGCTGCGGGGTGCCGACGGCGCCCCGGAAGTACTTGCTGGTGACGATGTTGACCGCGTTCACCGACCAGAATTCGGGGAACTCGACGCCACGCTGCTCGAAGTTGACCGAGCCGTCGCGCCAGTTGGTCATGACGACGTCACGGCTCACCCACTCGACCTCGTCGTACGGGTGTACGCCGGGCGTGGTGTGGATGCGCTCGATGTGCAGTCCCTTGCTTCCCGCCTTGCCGCCCTTGGCGCGGGAACCTCGTGCCGGACCGCTCGCCGTCTCTGTCATGCCGCCTCCCTGTACGGGCAAAAACGCCCTGAAGTGCCCCGTTTGTTCCCGTGGCACGGTGTTCTGTCATGTGTCGCGGGCACCCTCAGCTGCCGCCCGCAACAGGTCTTGGTCGCCGCCTCGCGGCAGGAGTCCGGGCCCTCTCCCGGTCTCCGGCGCGCCGCTCAGTCGGCGGCGTGCGCGGGTTCGGGGACCTGGCCGGCCCCGCCCGTCCCGCGCTTGTCCTCCCGGCATCCCGCCGCCGTGTCCGTCTCGCCGTCCTCGTCCGCTGCGGGACCCTGCGCCGTCCGCCTCAGCTCCGCGATGGCGGCCTCGAAGTCCTCGAGCGAGTCGAACGCCCGGTAGACCGAGGCGAACCGCAGATAGGCGACGAGGTCGAGCTCCTGCAACGGGCCGAGTATGGCCAGACCCACGTCATGGGTGGTCAGCTCGGCGCTGCCGGTGGCCCGCACCGCCTCCTCGACCCGCTGGCCGAGCTGGGCCAGCGCGTCCTCGGTGACGGGACGCCCCTGGCACGCCTTGCGCACACCGTTGATGACCTTCGTACGGCTGAAGGGCTCGGTGACTCCGGACCGCTTCACCACCATGAGCGAGCACGTCTCCACGGTCGTGAAACGACGGGAGCAGTCGGGGCACTGGCGGCGCCTGCGGATCGACGTGCCGTCGTCGGTCGTACGGCTGTCGACCACGCGGCTGTCGGGGTGCCTGCAGAAGGGGCAGTGCATGATCTCCAACCCTCCTCACAGCAGACTCGATGACCTCACGAGTCCCACAGGACCCGCGAAGCAGCCCTAAGCATAGGCGATCGTGGAACCGCCTCGAACCGGGGGGACCACAACTTGTGGGCTGCTGTAGCCATCCAACCACTACATGTGGGGATCGACTCATTCTTCGAGGCCGGATCGCGTGTCGCGCGGGAAAGGCCGCGGAAAGCGGCCCGAAGGACACGCGGGCGCGTGTCCGTACCGCTGTGACGCTTACGAAGATACGGTGAGCGCCGCACGGAGGATGCGTAGGACTCCGGCGCAGAAACGGCCCCCTGGTCCCGGCGGGCCGGGCTCCGGATGGCAGACTGGGGAAGCACCCACGAGGTCGGCGACCCCGGCGGGGCGGACCATCAACGTACAACGAAGAACGCTTTCGTCCGCCCGGTGCCGCGTCAGCTCATACACCGAAACACGCGATCGCAACAGGTGAATCGCACTTTTTCACTCGAACGTGTGTTTGGCGCAACCTTTCGAAAGCAACTACCGTTGTCCAGCAGGGAGACCATCGAGAGGGGCCGACGTGACCACCACCGCAGACAGTGCCATCATCACCGCCCAGGACCGCTCCCAGGGCCGGGTCGAGCCGGTACACGCGATGAACGAAGCCACGAATCCCGAGGGACCCAAGCGCTCCCTGCCGGGCCGACCTCCAGGCATCCGGGCGGACAGCTCGGGGCTCACGGACCGGCAGCGCCGGGTGATCGAGGTCATCAGGGACTCGGTGCAGCGGCGGGGCTACCCGCCGTCGATGCGGGAGATCGGCCAGGCCGTCGGCCTCTCCAGCACCTCCTCCGTGGCACACCAGCTGATGGCACTGGAGCGCAAGGGCTTCCTGCGCCGCGACCCGCACCGCCCGCGCGCCTACGAGGTGCGCGGCTCCGACCAGGCCGTGTCCATGCAGCCCACGGACACCAGCGGCAAGCCCGCCGCGTCGTACGTCCCGCTGGTCGGCCGGATCGCCGCCGGTGGCCCGATCCTCGCGGAGGAGTCCGTCGAGGACGTCTTCCCCCTCCCCCGCCAGCTCGTCGGCGACGGCGAGCTGTTCGTCCTCAAGGTCGTCGGCGACTCCATGATCGAGGCGGCGATCTGCGACGGCGACTGGGTCACCGTCCGCCGCCAGCCCGTCGCCGAGAACGGCGACATCGTCGCCGCCATGCTCGACGGCGAAGCCACCGTGAAGCGCTTCAAGCGCGAGGACGGCCACGTCTGGCTCCTCCCGCACAACGCGGCCTACGAGCCCATCCCCGGCGACGACGCCACCATCCTGGGCAAGGTGGTCGCCGTACTGCGGCGCGTGTGACGCCCGCGGCGAGCGGACCCCGCTCGCCCTCCCTGACCGGGCCCCGGAACCCCTGCGCCGGTTCCGGGGCCCTGCCTTGTGCCGCGGGCCCCGCTCACTCGGCTCCCGCGGCCTCCGACTGCTTCGCCGCCGCGTCGATCGCCGCGAGCGACCTGCGCACCTGGTCGCGGTCCGTGGTGTACCAGAAGTCCGGCAGCGACGCCTTGAGATACGAGCCGTAGCGCGCCGTGGCGAGGCGCTGGTCCAGTACGGCGACCACGCCCCGGTCGCCCGAGGCGCGCACCAGCCGGCCGGCGCCCTGGGCCATCAGCAAGGCGGCATGGGTGGCGGCCACCGCCATGAAGCCGTTGCCGCCCGCGTCCTCCACCGCCTTCTGCCGGGCGCTCATCAGCGGGTCGTCGGGACGCGGGAACGGGATCTTGTCCATGACGACCAGCTGGCAGCTGGGTCCGGGCACATCGACGCCCTGCCACAGCGACAGCGTGCCGAACAGACAGGTCCTGGGGTCGGCCGCGAAGTTCTTGATCAGCTCGCCGAGCGTCTCCTCGCCCTGGAGCAGGATCGGGTACTCGGGGATGCGCGCACGCAGCTCCTCCGCGGCGAGCTGGGCCGCCCGCATGGACGAGAACAGCCCGAGGGTGCGGCCCCCGGCCGCCTGGATCAGCTCCGTCAGCTCGTCGAGCATGTCGCCCCGCTCGCCGTCCCGCGCGGGCCGGGCCAGATGCTTGGCGACGTACAGGATGCCCTGCTTGCGGTAGTCGAACGGCGAACCGACGTCGACGCCCTTCCACTGCGGCAGGTCGTCGCCCTCCATGCCCTCCGGGCCGAGCCCCAGCGAGGCGCCGACGCCGTTGAAGTCGCCGCCCAGCTTGAGCGTGGCGGAGGTGAGGATCACGGCGCGGTCGGCGAACAGCTTCTCCCGCAGCAGGCCCGAGACCGACATGGGGGCGACGCGCAGGGAGGCGCCGAAGCGGTCGTGGCGTTCGTACCAGACGACGTCCCACTCGGAGCCGTTCAGCACCCGTTCCGCCACGTCGTGGACCGTCTCGACCGAGGCCAGGGCCTGCTTGCGGACGGCGTCCTCGTCCTGGACCGACTTGTCGCGGGTGGCGCCGATCGCGGAGATCACCGTACGGGCGGCGTCCCGCAGCGTCATCAGGGCGTACCCCAGGTCCTCCGGGATCTCCTCCAGCCGTCCGGGCAGCGCCAGCTCCATCAGCCGCTCGAAGCCCTCGGCGGCGGTCTGCAACTGGTCGGCGGCCTTCTCGTTGACGAGCTTCGCGGCGCGGCGCACGGCACGGTTGACCTGGCCCGGGGTCAGCTCGCCGGTGGCGACGCCGGTGACCCGGGAGACCAGTTCGTGCGCCTCGTCCACGATCAGCACCTCGTGCTGGGGCAGCACCGGGGCGCCCTCGATGGCGTCGATGGCCAGCAGCGCGTGATTGGTGACCACGACCTCGGCGAGCTTGGCGCGCTCCCGGGCCGCCTCCGCGAAGCACTCGGCGCCGTACGCGCACTTCGTGGCGCCGAGGCACTCCCGCGAGGACACCGACACCTGCGCCCAGGCGCGGTCCGAGACGCCCGGGGTGAGGTCGTCACGGTCGCCGGTCTCCGTCTCGTCCGACCAGTCCCGAAGCCGCAGCAGGTCCTGGCCCAGCTTGCTGGTGGGCGCGGCGGCCTCGAACTGGTCGAAGAGGCCGTCCTCCTCGTCCTGCGGCATGCCCTCGTGCAGCCGGTGCAGGCACAGGTAGTTGGAGCGGCCCTTGAGCATCGCGAACTCCGGGCGGCGGCGCAGCAGCGGGTGCAGGGCGTCGACCGTGCGCGGCAGGTCCCGCTCGACCAGCTGGCGCTGGAGCGCGAGGGTGGCCGTCGCCACGATCACCCGTTCTCCGTGCGCGAGCGCGGGCACGAGGTAGCCCAGCGACTTTCCGGTGCCGGTGCCGGCCTGGACCAGCAGATGGGATCCGTCGTCGATCGCCTCGGCGACCGATTCGGCCATGGTCACCTGGCCGGGGCGCTCCGTGCCGCCGACGGCTGTGACGGCGGCATGCAGGAGTTCGGAGAGTGAGGGCTTCGTCATAGCCCGACCAACCCTACGGCCCGGCACCGACAAACGGATGCCGTTCCCACCCATGGTGACCCCCCGATCACGTGTCGCTACAGCACATCGCGCAGCTCCCGGTCCCTGATCATCAGCGCGGCCCGCTTGCCGGGCAGGTCGGCCTCGGCCGCGTACCGGAAGCCGGCGCGCAGGAACGCGGCGACGGAGGGGGTGTTGCGCAGGTCCGGTTCCGCCACGACCCGCGCGCAGTGCGGCCGCCGGTCCAGGATGAGGTCGGCCACGGCCCGCAGCAGGGCGGAGCCCAGCCCGCGGCCCCGGTCGCCGGCGCCGCCGAGGAGGAGGTGGATCCCGGTGTCGTGCGGTCCGACCGGGCAGTGGCGGGCGAGCGGGTCCAGGTCCGCGCGGTAGATCTCCCAGTAGCTCATCGGGGTGCCGTCCAGCACGCCCAGGCACGGCACGCTGCGTCCGTCGCCGTCGAGTTGGGCGCGCACGTGGTCCTCGGTCAGGCACCGGGGCCCGGCCAGTTCCCAGAACTCGGCGACGGCGGGGTCGCACATCCAGCCGTGCACCAGGGGCAGGTCCCGGTCGAGGAGTACGGGCGTCAACCGGAACACGCCGACGGGGGTGGCCACGGGACCCCAGTCGTGGAGGCGGTCGAGGAGATCGGTGGCCGCGAGGGTGGGAGACACGGTGCGCTCCGCTCTGCGCTGACGAAGTGGCTCAAGGGTGCAGGGGGTTGTCGATGGTGACGTAGACGGACTGGGTGTCGACCGGTCCGACGAGTTCGTCCATGCCGTGCAGCCGCGTCAGCAGATTGGCCTTGCAGCGCAGGGTGGGCGAGTCGAGCAGCCGGCCGGGCACGGGGGTGCGCAGGGCCGCGGGCCCGGTGGCGAGGCCGGCGAGGAAGCGGCGGAAGGCGGCGAGGAGCAGCCGCTCGTCGGCGAGGTGCTGGGAGCCGAAGGCGCCGATCAGGCCGAGGACGTTGTTGACGGCGAGGTAGTAGGCGAGGCGTTCGTCGGCGACCTCGTCGGCGACGAAGGTGTCGCTGTGCTCGCCGATGCCGGGCAGCCGGGCGGCGAGTTCGGCGCGCCGGGAGTCGCGGAAGTAGTAGCCCTGGTTGTCGCGGTAGCGGCCGCCCGCCGGCCAGCCGTCGCCGTCGAGCAGGACCAGGGTGTTCTGCTGGTGGGCTTCGAGGGCGACGCCGGCCTCCGCGTCCAGCCAGAACACCGGGCGGACGACCTGTTCCAGATAACGCAGGAACCACTCGGTGGCGACGGCGGCCCGGGGCCGGCCGGTGCGCACGGCGAGCCGCGCCACCAGTACGGACAGCCGGGACCGCATGGCCGGCGGCTGCCCTTCGGCCGCGGCGTGGGGGGCCGGTTCGGCGAGCGGCCGGGGCGAGACGAGCCCGGCGAGGCAGCAGGCGTCGTCGGCCGGGGTGAACGGGTTGTGCCGGATCACCACGTCCAGGCCGGGTACGGGCCGGCCGTCCGGGTCGTCCACGGCGAGCCATGCCGGGTCGCGCACGATGTCGAAGCCGGGGTGGACGGCGGCCCACTGCCTGGACAGTCCCGTGCGCAGCAGCCGGTGCACCTCGACGCCGCGGCGCAGTTCCTTGCGCAGGTTCTCCCGGCGGGAGTTGGTGATCCGCAGGCCCAGCGACAGCTTGAGCATCGCGGGGGCGCCGCGGCGGTGGACGGTACGGACGGAGGAGGTGGGGCGCCAGGCGGGTCCGTGCGGGCCGAGGTCCCTGAGCAGTCCCGAGTCGAGCAGGGCGGCGACGGCGGGGCGGTGCCGTACCTCGCGGGCCTGCCAGGGGTGCAGGGGCAGGGCGGTGTGGCCGTCGGGCAGGGGCAGCGCGGTGCCCGCGAGGTGCCGGGTGAGGCGGCCGGCGGGGACGGGGCGCCCGCGCTCCGTCCAGGCCGAGTCGGTGGCGAGCAGGGCGGGGGCCACGGCCATCCAGTGCAGCGGAAAGGCTCCGCGCGACTCCGGTGAGTACAGCTCGCCCTCCGCCTCGGTCAGTCCCTCCCGGCTCTTGGGTGTCGGGTGCAGGGGGTGGCCGAGGAGGAGTGCCTGTTCGGCGTTCAGGAAGAGGTCGGGGCCGTCGGCGGGGTGCTCTCGCCGGTCGCGGATGAAGGTGGCGGTGCGGCGCAGGCTGTCGGCGACCCGGGCCACGAGGTCGCCGTCGTCTGCGGCGGGGCCCTCCCTGGTGAGCAGCGCCGCGAGGGTGACGGCGTCGACGGGCGGGGCGGTCTCGGGCGCGCCGGCGAGCCGGGGCGGTCCGAAGCGGTGCCAGCCGGTCGGGGACCAGTAGCGCACCGGGACGAGCAGACCGGCTCCGCTGGCGGGGAGGGCGATGCGCAGGGTGCCGTCGGCGGGGGCGCGCAGACCGGTCTCGCGGACCCAGCAGCGCAGCAGGTTCTCCACGGCGGCGGCCTGCGCCGCGGCGCCCGGTGCGCGATCGTCCAGCGCGTCGGCGCCGGGCTCGGTCCGCCGGGCGGGGTCCGCGTGCCGCCTGCGCTGCTGCGGAACCGACTCGGCGACGGGGGTACGGGAGCCGGACTCGCCGTGTTCGTCGGGGGCGGGGGTGGCGTTCATGGGGGTCCTCGGGACGGGGCGGATGACGGAGCGGTCTGGAAGGCGGGTCGGGCGGCTTGGGAGGGCGGCCCCCGCGCGGGCCGGGGCGGGGCTCGGCTCGCAGCGGCCGGACGGCGCGGGCCGCGGGCTGCCCTCGCGGGGCGCCGGGACGCGTCGCGGGTCCCGGGCCTCGGGCGGGCGGACATGCCGGTCGGTCGCGCCGCTCAGGCCGCGCGCGGCGCCGGACCGCCTCGGCGGTCCGGCGCGCCGTGGCCGGCGAAACCGTCGGGTGGGTCCGGGGTGACCGCATCCCGCCGACGGCGCCACTGCGGACCGGGGGTCCCGGCCCCGGCCCGGCGCGGCACGGTCGCCCCGGACGCTCCGGGCGAGGCGGGCCGGCCGGGCACCGTCACCCCCGGCACGGCGCCGTGTCCCCTTTTCGGGGTCCGGGCGGGCCGCAGGTCTCGTGGTCGCGGGCCACCGTCGCCACCGCGTCGGTCAGCCGGTCCAGTACGGCCGTCGCCTGTTCGTCGCTGATCGTGAGCGGTGGCAGCAGCCGGACCACGGCGCCGTGCCGGCCGCCGAGTTCCACGATGAGCCCGCGCCGCAGACACTCCCGCCGCACGGCCTCGGCGAGTTCGGGCGCGGCGGGGCGTGGCATCCGGGCGGCCTGCGGTCCGGGCGGGGGCGTGTACGGGCCGTGCGCGGCGAAGTCCCCGCCGCCCGGCCCGGCTTCCGGGCCCGGGGCGTCGCCCTGCCCGCGGGCCACCTCCTCGGCACCCGGCTCCACCATCTCCACCCCGATCATCAGCCCCCGCCCCCGCACCTCGCCCACGCACGCCGACCCGCCGATGTCCGACCGGAGTCGTGCCAGCATTCGGGCGCCCAGCCGCCCCGCCCGTTCGGCGAGCCCGTGCTCACGGACGTACGCCAGCGTCGCGGTCCCCGCGGCCATGGCCAGCTGGTTGCCGCGGAAGGTGCCCGCGTGGGCGCCGGGTTCCCAGACGTCGAGGTCGTCGCGGTAGACGAGCACGGCCAGCGGAAGGCTGCCGCCGATGGCCTTGGACAGCACCATGACGTCGGGGGTGATCCCGCTGTGGTCGACGGCCCAGAAGGCGCCGGTGCGGCCGACGCCGGTCTGCACCTCGTCGGCGATCAGCGGGACGCCCCGGTCCGCGGTGATCCGCCGCATCCGGCGCAGCCAGTCGTCCGGGGCCGGGAGCACCCCACCCTCGCCCTGCACCGGTTCGAGGATCATCCCGGCGGGCAGCGGCACACCGGACTTGGGGTCGTCCAGCAGCGACTCGGTCCAGCGGGCGGCGAGTTCGGCGCCGCGCGGGCCGCCGACGCCGAACGGGCAGCGGTAGTCCTGCGGGTAGGGCAGCCGGACGGCCCGGACCTCGCGCGCACCGCCGGAGACGGCGAGGGCGCCGGCGGTCATGCCGTGGTACGCGCCGGTGAAGGCGAGGAGTCCGCTGCGCCCGGTCGCGGCCCGCACCAGTTTGAGCGCGGCCTCCACGGCGTCCGTGCCGGCCGGTCCGCAGAACTGCACCCGGGCGCGGTCGGCGAGGCCCGGCGGCAGGGTGCGGAACAGTTCGGTGACGAAGGCGTCCTTGACCGGTGTCGCGAGGTCCAGGACGGTCAACGGTGCGCCGGAGTCGAGGACTTGGCGGATGGCCTGCAGCACCACCGGGTGGTTGTGGCCGAGGGCGAGGGTGCCGGCGCCGGAGAGGCAGTCCAGGTAACGGCGGCCGTCGGCGCCCTCGATGGTGAGGCCGCGCGCCCGCACCGGCACGATGGGCAGGGCCCGCGCATAGGTGCGCGCCGAGGACTCGCGCGCCGACTGGCGCCGCAGGATCCCCTCGTGCGCGTCTTCCGCCCTCGACTCCGTAACGGCCACGACTCGCTGTCCTCCCGCTGTGCGCCCATCGCCTACAACCGTTCATCGCGCGGCGGGTTACGGCTTTCCTCCGGATCGATGCGCGTCAGGGGCGCGCGCTCGTAGCGAAACCGTTGCCGTTCCGGCGGAAGTCCCGCACGGCGAACGCATAGGGTGTGATGCCGTTCCGAGAAGGTCGTGGGCCGGCCCGAACTCGCCACCGGCGGGCGGCAGGTGCCACGGCCGAGCGCCGAGTTCCGTCATCACACGGGGAGTCAAGAGCATGCGATCCATACGGCCGTCGTCCACCGCCCGGCAGGGGAGGGGCCGCCGCACCCGCCGCGCCTCGTCCTCGCTGGCGGCGGTCGCCCTCGCCTCGGCGCTGGCGCTGACCGCCACCGCCTGCGGTGGCGACGACCAAGCCGACGGCAACCCGTCCGCCTCCGCCGCCGCGGCGGGCAGCGGCGACGGCAAGGTCAGGATCCCGGACGACCTGAGGCAGAAGCTGAAGGAGCACGGGATCGACGTCGACAAGTGGAAGAACGGCGCCTGGAAGGACTGGAACAGGAAGGACTGGCTGCGCGAGGCCAACGACTTCGTCAACCCGATCATCAAGGGGCTGTGGGACCCGAACCGGATGCGGCACGCGGGCGACCCGGACAAGGGCGTCGACGACAACGACATCTCCGGTGACCAGGGCGTGACCGATCCGACGCCGGCACCGGTGCAGGCGCGGCAGGTCGCGGCGCCGTACCACGTGAACGCGGCCACCTCGGGCAAGGTGTTCTTCGACTCCCCCGAGGGCCACATGGTGTGCTCGGGCACGGTCGTGGAGGACCCGGCGCACCCGGGCAAGTCCAACCTCGTCTGGACGGCGGGCCACTGCGTGCACGCGGGCAAGAGCGGCGGCTGGTACCGCAACCTCGCGTTCGTGCCGTCGTACAACAACGCGGCCCGGTCCGTCGACCAGTTGCAGAACGCCGCCCGGTCCGACATCGCCCCGTACAGCGTCTGGTGGGCGGATGCCGCGCAGACCTCCCAGCAGTGGATCGACCAGGGCGGCGAGACGGGCGGCAACGGTGCCCCGTACGACTTCGCGGTCATCCATGTGACGCCGGAGCAGGGCAGCGGCGGCAAGTCGCTGGAGGAGACGGTGGGCGGGGCGCTCCCGGTGGACTTCGACGCGCCGGCCGTGCCGAAGGTGCGGACCATGACGGCGTCGGGGTACCCGGCTGCGCCGCCGTACGACGGTCAGCTGCTGTACCGCTGCGAGGACAAGCCTGGCCGGCTGTCGATCGACCAGTCCGCCCCGACGATGTACCGGATCGGCTGCTCGATGACCGGTGGCGCCTCCGGCGGCGGCTGGGTGGAGACCGGTGCGGACGGCAAGCCGAAGCTGGTGTCCAACACCTCGATCGGACCGGTGACCGCGGGCTGGCTGGCCGGTCCCCGGCTGGGCGACGTCGCCAAGGGCGTGTACCAGTCGGTGAGCGAGAGGTTCGCCGGGCGGTAGCCCCGGCGGAGGCCGCGCCGGCCACGGCCGCGCGACGACGAAGGCCCGCCACCCCGGGGGGTGGCGGGCCTTGGTGTCGCGGTGGGTCAGCCCGCGGAGACCGGCGTGTACGGCGCCAGGTCCGCGGCCAGTTCCTCGTGCACCCGGACCTTGAGCAGGGTGCCCTCCGCGGTGTGCTCCTCGGAGATCACCTCGCCCTCGGTGTGGGCGCGGGCGACGAGCTTGCCGTGGGTGTACGGCACCAGCGCCTCGATCTCGACCGAGGGTCGGGGCAGCTCGTCGTCGATCAGGGCGAGCAGTTCGGCGATGCCCTGGCCGGTGCGGGCCGAGACGGCGATGGCGCGCTTCTCGACCCTGAGCAGCCGCTGGAGGACCAGCGGGTCGGCGGCGTCCGCCTTGTTGATCACGACGATCTCGGGCACGTCGGTGGCGCCGACGTCCCGGATGACCTCGCGCACGGCGGCCAGCTGCTCCTCCGGGACGGGGTGCGAACCGTCCACCACGTGCAGGATCAGGTCGGAGTCGCCGACTTCCTCCATGGTGGAGCGGAACGCCTCGACCAGGTGGTGGGGCAGGTGCCGGACGAAGCCGACGGTGTCCGCCAGGGTGTACAGCCGCCCGCTCGGGGTCTCCGCGCGGCGCACGGTCGGGTCCAGGGTCGCGAACAGCGCGTTCTCGACCAGGACGCCCGCGCCGGTGAGCCGGTTGAGCAGGGAGGACTTGCCGGCGTTGGTGTAGCCCGCGATGGCGACGGAGGGCACCTTGTTGCGGCGGCGCTCCTGGCGCTTGATCTCGCGGCCGGTCTTCATGTCCGCGATCTCCCGGCGCATCTTCGCCATCTTCTCGCGGATCCGGCGCCGGTCCGTCTCGATCTTGGTCTCACCGGGACCACGCGTGGCGAGGCCGCCGCGACCGCCACCCATCTGCCGGGACAGCGACTGGCCCCAGCCGCGCAGCCTCGGCAGCATGTACTGCATCTGGGCGAGCGCGACCTGCGCCTTGCCCTCGCGGGACTTGGCGTGCTGGGCGAAGATGTCGAGGATCAGGGCCGTACGGTCGATGACCTTGACCTTGACGACGTCCTCCAGCTGGATCAGCTGGCCGGGGCTCAGCTCACCGTCGCAGATCACGGTGTCCGCGCCGGTTTCGAGGACGATGTCACGCAGCTCGGCGGCCTTGCCGGAGCCGATGTAGGTGGCCGCGTCGGGCTTGTCGCGGCGCTGGATGACGCCGTCGAGCACGAGCGCGCCCGCGGTCTCCGCGAGGGCGGCCAGCTCCGCGAGGGAGTTGTCCGCGTCCTGCGCGGTGCCGGTGGTCCACACGCCGACGAGCACGACCCGCTCCAGGCGGAGCTGGCGGTACTCGACCTCGGTGACGTCCTCCAGCTCGGTGGACAGGCCCACCACGCGGCGCAGGGCCGCGCGCTCGGACCGGTCGAACTGGTCTCCGTCCCGCTCGCCGTCGATCTCGTGGCTCCAGGCGACGTCCTCTTCCATCAGGGCATCGGCCCGAAGACCCTCGGGGTAGGCGTGCGCGAGGCGCTTGGCGTCCTGGGAAGGGGAAGAAGAGGAGGTCATTGGATCCTTACGTCGATGGGAGTCGTTACGGCGTCGGCACGGCGGTCACGGCGTGCCGCTCATGAGGGACAACGCACGGGTACCCCGGGAGATTCCCGTGTCCCGTGCCGCGCCGACCCGAAGATGGTCGCACGAGGCGGCGCGTCCCGTCACCGTGTTATCGCGGGGCCCGGCGCGGCCCCGCGCGGTCATTTGTGGGCCGGGCGCTGCGCCGCCTTCACGCTCGGGTCCTGCTTCCAGTCGGGGTGGCCGGGCATCGGCGGGGTCTTCTCGTCGTACAGCCAGGCGTGCAGGAAGCCGCCGAGGTCGCGGCCGGCGACGGCGGAGGCCAGCTCGATGAAGTCGCCGGTGGAGGCGTTGGCGTCGCGGTGGTCGCGGACCCAGAGCCGCTCCAGGCGCTCGAAGGCGGGGCGGCCGATCTCCTGTCGCAGGGCGTAGAGGGCCAGGGCGGCGCCGTCGTAGACGCTGGGCCGGAAGATGCTGATCTTCTGGCCGGGCACCGGGGGCTTGGGCCGGGCGGGCGGGCCGCCGGAGGCGCGCCAGCCGTCGGAGGCGGCGTAGGCGGCCTTCATCCGGTCGGCCATCGGGCGGTGCGCCTTCTCTTCGGCGTACAGCGCCTCGTACCAGGTCGCGTGTCCCTCGTTCAGCCAGACGTCGGACCAGGTGCGGGGGCTGACGCTGTCGCCGAACCACTGGTGGGACAGCTCGTGCACCATGACCGACTCGACGTACCAGGCGGGGTAGGCGGGCTCGGTGAACAGCCTCTTCTCGAAGAGGGAGAGGGTCTGTGTCTCCAGTTCGAACCCGGTGGTGGCGTTCGCCATGATCACGCCGTAGTTCTCGAACGGGTACCGGCCGACCTTGCTCTCCATCCAGGCGATCTGGTCGGGCGTCTTGGCGAGCCAGGGTTCGAGGGCCTCGCGGTCGGCGCTGGGCACCACGTCGCGCAGGGGCAGCCCGTGGGGGCCCTCGCGGCGCGGTACGGCGGAGCGGCCGATGGAGACCTGGGCCAGCTCGGTGGCCATGGGGTGCTGGGTGCGGTAGGTCCAGGTGGTCTCCCCGCCCGCGCGCCGGATGCCGCCGGGCAGGCCGTTGGCCACCACGGTGTAGGCGTTCGGCGCGGTGACCCGGAAGGTGAACACGGCCTTGTCGGACGGGTGGTCGTTGCACGGGAAGACCATGTGGGCGGCGTCGGCCTGGTTCGCCATGACCAGGCCGTCGGTGGTGCGCACCCAGCCGCCGTCGCCCTTCTGGTCCTCGGCGGGCACGGGGTCGCTGGTGTGCCGCACGGTGATCCGCACCCAGTCGCCCCGGTGCAGTCGCTCGGCGGGGGTGACGACCAGGTCCTCGTCGGCACCGGTGAACCGCGCGGGCACCCCGTCGACCTTCACGGACCGCACGGTGCCGTGCGTGAAGTCCAGGTTGAGGCGGTCGAGGTCGGCGGTGACCCAGGCGTCGATGGTGGTGACGGCCTGGAGCGGCTTGTCGTTGGTGCCGGGATAGGTCAGGTCGACGTCGTACGACGTGACGTCGTAGCCGGGGTTGCCGAGGGTCGGGTAGAGCCGGTCGCCGATGCCGAGCGGTACGGGCGGCGCCGCGGCGGCGACCAGGCAGACGGAGCACAGGGTGGCGGCGGAGGCGAGCAGGGCGGCCTTCCGGCGCCGGGCGACAGGGCCGGGAGCGCCCCGGCGGCGGGGGTTGAGCAGCATGGACCACCGCTACCAGTGCCCGCGCCCGTCCCCGGGCCGACGCGCACCCACCCCACCCGAACGGATGGTCCCCGGGCCGCCGTTCTCCGCAGATCCGCTCCCCGCGCCCGGGCGCCCGCCCCGGCGCGGGGCCCTCTCACCAGCCCTGTGACTGAGGGCGGGCGCGGTCCACGTCGTAGACGCCGGGGACGTCGCGCATGGCGCGCATGAGGGCCGGCAGGCCGGCGGCGTCGGGGAGTTGCAGGGTGTAGGTGTGCCGTACCCGTTGCTGGCTCGGGGGTTCCACCGTGGCGGAGACGATGTCGCCGCCCGCCAGGGCGATGGCCTCGGTGAGGTCGGCGAGCAGGTGCGGGCGGCCGAACGATTCGGCGACCAGGGTGACCCGGCACGCGGTGGAATCCCCCCAGCGCACCCCGGTCTCCGCGCGCCCCTTGCTCTTCATGTGCGCCACCGCCGCGCACTCCACTCGGTGCACGGTCACCACTCCCCCGCGTACCGGGAAGCCGGTGATCTCGTCCGGCGGCACGGGAGTACAGCAGCCGGCGAGGCGGACGGTGGCCCCGGGCAGGTCGGTGCGCACGTCGGCGTCCCCGGGGGGCCCGGCGGGTCCGGTGCCGCCGGCGCGCCGCTCGGGGAGGCCGGTGGCGGCGCGGTAGCCGCCCGGCTCCTCGGCCGGGGCTCCCCCGTCGGGATGTGTGGCCAGCCACCGCTGGATGGCGATGCGGGCGGCCGGGGTGTGGGCGTGCTCCAGCCACTCGCGGGACGGCTCCGAGGCGGGGTCCTGGCCCATGAGGAGTTCGACGGTGTCGCCGTCCTTGAGGACGGTGCTGAGGGTCGCCAGCCGGCCGTTGACGCGGGCGCCGATGCACGCGTGCGCGTCCTCGCCGTACTGCCCGTACGCCGCGTCCACGCAGGTGGCGCCCTCGGGCAGGCCCAGTGTGCCGCCGTCGGGGCGGAAGACGGTGATCTCGCGGTCCTGGGCGAGGTCCTCGCGCAGGGTGGACCAGAAGGTGTCGGGGTCGGGCGCGGCCCGCTGCCATTCCAGGAGGCGTGAGAGCCAGCCGGGGCGGGTGGGATCGGCGCGCTCGCCGTCGGCGGGGTCGTCGGCGCCGGGCGCGTAGGGGTTGCCGAGGGCGACGACGCCGGCCTCGGCGACCTGGTGCATCTGGTGGGTGCGGATGAGGACTTCGACCACCTGGCCGTCCGGGCGCGCGACAGCGGTGTGCAGCGACTGGTACAGGTTGAACTTCGGTACGGCGATGAAGTCCTTGAACTCCGAGACCACCGGCGTCATACAGGTGTGCAGTTCGCCGAGCACGCCGTAGCAGTCGGCGTCCTCCGCCACCAGCACCAGCAGCCGGCCGAAGTCGGCGCCGCGCAACCGCCCGCGTTTGCGGGCCACCCGGTGCACGGAGACGAAGTGGCGGGGCCGGATGAGGACTTCGGCGTTGATGTCGGCCTCGCGCAGCACCGCGCGCATCTCGTCGGCGACCTCGGCGAGGGGGTCGTCCGGGCGGGCCGCGTTCCGGGCGATGAGTTCCCTGGTGTGCGCGTACTCCTCGGGGTGGAGGATGGCGAAGACCAGGTCCTCCAGTTCGGTCTTCAGCGCCTGCACGCCGAGGCGTTCGGCGAGCGGGATGAGGACGTCCCGGGTGACCCCGGCGATCCGTGCCTGCTTCTCCGGGCGCATCACGCCGAGGGTGCGCATGTTGTGCAGCCGGTCGGCGAGTTTGATCGACATCACGCGCACGTCGCTGCCGGTGGCGACGAGCATCTTGCGGAAGGTCTCGGGTTCGGCGGCGGCGCCGTAGTCGACCTTCTCCAGCTTGGTGACGCCGTCGACCAGGTACCGCACCTCCTCCCCGAACTGCTCGCGCACCTGGTCCAGGGTCACGTCGGTGTCCTCGACGGTGTCGTGGAGCAGGGAGGCGGTCAGGGTCGTGGTCTCGGCGCCGAGTTCGGCGAGGATGAGGGTCACGGCGAGCGGGTGGGTGATGTACGGCTCGCCGCTCTTGCGCGTCTGGCCGCGGTGCGAGGACTCGGCCAGCACGTAGGCGCGGCGCAGGGGTTCGAGGTCGGCGTCGGGATGGTGGGCGCGGTGCGCCTCCACCACATGGCCGATCGCGTCAGGCAGTCTGTCCCGGGCGGCGGGCCCCAGCAGTGCGGCCCGGCCGAGCCGGCGCAGGTCGATCCTGGGCCGGGACCTGCGGCGGGCCGCCGCGGGTGCCACGGCGGCCGTCGGGGCCGTGGGCACTACCGGGATGGGGGTCGGGGGGTTCGTGGCCTCCGCACTCATGGGCACCTCCGGCTCGTGGACCGGCGGACGGAGCCCCAGGGCATGCGCGGCTCAGGGTGGCGCGTTCCCCCGTCCGTGCCGGTGCTTGATGCTATCGAGCCCGACACGTGCGACCGACCGCCTCTCGCCGACCGTGAAACGGATCACCCATTCGAGCGACGAAAAAGAGGTTTAAGGTTTGCGCCACCTGGCCTGGGATCGTCCGTGGATTCGATCCGGTCGGGTGCCCCGGGACCGCTGTTCCGGGGCATCCGGAGCCGTTCGGACGGCGGTTTCGCCAGGTCAGCGCAGCGCGTTTGCCAGCCACTCGGCGTCGATCTCGCCCTCGGCGACGATCACGGCGGGGCCGGTCATCTCGATCTGCCCGTCCGGTCGTTCGGTGATGACGAGCCGGCCGCCGGGCAGGTCCACGGTGTACGTCGCCGGGGTGCCGGTGACGGCCGGGTCGACGCCGTCACGGCGGGCGGCGGCCACGGCGACGGCGCAGGCGCCGGTGCCGCAGGAACGGGTCTCCCCGGAGCCGCGCTCGTGCACCCGCATGGCGACGTGCCGGGGTCCGCGGTCGACGACGAACTCGACGTTGACCCCGTCCGGGTAGGCGCCCTCGGGGCTCACCGGCGGCGCGCTGTACAGATCCCCCGCGTGCCCGAGGTCGGACACGAAGGCGACCGCGTGCGGGTTGCCCATGTTCACGTTCCGCGCGGGCCAGCTGCGCTCGCCGACACACACCGTGACGTCCCCTTCGGGCAGCCGGGCGCTGCCCATGCCCACGGTCACGTCCCCGTCCTTGGCGATGTGGACGCTCTTGACGCCGCCGCGGGTGGCGATCGCGTGGTCGCCCTCGGTGACGTGCCCGGCGCGCTGGAGGTAGCGGGCGAACACCCGGACGCCGTTGCCGCACATCTCCGCGACCGAGCCGTCGCTGTTGCGGTAGTCCATGAACCACTCGGCCTCGCCGGCCATCGCCTGGGCCTCCGGGTGCGCGGCGGAGCGCACGACGTGCAGCACGCCGTCCCCGCCGATGCCGGCCCTGCGGTCGCACAGGGCGGCCACGGCGGCCGGGGACAGCTCGATGGCGTTGTCGGGGTCCGGGACGATCACGAAGTCGTTCTCGGTGCCGTGACCCTTGAGGAAGGCGATCCGCGTGCTCATCCCTCGATCGTACGGGGTGGACACGGCGAGGGCCCGGGCCCGGGCCCGGGCCCCGGCGGCGGTCAGCGCAGCCGGGCCACGCGCCACACGGCGAGTACGGCCACGACGGCGACCAGCACCGCGTACCCGAGGACGACCCGCCAGTCCGGGCGGCGGCCGGAGCCGCGCGGGGGCAGGCCCGGCCAGGTGTGGCCCACCCGGCGGGCGGCCATCATGCCCCAGCCGGCGGCACAGCTGCAGATCAGCAGGCCGAGCATGGCGATGACCGCGCCGCTGTCGCCGTCGAAGGCGAGCGGGAAGGCGAACATCAGGGAGCCGAGCGCGGAGAGGCCCACGATCGGCGCGAGCTGCCAGAGGCGCAGCCGGCGCTGCGGGCGCAGTTCGACCTCGACCTCGGGGCCGCTGGTGTACATCTCCTCGGGCGCCGGGCCGTCCTCGGTCACGCCGTCCGTGGTCTCGTCGAGCCCGTCGTCGGCCAGCGCGTCCTCGTCGTCGGACGGCCGGGACAGGTCCTCGGCCGGGCGGTCCTCACCGCCGGACGGCCGGGACAGGTGGTCCTCGCCCTCGGCGAGCCCGGTCACACCCTCGGCGGGGCGGTCCTCGCCCTGGTGCGGTTCGTCACGCTCGGTGGTGACGTGCTCGGCACTTGGTGCGGTGTCACGAGGGCCGGCCTCCATCGCCACGCGCCCTCCCAACTAGGACTCCACTTGGTCGATCGAAGCTCGATGATGGCACGGCGCCGAAGGCCCCGATGACCGGCGGCGCATCCCGATGCCATCACGTGATCAGGCTGTAACCGGTCGTTCGACCAACGTCAGGGCCTGCCGCGGAAGTTCCCCGCGGTCGGCCTCGGCCCCGCTCAGCCAGTGCACGCGGGGGTCGCGCCGGAACCAGGAATCCTGCCGGCGCGCGAAGCGCTTGGTGGCCCGCACGGTCTCGGCGCGCGCCTCCGCTTCGGTGCACTCGCCGCCGAGCGCGGCGAGCACCTGCTGGTAGCCCAGCGCGCGCGAGGCCGTGCGCCCCTCGCGCAGGCCGCGCGCCTCCAGCGCGCGCACCTCGTCCACCAGCCCGGCCTCCCACATCCGGTCGACACGCCGGGTGATCCGGTCGTCCAGCTCCGGGCGGGCCACGTCGACGCCGATCTGGACGGTGTCGTACACCGAGTCGTGGCCGGGGAGATTGGCGGTGAAGGGCTGGCCGGTGATCTCGATCACCTCCAGGGCCCGGACGATCCGGCGGCCGTTGCTGGGCAGGATCGCGCGGCCGGCCTCGGGGTCGGCGGCGGCGAGCCGGGCGTGCAGCGCGCCGGAGCCGCGCAGCGCCAGTTCCTCCTCCAGGCGGGCGCGCACCTCGGGGTCGGTGCCGGGGAACTCCAGGTTGTCGACGGCCCCGCGGACGTACAGACCGGAGCCGCCGACCAGGATCGGCCAGCGGCCCTCGGCGAGCAGCGCGTCGATGCGGGCGCGGGCCAGTTTCTGGTACTCGGCGACCGAGGCGGTGACCGTGACGTCCCAGATGTCCAGCAGGTGGTGCGGGATGCCGCCGCGCTCCTCGGGCGTCAGCTTGGCGGTGCCGATGTCCATCCCGCGGTACAGCTGCATCGAGTCGGCGTTGACGACCTCGCCGCCGAGTCGCTGGGCGAGGAAGACGCCGAGATCGGACTTTCCGGCCGCGGTGGGTCCGACGACGGCGATGACGCGGGGGACGAGGGATGCGCTGCTCACGGCACCAGTCTCGCAAACCTTGCGACGAGGTCTCGAACGAGTTACGTGACGGGGCGGTCGCCGGGTCGTTGCCCGACGTGAGGTGCCGTCCGCGGGCTGCCCGGGGCGGTGACCCGGGCGACGCGAGCGTACGCACCGCGTGACGCGGGAATTCCCCCGCGCGAGTACCGTATGGAGTGACTATGGGCGTGTTTGCACGACTCCTCGGCAGGTCGAAGGCGACTCGGGAGGCGTCGGCCGCCGCGGCGAAGGCCGGTACGGAGCCGGTGGGGGCCGAGGCGGAGGAATCGCGGTCGGCGCGGTCGGGGGCGAAGGGAGCCGGGGCGGCACAGGCAGCGGGATCCTTCGGGCGTGACGGGGAAGGTTCGGGGCAGGATGCCAACGAAGGGCGTGCGGACGTGACGGCGCGGCAGGGTGCCGACGCGGAGGACGCGTCCGAGGGCTCCGGGATCCCCCGGCAGCAGTCCGCCGAGGAGGCGGCCGACAGCGAGACCGGCGAGGGCGTCCGCAAGTAACCGTTCCGCGAGGCAATCCCGCGGGCAGTCCCGCAAGGGAAGGTGGATCATGGGTCTGTTTGACAACATGAAGGCCAAGCTCGGCCCGGCCAAGGACAAGGTGTCCGACCTCGCGCGCCAGCACGGGGACAAGGTGCAGCACGGCATCGACAAGGCCGCGAAGGCCGTCGACGAGCGGACCAAGGGCAAGTACAGCGACAAGATCCAGGCGGGCACCGGCAAGGCCAAGGACGCGGTGGACCGCCTCGCGCAGAAGGACGGCGGCCCGGACGCGGCGCCGGGCGCCCACCCGAACCCGCCCACCCCGCCGCAGGGCCCGCCGCCGGCCTCCTGACCGGGGGGATTCCCCCGGACCGGTGGCCGCCGGATCTCAGGACCAGGTGGCGACCAGATAGCCGACGCCGTAGGGCGCGTCCTCGTGCAGCAGTGCGCCGTCGAGGTCCGCGCCCTCGGCGGCGCCCGCGAGGATCTGCCAGGGGGCGCGGCCGGACGCCTTCAGTTCGCGGGCGAGCCCCGCGTCCAGCGCCCGCACGGCCGCGAGGTCGGCCGCGCCCAGTGCCCGGGCGGCCGCCGCGTCGAACGGCTCCGCCCGCTCGTCCAGATAGCCCGGCGCCTTGACCGTGCGGCAGGCGCTGGCGTCCCCCATGACCAGCAGCGCCACGCGCCCGGCCCGGGCCGCGAGTTCCCGCCCGGTCTCCGCGCACCGCTCGGGCGCGAGCGTCTCCTCGACGCCGAGCCCCTCGGCCGGGACGTCCCACCGGCCGGTCCGCTCCAGCAGCCAGGCGCCGACCGCAAGCGACGACGGCAACGCGGGCCCCTTGACGGCCCCTTGGCCCAGCCGGACGTCCAGCTCCACCCCGAACCCCCGGAACGACCCCGGCGCGCCCTGCGGGAACGCCCCGCCCCCGCCCTGCCCGGCGGGGCCGACCACCACCAGCAGATCCGGGCGGGCGGCCGCGAGCACGCCGAGCGCGTCCGTGCACGCCGCGCGCAGGGCGTCCAGTTCGAAAGCGGCGCCCGCGGCGACCTCGGGCACGAGCAGCGGCGGGCAGGGGCAGACGGCGGCGGCGACAAGCATGATCGGCAGCGTAACGCGGGCCCGGCGCGCACGGGCAGCCCCCAGCGGATGCGCGAGCCGCTCCCCCTCCTGGCCGCCTGTCCGGACGGTCACCGCCCGGACGGGCGCCGCGGTCAGTCGCAGCCGCAGCCGCTCGCGACGGCCGGCAGCGGGGCCGGAACGCCGACCTTCGGCAGGCCGAGCATGACGCCGGCCGGCTTGGCGGCCTCTTCGGCGGTGCGCTTCGCCCAGGCGTCGCCCGCGCGCGTGCGGCGCACGCCGAGCACGGCGCCCTCGGCGAGCAGGTGGTGCGGGGCGGCGTACGTCACCTCGACCGTGACCACGTCACCGGGGCGGACCTCCTGCTCCGGCTTGGTGAAGTGGACCAGGCGGTTGTCGGGGGCGCGGCCGGAGAGCCGGTGGGTGGCGCCGTCCTTGCGGCCCTCGCCCTCGGCCACCATCAGTTCGAGGGTGCGGCCGACCTGCTTCTTGTTCTCCTCCCAGGAGATCTCCTCCTGGAGGGCGACCAGCCGCTCGTAGCGCGCCTGGACGACCTCCTTGGGGATCTGGTTCTCCATGGTCGCGGCCGGGGTGCCGGGGCGCTTGGAGTACTGGAAGGTGAAGGCCTGCGCGAACCGCGCCTCGCGGACCACGTGCAGGGTCTGCTCGAAGTCCTCCTCGGTCTCGCCGGGGAAGCCCACGATGATGTCGGTGGTGATGGCCGCGTGCGGGATGGCGGCGCGCACCTTCTCGATGATGCCGAGGTAGCGCTCCTGCCGGTACGAGCGGCGCATGGCCTTGAGGATCGGGTCCGAGCCGGACTGGAGCGGCATGTGCAGCTGCGGCATCACGTTCGGCGTCTCGGCCATGGCGGCGATGACGTCGTCGGTGAAGTCGCGCGGGTGCGGGGAGGTGAAGCGGACGCGCTCCAAGCCGTCGATCGTGCCGCAGGCGCGCAGCAGCTTGCTGAAGGCCTCGCGGTCGCCGATGTCGGAGCCGTAGGCGTTGACGTTCTGGCCGAGCAGGGTGATCTCGGAGACGCCCTCGGCGACCAGCGCCTCGACCTCGGCGAGGATGTCGCCGGGGCGGCGGTCCTTCTCCTTGCCGCGCAGCGCGGGGACGATGCAGAAGGTGCAGGTGTTGTTGCAGCCGACGGAGATCGACACCCAGGCCGCGTAGGCGCTCTCGCGCCGGGTCGGCAGGGTGGAGGGGAACGCCTCCAGGGA
Organism: Streptomyces sp. SCPE 10; assembly: GCF_051980735.1. Lineage (NCBI taxonomy): Bacteria > Bacillati > Actinomycetota > Actinomycetes > Kitasatosporales > Streptomycetaceae > Streptomyces > Streptomyces sp. SCPE 10. The sequence continues at coordinate 5,646,336 of NZ_CP197069.1, read as the reverse complement.
CTCGGCGATCTCGACCTGCGCCTCCTCCTGCACGCGGGCGCGCTCCAGCAGGACGGGCAGCTTGCCGATGTTGTGCGTGCCGAAGACGACGTCCACCCAGGGCGCCTTCTTGACGATGGTGTCGCGGTCCTTCTGCGCGAGGCAGCCGCCGACCGCGATCTGCATGCCGGGCCGGGAGGCCTTCTTCGGGGCGAGCCGGCCGAGGTTGCCGTACAGCCGGTTGTCGGCGTTCTCGCGCACCGCGCAGGTGTTGAAGACGACCACGTCCGCGTCGCCGTCGGCGCCCTCCGGCGCCCGTACGTACCCGGCGTCCTCCAGCAGACCGGCCAATCGCTCGGAATCGTGGACGTTCATCTGGCACCCATAGGTGCGGATCTCGTAGCTCTTGGGTGCGGGCACGTCCACTGCGGGGCTCCGGTCGCTGCTGCTGGTCATGGGTCAAGGGTAGGCGGTCCCGGACGCGCCGCGGCCCGCCCTGTGGACAACCCGGGCCCGCCCCGGCCGGGACCCCGGGCAGGCGTGGCCGGGCGGGAAAAAGGCGGTGGTGGACCGGGCGCCGGTCCGCCTAAGGTCGCCGGATGAGCATGCGAACCTTCCGTGTCACCGTGCGCGGTGTCTTCGACGGACTCACCGAGGACCAGCGGGCCGCGCTGCTGGCGGACGCCGCCGCCCATGACGTGCTGCGCGCCGCCTTCACCCCCGAGGGCACCCTGACCTACGACATCGCCGCCCGTCCCGCCTTCGTCTTCCGCTTCTCCGCCACCGGGGAGGAAGAGGAGGACATCCTGGAGGCGACCGAGCGGGCCGAGGCGGCGGCCGAGGCGTGGCTGACCGAGCGCGGCTACGGCTTCAGGAGCCTCCGCTCCTCGGCCGAGGACCTCTCCCAGGCACCCCTGAGCAAGCGGCAGCGCCGCGCGGCCCGTTCGGTGGAGGCATGAAAGAGCGCCGCTTCTCGCCCATGAACTTGAGCACTCAAGGAATGCACAAGGAAAGGCCGGGCCGTGAGTGACACCCTGGACGCGGCCCTGCGGCTGATGCGGGCCCAGGCGGCACTGGCGCGGCGGTTCGACGCCCGGCTGGGCGGGCTGCACGGGGTGAGCCTCGCGGACTTCACGCTGCTGCTCCGGCTGAGCCAGGCGCCCGGCGGCCGGATGCGCCGGGTCGACCTCGCCGAGGCGCTGGGGCTGACCGCCTCCGGGGTCACCCGGGCACTGGCTCCCCTGGAGCGGATCGGTCTGGTGACCCGGGAACCGGACGCCCGGGACGCGCGGGTGGCCTACGCGTCGCTGACCGGGACGGGCCGCGAACGGCTGTCCCAAATGCGGGCCACGGCCGAGGAGACGGCCGACGAGCTGTTCGCCGCCCCGGCCTGGGACGAGCGGGACGTTCCGCTGCTCGCGGGTCTGCTGTCCCGGCTCGGTGGCACGGGCCTGCGTCCCTGACGCGGCCTGACCCGAACGAAAGACCCTGGGGCCTCTCGTCTGGATCTTGCCGGGCTCGATCCAAACGAAAGACCCTAGGCGCCGACCTCCGTCGCCCCGTCCCGCGCCGCCGGCTCCCAGCCCTGGCGGCGCAGGACGGATGACACGTCGGGGGCCCGGTAGAAGTCGCCCTTGAGGACCTTGCCGTCGGCCCGGCGCGCGATCTGGCCGTCGGGGCCGAGCTTGCTCATGTTGGCGCGGTGGATCTCGGCGATCACCTCGTCCAGGTCGATGCCGTGGACCAGGGCGGTGCCGTACGCGACGTAGACCACGTCGGCCAGTTCGTGCGCCAGCCTGTCCAGCGGGCCCTCGACGGCGACCTCCTCGACCTCCGCGGCCTCCTCGGCGAGCATCTTCCAGCGGTGGGCGGCCAGTTCGGGGGACACCTCGGCCGGCGTGCTGCGGACGTCGAGGCCGAAGGCGTGGTGGAACTCGCGGACCAGGTCGGCGGGGGAAGTGCTCATGCGACGACTCTAGTGGCGCCCGCCGCCCGGACCGGGCCGCCGTACCGCCCCGGCCCTGGTCAGCGCCGTACCCCGCCTGGCAGGATCACCGCCATGTCCAAGCTGTTCCCCCGGATCGGCAGTCGCCGGGCGCTGCAGGGCGCGGCCGCCGGCGCCGTCGCCCTCGGCCTGCTGCTGTGGTGGCTGCTGCCCCTGGGCGAGAAGCCGCCGAGCGGGACGATCGTCTTCAGCACCGGCACCTCCAAGGGCGTCTACCAGGAGTACGGCGAGCGGCTGCGCAGCGAGCTGGCCAAGGACATGCCCGGCCTGAAGGTGAAGCTGCTCCACAGCGCGGGCTCCCAGGAGAACGTCCAGCGGGTGGCGACCGGGAAGGCCGACTTCACCATCGCGGCGGCCGACGCGGTGCAGACGTACGAGGTGGCGCACGGCAGAGGTGCCGGGCAGCTGCGCGGGGTGGCCCGGCTCTACGACGACTACGTGCACCTCATAGTGCGCAGCGACTCGGGCATCCGGAGCGTGCGCGACCTGCGGCACAAACGGGTGGCGACCGGGCTGCCCGATTCCGGGGTGAAGCTGATCGCCGACCGGGTGCTGCGCGCCGCCGGCATCGATCCGCTCAAGGACATCACCCCGGCCGCCGACGGCATCGACATCGGGCCCGACCAGCTCGAACAGGGCCGCATCGACGCGTTCTTCTGGTCGGGCGGCCTGCCCACCAGGGGACTGGTCTCCCTGGCCCGAAAGGGCGCCTTCCGGTTCGTCCCGATCGAGGCCGACCTGGTCGCCAAGCTGCACGCGCAGGGGGAGGAAACGCGCTACTACCGGGCCACCAACATGCCCGAGTCGGCGTACCCGGGCGTCCAGCAGGGCGAGGAGGTGCCGACGATCGCGGTGTCCAACCTGCTGATGACCCGCGCGGACATGGACCCGCGGCTCACCGAGTGGGTGACCCGCACGGTGATCAAGAGCCGGGACGGCATCGGCGCCCATGTCCACTCCGCCCAGCTGGTCGACCTGCGCACCGCCATCTACACCGATCCGATACCCCTCCAGGAGGGCGCGCGGCGCTACTACCGCTCGGTCAAGCCCTGAGCGTTCGCACCGCCCGCTCGTCCGCCCCGGCGCCTTCCGCGTGCCTCGGCACCGACACCGTCACCCGCAGCCCGCGCGGCTCGTGCCGGCCGTACTCGATCGAGCCGCCGCCGGCCGCGAGGAGGGCCCGGGTGATGGACAGTCCGAGGCCGGAGCCCTTGACGTTCTGGTGGCGGCCGCTGCGCCAGAAACGGTCGCCCACGCGCGCGAGTTCCTCGTCGGTGAGGCCGGGTCCGGTGTCGGTGACGACGACCTTCGCGGTGTCGCCGCCGAAGGAGACGGTGACCTCGACCCGGCCGCCCTCGGGGGTGAACTTCACCGCGTTGTCGATCACCGCGTCCAGCGCGCTGGACAGGGCGATCGGATCGGCCCAGCCGGTGGTGGCCGGGCAGTCGCCGGTCAGCAGCACGCCCTTGGCCTCGGCGGCCGGTGCCCAGGCGGCCAGCCGTTCCCGCGCCAGCTCGCCGATGTCGGTCAGGCACAGCTCGGCCTCGGCGTGCTCGGCGAGCGCCAGGTCGAGCAGGTCGTCCAGCACCTGGGCGAGGCGCTTGCCCTCGGTGCGGACCGAGGCGATCTCCTCGTTGTCCTCCGGGAGTTCGAGTGCCAGCAGTTCGATGCGCAGCAGCAGCGCCGACAGCGGGTTGCGCAACTGGTGCGAGGCGTCGGCGACGAAGGCGCGCTGCTGCTCCAGCACGTCCTCGACATGGTCCGCCATCTCGTTGAACGACCGGGCCAGGCGCCGCAGTTCCGGCGGCCCGCCGGCCGCCGCCACCCGGGACTTCAGACGCCCGGTGGCGATGTCGTGGGTGGTGGCGTCCAGGACCCGGACCGGTCTGAGCACCCACCCGGTCAGCCGCAGCGCCGCGCCGACGGCCAGCAGCATGGCCGCGCTCTCACCGGCCGCGATGAGCAGCCAGTCGTGCAGGGTCCGCGAACGCAGCGACCCGGTCGGCGAGTCGGTGACGACGACCGCGATCACGTCGCCGTCCCGGATCACCGGTGAGGCGACGACCAGCCGGCCGCGCCGCCAGGGCCACACCTGCTCGGGATCGTGGCTGCGCCGGCTGAGCAGCGCCTCGTCGAAGGCCGAGCGCACCTCCCCCGTCTGCGGTACGAACCAGTCGCCGGGCGCGTTGGCCATGGCGGAGCCGTTGCGGTAGAAGACGCCCGCCCGAATGCCGTAGACGTCGTGGTAGCTGTCCAGTTCGCTGCGCAGGGTCTCCCAGCGCTCGTCCGTGCTGGTGCGCCGGGAGCCGCTGGGCCCGTCGGTGACGAACTGGGCGAGGGCGGCGAAGCGCGCCGTGTCGTCGATCCGGTCCACGACGACCTTCTGCTGCTCGGCGGCGGCCATGCTGGCGGCCAGCGGTATGCCGAGGGCGAGGAGTACGGCCGCCATCAGGACGATGAGCAGCGGCAGCAGCCGTGTGCGCACCCGGCCCCGCTAGGCGGCCGGGGCGACGAGACGGTAGCCGACGCCGCGTACGGTCTCGATCAGGGCGGGCATGCGCAGCTTGGCGCGCAGGGAGGCGACGTGCACCTCCAGGGTGCGGCCGGTGCCCTCCCAGCTGGTGCGCCAGACCTCGCTGATGATCTGCTCCCGCCGGAAGACCACACCGGGGCGCTGGGCGAGCAGCGCGAGCAGATCGAACTCCTTGCGGGTCAGCTGGACGACCGAACCGTCCACGCTGACCTGCCGGGTGGGCAGTTCGATGCGCACCACTCCGAGGCGCACGCTGCTCTCCCCGCCCTGCGCGGCCTCCTCGTGGGTGGTGCGCCGGCTGACGGCGTGGATCCGGGCGAGCAGTTCCCCGGTGTCGTAGGGCTTGACCACGTAGTCGTCGGCGCCCAGGTTGAGCCCGTGGATGCGCGAGCGCACGTCGGAGCGGGCCGTGACCATGATGACCGGGGTGCTGGTGCGCTTGCGGATCTTGCCGCAGACCTCGTAGCCGTCCTGGTCGGGCAGGCCGAGGTCGAGCAGGACCACGCCGAAGCCTTCGCCCTCCGGGACGAGCGCCTGGAGGGCCTCCTCGCCGTTGCGCGCGTGGGTGACGTCGAATCCGTGCCGCTTGAGCACGGCGGACAGGGCCGCGGCGACGTGGTTGTCGTCCTCGACGAGCAGCAGTCTCATCCCGGCCCCCTCCGGTTCAGCGGTCGTACGGAAACGGTTCGTGTCCGCCCGGTAGATCGAATGCACGAGCGCGTGCACCAAGGCAGTGACGCCGATGGAGCCGGACCCCGTCAAGAGGGTTCCGGTCGCCGCCCGCTTCCGTTATCCGGCCGATATCCATCCGGTCACATGGTGCTACAAGATGTCGCCGACGGTTGTCCGATCGTGATGCTCAGATCTCCCTCAGATGTGATGACGCAGGTCACAGCCCGTCATTACTGTCCTCCGAAACCGAGGAGGACGGAGCCGGAAAGCGATGACCGAAGTACAGGTGGCCAAGGAGGACAGGGCCGCTTCCGACGAACTGGTCGTCCTGAAGAGCGTCAACAAGCACTTCGGCGCGTTGCACGTGCTCCAGGACATCGACCTGACGATCGACCGCGGCGAGGTGGTGGTGGTCATCGGGCCCTCCGGGTCCGGCAAGTCGACCTTGTGCCGCACCATCAACCGCCTGGAGACGATCGACTCGGGCACCATCACGATCGACGGCAAGCCCCTGCCGCACGAGGGCCGGGAGCTGGCGCGGCTGCGCGCCGACGTCGGGATGGTCTTCCAGTCCTTCAACCTCTTCGCGCACAAGACCGTGCTCGAGAACGTGATGCTGGGCCAGATCAAGGTCCGCAAGGCGGACAAGAAGGCGGCCGAGGAGAAGGCGCGGGCCCTGCTGGACCGGGTCGGGGTGGGCACCCAGGCCGACAAGTACCCCGCGCAGCTGTCCGGCGGCCAGCAGCAGCGTGTCGCCATCGCCCGGGCGCTGGCAATGAACCCGAAGGTGATGCTCTTCGACGAGCCGACCTCGGCCCTCGACCCCGAGATGATCAACGAGGTCCTGGACGTCATGCAGCAGCTGGCGCGTGAGGGCATGACGATGATCGTCGTCACCCACGAGATGGGCTTCGCGCGGTCGGCCGCCAACCGCGTGGTCTTCATGGCGGACGGCCGGATCCTCGAACAGGCCACGCCCGAGCAGTTCTTCAGCAACCCGCGCAGCGACCGGGCCAAGGACTTCCTGTCCAAGATCCTGCACCACTGAGGGTGCGGGCGGCCGTGGCCGCCGCGCCCGCCCGGGTCGGTTCCCGACGGATCTCGGCCGCCCTTTTGACGGACCTCGTTCTCACACTTCGAAGGATGTTCAGCATGCAGCTCCGCAAGGTCACCGCCGCCTCGGCCGTCGTCCTCGCCCTCGCCCTGTCCGCCACCGCGTGCGGCGGCGACAAGAAGGACGACACGGGTTCCTCCGGCGGCAAGAAGATCGCCATCGGCATCAAGTTCGACCAGCCGGGCCTCGGCCAGAAGACCCCGCAGGGCTACTCGGGCTTCGACGTCGACGTGGCCACCTATGTCGCCAAGAAGCTCGGTTACGGCCCCGACCAGATCGAGTGGAAGGAGTCGAAGAGCGCCGACCGCGAGACCATGCTGCAGCGCGGTGACGTGCAGTTCATCGCCGCCACCTACTCGATCACCCCGGAGCGCGAGCAGAAGGTCGACTTCGCCGGCCCCTACCTGCTGGCCCACCAGGACGTGCTGCTGCGCGCCGACGAGTCGGGCATCAAGGCCGCGGGCGACCTGAACGGCAAGAAGCTGTGTTCGGTCTCCGGGTCGACCTCGGCGCAGAACCTCAAGGCCAAGCTGGCCCCGAAGGCGAACCTCCAGACCTACCCGACCTACTCCGCCTGCCTGTCCGGCCTGCAGAGCGGCGCCATCGACGCCCTCACCACGGACGACTCGATCCTCGCCGGTTACGCCGCCCAGGCCCAGTTCAAGGGCAAGTTCAAGCTCGGCGGCCTCAAGATGACCAACGAGAACTACGGCATCGGCGTCAAGAAGGGCAGCGACCTCAAGGCCAAGATCAACAAGGCCCTTGAGTCGATGGTGTCCGACGGTTCCTGGGAGGCGGCCGTGAAGAAGAACTTCGGCCCGGCCAACTACCACTACGAGCCCGCGCCGAAGATCGGCGACATCAAGAGCTGAGGCAACGCCCTGCCGGTGCGCCGCCCCTGACGGCGGCGCACCGCGGCATCCCTACACGCGGAAGCGCGGGAGATCGTGTTCGATTTTCTAGGACATTACGACGTACTGGGCGCCTTCTGGAAGACGGTGCAGCTCACCCTGCTGTCCGCCGTGGGCTCCCTGGTCTGGGGCACCCTGCTGGCCGCCATGCGGGTGGGCCCGGTACCGCTGATGCGCGGTTTCGGCACCGCCTACGTGAACATCGTGCGGAACATCCCGCTCACGGTGATCATCCTCTTCTCCTCGCTCGGTCTGAACCAGACGCTGGGCGTCAACCTGGGCGCCAAGGGCTTCGAAACGATCAACTTCCGGCTTGCCGTGCTCGGTCTGATCGTCTACACCTCGGCCTTCGTGTGCGAGGCGATCCGCGCCGGCATCAACACGGTGCCGGTCGGCCAGGCGGAGGCGGCGCGGGCCATCGGTCTCGGCTTCTCCCAGGTGCTGGGGCTGGTCGTGCTCCCGCAGGCCTTCCGCGCGGCCGTGGGCCCGCTGACCAACGTGCTGATCGCGTTGACGAAGAACACGACGGTGGCCGCCGCGATCGGCGTGGCGGAGGCAGCCCTGCTGATGAAGTCGATGATCGAGAACGAGGCACAACTGCTGGCGATCTCGGCGGTCATCGCCTTCGGGTTCGTCTGCCTGACCCTGCCGACCGGGCTGATCCTCGGCTGGGTGGGCAAGAAGGTGGCGGTGAAGCGATGAGTTCGGTCCTGTTCGACACGCCGGGGCCCCGCGCCAAGCGGCGCAACATCCTGTACACGGCGGGCTTCCTGGTCGTCCTCGCGGCCGTCGTCTGGTTCGTGTACTCCGCCCTGGACGAGAAGGGACAGCTGGCCTGGTCCCTGTGGAAGCCGTTCTTCACCAGCGCCGAGGCGTACACGACGTACATCTGGCCCGGCCTGGAGAACACCCTGGAGGCCGCGGCGCTGGCGATGGTCATCGCGCTTCCGCTGGGTGCCGTGCTCGGCATCGCCCGGCTCTCGGACCACGTCTGGGTGCGGGCCACGGCCGCGGTCGTGGTGGAGTTCTTCCGCGCGATCCCCGTGCTGGTCCTGATGATCTTCGGGCTGGCGCTCTTCGCCCAGTACACCGGCGTGAGTTCGGACGACCGGCCCTTCTACGCGGTCGTCACCGGCCTGGTGCTCTACAACGCGTCGGTGCTCGCGGAGATCGTCCGCTCGGGCATCCTCTCGCTGCCCAAGGGCCAGTCCGAGGCGGCTCAGGCGATCGGTCTGCGCAAGGGGCAGATGATGCGGCTGGTGCTGCTGCCGCAGTCGGTCACCGTGATGCTCCCGGCCATCGTCAGCCAGCTGGTGGTCATCGTGAAGGACACCGCCCTCGGCGGCGCGGTCCTCACCTTCCCCGAACTGCTGGCCTCGGCGAACACCATGAGCGGCTACTACGGCAACATCATCGCCTCGCTCACCGTCGTGGCCGTGATCTACGTGGTCATCAACTTCTCGCTGACCTCCTTCGCGCACTGGCTGGAGGGCCGGCTGCGGCGCGGCAAGAAGTCGACCGGGGCGGTGCTGGGCGTCCAGGACGTCGCGGACGTCGCGGGTACGGCGGCGACGGGCGCCGATCCGGCCGGTGGTCCCGCCGGCACCGGTGACATCGTCGGCACCAAGAAGTGACGATCATTCAAGTCGCATGATTCGGCCGGGGGCGGTGGCATGATCGCCACCGCCCCCGAGGGTCACTTGACGCATACTCCCCCAATGGGTTGCATACGTTCTGTGATCGTGCACCCGGCCTCACCTTGCTGTTCACCCACCGCCGTCGAGGCATCGCCGCGGACGGGGGGCGCCGCGCCGTGGACCCGGTGATCATCGTCGGAGCGGGGCCCGTCGGGCTCACGCTCGCCCTGGCGCTGGCCCGCCAGGAGGTGCCGTCCGTCGTCCTGGACGAGGGCCCGGGCAAGGAGGAGGCCCGCCCGGCGCGCACCGCCGTGCTCTTCGAGGACACGGCCGCCCTGCTGGCCCGGCTCACCGGTGCCGATCTCGCCGCGCACGGGGTGCGCTGGACCGGCTGGCGGTCGCTGCGGCGCAAGCAGGTGGTGAGCGAGATCGCCTTCGCCGAGGACGAGCCCGCTCCGCTGCACATCGCCCAGCATGTGATCACCGGGCTGCTGCGGGCGGCCGCGGCCGGGGAACCGCTGGTGGAGATCGCCACGGACAGCCGCCTGGACTCGATCGAGCAGGAGCCCTCCGGTGTCACCGCGCACACCCGTGGCCCCAAGGGCACCTGGTGGCGCGGCAGTTACCTGGTGGGCTGCGACGGCACCCGGTCCACCGTGCGCAAACTCCAGGACATTCGCTTCCCCGGCCGTACCGCGGTGGAGCGGCACGCGGTGGCCGCGCTGCGCACGGAACTCCCGTGGGAGGGCGAGGCGTTGCTCCACCGGTCGCCGCCGTGGCGGTCGTCCGGTCCGTTCGCCGGGGAGGTGACCGCCCGCCCCCTCCCGGACGGCGTGTGGCGCCTGGACTGGCTGCTGCCGCCGGGCAAGGACCTGGTCACCCCCGAACTCCTCGTGACCCGCGTCCGCGAGACCCTCGCGGGCTGGACCGACGGCTCCACACCGCCGTACGACCTGCTCGACACCGGCGTCCACACGGTGCACCACCGACTGGCCCGGCGGTGGCGCGACGGCCGTGTCTTCCTCGCCGGGGACGCGGCGCACCTGCTCGGCGCGCTGGGCACCCAGGGGCTGGACGAAGGGCTGCGGGACGCCGACAACCTCTCCTGGAAGCTGGCCCCGGCCTGGCACCACGGGCCGCACGAGCGGCTGCTCGACAGCTACCAGGCCGAGCGGCGCGCCGCGGTCGCCGCCCGGCTGCGCGCCGCCGACCAGGCGCTGCCGGCGCTGCGTGGCGGGGGCGGGCTGCGCCACCTCGTGCCGGTGAAGGCCCGCAACCAGGACGCACTGCTCGCCGACGGCCACCTGGGGCGGGGAACGCTCGGCGCGCCGGGGGCGTACACCGGATCCCCGCTCACGCCCCGTCACCTGGAGGGCGAGATTTCCGTCGACACCCCGCGCGGCGCACCGGTAGCCGATGTGCGGGTCACGGCGGAGGACGGCTCGTTGGTCCGGCTGCGCGACCGCCTCGGCCACGGCGCCCTCCTGGTCGTCCTGGTCGCCCCGGGCACCGGCGTCTGGGACCGCAAACACTGGGTCTCCGCCGGTATGATGCCCCGTCTCGCCGCGGCCGTCACCGCCCTCCCGCACCCCGCCGAACTCCTGGTCGCCGAGAACTACCCGGGCGCTCCCGCCCACAGCGTTCTGCTGGTCCGCCCCGACGGCCATCTGGTCACCGCGCTGAGCGGAGTGCGCCCGGCCGACCTGTACACGGCGGCCGAGGCCACCGTGGGCGGACCCGTGGAGGAAGGGGCGGAGGGGGCGCAGGCGCAGGCCGGGGTGCGCTGAGCACCGGTTCCGGGGCGCGCGGGCCGTGTTGCGCCGGGGCCCGCCGCACCGTGAGCCCCGGCCGCACCTCCGTGAGCCCCGTCACGCTCTGTCCACATGGTGACGGTCGGTTGACCCGCCCCCGGTGGCGTGCTGTACTCCCGATCGTGACCGACACCTGTGTGCGCCTGTGGCGGAGGGTCCATATGGACCTCGTCCGCTATGCGGGCTGCGTGTGTCGGCCGTCCTGCTGAATTCGCCACCCCTTTTTTCTTCCGGGCGCCGTCGTGCGCCCGTTCCGCGAACCCTCTTCAGGACGGTGCACGTGTCCCTCTCGTCTCCTTCGACGTCTCCTTCCGTGTCCCCCGCGCCCGCTTCGGCGCCCGCCTCCCCGCCCACGCAGGCGGACCTCCTCGACTTCGTACGACGCACGGCGGCCGACACCGAACTGCTCGCCTCCCTCCCGCTCGACCCCGAGGGCCGCACCTGGGTGCGGCTGACGGGCCCCGGCGGCAGCGAGGCGTGGCTGATCGGCTGGCCCCCCGGCAGCGGCACCGGCTGGCACGACCACGCCGAGTCGGTCGGCGCCTTCCTCACCGCCTCGGGCGAGCTCAGGGAGAACGCGCTCGCCGCCCGGCTGCCCACCGACGGCTGGAAGACCCTGGAACTCGCCGAGGGCGTGGACCGCGAACGGCGGCTGCCCGCCGGACAGGGCCGCGCCTTCGGCCGCCACCATGTGCACGAGGTGCTCAACGAGTCCCCGGACCGACACGCCGTCTCCGTGCACGCCTACTACCCGCCCCTCCCCCGGATCCGTCGTTACAGTCGCTCCGGCCAGGTGCTGCGCCTGGAGCAGGTCGAACGCCCGGAGGACTGGCAGTGAGCCCCACCCCATCCCCGCACCCGGTCGGCATCGACGAACTGCTGGAGCGGGTGCGCGCCGGCTACCGGCGCGTCGAGGCGCGAGAGGCGTACGAGACGGCGCGCGCCGGCGAGGCCCTGCTGGTCGACATCCGGTACGCGGCCCTGCGCGAGCGGGACGGGCTGATCCCCGGAGCCCTCGTGATCGAGCGCAACGAGCTGGAGTGGCGCCTCGATCCCCGGGGCAGCCACCGTCTGCCCGAGGCCACCGGCCACGACCTGCGCATCGTGCTGGTCTGCAACGAGGGCTACGCCTCCTCGCTCGCCGCCGCCTCCCTCCACCAGCTCGGCCTCCACCGGGCCACCGACCTGGTCGGCGGCTTCCAGTCCTGGCGGGCTGCCGGTCTGCCGGTGGCGCCGGCGGGGGCCTGAGCGCTACTCCTTCGCCGTGGCCGCCGTCACCGCCGGCACCCGCAGCGCCACCCGTCCCGGCAGGGCGCCGGCCACGAGGGCGAGGAGGCCGGCGACCGCGACGACGGCGACATAGAGGAGCGGGGTGACCGAGGGTGCCGCCCGGCCGGTCATCCCGACGCTGAACGCGGTGAGCACGGCGAGGGCGATGCCGCTGCCGAGCGCGGTGGCCAGGAACAGCAGGGACAGCGACTCGGTGCGCAGCATGCGCAGCACCTGGCGCCGGGTCGCGCCCGCGAGCCGCAGCAGGGCGAACTCCCGTATCCGTTCGGCCACCGACATGGCCAGCGTGTTGACCACCGCGATGGCGGTGAAGGCCAGCACCAGGCCCATGGCGAGGTAGTTGACCTCGGCGTTCGTCTGCTCATGAGCGGCACCGAGCGCCTGCGCGCCGGCCGGTGAGGAGACGCGCAGCGCCGGGAAGGCGCGCAGGTCGGCCGCGAGCCGGCGCTGGGGGCGGGGCGTGCTGACGAGGAGGGACGCGGCGAGCGGGTCGTCGACGTGGCGGGCGACGAGGTCGTGGGCGAAGGTGAGGTCGCCGAAGCCGAGGCCCCGGGCGTAGACGGCGGCGACGGTCAGCGTGGCGGGTGTGCCGTCGCCGAGTGTGAGTCTCAGGGTGCTGCCGGGCCGCAGATGCTGCTGCCGGGCGGCGAGTCCGCTGACGGCGACCGTGCCGGGGCCGAGCGCGTCGAGGGAGCCGGCGGTGACGTCCGGGTCCCAGGTGCGGGTCAGGCCCGCGGGGGTGACGCCCTGTGCCGGGTACTTGTCGAGACCCACGCGGACGGTCGTCCGCACGACTTCGGTGACCGTGTCGTGCCGTGCGCGCAGTCGTTCCGCGGCCTCCCCGGGCACGCCGGGCCCCTGCCCGGTCACCACCCAGTCGGCCCGGACGCCCTCGCGGACCTGGGCGCGCGCCGCGTCGCCGAGTGTGGTCTGCACGAACAGCACCGTGCAGGTCATGCCGACGAGCAGGGTGAGCGGGGTGACGACGGACGCCATGCGGGCGGCGTTGCCGCGCAGATTGGCGGTGGCGAGGCGGCCGCCGTGACCGGTGAGCCGCAGCGGCGGGGCGAGCAGCACCGCGGCTGCCCTGACCAGGAGCGGCCCGAGCAGGGCGACGCAGACGCACAGCACCACGACGGCGAGGAGGGTCACGGGGGTCGAGGCGGCCTCGGTGCGCAGGGAGGTGAGCAGCGCGACGAGGACGGCCCCGCCGGCGAGACACACCAGCCCGGCGGCGGCCCGGCCCCGGCCGGGGCGGGTGCGCTCGACCGCGGCCTCCGCGAGCGCCTCGGCCGGTCGTATCCGGGTGATCCGGCGGGAGGCGATCCGGGCCGCCGCCCAGGCGCCGAGCAGGGTGGCGGTGAGCGCGGCGAGCGGCGGGAAGAGGCCGGCGGAGCGCTCCAGCGTGGCGGGTACGGCGCCCAGGGCGACGAATCGGGCGTACAGCCAGCCGCCCAGCGGGAGCCCGAGCAGCGCGCCGGCCGTGCCCGCGGCCGCGCCGACGATCAGTGCCTCCCGGCCGAGCAGCCCGCGGATCTGTCCGGGCGTGGCGGCAACGGCGCGGAGCAGGGCGAGTTCACGGTGGCGCTGCTGGACGGTGAGCGCGAAGGTGCCGACGACCACGAGGACCGCCACCAGCAGCGAGGTGCCGCCCATGGCCGCGCCCATGCTGACGAGCCGGGTACGGGCGGCGGCCGCGTCCAGGAACTCGACGGGGCCGCGGGCGTCACCGGTGCTGACCCGTGCGGTGGTGCCTTCCAGCGTCCGCGCCACGGCCTGCCGCACCCGCTGCGGGTCCGTCCCCGTGGCCGGCAGCACTCCGAAGGCGGTGACCTGTCCGGGGTGCGCGGCCAGCCGGCGGGCCTCGGCGGCGGAGAAGAACAGGGACGTCTGGTGGCGTACGGCGGTGGCCGCCGTGGCGATGCCGGTGATCCGGTAGCCGCGCGGGGCGCTCGTGGACTGCACGGTGAGCCGGGCGCCGGGGCGCAGCCGGGCCCGGGCGGCGAGGTCGGCGTCCACGACCAGTTCGTCGGCGGCTCTGGGCGCGCGGCCCGCGCTCAGCCGGTACGGCGTCAGAGCCGCGGAGTCCCAGGCGTGCCCATAGGCGGTTCGGCCGCCGGTGCCCGCGGGCACCAACGGCTGGGCGAGGAAGGTGAGTTCGGGGACGACTCGGGCCACCCCCGGAGTGCGGGCGATCCTGTCTCCCAACCGCTCGGACAGCCAGGCCCGTTCGGCGATGGGCTTCGCCTTGTGCTTGACCTTGGTCTTGCCGTGCCGGTGCTTGACGGTGGTCCGGTGCACGGACTGGTCGGCAGAGACCACGACCGGCGCGGCCGCGTAGCGCTCGGTACGGATGGCGCCGCGCAGGCCGGTGTCGAGGAGCGACCCGCAGGCACTGATCAGGGCGGCCGCGCACATCAGGGCGATGAAGGCCCCGAGAAATCCCGCTGTGCGGGCGCGGACGGTCCGCAGGGCGTATCGCAGCATCATCGGGGCGGGCTCTCCTCCGCTGGGCGGCCGGCAGGACCGCGCTGACCGTCCCAGGGCCGGTCTGGCGCGCTCCGCGGGGCGTGCCACCACTCTCGCCGGTACGGAGGTGCCGGCACACTGCGGTGTCCCGGTGTCCCGGGCGGGGGTTAACCCCCCGGCGGCGGGCCCGGCCCGCCCGTCGTCACAGGTCGGGCTCGCCCAGGAAGTCGGTGTCCTCGCCCTCTTCCTCCAGTGCCCGGCGGACGATGCGCAGGGACATTCCCTCCGGGTATCCCTTGCGGGCGAGCATGCCGGCGAGGCGGCGGATGCGCTTGTCGCGGTCGAGGCCCCGGGTGGCGCGCAGCTTGCGGGCGACGAGCTCCCGGGCGGTCGCCTCCTCCTGGTCGGAGTCGAGCTGCCCGACGGCCTCGTCGATCAGCGCCGAGTCGACCCCCTTGGTGCGCAGTTCCCGGGCGAGGGCGCGCCGGGCGAGCCCCCGGCCGTGGTGGCGGGACTCCACCCAGGCGTCCGCGAACGCGCCGTCGTCGATCAGTCCGACCTCCTCGAACCGCGACAGCACCTCCTCGGCCACGTCCTCGGGGATCTCCCGCTTGCGCAGGGCGTCCGCGAGCTGTTTGCGGGTGCGCGGGGTCCCGGTGAGCAGGCGCAGGCAGATCGCCCGTGCCCGCTCGACCGGGTCCCCGGAAGACTCCCCCCGCTCGGCCCTCGACGAGGAAGGGGCGCCTTCGTCCTCACCACCGGGCGGGTCCCCGAAGCCGCGCCGACGGCGCCCCCGCCTGCCCCGGGAGCCCGGATCAGTCGGGCCGCCCCCGTGCAGCCCGCCGCTCCCGTCGCCCGGCCAGATGCCGTCCCCGTGTCCGTCGTGCCCGTCGTGTCCGCCGGTCGCGTACGCGTCGCCGTCACCGCCCGGGGCGAAGGCCGGGTGGCCCCCGGTGCCCCTCCCCCGCGGGACACCGGGGGTGGCGTGCTCGTACTCGGCCCAGTCGGTTCGTCGTGTCACGGTCAGCTCTTGGCAACGGCGGCCTTGGGCTTGGCGGCCTTGGCGGCCGTCTTGGCGGTGTCCTCGGCCTCCGGGGCGGTGGCCGCGGCGTCCGCGACGGGCTCGGCCGACGGCTCCTCCGGCCGGACACCCACGCCCAGCTTCTCCTTGATCTTCTTCTCGATCTCGTTGGCCAGGTCGGGGTTGTCCTTGAGGAAGTTGCGCGCGTTCTCCTTGCCCTGGCCGAGCTGGTCGCCCTCGTACGTGTACCAGGCGCCGGCCTTGCGCACGAAGCCGTGCTCCACGCCCATGTCGATCAGGCCGCCCTCGCGGCTGATGCCCTGGCCGTAGAGGATGTCGAACTCGGCCTGCTTGAAGGGCGGCGCGACCTTGTTCTTGACGACCTTGCAGCGGGTGCGGTTGCCGACCGCTTCCGTGCCGTCCTTCAGGGTCTCGATGCGGCGGATGTCGATGCGCACCGAGGCGTAGAACTTCAGCGCCCGGCCACCGGTCGTGGTCTCCGGCGAGCCGAACATGACGCCGATCTTCTCGCGGAGCTGGTTGATGAAGATGGCGGTGGTCTTGGACTGGTTGAGCGCGCTGGTGATCTTCCGCAGCGCCTGGCTCATCAGCCGGGCCTGGAGACCCACGTGGCTGTCGCCCATCTCGCCCTCGATCTCCGCGCGCGGCACGAGCGCGGCGACGGAGTCGATGACGATCAGGTCGAGCGCGCCGGAGCGGACCAGCATGTCCACGATCTCCAGCGCCTGCTCGCCGTTGTCCGGCTGGGACAGGATCAGGTTGTCGATGTCGACGCCGAGCTTGCGCGCGTACTCGGGGTCCAGGGCGTGCTCCGCGTCCACGAACGCGACCTGGCCGCCCGCCTTCTGCGCGTTCGCCACGGCGTGCAGCGTCAGGGTCGTCTTACCGGAGGACTCCGGTCCGTAGATCTCGACGACACGGCCGCGGGGCAGGCCGCCGACGCCGAGCGCCACGTCCAGCGCGGTCGAGCCGGTCGAGATGACCTCGATGGGCTCCTTCGACCGCTCGCCCATGCGCATGACCGCGCCCTTGCCGAATTGCCGTTCAATCTGTGCGAGCGCGGCGTCGAGCGCCTTCTCGCGGTCGGTTCCTGCCATGGGTTCCACCCGGTTTGCTTGAGTCGTTCGCTTCACGTCAAAGACGCTAACGCCTGCCACTGACAACGCGCCCCGACGCCGGCCCGGCCTGTGGATAACTGGAGGGCATATCCACCCAGACCATGGCCAAATCCCCCGCCCACGGTCCCGCCGGAGCCTTCATAAGAATGGATGTTCGATTTTCGTGTCAAGCGACGCACCCCGATGCCGCGGAGCACCGGACGGACGGATCACTCGCCCCCACGGCCCGACGCGGGCGAGCCGAGCATCGCCTTGAGGATGCGCTGCAACTCGACGCGGTCCTGGGGAGTGACCCTCGCCAGCCTGCGGTCGTACTCCGCCGCCAGGGCCGCAAGCGCTCGATCGCGCGCCCGCGTGCCCTCGGCGGTCAGTACGAGCCGATGACGCCGCAAGTCCGCCTCGTCGATCTCACGGCGGAGGAACCCCTTGGCGACGAGGTTGCGAACGTAGACCGTCACGCTCGCCTTGGGCAGCAACAGCGCGGTCGCGATCTCGGCCGGGTACGGCGACGCCTCCACCTCGGCCAGGACGAAGAACTCCTTCGTCTCCAAACCGAGCTCGGCCAGCTCCCGCGTGCAGGCATCCATCACGACGCCCAGCAGCCGCTGGTTCAGCGTCCACAGCTGCGCCCCGTCCACCGACATGCGAGCCTCCGTCCAGGCGGTACAGTTTCGTATTGGTTCCATATCGTACTAGGCGCTGTCTTGTACTGGACTCCCATGGAACAACGTCCTCACGGAGGAAGCCACGCATGCTTCTGCACCTCACGATCCCGCGCGGTCCCCTCGAACTCGCCGCAGACCTCCACCTGCCCGACGACGCCCACAGCGGTACACCGCTGCCCGCCGTGGTGCTGTCCACTCCCGGCAGCAGCGTGAAGGAGCAGATCGGCGCCAACTACGCCTCCCGTCTCGCCGCGCGCGGCATCGCGGCGCTCGTCTTCGACCCCGCCCACCAGGGCGAGAGTCAGGGCGAGCCCCGCGACCTCGAAGATCCCTACCGCCGCGGTGAGGACATCACCTACGCCATCGACACGCTCACCACGACCCCCGGCATCGACCCGCAGCGCATCGGCGTCCTCGGCATCTGCGCCGGTGGGGGCTACGCCGTGCACACCGCCCGCACGGACCACCGCATCAAAGCGGTCGGCACGGTCGTCCCCGTCAACATCGGCGCCGCGTTCCGCGGCTTCCAGCCCGACGGTCCGGTCGCGGCCCTCGACGCCCTCGCGGACGCACGTACCGAAGAGGTCCGCTCCGGCGAGACGGCCCGTGTGAACTGGCTGCCCGACACCCTTGAGGACGCCACGGCCGCGGGTCTGACCGACATCGACACCATCCAGGCGATCACCTACTACCGCACCGAGCGCGGCGGTCACGAGCGCTCCACGAATCGGCGTCTCTTGCGCAGCGACTCCCTCCTGCTGGGCTATGACGCGTTCCACCTGGCCGATCGGCTCATGACCCAGCCGCTCCAGGTGATCCTCGCCGGACGCATCGGCAACACCGGCTCCTACGACACCGGCATGCAGCTGTGGAAGCTGGCCCCCAACCCCGTCGACCTCATGGTGATCGACGGCGCCGGCCACTACGAGATGTACGACGAACCCGAATACGTCGACGCTACCGTCGAACGACTCACCGGCTTCTACGCGAACAACCTGTAAGGCATCCGGACCGGCGAACCGATGCGGTCACGGACCGCTCGGCCTTCGGCGGCACGGGAACCCCGCCCGCGCGGGACGTCACCGCCGCGTGCGGGCGGCCCTGATCCGCGCGAGCATCCCGGGACCGGCCGGGGTGCGGACGCGGTGGCCGTTCACCCGGGGGTCGTCGGTGACGTCGTACCGCTTCACATAGGCGCCCAGGAACGCCTGGAGGGTGGCCACCGCTGGGATGGCGATCAGCGCGCCGACGGCGCCGAGCAGGGCGGTGCCGACGATGACCGAGCCGAAGGCGACGGCCGGGTGGATGTCGACGCTCTTGGCGGTCAGCTTGGGCTGGAGCATGTAGTTCTCGAACTGCTGGTAGATCACGACGAAGACCAGCACCCACACCGCGTACCAGGGCGCGACGGTGAACGCGATCAGCATCGGCAGGGCGCCCGCGAGATAGGTGCCGATGGTGGGGACGAACTGCGAGACCAGGCCCACCCAGACACCGAGCACGGGCGCGTACGGCACGCCCAGGGCCTGGAGCAGGATGTAGTGCGCGATCCCGGAGACGAGCGCCATCAGGCCGCGCGAGTAGAGGTAGCCGCCCGTCTTGTCGACGGCGATCTCCCAGGCGCGCAGCACCTCCGCCTGGCGGGCCGGCGGCAGCACGGAGCACAGCGCACGGCGCAGCCGGGGCCCGTCGGCGGCGAAGTAGAACGAGAACAGCGCGACGGTCAGCATCTGGAAGAGGCCGCCGAGCACCTGCTGGGAGACGTCGAGCACACCGGCCGCGCTGTTCTGCGCGTACTTGCGCAGCCAGTCGGAGCGCAGCACCCCCTCCTGGACGTCGACCCGCTTGAGGTTGGTGTGGAAAGTCGCGTTGGTCCAGTGGATGAGGGAGTCCAGGTAGTCCGGGAAGCCCTCGATCATCTTGATGATCTGCCCGGCCAGCATCGAGCCGAGCAGGGTGACGAATCCCGCGGCGGCGACGGTCAGCAGGAAGAAGACCAGGAAGGTGGCGAGCCCCCTGCGCATGCCGCGGGCGGCCATCCGGCTCACCGCGGGTTCGACCGCCAGGGCCAGGAAGAACGCGATCAGGATGTTGATCAGCAGCCCGGTGAGCTGGTGGAAGGCCCAGCTGCCCAGCTGGAAGGCGGCGATCAGCGCGAGCGCGAGCACCATGGCGCGCGGCAGCCAGCGCGGCATGCGGGCCTGCGGCGCGCCGGCCCCGGGGGCCGGTGGGCGGTCGGTCCCCGGCGTAGCGGCCGGGATCGCGGGCCGGGTCGGCTGCTCGATGTCCTCGTCAGTGCGTGCCACCCGCCAAGTCTCACCCACGCCGCTGACAAACGGCGCCCACCTGCGGTTTTCGTGACCGTACGGTGCCGTGGCGTCGACCTCGCGACGGGCTTACGGGGCATTTCGCCCCAGACCGGTCCGCCTCGGTGCCGTTCCCTCAGCGCCGCTCCGCCGGCACGTCCATGACGGTGCACACCACCCGCCACACGTCCTTGGCCGCCCAGCCGGCGTCCAGGGCCTCGTTCACCGTGCGCCCGCCCAGCTCCGTCATCACGTGGTCGCGCGCGAACGTGTCGGCGTACCCGGGACCGAAGTGCTCCGCCATCCGCTGCCAGAAGACCGTCAACCGCATGAATCCAGTATCCCGCCCCTGAGAGTGGGGCCCGCCCGGGACCGCTTGCCAAGGCCGCTTTCCGTCCTACGGTCTGACGCATGGCCGATACCGGAGCTTCCCCACTCCCCGCCGCGCCCCCGGCGCGCTCCCCGCTCTTCAGCGCCGAGCAGTTCGTGTGGCTCACCGCGCGCGTGCTGGAGCAGCGGTTGTTCGCGTACCACTTCCTGCGCGGCGCGCCGGACGCGGTGGAGGCGGCGCTGGACGCCTATCGCAACGAGGACGGCGGATACGGGCACGCGCTGGAGCCCGACCTGCGCGGCCCTGTGAGCCAGCCCCTGCACACCGCGCACGCGCTGCGTGTGCTGGACGCCGTCGGGCGCTGCGGCGGGCAGCGGGTGGAGCGCGTGTGCCGCTATCTGACCTCCGTCTCCACGGCGGACGGCGCGCTGCCCGCGGTCCACCCGAGCCAGCGCGGATACCCGGCGGCGCCGTTCGTCCCGGTCGTCGACGACCCGCCCAGCGATCTGCTGGCCACCGGTCCGGTGGTGGGGCTGCTGCACCGCAACGAGGTCTGGCACGCCTGGCTGTTCCGGGCCACCGACTTCTGCTGGCAGGCCGTGGAGAACCTGGAGAAGTCGCATCCTTACGAGGTGCAGGCCGCCGTGGCCTTCCTGGACTGCGTTCCCGACCGCCCGCGCGCGCAGGCCGCCGCGGACCGGCTGGGCCGCCTGGTGCGCGAGCAGCGGCTCGTGGCACTGGACCCGGAGCGGCTCGACGCCTGCCCGGTGGCCCCCGGTTACGCCCCGGGGGAGCACCATTTCCCGCACGACTTCGCCAAGAGCCCTGCCTCGCTCGCGCGCGCGTGGTTCACCGACGAGGAGATGGCGCGCTCCCTGGACCACCTGGCCGCCGAGCAGCAGCCGGACGGCGGCTGGCCCGTCCGCCGGCACCGCTGGGCACCGGTGCCCGCGCTGGAGGCGCGCCCCATGGTGACGATCGAGGCGCTGCGCACCCTGAGGGCGTACGGCCGCTTCGTGGGCTGATCCGGCTCGGAACGGTGGCCGCCCCTCCTGGGCCCGGACTCGCCTTCCTCCCGGCGCGCCCGCCGCTCAGCCGCCCAGGGCCCGCACGCCCGCCGTCACGACCACGGCCGCCGCGACGACCACCAGGAACGGCGCGCGCAGCACCAGGGCCACGGCGGCCGCCCCGAGACCCGCGGCCCGGGCGTCCAGCACCAGCGCATGCCCCTGGGCGAACGTCTGCTGCGCGGTGAGCGCGGCCAGGAGGGCGACGGGCAGCAGGGCCGCGAGCCGCCGCACCAGCGGCCGTTCGATGACATGGGCCGGCACCAGCAGACCCGCGAGCTTGACGGCGTAGCAGCCGAGCACGGTCAGGCCGATCGCGATCCAGGTGTTCACCGGGCCTCCGCCTCCTCGGGCGCGTCCTTCGGGCCGCGGCCCGCGCGCCGCCCCGGCACGAACAGAGCGAGCGGCGCGGCCAGCGCCGCCACCAGGACCGGCACGCCGGCCGGCAGCACGGGCAGCAGACCGAGGCCGAGCAGCACCGCGAGGCCCGCGACCGCGCGCTCGGTCGCCGTCGTCAGCATCGGCGCGAGCAGGGCCAGGAACACGGCCGGTCCGGCCGCGTCCAGGCCCCACGCGCGCGTGTCGCCGATCGCCTTCGCGCCCAGGGCGCCGAGCAGGGTGGTGAGGTTCCACAGCACGTACAGGGTGAGTCCGGTGACCGTGAAGCCGATCCGGGCGGCCCGCCGGGTGGGCTGCGCCAGGGTGACCGCCGTGGTCTCGTCGATCACCCACTGGGCGGCGAGGGGCCGCGCCGCGCGCGGCAGCGCGAGCAGTTGGGACAGGCGCAGTCCGTAGAAGGCGTTGCGGACGCCCAGGAAGAAGGCCCCGGCCGCGGCGGTGTAGGGGTTGCCTCCGGCGGCGAGGGCGCCGACCAGGGCGAACTGGGAGGCGCCGGTGAAGACCAGGAGGCTCAGTGCGCAGGTCTGCAGGAGCCCGATTCCGCTGCCGGCCGAGGTCACCCCGAAGGCGAACCCGGACAGGCCCACGGCGATGCCGACGCCGAGGGCGTCCCGTACGACGGCGGCGTCGGGCTTCGCCGCGCCGCCGGATATGTCCATTGTTGCTGTCTGCTGTGCCACACGGGGACCGTATGTTCGAACGTCAGTCCCGGTCTTGTACGTTCTTGCGCTCGCGCTGGTAGGCGCCCGGGGGGACGCCGACGATGCGGGCGAAGTGCCGGTTGAGGTGCGGCTGGTCGGTGAAGCCGACGGCGACGGCCGCCTCGGCCGGCCGGATCCCCTGGTCCAGCAGCAGCCGTGCGCGCCGCACCCGGGCGTCGGTCAGCCAGGTGTGCGGCGGCATGCCGTAGGTCTCGCGGAACGCCCGCAGGAGTGCGAAGGGGCTGGTGCCGAGGTCGGTGGCCAGTCGCTCCAGGGTCGGCGGCCCGGCCATGTGCTCCTCCAGCACGGCACGCGCGCGGGCCGCGATCCCGGCCCCTGCCGTGCGCGGCCGCCGCTCGGGCAGCGGGCCCCCGTTCAGCCGCAGCAGCCGGGTCACGGCGAGTCGCAGCAGGGTGTCGGCGGCCAGCGCGTTGCCCTGCTCGGCGGCGCGCAGCACCTGGTGGACGAGGCGGACGGTGGCGGGGTCGTCGAGGACGGGACTGACGAAGCCCGGGGTGCCGCGCAGCGTCGTGGTCTCCGCCGCTATCGCCGCCACCACCTCGGGCGAGGGGTAGACGGCGCCGTACCGCCAGCCCTCGGGCACCCCGGCCCGGCCGGTGTGCGGGGTGTCCGGGTTGACCAGCGCGAGGGCTCCCGCGCCCGCGGACACGTCGGAGCCGCCGTGGTGGAACACCTCGACGCCGTCGGCGATGGCGGCGATCACGAAGTTCTCGTGGGTGTGCCGGACGAAGGTCTTGTGGACGTACCGGGCGCGCAGCAGGTCGACGCCGGGCAGCTCCTCGTAGCGCCAGTGCCGCGCCCGCTCCACCGCCCGCCGCTCCCGCTCGCGGGGCGGCCGGTCGTGCCGCCGTCCGGCCGTTCCTGCCATAGGACCATTCTCCGTCCGGCCGTTCCCGTCTCCCGTCCCGCGGCCATTCTCCGTCCGGCCGGCCGCGCCCCCACGGCCGTTTTCCGCCCCGCCGACCGCCCCGCGGCCCCGCCCGCTCGTCAGGGTGGGGTATTTGCCCAGGTCAGCACGATTGTCAGTGGTCGGGTGCAGGATGGACGCATGGTCAGCTCAGCACATCGGGCCCTCGACGGCTTCTCTCCCGCGACCCGCGGCTGGTTCACGGGGGCGTTCTCCGCGCCCACCGCGGCCCAGGCGGGCGCGTGGCAGGCCATCCAGGCGGGCTCGGACGTGCTGGTGGTCGCGCCGACGGGCTCCGGCAAGACGCTGGCCGCGTTCCTGGCCGCCCTGGACCAGCTGGCCTCGGCCCCGCCGCCGGCCGACCCCAGGAAGCGCTGCCGGGTGCTGTACGTCTCACCGCTCAAGGCGCTCGCGGTCGATGTCGAGCGCAATCTGCGCAGCCCGCTGACCGGTATCCGCCAGGAGTCCGTCCGGCTGGGGCTGCCCGAGCCCGAGATCAAGGTCGGCATCCGCTCGGGCGACACCCCGGCCGCCGAGCGCCGCGCCCTGTCCACCCGCCCGCCGGACATCCTGATCACCACCCCCGAGTCGCTCTTCCTGATGCTCACCTCGGCCACCCGCGACGCGCTCACGGGCGTGGAGACCGTGATCCTGGACGAGGTGCACGCGGTCGCGGGCACCAAGCGCGGCGCGCATCTCGCGCTCTCCCTGGAGCGCCTCGACGAACTGCTGCCGAAGCCCGCCCGGCGGATCGGCCTGTCGGCGACCGTGCGCCCGGTGGACGAGGTGGCGCGCTACCTCTCGCCGCACCGCAAGGTGGAGATCGTCCAGCCGGACTCCGGCAAGGAGTTCGACCTCTCGGTGGTCGTCCCGGTCGAGGACATGGGCGAACTGGGCGGCTCCCCCGCCACCGACGCGGCCGAGGGCGGCGAGCGGCCGTCGATCTGGCCGCAGGTCGAGGAACGGATCGCCGACCTGGTGCAGTCGCACCGCTCCACCATCGTCTTCGCCAACTCCCGGCGCCTGGCCGAGCGGCTGTGCAACCGGCTCAACGAGATCGCGTACGAGCGCGCGACCGGCGAGCCGCTGACCGAGCACCACGCGCCGGCCCAGCTGATGGGCGGCTCGGGCGCGGCCCAGGGCGCGCCCCCGGTGATCGCCCGCGCCCACCACGGCTCGGTGTCCAAGGAGCAGCGCGCGCTGGTCGAGGAGGACCTGAAGGCGGGCCGGCTGCCCGCGGTGGTCGCCACCTCCAGCCTGGAGCTGGGCATCGACATGGGCGCGGTCGATCTCGTCGTCCAGGTGGAGTCCCCGCCCTCGGTCGCCTCCGGGCTCCAGCGCGTGGGCCGCGCCGGGCACCAGGTGGGCGCCGTCTCCACCGGTGTGGTCTTCCCCAAGTACCGGGGCGACCTGGTGCAGGCGGCGGTGGTCACCGAGCGGATGCGCACGGGCACCATCGAGTCCCTGAAGGTGCCCGCGAACCCGCTGGACGTGCTCGCCCAGCAGCTCGTGGCGATGACGGCGCTGGACACCTGGCAGTTCGACGACCTGCTTGCCCTGGTGCGCCGCGCGGCCCCGTTCGCCTCCCTCCCGGAGTCGGCGTTCACGGCGGTCCTGGACATGCTCGCCGGGCGCTATCCGTCGGACGCGTTCGCCGAACTGCGCCCCCGGGTGGTGTGGGACCGGGTGGCCGGCACCATCACCGGCCGGCCCGGCGCCCAGCGGCTGGCCGTCACCTCCGGCGGCACCATCCCGGACCGGGGCCTGTTCGGGGTCTTCCTCGCCGGCAGCGACCCCAAGAAGGGCGGCGGCCGGGTCGGCGAGCTGGACGAGGAGATGGTCTACGAGTCCCGTGTGGGCGACGTCTTCACACTGGGCACCAGTTCCTGGCGCATCGAGGACATCACCCGCGACCGGGTGCTGGTCTCGCCCGCGCCGGGCGTGCCGGGCCGGCTGCCGTTCTGGAAGGGCGACCAGCTGGGCCGCCCCCTCGAACTGGGCCGCGCGGTCGGCGCGTTCCTGCGCGAGGTCGGCTCACTGTCCAAGGACGACGCCCGGCTGCGGCTGCTCACCGCGGGCCTGGACGCGTGGGCGGCGGACAACGTGCTGTCCTACCTGGAGGAACAGCGCGAGGCCTGCGGCCACGTACCGGACGACCGCACGATCGTGGTGGAGCGCTTCCGTGACGAGCTGGGCGACTGGCGAGTGGTCGTCCACTCCCCCTTCGGCGCGCAGGTGCACGCGCCCTGGGCGCTGGCGCTCGGCGCCCGGCTGTCCGAGCGGTACGGCATGGACGCGCAGGTCATGCACGCCGACGACGGCATCGTGCTGCGCCTGCCCGACGCCGATCTGATGAGCCTGGACCTGCTCGACCACGATCCCATGAGGGCGGGCACCGAGTACGACAGCGAGCAGGCGCCCGTGGGCGCGGCGGACGTCGCCTTCGACAAGGGCGAGGTCGACCAGGTCGTCACCGACCAGGTCGGCGGCTCGGCCCTGTTCGCCTCCCGGTTCCGCGAGTGCGCCGCGCGCGCCCTGCTGCTGCCGCGCCGCAACCCGGGCAAGCGGACCCCGCTGTGGCAGCAGCGCCAGCGGGCCGCCCAACTGCTCCAGGTGGCGAGCGAGTTCGGCTCGTTCCCGATCGTCTTGGAGGCGGTCCGCGAATGCCTCCAGGACGTCTTCGACGTTCCCGGGCTGGCCGAGCTGATGGGCGACATCGAGTCCCGCAAGGTGCGCCTGGTCGAGGTCACGACCCCGGAGCCGTCCCCGTTCGCCCGCTCCCTGCTGTTCGGTTACGTCGCCCAGTTCCTGTACGAGGGCGACTCCCCGCTGGCCGAGCGCCGGGCCGCCGCACTGTCCCTGGACTCCCGGCTGCTGGCCGAGCTGCTGGGCCAGGCGGAGCTGCGCGAGCTGCTCGACGCCGATGTGCTGACCGAGCTGGAGCGCGAACTCCAGTGGCTGACCGACGACCGCCGGGTCAAGGACGTGGAGGGCGTCGCCGACGTGCTGCGGGTGCTCGGGCCGCTCACCGAGGCCGAGCTGGTCGCGCGCGGTGCCGATCCGCACTGGGTGCGGGAGCTGGCCGGGGCCCGCCGGGCGATCAAGGTCCGGATCGCCGGCGCCGACCACTGGGCGGCGATCGAGGACGCGGGCCGGCTGCGCGACGCGCTCGGCACCGCGCTGCCCGTCGGCGTCCCCGAGGCCTTCACCGAGCCGGTCAAGGACCCCCTGGGCGACCTCCTCGCGCGCTACGCCCGTACGCACGGCCCGTTCACCTCGGCCACCGCGGCCGACCGCTTCGGCCTGGGCGTGGCGATCACCGACGGCGCCCTCCAGCGGCTCGCCGCGAGCGGCCGGGTGGTGCAGGGCGAGTTCCATCCCGCGGGCATCGGCCAGGAGTGGTGTGACGCGACCGTGCTGCGGCGGCTGCGCCGCCGCTCCCTGGCGGCCCTGCGGCACGAACTGGAACCCGTGCCGCCCGCCGCGCTCGCCCAGTTCCTGCCCCAGTGGCAGCACATCGGCAAAGGGCACGGCCTGCGGGGCATCGACGGACTGGTGCGCGCCGTCGAGCAGTTGCAGGGCGCCTCCGTGCCCGCCTCCGCGCTGGAGAAACTGGTCCTGCCGTCCCGCGTGGCCCACTACACCCCGTCGATGCTGGACGAGTTGACCGCGGCCGGCGAGGTGGTGTGGGCCGGCGCGGGCGCGCTGCCCGGCAAGGACGGCTGGGTCTCGCTCTATCTGGCGGACGCGGCCCCGCTGTTGCTGCCGCCCCCGCATCCGCTGGAGCTGACCGCGCTCCACCAGTCCGTCCTGGACGCGCTGTCCGGCGGCTACGGCCTGTTCTTCCGGCAGATCGCCGACCAGGTCCGCGCCACCACCCACCCCGACGCCACGGACCCCCAACTCGCCGACGCCCTGTGGGACCTGGCCTGGTCGGGCCGGCTCACCAACGACACGTTGGCGCCGATGCGGGCGCTGCTGGGCTCGGGCCGTACGGCGGGTTCGACCGCCCACCGTGCCAAGCGCTCCGTGCCGCGCGGGCGTTACGGCTCCCTGACGGCCGCCGCCCGCACCGCCTCCCGTACCGGGCCGCCGACCGTCGCGGGGCGTTGGTCGCTGCTGCCCGTGGCCGAGCCGGACGCCACCGTGCGCGCGCACGCGCTGGCCCGCACCCTGCTGGACCGGCACGGCGTGGTGACCCGGGGAGCGGTCGCCGCGGAGGGCGTGGAGGGCGGCTTCTCGGCGGTCTACCGGGTGCTGTCCGCCTTCGAGGAGAGCGGCCAGGCCAGGCGCGGTTACGTGGTCGAGGGGCTGGGCGCGGCCCAGTTCGCCATGGACGGCGCGGTGGACCGGCTGCGCGCGGTCTCCAACGCCCGCGAACGGGGCGAGGCCGCACTGCCCGCCCCGGCCCCGCCCGACGGCTTCACCCCCGCCGGCCCGGACGGCTTCCCCGGTACCGACGACGCTCCCCACGGCCACACCCCGTCCGGCGCCGACGGCGGTTTCGCCCACCCCGGGCTCGACGACGACTTCACCTGGCCCCCGGCCGGTCTGCCGCCCGCCGCTCCCGGTGAGTACGTCTCGCCCCGCGATCTGCCCGACCCCTTCTCCGCCCCCGGCTACGGCGGCCCCCGGGGCGGCGGGGCCGGCGGTTACGGCGCGGCCCCGTTCGGGGGGTACGGCGAGTATCGCACCCGGGGCCGTTCCCCCGACCCGCGTGCCGTGGTGCTCGCCGCCGCCGACCCGGCGAACGCCTACGGCGCGGCCCTGCCCTGGCCCGAGCCGCCGACCGGGGCCGGCCACAAGCCGGGCCGCAAGGCGGGCTCCCTGGTCGTCCTGGTGGAGGGCGAGCTGACCCTCTACATGGAGCGCGGCGGCAAGACGCTCCTGGCCTGGCCCGTCACCCCCGACACCGCGGCCGCCGACGACCCCCGCCTGCGTGCGGCCGCCGAGGCCCTCGCCGAGGCCGCCCGCGCCGGCTCCCTCGGCACGGTCACGGTCGAGCGGATCAACGGCGCTCCGGCCCTGACCTCCCCGACGGGCGCCCTCCTGGAAGGGGCGGGCTTCGTGGCCACGCCGCGGGGCCTGCGCCTGAGAGCGTGAGCCCCGTCCCCGCGGCCCGCCGCCCGGCCGTGGCACCCTTGGACCCATGCCCGAAGGTGACACGGTCTGGCAGGCCGCGCGGCGGCTGCACGAGGCCCTCGCGGGCAAGGCGCTGACCCGCAGCGACTTCCGGGTGCCGAAGTACGCCACGGTCGACCTCACCGGCCGTCGGGTGCTGGATACCGTCGCGCGCGGCAAGCACCTGCTCACCCGTTTCGAGGGCGGCCTGACGCTGCACACGCATCTGCGGATGGAGGGCGCCTGGAAGGTGTACGGCACGGGCGAGCGCTGGCGGGGCGGACCGGCGCACCAGATCCGCGCGATCCTCGCCGCCGCCGACCGCACGGCCGTCGGCTACCGCCTCCAGGTCCTGGAACTGCTGCGCACCACCGAGGAGGAGCGGGTCGTCGGTCATCTCGGACCCGATCTGCTCGGCCCGGACTGGGACCCGGAGCGTGCCCTGGCCCGGCTGCTCGCGGACCCGGCCCGCCCGCTCGGCGAGGCCCTGCTGGACCAGCGCAATCTGGCCGGAATCGGCAACATCTACAAGAGCGAGCTGTGCTTCCTGCTCGGCGTCACCCCCTGGCTGCCGGTCGGCGCGCTGCCCGCGGATCGCGCCGAGAAGCTGCCGGGCCTCGCCCAGCGGCTGCTGGAGGCCAACCGCGACCGCCCGGTCCGCCAGACCACCGGGCTGCGCCACCACGACCTGTTCGTCTACGGCCGCGCGCCCCGCCCCTGTCTGCGCTGCCGCACCTCGGTCCGCGTGGCCGACCAGGGCGACGGCTCCCAGGACCGCCCCACCTACTGGTGCCCCACCTGCCAGACGGGCCCCGCCCCGGCCCCGGACGCGCCCCAGCGCTGGCGCGAGCGCCACCGCCGCACCCCCACCTGACCGCCCGTCGCCCACCGACCGGCGACCACCGACCGGCGACCACCGACCGGCGACCGGCGACCGGCGACCGGCGACCGGCGACCGGCGACCGGCGACCGGCGACCGGCGACCGGCGACCGGCGACCGGCGACCGGCGACGGTATACGGGATACGGGCCACCGTTCCCAACCGACCGAACGACCTCACCCGAACGAGTTCACGCACGAGATCACGCAGACGCCCGCCCCGTTCACGCCCCTCACCCGCCGCACGAAACCGCGCCTGCCCCTCCGTGAACAACCCCAGCCCCCGGTCCGCCCGCGCAGCCGGACCGCATGCACTACGGCCCGGAGATCTCACCCGAACGAGACCTCGCCACCCTCGCGTCTGTCACCCCCTCCTCCGCTTCCCCATCCGCCCTCGTCCCCCTCACCCCCGTCTCCCCCGCCCGCCAAGCCGTCGCCCAGCGCCCGGAGTCCAGCGCGCCCGCCGCCCGCCCCTTGGGCGCGCAGTGCACCGGCAGCACGCTCAGTCCCCACCCGCCGGCCGCGACGGCCGCTTCCAGAACGCCCGCGCCCTGCCCCAGGGCGAGCCGCAGCACAGCCCACCACCACACGGCGCCGCATCCCAGCGCCACCGTCCGGCGCACCGTACGCCCGGTCATGCCCGCCACCACCTTCCACCGGACGCCGCGCCCCGCCGTGCCCGCCGCGCACCGGGCGCGTCAGGGGCTCGTGGTCGCGGCGCCGGGCCGCCGGCCCGGCCCGTACCGGGCCCCGAGCCGCACCGGCAATCGCTACGCGTTCTCCGCCTGGAACATCCAGTGGTGCTTCTCCAGGTCCGCGGTGATCCCGATGAAGATGTCCTGGGTGACCGGGTCCGGCTCGGCCGTGGCCCGCACCCGCTCCCGCATCCGGCCGATCACCGCGCCGAGGGCGTCCACCATCGCGCCGACCGCGTCCCCGTCCTTGATCCAGCCCGACGGGGTGGTCTTGATGCCGCTGGCGGAGGCCACCGTGGCGGCACGGCCGTCGGGCGGGATGCCCAGCGCCGAGGCGCGCTCGGCCACCGTGTCGGAGTGGGTGCGGGCGGAGGCGACGACCTCGTCCAGCTGGAGGTGGACCGACCGGAAGCGGGGCCCGACGATGTTCCAGTGGATCTGCTTGCCGGCCAGGGACAGGTCCACCAGATCGACCAGGGCGCCCTGCAACGCCTCGGACACGGTCTTCAGGTCCGCGTCGGCCAACGGGCTCTTCACGACGTACATCCGCTTCCTCCGGCGGTCGGGCGGCCCTGACGGCCGTCACGTCCCTCCACCATGACCGCCCGGCTGGATACCGGCAAACGGACGCATACCGGGCAGACACCATGCGTCACCGACGCACCTTCGGCACCGTCGCCCCCACGGGCACCATGCGGAGGACCGTGCGCAGCACAAAGCCCCGGCCGCGCTCCCGGGTTGGATCCCGGGAGCCCCGGCCGGGGCCTCACTGTGTCTGTCGGTCGGACCGCCGGAAAACTCAGGCGGCGACCACGTCCACCGCCTTCGCGGGTGCCTTGATGGTCACCCGTTCCGGTGGCACACCGGTCACCGAGACAGAACCCAGCATCGGACGGACCGGCGTGGGCACGGGCTCGGTGGCCGCGGCGGACTGGGCCAGCTCGGCGAGCGCCAGCTCGTCGCTCACTTCTCGCATGAGTTCCGACATCCGTACGTCCAGCGCGTCGCAGATGGCGGAGAGCAGCTCGGAGGAAGCCTCCTTCTGCCCCCGCTCCACCTCGGAGAGATAGCCGAGTGAGACTCGGGCGGACGAGGAGACTTCGCGCAGAGTACGGCCCTGGCGTTGGCGCTGCCGACGCAGCACGTCACCCAGCAGGCGACGGAGCAGAATCATCGGTGGCTCCCTCCTCGGACCGCGTAGCCGCATCCTTCACGCCCCACCGTACCGCCTCGCGCTGCGGCCGTGCGGGGAGCGATGTCGTGTTCACTCAGGGCTGCAAACATCAAAACCCCCCGTTCCGTTCCGTATCCTGTGCCCGCTCATTCCCATACTGTTCGCCCGCAATCTGCTCCAGGAGCAGTGCGAGTACGCTCCGTACACTCTCCATACGAATTTCCGTACGGCTGCCGTTCAACCGCAGGGCCTGCACTTTTCCGCCACCGGCGGAAGAGTCGGCGGCCGTCAGCGGTCCGTCGACGGCCACGAAGACCGTGCCGACGGGTTGGCCGTCCTGTGGGTCGGGGCCGGCGACCCCGGTGGTCGCGATGCCCCAGTCGGCCCCCAGAGCCTTCCGCACCCCGGCCGCCATCTGACCCGCGACCTGCGGGTCCACCGCTCCCTGCCGCTCCAGCAGGGTGGCGTCGACGCCCAGCAACCGGTGCTTCAGCTCGGTGGCGTAGGCGGTGACCGAGCCCCGGAACACCTTGGACGCTCCGGGCACCGCGGTGATCTCCGCCGCGACCAGTCCACCTGTGAGCGACTCGGCGACGGCGAGGGTCTCGCCCCTCACCGTCAGTAGTCTCACCAGGTCGGTGGCCGGAGAACTCACGCTTTCTTCTCCTCCAACGCCGCCGCGCGCTCGGCAATTCCCCGCCGGCGCAGCACAATGGCCTGTCTTACATAGTCGAGACCGGTGGCAACGGTCAGTACGACCGCCGCCGCCATCACCCAGAACCGCAGTGTGGCCAGCCATCCCGTCAACGCCAGAACGTACATCCCGACCGCGACACCCTGAGTGAGGGTCTTGAGCTTGCCGCCGCGGCTGGCCGGGATCACGCCATAGCGAATGACCAGAAAACGCAGCAGGGTGATGCCGAGTTCCCGGCCGAGGATCACGATCGTCACCCACCACGGCAGATCGCCGAGGGACGACAGACAGATCAGCGCCGCCCCCATGATCGCCTTGTCGGCGATGGGGTCGGCGATCTTGCCGAAGTCGGTGACCAGGTTGTAGGTGCGCGCCAGGTGACCGTCGAACAGGTCGGTGATCATGGCGATGGCGAAGGCCGCCCAGGCGAGGGAGCGCCAGGCCGGGTCGTACCCGCCGCCCGCCAGCATCAGCGCCACGAAGCCCGGCACCAGCACCAGCCGGAGCATGGTCAGCAGATTGGCGACGTTCCAGACGCTCGCCTGGTTGACCGCCGCGGCGGTGATCTTCCCGCCGCGTGCGGGCCGCCCGTCGGCCGACGGACCGGCGCCGGGGACGGATTCGGGTGCGGGACCGGAGACCTCGGGAGCCACGCCGTCGGCAGCGGCGGCACCCCGGGCGCCGTGCGCGCCGGAGGAGCCGCCCGCGGCGGATGCCGGGACTCCGGTCATCTGCCCGCCTCCTCACTACACGCGAGCGACCCGGTCAGCGGCTCGGCCACCAGGTCGACACCTTCCGTACCGACCACCTTCGCCTCGACCATACGTCCGACCGCAAGGCCCTCGCCGCTCGTGAGCAGCACCTGGCCGTCGGTCTCGGGCGCCTGGTGCGCGGCGCGGCCGTACACGCCCTCCTCGTCGTCCACCGACTCCACCAGGACGTGCACGCTCTCGCCGACGCGCTCCTCGGCGCGCTGCGAGACCAGTTCCTCGGCGAGCCGGGACATGTGGGCCAGACGCTCGGCGACGACGTCCTCGTCCAGCTTGTTGTCGTAGGTGGCCGCCTCGGTGCCCTCCTCGTCGGAGTAGCCGAAGACGCCGATGGCGTCCAGGCGGGCGCCGGTCAGGAACCGCTCCAGCTCCGCCAGGTCCGCCTCGCTCTCGCCGGGGAAGCCGACGATGAAGTTGGAGCGCACACCGGCCTGGGGGGCCTTGGAGCGGATGGTGTCGAGCAGTTCGAGGAAGCGGTCGGTGTCGCCGAAGCGGCGCATCGCGCGCAGCACGCCGGGCGCGGAGTGCTGGAAGGACAGGTCGAAGTACGGCGCGACCTTGGGCGTCGAGGTGAGCACGTCGATCAGCCCGGGGCGCATCTCGGCCGGCTGGAGGTAGCTGACCCGGATCCGCTCGATGCCGTCGATGCCGGCCAGCTCGGGCAGCAGGGACTCCAGCAGGCGGATGTCGCCCAGGTCCTTGCCGTAGGAGGTGTTGTTCTCGGAGACCAGCATGATCTCCTTCACGCCCTGCTCGGCCAGCCAGCGCGACTCGTTGAGCACATCGCTGGGACGGCGGGAGATGAAGGAGCCGCGGAAGGACGGGATGGCGCAGAAGGAGCAGCGCCGGTCGCAGCCGGAGGCGAGCTTCACCGAGGCCACCGGGGAGCCGTCCAGACGGCGGCGCAGCGGCGCGCGGGGGCCGGAGGCGGGGGCCACGCCCTCCGGGAGGTCGGCCGGGCCGTGGCCGGGCAGCGCGACGGCGGCCGCCGAGTCCTGGCGCTCGGCCGGGCTGATCGGCAGCAGCTTGCGGCGGTCGCGCGGGGTGTGGGAGGCGTGGATGCCGCCGGACAGGATGGTCTGCAGGCGGTCGGAGATGTCCGCGTAGTCGTCGAAGCCGAGCACGCCGTCGGCCTCGGGCAGCGCCTCGGCGAGCTCCTTGCCGTACCGCTCGGCCATGCAGCCCACCGCCACGACGGCCTGGGTTCTGCCGTGGTCCTTGAGGTCGTTGGCCTCCAGGAGGGCGTCGACGGAGTCCTTCTTGGCGGCTTCGACGAAGCCACAGGTGTTGACCACGGCGACGTCGGCGTCCGCGGCGTCCTCGACGAGCTGCCAGCCGTCCGCCTCCAAACGGCCTGCGAGCTCCTCGGAGTCCACCTCGTTACGAGCGCAGCCGAGAGTGACGAGTGCGACGGTACGGCGTTCAGGCATGGGCTCAAGAGTACTTTGTCTCACCGACAGCCCTTGTCGACGGGGTTGGCCGAACCCGGCCGACCCCGTCGGCGACGTGCCGCCGAGGGCGGTCAGCCCGCTACCGGGTCGCCCTTGGTGTAGGTCAGGCGCTCCACGGCGCCGGGCCGGAAGTTGTCCTCGATCTTCTTGCCGTTGACGTACAGCTCGATCGCGCCGGCGTCCCCGAGGATGAGGTTGATCTTGGTGTTGTCCTGGAACGTCTTGGACTGGCCCTTGTCCAGCAGGCCGTCGAAGAGCATCCGGCCGTTGTGGTCCTTGGCCGAGATCCAGCTGCGTCCGTTGGGCGCGCTGACCTGGACGGTCACCTTGTCCTGCGGGGCGGCCGCGATGGCGCTGTCGGTGGGCTCCGGGGTCGGGTCTGCGGGCTTGTCCTTGGTCGGCGCGGGCGAGGCCGCCTTGCTGGCGGCGGGTGTGGAGCCCTCGGCCAGCTGCGACTTCGCGTCGCTGCTGCCGTCGCCGCCCTTGACGGCGGTGAAGCCGACGAAACCGATCACGACGACGATGGCGGCGACCATGGCCGCGGTCCAGTTCGGGCCGCGCCGCTCGGGCCGGATCCGCTCGGCCTCGAACAGGGGCGCGGCCGGGGTGGGCGCGGGCCGGCCGCCGTGTTCCGCGTCGTACTGGGCGACGAGCGGCTCGGGATCGAGATGGACGGCCCTGGCCAGCGTGCGGATGTGGCCGCGCGCGTACACGGCACCGCCACAGGGGCCGAAGTCGTCCGCCTCGATGGCGTGCACGATGGCGAGGCGGACACGAGTGGCGCTGCTGACGTCGTCCACGGTGAGCCCGGCCGCGATCCGCGCCTGCTGGAGGGCACGGCCCACGGAGATTCGGGCTTCCTGGGACTCGTCTGGGAAGGGACGCTCGTCTTCAGGGGAGTTGCCGATGGACACGGGGGCGCCTTTCGAGCGTGTAGCCACCTGTGCTGGAAGCTCAGTCTAGGGGGGGTACGAAAGGGTGGGGCAACCGGGCGGTACGACTTTCTACGCCATCGGAATGGCCCGACAATCCGGTGGCTGGACAGGCGCGTGCCCCGCAACGGGAGGCTCACCCGTCCTCTCGCTCAACTTGACGTGGGACAAAGGGAAACGGTTGCCCGCCGCTCTCTAACGGGTGGATCACGACGACGGTCGAGCACGGCGGGCCCGCCGCCCGGCAGACCTCGCATGAACCGGGCGGCTCTTCGTACTATCCCTCAGTCTCACCGCGGATCAGGGCGAGCACGCCGTCCAGTTCATCCGGTTTCACCAGAACGTCACGCGCCTTGGAGCCCTCGCTGGGTCCCACGATGTTGCGGGACTCCATGAGGTCCATGAGCCGGCCGGCCTTGGCGAAGCCGACGCGCAGCTTGCGCTGGAGCATGGACGTGGAGCCGAACTGGGTGGAGACGACCAGCTCGGCCGCCTGGCACAGCAGGTCGAGGTCGTCGCCGATGTCCTCGTCGATCTCCTTCTTCTGCTTGGTGCCGACCGTGACGTCCTCCCGGAAGACCGGGGTCATCTGCTCCTTGCAGTGCCGGACGACGTCCGCGACCTCCTCCTCGGTCACGAAGGCGCCCTGCATACGGGTCGGCTTGTTGGCGCCCATCGGCAGGAAGAGGCCGTCGCCCTTGCCGATCAGCTTCTCGGCGCCGGGCTGGTCCAGGATGACGCGGGAGTCGGCCAGCGAGGAGGTGGCGAAGGCGAGCCGGGAGGGCACATTGGCCTTGATCAGACCGGTGACCACGTCGACGGAGGGGCGCTGGGTGGCGAGCACCAGATGGATGCCGGCCGCGCGGGCGAGCTGGGTGATGCGTACGATCGCGTCCTCGACGTCGCGCGGGGCGACCATCATCAGGTCGGCCAGCTCGTCCACGATCACCAGCAGGTAGGGGTACGGCTGGAGCTCGCGCTCGCTGCCCTCCGGCGGCTTGACCTTGCCCTCGCGCACGGCGCGGTTGAAGTCGTCGATGTGCCGGTAGCCGTAGGCCGCGAGATCGTCGTAGCGCAGGTCCATCTCGCGCACCACCCACTGCAGCGCCTCGGCGGCCCGCTTGGGGTTGGTGATGATCGGCGTGATCAGGTGCGGGATGCCCTCGTAGGCGGTCAGCTCGACCCGCTTGGGGTCGACCAGGATCATCCGCACGTCCTCCGGGGTCGCCCGCATCATGATCGAGGTGATCAGACAGTTGATGCAGGACGACTTGCCGGAGCCGGTGGCGCCCGCGACCAGCATGTGCGGCATCTTCGCCAGCGAGTGCATGACGTAGCCGCCCTCGACGTCCTTGCCGAAGGCGACCAGCATCGGGTCGTCGTCCTCGGCGGACTCGGCGAGGCGCAGCACGTCGCCGAGGTTGACCATCTCCCGGTCGGTGTTGGGGATCTCGATGCCCACCGCGGACTTGCCGGGGATGGGGCTGATGATCCGCACGTCGGGGCTGGCGACGGCGTACGCGATGTTCTTGGTGAGCGCGGTGATCCGCTCCACCTTGACGGCGGGTCCGAGTTCCACCTCGTAGCGGGTGACCGTCGGGCCCCGGGTGAAGCCGGTGACGGCGGCGTCGACCTTGAACTCGGCGAAGACCTGGGTGAGCGCGGCGACTATGGCGTCGTTGGCGGCGCTGCGGGCCTTGCCGGGGCCGCCGCGCCGGAGCAGGTCCAGGGCGGGCAGCGCGTAGGTGATGTCCCCGGACAGCTGTAGCTGCTCGGCCCGGGAGGGCAGGTCGCGGGGCTTGTCGGGGGCCTTCTTGGTGAGGTCGGGTACGACGGACCCGCTCTCGGTCTTCCGCTGCTCGGGGCGCGCGGCCGGGACCGGCTTGGCGGGCGGCTCGGCGGCCGGGACCGGGGTGGTCTCCTCCCGGTCGCCGACGCTGACGCCCTGGGTGAGGTCGGCGACCAGCGGGGAGGGCGGCATGCCGTGCAGGACGGCGCCGTCGAGCGCGGCGGCGGCAGCGGCGGCCACGTCCACGGCGTCCATCTGCCGCTGCGGGTCCGGCTGGGGCACCGCGGAGCGCCTGGGGCGGCCGCGGCGGCGGGTGAGGGCCTCTTCCTCGGCGCCGTCCGGGTCGTACGCCCCCGGCCCGGCCGAGCGCTTGCGGGAGCGGGCGGGCAGCGCCTCGCGCCACTGCTCCTCGTAGCGCTCGTCGTCCTCGGTGTACTCCTCCGCCTCGTGGTCGTGCAGGACGCCCAGCCGCACACCCAGGGCACGCAGCCGCTGCGGGATGGCGTTGACGGGGGTCGCGGTGACCACGAGCAGCCCGAAGACGGTCAGCAGCACCAGCAGGGGCACAGCGAGCATCTCGGTCAGGGCGTACGTCAGCGGGGTGGCCGCGGCCCAGCCGATGAGGCCGCCGGCGTCCCTTATGGCCTGCATGCCGTCGCCGCGAGCGGGCGAGCCGCACGCGATGTGCACCTGGCCGAGCACGCCGATGACGAGCGCGGACAGGCCGATCACGATCCGCCCGTTGGCCTCGGGTTTCTCCGGGTGCCGGATCAGCCGTACGGCGATCACCGCGAGCAGTATCGGCACCAGCAGGTCGAGCCGGCCGAAGGCACCGGTGACCAGGACCTCCACCAGATC
Source organism: Streptomyces sp. SCPE 10 (assembly GCF_051980735.1). Lineage (NCBI taxonomy): Bacteria > Bacillati > Actinomycetota > Actinomycetes > Kitasatosporales > Streptomycetaceae > Streptomyces > Streptomyces sp. SCPE 10. The sequence continues at coordinate 5,608,995 of NZ_CP197069.1, read as the reverse complement.
GCCGACCGGGCCCTTGAGGTCGGCCCAGGTGCCGGCGGCGACGATCAGCGCGATGCCGAGCAGCAGCAGCGCGATGCCGTCCTTGCGGTGGGCCGGGTCGAGGTTCCGCGCGCCCTGTCCTATGCCGCGGAAGACCGCGCCGACCGCGTGCGCGAGACCGAGCCAGAGGGCGCGCACCAGTCGGAACAGCCCCCCGGTGGGGCTCGGCGCCGGCTTCGGCGGGACCTTCTTCGCCGCGGTCTTCCTGGCCGGCGCCTTCTTGGCGGGCGCCTTCTTGGCCGGGGCCTTCTTCACGACGGCCTTCCGCGCCGGAGCCTTCGCGGGAGCGACCGCCTTCTTCGCGGGCTGCTTCTTGGCTGCGGAGGGACGTGAGGCCATGGAACTGAGGTTACCGGGGGAGACGACAGCGGACACGTGTGCCCACAGCTTCACCCGTTCGTGTCGCCCCGGCCGGGGCCGGGAACTGACGTGGGCTCATGGGCAACGGGGCACCGGCCCCGATCAGTTGGGCGACGACAACGCCGAGCCACCGGCCCCGGTGCCGGGCTCCAGCGCGTCGAGGGCGCGGCGCAACCCGGTGAGTTTCCGCTCCAGATGGGCCGCCGTGGCCACCGCGGCCGCGTCCGCCGAATCGTCGTCCAACTGCTTGGACAGCGCCTCGGCCTGCTCCTCGACGGCCGCGAGCCGCGCGGACAGCTCGGCGAGCAGCCCGGCCGACTCCTTGCCGCCGACCGCGCCCTTGCCGCCCTCCAACTGGAGCCGCAGCAGCGCCGCCTGTTCACGCAGCTGGCAGTTCTTCATGTACAGCTCGACGAACACCGAGACCTTGGCGCGCAGCACCCACGGGTCGAACGGCTTGGAGATGTAGTCCACCGCGCCGGCCGCGTAGCCCCGGAAGGTGTGGTGCGGGCCGTGGTTGATCGCGGTGAGGAAGATGATCGGGATGTCGCGGGTCCGCTCGCGCCGCTTGATGTGCGCCGCGGTCTCGAACCCGTCCATGCCCGGCATCTGGACGTCCAGCAGAATGACCGCGAAATCGTCCGTGAGCAGCGCTTTGAGCGCTTCCTCCCCGCTCGATGCCCGCACCAGCGTCTGATCGAGCGCAGAGAGGATGGCCTCCAGCGCCAGCAGATTCTCCGGCCGGTCATCGACCAGGAGGATCTTGGCCTTCTGCACCATGGCCCGCCCTCCTCGCCCCGGCGGTACACCGGGCGCCGCCCCAGGGGACGACTCCCTTTCGCCGCCCGTCCTTGTGCCGGTCATCGTAGCCGCACCCCGCTCGTCGCCACACCCTGTCACCGCGATGTCACCGCGCACGTAGCGGAAACGCGGCGGGAACCCGGATGGTTCCCGGAACCCCACGTTCCCATACGTCCGCACCCACCTTAGGCGGGCGGCTGCCCGCGCCCGCCTCGGGTTCCCCGGTGTTCACGGCATGGTCGGCCGATCCCGTCACTTCCCCCGCATCCACTGCTGGAGCACGCCGAGCAGGTGATCCGAATCGACCGGCTTGGTCACGTAGTCGGACGCGCCCGCCTCGATCGCCTTCTCCCGGTCGCCCTTCATCGCCTTCGCGGTCAGCGCGATGATCGGCAGCCCGGCGAACTGCGGCATCCTGCGGATCGCCGTCGTCGTCGCGTAGCCGTCCATCTCGGGCATCATGATGTCCATCAGGACGACCGCCACGTCGTCGTGCTGCTCCAGGACCTCGATGCCCTCCCGGCCGTTCTCGGCGTACAGCACCGACAGGCCGTGCTGCTCCAGGACGCTGGTGAGCGCGAAGACGTTGCGGATGTCGTCGTCGACGATCAGCACCTTCTGCCCGCCGAAGAGCACGCCGTGCGCGGACGGCGGCGCGCTGTCCTGCTCGGGCACCGCCGTCCACTGCTCGGCGCGCTGCTCCCCCTGCGGCAGGCTCCGCCGACGGCGCCGGAACAGCGCCGCGGGGCCGTTCTGCATGTCCATGTACGACTTGACCTCGGCCGGCGTCTCGATCTCGGAGGCGGACAGCTGCGAGGACTGCTCCGCGTCCGAGGCGCCCAGGTCACCGCCCTCCGGCGGGGCCACGGACTGCTGGTAGCCCTGCGGCGGCAGCTCGCTCGGGTACAGCGGCAGGTACAGCGTGAACGTGGAGCCGCGGCCCGGTTCGCTCTGCGCGTGGATCTCACCGCCGAGCAGCTGCGCGATCTCCCGCGAGATGGACAGGCCGAGCCCCGTGCCGCCGTACTTGCGGCTGGTGGTGCCGTCCGCCTGCTTGAACGCCTCGAAGATCACCCGCATCTTGCTGGCCGCGATGCCGATGCCGGTGTCCGTCACCGAGAACGCGATCAGCTCGCCCTCCGGATCGGTCAGCGACCCGGCCTCCAGCAACTGCTCCCGGATCTTCTGCGGCACGTCCGCGCCCGCCGGCCGGATGACCAGCTCCACCGACCCCGAGTCGGTGAACTTCACCGCGTTGGACAGCAGGTTGCGCAGCACCTGGAGCAGCCGCTGCTCGTCGGTGTGCAGGGTCGCGGGCAGCTCCGGGGAGACCCGCACCGACAGGTCGAGGCCCTTCTCCGCGGTCAGCGGCCGGAAGGTGGCCTCCACGTAGTCCACGAGCTGGACGAGCGCGATCCGGGTCGGCGAGACGTCCATCTTGCCCGCCTCGACCTTCGCCAGGTCCAGGATGTCGTTGATCAGCTGGAGCAGGTCGGATCCGGCACCATGGATGGTCTCGGCGAACTCGACCTGCTTGGGCGAGAGATTGCCCTCGGCGTTGTCGGCGAGCAGCTTGGCCAGGATCAGCAGCGAGTTCAGCGGTGTGCGCAGCTCGTGCGACATGTTGGCCAGGAACTCGCTCTTGTAGCGCATCGACACCGCGAGTTGCTCGGCGCGCTCCTCCAGGACCTGCCGGGCCTCCTCGATCTCGGTGTTCTTCACCTCGATGTCCCGGTTCTGCCGGGCCAGCAGCTCGGCCTTCTCCTCCAGTTCGGCGTTGGACGCCTGGAGCGCCTTCTGCCGGTTCTCCAACTCCTCGGAACGTTCCCGCAGTTGCTCGGTCAGCTCCTGCGACTGCTTGAGCAGCTGCTCGGTCTTGGTGTTGACCGAGATGGTGTTGACGCTGGTCGCGATGACCTCGGCGATCTGGTTGAGGAAGTCCTTCTGGATCTGGGTGAACTTCGTGAACGAGGCCAGCTCGATCACGCCGAGCACCTTGTCCTCGAACAGCACCGGCAACACGATCACCTGGGCCGGCGGGGCCTCGCCGAGCCCGGAGGAGATCTTCAGATAGCCGCTGGGCGCGTCCGAGACCAGGATGGTGCGCTTCTCCTGGGCGGCCGTCCCGACCAGCGCCTCACCGGGCCGGAACGACGTCGGCATGGAGCCCATCGAATAGCCGTAGGAGCCGAGCATCCGCAGCTCGTAGGCGCTCTTGCCGTCGCCTGCGGCCTCGCCCTCCATGAGCGGCATCGCCAGGAAGAACGCGCCGTGCTGCGCGGAGACCACCGGCGTCAGCTCGCTCATGATCAGCGACGCGACGTCCTGGAGGTCCCGGCGGCCCTGCATCAGGGCGGAGATGCGGGCCAGGTTGCCCTTGAGCCAGTCCTGCTCCTTGTTCGCGATCGTGGTGTCGCGCAGGTTGGCGATCATCTTGTTGATGTAGTCCTGGAGTTCCTGGATCTCGCCGGACGCGTCGACGTCGATCTTCAGGTTCAGGTCGCCGCGGGTCACCGCGGTCGCCACCCGCGCGATGGCGCGCACCTGCCGGGTCAGGTTCCCGGCCATCTCGTTCACCGACTCGGTCAGGTCCCGCCAGGTGCCGTCCACGTCCCGCACCCGTGCCTGACCACCGAGCTGGCCCTCGGTGCCCACCTCGCGGGCCACCCGGGTGACCTCCTCGGCGAAGCTGGACAGCTGGTCCACCATGGTGTTGATCGTCGTCTTCAGCTCGAGGATCTCGCCGCGCGCGTCGATGTCGATCTTCTTGGTCAGGTCGCCCTTGGCGATGGCCGTGGTGACCATCGCGATGTTGCGCACCTGGCCGGTCAGGTTGGACGCCATCTGGTTCACCGACTCGGTGAGGTCCTTCCAGGTGCCCGCCACGCCCGGCACGTGCGCCTGGCCGCCCAGGATGCCGTCCGTGCCCACCTCACGGGCCACCTTGGTGACCTGGTCGGCGAACGAACTCAGCGTCTTGACCATGGTGTTGATGGTGTCGGCGAGCTGCGCGACCTCACCGCGCGCCTCGATCGTCACCTGCCGCGTCAGATCACCGTTGGCGACCGCCGCCGCCACCTGGGAGATGTTCCGCACCTGCATGGTCAGGTTGTTGGCCATGAGGTTGACGTTGTTGCTCAGGTCCTTCCAGATGCCCGTGACACCCGGCACGTGCGCCTGGCCGCCGAGGATTCCCTCGGTGCCCACCTCGCGCGCCACCCGGGTCACCTGCTCGGCGAAGCTGGACAGCTGGTCGACCATGGTGTTGACCGTGGTGACCAGCTCCAGGATCTCCCCCTTGGCGTCGACCGTGATCTTCTTCGACAGGTCGCCCTTGGCGACCGCGGTCGTGACCTCGGCGATGTTGCGCACCTGGATCGTCAGGTTGTTCGCCATGAAGTTCACCGACTGTGTGAGGTCCTTCCAGGTGCCGGAGACCCCCTGCACCTCGGCCTGACCGCCGAGGATGCCCTCCGTACCCACCTCACGGGCCACCCTGGTGACCTCCTGGGCGAACGACGACAGCTGGTCCACCATCGTGTTCAGGGTGTTCTTCAGCTCCAGGATCTCCCCGCGCGCGTCCACGGTGATCTTCTGGGAGAGGTCACCGCGCGCCACCGCGGTGGCGACCTGCGCGATGTTGCGCACCTGGGCCGTCAGGTTCCCGGCCATGCCGTTCACCGAGTCCGTCAGGTCCCGCCACACGCCGGCGACGCCGGGCACCTGCGCCTGACCGCCCAGCCGGCCCTCGGTGCCCACGTCCCGCGCCACGCGGGTCACCTGGTCGGCGAACGCGGACAGCTGGTCGACCATCGTGTTGATCGTGTTCTTCAGCTCGAGGATCTCGCCGCGCGCGTCGACGTCGATCTTCTGCGACAGATCGCCGTTGGCCACCGCCGTGGTCACCTGGGCGATGTTGCGCACCTGCGACGTGAGGTTCCCGGCCATGAAGTTGACGGAGTCCGTCAGCTCCTTCCAGGTACCCGAGACGCCGTCCACCCGCGCCTGACCGCCCAGCCGGCCCTCGGTGCCCACGTCCCGCGCCATCCGCGTCACCTGGTCGGCGAAGCTCGACAGCTGGTCCACCATGGTGTTCACGGTGTTCTTCAGCTTGAGCATCTCGCCGGAGACGTCCACGGTGACCTTCTGCGACAGATCGCCGTTGGCCACCGCCGTGGTCACCTGGGCGATGTTGCGCACCTGCCCGGTGAGGTTGCGGAACGCCGTGTTGACCGAGTCCGTCAGGTCCTTCCACGTTCCGGCCGCCCCCGGCACCTGCGCCTGGCCGCCCAGCTCGCCCTCGACGCCGATCTCCCGCGCCACCCGCGTCACCTCGGCACCGAACGCGGACAGCTGGTCCACCATGCCGTTGACGGTGTTCTTCAGTTCCAGCATCTCGCCGGCCACGTCCACCGTGACCTTCTGCGACAGGTCGCCGCTGGCCACCGCGGTCGTCACGGCGGCGATGTCCCGCACCTGTGTGGTCAGGTTCCGGAACACCGTGTTGACCGAGTCCGTCAGGTCCTTCCAGGTTCCCGCCGCGCCCGGCACGTTCGCCTGACCGCCGAGCCGGCCCTCGGCGCCGACCTCGTTGGCGACGCGCGTCACCTCGTCCGCGAAGATCCGCAGCGTCTCGGTCATCTGGTTGATGGTCTGGGCGAGCTGCGCCACCTCGCCGCGCGCCTGGACGGTCACCTTCTGCGACAGGTCGCCGTTGGCGACGGCCGTGGTCACCTGCGAGATCCCGCGCACCTGGGCGGTGAGGTTGCCGGCCATCGTGTTGACGGAGTCGGTCAGCTCCTGCCACACGCCGGCCACCTCGGGCACCTGCGCCCGGCCGCCGAGGATGCCCTCGGTGCCCACTTCCCGGGCCACCCGCGTGACCTCCGAGGAGAAGGCGGACAGCTGGTCCACCATCGTGTTGACGGTGTTCTTCAGCTCCAGCATCTCGCCGGCGACGTGCACGGTCACCTTGCGCGACAGATCGCCCTTGGCGACCGCCGTCGTCACCAGGGCGATGTCGCGCACCTGGGCGGTGAGCCGGTCCGCCATGGTGTTGACGGACTCGGTCAGGTCCTTCCAGGAACCCGACATCCCGCGCACGCGCGCCTGGCCGCCCAGCTTGCCTTCGGTGCCGACCTCGCTGGCCACCCGCGTGACCTCGTCGGTGAACGTCGACAACTGGTCGACCAGGTTGTTGACCGTGCGGCCGACCTTCAGGAACTCGCCCCGCAGCGGATGCCCGGTGCCGCCGTCCGGCGCCTGCGCCCGCAGCTCCATGCGCGGCGACAGATCGCCCTCCGCGACCGCCGTGAGCACCCGGCCGACCTCCGACACGGGCCGCACCAGGTCGTCGACCAGCGCGTTCGAGTGGTCGATGGCCGTCGCCCAGGAGCCCTCGCAGGCCCCCGTCTCCAGCCGCTCGGTGAGTTTGCCCTCGCGGCCCACCATCCGCCGCACCCGCGCCAGCTCGCCGGTCAGGTGCAGATTGCGGTCGGCCACCTCGTTGAAGACCGCCGCGATCTCCGACATCACGCCGTCCCCGGACACCGTCAGCCGTTTACGGAAGTTCCCGTCGCGCATCGCCACGAGAGCCGCCAGCAGGCGGTTCAGGGCAGCGGTGTCCACCTCGGTGGTACCGCCGCTCCTGCCCAGGGACGGTCCGCCCTTCGCGCGCGTCTTCGTGCCACGCGTCGCTGCGCCAGACTCCACTGTGTCCCTCCCGGGGGATCGACCCTTACTGCCGTATGCGGCCGCTTCGGCCCGGCACGCCGGTCATCGGCGTACCGGGTACGTCCGCGTACCCGTTACTGCTGCGTATTTCTGCCAGACGAGATCCGGCCACACCAGGGGCTGCTGCCCGTCGTACACGGAACACACGCGGTGCGACCCGACCTTCATCAGAAGCTTGCCCAGTGTTTCACCCTGCCCGAACCAGGCCATAACAGTTCGGCAGCTTCGCACATCGTCCGCACACCCTGGGGGGTAAACACCGGCGACCGGCATCCGCTCGGACCGCGAAGGTAAGTAACCTTGCATCCGGCTGTCCAGCCGCACCGGTCCCGACCGGCCTGGGCGGTGGCACGAGAACGAGCGGGCATCGGAGGGGCGGCCGCAGACCATGACCACCGGAGTGATTCCCGGGGGACAGACCCCGGAGCGGCGGCCGACCGACCCGCGGATGCCACAGCAGCAGCGGCACGACCCGGCCGGCCGGTCAGCCCCGCACGACGACAACCGGCCGAGGAGTTCTGTGATCACCGCGCGCGCGGCCGCCAGTTTCGAGCCCGTCGGACGATCCGTGGCGACCGCCCGGGCCTTCGTCCGCGACACCCTCCAGGGCTGGGGCTTCGCCGATATCGTCGACGACGCCGTCGTCCTCACCAGCGAACTGGTGACCAACGCGGTCGTGCACGCCGGCACCCACGCCGAGGTGCTCTGTCTGCGCACCGAGGACGGTGTGCGCATCGAGGTCTCCGACCACTATCCCGAGCGCGAGGTCCCGCTCCAGACCTCCGCCCACCCGATGGCCGGCCCCGACCGCGAGGGCGGCCGCGGCCTCCAGCTCTGCGCGGCCCTCGCCACCCGCTGGGGCGTCGACTACACCCCGACCCACAAGCACGTCTGGTTCCAGCTGAACCTGCCCGAGCGGCCGGTCGGCACCCGTACCGCGGGCCCCGCGCTCCCCACCGATCTGCTTCCGCTGGCCGACGGCCGGGTCCGCGTCGCCGTCGTCCAGGTCGACCGCAAGGGCGCCGTCACCGCCTGGAACGAGGACGCCGAGGAACTCTTCGGCCACCCGGCCGCCGAGGCCATCGGCAGGCCCCTCACCGAACTCGCCGCCTGGCCGCACACCCCGGGTACCGGCACCGGTGTCGCCGAGGCCCTGCGGCTTTCCCGCTGGGAGGGCAGTTACGGCATTCGCGGCGCCGACGGCCGGGTCGTCCAGGTGTACGCCTCCCATCTCAGGGTCCGCGACACCGGCGGCGAGCCCTCCACCGTCTGCCTGCTGGTGCGTGACCACGAGCGCGCCGTGCTGCAGACGCCCGCGCGGGTCCCGGCCGGCGACCAGAGCACGGCGCAGGATGGCCAGAACGCGGACCCCTTCGAGGTGTTCATCGGCTCCCCCGCCCCGGACGACCTGGACGGTCTGCTCCAGCGCACCGTGGAGCGCGCCCGCGACATGCTCGACGGCGACTCCGCGTTCCTGCTGCTGGCGACCGACGACGAGACCGAGCTGGAGGTGCGTGCCTCCACCGGGTTGCCCTCCGCCCGCCAGCGTTTCGCCCGCGTTCCCGTGGAGGCGGGTCCCGGCCGCTACGGTTCGGCGCGCATGCCCGCCGTCCACGACGACCTCGGCGCCGTCCCGGGCGCCGTCCCGCTGCTGACCGGCACGGGCATGCGCTCGGTGGTCACGGTTCCGCTCAAGGTCGAGGGGCGCCTCACCGGTTCCCTCGGTGTGGCGGCCGAGGCGCCGGGCCGCTACTCGAACGAGGAGGCGCTGCGCCTCCAGTTCGCCGCCGACCGGATCGCCCTCGCCGTGGAGTCGGCCCGCCTGGGTGAGCTGGAGCGGCTGCGCCGCGGCTCCCTGAGCTTCCTGGTCGAGGCGTCCGACCTGCTGGCCGGCACCCTGGACCGCGACCAGACGCTGGCCCTCATGGCGCAGATGACGGTTCCGACGCTGGCCACCTGGTGCGCGGTGTACACCATCGCCGACCAGGCCTCGGAGCCGTATCTGTCGTATGTCCTGCACGAGGACGAGGAACTCATCGACGGCATCAAGTCGTTGCTGTCCAAGGTCGCCCCGCCGGACCCGGTGCCGACGCCCGGCGCCCGTGTCTGGACGGTTCCGGGCGAGGTCGCCCACCAGGCCGCCCTGCGCACCTCGATGCGCAGCCTGGGCCTGGCCGGTGGTCCCACGCACCGGGTCGCCTCGGGTATCGGTCCGACCTTGGCGACGGCCTCCGCCGTCGGCGGTGAAACGGTCGTCCTGCCGCTGGTGGCCCGCAACCGGGTCATCGGCATGCTGGTGCTCGGCAAGCCCACCGACGAGCACTTCCGGCAGGAGATCCTGGAGCTGGCCGAGGACTTGTCCCGCCGGGCCGCCCTGGCCTTGGACAACGCCCGTCTGTATTCGGAGCGCACCGCCATCAGCCAGGCCCTCCAGCGCAGTCTGCTGCCGCCGGGCACGCCGGACATCGAGGGCGTGGAGGTGGAGGTCATCTACCGCGCGGCCGGCGAGGGCAACGAGGTGGGTGGTGACTTCTACGACTTGTTCCCCATCGGCAACGGCGCCTACGGTTTCGCCATCGGCGACGTCTGCGGTACGGGTCCCAACGCGGCGGCGGTCACCGGCCTGGCCCGGCATGCCCTGCGTCTGCTGGCCCGCGAGGGCCTCAGCGGTCCGGCGGTCCTGGAGCGGCTGAACTCGGCCATTCTGGACGAGGGCGACCGCAGTCGTTTTCTGACGCTGCTGTACGGCGAGATGCGCCCGCAGGAGGACGGCAGTGCCGAGTTGAAGGTGGTCTGCGCCGGCCATCCGCTCCCGCTTCGGCTGCGGCAGGACGGCACGGTGACTCCGGCCGCCGAACCCCAGCCGCTGCTGGGCGTGATCGAGGACCTGGAGCTGTACGAGGAGACGGTCACTCTCGATCCCGGTGATGTGCTGCTCTGTGTCACGGACGGCGTGACCGAGCGCCGGGAGGGCACGCGGATGCTGGGTGACGATGGTCTCGCCGATGTCCTTACGACCTGCACGGGTTTGACGGCGGGTGCGGTCGCTGCCCGGATCATGCGCGCGGTGGAGCGTTTCGCGTCCGATGCTCCGTCGGACGACATGGCGATTCTGGCGATGCGGGTCCCGGGGATCCACCGGGACGCGTGAGGGCATACGAAAAGACCCCGCCCATCCGGGCGGGGTCTTTTTGGCTGAGCCCCCAAACGGAATCGAACCGTTGACCTTCTCCTTACCATGGAGACGCTCTGCCGACTGAGCTATAGGGGCCTGTCGTTTTGGAGGTTTCCCTCGCGGCGACAAGAAAACTGTACCCCGAAGTGGCCTGACTTCCCAAATTCGTTCGGCGGGCGGTCAGAAGGCGGGCTGGAGCAGTCCGCCGAGGGTGTTGCAGGCGGCGGCGATCCGCTGCATCTCACGCTTTGTCAGGGTGGCTTCGACGGGCAGCGCGAGGGTTTCGTCGGCGGCCTGTTCGGTCTGCGGCAGGGACACGTTCCGGCGGAATTCGGGCAGCCGGTGCACGGGTGTCTTGACCGGCACCCGGCAGTCGACGCCTTTGGCCCGTAGGGCGCGTGCGAAGGCGTCCCGGTCCGGCCGGCCGTTGCCGGGGACGCGTACGACGTACTGCTGGTAGGTGTGTCCGTCGCCGCCGTCGGGGGTGCGCACGCCCTTCAGCTTGGCGTCGAGGTAGGCGGCCCGCTCCCGGCGCTGCGCGGTCTCGTCGTACGGCGCCTCGGGTTCGCCGTGTTCCAGGACCAGCAGCTGGTGCCGTTGTCCGAGGGCGTGCATCCGTCGGATGTCGGCCCGCCGTCCGAAGCGGTGGACGACAACGACGGCCGCGGTGCGGTGGGTTAGGGCCGCTGCCACGGCTGCCGGGTCGAGGCAGTAGGTGAGGGGGTCTATGTCGGCGAACACCGGGAGCGCGCCGGCCAGGGTGACGGCCTGGGCCACTTCGACGTTCCCGAAGGCCGGTACGACGACCTCGTCTCCGGCTCCGACGCCGGCCGCCCTGAGCATTTCGGAGGTTCCCATGGGAGGGATGCTGGGCGCGCAACGTGAACGACACGTTACGCACAACAGAAAAAGGTCGGACCCTGAACCGAAGTTCAGGATCCGACCTTTTCTAAAAGGAGTTCGGCGGCGTCCTACTCTCCCACAGGGTCCCCCCTGCAGTACCATCGGCGCTGTGAGGCTTAGCTTCCGGGTTCGGAATGTAACCGGGCGTTTCCCTCACGCTATAACCACCGAAACACTATGAAACTGACAACCAGCACAATGGTTGTTCGTGGTTTCAGAACCAACACAGTGGACGCGAGCAACTGAGGACAAGCCCTCGGCCTATTAGTACCGGTCACCTCCACCAGTTACCTGGCTTCCAGATCCGGCCTATCAACCCAGTCGTCTACTGGGAGCCTTACCCCATCAAGTGGGTGGGAGTCCTCATCTCGAAGCAGGCTTCCCGCTTAGATGCTTTCAGCGGTTATCCCTCCCGAACGTAGCCAACCAGCCATGCCCTTGGCAGAACAACTGGCACACCAGAGGTTCGTCCGTCCCGGTCCTCTCGTACTAGGGACAGCCCTTCTCAAGACTCCTACGCGCACAGCGGATAGGGACCGAACTGTCTCACGACGTTCTAAACCCAGCTCGCGTACCGCTTTAATGGGCGAACAGCCCAACCCTTGGGACCGACTCCAGCCCCAGGATGCGACGAGCCGACATCGAGGTGCCAAACCATCCCGTCGATATGGACTCTTGGGGAAGATCAGCCTGTTATCCCCGGGGTACCTTTTATCCGTTGAGCGACGGCGCTTCCACAAGCCACCGCCGGATCACTAGTCCCGACTTTCGTCCCTGCTCGACCCGTCGGTCTCACAGTCAAGCTCCCTTGTGCACTTACACTCAACACCTGATTGCCAACCAGGCTGAGGGAACCTTTGGGCGCCTCCGTTACCCTTTAGGAGGCAACCGCCCCAGTTAAACTACCCATCAGACACTGTCCCTGATCCGGATCACGGACCCAGGTTAGACATCCAGCACGACCAGACTGGTATTTCAACGACGACTCCACAACCACTGGCGTGGCCGCTTCACAGTCTCCCAGCTATCCTACACAAGCCGAACCGAACACCAATATCAAACTGTAGTAAAGGTCCCGGGGTCTTTCCGTCCTGCTGCGCGAAACGAGCATCTTTACTCGTAGTGCAATTTCACCGGGCCTATGGTTGAGACAGTCGAGAAGTCGTTACGCCATTCGTGCAGGTCGGAACTTACCCGACAAGGAATTTCGCTACCTTAGGATGGTTATAGTTACCACCGCCGTTTACTGGCGCTTAAGTTCTCAGCTTCGCCCCACCGAAGTGAAGCTAACCGGTCCCCTTAACGTTCCAGCACCGGGCAGGCGTCAGTCCGTATACATCGCCTTACGGCTTCGCACGGACCTGTGTTTTTAGTAAACAGTCGCTTCTCGCTGGTCTCTGCGGCCACCCCCAGCTCGAACAGCAAGTGCTCTCACCAGGTGTGGCCCCCCTTCTCCCGAAGTTACGGGGGCATTTTGCCGAGTTCCTTAACCATAGTTCACCCGAACGCCTCGGTATTCTCTACCTGACCACCTGAGTCGGTTTAGGGTACGGGCCGCCATGAAACTCGCTAGAGGCTTTTCTCGACAGCATAGGATCATCCACTTCACCACAATCGGCTCGGCATCAGGTCTCAGCCGTATGCAAGGCGGATTTACCTACCACTCGGCCTACACCCTTACCCCGGGACAACCACCGCCCGGGATGGACTACCTTCCTGCGTCACCCCATCACTCACCTACTAACCGCTTGGTTCAGCGGCTCCACCACTCCCCTTTGCCCGAAGGCTCCGGGGCGGCTTCACGGCCTTAGCATCACGATGCTCGATGTTTGACGCTTCACAGCGGGTACCGGAATATCAACCGGTTATCCATCGACTACGCCTGTCGGCCTCGCCTTAGGTCCCGACTTACCCTGGGCAGATCAGCTTGACCCAGGAACCCTTAGTCAATCGGCGCACACGTTTCTCACGTGTGAATCGCTACTCATGCCTGCATTCTCACTCGTCAACCGTCCACAACTACCTTCCGGTGCTGCTTCACCCGGCAGACGACGCTCCCCTACCCATCACAACACCCGTTAGGGCTATATGCTGCAATGACACGACTTCGGCGGTACGCTTGAGCCCCGCTACATTGTCGGCGCGGAATCACTAGACCAGTGAGCTATTACGCACTCTTTCAAGGGTGGCTGCTTCTAAGCCAACCTCCTGGTTGTCTGTGCGACTCCACATCCTTTCCCACTTAGCGTACGCTTAGGGGCCTTAGTCGATGCTCTGGGCTGTTTCCCTCTCGACCATGGAGCTTATCCCCCACAGTCTCACTGCCGCGCTCTCACTTACCGGCATTCGGAGTTTGGCTAAGGTCAGTAACCCGGTAGGGCCCATCGCCTATCCAGTGCTCTACCTCCGGCAAGAAACACACGACGCTGCACCTAAATGCATTTCGGGGAGAACCAGCTATCACGGAGTTTGATTGGCCTTTCACCCCTAACCACAGGTCATCCCCCAGGTTTTCAACCCTGGTGGGTTCGGTCCTCCACGAAGTCTTACCTCCGCTTCAACCTGCCCATGGCTAGATCACTCCGCTTCGGGTCTTGAGCGTGCTACTAAAAACGCCCTATTCGGACTCGCTTTCGCTACGGCTTCCCCACCCGGGTTAACCTCGCAACACACCGCAAACTCGCAGGCTCATTCTTCAAAAGGCACGCAGTCACGAGAATGTGCAAGCACATTCCGACGCTCCCACGGCTTGTAGGCACACGGTTTCAGGTACTATTTCACTCCCCTCCCGGGGTACTTTTCACCATTCCCTCACGGTACTATCCGCTATCGGTCACCAGGGAATATTTAGGCTTAGCGGGTGGTCCCGCCAGATTCACACGGGATTTCTCGGGCCCCGTGCTACTTGGGTGTCTCTCAAGCAAGCCGCTGACATTTCGACTACGGGGGTCTTACCCTCTACGCCGGACCTTTCGCATGTCCTTCGCCTACATCAACGGTTTCTAACTCGCCCTACGGCCGGCAGACCGTAGAAGAGAGATCCCACAACCCCGCACACGCAACCCCTGCCGGGTCTCACACGCATACGGTTTGGCCTCATCCGGTTTCGCTCGCCACTACTCCCGGAATCACGGTTGTTTTCTCTTCCTGAGGGTACTGAGATGTTTCACTTCCCCTCGTTCCCTCCACACTGCCTATGTGTTCAGCAGCGGGTGACAGCCCATGACGACTGCCGGGTTTCCCCATTCGGAAACCCCCGGATCAAAGCCTGGTTGACGACTCCCCGGGGACTATCGCGGCCTCCCACGTCCTTCATCGGTTCCTGGTGCCAAGGCATCCACCGTGCGCCCTTAAAAACTTGGCCACAGATGCTCGCGTCCACTGTGCAGTTCTCAAACAACGACCAGCCACCCATCACCCCGAACCAAAGATCCGAGTGCACTGGGGCCGGCGACTGAGGAGAAGATCATTCCCTCAGACACCCAACAGCGTGCCCGACACCCTCGCCGCCCTCTCATCCGTTCCACGCCGAAGCAGTACTAGGAAGAAGAGCCATCCGAAAAGCGCCGAGTAGTCAACGTTCCACCCATGAGCAACCAGCATCAGACATTCGCTGATGTACTGGCCTCTGACCAGGCCGAAACCCGGTAAGAAGTGCTCCTTAGAAAGGAGGTGATCCAGCCGCACCTTCCGGTACGGCTACCTTGTTACGACTTCGTCCCAATCGCCAGTCCCACCTTCGACAGCTCCCTCCCACAAGGGGTTGGGCCACCGGCTTCGGGTGTTACCGACTTTCGTGACGTGACGGGCGGTGTGTACAAGGCCCGGGAACGTATTCACCGCAGCAATGCTGATCTGCGATTACTAGCGACTCCGACTTCATGGGGTCGAGTTGCAGACCCCAATCCGAACTGAGACCGGCTTTTTGAGATTCGCTCCACCTCACGGTATCGCAGCTCATTGTACCGGCCATTGTAGCACGTGTGCAGCCCAAGACATAAGGGGCATGATGACTTGACGTCGTCCCCACCTTCCTCCGAGTTGACCCCGGCGGTCTCCCGTGAGTCCCCAGCACCACAAGGGCCTGCTGGCAACACGGGACAAGGGTTGCGCTCGTTGCGGGACTTAACCCAACATCTCACGACACGAGCTGACGACAGCCATGCACCACCTGTACACCGACCACAAGGGGGGCACTATCTCTAATGCTTTCCGGTGTATGTCAAGCCTTGGTAAGGTTCTTCGCGTTGCGTCGAATTAAGCCACATGCTCCGCCGCTTGTGCGGGCCCCCGTCAATTCCTTTGAGTTTTAGCCTTGCGGCCGTACTCCCCAGGCGGGGCACTTAATGCGTTAGCTGCGGCACGGACAACGTGGAATGTTGCCCACACCTAGTGCCCACCGTTTACGGCGTGGACTACCAGGGTATCTAATCCTGTTCGCTCCCCACGCTTTCGCTCCTCAGCGTCAGTATCGGCCCAGAGATCCGCCTTCGCCACCGGTGTTCCTCCTGATATCTGCGCATTTCACCGCTACACCAGGAATTCCGATCTCCCCTACCGAACTCTAGCCTGCCCGTATCGACTGCAGACCCGGGGTTAAGCCCCGGGCTTTCACAACCGACGTGACAAGCCGCCTACGAGCTCTTTACGCCCAATAATTCCGGACAACGCTTGCGCCCTACGTATTACCGCGGCTGCTGGCACGTAGTTAGCCGGCGCTTCTTCTGCAGGTACCGTCACTCTCGCTTCTTCCCTGCTGAAAGAGGTTTACAACCCGAAGGCCGTCATCCCTCACGCGGCGTCGCTGCATCAGGCTTTCGCCCATTGTGCAATATTCCCCACTGCTGCCTCCCGTAGGAGTCTGGGCCGTGTCTCAGTCCCAGTGTGGCCGGTCGCCCTCTCAGGCCGGCTACCCGTCGTCGCCTTGGTGAGCCATTACCTCACCAACAAGCTGATAGGCCGCGGGCTCATCCTGCACCGCCGGAGCTTTACACCATCAAGGATGCCCAAGACGGTCATATCCGGTATTAGACCCCGTTTCCAGGGCTTGTCCCAGAGTGCAGGGCAGATTGCCCACGTGTTACTCACCCGTTCGCCACTAATCCACCCCGAAGGGCTTCATCGTTCGACTTGCATGTGTTAAGCACGCCGCCAGCGTTCGTCCTGAGCCAGGATCAAACTCTCCGTGAATGTTTACTCGGCCAAAAAATAATTCAGCCGGTGAGACACACACGGGAGCGGAACGACCGGAGGAATAGTCCGGTCGTCCTCAGCGTCCTCGCTGTGTTTTTTCAAAGGAACCTCGACCATCGGTGATCCGATGGACGGGGTATCAACATATCTGGCGTTGACTTTTGGCACGCTGTTGAGTTCTCAAGGAACGGTCGCTTCCTTTGTACTCACCCTCTCGGGCTTTCCTCCGGGCGCTTCCCTTCGGTGTTTCCGACTCTATCAGATCTTTTCTCGACCCGATTTCCTCGGTGCTTTCCAGGTTCCCGCTTCCGCGTTCCCCTTTCCGGCGGTTCCGACTTTATCAGAAGTTCTGAGTCGGTTTTCCCATCCGGTCCGGGGCTCCGTGTCCAGCGCGTGAAGTGCTGGGGTTCCCAACCGGGCGGGGTCGTAAACGTACTGGAGCGGGGCTCCCCGATGCAAATCGAGGCGCCCCGCTCCTGGTCACAGCCGACGGGTCGTCAGACCTCCACGACCACAGGGAGGATCATCGGCCTGCGGCGGTAGGTGTCCGAGACCCACTTGCCGAGGGTGCGGCGGATCAGCTGCTGGAGCTGGTGCGGCTCCACGACGCCGTCCTGGGCGGACCGCTCCAAGGCGTCGTTGATCTTCGGGACGACACCGGCGAAGGCCGAGTCCTCGATGCCCGAGCCGCGGGCCTGGATGTGCGGACCACCCGTGATCTTTCCGGTGGAGGAGTCCACCACCACGAAGACCGAGATGATGCCCTCGTCGCCGAGGATCTTGCGGTCCTTGAGCGCCGGCTCGCCGACGTCGCCGACGGAGAGGCCGTCGACGTAGACGTAACCCGCCTGCACCTTGCCGGAGATCTTGGCCTTGCCCTCGACCATGTCGACCACCACGCCGTCCTCGGCGATGACGATCCGGTCGTGCGGAACGCCCGTGAGCGCTCCCAGCTCGGCGTTGGCGCGCAGATGGCGCCATTCGCCGTGCACCGGCATCAGGTTCCTGGGGCGGCAGATGTTGTAGAAGTACAGCAGCTCGCCCGCGGAGGCATGGCCGGAAACGTGCACCTTGGCGTTGCCCTTGTGGACGACGTTGGCGCCCCAGCGGGTCAGGCCGTTGATCACGCGGTAGACCGCGTTCTCGTTCCCGGGGATCAGCGACGAGGCCAGGATGACCGTGTCACCGTCGACGATGCGGATCTGGTGGTCCCGGTTGGCCATCCGGGACAGGGCGGCCATCGGTTCGCCCTGGGAGCCCGTGCAGACCAGGACCACCTCGTGGTCGGGCAGGTCGTCGAGCGACTTGACGTCGACCACCAGACCCGGCGGGACCTTCAGATAGCCGAGATCACGGGCGATGCCCATGTTGCGGACCATGGAGCGGCCGACGAAGGCGACCCTGCGGCCGTACTCGTGCGCCGCGTCCAGGATCTGCTGGATGCGGTGGACGTGGCTGGCGAAGCTCGCCACGATGATCCGCTTGCGGGCGCCGGCGAAGACCTGGCGCAGCACGTTGGAGATGTCGCGCTCGTGCGGCGTGAAGCCGGGGACCTCGGCGTTGGTGGAGTCGGTCAGCAGGAGGTCGATGCCCTCCTCGCTGAGCCGCGCGAACGCGTGCAGGTCGGTGAGGCGGTTGTCCAGCGGAAGCTGGTCCATCTTGAAGTCGCCGGTGTGCACCACCATGCCGGCGGGGGTGCGGATCGCGACGGCCAGGGCGTCCGGGATGGAGTGGTTGACGGCGATGAACTCGCAGTCGAAGGGGCCGATGCGCTCGCGGTTGCCCTCCGCCACCTCCAGCGTGTACGGCCGGATGCGATGCTCCTGGAGCTTGGCCTCGATCAGGGCGAGGGTCAGCTTGGAGCCGATCAGCGGGATGTCCGGCTTCTCGCGGAGCAGAAAGGGGACACCGCCGATGTGGTCCTCGTGGCCATGGGTGAGGACGATGCCCTCGATGTCGTCGAGGCGGTCCCGGATGGACGAGAAGTCCGGCAGGATCAGGTCGACTCCGGGCTGCTCCTCCTCGGGGAAGAGCACTCCGCAGTCGACGATCAGCAGGCGGCCGCCGTACTCGAAGACCGTCATGTTCCGGCCGATCTCGCCGAGGCCGCCGAGCGGGGTGACGCGCAGGCCGCCCTCGGGCAGCGGCGGGGGCGGGCCGAGTTCAGGATGCGGATGACTCAAAAGACTCTCCTCAAACCACGCGCGCCACGTACCGGTACGGCACGTGGCGCGCATGACGTTCGTGCGAAGCAGTTGTCGTTGTGGGATGCGGGCACCGGCGGCCCGCGTATGCCGTTGTCTGTTCGGTTGTCTCTTCAGTTGTCTCTTCGGTGATAAGCCCGGAGGCTTCTGGACCGCCTGGGTCCGGGTCGTGCGAAGTCTGTTGCTAGAGCTGTACCCCGCCGGCGGCAAGATCGATCTTGAGCTGCTCGATCTCTTCGGGCGAACACTCGACCATGGGCGAGCGCAGCGGCCCGCCGGGCAGTCCCAGCAGGCCGAGCGCGGCCTTGGTGGTCATGACGCCCTGGGTGCGGAACATGCCGGTGTAGACCGGGAGCAGCTTCTGGTGGATCTCGGCGGCCTTGACCACGTCACCGGAGGTGTACGCCTCGACCAGGGCGCGCAGGTCCGGGGTGACCAGGTGGCCGACGACCGAGACGAACCCGACCGCGCCCACGGAGAGCAGGGGCAGGTTCAGCATGTCGTCGCCGGAGTACCAGGCCAGGCCGGACTGGGCGATGGCCCAGCTGGCGCGGCCGAGGTCGCCCTTGGCGTCCTTGTTGGCGACGATCCGGGGGTGCTCGGCGAGCCGGACGAGCGTCTCGGTGTTGATCGGGACGCCGCTGCGGCCGGGGATGTCGTAGAGCATGTTCGGCAGCCCGGTGGCGTCGGCGACGGCCGTGAAGTGCCGGTACAGGCCCTCCTGCGGGGGCTTGTTGTAGTACGGCGTGACGACCAGGAGGCCGTGGGCGCCGATGCGCTCGGCCTCGCGGGCCAGCTCGATGCTGTGGTGGGTGTCGTTGGTGCCGACGCCCGCCACCACGTGGGCCCGGTCGCCGACCGCCTCGAGTACGGCTCGTACGAGGTCCGCTTTCTCCGCGTCGCTGGTGGTGGGGGACTCGCCGGTGGTGCCGTTGACGATCAGGCCGTCGTTGCCTGCGTCCACCAGGTGGGCGGCGAGCCGCTGCGCGCCGTCGAGGTCGAGTGCGCCGTCCGCCGTGAAGGGCGTGACCATGGCGGTGAGGACCCGCCCGAAGGGGGTCTGCGGAGTCGAGGTCGGAGCCATGGGTAACACGCTACTCGGTGCTCCGTGCGCGGTCTGCCCTTGGGGGGCCGGGTAAGTCAGGACAAATATGGAACCCGGCACTGCCTGCTCGGGGGTTCAAGCAGTGCCGGGTCCGTTTGATCAGGCTAGATGAACTTCTCCAAATGCCGCAATACGGACACTTCAGGAGGCTGACCCGTACATCCGTTCCGCGCTCCGGAACGGCGTCCCGTCAGGGGGCCACGCGCCCGTTGGCGTTGTAGGCGGCGTACGTCAGCGGCATGAGCTTCGCCCACTGGGCCTCCATCTTCTCGCCCACCATCTCGATCTCCCGCTGCGGGAAGGACGGCACCTTGGCCAGCTCGTGCTGGGTGCGCAGGCCGAGGAAGTGCATCAGGGAGCGCGCGTTGCAGGTGGCGTACATCGAGGAGTACAGGCCGACGGGGAGCACCGAGCGGGCGACCTCCCGGGCGACGCCCTCGTCGAGCAGCTTCCGGTAGGACGCGTAGGCCTGCCGGTACGACTCCTCCAGGGTGCCGCTCACCGCGGCGTGCTGCTCCGGGGTGCCCTCGACGAAGACGTACTTGCCGGGGCGGCCCTGCTGCACGAGCTTGCGGGCGGTGTCCGGGACGTAGAAGACGGGCTGGAGCTCCCGGTAGCGGCCGGACTCCTCGTTGTACGACCAGCCGACCCGGTGCCGCATGAACTCGCGGAAGACGAAGATCGGGGCGCTGATGAAGAAGGTCATCGAGTTGTGCTCGAACGGGCTGCCGTGCCGGTCGCGCATCAGGTAGTTGATCAGGCCCTTGGAGCGCTCGGGGTCCTTCTTCAGCTCGTCCAGGGACTGCTCGCCCGCGGTGGAGACGCGGGCGGCGAAGAGGACGTCGGCGTCCGAAGCGCTGGACTTCACCAGCTCGACGGTGACATCGCTGCGGAACGTGAGCGACTCGGGGGTGGTCACGGGGGTTGGGGTCCTTCCCATCACTTCGGTGGTTCGCGCCCACCTTACGGGGCACCCGGCGGGGCCGGTGCGGGGCCTCACCCCGGAGAACCCGCCGACGATTTTTTCGGACATGGGCACCTTTTGCCGTACTCGATCGTCTGTACCGGTGAAGCCTGCACGTTCGACCTCAAACCATGAGAGGAGTGGCACCGCGATGTCCCGTCGGAGCGAGCCCGTCCCCTTCGCCTTCCTCGCCGAAGCCGACACGTTCCGCAGCAATGTGACTCCCCCGCCGCGGCAGCGGGGGTCCTTCGGCGAGATAGCCGGGCGCTGGCTGCTGGGTCTGACCGTCGTGGCCGGACTGGTGGGCTCCCTGCTCCTCGGCATGCCGGCGCTGTCCACTCCGTCCGGTCCGCCGGCACCCCAGTCGCAGGCGTCCCAGGGGCACCGCTGACCCTTACGGCGGCGCAAGGCTGGTGAGCGGCAGGCGGGCCGGATAGCCTCACCGGGCACAGCCCCCGTGAGGACCGAGTGAGGAACAGCCGTGCCCCTGCCCTTCCTGACGGCCGACCGCACCTTCGAGTCGGCCTCCGAGAGCGCGCTGCCGTACGACGACCGGGACCGCTGGCGGCGTCCCTACCGGCCCGGCCCCTGGCGGGTGGGCTTGGCCGCGCTGGTGCTCATGGTCGCCTCGTTCGTGCTGTTCGCGGCGGTGCTGATCGCGCTGACCGGCTCGGCCTCCTTCGCCGCGGTGGTCCTCGGCGTGGGTCTGCTGGTGATCGCGGGTGCGCTGCGGCTGCTGCGCGTGGGCGTCTGGGTGAGCGCGCGCGGGCTGCGCCGGGTGGGCTTCGTGATGACGCGTACGGTGCCGTGGGCGCGGGTGGTGTCCGTACGGACGGTGCAGCAGCCGGTGCGCTGGCTGGGGCTGCCGAGGACGGTGCAGGGCCAGGCGTTGACGCTGTCGCGCAAGGACCGTCCGGCCGCGGAGACCCCGGCTCTGCTGACCACGCACACCCTGGACTTCGTGGGGCGCCCGGCGGCCTTCGAGCGGGCGGCGGACGTGGTGGAGGCGTGGGCCGCGGAGGCGGGCCGGGGCCACTGAGTCCCGCCGCGTGACACCGCGGGCCGGGTGGGGCGGGGACGCCCGTGCGGCCCGGCGGGACGCGGCGGCGCGGCCGGCCCGTCGCTCGTCCGCGGCCGGGCCGGCTGTGCAGGTCAGGCGTCCGTCGGGGTGCGGCCCGCGTGCAGGGCGATCGCCCGTTGCATGGCCTTGCGGGCGCGGGGGGTGTCGCGGGCGTCGTGGTAGGCCACGGCCAGGCGGAACCAGCAGCGCCAGTCGTCCGGGGAGGACTCGGTCTCGGCCTTGCGCTTGGCGAAGACCTCGTCGGCCGAGTCGCGGTCGATCCGGCCGCCGGGGGTGCGCCGGAGCTCGTCCACGGGCAGGCCGCCCTCCGCGTCGAGTTCGGCGGCGAGCTGGTTGGCCCGGCGGACGAACTGGGTGTTCTTCCACAGGAACCACAGCCCGATGACCGGCAGGATCAGCACCGCGACCCCGAACGTCACGGTGAGGACCGTGCCGGTCTCGATGAGCAGCACACCGCGGCTGCCGACCAGGACGAAGTAGAAGACCAGGACGGCGGCCGTGATGAGGTAGTTGATCTTCGCGCGCATCGCAGGGACCGTCTCAGCTCAGGTCGAGGAAGTGCTCCAGGCCGAAGGTCAGGCCGGGAGTGGTCACCACGCGGCGGACGCCGAGCAGGATGCCCGGCATGAAGCTGCTGTGGTGCAGGGAGTCGTGGCGGATGGTGAGGGTCTCGCCCTCGGCGCCGAGCAGCACCTCCTGGTGGGCCAGGAGGCCGCGCAGCCGTACGGCGTGCACGGGGACGCCGTCCACGCTCGCGCCCCGGGCGCCGTCCAGCGCGGTGACCGTGGCGTCCGGCGCGGGGGCGGTGCCGGCCGCCCGGCGGGCCTCGGCGATGAGCTGCGCGGTGCGGGTGGCCGTACCGGACGGCGCGTCCACCTTGTTGGGGTGGTGCAGCTCGACCACCTCGACCGACTCGAAGTACGGCGCGGCGATCTGCGCGAACTTCATGGTCAGCACGGCCCCGATGGAGAAGTTCGGGGCGATGAGCACGCCGGTCTGCGGGGACCGGTCGAGCCAGCCCGTCAGCTGCGCGAGGCGCTCCTCGGTCCAGCCGGTCGTGCCGACGACCGCGTGGATGCCGTGGCGCACGCAGAAGTCGAGGTTGCCCATGACCGAGGCGGGGGTGGTCAGTTCGACGGCGACCTGGGCGCCGGTCTCCGCCAGCGTCTCCAGCTTGTCGCCCCGGCCGAGGGCGGCCACCAGCTCCATGTCCTCGGCGGCCTCGACCGCCCTGACCGCCTCGGAGCCGATCCGGCCCTTGGCGCCGAGGACCGCCACGCGCAGCTTGCTCATCCTTGCTTCCTCACGATCCTTGCTGACTTGCCGACTTGTCGATTCCGAGGGTCAGGCGACGGCGTCGTGCAGTCGCGCGGCCTGTTTGTCCTTCAGCGGGCCGATGACCGACAGCGACGGACGCCTGCCCAGGATGTCGCGGGCGACCGAGCGCACCTCGTCCGGGGTGACCGCGGCTATCTTCGCCAGCATGTCGTCCACCGACATCTGCTCGCCCCAGCACAGCTCGCTCTTGCCGATACGGTTCATCAGCGCGCCGGTGTCCTCCAGGCCGAGGACGGTGGAGCCCCGCAACTGGCCGATGGCGCGGGTGATCTCGTCGTCGGTCAGCCCGTTGGCGGCCACGTGGTCGAGTTCGTCGCGGCAGATCCGCAGCACGTCGTGCACCTGGCTGGGCCGGCAGCCGGCGTAGACGCCGAACAGGCCGCAGTCGGCGAAGCCCGACGTGTACGAGTACACGCTGTAGGCGAGGCCGCGCTTCTCCCGGACCTCCTGGAAGAGCCGCGAGGACATCCCGCCGCCCAGGGCGGTGTTGAGGACGCCCATGGCCCAGCGGCGGTCGTCGGTGCGGGCGAGGCCCGGCATGCCGAGCACGACGTGCGCCTGCTCGGTCTTGCGGCCGAGCAGTTCGACCTTGCCGAAGGTCCGGATGGTGCGGCTGCCGTGGCGCGGTGCGATGGGCTGCGCGTCCGGGTTCTTCAGCGCGCCCGCCTTCTCGAAGGCCGCGCGGACCTGTCGTACGACCTTGTTGTGGTCGACGTTGCCGGCACAGGCGACCACCAGGTGGGTGGGGTCGTAGTGCTTGCGGTAGAAGCGGCGGATGCGGTCGGCGGTGAGGGCGTTGACGGTGTCCACGGTGCCGAGGACCGGGCGGCCGAGGGCGTTGTTCCCGAACATGGTGTGCGCGAACAGGTCGTGCACGCAGTCGCCCGGGTCGTCCTCGGTCATCGCGATCTCTTCGAGGATGGCGCCGCGTTCGACGTCGACGTCCTCCTCGACGATGAGCGAGCCGGTCAGCATGTCGCAGACGACGTCGATGGCGAGCGGCAGGTCGGTGTCGAGTACGCGTGCGTAGTAGCACGTGTACTCCTTGGCCGTGAACGCGTTCATCTCGCCGCCGACGGCGTCGATGGCGGCGGAGATGTCCAGCGCGGAGCGGCGCTCGGTGCCCTTGAAGAGCAGGTGCTCCAGGTAGTGCGTGGCGCCGTTCAGGGCGGGGGTCTCGTCACGGGAGCCGACGTGGGCCCAGATGCCGAAGGTGGCGGAGCGGACCGACGGCAGGGTCTCGGTGACGACGCGCAGGCCCCCGGGGAGGGTGGTCTTGCGGACGGTGCCGATGCCGCCGGTGCCCTTGATCAGGGTTTGGGTACGGGCGACGGCCCGCGCCTCCGAGGAGGAGCGGGCCGTCACCTTCGAGCCACGGGACGTCACTGCTCGGCGTCGTCCTTCGCCTCGTCGCCGTCCTCGCCCTCGATCACCGGGACGAGGGACAGCTTGCCGCGGGAGTCGATCTCGGCGATCTCGACCTGGACCTTCTGGCCCACGCCGAGGACGTCCTCGACGTTCTCCACGCGCTTGCCGCCGGCGAGCTTGCGGATCTGCGAGATGTGCAGCAGACCGTCCTTGCCGGGCAGCAGGGAGACGAACGCACCGAAGGTGGTCGTCTTGACGACCGTACCGAGGTAGCGCTCCCCGACCTCGGGCATCGTCGGGTTGGCGATGCCGTTGATCGTGGCGCGGGCGGCCTCGGCGGAGGGGCCGTCGGCGGCACCGATGTAGATCGTGCCATCGTCCTCGATGGTGATCTCGGCGCCGGTGTCCTCCTGGATCTGGTTGATCATCTTGCCCTTGGGGCCGATGACCTCACCGATCTTGTCGACCGGGATCTTGACGGTGATGATCCGCGGGGCGTGCGGGCTCATCTCGTCGGGCCGGTCGATGGCCTCCATCATCACGTCGAGGATGTGGAGGCGGGCGTCGCGGGCCTGCTTGAGGGCCGCGGCCAGGACGGAGGCCGGGATGCCGTCCAGCTTGGTGTCGAGCTGGAGGGCGGTCACGAAGTCCTTGGTGCCGGCGACCTTGAAGTCCATGTCGCCGAAGGCGTCCTCCGCACCGAGGATGTCGGTGAGGGTGACGTAGTGCGTCTCGCCGTCGATCTCCTGGGAGATCAGACCCATGGCGATACCGGCGACCGGGGCCTTCAGCGGCACACCGGCGTTCAGCAGCGACATGGTGGAGGCGCAGACGGAGCCCATGGACGTCGAGCCGTTGGAGCCGAGGGCCTCGGACACCTGGCGGATCGCGTAGGGGAACTCCTCGCGGCTCGGCAGCACCGGCACGAGCGCGCGCTCGGCGAGGGCGCCGTGGCCGATCTCGCGGCGCTTCGGGGAGCCGACGCGGCCGGTCTCGCCGGTGGAGTACGGCGGGAAGTTGTAGTTGTGCATGTAGCGCTTGCGGGTCACCGGGGAGAGGGTGTCCAGCTGCTGCTCCATGCGGAGCATGTTGAGGGTGGTGACGCCCAGGATCTGGGTCTCGCCACGCTCGAACAGCGCGGAGCCGTGCACCCGCGGGATGGCCTCGACCTCGGCGGCCAGGGTGCGGATGTCGGTGACACCGCGGCCGTCGATGCGCTTCTTCTCCTTGATGACGCGCTCACGGACCAGGGTCTTGGTCAGCGAGCGGTACGCGGCGGAGATCTCCTTCTCGCGGCCCTCGAACTCCGGCAGCAGCTTCTCGGCGGCCAGAGCCTTGACGCGGTCCAGCTCGGCCTCGCGCTCCTGCTTGCCGGCGATGGTGAGCGCCTGGGCGAGCTCGGGCTTGACCGCGGCGGTCAGCGCCTCCAGCACGTCGTCCTGGTAGTCCAGGAAGATCGGGAACTCGCCGGTCGGCTTGGCGGCCTTGGCGGCGAGGTCGGACTGGGCGCGGCACAGGACCTTGATGAACGGCTTCGCGGCCTCCAGACCGGCGGCGACGACCTCCTCGGTCGGCGCCTCGACGCCACCCTCGACCAGCTGGATGGTCTTCTCGGTGGCCTCGGCCTCGACCATCATGATCGCGACGTCGCCGTCCTCCAGGACGCGGCCCGCGACGACCATGTCGAAGACGGCGTCCTCGAGCTCGGTGTGCGTCGGGAAGGCCACCCACTGGCCGCGGATCAGCGCGACGCGGACGCCGCCGATCGGGCCGGAGAAGGGCAGGCCGGCCAGCTGCGTGGACGCGGACGCGGCGTTGATCGCGACGACGTCGTACAGGTGGTCGGGGTTGAGCGCCATGACGGTGCAGACGACCTGGATCTCGTTGCGCAGGCCCTTCTTGAAGGACGGGCGCAGCGGACGGTCGATCAGGCGGCAGGTGAGGATCGCGTCCTCGCTCGGCCGGCCCTCGCGGCGGAAGAAGCTGCCGGGGATCTTGCCGGCGGCGTACATCCGCTCCTCGACGTCCACCGTGAGGGGGAAGAAGTCGAGCTGGTCCTTGGGGTTCTTGGAGGCGGTGGTGGCCGACAGCACCATGGTGTCGTCGTCCAGGTACGCCACGGCGGAGCCGGCGGCCTGCTTGGCCAGGCGGCCCGTCTCGAAGCGGATGGTGCGGGTACCGAAGGCGCCGTTGTCGATGACGGCCTCGGCGTAGTGGGTCTCGTTCTCCACTAGCGTTTTCTCCTCGTCTTCGTCCCGGGACTGCCCGTGTGGCAGGGGGACGGTGGTGGAGAAGCGCGCCTGCTGTGCGGGCCGGTCTTCGATCGAAGCACCCGGGGCTCGCTTCCCCCCGGGGGCCACTACCGAGGACCGGCGGCGGCGTGGTGCGCTTCTCCTCGTTCTGTGTCGTGCGTATTGCGTTGTGCTACCACACTACAAAGCGTGAGTGACACCGCGCACGTTCCCGCACGTACAGCAAAGGGAGCGGCTCCCGAGTCCTGTCGGGAACCGCTCCCCTCACGGCGTCCTTACTTGGCGCCCGCCGCACCGCGGCGGATGCCGAGGCGGTCGACCAGCGCACGGAAGCGCTGGATGTCCTTCTTCGCCAGGTACTGCAGCAGGCGACGGCGCTGACCGACCAGGATCAGCAGGCCACGACGGCTGTGGTGGTCGTGCTTGTGGGTCTTGAGGTGCTCGGTCAGGTCGGAGATCCGACGGGACAGCAGAGCGACCTGGACCTCGGGGGAGCCGGTGTCACCCTCCTTGGTACCGAACTCGGCGATGATCTGCTTCTTCGTAGCGGCGTCGAGCGACACGCGTACTCCTCATAGTCTGTTGAGAGCCACCGAGTGCCCCCGGTCTACATCTCGGGAGAGCTTCCGTTACTCGGGAGGCGGGGATCCGCTGCGCGCGGCCTCCAGGGCACAGGGCTCCGGGGGTGCGTACACGAACGGCCGTCACTCAGGGTACCAGGCGGCGGCAGGCCCCTTTCCCCGGGGCGCCGAGCGTCCCCTCGGGCCTGCCCGTGGCCACTAGGGTGAGCGCCGGGACCGTACGCAAACGTCGGGAAGGGGTCGCCGCACCATGGTGGAGACGGAAGCGGAGATCAAGGCACGCAAGGAGCGCGAGCGCGACGAGCTGTACGCGCTCGACATCTCGGGCGTCGAGTGGCACTGCGCCCCGGGCACCGAGGAGCACGAGGAGCGCGTGGAGATCGCGTACCTCCCCGAAGGGGCCGTCGCGATGCGTTCCTCCCTCGACCCGGACACGGTGCTGCGCTACACGGAGGCGGAGTGGCGGGCGTTCGTGCTGGGGGCGCGGGACGGGGAGTTCGACCTGAAGCCCATGACGCACGACGCGGGGCCGGAGGCGCGGTAGGCGCTGTGCCGGGGTGGGGCGGCACGCGTCGTGCCGCCCCTTTCGTGTGCCGGGGGTCAGTGCTTCAGGCCGGCGGTGCCGACGCCGAACACCGAGATGACCGGGCCCGCCTTCCCCGGGTCCTCGCGCTCCAGCCGGTACGGGGCGAAGAAGGCGCGGCCGTGCTCGTACAGCAGGACCGAGAACTGCGGGTCGTCCTCCACCTTCCCGTCGAACGTCTTGTCCTCCTCCGTCGGCAGGCGGAACAGGAGGAACGGGGTCTCCTCGCCGGTGCGCGGGTTCCAGTCGACGATGGCCGCGGGCTGCACCTCGTCCATGCTGGCGCGGTAGACGATCAGGTCGTCGCCGTTCATGCGGACGGGGAGGACCGACTGGAACTTGCGGCCGCTGAACGTGGCGACGGCGGTGCCCTTGCGGACGTCGAACGCCGTGATGTGGTTCGCCGGCTTGAAGGGGTCGTCGGAGTCCTTGCTCCTGACGAAGACCCGGTCGCGGCCGGCCACGATGCCGGAGCACTTGTCGACGACGCCGAAGAAGCCGGAGGTCTCCGGATCGCAGTAGGGCTCGTAGTTCTTCAGCGAGATGGTGGCCAGCCGCTCGCCGTCGCGGGGGTCCAGGGTGATCAGGTCGGTGACCAGGACGTCCCCGGCGGCGACGGCGAGCACGGGCGGGTCGGAGGACGGCAGGAAGACCTCCTGGACGCCCTTGCTGACCGAGTAGCTCCAGGCGACCTTGCCGGTGCGCGGTGCGAGCTTCTCCACCCGGTAGGTGCGCTCGCCGGCCTGCTTGCAGGTGACCAGGGCCAGCAGCGCGGGGCCGCCGGCGTAGCCCGCGTCGTGGCACTGCGAGGTGGCGAGGGTGGTGTTCCACAGCCGCTTGCCGCTGTCCGTGTCGTACGCCGCCGAGCCCTGCCCCCAGGCGACGGCCACCACGCCCCGGGTCAGGGCGACGTTGGTGTTGGTGACGTAGGCGAACTCGGAGGCCGGTATCTTCCGCTGCCAGAGTTTCCTGCCGGTGTTCAGGTCGACCATGAGCACCTGGTCGCAGGAGCTCCCCGAGGTCTGGATCACGACCGGGGTCCGGCCGTCGACCGTGACGTCGCGGCTGACGGCGCAGACGGGGCCGTCGAGGTCCAGCTTCCAGGCCCGGTTGTCGGTGTCCAGCGAGCCGCCGATCCGGTAGCCGGCGATCCAGTTGGAGACGGTCCGGGCGACGATCTTGTCCGTGGCCCAGGTTCCGGGCGCGTACCGGAACT
Source organism: Streptomyces sp. SCPE 10 (assembly GCF_051980735.1). Taxonomy (NCBI): domain Bacteria; kingdom Bacillati; phylum Actinomycetota; class Actinomycetes; order Kitasatosporales; family Streptomycetaceae; genus Streptomyces; species Streptomyces sp. SCPE 10. The sequence continues at coordinate 5,580,099 of NZ_CP197069.1, read as the reverse complement.
TGTTGGCGAGGACGTTCTCCTCGTGGTCGACGACGATCTGCCCCTCCGGGGAGACGGGCGCCTTCTCCACGCTCTCGCGGCCGTCGCGCACGTCGTCGGGGGCCTGCTTCGCCGCCTTGGCGTCGCCGTGCCCCGCGCCGCCGGCCGAGTGGTACCAGAGCAGCCCCGCGCCGGCGCACAGCACGACCGCGACGACCGCCGCGAACACGCCCAGGAGGCGTCGGCGGCGCCGGCTGCGCGACTGGTCGGCGGCCAGCGCCGACTGGGTGTACATGGACGGGGGTGGGCCGAAGCTCACGCTGCGAGATCCTTCTCTTGGCCGCCCCCGCGGGGGCGGGTGGGCCGACGGGGGGTGCCTCGGGTCACTTGCTGGTCATCGCGCGGGCCGCGGCGTACACGTCGAACACGGCGAGCGCGAGGGGTACCAGCGTGAGCAGCACGAAGCCCTCGACGATCTCCAGGAACCGGCCCCAGAAGGGGCTCAGGCCGCGGCGCGGGACGATGAGTCCGAGGGCCGCCACGAGGGCCGCGCCGGCCGCGATCGCGGCGGCGAGCCAGACGGCGCGAATGTCGAGGCCGGAGCGGTCGCCGGTGAGGGCGTCGCGCAGGATGGACTGCGGCGGGTTGAGCGCCAGGCCGAGACCGAGCAGGACGAGCGAGCCGAGTCCGGCCGCCAGCAGCGGGGCGACCTGGCCGGTGTAGCGGAAGAGCTGGGCGCGCATGAGGAGCGCGACGGCCGTGGCGAGGGCGAGCAGCTGGGCCCAGATGTCGTCGGAGAAGCCGAGCACCGCGGTCGAGGCGAGGGCGGTGAGCGCGCAGCCGGCGACGAGCCCGACCAGGATCTCGTGGCCGCGGCGGGCCTGGGCCTCGATCCGCTTCATGTCGACCGGCTCCTGCACGGCGGTCTCCGTGCCGTAGACGCTGCTCTGGGCGGCGTTCGGCGGCTCGAAGCCGATGGGCAGCCGGGCGAAGCGCATGGACAGCCCGGGCAGGAAGGCGAGGCCGCCGACCGCGAGGGGCGCGCACAGGGCGGCGATCTCCTTCGGCGTCCAGTGCACGAGGATGGCCGTGAACACGGTGACCAGGCCGAGCGCGGAGGCGAGGACGAAGGCGACGAACGGGGCGTCGCCGCCCGGTGTGCACAGCGTCAGGACGACGGCGGCGAGCAGCACGGCCGCGCAGGCGAGCAGGAACTGGAGTTTCCCGATGCCCTGGCCGTGGGCGAGGGGGAGCAGTCCGGAACCGCCCACGGCGGCGTTGGGCAGGGCGCCCAGGCCCAGGGCGATGGCCGCGCCCCGGTCGTCGTAGACCCGGCCGCGCACGGCGGCGAAGACGACCAGGAGCACCGCGGCGACACCCGCGAGGACACCGGGCAGGCTGTGCATGTCGTGCCCGGGGTCCGCCTGCCAGGTGACGAAGGCGAGCAGGGCCGCCAGGACGCCCGCGCCGACGAGTCCGGCGACGCGGGTGAGGTCGTCGCTCCACAGGGTCCGGTGCCGGGTCACCGAGGAGGCGACCGCCTCGGAGACGTCGTCGAAGACGGCCGGCGGCAGCGACTCGGAGAAGGGGCGCAGGGTGAGCAGTTCGCCGTCGAGAATCCGCTGCGCGGCGAAGGACCGTGCGCTGTCGAGGACGGTGCCGTCCCGGCGTACGAGGTGGTAGCCGACCGGTGCGCCCTCGGCGGGCTCCTGCCGGGAGAGCCTGAGGATCTCCGGGTAGATGTCGGCGACCGGGATGTCGTCGGGCAGCGCCACGTCGATCCGGCTGTCGGGCGCGACGATCGTGACCCGGCAGAAACCGAGCCCCGACCCGGACCCCGTGCCGGGCACCGCTGTTCCCGTGGTCGTCGTGGTCACCTCGTACTCCCCCTCAGTGATGATTCTGCGCCCGTGATGTGAAAATCCTGCTCCATCCCCGGGGCGGACACCCGAGAATCGACGCAGAGGGCGTCGCCCGGCTCCGCCAGGGGTGGCGTGCGGAGACGCCTCGCACGGAATACCCCGGTTCGCGGGGTGGGTTCGCGTGTGCTCAAGCGAACACCCGGCACCCTACCCCGCACCGGTCTTTCGTGGAGTCAGTAGGATCACGCGGCGGCCTGCGTCCGTCCGTCAACGGGGGACGGACCTCATTCTTGGGGCCCGGCAAAGGAATTGGGGAGCAGTGAGTCACATCGTCGTGAAGCGCCCGCCTCGGGCGCTGCCGTCCGAAGTGCCCACGGGGGAGGTCGTTCTCCAGCCTCCTCCGGAATTGCCCCGGGGGCCGCAGGAAAGCGTCCTCATGCAATTGCTGCCGACACTCGGCATGGGCGGCTCGGTGGTCTTCTTCTTCACGAACGGACAGCCGTTCATGAAGATCATGGGCATGGTGATGATCGCGTCCACCGTCGCCATGTCCATCGCGATGGTGATCCGCTTCCGGCGTGGCTCCCAGGGCCAACTCGCCGATGTGCGGCGCGACTACATGCGCTACCTGTCGCAGACCCGCAGCGCCGCCGTGGCCACCGCCAAGGCCCAGCGCGACGCGCAGTACTACCTGCACCCCTCGCCCGAGCAGTTGTGGGCGCTGGTCGCCGAGGGCAGCCGGGTGTGGGAACGCAGGCCCGGCGACGAGGACTTCGCGCAGGTGCGCATCGGGCTGGGCGCCCAGGAGCTGGCCACGCCGCTCATCGCCCCGGAGGCCGGTCCGGCGGGGCGGCTGGAGCCGCTCACGGCGGGCGCCATGGAGCGGTTCGTCGACGTCCACGGCACCCTGGGCGACCTGCCGATGGCGGTCTCGCTGCGCGCCTTCTACCACGTCACCGTCAGCGGTGACGCGGACTCCGCGCGCTCCTGTGTGCGCGCCCTGACCGGCTCGCTGGCCGCGCTGCACTCCCCCGAGGACCTGATCGTCGCCGTGGCGGCCGGCCGGGACACGCTCCCGCAGTGGGAGTGGGTCAAGTGGCTGCCGCACGCGCAGGCGGCCGACGCCGTGGACGGTGCGGGCTCGCGCCGGCTGATCGGCTCCGACGCCCGCGAGCTGGAGGACCTGCTGGCCGACCGCCTCGCCGGCCGGCCGCGGTTCCACCCGAGCGGCGCGCCGCTGCTGGAGGAGCCCCACATCGTCCTCGTCCTCGACGGCGTCTCCCTGCCGCCGGACTCCGTCCTGTCCAACCTGGAGGGGCTCCAGGGCGTGACGGTGATCGAGGTCGTGCCCGGGGAACTCGCCACCGCCCGCGGCGACCTGTGGATCGACGCGCAGCCCACCGTGCTGCGCCTGGAGTCGGCGAGCGGTGAGGTCTACGAGGGCACGCCGGACGCCCTGTCGTACGAGTCCGCCGAGGCCCTCGCCCGCCAGCTGGCCCCGCTGCGCCTCGCCTCCGGCGGTGACGACGACGAACCGCTGCTCGCCAACCTGGAGTTCACCGAGCTGCTGAACCTGGGCGACGCGGCGTCCGTCGATCCACAGCGCACCTGGCGGCCGCGCGGGCTCGCCGAGCGGCTGCGGGTGCCGATCGGTGTCGGCGTGGACGGCCGCCCGGTGATGCTGGACCTCAAGGAGGCCGCCCAGGAGGGCATGGGCCCGCACGGTCTGTGCGTGGGCGCCACCGGTTCCGGCAAGTCGGAACTGCTGCGCACCCTGGTGCTGGGCCTCGCGGTCACCCACTCCTCGGAGACCCTGAACTTCGTCCTCGCCGACTTCAAGGGCGGCGCGACCTTCGCCGGCATGGCGCAGATGCCGCACGTGGCGGCGGTCATCACCAACCTGGCCGACGACCTCACCCTGGTCGACCGCATGGGCGACTCGATCCGCGGCGAGCTGAACCGCCGCCAGGAGCTGCTGCGCGACGCGGGCAACTACGCCAACATCCACGACTACGAGAAGGCGCGCGCGGCCGGCGCCCCGCTGCAGCCGATCCCCTCGCTCGTGCTGGTGATCGACGAGTTCAGCGAACTGCTCACCGCGAAGCCGGACTTCATCGAGATGTTCGTGCAGATCGGCCGCATCGGCCGTTCGCTGGGCGTGCATCTGCTGCTGGCCTCGCAGCGCCTGGAGGAGGGCCGGCTGCGCGGCCTGGAGACGTATCTGTCGTACCGGATCGGTCTGCGCACCTTCTCCGCGGCCGAGTCCCGCGCGGCCCTCGGCGTCCCGGACGCCTACGAACTCCCGAACGTGCCCGGTTCCGGCTTCCTGAAGTTCGGCACGGACGAAATGGTCCGCTTCAAGGCGGCGTACGTCTCCGGGGTGTACCGCTCCGGGGGCCGGCAGTCCGCTTCGGCCGGGGGGCCGCTGCCCGTCGACCGGCGGCCGGTGCTGTTCACCGCCGCGGCGGTGCCCGTGCGGTACGCGCCGGTGCCGCAGCAGCGGACGGAACCGACCGCGCAGGTCGACGACGCCCTCGCGGACACCGTCCTCGACGTGATCGTGCGCCGGCTGGAGGCGCAGGGGCCCGCGGCGCACCGGGTGTGGCTGCCGCCGCTGGACAGCCCGCCCTCGCTGGACGGGCTGCTGCCCAAGCTCACGGCCGTCCCGGGGCGCGGTCTCACCCAACCCGGCTACGAGGGCGCGGGGCGCCTCGTCGTCCCCGTGGGCCTGGTCGACAAGCCGTACGAGCAGCGCCGTGAGCCGCTGTGGCTGGACTTCTCCGGCGCCGCGGGCCATCTGCAGCTGCTGGGCGGCCCGCAGTCCGGCAAGTCCACCTTGATGCGGTCGCTGATCTGCGCCTTCGCTCTGACGCACACTCCGCAGGAGGTGCAGTTCTACGGCCTGGACTTCGGTGGCGGCGGTATGGCGGCGGTGGCCGGCCTTCCGCACGTGGGCGGGATCGCCTCCCGCCTGGACCCGGAGCGGGTGCGGCGCACGGTGTCCGAGGTCTTCGGTGTGCTGCGGCGCCGCGAGGAGTACTTCCGGACGGCGGGCATCGCCTCGATCCAGGACTTCCGCGCCCGGCGCGAGCGGGGCGAGATCTCGGTCACCGACCAGCCGTGGGGCGATGTCTTCCTGGTGATCGACGGCTGGGGCAACTTCCGCACAGACTACGACAGTCTGGAGCCGGCCGTCCTGGAGATCGCGGCGCGCGGCCTCGGATACGGCATCCACCTGGTGCTGACGGCGTCGCGTTCGATGGAGGTCCGCGCCAACCTCAAGGACCACCTGATGAACCGCCTCGAACTGCGGCTCGGCGACACCATGGACTCCGAGATCGACCGCAAGGTGGCGGCGAACGTGCCGGCGGGCGTGCCGGGGCGTGGTGTGTCGCCGCAGAAGCTGCACTTCATGGCGGCGGTGCCACGGATCGACGGCCTCACCTCCGACACGGACCTGGCCGACGCGACGGCGGCCCTGGCGGCCGAGGTCTCCCGGCACTGGCAGGCGCCGGGCGCACCGCAGGTGCGGATGCTGCCCCGGGAGCTTCCGGCGGAGCAGTTGCCCTCCGGGGACCGCTTCCCGCGGCAGGGCGTGGCCTTCGGCATCGACGAGAACGACCTGGAGCCGGTCTTCGTCGACTTCGAGCAGGACCCGTTCTTCCTGGTGTTCGGCGAGAGCGAGTCGGGCAAGTCGAATCTGCTGCGGCTGCTCATCACGCAGCTGACGCGGCGCTACTCGGGCGACGAGGCGAAGTTCTTCGTGGTCGACAACCGGCGGTCCCTGCTGGATGTCACGCCGGCCTCGCACCTGGCCGAGTACATCCCGATGTCCAACGCCATGGACCACCACATGGTGGCCCTCGCCGACCTGATGAAGCGGCGCACGCCCACCGCCGATGTCACCGCCCAGCAGTTGCGGGAGCGCAGCTGGTGGCGGGGTCCGACGGTGTACGTGGTCGTGGACGACTACGACCTGGTGTCCACGTCCAGCGGCAACCCGCTGGGCGGTCTGGTCGAACTGCTGCCGTTCGCCCGTGACGTCGGCGTGCGGTTCATCATCGCCCGCTCCACCGCGGGCGCGGGCCGGGCCTCCTTCGAGGCCTTCATGCAGCGCATGACCGAGCTCGGCGCCCAGGGCGTGGTGCTGTCCGGCGACCCGAGCGAGGGCGACCTCCTGGGCGGGGTACGGCCGCGGCCGATGCCGACGGGACGCGGTGTCTTCGTCTCGCGCAGGAAGGGGAAGATGCTGGTGCAGACGGGACTGGTGGACGTCGAGTACTGACGCCCTTGTCGAGAGCCGCACACACGGACGCTCCCGGCGCTGGTCCTCAGCACCGGGAGCGTCCGCGCGGCGCCGGCCCGCCAGGGCGGCCGAACGTCACGGACGAGGGGTGGGTACCTCCCGCGCGTACCCACCCCTCGCCGTGCTCAAGGCGTCCGACTCACTCGAAGTAGCTGGCGCCCTTGAGGTCGCCACCGCGGTAGTCACCGCCGGCGGCGTGCACCCGCTGCGTGATGGAGAGCAGCGCCTGGTGGATGCCGCTGGCGTGCTGGTCCCACGCCTTCGACTTGCGCTGGAAGGCCTCGTACGCCTCGCCGCCCCAGCCCTCGGCCACGTCGAGGACGCCCTTCTTCAGCGCGCTGAGGTCGTCTTCCAGCTTCTTGGCCACGTTGCCCAGCTCGGTGGCGAGCGAGTCCAGGGCGCCGTACTTGACGGTCAGATCCTGGTAGTGCGGATCGGTCATGTCTTCTTCCTCTTCCTTCGGATCCGGTCAGTACAGGTTGAGCGCCGAGGTGCTCGCGCCGGCGTCCACCTCGATCTTGTTGATCGTCGAGTGGAGCTCGTCCTCGAGCTTGGTCTTGTCGGCCTTGTTGAGACGGATGCCCTCGAGGAAGTCCTCGAGCATGCGGCCGATGGCGGCCATGTGCTCGTTGATCTCGTGCTGCTTCGTCTTGAACGCGTTGGCGCCGTGGCCGGTCCAGTGGGTCTCGATCATGTCGATCGTGCCCTGGAGCTTGCCGAGGCTGGTCTTGACCGACTCGTAGCGGTCGATGACGTTCGTCTGGAGCTTTTGTGCGTGGTCATCATGAAACTTACGGCCGTCGGCCATGTCGGCACTCCCCTTCGTGAGAGCTGTGCTTCTTGTGACTGCGCATCACCGAGTGGTGACGCCTTTCGTGTGAACCGTCAGGCACGTCGTCGTGACCGGATGACAGCGAAGACCGCGCCACCGATCACCACCAGTGCGGCGGCCGCTCCGACGACCACCCACGTCAGGGTGCTGCCGGACGACTTGGAGCTTGCGTCGGCGGCGGAGGTTTCGCCGCCGGAGGGGGACTTGGCGGGGGCGGAAGCGGAGGGCGAGGTCTTCGGCTTGGCGACCCCGTCCTCCACGGCGAGAGGATCGACGTTCGCCGGGCCCGGGTTGTAGTGGGGGTTCTCCAGCACCTTCCGGGGACGGACGATGCCGTAGCCGAGGTAGTTGCTGGGGGTCTCCTTGGGCCACTCCCGACCGGCGGTGTCGATCAGCGAGCGGAGGACCTGGTTGGCGGTCCAGTCGGGGTGAGCGGACCAGATGAGGGCGGCGGAGGCGGAGGCGATGGCGGTGGCGTCACTGGTTCCGTACCCGTGTGAGCAGTACGAGCGGAAACTCGCATCACACCAGGAGGGCAGGTTCACTCCAGGAGCTGCCAAATCGACGGCGTATCCGTGGTTCGAGAACTTTCCTACCTTGCCCGTCTTGTCCACCGCAGCAACCCCGACGACATGGGGATAGGAAACCGGGTACCCGGGGTTGTTCTTCGTCTGCGCCTCATTGCCTGAGGCCGCGAACATCAACTTTCCCTTTGAGGCGGCGTATTTGACCGCCGCCTCCTCATCGTCATAACTGGCGAAGCTACCGATGGACATATTGATGATCTTGGCGTCGCTGTCCGCGATGGCCTTGATCACTGCACCCACTCGAGGAGCCTTGTTCCGCTCGGACAGGCTCATCCCCTCGATCGCAATGCGATAGGGCACGATCTTGGCGTCAGGAGCAAGGCCTTTCATCCCTCCGCCGTGCCCGGTACCGGCGATGATTTCGGCCATCGTCGTGCCATGGCCGATCAAGTCCGAAGTGGCTCCATAGGAAACGGATTTCGGCACTTCATCGCCCAGCACCTGCCCCTGGAGTGACGGGGTCGAGGGATTGACACCCGAATCGACGACGGCGACCTTGACCCCTTTACCCGTGCTCGCCTTCCACATCTCGTCGGCCTGCATGGCCGACAGGTACCACTGCTGGGACTGGACGTCGGCGGCAGCTGCGCTCGGGGCCAGGCCCACCGGCAGAGCCATCAGTGCGCCGAGTGCTGCGCACGCGGCGGTCACTCGTCTCATGCTCGCTGACAACATGCCTCTCGTACGTCCTCGCTTCATCTCGTTAGTCGCGCTCCGGCGCCTGCCGCCGGTTCGACTTCTTCTTGTCACGGTCCCGCATGGAGCCTCGGGCCGTCGGACGGTCCGGGACGTGTTCATCGGACGCACGAGCGCCATTCCTTGCCGTCGGCGTCTTGCCGTTGGACGCTCCGACCACACCGCCGGTGGACACAGGCCTGCGCGAAGCGTGTGTCTCGCCGCCCTCCTGCTCGGATGCCCTGATCACTCCACGCTGTCCGGGGCGCTCGACGGCGCGTGGATCACGCGAGGCGGACTCGCCGCCGATGACCGTGCCACGGGGCACCCTGGAGCCGCTCGTGCCCTGTGCAGGCGACGTGGCCGGCCGACCCCCGATGACACCGCTGGTACGCGCCGTCCCGGTCGGTCCCGTACGACCGACGGGTTCGGCCGGCGTGCCCACAGGCTTGGGTGTTCCGCCGACGACACTGCGACCGACCGGACCCCGGCCTACCGGAGCCTTGCCCATCGGGGTCTGCCCCATGGGCGTCCTGCCCACGGGCGAGACGGGACCACGTGTCCCGGCCTGGCCCGGTACGAAAGGCTGCCGCACGCCCCCTACGGGCCCACGTCGTGCACCGGTTCCGAGTTCGCGCTCTTCGGCGGCGGGAACGGACATCCGGGGCGGACTCACCGAAATCCGTCCCCCACCCGCTCCGCCCCGCCCCACGGGCGTCCCCAGGTTCGGGACCACAGGGCCGGTGGGGAAGGGAGGAACCGGCCCCCCGCCGCCTCCACCGGGAGCGGGCACGGTCGGCGGCGCGACCGGGACCGTGGGCTTCACGGTGTCCGGGGGGAGCGTATTCACGCTGTCGATGCTGGTCCCCACGTGGGACGGGGGATCCACACGCACATGCTGACTCGGCGGCGTCACTACGTGGTGCGGTTTCGGGTCGGTGTCGACGGGCGTTCCGTCACCGGGAGCCGTCGGCGTGACAACGTGGTCCCGCACGGCCGCGGCCACGGGCGTGTGTGAGAGTGAAGGGCGACCCCCGGCGCCCCCGGTGCTCTCTCCTCCCTTGCCCTTGGCGCCGATGGCCGCCTCCGGCACCCCCATGTCCGGCATCTTCCCGAACGTGGGCCCGTCCTGCGCCCGCAGGTTCTGCTCCGAGACCGCGTAGTAAGACGCCAGCTTGTTCATCAGGTTGACGGCTTCTTGGCGGTTGTTCTCGACATGCCGGGCCAGCAAGCCGTCCGGGTCCGCCTTGATCTGCTCTGCCAGCGGGAGGTTCTTGGGCCGGGTGTCGCGGGGCGGCATGGAGCGCTGTACGGAGTCGAGGCCGATACCTGCCGCGGAGACCTGGGTGGCCACGGTGTCCGCGAAGAAGCCGAGCTCGTACGAGTGGTTGACGAGATCGCTGGCCCAGTTGTGGAACGCGGTGGCCGCCTCGCCGTGCCAGTCGATCCGGCCGATGTTCCCCAGCAGCTCGTCGGCGGCGCTCCAGATGGCGTCGCGTGCGTCCCAGAAACCGTTGGCGGCGTTCTCCAGGTCCTTCGGACGCGCGGAAGCCACCATGTCGATCATGTCGTTCAGCTCGTGGTTCTCGAAGTCGCTGACACCACAGCTGCTGCTGCTCGGCGACTTGAGGCTCGGCGCGGCGCACTGGCCGCTCTGCAGGTTCGAGTTCGCCTGCTTGATCTGCTGCTCCGCCGCCCACCGATCAAACTGGTGCACGTCCGGTCGAGTGTGCTGGTCACCCATTAGAAGCCCCCGCTAACCTGCTTGTCGTTGGTGCGCTTCTGGCCCTCGGGCGCATCGGTGTGCTGCTCGTTGATCTCCATGCGGATCTCGTGGAAGCGGCGCCGTTGATCGTCGTCCAGGTTGGCGAAACCGATGTCCGCACCGTGCACGGCGATCTGCATCGCCTCGATCTGCAACGCCAGCCTCTGGGAGAGCGTCGTGAGGCGGTCGTGGACGCGCGTGTACTGGCTGTGCAGGCCCGTGGCCTCGGGGAACACGCCCTTGGAATAGAACGAATCGGCGGTGAGCGTGTGCATCGCCAGCTTCTTCGCCGAACCGGGCGAATCCTCGAACGTCTTCAGTACCGCGTCCACACGTGTCTTGAAGGTCTTCAGTGCCTCCAGACCAACCTTCAGTCCGCCCGCGCCGTCGTCAGGCCGCACGTTGCGCCACCCCCCGTTTCCATCCCCTGCTTGAGGCGGCAGCACTCCTCAAGCTTTCGTTTCTGCGATGCAATCACTCTAGTCAAGGCGACTGACAGTCCCAACTCACTTGTGTGACAGGACTGCTGCAGTCAGCGACCTTCACATGTCGTTCACGGCCCCGGACGAGCCGGTCCCTCTGCTCACCGACCTTCTGCGCGCGTCGCGGATCGCCACCGCCATCCCCGCCAGTGCGGCCACCAACACGGCGGCGCCCACGGCGACGTAGGTCGCCAGGCGGGCGTTGCGTTCGTCCGCCGTCTCGCCGAGCACCAGGCGGGCCGGGGTCGGGGCCTTGGCCCGGGTGAGGCCCTCCTGGGGGGTGGGCTTCTCGATGGGGTGGTCGTCGTCCGTCAGGGCGCGGACGGGGTCGACCACGCCCCAGCCGACCAGGTGGTCGTGGCCGGCGACCGAACGCTCCGCGGTCTGTTCGATCTGGGCGATGACCTCGCGGGCCGTCCAGTCGGGGTGTTTGGCCTTGATGAGCGCGGCGACCCCGGCGACGTACGGGGCGGAGAAGCTGGTGCCGCTGTCGGAGCAGTGGCCGCCCTTGGGCACCGTGGAGATCATGTCGACGCCGGGGGCGGCCACGCCCACGAAGTCGCCGGACTGGGAGAAGGCCGCGCGCTCGTTGTTGCGGTCCGAGGCGGCGACCGCGAGGACGCCCGGGTAGGACGCGGGGTAGGTGCGCTTGTCGTTGCCGTCGAGGCCGTCGTTGCCCGCGGAGGCGACCACCACGATCTGGTGCCGGAGGGCGTCGTCGACCGCCCGTCTGAGGCCGTCGGCCGGCTGCACGGCGTTCGCGGTGTCCTGGGAGATGTTGATGACCTGGGCCTTCTCCCGGATCGCGTGCTCGATCGCCGCGGCGAGGGTCTGCGCGGTGCCGTCGCCGTCCGCGTCGTTCTGCTTGATCGGGATGATGGTCGCCTCGGGCGCGAGGCCGACGAATCCCGTTCCCTGCAGGGGGCGGGCGGCGATGATGCCCGCCACCCGGGTGCCGTGCCCCACGGTGTCGGTCGTGCCGTCCGCCTTGCCGCGGTCGATCTTCTGTCCCTTGCCGTTCTTGTCCGGCAGCAGGTTCGCCCCGCTCGACGCGTCCACGGCGTGGGTCAGCTGGGGGTTCTTGGTGTCCACCCCGGTGTCGATGACCGCGACCCGCACGTTCCTGCCCTTGGACTGGCTCCACAGCTCGTCCAGCAGGACGCGTTGCAGGGCCCACGGGCGCCCGGGATACATCTTGTTGGGGAAGTTGCACTGGTCGCTGAAGGAGTCCGCGGCGGCGGGCGGCGCCAGGGCGACCGTGGCGGTGCACAGCGCGGCGGCCGCGATCGCGGCGGTGCGGAGCGGACGCGAGGACGACGGCGCGTAGGACACGTGGCTCCTCCTACGAACCCTGCGGCTGGCTCGCCGCGGTGGTCGACAGGCGGGGCCCCGTCGGCAGGAACAGGGACCAGGCGGCGGGGATCGGGGCGGGGTTCAGGCCCGCGTACCCGAGCCGGGTCTGGGCCAGTTGGGCCTCCTGCCGCAGCTCCTTGCGCTGCTTGTCCGTCATGCCGTACTCGGTGCCGGTGGAGTCGCTGTCGGCGTTGGACTGCATGGCGTAGCGCAGGCCGGTGTCCGTGACCAGGAAGACCCCGCCGACCTTGGTGTCCGTGCCCTGGAACTGGCGGTAGAGCTGGCCGGACCCGGGGGTCACATAGGCGCTCGACGACCCGGTGGGCAGCGTGGCGGGGAAGTCGGTGCCCGCCCAGGTGCTCAGGGTGGTGGTGCCGTGGCCGGGGTCGACGTGGTCGAGGACGTTGCAGACGGTGTCGCGGCTGCCGCTCCCGGAGCCCGCGTCGTTGACGACCTTCGGAGTGAGACTCGGCCACTTGCGGTCGGCCGCGAAGGGGGTCGCGCCGGGCACGAACGCGCCCGCGCTGACGTCGAGGGCCTTGCCCGCCTGGCCGAGGTGGACGAGGGCCGCGCTGTTGAGGAGCAGCTTCGCGGTGAAGTCCGAGACGGGCAGGACCTTGCCCTGTTCGACGATGTAGTACTGCTGGCGGTCGCCGTCGGGGGCCCGCAGCACCATGCCGACCCGGTTGGCGGCGGTCGGCAGGCTGCCCTGGACACCGGCGGGCGCGGTCGCGGTTCCCTCGATCCGCGGAAACTCGATCCGGTCCCCCTTGTGCAGGGTGTCGAGCCAGTCGCCGGTGACGCGCTGGGGCTGCCGGTTCGCGCCGACCAGCGTGCGCAGCAGCAGTTCGTCGTTCTTGTCGACCTCGTACGCGGTGCCGTGCGCGTCCACGATGTAGCGCCGGCCGTCCGGGGCGGCGACGTACAGGATGTCCCCGCCGCCGAGCTTCTCGCTGGGGCTCTCGGTCTTCTTCAGGTCGCGGGCGGCCAGGACGAACGCGGCCTTCTGGATGGCTCCGCCTCCCGCGCTCGGGCGTTCGCAGACGGCCCAGCGCTTCTTGGCGCCGGCCTCCTGGCTGGAGGGCAGCCGGTCGGGGGCGTAGGGGATGCCGATGGTGACGCCGTGCGGGATCTTGCCGTTGTCGAGGATCGACTCGTCGACGGTGACCACCTCGCCCTTGCCGTCGGCGAGGAGGAGTTTCGCCGAGGCCATGTTGAGCACCGGGTGCAGCTCGGTCTTGCCGTCCGTCTTGAGGACGACGTACCGGGTGGTGGACTTGCTGGCGATGATCACCTTCTCGCCGGGGGTGTCCCAGCCCTGCGGCGCGGTCGGCCGGAACATGCCCCAGGCGCCGAAGACGGCCAGGACGACCACGCCGGCGATGGTGCCGGGCAGGATCGCGCGCAGGGGCTTGGGGGCTCCTTCTTCCGAGCCGTCGGAGGAGGGCTGGACGAACGCCGCGAGCATGCGCCGCTTCGCAAAGGTGTAGGCGTTGAGTTGATCCCGCCGAGATGCCATCTGCCCCTGATTCTCCCCGTGTGCCGTCCGGATGCCGGTCGGAGACGACCGTCTCCGGCACCGCGTTGTCGGACCGAGCCCCTACTATGCCTGGTGTCCGATCGGTTCCGTGGAGCAGGTAGGGTACCGGGGCTCTCAAGGCCTCTGCCCAGGGGCGGAATTGCTGGGAGTTGTGAGGAAAATGGGGGGATGAGTTGAGGGCTTCCGGGACGCGGGCTCGTACGCGCGGGCACGGGCGGGCAGCCGCCCCTTCGGCGGCCGGTCCGGAACCGGCCGGGTCGCGGCCGGCGCCGCCCCGGGAACAGCGGCCCCCGAACACGGCGCCTTCGGCCGTCCGTCCGGCGCTGTCCGGCTCATTCCGCATGCAACGGCTCGTGCTGCCGGAACTCGCGCTGGCCGTGCTCGTCGTCGGCTGGGTCGTCGGCCCGGTCGCCATGGTGCCCGCCGCGGTCCTCGCCGTGCTGCTGGTGGCGCTCGCGTTCGTCCGGCGCCGCGGCCGGTCGCTGCCCGAATGGCTCACCACCGCGCGGGAGTTGAAGGCGCGGCAGCGCCGGGCCGCGACCACCCCGATACCGCCGGGCACCGAGCCCTCGCTGGTGCCCGCCCTCGAGTGCGAGCCGAGCCTGCGCACCTACTCCTACGCCCCCCGCGACCGCCGCCCCGTCGGCATCGTCGGGGACGGCACGTTCGTCACCGCCGTGTTGCAGGTGGAGGCGGACGCGACGGCGTTGCGGGCGGAGCGGAGCCGGCAGCCGCTGCCGCTGGGGCTGGTGCGGGACGCGCTGGAGGTGGACGGGATACGGCTGGAGTCGGCGCAGACGGTGCTGCACACACAGCCGGCGCCGGCGCTGCATCTGCCGCAGCAGTCCGTGGCCGTCGCCAACTACCTCCCCTTGCAGGAGCAGACGGGCGCTCCGGCCGTGCGCATCACCTGGATCGCGCTGAAGCTGGACCCGGAGGCCTGCGCGGAGGCCGTGGCCGCGCGGGGCGGCGGGCTGCTCGGGGCGCAGAAGTGCGTCGTGCGGGTCGCGGACCATCTGGCGAGCCGGCTGACCGGGGCGGGCTTCAGGGCGCGCGTGCTCGACGAGGAGGAGCTGATCGCCGCGCTCGCCACCTCGGCGTGCGCCAATCCGCTGGTCACGGCGGAGGCGGGGCGCAGCGAGGTGCGGGAGCGGCGTACCGAGGAGTCCGGCCGCAGCTGGCGCTGCGACAACCGGCGGCACACCACCTACTGGGTGCGGCGCTGGCCCCAACTGGGCGGCGGCCGGGGCGAGTCGTTGCCGCAGTTCGTCGCCCGGGTGACGGCGATACCGGCGCTCGCCACCACCTTCAGCCTCACTCTCGCGCGCGGCGACCGGCAGGAGGTGTCGCTGTGCGGGCACCTGCGGGTGACCGGCCGCAGCGACGACGAACTCGTCGCTGCGCGGCGCGCGCTGGAGGCGGCGGCCCGTGGGGCCGGGGCCGGTCTGGCCCGTCTCGACCGTGAGCAACTGCCCGGCATGCTGGCCACACTGCCCCTCGGAGGTGCGCGGTGACGATGACGAACCAGCCGGCCTCGTCGAAGAGCCGGCAGACGGCGGGCAGCGAGCCCGCGGTGCGGGGGCTGGGCGAGCGGCTGCGGCACGGCCTCGGGCTGCTCGGGCCCCGGCACGGCCGGCACGCGCTGTCCGCCGACCTGCTGGACACCCTCGCCCTGCCCATCGGTGACGACGGCGTGGTGGCCGGGGTGGACGCCGAGGGCCAGCCGGCCGTGCTGGGCATCAACCGGCCCACGCCGTACGACGTGGTGCTGATCGGCGGTCTGTGGACGGCGCAGGTGCTGGCGCTGCGGTCGGCGGCCACCGGCGCGCGGGTGGCCGTGGAGACCGGCCGGCCGCAGGCCTGGATGCAGATGGTGCACGCCATGGGCGGCGGGCAGAACGGCCTGTCCGTGTACGACGTCGGGCGGGTACCGCCGCAGGGCGCCTCGGCCGGTACGCCGGTCCTGGTGGTGCGGGACTGCGGCATGCGGCCGCCGCGCGGCCGTGTGGTGTCCGGCCCCTGGCAGTCGGTGCTGACCCTGCTGCCGTATCTCAGTCCGGTCGCGCCCCGGTTGCTGCGGCAGGCGCGGCTCGCCGGCATCCAGCGGGTCTCCCCGGACGAGGCGGCCGAACTCGGCCGCACCATGGGCCTGACGCGCACCGAGGTGGAGACGCTGCCCGCGCTGCCGGACGGCGTCACCCTGTGGTGTACCGACCGCGATCGGCAGTATGTGCTGACCCAGCCCACCGATGCCGAGACCGGATTGCTCGGCACGCCCCGGCGCATGGACTGAACTGCCCTTGTCCGTCCCGTTTGTTCGTCTTCCCCCTCTTTCCCGTTCGCCGTTCCTCTTCCGTTTGCTCCCGGTTTCGTGCGACAACTCGGTTGACGGGCACGGTGCTTCGCCGTGCCTTCTCGGCCGGTTGCGCAAGCCGACAGGCGGGCGGGCCTGCCGAGGGGCGGCTCGTGGTGATTAGGCTGGGAGCGGGCGTGATGGCAGGACCCGTGGAGCGGACTGCCCCTGACGACTACGGACGACTCGAACGACACGACATGGTCGCCCCGGCACGGCATGAGGGTGCTCGACCACACCAGGAGGAACTGTGAGCAGCGATCGGGACGGGATGCGCGGGGGCTGGGCCACACCCGGCGATGACCAGCCCGACGCGGAGGCCGTCGAGACCACCGGTGAGTTCACCATCGACTACGCTCCCCCCGCCTGGTACACGCAGAACGCGTCCAACCCCGCGGGTTCCGACGGCGGCGGTTCGATCGGGGGCCCGGGCGGTGTGAGCGGCGCCGGGGGCTTCGCCGAGCAGGGTGCGGCCGGGGCCGGTGGCCCGGGGAGCGCCGCGGTCGCGCCGTTCTCCTCGTCGCCGGGTACGACGGCGCCGGACGCCGGGGCGACTCCGCCGCCGCCCACCGCGCCGCCGGTCGGTACGCCGCCGCAGGGGACGCCGTTCGCTCCGCCGGCCGAGGGTTCCGTTCCGATGCCGAGGCTGCCCGACGGGTTCGAGTTGCAGCAGCCGCAGCAGCCGTCCCAGCCACCGCAAGCCCAGCCGCGGACCGAGCCCGAGGCCCCGGCCGCCGTCGAGCCCGAGACCGGCAACGGGGATCTGGAGAGCGGGGCCACCATGCGGTTCTCCGCCGTCGCCCTGAAGCGGGAGATGGCCGAGCTCGCCGAGCAGGCCGCCGCCATGCAGAAGGCCGCCGCGGAGTCCGAGGCCCGGTCGGGTGCCGGTTCCCGGTCCGACTCCCCGTCCGATTCGGGTTCCCCGTCCGATTCCGTTTCCGACTCCGGGTCCGGTTCCGGTTCGCAGTCCGGTGACGGGGCCGAGTCCGAGTCCGAGCCCGGCGCGGAAGAGGCCGTGGACGCGGCCGTCACGGAGGACGCGACCGAGGAGGAGGGCTCCCCGGCCGAGGGCGCGCAGACGGACGGCGGCGCCGCGGGTACCGATGTCTCCGACGCCGCGGACGGCGCGCCGGAGGACGCTGACGACGACGGTTCCGGCCGGGAGGAGGCCACCGCGGAAGCCGGGCCCGGCGAGGAGGCGGCACCGCGGGACGCCGTACCGGCGAACGGCACCACCCCCCAGGACGCCGTACCCGCGAACGGCACCGTGCCTCAGGACGCCGCCGCCCAGCCCGCTGCGCCCGCCCCGGCACCGCAGGGCTTCCCGCCCGCGTGGACGCCGCCGCCCGCGCCGCAGAGCGGTGTGCCGCCGCTGCCGCCGTCGTACCAGCCCGCCGCCCCGGCGCCCGCGGCCCAGTGGCCCACGCAGCAGCCGATGCCGCAGCAGGCCGGACCGCAGCAGCCCATGCCCCAGCCCCAGCCGCCCGCCCCGCAGCAGCCCGGGCCCCAGCAGCCCGCCCCGGCGCAGGGCCAGCAGCCGCCGTTCCAGCCGCAGGCGCCGCAGCCCGCACCCGCCGCCTGGAACCAGCCTGGGCAGCCGGGTCAGCCGGGCCAACCAGGACAGCCGGGTGTGCCCCCTCAGCCGTACCAGCCCGGCATGCCCCCTCCCCCGCCCCCCGCCCAGCCGGGCCCCCAGAGCGGCCCGCAGGCCGGTCCCGCCGGTGCCTACGGCTTCCCGCAGCCCCAGGCCCAGCCGCCGGCGCCCAACGCCCCTTCCCCGGCCGCCGGTTACGGGTTCCCGCAGCCCAGCGCGCCTCATGCCCCCAACGGGCCCGCGCAGCAGGGTGGTTACGGATTCCCCCCGTCGGACAACCCGGCGCAGCCCGGTGGTTACGGCTTCCCGCAGTCGCCGGAGCAGCAGCCGCAGCCCCAGCCGCCCGTCGACCCCCGCGCCGGGGCCGCCTGGCCGCAGCCGATCCAGCACGACCAGCGGCAGCCCACCAACCCCGGCGCCGCGCCGCTGGGTTACACGGCCGCCGTGGAGCTGTCCTCGGACCGGCTGCTGAACAACCGGCGGCAGAAGGCGAAGAGCGGCCGGCCCGCGGTGGGCGGTTCCCGCTTCAAGCTGGGCGGCAAGAAGGAGGAGGCCGAGCGGCAGCGGAAGCTGGAGCTGATCCGCACGCCGGTGCTGTCCTGCTACCGGATCGCGGTCATCAGCCTCAAGGGCGGCGTGGGCAAGACCACCACGACCACCGCGCTCGGCTCCACCCTGGCCACCGAGCGGCAGGACAAGATCCTCGCCATCGACGCCAACCCGGACGCCGGCACGCTCGGCCGGCGGGTGCGCCGGGAGACCGGGGCCACCATCCGCGACCTGGTCCAGGCGATCCCGTACCTCAACTCGTACATGGACATCCGCCGGTTCACCTCGCAGGCGCCGTCCGGTCTGGAGATCATCGCCAACGACGTGGACCCGGCCGTGTCCACCACGTTCAACGACGAGGACTACCGGCGCGCGATCGACGTGCTCGGCCGCCAGTACCCGATCATCCTGACCGACTCGGGCACCGGTCTGCTGTACAGCGCCATGCGCGGCGTGCTCGACCTCGCCGACCAGCTCATCATCATCTCCACGCCGTCCGTGGACGGTGCGTCCAGCGCCAGCACGACGCTGGACTGGCTGGCCGCGCACGGGTACTCGGACCTGGTGTCCCGCTCCCTGACCGTGATCTCCGGGGTCCGCGAGACCGGCAAGATGATCAAGGTCGAGGACATCGTGGCGCACTTCGAGACCCGTACCCGCGGGGTCGTGGTCGTGCCCTTCGACGAGCATCTGGCCGCCGGTGCCGAGGTGGACCTCGACATGATGCGGCCGCGCACCCGCGAGGCGTACTTCAACCTCGCCGCGATGATCGCCGAGGACTTCGTGCGGCACCAGCAGGCGCACGGGCTGTGGACCAGCGACGGCAACCCGCCGCCGGTGGCCGCCCCGCCGATGCCGGGCCAGCAGATGCCGGGGCAGCCGATGCCCGGCCAGCCCGCGCCCGGTCAGCCGTACCCGCAGGTCCCCGGTCAGCCGTACCCCGGCCAGCCGGGCCAGCCCTATCCGCCGCAGGGACAGCAGCCCTACCCGCCCCAGCAGGCGCCCTACCCGCCGCAGCAGGGCCGGCCGCCGTACCCGGGCCAGCCGTACCCCCAGGGTCAGCCGCCGCAGCAGTAGCGCCGCGCACGGCATACGCAAGGGCGGCCGGTGCTCCTCGCACCGGCCGCCCTTCGCCGTCTCCACGGCACGGGACACGCGCCGTCGTCAGTCGGATCGCGCGGATCAGCCCTCCGCCGCCACGATCTCCCGGCACCGCGACACATCCGCCGTCATCTGCTCCAGCAGCGCCTCGAGCGACTCGAACTTCGCCTGGCCGCGGACGTAGGCGAGGAAGTCGACGGCGACATGCAGGCCGTACAGGTCGAGGCCGACGCGGTCGATGGCGTACGCCTCCACCGTGCGCTCGGTGCCGTCGAACTGCGGGTTGGTGCCCACCGAGATGGCGGCCGGCATGACCTCGCCCTGGGCGTGCAGATAGCCGGCGTACACGCCGTCGGCGGGGACGGCGGTGTGCGGCAGCGTCTCCACGTTGGCCGTGGGGAAGCCCAGCTCACGGCCGCGCTGGGCGCCGCGTACGACGACGCCCTCCACCCGGTGCGGGCGGCCCAGGATCTCCCGGGCGCCCTCGACGTCGCCCTGGGCGATCAGGCGCCGGGTGAGGGTCGAGGAGAACGGCTGTCCGCCGCCCGCCGTGCCGGACACGTACAGGTCGACGACCTCGACCTCGAAGTCGTAGACCTTGCCCTGTTCGGCGAGGAACTCCACGTTGCCCGCGGCCTTGTGGCCGAAGCGGAAGTTCGGTCCCTCCACGACCGCCTTGGCGTGCAGCTTGTCCACCAGGACCTTCACCACGAAGTCGGCGGGCGACAGCTTGGAGAACTCGGTGGTGAAGGGGAGGATCAGCACCGCGTCGACGCCCAGCCCGGCCATCAGCTCGCAGCGGCGGTGGTGCGCGGCGAGCAGCGGCGGGTGGCTGCCGGGGCGCACGACCTCGCTGGGGTGCGGGTCGAAGGTGACGACGACGGCCGGGACGCCCAGTTCCCGGGCGCGGTCGACGGCGTGCTTGATGATCAGCTGGTGGCCGCGGTGGACACCGTCGTAGGAACCGATGGTGACGACGCTGCGCCCCCAGTCCTCGGGGATGTCCTCCAAGCCACGCCAGCGCTGCACTGTGACCGCTCCTCGACCCGTGTCCGTGTCCACCTTGACTCTTGTGCAGGTCTAAGGGTGCCATGCCGGGTGCGCGGGGCCCGCATCGGTAGGTGTGCTGTGACCTGGCGCACGTCGCTCTGAGCGGCGTGGGAGCCGTCTCAGGCCGGTACCCGGGCGCCCGCCAGGTTCTCCAGGGTGCGGCGGGTGCCGGGGCCCACGACGGCGGCCCAGTCGTCCGGGGCGTCGGCGAGCCAGTGGGTCATCCGGGCGGCGAAGCCGGGGACGTGCCGGCCCAGGTCGACCAGGGCGCGGTCGAAGCGGGTGGCGCCCTCCGGGGTGCGGCCGAGGAGCAGTCCGGTGCGGTGGACCAGGCCGCGTTCCGCGTGGCCTTCGCCGCCCGCCGCCGCGTGCAGGACGGCATCGAGGACGGACGGCTCCCGCTCGCGGTCGAGCAGGAACTGCAGGAGTTCGCGGCGCGGTGAGCCGGGGGCGGTGAGGACGGTGGCGAGGGCGGCCCGCAGTGGCTCGGGGCCGTCCTTGAGCAGGCCGGTGACCAGGGGGAACAGCGCCGGGTGGGTGGGGACCCGGGCCAGCCTGCGGTCGACGGCGGCGGCGACGCGGCCGGCGGTCTCCGGGTGCGGCCGCACCGCCTCGCGCAGCAGGGTGGCCGCGCGGCGGGCGAGGGCCGGGGTGGTGGCGTCGGCGAGCAGGCGCCGCAGGCACCGGGTCGCCTCCCGGTGCGGGCCGCGCAGCCGGGTCCGGAAGGCCTCCAGGACCGGTTCCGGATGTGTGGTCAGGGCGGGCAACAGGGCGGTCGGGGGGATGAGCGGGTCGCCGTCGGCGAAGTGGCGCAGTGCCTCGGTCAGATGCCGTTCGCGGGTGCCCGGGTCGCCGGCCAGGAGGGCGTGGGCGGCGCCGTGCAGGGCGGGGTCGGCGGGGCGGGCGAGCAGGGTGCGGGCGGCGCGGCAGAGCAGTTCCCGGTCGGCGGCGCCGCGCACGTGCGGGGCGGCGCGCAGCCCGAGGGTCGCCGCGGCCGTGTGCCGGGCGGGTGTGTCCTCGCGTGCCCAGCGGTCCACGGCCCGGCAGAGCGCGGACGGCTCCTCCTCCGCGAGCACGGCCAGCAGTTCCTCGGCGCGCGGGTGACCGCCGCCCGCCAGCACCTCGGTCAGCTCGTCCAGGGCGGCGTGCCGATGGGTGTGCAGCAGGGCCTGCGCGGCGGTCGCCACGGTGGCGTGCGGGGTCGCGGGCAGCGGCCGTTCGTCCGTGAACCAGCGGACCAGCTGCGGCTGTACGGCACGCGGGTCGGCGGCGAGCAGCCGGGCCACGGCGTCGAGGTAGCGCTCGCCGGGCGCGGGCGGCGCCTGGTCGGCGAGGACGAGCCGGCGCAGCAGGTCCAGGCGTTCGGCGCCGGACAGCGGCAGGGCGGTCCAGAACGCCGGGCCGAACTCGCCCGGCACCGGCCGCCGTTCCGCCCGCCAGGCCACCAGCCGCTCGGCGAGCAGTCGCAGCACCTCGGTGTACGGCGTCGCGTCCGGTACCTGGAGCAGGGTCCCGGCGAGCAGCCGGGCGGCCCACCAGGAGCCGGTGTCCAGATCCAGGGCGTCCACCAACTCGCGCAGCCGGAAGGCGAGTTGGCGTTCGCCTTGGCGGTGGCCCAGGTGCAGCAGGGCCTGCGCCACGGGTCCCACGCGGTGGTGCGGCACGGGCGGCGCGTCCCCCGGGCCGGTCCGCGCGTCGCGGGCGCGGTGCACCAAGGTGTGCAGGGCCTCGTCCAGGTCGAGGTGCATGCCCTGGAGCCAGTCGGCCAGTTCCTCGTGGGCGAAGCGGTAGCCTCGGCCGGCCGGCACCAGCAGGCCCTCGGCGAGCACGGCGGAGGCCCAGCCGGTGCCGCCGCCGAGCCGGGCGGGGGCCGGTCCCCAGGGGAACACCGCCTCGAAGGCCGCCCGGTCCAGCTGCCCCGGCCCGATGCTCCGCCGGGCGGCCTCGTGCACCTGGCCGGCGACCCGTGCGGCGAGCCGTCGTACGGCGGTGCCGCGCAGCCCCCGCTCGGCGGCGAGCCGCACCGCGACGCGCAGGCACACCAGGTCGAGGTGGGCCGCGAACACCTGGTGCCGGTCCACGGGTCCGGCGGGCGGCGGCGCCGTCGGGAGCGCGGCCCACACCTCGGACAGCAGGCGCAGGGTGAGCGGGTGCCGGGCGTCCCGCCGCGCGGGCAGGCTCTCGGGGATGCCGTACCGGGCCCGCGCCCGGCGGGCCTCCCCGGCGTCGAGGTCGCCCACGCGCACGGACGGCGGCGACCCGGGGACCGCCTGCTCCCAGTACTCCTCGCGGCAGGCCACCACCAGCCGGGCGCCGACCGCCCGGAGCCACGCGGTCGTGCCGTCGGTCCACTCGCGCAGCCGGTCGGCGGGCGCGCAGGGCATCTCCTCAGGGCCGTCGAGCAGGAGCAGCAGCGGGCGGCCCGCGCGGGCGGCGAGACGGGCCACCTGCTCGGGGGTAACGTCCGCGAGGTCGAGGCGACGGGCGGCGGCGATGATGCGGGCGGCGCGCTCCAGGGCGCGGCGGGCGGCGTCGGCCACCGAGGCGTCGGTCTCCGCCAGGTCGGCGCCGCGCAGCCAGAGGGTGGGGGCGGGCCGCTCGCCCCGGGCGCGGCGGGCGGCGAACGCCGCCAGCTCCGTGGTCCGGCCGCTGCCCGGGGCGCCGACCAGCCCGAGCACGGGGTGCTCGTCCTCGGCGAAGCCGTCCAGCCGTCGTGCCAGGTCGGCGCGTTCGACGGGCTCCACGACGGGTCCGGGCGGGCCGTCCTGGCCCACCGAGGTGGCGGTCAGCTCCAGGACACCGGCCAGGTTGAGGTCGGCGCCGTAGGCGGGCACGGTGGCCGCGTTGCGGGCGAGCAGCTCGGCGAGGGGGCCGTCGGCGGGGTGCGGCGGCACCGCGAAGCAGGCGTCGCGGTGCGGGGCGTGCAGTGCGGTGCCGACCACTCCGAGGACGGCGCCGGTACGGGTGTCCAGCACCGGTCCCCCGGCCGCCCCGCCGCCGGCGCGCAGCGCGTCCCGGCCCGCCGTGCCGATGGCCAGTTCCAGCGCGGTCATGAGGTGGCGGCCGTACGACACCTCGGCGGCGGCCAGCACCCGGGCCTCCCGCCAGCAGCCGGCCGCGATCCGCACGTACGTCCCGGCCCCGGTCTCCTCCCGCGCGGCCAGCGGCAGCGGGGGCGCGCCCAGGCCCTCGGTGCGCACCAGGGCCAGGCCGCGCTCGGGCAGCTCGGTCACGGCGTCGGCGCCGACCACCTGGGTGCGGTCCCCGGCGCGCAGCACCAGCCGGTCGAGGCCGGCCACGGCCTCGTGGCTGGTGAGCAGGGTGCCGTGGTGGTCGGCGAGGAAACCGAGGCCGCGGGGGCGGCCGGCGGGGTCGTGGATGCGGACGAGGGGGTCGGCCCCGGTGGTGGGGACGGCCGGGAGGGGGGTGTGCGAGCGGACGACGGCCCCTGGTGCCGTCCGCGGGCCCCAGTCCGGGTCCATGCCGCCGGTCGCGCGGTACGAGGACTCGCGCGAGCCGGGTGCCGGGTCCCTGCCGTCGGCCGTGTCCCCGCCCTGGGGGGCGAAGGCCCGCCCGTCCCGGGCCGCGTCCGTCGCGTCCGGCGCGTGTGCCCGCCCGTGCCGGGCCGTCCGCTCCGTGTCACGCGGTTCCGCCCTGCTCACCGTGCCGCCCGTGCCGTGCGCCGGCTCGTCGCGGGCGCTGTCGGATCGCGGGATTCGTGTCGTCATGGTCGTGCCTCCCCGCCCGTGCCCCGTGCCTGTGCCGACGGTAGGCACGCGATGATCGTCGAGGCGGGGCGGACGCGGAACGCGCCCCCTTCCGCTCCCCCGGTTCACTCCGAGCGCCCGGCCGCTCGGGTGAATACGCGGGGGCGGCTGGATATCCCTAGGAGTGGGGGGAGGGGGAACCGTGGGGCGGCGGCAGGGGGCAGGCACCCCGTGCCCGGCCGCCGCTCCACGGGCGAGTGCTCCGGCTCAGCCGAAGACGGCGAGGCTCTTGGCCTTGCCCTTGTGCAGTTCCACGAGCGCCAGGAAGCGGCCCTCGGGGTCGAACACGGCGACGGGACCGGCGTCCGCGTACTCGTCGGGCATGTCCAGGCGGACCCCGTTCAGCAGCAGCCGGGCGCGACGGGTGTCCACCTCCCAGCGCGGGAAGGCGGCCGTGGCGGCCTCCGCGATCGGCATCACGGTCAGCTCCTGCTGGAGCTGGTCCAGCGTCTTGGCCGCGTCCAGCTTGTACGGCCCCACGCGCGTGCGGCGCAGCGCCGTCAGATGGCCGCCGACGCCCAGGTCGGCGCCCAGGTCTCGGGCGAGGGCGCGGATGTAGGTGCCAGAGGAGCAGACGACGGAGACGACCAGGTCCAGTACGGCGGTGCCGTCCTCGGCGACCGCGTCCCGGATGTCGTACACCGTGAAGGAGGAGACGGTCACGGGCCGGGCCGGGATCTCGAAGTCCTCGCCCTCCCGGGCCCGCTTGTAGGACCGGACGCCGTCGATCTTGATGGCGCTGACCTTGGACGGCACCTGCATGATGTCGCCGGTCAGCTTGGCGATGCCGGCGTCGATGGCCGCCCGGGTCACCTTGGAGGCGTCGGTGGACGAGGTGATCTCGCCCTCGGCGTCGTCGGTGAGGGTGTTCTGGCCCAGGCGTACGGTGCCCAGGTACTCCTTCTCGGTCAGCGCGAGGTGCCCGAGGAGCTTGGTGGCCCGCTCGACGCCGAGGACCAGGACGCCGGTCGCCATGGGGTCGAGGGTGCCCGCGTGGCCGACCCGGCGGGTCCGGGCGATCCCGCGCATCTTGGCGACCACGTCGTGCGAAGTGAAGCCCGACGGCTTGTCGACGATGACAAGGCCGTCGGGCGTGGTGTGCTTCTGGGTCATTCCGCGGCGTCGCCGTCCGTCTCGTCGTCCGCCGGCTTGCGGTAGGGGTCCGCGCCGCCCGCGTAGCTGGCGCCCGCGGACGTCTCGCGCACCTTGGCGTCGGACTGCCGGGCCTTGTCGAGAAGGTCCTCGATGGTCCGGGCGGTGTCCGGCAGGGCATCCGCGACGAAGGTCAGGGTCGGCGTGAACTTCACGCCGGCCGCACGGCCCACCTCGGAGCGCAGGATGCCCTTGGCGCTCTCCAGGCCCGCCGCGGCGGCCTTCCGCTCCTCGTCGTCCCCGTACACCGTGTAGAAGACGGTCGCCTCCCGCAGGTCACCCGTGACCCGGGTGTCCGTGATGGTGACGTGCGAGCCGAGCCGCGGGTCCTTGATCCCGCGCTGCAGCTTCTGGGCCACCACCTCTCGGATGAGGTCCGCCAGCCTTTTCGCCCGCGCGTTGTCGGCCACTGGTCCAGCTCCCGTTCTTTCCTGATTCCTTGGTCTTCGATCCGTGGTCTTCGATCCGCGGTCCGGGTCAGTCGTCGTCGCCGTGGAAGCGGCGGCGTACGGACAGCAGCTCCACCTCGGGGCGGGCGGCGACCAGCCGTTCGCACCGGTCCAGTACGTCGGTGAGGTGCGCCGCGTCTCCGGAGACCACGGCGAGGCCGATGATCGCCCGTCGGTGGAGGTCCATGTGGTCCACCTCCGCCGCGCTCACCGCGTACTTCCGCTGGAGTTCGGCCACGATCGGGCGGACGACGGAACGCTTTTCCTTCAGCGAGTGGACGTCGCCGAGGAGGAGGTCGAAGGACAGAGTCCCCACGTACATGTGTGTTGCCGGTTCACCCGCCGGTACGGGATCGATGGCCCCTGGGCCGGGTGGCCGGGGACATCAAGAAACGGTACCGCGTACCCGCCGGTGGCTCGACAGGGTTTCGGCGCGGGCGGGCGGCCGGCTGCTCCGGGCCCCGCCCGGGGCCCTGACATGGCCCGCAACGGCGCGCTGGCCGACGGGACCGGAAGGTCCCGTCGGCCAGCGGCAACCGGTGGCTGTTACGCCCGCGGCTTCTCGCGCATCTCGTACGTCGCGATGACGTCGTCGACCTTGATGTCGTTGAAGTTGCCGAGGTTGATACCGCCCTCGAACCCTTCGCGGATCTCGGTGACGTCGTCCTTGAAGCGACGCAGGCCCTCGATGGTGAGGTTCTCCGCGACCACCTTGCCGTCCCGGATGAGCCGGGCCTTGGTGTTGCGGCGGACCTCGCCGGACCGGATGAGGACACCGGCGATGTTGCCCAGCTTGGACGACTTGAAGACCTCGCGGATCTCCGCCGTACCGAGCTCGACCTCTTCGTACTCCGGCTTGAGCATGCCCTTGAGGGCCGCCTCGATCTCCTCGATCGCCTGGTAGATGACCGAGTAGTACCGGACGTCCACGCCCTCGCGCTCGGCCATCTGCGCGGCACGGCCGGCCGCACGGACGTTGAAGCCGATGACGATGGCGTCGGAGCCCATGGCCAGGTCGATGTCGGACTCCGTGACCGCACCGACGCCGCGGTGCAGGACGCGGATGTCGACCTCTTCGCCGACGTCCAGCTGGAGCAGCGAGGACTCGAGGGCCTCGACCGAACCGGAAGCGTCACCCTTGATGATCAGGTTCAGCTGCTGGACCTCGCCGGCCTTCAGCACCTTGTCCAGGTCCTCGAGGGACACACGGCGCGTGCGCTTGGCGAAGGCCGCGTTGCGCTCGCGGGCGGCGCGCTTCTCCGCGATCTGACGGGCCGTACGGTCCTCGTCCACCACGATGAAGTTGTCGCCGGCACCCGGGACGTTGGTCAGGCCCAGGACCTGGACCGGCGTCGACGGGCCCGCCTCGGCCACGTTGTTGCCGCTGTCGTCCAGCATCGCGCGGACACGGCCGTACGCGTCGCCGACCACCATGGTGTCGCCGACCCGCAGCGTGCCTCGCTGCACCAGGACCGTGGCGACCGCACCGCGGCCGCGGTCCAGGCGGGACTCGATCGAGATGCCCTGCGCGTCCTGGTGCGGGTTGGCCCGCAGGTCGAGCGAGGCGTCGGCCGTGAGGATCACGGCCTCCAGCAGCGAGTCGATGTGCAGACCCTGCTTGGCGGAGATGTCGACGAACATCGTGTCGCCGCCGTACTCCTCGGCCACCAGGCCGTACTCGGTCAGCTGACCGCGCACCTTGGTCGGGTCCGCGCCCTCGACGTCGATCTTGTTGACCGCGACCACGATCGGCACGTCGGCCGCCTTGGCGTGGTTGAGCGCCTCGACCGTCTGCGGCATGACGCCGTCGTTGGCCGCGACGACCAGGATCGCGATGTCCGTCGACTTCGCACCGCGGGCACGCATGGCGGTGAACGCCTCGTGACCCGGGGTGTCGATGAAGGTGATCGCGCGGTCCTCGCCGTTGACCTCGGTCGCGACCTGGTAGGCACCGATGTGCTGGGTGATGCCGCCGGCCTCGCCCGCGATGACGTTCGTCTTGCGGATGGCGTCGAGCAGTCGGGTCTTACCGTGGTCGACGTGACCCATGACGGTCACGACCGGCGGACGGACGACCAGGTCCTCCTCGGTGCCCTCGTCCTCGCCGAACTCCAGGTCGAAGGACTCGAGCAGCTCGCGGTCCTCCTCCTCGGGGCTGACGATCTGGACGTTGTAGTTCATCTCGTCGGCCAGGAGCTGCAGCGTCTCGTCGGAGACGGACTGCGTGGCCGTGACCATCTCGCCGAGGTTCATCATGACCGCGACGAGGGACGCCGGGTTGGCGTTGATCTTCTCCGCGAAGTCGGTGAGCGACGCGCCGCGGGAGAGACGGATGGTCTCGCCGTTGCCGCGCGGCAGCATCACGCCGCCGACGCTCGGGGCCTGCATGGCCTCGTACTCCTGGCGACGCTGCCGCTTCGACTTGCGACCGCGACGCGCGGGACCGCCGGGACGGCCGAAGGCGCCCTGCGTGCCACCACGGCCACCGGGACCGCCGGGACGGCCGCCGAAGCCGGGACGACCGCCGCCACCGGGGCCGCCGCCGAAGCCACCGCCACCGGGACGACCGGCGAAACCGCCGCCGCCACCCGGACGGGCACCGCCGCCGCCACCACCGGGACGACCGGCGAAGCCGGGACGGCCACCGCCGCCGCCACCGGGACGACCGGCACCGGCCGGACCACGGCCGCCGGGGCCGGGACGCGGGCCGGCAGCGGGACGCTGCGGCATCATGCCGGGGTTCGGACGCGGGCCGCCGGGACGGGGACCGCCCTGCGGACGGGGCATCGAGCCCGGAGTCGGACGCGGACCGCCGGGAGCCTGCGGACGCGGACCGCCGCCCTGGGCGCCGGGCGCCTGCGGACGGGGGCCGGCGCCGGGGGCGCCGCCGGGACGCGGACCACCCTGCGGACGGGGCGCCTGCGGGCGCGCCATGCCGGTGGAGCCGCCGGAGGTGAAGGGGTTGTTGCCCGGGCGCGGACCGGACGGACGGGCACCCGGACGCGGGGCCTGGCCACCGGGACGCGGCGCGCCCTGGCCGGAACGGCCCTGGCCCTGACCGGGACCGCCGGGGCGGGCGCCGGGCTTGGGGGCACCGGGACGGGCGCCGGGACGCGGACCCTGCGCGGCCGGGGCCTGCGGGGTCTGGGCGGCCGGGGCCGGCGGAGCGGTGAACTCCGGGGCGGCCGGGGCCGGGCGCGGCGCGGGCTTCGGACCCGGAACGGGACGCGGGCCCGGGGCCGGCGCGGGCGCCGACGGGGCCGCCGGCTGCTGCGCGGCGGGCGTCGCGGGCTTGGGAGCCGCCGGCCTCGGAGCAGCCGGACGGGCCGCCTGCGCCGGAGAGGGCGCGGCGGGCTTGGGGGAAGCCTTGCGCGGGGCGGGCTTGGCGGACTTGCCATTGCCACCCTGGAAGGCGTCGGTCAGCTTGCGTACAACCGGCGCTTCGATGGTCGAAGACGCCGAACGGACGAATTCACCGAGTTCCTGGAGCTTGGCCATGACGACCTTGCTCTCGACACCGAACTCCTTGGCGAGTTCGTAGACCCGGACCTTAGCCACTTCGCTCCTTTGAGGTCCGGGTGAAGCCGGACCGTCGCTAGTTCATGGGCGTACTCATCGCGTACTCATCGAGTGCTCATCGCAATCTCGACCTGCTTTCGACTCGCGAGGTACCAAACCGAACGGTGTTCCGTACGGCATGTCTTACGTCGTTGCCTGCTCGGCAACTGTTGCCTGCTCGACGTGTCGGCGCAACGCCTTTGTGTCGAGCGCTCCCGGGGCGCGCAGTGCCCGCGGCAACGCCCGGCGGCGTACCGCCTGGTCGAGACAGACCAGGGCGGGGTGCAGATACGCACCCCGGCCGGGCAGCGTACCGCGAGGATCGGGGACGCATGCGTCCTCGCTCCGCACGATCCGCAGGAGATCGTTCTTGGCCGCCCGCTCCCGGCACCCCACACAGGTGCGTTCAGGGCATGCTCCGGCGTGCGTCCGGCCAGACACGGCTAAGTCTACCTCCCCGCACCGACCTCACCCCTTCGGGGCAAAGATCGAACGGCTGTTGTCCATAATCCAAGCCCCACACGGCCTGGATCTATTCCCCGGCGGCGACTTCGGCCGCCGCCCGGTGTCCGGGGCCCTACTCCGCCGCCTGCTCGGTGTCGGGCCGGATGTCGATGCGCCAGCCGGTGAGCCGGGCGGCGAGGCGGGCGTTCTGGCCCTCCTTGCCGATCGCCAGCGACAGCTGGTAGTCCGGCACGGTCACCCGGGCGGAGCGGGCGGCCAGGTCGACGACCTCGACCTTGCTCACCCGAGCGGGTGACAGGGCGTTCGCCACCATCTCGGCCGGGTCGTCCGACCAGTCGACGATGTCGATCTTCTCGCCGTTCAGCTCGCCCATCACATTGCGCACCCGGCCGCCCATCGGGCCGATGCAGGCGCCCTTGGCGTTCAGGCCCGAGCGGGTGGAGCGGACGGCGATCTTGGTGCGGTGGCCGGCCTCGCGGGCGATGGCCGCGATCTCCACCGAGCCGTCGGCGATCTCCGGCACCTCCAGGGCGAAGAGCTTCTTCACCAGGTTGGGGTGGGTGCGGGAGAGGGTCACGGACGGTCCGCGCACGCCCTTGGCGACCCGGACGACGTACGACCGCAGCCGCTGGCCGTGCGGGTAGGTCTCGCCGGGCACCTGCTCCTGCACCGGCAGGATGGCCTCCAGCTTGCCGATGTCGACCAGCACGTTCTTCGGGTCGCGGCCCTGCTGGACCACGCCGGTGACGATGTCGCCCTCGCGCCCCGCGTACTCGCCGAGCGTCGCGTCGTCCTCCGCGTCGCGCAGTCGCTGGAGGATCACCTGCTTGGCGGTGGTGGCGGCGATCCGGCCGAAGCCCGAGGGGGTGTCGTCGAACTCGCGCGGCTCCTGCCCCTCTTCCAGGTCCTCGGGCTCCTCCTTCGCCCACACGGTCACATGCCCGGTCTCCCGGTTGAGCTCCACGCGCGCGTGTCGGCGGCTTCCCTCGGTGCGGTGGTAGGCGATGAGGAGGGCCGACTCGATCGCCTCGACCAGCAGGTCGAAGGAGATCTCCTTCTCCCTGACCAAGCCCCGCAGGGCGCTCATGTCGATGTCCACGGCTACGCCTCCTCCTCTTCCTTCTTGTCCTTCTTGTCCTTGCGGTTGAACTCGACCTGCACGCGCGCCTTTTCGATCTCCGGGAAGGCGAGGCGGCGGTGGGTGGCCTTGCGGCCCTTGACGCCGGGCACCTCGACGTCGAGGCCCTCGTCGTCCACGGTCAGGATCCGGGCGACCAGCTCGCCGCCCTCGGTCAGCTGGAACTTCACGAGCCGGTCGGTGGCGCGCACGAAGTGCCGGTGCTCGGTGAGGGGGCGCTCCGCGCCGGGGGTTCCGACCTCCAGGTCGTACGCGTCCTCACCCATCGCGTTGGTCTCGTCCAGCTTCGCCGAGAGCGCACGGCTCACATCGGCGATCGCGTCCAGGTCCGCCCCGGAGTCGGAGTCGACGACCACGCGCAGCACCCGCTTGCGTCCGACGGAGTCGACGGCGATCTCTTCGAGATCCAGCCCCTGGGAGGTGACGAGCGGTTCGAGCAGCTCTCGCAGCCTCTCGCTCTGGGTGGTGCTCATCCGGGTGACTCCTCGGCCGCGTGTGCTGTTGTGGGATGGGTCGCGTGTCTGGTCAAAGGGTATCCGGTCGCGGGGAGTGTTGCCGTCCACCTGTGGACGCCCCGGGCCGGGCGGCGGGCGGCGGGACGGGTGAGCCCCGGTGGTGGCGGACGGTGCCGGTGAGTGGCTTCGGACAGGTGCGCGGGTACGGTGATCACGGGCGCGCCGTCGGCCGCCGCTCATCGTGTTGTCGTAGCTCTTCTTGTCGTACGAGTTCTCCGAGTCCGAGGACGTCTGCCGTGCCGTACCCCTCGCCACCGCGCACCCCCTCGGGGCCGCGCCGAAGAACCCTGCTCGCCTCGGCCGCCGGTGCCGCCCTGCTGGCCGGCTGCACGGCCGGCGCGGACTCCGGCGGCACCGGCCCCTCGGCCACCGTCCGGGCCCGCGCCCGGGCGGCCGAGGACAGCAGGGCGCTGCTGGCGCGCTACGACGCGGTGCTCGCGGCCTTCCCGGGCCTCACGCCCCGGCTGCACCCGCTGCGTACCGAGGTAGCGGCGCACCTCGCCGCGTTCACGCAGGGCACGACCCCCACGGCGACCGCCTCGGGTTCCGCCTCCCCGGCCCCCGCCGCCTCCTCGTCTCCCTCCCCCGTGCCGGCGACCGAGAAGGACGCCCTGGCCTCGCTCGCCGCGGCCGAGCGGACGCTCGCCGACCGGCGGGCCCGGGAGCTGCTGGACGTACCCGGCGAGCCGGCACGGCTGCTGGCCTCGGTGGCGGCGGCCGGGGCCGCGCACGCGTACCTGCTGACCACGGGGGGAACCAAGTGAGCGACGAGTCCGGACGGTCGGCCGAACTGACCGCGTTGCAGGCCGCGTTGGCGGCGGAGCACGCGGCGGTGTACGGGTACGGCGTGGTCGGCGGCCGGATCGACGACCGGCGCCGCACCGCGGCGAAGGCCGCGTACGACGCCCACCGGGCGCGCCGGGACGCGCTGGCACGCGAGGTACGGGACCTGGGCGGCAGGCCGGTGGCGGCGAGCGCCGCCTACGCGCTGCCGTTCTCGGTGCGCGACTCCGCCGACGCGGTGCGGCTCGCCGCCCGGCTGGAGGAGCGGGTGGCCGGGGTCTACGCCGACCTGGTGCGGGCGGCGACCGGGACGCGGCGCGCCTCGGCCGCGGCGTCGCTGCGGGAGGCGGCGGTACGGGCGGTGGGCTGGAGCGGGCACGGCGTAGCCTTCCCGGGGCTCGCCGAGCGGGCGGGCGAGGGCACCGGGGCGGCGGGTACGACACCGTCGGGTTCCGCCACGGCGACCCGCTGACCACAGGATCCACGAGGAAGGGAACGGCTCGCGCATGGCTTTCGAACCGCCGCGGCGCCTGGTGCGGGCGCTCGGGGAGACGGCACCGGCCGGCGACGCCTGGCTGGCCCGGCTGCCCGAGGCGGCCGAAGCGGCCGTGGCGCGGCGGGAGTTGACCGTCGAGCGGGTGCAGGTGCCGGGCGGCCGCAGCAGTCTGGTGCTGCTGGTCCGGCTGCCGGACGGTACGCCGGCCGTGCTGAAGCTGGCCCCGCCGCGGGCCCGGCCGGAGAGCGAGCGGGCGGCGCTGGCGCACTGGGGCGGCCTGGGCGCCGTGCTGCTGCTGTCGGCGGACGCGCGGGACGGCGCGGAGGGGGTGCTGGTCCTCGAACGGCTGCACCCGGACGTCTCGGTGCGGTCGCTGCCGGAGGCGAAGGCCCTGCTGGAGGCGGCGGGCACGCTGCGCCGGCTGTGGGTGACGCCGCCCGCGGGTCATGCCTTCGAGACCGTGGCGGAGCGCACCGGGCGGCAGGCGGCGGCGATGTCCGCGGACGCGCGGCGGGAGCCTGAGCTGGCCCCGCTGGTCGACGCGGCGCTGGCGGCACGGGAGGCACTGCTGGCGGATCCGCCCGAGGAACGGTTGCTGCACGGCACGTTCCGGCAGAGCAAGGTGCTCGCCGGGGACCGGATGCCGTGGCTCGCGGTGGGGCCCGATCCGGTGGTCGGCGAGCACGCCTTCGACCTGGCGCGGCTGGTCCGGGACCGGGTGGAGGACCTGATCGCCTCGCCCTCGGGCGCGTCCATCACCCGGCGGCGGATCAAGCGGCTCGCGGAGTCGCTGGAGGTGGACCAGGAGCGGCTGCGCGGCTGGACGCTGTTCCGGGCGGTGGAGTCCGGGGTGCGGGCGCTGCGCGTGGGACGGCCGCGGGACGGCGAACTGCTGCTGGAGTTCGCCGGGTGGCTGTAGGCGTCGCCGCGGGGTGAGACGGGCCGCGGGACGGGCAGAGGGTCCCCGTGCCCGAAGGGGCGCGGGGACCCTCGTCCGGTGTCACGCCGTGAGACGCGCGATCGCGTCCTCGACCGACAGCTCCTCGCGCTCGCCGCTCTTGCGGTCCTTCAGCTCCAGGACGCCCTCGGCCGAGCGGCGGCCGGCGACGAGGATCTGGGGCACGCCGATCAGCTCGGCGTCGGTGAACTTGACGCCCGGGGAGACACCGGCGCGGTCGTCCACCAGGACGCGCACGCCCGCGGCGGCCAGCTTCTCGGCGACGTCGAGGGCCAGCTCGGTCTGCAGGGCCTTGCCGGCGGCGACCACGTGGACGTCGGCCGGGGCGATCTCCTTGGGCCAGCACAGGCCCTGCTCGTCGGCGGTCTGCTCGGCGAGCGCGGCGACGGCGCGGGAGACGCCGATGCCGTAGGAGCCCATGGTGACGCGGACCGGCTTGCCGTTCTGGCCGAGCACGTCGAGCTTGAGGGCGTCGGCGTACTTGCGGCCCAGCTGGAAGATGTGGCCGATCTCGATGGCGCGGTCCAGCTTCAGGCCGGTGCCGCACTTCGGGCAGGGGTCGCCCTCCTGGACCACCACGACGTCCACGTAGGCGTCGACCTCGAAGTCACGGCCGGCCACGACGTTCTTGGCGTGCGTGTTCTCCTTGTTGGCGCCGGTGATCCAGGCGGTGCCGGGGGCCACGCGCGGGTCGGCGATGTAGGTGACCTTCTCGCCGAGGCCCTGCGGTCCGACGTAGCCGCGCACGAGGTCGGGGCGGCCGGCGAAGTCCGACTCGGTGACCATCTCGACGGTGGCCGGGGCGAAGTGCGCCTCGACCTTGCCCATGTCGACCTCGCGGTCTCCGGGCACGCCCACCGCGACGATCTCGCCGTCCACCTTGACCAGCAGGTTCTTCAGGGTGGCGGAGGCCGGGACGCCGAGCGAGGCGGCCAGGGTCTCGATGGTCGGGGTGTCGGGGGTGGGGATCTCCTCCAGTGCGGGCACGGCCGAGCCGTCGACCGGCTGGA
This sequence comes from Streptomyces sp. SCPE 10, assembly GCF_051980735.1. Taxonomy (NCBI): domain Bacteria; kingdom Bacillati; phylum Actinomycetota; class Actinomycetes; order Kitasatosporales; family Streptomycetaceae; genus Streptomyces; species Streptomyces sp. SCPE 10. The sequence continues at coordinate 5,545,780 of NZ_CP197069.1, read as the reverse complement.
GGGTGTAGGTGATCGCCTCGGTGTTGGCGGCGAAGTCGCAGTTCGGGCAGTCCGCGAAGGTGTCCTCGCCGGCCTCGGCGGGGGCCAGGAACTCCTCCGACTTGGAGCCGCCCATGGCGCCGGCGGTGGCCGCGACGATGCGGTAGTCGAGGCCGAGGCGGGCGAAGACGCGCTGGTAGGCCTGGCGGTGCAGGGCGTAGGACTGGTCGAGTCCCTCGTCGGCGAGGTCGAAGGAGTACGAGTCCTTCATCAGGAACTCGCGGCCGCGCAGGATGCCGGCGCGGGGGCGGGCCTCGTCGCGGAACTTGGTCTGGATCTGGTAGAGGATCACCGGCAGGTCCTTGTAGGACGTGCACTGGTCCTTGACGAGGAGGGTGAAGATCTCCTCGTGGGTGGGGCCGAGGAGGTAGTCGCCGCCCTTGCGGTCCTTGAGCCGGAACAGCTCCTGGCCGTACTCGTCCCAGCGGCCGGTGGCGTCGTACGGCTCGCGGGGCAGCAGGGCGGGAAGCAGCACCTCCTGGGCGCCGATGGCGTCCATCTCCTCGCGCACCACCCGCTCCACATTGGCGAGGACCTTCTTGCCCAGCGGCAGCCAGGACCAGATGCCGGCGGCGGTGCGGCGGACGTAACCGGCGCGGACGAGGAGCTTGTGGCTGAGGACCTCGGCGTCCGCCGGGTCGTCGCGCAGCGTCTTCGCCATCAACTGGGACATGCGCTGGACCGGTGCGTTGGCCATGGTTCTCGTACTCCTGCCAGATATGGGTGATGGCATAGGAGGTTAGCCGGGCCTGCCGCGAGGGCGGAAATCGGTTATCGCCTGCGCAGCGGCAGGGGGGCGCCCATCACGGCGTACGGGCGCGGCGCGCTCGGGAAGTGGACCTGGCGGGCGAGGTCGACGTAGCCGAGGGAGTGGTAGAGGCCGCGGGCGGGGCTGTCGGTGTCGATCGCGGAGAGGATCGAGCGGGGCTCGGTGGCGGAGTCCGTGATCGTGGTGATCAGCCGGCGGCCGATGCCCCGGTTCTGGTGGCCGGGCAGCACGTGCAGCTCGGTGATCACGAAGGAGTCGTCCAGCCAGAAGTCGTTGCCGGCCGCGCGCAGATACGGTTCGACGACGGTCGACCACCAGTGGGTGCGGGAGTTCGGCATGCCGTAGACGAAACCGACCAGGCGTCCCTCGGCGGTCGCGCCGAGGGCGCGGGCGCCCGGGAACTGCATGTGGCGCTGGACGATCTGACGGCGTACGGCGACTTCGTCCGGGCCGAGGCCGAACGCCACCGCTTGGACCGCCAGTGCCTCGTCCACGCGGGCCGACAGGTCCAGGGGGGCGATCGTGAGATCCATGCGGGGAGGGTACCGGGGTTCAGAAGAGCACACTCATGAAGGCGCCTATCTCCTGGAACCCCACCTTGCGGTAGGTGCGGCGCGCGGCGGTGTTGAAGTCGTTGACGTAGAGGCTGACCACGGGGGCCACGTCGGCCAGCGCGTAGCGCAGGACCGCGGCCATGGCGGGGGCGGCGAGGCCCTTGCCCCGGTGCTCGGGGGCCACCCACACGCCCTGGATCTGGCAGGCATGGGGGGTCGCCGCGCCGATCTCGGCCTTGAAGAGGACCTTGCCGTCCTTGTCCAGGCGGGCGAAGGAGCGCCCGGAGCCGACGAGTTCGGCGACCCGGGCCTGGTAGAGCAGTCCACCGTCGCCGGCCAGCGGGGAGACGCCGACCTCCTCGGTGAACATCGCCACGCACGCCGGCATGATCGTCTCCATCTCGTCCTTGCGGACGCGGCGGACATAGGGGTCCGGGGCGACGGTGTCGGGCATGTGGTCGGTGACCATCAGCGGCTGGCGGGACCTGACCTCGCGGGCGGGGCCCCAGTGCGGCTCCAGCAGCTGCCAGAGTTCGGCGGTGGCGTCCGCCGGGCCGACGATGGAGGAGCAGCGCCGGCCGGCCCGCCGGGCGCGCTCGGCGAAGGCGCGCACGGCGCGCGGGGTGGCGCAGATGGGGACCAGGTTGGCGCCCGCGTAGCACAGGGACGTCAGCATGCCGTCCTCGTACCAGCCCCACATCTCGCCGCCGAGGCGCCAGGGGTCGAGCCCGGCGACCCGGACGCGCGCGGTCACGAAGGCGTTCGCGACCGGCTCGCGGTCGAGAACGGCGAGCGCGGCGTCGAGGTCGCTCGGATCGAGCACCCGTGAGGTGGTCTGGGTCAACACGTGCGGGGGCCTCACCCTGGGGGTTCTGCTGATCTCCGCACTATAACCGCGCGGGCTGTGCCGTGCGCCCCCCGGCCGGGAAGCTGCTTCCGGCCGGCGGGTGCGGGCCGGGCCGCGGGGTTCAGCCCGCGACCGACACCGACGGCTCGCCGGACGCCACGCCCTCGTCCTGCATCTTCTCGGCCAGCTTCATGGCCTCCTCGATGAGGGTCTCCACGATCTTGGACTCGGGGACGGTCTTGATGACCTCACCCTTGACGAAGATCTGGCCCTTGCCGTTGCCGGAGGCGACGCCGAGGTCGGCCTCGCGGGCCTCGCCGGGGCCGTTGACGACACAGCCCATGACGGCGACGCGGAGCGGGACCTCCATGCCGGTCAGTCCGGCGGTGACCTCTTCGGCGAGCTTGTAGACGTCGACCTGGGCGCGGCCGCAGGACGGGCAGGAGACGATCTCCAGGCCGCGCTGGCGCAGGTTCAGGGACTCCAGGATCTGGATGCCGACCTTGACCTCCTCGGCCGGGGGCGCGGACAGCGAGACGCGGATGGTGTCGCCGATGCCCTGGGAGAGGAGGGCGCCGAAGGCGACGGCCGACTTGATGGTGCCCTGGAAGGCGGGGCCGGCCTCGGTGACGCCGAGGTGGAGGGGGTAGTCGCACTGCTCGGCGAGCTGCCGGTAGGCCTCGATCATCACGACCGGGTCGTTGTGCTTGACGGAGATCTTGATATCGCGGAAGTCGTGCTCCTCGAAGAGGGACGCCTCCCACAGCGCCGACTCGACCAGCGCCTCCGGCGTGGCCTTGCCGTACTTCTGGAGCAGGCGCTTGTCCAGGGAGCCGGCGTTCACACCGATGCGGATCGGGGTGCCGTGGTCCTTGGCGGCCTGGGCGATCTCCTTGACCTGGTCGTCGAACTTCTTGATGTTGCCGGGGTTGACGCGGACCGCGGCGCAGCCGGCCTCGATGGCGGCGAAGACGTACTTGGGCTGGAAGTGGATGTCCGCGATCACCGGGATCTGCGACTTGCGCGCGATGGTGGCGAGCGCGTCGGCGTCGTCCTGGGTGGGGCAGGCGACGCGCACGATCTGGCAGCCGGACGCGGTCAGCTCGGCGATCTGCTGGAGGGTGGCGCCGATGTCGGACGTGCGGGTGGTGGTCATCGACTGGACCGAGACGGGTGCGTCTCCGCCGACCGGCACGCTTCCGACCTGGATCTGCCGGCTCTTGCGGCGCTCGGCGAGCTTGGTCGGAACGGACGGCATGCCGAGAGAAATCGCAGTCATCTGCTGTGCAACCCCAAGTCGTGGATCAAGGTCCGGTCCCGTGATACGGCGGGCTCCGAGATCCGAGATTACGGCACCGGCGTACGCCCCGGCACATCCCACCCGAGAAACCCACTCATTGGAATGCGGCCCGGAACTTCCCCGTGTCCCGGGCCGCTCGCCTCCCGGCGGCTAGGAGATCTTGACCGGGTTGACGACGTCCGCGATGAGCACCAGGACGGTGAAGCAGACGAAGATCCCGGCCACCACGTACGCCACCGGCATCAGCTTGGCCACGTCGAACGGGCCGGGGTCCGGGCGGCGCAGCACCCGGGCCAGGTTGCGGCGCAGGGCCTCCCACAGGGCGCCGGCGATGTGGCCGCCGTCGAGCGGGAGCAGCGGGAGCATGTTGAACAGGAACAGCGAGAGGTTGAAGCCGGCGAGCAGCATCACGAACATCGCCACCTGCTGGGAGGCGGGGATGTGCAGGGTGGCGATGTCGCCGGTGATGCGGGCCGCGCCGACGATGCCGACCGGGGAGTCGGGCTGGCGCGGGCCGTCGCCGAAGGCGGCGTTCCACAGGGCCGGGATCTTGCCGGGCAGCGCGGCCAGGGAGTCGACGGCGTCACCGACGCGGTCGGTCATCCAGGTCACGGAGTCGCCGAAGCCCAGCTTCTGCACGCCGGTGGCGGAGCTGAAGCCGAGGAACCCGGCCTTGACGTACTTGCCCTGCACGTAGGTGCCGCTGGAGTCCTTCTGGGCGACCAGGTTGGTGGCGATCTTGGCGTGCAGGGTGAGCTGCCTGCCGTCGCGCTCCACGACGATCGGCACGTTCTTGCCGGCGCTGTCGCGGATCAGGTCGGAGAGGGTGTTCCAGTCCTTGGTGGGCGTGCCCGCGAAGGAGACGATCTTGTCGCGCTTCTGGATGCCGGCGGCCGCGGCCGGGGAGGCCGGGTCGGTCTTCTTGCAGGTGTCGCGGTTCTCGCTCTGCGCGATGACGCAGGGCGAGACGGAGGAGACGGTGGTGGTCTGCTGCTGGATGCCGAAGCCCATCAGGACCGTGAAGAACAGGCCGACCGCGAGGACCAGGTTCATGAACGGGCCCGCGAACATGACGATGACCCGCTTCCACGGCTTGCGGGTGTAGAACATGCGGGTCTCGTCGCCGGGCTGGAGCTCCTCGTAGGCCGCCGAACGGGCGTCCTCGATCATCCCGCGCCACGGCGAGGTGGAGCGGGCGGAGATCCGGCCGGTGTTGTCCGGCGGGAACATGCCGATCATGCGGATGTAGCCGCCCAGCGGGATGGCCTTGATGCCGTACTCGGTGTCGCCCTTCCTGCGCGACCACACGGTCGGGCCGAAGCCGACCATGTACTGCGGGACGCGGATGCCGAAGAGCTTGGCCGTGGACAGGTGCCCCAGCTCGTGCCACGCGATCGAGACGAGCAGGCCGAGCGCGAAGACCACTATGCCGAGGATGAACATCAAGGTCGTCATGCACGCGCCTCCGCGGTCGCCGTCGTGGCTGTGATCTCACGGGCCCGGGCACGCGCCCAGGTCTCCGCTTCGAGGACGTCCGACACCGTGAGCGAAGTTCCCGTGGCCGGGGTGCCGTGTTCCTCGACGACCCGGGTGACGGTCTCCATGATCCCGTTGAAGGGCAGCGCGCCGTTCAGGAACGCCCCGACGCACTCCTCGTTGGCCGCATTGAACACCGCCGGCGCCGTTCCCGCGAGCCGTCCGACGTGCCGGGCGAGATTCACCGAGGGGAAGGCCTCGCTGTCCAGCGGGAAGAACTCCCAGGTGGAGGCCTTGCTCCAGTCGAAGGCGGGCGCCGCGTCCGGGATCCGTTCGGGCCAGCCCAGCCCGATGGCGATCGGCCCGCGCATGTCCGGCGGGGTCGCCTGGGCGAGCGTGGAGCCGTCGGTGAACTCGACCATCGAGTGGACGTACGACTGCGGGTGCACGACCACCTCGATGCGTTCGAAGGGGATGTCGTACAGCAGGTGCGCCTCGATGACCTCCAGGCCCTTGTTGACGAGGGTCGCGGAGTTGACGGTGATCACCGGGCCCATCGCCCAGGTGGGGTGGGCGAGGGCGTCCTGCACGGTGACGTCGGCCAGGTCCGCCTTGGTGCGGCCGCGGAAGGGGCCGCCGGAGGCGGTGACGACCAGCTTGCGCACATCGGCGCGGGTGCCGCAGGCGAGGGCCTGGAAGAGGGCGGCGTGCTCGGAGTCGACGGGGATGATCTGCCCGGGCTTGGCCAGCGCCTTGACCAGCGGACCGCCGACGATCAGCGACTCCTTGTTGGCGAGCGCCAGGGTGTGGCCCGCCTCCAGGGCGGCCAGAGTGGGCGCGAGGCCGATGGAGCCGGTGATGCCGTTCAGCACGGTGTGGCAGTCGGAGGCGGCGACCTGGGTGGCCGCCTCCGGCCCCGCGAGGATCTCGGGCAGCGGCTCGCCGGGGCCGTACTCCGCGGCGAGCGCCTCGCGCAGGGCGGGTACGGCGTCCTCGCGGGCGACCGCGACGGCGCGCACCCGCAGCCGGCGCGCCTGCTCGGCGAGAAGGGAGATCCGGCCGCCGTTGGCGGACAGCGCGGTGACGCGGAAGCGGTCCGGATTGCGCAGCACGAGGTCGATGGCCTGGGTGCCGATGGATCCGGTGGAGCCGAGGACCACCACGTCCTTGGGGCCGTCGCCCGCGAGGGGGTCGTAGACGAGGTGGGGATCGGCGAGGGGTGCCGGATGGGCAGGGCTGTCGGTCATCCCCCCATTGTGGCCGCAAGCGGTGACGGTCAGGACAGGGTGTCCCCCGGAGTGGTGTGTCCGAATGTGAAGTAGACGTGAATGTCATGTGATAACACTTCGGTCTGCGCTTTCGCGCCACCGACCTTCTGCCTTTTTCGCGGACGGCATCCTGGGGGGATATCTCATGCGGACCATACGGCTGCGCGCCGCCCTGCCCGCCCTCGCCGGTGCGGCCCTGCTCGCCGGCACCCTGCTCAGCACCCCGGCCGAGGCCGCGGGCGGCGTGCGGATCCACCACGTCTGGTTCGACAGCCCCGGCTCGGACAACCGCTCGAACACGAGCCTGAACGCCGAGTGGGTGCAGATCAAGAACACCGGCGGCTCGGCCGTCTCGCTCAAGGGCTGGGTGCTCAAGGACGCCTCGAACCACAAGTACGTCTTCCCGAACGTCAAGATCGGCGCCGGGAAGTACATGAAGATCCATACCGGCGGCGGCAAGGACACCACGACGGACAAGTACCAGGGCCGCCGCGCCTACGTCTGGAACAACGACAAGGACACCGCCACGCTGACCAGGGCGAGCGGCGCCAAGGTCTCCTCCTGCTCCTGGACGACGCGGGACCCGAGCGACAAGTACTGCTGATCCGCCCGGGCCGGTGCCGTCCGGGCCCGGCCCGGCGCGCCGCGTCAGTCGCCGTAGGGCCGGCGGGCGTTGTCGGCGGTGGACGGTCCGGGGGTCGCGTCGGCGATCCACGGGCCGTCCCCGGACGGGTCCACGACGCCCTCCTCCAGCCAGGTGTAGGCGCCGCCGAGGACGCCCTTGACCACCTTGCGGTCGAGGTCGTCGGTGTTGGTCCACAGCCGGGCGAACAGCTCCTCGACGCGGACGCGGGCCTGGCGGCAGAAGGCGTCGGCCAGCTGGTAGGCCTCGCGCCCGTGTTCGTCCCGGGTGCGCAGCCGCTCGGCCCGCACGCAGGCCGCGCTCATCGCGAACAGCTCCGCGCCGATGTCCACGATCCGCCCGAGGAAGTTCTGCCTGGTCTCCATCCGGCCCTGCCAGCGGGACATGCCGTAGAAGGTGGAGCGGGCCAGCCTGCGGGCGGCGCGCTCGATGTAGCGCAGATGGCAGGACAGGTCGACGCCGTGCCGGAACTCGCCGTACGAGGTGGGCAGCTGCCCCGGTCCGGCCAGCAGTCTCGGCAGCCACTTGGCGTAGAACACGCCCGCGTGCGCCCCCGCCCTCGCCTTGTCGGGCAGGGACTTCGACGGGTCGATGAGATCGCCGGCGACCGAGAGGTGGGCGTCCACCGCCTCGCGTGCGATCAGCAGGTGCATGATCTCCGTGGAGCCCTCGAAGATGCGGTTGATGCGCAGGTCGCGCAGCATCTGCTCGGCGGGGACGGCCCGCTCGCCGCGCGCCTGGAGGGAGGCGGCGGTCTCGTAGCCGCGTCCGCCGCGGATCTGGACCAGTTCGTCGGCCATCCGCCAGGCCATCTCGGAGCCGTAGAGCTTGGCGAGGGCGGCCTCGATGCGGATGTCGTTGCGGTCCTCGTCGGCCATCTGGGAGGACAGGTCCAGCACCGCCTCCAGGGCGAAGGTGGTGGCCGCGATGAAGCTGATCTTGGCGCCCACGGCCTCGTGGAGTGCGACCGGCTTGCCCCACTGCTCCCGCTCCGCCGACCATTCACGGGCGATTTTCAGACACCATTTGCCGGCGCCCGCGCACAGTGCGGGCAGGGAGAGGCGGCCGGTGTTGAGCGTGGTGAGCGCGATCTTCAGGCCCGCGCCCTCGGGGCCCACGCGGTGGGCGGCCGGGACCCGCACCCGGTGGAAGCGGGTGACGCCGTTCTCGATGCCCCGCAGCCCCATGAAGGCGTTGCGGTGCTCGACGGTGATCCCCTCGGAGGCCGCCTCCACCACGAACGCGGTGATGCCGCCCGGGTGCCCCTCGGACTTCGGCACCCGCGCCATGACGACCAGGAGATCGGCGACGACCCCGTTGGTGGTCCACAGCTTCACGCCGTCCAGGACGTACTCGTCGCCGTCCGGGACCGCCGTGGTGGCGAGGCGCGCCGGATCGGAGCCGACGTCCGGCTCGGTGAGCAGGAAGGCGGAGATGTCGGTGCGCGCGCAGCGCGGCAGGAAGGCGTCCTTCTGCTCCTGGGTGCCGAACATCTTCAGCGGCTGGGGCACGCCGATCGACTGGTGCGCGGAGAGCAGCGCGCCCACCGCCGGGCTCGCGGAGCCGACCAGGGCGAGCGCCTTGTTGTAGTACAGCTGGGTGAGGCCGAGACCGCCGTACTTCGGGTCGATCTTCATGCCGAGCGCGCCGAGCTCCTTCAGGCCGGCCACGACCTCGTCGGGTATGCGGGCCTCGCGCTCGATGCGGGCGGAGTCGATCTGCGTCTCGCAGAAGGCGCGCAGCTTGGCCAGGAACTCCTCGCCGCGCCGTACGGACTCCTCGGCGGGCAGCGGGTGCGGGTGGACGAGGTCCAGCCGGAAGCGCCCGAGGAACAGCTCCTTGGCGAAACTGGGCTTGCGCCAGTCCCGCTCCCGCGCGGCCTCCGCGACCTGCCGGGCCTCGCTCTCGGTGACGGTGCTGCGGTGCGTGGTAGGTGCGGACATGGAGGTTCACCTCGCCGCGAAGAGGGACGACTGGGACCGTTCGTTACCGACCAGTGCTACTGGGTCGTTGGTACCCGAAAAGGGACGGCCCCGCCACTCCTCGCGGGGATGACGGGGCCGTTCGGGTCGGTTCCAGCGGGCAGGGGTTTGCTTCCGGCGGGCGCCCTCCCTCCGCCTCCCGGGTTCACTCCGGCGACGGCGGCCGTCCGCGGCGACCTCCTCGACGTCTACGCCGAGGTACGCGCTCCCCTGCTCCATCTGCCGAACTACGCCATCACAGCCTTCGGGGAGCGCCTGGACCGCCACGGCGCGGAGCCGGGCTTCGCCGCTGTCCTCGCCTACGCGGACGGCCAGCCGATCGGCTACGCCTACGCCAACACCATCGAGCACGGAGACCGGTACTGGCAGCGCACCACAGCGCCTCCGGCCGACCAGTACACCCAGCAGCCTGCCATCGCGCTCAAGGAGATCGGCGTCCGCCCGGCCTGGCGCGGCACCGGCTCCGCCCGCCGCATTCACGACGAACTGCTCCTCACCCGCGACGAACCGTACGTGACGCTCATGGTCAACAAGGCCGCCGGCGACCGCAAGGTCCACGCGGTCTACCGATCATGGGGCTACGCGGACATCGGGCAGAGCCAGCCCTCCCCGACCTCGCCGCTCCTCACCGTGATGATCCGCGCCACCCGCTGATCGAGCCGGACCACGGGCCCGTAAACCCGCGCAGGGCGGCGCCTGGACGTGCGCAACGGGCGGCCCTCCGGGAACACGGGGACCGCTCGCACTCCTGGTGCGCGCCCTGCTGACCACATTCAGTAGCGGGTCAGGTCTACGACCACATCGCACAGGGGATCGTCGGTCGGCTTCTGGTCATACTCGTTTTCGAGGTAACCGGCCGTGATTCCGCCCAGCAGACCGGGGCCGGTGTGGCTGATGATCACGTCAGCGCCGTAGGTGATGCTTCCGTCAGGTGCTGTGAGGTACAGCCGCATGCGGTCGCTGCCGGTGATCAGCAGCCCCTTGAAGACGGGGAGATCGGGCGTGTGGTCGGCGACAAGGGCGCGGACGATCCCGGGGAGATCCTCGAAGACCGCTTGGTGGCGGCCCTGGCCCGGAGCCGTCACAGCTTCGCCCAGGCCGGGCACTTGTTCGCCGGCTGGTTCTTGCAGAACGCGTTGATGACGCCGATGGTCTGCCCGCTACCGGCGTCGTACTTCCCGTCTTTGGTCTTGCGCGAGTACTGAACGATGACCACGATTTTCACCATCCTGGGCCGGGGTACGCCGGTCTCGAACGCTACCCCGCCGTACGTGAGGCGTCCGTGATGGTCGTCGGTCTCGGGGTGTTCCTTGACGACGGCCGCGATCGTTCCGCATTTCTTGATGTTGTGGCGGCCGGTGAAGTGCTGCCAGCCGAAATCGGCGTTCCCGTACCGGGTGACGATCTTCCGGCCCTGAGGGTCCTTGGCCTGGCACTTGATGCGGCGGTCCCAGGGATGCGGCTGCGCGGCGCTGGGAGCCGCAGAAGCGGCAGACCCTGCCGACAGGGAGGCCACGACTGATAACGCTGCCGCGACTACTTCGATCTTCCTCATGCCGTGATCACATCATTGGCTCTTCCGCGAGAACAATGACAAATCCGGACGATGCCGCCGAGATGGCGCGAGGGACTTGGCGAGCGCCGCGCAGCTACTACCGGGCGCTCACGTAGCGGACGCTGCTGCCGTACCGGGCGACCACGGAGTCCATGCACCACTGGCACAGCGGGCGCCCGCCGGCATCGTACCGGTGGGTGGGCCGCCGGCATCCGGAGCACGGCCCGGTCAGGCCGGGCGCTCGCGCAGCCGAGGGATCCGGCTCCGGCACCGGGGGCGGGGCATTCTCAGATCGCTCATCGCGGTCCTGTTCCTGGCGGGAAGGCGTCGCCGCCGTTCGAACAGAAGAGAACTACTCTGACGGCATCCACTGTCAGTGACGTCTCGTAACGTAGAGGCATGCCCGTTCACCCCGGCCTCACGGCCAGGTCGCCCCTGCACAGGACCGGCTCAACGAGGAGATCCGGCAGCTCATGGACCAGGAGCCGAGCAGGCAGCGCTCCGACCGCTACTACCGCGCGCTGCTCGCATGGGCGGACGGCCCCGGCGACGAAACCCCCGAGGCGGCCTGAGACACGACCGCGCCCCCGCCGGGGGTTCACCTCGACGGGGGCGCGGTCATTCACCAGGCGGGAACCTGAGCGTATCGGGAGCCAGACTACCGACGCCCTCCGACATCGGCCCTGACCAGCGAAGAGGCCACCTTGAGCTTGGGCAGCCGCGGCGGCCGCGCGTTCCAGGCCCGCGCGAACTCGCTGAATGCCCACGTCGCCGGCGTGCGCGCGGCCCGTCTCGGCGCAGTTCCGGCACGAGATCGGCTCGTCCACGCCCCCGCGGGTGCACACCCGCTGACCGTCGCGCAGTGCGTGCCGGTTCCACGGGTGCCCGCAGGCCGGGCACGGCTCGGCGGATCTGGCGGGCCGCCCGCTGCGGGCTCGGGTACGGGCGCCGGTTGGCCCGCGTGTACGGCCTCACGGTGTCCCCCAGCCGGTTCGCCGGCTCCTCGCCGGAGTGTGCTTCGACGAAGTGCCGGCGGATCGCCGCCTCGATCCGCTGCTTCCGCTCGTCCTCGCGCGCGGCCGCGTGTTCGCTCAGGATGCGCGAGCACTCCGCGGGGCTGGCGGTCAGCGGGACCGGCGGCAGCGTGAACGGCTCGGCGGACGGCCACTCCTCGTGGGACCAGCCGCACCCCAGCGCACACGGGAACCGCAACACCTGGGGTGGTTCACGGGTACGGGCAGATGAACGGCGGGATGATGCTCGGCTCCGGTGGCGGCGCCTCCGCGGCCGCGCGCCGGGCCGCTTCCACCTCGGCGCGGGGCCTGACGACAGTGTGACAGCAGCCCGTTTTTGCGCCGGGCGGGCCTGGAGGACGTGGACGTCGAGACGTCGCAGCTGATCGAGTGGCGGGGTGGTGGGCCGGAGGTGTGGGCCCCTCGGGCGTGACAGCAGGAAGCCCCCCGTCGCTCGGAGCGGCGGGGGGCTTCTGCGTGGACGCACCGATGGTTGCTCGGTCATCGGCTGTGGCGCCTTCCCGAAAGATGCCAACAGCGAGGGCGGCAGGATGGTTGCGCTGTGCGCTTGCCGTGGGTGACGGTCTCGGTCTTGGCTGCCATGCTGGCGCCCCGACCCCCCGCTCTTGGAGCCGGGGCGCTCACGGGGGCGGCCGGACGCCTGGGGGGCGGCGTCCGGCCGCTGGGGGGGGATCGGGCGACCGTAGCAGTGGGGGCGCGGTGGGTGCGCGAGGCTGCGGCGTTTTGCGTGGATGGTGCCCCGGTGGGTGCGTTGTCCGCTGGATCCCGCACCGGTGCCCTGGTTGCCTGACGTGACGAAGCCGCCCGCAGCCGGCGAGCGGGGCAGGGCGCGCGCGGGTTATCCGTCCGGCATTTTCTGCCCAAGGGTCGGTCAAGCTGTCGACGGCTGCCTCGTTGGGGTGCATACCGCCCGGTTCTCGGTGTGCGCCTGCTTCAGGTCGCTACGTTCTGCCGTCTGAATGCTGATCAGGAAGGCACATCACGACATGCGTACGCGTATCTGGCTGGCGGGCGTTGCTGTTGTTGCGGCGGCGCTGACGGGCTGCTCGGGGGCCGCCACCAGCACGGACGGCGGCCGGAAGGACACCGGCGCTTCTCACTCCGCGCAGGCGCCGGCGGAGGACTCGGCGAAGAAGGACGTCAAGATCACTCGCAGCGGGTTCGAGAACCATCCGGTCTGGGGTGAGCACGCGTACGTCACGCACTACACGATCACCAACCACGGCCCGGCCGCCGCCGACTACTTCGTGCAGCTGGAGTACCTGGACTCGGACGGTGACGTTCTAGGGACGACCGGAGTCGACGCCACCAAGCTCGGGCCGAACAAGACGAACACCGGTGACACGGCCCCGGTTGATGCGGAGATCACCAACGGCAAGATGTCCGACATCAAGAGCGTGCGGGTCTCCGAGGTCAGCCGTACCGATCCCTGACCCAGGGCCTGGGCGGCTGGGCGACTTCGGCATACGCCCGTGCCCGCCCGGCCCGTACCTGCGGGCGGCGCCGGTACCGGGCCGGGCGGGGGTACGTCCGTCAGTAGTCGGTGAGATCCACGATCACGTCGCAGTGCGGATCGTCGGAAGGCTGGTGCAGATGCTCGTTCGCCAGGAACGCCGGGGAGACCAGAGAGCCGAGCAAGCCGGGCCCCGTGTGGCTGATCAGCACGTCCACACCGTATGTTCGGTCTCGCTCGGGTGAACGGAAGTAGAGGCGCATCCGGTCGTTGCCCGTGATGACCGCGCCGATGAACAGCGGCTTCCACGACACGTGCATGGTGACGAAGGAGCGCACGAGATCGAGCAGGCGCGCCGTGGCCGCCTGCTCGGTCTCTGGTTCAGGAGAATTCACAGCTTGGCCCATGCCGGACACTTGTTCCCTGGTTGGTTGTGGCAGTACGCCGTGATGACGCCGATCTTCTGACCGCGCCCGGCATCGTAGCGGCCGTCCGTACTCTTCTGCGTGTACTGCACGACGACCGTGGACTTCACCTGTCGCGGCCTCGGCACGCCCGTCTCGAACTCGATCCCGTCGTACTCCAGGTGCCCGTGGTGGTCGTCCCGGTCCACGCGGCCGTGGAGGGCCGCATACAGGGTGGAGCACTTCTTGATGTTGTGGCGGCCGGTGAAGTGGTACCAGCCCAGGTCCGAGTTCCCGTAGCGGGTGACGATGTTCCTGCCGTCCGGGTCCTTCGTCTGGCACTTGACCCGCTTGTCCCACGGATGCGGTTGGGCGGGCAGCGGAGCAGCACTGGCAGCCCCCGACGCCAGCGAAGCTGGCTAACGTCATGGCGGCAGTGAGCGTCATGATCTTCTTCATGAAGGTGAGCACATCACCAGGTACACGACATACAACAGGCGTGGCGCCGGCGAGGACCTGCCGCCACTCCTCCACGGTCTTGCTGGGCAGATAGGCGGTACGGATGCCGTGGCCGCCGATCGCGGCCTGGATGGTGAAGCGGGCGAGGACGTCGCCCAAGGCCGCCACAAGGTCGGCGTTGCGGCGCTGCAGCGCGAGGTGCTCGTGCGCGGGGACGGTGCCGTGGACGAGATGCAGCAGACGAAGCGGTTCTTCGTCCGTCTGGTCCGGTTCGCTGACCTGCGTGTTCTGGTCGGGTTGGACGAGCTCGGCGAGGCCTGCGCGAGGTTCGTCCACTGGCTGCGGCTCGTGGGCGTCCATCTCCCGGCGCAGGGCCGCGAATCCTTCGGCGAACGCGGCGCCAGCGAGGCCGCGGGGCACTCGGGCACGGTACTCGAACCGGGACCCGGACCTTCCGGTGACCGGGCTGTCCGGACTCCTGTACTTGGACACCGTCCGGCCGATGTCCGCGCTGGTCAGCTCACATCCGTTCTCCCCGGCGTCCAGCGGCCAGAGGACGATGCCGCCCATGTCCGGACGGTCGTCCTCCTCTTTGAGGATCGAGGAGAGCAGCCCGTGCAGGCCCCGCAGGGTCTCCGACGACATCACCTTGAGCTTCGAGCCACGCTTGACCTTGGTCTGCTTCATCAGGTTGACCCAGGCCGCGACGGTCGCCTTGCTGAAGTGCTCGGTGCTGCGGACATCACAGTTCCCGAAGGTCGGGTTGCGGTAGACCTCGACCGCGCGCAGCCGCTGATCCTTATAGCGCTTGCTCGCGGTGCGGTTGGTGATGCACTCCCGGGCCCAGTTGTCGAACCGGTAGCGCAACTCGTCGCCGGCCGACGGGTCGATGTAGCCCTGGCCCTTCACCCAGCCTGCGGGCCAGTTCTGCCCGGCCTCATCGACAGCGCTCTTGAACACCTCGGCCGCGGCCAGGCCTTCCTCATCACCGTCGAAGCGCTCGGTCTGCCAGCCGTCTCCGCCGGGGGCTCGCCACTTCACCTGGTAACTGGTGATCTCCCCGGCCTTGTTCGTGCGCGGAACAACGCCCGCCATGGGCCGGAAGAGCAGCGCCCTGTTCCCATTGTGTTCCCACAAGCCTGCGAATCCTAGCCACAGTTGGGCTGTTCAAGCAGGTGGAGCGGGGTGAGCAGCGGAACGGCCGCAGCCCCCGCACAGTGGGCTGCGGCCGTTCCGTTCCGGCCTGTCCGTGGCAGGCCGGAACTCGGGGGATCCCGCCGACGCCGGCCGGCTCCGCCGGACAGGTCCGTCCTCGGTGGGTCAGAGCGCGAGGCCGGTGAGGACCAGGACGCGCTCGTAGGTGTAGTCCTCCATCGCGGAGCGGACGCCCTCGCGGCCCACGCCGGACTGCTTGGCGCCGCCGTACGGCATCTGGTCGGCGCGGTAGGAGGGGACGTCGCCGATGATCACGCCGCCGACCTCGAGGGCGCGGTGGGCGCGGAAGGCGGCCTGGAGGTCGTGGGTGAACACGCCCGCCTGGAGGCCGTACTTGGAGTCGTTGACCGCGGCGAACGCCTCGGCCTCGCCGTCCACCTTCTGCACGGACAGGACCGGACCGAAGACCTCCTCGTGGGCGAGGGTGACGTCCGCGGGGAGGTCGGTGAGCACGGTCGGCGCGTACGAGGCGCCGTCGCGCACACCACCGGTGAGCAGCGTGGCGCCGGCCTCGACGGCCTCCGTCACCCAGGACTCCACACGCTTGGCGGCGTCCTCGCTGACCAGCGGGCCGACGTCGGTCTTGTCGTCGTTCGGGTCACCGGTGACCTGGGCCTCGACGGCGGCCACGATGCGCGGCAGCAGCCGGTCGTACACGGCGGCGTCGGCGATCACGCGCTGTACGGAGATGCAGGACTGGCCGCCCTGGTAGTTGGAGAAGGTCGCGATGCGGTTCGCGGCCCAGTCCAGGTCGGCGTCGGAGGCGTAGTCGCCGAGGACCACGGCCGCGCCGTTGCCGCCGAGCTCCAGCGTGCAGTGCTTGCGCGGCACCGAGTCCATGATCGCGTAACCGACCTTCTCGGAACCGGTGAAGGAGATGACCGGCAGGCGCTCGTCCTGGACCAGGGCGGGCATCTTGTCGTTCGGAACCGGAAGGATCGACCAGGAGCCGGCCGGCAGGTCGGTCTCCGCCAGCAGCTCGCCGATGACCAGGCCGGACAGCGGGGTGGCCGGGGCCGGCTTGAGGATGATCGGAGCGCCGGCCGCGATCGCCGGTGCGACCTTGTGGGCGCACAGGTTCAGCGGGAAGTTGAACGGCGCGATGCCGAGCACGACGCCCCGGGGGAAGCGCCGGGTGAGGGCGAGGCGGCCCTGGCCGCCGGCGTCGGTGTCGAGCCGCTGGGCGTCGCCGCCGTTGAACCGGCGGGCCTCCTCCGCGGCGAAGCGGAACACGGAGGCGGCGCGGCCGACCTCGCCGCGGGCCCACTTGATGGGCTTGCCGTTCTCGGCGGAGATCAGCCGGCCGATCTCCTCGGTGCGCTCGACCAGGCGCTTGGCCACGTGGTCGAGGGCGGCGGCGCGCACGTGGGCCGGGGTCGCGGCGAACTCGTCCCGGACGGCGTACGCGGCGGCCACAGCCTCCTCGACCTGGGCGTCGGTCGGCACGCTGACGGTGCCGACGAGCCGGCCGTCCCACGACGAGGTGACGTCGAAGGTGTCGTCGCCGGTGGCCTGGCGGCCGGCGAGCCAGAAGGCGTGGGTGGAAGTCATGTGCGATTCCCGGCCTTTCCGCGTTTGGGGGCGTCCTTGGCTTTCGTGCTCCACGGTAGGGCGGCGGGGACCGGGGGTCGCTTGTCCGTGCCGTAGCAGTGGGCGGCCCCGCTACTACTGATTGGACTACTGCCGGCCGCTCGGTGGACCCCTACTCCGCGGACGTGGCCTTCAGGGCGAGCCACAGCTCCATGCGGACGTCGGGGTCGTCCAGCGAGCGCCCCAGGATCTCCTCGACCCGGCGCATCCGGTAGCGCAGCGTGTGCCGGTGCACGCCCAGGTCGGCGGCGGCCGCGTCCCACTGCCCGTGCCGGGACAGCCAGGCCCGCAGGGAGGCGACCAGGTCCCCGCGGCCGGTGGCGTCGTGCTCGTGCAACGCGCGCAGCAGTCCGTCGGCGAACGCCTTCACCGCGTCGTCGGCGAGCAGCGGCAGCACCGAACCCGCGGCCAGCTGTTCGTGCTCCACCAGCACCCGGCCCCGGCGCCGGGCCACCGACAGCGACTGCAAGGCTTGCTTGTAGGCGGCCGCGGCGGCGATCGGACCGGCCGGCGCGGACAGCCCGACGACGACGTCGTCCTCGTCGGCGGCGGTGTGCTCGGGCAGCGCGCGGGCCGCCTCCAGCTCCGCCGCCCAGCCGGTGCAGGCAGCCACCGCGGCACCGCCGTCCGCGGCCAGCGCCACCAGCCGCTCCCCCTCGGGCACCACCAGGACCGCCTCGCCGGAGCGCGCGGCGGCCGCTTCCACGTTCTCCGCGAGGACGCCGAGCCGGTCGCCTCCTCCCGGGCCGCGCGGCCCGGGCACCGGCTCGGCGACGATCATCCGGAACGGCGCGTCCAGCAGCCCGCCGTACAGGTCCCCGGCGACGGCGCGGGCGTGGTCGGGCTCCCCGGCCAGCAGCATGCGCAGGACGGCGGTGCCGATGCGCTGCTCGGCGGCGTGCAGGGAGCGGGAGCGCTCGGTGGTGAGGGTGAGCAGGGCGATGGCGGAGTGCACGGCGTACCGCTCGGCGGTGCCGAGGGCGGCGGCGGTACCCACCGCGAGCGCGGCGCGCGGGCGGCGGCCGGTGCCCAGGGAGTGGAGTTCGACCCGGTCCTCGTGTTCGGGGCCGCCGACCACGGAGGAGGCGGGGGCGGGCCGCTCGCGCAGCCGTTCCACCTCCCCGGTGATCCGGGCGGCGCGGCGACCGGCCCACTCGGGGGCCGCGGCGACGACGGTGCCCGAGGCGTCGTACAGCGCCGCCCACCCGTCGACCTGCGCGGCGAGCGCGGCGAGCAGGCCCTCGGGGCCCGAGTTCAGGGCCTGCTTGGTCAGTTCGCGCTGGGCGGCGAAGCCCGCGGTGACCGCGCGGTACTGGTCGGCGGCGATGGCGGCGGAGACGGCCTTGCTGATGGCGAGGAAGGGGGTGCGGCGGGGCACCTCCAGCAGCGGCAGCGGCTCCTGTGCGCAGGCGTCGACGAGCGCCTCGGGGATCTCCTCGTAGTTGACCCCGACGGCGAACCCCAGCCCGACCACGCCCGCGCCGGCCAGCCGCCGCACGTACCGGCGCATGGCCTCGGGGTCCTCCGCGTCCAGCTTGAGCGCGGTGATCAGCAGCAGCTCGCCGCCCTCCATGTACGGCACGGGGTCGGCCAGCTCGCTGACGTGTGCCCAGCGCACGGGCACGTCGAGGCGGTCCTCGCCGGCGCGCACGGTCAGCTTCAGCGCCGAGTGGTGGACGAGCGAGGCGAGGGTCGGGGGCATGGGGCCTTCACGGTGGTGGCGGAGTGGTGCGTCTTGGCCGCCGCGTATGAACGGCGTACGCCGATTCTGCCTCACCGTACGATCGCCCGCTGGCCCTCAGCCCCGCAGATCCACCAGCAACGGCGGCGCGTGCTCCCCCCGCACACTGCTCAACGACAACACCGCGTGCCCGGCCGGCACCCCGTGCGCCAACTCGGACGCGGACCAGCGCTCGCGTTCGACTTGGCGGACGGTGACGGCCTCGGTCGTCACCGCCTTGCCCGTGATCAGCTTGCGCAGGGCGTGGATCGCGCGGGTCATCGGCTGGTCCGCGAACACCGTGTGCCGGGCCACGTCCCGGGTCTCCACCCACTGGGTGCCCCAGGCGTCCGCGAACCTGCTGCCGTCCCAGGTGGTGACCCCCGCGAAGGCCATGCGGCAGCCGACAGCGGCGTACAGCGGCCCGTGCAGCGCCTCGGGGACGTCACCGACGGTGCGCAGAGCGAGCACCACGCCCGCGTTGCGGGAGCGCAGGCGCTGAATGCGCCGCACTGAGTCGGCCGTCACCGCGCCGGTGGCGTCGTCCAGGACGAGGCAGGCGAAGTGCGCCCGCTCGCCCGTCGTCGCCACGACGCCGAACTGCGCGAGCACCAGCCTGGTGACGATCCGGGACGCCTCCTCGTGTCCGCGGTCGGGCAGATCGATGCGGACCCGCAGCGGATGGTGGGCGACGGCGCCCAGCGAGAACGGCCGGGTCCTGCCTCCCTCGGCGCCGAAGAACCCGGCGAACGCAGGCCGGTCCAGCACCGCGAGCCTGTCGGCCAGGACCGGGCCGGGGTCGCCCGGGCTGCCCGCCTGCCGGACGCGTGCCTCGAGTTCGCGGCGCATCACCGTGTGCTCGTCCCCCGCGAGCCCCGCCCGCAGCGCGCCCAGGGCCGACGGATCGCCCTCCAGCAGTTCGCGCAGCTCGGGCAGGGTCGGAAAGCGTCCGTGCACCGCCCGGTACGGGCCGAGGAGCTGGGCGAGTGCGGTGCCGGCCCGCTGTCCGCTCACCGTGTCCAGGTCGCCGACCAGGCCCTCGGCGAGGAAGGCGGCCGCCTCGTCCGGGTCGTCGGATTCCGCGTACGGGTCGAGGTCGTGCACGGAAGCGGGGTCGCCGAGGCGTACGACGACGTCGAAGGCGGAGTCGGGACCGAGTGGGGTACCGGCCGCGCAGACGGCGACGACGGTGCACTGCCCGGCGAGTGCCTGGAGGCCGAGCGACTCGACGACGGGACGGATCAGATGGCGGGTCTTGCCCGAGCCCGAGGGCCCGACGGCCAGCAGCGAGGTGCCCAGGGTGTCCGGTGCGAGCGCGGCACCGGCGCCGCCGTAGGCGAGCGGAGTGCGCTCGCCCGCAACCCACCGGCCGAGGAGCACCTGACCGACGAGCAGGTCGTGCCGAGCGGTCCGACCCGGCAGATCGCGAGCGCCTGAGGGATGGACCCAGGCGGCGGCGCCCTCGCGCAGCACCGTGTCGGTGAACGCCGACAGCCGCGCGCGGGCCCGGGCCGCGGTCCACATGTGACCGATCCTGGAGCAGTCCACGTCGTTCATCCGGCCGGCGTGCACCTCGGCGGTGAGCAGGTCGGCGGCCTGGTGCTGGCCCGCCTCCCGCAGCTCTGGCCAGTGCGAGGGCCGTCGTTCGACGGCCGGCAGCACCGGTCCGGCGGTCTTCGCCCGCTCACGCGCCGCGAGCAGCTCCTTCGCGTACGGCCACCAACCGCCGATCCGGGCGAAGGGCCACAGCACCAGCAGGGTGATCAGCGCGTAGAGACCGTCGGTGAACGCCACCGAACCGAACATGGTGTAGCTGCCCGTGACGAGGACGATGAGGGAGAACACCGGATCCTGGACGGGCAGTGCGTCCCAGCCCAGGCCGAAGGCCTTGGGGAACACGAAGGCGAGCACGATGAGCGCGCCCAGGGCCGCGATGAGGGCGCGTGCGGGCTGTGGGCGACGGGTGATGACGTGCCGGACGATGTCGCGCCAACTGCCCAGGCGGGCCATGGCGAAGACGAGGATCGCGAAGAACACGCCGTTGGCGACCGTGATGGCCTCGGCGCCCTGGTACCCCTTGGGCGACGTGGTCCCCGCCCACCACCAGCCGTCCGGTGTGAGCAGCTTCAGGACGGCCCACTGGTAGGGAATGCTGCCGTGCCGCCACAGCGACCACACGAGCAGCCCCGCCGCCAGGGGAACGAAGAAGCCGACGATGGTGACGGGGGCCAGGCGCTGCTCCTGGCGCGGGCTCTTGGGCCGGCGGTAGCCCTGACGCCAGATGCCCGGCTCGGCGTCCGGCCGCGGCTCGTCGAGCCAGTCGGCGACCGGGGAGCGGGGGTGCGCGGACGGCGGGGCGTGGTCGACGGACGGTACGCGCGGCGCCCCCGCAGGAGGCGGTGGCACGGCCGGCGCCCGCGTCGGCAGCGGCGGCACGGCCGCCTCCCTCGGCGGTGACGGATGCGGCACCGGGCCGGTGCCGCTGTCGCGTGTGTTCCGTTTTCCCTCGTTCTGCATCCGCCCTGCCCCCTGACCAGCCGCTCCGTGCACCGTCAGCGAGCAATGTAGTGCCCCGGGATGGGGAGTTCACCGCATACACGGCCGTCGGCGCGGACGGCCGGTCCCGTGGGGTCATACGCTCGCTATGTCCACCGCGGACAAGGGCGGGGCGGGACAACGCCCACATGGAGCATGCCCAGGGGCCCGTACCCGTCCTAGCCTGCGAAAAGAAGGCAAGCGTCCGTAATACCCCCAGGAGCCCCGCATGACCGCACTTCCGCAGGAGCGCCGCGTCGTCACCGCCATCCCCGGCCCGAAGTCGCAGGAGCTGCAGGCCCGCCGTACGGCCGTGGTCGCCCAGGGCGTGGGCTCCACGCTGCCGGTCTTCGTCACGCGCGCCGGCGGCGGTGTCATCGAGGACGTCGACGGCAACAGCCTGATCGACTTCGGCTCCGGTATCGCCGTGACCAGCGTCGGCGCCTCCGCCGAGGCCGTCGTGCGCCGCGCCTCCGCCCAGCTGGCCGACTTCACCCACACCTGTTTCATGGTCACCCCGTACGAGGGCTACGTCGCCGTCGCCGAGGCGCTGGCCGAGCTCACCCCGGGTGACCACGCCAAGAAGTCCGCGCTGTTCAACTCCGGTGCCGAGGCCGTCGAGAACGCCGTCAAGATCGCGCGCGCGTACACCAAGCGGCAGGCCGTCGTGGTGTTCGACCACGGGTACCACGGACGCACCAACCTCACCATGGCGCTGACGGCGAAGAACATGCCGTACAAGCACGGCTTCGGCCCGTTCGCGCCGGAGGTGTACCGCGTCCCGGTCGCCTACGGCTACCGCTGGCCGACCGGTGCGGAGAACGCCGGCCCCGAGGCCGCCAAGCAGGCCATCGACCAGATCACCAAGCAGGTCGGCCCGGACAACGTGGCCGCGATCATCATCGAGCCGGTGCTCGGCGAGGGCGGCTTCATCGAGCCGGCCAAGGGCTTCCTGCCCGCCATCCGCCAGTTCGCCGCCGACAACGGGATCGTGTTCGTCGCCGACGAGATCCAGTCCGGTTTCTGCCGGACCGGGCAGTGGTTCGCCTGTGAGGACGAGGGCATCGTCCCGGACCTGATCACCACCGCCAAGGGCATCGCCGGTGGTCTGCCGCTCGCCGCCGTGACCGGCCGCGCCGAGATCATGGACGCCGCGCACGCCGGCGGCCTCGGTGGCACGTACGGCGGCAACCCCGTCGCCTGCGCCGGTGCGCTCGGTGCCATCGAGACCATGAAGGAGCTGGACCTCAACGGCAAGGCCAAGCGCATCGAGGAGATCATGAAGGGTCGCCTCGCCGCCATGGCCGAGAAGTTCGACGTCATCGGCGAGGTGCGCGGCCGCGGCGCGATGATCGCCATCGAGCTGGTCAAGGACCGCACCACCAAGGAGCCGAACCCGGAGGCGACCGCGGCGCTGGCCAAGGCCTGCCACGCGGAGGGCGTGCTGGTGCTCACCTGCGGCACCTACGGCAACGTGGTCCGCTTCCTGCCTCCGCTGGTCATCGGCGAGGACCTGCTCAACGAGGGCCTCGACGTCGTCGAGCAGGCCCTGGCCCGCATCTGAGGCTCCGGTTCCGGCTGCGGCAGGCCGTGTGAAGAAGGTGTGCGAGGTGGATGACGGGTCGGGAATCCGTCTGCCCAAGCGCCGCGGCCTGTCGTAGGTTCTACCCAGATGAGAGATACACCCCGTCCACGGGGGACCGTGGGCGACTTCAGGCCGGGGCCTCCCCAGCTCCGACCTGGTCGTGCCTTCGCGCACACAACCGGCTCCTGACGCCGGGATCTCCTCACCGATCGGACGGTCGCCGCCCCAAACCCCCCGGGGCGCGCGACGTTCCGGTCCGGACGGCCGCCCCGTGACCACCCCCCCTGTTCCGGGGCGGCCGACCTCCTTCTCCCGGCCGGCCCCGCCGTCCCCCGGCGGGCCCCGCCCCCTTTCGCGCCGCAGCCGCCTGCCAAGCTGGGCCCTGTGTCGAACCCAGCCCGCCGCGCCCTGCTCCTCGGTGTCCCGGCCGTCCTCTTCGCCCTGATCACCTGGCAGGTCGTCGCGCACGGCCCGCTGCTGCGCGCGGACGCCCGGCTCAGCCGGGCCCTGGTCCGTCCGGACGGGTTCTCCGCGTTCCTCTCCGACCTCGGCAACGTCCAGGTCGCCGTGCCGGTCCTCGCCGCCGCCGTCGGGTACGCGCTGTGGCGGGGGCGCGGAGCGGGTCTCGCGCGCTGGTGGCTGCCGCCGGCCGCCGCGGCCGTGCTGATGGCGCTGCTCCCGGCGGTCGTGGTGCCGCTGAAGGACTGGGCCGCGCGGCCGGGGACCCCCGTGGTGCCCCCGGCCGTCGGCTACTACCCCTCCGGGCACACGGCGACGGCGACCGTCGCCTACGGCTCGGCGACCCTGCTGCTGCTGTCCTGGCTCCGCTCCCGCGCCGCCCGCCGGGCCGTGCTCGCGCTCTGCGCGGTCCTCGTCCTCGGCGTCGGCTACGGCCTCGTCCGCCACGGCTACCACTGGCCGCTGGACGTGCTGGCGAGCTGGTGCCTGAGCGCGGTGCTGCTGACCGCGCTCGCGGCGGTGCCCGGGGTCAGCCGAAGTAGCCGTCGAACGTCTTCTGGAACTCCCAGTTCGAGTAGCGGTCCCAGTTGATCGACCAGGTCATCAGGCCGCGCAGGCCCGGCCAGGTGCCGTGGGTGGTGTACGAGCCGCAGTTCGTCCTCTTCGTCAGGCAGTCCAGGGTCTTGGTGACCTCGGCGGGGGCCACGTAGCCGTTGCCCGCGTTGGTGGAGGCCGGCATGCCGATCGCCACCTGGTCGGGGCGCAGCGGCGGGAAGACGTTGTTCGGGTCGCCGGCCACCGGGAAGCCGGTGAGCAGCATGTCGGTCATGGCGATGTGGAAGTCGGCGCCGCCCATGGAGTGGTACTGGTTGTCCAGGCCCATGATCGGGCCGGAGTTGTAGTCCTGGACGTGCAGCAGGGTGAGGTCGTCGCGCAGGGCGTAGATCACCGGGAGGTAGGCGCCGCAGCGCGGGTCCTGGCCGCCCCACTTGCCGGTGCCGTAGTACTGGTAGCCGTTCTGCACGAAGAAGGTCTCCGGCGCCATGGTCAGCACGAACGAGGAGCCGTACTTGGCCTTCAGGGTCTTCAGCGCGGAGATGAGGTTGACGATCACGGGTGTGGTGGGGTTCTTGAAGTCCGTGTCGTTCGTGTCCAGGGACAGCGAGTGGCCCTCGAAGTCGATGTCGAGGCCGTCCAGCCCATAGGTGTCGATGATCTTCGAGACGGAGGAGACGAAGGCGTCCCGGGCCGCCGTGGTGGTCAGCTGGACCTGGCCGTTCTGGCCGCCGATGGAGATCAGCACCTTCTTGCCGGCCGCCTGCTTGGCCTTGACGGCCGCCTTGAAGTCGGCGTCGCTCTCCGCGTTGGGGCAGTCGGTGACCGGGCAGCGCTTGAACTCGACGTCCCCGGAGGTGGCCGAGGTCGGCTCGGCGAAGGCCAGGTCGATGACGTCCCAGCTGTCGGGGACGTCCGCGAGCCGGGTGTAGCCGGAGCCGTTGGCGAAGCTGGCGTGGAGGTAGCCGACCAGGGCGTGCGCCGGGAGGCCGGCCGAACCGCCGCCCGGCCCGCCGCCCGAGCCGCCCGCGGCCGTCGTCACCGTCACCGCGGCCGATTTCGCGGACTCCCCCGCGGAGTTGAGGGCCGTGACCTGGAAGCTGTACGCGGTCGAGGCGGTGAGGCCGGTGACGGTCGCCGAAGTCCCGCTCGCCGTCTGGACCTTGACCCCGTCGCGGTAGACGGCGTACCCGGTGGCGCCGGACACCGCCGACCAGGACAGGGCGACGGAGGAGGCGGTGACGGAGGAGGCGGTCAGCCCGCCGGGCACGGCGGGGGGCTGCGTGGTGCCGCTGCCGCCGGGGCCGACGAGCGAGATGTCGTCGGCGTTGTAGGCGCCGGTGCCGTACCAACCGTGGGTGTACAGCGTCACCTTGGTGGTGGAGGGACCGGTGGTGAAGGTGGTGGCCAGCTTCTGCCAGTCCGGTGCCGACTGGGTCCAGGCGGAGACGTCGGTGGTGCCGGTGCCGCTCGCGCCGAGGTAGACGTAGGAGCCGCGGACGTAACCGGACAGCGTGTACTGCGCGTTCGGCTGGACGGTCACCGTCTGTGTGCACTGGGCGTTGTCACTGCCCGCCGGTGTGGCCTGGAGCGCGGAACTCCCGCTGTGTACGGGCGAGTTGACGGTGGTGCCGGCCGAGCAGGTCCAGCCGGCCAGGCCGGACTCGAAGCCGCCGTTCTGGACCACGTCCGCGTCGGCCGCGTGGGCGGTCGACGCGAGCGCGGTGAGGCCGGGCACGGCCAGCGCCGTCGCGGTGAGGAGGGCGAGCAGGGGTCTGGTGCGGTCCACGAATGCCTCCGGGCAGGGGGGAGTTGGAGGGTGGAGCGGCACTCAATTTGGTCCAGACCAATCCCGGTGTCAAGGCGTCCGGGCGTCACCCGTCCTCGCCGGTGCCCGTGAACAGCCCGGCCGCCGCCTCGTGCATCGCCAGCTCCAGCAGCGCCGGGTCGGTCAGGGTGCCCGAGCCGTCCGGCGGCACCAGCCAGCGCACCCCGCGGGCCGTACGGCCCGGGTGCGGTACGACGATCCAGGTGCCGGCCCCCGCGGTGCGGACCCCGGTGCCGAGCCAGCGGCCCGCGGTGCCCGGCGGCACGAAGAACCCGACCCGGTTGTCGCCGAAGTCGGCGAGCACCGGGCCGGTCCGGTCGAGCATCCGGGTCAGCACGTCCAGGGTCGGATAGCCCAGGTGGGCCGGCAGGATCAGCACGTCCCAGGCGCGCCCGGCGGGCAGCAGCGCGATCCCGTGCGGGCTGCGCTCCCACTCCCAGCGGCAGGACTCGGGGTCCGGCGCCACGGCCGCCAGCCACTCCACCGCCGTCTTCGTCCCCGTCATCAGCGGGCCTCCCTCTCTCCGGATGGGTGACGCGGTCGCGTCGGAAGGAGAGAGGGAGGCCGCCCGGGAGCATTACGCGACTTCCGAACCCCCGGTAAGTGACATAGGTCACAGTCCTTGGTCATATCGTCCAGGCGTGAGACCGGCGCGCACCGGCTAGCTGTCGAAGCCCAGCCCCAGCCGGTCCATCGTGCGCAGCCACAGGTTCCGCCGGCCGCCATGGGCGTCCGCGCGGGCCAGGGACCACTTGGTGAGGGCGATGCCGGTCCAGGCGAACGGCTCCGGCGGGAACGGCAGCGGCCGCTTGCGCACCATCTCCAGTTCGGTGCGCTCGGTGCGCTCCCCGTCCAGCAGGTCCAGCATCACGTTGGCGCCGAAGCGGGTCGCGCCGACGCCGAGGCCGGTGTAGCCCGCGGCGTACGCCACCTTGTCCTGGTGGGCGGTGCCGAAGAACGCCGAGAAGCGGGAGCAGGTGTCGATCGCACCGCCCCAGGCGTGGGTGAAGCGCAGGCCCTCCAGCTGCGGGAAGCAGGTGAAGAAGTGCCCCGCGAGCTTGGCGTACGTCTCCGGGCGGTCGTCGTACTCCGCCCGCACCCGGCCGCCGTAGTGGTGGACGGCGTCGTAACCGCCCCACAGGATCCGGTTGTCGGCGGACAGCCGGAAGTAGTGGAACTGGTTGGCGCTGTCCCCCAGCCCCTGTCTGCCCCGCCAGCCGACGGCCGACAGCTGTTCGGGGCTCAGCGGCTCGGTCATCAGCGCGTAGTCGTAGACCGGGACGGTGTATGAGCGCACCCGCCGCAGCAGGCTGGGGAAGATGTTGGTGCCGAGCGCCACCTTGCGGGCCCGTACGGCGCCGTAGGGGGTGCGTACGGCCATCCCGGCGCCGTACTGCCTCAGGGTGAGCGCGGGCGTGTGCTCGTACACCCGCACCCCGAGCCGGAGGCACGCGCGTTTCAGGCCCCAGGCGAGCTTCGCCGGGTGCAGCATGGCCACGCCCCGGCGGTCCCACAGACCGGCCTGGAAGGTCGGCGAGTCCACCTCGGCGCGCACGGCGTCGGCGTCCAGGAAGTCGATCCCGTCCGCGAGGCCCCGCTCGCGCAGCTCCCGGTGCCAGTCGCGCAGCTCCCGGGCCTGGTAGGTCTCGGTGGCCACGTCGATCTCGCCGGTGCGCTCGAAGTCGCAGTCGATGCCGTACCGGGCCACGGCCGCCTCGATCTCGTCGAGGTTGCGCCGGCCCAGCTCCTCCAGTGTGTGGATCTCGTCGGGCCAGCGGGTCAGGCCGTTGGGCAGGCCGTGGGTGAGGGAGGCGGCGCAGAAGCCGCCGTTGCGGCCGGAGGCGGCCCAGCCCACCTCGCGGCCTTCCAGCAGGACCACGTCCCGCCGCGGGTCGCGCTCCTTGGCGCACAGCGCGGTCCACAGTCCGCTGTAGCCGCCGCCCACGACCAGCAGGTCGCAGGTCTCGGGGCCGGTCAGGGCGGGCTCGGGCTGCGGCTTCCCGGGGTCTTCCAGCCAGTACGGGACCGGCTGGGCTTCGGAAAGAGAGGCGATCCAGTTGTCTTTGCCACGACTCATGGCGCTTGGGGCCATGATTTCAACTCCCTACAGGGCTTTGCGCTTCTCGGCTTACGCCTTCTGGTGGTTACGGCGGTTCGTGATCAGCATCGACACCAGAACGAACAGCACCGCGAGGAGGAACATCGCCGTGCCGATCACATTGATCTGCACGGGCGTTCCGCGCTGCGCCGAACCCCACACGAACATGGGGAAGGTGACGGTCGAACCGGCGTTGAAATTGGTGATGATGAAATCGTCGAAGGACAGCGCGAAGGACAGCAGCGCGCCCGCGGCGATTCCGGGTGCCGCGATCGGCAGGGTGACCCGCAGGAAGGTCTGCGCGGGACCGGCGTACAGGTCCCGGGCGGCCTCCTCCAGACGCGGGTCCATCGACATCACACGCGCCTTGACCGCGGTGACGACGAAGCTGAGACAGAACATGATGTGCGCGATCAGGATCGTCCAGAAGCCCAGCTGCGCACCCAGGTTGAGGAAGAGGGTGAGCAGCGAGGCGGCCATGACGACCTCGGGCATCGCCATCGGCAGGAAGATCAGCGAGTTGATGGCGCCGCGGGCGCGGAAGCGGTAGCGGACCAGCGCGAAGGCGATCATCGTGCCGAGGACGGTGGCGCCGAGCGTCGCCCAGACGGCGATCTGGAGGCTGATGGACAGCGAGCCGCACAGGTCGGCGACGCCGCACGGCTGTTTCCAGGCGTCCAGGGAGAACCGCTGCCACTGGTAGTTGAAGCGCCCCTTCGGTTTGTTGAAGGAGAACACCGTGACGACGACGTTCGGCAGCAGCAGGTAGGCGAGGGTGAACAGTCCCGCGATGACGACGAGATGCCGCTTGAGCCAGTTGACGACGGGCATTTAGACCAGGTCCTCCGTCCCGGACCGGCGGATGTAGATGGTCACCATGGCCAGGATCGCGGCCATGAGGATGAAGGAGAGGGCCGCGGCCGTCGGATAGTCCAGGATGCGCAGGAACTGCGTCTGGATCACATTGCCGATCATGCGGGTGTCGGTGGAGCCGAGGAGTTCGGAGTTGACGTAGTCACCGGCCGCCGGGATGAACGTGAGCAGCGTGCCGGAGACCACGCCCGGCATCGACAGCGGGAAGGTCACCTTGCGGAAGGTGGTCCACGGCTTGGCGTACAGGTCGCCGGCCGCCTCGTGCAGCCGTCCGTCGATCCGCTCCAGCGAGGTGTACAGCGGCAGGATCATGAACGGCAGGAAGTTGTACGTCAGTCCGCACACCACCGCGAGCGGGGTGGCCAGCACCCGGTCGCCGGCCGTCCAGCCGAGCCAGTTGGTGAGGTCCAGGACGTGCAGCGAGTTCAGCGCGTGCACGATCGGGCCGTTGTCCGCGAGGATCGTCTTCCAGGCCAGGGTGCGGATCAGGAAGCTGGTGAAGAACGGCGCGATCACCAGGATCATGATCAGGTTGCGCCAGCGGCCCGCGCGGAACGCGATCAGATAGGCCAGGGGGTAGCCGAGCAGCAGGCACAGCACGGTGGCGCCGGCCGCGTAGCACAGGGAGCGCAGGAACTGCGGCCAGTACTCGGACAGGGCGTCCCAGTAGGTCGCGAAGTGCCAGGTGACCTTGTAGCCCTCCTCCAGGGAGCCCGTCTGCACGGACGTGGAGGCCTGGTAGACCAGGGGCAGTGCGAAGAAGACGATCAGCCACAGGATGCCGGGCAGCAGCAGCCAGTACGGCGTGAACCGGCCGCGTTTGCGGGGGGCCTTGACCTCCGGTTCGGCGGGGGCGAGCGGCGGGGGCGCCTCGGTGAGCGTCGGCATCAGGCGGCGACCTCTTCCTCGGTGCCCGCGTCGATGGCCTGGGTCGCGTCGAGGCCGAAGGTGTGCGCGGGGCTCCAGTGCAGGACGACGTCCGCACCGGGAACCAGCCGGGCGTCCCGCTCGACGTTCTGGACGTAGACCGAGAGTCCGGCGCAGGCCGGGCTGTCGATGACGTACTGGGTGGAGACGCCGATGAAGCTGGCGTCGGCGATCTTCCCGGTGAGGCGGTTGCGGCCCTGCGGGACGGCGCCCGCGTCGTCGGCGTGGGCGAGCGCGATCTTCTCGGGGCGGATGCCGACCAGCACCTTGCCGCCGGCCGGGGCGGGGGCGCTGCACCGCGCGGCGGGCAGCACCAGCTTGTCGCCGCCGGCCCTGACCACGACGTCCTCGCCGTCCTTGGTGTCGACCTCGGCCTCGATCAGGTTGGAGGTGCCGAGGAAGTTGGCGACGAAGGTGGTCCTCGGGTTCTCGTACAGGTCGGTGGGCGCGCCCAGTTGCTCGACGCGGCCGCCGTTCATCACCGCGACCGTGTCGGCCATGGTCATGGCCTCCTCCTGGTCGTGCGTGACATGGATGAAGGTGATGCCGACCTCGGTCTGGATGCGCTTGAGCTCCAGCTGCATCTGGCGGCGCAGCTTCAGGTCGAGGGCGCCGAGCGGCTCGTCGAGCAGCAGCACCTTGGGGTGGTTGATCAGCGCGCGGGCGACGGCGACGCGCTGCTGCTGGCCGCCGGAGAGCTGGTGCGGCTTCTTGCGCGCCTGCTCGCCGAGCTGGACCAGCTCCAGCATGTCCTCCACCTGCTTCTTGACGCTCTTGACGCCGCGCCGGCGCAGCCCGAAGGCGACGTTCTCGAAGATGTCGAGGTGCGGGAAGAGCGCGTAGGACTGGAAGACCGTGTTGACCGGCCGTTTGTACGGCGGCAGGTGGGTGACGTCCTGGTCGCCGAGGTGCACGGTGCCGCTCGTCGGCTGCTCCAGGCCCGCGATCATGCGCAGGGTGGTGGTCTTGCCGCAGCCGGACGCGCCGAGCAGGGCGAAGAAGGAGCCCTGGGGAACGGTCAGGTCCAGCGGGTGTACGGCGGTGAAGGCGCCGTAGGTCTTGCCGATACCGCAGAGGCGGACGTCGCCGCTGTTGTCTGTCGTCATCGTGGTCGTCACGCCCCTGTGAGCTTCGAGAACTTCTGCTGGTAGGCGGTCTCTTCCTTCTGCGTCAGGGCGCGGAAGGCATGGGACTTCGCCTGCATCGCCTTGTCGGGCACGATCAGCGGATTGGTCGCGGCCGACTTGTCGATCCTGGAGAGATAGGGAACCACTCCCGCGACGGGGCTCACGTAGTTGACGTAGGCGGCGAGTTCGGCGGCGGGCCCGGGCTCGTAGTAGTAGTCGATGAGCCGCTCGGCGTTCGTCTTGTGGCGGGCCTTGTTCGGGACCATCAGGTTGTCGGTCGACGTCATGTAGCCGCTGTCCGGGATGACGTAGTCGACGTCCGGGTTGTCCGCCTGGAGCTGGACGATGTCGCCGCCCCAGGCGACACAGGCGGCGATGTCGCCCTTGGCCAGGTCGGACGTGTAGTCGTTGCCGGTGAAGCGGCGGATCTGGCCCTTGTCGACGGCCTTCTGGACGCGGGCGATGGCCGCGTCGTAGTCGTCGTCGGTGAACTTGGCCGGGTCCTTGCCCATGTCGAGCAGCACCATGCCGATGGTGTCGCGCATCTCGGTCAGCATGCCGACGCGGCCCTTGAGCCTGGGGTTGTCGAGCAGGTCGGAGACCGACTTCACCTCGATGCCGCCGAGGGCCTTCTTGTTGAAGGCGACGACGGTGGAGATGCCCTGCCAGGGGTAGGAGTAGGCGCGGCCGGGGTCCCAGTCGGGGTCGCGGAACTGGTCCGACAGGTTGGCGAAGGCGTGCGGCAGGTTGGCCGCGTCGAGTTTCTGGACGTACCCGAGCCGGATCATGCGGGCGGCGAGCCAGTCGGTGAGCACGACGAGGTCGCGGCCGGTGTCCTGGCCGGCGGCGAGTTCCGGCTGGATCTTGCCGAAGAACTCGTCGTTGTCGTTGATGTCCTCGGTGTACTTGACCTGGATGCCGGACCGCTTGGCGAACGCGTCGAGCGTGGGGTGGCGCTTGCCCTTGCCGTCCACGTCGATGTACTCGGGCCAGTTGGAGAAGTCGACGACCTTCTCGTCGGCCGAGTGGTCGTCGGCGGACACGCCGCCCTGGTTCTTGGTCGCGGCGGGGATGCCGCAGGCGCTCAGGGTCCCGAGTCCGCCGATCGCGAGCGCGCCCCCGGCGGAGGCGCGCAGCAGCGAACGGCGGGTCAGCGCGGCCCTGCCGCTGCGGAAACTACGGCGTATGGCGGCCCGTTCGACCGCGGTCAGGCGGTCGGGCTCGTAACTCTCCATGCGCGTGGTGGCCTTTCGGAGGGGAGGGGGTACCCGGCGACGAGCGGGCCGCGGGTGGGGGAGGTGCCGCGGCCGAGGGGGGTGGCGGCTCCTACCGGTCGCCGAAGATCGTGCGGTGCCAGTCCTTGCGGGCCACCGCCGTATTGTCGAACATTACGTGCTTGACCTGCGTGTATTCCTCGAAGGAGTACATCGACATGTCCTTGCCGAAGCCGGACGCCTTGTAGCCTCCGTGCGGCATCTCGCTGATGATCGGGATGTGATCGTTGATCCAGACGCAGCCCGCCTTGATGTCGCGGGTGGCGCGGTTGGCCCGGTAGACGCTGCCGGTCCAGGTGGAGGCGGCGAGACCGTAGGGGGTGTCGTTGGCCAGCCGGATGCCCTCGTCGTCGCTGTCGAAGGGCAGGACGACGAGGACCGGGCCGAAGATCTCGGACTGGACGACCTCGCTGTCCTGGGGGGCGTCGGCGATCAGGGTGGGCCGGTAGTAGGCGCCCTTCGCCAGGTCGCCGCCGGGGGCCTCGCCGCCGGTCACCACGCGGGCGTAGGCGCGGGCGCGGTCCACGAAGCCGGCGACCCGGTCGCGCTGAGCGTGCGAGACGAGGGGGCCGAGGTCGGTGCCGGGGGCGAACGGGTCGCCGAGCCGCACGGTCTCCATCAGGGCGGCGGTGCGCGCGACGAACTCCTCGTACAGCGGCCGCTGTACGTAGGCGCGGGTGGCGGCGGTGCAGTCCTGGCCGGTGTTGATGAGCGCGCCGGCGACGGCGCCGTGGACGGCGGCCTCCAGGTCGGCGTCGTCGAAGACGACGAACGGGGCCTTGCCGCCCAGTTCCAGGTGGAGCCGCTTGACGGTCGCGGTGGCGACCTCGGCGACGCGCTTGCCCACGCCGGTGGACCCGGTGAAGGAGGTCATCGCCACGTCGGGGTGGCCGACCAGGTGCTCGCCGGCCTCCCGGCCGGTGCCGGTGACGATGTTGATCACACCGTCCGGCAGGCCCGCGTCGGTGGCGGCGCGGGCGAACAGCAGGGAGGTCAGCGGGGTCGGCTCGGCGGGCTTCAGCACGATGGTGTTGCCCGCCGCGATCGCCGGGAGCACCTTCCAGGCGGCCATCTGGAGCGGGTAGTTCCAGGGCGCGATGGACCCGACGACGCCGATCGGCTCGCGCCGGACGTACGACGTGTGGTCGCCGGAGTACTCGCCGGCCGACTGCCCCTGGAGGTGCCGGGCGGCACCGGCGAAGAAGGCGGTGTTGTCGACGGTCCCCGGGACGTCGAACTCGCGGCTGAGCTTCAGCGGCTTCCCGCACTGGAGTGACTCCGCGCGGGCGAACTCCTCGGCCCGGTCGGCGAGCACGGCGGCGAAGCGGTGCAGGGCGTCCGAGCGCTCGCCCGGGGTGGCCGAGGCCCAGCCGGGGAAGGCCGCGCGCGCGGCGGCGACGGCCGCGTCGACGTCGTCGGTGCCGGCCAGGTCGTAGGTGAGCACCTCGGTGCCGGTGGCCGGGTCGACCACGGCGTGGGTGCGGCCCGAAGTGCCCCTGGTCAGGCGGCCGGCGATGAACTGCGCGCCGTCGGCGAAACGGTCCTCGGCGGGAAATCGTTCCTGGGTGGCGGTGCCGGGGTTGTGCATGTCGCTCTCCTCCGCCCTGCACCCCGGACAAGGGGTGGGTGGCGTAGCTCCAGCTCGATTTGAGTGCCGATCCTGACAGAGCCATTAGCCTCCAACAAGTGATTCCGTTGTTGCCTTTTGGTTACGCGACGGAATCTGTCGACCAGGTGTCGAGTCGGGTGTGGAAAAGGCGGACGGTGTGTCAGTGGTGCGTGCCAGACTCGCGTGCATGGGGAAGATCGACGGGCTGGAAGCCCTGGTCAGCGAGGTCCGTACGGGGTCCCGCGTGAAGTACCTGCACTTCTGGGGCCACCGTCCCCGACCGGATGGCACCATCGGCGCAAGCTGTCTCAGCCAGTGGTGGCCGTCGCCGTTCGTGGTGGGCGCACAGCGCTATGCGACGGCCGAGCACTGGATGATGGCGGGCAAGGCCCGGCTGTTCGGCGACGAGCGGGCGGAGGAGCGGGTGCTCTCCGCGGCCCATCCCGCCGAGGCCAAGAAGGCGGGCCGCCTGGTCCGCGACTTCGACGAGGCGATATGGGAGCGGGAGCGCTTCCGCATCGTGGTCGAGGGCAGCGTCCACAAATTCGCCTCCGACGACACCCTGCGCGCCTTCCTGCTGGGCACGGGCGACCGCGTCCTGGTCGAGGCGAGCCCGCTGGACCGGGTGTGGGGTATCGGCCTGGCGGCGACCGACGAGGCGGCGTCGGACCCGGAACACTGGCGCGGCCTGAACCTGCTGGGCTTCGCGCTGATGGAGGCCCGAGCGGAACTGGCCGGGCGGTAGGGCCGGGGCCTGGGGCCCGGGGGCTCCGGGGGCGGGCCCGGCCGGCCGGTCCGGTCCGCGATGCCGCGCCGGTCCGCGTGCTCGGGGCCGTACCCGACCGGCCGCCGGCGGGCCGGTGGCCCAGCGGGGCCGGGCGACCGGGGTGGGGCTCGGCGGCGCCGAGCCCGCAGGTCAGCGTCCCGTCGCCACCGTGGCCGTGAGGGAGTGGGCCGAGCCGTAGTAGGGGTCGGAGCTCGACGAGTCCTCGTTGAAGGCGCTGATGCCGATCACCAGCAGCAGCACGATCACGGCGACGCCGACGACGATGCCGATGACACCCATGATCAGGCCCGCCTGGGCCTGCCCGTGGTTGGTGGCCTCGCCGCGCTCGGCCCGTCGGCGGCCCTTGATGCCGAAGACCACCGCGAGGATGCCCAGCACCAGGGAGACGACGCCGTACAGGCAGAACAGGCAGATCGACAGGATGCCGAGCACCATCGCCGCGGTGCCCATGCCGTTCTGCGGGGCCATGGGCATGCCGGTCCAGCCGTAGCTCCCCGCCGGGTAGCCGGGGTAGCCGTACCCGCCGGGAGCGGGAGCCGGGGGCAGGCCGGGGCCGGTCGGCGCGATCGGCGGGGGCGGCACCGGCTCGCCCGCGCCGGGGACCGGGGCGCCGAACGCGGGCGGCGGCGGGGTGGGCGCGCCGAAGCCCTGGCCGGGCGGGGCGAAGTTCGGCTGCGCGTGACCGCCGGTCGGCAGGTCGGTCACGGTGGCCTGATCGTGCACGGAGGGCGGCTGCGCCGGGGCCGGTGCGGGGGGCTGGTGCTTCTCCAGCGACGGCCGCTGCTCGGGCGGCGCCCACGGGTCGTGGCCGCCTCCGGCCGCCCCACTGGACTGCGTTCCGTCTGTCACGCGCACTTCCCCCTCGGTCGTTCGTCCCGCCATGCTAAGGCCTCCCCGGCCCGCCCGGACCGGCCGGTCCCACCGCGGACGACCCCTTGCGGCACTGGTCCGCCGCCCCACGCCCACCGCCCCGGCCCGTGGCCCCGCTGCTGCCCCACCGCGCCCGCACCGTCGCACGGACCGCACCGTCCCGCCATCCCCCGTCACCGCCCCCGCCCTCGCCCTCGCCCTCGCCCTCGCCCGGGACCCGTGCCCCACCGCCGCCCCTCCCCCGGCCTACGATGTCCTTCGACGATCAGCCGATCACCCGCGCCGCGCCCCTGAGGGCCCGCCGGCGCCCTGCTCGGGGAGGACCCCTTGACCGACAGTTCCGTACCCGCCGCCGGCACGGCCGACCGCGACCTGCGGGCCTTCATCGCCGGACTGCCCAAGGCCGAACTGCACGTCCACCACGTGGGCTCCGCCTCCCCCCGCATCGTCTCGGAGCTGGCCGCCCGCCACCGGGACTCCAAGGTGCCCGCCGACCCCGAGGCGCTGGCCGAGTACTTCACCTTCACCGACTTCGCGCACT
Organism: Streptomyces sp. SCPE 10; assembly: GCF_051980735.1. NCBI lineage: Bacteria > Bacillati > Actinomycetota > Actinomycetes > Kitasatosporales > Streptomycetaceae > Streptomyces > Streptomyces sp. SCPE 10. Next base: position 5,510,404 of record NZ_CP197069.1, on the reverse strand, counting down.
TCATCGAGGTGTACCTGTCGGTGGTGGACCTGATCCGCACGCCGGAGGACGTCCGGCTGCTCACCTACGAGGTGGCCCGCGACCTGGCCCGCCAGCAGGTGCGCTACGCCGAGCTGACGATCACGCCGTACTCCTCCACCCGGCGCGGCATAGACGAGCGGGCCTTCATGGCCGCGATCGAGGACGCCCGCAAGGCCGCCGAGGCCGACTTCGGCACCGCGCTGCGCTGGTGCTTCGACATCCCCGGGGAGGCCGGTCTGGAGTCCGCCGAGGAGACCGCCCGGCTCGCCACCGACGACCGGATCCGCCCGGAGGGGCTGGTGTCGTTCGGGCTGGGCGGCCCCGAGATCGGCGTGCCCCGCCCGCAGTTCAAGCCGTACTTCGACCGGGCCATCGCCGCCGGTCTGCACTCCGTGCCGCACGCCGGCGAGACCACCGGGCCGCAGACGGTGTGGGACGCGCTGGTCGAGCTGCGTGCCGAGCGCATCGGGCACGGCACCAGCTCCGCGCAGGACCCGGCGCTGCTCGCGCACCTCGCCGAGCGGCGCGTCCCGCTGGAGGTCTGCCCGACCTCCAACATCGCCACGCGCGCGGTCCGCAGCCTGGACGAGCACCCGATCAAGGAGTTCGCGAAGGCGGGCGTGCTGATCACGATCAACTCCGACGACCCGCCGATGTTCGGCACCGACCTCAACAACGAGTACGCGGTGGCCGCCCGCCTCCTCGACCTGGACGAGCGCGGCCTCGCGGACCTCGCCAGGAACGCCGTGGAGGCGTCCTTCCTGGACCCGGCGGGCAAGGCGCGGATCGGGACGGAGATCGACACGTACACCTCGCGTTGGCTCGCCGGCTGAGGCGCACCACAATGGGGGCCATGCACAACGTGACCGCCGTGGCCCACCGCGGCGACCCCTACCGCTTCCGCGAGAACACCGTCGACTCGCTGCGTTCCGCGCTCGACCGGGGCGCGGACGTGGTCGAGATCGACGTACGGCTCACCCGTGACGGCGTGCCCGTGCTACTGCACGACGACACCCTGGAGCGGCTGTGGGAGCTGGACCGGCCGCTGAGCGCGCTGTCCGCCGAGGAACTGCGCGGCCTCACCGGCGGCCGGGTGCCGACGCTGGCGCAGGCGCTGGCCGCGACCGGTGACAGCCGCGTGATGGTGGACCTGTGCGGGCGGGTCACCCGGCGGACGATGGACCGGATCCTGGACGTGGTCCGGCAGAGCGGGGCCGGGGAGCGGGTGTACTACAGCGCGGGCGCCGAGACCATGCTCACCGTCCGCGCCGCCGACCCGGCCGCCGAGATCGCCCTGACCTGGACGACGCTGGCCCCGCCCCGGCCCGCGCTGCTGGCCGCGATCCGCCCGCGCTGGCTCAACTACCGCTTCTCCCTGGTGGACCGGGACCTGGTCGCCCGCGTCCACCGGGACGGGCAGCTCGTCTCCGTCTGGACCCCGGACACCCGGCGCGCCCTCTCCCGGCTGCTGGACCAGGGCGTGGACTCGATCACCACCAACCGCATCGACGTCCTGCACGGCCTGCGTTCCGCCCCCCGCGAACTCCCGCGGCAGACCCGGCGGTAGATCCCCCGGGAGCCCCGGCGGCGGCTCCCCGGTGCGTGGGTCCGGCGGTCGGGCGACGCACCAGGACGTCTTCGCGGCCCTCACCCGGCCGTACCGGCGCGCGGCGGACCCGTCCCCGCCGGGGCGGCCACCCGCCGTGCCGGAGGCGGGCGGGGACGCCCCCATCACCGGTAGCTGTATCCGCCGAACGCGGGCAGACGGAAGGGGTACGGCCGGTCGCCGAAGGAGGAGACAGTGGAAGACGGGTCCTCGTTGAAGGCTGTGGGATGGGCACGCACCCTGCCCGTGAGCAGCGGGGTGAAAGCGGCCAGGGACTGGACACGGGCGCATCTGGAGACGCTCGGCTGGACGCGGACGGCGCCGGAGCTGGTGGATTCGGTACTGCTGACCGTCTCCGAACTCGTCACCAACGCCCATGTGCACGCGCGCAGCACGGCGCAGCTGATCCTCACCTGGGACGATGGCTGCCTCCATGTGACCGTGCACGACGCCGACTCCAGGCTGCCCGAGCAACGGCGTCCCGACTCCGGCGCCCCGGGAGGACGCGGGCTGCTGCTGGTCGACGCCCTCGCCCACGAGTGGGAGGTCCACCGCTGCCCCCGCGGCAAGGACATCGTCGCCTGCTTCCGGCCGCCCGCGGCCGCCCTCGACGCGTGACGGGCCACCGAGCCCCAGCGACCCCGGCCAGGAGGAATCCCGCGTGACCATCCCCATACGCCCAGGGCGGCGCGGCCGCGACGACCGGCGCTTCGACCTGCGCGCGACCGCCCTGTTCTTCCTGCTGCTGGCGGTCGCCCTGTGCGTGCTCGGCTTCGTCGTGCGCACCGCGGCGGCGGCCGCGCGGCACCGTCCGTCGTGGGTGGTCGCGTTGGTGATGCTGGGGGTCGCGGTCGCGCTGCTGTCCCGGTCCAGGTGGCGCCGCTGGTCCGCCGCGCGAGGCGCGCGCCGGGCCGCGCGGGCGCTGGAGGAGGCGGCGGAGGAGGCCGCCGACAGCCTGGGCGGCGGGCCGGCGGTCTTCGAGGGCGGCCGGCCCGCGGGGCCGTCCGCGGGCAACGTCCACCCGGAGGTGGCGGCGACCGTGCCCGTCGCCGCCGCTCCCCCGGACGAGGAGATCACCGAACCCCTCGTCGTTCCCGGCCCGTTGGCCGACTACGCCGAGCTGGACCCCGACGGTTTCGAGCAAGCGGTGGCCGAGCTGTGCGTCCGCGACGACTGCCGGTCCGTGGAAGTGGTCGGCGGCGCGGGCGACTTGGGGGCGGACGTCATCGCGCACACGGCGGACGGTCTGCGCGTGGTCATCCAGTGCAAGCTGTACGGCGAGGCCCACAAGGTCGGTTCGCAGGACATGCAGCGGTTCGGCGGGACCTGCTTCACCATCCACGAGGCCGATGTCGCGGCGCTCGTCACCACGAGCGACTTCACCGCGCCCGCCCTCGAGTACGCGGCCGAGTGCGGCATCGTCTGCGTGGACGGCCGGGACCTGGAGGCGTGGCGTCAGGGCACGGGACCGAGTCCGTGGCAGCTCGCGCGGGCGGAGCCCTGAGCGCGGTCCCGCGGCGCCGGGTCAGGTGCGAGCGGGCGCGAGGGCGGCGGCCTCGGTGCCGGTCAGCGCCGCCAGCCGCTTGATCTTCCGGCGTACGACGTACAGCGGGACGACCCCGAGGACGCCGAACGACATGTCGATCAGGGACCACCAGAACGGGATGCCCCGGACCGGACCGCAGACGAGGGCGAGCGGGATGATGCCGGCGCAGGCGATCATCCCGAACTCGATCACCCAGATGTTGCGCACCGGGTCGCGGTACGGGCCGTAGAAGGCGACTGCGATGACGAGATGGGCGAACGCCAGCCAGTCGGTGCCGTAGAGCACGAACGGGTACTTCTCGTCCACCGCGTCGAGCCCGCCGCGCACCCGTCCGATCCACTCCATCAGCCCCGGCAGCCGGTCCGGCACCGCCAGCGCCCGCAACCCGCTTTCGGTCCAGCGCAGTTCGTGCACCAGCGGAAAGGCCGTGGCCCCGCTCAGCACCAGGCACACCACGAAGAAGACCAGCCAGCCACGAATGCCCCTCAGCAGGGCGGCTCTGTCGCTCATGCACAGAGCGTACGCGAAATTGAACGCGTTCAAAAGCCTCGTCAATAGCGAGTCCCCGACGTACATCCCTGTACATTTCGGACCACCGTTTCGAGAGGTGACCGGCAGACGGGGCGAGGGATGAGCGCGGACGGGCGTGGCGCGGTACGGACCGGGAGCGCACGGCTGTGCGCGTCGCCCGGCCTCGCCGGGGGCGGACGGCTGGGTCTGGTGACCAATCAGACGGGGGTCCTGCCGGATCTGCGGCCCCTCGCGCCCGCACTGCTGGAGGCCGGCGCACGGCTGGTGGCGCTGTTCGGACCGGAGCACGGGCTGGACGGAAGCGGGCAGGCCGGCGAGGGCGGAACCGCCCGGACGGACGCCGTCACCGGACTGCCGGTGCACGACACCTACCGGTGCGAGGGCGAGCGCCTCGACAAGCTGCTGGCCGGCAGCGTTGTGGACGCGCTGGTGTACGACCTCCAGGACGTCGGGGCCCGGTTCTACACCTACGTCTGGACCATGTTCGACCTGATGGTCTCGGCGGCCCGCACCGGCGTGCGGTTCGTGGTCGCCGACCGGCCCAACCCGCTCGGCGGGCTCGTCGGCGAGGGACCGCTGCTCGATGCCCGCTGGGCGAGCTTCGTGGGACGCGCGCCCGTCCCCGTCCGGCACGGGCTCACCAGCGGTGAACTCGCCCGGTGGTTCAACGCCCGGGCCGTGCCCGAACTCGCCGGCCGACCCGCCGCGTTGACCGTGATCGAGGCGGTCGGCTGGACGCGCGACCAGGACGCCGGGGGCACCGGGCTGCCCTGGGTCGCGCCCTCGCCGAACATGCCGACGCCCGCGACCGCCGCCGTCTACCCCGGCACCTGTCTGTTCGAGGGCACGAACCTCTCCGAGGGCCGGGGCACCACCCAGCCCTTCGAGATCGTCGGGGCGCCCTACCTCGACGGCCGGTTCGCGCCCGCGCTCGCCGAACTCGCCCTGCCCGGGGTCCGCTTCCGGGAGCTGCGCTTCGTCCCGGCCTTCCACAAACACGCCGGGCAGCCGCTGCGCGGGGTCCAGCTGCACATCACCGACCGCGCGGCGTTCCGGCCCGTGCGCACCGCCGTCGCGATGCTCGGCACCCTGCGGCGGCTGTACCCGGCCGACTTCGCCTGGCACACCACGGAAGACCCCGCCGGGCACCGGTACTTCATCGACCTGCTGTGGGGCTCCGACCGGTTGCGGCACACCCTCGACGCGGGCGAGGACCCGCTGCCGCTGTGCGATCCGCCCGCGCACCCGCGCGCGTGGGCGGGCGACGACGTACTGCTGTACCGCTGAGAGCCGGGGAGGACGACCCGCCGATGACGACAACTCCGTTCGGTGACACGGTGGTTCGAGGGTTCCGGGTCGGTGACGGACCACCGCTGGCCGAGGCCTGGAACCGGAGTGCGCCGGCCGACCCGATCAGCCCGGAACGCCTGCGTTCGCTCGTGCTGCTGGACGCCAACTTCGACCCTGAGGGCCTGCGGGTCGCGGTGGCCGGGGACGGGAGCGTCGCCGGCGCGGCCTACGCGGTGCGCCGGCTGACCCCGCTGTACGGCACCGACGTGGAGCCACGGCAGGGCTGGGTCCCGTTCTTCTTCGTCGATCCGGCCGCGCGCGGGCGGGGCCTCGGCCGCCTGCTGCTGACCGAGGCCCTCGACTGGCTGCGCGCGCACGGCCGCACCAGGGTGGACTTCTCCTCCTACACCCCGAACTACCTCCTGCCCGGCCTGGACGCCGAGACCTACCCGGAGGCGGCGAAGCTCCTGGACTCGCTGGGCTTCCGAACGCTGTACGAGGCGGCGGCGATGGACCGCTCCCTGGTCGGCTACCGGCTGCCCGCGGCCGTCGCCCGGCGCCACGACGAACTGGTCGCGCGGGGTTACCGGTTCGGGACGCCGGCCGACGACGACCTGGTGGAGCTGATCGCGCTGGCGCGCGACCACTTCACCCCCGACTGGGCGCGCGCGATCCGGGAGTGCCTGGTCTCGGGCACGCCGCCGGAGCGGATCGTCGTCGCCCGGGAGCCCGCGGGGCGTCTCGTCGGCTGGGCGATGCACGGCGCGTACGCGTCGGCGCCGGAGCGGTTCGGGCCGTTCGGGGTGCTGGCGCCGGCGCGCGGCACCGGGCTGGGCAAGGTGCTGCTGCACATGGTCCTCGGCCGTATGCGGGCGCACGGGGCGCACGGCGCGTGGTTCCTGTGGACCGGCGAACGGTCCCCGGCGGGCCATCTGTACCGTGCGGCCGGCTTCACCACGACCCGGGTGTTCCGGGTGCTGCGCCGGGAGACGGACCGGTGACGGGGTCCCGGCGCGGTCCGAGCCGGCGGCACTTCGCGCTCGCGCTGCCCTCCGCCCTGCTCGCCGCGGGCTGCGCCGGCCGGCACCAGGGCACCGGCCGCCCCGGGGACCCGATCGTCCTCACCCTGCTCTCCCACTACTCCAGCGGGGTGCTCCGCAAGGCCCTCCAGGAGCCGGTCGACGAGTGGAACGCCACCCACGACCGGGTCAAGGTGCGCACGGAGGCGGTGGAGTTCACCGATCTGCTGACCACCTTCATGGTCCGGCAGGCGGCCGGTCAGGGCGCCGACATCGTCCAGCCGTACTGCCTGTGGACCGGCCAGCTGGTGCGGGCCGGTGTCCTGCGGCCCGCCCCGCCCGAGCACGCCGAGGAGATCAGACGCGACTACAGCGCGGCGGCGGTCGGCGGCGCCTCGGTGGCGGGCGGCGTCTACGGCTACCCCACCGAGGTGCAGACGTACGCCCTCTACTACAACGCCCGGCTGCTGCGCGCCGCCGGCCTCGGGCAACCCCCGCGCAGCTGGCCCGAGTTGGAGGAGGCGGCGGCCCGCACCATGCGACGGGACCGGTACGGCAACACCCTGGTCCAGGGGTTCGGGTTGTCGGTGTACGACGACTCCACCACCGTCGGCCAGACCCTCGCCCTGCTGAACGCGGCCGGGGGCGGCTTCGTCACGCCGGACGGCGGCCGCACCGCCCTCGACTCGCCGGCCGGACGCGCGGTGTTCGAGCTGGAGCACCGGCTGGTCACCAGGGGTGCGAGCGCCCCCGGCGTCAACGTCTACCAGGCGTTCCCGTCCGGGCAGGTGGCCATGGTGATCAGCGCGGGCTGGTGGACGGGCAGCCTTAAGCTGCTGATGGGCGCGGACTACCGCGACGTCGGTGTCGCGCCCGTGCCGGTCCCCGCGGCGGGCGACCGGCACGCCACCCTCTCCACCGGCTTCCTCCTCGGGGTCAACACCGCCTGCCGGCACCCGGACGCGGCCTGGGAGTTCCTGCGCTGGCTCAACGCCGGCAGGACCCGGGTGCGGGGCGGTGCGTCGGTGACCCGGATGAGCGCCCTGCAGGCGGCGGTCGGCTCGCTCACCGGCCGCGCCGACGACATGCGGGCCCTGCTGGGCAGCGGCGGCGACCCGAACATGCGCCCGTTCCTGGACGCGCTGGCCTACGCGGTGCCGGAGCCGAACGGGCCGGGCGCGCAGCAGGCCAAGACGCTGCTGCGCACGAACATCGAGGCGCTGTGGACCGGCCAGCAGTCGGTCGACCGGGCACTGCGCACCATCCGCCGCCAGGTCGACCGGGAGGTGGCGCGCTCATGGTGAACACCCTGGCGCCGCAAACGGCCGGACCGGCCACGCACCGGCCGCCGCTCACCGGGGCCGGCCGGGACCGGGCGCGGCGCCGCCAGACCGCCGTCGCCTACCTCTTCCTGGCCCCGGTGCTGCTGTTCTTCGCGGTCTTCCTGGTGCTGCCGCTCGGCTTCGCGCTGCTGCTGTCGACGTCCCGCTGGGCCGGGTTCGACCTGTCGGACATCCGTCCGGCCGGACCGGCCAACTTCACCGGTCTGTTCGCGGACGGCTCGACGTTCCTCGTGCCGGTCCTCACCAACACCCTGCTGTTCGCCCTGGGCACGGTGGCGCTCGCGCTCGCCGGGTCGGTGCTCGTCGCCACCTGCGTCGACAGGCTGCGGCTCCAGGGGCTGTGGCGCACCCTGTACTTCCTGCCGATGGTCACCACCGTCGTCGCCGTCGGCAATGTGTGGAAGTACATGTACGAGCCGGGCGGCCTGGTCAACGGCGTCCTCAACGCGCTCGGCCTGGGCTCGGTCGCGTTCCTCCAGGACCCGCGCACCGCGCTGCCCTCGGTGGTGGTCGTCCAGGCGTGGGCGTCGGCCGGTTCGGCGGTCCTCGTGCTGACGGCGGGGCTGAAGTCCATCCCGGTGACGTACTACGAGGCGGCCGCGCTGGACGGCGCCGGAGCCGTCACCGTCTTCTGGCGGATCACCCTGCCGCTGCTGCGGCCGTCGCTGCTGTTCGTCTGCGTCACCCAGTTCCTCACCGGGCTCCAGTCGTTCGCGCTGATCACGGTGATGACCAAGGGCGGCCCCGGGGACGCGACCGCGGTGGCCGCGCTGGAGATGTACCGGCAGGCGTTCTCGTACGGCGACTGGGGCACGGCGAGTGCGGCGGCGTTCGTGCTGTTCGTCGTGGTCCTGCTGATCACCCTGGTGCAGCTGTGGCTGTTCCGGCGCAGGGGGGAGGACGCGTGAGCCGGCGCCGCCGCTTCCCGCTGCTGTCGTATCTGCTGGTGGTGTCCGGTGCCGCGCTGATGGTGGTGCCGTTCCTCGACATGGTGATGACGTCGTTCAAGGGGCCGGGCGAGTCCGGCAGGCTGCCGTACCGTTTCCTGCCCGAGGCGTTCGGCCTCGCCAACTACCGGGCGGCGCTGACCCAGTTGAACCTGCCACTGCTGTTCCGCAACAGCGTCGTCGTGACGGCGCTGATCACCGCCTCGGTGCTGCTCACGTCCTCGCTGGCCGGCTACGCGCTCGCCAAGCTGCGCTTCCCGGGCCGGGACCTGGTCTTCCGGCTGGTCCTCACGACGATGATGTTCCCGCCGTTCCTCTTCTTCATCCCGCACTTCCTGATCCTGGCGCACTGGCCGCTGGCGGGCGGCAACGACCTGTTCGGGCGCGGCGGCGCGGGGCTGACCGTCAGCGTCGTGGCGCTCGCGATGCCGTTCCTCGTCAACGGCTTCGGGATCTTCCTGACCCGCCAGTTCGTGAGCGCGATCCCGGACGAGGTCCTGGAGGCCGCGCGGCTCGACGGGGCGGGCGAGTTCACCCTGTGGTGGCGGATCGTCCTCCCCCAGACCAAGCCGGTCCTGGTCACGCTCGCCCTGCTGACCTTCGTGGACGCCTGGAACGAGTACATCTGGGCCCTGCTGATCTCCACCGCCGACCCGGACGTGATGACCCTGCCGGTGGGCATCCAGCTCCTCCAGGACCACGTCGACCCCACCCGCACCATGCCGGTCGTCATGGCCGGACTGGTCCTCAGCATCCTCCCGGTCCTCGTCCTCTTCCTGCTGCTCCAGAAGCACTACGTCCGGGGCGTGATGCTCAGCGGCCTCAAGTGAGGGCGGGGGCGCACCAGACCGCTTCCAGGTCGTCGCAGCGGACGGTGATCGACGCGTCGGTGAGCGCGATCTCGTGCGTGCAACCGCCATCCCCGTCCGGGAGGATCTCGTCGAGCAGTACGGTGTCGACCCGCATCCAGTCGATGGCGCGGTGGTGGTCGACGGAGAAGTGCCGCACACCCGAGTAGCTGATGCGCAGGCCCTCGTCGTGCTTCCACCGGTTGGGCGCGAACTCCAGCACCAGCACGCCGCTCTTGTCAGTGGTCGGCCGGATCCCGGCCAGCTCCAGGTCCTTCACGCAGCGGGTGGCGGCCGGGATGTCGTAATGGCCGGGCGCGCAGGCGAAAGCGCGGGCGCCCGGCGGCAACCGGGCGCTGAAGCGCGGGAGTTCGTCCAGGTAGGCGCGCGGATCCAGGAAGAAGCCGTGGTCCTGCCAGACGGCCGTGACGTACTTCATCGGCAACCTTCCGGGGGTGCGAGGCGGTCGTTCCCGATTGTCCCCGGTGACGCCCTCGGCGATCCGCCGCCCCCGGACGCTCAGTCCGTCGTGCGGTCGGCGAGGAAGACGGCGGCGATCAGGGCCGCGGTGAGGACCAGGGCCGTGTTGGCGGCGACGGCGGTACGGATGCCGGGGAGGACGCCGGAGGCCCCCGTGGCGATCGCGCTCATGATCGGGGTGCCCATGGTGATGCCGATCTGCTGGCTCATGGTGGCCAGTCCGGTGGCCATGCCCTGTTCCCGGTCGGGCAGACCGCTCGTGGCGGTGACCATGAAGCCGACGATGAGCGCCATGTTGCCGACGCCGCCGACGAACGTCGCGGGCAGCAGCAGGGCGAGGCTCTGCGTGCCGGTGCCGAGGGCGAGCAGGGCGGCGGTCGCGGCGGCCTGCACGAGGGCGCCGGTGATCAGGGTCGTACGTGTGCCGGCGCGGGCGATGACACGGGGCGCGACGGTGCCGCCCAGGACGGTGCCCAGCCCCAGCACACCGAAGGACAGGCCCGCGGCCAGCGGCGGGAAACCGAGGACCCGCTGGAGGTAGAGGGTGAGCAGGAAGACCAGGGAGGTCTCGGTGACGAAGGCGAGGACACCGGCGATGTTGCCCCAGGCGACGGTGGGCCGGCGCAGCACCCGGACCGGGACGAGGGGCGCGGTCGCCCTCCGTTCGACGAGGTGGAAGGCGATCAGCAGCGCGATGCCGACGGCCAGGACGAGCAGCGCCGCAGGGTCGCTCCAGCCGTGTTCGCCGGCCCGGGTGAAGCCGAGCACGACGGCGAGCAGGCCGAGGGTGACCGTCAGCGCGCCGGGCAGGTCCAGCCGGGGCCGGACCTCGGGCCGGGACTCGGCCAGGACCATGGGGGCGATCACCAGGACGGCAGCGGCGACGGGCACGTTGATGAAGAACGACCACCGCCAGGACAGCAGATCGGTCAGCACCCCGCCGAGGACGGCGCCGGTGGTGAAACCGGCCGACATCAGCGCCCCGTTCAGCCCGAGCGCCTTCTGCCGCAGCGGCCCCTCGGGAAAGGACGTGGTCAGCAGGGACAGCCCGGCCGGGGTGACGGCCGCGGTGGCCAGGCCCTGGAACACCCGGGCCACGACGAGGACTTCGGGACCGGTCGCCAGTCCGCCGGCCAGCGAGGCCAGCCCCAGCACGGCCAGGCCGCCCAGGAACAGCCGGCGCCGCCCGAACAGGTCCGCGACCCGCCCGAAGAACAGGGTGAACCCGGCCGCGGGCAGCGCGAACGCGGTCGCGACCCACTGGAGGCCGGCCAGCGAGAAGCCCAGCCCCCGCCCGATCACCGGAAGGGCCACGTTCAGGATCGAGAAGTCCACCGCCAGCATGAACTGCGCGACCAGCAGCACCACCAGCGTCAGCCGCATCCTCGACGTGAGCCGCCCCGGCCCCGCTTCTTGCGGACCGTCCGGCAGCACCGACCGCTCCACCACACCATCGACGACAGACATGGGATTCCTTCCGACAGGCCACGACGGCTTCGACGGAAGGAATCCTGCGACCGTGCGCGCCCCCCTACCCAGACCCCGAAGACGGCTCGTCACGCGCTGGGTGGTCACGACATGACCACCCGGCGCGGGAAGCACCCGGCCACCGCTGCCGTTGCACGCAGGGCACGCCACCCGTCACCGGACTCACTGGAAGGCACCGCATGCCTGACTTCTCCGAGTTGAGCGACTTCCTGCGCAGCCGCCGCGCCGCCCTGACCCCCGAGGAGATCGGACTGCCGCGGCTGGCGGAGCGCCGCCGGGTCCCCGGGCTGCGCCGCGAGGAGGTGGCGCTGGCGGCCGGCCTGAGCGTCACCCACTACACCCGGCTCGAACAGGGCCGCGCCCAGCAGGTCTCCGACTCCGTCCTCGACGCGATCGCCCGCACCCTGCGTCTGACCCCGGACGAGTACGGCCACCTGATGGACCTCGCCCGCCCGGAACCGGCCGCCTCCCGCCGCCCGCCGGCGCCCCGGGCCGCCCGCGCCGACGAGGGCGTCCGCCTGCTCATCGACAGCTTCACGGACACCCCCGCCCTCGTCCTGGACCGGCGCAACGACGTCCTCGCCTGGAACGCCATGGGCCGTCTCCTGCTGGCGTCGCACCTGGACCCCGACGCCCCGGACCACCCCGCGCGGCGCCCCAACCTCACCCGGATGCTGTTCCTGGACGACCGCACCCGGGCGCTGTACCCGCGCTGGCAGGAGGAGGCCCAACTCGCCGTGGCCTCACTGCGGCTGGTCGCCGGCCGCCACCCCCAGGACAAGCGGCTCGCCGAGCTGGTCGGTGAACTGACCGTCCGCAGCGAGGAGTTCGCCCGGCGCTGGGCCAAGCACCCGGTGCGCACCTGCGTCGCCGGCACCAAGGAACTCGACCATCCCCTCGTGGGCTTTCTGGAGTTGTCCTTCCAGAGCCTGCTGGTGCCCGGCCCGTCCGACCAGCGCGTGATCGCCTACACGGCCCGCGTGGGCTCCGGTTCGGAGGCGGGCCTGCGGCTCCTCGCCGCCGCCCGGCTCACAGACCCACGATCTTGTTCCACCGGCGAGCGAAGTCCACGCGTTCCGCAGAGGTGATGTCGCGGGCGATGGCGAGGCGGGAGCGCATGGTCTCGTCGGGGAAGATCAGGGGGTTGTCGGCGAGGGCGGCGGTGTCCTTGTCCGGGTCGGCGGCGAGGACCTCCCTGGCGGCCGGCACCGGGCAGACGTAGTTGACCCAGGCGGCCAGCTCCGCGGCGACCTCGGGCCGGTAGTAGTAGTCGATCAGCCGCTCGGCGTTGGCCTTGTGCCGGGCCCGGTTGGGGATCATCAGGGAGTCCGACCACAGCTCGGCGCCCTCCTCGGGGACGACGAAGCGGATGTCGGGGTTGTCCGCCTGGAGCTGGATGACATCGCCCGAGTACGCCTGGCAGGCCAGGACGTCGCCGCTGACCAGGTCCTTGGTGTAGTCGTTGCCGGTGAAGCGGCGTATCTGGCCGCGGCCGACCTGCCGTTGCACCTCGTCGCAGACATCGTGGAAGTCGTCCGCGGTCCACCGGGTGATGTCCACGCCGTTGCCCTGCATCAGCAGCGCGAAGGACTCGTCCAGGCCGGAGAGGAGGGTGACCCGGCCCTTGAGGTCGCTCGCCCAGAGGTCCTTGACGGCGCGGATCTCACGGCCGAGCTTCCTGTGGTTGTAGGCGATGCCGGTGATGCCCGACTGCCACGGCACGGTGAACCTGCGGCCCTCGTCGAAGGCGGGCGAGCGCAGCAGCGGGTCGAGGTGCTTCGCCACGTTGGGCTGGTGGGCCCGGTCCATCTCCTGCACCCAGCCCAGCCGGACGAACCGCGCGCACATCCAGTCGCTGATGACGATCAGATCGCGGCCGGTCGGCTGGTGGTTCATCAGCGCGGGGCTGATCTTGCCGAAGAACTCGTCGTTGTCGTTGATCTCCTCGACGTACTCCACCCGGATCCCGGCGCGCTTCTCGAAGGCCTCCAGGGTGGGCCTGCGGTTCGGGTTCTTGTCGTCGGTGTCGATGTACAGCGGCCAGTTCGCCCAGGTCAGCCGGTGGTCGGTGGCCGACGCGTCGGTCACCGCGCGGTCGCCGGGGCGGACGTAGGCGGCGGGCACCCCGCAGCCCGCCAGGGCGCCGAGCGCGGCGGTGCCGCCGAGCGCGCGCAGCAGGGAACGGCGGGAGGGGGAGGTACGGGAGGAAGTCTGGGGCACCCCGGAAGGATGCCGTCCCCGTTCCCGAGCGCACAATCGACGCTGCGTCGAGCCGGACCGGCCCTGCCCGACACGTTGTCGATCACCCGGGAAGCGGCGCGGCCCCCGCGGACAGGCTCATCGCCTGCCCGCGGGGGCCGCATCGTTCAACGCCCTGAGGAACCGGGGGACTTGGCGCGCGGCCGACCGCCGCGCACCCGAGGACCCGCCGGGCCCCGGCGGGACGTCACGCGTCCAGCGACGTCATCACGTGCTTGATCCGGGTGTAGTCCTCGAAGCCGTACGCCGACAGGTCCTTGCCGTAGCCGGACTTCTTGAACCCGCCGTGCGGCATCTCCGCGACCAGCGGGATGTGCGTGTTGATCCACACGCAGCCGAAGTCCAGCTTCTTCGACATGCGCATCGCGCGCCCGTGGTCCTTGGTCCACACCGAGGACGCCAGGGCGTACTCGACGCCGTTGGCGTACTCGACGGCCTGGTCCTCGTCGGTGAAGGACTGGACGGTGATGACCGGTCCGAAGACCTCCTTCTGGATGATCTCGTCGTCCTGCTTGAGGCCGGAGACCACGGTCGGCGCGAAGAAGTAGCCCTTGTCGCCGACCCGCTTGCCGCCGGCCTGGACGCGGGCGTGGGCGGGCAGCCGCTCGATGAAGCCCTCGACCTGCTTGAGCTGGTTGGCGTTGTTCAGCGGGCCGTAGAGCACGTCCTCGTCGTCGGGCTGGCCGGTCTTGGTGTCCTCGGCCGCCTTGGCGAGCGCGGTCACGAACTCGTCGTGGATCGACTCGTGGACGAGGACGCGGCAGGCCGCCGTACAGTCCTGGCCGGCGTTGAAGAAGCCCGCCACCGAGATGTCCTCGACGGCCTTGGCGATGTCGGTGTCCTCGAAGACGACGACCGGAGCCTTGCCGCCCAGCTCCAGGTGGACCCGCTTGAGGTCCTTGGAGGCGGACTCGGCGACGGACATGCCGGCGCGCACGGAACCGGTGATGGAGGCCATCGCCGGGGTGTCGTGCTCGACCATCATGCGGCCGGTGTCGCGGTCGCCGCAGATGACGTTGAAGACGCCCTTGGGCAGCACCGAGCCGATGATCTCGGCGATCAGCACCGTGGAGGCGGGGGTGGTGTCCGAGGGCTTGAGGACGACCGTGTTGCCCGCGGCGAGCGCCGGGGCGAACTTCCACACGGCCATCATCATCGGGTAGTTCCACGGCGCGACCTGGGCGCAGACGCCGATCGGCTCGCGGCGGATGATCGAGGTCATCCCGTCCATGTACTCGCCGGCCGAACGGCCCTCCAGCATCCGCGCCGCACCGGCGAAGAAGCGGATCTGGTCGACCATCGGCGGGATCTCCTCGGAGCGGGTGAGCCCGATGGGCTTGCCCGTGTTCTCCACCTCGGCCGCGATGAGCTCCTCGGCGCGCTCCTCGAAGGCGTCCGCGATCTTCAGCAGGGCCTTCTGACGCTCGGAGGGCGTGAGGTCGCGCCAGGCCGGGAAGGCGCGGGCGGCGGCCGCCATGGCCGCGTCCACGTCCGCCTGTCCGGACAGCGGCGCGGTCGCGTACGCCTCGCCCGTCGCGGGGTTGACCACCTCGGTGGTCCGTCCGTCGGCGGCGTCCCGGAACTCACCGTCGATGTAGTTGCGCAGACGACGCAGCTCGGTGCTCACTGCCGGCCTCCTGATCTGGTTCGAGGGTTCGAGCTGACCAGCCCGGACAACCGCGAGGCTGTCCAAACGCTGAGACACCCCACCCTAGTCGGCGCCCCCACGTTTTCAACACCCCCAACGCATCCACTTCTGCGAAATCCGCAAGCTTCCATCTCTCAAACAACGGATTTCATCGATCGGGGCTTGCGAAACTGACGAGACCTCGTGCAGAGTGACCACGTGGCCAGTCGAAGCGCAGACCAGAGGGACTCGTCCCGCGAGTCCAGGAACGGCACCCCCCAGCTGGACGCCGTCTCCCTCGCCATCATTCAGCAGCTCCAGGAGGACGGCCGCCGGCCGTACGCCGCGATCGGCAAGGCCGTCGGTCTGTCGGAGGCGGCCGTGCGCCAGCGCGTCCAGAAGCTGCTGGACCAGGGCGTGATGCAGATCGTCGCCGTCACGGACCCGCTCACCGTGGGCTTCCGCCGGCAGGCCATGGTCGGCATCCACGTCGAGGGCGATGTCGAGTCGATCGCCGACACGCTGACTGACATGTCGGAAGTCGAGTACGTGGTGATGACCGCGGGCTCGTTCGACATCCTCGCGGAGATCGTCTGCGAGGACGACGACCACCTGCTGGACGTCATCAACAAACGCATCCGGGCGCTGCCCGGCGTGCGCTCCACCGAAAGCTTCGTGTACATGAAGCTGAAGAAGCAGACCTACATGTGGGGAACCCGATAACCGTGACCCAGAAGGACCTCAGCCGCACCGCGTACGACCACCTGTGGATGCACTTCACCCGCATGTCCTCGTACGAGAACTCGCCCGTCCCGACCATCGTCCGGGGCGAGGGCACCTACGTCTACGACGACAAGGGCAAGCGCTACCTCGACGGTCTCGCGGGCCTGTTCGTGGTCCAGGCCGGGCACGGCCGCACGGAACTCGCCGAGACCGCGTTCAAGCAGGCCCAGGAGCTGGCCTTCTTCCCGGTGTGGTCGTACGCCCACCCGAAGGCCGTCGAGCTCGCCGAGCGCCTGGCGGACTACGCCCCGGGCGACCTGAACAAGGTCTTCTTCACCACCGGCGGCGGCGAGGCGGTCGAGACCGCCTGGAAGCTGGCCAAGCAGTACTTCAAGCTGACCGGCAAGCCCACCAAGCACAAGGTCATCTCCCGCGCGGTCGCCTACCACGGCACCCCGCAGGGCGCCCTGTCCATCACCGGCCTGCCGGCCCTGAAGGCCCCCTTCGAGCCGCTGGTGCCGGGCGCGCACAAGGTGCCGAACACCAACATCTACCGCGCGCCGATCTTCGGTGACGACCCGGAGGCCTTCGGCCGCTGGGCCGCCGACCAGATCGAGCAGCAGATCCTCTTCGAGGGCCCGGACACCGTCGCCGCGGTCTTCCTGGAGCCCGTGCAGAACGCCGGCGGCTGCTTCCCGCCGCCGCCCGGCTACTTCCAGCGCGTGCGCGAGATCTGCGACCAGTACGACGTGCTGCTCGTCTCGGACGAGGTCATCTGCGCCTTCGGCCGCCTGGGCACGATGTTCGCGTGCGACAAGTTCGGCTACGTCCCGGACATGATCACCTGCGCCAAGGGCATGACCTCGGGCTACTCCCCGATCGGCGCCTGCATCGTCTCCGACCGCCTGGCCGAGCCGTTCTACAAGGGCGACAACACCTTCCTGCACGGCTACACCTTCGGCGGCCACCCGGTCTCCGCGGCCGTCGGCCTCGCCAACCTCGACCTGTTCGAGCGCGAGGGCCTCAACCAGCACGTGCTGGACAACGAGGGCAACTTCCTCCAGACGCTGCAGAAGCTGCACGACCTGCCGATCGTCGGCGACGTCCGCGGCAACGGCTTCTTCTACGGCATCGAGCTGGTGAAGGACAAGGCCACCAAGGAGTCCTTCAACGACGAGGAGACCGAGCGCGTCCTGTACGGCTTCCTCTCCAAGGCGCTGTTCGACAACGGCCTGTACTGCCGTGCCGACGACCGTGGCGACCCGGTCATCCAGCTCGCCCCGCCGCTGATCTCCAACCAGGAGACCTTCGACGAGATCGAGCAGATCCTGCGCGCGACCCTCACCGAGGCGTGGACCAAGCTGTAATCAGCTGACGGTGTGACCGCGACCGGCCCCGGAGCCGTCCGTTCGAGTGAGAACGGCGGCCCGGGGCCGTGTGCTGTCCGGCCACCGTGCGGCGGCTGCCTAGCGTTCCAGTGACCGATCGGCCCTGCCTTCGTTCCCCCGTACGGGGGAACAGGCACGGGAAAACGGATCAGAACCGAGGTGTACGCCCATGGAGGCTCCGCCGGACAACGACGTGCTGTGGGCACGCTCCCTGCACTTCACGCACCCCGACGGCTCCCCCGGACTCGCCGGGGTCTCGCTCGCCGTACGGGAGGGCGAGATCCTCGCCGTCAACGGCCCCCGCGGCAGCGGCAAGACGACCCTGCTGCGCTGTCTGTCCGGGCTGGTGCCGGTCCGCGAGGGCGAGGTGTGGTTCAACAGCGCCCCCCTGCACACCCTCGGCCCCGCGGCCCGCGAGCGGCTGCGCCGGGACCGCTTCTGCTGGATCGGCCCCGAACCGGGCCTGGTGCCCGAGCTGAACGCCTGGGAGAACGCCGCGCTGCCGCTGATGCTGCGCGGCACCAGCCGCCGCCGGGCCAAGGCCACCGCGCTGGAGTGGCTGGAGCGGCTGGACGTCGGCGAGATCGCCCGCAAGCGCCCGCACCGGCTGCGGCAGGCCGAACGCCAGCGGGTGTCGATCGCCCGCGCGCTGGCCCCCGCGCCCACGGTGCTGTTCGCCGACGAGCCGACCGCCCCGCTGCACCGCGCCGACCGGGGCCATGTGCTGCGCACCCTGACCAGCGCCGCCCGCTCGCACGGCATCACCGTGGTCCTCGCCACCCACGACCCCGAGACGGCCGCGCTCGCCGACCGCACGGTGAACCTGCTGGACGGGCGGCCGGTGCGGACCGTACATCTGCCGGAGGTCCCGGACGCGGAAGGCCGGGCCGCGTGCTCGATCTCCGTCTGACCCGAGCGGCCCGGCCCGCCGTCCAGCTGCGCCGCCTGCTGGTGGCGGCGGCCTCGGCGGGCACCGGGTTCCTGCTGCTGTCCTGCCTCGGCTACGCCCTGCACCACCCCGGCACGGCGGGCGCGGGGGCGCAGCGGCTGGCCTGGTGCGCGGTGCCGGTCGCCGCCACGGTGTACCTCGCGCTGGCGGTCGCCCGCACCGACCCCGGCACCCGGCCGCGCCCCGGCCTGTCCGCCCTCGGTCTCGGCCCGGCCCGGCTGATGGCGATCTCCTGTCTGGCCACGGCCCTCGCCACCGCCCTCGGCTCCGCGGCGGCCCTCCTGCTCTTCCTCCGTCTGCGCGGCGATCTGCCGGGCACGCGGCCGGCCGGTGCGGGGGCCGCGTTCGTGGCGGCCGGCGAGCCCCTGCCGCTGCCCGCCGTGCTGACCCTGCTGGCGGTCGTACCGGTGGTGGCCACGGCGGCGGTCGCGGTGGTCCTGCGGCCCAGGGACCCGCAGCCGGTGCGCCGGCCGCAGCGCAGGTACCTGCCGTTCGGCCGGTCCGCGCCGCCGGCAGGCACCGGCGGCGCCACCGTGCCGGCGCCGGGCCCCGCGGAGGGCGCCTCCCCGGCACCGGCCGACCCGGCCGGCCCCGAAGCCCCCGCGCCTGCCCCCACCCTGGCCGACAAGGCCGTGCTGCCCGGCCTGCCCTGGGCCGTCGCCCTGCTCGCCGCCGGCCTCACCGCCCAGGCGTACGCCGGCCGCACCGCCCCCGCGCACGCCCCCACCCTCGCCACGCTCCCCGGCGAGGCCGTAACGGTCCTGCTCGGCTGGGTCCTCACCGCCGTGGGCCTCGTCCTCGCCGCCCCCGGCCTCACCCACCTGTGCGGCCGCCTCCTCCAGTGCGCCCGCCCCGGCGCCCTCCGGCTGCTCGCGGGACGCGTCCTGATGGCGGAGGCCACCAGGATCGGCCGTCCGCTCGGCGTGGTGTGCGCGGTGGCCGCCGCCGGTTACGCGACGACCACCCTGTACGACGCCCCCGCCCGGGCCTTCGGCCCGCTGAGCGCCCTCGGCGCGCTGGTCGTCGCCGGCTGCGCCGTCGCCACCCTGCTGACCTCGGCGGTGGAGGCGCGCCAGGGCCGCGCCGAGACGACGGACGCCCTGCTGCGCCTCGGCGCGCCCACCACGGTGCTGCGCGGCGCCGCCGCCCTGCGCGCGTTCGCCCTGCTGGTCCTGTTCACCCCGCTCACCCTGGCGATCGCCGTGCTGGCGGCCTTCCCGCTGACCCACTGAGAAACCGCGGCAGAAAATCTCCCGAGCACCGATGAGTTCCGTCGCGGCCGGGTGTCTACCCCTGCGAATCGAACAACGTGCGACCCGGGAGACTCCATGTCCCAGCAGATGATCTTCGTGAACCTGCCCGTGAACGACCTCGACGCCTCGAAGAAGTTCTTCACCGAGCTGGGCTACACGATCAACGCGCAGTTCAGCAACGAGAACGCCGCCTCGGTCGTGATCAGCGACACCATCGTCGCGATGCTGCTCACCCGGCCGTTCTACGCCACCTTCACCAAGAAGGAGATCGCCGACGCCACGACCACCAGCGAGGTGCTGATCTGTCTGAGCGCGGACAGCCGCGAGAAGGTCGACGAGCTGGTCGGCAAGGCGCTCGCGGCGGGCGGCACGGAGAGCGGCCCCACCCAGGACCAGGGCTTCATGTACGGCCGCGCCTTCGACGACCTCGACGGCCACACCTGGGAGATCATGTGGATGGACCCGGCCGCGATCGAAGGCTGACCCGCTCCCTAGCATGGGCGGGTGCACCCGACACCCGCCCCGCCGCCCCGCGCCGCCCGCGGCCGTGAGATCGCCTCGCTCGCCGCGTTCGACCGGGTGGCCGCCGAGCGCGGCTCGCTCGCCGGATACCGCGTCCAGGCCGTGGACCTGACGGACCGTACGAGCGCGCTGCTGCGCCTCGACACCGCGGACGCCGTCTTCCTGGGCTGCCCGATGGCGCCGGAGGCCGCCGCCCGGGTCCGGGCGGCCGGCGCCCTGGTGTTCCCGCCCGTACCCGGCCTGCCCTTCGACCCGTACCGGGGCCGCCCGTACACGCCGGAGGAGCTGTTCGCGTCGCTGGAAGAGGGGTACGAGGCGACACCGGACGCGCGGGCCCACGCCTGGTTCCGGCGGACGACGGGGGACGGTGACGTCTTCGCCTCGATGCTCCGCGCGATCCACGACGACGCGGTCTCCGACGCGCTGGACGAGATCCTCGACGGCTGCCGGGTGGTCGGCGTGATGGGCGGCCACGCGACGGAGCGCGGCTCGGTCGAGTACGCCGGTGCCGCCCGCCTGGGCCGGTCGCTGGCCCGCGCCGGGTTCACGGTCGCCACCGGCGGCGGCCCCGGCGCGATGGAGGCGGCGAACCTGGGCGCCTACGCGGCCCCGTTCGCGGACTCCATGCTGGAGGAGGCGCTGGTGCTGCTCGCCAAGGCGCCCTCGTTCCGGCCGTCGGTGACCGAGTGGGCGCGGGCGGGCTTCGAGGTCCGCTCCCGCCGGCCCGGCGGCGGCATCTCGGTGGGCATTCCGACCTGGTTCTACGGCCACGAGCCGCCGAACCCGTTCGCCGCGCACATCGCCAAGTACTTCGCCAACGCCACCCGGGAGGACGGCCTGCTGGCCCGCTCCACCGCCGGTGTGGTCTTCCTGCCGGGCGCCGCCGGGACGGTGCAGGAGATCTTCGACAACGCGACGCCGAACTACTACGAGTCGCGCGGCGAGCCGAGGCCGATGGTGCTGGTGGACCGGGACCACTGGACGCGGGAGCTGCCGGCCTGGCCGCTGCTGCGCTCCCTCGCCGCGGGGCGGGCGCTGGAGTCCCGGATCGCCCTCGTGGACAGCATCGACGAGGCGCCCGACGCGCTCCTGCGACTGGGGGGATGACGGCCGGTCCCGCCTTGGGAGGACCGGAGGCGGGCCCGCCGTCGTACGCCGGCTCAGCCGAAGCTGGCGTGCTCCAGCCAGAGGTCCAGCACCTCGCGCTCGCCCACGACCTCCAAGCCGGGCGTGTCCAGCGGCAGCCTGCGGTAGAAGGCGAGCAGCACGGACGTCAGCGGGCCGCGCAGGGCGACCGTCGCCTTCTCGTGGCCGCGCCGCCAGGACACGCCCTCGTCGCCGACCTCGACCAGCCACTCGGCGTGCAGCGCCGGGTCGGCGTCGGTGGCGTGCAGATGGATGCTGCGGGCCGGCCCGCGCAGCTCCGCGGCCCACTCGCGCGCCCCGGTGCGCCGTACCCACTCCACCAGTTCCAGCCACTCGTCCAGCGCGTCGGCGGCGATGTCGGGCGCCACCTCGTAGGGCGCCTCGACGGTGAGCGCGGCGTCCGCGCGGTGGACGGTGATCTCATGGGCCATCCGGCGGGCCCAGAATCCGCTGGTGTGCACGCCGGTCCAGGTCCACACCTTGGTCTCGGGGCCCGCCTCGCGCAGCGCGCCGACGACCAGCTCCCCGGTCTCGGCCAGCCAGGCGTCCAGCGCCGCCGGGTCGCCCTGCGCCTCGGGACCGCCGCCGAGCGGGACCTGGTCGGTCGGGATCATCTCCTGGGCCTGCGCCCGCACCATCGTGCCCGCCCAGCGCAGGGCGCCGCCCATGTGCCGCACCAGCTGTTCCAGCGACCAGTCCGGACAGGTCGGCACGCGGGCCGCGAGATCGGCGCCGGAGGTGGCCAGCTCCCTCAACTGGCTTACCTGGTGGGCGATTTCGGCACAGTAACGTTCGTGAGCGAGATACGTCATGGGCTCACCCTAGGGGGCGGACCCGCACCCCAGCACGACGATTTCGGCCGCGTCGAACTCCGCGCCCACCACGTCACCGGCCGCCGGCGCGTCCCGCAGCGCGCAGGCCGCCTCCAGGCGCGGGCCGCCGCCTTCGGGCTGGAGGCGCACGGCCACATGGGTGCCCTTGAAGGTGCGGGCGGTCACCGTGCAGGGCAGTCCGGCGTCGGCCGCGGTCAGCCGTACCCCGGCGGGCCGCACCAGCAGCGACCGGCTGCCCTGCGGCGCGCCCTCGGGCACCGGCAGCTTGCCCCAGGGACTGTCGGCGACGGTTCCGGCGACGGTCGCCTCCGTCACGTTCTCGAAGCCGAGGAAGCGGGCCACGAACGCGTCGGCGGGCCGCTGCCAGACCTCCAGGGGCGTACCGGACTGCGCGACGCGCCCGTCGCGCATCACCACCACCCGGTCGGCCAGCGCGAACGCCTCGCCCTGGTCGTGGGTGACGGCCAGCACGGTCGTACCCAACCGGCCGAAGAGTTCCCGCAGTTCGACGACCAGCCGTTCCCGCAGCGAGCGGTCGAGCTGGCCGAGGGGTTCGTCCAGCATCAGCAGCCGGGGCCGGGGGGCGAGCGCGCGGGCGAGGGCGACGCGCTGCTGTTCGCCGCCGGACAGCCCGGCCACCGCCCGCCGGGCCGCCCCGGGCAGCCCGACCAGTTCCAGCAACTCCCCGACCCGGCTGTCCCGTTCGCCCTTCGCCGCGCCCTGCATGCGCAGCCCGAAGGCCACGTTGGCGCCGACGTCCCGCTGCGGGAAGAGCTGATGGTCCTGGAACATCAGGCCCACGCCCCGCCGGTGTGCCGGCACCCCGCCCTGGTCGTGGCCGGCGAGCGACACCCGCCCGGCGTCCAGGGGCTGGAGCCCGGCCACCACCCGCAGCAGGGTGGACTTGCCGCTGCCGCTCGGCCCGAGCACGCACACCACCTCGTGCTCGGCGACCTCCAGGTCCACCGCGTCCAGCACGGCCCGGCCGCCGAAGCGCACCGTCGCGCCCTGGAGACTCAGCATCAGAACTCCCCCGTCCGGTCGGTGCGCAGCCGCTCCAGGACGAGCAGGGCGGCGGCGCACACCACCATCAGAATGGTCGAAAGGGCCATCGCCTGGCCGTAGTTGAGGTCGCCCGGGCGGCTGAGCAGCCGGGCCACGGCGACCGGCAGGGTCGGGTTGTCGGGCCGGGCGATGAACACGGTCGCCCCGAACTCACCGAGCGAGACGGCGAACGCGAACCCGGCCGCGACCAGCAACGCCCGCCGCACCAGCGGCAGATCGACCTCCCGCCACACCTGCCAGGGCGAGGCGCCGAGCACGGCCGCGGCCTCCCGCAGGCGCACGTCCACCGCGCGCAGCACCGGCAGCATGGTGCGCACGACGAAGGGGGCGCCGACCAGGGCCTGGGCGAGCGGCACCAGGATCCAGGACTGGCGCAGGTCCAGCGGCGGCTTGTCGAGGGCGATCAGGAAGCCGAAGCCGACGGTCACGGCGGAGACGCCGAGCGGCAGCATCAGCAGCGCGTCGAAGCCCCGCACCAGCCGGCCGGCGTCCCGGCGGGCCAGCGCCGCGGCGGCGAGGGCGCCGACGACCACGGCGATGGCCGTGGCGGCGACGGCGTACTGGAGCGAGGTCCACACCGCGTGCACCGGCGCCACCAGGAACGTACCGCCGTCGGTGCGGGTCAGCGCCCGGTAGTAGCCGAAGCCGGGGGCGTCCAGGGAGCGCCGGACCAGCACGGCGAGCGGCAGCACCAGGAGCAGCGCGATGGTGAGGAGGACACCGGCGAGCAGCGCCCGTTGTCCGGCGCCGCGCGGCCGACGGGCGGTCACCTTCGGGTCGACCAGGCGCAGGGCGGTCTCGCGGCGCCGCACCGTCCAGGCGTGCACGGCGAGGATCGCGCCGACCGCGGCGAACTGGACGAGGGTGAGGACGGCGGCCGTGGACAGGTCGAACACCTCGGAGGTCTGCCGGTAGATCTCCACTTCGAGGGTGGAGAAGGCGGGACCGCCGAGGATCTGGACCACGCCGAAGGAGGTGAAGGTGAACAGGAAGACCATCAGCGCGGCGGCGGCCACCGCGGGCGCGAGGGCGGGCAGCGTCACCTGGCGCCACGCCCGCAGGGGTGAGGCGCCGAGCATCCGAGCGGCCTCCTCCTGCCGGAGGTCGAGCTGCGCCCAGAGCCCGCCCACGGTCCGTACGACCACCGCGTAGTTGAAGAAGACGTGCGCGAGCAGGATCGCCCACACCGTGGTGTCCAGCCGTACGCCCCACAGCTGGTCGAGCAGCCCGCCGTGGCCGACCAGCGCCAGGAAGGCGCTGCCGGCGACCACGGTGGGCAGCACGAACGGGACGGTGACGACGGCCCGCAGCACCTGCTTGCCGGGGAAGTCGAGGCGGGCGAAGACGAACGCGGCGGGCAGCGCGAGCAGCAGGGTGAGCGCGGTGGAGGCGAGCGCCTGCCAGCAGGTGAACCAGAGCACGTGCCGGATGTCCGGCTGGGCGACCACGTCCGCGATCCGCCCGAACCGCCAGCCGCCGTCGGTCCTCAGCCCGCGCGCGACGATCGCGGCGACGGGCCAGGCGAAGAACACGGCGAAGAACGCGACGGGCAGGGCCAGCAGCCCCAGCCGCGCCGCGCTCCCGCGCGAGCCCCGCCCGCGGGTGGTCACTTCAGTACGAGCGACGTCCACGCCTTGACCCACTGATCACGGTTGGCGGCGATCTTGTCGGGCGCCATGGTCTCGGGGTGCCGGGCGGCCGGACCGTACTCGGTGAAGTCGGCGGGCACCTTGGCGCCGGCCACGACCGGGTAGACGAACATGTTCAGCGGCATGTCCTCCTGGAACTCCCTGGAGACCAGGAAGTCGAGGAACGCCTTGGCACCCTTGGGGTTCTTGGCGTTGGCGAGCAGCCCGGCGAACTCGATCTGCCGGAAGCAGGTGCCGCTCACCACGCCGGTCGGTGCGGTGGCGGGCCGCTTCTTGGCGTAGATCACCTCGGCGGGCGGCGAGGAGGCGTACGACACGACGAGCGGCCGGTCGCCGCCGGCCTTCCTGCCCTCGGCGGACCCGGAGAACTCCTGGTAGTAGGCCTGCTCCCAGCCGTCCACCACCTTCACGCCGTTGGCCTTGAGCTTCTTCCAGTAGCCCGGCCACCCCTGGTCCCCGAACTGCGCGGCGCTGCCGAGCAGGAAGCCGAGGCCGGGCGAGGAGGTGGCCGCGTTCTCGGTGACGAGGAGGTTCTTGTACCGGGGCTCGGCGAGGTCGGCGAAGGACCGCGGCGGCGTCAGGTGGTGCCGGTCGAAGTAGGCCTTGTCGTAGTTGACGCAGATGTCGCCGTAGTCGACGGGGGTGACCCGGTGCCTGCCCTGGTCGAGCTGGAACTGTGCCCCCACCTTGTCCAGGCCCTTGGCGGTGTACGGCTGGAACAGGCCGTTGTCGAGGGCGCGGGACAGCAGAGTGTTGTCGACGCCGAAGAGGACGTCGCCCTGGGGGTTGTCCTTCGTCAGGATGGCCTTGTTGACGGCCTGTCCGGCGTCGCCGTCCTTGAGGACGCGGACCTTGTACCCGGACCGCTTCTCGAAGTCCTTGAGCACGCTCTTGGACACGGCCCACGAGTCGTGGCTGACGAGCGTGACGGTCTTGGAGTCCGCGGCGCTCTGCCCGGTCGAGCCGCACGCGGACAGCGTGACCAGGCCGAGCCCGACCGCCGCGGCCACGAAGGTCTTCTTGTGCACTTGATGGTCCTCCTGGGGTTGGCCAGGAAGAACGCGGCCCTGTCCGGAATGTCCGGACAGGGCGCAACAGCTTGAGTAGTGACCGAACTTCCTACCCAGAATGACCTGGGCGAGGTTCAGAGGGTCTGCGGCCTGGTGCCGCACTCTCAGCGCTGTGGCGCTCCCCTGTCGGAATATGAAGATGTGATGGAACGGGCCCAGATTACCGCTCGGTGGCCGCGAGCTGACCACACGCCCCGTCGATCTCCTGTCCGCGGGTGTCCCGGATGGTGACGGGCACACCGTGCGCGGCGATCGCCTCGACGAAGGCCTTCTCGTCCTCCGGCCGGGAGGCGGTCCACTTCGAGCCCGGAGTGGGGTTCAGCGGAATGAGGTTCACATGCACGGGCCGGCCCCTGAGCAGCCTGCCGAGCCGGTCGCCGCGCCAGGCCTGGTCGTTGATGTCGCGGATGAGCGCGTACTCGATCGACAGCCGGCGCCCGCTCTTCTCGGCGTACTCGAACCCGGCGTCCAGCACCTCGCGCACCTTCCACCGCGTGTTCACGGGGACCAGGGTGTCGCGCAGCTCGTCGTCGGGGGCGTGCAGCGAGATGGCCAGCCGGCACTTGAAGCCCTCGTCGGCGAACCGGTGGATGGCCGGCACCAGCCCGACGGTGGAGACGGTGATCCCGCGCTGCGACAGCCCGAGCCCGTCCGGCGCCGGATCGGTGAGCGCGCGGATGGCTCCGACGACCCGCTTGTAGTTGGCGAGCGGCTCCCCCATCCCCATGAAGACGATGTTGGACAGCCGCGCGGGCCCGCCGGGCACCTCCCCGTCGCGCAGCGCGCGCATCCCGTCCACGATCTGGTGGACGATCTCCGCGGTGGACAGGTTCCGGTCCAGCCCCGCCTGCCCGGTCGCGCAGAACGGGCAGTTCATCCCGCACCCCGCCTGCGAGCTGATGCACATGGTCACCCGGTCCGGGTACCGCATCAGCACGGACTCCACGAGGGTGCCGTCGAACAGCTTCCACAGCGTCTTGCGGGTGGTGCCCTCGTCGGTCGACAGATGCCGGACGACGGTCATCAGCTCCGGGAACAGCGCCTCGCGCAGCTTCTCCCGCGAGCCGGCCGGAATGTCCGTCCACTGCTCCGGGTCGTGCGCGTACCGCGCGAAGTAGTGCTGCGACAGCTGCTTGGCACGGAACGGCTTCTCACCGGTCTGGGCCACCGCTTCCTTGCGCTCGGCAGGCGTGAGATCGGCAAGGTGCCGCGGCGGCTTCTTGGCTCCGCGCGGCGCGACAAAGGTGAGTTCTCCGGGCTTGGGCATGGTGGTACCAGTGTCGCAGATCCATCGGGGTGGCCCGGGGCCGCCGGTCGCCGGGGCCGCCGCGGGCGGGGTGCCGCGGCTTTTTGACTTCGAGTACTTGAAGTTCCTACGGTCGATGAAGTGAGTGCACCAACCGCCCAGCGCACATACACGATCAAGGAAGTGGCCGTCCTGACCGGGCTTCCGGCCAGCACGCTGCGCTACTACGAGTCGATCGGGGTGATCGCCCCGATCAGTCGCGGTGCGAGCAGCAAGCACCGGATCTACGACGAGGACGACCTGGACCAGCTGATGTGGGTCGCCTGCCTGGCCGCCACCGGCATGTCGGTGAGCGACATGCGGCAGTACGTGGCGAACGGGCGGCTGGGGCCCGCCGCCGCGGGCGAGCAGATCGAGCTGCTCGCGCAGCAGGAGCGGCGGCTGGCCCGCGAGGCCGAGTACATCGCCCTGCGTCAGCGGTACGTCCGCCTGAAGATCGACTACTGGGGAGCCGTCCGGTCGGGCGACGACGCCCGCGCCCGGACGCTGTCGGAGCAGGCGCGCACGCTCGCCGACGAACTCAAGCGGGCCAGGAAGCAGTAGCCCTGTCGCGCGCCGCCCACCGGCCGCCCGGATCCGCCCCGGCTGCTCGCCCGACGCGGGTCGCCGCCGCGTGAGCACTCACACACCCCCACGACACCGAAGACGAAGGAACCCTTCTTCATGCGCGTCAACGCCTACGCCGCACCCGCCGCCGGCCGGCCCCTGGCCCTCACCACCATCGAGCGCCGCGACGTCGGACCCAACGACGTACTGATCGAGATCGAGTACGCCGGCATCTGCCACTCCGACATCCACACCGTCAACGGCGACTGGGGGCCGCAGCCCTTCCCGGTCGTGCCCGGCCACGAGATCGTCGGCATCGTCACCGAGGCCGGATCCGCCGTCACCAGGCACCGCGTGGGCGACCGCGTCGGCGTCGGCTGCATGGTCAACTCCTGCGGCGAGTGCGCCAACTGCCTGGCCGGCGACGAGCAGTACTGCGTCAAGGGCATGGTCTCCACGTACGCCGGCACCGACCGCGACGGCACCACCACCCAGGGCGGCTACTCCACCCACGTCGTCGTCGACGCCGACTACGTCCTGTCGGTCCCCGAGAGCCTCGACGCGGCCGCCGCCGCGCCGCTGCTCTGCGCCGGCATCACCACCTACGCCCCGCTGCGCCGCTGGGGCGCCGGCCCCGGCAAGAAGGTCGCCGTCGTCGGGCTCGGCGGGCTCGGCCACATGGCCGTCAAGATCGCCCACGCCCTCGGCGCCGAGGTGACCGTGCTGTCGCAGTCGCTGAAGAAGCGGGAGGACGGGCTCCGCCTCGGTGCCGACCACTACCACGCCACCTCGGACCCCGACACCTTCGAGCAGCTCGCCGGCCGCTTCGACCTCATCGTCAACACCGTCAGCGCCGCCATCGACCTCAACGCCTACCTCGGCCTCCTCGCCGTCGACGGCACGCTGGTCAACGTCGGTGCGCCGGCCGAGCCGCTCAGCGTGCACGTCATGTCGCTGATCGGCGGCCGCCGCTCCTTCGCCGGATCGCTGATAGGCGGCATCGCCCTGACCCAGGAGATGCTCGACTTCTGCGCCGAGCACAACATCGGCGCCGAGGTCGAGGTGATCCCCGCCGACAAGATCAACGAGGCGTACGAGCGGGTGCTGGCCTCCGACGTGCGCTACCGCTTCGTCATCGACGTCAAGACCCTCGCCTGACCGGCCGGCGCGCAGCGCCCTGCGGCCCCGCTCGAGCCGCGGGGCCGCAGGCGCGTCACCGCGGGGCCGGCCTGATCATGGCGAAGGGGGCGCCGTGCGGGTCGGCGACCACGGTCATCCGGCCGGCCGTCATGTCGAACGGCGGGGCGAGGACCGTGCCGCCGCGCTTGACGAGCGCGTCCACCGTGGAGTCCACGTCGTCGACCGCGAAGTACGTCAGCCAGTGGGGCGGGGTGCCCGGCGGGTCCTCGGCCAGCCGGGTGGCGCCGCCGACCGTGCGGCCGCCGACCCGCAGCTCCCAGTAGGAGTCCGTGCCCTCCATCGGCATGATCTCGATGCCGAACGCCTCGCCGTAGAAGCCGGTGGCGGCGGGCACGTCGCTGGTGTGCAGCTCGTTCCAGATCAGCGCGCCGGGCTCGTTGACCACCCCGGCGCCGAAGAACTCGCCGGGCTGCCAGACGCCGAAGACCGCGCCCTGCGGATCGGCGGCGATCAGCATCCGGCCGAGCCCGCCGACGTCCGTCACCGGGACGAGCAGCGTGCCGCCCGCGGAGACGATCGCGTCCTGGGTGGCCTGAGCGTCCGTCGTGGCCAGGTAGCACGTCCACACGGTGGGCGGCTGCGGCGCCCCCTCGGGCGCGTGCTGCGGGGCGATGCCGGCGACGGGCCTGCCGTGCAGCTCGCACACCGCGTAACCGCCGTACTCGGCCGGGCCCACCTGGCCCTGCCAGCCCAGCAGGTCGCGGTAGAAGTCCAGCGCGGCCTGCTGGTCGGGCGTCATCAGATCGACCCAGCACGGGGTGCCGGTCGGGTACGGCTCGGTGACTTCGGGCATCTCTCGCACTCCCTCGCTGGGGCCGCCGGGCCAGGGGCCACTCTGCTCACCATCGTGTCGCCGAACCCGGTCCCCCGCCTCTCGTGGGCGGGAGGACGACGACGGGCCCCCGTCCGATTCGAGGACGGGGGCCCGTTCGGGTGTGGCGTGGCGGTCAGGAGCCGACGAAGAGGACCAGCAGCAGCCAGACCACCGGGGCCGTGGGCAGCAGGGAGTCCAGCCGGTCCATGATGCCGCCGTGACCGGGCAGCAGCGTGCCCATGTCCTTGATGCCCAGATCGCGCTTGATCATGGACTCGCCGAGGTCGCCCAGGGTGGCGCTGGCCGCGACCGCGAGACCCAGCAGCAGACCCTGCCACCAGCTGCCGCCGTCGATCAGGAACTGCATGCACAGCGCGCCCGCGACCATCGAGAACAGCACCGCGCCGAACAGACCCTCCCGGGTCTTGCCGGGGCTGATCCGCGGGGCGAGCTTGTGTTTGCCGAAGCGCCAGCCGACGGCATACGCGCCGGTGTCGCTGACCACGGTGAGGATCAGGAAGGTCAGGACCCGCCAGGGGCCGTCGTCGGCGGTCAGCAGCAGCGCGACGAACGTGGCCAGGAACGGCACGTAGAACGCCGCGAAGACACCGGCCGTGACGTCCTTGAGGTAGCCCTCGGGTGGCTCCGTCATCCGCCAGACCAGGACCGCGAGCGCGGTGAGCGCCATGGCGACCCAGGCGCCCTCGGCGCCGCGCACATAGCCGGCGACCACCATCGCCGCGCCGCCGACCGCGAGCGGCACGAGCGGCGCCTTGATCTCCTTGCGCTCCTGGAGCCTGCTGGTCAGCTCCCACAGGCCGACGACGACCGCGACCGCGATCACGCCGACGAAGACGGCCTTGACGATGAACAGCGACGCGATGATCACCACGCCGAGCCCGACGCCGACCCCTATGGCCGCGCTCAGGTCCCGGCCCGCGCTCTTCTTCTGCGGCGCCGGCGGCTGCTGCTGCGGGGCGTCGGGCATGGGCTCCGGATTCTGGATCGGGCTCGGGGCCGGGGGCGGCTGGGGCGTCCCGTACGGGGGCTGACGCGTGCCGTAGGGGGCCCCGGGGTCGCCGTGCGGCTGCTGCCGCGGCTCGTACGCCGGCTGCGCTCCCGGCGGGGACTGCGTCCCGTGGGGGTCGTACGGCTGCGGCGGTGCCGACGGGTGCGGGGTGCCGTACCCGGGCTGCTGCTCGTACGGCGGCTGCGTCCCGTAGGGGGGCTCCGCGCCGTACTGCGGTGGTGTTCCGTACTGCGGCTGCGGTTCGTCCCGGAACAAGGGACCGCTCAGCCGAGCGGCCCCCCGGTCGTCGTCCTGGTCTCCGCCATACGCGGGTACGTCGGGCACGATGGGCATGGGGCGCGTCTGCTGCGCCTCGGGCGCATCGTACGCGGGACCCGCCGGGGCGGCCCCGCCCTGGACGGGCCCACCGTCGGTGGGCCCCCAGTAGTCGGCCTGCCCCGCCGTCGGCGGCGCCCCCCAGGAAGAGTCGCTCATCAGACTTCGAGCAGCTCCGCTTCCTTGTGCTTGAGGAGCTCGTCCACCTGGGCGACGTACTTCGCCGTCAGGTCGTCGAGCTCCTTCTCCGCACGGCGGACCTCGTCCTCGCCGGTCTCCTTGTCCTTGACCATCTTGTCGAGAGCGTCCTTGGCCTTGCGGCGCACGGAGCGGATCGAGACCTTCGCGTCCTCGCCCTTGGTCTTGGCGACCTTGATGTACTCGCGGCGGCGCTCCTCGGTCAGCTCGGGGAACACCACTCGGATGATGTTGCCGTCGTTGCTGGGGTTGACGCCCAGGTCGGAGTCGCGGATCGCCTGCTCGATGTTGCGCAGCGCGCTCTTGTCGAACGGCGTGACGACCGCCATCCGCGGCTCCGGCACGGAGAACGAGGCCAGCTGGTTGATCGGCGTCAGGGCACCGTAGTAGTCGGCCACGATCTTGTTGAACATCGCCGGGTGCGCACGGCCGGTGCGGATCGCGGCGAAGTCCTCCTTGGCGACCACGACGGCCTTCTCCATCTTCTCCTCGGCCTCGAGGAGGGTCTCTTCGATCACCACTTGCTCCTGCGTGTCTTGAGTAAGGCCCGGCTGCGGTTCCTCGGTGGTTCGGCGGCCGGCTGCGTCGCGTCTTCTTCCTGCACGGTTCCCGACCGGCAGGACATTGTCCATCCCCCGGCCAAGGTGCGTCCCGTCCGTCCCTCGGACAGGTGCCGTACCCGGGCGACGGGGGGCGTGCCGGTCAGTCCCGGCTGCCCTGGTCACCCACCAGCGTGCCGATCTTCTCACCCTTGACGGCACGGGCGATATTGCCCTCCGCGAGAAGCTCGAAGACGAGGATCGGGAGCCTGTTGTCGCGGCACAGCGTGATGGCGGTGGCGTCGGCGACCTTCAGGTCCCGGGTGATGACCTCGCCGTAGCCGAGGGCGTCGAACTTGACGGCGTCGGGGTTGGTCTTGGGGTCGGAGTCGTAGACCCCGTCCACACCGTTCTTGCCCATGAGCAGCGCCTCGGCGTCGATCTCCAGGGCGCGCTGGGCGGCGGTGGTGTCGGTGGAGAAGTAGGGCATGCCCATACCGGCGCCGAAGATGACCACGCGGCCCTTCTCCAGGTGGCGCACGGCGCGCAGCGGGATGTACGGCTCGGCGACCTGGCCCATGGTGATGGCGGTCTGGACCCGGGACTGGATGCCCTCCTTCTCCAGGAAGTCCTGGAGGGCGAGGCAGTTCATCACGGTGCCGAGCATGCCCATGTAGTCGGAGCGGGCGCGGTCCATGCCGCGCTGCTGGAGTTCGGCGCCGCGGAAGAAGTTGCCGCCGCCGATGACGACCGCGATCTGCGCGCCGTCCCGCACCACGGCCGCGATCTCGCGGGCGATCTTGTGCACCACGTCCGGGTCGACGCCCAGGCCGCCACCGCCGGAGAAGGCCTCTCCGGACAGCTTCAGCAGAAACCGGCCGCGTACTTTGCCGTCGTCGCTCTTCTGGGCCTTGTCGGTCATGGGAGATCCCGCCTCTTTCACGTGTTGCACATACGAAGAAGGCCATTGCCGGTGGGGTCGCTTTTCGCTCCCATACGCGGCAATGGCCTCCTCGTCAGATCTGCTGCCGTCCGCCTCGCACCCGGGTGTGGCGGTGTGCGCGGGCGGCTGCTGTCGACCCTATCGGGATTTCTCCGCGGGTCGCGCGCCGATCGCGGTACGGACTCAGATGCCGACCTTGATGCGCGTGAAGCGCTTCAGGGTGACACCGGCCTCTTCCAGCACCTTCTGGACCGACTTCTTGTTGTCCAGCGCGTACGGCTGGCCGAGCAGCGTGGCGTCCTTGAAGAAGCCGTTGAGGCGACCCTCGACGATCTTCGGCAGGGCGGCCTCGGGCTTGCCCTCGGCGCGGGTCGTCTCCTCGGCGATGCGACGCTCGGACTCGACGACCTCGGCCGGGACGTCCTCCTTGGAGAGGTACTTCGGGGCGAACGCGGCGATGTGCTGCGCGACACCCTTGGCGATCTCGGCGTTCGGCTTGTCCAGCTCGACCAGGACACCGATCTGCGGGGGCAGGTCGGGCATGGTGCGGTGCATGTAGGCGGTGACGTAGCCGTCGGAGAACTGCGCGAAGCGGTCCAGGACGATCTTCTCGCCGAGGTTGGCGTTGGCCTCGTCCACGAACGCCTGGACGGTCTTGCCGGCCTCGATCTCGGAGGCGAGCAGGGCCTCCAGGTCGGCCGGGGAGGTCTTGGCGACGTGCTCGGCGATGGCCTTGGCCACGGCCTGGAACTTCTCGCCCTTGGCGACGAAGTCCGTCTCGCACTTCAGCTCGACCAGGACACCGGAGGAGTTGTCGTCGGCGATGATGGAGACCACGGCGCCGTTCTCGGCGGAGCGGCCCTCGCGCTTGGCGACGCCCTTCTGGCCCTTGATGCGAAGCGCCTCGACGGCCTTGTCGACGTTGCCCTCGGCCTCGTCCAGCGCCTTCTTGCAGTCCATCATGCCGGCGCCGGTGAGCTCACGGAGCTTCTTGACGTCGGCGGCGGTGTAGTTCGCCATGAGTCTGTGAGTCTTTCTCGAAGTCTGGGAGATCTTCAGGTCGGTACGGTGTGCGTTCCGCATGTGGACGCGGACCGCGTACGTCCTGCCGACCTACGGGTGAACAGCGGGGGCGGACTTGATGGCACCGCCCCCACTGTCGAACGCTGACGCGGCAGGTCAGGCCTGCTCGGCCTCGGCGGCCTTCTCGTCCTCGGCCGGGGCGGCCTCGGCGGCCGGCGCCTCGGCGGCGGGGGCCTCGGCAGCGGGGGCCTCGGCGGCGGGGGCCTCGTCCTTCTTCTCACCCTCGAGCAGGTCGCGCTCCCACTCGGCGAGCGGCTCGCCCGCGGCCTTCTCGCCCTTGTCACCGGCGGCCACGCCGGAACGGGCGATGAGGCCCTCGGCGACGGCGTCGGCGATCACACGGGTGAGCAGGGTGACGGAGCGGATCGCGTCGTCGTTGCCCGGGATCTTGTAGTCGACCTCGTCGGGGTCGCAGTTGGTGTCGAGGATCGCGACGACCGGGATGTTCAGCTTCCGGGCCTCGCCGACGGCGATGTGCTCCTTCTTGGTGTCCACGATCCAGACGGCGCTCGGCACCTTCTGCATCTCGCGGATACCGCCGAGGGTCTTCTCCAGCTTCGCCTTCTCGCGGGAGAGGACCAGCAGCTCCTTCTTGGTCAGACCGGAGGCCGCGACGTCCTCGAAGTCGATCTGCTCCAGCTCCTTGAGGCGCTGCAGACGCTTGTAGACGGTCGAGAAGTTGGTGAGCATGCCGCCCAGCCAGCGCTGGTTGACGTAGGGCATGCCGACGCGGGTGGCCTGCTCGGCGATGGCCTCCTGCGCCTGCTTCTTCGTGCCGACGAACATGACCGTGCCGCCGTGGGCGACGGTCTCCTTGACGAACTCGTAGGCGCGGTCGATGTACGACAGCGACTGGAGCAGGTCGATGATGTAGATGCCGTTGCGCTCGGTGAAGATGAAGCGCTTCATCTTCGGGTTCCAACGACGGGTCTGGTGACCGAAGTGGACGCCGCTCTCCAGCAGCTCCCGCATCGTGACGACGGCCATGGCCGTATCTCCTTGAGTTTCTCGGTTGTGCCGCGTCCGCCGGACGGCGGTCGCGCCTGACGCCCGTGCGCGCCGTGCCGCGAAGGACCGAGAGGCGCTTGGTACGAACCGTTTCCGGATGCCGTACCGGGGCGTGCGAAGTCGACCCGGTGACCCGGATCGCCAGAAGAAGTGTACGGGACCGCCGGACCACCGGGTGACGCCACTGTCCACAACCCGCGAGTAGCACACAGGCGACGGGTCCGGGCGGCGGGGGTGCGCCACGGTGGGGGCATGCGACGAGTTCTGGCCCGCGTGGCGCTGTGCCCCGCCCTGCTCATGGTGTCCGTCCTGCTCGCCCCGGGTCCTTCGGCCCGGGCGCAGCCCCCGGCCGCCCCGGACCCGCCGGCGGACGTGCCTGCGATCGCGCGCCTGTGGCCGGTGGGATCGCGGCCTCCGGTCCTGCGCGGCTGGCAGCCTCCGGCGACGCCGTACGGCCCCGGCCACCGGGGCGTCGACCTCGCGGCCGGCGCCGGTTCCCCGGTGCGCGCGGTGGCACCCGGCCGGGTGTCCTTCGCGGGGCGGGTGGCCGGACGGGGCGTGGTGGCGGTGGAGCTGGCCGGCACGGACCTGCGCACGACGTACGAGCCGGTGGGGGCGTCGGTGCGCGAGGGGGACGAGGTGGCGGCGGGCGAGGTGATCGGGACGGTGGAGGCGACGGGGTCGCACTGCGGCGCGTCGGCCTGCGTCCACTGGGGACTGCTCAGGGACGGGACCTATCTGAACCCCTTGTCGCTGCTCCCGCCGTGGCTGCTGGGGCGGGGGCCGTCGAGGCTGCTGCCGGTCCTCACCGCCTGAGCCGGGGCCTTCACCGCCCGACCCAAGCCGTTCCACCGCCTGATCGCGCCGCCTTCGGCCGTCTTCAGCCGCGTACGCCCCGCAGCACCATCGCCACCGCCGCGTCCGTGACCGCCGCCGGGTCCTCGGCCGCGCCCAGCTCGATGCGCCGTACCGCCGCGTCCACGACGCCCTGCACCAGCATCGCCGCCAGCCTCGGCTGCGCGTGGCCCAGCTCCCCCAGCGCCTCGACGATCATCGCGACGAGTTCCCCGTGCGCCGCCCGGATCTTCTCCCGCGCCCCGGCGTCCAGCTCGCTCGCGGAGATCGCCACGACCGCCCGGTGCCGCCGGTCCCCGACCAGGGCCAGCTGCCGGCGGACGTACGCCTCGACCTTGGCCTCGGGCGTCCCGGCCAGCTCCATGGCCGCGGCCACCTCCGCCGCCCACAGCGGGAAGTCGACCTCGCACAGCTCCTCGACCACGGCGGCCCGGGACCGGAAGTACTCGTACACCGAGGAACGCGCGAGCCCCGTCCGCTCGGCCAGCGCGGGGAAGGTCAGCGCCTCCGTCCCGCCCTCGGACAACAGGGAACGAGCCGCGTCCAGCAGGGCGGCTCGCTGCATCGACCGGTGCTCGGCCACGGAGGCCGCTCGAATCCTTGGCACGTCAACCACTTTAGGACGCCCCGCCCGAACGGGGGCCCGGTCAGCGCCCGAAGCTCGCCAGCTTGGCCCGCAACTGGAGCACCGACTTGGTGTGGATCTGGCTGACCCGGCTCTCGGTGACCCCGAGCACATTGCCGATCTCGGCGAGGGTGAGGCCCTCGTAGTAGTAGAGCGTGACGACGGTCTTCTCCCGCTCCGGCAGCGTGTTGATGGCGCGCGCGAGGAACCGTCGCAGCTCCCGGTCCTCGGCCACCTCCACGGGATTGTCCGCGGCGGTGTCCTCCAGCGTGTCCATGAGGCTCAGCCGGTCCCCGCCCTCGGCGCCGACGTGCAGCAGCTCCTCCAGGGCGACGACGTTGGCGAGCGACAACTGGCTGAAGACGGCGTGCAGTTCGTCGATCTCCATGCCCAGTTCGGCGGCCACCTCGCTCTCGGTGGGGGTGCGCCGCAGCCGGGCCTCCAGGGTGGCGTAGGCGCGCTCCACGTTGCGCGCCTTCTGCCGCACCGAGCGCGGGATCCAGTCCAGCGCCCGCAGCTCGTCGATCATGGCGCCGCGGATCCGGGTGATCGCGTACGTCTCGAACTTGATCTCCCGGTCGATGTCGAACTTCTCGATCGCGTCGATCAGCCCGAACACCCCGGAGGAGACGAAGTCCGCCTGCTCGACGTTGGGCGGCAGGCCGACGCTCACCCGGCCCGCCACGTATTTCACGAGCGGCGAGTAGTGCAGGATCAGCTGCTCCCGCAGCCGGTCGTCCCCCGTCGCCTTGTACGACCGCCACAGCTCGTCGAGCGTCGAGGGAGCGGGCGGCCGCACGCTGCCACCGTCGCGGGCGGCTGGGGGGATCGCCGCCCGGTCGGACCCGGAGGTGTGCTGGGGCATTCGTCGCCTTGTGCCGTTCTGCCGTGAAGTGCCGAGAAGTGCCGTGACTGTGCGTGGGTGCGGGGTCGTGGCCCGGAGGGGCCGGCTGGGTGAGCTGTCGGTCTGATGTCGAGTTGATGCGGTCTGTGGAGGCGTTTTCGTGAGCGTAGCGTGACTGGGGAGTCGCGGTGTGCGAACGGCGAGGCACCACCCCTGCGCGCGGTCCCGGCGACCACCTCGCCGCCACGCTCCGCAGCTCGCTCTGTGTGATGGCCGAGGGGCATCAACTCCGGGAAACCCCAAGGGTGTCGGGCGTTCCCCCGGACGGCCGAACACGCTCGGTCAGCATGGGGGACGACCCGCGCGGGCCGAGATCATCGCCTGGCGTGTCAACTTCCAGCCGTCGCCATGTCGTTCGACGTATCCAAGTGCTCGGAGTTCGTACAGTCTGGCGATCGCCTCGTCCGGCGTGGTGCCGGCGCCCAGGGCGATCTCCCCGGCGGGGGCCGTGCGGTCCCCGGGCAGGGCGGCGAGAACGGTCCGGGCGGCCGGGGCCAGCAGGTCCCGGGGCAGCACCGGGCCGGTGCGCGGGGGGGCCAGCTCACCCATGTCGCCCACCAGCTCGGCCACCTCGGCGGCATCGGTGACCAGGGCGGCCTCGCCGCGCAGCAGTTCGTGCACCCCGGCGGAGAGTGCGCTGGTGACCGGGCCCGGGACGCCCATGGTGTGGCGGCCCAGACGCTGGGCGGCGCGCGCGGTGGCCAGGGAGCCGCTGCGGCAGGCGGCCTCCACCACGACGGTGCCCCTGGTCAGGGCGGCGATCACCCGGTTGCGCAGGATGAACCGGCTGGGTGTCGGATGGTCGCCCGGGGGCAGCTCGCCGACGACCAGGCCCTGCGCCGCGATCCGCTCGATCAGGGCGGTGTGGCCGCGGGGGTAGGGCCGGTCGACGCCGCTGGCCAGGACGGCGACGGTGGCGCCGCCTGCGGCGAGGGCGCCGCGGTGGGCGGCGGCGTCGATGCCGTAGGCACCGCCGGAGACGACGACCCAGCCGCGTTCGGCGAGGCCGGCGGCGAGGGTGGCGGCGACATGCGTGCCGTACGCGGTGCAGGCCCGTGCGCCGACCACGGCGACCGATCTCAGCGCCCATATCCGCAGGCTGGGCCGGCCGCGGACCCAGAGCCCGAGGGGCCGGGCGTCGGCGAGGTCGTCCAGCTGCCCGGGCCACTCCGGGTCTCCCGGCACCACGAAGCGCGCGCCCGCCGCCCGGGCCGCCGCGAGATCGCGCTCCAGCTCGGCCCGGCCGGCCCGCGCCACCAGCCCGGCCCACCGCACCGCGCCGACGCCCGGGAGCGCCGCGCCGCCTTCCCTGAGCCGCCGCACCACCTCTCCCACCCCCAGCTCGCGCACCCACCGCCCGCCGGCCTCGTCCCCCGGCTCGATCACCCGCGTGAGGAACATCCGCCCGAGCGTCTCCTCGTCCGGCTCCCTGCCCGGGGCCCGGTCGGCCCCGCTCATGCCGGCGCGCCGATGGCCATCGGGACCCCTCGGGGGACGCCGGTGCGCAGATGCAGGGCGAGGGCCACGTCGGACGCGTCCGGGCGGTCGTGTCCCACGAGGTCGGCCACCGTCCAGGCGACGCGCAGCACCCGGTCGATGCCGCGGGCCGTGAGCAGGCCGCGCTCCAGGCTGCGCTCCGCCTCGTCCATCGCGCCGGCGACGGCCTGGAAGCGGCCGCGCAGCTCCCTGCCGGGCACCTCGCCGTTGGTCCGCCAGGGCGTGCCGGCGAGACGGGCGGCCGCCCGCTCCCGGGCCTGCCGCACCCGGTCGGCGACGGCCGCCGTGGACTCGCCGCGGGCGCCCGGCGCGGTCAGCTGGGCCCTGGTGACCGGATCGACCTCGACGCGCAGGTCCACCCGGTCGAGCAGCGGACCGGAGAGCCGGGCCTGGTAGCGGCGGATCGCCGAGGGAGGGCACTCGCACAGGGCGTCGCGCTGGGAGAAACGGCCGCAGGGGCAGGGGTTGGCGGCCAGCACCATCAGGAAACGCGCCGGGAAGCGGACCACGCCCGCGCTGCGCGCGATCACCACGTGCCCGGACTCCAGCGGCTGCCGCAGCGCGTCCAGGGTCTGGCCGTGGAACTCGGGTGCCTCGTCCAGGAAGAGCACGCCGCGATGGGCGAGGGAGACCGCACCCGGGCGGGCGACGCCGGGGCCGCCGCCCACGAGGGACTGCATCGTGGCCGAGTGGTGCGGGGCGCAGTAGGGGGCGACGTCGATGAGCGGTTTGCCCGGTGGCAGCAGTCCGGCCACCGAGTGCACCGCCGTGACCTCCAGGGACTCCTCCCGGGTGAGCCGCGGCAGGACGGCGGGCAGCCGTTCGGCGAGCATCGTCTTGCCCGCGCCCGGCGGTCCCTCCAGGAACAGGTGGTGCCCGCCCGCGGCGGCCACCTCCACGGCCGTACGGGCGGAGGTCTGGCCGATCACGTCGGCCAGGTCGTGCTCGCCTTCGTGCTGGGCGGCGCCGAGGCTGTGCATGCCGGTGGCGGCGCCGGTGCCCGGTACCCGCAGTCCGGCCAGCAGCGGGTCGGGACGGCCCGGCTCGTCGGGCTCCTCCTCGGGGACCGGCTCCTCGGCGAGCACCGCGATGAGCCGGCGCAGGCTGCGGACGCCGAGCACCGACACCCCGGGGACCAGCGCGGCCTCCGCGGCGGCGCACTCCGGCACGACCACCTGCTCGTACCCCGCGTCGGCGGCGGCCAGCACGGCGGGCAGGATGCCGCGCACCGGGCGCACCCGGCCGTCCAGGCCCAGCTCGCCGATCATGACGATGTCGGCGAGGACCCGGGGGTCGATCCGTTCGGCGGCCCCGAGCACCGCGCAGGCCACGGCCAGGTCGAACCCGGAGCCGGCCTTCGGCACCGAGGCGGGGCTGAGGCCGACGGTGAGTTTCTTCTGCGGCCACTCGGCACCCGAGTTCACCACCGCCGCCCTGACCCGGTCGCGGCTCTCGGACAGGCTCTTGTCGGGCAGGCCGACCAGGGTGAACGCGGCCACGCCCGGTTCGAGGTCGGCCTGGACTTCCACGACCACGCCCTCGACGCCGACGAGGGCGACGGAGCAGGTGCGGGCGAACGCCATTCAGGCCACCCCCCGGGCGTGCTCGACCAGGGGCGCGCCGCGGCCGGGGACGAGGACGCCGACCAGGTCGATGCGGACGCCGCCCGGTGGGGCTCCGCCGTGGGCGTGGATCCAGCGTTCGGCCAGGTCGCGCAGTCGGGCGGCCTTCTCGGGGGTCACCGCGGCCATGGGATGTTCGTAGCGGCCGCCCGCGCGGGTCTTGACCTCGCAGACGACCAGGACCTCGCCGTCCCGTGCCACGATGTCGATCTCGCCCCTGCGGCCGGCGCGCCAGTTGCGCGCCAGGACCGTCATCCCGGCCTCGGTCAGCCGGCGGGCGGCCAGGTTCTCTCCGTACCTGCCGATCGCTTCGCGTGCGTTCATGTCGGCACCACCTCCGGCGCCAACGGTCACGCATCCCGGCCCGGCGAGTGGATCTTGGTGGACTACCGGGCGGTTGTGGAAAACCCCGTCACCCCGACGGGTGACGGGACGAGAAGCCGCAGGTCATCAGCCGCCCGGCAGCTCCAGGTCGCTCTTGTTCAGCTCCTCGATGTTCACGTCCTTGAACGTGAGCACGCGCACCTGCTTGACGAAGCGGGCCGGCCGGTACATGTCCCAGACCCAGGCGTCCGCCATCGACACCTCGAAGAACACCTCGCCCTGGACCGAGTGCACCTGCATCTCGTAGTCGTTGGTGAGGTAGAAACGCCGTTCCGTCTCGATCACGAATTTGAAGAGACCGACGACGTCTCGGTACTCCCGGTAGAGCTTCAGCTCCATCTCGGTCTCGTACTTCTCGAGGTCCTCGGCGCTCATGGCATGTTCCCCTTCAGCCGTGCGATCCCCCCATTGTGCGCCAGTTCCACCGGCCCTCAGACGATTTCGGTGTCAAGGGTCACGGGGCCGGCCGGGGGACCCTCGTCGAGCAGCGTGCGCAGCAGCTCGGCGAGTCTGGTCGGATACACCGTCTCATGTGCCCGGGTCAGTTCCTGGCACGTCCACCAACGCGCTCCGACGACGCTGCGCCGTTCCAGTTCGGTCAGGCCCGTCGCCGCGGTCGCGGTCTGGGTGGTACGGGCCAGGTAGTACCACTCGTCCTGGTCCCAGCGGCGGCCCGCGAACGGGAAGGAGCAGCGGCGCCGCCACAGCACCGGGCCGAGGTCGACCTCGGTGATGCCGGTTTCCTCGGCGAGTTCCCGCAGCGCCGCCTCGGCGCGGGTCTCGGCTCCCTCCACGCCGCCGCCGGGGGTGAACCACCAGTCGTCGGCGGGGTCGTCGGGCTCGTGGCCGTGCAGCAGGAGGATGCGGTCGTGGGGGTCGAGGAGGACCACGCGGGCGACCTTGCGCAGGCCGCCCTCGCGGGGCTGTTCGGGTGCGGTCTCAGCGGACACCGGCCGCCTCCGTGCCGGTGGCGCGGGCCCGGGAGCGGCCCGCGCGCTTGGCGATCGGGCCGTAGGCGCCGCCGCCGAGGACCAGGACGGCGCCGGCGACGATCAGCAGCCCGATGGTGCTCAGCGGGCCCGGCTGGGAGAGCGGGCCGAGCGCCTCGAAGCCGGTGGGGCGGCCCAGCATGCCCTTCCAGGGCCAGACGACGGCGTCCACCCGGGCCTTCACCGCGTCGGCGGCGACGGTGCCCTTGGCGGCGTCCGTGAGGTGGGCGGTGGAGTCCAGGGAGCCCTGGCGTTCGTCGCCGAGCAGGAAGAGGCGGCCGCGGGGGACGGTCACGGTCGGGAAGTTCTGGTTCTCGGCCAGAGTGCCCTTGGGCAGGTACGGCTCCTGGATCTGCTTGCCGTTGACGGTCAGCTTGCCGTCCGTGCAGCAGGAGACGGTGTCGCCGCCGACCGCCACCACGCGCTTGACCACGAGGGAGCCGGTGACCCAGCTGTTGTCGCGGAAGACGACCACGTCACCGCGGCGCACCTCGCCGCCGTCCACGCGCTCGGCGAGCACGCGGTCACCGGCGTCGATGGTGGGGGTCATGGAGCTGGTGGGCACGGTGTACGGCCGGTAGGCGACGGCCGCCCAGCCGAAGCCGCCGAGGAACAGCACCAGGCCCAGGGCCACGGCCACCCCGGACAGCCGCTGCCCGAGCCGGCTGCCGCCGGCCGGTGCCGTCCCGGTGCCGCCGCTGTGCGGGGCCGTACGCGTCGTGCTCTCGCCACCCATGGACCCGCACCCTACCTGCCGGTACCGAGCGAGGTCAGCCCCTCCTTCACCAGCCGGGGCAGAGCTTTCCCGGAGCTTCACACGGGGGCCGGGTCCAGGGCGGCGACGGGGTCAGCGCCGTCCGCTCGTCGCCTTGGACAGGGCGTCGGACCGCAGCCGGTCGGCACGCCGGCGCCGCCAGATCACGACCGGTGCGACGGCCGCGACGGCGATGCCCTCGGGGGCGACCGTCAGGGAGGCGGCCGAGGAGGACTGCTGGTTGTTCAGGCCGGGCTGGTCGAAGGTGTCCGGGACGGGCAGGGTGCCCCAGCGGTTGATGGGCCAGGCCTTGACGATGGCGCGGCCGACGACCTTGTTCACGGGCACGAAGCCGTGGTTCTTGTCGTTCTGGTTGTAGCGCGAGTCGCGGGAGTTCTGGCGGTGGTCGCCCATCACCCAGATGAAGCCCTTGGGGACCTTCACCTTGAACTGGCCGCCCTGGTCGTCCATGCTGCACGGCGTGTTGCCGGGGTAGACGTACGGCTCGTTCAGCGCCTTGCCGTTGACCAGCAGCGGGCCCGAGTTCTTGCACTCGATGGTGTCGCCGCCGACGCCGATCACCCGCTTGATCAGGTCCTTCTCATTGGCCGACGGCATCAGCCCGATCCAGCTGAGGACCTTCTGCACCGCGTTGGGGTTCGGCGCGGGCTCGCCCTCCAGCCAGTTGTCGGGGTCGTGGAAGACGACGACCTCGCCGCGCTCGGGCTTGGAGCCGAACCACGGCGTCAGCTTGTCGACCAGCACCCGGTCGCCCACCTGGAGGGTGTTCTCCATGGAGGCCGAGGGGATCGAGAACGCCTGCACCAGGAACGTCTTGATCAGCAGCGCAAGGACCAGCGCGATGACGATCAGGATCGGCAGCTCCTTCCAGAAGGAGCGCGGCTTGGGCGGCGGCGCGGACTCGCCCGCGCCGCCGCCCCGTTCGTCACGCGGCATGCCGTCGTCTCCCGCCGTCGCGTCGTTCCCGGTGGTCATGGCGCCGTCCGGGTCCGAGCCGTTCGCCGCCGCGGGGTCTCCGCGGTGCTCCTCGCCGTCGTGTCCCGACCGTGCGCCAACCGCCACATCCCCCACGCCAACTCCTTACTCCGTGCCGCCGCCCGCGCCACAGACGGCGCAGGCCCACCACTCCCATAACGAGCGGGAGTTCCGCAGGGGTCGGGAGCCGGGTCATTCCGTTCGGATTCTCGTGGTCAACCCTATGCGACGGGGGCCGGGCCGCAGCGGTCCCCGTCCCGGCCCGGCCAACGCTTGCAAAGGTTTTAGGTTCCTCCAGGCGCGTCCAGTGGCCGACCGGCCAGCCGATCCACATGGCCCGGCCGACCACCGAGTCCACCGAGACCGTTCCGCCGAACGGGGAGTCCCGGTGGAAGCGGGAGTCGGCGGAGTAGGCGCGGTGGTCGCCCATCACCCACAGCCGGCCCTTGGGGACGGTGACGTCGAAGGGCGTGGCGGAGGGCGCGTTGCCCGGGTAGAGGTAGTCCTTCTCGTCGAGCGGGACGCCGTTGACGGTGATGCGGCCCTTGGCGTCGCAGCACTTCACATGGTCGCCGCCGACCCCGATGACCCGTTTGATCAGGTCTTTCTCGTTGTCGGACGGGAGCAGCCCGATGAAGCTCAGGCCTTCCTTGAGCTGTTTGAGGACGACCGGGTCGGACGTGGCCTTGGTCTGTTCGCCGTCCAGCCAGCCGCCCGGGTCGCGGAAGACCACGACGTCCCCGCGGTGCGGCTCGGCGCCGAACCAGGGGGTGAGCTTGTCGACCAGGACGCGGTCGCCGATCCGGATCGTCTGCTCCATGGAGCCGGACGGGATCACGAACGCCTGGACCAGGAAGGTCTTCAGGACCAGGGCGATGAGGACCGCGACCCCCACCAGGAGGGGGATCTCCCGCACGGCCGAGCGCCTGCGCTTGCGTTTGACCTTGCGCTGGAGCTTGCGCCGTTCGGCGCGGCTGCGGCCGCCGGGCGCCGAGGTGCGGCGGGTCCCGCCGGACGCGGACGCACGGCCCTTGGCGGGCCGCCGGCGGCCCGCGGGGGCGCCGGAACCGGCACGCGGTCTGGCCCGGCTACCCATGGGCGCCACCCGCCGCGGCGGGCACGCGCGCGTAGGCGGACGGCCGGGTCAGATGGGTCCAGTGGCGGTACGGCCAGATGATCCAGTCGGCCCGGCCGATGACGTCGCCGACGGGGATCATGCCGCCGCCGGGCGAGCCGAGGTGGTCGCGGGAGTCACTGGAGTCGCTGCGGTGGTCACCGAGGACGAAGAGGGTGCCGGGCGGC
Organism: Streptomyces sp. SCPE 10; assembly: GCF_051980735.1. NCBI lineage: Bacteria > Bacillati > Actinomycetota > Actinomycetes > Kitasatosporales > Streptomycetaceae > Streptomyces > Streptomyces sp. SCPE 10. The sequence goes on along the minus strand of NZ_CP197069.1, from coordinate 5,465,891 downwards.
ACCACGATGTCGAAGGGCACGCTGGAGGCGCTGTCCCCGGGGTAGAGGAACGCAGACTCGTCGACCGCGCGGCCGTTCACCTCGATCCTCCCCTGCCTGGTGCAGCAGACCACGTGGTCCCCGCCCACCCCGACGACGCGTTTGATGTAGTCGCCGTCCCCGAAATACCCGGTTCCGTCGAACACAATCACGTCCCCGCGACCGGGCCCGGCACCGAATCGGTAGACGAGCTTGTTGACAAGGACGCGGTCGCCGATCCGCAGCCCCTGCTCCATGGATCCGCTGGGGATCTGGAAGGGCTGCACCACGAAGGTGCTCAGCAGGAGCAGGAACGCCAGGCAGGCGAAGAGGGTGAGGGTGACACGGCCGCCGGGCAGCCACTCGACGATCCGCGTCGGCAACGAGGAACGCGACCGCTCCTCCGGACCCGGGGATTCCGGGAGGGAGGGGCGGTCGCGTTCCGTCGGCTGTGCTTCGGTGTCCATCGGGGCGAGATGTTATCCGTCCCCGCTGTGACTCCGGGGAAGCGCTCAGCTCTCGCGCTTCTCCTTGATCTTCGCGGCCTTGCCGCGCAGCTCACGGAGGTAGTACAGCTTGGCGCGGCGCACGTCACCACGGGTGACCAGCTCGATCTTCTCGACGATCGGGGTGTGCACCGGGAAGGTGCGCTCGACGCCGACGGAGAACGAGACCTTGCGGACCGTGAAGGTCTCGCGGACACCGGAGCCCTGGCGACGGATCACCACGCCCTTGAACTGCTGCACACGGGAGCGGTTGCCCTCGATGACGCGGACGTGCACGTTGACGGTGTCACCCGGGCGGAAGGCCGGGATGTCGCTGCGCAGCGACGCGGCGTCGACGGTGTCGAGCAGGTGAGACATTTCGTCTGCTTTCTTCGCTGATGCCACAGGTCATCAACGGGAGGTAGATGTACAGGAGGTCGTCGTGCGGGTCGGTACGCGCGTCGTGTCCCCCTGTGGCAGGGGCGCACGCCGGACGGGCGCACAACAGCGGCCTATTCTTCCATGCCGCCGGCCCGGCGCCAAAATCGGCCGTACGGGTGGCCGTCCGGGTCCGGTTCCCAGCCCAGGATGGACAGCATCTCGCGGTCCTTCTTGTCGAACGCCTTGGGATCGCAGCGTTCGATCAGGTCGGGCCGGTTGAGGGTGGTGCGCCGCAGGGCCTCGTCGCGGCGCCAGCGGGCGATCTTCCCATGGTGGCCGCTGAGCAGCACCTCCGGGATGTCCCGGTCGCGCCAGACGGGCGGCTTGGTGTAGACGGGGCCTTCCAGCAGGTTGGCCATGGCGCCGGGGGCGAAGGAGTCGTCGCGGTGGGACTCGGCGTTGCCGAGGACACCGGGCAGCAGCCGGGCGACGGCCTCGGTGACGACGAGGACGGCCGCCTCGCCGCCGGCCAGGACGTAGTCCCCGATGGAGACCTCGTACACGGGCATCCGGGTGGCGTACTCGTCGAAGACCCGGCGGTCGATGCCCTCGTAGCGGGCCGGGGTGAAGATCAGCCAGGGCCGCTCGGAGAGTTCCACGGCCAGTTCCTGGGTGAAGGGGCGGCCGCTGGGGGTGGGCACGATCAGCGCGGGCGCGTGGGCGCCGCTCTCGTAGCCGTCGGCGAGGACGGTGTCCAGGGCCTCGCCCCAGGGCTCGGTCTTCATGACCATGCCGGGGCCGCCGCCGTACGGCGTGTCGTCGACCGTGTTGTGCCGGTCGTACGTCCATCCCCGCAGGTCGTGGACGTGCACCGCGAGCTGTCCGCGGTGCCGGGCCTTGCCGACGAGGGAGACGTTCAGGGGGTCCAGGTACTCGGGGAAGATCGTGACGACGTCGAGGCGCATCACGACTCGTCCCCCGGCGCGCCGGACTCGTCCGCCGGCTCGCGGCTCGACGCGATCTCGGCGCGGTCGTCGATCAGACCGGGCGGGGGCGTGATGACGGCCCGCTGCTCCTCCAGGTCGATCTCGGTGACGATCTCCTCCACGAAGGGGATCATGACCTCGGTGCCGTCCGGGCGCTCGACGATGAACAGGTCCTGCGAGGGCAGGTGCGAGATCTCGGTGATCCGGCCGACCTCCGTGCCGTCCTCGGTGACCACGTCGAGGTCCATGAGCTGGTGGTCGTAGTACTCGTCCTCGCCCTCGGGCAGCTCCTCGGGGTCCACCTCGGCGATCAGCAGGGTGTTGCGCAGGGCCTCGGCGCCGTTGCGGTCGGTGACGCCCTCGAAGCGCAGGAGCAGACGGCCGCTGTGCACGCGGCCCGTCTCGATGGTCAGCGGCCCCGCGGAGGCGGGATCCGTGGCGAGTACGGCGCCGGGGGCGAGTCTGAGCTCCGGCTCGTCGGTACGTACCTCGACGGTGACCTCGCCCTTGATGCCATGGGCACGGCCGACCCGTGCGACTACCAGCTGCACCTGTCCAATTCTCCTGTCGTCTCCTGCGTGTGTCCTGCTCATACGACTCGGGCCGGGGACGGCCGAGTGGCCCTCCCCGGCCCGAGCCGGTTGCTTTGAAGCGTCAGCGGACGTTGTCCACGTCGACCAGGTCGACGCGGACACCGCGACCGCCGATGGCGCCCACGACGGTACGCAGAGCGCGCGCGGTACGGCCGTTGCGGCCGATCACCTTGCCGAGGTCGTCCGGGTGGACCCGGACCTCCAGCACGCGCCCGCGGCGCAGGTTGCGCGAGGCGACCTGCACATCGTCAGGGTTGTCGACGATGCCCTTCACGAGGTGCTCAAGCGCCTCTTCGAGCATGCTGCTCAGGCCTCGGTCGACTCGGACTCAGCCGCGGCCTCGTCCTTCTTCTCAGCCTTCTTCTTCTGGGTGATGGCCTCACCCTTGGCCTCGTCGTCACCGCCGAGGGCCTCGAACGACGGACGGGCCGGCTTGGGCTCGGCGACGAGCAGCGGCGCGGGAGCCGGCTCGCCCTTGAACTTCTGCCAGTCGCCGGTCTTCTTCAGGATGGCGAGGACGGGCTCGGTCGGCTGGGCGCCGACGCCGAGCCAGTACGCCACACGCTCGGCGTCCACCTCGATGACCGACGGGTTGTAGGTCGGGTGGTACTTGCCGATCTCCTCGATGGCCCGGCCGTCACGGCGGGTACGGGAGTCGGCGACGACGATGCGGTAGTGAGGCGAACGGATCTTGCCCAGACGCTTCAGCTTGATCTTGACTGCCACGGGAGTGGGTTCTCCTGGATTTGACGTGGTAGGGCACGGCGAGCTGCCGCGTGGGGTTGCGGTACCCGAGTGCCCGATGGACGCGTCAGCCGGAGGAGAGAGGGGTCCTGTGCGGCTGTCGAGTACAGCTAGCCATTGTGCCATACCCGGCGGGTCGCTCCCGGCCGCGGGGGTGGGCCGCGGCCGGGCAGGCGCGCAGGGCCCCGCGCCCCGCCGGCCTGGGGCCGCCGACGGGACGCGGGTGGGGGTCGTGGTGTGGGGTCCGGCACCCACGAGATGCCGGGGACGACGGGGTCAGGCCGCGCCGGCGATCTCGGGGATGCGGAACGGTTTGCCGCAGCCGCCGCAGACGATGGGGGCCTGGGCGAGAACCGAGGGGACCACGCGGACGTTGCGGCCGCAGTCGCAGACGGCCTTGACGCGGACGCCTCCGCCGGAGGAGCCGTGCCGGGCGGCCGGGCCCCGGAAGGTACGGGAGGTGTCCTCCGTGGTCGCCGCCGAGTGCGCCTTCAGGGCGCGCTGGAGGCGTTCGATGGTCGGGCGGTAGCGCCGCTTCGCCTCGGGGTTGAGCGTGACCAGGGAGAAGCCGCTGCTGGGATGCGGCTCCTCCGGGTGGTCGAGGCCCAACTCCTCGGCGATCGCGAGGAACCGGCGGTTGTGGTAGCGGCCGGCCCGGGAGGTGTCGCGGACCCCGCGCGCGGCGGCGATGCCGTGGACTGCCTCATGGAGCAGCCGTTCGAAGGAGAGTTCGTGCCCGCACGCGGACGACGACTCCCCGATCAGGGACTCTGGCGCGGCAAGGTCCGGCAGCTCGGGGTGGTACCGCTGAATGTCGGCCCACGCCTGTGCCAGCTCTGCGGCGAGAACAGGTGGTGTCTGTGTCGTGCTCACGTAATGACAACGAGCGGAGGGCACGCTGTGTTCCTATTCCGGGGCATCCCAAATAATTTGCACGTACCCGTCAGTTGCCGCTGATGCGTCCTGACGAGGGCGGGTGCGCTGATCTGCGGAGAAGCCTCACAGCTCCTCCCAAGCCGGTGCGTAGACGGCACTACGATCCGACCAGTACGCCCTGTCGCGGCGATGGTCGGCGGATGCGCAAGGGGCGATTCGGCCGCTCTTGACGCCACGTCGCACCTCGGTCAGCGCTCGTGACGGTCGCGACGTTACCGTGCGCGACCGCACCCCCCGGCACCGGCCCGTCCTCCGGCGTGCACACCGTAGGGCCGCCCGGGTTGCCGGGATGTGAATTCTCGCCACACCCGTGCCGTGCGCCCAAGCGATCCCCACGCCCCCTGGACGGGGCCGCGTGCCCGCAGTTACCTGGCATGTGGAAAGTGCGCACGCACGGACACGGGGACCACACGCGATCCGGCACAGCGGCGAACCGTCGACGGATGGGAGCGCTTGTCCATGACAGCTTCGCTCGTGCGGCACCGTCCGCCGCACGCGGACACCGAGAACCGGCAGAGCGCCCGCGCGCGGGACTGGGCCGAGATCCAGGAGCGGATGCTCGTACCGCTCCACGAGGCCGTCCACGAACGGCTCGACGTCGGCCCGGCCAGCCGCCTGCTGGGCCTGCGCTGCGGCTCCGGGCTCGCCCTGCTGCCGGCCGTGGCGCGCGGCGCCGCGGTCACCGGCGTCGACTCCTGCCCCGAACTGCTCGCCCTGGCCCGCGAACGGCTGCTGCCCGCCGACCGGGACGGCGGGGGCGCACGGGCGCAGCTCTGGGCGCGTCTCCCGCGCGCGACGGAGCGCGCCCCGTTCACCCTCGTGACCCTCTTCGAGCCCCTGCGCCGGCCCGCGGACGGCTCCGAGGAGCCCGGCCGGCTGCTGGCCGGCGCGCTGCCGCTCGCCGCCCGGGGGGCCGCCGTGGTACTGGTCGGCTGGGGTCCGCCGGAACGCTGTGCCACCTCCTCGGTGCTGCGGGTGGCGGCGAAACTGGCCGATCCTTTGCGCAGGGCGGACGGCTGGCGCCCGGCCGGCCGGGACGACCTGGAGGAGACCGCCCGGCGGGCGGGGCTGCGGCCCGACGGCTCCGGTCGGGTCTCCTGCCCCTTCGGGTACGCCGACCCGGACAGCGCGGTCCGCGGACTGCTCGCCACGGGACTGTTCGACGCGGCGGCCCGGGCGACCGGCGCCGAACAGGTCGACAAGGAGCTGGCCGAGGCCCTGCACACCTACCGCCGCCCGGACGGCACCGTCCGGATGCCCAACGTCTTCCGCTATCTGATCGCCCGCGTGCCCTGAGGCCCCCGATCACCGGGGTTCTTCGGCTTCCTTGGTCAGCCGGGTGACGCCGGCGATCCGGTACGCGTCCGCCTCCTCCAGCGTCTCGTGCTCCAGCAGCGCCCCCGCCAGCGCGTCCAACTGCCCGCGGTGGTCGCGGAGTTTGCGGCGCGCCTCGTCGTAGCACTCGTCCACGATCCGCCGCATCTCGGCGTCGATGACGTCCAGGGTCTGCGGGGCGGCGGCCAGCCCGTAGGCCTGCTGGGCGTCGCTCGGCAGGGCCGACAGCCGGCCGACGCGCTCGCTCATGCCCCAGCGGGCCACCATCCCGCGCGCGATGTTGGTGACCTGCTCCAGGTCGCTCTCCGCGCCCGTGGTGACCACGCCGTAGACGACCTCCTCGGCGGCCATGCCGCCCAGCGCGCCGATGATCCGGCCGCGCAGGTACTCCTCGGAGTGCGCGTACCGCTCCACCTCCGGCGTGGACATCGTCACCCCGAGCGCCCGGCCGCGCGGCACGATGGTGATCTTGCGGACCGGGTCCGCGCCCGGTTGCAGCATGCCGAGCAGCGCGTGGCCGCTCTCGTGGTACGCCGTACGGCGCCGGTCCTCCTCCGGCATCACCAGCGTGCGCTCGGCGCCCAGCTGGACCTTCTCCAGCGCCTCGGACAGGTCGGCGGCGGTCACCCGGTCCTGCTTGCGCTTGACCGCGAGCAGCGCGGCCTCGTTGGCGAGGTTCGCCAGGTCCGCGCCGGTCATCCCGGGGGTGGCCCGCGCCAGCCGGGCCAGGTCGACGTCCGGGGCGAGCGGCACGTCCCGGGTGTGGATGCGCAGGATCGCCTCCCGGCCCGAACGGTCCGGCGGGGCCACGCTGACCACCCGGTCGAAGCGGCCCGGACGGGTCAGTGCCGGGTCCAGGATGTCCGCGCGGTTGGTCGCCGCGATGACGATCACGCCCTCGGAGCCGGAGAAGCCGTCCATCTCGGTGAGGATCTGGTTGAGCGTCTGCTCCCGCTCGTCGTGGCCGCTCATCGCCGTGCTGCCGCTGCGCGCCCGGCCGATGGTGTCGATCTCGTCGATGAAGATGATGGACGGCGCCACCTTGCGGGCCTCGGCGAACAGTTCCCGCACCCGGGACGCGCCCACGCCGACGATCATCTCGATGAACTCCGACGCCGACGCCGAGAAGAACGGCACCCCGGCCTCCCCCGCCACCGCCCGTGCGAGCAGGGTCTTCCCGGTGCCGGGCGGGCCCGCGAGCAGCACCCCGCGCGGCAGCTTGGCACCCATCCGGCGGTAGGCGTCCGGGTGTTCGAGGAAGTCGACGACGTCGTCCAGCTCGCCCTTGACCTCGTCGATGCCGGCCACGTCGGCGAAGGTGGTGCGCTCGGTGCCCGGTGCCGGGCCGACCGGCCGGGGCGGCGCCCGGCGGCCGAACAGACCGCCCGCGCCCCCGGACAGCGCCCCGCCGAGCCGCCGGGCGAAGAAGACCCACACGGCGACCAGGATCAGGATCGGGATCAAGGAGAGCAGCAGGTTGGACAGGAAACTGCGCTCCTGTACCACCGGCCGCGCGGTCACCGTGACGCCGTGACTGCTGAGGTTCTGCCACAGCCGGTCGTCCGCGAACGCCGGGCGCTGGGTCTTGAAGCGGGTGTACCGGCCGCCGCCCTCGGGGTTGTTCCGGGCGCTCTTCAGCTGCCCCTGGATCGCGTCGCCCTTGGAGTAGATCGTGGCGACGTTGCCCTCGGAGACCTGTCGGCTGAACTCGGTGTAGGAGATCGTCGGCTGGTTGCCCTGGCCGAGGTAGTTCAGGCCGACCCAGGCCAGCAGGAAGACGATCAGCGCGGTGACCAGCAGCCCCCACCACTTGCCGCCCCGGAGTCCGGGGCCGCCGGGGCGCCGGGGCCCCTCGGGGGTGCCCTCGGCGCGCCACGGCTGCTCCGGGTCCTTGCGCGGGGGCGCCGCATTGCTCATACAGGGACGTTACGGCAGATAGCCGGGCGGCACATGCCGAAGGGCGCCCCCTCGTGCGAGGGGGCGCCCTTCGGGGCCGTACGGCCGTCAGCCCATGAACTTCTTGAACTCGTCCGGCAGCTCGAACTCCTGGCCGCCCTGCTGGGGCAGCCCGAACGCGTTCCCGCCCTGCGCGGCGGCTTCGCGGCGCTGGGCCTCCTCCAGCTCCTGCTGCTTGCGCTTCATCGGGTTGCCGGAGCGCTGCTTGCCCTTGGCCTTCTTCTGCTGCTTCTTCTGCCGGCCGGGGCCGCCGCCCATGCCCGGGATGCCCGGCATGCCCGGCATGCCGCCGCCCTGGGCCATCCGGGACATCATCTTGCGGGCCTCGAAGAACCGCTCGACCAGGTTCTTCACGGCGCTGACCTCGACACCGGAGCCCTTGGCGATACGGGCGCGGCGGGAGCCGTTGATGATCGTCGGGTCCTGGCGCTCGCCCGGGGTCATCGACTTGATGATCGCCGCGGTGCGGTCGACGTCGCGCTCGTCGATGTTCTGGATCTGCTCCTTGATCTGGCCCATGCCCGGGAGCATGCCGAGCAGCTTGGAGATGGAGCCCATCTTGCGGACCTGCTCCATCTGGGCCAGGAAGTCGTCCAGGGTGAAGTCCTGGCCCTTCTTGGACGCCAGCTTCGAGGCCATCTTGGCGGCCTCTTCCTGGCTGAAGGTCTTCTCCGCCTGCTCGATCAGGGTGAGCAGGTCACCCATGTCGAGGATGCGGGAGGCCATCCGGTCCGGGTGGAACGCGTCGAAGTCGTCCAGCTTCTCGCCGTTCGACGCGAACATGATCGGCTTGCCGGTGATCTGCCGGATCGACAGGGCGGCACCGCCGCGGGCGTCGCCGTCGAGCTTGGACAGCACCACGCCGTCGAAACCGACGCCGTCGCGGAAGGCCTCGGCGGTGTTGACCGCGTCCTGACCGATCATCGCATCGACGACGAAGAGGATCTCGTCCGGGGAGACGGCGTCGCGGATGTCCGCGGCCTGCTGCATCATCTCCTGGTCGATGCCGAGACGGCCGGCGGTGTCCACGATCACGATGTCGTGGACCTTGGACTTCGCGAACTCGATGGAGTCCTTGGCGACCTTCACCGGGTCGCCGACGCCGTTGCCCGGCTCCGGGGCGTAGACGGCCACGCCCGCGCGCTCGGCGACGACGCTGAGCTGGTTGACCGCGTTGGGCCGCTGGAGGTCACAGGCGACCAGCAGCGGGGAGTGGCCCTGCTCCTTGAGCCAGCGGCCGAGCTTGCCCGCGAGGGTGGTCTTACCGGCACCCTGGAGACCCGCGAGCATGATCACGGTGGGCGGCTGCTTGGCGAAGCGCAGGCGGCGGGTCTCGCCGCCGAGGATGGTCACGAGCTCGTCGTTGACGATCTTCAGGACCTGCTGGGCGGGGTTCAGCGCCTTGGAGACCTCGGCGCCGAGCGCGCGCTCCTTGACGTTCTTGATGAACGTGCGCACGACAGGAAGGGCCACGTCCGCTTCGAGGAGCGCGATGCGGATCTCGCGTGCCGTGGCGTCGATGTCCGCCTCGGACAACCTGCCCTTGCCGCGGAGGTTTTTGAAAGTCGCGCTGAGGCGGTCGGAGAGGGTATCGAACACGGTGGCGTCGGTCCTCGGGGTCGGAGTGGTCTGGGCTGCCCTCCAGGGTATCCGGCCCGGCAGGGCATCAGTCCCCGCCCGCCGCATTCGGCGTGCGTCACCCCGGGCGCAGGGCCTCCTCCAGCCCCCGCGCGACCGTCCCCGCGTCCGCCGCCGGCAGCGGCTCGCCCGTGCCGGTCGTGACGTAGAAGGCGTCGACCGCGTTGGCGCCCAGCGTGCTCACGTGCATGCTGCGCACGCGGACGCCCGCCTTCTCCAGGGCGGTGCCGATGCGGTGCAGCAGGCCGGGCGCGTCCTGGGCGCGGACCTCGATCACGGTGGCGTGGTGGGAGGCGGCGGGCGCCACGCCGACCCGGGGCGGCGGGGCCGCGGGACCGCGGCGCCTCGGATAGGCGGCGTCCCGTTCGGCGAGGCGGCCGGCGATGTCCAGGGAGCCGTCGAGGGCGCGGACCAGGTCGGCGCGCAGGCGGGTCGCCTCGGGCAGCGAGCCGTACTCGGCGGCCACCCGCCAGTCGAGCAGCAGCACCGCGCCGTCGTCGTCGCCGTCTTTGGCCCATTCGGGCAGTCGCAGGGTGCGCAGTTCGGCGGTGCGCACGGTGAGCCGGTGCATGGCGAGCACCCCGGCGACCGCGGGCAGCACCGCGGCCTGGTCGGGTACGGCGATGAGCAGCTCGACACCGAGCGGTTCGGGCGCGCCGGGCGGTTCCTCGGCGGGGAGCGGCTCGGTGCGGGCGCGCAGGGCGAGGACCGGGCCGCCGGTGCGGAATGCCTCGACGGCCAGCCGTTCCTGTTCGGCGGTGGGGGCGGCGGGCGCGGGCTCGTCCGGTACGTCGCCGGCGAGCAGGGCGGCGACGCGGCGGACCAGGTCGGCGACCAGGGAGCCGCGCCAGGAGGACCAGGCGGCCGGTCCGGTGGCGAGGGCGTCCGCCTCGGTGAGGGCGGCCAGCAGTTCCAGGGTGGCCTGGCTGCCGACCGCCTCGGCGACCGAGCGGACGGTGGCGGGATCGTCCAGGTCACGGCGGGTGGCGGTGTCGACCAGCAGGAGATGGTGGCGGACCAGTGTGGCCAGTACGGCGGTGTCGGCGGGGTCGAAGCCGATCCGGGCGGCCACGTCCTTGGCGATGATCTCGCCGGCCACCGAGTGGTCGCCGGGCCAGCCCTTGCCCATGTCGTGCAGCAGGGCGGCGACCAGGAGCAGGTCGGGGCGGCCGACGTGCCGGGTGAGCGCGGCGGCGCGGACAGCGGTCTCGATCAGGTGCCGGTCGACGGTCCAGACGTGGACGGCGTTGCGCTGGGGGCGGCAGCGGACCCGTTCCCAGTCCGGCAGCAGCCTGCTGATCAGGCCCTCCGCCTCCAGGGCCTCCCAGACGTCGACGGTGGGGCGGCCGGAGCCGAGCAGGGTGACCAGCAGCTCGCGGGCCTCGGCGGGCCAGGGCGTGGGCAGCGGGCGGGCGGTGGCCAGGCGGCGTACGGCATGCGGGGAGAGCGGGAGGCCGGCCTGTGCGGCGGCGGCCGCGGCGCGCAGCGGGAGCACGGGGTCGCGCTCGGGGCGCGCGGCACGGGCGAGCACCACCTCGCCGTCCTGTTCGACCACGCCCTCGGCCAGCGGGGAGCGCTCGGCGGCCGGCTTCCCGCCCAGCATGGCGCGCAGGCGCGGACGGACGGAGCGTGAACGCAGCACGCGCCCCACTTCGCGCCAAGTGACGTCACCGGCGTACGAGACGACCCGCGCGGCCTCGTAGACCTGCCGCAGCAGGGTGTCCGCGTCGAGCAGGCCCAGCCCGGCGGCGACCTCGTCCTGTTCCTGGAGCGCGAGCCGGTCGGTGGCGCGGCCGGTGGCCAGGTGGAGCGCGTCGCGCACGTCGAGCAGGCTCCGGCGGGCCTCGGCCAGGCCCTCGCGCGGGGCGTCGGCGAGCCAGGAGGCGGCGACGGCGCGCAGCGCGGTGGCGTCGCGCAGCCCGCCCCTGGCCTCCTTGAGGTCGGGTTCGAGGAGGTACCTCAACTCGCCGTGCCGCTCGGCCCGTTCGTCGCACAGCTCCCGGAGTTCGGGCAGCCGCCGTGGGGCCTGGTCGCGCCAGTCGGCGAGGACGGCGGTGCGCAGCCCGGCGGTCAGGGCGTCGTCGCCGGCGAGGTGGCGGGCGTCCAGCAGGCCGAGCTGGACCTTCAGGTCCTCGCCGGCCGTCCTGCGGGCCTCGGCGAGGGTGCGCACGGAGTGGTCGAGGGCGAGGCCGAGGTCCCAGACCGGGTACCAGAGGTGGTCGGCGAGGGCCGCGACCGCGGCCGCGTCGGAGCCGTCGTGCAGCAGCAGGAGGTCGAGGTCGCTGCGCGGGGACAGCTCGCCGCGGCCGTAGCCGCCGACGGCGACGAGGCTGACGCCCCGGGCCTGGCCGGCCCCGCCGGTGAAGAGGGCGGCGAGCCAGTCGTCGGTCAGTCCGGCGAGGGCGGCGCGGCGCGCGGGCCCGGGGTGCGCCCCCTCGGTGAGGAGGCGCAGCCGTGCCGCCGCGTAACCGCCGGGTCCGGTGCCCTCGGCCCGTGTCCGCATCCCGTCACCCGTCACAGCGCCTCCCGTTTCCCGTGGCCAGCTGCCGTCTCAGAGCGCGTCCGGGCCGCGCTCGCCGGTGCGCACCCGTACGGCCGTCTCGACCGGGACCGACCAGACCTTGCCGTCGCCGATCTTGCCGGTCCGGGCCGCCTTGACGAGGGTCTCGATCAGCTGTTCGGCGTCGTCGTCCTCGGTCAGCACCTCGATGCGGATCTTGGGCACCAGGTCGACGGTGTACTCCGCCCCGCGGTAGACCTCGGTGTGGCCCCGCTGCCGCCCGTAGCCGCTGGCCTCGGTGATCGTCAGTCCGTGGACGCCGAAGGCCTGGAGGGCCTCCTTGATCTCGTCGAGCCGGTAGGGCTTGACGACGGCCGTGATGAGCTTCATGCGTCCACCTTCCTGGTCTGCTTGCCGGTCTGCTGCCCGGTCGGGTTGTCGGTCTGCTTCCCGCTGCCCGCGCCGGCCGGGACGGCGGAGCCGAGGACGCCGCCGCCGGCACCGCTGAAGTCGTAGGCGGTCTCGGCGTGCTGGGCGCGGTCGATGCCGGAGACCTCCTCGTCCTGGGTGACCCGCATGCCGAGGGTCTTGTCGAGGAGGAAGGCGAGGACGGCGGAGACGATCAGAGAGTAGGCGAGCACCCCGCCGACTCCGGCGCACTGCTTCCACAGCTGGGTGAAGGAGTGGTCGCCGTAGAAGACGCCGGTGGCGGTGGACTGGCCCTTGCCGCTGGCGAAGAAGCCGATCAGCAGGGAGCCGATGATGCCGCCGACCATGTGGACGCCGACGACGTCCAGGGAGTCGTCGTAGCCGAAGCGGAACTTCAGACCGACGGCCGAGGCGCAGGCGACACCGGCGATGGCGCCGACGGCGATCGCGCCGAGCGGGGTGACCGCGCCGCCGGAGGGGGTGATGGCGACAAGGCCCGCGACCGCGCCGGAGGCCGCGCCGAGGGAGGTGCAGGCGCCGTGCCGGATCTTCTCGTAGCCGAGCCAGGCGAGCATGGCGGCGGCGGTGGCGATCTGGGTGTTGACGAACATCAGCGGGCCGACGCCGTCGTCGTTGCCGAGCCAGGACCCGGCGTTGAAGCCGAACCAGCCGAACCACAGCAGGCCGGCGCCGAGCATGACCAGCGGCAGGCTGTGCGGGCGCATCGGGTCCTTCTTGAAGCCGACGCGCTTGCCGATGACGAGGATGACGCCGAGGGCCGCGGCACCGGCGTTGATGTGCACCGCCGTACCGCCGGCGAAGTCGATCACGCCGAGCTTGAAGGCCCAGCCGCCGGTGCCCCAGACCCAGTGGGCCACCGGGAAGTAGACGAGGGTGACCCACAGCACCAGGAAGATCGTCCAGGCGCTGAACCGCACCCGGTCGGCGAGGGCGCCGCTGATCAGGGCCGGTGTGATGATCGCGAACATCATCTGGAACACGGCGAAGACGAAGACCGGGATGGTGTAGCCCGGCCACAGGTCGGTCTTTCCTATGCCGGTCCAGCCGACGAAGTCGGAGGACCAGCCGATCAGGGAGCCGTGGTCCGTGCCGAAGCTCATCGAGAAGCCGTAGAGCACCCACAGGATGGTGACGACACCCATGCTGATGAAGCTCATCATCAGCATGTTCAGGGTGCTCTTGACGCGGACCATGCCGCCGTAGAAGAAGGCGAGGCCCGGGGTCATGAGCAGGACCAGGGCTGATGCGATGAGCATGAAGCCGGTGTTGGCGGCCGACAGCTTGGGGGCGTCCGCCGCGAGCATGATGGCTGGGGCCATCGGCGTCTCCTCGTCGTGTGGGTCGGCCCGCGCGGGTGGTGTCGCCGCGCTCCGGTCGGGCGAGGGGTGGGCCGGTTATGCGCCAGAGACTGACGCAGCGCGGTTTCGACGGGAGCGCCTCGGTGTTTCACGGGGGTGACGAAGGCGTCCTGTGTGTTACGCGTGGGTGAAGGGCGGGTCCGGGTCACCGGGCGTGGTCGCGGCGGCGCCGGGCGTCGACGGGCCGGTGGCGGGCGGGCGCGCGGCGGCCCCGGCGCTCACAGGCCGGCCGCGGCGCGGACCTCTCGATGACCTGGCGTTGGGGGAGCCGAGTCGGGCGGTTCGGGAGGTCCGGCCGCGGCCGGGGTTCGGGGGGCGCCGGGGTCAGACGGCCTCGGCGTCCGGGAGGTCGACGGCGAGCTGTTCGGTCAGGTCGACCACGGCGGCGAGGTCGCCGTGGTCGCGCACGGCCGTGTCGACCGTCTTTCGGATACGGTTGTTCACCCGTTCGGAGCGGACCTTCTTGGCCACGGTCATGGCCCGCGAGGCGTACTCCGTGCCGGCCTCGGGCTCGCCCCGGAGCAGGTGCACGGTGGCCATGCCGATCAGGTTGAGCGCGTACGACCGCTGGTGCTCGCCGTCCTTGGCGAACAGTTCCACCGCCCGCCGCATCAGCGGCTCGGCGAGGGAGGCGTAGGTGGGGCTGCGCCCGGCGACATAGGCGAGGTCGCGGAAGGAGTGCGAGTTCTCCGCGTACAGCTCGGCCTCGGAGAAGAAGCGGATCCAGTCGGGGTCCGGCTCATCCCACTCCTCGGCCTCGGCGAAGGTGTCCTCGGCCATCCGGACCGCGCGCTTGGTCCGGCCGGGCTGGCCCATGTTGGCGTAGGCGCGGGCCTCCATCGCATACAGCATCGCCTGGGTGCGCGGGCTCGCGCAGTCGCGGCTGCCGTACTGGGCGAGGTGGATCAGTTCCAGGGCGTCGTCGGGCCGGCCCAGGTGGATCATCTGGCGGCTCATGCTGGAGAGGATGTACGAGCCGAGCGGCCGGTCGCCCGCCTCCTTGGCGGCGTGCAGGGCGAGGACGAAGTACTTCTGCGCGGTGGGCTGGAGGCCGACGTCGTACGACATCCAGCCGGCCAGTTCGGCGAGTTCGGCGGCGACCTTGAAGAGCTTGCGGGTGGTGGCTCCGGGCTGGGGCTCCTGGAGCAGGTCGGTGACCTCGTGCAGCTGGCCGACGACGGCCTTGCGGCGCAGGCCGCCACCGCACTGGGCGTCCCACTGGCGGAACATCCGGGTGGTCGACTCCAGCAGCTCCAGCTCCGGCTTGGACAGGCGGCCGGGCCTGCGGGAGTCGAGCGGGGAGTCGGGCTCGGGCACGGCGGGGGTGCCGGGGGTGGGCACCAGCCAGCGCTGCATGGGCTCGATCAGGGAGGGGCCCGCGGACAGGGCCAGGGAGCTGCCGAGGAAGCCGCGCCGGGCGAGCATCAGGTCGCTGCGGGAGAACTCGCCGAGCAGGGCGACGGTCTGCGGGCCGGTCCAGGGCAGGTCGACGCTGGACGTGGAGGGCGAGGGCCGGGCGGCGCGCAGGCCCAGGTCCTCGATGGAGACCACGCACCCGAAGCGCTCGGAGAACAGCTCGGAGAGGATGCGCGGGATCGGTTCGCGCGGGTTCTCGCCGTCCAGCCAGCGGCGCACGCGGGAGGTGTCGGTGGAGATGTGGTTGGCGCCCAACTGGCGGGCCCTGCGGTTCACTTGGCGGGCCAGCTCGCCCTTGGACCAGCCACTGCGCACGAACCACGAGCCGAGCAGCTCATTGGGGCGCTTGTCAGCGTTCGCCCCACTACCGCCGTTGCCGCCCAATGGAACGCCCCCATTCCCGAGACCTCTTGCCGCTGAGTGCGCCAAGCCTTATCAGAATGCCGGTGAATACGGTCCGCCGTCTCGCGGTTCTCACCCTTCGAACGGGCCGCCGAAATGCCTCCGGCATACCCACGGACGCATGTGCCCGAGGCTTCTGCGTACTCACAGTAATCCCACGATCACCGGCTGGGCCACGGGGATCACAGAAACGCCACCATTCGCCACCCCTTCAAGTGAACTCACGGCCCGCCACACACGATTCACTTGACATAGGACGAACGGAAGTAGGCGGAGTGGCGCACGCAGGGGCGCATGCATTCCGGTGCACCACCCGACGCGCTTCAAGGCGCCACCTTGGCCCCCTGACCCGGAGGGAAGGCGGAGCCGTAGCGTTACGTTCCGCTTCCGTCTCGTTCCGTGTCGTAACCACCGGCGCGCCGGACCCGTTGGAGGGGGCATGGGCTTCACGATCGGCGGCATTCGCGAGATCCGCTCCGGCGCGCGTCGGCGTGGCCGGGCCGCGGAGTGCACCACCGTCGCCGAGTTCACCGGTCTGTGGGGCTGGGACGTGGTGCCGGGGGCGAGGGCCGCGGCGGGCGTCTGCTCCTGCGGGCACCCCGGATGTCCCGAACCGGGCGCGCACCCGCTGGAGTTCGCGCCCGAGGTGCCGGCCGGCGCCACCCTGGACGAGGTGACCAAGGCCTGGGCTGAGTTCCCGGGCGCCTCCATCCTGCTGCCGGTGGGCCGCGCCTTCGACGTCGTGGAGGTGTGCGAGCAGGCCGGGCGCCGGGCGCTGGTCCGGCTGGAGCGGATGGGCCTGCCGCTCGGTCCGGTGGCCGTCACCCCCGAGGGCCGCGCCCACTTCTTCGTGGCGGCCGGCGCCGCCGCCGAGCTGCCCCGGCTGCTCTACCGCATGGGCTGGGACGACCCGCGCGCCCTGGACCTGCGCGGCCTCGGCCCCGGTACGTTCATCACCGCCCCGCCCTCCGACCGGGGCGGCCTGGGCCCGGTGCGCTGGCTGCGCCCGCCCGCGCTGGACTGCGCGACCCGCCCCCCGGCGGCCCGGCTGCTGCTGGGCACGCTGGCGTACGTGGCACACCGTTCGCGGGCGCGGGACTGAGCGCCCCG
Organism: Streptomyces sp. SCPE 10; assembly: GCF_051980735.1. NCBI lineage: Bacteria > Bacillati > Actinomycetota > Actinomycetes > Kitasatosporales > Streptomycetaceae > Streptomyces > Streptomyces sp. SCPE 10. The sequence goes on along the minus strand of NZ_CP197069.1, from coordinate 5,449,583 downwards.
GCGGCGCCGGAAAAGCGAAGTGCCCGTCCTCAACTGCACCTTGAGGGCGGGCACTTCTTCTCGGGGGATGGTAACGCGGCTACGGTCAGTCTCCGATCAGCGCGTCCACGAACGCCTCCGGCTCGAACGGCGCCAGATCGTCCGCGCCCTCGCCGAGCCCGATCAGCTTGACCGGGACGCCCAGCTCGCGCTGGACCGCCACCACGATGCCGCCCTTGGCGGTGCCGTCCAGCTTGGTCAGCACGATGCCGGTGATGTCCACGACCTCGGCGAACACCCGGGCCTGCACCAGACCGTTCTGGCCGGTGGTGGCGTCCAGGACCAGCAGCACCTCGTCCAGCGGCGCGTGCTTCTCGACCACGCGCTTGACCTTGCCCAGCTCGTCCATCAGGCCGGTCTTGGTGTGCAGCCGTCCGGCGGTGTCGATGAGGACGACGTCTACCCCCATCTCCTTGCCTTCCTTGACCGCGTCGAAGGCCACGGAGGCGGGGTCGCCGCCCTCCGGACCGCGCACGGTGTAGGCGCCGACCCGCTCGCCCCAGGTCTGGAGCTGGTCGGCGGCGGCGGCACGGAAGGTGTCGGCGGCGCCGAGCACCACGCTGCGGCCGTCGGCGACCAGGACACGGGCGAGCTTGCCGGTGGTGGTGGTCTTGCCGGTGCCGTTGACCCCGACGACCATCACGATGCCGGGCTTGCGGTCGGCGGGCTCGGTCCTCACGGTGCGGTCGGCATCGGTGCCGACCAGCTTGAGCAGCTCCTCGCGGAGCAGGCCGCGCAGCTCCGCGGGGGTGCGGGTGCCGAGCACCTTGACGCGCTGGCGCAGGCTCTCGACCAGTTCCTGGGTGGGCTGCACACCGACGTCGGCGGTGAGCAGGGTGTCCTCGATCTCCTCCCAGGTGTCCTCGTCCAGGTGCTCGCGCGACAGCAGCGTGAGCAGTCCCTTGCCGAGGGCGTTCTGGGAGCGGGACAGGCGGGTGCGGAGCCGGACCAGCCGGCCCGCGGTGGGCTCCGGGATCTCGATCTCGGGAGCCTCGACGGGGGCGGGAGGCTCTTCTACGACGACCGGGGGGCCGCCTGGGAGATCCACCTCCTCGATCGTCCGGCGCGGTTCGTCGCGCGGCGTCTCGGCCTCTTCGCCGACGTGCGGCTCGGCCGGGGGCGCGGTGATGTCGGGCGCCTTCGGGGGCGGCGGGGGCAGCGACTTCCGGCGTCGGGTGCCCACGATCAGCCCGCCGAGCGCGCCGAGCACGACCACGGCGATGACTACAGCAAGGATGACGGTTTCCATAACGCGTCCAGTATCGGCCATGGGGTACTCCGTCACCGGGCTTGTGACTTCCTCCGAGAGACAAACGCCACGTAAAGCGAGGAGTCGGAGCAAAGTACGATGGTCCCGGCTCCGTTGACGCGCGTAGAGTCCGACCGTCCCACTTCCCTCCACTTGTGTAGGCCCTCCCCCATGAGCAAAACCGTCGAGACCGAAGGCGCTCTCGAGACCCGTGGCATCGAGCAGGTCCCCGATCACGAGCGGACCGGCCGGACCCGTGAGCTGTTCCCCACCTGGGTCGGCGCCAACATCAGCGTGCTGCTGCTGACGATGGGCGCGAGCCTCGTCGTGGCGTACCACCTGAACATCTGGCAGGCGCTGGTCGTCGCGGTGGCGGCGCCCGTCGTGTCGTACGGCCTCGTCGGTCTGATCGGCATCGCGGGCAAGCGGGGCGGGGCGCCGGGCATGGCGCTGTCGCGCGCGGTGTTCGGGCAGCGGGGCAATCTGCTGCCGGGGTCGCTGATCTGGGTGGCGCGCTGGGGCTGGGAGACGATCAACGCGGTGACCGGCGCCTACGCCATGCTCACCATCCTGGACATCCTGTTCGGCATCAAGGCGAACAGCGTGCTGGACATGGTGACCCTGCTGGCGTTCGTCGTGGCGACGTTCGCGATCTCGGGGCTCGGCATCAACGCCGTGCAGAAGTGCAACAAGTACGCGACGTATTTCTTCGGCGTCTTCTCGGTGCTGGTGCTGGTGTACCTGGCGGTGAAGACGGACTGGGCGCGGGTCGCGCACCACAGCGCCGGTTCGACGGCCTCGGTGATCACCGGCATCGGCATGATCGCGGCCGGTGGCGTCAGCTGGATCCCGACGGCCCCGGACTTCACCCGCTACCTGCCGCGCACGGCCTCCTCGAAGGCGATCGTGGGCACGGCGGTCGGCGGCGCCGGTGTGGTCGTGCTGCCGATGGTGCTGATGGGCGCGGTGATGGCGGTGTCCACGCCGGACCTGGCCTCGGCCGCCGACCCGGTGTCCTTCCTCGGCAAGATCCTGCCGACGTGGATCGCGGTGCCGTACCTGTTCATCGCGCTGGTGGGCATGCTGCTGATCAACTCGATGTCGATGTACTCGGCGGGCTTCACCGCGCAGACCCTCGGGTTCAAGGTGCCGCGGCACTGGGCGGTGTCGGTCAACGCGGTGATCTCACTGGTGTTCGGCGGGGTGCTGATGCTGGTGGCGACGAGCTTCATGGGCTCCTTCATCGCCTTCCTGTCGCTGTTGGCGGTCGCGTTCTCGGCATGGGTCGGCGTGTTCGGCGCGGACATGCTGCGCCGTACGGAGTACGACGGCGGGGCCATGGCCGACACGACCCGCGCCAGCGCCTACTGGTACAGGGGCGGCTTCTCCCCCGCCGCCGTGGCCTCCTGGGCGATCGGCCTGGTCGCGGGCCTGCTGTTCACCACCTCGGACTGGTTCACCGGCCCGCTGGCGAAGAACAACGTCATCGGCGAGTACGGCCTGGGCTGGGTGGCCACGATCGTGATCTCGGCCGCGCTGTACCTGGCCCTGCCCAAGCCCCCGGTGGCCACGCGGTCCCACCTCCCCTCCGACCGGCCCGAACCGGCCCCGACGGCGGTCTGACGACGGTCCGGACCCGGGACGCCCACGGCACCCGGGGTCCGCGCCGCCCGAGCCGGCGCGGGTGTTCACCCGGCCGGGACACGGCTCCGTCCCGCCGTGGCGACCCGACGAGGCGTCACACTCCGTCCCCCTCCCCACGCCGTACGGAGGGGGACTTCGTCATGCCCGGCACGGGTACGCGGGCGCGCACCGCGGCGGCATCGTGCAGACCGAGGAGCACCACGGAGCGGCGGGCGACCGGCCGCTCGGGTGCCGGCCTCAGGAGTACGCCTTCGCGCGCGGGGCCGGCTCCAGGACGAACTGCCGCGGACGCTGCCGACGGCGCGGGCCGGCGAGGAGTTCGTCGGTCAGGGCCGCCGGGTACGGCTCATCCCGCACCCTTGCACCAAGCCGCACTCCCCATGTCCTGCACACCTGGCCGCACTCCCCTTTGCACGAGGCCCGCGCCCACGCCTTCCCGCCGGCGTCCGGCATCCACTCGGCGGTGCGGCACGGACGCCCTGGCCCCGGTGGGCCGTGCCGGGAAACGCCTCCGCCCCCGGACGGCGTGGCCGTACCGGGGGCGGAGGGAGATGCGAGGAGAGGGGCAGCGGGGTCTTGGGCCCTTCTCCTCGGGTCCGAGGGGGCCGTTCTCAGCCCATCTCCTCCAGGGACTTGCCCTTCGTCTCCTTGACGAACTTCAGGACGAACGGGATGGAGAGGGCCGCGAACACCGTGTAGATGACGTACGTGACGGACAGGTTCCAGTCGGCCAGCGACGGGAAGCTCGCGGTGATCGCCCAGTTGGCGATCCACTGCGCGGCGGCGGCCACGCCCAGGGCGGCGGCACGGATCTTGTTCGGGAACATCTCGCCGAGCATGACCCAGACGACCACACCCCAGGACAGGGCGAAGAAGAGGACGAAGACGTGCGCCGCGATCAGGGCGACCCAGCCCTGGGTGGCGGGCAGCTTGCCGTCGACCAGGTGGTAGGAGAACGCCCAGGCCTCCAGGGCCAGGCCGACCGCCATACCGGCGGAGCCGATGAGCGCGAGCGGCTTGCGGCCGATGCGGTCCACGAAGATCATCGCGATCACGGTGCCGACGATGTTGATGATGGACGTGGTGAAGGAGTAGAAGAACGACTGCGTCGGGTCGACGCCCACCGACTGCCACAGCGTCGAGGAGTAGTAGAACGCGACGTTGATGCCGACGAACTGCTGGAAGACCGACAGCCCGATGCCGACCCAGACGATCGGCTTGAAGAAGAAGCCGCCGCCGAGCAGGTCCTTGAAGGTGGAGCGGTGCTCGCTCTTCATCGCGTGCTCGATCTCGGCGACGCGCTTGTCCAGGTCGGTGTTCTTGCCCTCGACCTCGGCCAGGATCTCCTTGGCGCGCTCACGCTTGCCGACGGACAGCAGGAAGCGCGGGGACTCCGGGATGGCGAGCGACAGCATGCCGTAGAGGATCGCCGGGATCACCATGACGCCCAGCATGACCTGCCAGGCCTCCAGGCCCATGAGGTGGCCGCGCTGGTTGCCGCCGGCCGCGTTGAGCAGGCCCCAGTTGACCAGCTGGGAGATGGCGATGCCGACCACGATCGCGGCCTGCTGGAAGGAGCCGAGCCGGCCGCGGTAGGCGGGCGGGGCGACCTCGGCGATGTAGGCGGGGCCGATGACGGAGGCCATGCCGATGGCGAAGCCGCCGATGATGCGCCAGAAGGCGAGGTCCCACAGCGCGAAGGGCAGCGCGGAACCGACGGCGCTGATCGTGAACAGCACGGCCGCGATCTGCATGCAGCGGATACGGCCGATCCGGTCGGCTATCCGGCCCGCGGTGGCGGCGCCGATGGCACAGCCGATCAGGGCGATGGCGATGACCTGGGCGAGCGCGGCGGGGCCGATGTCGTAACGGTCACGGATGGCCTCGACGGCGCCGTTGATGACGGAGCTGTCGTAGCCGAAGAGGAAGCCGCCCATGGCGGCGGCGGCCGCGATGAAGATGACATGCCCGAGATGTTCGGGATGAGCCGTCCCGGCTCCTGACTGAGGTGCCTGCGCTGTGCTGGTCACGTGAAACTCCTCGGGCCACGGCAACGCTGCCGGGGTGGGGTGAGCCCTTCCAGGTCTCCAGTGGCGCACACGTTGGCGTCACTTACACCTGAAGGAAAAAAGCAACGTTGCAGAGACTATGTCTTCAACTTTCGAAGTCAATAGGGGAACGGCTGTGAGTTTGTAGATAGATCACCTCACTCCGTGTTCAATAAGTGAACGAGGAGTGGGGTGGCCCCAGCTCTGCTACCGAATGGATCTTGAACCGGGGTCAGCGAAGGCGCTGCGAGATGACCTTCGACACACCGTCGCCCTGCATCGAGACGCCGTACAGCGCGTCCGCCACCTCCATGGTGCGCTTCTGGTGCGTGATCACGATGAGCTGCGAGGCCTCCTGCAACTCCTGCATGATCCGGATCAGCCGCTGGAGGTTGGTGTCGTCCAGGGCCGCCTCGACCTCGTCCATGACGTAGAAGGGGCTCGGCCGGGCCTTGAAGATCGACACCAGCAGCGCGACAGCGGTCAGCGACCGCTCGCCGCCGGAGAGCAGGGACAGCCGCTTGACCTTCTTGCCCGGCGGGCGCGCCTCCACGTCGACGCCCGTGGTGAGCATGTCGTCCGGGTCCGTGAGCACGAGCCGGCCCTCGCCGCCGGGGAACAGACGGGCGAAGACCCCCTCGAACTCGCGGGCGGTGTCCCGGTAGGCCTCGGTGAAGACCTGCTCGACCCGTTCGTCGACCTCCTTCACCACCTGGAGCAGATCGGCGCGGGTCTTCTTCAGGTCCTCCAGCTGCTCGCTGAGGAACTTGTGCCGCTCCTCCAGTGCCGCGAACTCCTCCAACGCCAGCGGATTGACCTTGCCGAGCTGCTGGTACGCCCGCTCGGCCGCCTTGAGCCGCTTCTCCTGCTCGGCCCGTACGAAGGGGCGCGGCCGGTTGCGCGGGTCGTCCGGGTCCTCCGGCAGCCGCTCGCCGTCGGCGGGGGGCGAGGGCGGCACGGGCCGGCTCGGCCCGTACTCCGCCTCAAGCCCCGCCGGCTCGACACCCAGTTCCTCCAGCGCCTTGGTCTCCAGCTGCTCGATCCGCAGCCGTTTCTCGGCGCCGAGTACCTCGCCGCGGTGTACTGAATCCGTCAACTTGTCGAGTTCCGCCTTCAGTTCGCGTCCGGCGGTGCGGGCGGCGGCCAGTTCCTGCTCGCGCCGCGCCTTGGCGGCCTCGGCGGCGGTGCGCTCCCGGTCGGCGCGGGCGAGGGAGACCTCGACGTGCGCGAGCAGGGTGCGGGCGCCGTCGGCGACCGCCTGGGCGACGGCCGCCTCGTGCCGCAGCCGAGCCCTGCGCTGCTCGGCCCGTGCCCGTGCCTCGCGTTCCGTGCGGGCGGCCCGGTCGAGCGAGTCGGCCCGCCCGGCGAGCCCCTTGACCCGCTCCTCGTGGGTACGGACCTGGAGGCGGGCCTCCATCTCGGTCTGGCGGGCGTTGGCGCCGTCGATGGCGAGCCGGTCGCGCGCGGAGGTGTCGGGCTCCTCCTCGACTGGCATCTCCTCGGCGACCGCCAGCCGCTCCGCCAGTTCCTCGGCCTCCTGTACGGCCTGGTCCAGCGCCTCCTGCGCCCGCGCGGCAGCGGCGGCGGAACGCTCGGCCTCCCCGGCCGCGGCGCGTGCCTGACCGGCGAGCCGGCCGAGCTGCTGGGCGGTGGAGGACTTCTGCCGGTCGGCGGCCCGGCGGCGTTCGCTCAGCTCTTCGGCGAGGGCCGCGGCCTCGGTACGGCGCTCGGCCGCCGCGTGCTGTTCCCCGGCCAGTTCCGCGCAGCGGACCTCCAGCTCCGCCAGTTCCGCCACGGCCTCGTCCACGGACGCCTGGACCTCCAGCAGGCTGGGGGCGCCGGCCGAGCCGCCCTGCGCGAAGTGGGCGCCCAGCAGGTCGCCTTCGGTGGTGACGGCGGTGAGGTGGGGGTGGGCGCGGACCAGGTCCTCGGCGGCTTCGAGGGTGTCGACCACGACGATGCCGTTCAGGAGCCGGTGGACGGCCGGCATCAGGTCGTCGGGGGCGCGGACCAGTGTTCCGGCGGGGATCGCCCGTGCGCCGGGCGCGGATTCGTCGTCGCCGGGCCCGCCCGCGCCGCGGCGGCTGCATGCCGGGCACGGCTCCGCGTCGGTGCGGGGCGCCTGCGGCGGGCCGGCGAGGAGCAGGGCCGCCCGGCCCCCGTCCTGCTTGCGCAGGAGGCGGATGGCGTCCGCCGCGGAGGCCGGGTCGGTCACGGCGACGGCGTCGGCCGCGGCCCCGAAGGCCGCCGCCAGCGGGATCTCGTAGCCGGGGGTGACGGTCAGCAGTTCGGCGGCCGGGCCCAGGACGCCGGTGAGCCGGGCGTCCAGCAGGGTGCCGGTGCCGTCCTTGCGGCGCAGCCCGAGGGCCAGCGCCTCGTGGCGGGCCTGGGTGGCGGCACGACGGCGTTCGGCGGCGGTGGCCGACTCGCGGGCCGTGGTCAGGGCGGCCTCGGCGGCGGCCAGCTGCCGTTTGGCGGCCTCGTGCCGTTCGGCCAGTTCGGTGTCGTCGGCGTCAAGTCCGTCGACCTCGGCCTGGAGCGCCTCGTACTCCTGCTGCGCCCGCACGGCGCGCTCCCGGGCCTCGTCGCGGGCCGTGGCGAGCCGGTCGATCTCGGCCTGGGCGGAGGCGGCGCGCGAGCGGGCCGCGTTGACCTGTCCGTGCAGCCGGGCCAGACCCTCGCGGCGGTCGGCGATGGCGCGGGCCACGTCCTTGAGCCGGCGCTCCTCGACGGCCAGTTCCCGCTCCAGTTCGGCGCGGTGGGCGACCGTGTCGTCCAGGGCGTGCCGGGCCGCTTCCAGGGCGGCCTCCAGTTCGGCCTCCTGCTCGCGGACGCGGGCGGCCTCGCGTTCCAGGTCCTCGGGATCGCGGCCGCGGCGCTCCTCGGGCGGCGCGGAGGTGGCGCTCTTGACCCGGGCCTCGGCCAGCGAGATCGTGCCGCGCACCCGCTCGGCCAGCTGGGACAGCTCGTACCAGGTCTGCTGGGCGCGCTGGAGGCGCGGGGCGAGCCGCCGCACCTCGTCCTCCAGGAGGGACTCGCGGTGCAGGGCCTTCTTCAGCTCCTGCTCGGCGCTCTCCTTGCGTTCCTTGAGGGCGGCCTCGTCGGCGATCTCGGCGTTGAGCGCGGCGCGCAGTCGTACGAGGTCGTCGGCGAGCAGCCGCAGCCGGGCGTCGCGCAGCTCGGCCTGGATGACGGCGGCCCGCCGGGCCACCGCCGCCTGCCGGCCGAGCGGCTTGAGCTGGCGGCGCAGTTCGTCGGTGAGGTCCTGGACGCGGGCGAGGTTGGCCTGCATCGCGTCCAGCTTCCGCAGCGCCTTCTCCTTGCGCTTGCGGTGCTTGAGGACGCCGGCCGCCTCCTCGATGAAGGCGCGGCGGCCCATGGGGTCGGCGTGCAGCACGGAGTCGAGCTGGCCCTGGCCGACGATGACGTGCATCTCGCGGCCGATGCCGGAGTCGGAGAGGAGTTCCTGGATGTCCAGGAGGCGGCAGGTGTCGCCGTTGATCTGGTACTCGCTGCCGCCGTTGCGGAACATGATCCGCGTGATGGTGACCTCGGCGTACTCGATGGGCAGCGCCCCGTCGGAGTTGTCGATGGTCAGCGACACCTCGGCACGGCCCAGCGGGGGGCGGCCGGTGGTGCCGGCGAAGATGACGTCCTCCATCTTTCCGCCGCGCAGCGACTTGGCGCCCTGCTCGCCCATGACCCAGCTCAGTGCGTCCACCACGTTGGACTTGCCCGAGCCGTTGGGCCCGACGACGCACGTGATCCCGGGTTCGAAGCGGAGCGTGGTCGCGGAGGCGAACGACTTGAAGCCGCGCAGGGTCAGGGCCTTGAGGTGCACGCCGCTGGACTCTACCGGCCGCCGCTATCTCACTCCATGAACCCTCGCAAGCCCGCGGTTTCACCGGTGTACATGCAGGGCACACCAGTTGTTGAAGAAGGTGAAAGGATGCGCGGGGGTAAGAAAGAAGGGACGCCGAAGCGTCCCTTGCGATTCTGAGGGGACGGCCTTGGTGCCTGCCGTCCGATCGGCTGAGCGGTTGTTACGGGCACCCTGGCCGCTGCGACTGCTGTTGTGGAGCTGATGCAGCGATCAGGTGAGCGCAGGCTCCGCCTGGTGTGCGTCGATGCTCTCCATGATCCTGTCCTGAGAGGCGGCAGCCGTCAGCGCTTCGTTCTCCGCCTGGATCCTGACCAGCTCGGACTCCAGGTCCTGGACGCGCTGCTGCAGCCGTCGCATCTCGGCGAGGAGTCGAGGGTCGGAGCCGCCGACGTAACCGAGAAGCGCCTTTGCCATGATGGATGGTCCTCCACACTGAGTGACCGACCGATGCGGTGTGGGTCGTGAGGGATTTCGCACCCGCGGTGCTTGGCACATCCGTGTTGCTCTGCTGTTGCTCGATGCCAAACAGCTAAGGTGCGCGGGGCTTTCAGAGTCTCACCAAAAAGTTTGACGGTCAACACGATCACACCCCGTATTGGGGGCGAACCGGGGCGCGCGGCCGGGAAATGCGGCGGCGCTGCGAGTCACCCGGGCCCTCGGGGCTCAGCGATCAGCTGTACCCCGGGAGCCTGCCACGCCGCGCCCTTCTTGGCAACCACCAGGCCGTTTCCGCTCCCGGCGGGCACCGCCCGGGGTGGTCGCGCCGCGGCCGCGCGGCTCCGGCTCAGCGGACCGCGAAGCCGTCGTAGCCGCCGCGAGGTGTGTCCCAGATCTCGGTGACACCGTCGACGCGGCCGGGCGTGTCGTCGCCCTGGAGCCAGTCGAGCAGTCCCTCGCAGCCCTCGCGCGCGCCCTCGGCGACGACCTGGACCCGGCCGTCCGCCAGATTGAGAGCAAAACCACTCAGGCCGCCGATCTCCAGCGCCTTGGCACGCGTGAACCAGCGAAATCCCACGCCCTGCACGTGTCCTCGCACCCAGGCCACCAGTCGAACATCCTCGCTCATGGGGGCAACCTAACCGGCCGGTGTCGTCCGGCACACATCGCCTCCGGGTGGCATGGGGTACCGTCCGCTTTTGGCTCATCTCATACGAAACTCACTCGATCGAGTGGATTGGGATGCCCGTAAGGACGTACGAGGAAGAGGACCAGGACATGGGACGCCACCGACGCTCGGACGCCGGCCGCGCCGGGGAGGGCGACGCCACGCAGGGCTCCGCCGCCGGGGGCGGGTTCCCGTCCCCCTCCTCGCACCCGGTCCCGCCCGCGTCCTCTCCCTCGTCCCCGTCCTCGGACACGGTGCCGATCCCGATGGGTGCCCATCCGGACCCGGAGGCCTACGCGGAGGCGAAGGCCAAGGCCGAGGCGTATCTCTTCGCGGCGGAGGGCTCGGCGACGGCGGACGCGGGACCGGAGGCGTCCGGAACCGGTACCGACGCGCCCCGGGACGCGTCGCGCCGAAAGGGCGCCGGCCGTTCGGTGAGCGTGGCCCTGCTCGGGCTGTCCGTGGCCGTCGCCCTGGGCGCCGGTGCCGTGGCCGCGGGCGTGGTCCCGGGCTTCGACGGCTACCGGGCCGGGGACAGCGTCCACACCACCGGGGGCCGGACCGCGGTCGCGAACTCCCCCGGCAACACGGCCGCCGCACAGGGCGGTACGTCCGGCGGCGCGCGCACCGGCATCGGCGGCGCGACGTCCGGCGGGGGCGCCGTACGGCCGCAGTCCCCCGCCGCCCCCGAGCCGTCCTCGTCCCCGGCACCGGCGAAGTCCGCCCCGGCCTCCCCGTCGAGGCCCGCGCCCGCGACGAAGCCGGTCGTCCCGCCGCCCGAGTCGAAACCGGCGGCGTCGGCGTCACCGTCCGGGCAGCCCGGCACGAAGACCACCGCTCCGAAGACCACCGCTCCGAAGCCCACCGCTCCAAAGCCCCGCGCGTCGAAGAGCGACGCCCCGGAGACCACCGCCCCGGACACCACGGCGCCGAGGACCGGCCCCGCGGCCACCCCGTCGCCCTCCTCCTCGTCCGCGAAGCCCCGCCCGTCCCGTCGTACGACGAGGACCAAGGCCCCCGCGCCGGCCGCTCCCGTGATCACGGTGTCGGCACGGGCCGCCGCCGAGGCCGAGGTGCTGAAGCTGGTCAACGACGAGCGGGCGAAGGCGGGCCTGGGCGCGCTGTCCGCGAACTCCTCGCTGACGAGGCTGGCCGAGGCGTTCAGCGACGACATGGCGACGCGGGGCTTCTTCGGCCACACCGACCCCGGCGGCAGGTCGCCCTGGGACCGGGCGGCGGCGGCCGGCGTCACCGGCCTCGTCGGTGAGAACATCGCCCGCGGCCCGGCGGACCCGAAGGCCGTGGTGAAGGCGTGGATGGCCGACCCCGGCAACCGCGCCGCCATCCTGAACCGCGACGTCAAGACCCTCGGCGTCGGTGTGCACTACGGCCCGGGCGGACCGTGGTGGACCGAGGAGTTCGGCTCCTGAGCCCCCGGGGCGACCGGGGCCCGCGAACCTCGGTGACCCCCGAAGGGCGGACCCCGGCGGCCCCCCAAGGCCGGTGAGGCCCCCAGGCCGCCGAGGTCCCCGTTCACGCGGCGGCGCGACCCCGCGCGAACGTCAGCGCCGTCCGCGTCACCCGGCGCCCGAGGTGCTCGGCCGTGGCTATGTCCGCCTTGTGCACGCCCTCCGGGCCCTGGTCCGTGTTGGTCTGGGCGCCGGCGCCGGCGAAGATGCCGAGGCGGTTGAGGTCGTTCTCGGAGGCGGTGCTGGAGTTCCAGCCCGGGAGCAGGCCCAGGTTCACCCAGTGCATGCCGTGCTGGGCGGCGAGGATCTGGAAGAACTGCAGGGTGTGCAGCTTGTCGCCGCTCTTGGAGCCGGAGTTGGTGAAGCCCGCGGCCAGCTTGTCCTGCCAGTCCTGCCCGGCCCAGCGCGAGGAGGTCGCTTCGGCGAAGCCGTGGAAGGCGCCGGAGGCGGTGCCCATGTAGGTGGGCGAGCCGAAGACGATCGCGTCGGAGCGGTCCAGCGTCCCCCAGTCCTCCTCGGTGATCTCGTCCACCTTGATCAGGTGCACCTCCGCACCGGCCTCCGCGGCACCGGCGCGGACGGCCTCGGCGAGGACGGCGGTGTGGCCGTAACCGGAGTGGTAGGCGATGGAAACGACAGGGGCGGTCATGACTCTCCTCGGGAGGGCAGCTCAGTAACGGTGTGGAAATGAAAGCACTAACCGGAAGTTAGTGCAACCCAGCGGTGAGCGCTGCGGACGCGTACCCTTGGGGTATGACCGCCTGTTCCGAGGAGCACGAAGAGCTCGCCTACAACGTCTTCGCCAAGGCCTGCCCGTCCCGGGGCACGCTGGAGCACGTCACCGGCCGCTGGGGCGCGCTGACGCTCGGCGCGCTGCACGAGGGCTCACTGCGCTTCAACGAGCTGCGCCGCCGCGTCGACGGGGTGAGCGAGAAGATGCTGTCCCAGACCCTGCACGCGCTGGAGCGGGACGGACTGGTGCACCGCGAGGCCCAGCCGACCAACCCGCCCCGCGTGGACTACGAGCTGACTCCGCTGGGCCGCGAGATCGCCGGCCGGCTCCTCGCGCTCATCGAGTCCGTGGAGGGCTCCATGGACGAGGTGCTGGCGGCCCGCGGGCGTTACGACGAGGCGCGCGGCGCCCGCTGACACTTCGGGCAGAAGTAGCTGGAGCGGTTCATCCAGGGGCGGCGCCGGATGGGGGTGCCGCAGCGGTTGCAGGGCTCGCCCTCGCGGCCGTAGGCGTCCAGGGAACGGTCGAAGTAGCCCGACTCGCCGTTGACGTTCACGTACAGGCTGTCGAAGCTGGTGCCGCCGACGGCGAGGGCCGCGTTCATCACGTCCCGGACGTGGCCGAGGAGTTCGGCGGTGACCGGGCGGGTGAAGTTGGCGGTCGGGCGCTCGTAGTGGATGCGGGCGCGCCAAAGCGCCTCGTCCGCGTAGATGTTGCCGACGCCGCTGATCAACGACTGGTCCAGCAGGGCCCGTTTGACGGTGGTCCGCTTGCGGCGCAGGGCCTGGTGGAAGGCCTCGTCGTCGAACAGCGGGTCGAGGGGGTCGCGGGCGATGTGCGCGATGACGTCGGGCAGGCCCTCGGGGGTGTTGTCGTGCAACGACAGCCCGCCGAAGGTGCGTTGGTCCACGAAGCGCAGTTCGGTGCCGAGCGAGTCGGCGAACCGGACGCGGATGCGCAGATGCTTCTCGTCCGGCGCCTCGTGCGGCTGCACCAGCAGCTGCCCGCTCATGCCGAGGTGCGCGAGCACCGACTGGTTGGTCTCCTCCAACGGCAGCCACAGGTACTTGCCGCGCCGGCTGGGCTCGCCGATGTGGTGCCCCTTGAGCCGCTGCGCGAAGTCCTCGCCGCCGGCCACGTGCCGGCGCACGGCACGCGGGTGCAGCACCTCGGTCTCGGCGACGGTGCGGTGGGCGACCCACCGCGCCAGCCCACGCCGGACGACCTCGACCTCGGGCAACTCGGGCATCGCAACCCCCGTGGAAAGCGCTGGATGAACCGAGCGCCCGCCCCTCGCGAAACGGTGGGGGCGGGCGCTCGGGTGTGGTGCTCGTCAGGCGGTGGCGGACGACGTGTCGTCGTCCTTGACGGCTTCCGCGACGGCCTCCTGGGCCTGCTTCGCCGCCGTGGCCCGCTCGTCCGCCGCGGCCTTGATGGCCCGCCAGGCGGACTCGGCGGCCTGCTGCTCCGCCTCCTTCTTGCTGCGGCCGGTGCCGGTGCCGTACGAGACGCCTCCGACGCGGGCGGCAGCAGTGAAGGTCTTCTCGTGGTCGGGGCCGGTCTCCGTGACCAGGTACTCGGGCACGCCGAGTCCCTCGATCGCGGTCAGCTCCTGGAGGGACGTCTTCCAGTCCAGGCCGGCGCCCAGGTTGGAGGACTTCTCGATCAGCGGGTCGAAGAGCCGGTGCACCAGCTCGGACGCCGCGTCGAGGCCCTGGTCGAGATAGACCGCGCCGATCACCGCTTCGAGGGTGTCGGCGAGGATGGACGCCTTGTCCCGGCCGCCCGTGCCCTCTTCACCCCGGCCGAGCCGGATGAAGGCGCCGAGGTCGAGGCCGCGCCCCACCTCCGCCAGCGCACGCGAGTTGACCACCGCGGCCCGCAGCTTGGCCAGCTGGCCCTCGGGCAGGTCGGGGTGGGTGCGGTACAGCGTGTCCGTGACGACGAGGCCGAGCACGGAGTCCCCGAGGAACTCCAGCCGCTCGTTCGTCGGCAGACCGCCGTTCTCGTACGCGTAGGAACGGTGGGTCAGCGCACGCACCAGAAGGGCGGACTCGAGCTGATACCCGAGCCGCCCTTCCAGAAGCGTGTGGGACGAGGCCTGGTTGTCCGTGCCTCCACCGGCGCGGGGAGTGTTCTTCTTCGGACTGGACACAGTGCCTCTCACCAGCCCGCTCAGACTTCGAGGACCTGGCGCTTGTTGTAGGTGCCGCAAGACGGGCACGCGATGTGCTGCAGCTTGGGCTCGTGGCAGCGCTCGCACGCAACCAGGGTGGGGACCGCAGCCTTCCACTGCGACCGGCGGTGGCGCGTGTTGCTGCGCGACATCTTCCGCTTCGGAACAGCCACGGCTACTTCTCCTGCTTCTCGTCGACGCCCGCTTCGGCGCCGCTCATCTCGTCCTTCTCGCCGTCCGTCATGGTGTCGGCGAGTCCCTGCAAAGCCGCCCAACGGATGTCGACGGCGTCATGGTGGTGGTCCGGGTCGTCCGCGAGCCGCGCCCCACACTCGGAGCACAGGCCCGGGCAGTCTTCCTGGCACACCGGCTGCATCGGCAGTGCGAGCACCACCGCATCGCGCAGCAGAGGTTCGAGGTCGATCAGGCCGTCCTCGATGAAGAGCCTGTCCTCGTCGTCCTCGGCGTCGTCGCCCGGTTCCGCGATCACGCGGCCCCGGTCGTCGGCGTCAGGGTACGAGAACATCTCCTGGAAGTCCGCTTCGAGCTCCAGCTCGACCGGCTCCAGACACCTTACGCACTCCCCCTTGGCCGTTGCACGGGCGGTGCCTGTGACAAGCACCCCTTCCATGACCGACTCCAGGCGGAGGTCGAGTTCCACCGGGGTGCCTTCCGGCACTCCGACGACTCCCGGGATACCGAGATCCACGGGGGCGTCGATCTCACGGGTCAGGCGCTGCAGCGCACCAGGACGCCGACCCAGCTCGTGCGTGTCGATCACGAGGGGGTTGCGGTGGTCGAGGCGGGCGTTGGAAGCCATTCCTGCTTTCGATCTACGTACTCGAAGGGACACCGCCCGTAGGTGTTTCCGGGCAGCGGCGGTCGCGGACGACTCCGCACTCGGCATGAGGGCACGCGCGACCGAAGAGCCAGGATACTGGACCTTGGCCCCAGGACCCAATCCGGTCGGTCAGCCCAGCCCGCGGCCCTGCTCGTACGCCCGCAACTGCTCGGCGCTGATCATGCTGGTGTCGAAGAGGCTGGTCTCGTCCAGAGCGTAGTCCTGCTGCCCCTGTGCCTGCGGGGCCTGGTGTTGCTGCTGGGGGTCGTAGGGGGCCTGCTGGGGATATCCCTGGTAGGCGTAGGGGTCCGGCTGCTGGTAGCCGTACGGGTCCTGCTGCTGGGTCCCCTGGTCGTAGGGGGCCTGCTGCGGGAAGCCGGTGTAGCCGCCCTGCTGCTGGTGCTGCTGGTCGTACGCCCCGTACGCGGGCTGCGGCTCGTACGACGGCTGCTCCGGCACGGGGTCGTAGCCGTGCTGGTCCGCCGCCGGCTCGTACGCGGGCCGCTCCGGCCGGGACTGGGCCGCCGGGCGCTCGGCCGGGGTGTCGGCGAGGGCGGCCAGGTCGGCCAGGTAGTCGGCGTCGCTGGAGTGCTGGAAGGTCGTGGTGTCGTCGGCGAGGGCACCGAGGTCGTCGGTGGCGATCCGGCCGTGCAGCTTCTGCCGGCCGCGGCCGACCGCCTCCAGGGTCTTGGCGAGCACCGCCTCGAAGGCGCCCAGCTTGGCGTCCACGTACGCGTCGGCGTTGTGCCGCAGGGTCTCGGGGTCCTGGCTGCGCTCGGGGGCGTCCTCGTCCTCGTAGCCGTGCTCGTCCAGGCCGGGGCCGGTGCCGAGCAGCTTCTCCCGGCCGCGGCCGACCGAGCCGAGGGTCTTGGTCAGGACGACCTCGAAGTTGGCGAGCTTGGAGTCCACGTAGTCGTCGGCCTCGGCGCGCACCTCCTCGGCTTCCCGGCGGGCCTCGGCGAGGATCCGGTCCGCCTCCGCCTGGGAGCGGCGGGCGATCTCGGTGCCGGAGATCAGCGAGCCGCGCTCGGCGTGCGCGCTCTCGATGATCCGCTCGGCCTCCTGCCGGGCCTGCTCGACCATCTGCTCACGGTCGCCGATCAGTTCCTGCGCCTGCGCGAGGGAGCCGGGCAGCGCCTGGCGCACCTCTTCCAGCATCGCGAGCAGATCGGCGCGGTTGATCACGCAGGACGCCGACATGGGCATGGCCCGGGCGCCGGCGACCGCGGAGACGATCTCGTCGAGCTTCTTCTGCACGTCCACCTGTGCTCGCCACTCTCTACAGCCGGTTGGAGACGGACGGGACGACTGTAGCCCCCGCGCCCATCAGTCCTTGCGCAGACGCCTGTTGAGGGCGGTGACGACCTCCGGCGGCACCAGGTGGGAGACGTCGCCGCCCCAGGCCGCGACCTCCTTGACGAGCGAGGAGGACAGGAAGCTGTAGGTGGGGTTGGTCGGCACGAACAGCGTCTCGACGCCGGTGAGGCCGTTGTTCATCTGGGCCATCTGCAGCTCGTAGTCGAAGTCGCTGACGGCGCGCAGGCCCTTGACGATCGCGGGGATGTCGCGCTCTTTGCAGAAGTCCACGAGCAGCCCGTGGTGGGACTCGACGCGCACGTTGGCGTAGTCGGTGGTCACCTCGCGGATGAGCGCGATCCGCTCCTCGATGTCGAACAGGCCCTTCTTGGACTGGTTGATCATCACCGCGACGTAGACCTCGTCGTACAGCTTGGAGGCTCGGGCGATGATGTCGAGATGTCCATTGGTGATCGGGTCGAACGACCCGGGACAGACGGCGCGGCGCACTTGAGATCCCTCGCTCTCCGGTCCGGTCATCGTGCGTCTTCGCACGTAGAGGCGGCGCGACCGTACCAAAACGTTCCCTCGCCGTAACGACGGGAGCGGATCGCCTCGAAGCCGTCCGGCCAGTGGAATTCGCCGCCTCTGGTGCTGCGCTCCACGGTGACGAGGGCGTTCTTCGCGAGCCAGCCCTCCGAGTGGAGTGTGAGGAGAATCTCGCGAAGATCGTCGTCTGTGACGGCATATGGGGGGTCGAGGAAGACCAGGTCGTACGGCTGGGCGGGGGGCGCGGTCCGTACGACCTGTTCCGCTTTGCCCGCCCTGACCTCCGCGCCGGGCAGGCCCAGGTTCCGCACGTTCTCCCGGACGGTTCGCGCGGCGCGGGCGTCGGCCTCCACGAGGAGGGCGTGGCCCGCGCCCCGGGAGAGGGCTTCCAGGCCCACGGCGCCGGAGCCGGCGTAGAGGTCGAGGACGCGTTCGCCCTCCAGGGGGCCGCCGAGGAGGGACTGCCAGGTGGAGAAGAGACCTTCGCGTGCGCGGTCGGAGGTCGGCCGGGTGCCGGTCCCCGGCGGGACGGCCAGGCGGCGTCCGCCGGCTGCGCCGGCGATCACGCGGGTCATGTGTGGTCCTTCGTGGTGGGCGGCTTCGACGTTCCATTGTGGCGGGTGACGCGACCCCCCGCGCCCCTGGTCAGGATCGCTTCACCCCTTCTCCAGGTACTGCTCCCGCTCGTCGTCCAGCAGCGCGTCCAGGGCGGTGCGCAGGCCCGGCAGGTGCGCCAGCTCGGGGTCCGCCTCGACGACCTTCGTCGCCTCCTCGCGGGCCTGCGCGATGACCTCCTCGTCCTCGATGACGGCGAGGACGCGCAGGCTGGAGCGGGCGCCGGACTGGGCCCGGCCGAGGACGTCGCCCTCGCGGCGCTGTTCCAGGTCGATCCGGGAGAGTTCGAAGCCGTCGAGGGTTGAGGCGACCGCGTTCAGGCGCTGGCGGGCGGCGCTCGCCTCGGGCATCTCGGTGACCAGGAGGCACAGGCCCGCGGCCGAGCCGCGGCCGACCCGGCCGCGCAGCTGGTGGAGCTGAGAGACGCCGAAGCGGTCGGCGTCCATGATCACCATGGCGGTGGCGTTGGGCACGTTCACGCCGACCTCGATGACCGTGGTGGCGACCAGGACGTCGGTCTCGCCCGCGGCGAAGCGGCGCATCACCGCGTCCTTGTCGTCGGGGTGCATACGGCCGTGCAGGACCTCGACCCGCAGGCCCTGCAGGGGACCCTTGGCCAGGTGGTCGGCCACGTCGAGGACCGCGAGCGGGGGGCGCTTCTCGGCCTCGTCCTCGGGGGACTTCTTCCGGGCCGCCTTCTTCGGGTCGTCCTCCTCGTCGCCGATGCGGGGGCAGACGACGTAGGCCTGGTGGCCGCCGGCCACCTCCTCGCGGACCCGCTCCCAGGCGCGGGCCAGGAAGTGCGGCTTGTCGGCGGCCGGGACGACGTGGCTGGCGATCGGGGAGCGGCCGGCCGGCAGCTGGTCGAGGACGGAGGTCTCCAGGTCGCCGAAGACGGTCATGGCGACCGTGCGCGGGATCGGGGTGGCGGTCATCACGAGGAGGTGCGGGGGCTGTTTGCCCTTGCCGCGCAGGGCGTCGCGCTGCTCGACGCCGAAGCGGTGCTGTTCGTCCACGACGACCAGGCCGAGGTCGTGGAAGCGGACCTTGTCCTCGATCAGGGCGTGGGTGCCGATGACGATGCCGGCCTCGCCGGTGGCCAGGTCGAGCAGGGCGCGCCGGCGGGCCGCGGCGCCCATCGAGCCGGTGAGCAGCACCACCTTGGTGGCGTGCTCGGTACCGCCCAGCATGCCGCCCTCGGCCAGCTCGCCCATCATCTCGGTGATCGAGCGGTGGTGCTGCTGGGCCAGCACCTCGGTGGGCGCGAGCATCGCGGCCTGCCCGCCGGCGTCGACCACGGCGAGCATGGCGCGCAGGGCCACCATGGTCTTGCCCGAGCCGACCTCGCCCTGGAGCAGCCGGTGCATGGGGTGTTCGGTGGCCAGGTCGTCGAAGATCTCCTGGGAGACCTTGCGCTGGCCCTCGGTGAGGGTGAAGGGGAGGCGGGCGTCGAAGGCGGTCAGCAGACCGTCGGGGGCGGGGGTGCGGGCGACCGCGGGGAGCTGGGCGTCGGCGTGCCGGCGGCGGGCCAGGGCGACCTGGAGGACGAAGGCCTCGTCCCACTTCAGGCGGGCGCGGGCGTCCGCGATGTCGGCCTTGGTGTGCGGGCGGTGGACCTTGAGCAGGGCCTCGGGGAGGGGCAGCAGGCCGCGGCCCTCGCGCAGGGCGCCGGGCAGCGGGTCGACGGCGTCCTGGGCGGTGGGCAGGACCGTCTGGACCGCCTTGCCGATCTTCCAGGACTCCAGTTTGGCGGTGGCCGGGTACAGGGGGATGAGGGCGCCGGCCCAGTTCTCGACGGTCTCCTCGCCGTCGCCGCGCAGCAACTCGTAGGCGGGGTGGGCGAGCTGGAGGCGGTGGTTGAAGACGGAGACCTTGCCGGCGAACATCGCGCGGGTGCCCGGCAGCAGCTCCTTGTGCGGCTTGTGCACGCCGTTGCCGAAGAAGACCAGCTGGAGACGGCCGCTGCCGTCGGTGATCGTGACCTCCAGGCGCTGCCCCTTGCCGCGGGGCGCCCGGGCGGAGGCGAAGCTGTGCAGCCGGGCGTCGGCGACCTGGGCGACCACGGTGACGTGTTCGTCCATGGGCAGGTCGGCGAGGTGGGTGAGCTGGCCGCGCTCCTCGTACCGGCGCGGGTAGTGGTGCAGGAGGTCGCCTACGGTGTGCAGGCCGAGGTGCTCGGCCATCACCTTGGCGGTGGCGGGGCCGAGCACTGACTTCAGCGGCTGTTTCAGTGGTTCTTCCAGTGCGGGCACGAGACCCATTGCACACCACGGCACCGACAATCGGGCAGCACGCCCGCCCCGACGGGGGGCTACTCCACGCCGATGAGCAGCAGGCTGCCCTGGCCGCCGCCCCGGTACACCACCGTGTCCACGGCCAGGTAGGACTCCCGTACCCGGGTCTCCAGGTGTCCCGCGACGGCCTCGGGCGCCTCGTCGCCGACGACGAGGGTGACCAGCTCGCCGCCGGCCTGGAGCATGCGGTCCAGGACGGTCTCGGCGGTGGCGGTGACGTCCGCGCCGATCACCGCCACGTCCCCGTCGATCAGGCCGAGCACGTCCCCGGCCTGGCAGATGCCGGCCGTGGTCCAGGAGCGGTGCTCGGCGACGACGACCTCGGCGTACCGGGTGGCGCCCGCCGCCGAGGTCATCTGCACGACGTCCTCGTCGAAGCGGCGTCCCGGCTCGTGCACCGCGAGCGCGGCGATGCCCTGGACCGCGGAGCGGGTCGGGATCAGCGCCACCCGGACGCCCTCGGCGCGGGCCTGCTCGGCCGCCGCGGCCGCGGTGTCGCGCAGCTCGGCGTCGTTGGGCAGCAGGACGACCTCGCGCGCGTGGGCCCGGCGTACCGCCGCCACCAGTTCCCCGCTGGCCGGCGGCTCCCCGGGGCGCGCGAGGACGGCGGTCGCGCCGGCCTCGGTGTACAGCCCGGCCAGGCCCCGGCCCGGCACGACGGCGACGACGGCCCGCTGGGCCCGCTCGGGCGCCGGTCCCGGGCCGCCGGTGTGCACGTCGCCGGCCCCGAAGTGGGTGATCCGGATCCGGTACGGCCGCCCGGCCTCCACGCCCGCCTCCACGGCGGCGCCCGCGTCGTCCACGTGGACATGGACGTTCCACAGCCCGTCGCCGCCCACCACGACCAGGGAGTCCCCGAGGGCGTCGAGCCGGTCCCGGAGCCGGGCGACGGCGGCGTCGTCGGCCTCCAGGAGGTAGATCACCTCGAACGCGGGGCCGCCGGGCCCCTCGCCGCACCCCTCGGCCCCGGTGTCCGGGGCCCCGGTGCCGCACCCCTCGGCCCCGCTGTCCGGGATCCCGGTGCCCTCCAGGGCCCCGGCCGTCTCCCGCACCGCCTCCCCCGTGCACGTCTCCACCAGCGCCCCGAGGACCGCCACCAGCCCCCGGCCGCCCGCGTCGACCACCCCGGCCCGGGCTAGGACCGCCAGCTGGCCGGGGGTCGCCGCCAGGGCGGCGCGGGCGCCCTCGTAGGCGGCCAGGGCCACCGCCGCGCAGTCGCCCTCCGCCCCCTCGGCGGCGTCGGCGGCGGCCGAGGCGACGGTGAGCACGGTGCCCTCGACGGGGTGGGCCACGGCCCGGCGGGCGGAGTCGGCGGCCCGGCGCAGGGCGAGCCGCAGGCCGGGGCCGTCGCAGTGGGCCCCCGCGCCGTCCGCGGCGAGGACCTGGGCCATGCCGCGCAGCAGCTGGGCGAGGATGGTGCCGGAGTTGCCCCGGGCGCCGATCAGCGCCCCGTGGGCCATCGCGCGCACCGCGTCCGCGAGCCGGGGCCCGGCGGGGTCCGTCTCGTACCCGGCGAACACGGCCTCCACGGCCGTCGCGGCCGACTCCAGGGTGAGGTAGAGGTTGGTGCCGGTGTCGCCGTCCGCCACCGGATAGACGTTGATGGCGTCGATGTCCTCGCGCGCGCGGCCCACCGCGCGCAGCGCCAGACCGCACCAGGTGCGTACCGCGAGAGCATCGAGGAATGTCTGCGGCACCTGCGCCACCTGCGCCTCCCTGAGCTGGCTGGACGTGGTCGCAGCGTAGACCCCGGGGCGGTGCCCGCCGGAAGTGGGCCGGGGGCGGGACCCCGCTCCGTCATGGTAGTTTCGCTTCCCGGACGCAGCCTTGGTATGCTGCTCCGGTTGCCCGATCCGATCGGGCTTTTCCCCCTGGCACCGCCACTCAGATCTCAGGTCGTACGATCTCGATCCCGGCATGCCGGGATTATCCGTAAGTGCATCTGAAGTCTTTGGAGTGACCCGTGGCTGCCAACTGCGACGTCTGCGGCAAGGGGCCGGGCTTCGGCAACAACATCTCGCACTCGCACCGCCGTACGTCCCGCCGCTGGAACCCGAACATCCAGCGTGTGCGTACCGTGGTGGGCGGGACGCCGAAGCGCGTGAACGCTTGCACCTCGTGCATCAAGGCGGGCAAGGTCTCGCGCTGACGCTACAGCAGCGCGCGGCCACCGCTTGGTTCGCTGCACTGAGCCGGTCCACCTCAGGGTGGGCCGGCTTTTTGCCGTACCCGAAAGGGACCCCGGCGACCCCGTCCCGGATCAGCCCCGCAGTCGCCACCCATGGTCCACCGGCCCGATCCCGGCCCCCAGCGAGAACCCCGCCGCGATCGCCCCGGTGACGTACTCCTTGGCCGCGCCGACCGCCTCCGGCACGGCGAGGCCCTTGGCCAGGTGCGAGGCGATCGCGGAGGCCAGGGTGCAGCCCGTGCCGTGGGTGTGCCGGTTGTCGTGCCGGGGCGCCCGCAGCCAATGCTCCTCGGCGCCGTCGGTCAGCAGGTCCACCGCGTCGCCCGCCAGATGGCCGCCCTTGATCAGCACCCAGCGCGGGCCGAACGCCAGCACCGCCGCCGCGGCCCGGCGCAGATCGCCCTCGGACTCGACCGCCACCCCCGTGAGTTGGGTCACTTCGTCCAGGTTCGGGGTGGCCACGGTCGCCGCCGGGAGCAGCCTGGTGCGCACGGAGTCCAGGGCGGAGGCGGCGAGCAGCGCGTCGCCGTGCTTGGAGACGCCCACCGGGTCGACCACGGCCGGCGCGTCCGTGCCGGAGATCAACTCGGCGACCGTCTCGACCAGTTCCGCCGACCCCAGCATGCCGGTCTTCACGGCCTGGACGCCGATGTCGTCCACGACGCTGCGGTACTGGGCCCGGACCGCCGCCGCGGGCAGTTCCCAGGCGCCCTGCACGCCCAGGGAGTTCTGCGCGGTCACCGCGGTGATCACGCTCATCCCGTGGACGCCGAGCGCCAGCATGGTCTTCAGGTCGGCCTGGACACCCGCGCCGCCGCCCGAGTCGGAGCCGGCCACGGTGAGCACCCTGGGCGGGCTCATGACTCGATGTCCCCGAAGTGGTCCCAGCCGCCCGCGCTGGTCCAGGGCGCGCCGTCGACGGTCACCTGGGGCAGCGCGGAGGGGTTCAGCACCTCCCCGATGACCTTCCAGCGGGCCGGGAGCTTGGTCTCCGGCGGGAAGGTCGCCACGATGGCGTGGTCCTCTCCCCCGGTCAGCACCCACTGCATCGGGTCCACGCCGACCGCCTGCCCGATGTCGTTCATCTGCGTGGGCACGTCGATCGCGCCGGAGCGGATGTCGATGCGGACCTTGCTGGCCTCGGCGATGTGCCCGAGATCGGCGATCAGACCGTCGCTGACGTCGCACATCGCGGTCGCGCCGAGCGAGGCGGCGGCCGGGCCCGCGTGGTACGGCGGCTCGGGGCGGCGGTGGGCCTCCACGAAGGCCCGCGGTGAGCGGAAACCGCGCGAGAGCACCGCGTAGCCGGCCGCGGACCAGCCCAGCCAGCCCGTGACGGCCACCAGGTCGCCGGGCTGGGCGCCGGCCCGGGTCACCGGCTCCTGGTTGCGCAGATCGCCGAGCGCGGTGATCGACACGGTGATGCCGTCGCCGCGCACCACGTCCCCGCCGACCACGGCGGCGCCCGCCACCTGGCACTCGTCGCGCAGCCCGTCCATCAGCTCGGTCGGCCAGCTGACCGGGAGTTCGGCCGGGACGACCAGGCCGAGCAGCAGCGCGGTCGGCACTGCGCCCATGGCGGCGATGTCCGCGAGGTTCTGCGCGGCCGCCTTGCGCCCGACGTCGTAGGCCGTGGACCAGTCGCGGCGGAAGTGCCGCCCCTCGACCAGGACGTCGGTGCTCGCCACCACCCGCCGGTCGGGCGCGGCCACCACGGCGGCGTCGTCGCCCGGACCGATCCGCACCGCCGGGGTCGTGGTGAGACGGGAGGTGAGCTCCCTGATGAGCCCGAATTCCCCGAGCTCACCAACCGTGCCCTTCATGTCCCTGACTCCCCTTCTCTGCCTGTGCCTGACCGTGCGAACTCGCGCGTCATCAGTGTCCCCGATACCGTCGAGATGACCCCGACGCGGTCCGCGGGACCGCCGCCCGGCCCCGGGCGACCGTCAACTTCCGTCGTGCCTGCACCCTGGCGCGCAAGCCCGGTTCCCGCAGGTCTCCCCGCGGGGAGCGGCGACGCGATACCGTGGCGTTCCTTTTCCCCACATGATCCTCGTGGCCGCCCTGGAGGTTCCGTGGTACAGGCGTACATCCTGATCCAGACGGAGGTCGGCAAGGCGTCGACCGTCGCCGAGACGATCAGCAAGATCCCTGGAGTGATCCAGGCCGAGGACGTGACGGGTCCATACGACGTCATCGTGCGCGCCCAGTCCGAGACCGTCGACGAACTGGGTCGCATGGTGGTCGCCAAGGTCCAGCAAGTGGACGGCATCACACGCACCCTGACCTGTCCGGTCGTGCATCTGTAGCCCCCGTCTACGCTTGGCCGGTGAACTTCTTCCGTCACCGGCCCCTCGCCCTCGCCGTCCCGCTCGTGCCGGCCCTGCTGCTCGCGGTCGCGGGCTGCTCCGGGGACGGCGGCACCACGGTGGCGGCTCCCCGTCCCGACGCGAAGACCGCCCCGCTGTGCCGGGCTCTGCACAAGGTGCTGCCCGCCGAGGTGGACGGGCGGCACCGGGCCGACCCCGAACCCCGGTCCGCCTACACGGCGGGCTGGGGAAACCCGGCGATCATACTGCGCTGCGGGATCGTCCGGCCGCCGAAGATGGTCGACCCGAAGGTGGCACAGGGGCAGGACCCCGACGCGATCGCGGGCGGGGTCAACGGCGTGGACTGGCTGATGGAGAAGGAGTCCGACGGCACCTGGCGGTTCACCACGTCGGGCCGCCGCGCCTACGTCCAGGTGACCCTGCCGAAGAGCCTGTCCGGGCCGGACCACAGCACCCAGGTCCTGGAGGACCTGGGCCCGGCCGTGAAGAAGGCGATCCCCGAGGGGATCGCCTCCATGCGCGGTTGAGCGGTTCGTCCGGTCAGCGAAGACCGGTGGAGCGCCGCAGCGCCGCCTGCACCAGCCGGTCGATCAGCTCGGGGTAGCCGACGCCGGTCGCCTGCCACATCTGCGGGTACATCGAGATCGGCGTGAACCCGGGCAGGGTGTTGATCTCGTTGATGACGAACTCCCCGTCCTCGGTGAGGAAGAAGTCCGCGCGGACCAGTCCCTCGCAGGACGCCGCCTCGAACGCCTCCACCGCGAGCCGCCGCACCTCGGCGGTCTCCTCCTCGGTGAGCGGCGCCGGCACGATGCCGGGCGTGGAGTCGATGTACTTGGCCTCGAAGTCGTAGTACGCGTGCGTGTCCGGCGGCGGGATCTCGGCCGGCACGGAGGCGCGCGGGCCGTCCTCGAACTCCAGGACGCCGCACTCGATCTCGCGGCCGACCAGGGCGGCCTCGACGATGATCTTCGGGTCGTGGGCCTGCGCCTCGGCGATCGCCTCGTCCAGGCCGGACAGGTCGTCGACCTTGGTGATGCCGATGGACGAGCCGGCGCGGGCGGGCTTCACGAACAGCGGCCAGCCGTGCTCGCCGGCGAAGTCGACGATCTTCTTGCGGGCGGCGGCCTCGTCCCGCTGCCACTCGCGGGGCCGGATCACCACGTACGGGCCGACCTTGAGCCCGAAGGAGGTGAAGACCCGCTTCATGTACTCCTTGTCCTGGCCGACGGCCGAGGCGAGCACGCCCGCGCCCACGTACGGCACCCCGGACAGCTCCAGGAGGCCCTGGAGGGTGCCGTCCTCGCCGTAGGGGCCGTGCAGCACCGGGAAGACGACGTCGACCTCGCCGAGCGCCTTGGGCACGGAGCCGGGCTCGCTGTAGACGACCTCGCGGTTTGCGGGGGCGACGGGGAGCACCACGTCGCCCTCGTGCGACTCCGCCAGTTCCTCGACGGCGGGCAGGGAGCGGTCGGTGATGGCCATCCGCTCCGGCTCGTCCGCCGTCAGCGCCCAACGGCCGTCCCGGGTGATGCCGATCGGCAGGACGTCGTACTTCGTCCGGTCGATGGCCTTGAGGACGGCGCCGGCGGTGACCACGGAGATCCCGTGTTCGGAGCTGCGGCCACCGAACACGACGGCCACGCGCGGCTTGCGCTGCGGCTGCTCAGGGCTCTGGGGAAGGTTCTCGGTGCTCATATCGCGTCGAGAGTACCCGTTGGTAGAGCCCGGATACAGCGTCGACTCCGCCCGGGAACGCACGAAAACGGGTGTATTTCGTTCAGCGTCCGCGCGGATTCGCTCAGCGTCGTTCGGGCTTCGCGCTGCGCGACATCAGTTCCTTGAGCGCGACGACCGGCGGCTTGCCCTCGTGCACGATGCCGGCGACCGTCTCCGTGATCGGCATGTCGACACCGTGCCGGCGGGCCAGATCCAGCACGGACTCACAGGACTTGACGCCCTCGGCGGTCTGCTTGGTGACCGCGATGGTCTCCTCCAGGGTCATGCCCTTGCCGAGGTTGGTGCCGAAGGTGTGGTTGCGGGACAGCGGGGAGGAGCAGGTGGCCACCAGGTCGCCGAGACCGGCGAGTCCGGAGAAGGTCAGCGGGTCGGCGCCGAGCACCGTGCCGAGCCGCGCGGTCTCCGCGAGGCCCCGGGTGATCAGCGAGCCCTTGGCGTTGTCGCCGAGCCCCATGCCGTCCGCGATACCGACGGCGAGCCCGATGACGTTCTTCACGGCACCGCCCAGCTCGCAGCCCACCACGTCGGTCTCGGTGTACGGCCGGAAGTAGGGCGTGTGGCAGGCGGCCTGGAGGCGCCGGGCGACGGCCTCGTCGGCGCAGGCCACGACCGCGGCGGCGGGCATCCGGGCGGCGACCTCGCGGGCCAGGTTGGGCCCGGTGACCACGGCGATGCGGTCCGCGCCGACCTTGGCGACGTCCTCGATGACCTCGCTCATCCGCATGGCGGAGCCGAGTTCGACGCCCTTCATCAGGGAGACGAGGACGGTGCCCGGGGCGAGCAGCGAAAGCCACTCGGCGAGGTTCTGGCGCAGGGTCTGGGAGGGGATGGCGAGGACGGTGAACTCCGCGTCGCGCAGCGCCTCGGCGGCGTCCGCGGTGGCGCGCAGGTTCTCCGGGAGTTCCACACCGGGCAGGTAGTCGGGGTTGGTCCGGGTGGAGTTGACCGCCTCGGCCAGCTGCGGCCGGCGGGCCCACAGGGTCACCTCGCAACCGGCGTCGGCGAGCACCACGCCGAAGGCGGTGCCCCAGGAGCCGGTGCCCATGACGGCCACCCGCACAGGCGTGCTCACTTGCTCTGCTCCTCTTCCTGCCGGCCCTTGTTCTGCCGCTGGGTGCGGCGGCGCTGCTCGATCCGCTCGCGGCGCGGGTCGTACGGCGTCTCGGGCGCCTTCTCGCCGCGGATCTCCTCCAGGAGACGGGTGATGGCCGCCATGATGACCTCGGTGGCCTCCTTGAGGAGGTCCGGGGTCATGTCCCTGCCGTAGAAACGCGACAGGTCCACCGGCGGGCCCGCCAGCACATGGTGGGTCTTGCGCGGGAAGAGGTTCGGCTTCTTGGCGTACGGCGGCAGCAGTTCGTTGGCGCCCCACTGGGCGACCGGGATCACCGGGCACTTGGTCTGCAGGGCGACGCGGGCGGCACCGGTCTTGCCGGTCATGGGCCAGCCGGCCGGGTCGCGGGTGAGGGTGCCCTCGGGGTAGAAGGCGACGCACTCGCCGCGTTCCACGGCGTCGATCGCGGCGCGGAAGGCGCTCAGCGCGTCCGTGGACTCGCGGTAGACCGGAATCTGTCCCGTGCCGCGCATGGCGGCGCCGACGATTCCCTTCTTGAAAAGCCCGCTCTTCGCCAGGAATCGCGGAACCCGTCCGGTGTTGTACTGATAGTGCGCGTATGCGAAGGGGTCCACGTGGGAATTGTGGTTCACCACCGTTATAAATCCGCCCTCGGCCGGAATGTGCTCCATTCCACGCCAGTCCCGCTTGATCAGAACCACCAGCGGCGGTTTGCAGATCACCGCGGCGAAGCGGTACCAGAAGCCGATTCTGCGGCGGGGCACAAGGACACCTTCCTCTAGGGCAGCCACCCCGGCGGGGGCCGCACAAGTGTCGCCCCGGAGCGCCGGTCTGTCGAGAACACCGTACGCCCGCCCGTCACCGGCCCCCGTCCTTGCACGGGGCTTCGCGCGCCCGCCCGTACACCCGTGGCGGACGGCGGCGGGTGACAATGATCGCGACGAGAGAGGGACGGTACGCCGGTGCAGTGGACGTTGGTCATCCCCCTGAAGCCCCTGTCCCGGGCCAAGAGCAGGCTCGCGGACACCGCGGCGGACGGGGTCCGCCCGGGGCTGGTCCTCGCGTTCGCCCAGGACACGGTGGCCGCGGCCCTGGCGTGCGAGGCGGTCTCGGATGTGGTGGTCGTCACGGACGATCAACGGGCCGGGCGCGCGCTGGCGGAGCTGGGCGCGGGCGTCGTGCCGGACACCCCGGCGCGCGGTCTGAACGCGGCGCTCGCGCACGGGGCGGGCACCGTGCGCCGGGTGCGGCCGGGTGCGGCCGTGGCAGCCCTGAACGCCGATCTGCCGGCGCTGCGGGCGGCGGAACTCCAGCGGGTGCTTTCCGCCGCCGCGGAATTCCCCCGGGCATTTCTCGCGGACGCGGCGGGGGTCGGTACGACGTTGCTGGCGGCCGGGGCGGGCGAGGAATTGCGGCCGGGGTTCGGGACGGGATCGCGGGCGCGGCACCGGGCGTCGGGCGCGCGGGAACTCCTGCTGGCGGACGTGGATTCGGTGCGCCAGGACGTGGACACCGGGGACGATCTGCGGGCGGCGCTGGCCCTGGGGGTCGGGCCGCGCACGGCGGCCGTGTGCGCCGAATTGCCGGTGCCCGGCGCCTGACCGGCGCGGGCCGGCTCACTCGCCCCCCGCACCACGGTGGCCCGCGGTCCGGACGGCTACGCTGAACCCCATGCAGGCGACCGCGTACACCTACGACACCGAGACCCGGAGCGGACAGGTGCTGCTCGACGACGGCACCCCGGTGCCCTTCGACGCGGCGGCGTTCGACCGCGGCGGTCTGCGGCTGCTGCGGCCCGGGCAGCGTGTGCGCATCGAGACGGAGGGGGCCGGCGAGGGGCTGCGGATCACGCTCGTCACCCTCCAGACGCTGTAACCGCCCTTGCACACGCCGCGGGCCGGACTCCCCGAGGAGTCCGGCCCGGCGCGTGAGTGCCCAGGTCGGTGACGCCGCGCCTAGCGGGCGGTGGCCTTCTTGGCGGTGGTCTTGCGGGCCGTCGACTTCCTGGCCGGCGCCTTCTTCGCGGTGACCTTCTTCGCCGGGGCCTTCTTCGCCGTCGCCTTCTTGGCGGTGGTCTTCTTCGCCGCGGTGGTCTTGGCGGTCGCCGTGGTCTTGGCGGGCGCCTTCTTCGCGGTGGTCTTCTTCGCCGTGGCGGTGGTCTTCTTGGCCGCCGTCTTCTTGGCCGTGGTCTTCTTCGCGGCCGCCTTGGTGGTCTTCTTCGCGGCGGCCTTCTTCACCGTCGCGGCGGCGCCGCCGGTCAGGCTGCCCTTGGGCGCCTTCTTCACGGAGACCTCACCGCCCCGCGGCAGCTTCTTGGAGCCGCTCACCAGGTCCTTGAAGCCCTGTCCGGCGCGGAACCGCGGCACGGAGGTCTTCTTGACCCGAACCCGCTCGCCCGTCTGGGGGTTGCGGGCGTAGCGGGCGGGGCGGTCTACCTTCTCGAAGGACCCGAAGCCGGTGACCGAGACCCGCTCGCCCGCGACGACCGCGCGGACGATGGCGTCCAGGACATGATCGACGGCATCGGCGGCCTGCTGGCGGCCGCCCACCTTGTCGGCAATCGCTTCTACGAGCTGCGCCTTGTTCACGTCTTCCCCTTCGGAGACATCGCCAGAACGAATGTGTTCAAGCTTTTTCGCACGTTAGGCAGATATATACCGCAAATCAAACACGAAACGGGCTTATCACCCTTGTGCCGCAACAGACTCGGCGTTCTCGGGCTGTTCAGCGGTCCTCGCCGGGGATCCGACCCTCGTCGAGGTCCGCGTTGAACCGCTCAAGCCGCCTTGCCGCACCGGCGAGATCGTGCTTGGCCGCGGCCGTAATGACCAGCAGCTTCCGGGTCAGCGCCATCCGTACGCCCTCCGGGACTTGCAGTGCGCGCACTCGCGAGTGCGCTTCCTTGAGTTGGTTCGCGACCGCCGTATAGAGCTGGAGTTGGCCGTCGTGTTCCATGCACAGATTGTGCCATCTGGGGCGAGTTGTCGCCTGCCCAGGGGGCAACTCCCGCCACAAATGGCCTTCCGTGCTCTTGCGGAAGGCGTGATCCTCTGCCTCATCTACCCTGCCAACGCCCTTCATAACACGGGAAGTTGAGAGCGTCCCCAGAGGTGGGCACGGCCGGCGGGGCCCCGACATGCCTGTACCCCCGATCGGGGCGATCGGGGGTACAGGTGGGTTGGTTGCAGTGGCCGAAACCCGACCCTCTGGGGGGTCCGGGACAGGCTACCCGGTCAGCTCTGGAGCGTCCGCGGCTTGTAGGCGGGGCGCTTCGCCTCGTAGGCGGCGATGTCGTCCTCGTTCCGGAGCGTGATGGAGATGTCGTCCAGGCCGTTCAGCAGGCGCCAGCGGGAGTTCTCGTCCAGCTCGAAGGAGGCGGTGACGCCCTCGGCGCGCACCTCGCGCGCCTGGAGGTCCACGGTGATCTCGGCCGTCGGGTCGGCCTCGGTCAGCTCCCACAGCGCCTCCACGACCTTCTGGTCCAGGACGACGGTGAGCAGGCCGTTCTTCAGCGAGTTGCCGCGGAAGATGTCCGCGAAGCGGGCGGAGATCACGGTCTTGAAGCCGTAGTTCTGCAGCGCCCAGACGGCGTGCTCACGGGAGGAGCCGGTGCCGAAGTCGGGGCCGGCCACCAGGACGGTGGCGCCCTGCCGCTCGGGACGGTTGAGGACGAACTCGGGGTCCTTGCGCCAGGCCTCGAACAGCCCGTCCTCGAACCCGTCCCGGGTGACCTTCTTGAGCCAGTGGGCGGGGATGATCTGGTCGGTGTCGACGTTGCTGCGGCGCAGCGGCACGGCCCGGCCGGTGTGGGTGGTGAAGGCTTCCATCGTTCTCAGACTCCAGCGGGCGTACGGTCGTCGGTCAGGTCGGCCGGGGCGGCGAGGTGGCCCAGGACGGCGGTGGCGGCCGCGACCTGCGGCGACACCAGGTGGGTACGTCCGCCCTTGCCCTGCCGGCCCTCGAAGTTGCGGTTGGAGGTGGAGGCGGAGCGCTCGCCCGGGGCCAGCTGGTCGGGGTTCATGCCCAGGCACATCGAGCAGCCCGCGTAGCGCCATTCGGCGCCGGCCTCCTTGAAGACCACGTCCAGGCCCTCGGCGGCCGCCTGGAGGCCGACCCGCGCGGAGCCCGGCACGACCAGCATCCGTACGCCGTCGGCGACTTTGCGGTCCTTCAGGATCTCGGCGACGGCGCGCAGGTCCTCGATCCGGCCGTTGGTGCACGAGCCTACGAAGACGGTGTCCACCTTGATGGAGCGCAGCGGCGCTCCGGCCTCCAACCCCATGTATTCCAGGGCCTTTTCGGCGGCCAGGCGCTCCGATGCGTCTTCGTACGAAGCCGGGTCGGGGACGGACGCCGAAAGCGGCGCGCCCTGGCCGGGGTTGGTGCCCCAGGTGACGAACGGGGACAGCTCGGCGGCGTCGATGACGACCTCGGCGTCGAAGACCGCGTCCTCGTCGGTGCGCAGGGTCTTCCAGTACGCGACGGCCGCGTCCCAGTCGGCGCCCTCGGGGGCGTGCGGACGGCCCTTGAGGTACTCGAAGGTGGTCTCGTCGGGGGCGATCATGCCCGCGCGGGCGCCGGCCTCGATCGACATGTTGCAGATGGTCATCCGGGCCTCCATCGAGAGCTTCTCGATGGCGGAGCCGCGGTACTCCAGGACGTAGCCCTGGCCGCCGCCGGTGCCGATCCTCGCGATGATCGCCAGGATCAGGTCCTTGGCGGTGACGCCCTCGGGCAGCTCGCCCTCGACGGTGATCGCCATGGTCTTGGGGCGCACCATCGGCAGCGTCTGGGTGGCCAGCACGTGCTCGACCTGGGAGGTGCCGATGCCGAACGCCAGCGCGCCGAAGGCGCCGTGCGTGGAGGTGTGGGAGTCACCGCAGACCACGGTGGTGCCCGGCTGGGTCAGGCCCAGCTGGGGGCCGACCACGTGCACCACGCCCTGCTCGACGTCGCCCAGCGGGTGCAGCCGCACGCCGAACTCGGCGCAGTTCTTGCGCAGGGTCTCCAGCTGGGCGCGGGAGACCGGGTCGGCGATCGGCTTGTCGATGTCGAGGGTCGGGGTGTTGTGATCCTCGGTCGCGATGGTGAGGTCGAGGCGGCGCACCGCGCGGCCGTTCTTGCGCAGCCCGTCGAAGGCCTGCGGGCTGGTCACCTCGTGCAGCAGGTGCAGATCGATGTAGAGGAGGTCGGGCTCGCCCTCGGCGCGCCGGACGACGTGGTCGTCCCAGACCTTCTCCGCGAGTGTCCTACCCATCGCTTTCCCTCCGGCCGGCATGCGTGCACCGGCGCATCTAGAGATCTTGAGGACGGCGCCCGCACCCCCTGGTTCCGGGCGCCCGTCGCCGGGCCCGTCGATGGACGGGCCGCCGTGTCCAACCAGAGTGGCGCGTTCCGCAGAAAATTGAACTTGCGTTTCACAGAGTGAGACGCGAGTATCGTTGCATGGACAACAGTAGCGGCGTCGGCGTTCTGGACAAGGCGGCCCTCGTCCTGAGCGCCCTGGAGTCCGGTCCGGCCACCCTCGCGGGTCTGGTCGGGGCCACCGGACTGGCACGACCCACGGCCCACCGCCTGGCCGTGGCCCTGGAACACCACCGCATGGTGGCACGCGACATGCAGGGCCGGTTCATCCTCGGCCCCCGGCTGTCGGAACTCGCGGCGGCGGCGGGCGAGGACCGCCTGCTGGCGACGGCGGGCCCGGTCCTCACCCACCTGCGCGACGTCACCGGCGAGAGCGCCCAGCTCTACCGGCGCCAGGGTGACATGCGGATCTGCGTGGCCGCGGCGGAGCGCCTGTCCGGTCTGCGGGACACCGTCCCGGTCGGCTCCACGCTCACGATGAAGGCCGGCTCCTCGGCGCAGATCCTGCTCGCCTGGGAGGAGCCCGAGCGCCTGCACCGGGGTCTGCAGGGCGCCCGCTTCACCGCGACGGCCCTGTCGGGCGTACGGCGCCGCGGCTGGGCCCAGTCCATCGGGGAGCGCGAGCCGGGCGTCGCGTCCGTCTCCGCGCCCGTGCGCGGCCCCTCCAACCGCGTGGTGGCCGCCGTCTCCGTCTCGGGCCCCATCGAGCGCCTCACCCGGCACCCGGGCCGTATGCACGCGCAGGCCGTCATCGACGCCGCCGGCCGCCTCTCCGAGGCCCTGCGCCGCTCCGGCTGACCTCCACCGCGCCGGAAACACCGGGGAGGGCCCGCCTCAACGCCGCGGCGGCCCTCCCCGTTTCCCGCTCCCCCGCTTCCCCGGATCCCGGCCCAGTCGGCTCAGTCGGCCTTCTCGCGCACCGGCTCGCGCCGCGGCCTCGCCGCGCGGTAGGCGAACCGGTCCGCGGCGTACCGCCCCCGCCGCTCCAGCGGCACCTGCCCGTACGCCTCCGCCAGCCCGAACGCCGGCATGTCCGCGTAGACCGCCTCGTACGACCCCTCCGGCACCACGTACGCCTCGTGCCAGATGCCGACCTGCCCGCGCAGCCTGCCCGCCCGCTCCGCGCGGTTGATCCGGGCCCACACCTCGTGGTGGAAGGCGTCGGGCGCGGCGGCGTAGGCGTACAGCTTCTCCTTGGACTCCCAGTACTGCACGACGTAGTACGTGCGCGGCGACGCCGTCAGCAGCACCTTCGCACGCAGCCCCCGGGAGGGGTCCCGGGCCAGTTCCCGCAGCATCCGCAGCATCGCGAGCATCGTCGGCACCCACAGATGGACCGCCCGGAAACGGTTGATGCGCATGCCGATCAGCAGGACGACGACCTCGCCCTCCGCGCCGGCGGTCGTACGGGACACCATCGCTTCCCCCTTCGTTGGTGAGCGGCACTATCCAAGGGCCGATGCTTGGATAGTGCTCCTGTCCAAGAGGAGATGCAAGAGATGCGGCTCGCCGAACTGAGCAGACGCAGCGGGGTGTCCACCGCGACGATCAAGTACTACCTGCGCGAAGGGCTGTTGCCGCCGGGCCGCAGGCACAACGCGACGACGGCCGAGTACGACGAGGAGCACCTGCGCCGGCTGCGGCTGGTGCGGGCGATGATCCAGGTCGGCCAGGTGCCGGTGGCGAAGGTGCGCGAGGTGCTCGGGCACGTGGACGACGACTCCCTGGGCCGCTCGATCCGCCTGGGCGCGGCGCTGTGGGCGCTCCCTCAGGTGCCGGAGCCGGACGCGGACGACGAGTACGTCCGGGCGGCGCACGAGGAGGTCACCGCGCTCCTGGACCGGCTGGGCTGGGAGAACGCCAGGCGGCTGACGACCATCTCCCCCGCGTACCGCTCGCTGGTGGTGGCGGTCGCCGCGTTCCGCCGGCTCGGCTACGGCTGGGGCGCCGAACAGCTCGCGCCGTACGCCGAGTTGATGCACCGGACCGCGGTGCTCGACCTGGACAACATGGAGACGCATCCGTCGGAGGCGGAGCGGATCGAGTTCGCGGTGCTGGGGGCGATCCTCAACGAGCCGGCGCTCCAGGCGCTGCACCGGCTGGCCCAGGAGGAGGAGGCGGCCCGGCGGTACGGCTTCGAGTGAGCGGGACCGGTGCCGGGTACAGCGAAGGCCCCCCACCGAGGTGGAGGGCCTTCCCGAGGTGTACCCCCGACCGGATTCGAACCGGCGCTACCGCCTTGAGAGGGCGGCGTGCTAGGCCGCTACACAACGGGGGCGTGGACGCTGCGTTTCCGCAGGTCCGAGCTGGTCTACCTGGACTCGAACCAAGACTAACTGAACCAGAATCAGTCGTGCTGCCAATTACACCATAGACCAATGATGGTTTAGACCAGTCAGTACCCCCGACCGGATTCGAACCGGCGCTACCGCCTTGAGAGGGCGGCGTGCTAGGCCGCTACACAACGGGGGCCCTAGCGATCCCGACAAGATCAGGATCAGTACCCCCGACCGGATTCGAACCGGCGCTACTGCCTTGAGAGGGCAGCGTGCTAGGCCGCTACACAACGGGGGCTTTGCAGATAAGCTCTGCGAGCTGGCCTACCTGGACTCGAACCAAGACTAACTGAACCAGAATCAGTCGTGCTGCCAATTACACCATAGGCCACTGGAACTCAAGCCCCTGCGGGGTTCTCGTTCTAGCTTGCTCCTCGGGGCTCCGGCCTTTCGGCCCGTTCCCCTCGGCGCAGGAAGAACATTACCCGAAGGTGGACGGGGCTCCAAAACGAGTATCCGAGCGCAGCAGCGCGGGGAGTTCGGCGAGGCTGGTGATCCGGTGCACGCCCGGCTGAGCGGCGGCCCGCGCGGACGCCGCTGCCCGGTCGATCCACACGGACACCAGGCCGGCCTCGGCGGCGCCCCGCCCGTCGATCTCCGGGTGATCGCCGACGTACGCCACCCGGTGCGGGGGCAGGCCCAGCGCCTCGCAGGCGGCGCGGAAGGCGCCGGGGCTCGGCTTGGAGACGCCCAGCTCGGCGGCGCACAGCACGGCCTCGAAGCGGTCCAGCAGACCGAGGACGCGCAGCTTGCGCTCCTGCACGAGGATGCTGGAGTTGGACAGCACCGCGTGCCGGTGCGTGGCCGCGAGCGCCTCCAGCGCGGGCAGGACGTCCGGGAACAGGCCCCAGGCGACCTCGTAGTGCCCCACGTACCGCTGGAACCAGGCGTCCGCCTCGGCGTCTTCCAGCTCCGCGCCGAGGAATGCCCGTACGCGGTCGCGCCGCTGCTCCTGCCAGCCGCACTCCCCCGCCGCGTGCCGCGCCCAGTGCAGGTCGGTGATCCGCCGCCAGTGGGCGAGCGCGTCCTCCACGGTGCCGTACCGCCCGAGCAGGCCCTCGACGGCCAGGTGCGTCCGCATCCCGTGCCGGTCGGCGGCGGTGTAGTCGAAGAGGGTGTCGTCCACGTCCCAGACCACGGCGTCGATGCTCACGTCTCGACCGTAACGCCGGGTGCCGGGGCGCGTCCGGGGAACGGGCGCGCGGCACCGGCCGGTGAGCGACCTCACACCGCGGGTGCCCGGATGCGCCGAGGGGCGGCACCCGGGGTTCCGGGTGCCGCCCCTGTCGTGCGGCGGGCGGGCGCGGTTACGCGGCCAGCCTGGTCAGGGCCGCGTCGATGCGCTCCAGGGTCTTCTCCTTGCCCAGGACCTCGAGCGACTCGAAGAGCGGCAGGCCGACGGTGCGGCCGGTGACGGCGACGCGGACCGGGGCCTGGGCCTTGCCGAGCTTGAGGCCGTGGGCCTCGCCGGCGGCCAGGACGGCCTCCTTCAGGGACTCGGCCGAGGTCCAGTCCGCGGACTCCAGCTTCTCGCGGGCCGTGCGCAGCAGGGCGTCGGAGCCCTCCTTCATCGCCTTGGTCCAGGACGCCTCGTCGAAGACCGGCTCCGGCAGGAACAGGAAGTCGACGTTCTCGGTGATCTCCGACAGCACCTTCAGCCGGGTCTGCGCGTGCGGGGCGATGGCCTGCCACTTCGCCTCGTCGAAGGCCTCCGGGGCCCAGGGGGCGAAGGGCGCCTTCAGCCAGGTGCGGCAGCGCTCGGTGAACTCCTTCACATCCAGCATGCGGATGTGGTCGGCGTTGATCGCCTCGCACTTCTTCAGATCGAAGCGCGCCGGGTTGGGGTTCACATTGGAGATCTCGAAGGCCTCGACCATCTCCTCGATGGTGAAGATGTCCTTGTCGGCCGAGAGCGACCAGCCCAGCAGGGACAGGTAGTTGAGCAGGCCCTCGGGCAGGAAGCCGCGCTCGCGGTAGAGGTTCAGCGAGGACTGCGGGTCGCGCTTGGAGAGCTTCTTGTTGCCCTCGCCCATCACGTAGGGCAGGTGGCCGAAGGCCGGGATCTGCTTGGCGATGCCCAGCTCCATCAGCGCCTTGTACAGCGCGATCTGGCGCGGGGTGGAGGAGAGCAGGTCCTCGCCGCGGAGCACGTGCGTGATCTCCATCAGCGCGTCGTCCACGGGGTTGACCAGCGTGTACAGCGGGGCGCCGTTGGCGCGGACGATGCCGTAGTCCGGCACGTTCTCCGCGGTGAAGGTCAGCTCGCCGCGCACCAGGTCGTCGAAGGTGATCGTCTCGTCGGGCATCCGGAAGCGGACGATCGGGGCGCGGCCCTCGGCCTGGTACCGCTCGACCTGCTCGGCGGACAGGTCGCGGCAGTGGCCGTCGTAGCCGGA
Organism: Streptomyces sp. SCPE 10; assembly: GCF_051980735.1. Classification (NCBI taxonomy): domain Bacteria; kingdom Bacillati; phylum Actinomycetota; class Actinomycetes; order Kitasatosporales; family Streptomycetaceae; genus Streptomyces; species Streptomyces sp. SCPE 10. The sequence continues at coordinate 5,412,213 of NZ_CP197069.1, read as the reverse complement.
GGGCTTGCCGGCGGCGCGGGCGGCCTCGCGGCGGGCGTCCAGCTCCTCCTGGGAGCAGTAGCAGTGGTAGGCGTAGCCGCCGTCGAGGAGCTTGCGCGCGACGTCGGCGTAGATGTCCATGCGCTGCGACTGGCGGTACGGCGCGTGCGGGCCGCCGACCTCGGGGCCCTCGTCCCAGTCGAAGCCGAGCCAGCGCATCGCGTCGAGCAGCTGGTTGTAGGACTCCTCGGAGTCGCGGGCCGCGTCGGTGTCCTCGATGCGGAACACCAGGGTGCCCTGGTGGTGCCGGGCGAACGCCCAGTTGAACAGGGCGGTGCGGACCAGGCCCACGTGGGGGTTGCCGGTGGGCGAGGGACAGAAACGGACGCGGATGGGAGACGGGGACGGGGTTACCCCCTGCTCGAGCGAAGCCGAGGGCTTGGGGGAGGGTGCGCTAGCCACGCTTGACAACCTTGTTGGTGAGAGTGCCGATGCCTTCGATGGTGACGGCGACGTCGTCGCCGACGTTGAGGGGGCCGACCCCTGCCGGGGTGCCGGTGAGGATGACGTCGCCGGGCAGCAGCGTCATGGCCTCCGTGATGTTGACGATCAGGTCCTCGATGGGGTGGATCATCTCGCTGGTGCGGCCCAGCTGGCGCTGCTCGCCGTTGACGGTGAGCTGCACGGTGAGGTCGTTGGCCCGGGCGAGGTCCAGGTCGGTCTCCACCCAGGGGCCGAGCGGGCAGGAGCTGTCGAAGCCCTTGGCCCGGGCCCACTGCTTCTCGCGGCGCTGGATGTCACGGGCGGTGACGTCGTTGGCACAGGTGTAGCCGAAGATCACGTCCTTGACGCGCTCGCGGGGCACCTCTCGGCACATACGGCCGATGACGACGGCCAGCTCGGCCTCGTGGTGCAGCTCCTGCGAGAACGACGGGTACTGGATCTCGTCACCGGGGCCGATGACCGAGGTGGACGGCTTGAAGAAGGCGAACGGGGCCTCGGGCGCCTCGTTGCCCAGCTCCCGGGCGTGTTCCGCGTAGTTGCGGCCGAACGCCACGACCTTGTTGGGGAGGACCGGGGGGAGCAGCCTGACCTTGCTCAGCGGCACCTTCGTCCCGGACAGCTCGTGGTCGGCGAAGGGGATGCCCTTGATGATGTCGAGGACGAGTTCGTCCTGCTTGTCGCCCTCGACCGCGCCGAAGGCTACGTTCCCGTCGATGGAGAACCTGGCGATGCGCACGGGTGCTTGCGCCCCTCACTGAGAACCGGCGTACTGACGCCCAAGGTTAACCGGTCGGGCGGCCCGGCGTTCGGCCGGGAGTGCATGGCGAGGTGTTTTTCCGGCGCCGTAAAGCGCTTAACGGGAATTCCCGTTTCCGGCGTTTTCGGGGGCGCGGCGGTCGCCTCGCGGGACGGCCCGTGGCCGCGTGACCTGCGGCGATGACATCCCGATCGGCCTGGCGGCCGAGGCCGGGAAGGGCGCGGCGGCCCGTGTCGGCACCGCGGATAAACCCGGCGGCGCGAATGCGCCGGAAAAGAGTGCGACGGCCCGTCCGCCGATCCGTCCACCGAAAAGACGAGCGCGGCCCGGAAGATCATCATCAGTGGTTGATGATCTTCCGGGCCGCGCCGGGTACCTCCGCGGGGTGTCCGCCGGTCACTCGCCGGCCGGGGCCGCCGCGGGCTCGGGGACGTCGACCAGGATGGTGCGACGGGGGTTGGCCGTCTGGGCGGGGAGTTCGACGGACTGCTCCGGCAGCGCGGGCGTCTGCAGTTCGCCGGCGTCCTTGAGGTGCGCCAGGGTCGTGCGTCGCGGGTTGGCTATCTTGTGGAACATCATCGTCGTCTTCACGGTTGTACGAGTCCTAGTCCTGTGTCGGCGGATGCCAGAGCGGCGTGACAGATACGTCCCTCATGTAAAGCGTCAGGCTAAACATCCGATTCCCCGACGAACTCGCCAACCGGCCTCGATCTTCGTGTGATTTTGCTCACCAGCTCGCGGGCAAACCGGTCAATTCCGGCCGACAACCCGCCCTAGCGAAACGGACATTGGGGTCTGGAACCCACCATTCCGCTGCCGATCATGGCGACTCAGACACGTGCCACCGGGCGACGACTCGCAGGGATACGCCCGTTATGGGAGAGATCGACTTCCACGACTGGTGACCGGACACTCACCCCTTGTCACAGTTGTCACAGCTCGCCACTCGGCCCTTGTTGGAGATCCGGCACTGTGCTGGAATTCCACGGACCGCCGCGGGATCGAGCCGGCGCGCAGGGGGCGCAACGCAGCGCCGAGTGGCGGCGAGACAAGGGGGAACCAGCGCCGGTCACTCAAGACCACCGGGGGGCGTTTTCAGGGCGCCCGCCACGACGCCGACACCGTGTTCCTCCGTTCACGCGGAGGGGCGCCTGGTCCAGAGGTTGCGACGCTAGTGCAGGGACGTTTCAAGAGGGATGGCAGCGCTTCGGCGGAGCCGGAGGCGCACGACGGGACTGGCCCCGGCAAGGGCAGCGCCTCTCCCCAGCACGCCCAGAACCCGGGCCCGGCCCCGTCCGCGGACGGCGGTGAGCGCAGCCGCCCCGGCGCTTCGGCCCCCTCCGCCGCCCAGGGCGCCGCGAAGTCCGGTGGCCCCGCGCCGGCCGTGAAGCCCGCGTCGGCCCCCTCCGGCACCGGCTCGCGCATGGCCCTGCGCAACTGGCGCATCTCCACCCGTCTGGTCTCGCTGCTCGCCCTCCCCGTGGTGGCGGCGACCTCGCTGGGCGCCCTGCGCATCAACGAGAACCTGAACGACATCCAGCAGCTCGACAACATGAAGCTGCTGACGGACATGACCAAGCAGGCCACCGAGCTGGCCGCCGCGCTCCAGGAGGAGCGCGACCAGTCGGCCGGTCCCCTGTCGCACGGGCTCAGCGCCAGCGACTACACGGTCAAGGGCTACCAGCAGAAGACCGACCGGGCCCGCGCCAACTTCCTCGACGCGTCCGAGCAGATCGACGAGGCCAGCAAGAACGGCCAGTTGCAGGGCGTGCGCGACGCGCTGGTGGGCCTCGCCAACCAGCTGGACGACCTGGCGAAGATCCGCCGGTCCGCCTATGAGTCCAAGGCGAACTCGTCCCAGACGATCGAGTCCTACCACCGGCTCATCACCCAGCTGATCGACCTGTCCCAGGACATGGCCGAGGCGTCCAGCAACCCGGAGATGATCTCCCGCACCCGCGCCCTGGCGGCCTTCTCCACCGCCAAGGAGTACGCGTCCGTGCAGCGCGCCACCATCGCCGCGGCGCTGCCCTCGACCACCTCCAGCAAGGCGAACCTCTCGGAGAACGACCGCCTCTACGGCGAGTCGGCGTACGAGAGCGAGAACTCCGAACTCGCCATCTTCCGCAAGATCTACGCGAGCCAGAACGCCGAGGAACTGCTCAAGCCGATCGACGAGGGCAACCCGACGATCGAGTCCGCGGACACCTACGCCAAGCGCGCCTTCGAGCAGCGCGGCGGTCTCGCCGACCTGCCCCCGCGGTCGTACCGCGACTGGGTGGACGACAGCTCGACCAAGATCGAGCAGATGAAGAAGATCGAGCACACGCTGCTCGAGGACATGGAGCAGAAGGCGCGCGAGCTCAAGAGCGCCACCCAGCGCGACGCCATCATCTCCGGTGCGCTGATCCTGCTGGTGCTCGGTGTCTCGCTGGTCGGCGCGTTCGTCGTGGCCCGCTCCATGATCCGCTCGCTGCGCCGGCTCCAGGAGACCGCCACCAAGGTCGCCCAGGAACGCCTGCCCGAGCTGGTCAAGCACCTGTCGGAGTCCGACCCGCAGGACGTGGACACCTCCGTGGAGTCGGTCGGTGTGCACTCCCGGGACGAGATCGGCCAGGTGGCCGCGGCCTTCGACGACGTGCACCGCGAGGCGGTCCGCCTCGCCGCCGAGCAGGCCCTGCTGCGGGGCAACGTCAACGCGATGTTCACCAACCTCTCGCGCCGCTCGCAGGGCCTGATCCAGCGTCAGCTGTCGCTCATCTCCGAACTGGAGTCCCGCGAGGCCGACCCGGACCAGCTGTCCTCGCTGTTCAAGCTGGACCACCTCGCCACCCGTATGCGCCGTAACGGCGAGAACCTCCTCGTCCTCGCGGGCGAGGAGCCCGGCCGCCGCTGGACCCGTCCGGTCCCGCTGGTCGACGTGCTCCGCGCCGCCGCGTCCGAGGTGGAGCAGTACGAGCGCATCGAGCTGGCCTCCGTGCCGACGACCGAGGTCGCCGGCCGGGTCGTCAACGACCTCGTGCACCTGCTCGCCGAGCTGCTGGAGAACGCCACCTCGTTCTCCTCCCCGCAGACCAAGGTCAAGGTCACCGGTCACGCGCTGCCCGACGGCCGGGTGCTGATCGAGATCCACGACACCGGCATCGGTCTGTCCCCGGAGGACCTGGCCGCGATCAACGAGCGGCTGGCCTCGCCGCCCACCGTGGACGTCTCCGTCTCCCGCCGCATGGGTCTGTTCGTGGTCGGCCGGCTGTCCCAGCGGCACGGCATCCGCATCCAGCTGCGCCCGTCCGACTCCGGTGGCACGACCGCGCTGGTCATGCTGCCGGTGGACGTCGCCCAGGGCGGCAAGAAGCCGGCTCCGGGCAAGCCCGGCGGGCCCGGCGCGAGCGGCGGTCCGGCCGCCGCGCAGGCGGCCGCGGGTGCCGCGGCGGCCCGGCGCGGTGGCGCGGGCGGCGGCCAGGGCGGTGGGCTGCTCGGTTCCGGCCCCGGCTCGCGCGGCCAGGTCGGCGCCGGCCAGGGTCCCCGGGCCGCGCTGCCCGGCACCGGCCAGGGCGGCGGCCGGCCGAACGGCCCCGGCGGCCCGCGCGGTCCGCAGCGCGGCGGCCCTGGCTCCCCGGCCGGCTTCGGCGCGCAGGCGCCGGGCGGTCCGCAGGGTCTCCAGGCCGCCGATCCGGCCGGCCCGCAGCAGGACCTCTTCTCCGGCCGCGGCCCGCAGCGCGGCTCCGGCGACTCCGGCGAGCAGGGCCGCCAGCCCCAGCTGCCGGCGCGCGGCGGCCCGCGCGCCGAGCTGCCCGGCGGCGACGCCCGGCGCACCCAGGACTGGAACGACGGCCGGGCCTCGCTGGACACCCCGCGCGGCCACGACGAGCAGGACCCCTCGGGCACCGCGCCCATGCCGCGGATCGACGACCGGCAGGGTCCGGGCTCGACCGCGGAGATGCCCCGGGTCGACGCCCAGAGTCCCGGCGCCACGGGCGAGTTCGCTCGCCCGGAGCTGCCCGGCACCCCCGGCTCCCAGGGCACCGGTCAGTTCGAACTCCCGCAGCACACCGGGCAGTTCCCGCACCCCGACGCCGGCCGGCAGCAGTACGGCCGTCCCGAGGCGGCGCAGGACACCGGCCAGTACCAGCGCCCGGACGCCCCGCACGACACCGGGCAGTACCAGCGCCCCGACGCCGGGTACGACACGGGCCGGTACCAGCGCCCCGAGGAGACGGGCCAGTACCAGCGCCCCGACGCCCCGCACGACACCGGGCAGTACCAGCGCCCCGACGCCGGGTACGACACGGGCCGGTACCAGCGCCCCGAGGAGACGGGCCAGTACCAGCGCCCGGACGCCGGTCAGCACACCGGCCAGTTCCCGCAGGCCGAACCCCCGCGGCAGACCGGGCAGTTCCCGCGTCCGGACGGCGCTCAGGCGCCGGGCCGGTTCGGCGGTGCGAACGGCGGGCAGGGCGACGGATCGTTCGTGCGCTCCGACATCTTCGGCACGCCCGCGCGGCAGGAGGAACCGGCCCAGGACACCGGCCGGTTCGCGGCCCCGCAGAGTTACGACGGCGGTTTCGGCGACAACGGCACCGGTCGGCACGCGCTGCCCGGCCGCCAGGACCCCGCGCAGACGGGCCGGTTCGAGCGCCCGCAGCCGCCGGCCCGCGACGACTTCGGCGCCCCGCGCCCGCCGGCCCCGCAGCCGGCCCCGGCCCGCCAGGAGCCGGAGGCGCTGCCGCCGGCCAGCGGTCCCGGGGACGGTCGCACCCCGCTGTTCGACACGCTGGAGACCAACTGGTTCCACGGCGGTGGCGGCCAGCAGCAGAACCCGCCGGCTCAGCAGCAGCCGCAGAACCCGCAGCGCCCCGCCGACACCACCGGCTCCTGGCGCACCTCGCCGAACGACGAACTCGTGCGACAGGCCGAGCGGGTACGCCAGCCCGCCTCGGGCGGTGTCACCACTTCCGGCCTGCCACGCCGGGTGCCCAAGGCCAACCTGGTCCCGGGCACGGCTCAGCAGCAACAGCACCAGGCTGGTCCGCAGGTGTCGCGTGCGCCCGACGACGTACGCGGCCGGCTGACCAATCTCCGTCGGGGCATCGCCCAGGGCCGTCAGGCCGGCAGCGGCCAGACCGGCAGCTACCCGAGCCCCACTCACCAGCAGGAGCGTTAGTTGAGTCCGATGAGCCAGGCGGCACAGAACCTGAACTGGTTGATCACCAACTTCGTGGACAACACCCCCGGGGTGTCCCACACGGTGGTGGTCTCCGCCGACGGCCTGCTGCTGGCGATGTCCGAGGGCTTCCCACGGGACCGCGCGGACCAGCTGGCGGCCGTCGCCTCCGGGCTGACCTCGCTGACCGCCGGGGCGTCCCGGATCTTCGAGGGCGGCACCGTCTCCCAGACGGTCGTGGAGATGGAGCGGGGGTTCCTCTTCCTGATGTCCATCTCGGACGGCTCGTCCCTCGCGGTACTGGCTCACCCGGAGTGCGACATCGGCCTCGTCGGCTACGAGATGGCACTGCTCGTCGACCGCGCGGGAGCGGTACTCACTCCCGACCTGCGCGCCGAACTACAGGGCAGTCTGCTCCACTGACCGGCCCCGGCACCACCCACCTCACCAAAACACCGTCCGGCCGCCACAAACCCCCCACCGGCCCCGTCAGACGGCTTGACTGACCGACTTGCTGTCCCGCCCGGAGGATCCATGACCCCGCCCACCGCCCATCACGATCCGTACGCGGAACCGTACGGCGACGAGGGCGACCAGCCGCTGGTGCGGCCGTACGCCATGACCGGCGGCCGGACCCGGCCGCGGTACCAGCTCGCCATCGAGGCGCTGATCAGCACGACGGCCGACCCGGCGGCGCTCATGGGGCTGCTCCCCGAGCACCAGCGCATCTGCCACCTGTGCCGTGAGGTCAAGTCGGTGGCGGAGGTCTCCGCACTGCTGAACATGCCGCTCGGCGTGGCCCGGATCCTGGTCGCCGACCTCGCCGAGGCCGGCCTGGTCGCCGTGCACCAGCCGGGCGGCGACGAGAACAACGGCGGCGCACCGGACGTGACGCTGCTCGAAAGGGTGCTCAGTGGACTTCGCAAGCTCTGACGCGGGCCGGGCCACCACCTCGGCGAAGATCGTGGTGGCGGGCGGCTTCGGCGTGGGCAAGACCACGTTCGTCGGCGCCGTCTCGGAGATCAACCCGCTGCGCACAGAGGCCGTCATGACCTCGGCGTCGGCGGGCATCGACGACCTGACCCACACCGGAGACAAGACCACCACCACGGTGGCCATGGACTTCGGCCGCATCACCCTGGACCAGGACCTCATCCTGTACCTCTTCGGCACCCCGGGGCAGGACCGCTTCTGGTTCATGTGGGACGACCTGGTCCGCGGCGCCATCGGCGCGGTGGTCCTCGTCGACACCCGCCGGCTCGCCGACTGCTTCCCGGCCGTCGACTACTTCGAGAACAGCGGGCTTCCGTTCGTCATCGCGCTCAACGGCTTCGACGGCCATCAGCCGTACTCCCCGGACGAGGTGCGCGAGGCACTGCAGATCGGGCCCGACACCCCGATCATCACCACCGACGCCCGCCACCGTGCCGACGCCAAGAGCGCGTTGATCACGCTGGTGGAGCACGCGCTGATGGCGCGGCTGAGGTAACACTCAAGTACAACGCCCCGTACGGCAGTTGTCGTAGGAGTGCGGGAGCCGACTGTGGCCTTTGACACGGTCGGCTCCGGTGTTCATAACAGTTCGGCAGAGGAATCGCCGAAGTTCACCACGCGACGCGGTCGAACGATGCCGCTGCGCGCACAATTGCCCCGCCTTTTGGCGGGGCTCGCTCTTTATGACCGTTTTATCTCTCACTTACAACGGGGCGGTCACACGGTCTCCACTGTTTGGAACTGCGCTGGTCCACGTGCTGGAATGCCTGAACTGCCCCATGGTCAAAGACGTAGCGAGCGATCGATGACGAACCGGGCTCTGAGAGACTGCGGCACGAGGTAGGTGCCGACCGCCGAGAGGTTGTTGGTCGAGTGAGGCGAAGCAAGAACGGTCCCGAGCCGTCGGCACGGGGCAACTTCACCCCGCCGCCGCGCGCCGCGGCGCCCACCCCGGCGCCCGCGGAGCCGACGGCCGCGCCCGCGCCCCGCGGCGGCCGTCTCTCCCCGCGCAACTGGCGGGTGCCCACCCGTCTGAACGCGATCCTCCTCATACCCGCCGCCGTCGGCCTCGTCATGGGCGGCTTCCAGGTCAACAACTCGATCGACACCTGGCAGCAGGCCCGCGACGCCGAGAACACCGCCCGCCTGGTGCGCGCGGCCCTCACCTATGCCGACGCCGTCGAGAACGAGCGCGACATCACGGCCGAGCCGCTGCTGCTGAACAAGAAGGACGCCAAGAGCAAGGCCGCGATCGCGAACGCGCGCAAGGCGACCGACGAGGCCGCCGCCGGCTTCGACGCGGCGACGAAGAGCATGCCGCACACGGCGGGCCTGGAGCGCCGCCTCAAGCTCTTCCGCAAGGCCGAGCCCGAGATCAAGGAGCTGCGCAAGACCGCGTACACCTCCAAGCTCACCGGTGTGCAGACGGAGGAGCGCTACGTCGACGTCGCGCACCCCCTGATGGAGTTCGCCAACGAGCTGGGGCTGGGCACCGGCAACATCACCTCGTACGGCCGTACCGTCTACGCCATGTCGCTGACCAAGGCGGCGCTGTCGCTGGAACGCTCCATCGGCATGCATCTGCTGGTCAAGCCGGGTCCGGACGCGCCGAACCTGGCCACCCAGCGGGTCTCCCTGTCCTCGTACGCCTACCTCGAGCGCATCGCGATCGAGGAGTACAAGGGCGGTGGCACCGAGGCCGACTCGCAGGTGCTGGCCGACGCGGAGAAGAAGGTCACGGCGGACGCGGCGGCACAGGCCGCGCAGGCCAGGCAGAGCGACCCGAACTACGTGCCGCCGCCGTCCAACCCGACCAGCATGGTCTCGGCGCTGGCCACGCTGAAGGACACCAGCCCGGCCGCCCGGGACGCGCTCGCCGCGAACGGGGTCACCGCCGAGAACTGGTGGGCGGTGAACACGCTGAAGTACCAGGCGTACCGCACCATCGAGTCGGACATGGCCGACAAGGCGGTGACCGAGGCGTCCGGCATCGCCGACGACGCCAAGACCTCGGCGCTGATCACCGGTACCGTCGTGGTGCTCGCCCTGCTGCTGGCGTTCTTCCTGGCCGGTGCCGTCGCCCGGCAGATGAGCCGCTCGATGCGCCAGCTGCGCAACGCCGCCTTCGGCATCGCCGAACAGCGTCTGCCGATGCTGGTCGACCAGCTCTCGCGCACCGATCCCGGCCGGGTGGACACCCGGGTCGCCCCGATCCCGATCCACACCAAGGACGAGATCGGCGAGGTCGCCCGCGCCTTCGACCAGGTCCACCGCGAGGCCATCCGGCTCGCCTCCGAGCAGGCCCTGCTGCGGGGCAACATCAACGCGATCTTCACCAACCTCTCGCGCCGCAACCAGTCGCTGATCGAGGGCCAGCTGACCCTGATCACCGACCTGGAGAACAACGAGGCCGACCCGGACCAGCTGGAGAACCTCTTCCGGCTGGACCACCTGGCCACCCGTATGCGCCGCAACGGCGAGAACCTCCTCGTCCTCGCGGGCGAGGAGCCCGGCCGCCGCTGGGACCAGCCGGTCCCGCTGATCGACGTGCTGCGCGCCGCCTCCTCCGAGGTGGAGCAGTACGAGCGCATCGAGCTGTCCGGTGTTCCGGAGGCCGAGATCCACGGCCGCGCGGTCACCGACCTCGTGCACCTGCTGGCCGAGCTGCTGGAGAACGCCACCACGTTCTCCTCGCCGCAGACCAAGGTGCGCGTCACCGCGACCCGGCTGCCCGACGGCCGGATCATGATCGAGATCCACGACAAGGGCATCGGCCTGACCGCCGAGGACTTCGCGGACATCAACCACAAGCTGGCGAACCCGCCGACCGTGGACGCCGCGATCTCCCAGCGCATGGGCCTGTTCGTGGTCGGGCGGCTGTCCGACCGGCACGGCATCCGGGTCCAGCTGCGCCCCTCCGGCGAGCAGGCCGGCACCACCTCCCTGGTCATGCTGCCGGACGCGATCACGCACGGCGGTGGCGGCGAAGCCCCGCTGGAGCGCGACGAGTTCACGGTCTCGCAGATCCTCCCGGAGCAGCAGTTCCGGTCCGAGGCCCCGCAGCCGCAGCAGCCGCTGCGCACCGCCGCCGAACTCGGCTTCGACGACAGCCGGTACGGGGAGGTCCCCGACGACCCGCGCGAGCTGGACCCGGTCGGCCGCTCCCTGCTGCGCGAGGGCCGCCGTGCCGCGCTGGAGGCCCAGGCCCAGGAACAGCAGCCGGCCGAGCAGCAGCACGACACCGCGAAGACGTACGCGGACCCGCTGTTCGACGGGCAGAGCACCGGCTACCACGAGCAGCCGCAGCAGCCTCAGCAGCCGTACGCGGAGACTCCGTACCAGGAGGCTCAGTACCAGGAGACTCCGTACCAGGAGGCCGCGTACCAGGAGCCGTACACCGAGACGCACTCGGCCTCGTACGAGCGGCCGTACGACGAGCAGTTCTACGCGCCGAACGGTCAACCGGCGGGCGCCGACGGCTACTCCGCGAACGGCGGTTACCCCCAGAACGGGTATGCGGAGCCGGTGCAGAACCCCGCCTACCAGGGCGAGTGGCAGCAGCAGGACGGCTACCAGAACGGCTACCCGGCCCCCTACGCTCCGGAAGCGGAATCCTCGCAGGCCGCTGACGCGGGTGAGCAGAACCGCGTAGGCTTCGACAGTCCGGGAACGGCTTCTCCCGCCGCACACGAGCTGACCGACGCCGGGCTGCCCCGCCGGGGCTCCGCCGCGAGCGGTGCCGACGGCGCGAACGGCGCGGGACGTGTGCAGCAGGAAGCGCCGGCTCCCGTGGCGCAGACGGCGGAGACCGCGCCGGGGAACAGCGGTGAGGGCGACTGGCGTTCGGCCAATGACGAGCGCTGGCAGCAGGCCTCCCAGCTGCGCAAGCCCAAGGCAGGCGGGGTCACCGCCTCCGGGCTGCCGCGGCGGGTGCCCAAGGCCAACCTGGTCGAGGGCAGCGCCGAATCGACCCCCCAGGGAGGCCCCCAGGTCTCCCGCGCCCCGGAGGACGTCCGGGGCAGGCTGAGCAACCTGCGCCGGGGCGTCCAGCGCGGACGCAACGCAGGAACTGATACGAACGGCCAGGGCTTCGGTCCTGACAGCACCTACAACCAGGAGCGTTAGTGTGAGCCCGATGAGCCAGGCGGCACAGAACCTGAACTGGTTGATCACCAACTTCGTGGACAACACCCCGGGGGTGTCCCACACGGTGGTGGTCTCCGCCGACGGACTCCTTCTGGCGATGTCCGAAGGCTTCCCCCGCGACCGCGCCGACCAGCTGGCGGCCGTCGCCTCCGGTCTGACGTCGCTGACCGCCGGTGCCTCGCGCATCTTCGAGGGCGGCAGCGTGAACCAGACGGTTGTGGAGATGGAGCGGGGATTCCTCTTCATCATGTCCATCTCGGACGGATCGTCCCTCGCGGTTCTGGCCCACCCGGAAGCGGACATCGGCCTCATCGGGTACGAGATGGCCCTGCTGGTGGACCGCGCGGGCACGGTCCTCACCCCGGATCTCCGCGCGGAGCTCCAGGGCAGCCTTCTCAACTAGTAATCGGACGGTGCGTATTCGCGTCCCGGGGCCGTAAGGTTTCGGGACGCGGCTCCACACGGATGGGTGCCCGACGCAGTCGGAGGAGGAGAAAGTGGCAACACCCCCCGGAGGTTCGCCCTCGGGCAATTGGTCGTACGGCCCCGTGCAGGGACACGGCGACGGCTCGGCGAACCCGTACAACTTCCCCTCCACTCCCCAGCACCGGCAGCCGTACGTCCCGCAGGGCCCCGGACCCTCGCCGTACGACCAGCCGCCGGCCCCGCGCATCCAGCCGGTCCAGCCGCAGCGCCGCCCCGAGCCGGCGCCCGCGAGCGCATCGAACAACCCCTTGGTGCGTCCGTACGCCATGACCGGCGGCCGGACCCGCCCGCGCTACCAGCTCGCCATCGAGGCGCTGGTGCACACCACCGCTGCTCCGCACCAGATGCAGGGCCAACTGCCCGAGCATCAGCGGATCTGCAACCTCTGCCGGGAGATCAAGTCGGTGGCCGAGATCTCGGCCCTGCTGACGATCCCCCTCGGCGTGGCCAGGATCCTCGTCGCCGACTTGGCGGAGGCGGGCCTGGTCGCCATCCATCAGCCCGGCGGCGACGAGAACGCCGGTGGCCAGCCAGACGTGACACTGCTCGAAAGGGTGCTCAGTGGACTTCGCAAGCTCTAGCGGAGGGCCGGTTTCTCAGAGTCGCTCCACCACCTCCGCGAAGATCGTGGTGGCGGGCGGCTTCGGCGTGGGCAAGACCACGTTCGTCGGCGCCGTCTCGGAGATCAACCCGCTGCGCACAGAGGCCGTCATGACGTCCGCTTCGGCCGGCATCGACGACCTCACCCACACCGGAGACAAGACCACCACCACGGTGGCCATGGACTTCGGCCGCATCACCCTGGACCAGGACCTCATCCTGTACCTCTTCGGCACCCCGGGGCAGGACCGCTTCTGGTTCATGTGGGACGACCTGGTCCGCGGCGCCATCGGCGCGGTGGTCCTCGTCGACACCCGCCGGCTCGCCGACTGCTTCCCGGCCGTCGACTACTTCGAGAACAGCGGCCTGCCCTTCGTCATCGCGCTCAACGGCTTCGACGGCAACCAGCCGTACTCCCCGGACGAGGTGCGCGAGGCACTCCAGATCGGCCCCGACACCCCGATCATCACCACCGACGCCCGCCACCGTGCCGACGCCAAGTCGACGCTCATCACGCTGGTGGAGCACGCGCTGATGGCGCGGCTGCGGTAGGCACGCACGGCCACCGGACCGCCCGTGACGGCTGCACGCCGTTCCCGGGCGGTCCGCGCTCTCCCGGCCCGCGCCCGCGGCGCCGTACGGACAGGACACGAAAGCGGGGCCCCTCCGAAGAGGGGCCCCGCTTTCGTGTCCTGTCGGCTCAGTGCCAGCTGTGCGGCGCCCGGAAGCCGGGCTCGCGCTCCAGGCGGCGCCAGGCGGCCTTGGGCCGGGGACGGTGGTGGGTGGGCTCGGGGCGGGCGGCCGCGCGGGCCAGGAGGACGGCCGTGATGGCGGCGACCTCCTCGGGCTCGGCGTGGCCCTTCTCGACGCGGATGTCGGCAGTGCTCATGGGTGTCAGTCTCCGTGAGAGGGATGTCCGCTCGGTTACTGCGGGGGGTTGCCGTGCTTGCGGGACGGGAGGTCGGCGTGCTTGGTCTGCAGCATCGCCAGCGACTTCACCAGCACCTCGCGCGTCTCGGCCGGGTCGATGACGTCGTCGACCAGACCGCGCTCGGCGGCGTAGTACGGGTGCATCAGCTCGGACTTGTACTCCTTGACCATCCGCGCGCGCATGGCCTCGGGGTCCTCCGCCTCGCCGATCTGGCGGCGGAAGATGACGTTGGCCGCGCCCTCCGCACCCATCACCGCGATCTCGTTCGTGGGCCAGGCGTAGGTGAGGTCGGCGCCGATCGACTGGGAGTCCATCACGATGTAGGCACCTCCGTACGCCTTGCGCAGGATGAGCGAAATCCTCGGCACGGTGGCGTTGCAGTAGGCGTAGAGCAGCTTCGCGCCGTGCCGGATGATTCCGCCGTGCTCCTGGTCGACGCCGGGCAGGAACCCGGGCACGTCCAGGAAGGTCACGATCGGGACATTGAAAGCGTCACACATCTGGACAAAGCGCGCAGCTTTTTCACTCGCCTCGATGTCCAGGACACCCGCGAGGACCTGCGGCTGGTTGGCGATGATGCCGACCACCTGGCCGTCGAGGCGGGCCAGCGCGCAGATGATGTTGCGGGCCCAGCGCTCGTGGACCTCCAGGTACTCGCCGTCGTCGACGATCTCCTCGATGACCTTGGCCATGTCGTACGGCCGGTTGCCGTCGGCCGGGACCATGTCGAGCAGGACGTCCGAGCGGCGGTCGACCGGGTCGGTGCACTCCACCCGCGGCGGGTTCTCACGGTTGTTCTGCGGCAGCAGCGACAGGAGGTAGCGCACCTCCGCGATGCAGGTCTCCTCGTCGTCGTAGGCGAAGTGGCAGACACCGCTGGTCTCCGCGTGGACGTCCGCGCCGCCCAGACCGTTCTGGGTGATCTCCTCGCCGGTCACGGCCTTGACCACGTCCGGACCGGTGATGAACATCTGGGACGTCTCGCGGACCATGAAGACGAAGTCCGTCAGGGCGGGGCTGTACGCCGCGCCGCCCGCGCACGGGCCGAGCATCACGCTGATCTGCGGGATGACGCCCGACGCCTTGGTGTTGCGCTGGAAGATGCCGCCGTAGCCGGCGAGGGCGCTGACGCCCTCCTGGATCCGGGCGCCGGCGCCGTCGTTGAGGGAGACCAGCGGCGCGCCGGCCGCGATGGCCATGTCCATGATCTTGTGGATCTTGGTGGCGTGGGCCTCGCCCAGCGCACCGCCGAAGATCCGGAAGTCGTGCGCGTAGACGAAGACCGTACGGCCCTCGACCGTGCCCCAGCCGGTGACGACACCGTCGGTGTACGGCTTCTTCGCCTCCAGGCCGAACCCGGTCGCCCGGTGCCGGCGCAGCTGCTCGACCTCCTGGAAGGAACCCGGGTCCAGAAGCAGCTCGATCCGCTCCCGTGCCGTCAGCTTGCCCTTGGCGTGCTGCGCCGCGGTCGCCTTCTCACTGGGACCGGCCACGGCCCGCGCACGGATGTCGTGCAGTTCGGCGACCCGTCCGCGCGCGTCCGTCGGCTCGCCGGTCGGCTCACCCGTCGTCTCTTCCAAAACGGTCATGTAGCGACCTTACGAAGGACACCAAGGAAAGCGAGCCGTCGACTCCGTACAGTCTCGGGCCCGTTTTCCTGGTGCGAGTGAACAGAACCACGGCAGCGTGCAGCCGTTCCGACTGCTCAGAGGCGCCTTGCGTTGTAGGGATGCCACAAAGGCGAGACCGCGGACCCGTCCCACATTAGTGGGTCGGGCATGCCATCCCTGGAGTGACGCCACCCCTCGGACGGCCCCCTGCGGCTCCCCGCTCCCCCACCGTATGCGCTCGGGGCCGGGTGCGCGCACAGTGACTTCAAGCGACCGTCTCGACACGCTGCGGATGATGTTGAATTCTAAACGGAATAGGTCTACCGTCGGATCCGTTGGGTTTATTGAACGTTAAACAACTGGCTTCCGGGAGGACGTCATGGGCATCTTCGGCCGCAAGGACAACCGCACCACCGCACCCGCGCAGGCCGCCGGCGGCGACCTGGCCGCGCTGACCGGCGACTACACGATCGACCCCGCGCACACCACGATCGAGTTCGTGGCCCGCCACGCCATGGTCACCAACGTGCGCGGCAGCTTCCAGGACTTCACCGGAAGCCTCCACCTGGACGGCCAGGACCCCGGCAAGTCCACCGCCACCCTCGACATCAAGATGGCGAGCATCGACACCGGCAACGCCGACCGCGACGGGCACCTGAAGTCGGCCGACTTCTTCAAGATCGACGAATACCCGGACATGACCTTCCGCTCCACCAAGGCGGAGTCCCTCGGCGGCGACGACTACCGCATCACCGGTGAACTCTCGCTGCTGGGCGTGACCAAGCCGATCAGCATCGACCTGGAGTTCAACGGCGTGGCCAAGGACCCGTTCGGCAACGAGCGCGTCGGGTTCGAGGGCAAGGCCGAGCTGCTGCGCTCCGAGTGGGGCCTGACCTGGAACGCGGCGCTGGAGACGGGCGGCGTCCTGGTCTCCGACAAGATCAAGCTGAACTTCGACGTCTCCGCGATCAAGAACGCGTGAACCGGCGGCGGCCGGACGGGCCGCGTGACCCGGGCACCCCGAGCGTGCCCGCCACCCCGTGGCCAGGGGACGGCGGGCACGCTCGACCGCTGTTCGGGCCCGGTGCCCCGGGGCCGCGGACCGGCAGCAGCCACCAGGCCGCCGCGACCGCCGGCTGCACGGCCATCCGCGTGCTGGGCCGCGGACGTGACCGGGTGGGGCGGCGGGGTGCCGGAACACCGGGTCCGGCGGGGCGGGGGGCGAACCGGTCGGCCAGTGGACGCACCAGCTGGACGCTCGTCCACGCCAGGACGCCGATCAGCGCCGACCAGGCCCAGCCGATCTGCTCGTGCCGGGCGGCGGTCGGCAGGGTGGGGCCCGGGACCACGAGGAGGGCGACGAGCGGCAGCGTGATCAGGGTGCCCGCCGTGGTGGCCGCCCGGCCGTACCGGCGGATCCAGACGGCGAGGGCGAGGACCGCGGTGAACAGGGCGGCGCCCGGCCCGTAGTGGGCGGCGAGCAGCCGGCCCAGGCCCGCGCAGCCGGCCGCGGCCGCGGGCAGCAGGGCGAGCGCGAGGAGCCGGTCGCGCCGGCCGGCCGTCCGCGGGCTCCGCGCGAGGGTCAGGGTCAGGACGACCGCGAGGACCACCGCGTCCGTGTGCAGCCCGGCCGCGCCCTCCAGCCACAGGGCGACCGCCCAGGACAGCAGCACGGCCGCCATCGTCCCCACGGCTTCATAAGCGTTGCGTATCAGTCTCCCGCCCATTGTCCGAGAATTGAGCCTGAGAGACGGCAAATTCGTAAGGCCGTGCGTACGATGCCGCCCATGGATCATCTCGTGGAAGCCGCCGCGCTCCGCCGTGCCGTCGTCCGGATCAACCGGCGGCTGCGACAGGAGCGCGGCGAGGGGGGCCTGAGCCCCAACCAGCTCGCGGTGCTCGGGTACCTGCAAGCGCACGGGTCGGCCACCCCGGGCCGGATCGCGGCGCGGGAGCGGCAGCGGCCGCAGTCCCTCACCCGGGTCTTCGCGGACCTGGAGGCGGAGGGGCTGATCGTACGGGAGCCGGACCCGGACGACCGGCGGCAGTCCGTGCTGACCCTCACCGAGGCGGGGCGGCGGGCGCTGGAACGGGACATGGCCGAGCGGGACATCTGGCTCGCCGCGGCGCTGAGCACGCTCGGCGAGACGGAGCGGGGGGTGCTGGCGCTGGCGGGCGCCCTGCTGGAGCGGCTCGGCGCCATGGACATACCCGGCACCGAGATCTGAGACGGTCGGACCCGGGGGCGGGCGCGCGCCTCAGTCGCCGAAGCCGCCCCCGAAGTCGCCGCCCCCGCCGAAGTCCCCGCCGTCGCCGAAGCCGCCGCCGAAGTCGCCGGGGTCGAAGTCCGTGCCGGAGACGTCGCCGCCCTGGTGGTCGCCGTCGAACCCGCTGAAGTCCCCGTATCCGGCGCCGTAGTCGGCGGCGTAGGACGGGGTGGCCATCATGGAGCCGAGCAGGGTGCCGACCAGCAGGCCCGGGAGGATGCCGCCGCCGAAGTAGCCACCCGCCCAGGGGCCGTAGGCGGGTCCCGCGTCCCAGTAGGGGCGGCGGCCCTGCTCGGTGTCCACCTGGCGGATCACCGGGTCGAGGCCGTCGGCGAGCCGGGCGGAGTCGGCCGCGCAGACCGGCACCTCGCGCGGGGCGCCGCCGGGCGGGGTCCACACGGCGTCCGCCACCGAGGGGCCGTGGCGGGGGTCGAAGAAGCAGGGCGGGCGGCGCTCGGGCAGCGGGCGGCCCGAGCGGCGGGCGGCCAGCCGGGCGAGCGAGAACCGGCCGTCCTCCAGCGCCTCGGTGACCGGGCGGACCTCCTCGGGCCTGGCGGCCTCGGCCATCCGCTGCTTCGCGGTCTCGTAGGCGTCCAGGGCGTGTGCGTAGTCCGCGCGCATGGCGTCGTCGGCACCGGGTTCGGCGGGATGGAAGTCCAGGCGGTCCAGTTCCTCGCCGAAGGCGGTGATGTCCTCGTCCACGACCACCCGCAGCCGCTCCAGGGCGGCCCGCTGCTCCTCCTCGCGGCGCCGCCGGTTGCGGCGGACCAGGGCGTACGCGCCCGCGCCGCCCACCACCAGCACCGCGCCGACCACGATCAGCCCGGCGCCGGACCCACCGGATTCGTCCGCGGCGTGCCAGCCGCGCGGGGCGTGGCCGCCCAGGTTGGCGAGGGCGCGGTCGGTGAAGTCGGTGAGCTGGGCCCTGGCGTCCTCGCCCTGGACGCTGTTGACCAGGTTCTGCCGGGCGGTCGGCGTCATCACCGAGGCGTCGGCGCGGGCGTCGAAGCGGTCGCCGAGGCGGATGCCGTACAGGCCGGTGATGCCGGTGGCGGCGCGGAGGTCGGCGAAGAGGTGCGCGGTGGGGTAGCCGGCCGGCAGGACGGCGATGAACAGCGGCTTGTTCGCCTTCTTGATCCGGTCGGCCAGTGCGGCGGCGTCCGCCCGGGACAGCTGGGCGGACGCCGCCGGGTCGACGTAGACCGGGCCGGTGCGCAGGGCGCGCGCGATCGTGGAGACGCTGGTCTGCGCGCTCGCGCCGGGGGCGAACGCGGTCGTCAGGACCAGGACGAGCACGGCCAGCAGGAGTGCGGCAAGGCTTCGGGTCCGCGGGACGGCGTTCATGTCTCGACGCTACCCGAAGCCTTGCGCGCGGGCCGGTTCAGGGCGGTGCGGCGGTCATGCCGCCCGGTACGCCTCCGTCAGCTTCCGCACCGCCGTCCCGTAGTGGCCGGTGAGCAGCAGGTGGTCCGCGTCGGCGAAGGGCTTCGCCAGGGCCGCCGTCATCCGCTCCCCCGCCTTCTGCTGGACCAGCAGCCGGGCCTGGGTCACCAGTTGCCGCCCCTGCCGGTCGTCACCGCGCCGCTCGGCCGCCGCCGCCCGCACGGCCAGCGACTTCAGGGCGGCCGCGCCCCCGTGCGGGACGGGGGTGCCGGTGGTCAGGCCCCACCCGTAGGGGAACTGGGGGTCGTACGACGCGTCGCCCACGTTGATCGGCAGCTGGGACTCGGACCTCGGCCAGGTGACCGGCAGCTGTCCGGTGAAGGGGCGGTCGCCGTAGAGGACGTCGGCGACGCCCTCGCCCTCGGTGCCCGGCAGCCAGGAGGCCACCAGGGAGTCGATCTCGCCGAGCCGGTCGCCGATCAGCTGGGGCCGGCCGGAGACGATCAGCACCACGCACTTCATGGCGCCGCACACCTTGTCCACGGCCGCCCGGTCGGCCGCCGACAGGGACAGGGAGTGGCCGTTGCCGACGTCGCCGACGCCCTCGGCGTACGGGGTCTCGCCGACGACGACCACGCCGACGTCGTAACCGCCCGTCGGGGCCGAGGCGTCCTTGGAGTAGGTGACGTTCCCGCCCGCCTCGCGCATGCCCTGGAGGATGGTGGTGCCGGGCACGGTGTTCCCGGAGGCGCCCTGCCAGGTGAGGGTCCAGCCGCCGGTCTGGTTGCCGATGTCGTCCGCGTCGGACCCGGCGACGTACACCTTCTCGGTCTTCTTCAGCGGCAGCAGCCCGCCGTTGTTCTTCAGCAGCACCTGCGACTCGGCGGCGGCCTGGCGGGCGACGGCGCGGTGGGCCGGGGAGCCGATGGCGGCGGCGCCGCTGGTGTCGGCGTACGGGTGCTCGAACAGGCCCAGCTCGAACTTCTCGGTGAGGATGCGGGAGACGGCGTCGTCGATCCGCGCCGCGCCGACCCGGCCCGCCTTCGCCTCGTCGACGAGCGTGGTGCTGAACTTCTGGTAGGTGGAGGGCACCATCATCATGTCGACGCCCGCGTTCACGGCGGTGCGCACCTGGGCGGCGTAGTCGCCGGGGAGCTGGTCGATGGCGTTCCAGTCGCTGATGACGAAGCCGTCGAAGCCCATCCGGTCCTTCAGCTCCCCGTTGATCATGTCGCCGCGGGCGGTCATCTTGACCGCGCCCTTGCCGTCGCCGGTGATGTCGAGGGAGGAGAACGAGGGCATGACCGTGCCGATGCCGCGCCGGACGGCGGTCTTGAACGGCGCCAGGTGGATGTCCTCCAGCTGCTGCCGGGTGACGGTGGTGACGCCCTGGTCGATGGTGTACGTGCCGGTGGTGGAGGACCCGTAGGCGGTGCCGCCGTCGCCGACGTAGTGCTTGGCGGTGGCCAGGACCTTGTCGTCGCGGCTCAGGTCGCTGCCGTCGGCCCGGCCCTGGAGGCCCTGGATCACCGTCTCCATGGACTGGACCAGGGCGGGGTCCTCGCCGAAGGACTCGTAGGAGCGGCCCCAGCGTTCGTCGCGGCTCACGCAGACGCAGGGCGCGAAGTCCCAGGGGACGCCGGTCGCGCGTACCTCGGCGGCCGTGACCGCGCCCGTCCGCTCGGCGAGCCGGGGGTCCCTGGTGGCGCCGAGGCCGATGTTGTGCGGCATGACCGTGGCGCCGTAGAGGTTGTTGTGGCCGTGCACCGCGTCCACGCCGTAGATCAGCGGGATCTGGAACCGCGTCGCCTGCGCGCGCAGCTGGAAGCCGTCGATCATCCGGGCCCAGGCCTCGGGGGTGTTGGGCGTGGGTGTGGAGCCGCCGCCGGACAGGAGGGAGCCGAGGTCGTAGGCGGCGATGTCGCCGGGGACCAGGCCGTCGCGCTCGGCCTGGGTCATCTGCCCGGCCTTCTCCTCCAGGGACATCCGCGACAGCAGGTCGGCGACCCGCTTCCGCACCGGCAGCTTCGGGTTCAGATACGGCAGTCCGTGCGCGTCGACGACGATCTGCGGGGTCTCGGCGGGGGCCGTGGCGCCGGTCACGGTGAGTTTGAGCGGGATCGTCTCGGCGGGTTCGCCCGCCTTGTCCTTGCGGGTGGGCACCTGGACCGTCGCCGTGGCGCCCGAGGCGGTGCCCGCCGGGAAGGTGACGGTGCCGGAGACCGGGGTGTAGTCCCGGCCGGCGGTGGCGGTGCCGCCCTCGGTGCGGTAGGAGACGGTCACCGGTTCGTCCACGGGGCGGTCGCCGGTGGTGGCCAGGGTGATCCTGACCTTGGCTGTGCCGCCCTCCCGCACCGGGTAGACGGGCGCGTCGGTGCCGACGGCGGCGCGCAGGCTCTGGTCCGCCTTGCCGTACAACTCCACGTCGTCCATGGCGAATTCGCCCTTGGCTCCCGCGGGGAGCGTCACGGCGTAGCCCCACATCCGGGTGAGGCCGAGGACGTGGTCGATACCGCCGACGGGCTGGTAGTCGGTGCGGTAGGTGAAGTCGCTGAACGGGAGCCGGATCTGCTTCCAGCCGGTGAAGTCGTCGGTGAAGGAGGTCGTCCACAGCTCGGAGGCCTCGCCGTTCGTGCCGCCGTCCTTGATCTCGAAGGCGATCTTCCTGCCGTTGTCGTGTCCCTCCCACCACAAGCGGATGCCCTGGTGGGCGGACCAGTCGTGGGCGGGCTGGTCGGCGGCGAAATCGTGGGTGAAGCCACCGTAGCCGCTGATGTCGTAGGTGCCGGCGAGCACCTTGTCGCCCTCGGGGGCGTCGGCGCGGTCGGCGAGGCGCAGCGAGGGCGGGTCGTCGGTGTCGCCGCCCCAGGTGAAGATGCCGTCGGCGGGCTGGGCCGCGAAGGGCACCTCGCCCTCGAAGCGGTCGACGGGCACGGGGGTCGGATCGTCGGCGGCCTGGGCCGCGGCGGACAGGGGCAGCAGGGCGGCGAGCAGGGCCCCGGGCAGGAGCAGGGCCGTTCTTGGTCTTGGCATAGACCTTCCCTCGGCTCTCATGGTTCACTCATGGCTTAGCTCACGGCGTGAGTTAACTGACGCCTCCCCAACTCGTCAAGATGGCCCACCCGTTGGCAACCCAGCCCCGTCGACCCGAGAGGAAGGGCGACGCACCATGAGGAGATCCCCCCGCGCAATCCGGCTGCTGCTGGCCGGACTGCTCTCCGCCGCCGGTTTCACCGCGGCCGTTCCCCCCGCACACGCGGCCGGTGAGCAGGTCACGGCCTGGCTCACCACGACCGACGACTCCGCCGGACGCCATGTGGTCCGCGGCCTCCAGGCACAGACGCCGTTCTCGTTCCAGTCCGGGACGGGTGGCGGCGGCACGAACATCACCGTGGACGAGAACACCCGCTACCAGACCTTCACCGGCGGCGGCGCCTCCTTCACGGACACCGCGGCCTGGCTGCTGAACAGCAGCGGCGCGCTGTCCCAGACGACCCGCGACGCGACCATGCGCAAGCTGTTCTCGCCGACGGACGGCATCGGGCTGTCGTTCCTGCGCAACCCGATGGGCGCCTCGGACCTCGCACGCTACGGCTACACGTACGACGACGTGCCCGCCGGGCAGTCGGACCCGGGCCTCGCCAAGTTCTCCATCGCGCACGACCTCGCCGACGTCGTACCGCTCACCAGGCAGGCGCTCCAGCTCAACCCGTCCCTGACGGTGATGGCCTCGCCCTGGACCGCCCCGGCCTGGATGAAGGACAGCGGCTCGCTCAACGGCGGCTGGCTGAAGGCGGAGGACTACGCCGCCTACGCCGCCTACTTCGTCAAGTACCTCCAGGCGTACCAGGACCAGGGGGTGAAGGTCGGTTACGTGACCCCGCAGAACGAGCCGACCTGCTGCTCCGGGTACCCCTCGATGAGCTGGAACGCCAGCGGGCTGTCGTACTTCCTCAAGACCGATCTGCTGCCCCAGCTCCAGTCGGCCGGCCTGAGCACCAAGGTCCTGGTGCACGACTGGAACTGGGACGGCTACGACTCCTGGGCCGCCCCGCTGGTGGACGACACGGCGATCCGCAGCCACCCCAACTTCGGCGGCATCGCCTGGCACGGCTACGGCGGTGACGTCGGCGAGCAGACCACCGTGCACGACAAGTACCCCTCGGTGGACGCCTTCGACACCGAGCACTCCGGCGGCACCTGGATCGCCGACCAGCAGCGCGAGGACATGTCCAACATCATCGACTACACCCGCAACTGGGGTAAGTCGGTGACCAAGTGGTCCCTGGCGGTGGACCAGAACATGGGCCCGCACAACGGCGGGTGCGGCACCTGCACCGGGCTGGTCACCGTGCACAACGGGGACGGGCAGAGCGGGACCGTCGACTACACCGTCGAGTACTACGACATGGGCCAGCTGACCAAGTTCGTCCGCCCCGGCGCGCAGCGGATCGCCTCCACGGCGTCCACCACGGTGCCGAACGTGGCCTGGCGCAACCCCGACGGCAGCAAGGCGCTGATCGCCTACAACGGGTCCTCCTCCGCGCAGACGGTGACCATCGGCTGGGGCTCCCAGCACGCCACCTACTCGCTGCCCGGCAAGACCTCCGCCACCTTCACCTGGTCCGGCACCCAGAGCGGCGGCGGCGCCCGCACCGGCTCCTTCGTCGGCCTGGCCGGCAAGTGCCTGGACGTGGCGGGCGCCTCCAGTGCCAACGGCACGGCCGTCCAGCTCTACGACTGCAACGGCTCCGCCGCCCAGCAGTGGACCGTCATGGCCGACGGTTCGGTCCAGGCGCTCGGCAAGTGCCTGGACGTGACCTCGGGCTCGACGGCCGACGGGGCCAAGGTGCAGCTCTACGACTGCAACGGCACCGGCGCCCAGCAGTGGTCGTACAACGCCACCACCCACGACGTGGTGAACCTCGCCGCGAACAAGTGCCTGGACGTCACCGACAACTCCTCGGCGAACGGTGCCCGCGCCCAGATCTGGTCGTGCACGGGCGCGTCCAACCAGAAGTGGCAGTTGCAGTGACGCGTGGCCGGGGGGCGGCCGGGGGACCCTGAGGGAACCGGCGTCCCCCGGCCGGACCATCGCCCGCCGGGGGAGAGGAGGCGGCCCTCGGCGTGTGGCGCGCCGCCGGTGCCGAGCGGCGTGCGAGGGTGCTCGGTACGCTGCCGCACCGGCGACCTGGAGTCCTCATGACCACACCGCAGGATCTGTTCCTCGTCAGTGTCGACGTCCCCGGCGAGCGCCCCGTCGAGCAGGGGGATCTGTCGCTGGCCCTCGCGGGGGCCGAGCTGATCGATCTGCTCGGGACGCGGGCCGTCGCCCTGGACGGCGAGCGCATCGTGCCCGGCCCGCCGCTGCCCACCGGCGACCGCATGCTGGACGAGGCGGGGGCGGCGCTGGTGCGCGAGGAGCCGTACGAGACGGTCGAGGACTGGCTGTGGCGCCGGGGGCGCGGGCTGGCGGCGGCCTACCACGACTTCCTGGACACCGAGGGGCAGCTCACCGGGAAGCGGCGGCGCTGGCTGCCCCGCCCGGCCGAGACGCCCCCGGCCGACACCCCGGCGCGGCGGCACGCGGCCGAACGCTGGTGGTCCCACGAGCCCGTGCTGGCCGGCCTCGCCGACCCGCTGGGCATCGGCGAGGACCGGCCGCAGACGGAGTACACCGACGACGCCGTCCTGACCGTGCTGGCCGCCGTCGGCGACGCGGTGACGGAGCTGACGGCCGTGCGGGAGCGGCGGCGCATCGAGAACGCCGCCTTCGACAACATCTGGCGGGCGCCCTGACCGCCGTCCCCGCGGCGTGTCCGCCGGCTACGCGGCCGGTGCCACGCCCGCCCGCAGCAGCCCGTACGTGTACGCGTCCTCCAGCGCCTGCCAGGACGCGGCGATGACGTTGTCCGCCACGCCGACCGTGGACCACTCGCCGGTGCCGTCCGAGGTGGAGATGAGCACCCGGGTGGTGGAGGAGGTGCCGTGCCGGCCCTCCAGGATGCGGACGCGGTAGTCGACCAGCTGGAGGCCGGCCAGTTCGGGGTAGATCTTCTCCAGGGCGACGCGCAGGGCGCGGTCGAGGGCGTTGACCGGGCCGTTGCCCTCGGCGGTGGCCACGATCCGCTCGCTCTTGGCCCACAGCTTGACCGTGGCCTCGTTGGCGTGACTGCCGTCGGGGCGGTCCTCGACGATGGCCCGCCAGGACTCGACGTCGAAGTACTTCAGCGCCTTGCCCTCGACCTCGCCGCGCAGCAGCAGTTCGAAGGAGGCGTCGGCGGCCTCGTACGTGTAGCCCTTGAGCTCGTGCTCCTTGACGCGGGCGACCACGCGCCCGATCAGTTCACGGTCGCCGCCGAGGTCGACGCCGAGTTCCTTGCCCTTCAGCTCGACGGAGGCGCGGCCGGCCATGTCGGAGACCAGCATCCGCATGGTGTTGCCGACCAGTGCGGGGTCGATGTGCTGGTACAGGTCCGGGTCGACCTTGATCGCGGAGGCGTGCAGACCGGCCTTGTGCGCGAAGGCGGAGACGCCCACATACGGCTGGTGGGTGGAGGGCGTGAGGTTGACGACCTCGGCGATGGCGTGCGAGATCCGGGTCATCTCCCGCAGCCGGCCCTCCGGCAGCACCTTCTTGCCGTACTTCAGCTCCAGGGCGGCGACCACCGGGAAGAGGTTGGCGTTGCCGACGCGCTCGCCGTAGCCGTTGGCGGTGCACTGCACGTGGGTGGCGCCGCCGTCGACCGCGGCCAGGGTGTTGGCGACCGCGCAGCCGGTGTCGTCCTGGGCGTGGATGCCGAGCCGGGCGCCGGTGTCGGCGAGCACGGTGGCGACGACCGCGTGCACCTGGGCGGGCAGCATGCCGCCGTTGGTGTCGCACAGCACCACCACATCGGCGCCGGCCTCCGAGGCCGCGCGGACGACGGCCTTGGCGTACTCGGGGTTGGCCCGGTAGCCGTCGAAGAAGTGCTCGCAGTCCACGAACACCCGGCGGCCCTGCTCACGCAGGTGGGAGACGGTGTCGCGGACCATCTCCAGGTTCTCGTCCAGGGTGGTGCGCAGCGCCATCTCGACATGCCGGTCGTGCGACTTGGCCACCAGGGTGATCACCGGGGCGCCCGACTCCAGCAGCGCTCTGACCTGGGGGTCGTCGGCGGCCTTGGCACCGGCGCGGCGGGTGGCGCCGAAGGCGACCAGCTGGGCGTGGCGGAAGTCGATCTCGTCCTTGGCACGGGCGAAGAACTCGGTGTCGCGGGGATTGGCACCGGGCCAGCCGCCTTCGATGAAGCCGACGCCGAAGTCGTCCAGGTGCCGGGCGATGGCGAGCTTGTCCGCGACGGTGAGGTTGATGCCCTCACGCTGCGCTCCGTCGCGCAGCGTCGTGTCGAAGACGTGGAACGAGTCGTCGAGCTCGCTGGTTGCCGTCTCGGTCATGGTCTCAGGACTCCTGTTGTGAATCTTCGGTCTTACCGGAATGACCGGCTCCACCGTCCCCCCAATACTCCCCCGCGCTCGGTTCACGGCTGAAGGTGGGCCGTAAAACGAAAAAACCCCTCGCGGATGCGAGAGGTCTGCGCGCGGGTCGAGGACGACGATGGCCACCCGCACCTGGTCGTACGAGATGGTCACTGCGGACCGGCGCGCCTGCTGCCCATAATCATGGTGGACGTAAGCACGGGGGCAGTCTGGCACAGCACCGCCCCCGGATCACCGTCCGTCTCAGGATGCGGTCGTCACACTGGACTCTCCCGCGCTCATGGACCCCCGCGTTCCGGCCAGGTCCAGGTCCTTCGTCTCCCGCATGGCGACGTACACGACCAGCGACACGGCGGCGCAGCCCGCCACGTACCAGAAGAATCCGGACTCGATCCCGGCGTTCTTGAACCACAGGGCGACGTATTCGGCGGTGCCGCCGAAGAGGGCGTTGGCGAGGGCGTAGGGCAGGGCGACGCCCAGGGCGCGGACACCGGTCGGGAACAGTTCGGCCTTCACACAGGCGTTGATCGAGGTGTAGCCGGTGACGACGACCAGGGCGAGCAGGGACAGGCCGAGGGCGGGCCAGTAGCCGCCGGCGTGCTTGAGCAGCGTCATGACCGGCACGGTGAGGACGGTGGAGCCGATCGCGAAGGTGATCAGCAGCGGCCGCCGGCCGATCCGGTCGGACAGGGCCCCGGCGAGCGGCTGGAGCGCGGCGAAGACGATCAGCGCGGTGAAGGAGACGAGGGTGGCGGTGTCCTTGGACAGGCCCGCCGAGTTGGAGAGGTACTTGGTCAGATAGGTGGTGTACGTGTAGTACGCGACCGTGCCGCCCATGGTGAGCGCGATGACGAGGAACGCCTCGCGCCGGTGCCGCCACAGGGCGCGCAGGGTGCCGCGCTCCTCGGCGGCCTCGGTCCGTCCGGCGTGGGCGGCGTCCTCCTCGTAGATCTCGCTCTCCAGCATGCTGCGGCGCAGGTAGAAGATGACGGCCGCGCCGAGGGCGCCGACGACGAAGGGGATGCGCCAGCCGTAGCTGTGCAGGGCGGAGTCGGACATGGTGCGCTGGAGGATGATCTGGAGGCCGAGGCCGACGATCTGGCCGACGGTCATGGACACGTACTGGAAGCTGGAGGCGAAGCCGCGCTTCCCGGGGTCGGTGGCCTCGGTGAGGTAGGTGGCGCTGGCCGCGTACTCGCCGCCCACCGAGAGGCCCTGGAGCAGCCGGGCGACGAGCAGCACGAGGGCGCCGCCGTACCCGGCGACGGCGTACGTGGGCGCGACGGCGATCAGCACCGCGGAGGCCGACATCAGGGTGACGGTGAGCGTCAGCGCCGCCTTGCGGCCCCTGCGGTCCCCGACCCGCCCCAGCAGCCAGCCGCCGACCGGCCGCATGAAGAAGCCGACGGCGAAGATCCCGGCGGTGTTCATCAGCTGGGCGGTGGGGTTGCCGCTCGGGAAGAACGCCCCGGCGAAGTAGGTGGCGAAGCTGGCGTACACGAACCAGTCGAACCACTCGACCATGTTCCCCGCCGAACCGACCCAGATCTTCTTCCAGTGTTCTCGTCCCATGGGCCGTTACCTGCCCGGGGGCCGCGCGGACGATTCCTCTAGAGGAGAAGCCCGTCCGTCACGAACTCCCTCACATGGGCGAGCACTTGCTCCCGGTCGGTGCCGCGCAGCCCGATGGCGACGTGGATGGAGAACCCGTCGAGCAGCGCGCGCGTCCTGGTGGCGAAGCGGTCCGCGTCGACCGGCCGGAACTCCCCGCGTGAGATTCCCTCGGCGATCAGCGCGACCAGGTCCCGGTGCCAGGCCCCCTCGATGGCGAACTGGCGGGCGCGGGCGTCGTCGTCGGCGTTCTGGGACCGGTTCCAGACCTCCAGCCACAGGGTCCAGTGCGGGTCGCGGTGGCCGTCGGGCACGTACAGGTCGACGTAGTCCTCCAGCCGCTCCCGCGCGGGCGCCGGCCGGGCGAGCAGCCGGGCCCGCTCAGCGCCGAGCCGTCCCTCGCTCCACTCCAGGGTCTGCAGGAGGAGTTCGTCCTTGGACCGGAAGTAGTAGAGCAGGTGGCCGCTGCTCATCTGGACCTCGCGCCCGAGCCCCGCCATGGTGAGCTTCTCCAGGCCGTGCTCGGCGATCATGCGCATGGCCGCGGCCAGCAGGTCCTCGCGGGGCGGGGCCGGGGTGCGGCGGCGCGGGGCGGGACTCTCGCTCATGCGGGCACCCTCCGTACGGCGTCGGGCAGGAAGCGGCTCCGGCCGGCCGGCACCGGGGTGCCCGGCCCGTCCGGGTCCGCGACGGCCGGCCGCTCGGGCGACTCGGGCAGCGGGCGCACGGCCTCGCCGAGGCGACGGCAGCACGCACAGACCAGGAAGTTCACCCGTATGTTCTACCCGACCCGGGGCGCGGACGGTCTCGCGGCGACCTTGGCGGGCGGCTCGCCCCGTGTCCGGTCGTACGGCGAGCCCGGTCCCTCGGGCGGGTGCGAGGTCAGGGCCGGGCGGCCTTCGGCTGCTGCTGGGTGATGCAGTGGATGCCGCCACCGGCGGCGAAGATCCGGCGGGCGTCGACCAGGGTGACCGTGCGCTCGGGGAAGAGCCGCTGGAAGAGGGCGGCGGCGGTCTCGTCGCGGGGGTCGTCGAAGGCGCACAGGACGACGCCGTCGTTGCAGAGGTAGTGGTTGATGTAGGAGTAGTCGGCCCAGTGGCCGTCGGCCTCCAGGACGGTCGGCGCGGGGACCTCCACGACCTCCAGCGGGCGGCCGTGCGCGTCGGTCGAGGACCTGAGCAGGCCGATGACCTCCTGGGTGACCTCGTGGTCCGGGTGCGCCGGGTCCGGCTGGTGGTGGGCGACGACGACGCCGGGGCGGGCGAAGGCGGCGACGATGTCGACGTGGCCCAGGGTGCCGTAGCCGTGCGGAGGGTAGTCGGCGGTCAGGCCGCGCGGCAGCCAGATGGCCTTGCGGGTGCCGAGGTGGGCGTGGATCTCGGCCTCGACCTGCTCCCTGGTCCAGTGCGGATTGCGCTCGGGACCGAGCTGCACGGTCTCGGTGAGCAGCACGGTGCCCTCGCCGTCGACATGGATCGCGCCGCCCTCGTTGACCAGCCGCGAGGCGTACGTCCGCGCGCCCGCCAGGCCGGCGACGTACGAGCCGATCCGGGCGTCGTGCTCCCAGCGGGCCCACTCCTGGGCGCCCCAGCCGTTGAACGTCCAGTCCACGGCGGCCAGTTCGCCCCGGTCGGAGGTGAGGAACGTGGGGCCGATGTCGCGCATCCAGGCGTCGTCCAGCTCGCGCTCCACGGTGTCCACGTCCGGGCCGAGCAACTCCCGCGCCTCGGCCGACCGGCCGGGGCCGCAGACCACGGTGACCGGTTCGAAGCGGCGGATCGCGCGGGCGACCGAGGCCCAGGCGTGCCGGGCGGCGGCCAGTTCCTCGCCGTCGTCGAAGGTGGGGTTGGGGCCCGGCCACGCCATCCAGGTGCGCTCGTGCGGGGTCCACTCGGCGGGCATGCGGAAGCCGTCGGCGGCGGGGGTGCTCATCTGTGCGGGTCCGTTCCGGGGTTCAGAGGAAGTACAGGCGGTTGAGGGAGACGGAGTCGGCGGGCGCCGAGCGCAGCGGTTCGCCGTCGAGGGTGACCAGACCGGTGCGCTGGTCGACGTCGACCGCTCCGGTACGGGCGTTGAGCCGCAGGTCGGCGGGGCCGATGCCGCGTGTGCCGCGGACCGCGACCCGGCGGCGCCGGGTGGGCATCGTGTCGTTGCCCTGGTCCACGGCCGCGCGGGCGACGAACGCCACGGACAGATCGGCCGCGGTGGCGCCGTACGCCCCGAACTGCGGTCCGAGGACGAGGGGTTCGCAGGTGTCGGTGGCCGCGTTGGGGTCGCCGACGACGCCGTACGCGGGGAAGCCGGACTTGAGGACGAGCTGCGGCTTGGCGCCGAAGTACTCGGGCCGCCACAGCACGATGTCGGCGAGCTTGCCCACCTCGATGGAGCCGACCTCGTGCGACAGGCCGTGCGCGATGGCCGGGTTGACGGTCAGCTTGGCCATGTAGCGCAGCACGCGGGCGTTGTCGTCGCCCTCGCCGTCGCCCTCCAGCGGGCCCAGTTCGGCCTTCATCTTGCCGGCCATGGCGAAGGTGCGCCGTACCGTCTCGCCCGCGCGGCCCATGCCCTGGGCGTCGGAGGAGGTGATGCCGATCGCGCCCAGGTCGTGCAGCACGTCCTCGGCGCCCATGGTGCTCGCCCGGATGCGGTCGCGGGCCATGGCCGCGTCGCCGGGCAGGTCGGGCTTGAGGTCGTGGACGGAGACGATCATGCCGTAGTGCTCGGCGACCGCGTCCCGGCCGAAGGGCAGGGTGGGGTTGGTGGAGGAGCCGATGACGTTCGGCACCCCGGCCATCTTGAGCACGTTGGGGACGTGCCCGCCGCCGCAGCCCTCTATGTGGAAGGCGTGGATGGTGCGGCCCTCCAGCACCCTCAGGGTGTCCTCGACCGACAGGCATTCGTTCAGCCCGTCGCTGTGCAGGGCCACCTGCACGTCGTGTTCCTCGGCGACCCGCAGCGCGGTGTCCAGCGCGCGGGTGTGGGCGCCCATGTCCTCGTGCACCTTGAACCCGCTGGCGCCGCCCTCGGCCAGCGCCTCGACGAGCGGGGCCTCGTGGGAGGACGAACCCCGGCCCAGGAAGCCGATGTTGACCGGCCAGGCGTCGAACGCGTTGAAGGCGTGGCGCAGCGCCCAGGGGGAGTTGACGCCGACGCCCCACACCGGGCCGAACTCCTGCCCGATGATCGTGGTCACGCCGGAGGCGAGCGAGGCCTCCATGATGCGCGGCGACAGCAGGTGGACATGGGTGTCCACGGCGCCCGCGGTGGCGATCAGCCCCTCGCCGGACACGATGGACGTACCGGTGCCGACGACGACGTCCACACCGTCGAGCGTGTCCGGGTTGCCCGCCCGTCCGATCGCGCTGATCCGGCCTTCCCGGATGCCGATGGACACCTTGCGGATGCCCTGCACCGCGTCGATCACGACGACGTTGCTGATCACGACGTCGCAGGTGTCGCGCACGGCGGCGGCCTTCAGATGCAGCCCGTCGCGGGCCGTCTTGCCGAAGCCGGCCAGGAACTCGTCGCCGTGGTGCTGGGCGTCGGACTCCACCCGGACGGTCAGGCCGGAGTCGCCGAGCCGGATGCGATCCCCGGCGCGCGGGCCGTGGGTGGCGGCGTACGCCCGCGGGTCGACGTGGATCGCCCGGCTGACCTCGCGTCCCTTGGAGCGGCTCATCGGTCCTGTCCTTCCTCTTCCTCGCTGCGGGCCCCCAGATAGCCGCAGGCGGCGGCCCGGCGCAGCGCCTCCTGCCGGGCGCCCGGCGCGTCCAGCGGCCCGTCCACCAGCCCGGCGAAGCCGATCGCGATCCGTGCCCCGCCGATCGGCACCAGGCCGACCTCCTCGCTCTCGCCCGGCCCGAAGCGCACGGACGACCCGGCGGGCACGGCGAGCCGCATGCCGTAGGCGGCGGCGCGGTCGAAGTCGAGGCGCGGGTTGGCCTCGAAGAAGTGGAAGTGGGAGGTGACCGAGACCGGCACCGTGGCGGTGTTGGTGACGGTGAGCCGGACGGCCGGCTCCGGGTCGGCGTGCGCGGGCCCGGGCAGCAGCGCGCCGGGGGCGTCCTCGCCCAGGCCGCCGCCGATGGGGTCGCCGACCACCGCGAGCCGGGAGCCGTCGTCGAAGACGGCCTCGACCATCACCTCGGTGACCACGTCGGCGACGCCCGGCAGCACGTCCTCGGGGCCGAGCACGGCGCGGGCCGCCTCGATGGCCTCGGCGAGCCGTCTGCCGTCGCGGGCGGCCTCGCAGACGGTGTCCGCGATCAGCGCGGTCGCCTCCGGCACGTTCAGCCGCAGTCCGCGGGCGCGGCGGGCCCGGGCCAGTTCGGCGGCCCCGAAGAGCAGCAGCCGGTCACGTTCCGTGGGGGTCAGTCGCACGGCGCGGCGCCTCCTTCTCGGCAGCAGTTTAGAGCAGCACTCTAAACGTATCCATCGTGAAGGGGAAGGGCTCGACGTTGGCATCGAAGGTGAGAGATCGAACACCGCTCAAGAAACGACGGAGGGCCGCCGCGGACCCGTGGAGGGGTCCGTGGCGGCCCTTCGTGTCGCCGTGCGGGGGTCAGCCGACGCGGTGCATCCAGCCGTGCTTGTCCTCGTCCATGCCGCGCTGGATGCCGAGCAGGGCCTCGCGCAGCCGCAGGGTGACCTCGCCGGGCGTGCCGTCGCCATGGGTCCACTCGCCGGACTTGGTCTTGACGTGGCCGATCGGGGTGACCACGGCGGCGGTGCCGCAGGCGAAGACCTCGGTGAGGGCGCCGGAGGCGGCGTCCGCGCGCCACTGCTCCAGGGTGATCACGCCCTCCTCGGCGGTGTAGCCGAGGTCGCGGGCGACCTGGAGGAGGGAGTCCCGGGTGATGCCCTCCAGGATGGAGCCGGTCAGCGCGGGAGTGACGATCCGGTCGCCGTAGACGAAGGCGACGTTCATGCTGCCGCTCTCCTCGATCTTGGTGCGGGTGACCGCGTCGAGGTAGACGACCTGGTCGCAGCCGTGCGCGGCGGCCTCGGCCTGCGGGAGCAGGGAGGCGGCGTAGTTGCCGCCGGTCTTGGCGTCACCGGTGCCGCCGGGGACGGCGCGGACGTGGTCCTCGGAGACCCAGATGGTGACCGGCTGGACGCCGCCGGCGAAGTAGGCGCCGGACGGGGAGGCGATCAGCAGGAACAGGTACTCGTTGGCCGGGTGCACACCGAGCGCGGCCTCGGTGGCGATCATGAACGGGCGCAGATAGAGGGCCTCCTCGCCGCCGTGCGGCGGAACCCAGTCGGCGTCCTGCGTGAGCAGCGCGTCCAGGGCGGCGATGAACAGCTCCTCCGGCAGCTCGGCCATGGCCATGCGGCGGGCGGAGGTGCGGAAGCGGCGGGCGTTCGCCTCGGGACGGAACAGCGCGATCGAGCCGTCGGGCTGGCGGTAGGCCTTCAGCCCCTCGAAGATCTCCTGGCCGTAGTGGAGCACGTGGGTGGAGGGGTCGAGGGAGATCGGGCCGTACGGGACGAGCTGCGCGTCGTGCCAGCCGCGGCCCTCGGTCCACCGGATCGTCACCATGTGGTCGGTGAAGTGGCGGCCGAACCCGGGGTTGGCCAGGATCGCCTCGCGCTCTGCGGCGGCGAGGGGACTGGCGGAGGGCTTGAGCTCGATCGTGGGCATCGTCATGAGTGGTTGTCCTTCACCGGTTGTTGTGACGGGCCGCGCTCACGTCGCGCGCACCGGCTGGCGGCCGGTGCTGGGACGTCCGAGCATTCCCTCATACCGCGGCTCCGCGTTCGATTATCGCGCGGCGCTCCGGTCGACGGAATCGGGTGGTGGCGGCCCGGGGGTCGAGGGTTCCTACCCGGCGGAGACATACGGAAGCCGCCGGGTGGTCGTCCGACCCGGCGGCTTCTTGCGTGGAGCGCCGGGTCAGCCGGCTACTCGGGCGGCGAGCGCGTCGCCGATCTCGGACGTGCTGCGAGCGGGCCGGCCGGCGCGCTCGGCGAGGTCGGCGGCGACCGCCGCGTCGATGCGCTCGGCCTCGGCGTCGTAGCCGAGGTGGCGCAGCAGAAGGGCGACGGACAGGACCGTGGCGGTGGGGTCGGCCTTGCCCTGTCCGGCGATGTCCGGGGCCGAGCCGTGCACCGGCTCGAACATGGACGGGAACGCGCCGCTCGGGTTGATGTTGCCCGAGGCGGCCACGCCGATGCCGCCGGAGATGGCCGCGGCGAGGTCGGTGATGATGTCGCCGAAGAGGTTGTCGGTGACGATCACGTCGAAGCGCTCGGGCTGGGTGACCAGGAAGATGGTGGCCGCGTCGACGTGCAGGTAGTCGGTGGTGACCTCGGGGAACTCCTCGGCCACCTTGTTGAAGGTGTTCGACCACAGGTGGCCGGCGAAGGTCAGCACGTTGTTCTTGTGGACCAGCGTGAGCTTCTTGCGCGGGCGGGCCTGGGCGCGGGCGAAGGCGTCCCGGACGACGCGCTCGACGCCGTAGGCCGTGTTGACGGACACCTCGGTGGCGATCTCGTGCTCCGTGCCCTGGCGGATGGTGCCGCCGTTGCCGGTGTACGGGCCCTCGGTGCCTTCCCGGACGACGATGAAGTCGATCTCCGGCTGGCCGGCGAGCGGGGTGGCCACGCCCGGGAGCAGCTTGCTCGGCCGCAGGTTGACATGGTGGTCGAAGGCGAAGCGGAGCTTGAGCAGGAAGCCGCGCTCCAGGACGCCGGAGGGCACGGACGGGTCGCCGAGGGCGCCGAGCAGGATCGCGTCGTGCCGCTTCAGCTGCTCCAGGTCCGCCTCGGTGAGGGTCTCACCGGTGGCGTGGTAGCGCTTGGCGCCGAAGTCATACTCCTCGGTCTCCAGCTTCACGTCACCCGGGAGGACGGCGGAGAGGACCTTGAGACCCTCGGCCACGACTTCCTGGCCGATGCCGTCACCGGGGATCACTGCGAGATTGATGCTGCGAGACATGCGGGCACCCTACCCCTCGTCCCAGGTGATGACACAGGCCGTCCACCATCCGGACGGCCCGTGTCGGCGCCACGGCGTGGCGCGAGTGGTGCGGGCGGGGGTTCAGTGGCCGGTCTGGCCGCCGTTGTCCCGGCGGTCGAGGGCGCGCTGGAGGGCCGCGGCGGCGTTCTTGCGGTCGGACTCACTCGTGCGGGACACGTGGCGGACGCGGCGGCGGACGGTCGTCTCGGCCATGGGAATCGACTCCTCGGATATGAAGGGAGTACGGCAATGACGGGGGTGTTCGAGACGCCGGAGCAGGCGGGGAGCGCGAAGGCCGCAGGGGTTGCCTGCACAGGGCCCGGCTCACGACCGCCAATCGCTGGATCGAGCGAGACGTTCGGCTTCTTCCAAGCTAAGGGAGCGGCCCGCGTCTGTCTGCATCATTACTCGGACTTCCTACTATCTGAGACGGCGAACCGGCTCACCCCCCTCTGAGCTGGAGTTTCGCCGTCAGGTCACATCACCGTCGCGCCAGTCGAAGACCAGTGCGCCCGCGGGATCGAGGGCTTTGGCGAGCGTCGGGGGCCAGACGTAGACGAAGCCCTCGTCGTCCCCCAGCCGGACGATCCCCTGCTCCGGCGAGAGGGCGTGCACCTGCCCCGCCCACTGCCGCCAGCCGCGGGCGGTGTACAGCAGGGCGCCGTCCTCGCTGGCGGCCAGCGCGCCGAGGTCGTAGGCCCGCTCGATCACCCGCTCCAGCTCCGCCATCACCCGCCCGCCGAGCCCGGTGCGCCGGACGTCGGCGCGTACGGCGACGGCCTCGACGTACCCGGTGCGCAGCCAGCGCCCCGCGTGCCGCACCCGCCGCATCACGACCGAGCCGTGGGCGGCGAGCCCGGCCGCGTCATGGATCAGTACGTGCATCCCGCCGAGCCCGTGGTCCCAGTCCTCGTCGGCGAAGTCCCCCTCGAAGGCGTCGTCCAACAGGGCCCGGGCGGCCGTGAGTTCGTCGGGGCTGAGGTCCGCGGTGTGCGCGAGACGGATCCGGTCGGTCATGCCGGCATTGTTCCGACCGGGCGGTGCACGGTCGAGACCTTTACCGGCTGTGCGGCGGGGGCGGGTGGAGGGTGAATCCGTTCGTCATCACGCCGCGGGACATTGGAAACGGGCCGGGAAGTCTGCTCGGTGGCAGACTTCCCGGCCCGTCGCTCGGGTGGGGCGAGGATCAGCCCATGTGCGGGTACGTGTAGTCGGTCGGGGCGACCAGGGCCTCCTTGATGGCGCGGGTCAGCGTCCAGCGCAGGAGGTTCTGGGGGGCACCGGCCTTGTCGTTGGTGCCGGAGGCGCGGCCGCCGCCGAAGGGCTGCTGGCCGACGACGGCGCCGGTCGACTTGTCGTTGATGTAGAAGTTGCCCGCGGCGAAGCGGAGCTTCTCCATCGTGTAGGCCGCCGCCGCACGGTCGTTGGCGATGACCGAGCCGGTGAGGGCGTAGTCGGAGACGGACTCCATCTGGGTCAGCATCTCGTCGTACTTGTCGTCCTCGTAGACGTACACGGCGAGGATCGGGCCGAAGTACTCGGTCGTGAAGACCTCGTTCTCCGGGTCGGTGCACTCGATGACGGTCGGGCGGACGAAGTAGCCGACCGAGTCGTCGTAGCTGCCGCCCGCGACGATGGTGCAGGTCGGGTCGGCCTTGGCACGGTCGATCGCGGCCTTGTTCTTGGCGAAGGAGCGCTCGTCGATGACGGCGCCGATGAAGTTCGACAGGTCCGTCACGTCACCCATGGCGAGCGAGTCGACCTCGGCCGCGAACGCCTCCTTGAAGCCCGAGTTCCAGATGGAGGCCGGGATGTAGGCGCGGGAGGTGGCGCTGCACTTCTGGCCCTGGTACTCGAAGGCACCACGGGTCAGCGCGGTCTTCAGCACGGCGCGGTCGGCGCTCGGGTGGGCGACCACGAAGTCCTTGCCGCCGGTCTCGCCGACCAGACGCGGGTACGAGCGGTACTTCTCGATGTTGTTGCCGACCGTCTTCCACAGGTACTGGAAGGTCTTGGTCGAACCGGTGAAGTGGATGCCCGCGAGGTCGCGGTGCTCCAGGGCCACCTTGGAGACCTCGATGCCGTCGCCGGTGACGAGGTTGATGACGCCCTTGGGCAGACCGGCCTCCTCCAGCAGCTGCATCAGCAGCACGGCGGCGTGGGTCTGGGTCGGGGACGGCTTCCAGACCACCACGTTGCCCATCAGGGCCGGGGCGGTGGGCAGGTTGGCCGCGATCGCCGAGAAGTTGAACGGCGTGATCGCGTAGACGAAGCCCTCCAGCGGGCGGTGGTCCAGACGGTTCCACACGCCCGGGGAGTTCGCCGGGGGCTGCTCGGCGAGGATCTGGCGGGCGTAGTGCACGTTGAAGCGCCAGAAGTCGACCAGCTCACAGGGGCTGTCGATCTCCGCCTGCTGGGCCGTCTTGGACTGGCCGAGCATGGTGGAGGCGGCGATCGTCTCGCGCCACGGGCCGGACAGCAGCTCGGCGGCGCGCAGGATGATCGCGGCGCGGTCGTCGAAGGACATCGCGCGCCAGGCCGGGGCGGCGGCCAGGGCGGCGTCGATCGCGTCCCGGGCGTCCTGCTGGGTGGCGTGCCGGCCGGTGCCGAGGACGGCCTTGTGGTTGTGCGGCTGCACCACCTGGAACGGCTCGCCGCCGCCCATCCGCTTCTCGCCGCCGATGGTCATCGGCAGGTCGACCGGGTTCTCGGCCAGCTCCTTGAGCTTGGCCTCCAGGCGGGCGCGCTCGGGCGAGCCGGGGGCGTAGCCGTGCACCGGCTCGTTGACGGGGGTGGGGACCTGGGTCACAGCGTCCATGAGATCCGAACTCCTTGTACGTGAGCGGGTGGTGGGGCTCAGCCCTTGCTGACCATGCTGCGCAGGAAGAAGCGCAGGTTCGCCGGCTTCTCCGCCAGACGGCGCATGAAGTAGCCGTACCAGTCCGTGCCGTACGCCGTGTAGACGCGCATGCGGTGGCCCTCGGCGGCCAGTCGCAGGTGCTCGTCGCCGCGGATGCCGTACAGCATCTGGAACTCGTACTCGTCGAGCTTACGACCGGCCTTGTGGGCGAGCTCCTGCGCGATGGAGATCAGGCGCGGGTCGTGGGACCCGACCATCGGGTAGCCCTCGCCCTCCATCAGCGTCTTCAGGATGCGCACGTAGGCCTTGTCGATCTCGTGCTTCTGCTGGTAGGCGACCTCGGCGGGCTCCTTGTAGGCGCCCTTGACCAGGCGGACCCGGCTGCCGGCCTCGGCCAGGCGCTTGGCGTCGGCCTCGGTGCGGAACAGATAGGCCTGGATCACGCAGCCGGTCTGCGGGAAGTCCTTCCGCAGCTCCTCGTGGATGGCGAACATCGAGTCGAGGGTGGTGTGGTCCTCGGCGTCCAGCGTCACGGTCGTGCCGATGGCGGCGGCGGCCTCGACGACGGGCCGGACGTTGGCGAGCGCCAGCTCGTGGCCGCCCTCCAGCGCCTGTCCGAACATCGACAGCTTCACCGACATCTCGACCTTCTCGCCGAGCTCCAGCTCCTTGAGGTGGTCGATCAGCGCCAGGTAGGCGTCGCGGGCGACCGCGGCCTGCTCGGGAGTGGTGATGTCCTCGCCGACGACGTCCATCGTCAGCTCCAGGCCCTTGCCCGTCAGGTCCTTGATGATCGGGACGATGTCGGCCACCGTCTCCCCCGGGATGAAGCGGTCGACGACCTGCTTGGTCACCGGGGCCGCCGAGATCAGACGTCGCATCCGGTCGCTGCGCGACGCGGCGAGAATCACGGGACCCAGCACGGGGCACCTCCACAGACAAGCACCGAAAGAGGCCATCACCCGACGGTTCGGGTACGGCACGGAGAACCACCGTGAAACCTACGGACCCTCGTGATCGTCAACCATCGACAGCTGTCACGCATCCGTGCCCGGGATCTCAGACATCTGTATGAAGGTGGCCGGAAAATGGGGGAGAATGCCCGAGTGGCGGCGGATTACAAGGGTGACTACCAGGAGCTGGTGGACGAGATCTCGGAGCTGCTGGGGGTCCCGGCGACCCTGGAGAACCGCGACTTCGAGCTGATCGCCTTCGGCGCGTACGACAGCGACGACGAGCTGGACGCGTCCGCGCTGGACCCGGTGCGCACCCGCTCGATCCTGACCCGGCGTTCCACGGCGACCGTGCGCTCCTGGTTCGAGGGCTTCGGCATCACCCGCGCGACCGGCCCGGTGCGCATCCCGCCGAGCCCCGAGGCCGGGGTCTACCGCGGCCGGATCTGTCTGCCGGTGCGCCATCGGGGGGTCGTCCTCGGCTACGTCTGGCTGCTCGACGGCGACCCTGGCCCGACGGACGCCCAGCTGGCCGCGGCGATGCGGGTGGCCGGCCGGATCGGCGCGCTGCTCGCGGACGAGGCGGAGGCCGGGGCCGGCCTGGGCCGGGAGCTGCGGGCGGTGCTCACGGCGGAGAGCGGCTGGCAGCGGGACATGGCGGTGGCCGAACTGCGCACGGCGCTGGGGCCGCGCGCGGACGGCCCGCACACGCTGGTGTGCGTGGCCCCCTGGCCCTCCCCCGACCCGGACGACGCGCCGTCCGCCCGCTCCATCCCGCACGCGGCGGCGCTGTGCACGATTCCCTGGGGCGCGGCGGGGCAGAGCCTCGCGGTGCTGGTACGGCTCCGCTCCACGACGGTGGGCGCGCCGGCGCTGGCCGCGGCGGCGCGGGTGCTGGCGGAGGCGGAGGGCGCGCGGGGCGCCACGGCGGCGAGGACGCGGGAGGGTGCGGACGCGGGCGTCCGGGAGAAGGGTACGGCGGGGCGGGGGGCCGGTGCGGCGGTGGCCGCGGCGGTGGCGGCGGGGATCGCCGGGGCGGGCGGCTTCGCGGCGGCGGCGGGGCCGGCCGGTCCCGCCGCCGGTGTCGGGGACCCGCGCACCGGTCTGGCCGAGCTGGGCACGGTGTGGCAGGAGGCCCGCGCGGCGGCGCGGGCGGCGCTGGCCGAGCCGCGCCTCGGGCCGGTCGCCGAGTGGCGGGGCATCGGGCCGTACCGCCTGCTGACCGCGCTCCCGCCGGAGTCCGTCCACGACCCGGTGGCGGGCGCGCTCCTCTCCCCCGCCCACCGGGAGCTGGCCCGCACCGCCGAGGTCTACCTGGACTGCGCGGGCCAGGCGGGCCGCACGGCATCGGAACTGGGCGTCCACCGCCAGACCCTCTACTACCGCCTCAACCGCGTGGAACAACTGACGGGCCTGGACCTGGACGACGGCGAGGACCGGCTGCTGCTGCACATGGCGCTGAAGAGGGCGCGGCTGTAGGGGCGGGGTATTCGGTTGCCCCGACCGGCGCCCCCTGCAAGGGTTTCGGCCATGCCTTCCTTCCTCGCGCACGACGGGACCCAACTGGCCTACCACGTCGCCGGGGAGGGCAGCCCGCTGATCTGCCTGCCCGGCGGCCCGACGGACTCCGTGTACCTGGGCGACCTGGGCGGGCTGTCCGCGCACCGGCGGCTGATCAGGCTGGACCCGCGGGGCACGGGCGGCTCGGCGACACCGCGGGACACGTCGTCGTACCGCTGCGACCGGATGGTGTCCGACGTGGAGGCCCTGCGCGAGCACCTGGGCCTGGACCGCGTGGACGTGCTGGCGCACTGCGCGGGCGCGAACCTGGCCGCGCTGTACGCGAGCCGCCATCCGCACCGCGTCGGCTCGCTGATCCTGGTCACACCGAGCGTCCGGGCCGTGGGCCTGGCCATCGACGGGGAGCTGCGACTGGCGACCGCGCGGCTGCGCGCGGGCGAGCCGTGGTTCCCCGAGGCGTACGCGGCGCTGGAGGAGATCGCGGCGGGCCGCGCCACGGACGACGCCTGGCAGGCCGTCGCGCCGTTCTCGTACGGCCGTTGGGACGCGGCGGCGCGGGCCCATCAGGCGGCCGGGGACGAGCGGCTGGACCCGGAGGTCGTCGCCGCGTACGGCGCGCCGGGCGCGTTCGACCCGGCCGCGACGCGGGCCGCCCTCGCGGCTTTCACCTCCCCGGTCCTGCTGCTGGCCGGCGAGGTCGATCCGGGCGCCCCGCCGGCGGTGGTCGCGGAGTTCGCCGCGCTCCTGCCTCGCGCGGAGCTGGTGGTCCAGAAGGGCGCGGGCCACTACCCGTGGCTGGACGACCCCGACCGTTTCGTGGCCTCGACCAGGTGAGCGACGAGGGCCCGCCCGGGCGGCGCGGGCCCTGAGCCGGACCCGGCTACGCGTCCTCGGGCCGCGTGTAGAGGACCTCCCGTGCCTGTTCCGCCGCCCGGGTGATGCTCTCGGAGACGAAGTCCACGAAGCGGGCGACGTTTTCGAGGCGGGTGGCGGCCTGGGTGCCGGGGCCGAGGACGCCCACGCCCTGCCGTGCGACCTCGACGACCAGGGCGTTGGAGCGGGCGGTGGACATCATCGCCTGGTACCAGATGTCGTCGTCCACGAGATAGCGCTCCCGGCGGCGTTCGTCGCGCTCGCGGCGCACCAGGCCCTGGCCGTCCAGGAAGGCGATCGCCTTGGACACGGACGCCGGGCTGACCTGGAGGCGCTGGACGAGTTCGGCTGCGGTGAGGCTGCCCGAGTCGGTGGTGTAGAGGCAGACCAGCACCCGCGCCATCATCTTGGGCAGCCCCGACTGGATGAAGACGTCGGCGAGCTTCTCCTCGTACGCGCGCACGGCCTGCGCGTCGCGCCCGTCGGGCCGCGCGGCCGGCTCCGTGTCCCGGGGCGCGCTCTGTCCGCGCCGGTGGGCGCGGCGCTCCGTGGCGCGGTGGGCCGCCTCGGCGCGGTAGGCGGTGGGGCCGCCGTTGCGCATGACCTCGCGGGTGATGGTCGAGGTCGGACGGTCGAGGCGCCTGGCGATCTCCGCGTAGGCGAGGCCGTCGGCCAGTCCCAGCGCGATCCGCTGGCGTTCCTGCTGGGTGAGTCTGCCTCCCGGCATCGCGCTCTTCTCCCTCATCCGTGGTGCCCGGCCCGCAGCTTAGCGTTCAGCCCCAACTCATTGCAACGATCGAGGGGTCAACGTTGCATTACCCCATAGCGCCATTGCAATGAAATAGGCGCCCTGGCCTGCATGTTGAGGGATTCAGAGCGGCTAAGTCGTTGCCTGGACCGTGAACGCAACGTAGCGTTTCCATCATCGGAAACAACGAAGCCAAGGAGTTCACGATGCAGAAGTTCGACACCCCCGCCCCCGTCTCCGTCGTCCTCGACATCCCCGCCGGACGCGTCCAGCTCATCGCCGCCGACCGGGCCGACACCACCGTCGAGGTCCGTCCGGCCGACGCCTCCAAGGGCCGGGACGCCAAGGCGGCGGAGCGCACCGAGGTGGCCTACGGCGACGGGGTGCTGCGGATCGAGGTCCCCGCGGCGGGCAACCGGGTCCTCGGCCCGTCCGGCTCCATCGAGGTGACCGTCCAGCTGCCCGCCGGCTCGCGCGTCGAGGCGAAGACGGCGAGCGGTGAGTTCCGGGGCGTCGGGCGGCTCGGGGACGTCGTGTTCGAGGGCGCGCAGGGCGCGGTCAAGCTGGACGAGACCGCGAGCGCCCGCCTCGCCCTCCAGGCCGGCGACATCTCGGTCGGCCGGCTGGGCGCGGACGCGGAGATCAGCACCCGGAAGGGAGACCTCCAGGTCGCCGAGGCCATGGGCGGCACCGTCACCCTGCGCACCGAGCACGGCGCCATCTCGGCCGGCGCCGCCCGCGGGGTCTCCGCGACCCTGGACGCCGGCACCTCCTACGGCCGTGTCGACAACGCGCTGAAGAACGCCGACGGTTCCGGTGCCGCACTGCGCATCCACGCCACCACCGCCTACGGCGACATCACCGCCCGCAGCCTGTGACACCGGGGGCCGCAGGGTGCGGCGACGGACGGCATCATGCCCGTCGTCGCACCGGGCGACCCGGAGCGAGGCGGAGCGACGGATGACGGAACACACGGGCGAGGCGGCGCTCACCCACAACGCCTCGCTGGCCCTGCGCCTCGGCGCAGGCCGGCTGCGCCGCCAAAGCGACGAATGGGTCCCTGCGCACCAGCGGTTCGTACGGCCCGAACAGGCTCACTAGCCACCGGAGTTGAGTCGGCCGCGTTCACCCCTCGGCCGAATCGGGGTCCTGGGGCGCGGAGTTCGCCGCGGCCATCACCTGCCGCAGCCCCTCCGTCAGCGCCTCCGCGTCCGGGGCGGTCTTCGGGTCGAAGGTCCACTGGGAGATGAGGCCCGTCATCAGGGTCACGTAGAAACGGCCGAGGGTGTCGGCGGTCCCGTCCGACACCTCCTCCTCCGGCACCCCCATCAGCAGTGAGACCAGGCCCCGGCCGGCCTCGCGCTGTGCGCGGGACAACTGGTCGCGCACCTCGGGCAGTTGATCGCCCATCGCGAGGATCTCCACGCTGAGCCGCCAGATCGAGCCCGGCTCGCGCAGGCTGTCGACGACGTTCGACCACACCTCGCGGAACCGCTCCAGCGAACCGGGGGCGGCACTGATCCCCGCGCCGCCCGCCAGGGGCACGTCCTCCACCAGCGCGACGTACGCCTGCGCCAGCAGCGCGTCCTTCGAGCCGTAGTGGTAGCCGATGGAAGCCAGGTTGGTGCCCGAGGCCTTCACGATGTCGCGCGCCGTCGTCCGCACGAACCCCTTCTCCAGCAGGCAGCGCTTCGCGCCTTCGAGCAGATCCTCGCGATGTCCCATGCGGGGCAGCCTACCCCGCGTTCCATACAACCGTCCTAGACACATGACTTATACAAACGTTCTAGACATGCGTTTAAGACGCTCGTACATTGCCTGTCATGAAGCGTGAATGGACCGCCCTCTACGTGCTGATGCTGCCGCTGCTCCTGGTCTCGATGGACGTCTCGGTGCTGTACTTCGCCGCCCCGGCGATCAGCGCCGATCTGCATCCCACCGGCACCCAGCAGCTGTGGATCTTCGACATCTACGGCTTCGTGCTCGCCGGCCTGCTGATGACCATGGGGTCGCTCGGGGACCGGATCGGCCGCCGCAGGCTCCTGCTCATGGGCGCCGCCGCGTTCGGCGGCGCCTCGCTCCTCGCCGCCTACGCCGGCAGCGCCACCACCCTGATCGCCGCCCGCGCGCTCCTCGGCATCGGCGGGGCGACCCTGATGCCGTCGACCATGGCCCTGCTGCGCACGATGTTCACCGACCCGGCCGAACGCGCGAAGGCGATCGGGCTCTGGTCCGGCGTGATGACCGGCGGGATCGCCCTCGGCTCGGTGATGAGCGGCGTCCTGGTCGAGCACTTCTGGTGGGGCTCGGTGTTCCTGGTCAACCTGCCCGCGATGGGGCTGCTGCTGGTGCTCGGCCCGGTGCTGCTGCCCGAGTCGAAGAACCCCTCCCCCGGCCCCTTCGACTGGCTGAGCGTGCCGCTGTCCCTGGCCGCCGTACTCCCCGTCATCTACGGCCTCAAGGAGATCCCCTCCGAGGGCCTGCACCCGCT
The DNA here is from genome assembly GCF_051980735.1 of Streptomyces sp. SCPE 10. Taxonomy (NCBI): domain Bacteria; kingdom Bacillati; phylum Actinomycetota; class Actinomycetes; order Kitasatosporales; family Streptomycetaceae; genus Streptomyces; species Streptomyces sp. SCPE 10. The sequence continues at coordinate 5,367,896 of NZ_CP197069.1, read as the reverse complement.
GTACGTCGTCTCGGTCGCCGTCGGCCTGCTCTTCGCCGCCCTGTTCACGCACCGCCAGCGCACCCACGCCACCCCGCTGGTCCCGCCCGCCCTGCTGAAGGGCCGGGGCTTCGCCCCTGCGCTGGTGCTGAACCTCGTCGCCTCGCTCGCCATGATGGGTTCGGCCGTCTTCACCACGCAGTACCTCCAGTCGGTGCTGGGCAAGAGCCCGCTCGCGGCCGCCCTGTGGAGCCTGCTGCCCTCGGTGTTCATCGGCGCCGCCGGTCCCCTCGCCGCACGGCTCGTGCAGCGGGGCGTGGACCGGGGGCATGTGGTCGCGGGCGGCTTCGCCGCGATGGCGGGCGGCTTCGCGCTGCTCGCCCTGCTCGGCACGGACTCGCTGTGGCTGGTGCTGGCCGGGGCCGGCGTGCTGGCCTGCGGGATGGTCGCGATCATGTCCCAGCTGACCGACCTGGCCATGAGCGGCGCCCCGACGGAACGGGCCGGTACCGCCTCCTCGCTCCTGGAGACCAGCTCGGAGTTCGGCGGGGCGCTCGGGATGGCGGTCCTCGGGTCGATCGGTACGGCGGTCTACCGGCACCGGATGCCGGGCACGGCTCCGGCCGGGGCCCGCGAGACCCTGGGCGGCGCGCTCGCCGCCGTCACCCGGCTGCCCGGCGAGGCGGGGCAGTCCCTGCTCGCCGCCGCCCGGCAGGCGTTCACCACCGGGATGCGGGACGCCGCGCTGGCGGGGGCGGTGCTGCTGGTGCTGGCCGCGGTGGGGGCGGCCGTGACCCTGCGGAAGACCGACGGGTAGTGGATACGCGAACGCCGGACGGGCCGAGGAAGACCTCGGCCCGTCCGGCGTCCGGGTGTGCTCAGACCAGGTTCACCGAGCGGGCGGACGTGGCCCCGATCTCCTCGGCGACCTCGGCCAGCACGGCGGCCGTCACCGTGTCGTCCACGGTGAGGACGGCCAGCGCCTCGCCGCCCACCGTGGCGCGGGCGACCTGCATGCCGGCGATGTTCAGGCCCGCCTCGCCGAGGATGCGGCCGACGGTGCCGACGACACCGGGACGGTCCTCGTAGCGCAGGACGACCATGTGGTCGGCGAGGGCGAGGTCGACGTCGTACTCGCCGACGGCCACGACCTTCTGGACGTGCTTGGGGCCGGCCAGCGTGCCGGAGACCGACACCTCCTCGCCGGTGCCGAGGGTGCCGCGCACGGTCACCACGTTGCGGTGCTCGGTGGCCTCGGAGCTGGTGGTGAGGCGGACCTCGACACCGCGCTCCTGAGCGAACAGCGGGGCGTTGACGTACGACACCGTCTCGTCCACGACGTCCTCGAACACGCCCTTGAGGGCGGAGAGTTCGAGCACCTTCACGTCGTGCTGGGTGATCTCGCCGTAGACCTCGACGTCCAGCCGGACCGCCACCTCGCCGGCCAGCGCGGTGAAGATGCGGCCGAGGCGCTCGGCGAGCGGGAGGCCGGGCTTGACGTCCTCGGCGATGACACCGCCCTGCACGTTGACCGCGTCGGGCACCAGCTCGCCGGCGAGCGCGAGGCGCACCGACTTGGCGACCGCGATGCCCGCCTTCTCCTGGGCCTCGTCGGTGGAGGCGCCCAGGTGCGGGGTGCACACGACCTGGTCCAGCTCGAACAGCGGGGAGTCGGTGCACGGCTCCTTGGCGTAGACGTCGAGGCCGGCGCCGGCGACGCGGCCCTCCTTCAGCGCCGCGTACAGCGCCGCCTCGTCCACGATGCCGCCGCGCGCGGCGTTGACGATGCGCACGCTCGGCTTGACCTTGCGCAGCGCCTCGTCACCGATGAGGCCCAGGGTCTCGGGGGTCTTGGGCAGGTGGACGGTGATGAAGTCGGAGACCTCCAGCAGCTCGTCCAGGGAGACCACCTTGACGCCCATCTGGGCGGCGCGCGCGGGCTGCACGTAGGGGTCGTAGGCGACGACCTTCATACCGAAGGCGGACATGCGCTGCGCGACCAGGGCGCCGATGCGGCCGAGGCCGACGACACCGAGGGTCTTCTCGGCCAGCTCCACGCCCGTGTACTTGCTGCGCTTCCACTCGCCGTTCTTCAGCGCGGCGTTGGCCTGCGGGATGTTGCGGGCGGTGGACAGGAGCAGACCGCAGGCCAGCTCGGCGGCGGTCACGATGTTCGAGGTCGGGGCGTTGACGACCATCACGCCGGCCTTGGTGGCGGCGGAGACGTCGACGTTGTCCAGGCCGACGCCGGCCCGGGCGACGACCTTCAGCTTCTTGGCCGCGGCGATGGCCTCGGCGTCGACCTTGGTGGCGGAACGGATCAGGATCGCGTCGACGTCGGCGATGGCGGGCAGCAGCTCCGCCCGGTCGGCTCCGTTGCAGTGCCGGATCTCGAAGTCCGGGCCGAGGGCGTCGACGGTCGCGGGCGAAAGCTCTTCGGCGATGAGTACGACGGGTTTCGAGCTCACGTGGGTCCTCACAAGTCCAATGCGGACGGCCGTCCCGACGGCCGCTGGCGGAGGGGTGCTAGCCGCGTGGAAGACGCACGACGCTGTGGGCCTGACGCGTTTGTTGTGCAGCAGTCTAGTGGCGCCGCGGTCGTCGTTTTGCGCCGCTGCGGAAGGATCACCCGGACGGGGAACTCCATAGTGGAGTCATGTCGGGAGGTCGTGGCGAAAGGGGGCCGGAGCAGCATGCCCCGGCCCCCTGACGTGAGGCTTACGCCTCCTCGTTCACCCAGCTCATCAGCTGGCGCAGCTGCTTGCCCGTGGTCTCCAGCAGGTGCTCGGAGTCCTGCTTCTTGTACTCGTTGTACTTCTTGAGGCCGCCGTGGTACTCGTCCATCCAGTTCTTGGCGAAGGTGCCGTCCTGGATCTCGGCGAGGATCTTCTTCATCTCCGCCTTGGTGGCGTCGGTGATGATGCGCGGGCCGGTGACGTAGTCGCCCCACTCGGCGGTCTCGGAGATGGACCAGCGCATCTTCTCCAGGCCGCCCTCGTACATGAGGTCCACGATCAGCTTCAGCTCGTGCAGGCACTCGAAGTAGGCGATCTCCGGCTGGTAGCCGGCCTCGGTCAGGGTCTCGAAGCCCGCCTTGACCAGGGCCGCGGTGCCACCGCACAGCACGGCCTGCTCGCCGAAGAGGTCGGTCTCGGTCTCCTCGGTGAAGGTGGTCTTGATGACGCCGGCGCGGGTGCCGCCGATGCCCTTGGCGTACGACAGGGCCAGCGCGAAGGCGTTGCCGGAGGCGTCCTGCTCGACGGCGGCGATGCAGGGCACGCCGCGGCCCTCCTCGTACTGGCGGCGGACCAGGTGGCCCGGGCCCTTGGGGGCGACCATGCAGACGTCCACGCCGGCCGGGGGCTTGATCAGGCCGAAGCGGATGTTGAAGCCGTGACCGAAGAACAGGGCGTCGCCGTCCTTCAGGTTGGCGGCGATGGACTCCTCGTAGACCTGGGCCTGGATCGGGTCCGGGACCAGGATCATGATCACGTCGGCCTCGGCGGCGGCCTCGGCCGGGGTGACCACGCGCAGGCCCTGCTCCTCGGCCTTGACCTTGGACGTGGAGCCCTCGTGCAGACCGACCCGGACGTCGACACCGGAGTCGCGCAGCGACAGGGCGTGCGCGTGACCCTGGCTGCCGTAGCCGATGACCGCGACCTTGCGGTTCTGGATGATGGACAGGTCGGCGTCAGCGTCGTAGAACAGCTCGGCCACTTTGGGTTCTCTCCCTATGTGTGCAGGTGGTGCGTCCCACCGTATGCCGGTGAGCGGTGAGGTGGTTCGGGGGTCTCGGCATACGGGCGGCGGCCATCGGGGGCCGCCCGTATGCGGTCGTACCCGGTCCTACGCGGACCGGTCGAGGGCGCGCAGCGAGCGGTCCGTGATGGAACGGGCGCCGCGGCCGATCGCGATGGTGCCGGACTGGACCAGCTCCTTGATGCCGAACGGCTCCAGCATCTTGAGCATGGCGGACAGCTTCTCGCTGGACCCGGTGGCCTCGATGGTCACGGCCTCCGGGGAGACGTCCACGGTCTTGGCGCGGAACAGCTGGACGATCTCCACGATCTGGGAGCGGGTCTCGTTGTCCGCGCGGATCTTCACCAGGACGAGTTCGCGCTGGACGGCCTGTGCCGGGTCCAGCTCGACGATCTTCAGCACCTCGACGAGCTTGTTGAGCTGCTTGGTGACCTGCTCCAGCGGCAGTTCCTCGACACCGACCACGATGGTGATGCGGGAGATGTCGGGGTGTTCGGTGACGCCCACCGCGAGCGAGTCGATGTTGAAGCCGCGGCGGGAGAACAGGGCGGCGATGCGGGCCAGGATGCCCGGCTTGTTCTCCACCAGGACGGAGAGCGTGTGCTTGGACATGGTCTTTTTACGTCTCTCTCGCTCAGTCGTCTTCGCTGTCGCCGAAGTCGGGGCGGACGTCCCGGGCGGCCATGATCTCGTCGTTGGAGGTGCCGGCGGCGACCATCGGCCACACCATGGCGTCCTGGTGGACGATGAAGTCCACGACGACCGGGCGGTCGTTGATGGAGTTGGCCTCTTCGATGACCTTGTCCAGGTCCTCCGGGCGCTCGCAGCGCAGGCCCACGCAGCCCATCGCCTCGGCCAGCTTCACGAAGTCCGGCACCCGCGTGCCCCGGGCCTCGGGGTTCACGTCGTCCGGGCCGCTGTGCAGCACGGTGTTGGAGTAGCGCTGGTTGTAGAAGAGGGTCTGCCACTGGCGGACCATCCCGAGGGCACCGTTGTTGATGATGGCGACCTTGACCGGGATGTTGTTCAGGGCGCAGGTGGTCAGTTCCTGGTTGGTCATCTGGAAGCAGCCGTCGCCGTCGATCGCCCAGACGGTCCGCTCGGGCCGGCCGGCCTTGGCGCCCATGGCGGCCGGCACCGCGTAGCCCATGGTTCCGGCGCCGCCGGAGTTCAGCCAGGTGGCGGGGTGCTCGTACTGGATGAAGTGCGCGGACCACATCTGGTGCTGGCCGACGCCCGCCGCGAAGATGGTGCCCTCGGGGGCGAGGCGTCCGATGCGCTCGATCACGGCCTGGGGGGACAGCGAGCCGTCCTCGGGCAGGTCGTACCCGAGCGGATAGGTCTCGCGCCAGCGGTTGAGGTCCTGCCACCAGGCGCTGTAGTCGCCCTTGTGGCCCTCGCTGTGCTCCTTCTGCACGGCCTGGACCAGGTCGGCGATGACCTCGCGGGCGTCACCCACGATCGGCACGTCGGCCTCGCGGTTCTTGCCGATCTCGGCCGGGTCGATGTCGGCGTGGACGATCTTGGCGTACGGGGCGAAGCTGTCCAGCTTGCCGGTGACGCGGTCGTCGAAGCGGGCTCCGAGGGCGACGATCAGGTCGGCCTTCTGCAGCGCGGTGACGGCGGTGACCGCACCGTGCATGCCCGGCATTCCCACGTGCAGCGGGTGGCTGTCGGGGAACGCGCCGAGCGCCATCAGGGTGGTGGTGACGGGCGCTCCGGTGAGTTCGGCGAGGACCTTCAGCTCGGCGGTGGCCCCCGCCTTGATGACGCCGCCGCCGACGTAGAGGACGGGCCGCCGGGCGGCGGTGATCAGCTTGGCGGCCTCGCGGATCTGCTTGGCGTGCGGCTTGGTGACCGGACGGTAGCCGGGCAGGTCCATGACCGGCGGCCAGGAGAAGGTCGTCTTCTTCTGGAGGGCGTCCTTGGCGATGTCGACCAGGACCGGGCCGGGGCGGCCGGTGGACGCGATGTGGAAGGCCTCCGCGATCACCCGGGGGATGTCCTCGGCCTTGGTCACCAGGAAGTTGTGCTTGGTGATCGGCATGGTGATGCCGACGATGTCCGCCTCCTGGAAGGCGTCCGTGCCGATCGAGGAGGAGGCGACCTGGCCGGTGATCGCGACCAGCGGAACGGAGTCCATGTGGGCGTCGGCGATGGGGGTGACCAGGTTGGTGGCGCCCGGGCCGCTGGTCGCCATGCAGACCCCGACCTTGCCGGTGGCCTGGGCGTAGCCGGTGGCCGCGTGGCCCGCGCCCTGCTCGTGGCGGACCAGGACGTGGCGCACCCGGGTGGAGTCCATCATCGGGTCGTACGCCGGGAGGATCGCGCCGCCGGGAATGCCGAACACCGTGTCCGCGCCGACCTCCTCAAGGGAGCGAATGAGGGACTGCGCGCCCGTGACGTGCTCGACGGGGGCGGAGTGCTGTCCTCCGGATCGGGGCCGGGGCTGCGGATGATGGGCCCCGGTGGCCTGCTCGGTCATCGGCTTCTCTTCTCGATGCTGAGGTTTTTGCGAAGTTCGGGCGGAGTTCGGGTGTCGCACGAGGGTCACTCGTGCAACAAAAAACCCCTCGTGCCGTAAGGCAAGCGAGGGGAGCGCGCCGGTGAGGGTCGCTGGGGATTCCGGATCGCCTTCCGGTGGGTCCCAGCTCAGCCGACGCGCTGTCCAAGTACGAGAATTCGGGTGCGCATGGAACTGACCCTCCACCCGGCACGCACCACGTGTCAAGTAGGTGGGACGGGAGTCTCAGAATGTGAGCGAAGGGCGCTGCCGCCTCCGAAAACAGCGGGTACTCCTCCGGTGTACACCCCCGCGGCGCCCTTCGCGCCGAGACGCCCCTGCACGTCTCTCGCCCGGCCCGCGAACGCCGGTTCGGCCGACGCGTGCGGCACCGCGCAGGGCCCGGCGCCGAGCGCCCGGCGCAGCCGGTACTCGTCCAGCGGCCCGGAGAAGGCCATGCCGGTGCCGTGCGTGCAGCCCATCGCGCGCAGCGCCACCGCCTGCTCGGGCAGGTCCACGCCTTCGGCGACCGACTGGAGCCCGAGGTCGCAGGCGATCCGCAGCAGCCCGCTGGTGATCTTGTGCAGCCGGGCAGACTCCACCACGCCCTCGACCAGGCTCCGGTCGAGCTTGAGGATGTCCACGGGCAGCCGCCGCAGGGCGGTGATGGCCGCCTGGCCGCTGCCGAAGCCGTCCAGCGCGATGCGTACCCCGAGCCGGTTCAGTGCGGTCAGCCGCCGCTCCAGTTCGTCCAGACCGAGCCCGGGGTCGGTGTCGGACAGCTCGATGACCAGCGCCCCGGGCGGCAGCCCGTGCCGGGTCAGCAGCGTCTCCACCGAGCCCGGCGGCAGCGAACGGTCCAGCAGCCGCCGGGCGCTCATCCGCACCGCCACCGGTACGACGAACCCGTTCGACGCCCGTTCGGCGGCCCGTGCGACGGCCTCCTGGAGGATCCAGCGGTCCAGCTCGGCGGTCTTGTCGCCGTCCTCCGCCACCCGCAGGAACTCCGCCGGGGTGAACAGCACCCCCTGCGCGGAGCGCCAGCGGGCCTGCGCGGCGACCGCCGTGATCCGGCCGTCCTCCAGGCGCACCACCGGCTGGTGCAGCAGGGTGAACTCGCCGTCGTGCAACGCGGCGCGCAGCCGGTTGGCCAGCTCCGCCTTGCGTACGACGTCCTGCTGCATCTGCGGCCGGTACAGCTCGACCCGGCCCTTTCCGGCCGACTTGGCGCGGTACATCGCGAGGTCGGCGTTGCGCAGCAGCTCGCCCGCGCCGAGGCCGGGCTCGGCGAAGGCGACCCCGATGGAGGCGTTGACCCGGACGTCCCTGCCGTCGATCGCGTACGGCTGGGACAGGGTCGTCCTGAGCCGGTCGGCCAGCTCAAGGATGTTGCGCTCCCGGGCCTCCCGGTCGTGGGTGCCGTCCCCGACGATCAGGGCCGCGAACTCGTCGCCGCCCAGCCGGGAGGCGGTGTCGCCCTGGCGGACCGCGTCCTGGAGTCTGCGGGCGGCCTGGATCAGGAGTTCGTCGCCGGCCTGGTGCCCGATGGTGTCGTTGACGGCCTTGAAGCCGTCGAGGTCGATGAAGAGCACCGCCGTACCCCGCAGGGCGTCGCCCCGGTCGGTGGCCCGGCGCCCGGACAGGGCCTGCTGGACGCGCCGGGTGAACAGGGCGCGGTTGGGCAGGTCGGTGAGCGGGTCGTGCTCCGCGTTGTGCTGCAACTGGGCCTGGAGGCGCACCCGTTCGGTGACGTCCCGGCTGTTGAAGATCAGCCCGCCGTGGTGCCGGCTGACGGTGGACTCGACGTTCAGCCAGCCTTCCCCGCTCTCGGCGTCGCCCGAGCGGGCGGTGCCCCCACCGCCGGAGCGGAAGCGGCACTCGATGCGGGTGGTGGGCTCCTCCGCCGGGCTGGCGGCGAGGAAGCGGCGCACCTCGTGCACCACGCAGCCCAGGTCCTCGGGGTGGATCAGGGCGGCCAGCTCGCTGCCCACCAGATCCTCGGCGGGGCGGCCGTAGACCCCGGCGGCGGCCGGGGAGACGTAGCGCAGTATGCCGTTGGGCGCGGCGATCATGATGACGTCGCTCGACCCCTGCACCAGGGAGCGGAAGTGGTTCTCCTTCTGCGCCAGTTCCTGGGTGAGGGTGATGTTGTCCAGCAGCATGATGCCCTGGCGGATCACCAGCGCGAGCACGACGCAGCCCGCCGTGATCAGCACCACGTGGTCGGGCCTGCGGCCGTTGAGGACGTTGTACAGGATGCCCAGCGTGCACACGGCCGCGGCGAGGTACGGGGTGAGCGCGGCGAGCGAGCCGGTGAGCGGCCGGCCCGCCGGGTAGCGGCCGTGTTCGGCGCCCGGCACCGGCGCGAGGCCGGGGTGGTGGCCGGTCGCGCGCCCTCCGGACTGCTGCTCGGGGATCGCGCGGGCGTGCTCCTCCACCGCTTCGACGCGCGGCGCGCTCCCGGGCCGGGGCGCGGCCCAGGGGGCGTAGGCGAGCAGCAGCGAGCCGGCGAACCAGCCCGCGTCCAGCAGTTGCCCGGAGCGGTAACTGCTGTGCAGCAGCGGCGAGGTGAACAGCGCGTCGCACATCACGGTCAGGGCGAGCGCGCCGATCGCGGTGTTGACCGCCGTGCGGTTGCCCGGGGCCCGGCGGAAGTGCAGCGCGAGCACCATGCTGACGAGCACGATGTCCAGCAGCGGGTATGCCAGCGACAGCGCGGTGTGGGCCACGCTCGGCCCGTCGAACCGGGCCGCCTGGGCGAGCGCGAGGCTCCACGAGAGGGTGAGCAGCGAGCCGCCGATCAGCCAGGCGTCCAGTCCGAGGCAGATCCAGCCGGCCCTGTTCACCGGGCGTTTGGCGAGCACCAGCAGACCCACGATGGCGGGCGGCGCGAAGCACAGGAAGAATAGATCGGCGTACGACGGGTTGGGCACGGGCCGGCCGAGCACGACCTCGTACCACCCCCAGACCGCGTTGCCGAGGCAGGCCATGGTCGAGGACAGGCCGAACAGCAGCCAGGCCGAGCGGAAGCGCACCCGCCGGCCGCGGGCGTACAGGAAGCAGGAGACGGCCGCGATCCCGGCCGCGGCGCTGAGCCCGAAGTCGCCCATGACCAGGGCGATCTCGTCCGTGCCCCAGTCGAACGCGGCGCCGACGGCGTACGCCGCGCAGACCAGGGCGAGCACGAGTTGTTCGGTGGCGCGGACGCGTTCCGAGCGGACCGGTCCGCGCGGCTCCGGGTCCTGCCGCGGGTGCGGTGCGCGCACCTCTTCGTCGATGGTGGTGGTCACCGTGGTGGGCGCGTTCACCGGGGCCTCCCGGTGGACGCGCCGGCGTAGCGCCGGTCCCGGTGCGCCGGGTGGGCGTGCTTGCGCCGCCCGGCCGGCCGGCGCGGGTGGTGGATGTGGTGGCCGGTGTGATGACCGCGTCTGCGCGCGGCCGTGCGGTAGGGCCGCCGTCGGCGGTTCCGCCGCGTCGGATCGTTCGTCCATAGGCCGTGCATCGCCCGTCGCCCCCCTCGCAGTTCTGGAATGTCATCCCCGGCGCCGTGGTCTGCGGCGCTGCCCCTGTCGGGACGATACACCAGTATCGTCACTCAGGGACATAGCTTCTCTACGCTCCGTGACGACCAGCGGCGATGCGGGCACGGGCCGCGTCCGAGAGGTCGCGGAGGGTGCCGGAAACGCCTTAACGCCCGTTCGTTCCGGGGCTGTCCGGGGCCGCCGGATCTGTTCCGCCGGGGGCCTCGGAGACCGTTTCCGCCGGGTCCGTACCGGTCGTGAGGATCACGTTCCGCAGTGGCTCGTCGTGCGCGAACCGGGTCAGCTGGTCGACCAGCAGCCGCTTGGCGCGCGGCAGGAAAGCCGAGGAAGGACCACCCATGTGCGGGCTGATCAGCACACCGGGGGCCCGCCACAGGGGGTGGCCCGGCGGCAGCGGTTCGGGGTCGGTGACGTCCAGGGCCGCGGTGATCCGGCCCCGTTCCAGTTCGGCGAGGAGCGCCCCGGTGTCCACGACCGGACCGCGCGCCACGTTCACGAGCAGCGCCCCGTCCTTCATCCGCGCCAGGAACTCGGCGTCCACCAGTCCGCGGGTGGCATCGGTCAGGGGGGTGGACAGAATCACGACATCGGCGTCCGGAAGCAGCGAAAGCACGTCCTCGGTCGCGTGCACAAGACCACGCGCCGTAGTGCGCCGGGAGCGTGCGACGCGTGCCACCCGCGCGACCTCGAAGGGCGTGAGCCGGTCCTCGATGGCGGCGCCGATGGGACCGTAGCCGACGATGAGCACGTTCTTGTCGGCGAGCGCCGGCCGGAACCCGCTCGCCCAGCGCTCCTCCTGCTGCGCCCGCACGAAGTCCGGGATGCCGCGCAGCGCGGCCAGGGTCAGGGCGAGCGCCAGCTCGGCGGTGCTCGCCTCGTGCACGCCGCGGGCGTTGCACAGCCGGACGCCGGGCGCGATGGACGACAGGTTCGCGGTCATGTCGTCCACACCCGCGGTGAGCGTCTGGATGACCCGCAGATTGGTCAGCCGCTCCAGCGGGCGGACCCGGACCGGCAGGGGCGCCATGTACGGCACCACGTACATCACGCACCGCGCCGGGTCGCCGGGAAATGCCTGTTCGCCGTCCTGCCCGCCGTCCCAGAACAGATACCGGAACCGCTCGGGCAGGCCCTCGATCTCCTCCGGCGGGAGGGGGAGCCACACGTCTTCGCTCATGGTCAGGAGGCTATGTCAGGTACGCGCGAGCGCAGAGGTTAGGTTGGGGGCCGGGCTAAGGGAGGTTCCAGAGCAGGTGGAGCGCAGGACGATCGGCGCGGGGGCGCTCGCGGTGGGGGCCGTCGGACTCGGGTGCATGCCGATGAGCTGGGCGTACAGCGGGTCCAGGCGGCGGGGTGACGAGTCGCTCCGATGCGTCAACCGGGCGCTGGACCTGGGGGCGAGCCTGCTGGACACCGCGGACATGTACGGCCCGTTCACCAATGAGCTGCTGCTGGGCCGGGTGCTCAGACAGCGGCGCGCGGAGGCCTTCGTCTCCACGAAGGTGGGGCTGCTGGTGGGCGAGCAGCACATCGTGGCCAACGGCCGCCCGGGGTATGTGAAGCGGGCCTGCGACGCCTCGCTGCGCCGGTTGCAGACGGATGTGATCGACCTCTACCAGTTGCACCGCCCCGATCCCGAGGTGCCCATCGAGGAGACCTGGGGCGCGATGGCGGAGCTGGTGCGGGCGGGGAAGGTGCGGGCGCTGGGCCTGTGCGCCCTGGGTGCGCGCGGCGGACGCCGCTCGGGCGCGGGCCTGTACGACGGCACACTGCGCCAGTTGCAGCGGGTGCAGCAGGTGTTCCCGGTGGCCGCGGTCGAGGCCGAGCTGTCGGTGTGGTCGCCGGAGGCGCTGCGGGCGCTGCTGCCGTGGTGCGAGACGCGGGGCGTGGGCTTCCTCGCGGCGATGCCGCTGGGCAACGGCTTCCTGACCGGCACGCTCACCCCGGGCGAGGGTTTCGAACCGGACGACGTGCGCGCCCGGCATCCCCGGTTCACCGCCGAGATGATGGCGGCCAACCAGCCGATCGTCGCCGGTCTGCGCCGCGTCGCCCGGCGGCACGGCCCGGAGGTCACCCCGGCGCAGGTGGCGCTGGCCTGGGTGCTGGCGCAGGGCCGCCATGTGGTCGCGCTGCCGGGCACCAAGCGGGAGCGGTGGGCCGCGGAGAACGCGGCGGCGGCCGGGCTGCGGCTGTCGGCGGCGGACCTGGCCGAGATCGCGCGGCTGCCCGCGGCGCAGGGATCCTGGGACTGAGGGACCCTGGGCAGGGGAAGACCTGCCGCTGGAACGCCGCTCCGAAGGGATCATGATCGTGCGACGTCGAGCTGTGCCGGCCGTGCTGGCCGCCGCCCTGCTGCTGGCGGCGGGCTGTTCGTCCGGCTCGTCCGGAGGAGTGGGTTTCCCCGGCCAGGGGCCGCGCACGGTGCCCCCGAGCACCGCGCCGGCCTCCCCGGCGACCGAGTCGGCGGCACCGGCCAAGGGCTCGGTGCGGGTGCTGCGCACGGTGGCCGGGAACCTGAAGTCGCCATGGGGCCTGGCGGTGCTGCCCGACGGCGGTCTGCTGGTCTCCGCCCGCGACGACGCGACGATCACCCGCGTCGACCCGGACACCGGCCGCACGACCGAACTGGGCACCGTCTCGGGGGTCTCCCCGGCGGGCGAGGGCGGTCTGCTGGGCATCGCGCTCTCCCCGCACTACGCGTCGGACCGCATGGTCTACGCCTACTTCACCTCCGCCTCGGACAACCGCATCGTCCGCATGCTGTACGACCCGCGCAAACCGGCCGGTGAGCAACTGGGCGCTCCCGACACGGTGTTCAAGGGCATCCCCAAGGGCCCCATCCACAACGGCGGCCGGATCGCGTTCGGCCCGGACGGGATGCTGTACGCGGGCACCGGCGAGAGCGGCAAGCGCGGGCTCGCCCAGGACAAGAACTCACTGGGCGGGAAGATCCTCCGGCTGACGCCGGACGGCGAGCCTGCCCCCGGCAACCCCTTCCCCGACTCCCCGGTCTACTCGTACGGCCACCGCAACGTCCAGGGCCTCGCCTGGGACGACCGGCAGCGGCTGTTCGCCTCCGAGTTCGGGCAGGACACCTGGGACGAGCTGAACGCGATCAAGCCCGGCGGCAACTACGGCTGGCCCGACGCCGAGGGCAGGTCCTCCGACCCCCGCTTCCAGAACCCGATCGCCCAGTGGCACACCGACGACGCCTCCCCCAGCGGCATCGCCTACGTCCACGGTGTGATCTGGATGGCCGCGCTGAAGGGCGAACGGCTGTGGCGCATCCCGCTGCGCGGTACCCGGGCCGCGGCCGCGCCGCAGGCGTTCCTCACCGGCACCTACGGCCGGCTGCGCACGGTGGCCCCGGCGGGCGACGGCAAGCTGTGGCTGATCACCGACAACACCGACGGCCGCGGCCACCCGAAGAAGGGCGACGACCGCATCCTGGAACTCCGGGTGAGCTAGGGCCTCTCCGAAGGCTCGTCCTCCCCGTCGCTCTCCTCACCCTCGCCCTCCCCCTCGTTCTCCTCCCTGTCGCTCTCCTCTTCGGCCGTCTCCTCTTCGGCCGTCTCCTCCTCGGCCGTCTCCTCCTCGGCCGTCTCCTCCTCGGCCGTCTCCTCCTCGGCGGCCTCTGGCTCGGCGGCCGGCAGGCGTATGACCGCCTTGCCGGAGGTGAGGTCTATCGGGCCGCGGCCCGGGTCGCTGTCGCCGACCTGCTCACGGGTCAGTTCGAGGCGGTTCTGCTCCTCCCGGGTGTGCTTGCGGCCGGGTGTGAACAGTTCGCTGAAGGCATCGAACACGGTTTCTCTCCCCTGCCTGGCGTCCGGTCGTCATTGTCCCGCCGCCACCGGGTCCTGGGCACGGGCCGGGAACAGGCCGAGCCGGTGGGCCAGCGCCGCCGCCTCCCCGCGGCTGGACACCCCCAGCTTGGCGAGGATGTTGGAGACGTGGACGCTGACGGTCTTCGGCGAGATGAACAGTTCCTCGGCTATCTGCCGGTTGGTGCGGCCGGCCGCGACCAGGCGCAGCACCTCCCGCTCCCGGGTGGTGAGGCCCAGGGCCGCGACCGGGTCGGCCGGGACGGGTTCGGGGGCGGTGCCGGGAGCCAGGTCCAGGCGGGCCCGGCGGGCGAGGCGGGCGACGGCGGCGGCGAGGGGGCGGGCACCGAGGTGGTCGGCCACCGCCGAGGCCAGCCGGAGCAGTTCCAGCGCGCGGTCGCGCTCGTCACCGTCCTCCCCCAGCAGCGCCCCGGCCAGCCGGAGGCGGACCCGGGCGAGGTCGTAGGGACGGTCCAGGCACTCGAAGGCGGCGACCACCGGCGCCCAGGTCTCCACCGTGTCCCGGTCCTCCGCCCGGCACAGTTCGGCGCGGGTCCAGTGTTCGTAGGCCGCCCACACGGGAGCGCCGGTGGTGAGGGTGCGCACGGTCGCCGTGAGCCGTCCGAGCAGTTCGGCGCGGCCCTGCTGGGCGGCCGGCAGGGCACGGGTGTCGGCCTCGGCGGTGGCGGCGGCCAGCAGCAGCGGCCAGCCGTAGCGGTGCGTGCCCGGCGGGAGGCCGGCGTCCAGGGCCCGGAGCAGCTCGGCGCGGGCGTCGGCGACGCGGCCCTGTGCCGCGGCGGTCGCGAGGGCGACGCGGGCCAGGGGGAGGGACTGCTGGGGCATGGGGTCGTCGGCGCCGTAGCGGGCGCGGGCGGCGGAGAGTTGGCGTGCCGCCTCGGTGAGGTCGCCGCGGGCCAGGGCGAGCTGGGCCAGCTTGAGGACGCCCGCGCCGCGGGGCTTGGCGCCGTGCCCGGCCCGGGTGGCCTGCGCCGCGGCCTCGGCGGCCGCCGGCCACTGCCCGAGCGAGTAGAGCGCGTCGGACAGGTTGCCCCACATCCAGGCCTCGGAGTCGGGCAGTCCGTGCCGGCAGGCGAAGGCGATGCCCTCGCGCAGCAGGGGTACGGCCTCGCGGTCGCGGCCGACGCTCATCAGCTCGGACGGCAGGTTCACATAGGCGCGGTCGGCGACATGGGGCACGCCCTCGGCGAGGGTGTCCGTGAGGACCTGGCGCATCTGGGTGAGCCCGGCCTCGTGTTCCCCGGCGTCCACCAGCAGTCCGCCCAGGGTGAGGCGGGCGTGCAGTTCTATGTCGCGGGCGCCGACCATCCGCGCGTACTGCACCGCCTGTTCGGCGGCGGCGAAGGCCTCGGGGCCCGGCCGGTGCAGCATCGACCAGTTGGCGGCCAGCGCCAGCACCTCGGCGTGCACCTCGGACGGGGGCAGGCCGCGCACCAGGTCCTGGGCGGTCGCCAGTTCCCGCCGGCCGTCGCCGCGGGCCAGGGCCTGGACGAGTCGGGAGCGCTGCATCCAGAACCAGGCCGCGCACAGCGGGTCCGGCTCGTCCTCCAGCAGGCGCAGGGCCCGCTTGGTGATCGCCAGGGCCCGCTCGCGTTCCCCACCGAAGCGGCCCGCGACGGTCGCCTCGGCCATCAGGTCGAGCAGGCGCGGCGGGGCGCCGGTGTCGCCGCAGGGTGCGCAGGCCTCGGCGCCGGTGACGGGGCGCAGGCCGGCCCGCACCTCCTCGGGGGCGCTGTCCCACAGCTCCATCGCCCGTTCCAGCAGCCGGAGTTGTTCGGTGTAGGCGTGCCGGTGGCGGGCGACGACGGAGGCGTCGAGGACGGCGGGCAGGGCCTTGGCGGGGTCGTGGGCGTGGTACCAGTAGCCGGCCAGGCGCGGCACGCGGGCGTCGGCCGGGACGAGGGCGGGGTCGGCCTCCAGCGCCTCGGCGTAGCGGCGGTTGAGGCGGGAGCGCTCGCCGGGCAGCAGGTCGTCGGCGACGGCCTCGCGGACCAGGGAGTGCCGGAAGCGGTAGCCGTCGCCGTCCGGGGCGGGGGTGAGGATGTTGGCGCCGACGGCGGCCCGCAGCGCCTCGATGAGGTCGTCCTCCGGGAGTCCAACGACGGCCGCGATCAGCCGGTACTCCACGGTGGAGCCGCCCTCGGCCACGATCCGGACGATCCGCCGGGCGGGTTCGGGCAGGGCCTCGACCCGCACCAGCAGCAGGTCGCGCAGGGAGTCGGTGAGGCCGGTGCGGCAGCCCTCGCAGGCGGCCACGGCGAGTTCCTCGATGAAGAAGGCGTTGCCGTCGGAGCGGGCGAAGACGGCGTCGACCTGGGCGGGGTCGGGTTCCGCGGCCAGGATGCCGGCGAGCTGGCGGGCGGCCTCCTCCCGGGTGAAGCGGGGCAGTTCGAGCCGGCGGACGGTGCGCAGCCGGTCCAGCTCGGCGAGCAGGGGGCGCAGGGGGTGGCGGCGGTGGATGTCGTCGGAGCGGTAGGTGGCGAGGACGAGGAGCCGGCCGGTGCGCAGGGTGCGCACCAGGTAGGCGAGCAGATGGCGGGTGGAGGCGTCGGCCCAGTGCAGGTCCTCCAGGACGAGCGCGACGGTGTCGGTGGCGGCGACGCGCTCCAGCAGCCGGGCGGTGAGTTCGAACAGCCGGGCCATGCCCTGTTCGTCATGGCAGCCCGCGCCGCTGTCGCCCAGCTCGGGCAGCAGCCGGGCGAGTTCTTCCTCCTGGCCGGCCGCCGCGGCGGCGAACCGCGCCGGCCGTGCCTCGCGCAGGGCGCGCAGCGCGGCGGAGAACGGGGCGAACGGGAGCCCATCGGCGCCGATCTCCACGCAGCCGCCGACGGCCACGATCGCACCCCGGCGCCCGGCCGCCGCGCCGAACTCCTCGACGAGGCGGGTCTTGCCCACGCCCGCCTCACCGGCGAGCAGCAGGGCCTGCGGCTCGCCCGCGGCGGCACGGGCGAGCGCTTCGTTCAGCACCGCCAGCTCTTGAGTGCGGCCGACGAACACGGGACTGACGGACCTGGTTTCCACGGGCCCGAGCATCGCACGTGGCCGCGGTGCCGGGGCGCCGGTTTTCCACAGGCTCGGTGTGATCGTCGTACTGATGTCGGGGAGTGGAGCGGGGGACACGGCGGGTCGCGTCGCGCCGGGGGCGCGCGGTGCCGTCGTCATGTGCGGTCACCCGGCCGGTGGAAGCCGTGGTGCCCGCGCCTTCCGGTGTGGCGGGCCGCGCGGCGGGCCCGGGTCGCCGCGCGGGCCAGGCGGTGCCGGTCGGCCTCCCGCATCAGCCGGTCGGTGTGCATACGGGCGTGGTTCTCGATCTCGATCACGGCGGGTCCTTCGCGAACGGCGGGTCGGTGACGCCTCCACACTCCGCCCCCGGCCGGGTGCGGCGCATCGGGAGAGTTCCGCATCTTCGGGCGTCCGCCGGCCCCTGCCGCACGCATAAGGGGTCTCAGGGAACCGGTGACCTGTGCACGAGTTCCCTAAGACCCCTGAGGCTCCCGCGCCGGTCAGCTCGCCGACGGCAGGGCGAGCAGCGCGTCCGAGTACTTCAGGACCGCGAGGATCAGGCCGACGACGCCGAGGGAGACGCCCGCCCAGGCCACCGACTTGATCCAGGGCGCCTGCGGGCGGCCGGGGGTGCCGAACGCGGGCCGGGCGAGCACCACCACGCCGGTGATCAGCGCGGCCAGCGCGAACAGGCCGGCCCACAGCGCGGTGGCGTGCCAGGCGTCGCCGTAGACCGCCTTGATCTGCTGGGCGACGCCCGCCGTGGACGACGTCCGCAGCTGGCCGATGAGCTGCTGGCGGGCGCCGGCGACGGTGCCGACCCAGCCGCCGCTGAGCGAGACCAGGCCCAGTACGGCGGAGACGACGGCCCCGGCGCCCTGGCCGACCCCCGACGGGGTCTTGGTGCCCGGAATCTCGTCCCGGGGGCCGTCGGCCGTCTCGTCCGCGCCGCCGGCCGTTTCCTCGGCGGTCGCGCCCTCGGCCGTGGCCGCCGAGGCGTCCCGTGTGCTGTCCACCGCCTGCTCGGCGGTGCCGACCCCCTCCGTCGTCTCGTCCTCGTGCCGCACCGCGGCGTCTTCCGATGTCTTCGTTGCCATGCACAGCACCGTACGGACGCCGTCTGAGAGGTCCATTAATGATCGTCAATGGGCGTGTTGCCCGGTGTCCTCGCGTGTCTTGGCCCATTCGGGGGCGAGTACCGCCCAGATCTCGGTGCTGGTGCGCACGCCGTGGTGCGGATGGTTCTCGCGAAGTACACCCTCGCGGGTCATGCCGAGCCGCCGGGCCACGTTGATGCTGGGCTGGTTGCCGGGTGCCACGTGCCACTCGACCCGGTGCATGCCGCGCTCCTCGAACGCCCAGTCGAGCAGCAGCCGCATGCCCCGGGTGACGAGCCCGCGCCCGGCCGCCGCGGGCTCCAGCCAGCAGCCCGCCTCGCACACCCCGCTCGGCGTGTCCCAGACCCGGAAGAGCAGCCCGCCGACGAGCGTGCCGTGCTGCCAGATGCCGTGCAGGGAGCCGCCGTCGGCGGCGCGCTTGTCGGCGTACGCCCGCAGCCAGGCGCGAGCGCCGTCCAGATCGGCGACCACCTCGGGCAGGCCGACGTGCCGGCCGATGAACTCGCGCCCGCGGTCGATGTTGGCCAGCACTTCCTCGGCGTGCCAGACCTCCAGCGGGCGCAGTTCGGCGCCGTCACCCAGGGATATCGCGTACATCGCGCTGCTCTTCCTCCCGTAGTTCGTCCATGTGGACCCGGCCGAGCCTCTCATGCGCGGCCCGGCACTCGGGCGGCTCGATGCTGATGTGCGGCAGCCGGCGGTCCAGCCAGCGGGGCAGCCACCAGTTGGCGGCGCCCAGCAGGTGCATCAGGGCGGGCACCAGCAGGGTGCGCAGCACGAAGGCGTCGACGGCCACGGCGGCGGCCAGGGCGATGCCGAACATGGCGATCACCCGGTCACCGCTGAGGACGAAGGCGAGGAACACCGAGATCATGATCACGGCCGCGGAGTTGATCACCCGGCTGGTCTCGGCAAGGCCCACGCGGACCGCGCGCCGGTTGTCGCCGGTCTCCAGCCACTCCTCGTACATCCGGCTGACCAGGAAGACCTGGTAGTCCATGGAGAGCCCGAAGAGCACCGAGACCATGATCACGGGCAGGAAGGGCTCGATGGGGCCCTCGCGGCCGAGTCCGAGCAGTTCGCTGCCCCAGCCCCATTGGAAGACGGCCACGACGACACCGAACGCGGCGGCGACGGCGGCGATGTTCATCACCGCGGCCTTCAGCGGGATGCCGAGGGAGCGGAAGGCGAGGAGCAGCAGCAGGCAGCCGAGCCCGATGACCGTGCCCACGAACAGCGGCAGCTTGCCGATGATCACATCGGCGAAGTCGTCGTATCCGGCGGAGACCCCGCCGACCTGGATGTCGAGGGAGGTGCCCCGTTCGGCCTCGGGCAGCACCTGCCCGCGCAGCCGGTCCACGAGGGCACTGGTCCGCGCCGACTGGGGCGCGGAGTCGGGCACGACGGTGAGGTAGGCGGTCTCGCCGCCGGTGGCGTAGGCGGCCGGGGTGGCGGCGGCGACACCGGGGGTGGAGCGCAGGGTGGCGTCGAGGTTGTCCAGGGCTATCCGGTCGGCGGCGCCGTCCACCCGGGTGACGAGGGTCAGCGGCCCGTTGACGCCGGGGCCGAAGCCTTCGGCGAGCAGGTCGTAGGCCTTGCGGGTGGTGGAGGCGCGGGGATCGTTGCCCTGGTCGGAGGTGCCGAGGTGGAGCGAGAGGGTGGGCAGGGCGAGCAGCGCGAGCACGGCGACGGCGAGCGAGCCGAGCAGTTTGGGGCGCCGCTCCACCAGCGCGGACCAGCGGGCGGCGAAGCCGGTGGGCACCTCGGGGCGCGGTCCCTGAGTGGCGAGCCGGCGCCGTTCGCGGCGGCTGAGGGCGCGCGGGCCGATGAACGACAGCAGGGCGGGGAGCAGGGTGACCGAGGCCGCGACGGTGAGGACGACGGTCAGACAGGCGGCGATGGCGACGCCGTTGAGGAAGCTCAGCCGCAGGATCAGCATGCCGAGCAGGGCGATGCACACCGTGGCGCCCGCGAAGACGACGGCGCGTCCGGTGGTGGCGACGGCGTTCGTGGCGGCCTCGGTGACGCCGAGCCCGCGTTTGAGTCCGCGTCGGTGCCTGGTCACGATGAACAGCGCGTAGTCGATGCCGACGCCGAGGCCGATGAGCATGCCGAGCATGGGGGCGAAGTCGGCGACCGTCATCGCGTGGCCGAGCAGCCCGATGCCCGCGTGGGCGGTGCCGACGCCGATCAGGGCGGTGGCGATGGGCAGCAGGGAGGCGGCGAGGGAGCCGAAGGCGAGGAGAAGGACGACGGCGGCGACGAGCACGCCGACCACCTCCGCGGTATGGTCGCGCGGCGCCTCGGTGAGCCCGATCGCGCTGCCGCCCAGCTCGACCTGGAGGCCGTCGTTTGCTGCGGCCTTGGCGGTCCGTACGACGGAGTCGGCCTCGGACTCGCCGATGTTCTCGGCCTGCTGCGCGAAGGTGACGGTGGCGTAGGCGGTGCGGCCGTCCCGGCTGATCTGATCGGCGCCCTGGTCGCTGTAGGGGCCGTCCACCGAGGACACGCCGGGCAGAGCGGCGATCTCGTCGAGGGCGCGGGTCATGCCCTGTTCGACGTCGGCGGCGCGCACGGTGCCGCGGGTGGTGTGCCAGACGACGGTGTCGCTGTCGCCGCCGAGTCCCGGGAAGCCCTCGTGGAGCAGCTGGGCGGCGCGGCCGGACTCGGTGCCGGGGACCGAGTAGTCGTTCGAGTACGACGTTCCGGTCACGGCGGCGGCCGCGGTGGCGCCGCCGAAGGCGCACAACCACAGCAGAACGGCGATCAGTCGGTGCCTGACGCACCAGCGCGCGAGGGCTGCCACGGACGTGCTCCCCAGGAGGATTTGTGGATCTTTGACCGGGAACAGTCGTCCATGAACCGAACAGCCCGCAAAGAACGGATGAGCAATCGCCGGACACTCTTGCAGGCAGAAGAGATCATTTGCTGCGTTCGTGGGCTTATTCACAGCAGTCGGGTGAAATGCCGAGGGGGGACGCGCCGGACACGGCACGTCCCCCCTCGGGTCGGACGGTGGCTCAGCCCTCGCTGACGCCGAGCTTCTCCAGGATCAGCTCCTTGACGCGGGCCGCGTCGGCCTGGCCGCGGGTGGCCTTCATGACCGCGCCGACCAGGGCGCCGGCCGCGGCCACCTTGCCACCGCGGATCTTGTCCGCGATGCCGGGGTTGCCGGCGATGGCCTCGTCCACGGCGGTGCCGAGCGCCGAGTCGTCGGAGACGACCTTCAGACCGCGCTTGTCGACGACCTCGTCCGGGGTGCCCTCGCCCGCGAGGACGCCCTCGATGACCTGGCGGGCCAGCTTGTCGTTCAGATCGCCCTTCGCGACCAGCTCGGTGACCCGGGCCACCTGCTGCGGGGTGATCGCCAGCTCGTCCAGCGCGGTGCCGGACTCGTTGGCGCTGCGCGCCAGTTCGCCCATCCACCACTTGCGGGCGGCCGCCGCGTCGGCGCCTGCCTCGATGGTGGCGACGATCGGGTCCAGCGCGCCGGCGTTGAGGATCGCCTGCATGTCGGTGGCGGAGATGCCCCACTCGGCCAGCAGCCGGGTGCGGCGGGCCAGCGGCAGCTCGGGCAGCTCGGCACGGATCTGCTCGACCCACTCGCGCGAGGGCGCGACGGGCACCAGGTCGGGCTCCGGGAAGTACCGGTAGTCCTCGGCCTCCTCCTTCACGCGGCCCGAGGTCGTGGACCCGGTGTCCTCGTGGAAGTGGCGGGTCTCCTGGACGATGGTGCCGCCGGAGGACAGCACGGCCGCGTGCCGCATGATCTCGAAGCGGGCCGCGCGCTCCACCGAGCGCAGCGAGTTGACGTTCTTCGTCTCCGAACGCGTGCCGAACTTGTCGGCACCCTTGGGCATCAGCGACAGGTTCACGTCACAGCGCATCTGGCCCATCTCCATGCGGGCCTCGGACACACCGAGGGCACGGATGACCTCGCGCAGCTCACGGACGTACGCCTTGGCCACCTCGGGGGCGCGCTCGCCGGCGCCCACGATCGGCTTGGTGACGATCTCGATGAGCGGGATGCCGGCGCGGTTGTAGTCCAGCAGGGAGTGGGACGCGCCGTGGATACGGCCGGTGGCGCCGCCGACGTGCGTCGACTTGCCGGTGTCCTCCTCCATGTGGGCGCGCTCGATCTCCACGCGGAAGGTCTCGCCGTCCTCCAGCTGCACGTCGAGGTAGCCGTCGAAGGCGATCGGCTCGTCGTACTGGGAGGTCTGGAAGTTCTTCGGCATGTCCGGATAGAAGTAGTTCTTCCGGGCGAACCGGCACCATTCGGCGATCGAGCAGTTCAGCGCGAGGCCGATCTTGACGGCCGACTCGACGCCGGTCGCGTTGACGACCGGGAGCGCGCCGGGCAGGCCGAGACAGACGGGACAGGTCTGCGAGTTGGGCTCGGCGCCCAGCTCGGTGGAGCACCCGCAGAACATCTTGGTCTTGGTGCCGAGTTCGACATGGACCTCGAGGCCCATGACGGGGTCGTACGACGCCAGTGCGTCCTCGTACGACACCAGGTCGGTCGTGGTGGTCACGGTGAAAACTTCCCTCTCAGCCCAGCAGGACGTCGTCGTCGCCCAGCCGCTTCAGCTCGCGGTAGAGGATCGCGAGGCCGGTCACGATCGCGACGGCGGAGACCGTGGCGTCGATCAGCCGCAGCGTGTCGTGCTCGGCGCGGGCCTTCTTGATCTGCTTGGTGACACCGATCGCGCCGAACGCGGTGGTGGCCATGGACAGGTACGTACCGGACTTGGACTTCTTGAAGTCCTTGGCCTTGGACAGCTTGCTCACAGCGACGGAGCCTCCTCAAGCAGCGGGTGTCCCCACTTTTCCACGAAGGCGGCCTCGACGGCGGCGCCGACCTTGTAGAGCCGGTCGTCCTGCATCGCCGGGGCGATGATCTGCAGGCCCACCGGGAGGTTGTCCTCCGGGGCGAGACCGCAGGGCAGGGACATGGCCGCGTTGCCCGCCAGGTTGGTCGGGATGGTGCACAGGTCCGCGAGGTACATCGCCATCGGGTCGTCGACGCGCTCGCCGATCGCGAAGGCGGTGGTCGGGGTCGTCGGGGAGACGATCACGTCGACCTGCTCGAACGCCTTCTCGAAGTCGCGCGTGATGAGGGTGCGGACCTTCTGCGCGGAGCCGTAGTAGGCGTCGTAGTAGCCGCTCGACAGGGCGTAGGTGCCGAGCATGATGCGGCGCTTGACCTCGGGACCGAAGCCGGCCTCGCGGGTCAGGGAGGTGACCTCCTCGGCCGAGTGCGAGCCGTCGTCGCCGGTCCGCAGGCCGTAGCGCAGGCCGTCGAAGCGGGCGAGGTTGGAGGAGCACTCGGAGGGGGCGATCAGGTAGTACGCCGACAGGCCGAGGTCGAAGGACGGGCAGTCCAGCTCGACGATCTCGGCGCCCAGTTCCTTCAGCAGCTCGACGGACTCGTCGAAGCGCTGGAGGACGCCGGCCTGGTAGCCCTCGCCGCGGAACTGCTTGACGACGCCGACGCGCATGCCCGCCACGCTGCCGTTGCGGGCGGCCTCGACCACCGGCGGGACCGGGGCGTCGATGGAGGTGGAGTCCATCGGGTCGTGGCCGGCGATGACCTCGTGCAGCAGGGCCGCGTCCAGGACCGTGCGGGCGCAGGGGCCGCCCTGGTCGAGGGAGGAGGAGAACGCCACCATGCCGAAGCGGGAGACCGCGCCGTACGTCGGCTTGACGCCGACCGTGCCGGTGACGGCGGCCGGCTGGCGGATGGAGCCGCCGGTGTCGGTGCCGATGGCGAGCGGGGTCTGGAAGGCGGCGAGCGCGGCGGAGGAACCGCCGCCGGAGCCGCCAGGGATCTTGGTGAGGTCCCAGGGGTTGCCGGTCGGACCGTAGGCGCTGTTCTCGGTGGAGGACCCCATGGCGAACTCGTCCATGTTGGTCTTGCCGAGGATGACGACGTCGGCGGCCTTGAGGCGCTTGGTCACGGTCGCGTCGTACGGCGGGATCCAGCCCTCCAGGATCTTCGAGCCGACGGTCGTGGGCACGCCCTCGGTGGTGAAGATGTCCTTGAGCGCGAGCGGGACGCCGGCCAGCGGGCCGAGCTTCTCGCCGCGGGCGCGCTTCTCGTCCACGGCGCGGGCCTGGGCGAGCGCGCCCTCGCGGTCGACGTGCAGGAAGGCGTGCACCTTCTCGTCGACGGCGTCGATGCGCGCGAGGTGGGCCTCGGTGACCTCGACCGCGGTCAGCTCGCCGGAGGCGATCTTCTCGGCGATCTGTGCGGCCGTGAGCTTGATGATGTTGTCCGTCATGGCGGTCACTCCTCCCCCAGGATCTGCGGCACCTTGAAACGCTGCTGCTCCTGGGCGGGGGCGCCGGAGAGCGCCTGCTCGGGGGTGAGCGAGGGACGGACCTCGTCCGCGCGCATGACGTTCGTCAGCGGGAGCGGGTGCGAGGTCGGCGGTACGTCTTGGTCGGCGACCTCGCTGACGCGGGCGACCGCGCCGATGATGTCGTCCAGCTGTCCCGCGAAGTGTTCGAGCTCTTCGGGCTTCAGCTCCAGACGCGCCAGCCGGGCGAGGTGGGCGACCTCCTCGCGCGTGATGCCAGGCATGCAGCGATCCTCTGGGGTGAGTGTGTGTGGTTTGGGGCCAATCCTATGGGGCGGGGCGGGGTGGCCGTGAAACGGTTTCCCGGGGCACGCCCGCCGAACGGTGCCGGCCGGCGCGCCCGGGGGCCGGTCAGACCGCGAAGAGCAGCGCGGCGCCGACCAGGACGACGACGGCGGTGGCGAGGTGCACGCCGAACGCGACTGCCTTCGGGCCGCCGTGGCGCAGGACTATCCGGGCGTCCAGGAGCGGGACGAGGGCCACGCCGACCATGAGCCAGGCCTCGGCCCGTGCCCCGGCGAAGGCGAGCAGGAGCAGGCCCACCACGCCGAAGGTGCCGTCCCTGAGGCCCTTGATGGACAGGTAGGCGCCGGCGTCTCCGTTGGGATCGGCCGGGACGCCGTAGCCGGCGGCGGCGGGGCCGGGCCGGAACCAGAAGCGGTAGCCGAGGAACAGGCAGAACAGATCGAGCAGCACGGCCAGGGTGTAGGCGATGACGGTCATGACTCCCCTTTGCTAGCAACGCTAGGAATGAGAGTGACGCTAACAGAGCTACGACAGAATGGCTAGCGTTGCTAGAATCACGGGTATGACGATCCAGACGCGCCGGGAGCGCGAACGAGCGGAGCGCAGGCGGCTGATCGTGACGGCGGCCCGGGAACTGGCCGAGGCGGAGGGCTGGGACGCGGTGACCACACGCCGGCTGGCCGCCGAGATCGAGTACAGCCAGCCGGTCCTCTACAGCCATTTCAAGGGCAAGGGCGCGATCATGGCGGCGGTCGCGGTGGAGGGCTGCGCGGAGCTGGCGGTGGCCATGCGCCGGGCGCGGGAGGCGGCGCCGGGCACGCGGGCCGCACTGGCGGCGGTGGCGGAGACGTACATGTCCTTCGCCCGCCGCCGACCCGCCCTCTACGACGCGATGTTCACCCACCTGGTCGACCTGCCGTTCGCGACCCCGGAGGCCCCGGCGGCCCTCCAGGAGGCCTTCGGCGAACTGCTGGCGGTCGTGACACCGGTCACGGCGCCCGCCGAGGAACCCGGCCAGGTGGCGGAGACCTTCTGGGCCGCGCTGCACGGCCTGGCGACGCTCATGCGCAGCGGCCGCCTGCCGGAACCGGCCCACGCCGGGCGCCTGCGCCTCCTGGTGGACCGCTTCGCGAAGGCGGGGGACGAGTAGCGGAGGGACGCGGTGAACCGCGCGGCGGACCGCGCCGGGCCCGAGGCCGGCGCCGGGCCACCGTCAGGGGCGGGCCGGGGGGAGGGCCGAGGCGCCGCACGTGCTCGCTTCCCGGGCCCGGAGCCACGCCGTCGTCTCGTCCGCCGGCATCGCCGCCGCGACCAGCCAGCCCTGTACCGCGTCGCAGCCCAGGTCGCGCAGCCGTTCCCAGGTCTCGTCGTCCTCCACGCCCTCGGCGACGACGAGCAGGCCCAGGGAATGGGCGAGGTCGACGGTGCAGCGCACGATCTCCGCGTCCTCGGTGTCCACGGCCAGCCGGGCCACGAAGGAGCGGTCGATCTTCAGCTCGCTGACCGGCAGCCGGCGCAGGTGCACCAGCGAGGAGTACCCGGTGCCGAAGTCGTCCAGGGACATCTTCACGCCGTGCCCGGTCAGCGCCGCCAGGGTGTCCGCGGCCCGCTGCGGGTCCTCCAGCAGGACGTGCTCGGTGATCTCCAGTTGCAGCGCGCCCGCCGGGACCCCGTGCCGGGCCAGCCGCGCGGCGACCGAGCCGGCGAAGCCGGGGGTGTGGACGTCGCGCGGGGAGACGTTGACCGCGACCGGGACCCGCAGTCCCTGCGCCCGCCAGCGGGCGACCTGGGCGAGGGCGGTCTCCAGCACGTACTCGGTGAGGTGGGGCATCAGCCCGGACGACTCGGCGATCGCGATGAACTCGTCCGGCGGCACCTTCCCGCGCTCGGGATGCACCCACCGCACCAGCGCCTCCAGGCCCGCGACCTGGCCGTCGAAGCGGACCTTGGGCTGGTAGTGCAGCTGCACCTCGTGCGCGTCCAGCGCCCGGCGCAGATCGCCGAGCAGGCCGAGCCGGTCGGGAGTGTTGGAGTCCCGCTTGGACTCGTAGACCTCGACCCCCGTACGGTCCCGCTTCGCCTGGTACATGGCCACGTCGGCCCGCCGCAGCAGCCCCTCGGCCTCCATGGCGTGGTCCGGGAAGACGGCGACCCCCGCGCTGGCCTCCAGGACGAGGGTGAGGCCGTCGAGGTCGAGCGGGGAGCTGAGCGCGGTGACCAGGCCGCGGGCGACGCGCATCGCGGAGGTGGTGGAGTCCGCGACGGGCAGTAAGACGGCGAACTCGTCCCCGCCGAGCCGGGCCGCCTCGGCGCCGCGCGGCAGGGCGAGCCGCAGCCGCTCGGCGATCTGCAACAGCAGCCGGTCACCGGCGAGATGACCGAGGGTGTCATTGACCGACCGGAAGCGGTCAAGGTCGATCAGCATCAGTGCGGAACGGGCCCCGATGCGGTCCGCCTCGTCCAGCGCGGTCCAGATCCGCTCCTGGAGCCACTGCCGGTTGGGCAGCCCGGTCAGCGGGTCGCGCAGCTGCTCCTCGGCACGCGCGCGGGCCATCCACAGCGCCGAGTCGATGGCGATCAGCGGGATCGCGAAGAGCGGCAGCAGGACCGGCTGGGTGTCGGCGACCACGCACAGCAGCGGCGCGATGCCGAGCAGCGCCACCGCCACCAGGCCCTGTCTGAGCAGCGCGGGACGGGCGATGTCGGGCAGTGCGCCGTCGCGCGGGGCGTTCAGGTACCACAGCAGGCCCCGGCTGACCGCCAGGTAGGCGACGGCGACCAGGACGATCTCGGGCGCGGTGGCGATGCTCCAACTGTGCGTGCGCCAGGGCGCCTCGACGCTGGGGAACCGGTCGAACCCGGCGAGCAGCAGGGCGCCGACGGCGATGCCGAGCAGGTCCGCCGCGCCGTGCAGCACGCCCTGCCGCCAGCGCTGCCTGCGGGCTATGCCGACCAGGACGACGACGGTGAGGCTGATCATGCCGGCGCTGACCCAGCCGAAGAGCAGCAGCACGGCGAGGGTGAGGGCGGCGCCGGAGCCGGTGCCGCCCCACCAGCGGGCGCGGCCCAGCATCACGAGGTGGCCGACGATGATCCCGGTGAGCAGGGCCAGCGACCAGCCGGCGGTGCCGGACGGGAAGAGGGCGTGCCGGCCGCTGAAGGCGCCGTAGAAGCCGGCGCCCAGGACGACGGCCGCGGCGGCGACGACGGCGGCGGGCAGCGCGGGCCGGGGCAGCCGGCGCCCGGGCTCCCGGCCGGCGCCGAGGCCGGGGACGGGCTCGACGGCCAGCGGCGGACGCGGAAGCGGCCGGGCGGCGCCGGCCGCGGCCGGGTGGACGCGCGGGCGGGTGCGGCCGGCGCCCGGACGCAGGATCTCCCGCCAGGCGACGGCGCGGCGGCGCAGGCGCAGCCGGGAGTCCGGGGCGACGCTCTCGGTCGGTTCCATTCCCGTCCCTCTCACAGCCGGCGGTGCCCACGCCACGCGGCCCGATGTCCGACACCATCGACGGCTTCGTGCTGAAGAACCCTTGCCGCGCCCGCGGCGGGCAGGGGAATGCCCCGGCCGCCGCCGGGTTCGGCAGGTGCACATCTCAACACTAGGCCGCGTGGGGCTTTTACGGGCACCGGTCGTCGGCGGTTGCCCGAATGCGCCCGGGCCACCCGTATGCAACTGGTATGCGCCGATCGGGTGGCCTTCAATCGCTACTCCTCGGTCGGAAGCGCCACTTCGGCCGCGGCCTCGGGGCCCTGCTCCAACAGGACGCCGAATCCGTCCTCGTCGAGCACCGGGACCTTCGATTGCACGGCCTTGTCGTACTTCGAGCCCGGGTTGTCACCCACCACGACGAACGAGGTCTTCTTGGACACCGAGCCGGTCACCTTGGCGCCCCGGCTCTGCAACGCCTCCTTGGCGCCGTCCCGGGTGAACTTCTCCAGGGTTCCGGTGACCACGACGGTGAGCCCCTCCAGCGGACGCGGACCCTCCTCCTCCTCGCTGACCTGCTCCTCCAGCGGGACGCCCGCGGCCTTCCACTTGCGCACGATCTCCCGGTGCCACTCCTCCGCGAACCACTCCTTGACCGCGGCGGCGATGATCGGGCCGACGCCGTCGGTGGCCGCCAGCTCCTCTTCGGTGGCCTGTTCGATTCGGTCGACGGAGCGGAACTCGCGGGCGAGGGCCTGCGCGGCGACCGGTCCCACGTGCCGGATGGACAGTCCGTTCAGGAAACGGGCGAGCGGGCGGGACTTGGCCGCCTCGATGTTCTCCAGCAGGGCCAGGGTGTTCTTCTTCGGCTCGCCCTTCTGGTTGGCGAAGACGGTGACGACCTTCTCCTCGCCCGTCCTCGGGTCGCGCTTGGGCAGTCCGCTGTCCTGGTCGAGGACGTAGGCCTTGATGGGGAGCAGCTTCTCCACCGTCAGGTCGAACAGGTCGCCCTCGTCCACCAGCGGCGGGTCGGCCGGCTCCAGCGGGCGGGTGAGCGCGGCGGCGGCCACCTCGCCGAAGTGCTCGATGTCCAGGCACTCCCGGCCCGCCAGATAGGAGACCCGCTCGCGCAACTGGGCTGGACACGTGCGGGCGTTGGGGCAGCGCAGGTCGATGTCGCCCTCCTTCATGGGCCGCAGCGGGGTGCCGCACTCCGGGCACTCGCCCGGCATCACGAACTCCCGCTCGCTGCCGTCCCTGAGGTCGACCACCGGGCCGAGGATCTCCGGGATGACGTCACCGGCCTTGCGGATGACGACCGTGTCCCCGATGAGGACGCCCTTGGCCTTGACGACCTCCTGGTTGTGCAGGGTGGCGAACTCCACCTCGCTGCCCGCCACCGTGACCGGCTCGACCTGGGCGTACGGCGTGACCCGGCCGGTGCGGCCGACGCCCACCTTGATGTCGATGAGCTTGGTGTTGACCTCCTCGGGCGCGTACTTGTACGCGATGGCCCAGCGGGGCGCCCGCGCGGTGGAGCCGAGGCGGCCCTGGAGGCGCAGTTCGTCCAGCTTGACGACGACGCCGTCGATCTCGTGTTCCACCGAGTGACGGTTCTCGCCGTAGTGGGCGATGAACTGCCGTACGCCGTCGAGGCCGTCGACCACCCGGTTGTGCGGGGAGGTGGGCATGCCCCAGCTCTTCAGCAGGTCGTACGCCTGGGAGAGGCGGGTCATGCCGGTGAACCCCTCCAGGGCGCCGATGCCGTGCACCACCATGTGCAGCGGGCGGGTGGCGGTGACGCGGGGGTCCTTCTGGCGCAGCGAACCGGCCGCCGCGTTGCGCGGGTTGGCGAAGGGCTTGTCGCCGGCCGCGACCAGGCGCTCGTTGAGTTCGAGGAACTTCTCCATCGGGAAGTAGACCTCGCCGCGGATCTCCACCAGGTCCGGGACGTCGTCGCCGCGCAGCCGGTCGGGGATCTCCGCGATGGTCCGCACGTTGGGCGTGATGTCCTCGCCGGTGCGGCCGTCGCCGCGGGTGGCGGCGCGGGTGAGGCGGCCGTGCTCGTAGGTGAGGTTGACGGCGAGGCCGTCGACCTTCAGCTCGCACAGGAAGTGGTACTCCTGGTCCCCGAGTTCACGGGCGATGCGGTCGGTCCAGGCGGCCAGCTCCTCGTCGTTGAAGGTGTTGTCGAGGGAGAGCATGCGCTGGCGGTGTTCGACCGCGGTGAACTCCGTCTGGTACGACCCGGCCACCTTCTGGGTGGGCGAGTCGGGGCTGCGCAGCTCCGGGTACTGCTCCTCCAGGGCCTCCAGGGACTTCAGGAGCTGGTCGAACTCCGCGTCGCTGATGACGGGAGCGTCCTTCACGTAGTACCGGAAGCGGTGCTCCTCGACCTGCTCCGCCAGCTGCGCGTGCCTGTCGCGGGCCTCTGCGGGCACCGCCGTCGTCTCCGCCTGCTTGTCGCCGGCCACCGTGTTGTCCTCCCGTTACTCTGGGTTGTCCGCGAGGGATCTCGCCGCCCGGACGCAGTGTGCGAGCGCCTGGCGCGCGTAGGCGGGGGAAGCGCCCGCGAGACCGCACGCCGGGGTGAGGGTGACCGCCTCGGCGAGCAGACCCGGGTGCAGCCCCAGCCTGCGCCACAACGTCCTGACACCCATGACGCTACCGGCAGGGTCCGACAATGGGCCGTCCGTGCCCGGCACGACACCGGCGAACAGGCGGGTGCCGCCCTCCACGGCCTCGCCGATCGCCTCGTCGTCACGCTCGGTGAGGAGCGCGAAGTCGAAGGAGATCGCGTCGGCCCCGGCCCGGCGCAGCAGCGCGAACGGCACGTCGGGGGCGCAGGAGTGGACGGCCACGGGCCCGTCGGGGTGGGCGCCGACGACCTCGCGCAGGGTGGCCTCCACGGTCTGGCGGTCGACGGCGCGGTGGGTGCGGTAGCCGCTGGCGGTGCGGACCTGCCCGCGCAGCACGGCGGTGAGGGAGGGCTCGTCGAGCTGGAGCACGATGCGGGCGCCGGGGACGCGGCGCCGGACCTCCGCGAGGTGCTGGCGCAGTCCCTCGGCGAGGGAGGCGGCGAGGTCCCGGCAGGCGCCGGCGTCCGAGAGGGCGGCCTCGCCGCCGCGCAGTTCCAGGGCGGCGGCGAGCGTCCAGGGCCCGACCGCCTGGACCTTCAGATCGCCCTCGTAGCCCTGGGTGAACTCCTCCAGGGCGTCCAGGTCCTCGCGCAGCCAGGACCAGGCCCGGCGGGTGTCCCGGCCGGGCCGGTCCCCGATGCGCCAGCCGCTGGGTTCCACGCGCGCGTACAGCTCGACCAGCATCCCGGCGGTGCGGCCGATCATGTCGGCGCCGGGACCCCGGGCGGGCAGCTCGGCCAGGAACGGGAAGTCCTCGAAGGACCCGGTGACGGTCTTGGCGGCCTCCCGGGCGTCCCCGCCGGGCATGGACCCGACTCCGGTGGCCCCGGCGAATCTGAACACGCTGTTTTCGCTCACCGGGGAAGCCTACGGAATGCGTAGGCGCCGGTCAGCGGCCCGGGCGCACCGTCAGGTCGTTGACCTCGGCGTCACGGGGCAGGTCGAGGGCCATGAGGATGGTCGTGGCGACCGATTCGGGGTCGATCCACTTGCCGGCGTCGTACTCCTTGCCCTCCTGCTGGTGCACCTTGGCCTGCATGGGGCTGGCGGTGCGGCCGGGGTAGACGGAGGTGACGCGGACGCCGGCGGCGTGCTCCTCCTGGCGCAGCGCGTCGGCGAGGGCCTTGAGACCGTGCTTGGAGGCGGCGTAGGCGCCCCAGCCGGCGTTGGCGTTCAGGCCGGCGCCGGAGTTGACGAAGAGGACGTGGCCGCGGGACGCGCGCAGCTGGGGCAGCAGCAGCCGGGTCAGCTCGGCGGGCGCGACCAGGTTGACGCCGAGCTGGTGGTGCCAGGACTTCGGGGTCAGCTCGCCGATCCCGCCGAGGTCCACCACGCCGGCGACGTGCAGCAGGGAGTCCACCCGGTCGGGCAGGGTCTGGTGGGAGAACGCCCAGGACAGCCGGTCCGGTTCCGCGAGGTCGCCGACCAGGGTGCGGGCGCCGGGGAACTCGGCGGCCAGTTCCTTGGCGCGGCCCGCGTCGCGGGCGTGCAGGACGAGTTCGTCGCCGCGCGCGTGCAGGCGGCGGGCGACGGCCGCGCCGATGCCGGAACCGGCCCCGGTGATCACATGTGTAGCCATACCCGCCATGCTCGCATCAGCGGGTGCCCGTCTGCTCCTCCAGGTAGGCCATCGCCCCGACCGGCTCCTCGGCGAAGAACACCAGGTCGGCCAGGGGGCGGGGCAGGAAGCCCTCGTCCTCCATGCGGCGGAACTGCTCGCGCAGGCCGTCGTAGAACCCGGCGGTGTTCAGCAGCACCACGGGCTTGTGGGTGCGGCCGTGCTTCTTCAGCTCCAGGATCTCGGTGGCCTCGTCCAGGGTGCCGGTGCCGCCCACCATGATGACCACGGCGTCGGCCTTCTCCAGGAGCAGCCTCTTGCGCTCGGCGAGGTCGGGGGCGATCACCATCTCGTCGGCGCCGGGCCGGGTCTTGTTGGCCAGGAACTCCACGGACACGCCCACCAGGCGGCCGCCGGTCTCCTCCACGCCGTCGGCGACGACCTTCATCAGGCCGACGTTGGAGCCGCCCCAGACCAGGGTGTGGCCGCCCTTGCCGATCAGTTCCGCGAACTCGCGGGCGGGACGGGTGTAGCGCTCGTCGAGGTCGGCGGCGGACAGGAAGACGCAGATGTTCATGGCCTCTACCGTACGCGGGAAGAACTCCCGCCCTTGTGGTGCTGTCCCGGTATGGCCGAAGGACACACCATCACCATCGAACCCGGCGAGCGGCACGTGCGCGTGGTGCACGGCGACCAGGTGCTCGCGGAGACCGACCGACCGCTGCTGCTGCGCGAGACGGGCTGCCCGGTGCGGTACTACATCCCGGCCGAGGACGTGCGCCTCGACCTGCTGACCCCCTCGGGGACGCATACGGTCTGCCCGTTCAAGGGCACGGCGTCCTACTGGTCGCTGCCCGACGCGCCCGATCTGGCCTGGGCGTACCCGGACCCGAAGCCGGAGGTGGCGCCGATCAAGGACCATCTCTGCTTCTACGACGTCGACGTGTCGTGACCGCCGTCCCCGCCGTCGTGCGGCAGTCTGCACCGACATGGACAACAAGACGACTTCCCGCGACGGCACCTCTCTCGCGTACCGGGTGACGGGCGAGGGGCCCGTGGTGATCCTGGTGAGCGGCGCGATGTCCACCGGTGGCACGCTGGCCCCCCTGGCCGAGCGGCTCGCGGACCGGGTGACGGCCGTCGTCTACGACCGGCGGGGCCGCGGCGCGAGCGGCGACACGAAGCCGTACGAGGTGGCGCGCGAGGTCGAGGACCTGGCCGCGCTGCTGGCCGCGGTGGGCGGCGAGGCGGCGCTGTTCGGGGTCTCCTCGGGCGGCGCGCTGGTGCTGGAGGCGCTGGCGGACGGCCTGCCGGTCACCCGGGCCGCGGTGTACGAGGTGCCGTACGCGGACCATCTGGCGGGCGGCGCCGAGCGGGAGGCCGTCTACAAGGAGAACCTGAACCGGGCGCTGGCGGAGGGCCGGCGCGGGGACGCGGTGGAGCTGTTCCTGCGGCTCACCGGGCTCGGCGAGGAGGTGATCCGGCGCGCCCGCCAGTCCCCCATGTGGCCCGGCATGGAGGCGGCCGCGCCGAGCCTCGCGTACGACGACGCCGTCATGGCCGACGGCCTGCTCCCCCGCGACCGGCTGGCCGCCGTCCCCGTGCCCCTGCTGGCGCTCGCGGGCGGCGCGAGCCCGGAGTGGATGCTCCGGGCCTGCCGGGACATCGCGGACGCGGTGCCCCGGGGCGAGTACCGGGTCCTGGAGGGCCAGACCCACATGGTCGAGCCGGACGTGCTGGGTCCGGTGCTCGCCGACTACCTCACGGCGTAGCCAGGGGCACGCCGTGGCCCTCGGTCGCCGAACCGCCCGCGCAGCGGCGGGCGGGCGCTACGCCGCCGCCGTCGCCCGGGTGGTGGAGGCGATGGTCGCCGAGCCGACCACGCGCGTGCCGTCGTAAAGGACGATCGCCTGGCCGGGAGCGACGCCGCGGACCGGCTCGGTGAAGGTGACGCGCAGTTCGCCGTCGACCGGTTCGGCGCGCACCTCGGTCTCGCCGCCGTGGGCGCGCAGCTGGGCGGTGTAGGTGCCGGGGCCGGTGGGGGCGGTGCCGCACCAGCGGGGCTTGATCGCGGTCAGGCCCACCACGTCCAGGGCGGCGGCCGGGCCGACGGTGACCGTGTTGGTCACCGGGGAGATGTCGAGGACGTAGCGCGGCTTGCCGTCGGGGGCCGGGGTGCCGATGCGCAGTCCCTTGCGCTGGCCGATCGTGAAGCCGTACGCGCCCTCGTGCGTGCCCAGCCGGGTGCCGGACTCGTCCACGATGTCGCCCTCGGCCTTGCCGAGCCGCCGGGCGAGGAAGCCCTGGGTGTCGCCGTCGGCGATGAAGCAGATGTCGTGCGAGTCGGGCTTCTTGGCGACCGCCAGCCCTCGGCGCTCGGCCTCGGCGCGGATCTCCTCCTTGGTGGTGACCGTGTCGCCGAGCGGGAACATCGCGTGCGCGAGCTGCTTCTCGTCCAGCACGCCGAGGACGTACGACTGGTCCTTGGCCATGTCGGAGGCGCGGTGCAGCTCGCGGGAGCCGTCCTCGCGGACGATCACCTTGGCGTAGTGGCCGGTGCAGACGGCGTCGAAGCCGAGGGCCAGCG
This sequence comes from Streptomyces sp. SCPE 10, assembly GCF_051980735.1. Lineage (NCBI taxonomy): Bacteria > Bacillati > Actinomycetota > Actinomycetes > Kitasatosporales > Streptomycetaceae > Streptomyces > Streptomyces sp. SCPE 10. Next base: position 5,333,337 of record NZ_CP197069.1, on the reverse strand, counting down.
CCTTGTCGAGCAGCGCGGCGAACTTGATCTTCTCGTTGCAGCGCAGGCAGGGGTTGGGGGTGCGGCCGGCCTCGTACTCGGCGACGAAGTCCTCCACGACGTCCTCGCGGAAGCGGTCGGCGAGGTCCCAGACGTAGAAGGGGATGCCGATGACGTCGGCGGCGCGGCGGGCGTCGCGGGAGTCCTCGATGGTGCAACAGCCCCGTGCGCCGGTGCGGAAGGACTGGGGGTTCGCGGAGAGCGCGAGATGGACGCCGGTGACGTCATGGCCGGCTTCCGCGGCACGCGCGGCGGCGACGGCGGAGTCGACCCCGCCGGACATGGCGGCGAGGACGCGGAGGGGGCGCTGCGAGGTCTCAGTCATAACGCTTCCAGGGTACGGGGCGGCGGGAACCGGGCCCTGAAAAAATCATGGACTGGGCCCTTTATGTCTGGTATGGGCGGTCTTATTCTGGGTTCAGGCCTACGGGACGAGTGAGGGAGTCCAAGCGGAGTAGCCGACGTCAGCGTGACACCGCAAGGTATCCGCTGGTGCCGACGTCGACGCTCGGGCTGAGAGGCCGGAAGGTCGCGAGACCGGAAGGCGACCCCCAGTACCTGATCCGGACCATGCCGGCGAAGGGAACCCGCCTCGTAGGTCGTTTCGTGCGTCCGGGGCCGGCTCGCGGGGCTCAGGTGAGACCGGCCGCCCGGGCGCGTTCCACCGCCGGGCCGATGGCCTTGGCGACCGCGGCCACGTCCGCCTCGGTGGAGGTGTGGCCCAGCGAGAAGCGCAGGGTGCCGCGCGCCAGGTCCGGGTCCACGCCGGTGGCGAGCAGGACGTGGCTGGGCTGGGCGACGCCCGCGGTGCAGGCGGAGCCGGTGGAGCACTCGATGCCCTGGGCGTCCAGCAGGAGCAGCAGGGAGTCGCCCTCGCAGCCGGGGAAGGTGAAGTGCGCGTTGGCGGGCAGCCGCCCGCCGGGCGCGGGGTCGCCGCCGAGGATCGCGTCCGGCACGGCGGCGCGCACGGCGTCCGCCAACCGGTCGCGCAGGGCGCCGACTTCGCTCGCGAACCGCTCCTGCCGCGCGGCGGCGATCCGGCCGGCGACGGCGAAGGAGGCGATGGCGGGGACGTCGAGGGTGCCGGAGCGCACGTGCCGTTCCTGGCCGCCGCCGTGCAGCACGGGGACGGGGGTGTGCTCGCGGCCGAGCAGCAGGGCGCCGATGCCGTAGGGGCCGCCGATCTTGTGGCCCGAGACGGTCATCGCGGCCAGGCCCGAGGCGCCGAAGTCCAGCGGGACCTGCCCGAAGGCCTGGACCGCGTCGGCGTGCAGCGGGACACCGAACTCGGCGGCGACGTCGGCCAGTTCACGGATCGGCATGATGGTGCCGATCTCGTTGTTGGCCCACATCACGGTGGCCAGGGCGACGTCCTCGGGGTTGCGGGCGATGGCCTCGCGCAGGGCCTCGGGGTGGACGCGGCCGTGGGCGTCGACGGGCAGGTACTCGACGGTGGCGCCCTCGTGCTCGCCGAGCCAGTGCACGGCGTCGAGGACGGCGTGGTGCTCGACGGGGCTGGACAGCACGCGGGTGCGGGCGGGGTCGGCGGCGCGGCGGGACCAGTACAGACCCTTCACGGCGAGGTTGTCGGCCTCGGTGCCACCGGAGGTGAAGACGACCTCGCTGGGGCGGGCGCCGAGCGCTTCCGCGAGGGTTTCGCGGGATTCCTCGACCGTACGGCGGGCCTGGCGGCCGGAGGCGTGCAGGGAGGAGGCGTTGCCCGTGATGCCCAGGTGGACGGTCAGGGCCTCTGCCGCCTCCGGGAGCATGGGGGTGGTCGCGGCGTGGTCGAGGTAAGCCATGGTGTGCAGAGTCTACTTTGACCGGCCGGCACGCCCCGTCGCGGCCGGACGTGGCGGCGCGGCCTCGGCGGCGCTGCGGCCGCCCGCCCGCCGCCGCGTCACAGGCTCCAGGACACCGTGTGGGACAGCTGCATCGCGGCCAGCAGGACCGCGAGGTCGGCCACACCGAGGGCGAGGCCCAGGTAGGCGCGGCCCCGGCGGGCGGTGCCGCGCCACAGGGAGACGGCGGCCAGGACGATGGCGACCGGGCCGAGGAAGAGGTTCAGCACGAGCAGGCCGAGCAGGCCGAGGATGAAGGACGCGACGGCCATGCCGTCGGCGTCGCGGGTGCCGGTGCGGGCCGGGGTGTTCGAGCGGCTCGTGGCCGGTGCGGTGAGTTGCATGGTGCTCAGCTCCCGATGGTGGTCGTCGGACGGTCAGTCGGCCGAGGTGTGGCGGCGGCGGCCGATGCGCTCGCGGACGGCGAAGACGCCGAGCCAGACGGCGATGACGGCGGCCAGCGCGCCGGTGACGGTCAGCGGCGCGTGGGCCACGGTGCCCAGCACCACGCCGAGCAGCATGAATGCGGCGACGAGGAACAGCATGGGAATCGGATCCCCCCTCTGGGATGCCTCGCGTTCCGGTCTCTGTGAAGTCTCGGTGAACAGTTGTAGTAACAGTTGTTCACTGACTTACAGAGTAACCCGTCGGACGGCTTTTCAATTCCAGAGAACAGTTGTTAACTGGATGACATGAGTCACACCCTCGGCATCCGGCAGGCGCAGAAGCAGAAGACCCGGCAGGCGTTCCTCGACGCGGCGCTCGCGCTGCTGGCGGAGCAGAGTCTGAGCAGCCTGGGCCTGCGCGAGGTCACCCGGGCCGTCGGGGTCGCCCCCACCGCCTTCTACCGGCACTTCCGCTCCATCGCCGACCTCGGTGTGGCCCTGGTCGACGAGGCGCTGGGCAGCCTGCACCCGATGGTGCGCGAGACGGTGGCGACGACCGGCGACAGCGAGGAGCGCATCGCCCGCGGCATCGAGCTGATCGCCGACTACGTGGCCGCGCACCCCGCGCACGTACGGTTCATCGCCCGCGAGCGCAACGGCGGGGTGCAGCCGGTGCGCGAGGCCATCGGCGGCCAACTGGACCGGTTCGCCGAGGAGGTGAAGGCCGAGCTGGTCAAGGACCCGCAGACGGACGGCTGGAGCGAGGCGGACGTGCTGATGCTCGCGCACCTCTACGTCGACCAGATGCTGATCACCGCCTCGCTGTTCCTGGAGGCGCTGGAGGGCCCGGCCGAGGAGCGGGAGCGGGTCACCCGGCGGGCCACCCGGCAGCTGCGGCTGATCACCATCGGCCGCGACCACTGGCTGGACTGAACTCCGAGCCCCGTCAAGCCTGTTCGTACAGCGCGCCGACCGCGCGCACCCCGTCGAGCAGTTCCGCGCGCGCCTCGGGCGGGTCCACGATCTCCACCTGGTCGGAGAAGGCGAGGAGTTGGCGCACGGCGCGCAGCACCGGATAGGTCAGCCGGGCGGTGACCCAGTCGCCCTCGCCGTCGTCCTCGGGCAGGTCGGTGAGGTCGGCCGCGGCCATCCGGCGGAACATGTCGAGCCGTTCCCGCCGCACCCGCACCGTGACCTCGATCCCGCCCGGCCGCTCCTCCACCTGGCGGCGCAACTCCTCCCAGATGTCCGCGAGTTCGACGCCGGGGCGGCGCCGCACGGGATCGTCGAGGAGGCGGGCGGAGCGGATCCGGTCGGCGCGGAACAGCCGGGGCCGCGCGCGGGCGTCGGCGACCAGGTACCAGACCCCGGCCTTGGCGACCAGGCCGTACGGGTCCACGGTGTACGCCCGCGGCTCCCGCTGCCCGCTGTGCCGGTAGCGCAGCGCGAGGCGCCGGTCGCTGAACACGGCGTCCTGGAGGGCCTCCAGGTCGACGGCCTGCCGCGGACCGCTCTTCCAGCGGGTGGCGTCGACCAGGATGCGGCGGCTGGTCACCTCGGCGGCGGGCCGGTGCGGCGCCGGCAGCGCGGCCATCACCTTGCGCAGGGCCGAGCCGAGGGCCGCGTCGAGGCCGAGCGCGGCATGGGCGCCCTCGGCGGCCAGCACGAACAGGGCGCGGGACTCGTCGGCGGTCAGCCCCGTGACGTCGGTGCGGAACCCGGCCAGGAGTTCGATGCCGCCGTGCCGACCGCGCTCCGCGTAGACCGGGACGCCGGCGGCGGACAGTGCCTCGATGTCCCGGTAGACGGTGCGCACCGACACCTCCAGCCGCTCGGCGAGTTCACGCGCGGGCACCCGGCCCCGGGTCTGGAGGAGCAGCAGGATCGACAGCAGCCGGTCGGACTTCACGGGGGCCAGCATCGCGCGGTCGCGGAACAGCTCGCAAATGTTGACGGATTCTGTCAGGTTATCGGCGCACCATCCTCGCGTAACGGCTTACGAGAGGAACGTCATGACCACCGGTTTCACCGACCCCCGCCCCGTCTACACCCGCGCCACCGAGCAGGCGGCGGCCGTCATCGCGGCGGTGCGCCCCGAGGACCTCACCCGCCCCACCCCCTGCGCCGAGTTCGACGTGCGGGCGCTGCTCGGCCATGTCGTCGGCGGCACCCGGCGGATCGCGATCGTCGGGGAGGGCGGTGACGGACTCGCCGCGGAACCGGTCGCCGAGGGCGTCCCGGACGACGGCTGGCCGGCCGCCTACGACGAGGTGCGGATCCGGGTGCTGAAGGCGTGGGAGAGCGACGAGCGGATGGCCACGCCGGTGACGGTGCCCTGGGGCGAGTCGATCCCCGGGCACGCGGCCCTGTCCGGTTATGTGATGGAGCTGGTCACCCACACCTGGGACCTCTCCGAGGCGCTCGGCCACCCGCTGCCGCTCGACGAGGAGCTGGCCGGGTTCGCCCTCGCGACGGCCCGCCGGGTGCTGCCGGACTCGCGCCCCCGGGACGAGCGGACGCCGTTCGGCGCCCGCCGCGAGGCTCCCGAGGACACGGGCCCCTACGAGCAGCTGGCGGCCTGGCTGGGCCGTGCCCCGCTCAGCCGAGCCTGACCCGGGCGAGCTGCCGGGACTGGGCGACCAGCCGGTCCGCGCTGTCCCAGACCTCGGCGTCCTCCTCCAGGAAGCCGCCGGCCAGGTTGCGGGTGGTGATCGACACCCGCAGCGGGCCGGGGGCCGGACGGTGCCGGACGTGGACCGTCAGTTCGACCGTGGGCACCCAGCCCGCGAGGCCCATCTCGAAGGCGGTGGGCGGCAGGGCGTCCACCGCGAGCAGCAGGGAGAGCGGGTCGGCGTCGCGGCCGTCGGCGAGGCCGAACCAGCCGCGCATCTCCCCCTTGCCGGAGGGCCGGCCTAGCGCCCAGCCGACGGTCGCGGGGTCCAGCCTGAGCATCAGCCGGCCGGCGATGGCCGAGCCGCCCTGGAGCGGGTCGGGGCCGTCCTCGGGACCCAAGCACCGCTCCAGCGGCGGGACCGGGGGCGGCGTCGCGGTCGTGCGGACGTCGTCGGGGAGGGCGGCGAGGTCGCCGTAGGAGGCGAGGACGCGGATGCGTTCGACCTCGTTGCCCTCCTCGTCGTACTGGAAGAGCGAGGCCTGGCCGGTGGAGAGGGTGCGTCCGGTGCGGACCGTCTGGGTGCGGACGACGGCCTTGCCCGGCCGCGAGGCGGTCAGGTAGTGCGCGGAGATGGTGAACGGGTCCGGGTGCGGGAGGGCGTCCCCGAGGGCCCGGCCGAGCACGGCCAGCAGATAGCCGCCGTTGACGGCGCCGAGGATGGTCCAGCCGGCCGAGAGTTCGAGGTCGTAGACCCCCTCCTCGCGGCGGAAGACGGCGGTGTCGCGGTCGAACTCGCTGTCGCCGATCAGGGCCCGTGCGGCTGCTGCGGAAGCTGCGTCTGACATGGCCTGAACGGTACAACAAGCAATTACTAAGCGGTAGCTTTTCAGGCTCCCGAGTGAGGTTCCGGCAATATCTCGGTAAGTGTCCGGACACGTCCGTAACCCCGGGCCCCTGTTTTCCCTCTATGGGGACATGAGCCTCACCGGGACTCCGTTCCTCTACACGACCGTCGTGCTGGCGGTGGTCGCCCTCATACTGCCGCTTCTGCTCTGGTCGCGCACCCGCGGGCCCAAGCCCCTGCGCGTCGCGACCCGGGTGCTGATGCTGCTGTTCGCCCAGGGCACGGCCGTCACGCTGGTCTTCGTGCTGGTGAACAACCAGAACAACCTGTACGACAACTGGGCCGACCTCTTCGGTACCGGCAACCACGTCCAGCAGGCCGCCGACCTCGGCCGCGACGGCACCGGCGGCATAGCGGTGACACGGCTGCCCAAGGTCAAGCAGACCTTCACGGCGGCCTCCGGCCCCGGCATGCACGCGGCCGGCGGGGTGCGCGTCACCCAGCTCAAGGGCCGCGTCTCCGGTGTGAACGCCGAGGTCTACGTCTGGCTGCCGCCGCAGTACGGCGAACCGGCCTACCGCGACAAGAAGTTCCCGGTGGTCGAGCTGCTGCCCGGCTACCCCGGCTCGGCGAAGGCCTGGTTCGGCTCGATGAAGACCCATGAGCAGCTGCTGCCGCTGATGCGCAGCGGCCAGGTGGCGCCCTTCATCCTGGTCGCCCCGCGCACCAACCTGCTGGCCGGCGTGGACACCGGCTGCGCCAACATCCCGGGGCAGGTCAACGCCGACACCTGGCTCAGCATCGACGTGCCGAAGATGGTCATGGACAACTTCCGTGCCCAGCCGGCGCCGCAGGGCTGGGCCGTGGCCGGCTACTCGGCGGGCGCGCACTGCGCGGTCAAGCTGGCCGTGGCGCACCCCGACCGGTACCGGGCCGCGGTGAGCATGTCCGGCTACAACGACCCGATCGGCGAGCGCAACTCGCTGGCCGCGCAGAACCCCGCGCTGCGCGCCGAGAACAACCCGTTCCTGCTGCTGAAGAAGGCGGCCGTGCCGCCGCCCGTCGCCCTCTACGCCTCCGGCGAGTCCGGCGACGGCTACGAGGCCGGCCTGGGGCTGGAGTCGGTCGCCAAGGCGCCGACCACCGTGCACGTGGTCTTCCTGCCGCGCAGCGCGGGCGGTCACACCATGGCCCTGTGGCGGCCGCAGGTGCCCACGGTGTTCCGCTGGCTGACGCTCCAGATGGGCCAGAACCACGCCCGGGGCACGGACCACTCGCTCGCCGGCCGCGCCGGCTCGGCCCACGGGAAGGCCGGCTCCCCCACCGGCGCGGCCGGCGGCGTCGCGGGAGCGGCCGGGACTACTCCTCGGTCACCGTCGACCGGCGGTTCCACGCGCGCGGCGCTCGCCAGTGGTACCGCATCGCGAGCAGGCGCAGCACAAAGGCCGTGACGGCCGCGAGCCCACTGGTGAGGGGGGTCAGCGCGTCGTAGCGGATGCACAGCACCACCATGCCCGCGCCGACCATCGCCGGGACCGCGTACAGGTCGCGGTCCCAGCGCAGCAGCGAGGGGACCTCGTTGGCGAGGACGTCGCGCAGCACACCGCCGCCGACCGCGGTGGCGAGGCCCAGGGTCGCCGACGCGGTCAGGCCGAGGCCGTAGCCGTACGCCTTCGTCGTGCCGCTGACGCAGAACAGGCCGAGGCCGGCCGCGTCGAAGACCAGGACCGCCGTCTGGATCCGCTCCACGTGCGGGTGCAGGAAGAAGACGACGAGCGTGGCGAGCAGCGGGGTGACGAAGTACCCGAGGTCCGTGAAGGCCGCCGGGGGCACGGCCCCGATGATCACGTCCCGGAAGAGCCCCCCGCCCAGCGCGGTGACCTCGGCGAGCACGGCGATGCCGAAGACGTCGAAGTTCTTCCGGACGGCCAGCAGGGCGCCGGAGATCGCGAAGACGAAGATGCCGATCACGTCAAGCGTGTGCTGGACGGAGGGGCTGAAGAACTGTTGCAGCTGCACCCTGACATTCTCACCTGCCGCCCGGGCTGAACCTTACAAAGCCAGGCTCACAGGGCAGGTTTACCTGTGGTGAACAGCCAGGTGTCGAACAGGTCGTCGAGCTGCTGCCCGCTGACGCGCTCGGCGAGGCGGATGAAGTCGGCGGTGTCCGCGTTGCCGTACCGGTGGAGCTTCGTCCAAGCGGGCAGCAGTGCGAAGAACGCCTTGTCGCCGATCCGCTCGCGGAGCACCTGGAGCGTCATGGCGCCGCGGTCGTAGACGGCCGACGCGAACATGGTGTCGCGCTGCGGGTCGGCGACCTTGGTCCGCCAGAAGGAGGAGCCGGCGGGCGTGGCGTTGTACTCGGCGAGGAAGGAGTCGTGCGCCGAGCGGGTGCCCCGGTGCTCGGACCACAGCCACTGGGCGTAGGTGGCGAAGCCCTCGTTGAGCCAGATGTCCTTCCACTGCGCCACGCTCACCGAGTCGCCGAACCACTGGTGGGCCAGTTCGTGCACGATGGTCGCCTCGTTGCGCACGGCCGAGTACGCGGGCTTGGACTGCACCTCCAGCGAGAACCCGGCCTCGGGCATGTCGTCCACGATGGCGCCGGTCTCCTCGAACGGGTACGGCCCGAAGAGCTTCGACCAGTAGTCGGTGGCCTCGGCGGTGACCGCGTACACGTCGACGCCGTTGCCGTTCCTCAGCACCGGGTCGATGGCGACGTAGACCGGGGTGCCGCCGGGGGTGCGGCCGGTGCGCACGTCGAACCTGCCGATGGTGGCGGTGGCCAGATAGGTCGCCATCGGCCTCGACTCGCGCCAGTGGGTGTACGTCGAGCCGCCCTTGTCGCGGGTCGAGACCAGCACGCCGTTGGAGACGCCGGTCAGGCCCTTGGGCGCCTTGATCCGGATGTCGTAGGTGGCCTTGTCGGACGGGTGGTCGCTGGACGGGAACCAGGTGGAGGCGGCGTTGGGTTCGCAGGCGACGAAGACTCCGTCGGGGGTCTTCATCCAGCCGTACTCGGAGCCGAAGACGATGGGGCCGCTGAGGGGCTGGGGTACGCCGCCGTAGGTGACGGTCACGGTGAAGCGCCGGCCCTTGGCCAGCGCGCCGCGCGGGGTGACGGTGACCTCGTCGCCGTCCCGGCTGAACGCGGCCCGTCTGCCGTTCACCTGGACCCTGGCGACCTCCAGCTGCTGGAGGTCCAGGTCGAAGGAGGAGAGGGCCTCGGTGGCGCGGGCGGTGAGGGTCGTACGGCCGTCCAGGCGGCCGGTGTCGGGGGCGTAGGCGATGTCGAGGTCGTAGTGCAGGGCGTCGAAGCCGCCGTTGCCCAGGTTCGGGAAGTAGGGGTCGCCGATGCCGGGAGCGCCCGGGGTGGGGGCGGGGGCCGCGCCGATCAGGAGGAAGGAGACCGCCGCGGTGGCGACGGCCCCCGCACGTGCCGAACGGGAGAGTGCCATGAGTCGTCCCTTTCGAGCGTGGACCGATCAGGTGTCGGTCACGGACGACTCTGCACTCTCCCGTTCGGGCATGTACATGCCCTTGCGTGGGGCTTCTGGGCTACTTGCCGCGCGGCTTCTTCGACTTGGCCGGCTTCGCGGGCTCCGCCGCGGGCTCGGCGGCGGCCTCGGCCTCCGGCTCGGCGGGAGCCGCGGATTCCGGCCCGGCCCCGGAACCGGACCCGTCGGACGCCTCCGGCTCGGACCCGGGAGCGGCCTCGGAGCCGGACTCCGGCTCGGAAGCGGACTCCGGCTCGGAAGCGGCCGCGGACCCGGCCTCCGCCGAGGTCTCCGGCTCGGCCTCCGTGGAGGTCTCCGACTCGGCCGCGGGCTCCGGCTTCGCCTCGGACGTCGCCTCGGACTTGACGCCCTCCGCCTCGGACTTGGCGTCGGCGTCCGCCTCGGCCTTCGCCTCCGCGTCGGGCTTCTCTTCGGCCTCGGCGTTCGCGGCGGCCTCAGGCTTCTCTTCCGCCTCTGCCTTCGCGTCGGCCTCAGGCTTCTCTTCCGCCTCTGCCTTCGCGCCGGCCTCCGACGCGGTCCGCGTCGCGGACTCCTCGGCGCCGCCGGAGATCACCGCGTCCGGCACCAGTGCCGACGCCTCCTTCGCCGCCGACAGCAGGACCGTGTCCTGCGGGGCCTGGTCGGCGAAGTTCTCCGGGTGGTGGCAGGCGACCCGCTGGCCGGGCTTCAGCTCCAGCAGCTTCGGCTCGGTCGTCCTGCAGATCTCCGTCGCCTTCCAGCACCGCGTGTGGAAGCGGCAGCCCGACGGCGGGGCGATCGGCGAGGGCACGTCGCCGCGCAGCAGGATGCGCTCGCTCTTCTGCCCCCGGCGCTGCGGGTCCGGCACCGGCACCGCCGACATCAGCGCCTTGGTGTACGGGTGCATCGGCGCCTCGTACAGCGCGTTGCGGTCCGCCAGTTCGACGATCTTGCCGAGGTACATCACCGCGATCCGGTCCGAGACGTGCCGGACCACCGAGAGGTCGTGGGCGATGATGACGTAGGTCAGGCCCAGCTCCTCCTGGAGGTCGTCCATCAGGTTGACGACCTGGGCCTGGATCGACACGTCCAGCGCGGAGACCGGCTCGTCGGCCACGACCAGCTTCGGCTTCAGGGCGAGCGCGCGGGCGATGCCGATGCGCTGGCGCTGGCCGCCGGAGAACTCGTGCGGGTAGCGGTTGTAGTGCTCGGGGCTCAGACCGACCAGTTCGAGCAGCCGCTGGACCTCCTTCTTCACCCCGCCCTCGGGCTCGACGCCCTGGAGCCGGAACGGCGCCGAGACGATCGAGCCGATGGTGTGCCGGGGGTTCAGGGAGCCGTACGGGTCCTGGAAGATCATCTGGATGTCGCGGCGCAGCGGGCGCATGTCGCCGGTCGACAGCCGGGTGATGTCCTGGCCCTCGAAGGTGATCTGTCCGCCGGTCGGGTCCTGAAGGCGGGTGATGACCCGGCCCATGGTCGACTTGCCGCAGCCCGACTCGCCGACCACGCCCAGGGTCTCGCCCCGGCGCACCTCGAAGTCGATGCCGTCGACGGCCTTCACCGCGCCGACCTGGCGGCGCAGGATGCCCTTCTTGATCGGGAAGTGCTTGGTCAGGTTCTCGACCTTGAGCAGCACCTCGCGCTCGTCCGGAGCCGACGCCTGCCCGGGAACCGTGGCCTCGGCGACGGAGTCCGTCTTCTTCGTCTCACTCACAGCTTCGGCGCAATCTCTTCGGTCCAGATCCGCTCACGGTCCTCGGCCGACAGGTGGCAGGCGGACCAGTGTCCGGCGCCGACCAGTTCCAGCTCGGGGCGCACCGTGCGGCTGACGTTCCCCTCGGGGATGTCCGCGTACGGGCAGCGCGGGTTGAAGGCACAGCCCGAGGGGACGTTGATGAGGCTCGGCGGCTGGCCCTTGACGGGGATGAGCCGTTCGGAGGTCTCGCGGTCGATGCGGGGCATCGAGCCGAGCAGGCCCCAGGTGTAGGGGTGCTGCGGCTTCTCGAAGACCTGGGCGGCCGGGCCGCGCTCCACGCACCGGCCGCCGTACATCACGAGGACGTCGTCGGCGATCTCGGCGACCACGCCGAGGTCGTGGGTGATCATGACGACCGCGGAGCCGAACTCCTTCTGGAGGTCCCGGATCAGGTCGAGGATCTGCGCCTGGACGGTGACGTCGAGGGCGGTGGTGGGCTCGTCCGCGATGAGCAGTTCGGGGTTGTTCACCAGCGCCATGGCGATCATGGCGCGCTGGCGCATACCGCCGGAGAACTCGTGCGGGTAGCCGTCGACGCGCTTGGCCGGCTCGGGGATGCCGACGCGGTCGAGCATCTCGATGGCGCGCGCCCGGGCGACCTTCTTGCTGACCTTGTGGTGCACCCGGTAGGCCTCGACGATCTGGTCGCCGACCTTGTAGTAGGGGTGCATCGCGGACAGCGGGTCCTGGAAGATCATCGCCATCTCGCGGCCGCGGAGCTTGCGCACCTCGTCCGGGGAGGCGCCGACCAGTTCCTTGCCGTTCAGCCAGATCTCGCCGGACATCCGCACGTTCTTGCCGCGCGCGCCGAGCCGGTGCAGGCCCATGACGGCGAGCGAGGTGACGGACTTGCCGGAGCCGGACTCGCCGACGATGGCGAGGGTCTTGCCCTTCTCCAGCGAGAAGGAGAGCCCGTCGACGGACTTGACGACACCGTCGTCGGTCGGGAAGTGCACCTTGAGGTCGCGGACCTCCAGGAAGGCCGAGGGCGCCTTGTCGCCGGCGGTCTCGTCCTTGGCGGTCTTGGAGAGTTCGGTCACGAGAGCCTCACCCGCGGGTCGGCGGCGGCGTAGAGCACGTCCACCAGGAGATTTGCGATGACGACGAAGGCGGCGGCGAGCAGGGTCACGCCAAGGATCTTCGGCAGGTCGTTGTCGGTGATGCCCTGGACCGCGTACTGGCCGACACCGGGCAGCGAGAACACGGACTCGGTGATCACCGCACCGCCGAGCAGCAGGCCGACGTCCATGCCGAAGACGGTGATGATCGGGGTGAGGGCGGCCCGCAGGCCGTGCCGGACGACGACGGTGCTTTCGGGCAGGCCCTTGGAGCGGGCCGTGCGGATGAAGTCCTCGTTCATCGTCTCCAGCATGCCCGAGCGGGTGAGCCGGGCGTAGATCGCGGAGTACAGCAGGGCGAGCGAACACCACGCCGGGAACAGGGTGTTGGCCCACTGCGCCGGGTTCTCGGTGAACGGGACGTAGGTGCGGCCGAAGATCGGCCACTTGTAGGTGAAGAGCAGGATCGCCAGGTTGCCCGTGAAGAACATGGGCAGCGACACGCCGGCGAGGGCGACGCCCATGAAGGTGCGGTCGAACAGCGAGCGCGGCTTGAGCGCGGAGACGACACCGACCGCGACACCGGAGAGCAGCCACAGCACGGCGGCACCCGCGGCCAGCGAGAGGGTGATCGGGATGCGCGAGGTGAGCTGCGACCAGACCGCGACGTGATCCTTGAAGGAGTAGCCGAAGCAGGGAACGTCGCAGTGCACCGTCTTGGGGCCGAGGTTGTAGTCGGTGCCGACCACGATCCCCTTGATGAAGTGCCAGTACTGGACGTAGACGGGCTGGTCCAGACCAAGGTTGTGCTTGACCGCGGCGATGTCCGCCTTCGACGGGCTCTTTCCGATGTACTGCTGCGCCAGTTGGTCCGCTGTCTGGCCGACGAGCCGTGGCAGCAGGAAGAAGATGGCGAAGGTGACCGCGGTGACGACCAGCAGCAGGATCACTGCCGCGAACGTCCGGCGGAGGATGTACGAGATCACGGGGACCGGCGCTGGTGCCCGCGGGCCGCGAAGCCCGCGGGCACCAATGCCTTCACCTGCCTTCCGGGGCTGCTACTTCTTCGTGGTGCCGAGGTTGAGGTAGTCGTACTGACCGCTGAAGGCGGCCGTGGAGACCACGTTGGTGGCGTACGGCGAGCGGTACAGCAGAACCTTGAAGTAGGTCAGCGGGACCAGCGCGGCGTCGTCCATCGCCTGCTTGTCGATCTGCGCGTACAGGGCGTTGCGCTTGGCCGTGTCCGGCTCGGCGATCGCCTGCGCGAGCAGGTCGTTGACCTTCTTGTTGTCGTACTGCGACAGGTTGGTGTTGCCGGACTGGCTGATCGCCTTGCCGTTGAGGATCTGCTGCAGGAAGCCGTAGCCGGACGGCCAGTCGGCACCCCACTGCATCATCATCAGGCCGATGTTCTGCTTGTCGGTGAAGCTCGGCACACCCGCGTAGTCGGTGAAGTACTTGCCCGCCGGGTACTGCTTGAGGGTGGCGTTGATGCCGACCTTCTTCAGCGAGTTGATGATCGCGGTGGCCGCGTCGACCTCACCCGGGCGGTCCGACCGCGCCGTGATGTTGGTGTTGATGGTCTTCTGGCCGCAGGCCTTCAGCTGGTCCTTGGCCTTGGCGATGTCGCCCTTGGAGCCCGGGGTCGCGTAGACGTCCGCCTTCTGGTAGCCGGTGATGTCCGGCGGCAGGACGGTGGAGGCCACGTCGCCGCGGATCGGGCCGCCCATGGCGGTCTGCACGGAGACCTTGTCGATGGCGTACTCGACGGCCTTGCGGCAGGCGACGTTGTCGAACGGCTTCAGCTTGGTGTTGATCGCCGCGTAGACCAGACGGCCACCGTAGGTGTTGTCCGTGCTGGCCTTGCCGTCCGCGGAGTTGAGCAGGTCCGCCTGGGTGGAGGCCTGGACGCCGGTGCCCACGAGGTCGACGGTGGCGTCGCCGGACTGGAGGTCCTTGTCGATCGTCTCCGGGTTGACCTTCAGGTTGACGACGATCTTGTCGGCCAGCTGCTTGCGCAGCGGGTCGGTCTTCGGGTCCCAGTTCTTGTTCGGGACCAGGACGGCCTGCTTGCCCTCCTGGTAGCTCTGGAACTGGTACGAGCCGGAGGACACGATGTGCTTGACGTAGTCGACGCCGTCGTCCTTGGCCTGCGGCACCGGCGCCGTCTCCGGCGTGGCGACCAGGTAGTCGAACTCCTGGAAGGCACGGTTCAGGTGGAAGACGATCGTGGTGGCGTCCGGCGTCTCGATCGAGGACAGGCCCTTGGCGCTCTTGTCCTTGTAGGGGCCCTTGTACTTGTCGCCGTCCTTCATGAACTGCTGGAAGTAGTTCGGACCGAGCGAGAGCACGTCACGCGCGAAGTTGGACCGCTCGACGGCGTACTTGACGTCCTTCGAGGTGATCGGCGTGCCGTCCTGGTACTTCAGGCCCGCGCGCAGCTTGTACGTCCAGGTCTTGCCGCCGTCGCTGGCGACGCCCTTGCTCGCGGCGAGGTCCGGGACCAGGGTGTTGCCCTTGGAACCGGGGCCGGGCTCGAACGTCATCAGCGGACGCGCGTAGAGACGGCTGAAGTTGTACATGTACGCGTAGTACGTGTTGCCGGGGTCGAAGGAGTCCGGCACGTCCGACATCTCGTAGGTGACCGTGCCACCCTTCTTGTCGGACGCGTTGACGACGCCCTTGGTCGCCGCGTTGGCGCCGGCCGCCTTCGGTGTGTCCTTGTTGTCATCGGCCTTGCTGCAGCCTGCGAGCAGCAAGCTTGCGGAGCCGATGGCCGCGACCGCGGCCAGCGCTGACCTTCGCATGATGGTCTGCTTCCCCTCCATTGATCGGAAACTTGATGGGCTCTCTGGCTGCCTAGCGGCTGCGCGGGTCGAGAGCGTCGCGGAGACCGTCGCCGAGCAGGTTGAACGCGAGGACGGTGATGAAGATGGCCAGGCCCGGCACGATCATGTACTGGGGATCGACCTGGTAGTAGGTGACCGCTTCGCGGAGCATGCCGCCCCAGGAGGCCTGCGGGGGCTGGATGCCGACGCCGAGGAAGCTCAGGGACGCCTCGAACAGGATGTTGGTCGGGATGAGCAGCGTCGAGTAGACGATGATCGGGCCGACCAGGTTCGGCAGCAGCTCGCGGAAGAGGATGTACGGGCCCTTGGCACCCATGCCGCGGGCCGCGTCGACGAACTCGCGCTCGCGCAGGGCCAGCGTCTGGCCGCGCACGATCCGGCCCAGATAGGGCCAGTTGAAGAAGCCGATCACGAAGATGAGCACCGCGAGGTGGAGCGGCAGTCCGTTCAGACCGAAGGCGCCGCCCTGGAGGGTGGCGGAGATCGCGATGGCGAACAGCAGCAACGGGAAGGCGAGGAAGACGTCCATCAGCCGGCTGATGATCGAGTCGACCCGGCCGCCGTAGTAGCCGGCGATCACGCCCATGACCGCGCCGATCACGTTGGACAGGACCGTGGCGCCGAAGGCGACGACCAGGGAGACCCAGGAGCCCTCGATGACGCGGGTGGCGATGTCCCGGCCGAACTTGGGGTCCACGCCGAGCGGGTGGTCCATGCTCATGCCGCCCCAACTGCCCTTGGGCAGCGAGGTGTCGGGGACGATCAGGTCCTGGTGGAAGGCGTTGGGGTCGAGGCCGAAGAGTGCCTGGATGGGGCGCGAGAGGATGGCCAGGAGGATCAGCAGGATCACGATGACCCCGCCGGCCACGGCGACCTTGTCCCGCTTGAACCGGGCCCATGCGATCTGACCCAGGGAACGACCCTCGATCCGCCCCTTGTCGGCTCCCGCGAGCACAGCCTCCGGCTGCGCGTCGGCTGCCGCCCCGGTGGTCTCGATCGGTGCGGTCACGATGTGCGACCCCTCTCGCCGGTGGTGACCGGCCTGCGCTGCCGCGGTTTGCGGCTTTGTCGACTTGCCATCGATCACGAGGCTCGGCCTCGTGTCTGAGTCGGGAGTCTTCAGCGTCGTCGCGATCACTCGCCAGAGCTGACGGTGAAAGTATGCGCAACCGTGATGCACTCCGGAGGATTCCGTTATCCGAACAGTGGGTAACGCCCCCCGGACACGGGGCAGTTGGGACACAACGCCGTAATGCCGCGGTTCGGGAGGTACGGCCGCAGGGGCACCCGTACCGGTGCCGGCTCAGTAACCGCCGTGCACCGGGGGATAGCCGTACCCCGGTGCGTGGGCGCGGAGTTGGAGCTGGGGCGCGGGGGCGGGCGCGACGGCGTGGGCCTCGCGGTCGTAGAAGGGGCGGGCATTGGCCCGCATCCACATCACGACCGGGTCGTGGTCGTCGGTCAGCGCGACCGTGGACACCGGGAGGCCCTCCGGGACGGCGCCGACGGACTGCTGCATCATCGCGCGCACCGAGTCGACGGCGGCCGGCGAGGCGTCGTACAGGTCGAGGCCGATGGCGAGGTACGGCGCGCCGAGCGCGGGCTGGACCCAGGCGCGGCGCAGGGAGCGCAGCGCGGGGGTGCGGTGGGCGTGCTGCGCGAGCAGGGCGTAGAACTGGGGGATCTCGATGCCCGGTTCGGACAGCCGCAGCGGTCCGGCGGGCTGGCGGTCCAGTCCGGTGGCGATGCGGCGCAGGTCCAGCCAGGGGATGCCGACGCCGCCGCCCGGGGCGTGCGGATTGAGCCAGAGGCCGTAGTGGTCGGGGTAGAGGGTGCGGGCGACGTCCAGACCGTCGATCACCTCGTAGGAACGGTTCCAGCCACTGGCCGACAGTTCCTGGGCGGAGGTGACACAGGGGGCGTAGTGGAAGCCGCCGACCTCCATGTTCCCGTACTGGGCGTCCGGGGAGCCGGCCTGGCCGTGCCACAGCAGCATCCAGATCTGGCCGGCGGAGGGGGTGGCGAGGGCGCGGAGGAGGGCCTCGTAGGCGTCGTAGCGTCCGGGCGTGACGTGGCGCAGCGTGTGTTCGACGCTTCCGCTGTGGGTGGCGCTCACCTTGTCATGCCCTTCTTTTTCATCATGCCCCGCGTGTGGGGACAGCTTATGCGCCGATGAGCTCCGGCCCCGTTGTTCGTACGCGGGCGCCCGGCCTACTGAACGTAGAAGGGTCGGACGCTTGACTTCAGCCACTGGGCGACCGGGTCGTCCGTGACGTCCAGGAGGATCAGGTTGACCGGCCACCGCACCGGGACCCGGCCGAGGGCGCGGCCCAGGGCCTCCAGCGGGGCGGCGCGGAAGTCGCCCTCCCACCCGGAGAGTTCGACGCCGACGAACATCACCGGGTCGGCCGTCTCGATGGCGGCCAGGCAGCGGCGGGCGGTGAGCACCACGCCGGTCGCGGCGAACTCGGCGGACGCGGCGGAGAAGAAGTCGACCGGGTCGTCCTGCCAGTCGGGCTCGAAGAGGCGGACGCGACCGCCGGCCGCCGGGCCGTCCAGCGGGGTGTTGCCGGCGCGGCACAGCTCGGCCACGGCCTCGGGCGGCAGCGGGATGCCGACCGTGCCGCCGGGGTTGACCGCGATGCCGGCCTGCGGGGGCAGCCCGCGGGCGAACTCCACGGCCGGGGCGATGGCGTACGCCATGTGGGAGCCGGTCGCCTGGCGCAGTTGCTCCTCGGAGCTGAACACCGGGACGTACGCCTGGCCGTCGAGTTCCAGGCCGGGGAGGTCCAGCGGGCCGCTGCCCGGACCGCCGCCGTTGGGCAGCGGCACCCAGAAGAAGCTGCGGCCGAGGACCTCGATGATCCGGCCGCCCGCCGCGGGTATGCCGAGGGAGGCCGACAGCACCTCCTCCAGTTCGTTGCCGGGCCAACCGCCGTGCGGGTGGGGGTGCGCCTGTGCCGGGAAGTCCGCGGGAATGTCCGCCGGGAAGTCCATCTGCCTACCGCCTGCTGGGAACCACTGCTGGGACCACGAAGGCTATCGGGTGGCGGTGACCAGGCCGCTACCCCGTGAACACGATCCGCTGTACCGCGTCCGCCGCGGGCCGGTCCAGCAGCACCGCGGAGCCGCAGCCCGCGGGCAGCTCGCCGCGCTGCACCGCGCCGAGCAGCCGGGCCGTGGTGCGGCGGTGGCGGGCGAAGGCGTACCGGGAGACGCCGCGGCCGCGCTCGCGCTGGCCCGCGCGGGCCGTCTGCTCCGGCACGTCCAGCAGGACCAGGTGCAGGGTGCCGCCGGCGCGCCGGGCCGAGCGGGCGAGCCAGGCGCGCACCCAGGGCTGGGTGCCGCAGTCGTGCACCACCACCGGCTGCCCCGAGCGCAGGGCGCGGCGCAGCGCGAGGTAGTGGGCGGCGCGCACCAGGGGGCGGTAGAGGGCGTACGGCAGGCACCGGGGCAGCCGGGCGGCGAAGCGCTCGCGGGTGTCCTGGGAGTCGACACGGCGGCCGGTGACCGCGCGGCGCATCAGCGTGGACTTGCCGCTGCCGGGCAGCCCGCTGAGAACCACGAGGTCACGGGGGCCGAAGCAGAGGGTGCGGGGCGTGTGGTCCGCCCGGTCGCGCAGATCCCACGCCCGTGTCCGGTCCGCCATGCCCGCCCCCTGTCCCCTGTTCCGGGTCGGCTCCCCCGCCCCCGGCCGGTCCGCGCCCCGGTCTGGTTTCTGCCCGCCGGAGGTAAAGAGAAGGTAATGGCACCGGTATGACGGACGGGTGCGCGCGCCGCCACGGGCCGGTTACGGATGCGGGCCCTGACGGGCACGGGTGCGACGTGCAATGATGTGGCCGCCAACTGCATACCGGCCGCTTGAATCCGCGCGGGAGAGTCCCCAGCCGTCTGCGCTGGGGCGCCGAAGGAGCAAGTCCCTCCCTTGAATCTCTCAGGCCCCGTTACCGCGCGGGCGAGGCACATCTGAAAAGCGGGTCGCTGTGACAGTGGCTCCACCCAAGGTGCAAGCCGTGATCTCGCCCCCGTGGCGGTCCCGGCGAACCTCTCAGGTTCCGATGACAGATGGGGAGGAACGTTCCTCGCCCCATCCCTGTTGCCCTGGGAGACGACCGACCGATGAGCAGTACCGAACTCCGACACACCGCGCTGGACGCCGTGCACCGCTCGCTCGGTGCGACGATGACCGACTTCGCGGGCTGGGACATGCCCCTGCGCTACGGCTCCGAGCGCGACGAGCACATGGCCGTGCGGACCAGGGCGGGCCTGTTCGACCTGTCCCACATGGGCGAGATCACCGTCACCGGCGCCGAGGCGGCCGCCTTCCTGAACCACGCCCTGGTCGGCAACATCGCCTCCGTCGGCATCGGCCGCGCCCGCTACACCATGATCTGCCGGGCCGACGGCGGCATCCTGGACGACCTGATCGTCTACCGGCTCGCCGAGACCGAGTACATGGTCGTCGCCAACGCCTCCAACGCCCAGGTGGTCCTGGACGCGCTGACCGAGCGCGCGGCGGGCTTCGACGCCGAGGTCCGCGACGACCGGGACGCCTACGCCCTGATCGCCGTGCAGGGCCCCGAGTCCCCCGGCATCCTCGCGTCGCTCACCGACGCCGACCTGGACGGCCTGAAGTACTACGCCGGGCTGCCCGGCACGGTCGCCGGCGTTCCCGCGCTGATCGCCCGCACCGGCTACACCGGCGAGGACGGCTTCGAGCTGTTCGTGAAGCCCGAGCACGCCGTCGAGCTGTGGCAGGCGCTGACCAAGGCCGGCGAGGGCGCCGGTCTGGTGCCGTGCGGCCTGTCCTGCCGGGACACGCTGCGCCTGGAGGCGGGCATGCCGCTGTACGGGCACGAGCTGACCACCGCGCTGACCCCCTTCGACGCCGGGCTCGGCCGCGTGGTCAAGTTCGAGAAGGAGGGCGACTTCGTCGGGCGCGCGGCGCTCGCCGAGGCCGCCGCCCGCGCCGAGCAGAACCCCCCGCGCGTCCTCGTCGGTCTGATCGCCGAGGGCCGGCGCGTCCCGCGCGCCGGGTACGCGGTGGTCGCCGACGGAAAGGTGATCGGCGAGGTCACCTCCGGTGCCCCCTCCCCCACCCTGGGCAAGCCGATCGCCATGGCCTACGTCGACGCGGCGCACGCGGCGCCGGGCACCGAGGGCGTCGGCGTGGACATCCGCGGCAACCACGAGCCCTACGAGGTCGTGGCGCTGCCGTTCTACAAGCGCCGGAAGTAGTCGGCGAGCCCGGTCCCGCCCCCGCCCGGCCCGGGCGGGCACGTGACCCTGCGCACATTCACCCGCCCAGTGGCGGTCCCCGCACTCCCCCCGTCATCAGCACTCCCGCGCATACAGGAGAATTCAGGCCATGAGCAACCCCCAGCAGCTGCGTTACAGCAAGGAGCACGAGTGGCTGTCGGGCGCCGACGAGGACGGCGTCTCGACGATCGGCATCACCGAGTTCGCGGCCAACGCGCTCGGCGATGTGGTCTACGCCCAGCTCCCGGCCGTCGGCGACACCGTGACCGCGGGCGAGACCTGTGGTGAGCTGGAGTCCACCAAGTCGGTCTCCGACCTGTACTCCCCCGTCACCGGCGAGGTCACCGCGATCAACGAGAACGTCGTGGACGACCCGTCGCTCGTGAACTCCGAGCCCTTCGAGGGCGGCTGGCTGTTCAAGGTCCGCGTCTCGCAGGAGCCGCAGGACCTGTTCTCCGCCGCCGAGTACGACGCCCACATCGCCGGCTGAGGAGTCGTAGCCCCATGAGTGTCCTGAACACGCCCCTGCACGAGCTGGACCCCGAGGTCGCGGCCGCGGTCGACGCCGAGCTGCTGCGCCAGCAGTCCACGCTGGAGATGATCGCGTCCGAGAACTTCGCGCCGCTCGCGGTGATGGAGGCGCAGGGCTCGGTCCTCACCAACAAGTACGCCGAGGGCTACCCGGGCCGCCGCTACTACGGCGGCTGCGAGCACGTCGACGTCACCGAGCAGATCGCCATCGACCGGATCAAGGAGCTGTTCGGCGCCGAGTACGCCAATGTGCAGCCCCACTCCGGCGCCTCCGCCAACCAGGCGGCCCTGTTCGCGCTGGCCCAGCCCGGCGACACCATCCTCGGCCTGGACCTGGCGCACGGCGGCCACCTCACCCACGGGATGCGGCTGAACTTCTCCGGCAAGCAGTTCAACGTGGTCGCCTACCACGTGGACGAGGAGACCGGCCTGGTCGACATGGCCGAGGTCGAGAAGCTCGCCAAGGAGCACCGCCCCAAGGTGATCATCGCCGGCTGGTCGGCGTACCCGCGGCAGCTGGACTTCGCCGCGTTCCGCCGGATCGCCGACGAGGTCGAGGCCTACCTGTGGGTCGACATGGCGCACTTCGCGGGCCTGGTCGCGGCCGGTCTGCACGCCAACCCGGTCGAGCACGCGGACGTGGTCACCTCCACGACCCACAAGACCCTGGGCGGCCCGCGCGGCGGCATCATCCTCGCGAAGAAGGAGTTCGCGAAGAAGCTGAACTCCTCCGTCTTCCCGGGCTTCCAGGGCGGCCCCCTGGAGCACGTGATCGCGGCCAAGGCGGTCTCCTTCAAGGTCGCCGCCTCGGAGGACTTCAAGGAGCGCCAGCGCCGTACGGTGGAGGGTGCCCGCATCCTCGCCGAGCGCCTGACGGCCGACGACGCCCGCGCGGCCGGGGTGAACGTGCTGTCCGGCGGCACGGACGTGCACCTGATCCTGGTGGACCTGCGCGCCTCCGAGCTGGACGGGCAGCAAGCGGAGGACCGCCTCCACGAGGTGGGCATCACGGTCAACCGCAACGCCGTCCCGAACGACCCGCGGCCCCCGATGGTCACCTCGGGACTGCGGATCGGCACGCCCGCCCTCGCCACCCGCGGCTTCACGGCCGAGGACTTCGCCGAGGTCGCGGACGTGATCGCCGAGGCGCTCAAGCCGTCCTACGACGCGGAGTCCCTCAAGGCCCGGGTGAAGGCCCTGGCCGACAAGCACCCGCTTTACCCGGGTCTGAGCAAGTAAGTCACCTGGTGGGGCACTCGACGAGGAGTGCCCCGCCACTGCCCCAAGGAGTGACCGTGGCCATCTCGGTCTTCGACCTGTTCTCGATCGGCATCGGTCCGTCCAGTTCCCACACGGTGGGCCCGATGCGCGCGGCGCGGATGTTCGCCCGCCGACTGCGCAACGAGGGACTGCTGGACTCGGTCGCCGCCCTGCGCTGCGAGCTGTACGGCTCGCTCGGCGCGACCGGGCACGGCCACGGCACCCCCAAGGCGGTCCTGCTGGGGCTGGAGGGCGCCTCCCCGCGCACGGTGGACGTGGAGACCGCCGACGAGCGGGTCGAGTCGATCAAGCGGGCCGGCCGGCTCTCCCTGCTCGGCGAGCACGAGATCGTTTTCTCCTTCGACGACGACCTGGTCCTGCACCGCCGCAAGGCCCTGCCCTACCACGCCAACGGCATGACGGTATGGGCGTACGACGCCTCGGGCGCGGAGGTGCTGACCAAGACGTACTACTCGGTCGGCGGCGGCTTCGTCGTGGACGAGGACGCGGTCGGCGCGGACCGGATCGTGCTGGACGACACGGTCCTCAAGTACCCCTTCCGCACCGGCGACGAGCTGCTGCGCCTGACGCAGGAGACCGGTCTGTCGATCTCCTCGCTGATGCTGGAGAACGAGCGCGCCTGGCGCACCGAGGACGAGATCCGCGCGGGCCTGCTGGAGATCTGGCGGGTGATGCGGGCGTGCGTGCAGCGGGGCATGACCCGCGAGGGCATCCTGCCCGGCGGCCTCAAGGTGCGCCGGCGCGCGGCCGTCTCCGCCCGTCAGCTGCGCGCCGACGGCGATCCGCTGGCGCACGCGATGGAGTGGATCACGCTCTACGCGATGGCGGTGAACGAGGAGAACGCGGCCGGCGGCCGGGTGGTGACCGCACCGACCAACGGCGCGGCCGGCATCATCCCCGCCGTTCTGCACTACTACATCAACTTCGTGCCGAACGCGGACGAGGACGGCGTGGTCCGCTTCCTGCTGGCCGCGGGCGCGATCGGCATGCTCTTCAAGGAGAACGCCTCCATCTCCGGCGCCGAGGTCGGCTGCCAGGGCGAGGTGGGCTCCGCGTGCTCCATGGCGGCGGGCGCGCTCGCCGAGGTGCTGGGCGGCACGCCCGAACAGGTGGAGAACGCGGCCGAGATCGGCATGGAGCACAATCTGGGCCTGACCTGCGACCCGGTCGGCGGCCTGGTGCAGATCCCGTGCATCGAGCGCAATGGCATGGCCGCGGTGAAGGCGGTCACGGCCGCCAAGATGGCGATGCGCGGGGACGGTTCGCACAAGGTCTCCCTCGACAAGGTCATCAAGACCATGAAGGAGACCGGCGCGGACATGTCGGTGAAGTACAAGGAGACGGCGCGGGGCGGGCTCGCGGTGAACATCATCGAGTGCTAGGGCGGCTCCGGCCGCCTCGGTGCGGTCCGCCGGCGGTGTTCGGCGGCTGGACGTCACCCGCCGGCGGCGGGCCGCGCCTCCGGGCGGTCGGCCGCCAGGAAAGGGCGGAGCAGGGCGAGCAGCGCCCGCGGCCGGTGCAGCGGAATGATGTGGCCGCAGTCCTCGATGACGTGCCCGGTGAGGTCGTCGGCGATCGGCCGGAGCTGGTGTTCCAGCGCCGCGCCGACGGGCTGCGCGCCCACCGCCATCGTCGGCACCGTCAGCCGCGCGGCTGCCACGGCCCGCTCGATCTGTAGCGCGCTCTGCGGCAGTGCCCGGTAGGAGGAGAACGCGCAGCGCAGCGCCTGGCGGCCGGTGTAGGCGCGGACGAAGGCGTCCCGCAGCGGCGGGCGCACGCCGTCACCGAGGGTGCCCGCGCGGAGGAACCAGTCGACGTAGTGGGCCTCTCGGCCTTCCAGGACCGTCTCGGCCAGGCCCGGAACGGCGTGGAAGCCGAACCACCAGGGAGGGCCGTCGGCGAGGAAGTCCTCGGCGCCGGGCAGCCTGCCCAGCAAGGACTCCATGACGACGAGCCGCCGCACCCGGTCGGGACGGCGCAGGGCGAGGAGGAAGGCCGGCGGGGTACCCGCGTCGATGCCCACCACGGCGGCCGAGGAGACCCCGAGCGCCGTGAGCAGGGCCGCGGCGTCGTCGGCCAGGGACTGCGCGTCGTACCCGGTTTCGGCTCGGCCGCTCGCGCCGAAACCGCGCAGGTCGGGTGCGATGACCCGGTACCGGTCGGACAGGTCCGCCATGACCTCCGTCCACACTTCCCAGGTGTGGGGGAAGCCGTGCAGCAGCAGGACGGCCGGACCCGATCCGTCGACGGCCACGTTCAGCTCGACGCCGTTGACGGACACGGAACGCAACTCGGGCATGCGGAACTCCAGGTGCAGGCTGGTAACCATGGGTGACAACCTCACGCTAGGGAACTAGCCTTGGCCTTCCAAGAAGGCACTTTCCCCACAGGTGGTGAGCTGCGGGTGACCACGGCGAAGCCGGCCCGGCGCGGAGATCTGCTCGATCCCCGGTGTCCGACACGGCAGTTGCTCGACCGCATCGGCACCAAGTGGACCTCGATGGCGGTCAAGGCGCTGGCCGAGGCGGCCCCGGCCGAGGTCCGCTTCGCCGAGCTGCGGCGCCGTATGCCGGGCATCTCGCAGAAGATGCTCTCCGTCACCCTGCGCAGCCTCGTCCGCGACGGTCTGGTGGCCCGTCGCGTGGAACCCACCGTGCCGCCCGGCGTCCACTACCGGCTCACCGACCTCGGTCTCTCGCTCGAAGCCCCGCTGTCCGCGCTGCGCACCTGGGCCGAGACGCACATGGCGGAGATCGAGCGCAACAACCGGCTCGCCGACGACATCGACCGGCCCGCCGGCGAAGCCTGACCGGGGGTCCGCGCCGGCGGGCGCCCCCTGGTCGCGCCGTACCGCGCCGACGGGGTTCACCGGGCTCCGGCGTGAGCGGACGCGCCGCCGGTGGTGGTTCCGTGCGGTCGCGCATCGATGGGATCCGGTATCCGGAACGCCCCGTGACCGGGGCAAGTTTCCGGGGGGCCGTGCGGCGGGCACACACTCTGCATGCTCCACGGCATCGACGTAAGTTCCTTCCAGTCCTCGTCATATGACACGGACGGGCTCTCCTTCGTCTTCATGAAGGCGACGGAGGGCCGTTCGTACGTCAATCCCCGGCTCACCGCCCAGACCAAGACAGGCCGCGACGCCGGACTGGTCGTGGGCTTCTACCATTTCCTGTGGCCCGGCAACCTCGACGCCCAGGCGGACCACTTCCTCCAGCACACCCCGGAGCGCCCCGGCGACATCCTGGCCGTCGACTGGGAGGGCACCAGCGACGGCAGTCACGCCAGCAACGCGGAGAAGGACTCGTTCATCCGCAAGTTGAAGCAACTGCGCCCGCACAACCGGGTCATGCTCTATTGCAATCGCGAGTTCTGGTTGAACGTCGACCGGACGTCCTACGCGGGCGACGGTCTGTGGATCGCCGACTACGTGACGGCGGGCAAGCCCCGCATCAAGGCGAAGTGGCGCATCCACCAGTACTCCAGCCAGCCCCACGACAAGAACGTGGCCGACTTCGCCTCCAAGGACGCGCTGAAGGAGTGGGCGGGCGGCTGACGCGCCCAGGGGTGCCCGCTCCCGTCAGAAGGGGCACCCCCGCGAAGCCGCGTCACTTGTTCAGGTAGGTCCAGAACTCGTCGAACGACAGGACCTTGTCGCCGTTGAGGTCGCGGGAGCCGATGATCGCCTCGGCCACCGTGTCGGTGACGTTCCAGTCGCCCCCCTGGGCCAGGGCGGACTTGAACTCGGCGGCGGTGATGAACCCGTCGCCGTCCGCGTCGATCCGCTGGAATTCCTTGCGTGCTGCCTCGATGTCCGCCACCGATCCGCCCCTTTTCGTTCGTGTTTCTCATGCCGTGCAGGCGTACTGACGCTGGTCAGATTAGCTGTCCGCGTGGGCGCGGAGCGCGGCGACCACCCAGGCGAAGTCCTCGGCGTGCGGCGGCGCCGGGGCGCGGTTGACGAGGGCGATCAGTTCCCGGTAACGGGCGACGCGCTCGTTGAAGCCGACGGTCATGCGGTCCAGGACGTCCGCCCGGTCGGCGTCCCCGAAGAGGTCGCGCAGGACCGCGTCCGCCTCCGGCGACCCGGGGTCGATACCGCGCTCGCGGGCCGGGGCGGCCACCTCCACCAGCCGCTTGGCGAACCAGAGGGAACGGCCGTCGGGCCGGCCCGACGCCCCGTCCGCCGCGTTGAACTCCATCGCCCGGCGCATCTGCGCGCGGAAGTCGGGGTCCTGGATCATCTCCGCCAGCTCCACCCACGCGTCGACCTCCTCGGGGGTGGGGTCGTCCGCCGGCTCGACGGTGATGGCGTGCATGCGTTCGCGCACCTCGGGGTCGACGGCATCGAGGCCGTGCAGGGTCTGCGCCACGAACTCCGTCATGATGCGCTGCCGTTCGCCGGCCGACAGCCGGGCCAGTCTGTTCATCAGGGTCGTCTCCTCCACGGTCGAGTCGCGCCGTGCGATGGTCGACAGCACCGCGCGGGTCACCCTCAGCGACCTGATCTGCGCGTCGAGGGCCGCCACATGGGTGGCCGCCACCTCCGCCACGGTCCGCTCCCCCGCCAGCACCCGGCGCACGTCGTCCAGGCCGAGGCCCAGCTCGCGCAGGGTGCGGACCAGTTCGAGGCGGGCCACCGAGGCCGCGTCGTAGAGGCGGTAGCCGCCCGGGGAGCGGGTCACCGGGGCGAGCACGTCCTCGTCGGACCAGTAGCGGATGGTGCGCACGCTCAGTCCGGTGGCCCTGGCCAGCTCCCCGATGGTGAGAAGTCCGGTCCCGTCGTCGTTCATGTCTGGGAGTCTGGACCTTCCAGTGGGTGGAGACTCAAGGAGCGGTCTTGGAGACCTTGCGGGAGATTCTGGACCACGCCGCGCGGGACGTCTTTCCGGCCGCGGACGGCCGTACGCGCGTCGTGCCGCAGCCCTCGCCCCGGGACGCGGCGGTGCTGGCGTTCACCGCGCACAGCGTGGTGGTCACGGACGAGGACCCCGCCTGGGTGGAGGCGGCGCTGCGCGGCCTGGACTGCGATCCGCTGGCGGGCGCCCTGCACCCGGCGTTCCTCGCCGCGCTGCTGGAGCGGACCGGGCGGCGGGCGGAGACGGTGGACGCGCTGCTGGTGGGCGCCCCGCTGCCGGGTGCCCCCGCGCTCGCGCTGACCGAGATCCGGGACGCCGGCCATCCGCGGATCCGGTACGCGCGCGAGCGCCGTGACGAGGTGCGGGCCTGGCAGGCGGACGGCGGGGTGCTGGTGCTGGGGCGGGGGTTGGGCGGGCGGCTGGAGGTCGCGGTGGAGGTGGACGAGCAGGCGCGGGAGAAGGGCCTGGGACGGTTGCTCGCGGGGGCCGCCCGGCAGCTGGCCGGCGAACCGCTGTGGGCGCAGGTCGCGCCGGGGAACGCCCGGAGTCTGCGGGCGTTCCAGGCGGCCGGTTACCGTGCGGTCGGCGCGGAGCTGCTGCTTCAGCGGAAGATGCCCGTGTGCCCCAGTGAGTAGCGGCCCGGCTGGGGGTAGACGGCGAGGCCGTGCGGGCCGCTGCCGACCGGGATGCGGGCCAGTTCCCTGCCGGTGCGGGTGTCGATGGCGTACACCTCGGCGTCGTACCGGCCGGACAGCCACAGGACCTTGCCGTCGGCGGAGACGCCGCCCATGTCGGGGCTGCCGCCGCCGGGCAGTTCCCACTTCTTGGTGAGCCGGTTCCGGGTGAAGTCGAAGACGGAGATGGTGCCCTCGCCTCGGTTGGAGACGTACATCTCGCGGGAGTCGCGGCTGATGTAGAGGCCGTGGGCGCCCTTGCCGGTGGGCAGGAGCCTGGGCCGGGTGAACTTGTCGCCGTCCAGCACCCACACGCCGTTGGCCATCATGTCGGCGATGTAGAACAGCTTGCCGTCCGGGGAGACCTTGACGTCCTGCGGCATGGAGCCCTGCACGGGCAGCTTCTCCTGGCGGACCACCTCCATCCGCGCGGTGTCGACCTTGAGGATCTCGCCGCTGAACTCGCAGGAGACGATGAAGTAGCGGCCGTCGCGGGAGAAGTCGGCGTGGTTGACGCCGTAGCAGGTGACGGGGACCGCCTTGACGGTCTTCATGGTGTGGGCGTCCCGGAAGACCAGCTGGCGGTCCATGGAGGCCATGACGACGGCGTACTTGCCGTCGGGCGTGAAGTACAGGTTGTACGGGTCGTGCACGTCGACCGGCTTGCCCGCCTTGCCGGTGCGCGGGTCGATGGGGGTCAGGCTGTTGCCGAGGTCGTTGTTGACCCACAGGGTCTTCAGGTCCCAGGAGGGCACGACGTGCTGGGGCTGGCGGCCGACCGGGATGGTCTCGATCACCTTGTAGGTGGCGGGGTCGATGACGGTGACGGTGTCGGAGTTGGTGTTGGGGACGTAGATCCGGGAGGGGAAGTCCTTGACCACCGGGGAGAGGCGGCCCGGCCGGTCGGCCGCGTAGACGTCGTCGGGGTCCTCGACCGGGGGCATGCCGGGCAGCACGTTCACCCGGGCCCGGTCCACCTGCGGCTGGGCGGGCGGCTTGCTGCCGAGCGCCGCGTTCCCGGAGTGCGTGCCGCCGCTGCACGCGGAGACCAGGGCCAGGGCGGTGAGGGCGGCACCGGCTGCCAGCCGGCGGGCGGCTTTCGTGGTTCGCATCAGCTCAGCAGCTCCGTGGTGGTGACGGCGCGCAGGCCGCGGCGGTCGAGTTCCGTCAGGACGTCGGGGAGGGCGGCGACCGTGTCCTCGTACCCGAAATGCAAACTCACCACCGAACCCCCGCGCACCTCCGAGAGGACCTTGCGGGTGACGGCGGCGGCGCCGGGGCCGGTGTAGTCGAGTGAGTCGACGTCGTAGGACAGCACGTGCGGGTATCCGGCCTGCTGGGCCAGGCGGGTGACGAGCGGGGAGGCGGTGGGCGAGCGGGAGGGACGGAACCAGGTGCCGATGGAGCCGGTGAGGCGTACGAGCCGGTCGGCGCAGTCGGTGATCTCCTTGCGGGCCTCGGCCTCGGGGAGGTCGTTGACGGAGATGTGGTGCTGGGTGTGGTTGCCGAGGTCGTGGCCGCCGTCGAGGATGCGGCGGGCGAGGTCGGGGTGTTCGTCCAGCCAGGTGCCGACGGCGAGCACGGTGAGGTGGGCGCCGTGCCGTTCCGCGGTGGTGAGCAGGTCGTGGGCGAGGGCGGGGTCGCCCTGGCCGTGGAAGGTGAGGGCGACCAGGGGGCGGGTGCGCGGGCCGTGGGTGATCTGGGCGGGCTGCCCGGGGTAGGCGCGGGGGGCGGGGGCCGGGTGGGCGGAGGTCTTCGCGGCGGGGGCGGGGGACTTCGGGGACGGGGCGCTGGGGGCGGCGGACCGGGCGGCGGGTTCGGTGCCGCAGCCGGCGGCGAGCGCGCCGCCCGCGACGAGCCCGGCACCCGCGCGCAGCACATCACGACGGTTGGTGGTGGTCACGCGGGCCATTTAAAGCGGGAAAGGTAAGAAAAGCGCGTTTTATCCGAATTGGTCGACCGGCCACGCGTCGCGCCGCCGTGGCACCCCGGTGAACCTCTCGGCACCCGGCTCCCCCGGCGCGCGGCGCCCCGGCGCGTGCCCTCCTACCGGTCGCTCACCCGCATCTCGAACCACGTCGTCTTGCCGCGCGGCAGCAGGTCGACGCCCCAGCGGTCGGAGAGCTTGTCGACCAGGAAGAGGCCGCGGCCGCTGACGTCCAGTTCCTGGACCGGCATCAGACAGGGCAGCCCGCGCGAGGGGTCGCGGACCTCGACCCGCATCCAGCCGGGGCGGCAGCGCATCCGCAGTCCGAAGACCCGGGCGCCGGTGTGCCGTACGGCGTTGCCGACCAGTTCGGAGACGAGCAGGACGGTGTCCTCGGTCAGCTTGGGGCTCAGCCGCCAGGTGCGCAGGACGACGACCTGGGCGAGGCGGCGGGCGGTGGCGGCGGATTCCGGGCGGGACGGCAGCTGCACCTCGCGCTCCGTCGGATTGCCGAACAGTTCGAGCGCCTTGAGCGCCTGTTCGTCCTCGACCGTGGGCGACCAGCGTGCCGCGGACGCGCGGCTGTGTCCCCGCGGCTGTTCGATGCCCTCCAGCCCCGCCATGCCCCCATGATGGCCGTCCGGCGCCGTCTTGGTGGGCGTTCCGGAGGAATACGCCCCCCGCACGCCCCCGTCTCGCACCACCCGACCGGCATATGCCGTTGGCATCTCAATGGCCGGTACACCCCACCTGAGCTGCGATGACGACTCACTTTCGGGCAATCGCCGGGCTCCCTCGACGTGACGGACTTAAGGGTGCCTTAAGGTTCCCATAATCCGCCCCATCGAGGGACGCGAACGAGACGGCGCGTCAACTATGAGTGGACGCGCGGTAGTTCATTCAACTACCACTGGTCGTTGAACACGAACTCCCCGCCGTTCAGAGGAACTTGGCCTTGCCCGGCCCCTCCTCGACGAAGCTGCGCATACCCCGCTCGCGGTCCTCGGTGGCGAACAGGCCCGCGAACCAGTTGCGCTCGACGGCGAGCCCGGTGTCGAGGTCGGTCTCCAGACCGGTGTCGACGGCCTCCTTGGCGGCGCGCAGCGCGATGGCCGGGCCCTGGGCGAGCCGCGCGGCCCAGGCGTGCGCCTGCTCGTAGACCTCGGCGGCCGGGACGACCCGGTCCACCAGGCCGATCGCGAGGGCCTCGTCGGCCTTGACCATGCGGCCGGTGAAGATGAGGTCCTTGGCCTTGGAGGGGCCGACCAGACGGGGCAGGCGCTGGGTGCCGCCGGCGCCCGGGATCAGGCCGAGCAGGATCTCGGGCTGGCCGAGCTTGGCGTTCTCGGCGGCGATGCGGTAGTCGGCGCACAGGGCGAGTTCGCAGCCGCCGCCGAGCGCGTAGCCGGTGACGGCGGCGACGACGGGCTTGGGGATGCGGGCCACGGCGGTGAAGGAGTCCTGGAGGGCGCGGGCACGCAGGACCATCGCGGTGTGGTCCATGTTCTGCATCTCCTTGATGTCCGCGCCCGCCGCGAACACCCGCTCCCCGCCGTAGATCACCACGGCGCGCACGTCCTCGCGGCGCGTGGCCTCCTCGGCGAGTTCCTTCAGCCGGTCCTGGGTGGCGACGTCCAGCGCGTTCATCGGGGGACGGTCCAGGCGCAGGGTGCCGACGCCTTCGGCGACTTCGAGAGTGACGGTCATGCAGGTCAGGTTAACGGCCACTAACGGCGGCGGGCCCGGTGCCGTAGGTCACAGCACCGGGCCCGCACGCGCGGCGGCCTACTTCTTCCAGTCCGCCCAGGACATGTTCCAGCCGTTGAACCCGTTGCCCGGGTCCACGGTGCGCTCGTGGGAGCGCTTGACGACCACCACGTCGCCGATGATCGAGTGGTTGAAGAACCACGCGGCCGGGGTCGAGGAGTCGTAGCCGCCCTTCACGTCGCGCAGGCCGATGCAGCCGTGGCTGGCGTTGTAGTTGCCGAAGGCGCCGCCGCCCCAGTAGTTGCCGTGGGCGAAGGTGCCGGAGGTGGTCAGGCGCATGGCGTGCGGGACGTCCTTGATGTCGTACTCGCCGCCGTAGCCGACCGTCTCGCCGTTCATCCGGGTCACGGTCAGCTTCTCGCTGATGACCATCTGGCCGTTCCAGGTGTCGTAGCCGGGCTTGCCGGTGGTGACCGGGAGGGTCTTGATCGTCTTGCCGTCCCGGGTGACCGTCATCGTGTGCTTGCTCGCGTCCACGACGGAGACCTGGCTGCGGCCGATGGTGAACTTCACGGTCTTGTGCTGCTTGCCGTAGACGCCGTCACGGCCCTCGACGCCGTCCAGGTCGAGGTCGACGGTGACCTTGGTGCCGGCCTTCCAGTAGTGCTCGGGGCGGAAGTCCAGGCGGTCGTTGCCGAACCAGTGGCCCTCGACGTCCACCGGCGGGTCGGTCTTGATCCTGATGGACTTCTCCACGGCGTCCGGGTGGGTGATGCCCCGGGTGAAGTTGACGGAGAACGGCATCCCGACGCCGACGGTGGAGCCGTCGTCCGGGGTGAAGTTGCCGACGAAGGTGCTCTTCGGCGTGAGGGTGGTGAAGCTGGAGTCCTTGGCGGTCGCGCGTCCGTCGGTGTCCTTGGCGACCGCGTGCACGGTGTACTTGGTGTCGGCCGCCAGATGCGACGACGGCGTCCAGGTGGTGCCGCCGCCGGTGATGCCGCCGGCGACCGTCGCGCCCTTGGCGTCCTTGACGGTGACCTCGGTCAGCTTGCCCCGGGCCGCGCTGACCTTGAGCGCTCCGCTGGTGTCGACGTCCGTGGCGCCCGCGGCGGGCGCGATGCTGACGGCGGCGGTGGACGCCCTGCCCTGCTGGGTCGCGGCGGCGCCCTTGTCCTTGCCGGCGTCCTTGCCGCCGCCGCAGGCCGCGAGCGACAGCACCAGCGCGCCGGCTATGAGCCCCCCTGCCGCGCGCCCCCGCCGCCCCGCCACCGACGCCCCCGATATCGGCCGCACGTTCAAGTTGTTCTCCCCTCGCCGGGCCTGCTCGGCCCGCTCCCCACCACATCGGTGCGCGCATATTAACTGCCCGGATTTGAGCGGGGTGTCAGGCGTAGGTCACTGTTCCGTCGCAACTTCCGCCCGGCACCCGCACTTTCCCCCCGCGCGCCGCCTCGTGGCCGTCCCCCGGGGTCACTTCACCGCGGCACCCGCCTTCCAGGCCGCCCAGGTCATGTTCCAGCCGCTCAGGCCGTTGCCCGGGTCGACGGTCTTGTCCCGGCTGTTGACGATCTCGACGACGTCACCGATCAGGCTGCGGTCGAAGAACCACCCGGCGGGCGTGTCCGAGCTGCCGCCCTGGACGTCCCTGAGACCCACGCAGCCGTGGCTGACATTGGACACGCCGGGCGCGGTCGGGTCCCAGTAGTTGCCGTGCAGGAAGGTGCCGGAGTCGGTGAGCCGCATGGCGTGCGGGACGTCGGGGATGTCGTACTCGCCGCCGAAGCCGACCGTCTGACCGTTCATCCGGGTCTCCTCCAGCATGTCCATCACCACCATCTTCCCGTTGTAGGTGGGGGTGTCGGGGGCGCCCGCGGTGATCGGGACGGTGGCGAGCAGCCGGCCGTCGCGCCGCACCTCCATGGTGTGCGCCGCCGCGTCGACCAAGGAGGTCTGGCTGCGCCCGATGGTGAAGGAGAACGACTTGGCCTGGAGCCCGAAGACGCCCTTGGCGGCCTCCACGTCGCGCAGGCCCAGGTCGACGGTGACCTTGGTGCCCGGCTTCCAGTACCGCTCGGGCCGGAAGTCCAGCCGGTTCTTGCCGAACCAGTGCGGGCGGATCTCCACCGGGGGCCGGGCGCTCACGCGCACCGCGCGTTCGACGGCGGCCTTGTTCACGATGTCCGTGCTGAAGGCCAGGGAGACGATCATCCCGGTGCCGACGACGGAGCGGTCCTCGGGGGTGGCGTAGGCGATGAACCGCTTGTCGGGGACGTAGGTGGTGAACCAGGTGTGCCGGGCCGAGCGGTGGCCCGCGGCGTCCAGCGCCACCGCGTCCACCGTGTATCGGGCGGCGAGCGCCAGCCGGTCGTCGTCCGGCCGCCAGGTCAGCCCGTCGGTGCTGAGGTGCCCGGAGACCGGGGTGGCCCGCGCGTCCTGCTCCTTGACGACCCTCACCTTCTCCAGGCGCCCGTCGGGCACCCGCACCCGCAGCCGCCCGCTCCGCGGGACGGCCGTGCTGCCGTCGTCCGGGGTGACGCGGATCGCGTCCCGGGGTGCCGGTGTTCCGCCGGACCCACCGCCGAGGCCCAACGGGCCCGAGCCCGCGGTGCATCCGGCCAGCAGTCCAGCCCATGTCAGTACGGCGGCCAGTGCGCCCGCCGCGCGCCGTGCGCGTCCTTTTACGTGCCTCACGCGGTACCCAACGACGACGCACGCTCCGGGGAAACGTGAGTGCGAGCCATGCGGTGGGCAGAACAGTGGGAAGGACGACACGTCAGGGAAGCCGCGCCCGCACCGAAGCCGCCGGGCCGTGGCCGCACCGGGTGGCCGAAGGGGCCGGCGGCCCGGCGCGGCGGCCCG
The DNA here is from genome assembly GCF_051980735.1 of Streptomyces sp. SCPE 10. Taxonomy (NCBI): domain Bacteria; kingdom Bacillati; phylum Actinomycetota; class Actinomycetes; order Kitasatosporales; family Streptomycetaceae; genus Streptomyces; species Streptomyces sp. SCPE 10. Next base: position 5,299,374 of record NZ_CP197069.1, on the reverse strand, counting down.
CGCCGCTCCCGGGCCGAGCCACGGGAAGAGGGGCCGACAGGTGACGAGCGCAGCCGAGCAGCGGGCACCGGCCACGGCGTCCTCCACGAACGGCGTCCGGCGTGCCGCGGTGCCCGCGCCGGTGGTGTGGCCGGGGGCGCCCACCCCGCTGGGGGCCCGCTTCCGGACCGGTCCGGACGGGGTGGCGGGCACCAACTTCGCGCTGTGGGCGGCGGGCGCGGAGGCGGTACGGGTGTGCCTGTTCGACGCGGACGGCCGGGAGACCCGGATCGAGCTGACCGAGCTGACGCACGAGATCTGGCACGGCTTCGTGCCCGGGGTGCTGCCGGGGCAGCGGTACGGCTACCGGGTGGACGGCCGCTGGGACCCGTGGACCGGCGCCCGCTGGAACCCGGCGAAGCTGCTGCTGGACCCGTACGCGCGTGCGGTGGACGGCGAGTTCACGCTGCCGCCGCAGGTGTACGGGCATGTGCGGGACTGGCCGGAGCAGCATGTCGCCGACACCGTGCGCGACGAGCGGGACTCGGCGCCGTACGTCCCCAAGGGGGTCGTCGTCCACGATGACGACGACTGGTCCGACGACCGCCGCCCCAAGACGCCGTGGGCGGACTCGGTCATCTACGAACTGCACGTGCGCGGCTTCACCAAGCTCCACCCGGACATCCCCGAGGAGCTGCGCGGCACCTACGCGGGACTCGCCCATCCGGCCGCCGTCGAGCACCTGGTGAAGCTGGGCGTCACCGCCGTGGAGCTGCTGCCGGTGCACCAGTTCGCGCACGAGGACCACCTGCTCCGCCGGGGCCTGAGCAACTACTGGGGCTACAACAGCATCGGCTACTTCGCCCCGCACGCGGCCTACGCGGCCACCGGTACCACCGGGGCGCAGGTGGGCGAGTTCAAGCGGATGGTGCGCGCGCTGCACGCGGCCGGCATCGAGGTCATCCTCGACGTGGTCTACAACCACACCGCGGAGGCGGGCGAGCTGGGCCCGACGCTGTCCCTGAAGGGCATCGACAACCGCGGCTACTACCGGCTCCAGGGCGACGCCCGCCGCTACGCCGACTACACCGGCTGCGGCAACACCCTGCACGTGGTGCGGCCCCAGGTGCTGCGGCTGATCACCGACTCGCTGCGGTACTGGGTGACCGAGATGGGCGTGGACGGCTTCCGCTTCGACCTGGCGGCGGCGCTGGCCCGCTCCATGCACGACGTGGACATGCTCTCCCCGTTCCTCGCGGTGATCGCCCAGGACCCGGTGCTGCGCCGGGTCAAACTCATCGCCGAGCCCTGGGACATCGGCTCCGGCGGCTACCAGGTGGGCGCCTTCCCGCCGCTGTGGGCGGAGTGGAACGACCGCTACCGCAACGCGGTGCGGGACTTCTGGCGGCACGCGCTGCCCGACGTGCGCGAGATGGGCTACCGGCTGTCCGGCTCCAGCGACCTGTACGCCTGGGGCGGGCGGCGCCCGTACGCCTCGGTCAACTTCATCACCGCGCACGACGGCTTCACGCTGCGCGACCTGGTGTCGTACGAGCGCAAGCACAACGAGGCCAACGGGGAGGACAACCGGGACGGCACCGACGACAACCGGTCCTGGAACTGCGGGGCGGAGGGCGAGACCGACGACGAGGCGGTCCGCGCCCTGCGCCGCCGCCAGCTGCGCAACCTGCTCACGACCCTGCTGCTGTCCACGGGGGTGCCCATGCTGGTGGCCGGTGACGAACTCGGCCGCACCCAGGGCGGTAACAACAACGCCTACTGCCAGGACAACCCGACCGGCTGGCTGGACTGGTCGCTGCTGGCCGAGCCCGGCTGGCGGGCCCTGTACGACCTCACCGTGCGGCTGATCGGGCTGCGCCACCGGCATCCGGTGCTGCGCCGCCGTGCCTTCTTCTCCGGCCGGGCGCAGAGCGCGGACGGGCTGCGGGACCTGGCCTGGTTCACGGCGCGGGGCGCGGAGATGACCGAGGGCGACTGGTACGCGCCCGCCGCCACCCTCGGCATGTACCTCTCCGGACGGGACATCCCGGGCCGCGACGAGCGGGGCGCGCCGGTGACGGACGACAGCTTCCTCGCCGTGCTGCACGCGGGCGAGCGGCCGACGGGCTTCGTGCTGCCGGGCGCGCCGTGGGCCGAACGGTACGAGGTGGTGGTGGACACCTCCCGCGAGGAGCAGGCCGGTGCCCCGGGTACGGTGCTCGCGGCGGGCACGGAACTGACGGTGCCGGGGCGGACGGTGCTGCTGCTGCGGGTGGTCTGACGGCGGGCGCCGGCCGTGCGTGACGCGGATCACGCCTGCCGGGTGCAGCGCGCGAGGGGGTCCAGGGCCTTTCTCCTGGTGTAGAGCGCCGGCGAGAACGGGGACCGTGGGAATGGAGCAGGCTCGGGCCGGTGAGTACGACGCGTTCGTGGCGGCCCGCTGGTCGGTCCTGTGCCACCTGGCCCGTCTGCTCACCGGGGGCGATCGGCACCGTGCCGAGGACCTGTTGCAGGACGCCCTGGTCAAGCTGTGGTTCGCCTGGCCGCGGGTGGCCGACGAGGCGCCGGAGGCGTATGTGCGCACGGTGCTGGCGCGGGCGGCGGCCCGCTCGGCCCGCCGGCGCTGGTGGGGCGAGCGGCCGGTGGAGGAGCTGCCCGAGGTGGCGGCGGCCGGTGATCTGTCGGCGACCGTGGCGGAACGCTCCCGGCTGGAGGCGGCGCTGGCCCGGCTGACGCCGCGGCAGCGGGCGGCCGTCGTGCTGCGCTACTACCAGGACCTGCCGGACCGGCAGGTCGCCCAGACGCTGGGCTGCCCGGTGGGCACCGCCCGGTCCCATGCCGCGCGCGGGGTGGCCCGGCTGCGGCAACTGCTGTCGGACGTCATCGAGCCGGTGGGGTGAGAGGGGTCATGGAGCCCGGGAGTCAGGTGGACGAGATCGACGGCGGGGACGGATTCGAACGGCGGCTGGCGACGCTGATGCACGGCACGCTGGAGCCGGCCCCGTTCGAGCCCCGGCACCGCGAGCGGCTGCGCGCGGGCGTGCGCGCCCGCCGCCGGGTGCGCGCGGTGTACCGGGCCGCGGGCTCGGCGGCGGTGGTGGCGGGGCTCGGGCTCGGGCTGTTCCTGTGGCCGCACGGGCACACCGAGAACCTGCCGGGCGCGCCGGTGCCCGGGCCCGCCACCAGCCCGGCACCCGGACCGTCCGTCTCCCGGACGCCGTCGCCGGCCACGCAGCCCCCGGACCCGCCCGGCACCTCGCCGAGTTCGACACCGACCGACCGGCCGGGTTCGCCGCCGACCACGTCGTACCCGCCGGGTGGCCCCGCGACGAGCGTCGCGCCGCCGCCCACCGCCACCATGTCCGCCCACCGTTGACGGGGAACCACCTGATGAACCTCCGACCGGGCCGGGTCCCGGCCCCGGCGCCCCGGCGCGCCCCGCTGCCCACGCACCACGACGAGCCCGTGCTGGACGTGGCCGTGCCGGTGTTCAACGAGGAGAAGGACCTGGCGCCGAACGTCCGCAGGCTGCACGCCCATCTGCGGGACACGTTCCCGTACCCCTACCGGATCACGATCGCCGACAACGCGAGCACCGACCGCACCCCGCTCATCGCCGCCGCTCTGGCCTCCGACATCGCGGAGGTGACCTCGCTGCGGCTGCCCGAGAAGGGCCGCGGCCGGGCGCTGCGGGCGGCCTGGTCGGGTTCGCGGGCCCCGGTGCTCGCGTATCTGGACGTCGATCTGTCCACCGGTCTCGCGGCGCTGCTGCCGCTGGTCGCCCCGCTGATATCGGGCCACTCCGACCTGGCCATCGGCACCCGGCTGGCGAGCGGCGCCCGGGTGGTGCGCGGCCCCAAGCGCGAGGTCATCTCGCGCTGTTACAACACGCTGCTGCGCTGCACGCTGTCCGTCGGCTTCTCGGACGCGCAGTGCGGGTTCAAGGCGGTGCGGCGCGAGGCCGCCGAGCTGCTGCTGCCGCTGGTGCGGGACGGCGAGTGGTTCTTCGACACCGAGCTGCTGGTGCTGGCCGAGCGGGCCGGGCTCAGGATCCACGAGGTGCCGGTGGACTGGGTGGACGACCCGGACAGCAGCGTCGACATCCTCGCCACGGCGCTGGCCGACCTGCGCGGCATCGTCCGGATGCGGCGCACCCTGGCCGCGGCCGGCCGCCGTCCGGGTGCGGGCGTATGACCGCGATCCTGCCGCGCCCGCGGCCCCTCGCCCCGGTCACCGGGCCCGGCCTCCGGTTCCGGGCGGCGGCCCGCCGGCACGGCCCGGTGCTGGCCCTGTTCGGGGCGCTGAAGCTGACCGGTTTCTGCTCGTTCATGTACCTGCTGTCCTCCGCCGGGGACTACCGCGCCAAGGACCCCCGGTTCGGCGGCGGCGCGCACGCCTGGGACGTGCTGGCCACCTGGGACGGCTGGTGGTACCAGCAGATCGCGCTGCACGGCTACGACCCGAAGCTGGTCCCGGTGCCCGGCGCCACCGGTCTGATCACGCTGGAGGGCAACTCGGCGGCGTTCTTCCCGCTGTACCCGGCGCTGATGCGGCTGACCTCCGCGGTGACCGGACTCGGCTCGTACGGCGCCGGAATCCTGGTGTCGGTCCTCGCGTCCTTCGCGGCGGCGCTCGGCGTCTACGCGGTGGCGGAACGCTTCGGCGGCCGGCGCGCCGGGCTGGCGGCGGCCGGGCTGTGGGCGGTGTGGCCGGGCTCGGGCGTGGAGTGGGCGGTCTACTCCGACTCCCTCTACGTGGCCCTGGCCGCCTGGGCCTGCCATGCCGTGCTGACCCGGCGCTGGCTCACCGCCGGGGTGCTCACCTTCGCGGCCGGCCTGAACCGGCCCACGGCCGGCGCGCTGATCGCCGCGCTCGCCGTGGCCGCGCTGCTGGCGCTGCGCCGCCGCGAGGACGGGGCGCTGCGCCCGCTGCTCGCGCTGGCCGTCGCCCCGCTCGGGCTGCTCGGCTATCTGCTGTGGGTCGGCGACCGGATGGGCGACCTCGGCGGCTACTTCAAGCTCCAGTCGGGCGCGTGGGCGCACAGCTTCGACTTCGGCAGCCAGACCCTGGACGTGCTGACCTCGGTGCCGGTGGGCCACTTCGGCGGCTATCTGTTCGCGTACCCGTTCGCGGACATGATCGGGGTCGCCGTCGTGGTGCTCGCCCTCGCGCTGCTGCCGCTGCTGCTGCGGCTGCGCCCGCCGGCGGTGCTGGTCGTGTACACGGTGCTGACCCTCGCGCTGGTCCTCGGCAGCCAGCAGATCTTCGCCAACGTCTCGCGCTATCTGCTGCCCTGCTTCCCCCTGTTCCTGCCGCTCGCGGCGGCCCTGCGCCGGCTGTCCCTGCCCGTGCTGTGCACCCTGCTCACGGTGGCGGCGCTGGCCTCCGGCTCGTACGCGGGGTACGCGCTGTTCGAGCTGGGAGTGCCGTGACCGGGCCCCGCCACAGCACCTCGCCCTCGTCCACCCGGTCCGTCGGGCGCAGCCCGAGCGCCCGGGCGATGCCGGCCGACGCCCGGTGCCCGGGGTGGATGTGTGCGGTCAGTGCGGCCACTCCGTGGTCGCGCAGCCGGCCGGCCATGGCCAGGGCTCCTTCGCCGCCGTAGCCCCGGCCCTGGTGGGGGACGCCGATCACCCAGGCGAGTTCGGCCTCGAGGCCGCCCCATTCGGGGCGGGAGAGGGTGGCCTGGACGGTGCCGACGAGCCGCCCGTCGGCGAGCCGCCGCAGCATCCAGTTCAGCCAGCCGTGCCGGCCGTCCGGGGACCGCCCGGCCGACTGCCGCCGGTACTTCGCCGCCAGCTCGTCGAGGGTGCACGGCGTTCCGCCGGTCCACTCGTGCAGGCGTACGTCGTCGAGGACGGCGACGGCCTCGCGGGCGTGCCCCACCCGCAGCGGTTCGAGGCACAGGCGGGCCGTCGGTACGGGGGTGGCGCTCGGCCAGAGCGGGGTGTCGGTCACGGGGTTCCGCTCAGGCCAGGCTGTCCCGCCAGGCCTTGTGCAGGCCCGCGAAGTTCCCGGTGCCCGCGACGAGTTCGGCGGGGCGGCCGTCCTCGATGATCCGGCCCTCGGCCATCACCAGGACGCGGTCGGCGATCTCGACGGTGGACAGGCGGTGCGCGATGACGACGGCGGTACGGCCGCGCAGCACCGTGGACATCGCGCGCTGCACGGCCCGTTCCCCGGGGATGTCGAGGGAGCTGGTGGCCTCGTCCAGGATCAGCACGGCCGGGTCGGCGAGCAACGCGCGGGCGAACGCGACCAGTTGGCGCTGGCCGGCGGAGATGCGGCCGCCGCGCTTGCGGACGTCGGTGTCGTAGCCGTCGGGCAGGGCGCTGATGAACTCGTGGGCGCCGATGACCTTCGCGGCCCGCTCGATCTCCGCACGGCTCGCGTCCGGGCGGCCGATCGCGATGTTGTCGGCGACCGTGCCGGAGAACAGGAACGCCTCCTGGGTCACCATCACCACCCCGCGCCGCAGCTCGGCCGTGGGCAGGTCGCGCAGGTCCACCCCGTCCAGCAGCACCCGCCCCTCGGTGGGGTCGTAGAAGCGGGCGAGCAGCTTGGCCAGCGTGGACTTGCCCGCGCCCGTGGAGCCGACGACGGCCACCGTCTGCCCGGCCGGGAGGGTCAGGTCGAAGCGGGGCAGCACCTCGCCGCCGGTGCGGTAGGCGAAGCGGACCCCCTCGAAGACCACCTCGCGGCCCGGGAAGTCCCGCGCCACCGCCGGGAGTTCGCGCGGCTCGCGGGGCTCGGGCACCGACGGCGTCTGCGCCAGCAGGCCCGCGATCTTCTCCAGGGAGGCGGCGGCCGACTGGTAGGAGTTCAGGAACATCCCGAGCCGGTCGATCGGGTCGTACAGCCGGCGCAGGTACAGCACGGCCGCCGCCAGCACGCCCAGCTCCAGCGTGCCGTCGGCCACCCGGTAGGCGCCCCAGAGCACGATCCCCGCGACCGCCGTGTTGGCCACCAGCCGGGAGCCCACCACATAGCGGGCCATCTCCAGCAGCGAGTCGCCGTTGGCCCGTTCGTGCCGGCGGTTGAGCACCGCGAACTCGGCGTCGTTGGCCGCCTCCCGGCGGAACGCGCGCACCGGCCGGATGCCGTTCATCGTCTCCACGAACTTCACGATCACCGCCGCGATCGCCGTGGAGCGCACCCGGAACACCCGCCCCGCGCGCCGCTGGTAGAGCCGGACCAGGAAGTACAGCGGCACGAAGGAGGCCACCGCGACCGCGCCGAGCCCGAGGTCCAGCCAGAGCAGCGTGGCCGCGATGTAGACGAACGACAGCACCACCGTGACCAGTTCCTGGAGCCCCTCCTCCAGGAGTTCGCGCAGGGACTCGACGTCCGTGGTGGAGCGGGAGATCAGCCGCCCGGAGGTGTACCGCTCGTGGAAGTCGACGCTCAGCGCCTGCGCGTGCCGGAAGATGCGTCCGCGCAGGTCGAGCAGCACGTCCTGGCTGACCCGGGCGGAGGTCTGGACGAACGCGACCTGGAGTCCGCCGGAGACCAGGGCGCACAGCAGATAGCCGGCGCCCACCGCGATCAGCGGCCCGTGCCGGTGGTCGCGGAACGCCGGTACGGCGCGGTCGATGGCGTACGCCACCAGCAGCGGGCCCGCCTGCACCGCCGCCTGCTGGAGCAGCAGGAGGGCGCAGGTGAGGGCGACGCGGGCCCGCATCGGGGCGAGCAGGGAGCGCAGCAGGGCGGCCGTGGCGCCGGGCGGGGTGGGCAGGACGTCCCGGTCGAAGGGGTCGTCGCCGTCCCGGCCGTCGGGGGGCGCGGTGGTGTTCGCGGGGGTGGGGGCGGTCAACGGGAGTCCTCCTGTTCCCCGGACATGAGGTGGGCGTACTCGGCGTTGCCGCGCAGCAGTTCCTGGTGGGTGCCGACGGCGGCGATGCGGCCGCCGGACAGCAGGGCGACCCGGTCGGCGAGCAGCACGGTGGAGGGGCGGTGGGCCACGATCAGCGCGGTGGTGTCGGCGAGCACCCGGCGCAGCGCGGCCTCCACGGCGGCCTCGGTGTGCACGTCCAGGGCGGACAGCGGGTCGTCCAGCACCAGGAACTCGGGCCGGCCGACGACCGCGCGGGCCAGCGCGAGCCGCTGGCGCTGGCCGCCGGACAGGCTCAGGCCCTGCTCGCCGACCCGGGTGCCGGTGCCCTGCGGGAGGGCGTGCGCGAAGTCGGCCTGCGCGATGGCGAGGGCACGGTCGAGCTCGGCCTCGCCGGTGCCCTCCGGGGCGCCCATCAGGACGTTCTCGCCGACGGTCGTGGAGAACAGGGTCGGTTCCTCGAAGGCCACGGCGACCTTCTTCCGCAGCTCCTCGCGGGGCATCTCGGTGATGTCGACGCCGTTCAGGGTGATCCGGCCCGAGGTGATCTCGTGCAGGCGGGGGACGAGGGAGGTGAGCGTGGTCTTGCCGCTGCCGGTGGCGCCGACCAGGGCCATGGACTCGCCGGGGCGGATGTGGAGGTCGATGCCGGTCAGCAGGGGCGGGGAGTCGGGGGGCGCGTCGGGGTAGCGGAACCGGACGCCCTCGAAGCGCAGCCCGTCGCCCGGCCGGCCCCGGCCACTGGTCTCGGCCGGGGCCGGCCGGTCCTCGGGTTCCTCGTCCATCGCCTCGAAGTACCGCTCGGTGGCGGTCGCGGCCTCCTGGCTCATCGCCAGCAGGAACCCGATGGAGTCGACCGGCCAGCGCAGCGCGAGCGCCGTGCTGAGGAACGCCACCAGCGTCCCCGCCGACAGTCCCCCGTCGGCGACCCGGACCACGCCCAGCACCAGTGCCGCCCCGATCGCCAGCTCGGGCAGCGTGACGATGACCCCCCAGATCGTGGCCAGCAGCCGCGCCTTGTGCAGTTCGGTCCCGCGCAGTTCGCCGGAGAGGGCGGAGAACGCCCGGGTCTGGGCGCGGTGCCGCCCGAACCCCTTGACGATGCGGATGCCGAGCACGCTCTCCTCGACCAGCGTGGTCAGGTCGCCCACCTGGTCCTGCGCCCGTCTGGCCGCCCGCGCGTACCGCCCCTCGAAGACCACGCACGTCCACAGCACCGGCACGGCGGGCCCGAGCACGACCAGCCCGAGCACCCAGTCCTGGGCGAGCATGATGGCCACGCCGACGAGGATCGTGACGCCGTTGACCAGCAGGAAGGTCAGCGGGAAGGCGAGGAACATGCGCAGCAGCATCAGGTCGGTGGTGCCGCGCGACAGCAACTGGCCGGAGGCCCAGCGGTCGTGGAAGGCGACCGGCAGCCGTTGCAGGTGCCGGTAGAGCGAGGAGCGCATGTCCGCCTCGACCCGCGACAGCGGCCGGGCCACCAGCCAGCGCCGGACACCGAACAGCACGGCCTCGGCGATCCCGAGCAGCAGCAGGTACAGCGCGCCGAGCCAGACCCCGGCCGGGTCCCGGTCGGCCACCGGGCCGTCCACCATCCACTTGAGGACGAGCGGGATCACCAGCCCCGTACAGGAGGCGACGACCGCCACGAAGGCGGCCGTGCACAGCCGGGCGCGCACGGGCCGCACATACGGCCACAGCCGCAGCAGGGTGCGGACGGCGGAGCGGTCCTGGGTGGTTGAACGTGTCGTGGGCATCACAGGCGAGCGTACGGACCGGCCCCGGCCTCGCCCACCGAGTTTTGGCCGGACCCGGCTCGGCCGCTGGTCCTAAGACCGCGCCGGGGCCCGCGAGCCCGGCCTGATCCGAACGAGATGCCCAAGGGGTCGTAGGCCGCATCATCCGATCGGCCGATGCCGGTTCCAGCGGGCCGGCCGATGCCGCGCACACGGGCCGCGCGGGAGCCTCGGAGCATGCCATCCGTCATCGAAGTCACCGATCTGCGCAAGTCGTACGCCGGCCGCGCCGTGGTCGACGGGGTCTCCTTCGCCGTCGAGGAGGGCGAGATCTTCGGGATCCTCGGCCCGAACGGCGCGGGCAAGACCACCACCGTCGAGTGCGTGGAGGGGCTGCGAGAGCCCGACGCCGGCCGGGTCCGGGTCGCCGGGTTCGATCCCATGGCGGACCACGAGCGGGTCGCCCGCCTGCTCGGCGCCCAGCTCCAGCAGAGCGAGCTGCAACCGAAGCTGACCGTGCGCGAGGCGCTGGAGCTGTACGCGTCGTTCTACCCGGACCCGGCCGACTGGCGGCCGCTCGCCGAACGCCTCGGGCTCACCGCCCGGCTCGGCACCCGGTTCGCCAAGCTGTCCGGCGGTCAGCGCCAGCGCCTGTTCATCGCGCTGGCGCTCATCGGGAACCCGCGGGTCGTCGTGCTGGACGAGCTGACCACCGGCCTCGACCCGCGCGCCCGCCGGGACACCTGGCAGCTGATCGAGGACGTCCGCGCGAGCGGGGTCACCGTGCTGCTCGTCACCCATTTCATGGAGGAGGCGCAGCGGCTGTGCGACCGGATCGCGGTGCTCGACAAGGGGCGGGTCGCCGCGCTGGACACCCCGGCCGGGCTCATCCGCCGCTCGGCGGGCGCCACCGTCATCAGCTTCACCCCCTCGGCCCCGCTGGACGACCACGACCTCGCCGCCCTGCCGGCCGTCGCCTCGATCGCCCGCAAGGACGGCCGGATCACCCTGTCGGGCACGGACGAGACCGTGAACGCGGTCGTCACCCTGCTCGTCCGCCACCACGTCACCGCCCACGAGCTGCGCGTCACCGACGCCACGCTCGACGACGCGTTCCTCGACCTGACCAAGGAGGCCACGGCATGAACACCGCCGTCCTGCGCACGGAGTTCCGGCTGTTTCGCCGGGAGCCCGGTGCCGTGTTCTGGATCTTCCTGTTCCCGACGCTGCTGCTGGTGATCCTCGGCTCGATCCCCTCCTTCCGGGAGGCGGACACGTCCCTGGGCGGGCTGCGGCCGGTCGACGCCTACGTGCCGATCGCGGTGCTGATCGCCCTGATCATGTCCGGGGTGCAGTCGCTGCCGCAGGTGCTGACCGGCCACCGGGAGCGGGGGATCCTGCGCCGGATGCGGCTCACCCCGGTGCGGCCCGCCGTGCTGCTGTCCGCGCAGATGGTCATGACGGGCACGGTGGCGCTGGCCTCGGCGCTGCTCGCACTGGTCGTCGGCCGGCTCGCCTTCGACGTGCGGCTGCCCGCCCGGCCGGCCGGGTATCTGCTGGCCCTGCTGCTGGCGACCGCGTCGGCGCTCGCCCTCGGCTCCGTCGTCTCGGCGCTGTCCCGGACCACGAAGATCGCGGGCGCGATCGGCACGGCGGTGTTCTTCCCGATGATGTTCTGCGCGGGCGTGTGGCTGCCGGTGCAGGAGATGCCGCGCACACTGGCGCGCGTGGTGGAACTCACCCCGTTCGGGGCGGCGGCCCGTGCGCTGGGCGAGGCGGCGGCCGGGGACTGGCCCGGCTGGGGGCACCTCGGTGTGCTCGCGGCCTGGGCGGTGCTGCTGACGGCGGCCGCGGCCCGCTGGTTCCGCTGGGAGTGAACGTGGGGTGGCCGACACTGTGGACATGACGAACACCGCTCGACAGCAGCCACGGGTCTCCTTCAACAACTGGGGGCCCTGGGCGCTGCTGGGCGTCAGCGTCGTCGCGGCGGCCATGTCCGCCCGGGTGACCGGCATGGACCGCACCGGGGCGATCGTGTCGGTGGTGCTGGTGCCCGCGGCCGTCGTGCTCCAGGGGTGCTGGGCGTGGGTGAGGCGAAAACAGCCGGCCCCGAGCCGGACGGGCGTGTGCCTCTACGCCCTGCGCTGGGCCATCGGCTTTCTGCTGACCTGGGCCAACCCGTTCTTCGCCTTCTACGCGGTGACCGGCTACTACACCGCCGGCCTCGACCTGCCCCGCCGCCTGGTGCTGCCCGGCCTGTTCCTGACCGCCGTCACCATGTCGGGCAGCGAGATCGGCGGCTGGCCGCCGCACGGGCTGGTCCTGTGGCTCGGCTTCTTCCTCGTCCTCGCCGTCAACATGGGCATGGTCAGCGTGTTCACCCGGTACGCCCGGCAGGAGCAGGAGCATGCCATGGTGCAGGCCGACACCATCGGCGAGCTGGAGCGCACCAACGCGGCGTTGCAGCGGGCGCTGGACGAGAACGCCGCACTGCACGCCCAGTTGCTGGTGCAGGCCCGGGAGGCGGGCGTCGCGGACGAGCGGCGGCGGCTCGCCGCCGAGATCCACGACACCATCGCGCAGGGCCTGACCGGCATCATCGCCCAGCTCCAAGTGGTGGCCGGGGCCCCCGACCTGGCCACCGCCCGCACCCATCTGGAGAGCGCCGCCGCGCTGGCCCGGCACAGCCTGGGCGAGGCCCGGCGCTCGGTGCACAATCTGGCCCCGGTCGAGCTGGCCGCCGCCGGGCTGCCCGAGGCGCTGCACAAGACGGTCGCCGAGTGGGGCGAACGCACCGGTGTGCGGGCCGAGTTCACCGTCACCGGCACCGCCGAGACGCTGCACGAGGAGGTCTCGGCGACGCTGCTGCGGATCGCGCAGGAGGCACTGTCCAACGCGGCCCGGCACGCCCGCGCGAGCCGTCTCGGCCTCACCCTGTCGTTCATGGGCGACGAGGTCAGCCTGGACATCCGCGACGACGGCATCGGCTTCGACCCGGCCGCCGTCCCCGCCCGCACCCGGGCCGGCGGCTTCGGCCTGGACGGCATGCGGGCGCGCGCCGAGCGGATCGCGGGCACGCTCACCGTGGAGTCGGAACCGGGGCACGGCACGGCGGTGTCGGCTCGCGTACCGTTGGTCCGCGATGACCAGTGAATCCCTCATCACGCTGCTGATCGTCGACGACCACCCGGTGGTCCGCGACGGGCTGCGGGGCATGTTCGAGTCGGCGCCCGGCTTCCGGGTGCTCGGCGAGGCCGCGAGCGGCCCGGAGGGGGTGGCCCGGGCGGCGGAACTGGACCCCGACGTCGTCTTGATGGACCTGCGCATGCCGGGCGGCTCCGGCGTGGCCGCGATCCGCGAGCTGACCCGGCGCGGCGCCCGCGCCAAGGTGCTGGTCCTCACCACGTACGACACCGATTCCGACACCCTGCCCGCGATCGAGGCGGGCGCCACCGGCTACCTCCTCAAGGACGCCCCGCGCGAGGAGCTGTTCACCGCGGTGCGCGCCGCCGCCGAGGGCCGTACGGTGCTCTCCCCCGCCATCGCCTCCCGGCTGGTGCGGGCGGTCCGCGCCCCCGCCCCCGGCAACGAGCCGCTGTCCGCCCGCGAGCGCGAGGTCCTCGCCCTGGTCGCCAAGGGCACCGCCAACCGCGAGATCGCCCGCGAGCTCTTCATCAGCGAGGCCACGGTCAAGACCCACCTGACCCACCTGTACGCCAAGCTGGGCGTCAACGACCGCGCGGCGGCGGTGGCGGTGGCGTACGACCGGGGGATCCTCGGCTAGGGCCTCTCGTTTGGGCCAGGGCCCGCAAGCGGCGCGCTTATTCGATGGATCCGCCGCCGTCGCCCCCACTACCGTCGGCATCTCCCGGAAGGTCCCAGGCGAGCGGGGGGTCGGATGGTCGACGCGTACGAGGATCCGGGGACGCCCGACACGCGCGGTGGCTGGTGGTACCTGTGGTGGCTGGTGGCGCGGCAGCCGGGGCGGGCGGCGGCCGGGGCGGTCCTCGGCATCGTGTGGATGACGCTGCTGGCCGCGCAGCCGTACCTGATGCAACGGGCGGTGGACGGCGCTCTGGTGCCCGGGCGGCTGGGGGCGCTGGCCGGGTGGGCCGGGGTGATGCTCGCGGTGGGGGCGGTGACCGCCTGGCTGAGCATCCTGCGGCACCGGACGATGACCCGGCTGCGCATGGACGCCGGTTTCCGTACGGCGAAGGTGGTCGTGGGGCATGTGGTGCGGCTGGGCGCCGCGCTGTCCGACCGGACCGGGGCCGGCGAGGTGGTGACGATCGGCGTCGGCGACGTGAAGTCCGTCTCGGACGCGCTGACCATGGTCGGGCCGGGCGTCGGCTCGCTCGTCTTCTACGGGGTGGTGGCCGGGCTGCTGGTGACGGTGTCCCCGCTGCTCGCCCTGGTGGTGCTGCTCGGTCTGCCGGTGCTCGCCCTGGTCACCGGCCCGCTCACGCGCCGGTTGCAGGGCGTGGAGAGCGAGTACCGGGAGCGGCAGGCCGTGCTCACCGCCCGGATCGCCGATCTCGCGGGCGGGCTGCGGGTGCTGGGCGGCCTCGGCGGCAAGGGGCTGGTCGCGGACGCCTTCCGCGCGGACTCGCGGCGGCTGCTCGACCAGGGCTACCGGGTGGGCGCGGTGGCCAGCTGGGTACAGGCGCTCGCCGTGGGCCTGCCCACCCTGTTCCTCGCCGTCGTCGCCTGGCTGGCGGCCCGGATGACGGCCCAGGGCGAGCTGAGCGTGGGCCAGCTGGTCGCCGTGTACGGCTATGTCGCGGTGCTGGTGGGTCCGGTGACGTTCTTCGTGGAGATGGCCTACGACCTCAACCGGGGCGTGGTCGCCGCGCGTCGTGTCGTGGGGCTGCTGCGGCTGGCACCCGACCCGGACGAGGGCACGCTGCCCGCGCCCGCGGGACCGGCCGAACTGTACGACCCCGCCTCCGGGTTGCGGGTGGCGCCGGGCCGGCTGACCGCACTGGCCGCCGCCCGCCCCGCCGACGCCACCGCCGTCGTCGACCGGCTCGGCCGCTACGGCCCGACCGACGCCACCTGGGGCGGGGTCCGGCTGGACGCGATCCCACTGGCCGAGGTGCGTCATCGCATCCTGGTCGCGGACCACGAGGCGTACCTCTTCGCCGGACCGCTGCGCGACATGCTGGCCACGGGGCGCCTGGCCGGCGAGGGCGGGGAGGTGACCGGTGACGGCCTGCGCCGGGCGGTGCACACGGCCGCCGCGGAGGATGTCGTGCGCGCGCTGCCCGACGGTCTGGACTCGGTGGTCTCCGGGCAGGGCCGCAGCCTGTCCGGCGGGCAGCGGCAACGGCTGCGGCTGGTGCGGGCGCTGCTGGCCGATCCCGAGGTGCTGCTGGCCGTCGAGCCGACCTCCGCGCTGGACGCGCACACCGAGGCGACGGTGGCCGGGCGCCTGCGCGCGGCCCGGGACGGCCGCACCACCCTGGTCACCAGCACCTCCCCACTCGTACTCGACCAGGCGGACACCGTGGTGTTCCTGGCCGACGGCAAGGTCGTCGCGAGCGGCCCGCACCGGCGGCTGCTGGCCGAAGAACCGGGCTACCGCGCCCTGGTGGCCCGCGACACAGGCATCACCGGCACGGAGGCGACCACCCCATGACCACGGACGAGACGCTGCTGCCGGTCGCCGGGCGGGCGCAGGTGCGGCGGGCGGTGGCGCGGTTGGTGCGGGCCGATCGGGGGGCGTTCGCCGGGACGCTGTCACTGAACGTGCTCGCCGCGGCCGCGGGGCTCGCCGGGCCGTGGCTGGTCGGCCGGATCGTCGACGAGGTGCGGGCCGGGCGCGGGGTCGGCGCGGTGGACCGGCTGGCCCTGTGGATCCTGCTGTGCGCGCTGGCCCAGCTGGTGCTGGCCCGCTGGGCGCGCCGGGCGGGCTACCGGTTCGGCGAGCGGACGCTGGCGCGGGTGCGCGAGGGGTACGTCGACCGGGTGCTGGCGCTGCCCGCCGCCGTGGTGGAGCGGGCCGGCACCGGCGATCTGACCGCGCGCGGCACGGCGGATGTGACGGCCGTCGGCGACACCCTGCGGGACGCGGGCCCGGAGCTGCTGGTGAACAGCGTGCAGGCGCTGTTCGTGCTGGGCGCGGTGTTCGCCCTCGATCCGCTGCTCGGTGCGTTCGGGGTGCTCGGGCTGACCCCGATCTGGCTGGTGCTGCGCTGGTACCTGCGGCGGGCCCGGGACGGCTATCTCGCCGAGGGCGCGGCAGGATCCGCGGTCGCGGAGATCATCGCGACGACGGCCGAGGGCGCCCGTACCGTCGAGGCGTTCGGTCTCGCCGGGCGGCGGATCGCGGCGAGCCGGGACGCCCTCGACCGGTCCCGGCGGGCCCGGCTGTACACGCTGTTCCTGCGCACGGTGTTCTTCCCGGCGGTCGAGACGACGTACACCGTCCCGACGGTCGGCGTGCTGCTGCTCGGCGGCTGGCTGTACACGCGGGGCGCGGTCGGGGTCGGCGCGGTGGTGGCGGCGGCGCTGTATCTGCGCCAGCTGGTGGAGCCGTTGGACCAGATCCTGATGCGGGTGGAGCAGATGCAGTCCAGCGGTGCCTCGTTCGCCCGGGTGGAGGGGCTGGCCCCGGCGCCCGGCGGCGCGGCGGACGGCGACGGCGCGAGGCCCGTGGACGACCGGATCGAGGTGCGCGGTGTGCGCTACGCCTACGAGCACGGCGACGAGGTGCTGCGCGGGGTGGACCTGGCCGTGCGCCCCGGTGAACGCCTCGCCGTGGTGGGCCCGTCGGGCGCCGGGAAGACCACGCTGAGCCGGCTGATCGCGGGCGTCGACCGGCCCGGGTGCGGCACGGTGACGGTGGGCGGGGTGCCGGTCGCCGGGCTGTCCCCGGAGCTGCTGCGCCGCCAGGTCGTCCTGGTCACCCAGGAGCACCATGTGTTCCTGGGCACCGTCCGGGACAACCTGCGCATCGCCGAACCGGACGCCACGGACGAGCGGTTGTGGGCGGCGCTCGCGGCCGTGGGCGCCGACGGCTGGGTCGGTGAGCTGCCCGAGGGGCTCGGCACCCGCCTCGGCGCCGGGGGCCACCCGACCGACGGCTCCCAGGCGCAGCAACTGGCGCTGGCCCGCGTGGTGCTGGCCGACCCGCACACGCTGATCCTGGACGAGGCGACCGCCCTGTTGGACCCGACGACGGCCCGGCACACCGAGCGCGCCCTCGCCGCCGTGCTGCGCGGCCGGACCGTCATCGCCGTGGCGCATCGCCTGCACACCGCGCACGACGCGGACCGGGTGGCGGTGATGGAGGGGGGCCGGCTGACCGAACTGGGGACCCACGAGGAGCTGGTGGCGGCCGGCGGCGCCTACGCGGCGCTGTGGCGGACGTGGCACGGGGACGCCCTCCGGCCATGACCGGTGGGCGAATCGGCCAACAACTCGGCCAACAACGAGGAACTTCCCGAGAACGGCTTTCGGCCACGCCTGACGGGGAGGCGCAAGACTGCCGGAACCTGACGTTCCTGTGAACCACTCCCCAAAGCCCTGGTAATTCAAGGTCATTGAGGGAAGCGAACCCCTCGGAGTACCCCTGTTCACACGCCCGCAACGTTTACTGGACGGTCGACTTCCAGCCAACATCACTTCAGGGTCATGACATGTACGCGCCCTTGATGTCACTCTCTCTCCACGCCGCAAGCAGCACAGCAGCTTCACAGCGAAATACTTCCCGGCCAGTAACCCCACGCTGACCGGTCTCCCCCACGAGAAGGAGCTTGCGTGAGCCCCCTCTACGCGCGTCACAAGCGCACCACCCTCGCCATCGCCACCGCCGTCGCCGCCGGAGCCCTGATCTCCGCCGGTATGGCCACGAGCGCCTCGGCCACCCCCGCCCCGGCCGCCGCCAAGGTGCCGGCCGCCGCCCCGGCGATGCTGTCCGCCTCGGCCCACACGTCGCTGATCAAGCAGGCGCAGGCCGACGCCCCCGAGACCGCGCAGCAGATAGGTCTCGGCGCCAAGGAGAAGCTGGTCGTCAAGGACGTCGTCAAGGACCTCGACGGCACGGTCCACACCCGCTACGAGCGCACCTACGCGGGCCTGCCGGTCCTCGGTGGCGACCTGGTCGTCCACACGTCCAAGACCGGCAAGACCGAGGGCGTCACCAAGGCGAACAAGGCGACCATCAAGGTGGCCTCGCTCACGCCCAAGCTCACCCCGGCCAAGGCCGAGAAGCAGGCCGTGTCCGCCGCCAAGACCCTCGGCTCCGCGCAGTCCACCGCGGACGGCGCCCGCAAGGTGATCTGGGCCGGCTCCGGCACGCCCGTCCTCGCCTACGAGACCGTCGTCGGCGGCCTCCAGGACGACGGCACCCCGAACCAGCTGCACGTCATCACCGACGCCGCCACCGGCAAGAAGCTCTTCGAGTACCAGGGCATCGAGAACGCGACCGGCACGGGCAAGACCCTCTACTCCGGCACCGTCAACCTCGACACCACCCTGTCGGGCTCGACGTACCAGCTCACCGACGCCACCCGCGGCGGCCACAGCACCTACAACCTGGCGCACAAGACGTCCGGCAAGGGCACGCTGTTCACCGACGCCGACAACGTGTGGGGCACCGGCGCCGCCTCCAGCTCCTCGACGGACCAGACGGCCGCCGCGGACGCCGCCTACGGCGCCCAGGAGACCTGGGACTTCTACAAGAACACCTTCGGCCGCAACGGCATCAAGAACAACGGTGTCGGCGCCTACTCCCGCGTCCACTACGGCAACTCGTACGTGAACGCGTTCTGGGACGACAGCTGCTTCTGCATGACGTACGGCGACGGCTCCGGGAACAACCACCCGCTGACCGCGCTGGACGTGGCCGGCCACGAGATGAGCCACGGTGTCACCTCCAACACCGCGGGCCTCAACTACAGCGGCGAGTCCGGCGGCCTGAACGAGGCCACCTCGGACATCTTCGGCACCGGCGTGGAGTTCTACGCCAACAACTCGACCGACAAGGGCGACTACCTCATCGGCGAGAAGATCAACATCAACGGCGACGGCACCCCGCTGCGCTACATGGACAAGCCCAGCAAGGACGGCGGCTCGGCGGACTACTGGTCCTCCTCCGTCGGCAACCTGGACGTCCACTACTCGTCCGGCGTCGCCAACCACTTCTTCTACCTGCTGTCCGAGGGCAGCGGCGCGAAGACGGTCAACGGAGTGTCGTACAACTCCCCGACCTACAACGGCTCCACGGTCACCGGCATCGGCCGGGACAAGGCGCTGCAGATCTGGTACAAGGCGCTGACGACGTACTTCACGTCGACCACCAACTACAAGTCGGCCCGCACGGGCACGCTGTCCGCGGCGTCCGCCCTGTACGGCTCCTCCAGCGCCGAGTACAAGGCGGTGGCGGCGGCCTGGTCGGCGGTCAACGTCAACTGACCCCCGCGCGGCGGTGACGAGGGCAGGACGGTGAAGAGGGCGGCACCCGGAGCGGATCTCCTCCGGGTGCCGCCCTACTCTTGGGCCCCATGTCCTCGGCACCCTTCACCTACGAACCGGTCGGAGCCACCCGCGACGACCTGACCTTCTGCCCGCCCGGCTACCGCCCCTTGCTGGCGCGCGCCCGCCTCGGCGAGGGCCGAAAGGTCTTCGACCGGGCCGCCGAGGCGGTCCTCACCTGGGAGATGCACCGCGCGATGGGCGTCGGCATAACCGCCGCCGCCGACCGCGCCGCCCCCGGCGTGGACGTCACGGTCTCCCTGGCCGGCCTGGTCAGGGCCCCCTGCCGGATCATCTGGACCACCGAGGAGCCGCGCCGCGCCGGCTGGGGCTACGGCACCCTCGACGGCCACCCCGAGTGCGGCGAGGAGGCCTTCGTCGTCGACCGCACCGGCGACGGCACGGTCTGGCTGACCGTCGCCGCGTTCAGCAAACCCGCCAGCTGGTACGCCAGGGCCGGCGGCCCCGCCACCCGGGGCCTGCAACACGCCTACGCCCGCCGCTGCGGCACGGCCCTGCGCAGGCTGTGCGAGGGACTGACGGAGGAGTGACCCGGCGCGCGCTGCCGGTCCTCCTGCTGACGCTCCTCTCGGCCGCCCTGCTGGCGGCGCACCTCTCCTTCGGCTCCGACAGCTACCGGGACTGCGCCTACGTCGGCCCGTCCATCCGGATGTACCTCACTTCCTGGGCCGGTCTCGCCTGCGCGCTCGGCGCCCTGCCGGCGTTCGCCCGACTGCCCCGGAGCGAACGCCGCGGACTCGCGCTGCCGTCCGTGGTGGCCGCCGTGCTGCTGACCCTCGCGACCCTGACGACCACCTACTGGCTGTACGCCCCCGACCCGGCCGGCGGGGACGACTGCTCGGGCCTCGCGCGGCTGATCACGTCGTGCCGGACCCTTCCCTGGCTTCCCTAGCGCAGCAACACCCCCGTCTGCTCCACCAGTTCGTCCGACGGCAGGGCCACCAGGCCCAGTTCCGCACCGGAGGCCAGCAGGCGGTGGGTGGGCAGGATGCGGACCGTGTAGCCGTAGGGGCCGGTGCGGTCGAGGGCGAGGGGGCCCTCGTAGAGGTGGCGGCCCTCCAGGTCGGGGGTGCCGGCCGGTTTCAGCGGGACGACGGTGGCGTCGGTGATGCGGTCCTGCGCGTCCACCCGCCCGGACACCGCCTGCACCTCCACGTCGTCGGGGGTCAGCCCCCCGAGGGCGACCCGGACCCGCAGACCCAGCGTCGTGCCCAGTTCGGCCGTGGCCGTGGTCTCGGTGGTCTCCACGTGGTCGACGCTCACCCCGTGCCAGGCCTCCCGCACCCGCGCCTTCCACCCGGCCAGCTCCCGCGCGGCGTCCGGGGTCAGCGCGCGGTGCGAGCGGGCGGCCGGGGTGTAGAGCCGGTCCACGTACTCCCGGACCATGCGGCCGGCCAGCACCTTGGGGCCGAGCAGGGTGAGGGTCTGGCGGACCATCTGGATCCAGCGGTCCGGCAGCCCGCCCCGGCCGCGCTCGTAGAAGCGCGGGGTGATCCGCTGCTCCAGCAGGTCGTACAGGGCCGCCGCCTCGATGTCGTCGCGCCGCTCCGGGTCCGTGCCGGGGCCGTCGGCGGTCGGGATGGCCCAGCCGAAGTCCGGCCGGAACCACTCGTCCCACCAGCCGTCGCGCACCGAGAGGTTCAGACAGCCGTTGAGCGCCGCCTTCATCCCGGAGGTGCCGCAGGCCTCCAGCGGGCGCAGCGGGTTGTTCAGCCAGACGTCGCAGCCCGGGTAGAGCTTCTGCGCCATCGCCATGCCGTAGTCGGGCAGGAAGACGATCCGGTGGCGCACCTCCGGGTCGTCGGCGAACCGGACCAGCTCCTGGACGAGGCGCTTGCCCCCGTCGTCGGCCGGGTGCGCCTTGCCCGCCACCACGATCTGCACCGGCCGCTCCGGGTGCAGCAGCAGCGCCCGCAGCCGGTCGCGGTCGCGGAGCATCAGGGTGAGCCGTTTGTACGACGGCACGCGCCGGGCGAAGCCGATCGTGAGCACGTCCGGGTCGAGCACGCCGTCGATCCAGCCCAGCTCGGCGTTGCCCGCCCCGCGTTGCCGCCAGGAGGCGCGCAGCCGCTCCCGTACCTCCAGCACCAGCTGTTCGCGCAGCGTGCGGCGCAGCTCCCAGACGTCCTGGTCCGGGATGTCCGCCGCCGCGTCCCAGCGCTCGGAACCGCCGACGCTCAGCGCGTCCTCGGCCCGCTGGGTGCCGATCTGCCGGGCGCCGAGCCGCAGCACCTCCGGGGCCACCCAGGTGGGCGCGTGCACCCCGTTGGTCACGGAGGTGATCGGCACCTCCTCGGCGTCGAATCCCGGCCAGAGTCCGGCGAACATCTCCCGGCTGACCCGGCCGTGCAGCAGCGACACCCCGTTGGCGCGCTGGGCCAGCCGCAGCCCCATCACGGCCATGTTGAACAGGTTCGGCTCGCCGCCCGGGTAGGTCTCCATGCCGAGCGCGAGGATGCGCGGGGTCTCGATGCCGGGCAGCTCGGCGTCCGGCCCGAAGTGCCGGGCGACCAGGTCCCGTTCGAAGCGGTCGATGCCGGCCGGGACGGGGGTGTGCGTGGTGAACACCGTGCCGCCCCGCACCGCCTCCAGCGCCGCGTCGAACTCCAGCCCGCGGGCGCACAGTTCGGCGATCCGCTCCAGGCCGAGGAAGCCGGCGTGCCCCTCGTTGGTGTGGAACACCTCGGGCTCCGGGTGCCCGGTGAGCCGGCAGTACGCGCGCACCGCGCGGACCCCTCCTATGCCCAGCAGCATCTCCTGGAGCAGCCGGTGCTCGCTGCCGCCGCCGTAGAGCCGGTCGGTGACGGAGCGTTCGCCGAGGTCGTTCTCCTCCACGTCGGAGTCGAGCAGCAGCAGCGGCACCCTGCCGACCTGGGCCAGCCAGATCCGGGCGCGCAGGGCCCGGCCGCCGGGCAGCGCGAGGGAGATCCGGGCACAGGTGCCGTCGGCCTCCTTCAGCTGGGTGAGGGGCAGTTCGTTGGGGTCGAGCACCGGGTAGTGCTCCTGCTGCCAGCCGTCGCGGGACAGGGTCTGCCGGAAGTAGCCGTGCCGGTACAGCAGTCCGACCCCGATCAGCGGCACCCCGAGGTCGCTGGCCGCCTTGAGGTGGTCGCCGGCGAGGATGCCGAGCCCGCCGGAGTACTGGGGCAGCGCGGCCGTGATGCCGAACTCCGGGGAGAAATAGGCCACCGCGGCGGGCAGGCCCTCGTTCTGGGCCTGGTACCAGCGGTCGCCGGTCAGATAGTCGTCCAGGTCGTCGGCGGCGGCGTTCAGCCGGCGCCGGAACCGCCGGTCCCCGGCCAGCTCGGCCAGCCGCGCGGGCCGCACCCGGCCGAGCAGCCGTACCGGGTCGCAGCCGGCCGCGGCCCATGCCTCGGGGTCGACGGACTGGAACAGATCGCGCGTTTCCGCGTGCCAGGACCAGCGCAGATTGTGCGCGAGGTCGCTCAGCGGCCGGAGGGGTTCGGGGAGAACGGGACGGACGGTGAACCGACGGATCGCCTTCACATTCCACCTCGGGCGCGTTATCGGGATGAGACGCACGGCGGGGCACGTCTC
Source organism: Streptomyces sp. SCPE 10 (assembly GCF_051980735.1). Taxonomy (NCBI): domain Bacteria; kingdom Bacillati; phylum Actinomycetota; class Actinomycetes; order Kitasatosporales; family Streptomycetaceae; genus Streptomyces; species Streptomyces sp. SCPE 10. The sequence goes on along the minus strand of NZ_CP197069.1, from coordinate 5,276,769 downwards.
GTTCGTCCCTTCCGACGGTAGTGGTTACCGGGGCGTCGGTGGGGACGTACCACCGGGGGTGTCGGGGCGTGGGGAGGCGGCGCCGGGGCACTCGCGGAAGTGGGCCGGTCTTGCGGGTGGACATACGCGCGAGTAGTTAACAAAGTTCCGGATTGCCCACCCGAGAAGGGTGGGAAGGCTCCTCCATATCCACCCCACAGGTCGCGCCCAGCACCTCCCGCAGGACCCACCTCCCCATAGTCATCCGCCCACAGCCACGTTGACGCGGACAGGAGCGGTCATGCCCGCCACGAACCATTCGTCAGCAACCCCGCCGGGCCGCAGGGCCACGGCGGCCGGGAAGAAGCCTGCGGACCGCAAACGTCCGAAGTCCCCCGCTCCGAAGCCACCGGGGCCCGTCCCCGTGACCGGTCGCATCCCGGTCCTCGACGTGCGCCCCGTGGTGCAGCACGGTCGCCGGCCCGCCAAGGCGGTGACCGGGGAGTCGTTCGAGGTGTCGGCCACCGTGTTCCGGGAGGGGCACGACGCGGTCGCGGCGAACGTGGTGCTGCGCGACCCGGCGGGCCGGCCCGGACCCTGGACCCCGATGCGGGAACTCGCCCCGGGCACCGACCGCTGGGGCGCCATCGTCACGGCGGGTGCGCCCGGCCGCTGGACGTACACGGTGGAGGCCTGGGCCGATCCGCTCACCACCTGGCACCGGCACGCCCGGATCAAGATCCCGGCCGGCATCGACACCGAACTGGTCCTGGAGGAGGGCGCCCGGCTGTACGAGCGCGCCGCCGCCGGGGTCCCCGAGGCACGGCGGCGGCGCGTGCTGGAGGCGGCCCGCGCCCTGCGGGACGAGGAGCGCCCGGCCGCCTGGCGGCTCGCGGAGGCGCTGCGGCCAAAGGTGCGGGAGGTGCTCGCGCGGTATCCGTTGCGGGAGTTGGTGACCGCGTCGGACCCGATGCCGCTGCTGGTCGAGCGCGAGCGCGCGCTCTACGGCTCCTGGTACGAGTTCTTCCCCCGCAGCGAGGGCACCGCCGCACACCCCCACGGCACCTTCCGCACCGCCGAGCGGCGGCTGAAGCCGATCGCCGACATGGGCTTCGACGTGGTCTACCTGCCCCCGATCCACCCGATCGGCCACACCTTCCGCAAGGGCCGCAACAACAGCCTCACCGCCACCCCCGACGACGTCGGCGTCCCCTGGGCCATCGGCTCCCCCGAAGGCGGACACGACACCGTCCACCCCCGGCTCGGCACGATCGAGGACTTCGACCACTTCGTCGACCGGGCCCGCGCACTGGGCCTGGAGATCGCCCTGGACTTCGCCCTCCAGTGCTCCCCCGACCACCCCTGGGTGCACAAACACCCCGAGTGGTTCCACCACCGGCCCGACGGCACCATCGCCCACGCCGAGAACCCGCCCAAGAAGTACCAGGACATCTACCCGATCGCCTTCGACACGGACATGGACGGCCTCGTCACCGAGACCGTGCGGGTGCTGCGGCACTGGATGGACCACGGGGTACGGATCTTCCGCGTCGACAACCCCCACACCAAACCGGTCGTCTTCTGGGAACGCGTCATCGCCGAGATCAACGACCAAGACCCCGACGTGATCTTCCTGGCCGAGGCCTTCACCCGCCCCGCCATGATGCACACCCTGGCGCAGATCGGCTTCCAGCAGTCCTACACCTACTTCACCTGGCGCACCACCAAAGACGAACTCACCGCATATCTCACCGAGTTGACGGGCGAGGCAGCCGCCTACATGCGGCCCAACCTCTTCCCCAACACCCCCGACATCCTGCACGCCTACCTCCAGCACGGCGGCCGCCCCGCCTTCGAGGTCCGCGCCGTCCTCGCCGCCACCCTCTCCCCCAGCTGGGGCATCTACAGCGGCTACGAACTGTGCGAGAACACCCCCCTGCGCGAAGGCAGCGAGGAATACCTCGACTCCGAGAAATACCAGCTCACACCACGCGACTGGGACACCGCCGCACGCGAGGGCCGCACCATCGCCCCGCTGATCACCAAGCTCAACCACATCCGGCGCCGCAGCCCCGCCCTGCGCCAGTTGCGCGATCTGCACTTCCACCACGCCGACCAGGACGCCGTGATCGCCTACTCGAAGCGCGGCGGCTCGAACACGGTTCTGGTCGTCGCCAACCTCGACCCCCACCACACCCAGGAGGCCACGGTCTCGTTGGACATGCCGCAACTCGGCCTGGACTGGCACGAGTCGGTGCCGGTGCGCGACGAGCTCACCGGCGAGACCTACCACTGGGGCAGGGCCAACTATGTGCGCCTGGAACCGGGCCACCGGCCCGCGCACGTCTTCACCGTCCTGCGACCGTCCAACCCGCAGATCGGAGGGTCACCCACCACATGATCGTCAATGAGCCCGTCCCGGACACCTTTCAGGACACTCCGGCCGGGGACCGGGACCCGGACTGGTTCAAGCGCGCCGTCTTCTACGAGGTGCTGGTCCGCTCCTTCCAGGACAGCAACGGCGACGGCGTCGGCGACCTCAAGGGCCTGACCGCCAAGCTCGACTACCTCCAGTGGCTCGGCGTGGACTGCCTGTGGCTGCCGCCCTTCTTCAAGTCGCCGCTCAGAGACGGCGGTTACGACGTCTCGGACTACACCGCGGTGCTGCCGGAGTTCGGCGACCTCGCCGACTTCGTGGAGTTCGTGGACGCCGCCCACCAGCGCGGCATGCGCGTGATCATCGACTTCGTCATGAACCACACCAGCGACCAGCACCCGTGGTTCCAGGAGTCCCGCCGCGATCCGGACGGCCCGTACGGGGACTACTACGTCTGGGCCGACGACGACAAGCAGTACCCGGACGCGCGGATCATCTTCGTCGACACCGAGGCCTCCAACTGGACGTACGACCCGGTACGCAAGCAGTACTACTGGCACCGCTTCTTCTCGCACCAGCCGGACCTCAACTACGAGAACCCGGCGGTGCAGGAGGAGATGATCTCCGCGCTGAAGTTCTGGCTCGATCTCGGCATCGACGGGTTCCGGCTGGACGCGGTGCCGTACCTGTACCAGCAGGAGGGCACCAACTGCGAGAACCTGCCCGCGACCCACCAGTTCCTCAAGCGGGTGCGCAAGGAGATCGACGCCCAGTACCCGGACAAGGTGCTGCTGGCCGAGGCCAACCAGTGGCCGGAGGACGTGGTCGACTACTTCGGGGACTACACCTCGGGCGGCGACGAGTGCCACATGGCCTTCCACTTCCCGGTGATGCCGCGGATCTTCATGGCCGTGCGGCGCGAGTCGCGCTACCCGGTCTCCGAGATCCTCGCCAAGACGCCCGCGATCCCGTCCAGTTGCCAGTGGGGCATCTTCCTGCGCAACCACGACGAGCTGACCCTGGAGATGGTCACCGACGAGGAACGCGACTACATGTGGGCCGAGTACGCCAAGGACCCCCGCATGCGCGCCAACATCGGCATCCGGCGCCGGCTCGCCCCGCTGCTCGACAACGACCGCAACCAGATCGAGCTGTTCACCGCCCTGCTGCTGTCCCTGCCCGGCTCGCCGATCCTCTACTACGGCGACGAGATCGGCATGGGCGACAACATCTGGCTCGGCGACCGCGACGCCGTACGCACCCCCATGCAGTGGACCCCCGACCGCAACGCCGGCTTCTCGTCGAGCGATCCGGGCCGGCTCTTCCTGCCCACGATCATGGACCCGGTCTACGGCTACCAGGTCACCAACGTGGAAGCCGCCATGTCCTCGCCGTCCTCCCTGCTGCACTGGACCCGGCGCATGATCGAGATCCGCAAGCAGAACCCCGCCTTCGGCCTCGGCACGTACACCGAACTCCAGTCGAGCAATCCCGCCGTGCTCGCCTTCCTGCGCGAGTACGAGGACGACCTGGTGCTGTGCGTGCACAACTTCTCCCGCTTCGCCCAGCCCACCGAGCTGGACCTGAGCCGGTTCGGCGGGCGGCACCCGGTCGAGCTGTTCGGCGGGGTGCGCTTCCCGGCGGTGGGCGAGCTGCCGTATCTGCTGACCCTCGCGGGACACGGCTTCTACTGGTTCCGGCTGCGCCGGGAGGCGGTGTAGCCACGCCGCTCGCGCCGCGGGGCGTTTCCCCCGCCCCGCCCCGGGCACGCGACAGTGACACCCCGACGACCCGGGGAAAGGACGTGACGCCCATGACGGAAGCGGTCACCCCTCCATTGAGCACCACCCTCGACTCACTGGCCCCCTTGCTGCGCGCCTGGCTGCCCCGGCAGCGCTGGTTCGCGGGCAAGGGTCGCCCGGTCACCGGGTTCACTCCGGTGGCCGTCACCCAACTCCTGCCGCCCGACGGGAGATTGGGCCTGTACCACATCCTGGTGCGGGTCCATCAGCCGTCGGGGCCGCGAACCGGCCACTGCTACCAGCTCCTCATAGGCGTGCGCGAGGCGCTGCCGCCCCGGCTGGCGCCCGCGCTGATCGGCCATGTGGACAGGGGCCCGCTCGCCGGACACACGGCGTACGACGCCCTCTACGACCCCCGGCCCGCCGAAGTGCTCCTGGAGGCCCTGCGCACCCGGGCGCGCATCGGCGGGCTCGTCTTCGAACGGGACCCGCGCCGGGAGATCCGGCCGCACCTGGTGGCCCGGCTGCTGGCCGCCGAGCAGTCCAACACCTCGGTGGTGTACGGGGACGCGTTCATCCTGAAGGTGCTGCGCCGGGTGGTCCCCGGGATCAACCCCGACCTGGAACTGCCGCTGGCGCTGGCCCGTGAGGGCTGTCCCCGGGTGCCCGCGCCGACGGCGTGGCTGCACACCGAACTGGACGGGGAGCCGCATGTGCTCGCGGTGCTCCAGCCGTTCGTGAGCGGAGCCGCCGACGGCTGGGAGCTGGCGCTGCGGGCCCTCGCCAAGGGCGAGGGCTTCGCCCCCGAGGCGCGGGCGCTGGGCCGGGCCACCGCCGAGGTGCACACCGCGCTCGCCCGCGCCCTGCCGACGGTCACCCTCGGCCCGGCCCAACTGGGGCCGCTGGTCCAGGGGATGACCGAGCGGCTGGCGGCGGCCGTCCAGGCGGTGCCCGCGCTGGTGCCCTACGAGGAGGGGCTGCGCTCGGCGTACACGGCGCTGGGCGAGCTGGTGACCCAGGGCCGTACCTGGACGGCGCAGCGGGTGCACGGGGACCTGCACCTCGGGCAGTGTCTGCGCGCGCCGTCCGGCGACTGGTCGCTGATCGACTTCGAGGGGGAGCCGGCCCGGCCGCCGGCCGAGCGGCGGATGCCGCAGCCACCGGTGCGGGACATCGCGGGGATGCTCCGCTCCTTCGACTACGCGGCCCGCTCGGCGAGCCCGCCCGCACCGCGCTGGGCGCACGACTGCCGGGCCGCCTACTGCTCCGGGTACGCGGAGGTGACCGGGCGCGACCCGCGCACCGATCCGGTCATGCTGCGCGCCTACGAGACCGACAAGGCCGTCTACGAGGTGGTGTACGAGGCCCGCCACCGCCCCGACTGGCTGCCGGTGCCGCTGTCGGCGGTCCGCCGCCTCGCCGCGTCCGACCCGAACTGACCCGATCCACCCCGGGAGACTCGCTCGTGACGTCGAAGAATCACGTATCCGCCGCCGGGACCGCCGCGCCCTGGGAGGCCGGGGACCGCGACCGGCTGCTGCACGGCACCCACCACGACCCGCACGCCGTACTCGGTGCCCACCCGGTGCCGGACGGCGTCGTCTTCCGGGCCCTGCGCCCGGGCGCCCGCTCGGTCACCGTCGTCGCCGGCGAACTCCGCGCCGAACTGCGCGACGACGGCGACGGCTTCTTCTCCGGCCTGCTCCCGCTGACCGCCGTACCGGACGCCTACCGGCTGCGGGTGGCGTACGACGGCGCGGTGCACGAGACCGAGGACGCCTACCGCTTCCTGCCCACGCTCGGCGAGCTGGACCTGCATCTGATTGGCGAGGGCCGGCACGAGCAGCTGTGGCGGGCCCTCGGCGCCCACGTCCTGACCCACCAGGGGGTGACCGGCACCCGGTTCGCGGTGTGGGCGCCCGACGCCCGGGGGGTGCGGGTCGCCGGGGACTTCGACTTCTGGGACGGCACCGGCTTCCCGATGCGTTCGCTGGGTTCCTCCGGGGTCTGGGAGCTGTTCGTGCCGGGGATCGGCGAGGGCGAGCTGTACAAGTTCGAGATCACCCGGCCCGACGGCTCCCGCACCCTGCGCGCCGACCCGCTGGCCCGCCGCACCGAGGCCCCGCCGGCCACCGCGTCGGTGGTGCACGTCTCGCACCACGTGTGGGAGGACGCAAAGTGGCTGGCCCACCGGGGGGACGTACCGGTGCACGAGGCGCCGTTCTCCGTGTACGAGGTGCATCTGCCGTCCTGGCGGCCCGGCCTGTCCTACCGGGAACTCGCGGACCAACTGCCCGCGTACGTCAAGGAGATGGGCTTCACCCATGTGGAGCTGATGCCGGTCGCGGAGCACCCGTTCGGCGGCTCGTGGGGCTACCAGGTCACCGGCTTCTACGCGCCGACGGCCCGCCTGGGCACCCCGGACGACTTCAAGTACCTGGTGGACCGGCTGCACCAGGCCGGCATCGGGGTGCTGATGGACTGGGTGCCGGCCCACTTCCCGCGCGACGAGTGGGCACTGGCCGAGTTGGACGGGCGCCCGCTGTACGAGCACCCCGATCCGCTGCGGGCCGCGCATCCCGACTGGGGCACGCTGGAGTTCGACCTGGGCCGGCGCGAGGTGCGCAACTTCCTGGTGGCGAACGCCGTCTACTGGTGCGAGGAGTTCCATGTGGACGGCCTGCGGGTGGACGCGGTGGCCTCCATGCTCTACCTGGACTACTCGCGCGAGCCGGGCCGGTGGACGCCGAACGAGCACGGCGGCCGGGAGAACCTGGACGCGGTGGCCTTCCTCCAGGAGATGAACGCCACCGTGTACCGGCGCTGCCCCGGGGTGGTGACCGTCGCCGAGGAGTCCACCGCCTGGGACGGGGTGACCCGGCCGACCGACAGCGGCGGGCTGGGCTTCGGCCTGAAGTGGAACATGGGCTGGATGCACGACTCGCTCCAGTACATGGCGCACGACCCCGTGCACCGCGCGTACCACCACCACGAGATGACCTTCTCGATGATGTACGCGTACAGCGAGAACTACGTCCTGCCGATCTCCCACGACGAGGTGGTGCACGGCAAACGATCGCTGGTCTCCAAGATGCCGGGCGACTGGTGGCGGCAACGCGCGGACCTGCGCGCCTACCTGGGCTTCATGTGGGCGCACCCGGGCAAGCAACTCCTCTTCATGGGGCAGGAGTTCGCGCAGGGCGCCGAGTGGTCCGAGGCGCACGGCCCGGACTGGTGGCTCCTCGACCCGTCGTACCCCGCCGAGCCCGACCACCGGGGCGTCCGCGATCTCGTGCGCGATCTCAACGCCCGCTACCGGGCCACCGCCGCGCTGTGGCAGCGGGACACCGACCCGTCCGGCTTCCGGTGGATCACCGGCGACGCGGCCGACGACAACGTCCTCGCCTTCCTCCGGTTCTCCGCCGCCGGCGACCCGGTCCTCGTCGTCTGCCACTTCTCCCCGGTGCCCCACCCCGACTACGTGATCGGCGTCCCGGACGACGTCCCGGCCTGGGCGGAGATGCTGAACACGGACGCCGAGCGCTACGGCGGCAGCGGGGTGACCAACCCGGGGCCGCTGAAGGCGGAGCCGCGGGCCGCCCACGGCCACCCGGCCTCCGTCCGACTGACCCTGCCCCCCTCGGCCACGGTGTGGCTGCGGCCGGCCTGACCACCGGGTGCCCCGGAGCACACCGCTCCGGGGCGCTCGGGGTGGCTAGGTGTGCTGCCCGGCCAGGGCCGCGGGCAGGTCGCCGGTGTGCAGCACCCCCAGCCGCTGGGTGGCGCGGGTCAGGGCCACGTAGAGGTCGCTGGTGCCGTACTCGCCCGGCTCGACCACCAGGACCGAGTCGAACTCCAGGCCCTTGGACTGGCGGGGGTCCAGCAGGACGACCGCCCGGGTGAGGTCGGGTTCCGCGCCGGCCGTGACGCCGTCGAGGCGTGCCGCGATCGCCCGGTGCAGACGGCGCGGGGCGATGACCGCCAGGCGGCCCTCCGCCGGGGTGAGTTCGGCGACCGCCTTGGCCACCGCGCCGGGCAGGTCGTCGTCGGCCCGGCGCACCCAGGGCCGTACGCCCGTGGAGCGCACCGAACTCGGCGGCCGGAAGCCGGGGTCCTCGGCCCGGACCACGGCCGCGGCGAGGTCCATGATCTCGGACGGGGTGCGGTAGTTGACGCCGAGGCGCGTGTGCTCGTAGCGGTCCTCGACGTACGGGGCGAGGATCTTCGCCCAGGAGCCGACGCCGGCCGCCTCCGCGGTCTGCGCCGGGTCGCCGACCAGGGTCATGGAGCGGGTCGGGCAGCGCCGCATCAGCAGCCGCCAGGCCATCGGCGACAGTTCCTGCGCCTCGTCCACGATGATGTGCCCGAAGGCCCAGGTCCGGTCCGCGGCGGCGCGCTCGGCCGCGCTGCGGTGGTCGGCCTCCTCCTGGCGCTCGGCGAACCGCTCGGCGTCGATGATGTCGTGCGCGGACAGCACCTCCGAGGCTTCCGGGTCGTCCTCTTCCTTGTCCTCGAACTCGTAGGTCCGCGAGGCGTACGACACGTCCAGCACCCCCTGCGCGTACGCGATCTGCGCCTCGCGCTCCTGCTCCGCGCGGGAGCGGGCCGGCCGGTCGTCCTCGCCGAGGAGTTCGGCGGCCTCGTCGAGGAGCGGTACGTCGGCGACGGTCCACGCGCGGGTCACCGGGCGGCGGATCGCGGCGGCGTCCTCGGCGGAGAGGTACCCCTCGGGTTCGGCCAGGAAGTCGGCGACCAGCCGCTGCGGGGTGAGGCGGGGCCAGAGCCGGTCGATGGCGTCCCAGACCTCGGGGTTCTCCGCGAGTTCGTCGCGGATCTGGGTGAGGTCGGAGGCGTCCAGCAGGCTGCTGCCGTCATAGGGGTCGGTGCCGACCCGTTCGGCGTACAGGTCGGTGAGGGTGTTGAGGATGTGGCCCTCGAAGTGCTCGCGGGCCGCGTTGTGCGGCAGCTTCGCGGCCCGGGTGCGTTCCCGGGCGACGCTCACCAGGCCGTCGTCCAGCATCAGCACCTCGCGGTCGTGCTCGATCGCGATGACCGGGTCGGGCAGCGCCTGCCGGTCGCGCACCACCTCGGCGAGCACGTCGGCCATCGCGGCGCCGCCCTTGACGGCGGCCGCCTCCGGGGTGTCGGCGGCGGTGGCCTTCACCCCGGGGAACAGCTCGCCGACCGTGGCCAGCAGCACACCGGTCTCGCCGAGGGAGGGCAGCACCTCGCCGATGTAGCCGAGGAAGGCCGGGTTGGGTCCGACGATCAGCACGGCACGGCGGGCCAGCAGCTCCCGGTGCTCGTACAGCAGGTACGCCGCCCGGTGCAGTGCCACGGCGGTCTTGCCGGTGCCCGGACCGCCCTCCACCACCAGCACGCCGCGGTGCGGCGCCCGGATGATGCGGTCCTGGTCGGCCTGGATGGTCCGCACGATGTCGCCCATCCGGCCGGTGCGCGCCGAGTTCAGTGCGGCCAGCAGCACGGCGTCGCCGTTGTGGTCCTCGTGCCCGGTGCGGGTGGCGTCGCCGAGGTCCAGGATCTCGTCGTGCAGGGCGGTGACGGTGCGTCCCTCGGTGGCGATGTGGCGGCGCCGCCGCAGCCCCATCGGAGTGTGCCCGGTGGCCAGGTAGAACGGCCGGGCGACGGCGGCCCGCCAGTCGACCAGCACGGGGGTGCGCTCGGCGTCGTCCTTGCGCAGCCCGATTCGCCCGATGTGGTGGCTCGCGCCGTCGGCGAGATCGATGCGTCCGAAGCACAGCGATCCGTCCACGGCGTTCAGCGCGGCGAGCAGACCGGACCGCTCGGCCACCAGGATGTCCCGCTCCAGCCGGGCCTGCATGGGCTTGTCGCCCTGCGCGAGCGCGTCCCCGACCGAGGCCTCCGCCTCCCCGCGCAGCACGTCCACGCGCGCGTACAGGGCGTCGATGAATTCCTGTTCGCGGCGCAATTCATCGTCTGGAAATTCGGTGTTTGACAATTCCGCTCCCGCCCGGATATACTGTGCTCACAAAGCTTTCCGTGACTCCGTGAACAGGAAGTCACGAACCACCGAATATACGCAAAGAAATCCCCCGGCCGCAATTGCCCGGGGGATTTCCGTGTCTCTCGGCCCGCTTCAGAGCACGTCCGCCAGCTCGGCCAGCAGCCGCCGCTTCGCCCGTGCCCCCACCATCGACCGCACCGGTTCACCGCCGCGGAAGACCATCAGCGTGGGCGTCGCCAGCACCCCGTGCGCCATGGTGGTCCGCGGGCTGCGGTCCACGTCCACCTGTACGACCTTCAGCCGCTTGCCCTCCTCCAGGGCGATGTCCCTCAGCACCGGTGCCAGCTGCCGGCACGGCCCGCACCACTCGGCCGTGAACTGCACCAGCACTGGCAGCTCGGCGCCGAGCACCTCCGTCTCAAAGTCGGCGTCGGACACCTCGGCCACTGCGCTCACCACACTCACGATCGCTGTCCTCCCAGTTCGCACACGGGTTCCGGACCCCCCGGAACCGATGCCTCGGCGGCCAGCTCGTCCCGGGCCCGCTCGGCCCTGCGCAACTGCCCCGCGACCGTCTCCCGCACCGCCGTCAGCTGCCCGATCAGCGCGTCCAGCTCCGCGAGCTTGCGCCGGTAGACCACGAGCGACGCCGGACAGGCGTCGCCCTGTGGATGCCCCGCCCGCAGACACTCCACGAACGGCCGCGTCTCCTCCAGCTCGAACCCGAAGTCCTGGAGCATCCGGATCTGCCGCAGGAGTCCGAGGTCGTCCTCGTCGTACCTCCGGTGGCCCTTCTCGTCCCGCCGCGCCGGAAGCAGCCCACGCGCCTCGTAATAGCGCAGGGCACGCGTCGTGGTCCCGGCCCGGGCAGCCAGCTCGCCGATTCGCATGTCCGTGACGTTAGGCGTTGACGCCGGGGTCAAGGCAAGCGGCCGGGTGTCAGACCAGCACCCCCGCCGACTCCTCCACCTCCAGCAGGGACGCGCTGTGCCGCTCCTCCTCGAACTTGCGGCGGCCGCCGCGCAGACCGAACAGGCGCTTGGCGAGGGCGATGTAGAGGACGGCGAGGATGTTGAGGGCGAGGGTGGCGATCTTGAGGTAGCTGATCTTCTCCGTCAGCTCGTAGACCTCCAGCGGGAGGAACGCGGCCGTGGCGACGACCGTGAGGTATTCCGCCCAGCGCTTGGCGCGCCACAGGCCGACCGCCTCGACCAGTTCGATCAGGGCATAGGCGAGGAGCACACCGGCGACCAGGAGCAGCGTGGAGTGCTTGTAGCCGAAGGCCTTCTGGATGGAGCCGACCACGGGAGAGTGGTCGAGGTCGTAGTGGAAGTGGCGGAAGACCGGGCGCAGGACGGTCAGGTACTCGTTGAACAGCCGCCGTACCGCGTCCTGGCTGTTGCTGAACTTCCACACCGCCACCGCGACCAGCACTATGAACACCCCGCGCACGGCCCGCTCGACCGCGAGGAAGCGCAGGATGAACAGGTCCCGCAGCACCTTGCCGCGCGGCACCAGCGGCGCGTCCTCGGCCGGCCCCGAACCGTCGGGCTCGCCGAGCACGAAGTCGCCGCAGCGCAGACAGCGCCAGACGTCCCCGAGCCCGGTCCGCGCGTGCAGCCGCACCCGCAGCCGGGGGTCGTCGGGCGCGTAGGTCACGTGCCCCTTGCGGGCGCAGGTGCGCCGGTCCCAGTCGATCTTCATCCCCCGTGCCTCCATGCTCTTGCTGACGCCACGCGGCGGCGTGCCGTTCCGGTCGATCCGGAACGGCACGTTAACCGATGCGGGTGGGAAGACCTCAGCGGGCCGAGGTGTCCGCCGGTTCCTTCTCCGCTTCCTTCACCTGCGCGGCCTGTGCCGCGGTGGCGCGGCGCGGCAGCAGCAGGGCGACCAGGACGGTGCCGACGCCGAGCACGACCGCGCCGACGAGGCTGGTGTGGGCGACGGCGTCGGAGAAGGAGGAGCCGACCGCGTCGGCCATCTGGCGGGCGCCCGCGGCCAGTTCGCCGGCCTGCTGCTTGAGCTGGGCGGCCTGCTGGGGGCTGCTCGCGTGGGCGGCCTGCGCGGCGACCTGGTGTGCCTTGTCGGCGATGCCCTGCGCGACGGCGTACCCGGCGCCGACCGAGTCCTGGGCGGTGTCGAGGGCGCTCGGCGGGAGCTTGCTGCCGGCCGTGGCGTCGCCGAGGTGGTTGCCGTACGACGTCGCGAGCAGCGAGCCGAGGATGGCGATGCCGAGCGAGCCGCCCAGCTCCAGCGAGGTGTCGTTGACCGCGCCGCCGACGCCCAGCTCGGACTCCGGGAAGGCGCCCATGATCGCGTCGGTGCAGGGCGAGAGGGCGAGGCCGATGGCGAGGCCGAGGATGATCAGCGGGGCCAGGAAGTCGCCGTACGTGGAGCCCGCGTCCACCCGGGTGAGCAGGGCCAGCGCCACGGTGCCGAGGACCATGCCCGCGCTGACCGTCCACTTCATGCCGACGCGCGGGGTGAGCCAGCCGGTCAGGGCGGAGCCGACGAAGACCGCGCCGGCGAGCGGCAGCATCCGCACACCGGTCTGCAGGGCGTCGTAGCCGAGGACGAACTGGAGGTGCTGGGTGAGGAAGTAGAACGCGCCGAAGACGGCCAGGAAGAACAGGGCGACGGCCAGGTTGGAGCCGGCGAAGCGGCGGTTCGCGAAGCGGCGGACGTCCAGGATCGGACGCGGGTGGCGCAGCTCCCACAGGACGAACGCGACCAGTCCGGCGCCCGCGATCACGGCGGCCGTGACGGCCTTGGCGCCCCAGCCGAAGTGCGGGCCCTGGATGATCATGTAGACGAGCGCGCCGGTCCACAGCACGGACAGCAGGCCGCCCACGTAGTCGATGCGGTCGTGGTGGCCGGCCTTGGACGGCGGGACCAGGACGAAGGCGGCGACCAGGGCCACGGCCGCGATCGGCACGTTGATCAGGAAGGTCGAGGACCAGCCGTGGTCCCGCAGCAGGGCGCCGGCGACCACCGGTCCGGCGGCGATGGCGAGGCCGGCGGTGGCGGTCCACAGCGTGATCGCCTTGGCCCGCTCGGCCCGCGGGAAGGTCGCCGCGAGCAGCGACAGCGTGGCCGGCATGATCAGCGCCGCGCCGACGCCCATCACCGCACGGGCGGCGATCACGGTCGCGGCGCTGCCGGCGAGATAGCCGAAGACGGCGCCGGCGCCGAAGACGAGCAGGCCGAGCACGAGCGCCCCGCGCCGGCTGTACTTGTCGCCGATCGCCCCGAGCAGCAGCATCAGCGCCGCGTAGGGGACGGTGTAGCCGTCGATCACCCACTGGAGGTCGGCGCTGGACAGGCCGAGGTCCTTCGTCATGTCGGGCGCCGCGACCGTGAGGGCGGTGTTGGCCATCACGATGATCAGCAGGCTCAGGCAGAGCACCAGCAGGGCCCACCAGCGCCGGGCGTACGGGCGCTCCATCTTCTCGACCGGTTCGGTCATGACGAGTCGCATGGCAGCGGTTTGCCTTCCTCGGGGTTCACATCGGTACTTGCACAGCAGCGTGCAATTGCACAACCATGTGCAATGTACGCCGTTGCACAGTGCTGTGCAACTCGCGAGAGGACGTGCAGAATGACTGCCATGACCACGGGTAACCCCAGCCGCGCCGACGCGAACCGGCGCCGCATCCTCGACGTCGCCCTCGCCGAGCTGCTGCGCGACCCGGACGCCTCCATGGACCAGATCGCGCGCGCCGCCGGCGTCGTACGACGGACCGTGTACGGCCACTTCCCCAGCCGTGAGGCGCTGATCAGCACCCTCACCGACGAGGCCGTGCAGGCCCTGGCGGACGCGGACGCCGCGGTGCGCACGGGGGCGGACGACCCGGCGCGGGCCCTGGCCCGCTCGGTGCTGGCGGTGTGGGAGACCGCGGACCGCTACCGGCTGCTGATCGCGCTCGCCCAGCGCACGGTCACCGTCCAGGGCATCCGCGAGCGGCTCGCCCCGGTGCGCGCGGCCAAGATCAGGGTGCTCCAGCAGGGCCTGGACGAAGGGGTGTTCACCTCACCGCTGCCCGCGCCCGCGCTGGCCTACGTGCACGAGCAGACCCTGTTCGCGGTGATGGAGGCCGTCAACGACGGTCTGCTGCCGGCGCGGGAGGCGGGCCGCTCCGCCACGGTCACCGTCCTGACCGCGGCCGGCGTGCCCGCCGAGACGGCCACCGCCCTGGTGGCCGAGGTGAGTTCCGGCTCCTGACGCCGAAACGCCGGATGCCCGGCCCCGGTTCAGGCGGGGCCGGGCATCCGGAGTACAAAGGGCCCCTACGCCTTGGCCAGCTTCTCCTCCCGGGGCTCGGGAATCCCGGCCACCGTGCTCGCCTGCACGTCGAGCGCCGCCTCGTCGAACGGCAGCTCGCCGGCGAGCACCTGCCGCACCCGCGCCTTGTCGATCTCCTTGGTCCACGTGCCCACCAGCACCGTGGCGATCGCGTTGCCCGCGAAGTTCGTCAGCGCTCGCGCCTCGCTCATGAACCGGTCGATGCCGACGATCAGACCGACGCCGTCCACCAGCGCGGGCTTGTGCGACTGCAGACCGCCGGCCAGGGTGGCGAGACCGGCCCCGCTGACACCGGCCGCGCCCTTGGAGGCCAGCAGCAGGAACAGCAGCAGCGGAATCTGCTCGCCCACCGACATCGGGGTGCCCAGCGCGTCCGCGATGAACAGCGACGCCATGGTCATGTAGATCATCGTGCCGTCGAGGTTGAAGGAGTACCCGGTCGGCACGGTGATGCCGACGACCGGCTTACTCACGCCCAGGTGCTCCATCTTCGCGATCAGCCGGGGCAGCGCGGACTCGGAGGAGGACGTGGACAGGATCAGCAGGAACTCCCGCGCCAGGTACTTGCACAGGGAGAACACGTTGACCCCGGCCACCAGGCGCAGCACCGCACCGAGCACCACGAAGACGAACAGGACACAGGTGATGTAGAAGCCGAGCATCAGCACCGCGAGGCTCTTGAGCGCGTCCACGCCCGCCGAGCCGGTGACCGCCGCGATCGCGCCGAACGCGCCGAGCGGCGCCGCCCACATCACCATGGACAGGATGCGGAAGACCAGCCGCTGGAGGTGCTCGACGCCGCGCAGCACCGGCTGCCCGGCCGCGCCCATGGCCTGGAGGGCGAACCCGGCGAGCAGGGCGACCAGCAGCGTCTGCAGGACCTGGCCCTCGGTGAAGGCGGACACGAACGTCTTGGGGATGATCGACAGCACGAAGTCCACGGGCGGCAGCGCGTCCTGGCCGACCTGCGCCTGCCCGGTCTGCTTGAGGGCGCTCGTCAGATGGAGCCCGGAGCCGGGGTGCAGCACGTTGCCGACGACGAGCCCGATCGCGAGGGCGACCAGCGACATCACGAGGAAGTAGCCGAGGGCTATGCCGCCGACGGCACCCACCTTGGCGGCCTTCCGCACGGACCCGATGCCGAGCACGATGGTGCAGAAGATGATCGGCGAGATCATCATCTTGATCAGGTTGACGAACCCGGTGCCCAGCGGCTGGAGCTTCACCGCGGCGTCGGGCCAGATCAGGCCGACCGCGATGCCGATCACGACCGCCACGATGACGGCGATGTACAGGTAATGGGTCCGGTCCCGCTTGGCGCGGGGTGCGGCAGGTGCCGTATCGGGAGTGGTGGCGGCCACGACTGCCCTCCTTGACGTCTTCGTCGGTGCACGACCGGCGTGCGGCTCACGTCCGGGATGGTGCTGGGGAACGCGGTGACTATCTCCCGGCCTGTGAGGGCGGTCACGCTTGCGTTCATTTAGTTCACGCCACAACCGAGGGGCACACTGGCTGGCATGCGTCTTCCGTCCCTGCCCCGTCCCCGCAGCCTGGCGGGCCAGCTGTTCGCCATGCAGGCCGTGCTGATAGCGGTGGTCGTGGCCGGATCCGCGCTGTTCACCTACGTCAGCGACCGGCGGCAGGCCGAGGGCGCGGCCGCCCGGCAGGCCACCGCGGTGGCCCGCTCGATCGCCGACTCCCCCGCGGTCCGCGACGCGATCCGCACCCCGGACCCGACCGCGTCGCTGGAGCCGTACGCCCTGAAGGTCACCCGGGACGCCAACGTCGACTTCGTCACGATCATGAACCCGGCCGGGATCCGCTGGACCCACCCGGACCGCCGCCAGATCGGCAAGCGCTTCCTCGGCACCACCGCCCCCGCCCGGCGGGGCCGCACCTTCACCGAGACCTACACCGGCACCCTCGGCCCCTCCGTGCGCGCGGTGACCCCGGTGACGGACGGCGGCCGGATCGTCGGCCTGGTCAGCGCCGGCATCACCGTGGACCGGATAAGCGAGCGCCTCCAGGACCAGGTCACGGCGCTGCTCGGGGTGGCCGGCGGGGCGCTGCTGCTGGGCGCGGTCGGCACGTACGTCGTCAACGCCCGGCTGCGCCGCCACACCCACAACATGAACGCCACCGAGCTGAGCCGGATGCACGACTACCACCAGGCGGCGCTGCACGCGGTCCGCGAGGGACTGCTGATGCTGGACGGCGGGTACCGGGTGGCGCTGATCAACGACGGCGGGCGGGAACTGCTGGGCGTGGGCGAGGACGTGGTGGGCCGTTCGGTCGCCGGGCTCGGCCTGCCCGCCCCGCTGACCGGCGCGCTGCTGTCCTCGCGCCCCCGGGTGGACGAGGTGCACCTGACCGCCTCCCGGGTGCTGGTGGTCAACACCTCTCCCGTATCCGGCGGCGAGCACCGCGGCACGGTCGTCACCCTGCGCGACGTCACCGAACTCCAGTCGCTGATGGGCGAGCTGGACACCGAGCGGGGCTTCACCCAGGCGCTGCGCTCGCAGGCCCACGAGGCGGCGAACCGGCTGCACACCGTGGTGTCGCTGATCGAGCTGGGCCGGGCCGAGGAGGCCGTGGAGTTCGCCACCGCCGAGCTGGAGCTGGCGCAGGCGCTGACCGACCAGGTGGTGGCGGCGGTGAGCGAGCCGGTGCTCGCGGCGCTGCTGCTGGGCAAGACCTCCCAGGCCAACGAGCAGGGTGTGGAGCTGGTGGTGTCCGCCGACAGCCGCCTGGACGACGGCCTGCTGCCCGGGGAACTGCCCGCCCGGGACCTGGTGACCATCCTCGGCAACCTGATCGACAACGCGGTGGACGCGGCGCGGGGCAGCGCGCGGGCTCGGGTGACCGTGACGGCGTACGCCTCGGCGGCCGAACTGGTGCTCCGGGTCACGGACACCGGCCCCGGCGTCGACCCCGGCCACGCCGACCTGGTGTTCCAGCGCGGCTTCTCCACCAAGCCGGCCGGACCCGGCGGGCGGGGGCTCGGGCTCGCCCTGGTGCGGCAGGCGGTGACCCGGCACGAGGGCACGCTGACGGTCACCGGCGCGTCGCCGGACGGGGGCGCGGTCTTCGAGGTGCGGCTGCCACTGCGCCCGGCGCCCGCCCTGGCCGAGGGCGGTGCCGCGTGACGGACGGCAGACCGATCAGAGTGCTCGTGGTGGAGGACGATCCCGTCGCCGCCGACGCGCACGAGCTGTACGTGGGCCGGGTGCCCGGCTTCGTCGCGGTCGCCAAGGCCCGCACGGGCGCCGCGGCCCGGCGCGTCCTGGAGCGCACGGAGGTGGACCTGCTCCTGCTCGATCTGCATCTGCCGGATGTGCACGGCCTGCAGTTCGCCCGCTCGCTGCGCGCCTCGGGCCATCACGCGGACGTGATCGCGGTGACCTCGGCCCGCGATCTGGCGATGGTGCGCGAGGGCGTCTCGCTGGGCGTGGTGCAGTACGTGCTCAAGCCGTTCACCTTCGCCACCCTGCGGGACCGGCTGGTGCGCTACGCCGAGTTCCGGGGCGCGGCGGGCGAGGCGAGCGGGCAGGACGAGGTGGACCGGGCGCTCGCGGTGCTGCGGGCCCCGGCGCCGGCCGCGCTGCCCAAGGGGCTCAGCGGGCCCACCCTGGAGCGGGTGACCGGCGCGCTGCGCGAGGCGGCCGGCGGTCTCACCGCGGCCGGGGTCGGCGAGGCCGTGGGCATCTCCCGGATCACCGCGCGCCGCTACCTGGAGCACCTGGTGGACACCGGCCGGGCCGCGCGCAGCCCGCTGTACGGCCAGGTGGGCCGGCCGGAGCTGGTGTACCGCTGGGTGCCGCAGCGGCGCTGAGCCGGGAGAGACCGCGGTGACGGACACCCACCTCGCCGGGATCAAGAAGCAGTTCGAGCCCGAACACCCCGGCAAGAAGGCCGAGTTGGTGTCGACCAAGGCACCGGACTCTCCCGCCCGCCGCCTGGGCGGCGCGGTCAAGGGCTGACGCCGGGGAACCGCCGGGGGGACCGCCGGACGGCGGCACCCCGGCGGCGCGGGCCGGTCAGAAGACCGACTCCGCCTCCTCCATCCGGCTCTTCGGGACCGTCTTCAGTTCGGTGACCGCCTCCGCCAGCGGGACCATCACCACGTCGGTGCCGCGCAGGGCGGTCATCCGGCCGAACTCCCCGCGGTGGGCGGCCTCCACGGCGTGCCAGCCGAAGCGGGTGGCGAGGACGCGGTCGTACGCGGTGGGCACGCCGCCGCGCTGCACATGGCCGAGGATGACCGGCTTGGCCTCCTTGCCCAGGCGCCGCTCCAGCTCGTACGCCAGCGCGGTGCCGATGCCCTGGAAGCGCTCGTGGCCGTACTGGTCGATCTCGCCCTTGCCGTAGTCCATGGTGCCCTCGGCCGGGTGGGCGCCCTCGGCGACGCAGATGACGGCGAACTTCTTGCCGCGGGCGAAGCGCTCCTCGACCATCTTGGCCAGGTCGGCCGGGTCGAAGGGCCGCTCGGGCAGGCAGATGCCGTGGGCGCCGGCGGCCATGCCGGACTCCAGAGCGATCCAGCCCGCGTGCCGCCCCATGACCTCGACGACCATCACGCGCTGGTGGGACTCGGCGGTGGTCTTCAGCCGGTCCATCGCCTCGGTGGCGACGCCGACGGCGGTGTCGAAGCCGAAGGTGCGGTCAGTGGCGGAGATGTCGTTGTCGATCGTCTTGGGCACACCGACGACCGGCAGCCCCGCGTCGGACAGCATCCGGGCCGCCGTCAGGGTGCCCTCGCCGCCGATCGGGATCAGCGCGTCGATGCCGAACTCCTCGACCATGTCGGTGGCCCGCTCACAGGCCTCCCGGAGCCGGTCGCGCTCCAGCCGGGACGAGCCGAGGATGGTGCCGCCGAGGGCCAGGATGCCGCCGACCGCGTCCAGGTCGAGGGTCCGGTAGTGGCGGTCCAGCAGACCCCGGTAGCCGTCCTCGAAACCGATGACCTCGTCGTCGTACTGCGTCACCGCCCGGTGCACGACCGAACGGATCACGGCGTTGAGGCCGGGGCAGTCGCCACCTGCGGTGAGTACTCCGATGCGCATCGTGCTCTGTCTCCTGCTCGCTGTGGTCCGTGCGTGCGCCGTCTCCGATTCTTTCACGTCCGCCGGGCTCCCCCTCGATCCTGACGGGCGCCTTATCCCGGCCGAGGGGTACTGTCAAGAGGGTTCTGCTCACCTCGGTGGGCGATTTTTGTGCCGACCCTTTTGTGCCGACATGAGAAACGGAGTGGACACGTGACGCGCAGCGTGTACGTGACCGGCATCGACCGGGGCGACGGCCGCCAGGTCGTGGATCTGGGGGTCATGGAACTCCTGACCCGGCAGGCCGACCGGGTGGGCGTCTTCCGGCCGCTCGTGCACGACGGGCCCGACCGGATGTTCGACCTGCTGCGGGCGCGCTACCGCCTCTCCCAGGACCCCGCGACCGTGGTCGGCATGGACTACCGCGAGGCGTCCGCGCTCCAGGCCGAGCGCGGCACCGACGAGCTGGTCTCCGCCCTCGTCGACCGCTTCCACCGGCTGGCCCGCGACTACGACGTGGTCCTCGTCCTCGGCACCGACTACGCCGCCACCCAGCTCCCGGACGAGCTGGCCCTCAACGCCCGTCTCGCCAACGAGTTCGGCGCCTCCGTACTCCCGGTGGTCGGCGGCCGCGACCACACCGCCGAGTCGGTGCGCGCGGAGGTCCGCAACGCCTACCGGGCCTACCACGGCCTCGGCTGCGACGTGCTCGCGATGATCGCCAACCGGGTGGCCCGGGAGGACCGCGACGACATCGCCACATGGCTGTCCTCCCGGCTTCCGGTGCCCTGCTACGTGCTGCCCGACGAGCCCGCGCTGTCCGCGCCGACCGTCGCCCAGATCGCCCAGACCCTCGACGCCACGGTGCTGCTCGGCGACGACTCCGGGCTCGCCCGGGACACCCTCGACTTCGTCTTCGGCGGCGCGATGCTGCCGAACTTCCTGCCCGCGCTGACCCCGGGCTGCCTGGTCGTGACCCCCGGCGACCGCGCCGACCTGGTCGTCGGCGCGCTGGCCGCGCACAGCGCCGGCACCCCGCCGATAGCCGGTGTGCTGCTCACCCTGGACGAGGTGCCGAGCGAGGAGATCCTCACCCTGGCGGCCCGGCTCGCCCCCGGCACCCCGGTGCTGTCCGTGCGCGGCAACAGCTTCCCGACCGCCGAGCGGCTGTTCTCTCTGGAGGGCCGGATGACCGCGGCCACCCCGCGCAAGGCGGAGACCGCGCTGGGCCTGTTCGAGCGCCATGTCGACACCGTGGACCTGGCGAGCCGGGTCGCGGCGTCCAGCGGCGACCGGGTCACCCCGATGATGTTCGAGCACAAGCTGCTGGAGCGGGCCCGCGCCGACCGGCGCCGGGTGGTGCTGCCGGAGGGCACCGAGGAGCGGGTGCTGCACGCGGCCGAGGTGCTGATGCGCCGGGGCGTGTGCGAGCTGACCCTGCTGGGGCCCGTCGACCGGATCCGCAAGAAGGCCGCCGATCTCGGCATCGACCTCGGCGAGACCCGGCTGATCGACCCGGCCACCTCCGAGCTGCGCGACGCCTTCGCCGAGAAGTACGCGGCCCTGCGCGCCCACAAGGGCGTCACGGTGGAACTGGCCTACGACGTGGTCGCGGACGTGAACTACTTCGGCACCCTGATGGTCGAGGAGGGCCTGGCCGACGGCATGGTCTCCGGTTCGGTGCACTCCACGGCGGCCACCATCCGCCCGGCCTTCGAGATCATCAAGACCCGCCCGGAGGCCTCGATCGTCTCCTCGGTGTTCTTCATGTGCCTGGCCGACAAGGTGCTGGTCTACGGCGACTGCGCGGTCAACCCGGACCCGGACGCCGAGCAGTTGGCGGACATCGCCGTCCAGTCGGCCGTCACGGCGGCCCGGTTCGGGGTGGAGCCGCGGATCGCGATGCTGTCGTACTCCACGGGCACCTCCGGCTCGGGCGCCGACGTCGACAAGGTGCGGGCGGCCACCGAGCTGGTGCGGGCCCGCCGGCCCGACCTGAAGATCGAGGGGCCGATCCAGTACGACGCGGCGGTGGAGCCGTCCGTCGCCGCCACCAAGCTGCCGGGCTCCGAGGTCGCCGGGCAGGCCACCGTGCTGATCTTCCCGGACCTCAACACCGGCAACAACACCTACAAGGCCGTGCAGCGCTCGGCCGGCGCGATCGCCGTCGGCCCGGTCCTCCAGGGGCTGCGCAAGCCGGTCAACGACCTGTCCCGGGGCGCCCTGGTGCAGGACATCGTGACGACCGTGGCCATCACCGCCATCCAGGCCCAGACATCCGCCGACCGAGCAGAGAGTGTGCCCGTACCGTGACCGCGACCCGTGTCCTCGTCCTCAACTCCGGTTCCTCCTCGCTGAAGTACCAGCTGCTCGACATGCGGGACGCGAGCCGGCTCGCCGTCGGGCTGGTCGAGCGGATCGGCGAGCAGACCTCCCGGATCGAGCACACCTGCGTCCCTGGCGGCGAGACGCGGGAGCAGAACGGCCCGATCGCCGACCACGACGCGGCCCTCAAGGCGGTCGCCGGGGAACTGGCCCGGGACGGCGTGGGCCTCGACTCGCCGGACCTGCTGGCGATCGGGCACCGGGTGGTGCACGGCGGGATGTTCTTCACCGAGCCCACGGTGATCGACGACGGGGTGATCACCGAGATCGAGCGGCTGATCCCGGTCGCCCCGCTGCACAACCCGGCCAATCTGACCGGCATCCGCACCGCCCGGGCGCTCCGTCCCGACCTGCCGCAGGTCGCCGTGTTCGACACCGCGTTCCACACCACCATGCCGGAGCCGGCGGCGCGCTACGCGATCGACCCGAAGATCGCCGACCGCCACCGCGTGCGCCGCTACGGCTTCCACGGCACCTCGCACGCCTATGTCTCGCGGGCGGCCGCGCGGCTGCTGGGCAAGGACCCGTCCGAGGTGAACGTGATCGTGCTGCACCTCGGCAACGGCGCCTCCGCCTCCGCCGTGGAGCGGGGCCGGTGCGTGGACACCTCCATGGGACTGACGCCTTTGGAGGGCCTGGTGATGGGTACGCGATCCGGTGATCTGGACCCGGCCGTCATCTTCCATTTGGCACGGGTTGGCGGAATGTCCATGGACGAGATCGACACTCTTCTCAACAAGAGGAGCGGGCTGTTCGGTCTGTGCGGGGACAACGACATGCGCGAGATCCGCCGCCGGATCGACGAGGGCGACGAAGAGGCCGCTCTCGCCTTCGACATTTACATTCACCGGCTCAAGAAGTACATCGGCGCTTATTTCGCCGTCCTCGGGAAGGTGGACGCGATCGTCTTCACCGCCGGGGTCGGCGAGAACGCGGCGCCCGTGCGGGAGGCGGCGATCGCGGGCCTGGAGGGGCTGGGCGCGGCGGTCGACCCGGAGCTGAACGCCGTGCGCGACGGGCGGGCACGGCTGATTTCGCCGGCGTCCGCGCGGGTGGCCGTGGCCGTGGTGCCGACGGATGAAGAACTGGAGATCGCGACGCAGACCTATGCGCTGATCGGAAAGAGCAATTGAGCAGCACCTGAGCAGGACGCCTCTCATTTGTATCTTCCGCCAGACGGAATATTCCGTAGCGAAACAAACCGATAGGATCGCCCCATGCGCCGTTCGAAAATCGTCTGTACTCTCGGCCCCGCGGTCGACTCCCACGAGATGCTCGTCGCCCTGATCGAGGCGGGCATGAACGTGGCCCGCTTCAACTTCAGCCACGGCTCCCACGCCGAGCACCAGGCGCGGTACGACCGCGTCCGGGCCGCGTCCAAGGAGACCGGCCGGCCCATCGGCGTCCTCGCCGACCTCCAGGGCCCGAAGATCCGCCTGGAGACCTTCGCCGAGGGCCCGGTCGAACTCGAGCGCGGTGACGAGTTCGTCATCACCACCGAGGACGTGCCCGGCGACAAGCACATCTGCGGGACGACGTACAAGGGGCTGCCGGGCGACGTCTCGCGCGGCGACCAGGTCCTGATCAACGACGGCAACGTCGAGCTGAAGGTCGTGGACGTGGAGGGCCCCCGGGTCCGCACCATCGTCATCGAGGGCGGTGTCGTCTCCGACCACAAGGGCATCAACCTGCCCGGCGCGGCCGTCAACGTGCCCGCGCTGAGCGAGAAGGACGTCGAGGACCTGCGGTTCGCGCTGCGCATGGGCTGCGACCTGGTCGCGCTGTCCTTCGTGCGGGACGCCAAGGACGTCCAGGACGTGCACCGCGTCATGGACGAGGAGGGCCGCCGGGTCCCGGTCATCGCCAAGGTGGAGAAGCCGCAGGCGGTGGAGAACATGCAGGACGTCGTGATGGCGTTCGACGGCGTGATGGTCGCCCGCGGCGACCTGGCCGTGGAGTACCCGCTCGAGAAGGTCCCGATGGTGCAGAAGCGCCTGATCGAGCTGTGCCGGCGCAACGCCAAGCCGGTGATCGTGGCGACCCAGATGATGGAGTCGATGATCACCAACTCCCGTCCGACCCGCGCCGAGGCCTCCGACGTGGCCAACGCGATCCTGGACGGCGCCGACGCGGTGATGCTGTCCGCCGAGTCCTCGGTGGGCGCCTACCCGATCGAGACGGTCAAGACGATGTCGAAGATCGTCCAGGCCGCCGAGCAGGAGCTGCTCTCCAAGGGCCTCCAGCCGCTGGTGCCGGGCAAGAAGCCGCGCACCCAGGGCGGTTCGGTGGCCCGCGCGGCCTGCGAGATCGCCGACTTCCTCGGCGGCCGGGGCCTGGTCGCCTTCACCAAGTCCGGTGACACCGCGCGCCGGCTGTCGCGCTACCGCGCCGCCCAGCCGATCCTCGCCTTCACCACCGAGGAGGCCACCCGCAACCAGCTCACGCTGAGCTGGGGCGTGGAGCCGCACGTGGTGCCGTTCGTGAACACCACCGACGACATGGTCGTGCAGGTGGACCAGGAGCTGGCCAAGCTGGGCCGCTTCGAGACGGGCGCCACCGTGGTGATCACCGCCGGCTCGCCCCCCGGCGTCCCCGGCACCACCAACATGATCCGGGTGCACCACCTGGGCAGCGACAACTGACCTACCCCGCGAGGGTCTTGTACGGCGCTGAGGGCGCCCCCGGTAACAGGGGGCGCCCTCTGCTGTGTTGCGGCTCCCGGACGGGTCTTGGGGACCGGTCAGCCGGTCGTGTACACGTGCATCCCGGGCACGTGCAGGGTGCCGCCGAACTGGGCCGCCTGGGTCACCTTCACATTGGTGAAGTAGATCAGCGGGAGGTTCAGCGGGGGCGGGCTGTCGGGGCTGAACGTCATGGGGATCAGCCCGAACAGGTTGCCCGAGATCTTCTCGGTGTACATCACGGTCTTGCCGTCGCGGATCGTCGACGTCGAGCCCTTGGCGGCCTGGACGTGGTACGTCTTGCCGGAGAGCTTGTCCTGCACCGTCTGGTGCAGGTCGCCGATGTCGGTGCCGTCGGAGACCACGTACTTCAGCGCCTTCTTGGTGGTGCCGTTCGCCGCCCTGACCTCGACGATGCCCTGGTAGTCGGCGCCCTTCAGCAGCAGCGAGCTGGCGCTGAGGTACCAGGGGTCGTCCGCCACCGGCACCTGGTTGTCGACGCCGCCCTCGTCGGTGGTGGCCGCCGGGCAGTCCTCGGCCGAGGGGGTCGCGCTCGCCGACGGGTCGGCGCCGGCGGACGGGCTCGAAGTGGCCGACCCGGCCGCGTCCTTGACCGCCTTGCCCGCGCCGTCGACCGCCTTGCCCGCGTCGCCGGCCGCCTCGGTGGCCGTGTCGGTGGTGTTCTTCACCGTGTCCCCGACCGTCTTGACGGTCTTGGACGTGGTGTCCTTGACGGTGTCGGTGAGCTTCGAGCCCGACGCCGAGGCCGACGGGGTCGCCGTGGGCGTGGGGCTGGCGGACGCCGTGGGGGTGTCCTTCGCGCCGCCGGTGAGGATGTTCCCGAGCGTGTCGCCGATGGTGCCCAGCAGCCCGCCGCCGCTCTGGCTCGCCGACGACGTGGGCGTCGTCGCGCCGGAGTCCGAGCCGGCGGACCCGGAGGTCCCGGCCGGCTTCGGCGCGGTCTTCCCAGCCGAGCCCGAATTGGCCGAGCCCGAATCGGCCGAACCTGAATCGGCCGAGTCCGAGCCGGCGGAGCCGGAACCGGAGGACGACGAACCGGACGTGTCCTTGGCGGAGTCCTTGCCGGAGTCCTTGGCGGGGTCCTTGCCTGCGTCGGTGCTCGCGGAGGGCGAGGGCGTCGGCGCCTCGGACCGGTCCGAGGCGGACGGCGAGGGCGAGGCCGAGGGGTCCTTGGCGTCGTCCAGCGCCTTCACGCAGTCCTTGTACTCGTCGGCCGTCAGGCTCTTGGCCGTGGTCGACGGGGACGGGCCGCTGCCGCCGCCCGCCGCGATGGCGAGCGTGGAGGTGAAGCCCATGCCCATCAGCACGGCCGTCGGCATCGCCACGGTGGCTATCGCCTTGCCGGCCGGCATGTGGAATCTGGTGAACAGCGGCTTTCTGGGGGCCGCGTGGCGGGGTCCGGTTCTGGCGCGGGGCTCCTCCGTGTCGCTCCCGCGCGTCACCTCGTCAGCCGGCACTGTGCCTCCCGTTCGCCCCGTTGGCCGGGCTCGTTCCTGACAGGTCGGTCGGCTCGCCCATGCGCTGTCCCGGCAGCGGTGCGGTGTCGGGGGTCCCGTCCGCGGCGGGGGCCGCCCCGGCCGGCGGCTGCGGCTGCGGCGGCGCGCCGGGCGCCCAGGCCACGGCCATCGCTCCGCCGATCAGCGCGGACAGGAAGCCGACGATGAAGCCGCCGATGTTGGACAGCGGAATGGACACCAGCGCCAGCAGGATCGCCGCGATGCCCGCGAAGACCCGGATGTGCTGCTGGACCCAGAGGGTGATGCCGAGAACGATGAGCAGCACACCGATGATCAGGGAACTGGAGCCGCCGGGGGTGCCCATCGTCATCGACAGATGGCCCAGCTGGAGGTGTGCGTACGGGAAGTACAGGATGAGAAAGCCGCCGAAGATGACGAGCACACCGGCCCAGAACGGACGCGTGCCCCGCCAGGCGCGGAACTGCTGCCTCCGGCGGGTGAACTGGCCGGGGTCGGCGGCAGGGGTCTCGGCGCTCATGGAAAACAGCTCCCTGGTGCAGCGTTGCTGTGGTGGTGATGTGTGCCGCGTGTGAAAACGCGGTCCAAGTGGCGCGGGCGGGGGCGCCGTCGGCTCCCCCGCCCGTCATCGAGTGCCTAGTAGCACTCGTGCGTGCCCGCCGAGACGGACATGTGCAGACCGCTGAGCTTGAAGGTGCCGGCCGTGGTCGCCCACGCCGTCTGCTTCACGCCGGTCAGCGTGGCCGAGTCGGCCTGCTGCGCGAAGCCGAACGGGTTGGCCTGCTCCTTGCCGCCCTTCATGCCGGGACCCTTGCCGGCGTCCTTGGCGGCAACACCGATGTCGATGTTCTTGAAGGTGGCGTCGGCGCTGAGGTCGTCGACGTCGATGTACAGCTGGCTGGCCTCGACCGGCTTGTCTGCGCCCGCCTTCAGCACGAGGCTCACCGAGCCCAGCACCGGGATGTTGGGCGTGACGACCGACTGGCACATGTTGGTGATCTCGGCCGAGTTGAAGGCCGAGACCGCCACCGGGTGGGTGGTCTGATCACCGCTGAGGGTGTAGCCGTTGTCGAGCGCGCCGTACTGCTCGAAGCCCTGACCGACCAGCTTGTCCGCGGTCACCTTGAAGGACTGACCGGACACGCTGAACGAGGCGGCGAGCGCACCCTGCGCGAGGGCGACACCTATGCACGCCGTGGCGGCCACGCTGGGCACCATGACCACAGCGAACCGCTTCCATCTGGTCCCGCCACGCACCTGGGACTCCATATTTCCTCCTTCTCGGACGTACATCTCCTGGCCCGGTCTTCGCCCACGGGCGGCGGCTCAGCCGGGCAGGGATGGGAGAAGTGCTACGTCCTCGGGAAGGAGAGCGCCCGCGCTCGGCGGCGCGTACCGCGCCCGAATCACCGGCGATCACCCCCGAGCGACAACCACTGGTCGCGCCTGACACGCATCACGCACAACCTTGCTGGACAGGCTTCGCCGGCCGGCGAAGACCCCCCTGCCCAAGACCCGGCGCCACTGCCGCCGGCTCTGCTCGGTGGGGACCCAGAGTCTCCCTCGCCCCGACCGGATGCCGGGGTACGGGAATGGACCGAGCGTCGCCGATCGTGGTGCAAATTGGCCGCCCGCACAAGGGGGTTCGTTACTGGCTAGTAACGGCCGGATAACCGAGAAACGTCCGCGTGATCTCGGAGCGCGACACTCGGTCGCACCACAGGGCAGAACAAAGCCGTTGATCCCTGTACGAAACCAGACAGATCAACGGCCTTGATTTACTCGGAGTAACAGCCGCCCCGATTACCAAGATTTGGTAAAGCGGAGCGGCCTCAACGCCTTGTCGGCAAACCTTTCACCCCGGCGTCACAGGCCGTGGCGTTTACCGACTGGTCAGAAAAGCGCCCGCGCCAGCGCCCGGCGGGCGCCGACCACCCGCGGGTCCTCGGGGCCCACGACCTCGAACAGTTCGAGCAGCCGGCGCCGTACCGCGTCCCGGTCGTCACCCACCGTGCGTGTCACCGTCTCGATCAACCGCCCGAAGGCGTCCTCGACATGACCGCCCACCAGATCCAGGTCCGCGGCGGCGATCTGCGCCTCGGCGTCCTTCGGGTTCTCGGCCGCCTCGCGGCGGACCTTCTGCGGGTCCATGTGCTGCACCCGGCGGAGCAACTCCGCCTGCGCGAGGCCGAGCTTGGCCTCGGGGTGGCCCGGGTCGTCGGCCAGTACGTTCTGGTACGCGCGCACCGCGCCGTCCAGGTCGCCGGCGTCCAGGGCCAGCGCGGCGGCGTTCAGGGCCGCGTCGTACGGCCCCTCCGGCGCCTCGGCACCGGCCGCGCCGCCCGGCTCCGCTTCCGGGTCGACGGTCAGACCGGTCAGCCCGAAGCGCTGCTCGGCGACCTGCACCAGCTGGTCGAGGGTCCCGCGGATCTGCTCCTCGCTCGCCGCCCCCTGGAACAGCGGCAGGGCCTGGCCCGCCACGACGGCGAACACCGCCGGGATGCCCTGCACCCCGAACTGCTGCATCAGCATCTGGTTGGCGTCGACGTCGATCTTGGCGAGCAGGAAGCGCCCGTTGTACTCGACGGCCAACCGCTCCAGGACCGGGCTCAGCTGCTTGCAGGGCTGACACCACTCGGCCCAGAAGTCGATGACGACCGGCACCTCTGCGGAGCGCTGGAGGATCTCGCGTTCAAAGCCGGCTTCGTCGACGTCGATGACGAGGTCGGCCGGGGAGACGGCACCCGTGCCGCCCTGCCGGGCGGCTTCGGCGCGCGCCTGCTCGGCCTTGGCCTTGGCCTCCTGGGCCGCCTTCACCGCGGCGAGGTCGACCACGCCGCTCATGGACATGTTCCGTGGCTGCATGCGTCTATCCTCCCCCGATACCGCGTCTGAAGAAAAAAGCGTCGATGTCCGGCGCCGGGTCCCCACCCGCGCCGTGCCGTTCCGCCCGCGTACGTCCCTCGCGAGCTTTCCGCTACGACCCGTAGCGTAATGGCAATGGGCGGGCGAACGACAGCTCCTCCCGGTGATCTCCCTCACGGCCCCGCAGAACCCGCCGGTTATGGTCGTGGGATGCACAGCCGCACCCCCGCCAGCCGTCCCGGGCGCCCGCGCAGCGCCGCCGCGGACGCCGCGATCCTGGCCGCGACCAGGGAGGCGCTGGTGGAACTGGGCTGGTCCAAGCTCACCCTGCAGGACGTGGCGACGCGCGCCGGGGTGGCGAAGACCACTCTCTACCGCCGCTGGGCCGGCAAGAACGAACTGGTCGTCGACGCCGTCGCGGAACTCTTCGACGAGCTGCGCCTGCCCGACCGGGGCAGCCTGGCCGCCGACATCGAGGGCGTCGTCCTCCAGTTCGCGGCGCTCCTGGACCGCCCCGAGTGCCGGAGCGGCCTGATGGCGGTCGTCGCCGAGTCCACCCGCGACGACCTGCTGCGCGAACGCATCCGCGCCTCCATCGTGGAACGCCAGAAACGGCTGGTCCTGGAGGGCCGGGCCCGGGCCACCGAACGCGGCGAACTGCCCCCGGAACCCGAGGACGAGGAGGAGGCGGCCCGCACCGTCGACCTCACCTTCGACGTGGTGGCGGGCGCGGTGGTGCACCGCACCCTGGTGAGCGGCAAGCCCGCCGACGAGGCGTGGGTGCGCAGTTTCGTCCGGGTGCTGCTGCTGGGACTGGCCGCCCCGTCCTGAAGCCCGGTCAGAACCCCGCGGGCTCCGTGTACGCCCCCCACTCCTCGCGCAGCACCCCGCAGATCTCGCCGAGGGTCGCCTCGGCGCGCACCGCGGCCAGCATGGGCTCGATCATGCCCGAGCCGTCCCGGGCGGCGGCGAGCAGTTCACCGAGGGCGGTGCGTACGGCGGTGCCGTCCCGTTGCGCACGGCGCTCGCCGAGGGCCCTCACCTGGTCCCGCTCCACCTCGTGGCCCACCCGCAGGATCTCCAGGTCGCCGGTGACGGACCCGGTGTGGGCATTGACGCCCACGACCCTCTTCTCCCCCTTCTCCACGGCCTGTTGATGGCGGAAGGCCGACTCGGCGATCTCCCCGGTGAACCAGCCGTCCTCGATCCCGCGCAGGATGCCGGAGGTCATCGGCCCGATCGGATGCCGTCCGTCCGGATGCGCCCGCAGCCCCCGCTCCCTGATCTGCTCGAAGATCTTCTCCGCCGCCGCCTCGATCCGGTCCGTCAGCTGCTCGACGTACCACGAACCCCCGAGCGGGTCCGCGACGTTGGCGACGCCGGTCTCCTCCATCAGCACCTGCTGGGTGCGCAGCGCGATCTCCGCGGCCTGCTCGCTGGGCAGCGCCAGCGTCTCGTCCAGGGCGTTGGTGTGCAGCGAGTTGGTCCCGCCGAGCACCGCGGCCAGCGCCTCCACCGCGGTGCGCACCACGTTGTTGTACGGCTGCTGCGCGGTGAGCGAGACACCGGCCGTCTGCGTGTGGAACCGCAGCCACTGCGCCTTCTCGCCGCGCGCGCCGTACACGTCCCGCATCCAGCGGGCCCAGATCCGGCGGGCCGCGCGGAACTTGGCGATCTCCTCGAAGAAGTCGACATGGGCGTCGAAGAAGAAGGACAGGCCGGGCGCGAAGACGTCGACGTCCAGCCCGCGGCTGAGCCCCAGCTCGACGTACCCGAAGCCGTCCGCCAGCGTGTACGCCAGCTCCTGCGCGGCCGTCGCCCCGGCCTCGCGGATGTGGTAGCCGGAGACGGACAGCGGCTTGTAGGCGGGGATGCGGGCGGCGCAGTACTCCATGAGGTCGCCGATCAGCCGCAGATGCGGCTCGGGCCCGAAGAGCCACTCCTTCTGGGCGATGTACTCCTTGAAGATGTCGGTCTGGAGCGTGCCGTCGAGCACCGAGGGGTCGACGCCCTGCCGCTCGGCGGCGACCAGGTACATGCAGAAGACGGGCACGGCGGGCCCGCTGATCGTCATCGACGTGGTGACGTCGCCGAGCGGGATGTCCCGGAACAGGACCTCCATGTCGGCGGCCGAGTCGATCGCGACCCCGCAGTGGCCGACCTCGCCGAGCGAGCGGGGGTCGTCGGAGTCGCGGCCCATCAGCGTCGGCATGTCGAACGCCACGGAGAGCCCGCCGCCGCCCGCGGCGAGGATCATCCGGTACCGCTCGTTGGTCTGCTCGGCGGTGCCGAACCCGGCGAACTGCCGGATGGTCCAGGCGCGGCCGCGGTAGCCGGTCGGATACAGGCCGCGGGTGAAGGGGTACTCCCCCGGCCAGCCGATCCGCTCGAATCCCTCGTACGTGTCACCGGGCCGGGGCCCGTACACCGGCTCCACCGGGTCCCCGGAGAGCGTGGAGAAGTCCGCGTCACGCTTGCGCGCGGCGTCGTAGCGGGCCTGCCAGCGCCGGCGGCCCTCCTCGATGGCGTGAGCGTCCATACCGTCGAATTTACTTGGACGTCCTAGTATCTGTCGACGGCAGACCGCCGTACGGGTGCCCGTACGGCGGTGGGGGCCCCGGCGAGGGGGCTTACGCCTCGGCGACGGCCGGGGTACGGCCGGCGATCCTGCCGTCCAGTTCCCGGCTGATCTTCCGCTCCACGAAGAACGCGGCGGTGGGGATCGTGCCCGCGAGCAGCACCCACAGCTGCTTGCCGACCGGCCACTTCGCCTTGGAACCCAGGTCGAAGGCGAAGACCAGGTAGACGACGTACAGCCAGCCGTGGGCGATGGCGACGACGCGGGTCACGTCGGCCGCGCCGCTGATGTCCAGCCCGTACTTCGCGATCATGCTCAGGCACAGCAGCACCAGCAGGACACCCGTGGTGTAGGCCAGGACGCGATAGCGGGTCAGCACGCTCTTCTTCATGGGGTCGAGCGTAACCACCCGTTCCGGGAGATCTTGCCCGGGGTCACCCCTCGTCGAAGTCGAGCGCCGCGACCCGCAGCGGGCGGAACATCGCGAAGATCTCCCGGCACTCCTCCGCGTCGTACACCCCCAGGCCGAAGTCCATGGCCATCAGGTCGCGGGTGGCCGCGTCGACCACCTCGCGGCCCTTGTCGGTGATCACGGCGAGGGTGCCGCGCCCGTCGTTGGGGTTGGGCCGCTTCGCCACCAGGCCGGACTTCACCAGCCGGTCCACGGTGTTCGTCACGGAGGTGGGATGCACCATCAGCCGCTCGCCGATCTTGGACATCGGCAGTTCGCCGGCCTTGGAGAAGGTGAGCAGCACCAGCGCCTCGTAGCGGGCGAACGTCAGCCCGTACGGCTTGACCACCGCGTCCACCTCGGCGAGCAGGATCTGCTGGGCCCGCATGATCGAGGTGATCGCGGCCATGGAGGGCACGTTTCCCCAGCGCTGCTGCCACAGCTCGTCGGCGCGGGCGATGGGGTCGAACGGGAGGCTGAGTGGCTTGGGCACGTCATCAGACCCTACCGGCCGGTCATATGCCGGTCAGCTCCGTCTCGCCTTTCGGATGCCGGGCGATCACCACGCGTGCCCCGCCCCTCACCGTCCCGCCTTGCGCAGCCGGTGCCGCACCGCCCGCTGCGCCACCGGCCCCAGCTCCTCCACCGCGGCCACCAGCGCCGCGAGCTGGTCCAGCGCGTCCAGCGCCGCCCGCGCCCCCGCCTCGTCGGCCCCCTCGTACAGCTCGATGCCCACGAAGGACGCGGCCACCGCGCGCGCGAGCCCGGCCGGGTCGACGAACTCGGCGAACGGCGTCGCGGCGAGCAACCGGGTGAGCACCTGTTCGATCTCGGCGATCCACAGCCGCAGCCCCGCCGCCGTCGCGGGTCCGAGCGCCGGGTGGGTCGGGGCGCCCGCGAGGAGCTGGCCGAGGAGGGCGACATGGCCGCCGTCCCGCTCGCGTTCGTGGATCTCGCGGCCCACGGCGAGCAGCTCGGCCAGGGAGGTGACGGCGGCGAGCCGCTCCCGGTAGCGGGCGACGGCCCGCTCCGCGCCGTACCGGCAGGCGGCGGCGAGCAGCTCGTCCACGGTGCCGAAGTGGTAGAAGACCAGCGCCTGGTTGACGCCGGCCGCGGCGGCCACCGTACGGGCCGAGGTCTTGGCGATGCCCTGCTCGGTGAGCGTGCGCAGGGCGCCCTCAAGCAGCCTGGTCTTGGTCTCCCGGGCCTTGGCCGTCTCGGGGCTCATACGGGGGCCTCCGTGCGGTTCTGGAGGGCGCGCAGCAGGCGCGGCGCCCGGGTCTGGGTGGCGGGGGCGCGCAGACAGCGGCGGGCGGCCGGGATGGCCTCCCCCGGGGACTTGAACAGGGCGGCGCAGACGGCGGCGAGCAGCAGCACCGGGCACAGGTAGGCCATGGCGGCGGAGAACGGGCCGAACAGGCCGAGCAGCGGTTCGAGGGCGCCGAGTCCGGTCAGGCAGCCGGCGAGCAGCAGGGCGCGCACCGCCAGTTCGGCGAGCCAGTTGCGCAGGGCGCGCTCGGGGGTGATGCCGCGTTCCAGCCAGAGCCGGAGCCGGTCGAAGGACCAGGCGGTGGCCCAGCCGAGCAGCGGGCGGACCAGCAGGCGGTCGGTGGCGGCGCCGAGGGCTCCGCCGCGCGGGCGGTAGTCGTAGCCGGCGAGGAAGCGGACGCCCTGCGCGTCGGGGACGTAGCGCCAGTAGCCGGCGCCTTCGGCGATCAGGCCGAGGGGGTGGGTGGAGGAGAAGCAGAGCGCGGAGGTGCGGGTGCCGTCGGGCCGTTCCTTCTCGCCGGCCGAGACGCCGGTGCCGCCGAGGGCGAGGAAGGGCGGCAGGCGCGCGGTGAAGCGGAACGGGCGCGGCTCGCCCTGGACGTGCGGGAGGTGGTGCAGCTCGGTGAGGAGCAGGTCCCAGCGCCGGTGCCGGGCGGGGTCCTGGGTGTGCGCCCACAGCTGGTCCAGGTCGGCGCGTATGTGCGTCTCCGTGTAGAGACCCATGTGCTCCCCCACGTCAGGCCGCCGTTGGGCGAACGCTCAAAGGATCTTCGGCAGGAAGATACTCCCTTTGAGCGGTCGCTCAAAAGATTAGCCGGCGAGGTGTCGCTCCACGGTCTCCACCTTGGAGGTCAGACCGTCGGTGACGCCGGGCCGGATGTCGGCCTTGAGGACGAGCGAGACGCGCGGGGCACGCGCCTCGACGGCGGCGACGGCGCGCCGCACGACGTCCATGACCTCTTCCCAGCTGTCGCCCTCGATCGAGGTGAACATGGCGTCGGTGCGGTTCGGCAGGCCCGACTCGCGGACCACGCGGACGGCGTCGGCGACGTACTCCCCCACGTCCTCGCCGACGCCGAGGGGCGTCACGGAGAAGGCGACGATCATG
This sequence comes from Streptomyces sp. SCPE 10, assembly GCF_051980735.1. Classification (NCBI taxonomy): domain Bacteria; kingdom Bacillati; phylum Actinomycetota; class Actinomycetes; order Kitasatosporales; family Streptomycetaceae; genus Streptomyces; species Streptomyces sp. SCPE 10. The sequence goes on along the minus strand of NZ_CP197069.1, from coordinate 5,242,507 downwards.
CGTTCACGATTCCTTCCTTGCGGGCGCGGGCCGCGATCACGGCGTCCTCGGCCTCGCGGCGCAGCTTGCGCTCCGCGAAGAAGCCGCCGGTGGGCAGCACGGAGAGGACGAAGTAGAGGGCCGCGGTGCCGAGGCTCCACTTGGCCTTGTTCCAGGCGTCGGCCCAGAACAGAACGTACAGGATGAAAAGGACACCGTGGATCGCGCCCATCACGGGCACCGCGTTGAAGTCCGTGGTCCGCTTCAGCACCGAGCAGACGAGCAGGACGATGAAGGACACGGCTTCGGGGGCGGAGACGAGGCGGAGGCGGCGGAGGGCGGTGGCGGTCTTGATGTCCACGGGTCACCTTCGGTGGGAGTTGCGAGGAGTGGCTGCCGATTTGTGAACGTACGCACAAGCGTCCCGCCATTGTGACAAACGGTGCCCTTAGGGGTCCGCTCAGGGTGCGAGTCCACCTGTGGGTGCTGTTCGGCCCACCCGCCGTGCGGATACGTTCCCAGCGTGGCGATGTTCCGATTGCAGGGCACCAGGGTGCTCGCCGTCGACATGACCGGGGACGCCGTGAAGGCGAAGAACGGCTCGATGGTCGCGTACGACGGGCAGATGTCGTTCAAGAAGCTCACGGGCGGCGGCGAGGGGCTGCGCGGCATGGTGACGCGGCGCCTCACCGGCGAGCAGATGGCGGTGATGGAGGTGAAAGGGCACGGGACCTGCTGGTTCGCCGACCGGGCGACCGAGATCAACCTGGTGAGCCTGCGGGGCGAGAAGCTGTACGTCGAGTCGAGCAATCTGCTGGTGACGGACGCGGCGCTGCGCACGGGCACCACGTTCACCGGGCTGCGCGGCGCCTCCCAGGGCAACGGTCTGTTCACCACGACGGTGGAGGGGCACGGGCAGGCGGCGATCATGTCCGACGGGCCGGCGGTGGTGCTCAGGGTCACCCCCCAGTACCCGCTGACGGTCGATCCGGGCGCCTACGTCGCCCACCAGGGCAACGTCCGGCAGTCCTTCCAGTCCGGTGTGACGTTCCGCACCTTCCTCGGGGAGGGCGGCGGCGAGGCCTTCCAGATCCGCTTCGAGGGGGACGGCCTGGTGTACGTGCAGCCGAGCGAGCGGAACACGATCGCGGGGGATCTGTAGATGGCCTTCCGGGAAATCAACTCCAAGATGGTCGAGGCGACCGTGCTGCCCGGGCAGCGGCTGTTCAGCCAGCGCGGGGCGATGCTCGCCTACAAGGGGGACGTGTCGTTCACGCCCAGCATCCAGGGCGGCCAGGGCGGGGTGATGTCGATGCTCGGGCGCCGGGTGACGGGCGAGGCGACCCCGCTGATGAGCGTCGAGGGCAGCGGCACGGTCTTCTTCGGGCACGGCGGTCATCACGTCCATGTCATCCACCTCGCCGGCGACACCCTGTACGTGGAGGCCGACCGCCTGCTCGCCTTCGAGGGCACGCTGCGCCAGGGCACGATGTTCATGGGCTCGCAGGGCGGCGTCATGGGCCTGGTCCGGGGCCAGGTCACCGGCCAGGGACTGTTCACCACCACCCTCCAGGGGCAGGGCTCGGTGGCCGTGATGGCGCACGGAGGCGTCTTCGAGCTGCCGATCACCCCGCAGCGCCCGGTCCACGTGGACCCGCAGGCCTACGTCGCCCACCACGGCGAGGTCCGCAACAGGCTGTCCACCGCGCTGGGCTGGCGCGAGATGGTGGGCCGCGGCTCCGGCGAGGCCTTCCAGCTGGAACTCAGCGGCAACGGCACGGTGTACGTCCAGGCCTCGGAGGAGAAGCTATGAGCGCGTACGGCACCCCCGCTCCCGGGGGCCCGGTGGTGTACGACCCGATGACCCTGCCCGCGGACGACAACGTGAACAGCTACACGTTCTGCGTCGAACTCAAGGACGGGCAGTGGTTCCTCCAGAAAGGGAAGATGATCGCCTATTACGGGGCGATCGAGTTCAACGGCGTCGGACACGGACGACTCGACCACCTCGTCCGCACCTCGTTCCATTCGCCACTGCACGCGAGCGACTGGGTCGTGGCGCAGGGCTCGGGCAAGATGCTGCTCGCCGACCGGGCCTTCGACGTCAACTCGTACGACCTGGACGACGGGAACCTGACCATTCGCGCGGGCAATCTGCTCGCTTTTCAGCCAAGTCTCGCGCTCAAGCAGTCGATCGTGCCGGGATTCCTCACACTCCTCGGAACCGGCACGTTCGTGGCGGCGTCCAACGGCCCGGTGGTGTTCATGGAACCACCCCTGCGGGTGGATCCCCAGGCACTGGTGGGCTGGGCCGACTGTCCCTCCCCGTGTCATCACTACGACCACGGGTACCTGACCGGAGTACTGGGCGGTCTACGTGCGATGACGGGCCTGGGCGGGGTCTCCGGCGAGGAGCACCAGTTCGAGTTCGCGGGCGCGGGGACGGTGCTGCTGCAGTCGTCGGAGGCGCTGATGACCGAGGTGGAGACCGGGGTCGTGCCGGCCGAGCCGGGGGTTCCGGGCGGTGGCGCACCGGCACCGGGTGGACACGGTCCGCAATCGGGCGGTGCACCGCGCCTTCCCGGACAGCTCGGGGACCTCCAACGTCGCTTCGGGCTGTGAGCGGTAGTCTGCGGAGTGTGACGTCGAACGCGTGCGCACTGTCACACCACCCGAAGTAGTTCGTCATTCAACTTCTTAGGTAGACTTCATTCATGGAGACCGAGACGGCCACGCGCTGGCTGACCGATGCGGAGCAGTGCGCCTGGCGCACCCACCTGGAGGTCAACAGGCTGTTGACGTACCAGCTGGAGAAGGATCTGCAGCCGTTCGGCCTGACGATGAACGATTACGAGATCCTCGTGAACCTGTCCGAGTCGGAGGACGTACGGATGCGGATGAGCGACCTCGCCTCCGCGACGATGCAGTCCAAGAGCCGGCTCTCGCACCAGATCACGCGGATGGAGAACGCGGACCTCGTGCGCCGCGAGAACTGCGAGTCCGACCGGCGGGGACTGTACGCCGTACTCACCGAGCACGGCCTGGAGACGATGAAGAAGGTGGCGCCGCACCACGTCTCGTCGGTGCGGCGGCACTTCATCGATCTGCTGTCGCCGGAGGCACTGGTGGAACTGGACAAGGCCCTGAAGCCGATCGCCGAGCACCTGCGGGGACAGCGGGGGCGTCCCTAGGGCCTCTCGTTTGGATCAAGCCGGGCTCGCGGGGCCCGGCACGCGCATCTGCCGCGTTGTCGTCAGTCGCCGACGCTCCGCGTCGACTCCCTCCTCCGCCTTGCATCTGCACGCACCGGGCCCCGCTCCCTGATCCGGCCTGATCCAAACGAAAGACCCTAGCTCAGCGAGGCGGGCGTTCCCCGGCCCCGGCGAGGTGCCGGGGCGCCCGCGCCGTTCCGGTGGTCCGGCCACCGGCGGCCAGGGCGGCGGAGGCGAGGGCCGTCGCGCCCGTCACCAGGAAGCAGACTCCCAGCGGCAGCCGGCCGATCAGCAGCCCCGCCACCAGCGCCCCGGCCGAACTGCCGCCGTTCACCCCCATGTTGACCCAGGCCCCGGCCTGGGTGCGGGACTCCGGCGCGGCCACTTCGTCCGCCGCCAGATACGCGGTCGTCAGGGTCGGGGCGATGAACGCGCCGGCGAGGGCCAGCGCGGCGGTGAGCAGCCACAGGTTCGGGGCCAGACCCGCCACCGCGATGACGCAGCCCAGCGCCACCGCGAAGAGCACCAGCCGGGTGCGGGCCGCCGCCCGCCACGTCACCGCGCCATTCACCAGACCGCCCACCGCGCTGCCTGCCGAGACCGCGCCCAGGACCCAGGGCACGAGCCCGGTGTCGTACTCGCGCTCCGTGGCGAAGGCCATGGTCAGCAGCTCCACCGCGCTGACGGCCAGCCCCGCGCCCAGCGCCACCGCGAACGGCGCCGCCAGTCCCCCGACGGCGCTCCGCCGGCCGCGCGGCGGGGCGGGACGGGGCCCGGGAATCACCGGGGAACTCAAGAAGACGCTCGCGCCGCCCACCACGAGCAGCGCGCTGAACAGCACCCCCGAGGCCGGCGGGGCGAACCCGGTCAGCACGCCGACCAGGACGGGTCCGGAGACGAACAGCAGTTCCTCGGCGACCCCGTCCAGGCTGTAGGCGCGCTGCAACATCCGCTGGTCGGGGGCGAGTTCGGCCCATACGGCCCGCATGACCGGCCCCAGCGGCGGCGCGCACGCGCCGGCCAGCGCGGCGACCGTGGCGATCAGCGCCACCGGCGCCCCGGGACGCCACGTCAGGACGGCCAGGAGGGCCAGCAGGGCGCCGTACAGCACCGCCATCGGCAGCACCGCCCGGCGGGCGCCGTGGCGGTCACTGAGGGCGGCGCGCAGCGGGGTCAGGAAGACGGTGGTGGCGCCGAACAGGGACATCACCGCGCCGGAGACGGCGTAGGAGCCGGTGGCCCGGGTGACGGACAGCATCACCGCGAGCCCCACGGTGCCGTAGGACAGCCGGGCGGCCAGGGCCGCGGTGAAGGTGCGGCGGACGTGCGGGAGGCGCAGGACGGCGGCGTACGAGGGCCGCACGGGAGCATGCGTGGACACGCTGGAGTTCCTCTGACTCAGGCGGGGAAGGGGACGCCGAAGTGCGCGAGTGCCGTGGTGTCACCGGCCTCGCGCGGGGCGCGCCCTATGCCAAGAGGAGGAACATGGGGGTCAACCTACCGGGCCGGCCCGGGAGTTGTCAGCGTCAGCCGTCCGTCAGGCCCGCGATCAGTTCGTCCGCCGCGCGGTAGGGGTCGAGTTCGCCCGCCGTGATCCGCTCGGCGAGCGCGCCGAGGCGGCGGTCGCCGTGCAGGTCGCCGATGCGCCGGCGCAGGGCCGTGACCGCGATGGTCTCCACCTCGTGGGCCGCGCGGGCACGCCGGCGCTCGGCGAGCACCCCGCGCTCCTCCATCCACGCGCGGTGCTTCTCCAGCGCCTCGACCACCTCGTCCACGCCCTCGGCGCGGGGGGCGACCGTCTTCACGATCGGCGGGCGCCAGTCGCCGGGCCGGCGGGCCTCGCCGAGGCCGAGCATGTGGCCCAGCTCGCGGGCGGTGGCGTCGGCGCCGTCCCGGTCCGCCTTGTTGACGACGTAGACGTCGCCGATCTCCAGGATGCCCGCCTTGGCGGCCTGGATGCCGTCGCCCATGCCCGGGGCCAGGAGCACCACGGAGGTGTCCGCCTGGGCGGCGATCTCCACCTCGGACTGGCCGACGCCCACCGTCTCGACCAGGATCACCTCGCAGCCCGCCGCGTCCAGTACGCGGATGGCCTGCGGCGCGGCCCAGGCGAGGCCGCCGAGGTGACCCCGGGTGGCCATGGAGCGGATGTAGACGCCGGGGTCGGAGGCGTGCTCCGACATCCGTACGCGGTCGCCGAGCAGGGCGCCGCCGGAGAAGGGCGAGGACGGGTCGACGGCCAGGACGCCGACCCGCCTGCCCTGCTTGCGGTAGGCCGTGACGAGCGCGGAGGTGGAGGTCGACTTGCCGACGCCCGGCGAGCCGGTCAGGCCCACCACATAGGCGTTGCCGGTCAGCGGGGCCAGTGCCGCCATGACCTCTCTGAGCTGGGGGGACGCCCCCTCCACCAGGGAGATCAGCCGGGCCACGGCCCGCGGCCGGCCTTCCCTGGCCTGGGCCACCAGGCAGGAGACGTCCTGCATCACAGCTCCGTTCGCTTCACCGGCCCGACGAGGGGCCTCAGGCCTTCGGTACCCGCACGATCAGCGCGTCGCCCTGGCCGCCGCCACCGCACAGCGCGGCCGCGCCGGTGCCGCCGCCCCGGCGCTTGAGCTCCAGCGCCAAGTGGAGCACGAGCCGGGCGCCGGACATGCCGATCGGGTGGCCGAGCGCGATCGCGCCGCCGTTGACGTTCACCTTTTCCGTGGACACGCCGAGGTCCTTCATTGACTGCACGGCGACGGCGGCGAAGGCCTCGTTGATCTCGATGAGGTCGAGGTCGGAGACCTCCAGGCCGTCCTTCTTCAGGGCGTGCAGGATGGCGTTGGACGGCTGGGACTGGAGGGAGTTGTCCGGGCCGGCCACATTGCCGTGCGCGCCGATCTCGGCGAGCCACTCCAGGCCCAGTTCCTCGGCCTTGGCCTTGCTCATCACGACCACCGCGGCGGCGCCGTCGGAGATCTGCGAGGAGGAGCCGGCGGTGATGGTGCCGTCCTTGGCGAAGGCCGGGCGCAGCTTGGCCAGGGACTCGGTGGTGGTCTCGGCGCGGATGCCCTCGTCCTTGCTGAACAGGATGGGGTCGCCCTTGCGCTGCGGGATCTCCACCGGGGTGATCTCGGCCTCGAACAGGCCGTTCTTCTGCGCGGCGGCGGCCCGCTGGTGGGACAGCGCGGCGATCTCGTCCTGCTCGGCGCGGCCGATGCCGAGGCGGGTGTTGTGCTTCTCGGTGGACTCGCCCATGGCGATGCCCTCGAAGGCGTCGGTCAGCCCGTCGTACGCCATGGCGTCGAGCATCTCGACGGCGCCGTACTTGAAGCCCTCGCGGGACTTCGGCAGCAGGTGCGGGGCGTTGGTCATGGACTCCTGGCCGCCGGCCACCACGATGTCGAACTCGCCGGCGCGGATCAGCTGGTCGGCCAGGGCGATGGCGTCGAGGCCGGAGAGGCACACCTTGTTGACGGTCAGGGCCGGGACGCTCATCGGGATGCCAGCCTTGACGGCGGCCTGGCGGGCCGGGATCTGGCCCGCGCCGGCCTGGAGCACCTGGCCCATGATCACGTACTGCACCTGGTCGCCGCCGATGCCGGCGCGGTCGAGGGCGGCCTTGATCGCGAAGCCGCCCAGCTCGGCTCCGGAGAAGGACTTCAGGGAGCCCAGCAGTCGTCCCATGGGCGTACGGGCGCCCGCGACGATCACCGAGCGGTTCGTTCCAGAAGACATGAGGTGCGATCCCCTTCCAGCTGCGCAGAGCCGAGGAGTGAACGAGGGTTTACTTCGAATGTACTGAGCGGCACTCAGTGCCGTCATCGTCCTGTCGGTGTGATCGCGCGCACGTTGCGTAACCATCGCGGTGGCGCTGCACTGAAACCATGCTGACGCGAATCGACCACATCGGGATCGCCTGCCACGACCTCGACGCCACCGTCGAGTTCTACCGTGCCACGTACGGCTTCGAGGTGTTCCACACCGAGGTCAACGAGGAGCAGGGCGTGCGCGAGGCCATGCTCAAGATCAACGAGACGTCGGACGGCGGCGCCTCCTACCTCCAGCTGCTGGAACCGACCCGGGAGGACTCGGCGGTCGGCAAGTGGCTGGCGAAGAACGGCGAGGGCGTGCATCACATCGCCTTCGGCACGGCGGACGTCGACACCGACTCGGAGGAGATCCGGGGCAAGGGCGTCCGGGTGCTCTACGACGAGCCGCGACGCGGTTCCATGGGCTCGCGGATCACCTTCCTGCACCCCAAGGACTGCCACGGAGTCCTCACAGAACTGGTGACTTCGGCGCCTGTTGAGTCCGCCGAGCACTGACCCCCGTACATAAGGGCCGGTAGGGTTGGGGGCGGTCGTCCCGGAACCGGGGCGGCCGCATGCCGGGGTCCGGGTTTCGGGGGACGTGCGTCGGGGCAGCAGGCCGTGCTCCGCCGTTGATCTGACACCATTTCCCCGGGGGCCCCGTTCGGCGGTTGGACGTGGCTCGTTGGAGAAGCTGACCAGGGGACGGATGGGACCGCGCAGTGCGGGGCTACGAGAGCCAGGAGCGAGAGCCGGCGGCTGACGTCGACCACCTCTCTCGGTTCGAGGCCGAGATGAAGCGGCTGAGGACCGAGCGGGAGAAGGCGATCCAGCACGCCGAGGACCTCGGCTACCAGGTCGAGGTGCTGCGCGCCAAGCTGCACGAGGCGCGCCGCACCCTGATGACCCGTCCCGCCTATGACGGCGGCGACATCGGCTACCAGGCCGAGCAGTTGCTCCGCAACGCCCAGATGCAGGCCGAGCAGCTGCGTCAGGACGCCGAGCGGGAGCTGAGCCAGGCCCGGGCGCAGACGCAGCGGATCCTCCAGGAGCACGCCGAACAGGCGGCGCGGCTCCAGGCGGAGCTGCACCAGGAGGCGGTGACCCGGCGCCAGCAGCTCGACCAGGAGCTGGCCGAGCGCAGGGCCACCGTCGAGTCGCACGTCAACGAGAACGTGGCGTGGGCGGAGCAGCTGCGGGCCCGTACCGAGCAGCAGGCCCGGCGGCTGCTCGACGAGTCGCGCGCGGAGGCCGAGCAGGCGATGGCCGCCGCCCGCGCCGAGGCGGAGCGGCTGACCCGGGAGGCCCGGGACCGGCTGCGCGGCGAGGCCGAGGAGGCCCGCGCGGAGGCCGAGCAGATCCTGCGCCGGGCCCGCGCGGACGCGGAGCGGCTGCTGAACGCGGCCTCCACGCAGGCGCAGGAGGCCACCGACCACGCCGAGCGGCTGCGCACCACCACGGCCACCGAGTCGGACGCCGCCCGCCGGCAGGCCGCCGAGCTGAGCCGGGCCGCCGAGCAGCGGATGGCGGACGCGGAGGAGGCGCTGCGCAAGGCGCAGGCCGAGGCCGAGAAGCTGGTCGCGCAGGCCGAGGAGACCGCCGCCAAGACCCTGGCGAGCGCGGAGAGCGCCAACGAGACGCGCACCCGCACCGCCAAGGAGCAGGTCGCCCGTCTGGTCCAGGAGGCCACCAAGGAGGCGGAGGCCACCCGCTCGGAGGCCGAGCAGCTGGTCGCGGACGCCCGCGCCGAGGCCGAGAAGATCGTCGCGGAGGCCGTCGAGAAGGCCCGCACGGTCACCGCGGAGGAGACCGCCACCCAGCTGTCCAAGGCGGCCAGGACCGCCGAGGAGGTCCTCAACAAGGCGTCGGAGGAGGCCCGGAAGACCACTCGGGCCGCCACCGAGAAGGCCGAGCGGATCCGCAAGGAGGCCGAGGAAGAGGCGGACCGGCTGCGCGCGGAGGCGCACGACATCGCCGAGCAGCTCAAGGGCGCGGCGAAGGACGACACCGAGGAGTACCGCGCCAAGACGGTCGAGCTCCAGGAGGAGGCGCGCCGGCTGCGCGGCGAGGCCGAGCAGCTGCGGTCCGACGCGGTGGCCGAGGGCGAGTCGATCCGCGCCGAGGCCCGCCGCGAGGCGGTGACGCAGATCGAGGAGGCGGCCAAGTCCGCCGAGGAGCTGCTGGCCAAGGCCAAGGCGGACGCCGACGAGCTGCGGCAGAAGGCGACCGCCGACAGCGAGAAGGTGCGCACCGAGGCCATCGAGCGCGCCACCTCGCTGCGCCGGCAGGCCGAGGAGACCCTGGAGCGCGCCCGCGGCGAGGCCGAGCGGCTGCGCACGGAGGCCGGCGAGGCGGCCGACACGGTCCGGGCGGACGCCGAGAAGGCCGCCCGCGAGCTGCGCGAGGAGACCGACAAGGCGGTCGAGGCCCGGCGCGCGGAGGCGGCCGAGGAGCTGACCCGGCTCCAGGGCGAGGCCCAGGAGCGGCTGGCGTCGGCCGAGCAGGCGCTCACCGAGGCCCGCGAGGAGGCCGCGCGGATCCGCAAGGAGGCCGCCGAGGAGATCGAGCGGCTGCGTGCCGAGGCCGCCGAGCGGATCCGGGCGCTCCAGGAGCAGGCCGAGACCGAGGCCGAACGGCTGCGCGACGAGGCGGCGGCGGACGCGTCCGCCTCCCGCGCCGAGGGCGAGGCCGTCGCCGTACGGCTGCGTTCGGAGGCGGCGGCCGAGGCCGAGCGGCTGAAGACGGAGGCGCAGGAGAGCGCCGACCGGGTGCGTGCGGAGGCGCAGGCCGCCGCCGAGCGGCTGGCCGCCGAGGCGTCCGAGACGCTGGCGGCCGCGCAGGAGGAGGCCGCCCGGCGCCGCCGCGAGGCCGAGGAACTGCTCGGCGCGGCCCGCGCGGAGGCCGACGAGGAGCGTCGGCGGGCCCGCGAGCAGAGCGAGGAGCTGCTGGCGTCGGCGCGCAAGCGGGTGGAGGACGCGCAGGCCGAGGCGGTGCGGCTGGTCGAGGAGGCCGACCGGCGGGCCGGCGAGATGGTGTCCGCCGCCGAGCAGCACGCGCAGCAGGTGCGGGACTCCGTCGCCGGGCTGCACGAGCAGGCGCAGGAGGAGATCGCCGGGCTGCGCTCGGCCGCCGAGCACGCGGCGGAGCGCACGAAGCGGGAGGCCGAGGAGGAGGCCGAGCGGCTCCGTGCCGACGCCCACGCCGAGCGGGAGCGGGCGTCCGAGGACGCGGGCCGGCTGCGCCGGGAGGCGCACGAGGAGACGGAGGCCGCCAAGGCGCTGGCCGAGCGCACCGTCACGGACGCCACGGCGGAGGCGGAGCGGCTGCGCGCGGACGCGACGGCGGAGGCCGAGCGGCTGCGGACGGACGCGGGCGAGGACGCGGGCCGCATCCGGCGGGAGGCGCAGGAGGAGTCCGAGGCCGCCGCGGCGCTGGCCGAGCGCACCCTCGCGGAGGCCGCGACGGAGGCGGAGCGGCTGCGCGCGGACGCGGGCGAGTACGCGCAGCGGGTGCGTACCGAGGCGTCCGACGCGCTGGCCGAGGCCGACCAGGCGGCGGCGCGCACCCGGGCGGACGCCCGCGAGGACGCCAACCGCATCCGGTCGGACGCGGCGACCCAGGCGGACACCCTCATCACGGAGGCGCGCAAGGAGGCCGAGCTTCTCCAGACGGAGACGGCGGCGGAGGCCGAGCGGGTGCGCACCGAGGCGCTCACCGAGGCGGAGCGGCTGCGCACGGAGACCGCGGCGGAGGCCGAGCGGGTGCGCGCGAAGGCGCGGGCCGGCGCGGACCAGCTGGTCGGGGAGGCCACCACGGAGGCGGAGCGGCTGCGGGCCGAGGCCGCCGAGACGGTGGGTTCCGCGCAGGCGCACGCCGAGCAGCTGCGCACCGAGGCCGAGCGGACCAGGACCGAGGCGCGGGCGGAGGCCGAACGGCTCCTCAACTCGGCCCGCGAGGAGGCCGAGCAGACCCTGGACGAGGCCCGCAAGGACGCCAACAAGCGGCGTTCGGAGGCGGCCGAGCAGGTCGACAAGCTCATCGGCGAGACCACGGCCGAGGCCGACAAGCTGCTCACCGAGGCGCAGCAGCAGGCGCAGAAGACCACCGCGGAGGCGGAGGCGCAGGCCGACACCATGGTGGGCGCGGCCCGCAGCGAGGCCGAGCGGATCGTCTCCGAGGCGACCATCGAGGGCAACTCGCTGGTGGAGAAGGCCCGTACGGACGCGGACGAGCTGCTGGTGGGCGCCCGCCGGGACGCCACGGCGATCCGGGAGCGGGCGGAGGAGCTGCGCGAGCGGATCACCGCCGAGATCGAGGAGCTGCACGCGCGGGCCCGCCGCGAGGCCGCCGAGACGATGAAGTCCACGGGCGACCGCTGCGACGCGCTCATCAAGGCCGCCGAGGAGCAGTTGGAGAAGGCCCAGGCGAAGGCGAAGGAGATCCTCTCGGACGCCGACTCCGAGGCGGGCAAGGTGCGGATCGCGGCCGTCAAGAAGGCGGAGGGCCTGCTGAAGGAGGCCGAGCAGAAGAAGGCGCGGCTGGTCAAGGAGGCCGAGGAGCTGAAGGCGGAGGCGATCCGGGAGGCGCGGGCCTCGGTCGAGGAGGGCAAGCGCGAGCTGGAGGTCCTGGTGCGCAGGCGGCAGGACATCAACGCCGAGATCTCCCGGGTGCAGGACGTGCTGGACGCGCTGGAGTCCTTCGAGGCGCCGGGCTCCGGCAAGGACGGGTCGGTCAAGGCGGGTGCGACGGTCGGAGCCCCCCGTTCGGGTGGCAAGTCGTCAGAGGGCTAGCATCCGAGGGGTGTTCGGGTGTCGACTGGGGGCTTTGCCCTGCTCGTTGGCAAGCCCTCCGGCGGTCAGCCACTCAAAAGAGGTGTCATTCTCCAGATCAAACACGTATCCGCTCGATGACACACCGCTTCGGCGCCTAGGATTCCCCCTATCACCTCACCGGTCTCATTTGACAGGAACCCCATGAGCGACACTTCCCCCTACGGCTTCGAGCTTGTGCGGCGTGGGTACGACCGCGCTCAGGTGGACGAACGTATCTCCAACCTCGTCTCCCAACGTGACCAGGCCAACGCCCGTATCACCGCCCTGGAGAAGCGGATCGAGGAGCTGCACCTCGAAACGCAGAACGCCCAGGCCCAGGTCAGCGACGCCGAGCCGTCGTACGCGGGTCTCGGCGCCCGGGTCGAGAAGATCCTGCGCCTGGCCGAGGAAGAGGCCAAGGAGCTGCGTGAGGAGGCCCGGCGCGCGGCGGAACAGCACCGCGAGCTGGCCGAGTCGGCCGCCCAGCAGGTCCGCAACGACGCCGAGTCCTACGCCGCCGAGCGCAAGGCCAAGGCCGAGGACGAGGGCGTCCGGATCGTCGAGAAGGCCAAGGGCGAGGCCTCCCAGCTGCGTGCCGACGCGCAGAAGGACGCCCAGTCCAAGCGTGAGGAGGCGGACGCCCTCTTCGAGGAGACCCGCGCCAAGGCCGCGCAGGCCGCCGCCGACTTCGAGACGAACCTCGCCAAGCGCCGCGAGCAGTCCGAGCGCGACCTGGCCTCCCGTCAGCAGAAGGCGGAGAAGCGGCTCGCGGAGATCGAGCACCGCGCCGAGCAGCTGCGCCTGGAGGCGGAGAAGCTGCGCACCGACGCCGAGCGCCGTGCCCGCCAGACGGTGGAGACCGCCCAGCGCCAGGCCGAGGACATCGTGGCCGACGCCAACGCCAAGGCGGACCGCATCCGTTCCGAGTCCGAGCGTGAGCTGGCGGCCCTCACCAACCGCCGCGACAGCATCAACGCCCAGCTGACCAACGTCCGCGAGATGCTGGCGACGCTGACCGGCGCGGCGGTCGCCGCCGCGGGTACGACGGGTGAGGACGAGCCTGTCTCCCGTGGGGTGCCCGCGCAGCAGTCCCGGTAGGTACGAGCGGTTCCCCGCGACCCTTTGGTGCGCTGCGAAGCCCCCTGCTCCCAAGTGGCAGGGGGCTTCGTCGCGTCTTAGCGTGGCCGCATGATCGAGCTGGACGGGCTGACCAAGCGGTACGGCGAGAAGGTCGCCGTCGACGGTCTGACGTGCACCGTGCGGCCGGGCATCGTCACCGGGTTCCTGGGGCCGAACGGGGCCGGGAAGTCCACGACGATGCGGATGATCCTGGGTCTCGACCACCCCACCGCCGGGGACGTGCGCATCGACGGGGTGCGCTACGCCGAGCTGGCGGACCCGCTGACGTACGTCGGCGCCCTGCTGGACGCCAAGGCGGTGCACGGCGGGCGCAGCGCCTACCACCATCTGCTGTGCCTCGCGCAGAGCAACGGCATCCCCGAGCGCCGGGTGGGCGAGGTGCTGGAGACGGTGGGGCTGATGGCGGTGGCCCGGCAGAAGGCCAAGGGGTTCTCGTACGGCATGGGGCAGCGGCTGGGGATCGCGGCGGCGCTGCTCGGGGACCCGCGGATCCTGATGTTCGACGAGCCGGTGAACGGGCTGGACCCGGAGGGCATCCACTGGATCCGGAACCTGATGAAGTCGCTGGCCGCGCAGGGGCGGACGGTGTTCGTCTCCAGTCATCTGATGAGCGAGATGGCGCTGACCGCCGATCATCTGATCGTGATCGGTCAGGGCCGGCTGCTCGCGGACATGTCCATGGCCGACTTCATCCGGCAGCACGCGCGCTCCTACGTCCGGGTCCGCTCGCCCCAGCGGGAGGGGTTGCTGGACGCCCTGCACGAGGCGGGGATCGCCGCCTCGGCGGCGCCGGACGGGGCGCTGGAGGCGGAGGGCGACGAGGCCGAGCGGATCGGCGAGCTGGCGGCGGGCCGGGGCATCGTGCTGCACGAACTGAGCCCGCGGCAGGCCTCGCTGGAGGAGGCGTTCATGCGGCTGACGGCGGGGTCGGTGGAGTACCACGCGCGTCAGGAGGCCGAGCCCGAGCCGGAGGGCTGGGGCGCTGGGTGGCAGGGGGGTGCGCGATGACGGCCGTTCGCTCCGGGGAGACGGCCGGCGTCTCCCGGTCCGCCCGGGCCGCCCAGGTGCTGCGCTCCGAGTGGACCAAGATCCGGTCGGTCTCCTCCACGGCCTGGACCCTCCTGATCGCCGCGGTGGTCACGATCGCGATCGGGATGCTCATCTCCGCGCTGACCCGCAACGAGTTCGACTCGATGCCGATCCGTGAGCGGCTGCTGTTCGACCCGACCTTCGTCAGCTTCGCGGGTATGACGCTCGGCCAGCTCGCCATGATCGTGTTCGGGGTGCTGGTCGTCAGCAGCGAGTACAGCACCGGCATGATCCGGGTCTCGCTGGCCGCCGTGCCGCGCCGTGCCGCCTTCCTCTTCGGCAAGGTCGCGGTGGCCGGCGCGCTCGCCCTGGTCGTCGGCATGGCCACCAGCTTCGCCGCCTTCTTCCTCGGGCAGGCGATGCTCGGCCCCTACCGGGCCCGGCTCGGCGATCCCGGGGTGCTGCGCGCGGTGGTGGGCGGCGGGCTGTACATGGCCCTGATCGCGGTGTTCTCCATGGGCGTGGCCGCGATGCTGCGCTCGCCGCTGCTGTCGCTCGGCATCCTGATGCCGTTCTTCTTCCTGGTCTCCAACATCCTCGCCGGGGTGGACGCCACCAAGAAGGTCGGCCGGTTCCTGCCCGACCAGGCCGGCAGCCGCGTCATGCAGGTGGTGCCGCGCGCCGACGAGGCGCCGTACGGCCCCTGGGGCGGCCTCGGGATCATGGCGCTGTGGGTGATCGCCGCGCTCGCGGGCGGGTACGCCCTGCTCAGACACCGGGACGCGCAGTAGCCCGCCCGTTCACCCGCCGTATCGCCCAGGCTTTACTTTCCTTTGGGCGGAACCGTCAGCGTCCCGATATCCTCCTAACCCTTACGGGGGCGGGTCCCCGCTGTCCTGAACCGTCCGATGGGTGCGAGCATGATCGAGGCTGTAGGCCTGACGAAGCGGTACGGCGACAAGACCGCTGTGTACAACCTTTCCTTCCAGGTGCGGCCGGGTTCCGTGACCGGCTTCCTCGGGCCGAACGGCTCGGGCAAGTCCACCACCATGCGGATGATCCTCGGGCTGGACAACCCCACGTCCGGTTCGGTGACCATCGGCGGCCACCCCTACCGCAGGCTGCCCAACGCACCCCGCCAGGTCGGCGCGCTGCTCGACGCCAAGGCCGTGCACGGCGGCCGCTCCGCCCGCAACCATCTGCTGAGCCTCGCCCAGCTGTCCGGCATCCCGGCCCGCCGGGTGGACGAGGTGCTCGGCGTCGTCGGCCTCCAGGACGTGGCGAGGAAGCGGTCCAAGGGCTTCTCCCTCGGCATGGGCCAGCGCCTCGGCATCGCCGCCGCGCTGCTCGGCGACCCGCAGGTACTGCTGTTCGACGAGCCGGTCAACGGCCTCGACCCCGAGGGCATCCTCTGGGTGCGCAACCTGATGAAGGCGCTCGCCGCCGAGGGCCGTACGGTCTTCGTCTCCTCGCACCTGATGAGCGAGATGGCGCTGACCGCCGACCACCTCATCGTGATCGGGCGCGGCCAGCTGCTCGCCGACATGAGCGTGACGGACTTCATCTCGGCCAACTCCGCCGACTTCGCGCGGGTGCGCACCCCGGACACCGAGCCGCAGCTGCGCGAGAAGCTCGCCGCCGCGCTCACCGAGGCGGGCGGCCATGTGCTGCCGGAGCAGGACGGCGCGCTGCGCGTGACCGGGCTGGCGCTGCCCCGCATCAGCGACCTCGCGCACGAGGCGGGCGTACGGCTGTGGGAGCTGTCGCCGCACCAGGCCTCGCTGGAGGAGGCGTACATGCGGATGACCCAGGGCGCGGTGGACTACCGCTCGACGAACGACCAGAAGGCGGGCCTCCAGCAGCCGCTGCCGCCCGGCGTCCAGCCGCCCCTGCCGGTCCCCGGCCAGGGCCAGCCCGGCTGGTACGCCCCGCCGCCGCCCCAGCAGGGCGGGCAGCCTTTCGCCATGCCCGCGGGCCCGTACGGCGCTCCGGGCGCCCCGGCCAACCCGTACGCGCAGCCGGGGCCGCAGTCGCCGCCGCCCGCCGCTCCCCCGGCGCCGGCCGCCCCCGCGGCTCCGCCCGCCCCGGCCCCCGCCCCCTCCTCCGACAAGACCCAGCCCGAGGACGCCCGATGAGCACCCACCAGCCCCCGATGCCGCAGGCACCCGCAGCCGCGCCCGACTGGCAGGCGGCGCCCGGCGGCTCGTACCCCGGCTACACCTCGCCGATCCCCGTCGTGCGCACGCACCTGGGGCACGCGGTGGCCTCCGAGTGGACGAAGATCAAGTCCGT
This sequence comes from Streptomyces sp. SCPE 10, assembly GCF_051980735.1. Taxonomy (NCBI): domain Bacteria; kingdom Bacillati; phylum Actinomycetota; class Actinomycetes; order Kitasatosporales; family Streptomycetaceae; genus Streptomyces; species Streptomyces sp. SCPE 10. The sequence goes on along the minus strand of NZ_CP197069.1, from coordinate 5,226,250 downwards.
CCGCTCCACGATCTGGACGCTCGGCGTCTTCCTGGTCCTGGTCGTGGGCATCGGCCTGCTGGCCGGGGCACTGGTGAGCGACAACACCGACGCGTCCTCGCTGCACGGCACCAACCCGCTCTCCTTCGGGTTCTTCGGGCTGCTCGTCGGCAACATGTGCATCATCACCCTCGGCGTGCTGACCACCGCGTCGGAGTACGGCACCGGGATGATCCGTACGACGATGACGGCGTGCCCGAGCCGGGGCCGGGTGCTGGCCGCCAAGGCGATCGTGTTCTTCGTGGTCGCCTTCGTCGTGACCATCGTGTCGACCACCTTCGTGGCCATGGTCCAGACGTCCATGCTGTCCGGCAGCGGCGCGCGCACGCCCTCGGGCGGGGACTGGGCGAAGGCCACCCTCGGCGTGAGCCTCTACATCGCCCTGCTCGGCCTGCTCGCGCTGCTGGTCGGCTCCATGATCCGGCACTCCGCGGGCGCCATCACCATCATGATCGGCCTGGTGCTCGCCCCGCTGGTGCTCGCGCTGTTCATGGCCACGGAGTCGCTGCACCCGGTGCGCGACTTCCTGCTGGAGTACTCGTTCCCGAGCCAGCTCAGCGTCTTCTACGACAACGCCATCACCAGTTCCGGCCCCACCGGCTGGGACCCGCTGTGGATCATGCTGGGGCTGACCGCGGTGGCCGGCGCCGGCGCGTACGCCCTGCTGCGCGGCCGGGACGTCTGAGCGCCGCCCGGTGGAACGCTAGAACCTCGGCGCGTTACGGGACCGCTGCACCCGGGTGGTGCGGCGGTCCTTCGCGTTCCAGCAGGCCTTGTGCCAGTGGCGGCGGTCGTCGACGCCCGCGTGGTCGGGCCAGGCGACCACGTGCGGGACGGCGGAGGGGATCAGCTGGTCGCAACCGGGGCAGCGGTACGTCTTGCCCTCGGCGCTCGCGCCCGCGACATGGCGCACGCTCCACTCCTCGCCCTGCCAGTGCTCCGTGGACTGGAAGCCGCCGTACCGGCCGGTGCGGTCGTCCTCGGCGCTGGGGCCGGACGAGCCGGCGGCCTTCGGTCGGTTGCGGCGCGGGGACACGGGACACCTCTCGGGGCTCGGCGGCAGGCAGGGTCTGCGTAAGGTCTGCGTCCAGCCTACGCGCCGCCGACGGGGGTACGCGAAGGGCGCCAACCGGTGCAACTCCCCCTGCGGGACGGCGGATTCTGCAGACAATCCGTCAATTACCCCACCAGGCCGTGTCCTGCGCACGTGTCAGACGGTTATGCCCGTGGGGAGCTCGGGTCGGAGCCGAGGAAGCGGGAAACGCGATGTACGTAGGAAGCTTTGTGCTGGGCGCCCAGTTCCCGGGCCAGGGTCAGGGTGAGGCACTGCACCGGGCGGTCCGCTCGGCGGAGGTCGCCGAGGAGGCCGGTCTGGACTCGGTCTGGCTGGCCGAGCACCACTTCGTGCCGTACGGCACCTGTCCGTCGGCCGTCACCCTGGCCGCCCTGCTGCTCGGCCGCACCCGCCGCGTCCGGGTGGGCACGGCGGTCAGCGTACTGCCCACCGCCCACCCGGTCGCCCTGGGCGAGCAGGCCGCGCTGCTGCACCTGACGAGCGGCGGGCGGTTCACCCTCGGGGTGGGCCGCGGCGGCCCCTGGGTGGACCTGGAGGTGTTCGGCAAGGGACTCGACGCGTACGAACACGGGTTCCCGGAGTCGCTCGATCTGCTGCTGCGCTGGCTGCGCGAGCCGGCCGTGGCGGCCCACGGCGAGCGGTTCAGCTTCCGCGAGGTCCCCGTCGTACCCCGCCCCTCGGAGGCGCTGACCGACGCCCCGGGCCCCGAGGTCGTCGTCGCGTGCACCTCCCCGGCGACCGTCCGGCTGGCCGCCGAGCGCGGGCTGCCGATGCTGCTCGGGATGCACGCGGGGGACGAGGAGAAGGCCGACATGGTCGCCCTGTGGCGGCGCTGCGCCCGCGCGGCGGGCCGGCCGCCCGAGGAGATCGCGGACGCCGGACATGTCGCGGCCGGGGTCTGCCAGCTCGCCGACCGCCGGCAGGACGCGGTGGAGACCCTGCTGAAGGCCATGCCGGGTTGGCTGAAACAGGGGCTCGACGCGCATGTGACGGTCGACGGCCGCAGGCGCGCGATGCGCGATCCGCACGCCTACACGGAACTGCTCTGCGGGCTGCACCCGGTGGGCACCCCGCGGCTCGCCGGCGACCGGCTCGCGGCCACCGCGGAGCGCACGGGCATCTCCCGGTTCGCCCTGCTGGTCGAGGGCTCGGGCGATCTCGCGGCGACCGAGGACACCCTGCGCCGCCTGGGCGCCGAGGTGCTGCCCCGGCTGCGCTGACCGGCGGACGTGAACAACGGGCAAGCCACCTGGGGGGCTTGCCGCCCCAGCACCGAATACACCTCCCGCGGGTGGAGCGGCAAGCAGGCGACGCGCTGCCCCGGACGTGCCGGAGCCGCGGGTCAGCAGTCCCGAAGTTCCGGCGACTGGTTCAGCAGCTGGGCCCGCACCGAGGTGAAGCGGGCCAGCCTCTCGTCCACCGCGGGGTCCAGCGGAAACACCGCCACCCGGTGGCAGTTCTGGAAGGCGAGCCGCACACCGAAGTGCCGTTGCAGCGCGCCGCGGATGGCGTCACTGGCGAGCGCACGCAGCAACTGGCCGCGCGCCTGCTCGTCCGGCGGCGGCGTCTGGTTGTCGGCGAAGGGGCCGCCGTCCACCTTCAGCTGGGCCACCAGGGAGCTGATCATCTCCCACGCGTAAGGCAGGGAGGTCCGGACGCAGTCGACGAATTCTGCTTCGTCGACTTCGCCTCGCTCGGCCGCTTCGAGTAGGGCCGGTGAGACGTCGAGCGACATGGGTTCTCCTCTCGCACCCCCGGGAACAGGGGTTGCCGGACGGACAAAGGGAGTTCGGCCGTCAAACACGCTGAGTACATGGACCGCGACCTCCCGTTCCTACGGTAGGCAACGGTCGGTGACGACACCACCAGAATGGGTATATGGAACGGTCGGGTTGCGCCCACAATCGGCCAAGGACGAACAAGAGTTTCCAGGGACAAAGCAGGGACAACCGGGGCGATCCGCAACCGGTGGGACGGGCGAATCGCGTGGGGCGACGGGTGTCGAGTAGCGTTGCGGACCATGCGTCTCGTCATTGCCCGGTGCTCGGTCGACTACGCCGGCCGGCTCACCGCCCACCTCCCCTCGGCGCCGCGCCTGATCCTGGTCAAGGCGGACGGCAGCGTCTCCATCCACGCCGACGACCGGGCCTACAAGCCCCTCAACTGGATGTCGCCGCCCTGCACGCTGAAGGAGGGCACGGGTGAGGACGCGGGCGTGTGGACCGTCGTCAACAAGGCGGGCGAGAAACTGATCATCACGATGGAGGAGATCCTCCACGACTCCTCGCACGAGCTGGGCGTGGACCCCGGCCTGATCAAGGACGGCGTGGAAGCGCACCTCCAGGAGCTGCTCGCCGACCGCATCGAGACGCTCGGCGAGGGCTACACGCTCATCCGCCGCGAGTACATGACGGCGATCGGCCCGGTGGACATCCTGTGCCGGGACGCGAGCGGGCAGACGGTCGCGATCGAGATCAAGCGGCGGGGCGAGATCGACGGCGTGGAGCAACTCACCCGCTATCTCGACCTGTTGAACCGCGACCCGCACCTCGCCCCGGTCCGCGGCATCTTCGCCGCGCAGGAGATCAAGCCCCAGGCCCGGGTGCTCGCCACCGACCGCGGCATCGACTGCCACATCATGGACTACGACGCCCTGCGCGGCATCGAGGACGACAAGCTGAGGCTGTTCTAGTACCGGCTCAGGACGCCCGCCTGGCCATGTGGCCCGGTTCCGGGGCCGTGCAGACGTAGTCGCTCATCGCCTCCTCGACGGCCTCCCGCGCCTGGCCGGCCGGCGCGGGCGCCGGCCGCGCCCCCGCGGCGAGGATCACGGCAGGTGCCGGGCGGGCTCGGGCAGGCGCCCGCGCGGGACGACAGGCAGGTGCCGGCGGTCCTCGGCCGCGGCGAACAGCAGGCTGACACCGACCCCGGACCGGCACACGCCCACCATGTCCTCCACCCCGACCCCCTGGTGGACCACGTGCCAGGGGCGGGAGGCGCAGGTGAGGATCTCCTCGGCGAGCTGCCGCAGGGGCGTGGTGCGGCCGGCGAAGACGGCGAGGGGCAGCGAGGCGTCGTCGAGCAGGGCCGTCTCGCCGAACCAGGCGCACTCGATGGCGCCGATGACCCGGTCCGCCGCCTTCCGGGGCTCGCCGGCCTTGAGGACACCGCCGCACCACCGTTCTGGGACGCCCCGCCCGGCGGCGGACGCGTCGGTGCTGCTGATGCACACCGGCAGCACCCGCATCCCGGACTCGCTGTGCGCCGGGTTCGGCGTCGACCCGCACGACGCGAAGGTGGCCTCGTCGTACCGGGTGCTGCGCGAGCACGCCAACACCCTCGGCCGTTCGGTGCCGTCGATGTTCGCGGAGGACACGCCTCGTCCGGCCGGGGAGGGGCTGGCGATCGCCTTCGGCCTCTCCTTCTCCGCCGGCGCCTTCACCGTCCGCTTCCCGGACGGCGGTTGGCGCCCCTGACCGGTCGGCCGGCCGGGCCGGCCGCACCGCTCGCCGCGGGGTCCCTACAGGGTGGGGTCCGGGTCCGTCGGCGTCGTCACCTCGGTGGGCCCGGGTGCCGGCGCCGACTTCGTGAACGGTGCCATCGAGTCGCCGGTGGGGTCCGTGGACGGGTCCGTGGGGGTCGGGTCGGTGGGCGGGGTGGCCGGTGAGGACGAGGTGGCGGGCGGGGTGCTCGGCTTGGTCGGCGGGTCCGTCGGCTTCGTCTTGGTCGGGGTCGGCGTCGGCTTCGGGGAGGTGCCCCCGCTGCCGGTGCTTCCCGTCTCGCTCGGGTCGGCCGGCGCGCTGTCGGACACGGACGGCCGCGGCGGGGCGCTCGTGCCGGTGTGCGTGTCCGCCGGGCCCGAGGCCGAGGGGCGGACCGCGGGCGGCTGCGCGGGCGTCCCGGGGTCCTGGCCCGGGTCGGCGTCCACCGTGGAGTCCCCGGCGTCCTGGCTCGCCGACGGGTTGACGTCGGCCCGCCCGGCGGGGTTCTTGTCGTCGCCCTCGTGGGACGTCATGCCCAGCGTCACCACGGTGCCCAGCACCGCCGCGAGCAGTGCCCCGGAACCGGCCGCGACCATGTTGCGGCGGGCGAGCCGGCGGATGCCGAGCCCCCGGACGGGCGGTGCGGTCACCTGGGGCGTGACCAGGGTGTCGGGGACCGGGGCCGGGATGGGCGGCGTCGCGCGGCGCGGCTCGGGTTCCCGCTCCCCCGCCGCCACGGGTACCGGCACGCCGGGCAGTTCCCCGGCCCGGTCCGCGACCAGCGCGAGGGCCCGTCGTCCGGCGACGGTGCCCCGCTTGTCGGCGAGCGCGCCGCGCAGCCCGATGGAGGTCTCCAGTTCGGTCCGGGCCCGGTCGAGCCGGCCCGCGCAGAGCGCGAGGACGCCCAGCTCGTGGTGGAAGTAGGCCTGCTCGGTCACCTCGCCGGTGTGCAGCGAGGCCTCCGCGCCGTACCGCAGGGCCCGTTCCCAGGCGCTCCAGTGCAGGGCCGCCGCGAAGGCGGGCGCCGCCGTGCGGGCGAGCCGCACCGCGTGCTCGTCCTCGCCCTCGGCGGGCGGCACCACGGCCGCGAGCGCCGCGAGCACCGCGTCGGCCTCGGCGCCCACCCGCTCCGGGGTGACCGAGGGGTGCCCGGCCCACCAGGCGTAGTGCTGGGCGGCGGTACGGGCCTGCTCCGGGGCGTCGTCGCCGTACCCGGCGGCCTCCAGCTGGGTCTGGACGCCGGCCGCGAGCCGGTAGCGGGAGCCGACCGGGGAGACCAGCCCGCAGGCCGCCAGTTCCCCGAGGGCCGCGTCGGCGTGGGTGTCGCCGACCATCGCGGGCAGATGCGCCTGGTGCGGGACCTCGCCGCCGAGGGCGACCGCGAAGCGCAGGGCCGCGCGGGCGGAGGCGCTGAGCCGGGAGGCGAGCAGCGGGGCGGGCGCGGCGGCCTCGCCGAGCGAGGGCAGCGGCACGGCCGCGCCGTCGAGGTCCCGCCCCTGGCCGACCACGGGGCGTACGTCCTGGAAGACGCCGTACTCGTCCACCGCGCCGGTCTCGGCGCGCAGTTGGTCGCGCTGCCGCAGCAGGGCGCCCGCCTGCACGAAGCGCAGCGGCAGTCCCTCGGACTCGAACCAGAGGTCGCCCGCCCAGTTGGCCTCTTCCTCGGTGAGCACCCGCCCGGTGGTGCGTTCCAGGATCTCCACTCCGCCGGCCCGGTCGAGCCCGGCCAGGAAGACCTCCTCGACGTCGGCTTCGGCGGAGGGCGCGGGCACGTCCGGGGTGGCGGCGAGCAGGAAGGCGCACTCGGGGGTGGCGTCCAGCAGTTCGTCGAGTTCGGCGCCGCCGAACTGGAGGTCGTCCAGCACGACGACGGCGCCGATCTCCGCGAGCGGTGCCCGCAGTTCGGCGCGTTCGGGGCGGTGGCGGGGGGCGTCGTAGACGGTGTGGAAGAGGTCGTGCAGCAGGTCGTCCGCGGTGCGCTGGAAGCCGTTCAGGCGCACCACGCCGTCGGGCGCGAGGTCCTGGCAGTCCTCGGCGACCAGGTCGAGCAGGGCGGTGCGGCCGGAGCCGCCCGGGCCGGTCAGCCGTACGGTGCGGCCCCGGGCGAGCAGCCGGACCAGCCGCTCGCGCACGTCCTGGCGTTCCAGCAGCGGCAGCGGCTGCCGGGTGGGCCCGGGTGGCACCGGGGGCCTGGCCGCGCGTTCGGCCTCGGCGCGTTCGGCGGCGGTGCGCTTGCGCGGGCTGCCGGGGCGCTCGGCCGGCGGGCACGGCTCGATCTCGCTGCCGTCCACGGGGTTGACGGTCAGCAGCAGGTCGCCGGAGACGAGGTGCGCCGTGCGGGCGGGCGCGGGCGTGCCCGGGCCGAAGTCGGCGATGAGGGAGTCCCGGGGCGGACGGCGGCTGCCCGCCGCCATGTGCTCCTCGGGTCCCGGGCTGCTGATCGGGTCCATGGGTTCAAGCCCCCCATAAGCGTCGTGTGCTCGTGATCCGGCCCCTCCCGGTCTGCCGCGCACCGCGCTGTCGCTCCGGTCCGGACCCGCTCGGTCGAGGGGTGCGAGTCAGGCGGGCGACTCGGGCGGGCGAGGGAACACTAAACCTTCGCCCAGTATCCACGACAGGGCGGGGGTGCCCTATCCCGCGGCGGGCTGCTCCGTACGGTCCGACACGTCACGTTCCGGCGCGGATTGCGCCCCGGGTCCCGCCCTCGGACCGTCCTCGGACCGTCCTCGAACCCCCGGCCGGGGGATCAGACGCGCGGCAGCGATTCGACGCCGATGCCGCCCTCGATGGCGAGGATGCGGTGCAGCCGGGTGGCCACCAACAGCCGCTGCATCTGCGGCGGTACGCCGCGCAGCACCAGACGGCGACCGCAGCGGCCGGCCCGCCGGTGGGCCCCCATGATCACCCCGAGTCCGGTGGCGTCCCAGGAGTCCAGTTCGGACAGGTCGAGCACCAGGTCGCCGGCTCCGTGGTCGACGGCCGAGTGCAGGGCCGTACGGGCGTCCGCCGCGCTGCGGACGTCGAGGCGCCCCCCGACGACCAGCTCGGCGTGGTCGCCCCTGATGTGCATATGCGCTCCCCGTTGAGTGCGGTTGTGGCGTTCTCCGTGTCGATGCTGTGCACCGTCTGACTGAATGCGTGGCGGTGCGGTTGCTGCTTGTAAGCGAACCGATACCGAATTCACCCCTGGGAGTGATGTTCTGGGGGTGAATTCGGTGACGATCCGCTTTCGTACTCGCTCAGTACCTGCTCAGTACGTGCTCAGTACGTGTAGAAGCCCTGCCCGCTCTTGCGGCCGATGTCACCGGCATCCACCATCCGGCGCATCAGCTCCGGCGGGGCGAACTTCTCGTCCTGGGTCTCGGTGTAGATGTTGCCGGTGGCGTGCAGCAGGATGTCCACGCCGGTCAGGTCGGTGGTGGCGAGCGGGCCCATGGCGTGGCCGAAGCCCAGCTTGCAGGCGAGGTCGATGTCCTCGGCGGTGGCGACGCCCGACTCGTAGAGCTTGACGGCCTCCACGACGAGGGCGGAGATGAGGCGGGTGGTGACGAACCCCGCGACGTCCCGGTTGACCACGATGCAGGTCTTGCCGACTGACTCGGCGAACTCCCGCGCGGTGGCGAGGGCTTCGTCGCTCGTCTTGTACCCGCGGACCAGTTCGACCAGCTTCATCATCGGCACCGGCGAGAAGAAGTGCACGCCGACGACCCGTTCGGGCCGCTCGGTGGCCGCCGCGATCTTGGTGATCGGGATGGCGGAGGTGTTGGAGGCGAGCACGGTGTCCTCGCGCACGATCTTGTCGAGCGCGCGGAAGATCTCGTGCTTGACCTCCAGCTTCTCGAAGACGGCCTCCACCACGACGTCCGCGTCGGCGGCGGCGTCCAGGTCGGTGGTCGGGGTGATCCGGCCGAGGGCGGCATCGGCGTCGTGCGCCTCCAGCTTGCCCTTGCTCACGAACTTGTCGTACGACGCCTTGATGGCGTCGGTGCCGCGCGTGAGCGCCTCGTCGGTGACATCGCGGAGGACGACCTCCCAGCCCGCCTGCGCGGCGACCTGAGCGATACCGGACCCCATGAGACCGGCCCCGATGACGGCGAGCTTCCCTGCCACTCCGACTCCCTCTTCCCGCTGTTACCCGCTGGACGTGTGCCTCTTCGGCGGACGATAGCGCTCGTGAGGCCGGTTGAGTACGGTAAGTAACGCGCGTCACTGTCTCAGGGGCTGAGACTCCGGTCACGTCAATTCCTCGTGGAGTCAAGCATTTTGTCCCCCTGTCGGCGGCCCGGCCGATACGCCGCGTGGTCAGATCGCTACGTTTCCCATCGGGGGTGTGTCATGCCACCGCGAAAAGTGGTCACGGGCCGCAGTCAGGAGCCTCGTTGGCGGTACGCGGAGGAACTGCGCCGGCTGCGTCTCGCCAAGGGCCTGACCCTGCGTGAGCCGGCGCACGGACGTGATGTTCCTGCGCCTGCTGGACGGCAGCACGGTGGCGTACACGGAGAACGCCCATCGCGGCGAACTGATCGAAGACAGCGGGGCAGTTGAACACCTGCAACGTCCGTACGATGCCATGCGCGACCAAGCGCTCCCCCCGGCCGAGTCGCGGAAGTTCATCCTGCGCATGTTGGAGGAAGTGCCATGCGACCCCGAGTCCTCGACCTGAGCAGCGTGACGTGGCGCAAGAGCAGCTACAGCAACCCCGACGGCGGCGCCTGCCTCGAAGTCTCCGACAACCACCCCACCGCCATCCCCGTCCGTGACAGCAAGAACCCCCACGGCCCCGTCCTCCTCTTCACGGACCCGGCCTGGGCGGCCTTCGTCGGGGCCGGTCGGGCGCGGGGTGCCGGTCTGACGGAAAGGCCCCCGGCGCCGCCCTCGCGGGACGGCGCCGGGGGCCGTGTCCGGCGGCCGGGCCTCAGCCCTCCGCCCGCTGCCCGCGCACCGCGTACCCGAGCACCCGCTCGCTCAGCAGCGCCTCCATCTCGTCCAGCAGCGCCAGCACCTCCCGCGAGACCTCGGCGGGCGCCCGGCCCTTGACCATCTCCCGGCCGATGACCCCCATCACCGTGCCGTGCACCCAGCCGATCTGACCGGCCATCAGCAACGGCAGTTCATCGTCGTCGGCCGCACCGGTCTCCTCGCGCAGGGCTTGTTCGAGGGCGGCCTGCACCTCCTGGGAGATGGCCCACAGGCGCGAGCGCAGCGCCGGGGCTGCCTCGATGACGCGCATGAAGACCGCGTAGTCCGGGAGCAGACCGACCCGCGGGGACACCGCCTCGACCTCCTCGCGCAGTTCGCGCAGCACGGCCGCCGCCGCCGACTCCCCCTCGCGGCGGCCGCGGACCCAGCGGGCCAGCCGGTCCACCACCCCCGCGGAGCGGTCGAAGAACAGGTCCTCCTTGGCGGGGAAGTAGTTGTAGACCGTGTTGACGGAGACGTTCGCCGCGTCGGCGATCTCCGCGACCGTCACCGCGTCGAAGCCCCGCTCGACGAACAGCCCCGTGGCGACATCCGAGATGTACTGCCTGGTCTGCCGCTTCTTCCGCTCCCTGAGTCCCTCGGCCATGCCCGCAATCCTAGCTTCGCTGGGCCTCCTGAAAACTTGGAGTGATTGCAAATTTTCAGGGACTCTGTTTTTCTGTGGGCATGGCAGCAGTCATCAGCGCGGCGCGTCTCGCCCGCACCTTCCGGACGAAAGCCGGCCCCGTCGACGCCGTGCGCGGCATCGACCTCACCGTCTACGAGGGCGAGATCCTCGGCTTCCTGGGCCCCAACGGCGCCGGAAAGACCACCACCCTGCGCATGCTCACCACCCTCTTGAAGCCGACCGGCGGCACGGCCACCGTCGCCGGGCACGACCTCGCGGGCGACCCGGCCGGGGTGCGGCGTGCCTGCGGGTACGTCGCCCAGGCGGGCGGCGTCGACCCGCAGATCACCGTGCGGGAGGAGCTGGTCACCCAGGGGCGGTTCTACCGGCTGTCCAAGGCGGACGCCGTCGCACGGACCGGGGAACTCGCCCGCGACCTGGGCCTCACCGGCCTGCTCGACCGCAAGGCGGGCGCCCTCTCCGGCGGGCAGCGGCGGCGCCTGGACATCGCGATGGCCCTCACCCACCGCCCCGCCGTGCTGTTCCTGGACGAGCCGACCACCGGCCTCGACCCCGGCAGCCGGGCCGATCTGTGGGACCTGGTGCGCAGGCTGCGCGACGAGGGCACGACCGTCTTCCTGACCACCCACTACCTGGACGAGGCCGACGCCCTCGCCGACCGGCTGGTGATCGTCGACCGGGGCGTGGTCGCGGCCGAGGGCACGCCCGCCGCGCTCAAGCTGGAGTACGGCGGCTCCCTGGACGCCACCCTCCAGGACACCTTCCTGGCCGTCACCGGCCGCGCCCCCGCCCCCGCCGACGACACCCCCGTCGCCGTATAGCCCCCAGGAGTCCCCCGGCATGCTGCTGCACGACACGGCCCTCGTCTACGGCCGCTACCTCCGCCAGTCCCTGCGCTCCCGCTTCGCCCTCCTCTTCGGGGTCCTCACCCCGCTGCTCTACCTGCTCTTCTTCGGCCCGCTGCTCACCGGTCTGCCGCTGGGCGGAGCGGGCAGCTCCTGGCAGGTGCTCGTACCCGGCCTGCTGCTCCAACTCGGCCTGTTCGGCGCCCTGTTCGCGGGCTTCACGGTCATCATGGAGAACGCCGCGGGGGTGGTGGAACGGATGCGGGTCACCCCGGTCAGCCGGCTCGCCCTGCTGCTCGGCCGGGTGCTGCGCGACACCACGGTGTTCGTGTTCCAGGCGGTGCTGCTGGTGCTGGCCGCGCTGGTGATGGGCCTGCGCGCACCGCTGGCGGGCGTGCTCATCGGCTTCGGGTTCGTCGCGCTGCTCACGCTGTCCCTGGCCTCGGTGTCGTACGCGCTGGCCATGAAGGTCCGCACCCCGCAGGAGTTCGGCCCGCTGATCAACGCGGTGTCCATGCCGTCGATGCTGCTGTCCGGACTGATGCTCCCGATGAGCCTGGCCCCCGGCTGGCTCGACGCGCTGTCGCACTTCGTGCCGTTCCGCTATCTGGTGGACGCGATGCGCGACGCCTACGTCGGCCACTACGCCACCACGCACATGCTCTACGGCGTCCTGGTCGCCGTAGGCTTCGCGGCACTGGCCGTGACGGCGGGCACACGGGTGTTCCGGACGGCCGGGGCGTAATTACGCTGGGCACATGGTCAATCTGACGCGCATCTACACCCGGACCGGCGACAAGGGCACCACCAACCTCGGCGACATGAGCCGGGTGCCCAAGACGGACCTCAGGATCTCCGCGTACGCGGACAGCAACGAGGCCAACGCGGTGATCGGCACCGCGATCGCCCTGGGGGGCCTGGACGAGGAGGTCGTCGCCGTCCTCACCCGCGTGCAGAACGACCTGTTCGACGTGGGCGCGGACCTCTCGACCCCGGTGGCGGAGAACCCGGAGTACCCGCCGCTGCGGGTCGAGCAGTTCTACATCGACCGGCTGGAGGCGGACTGCGACCGCTTCAACGAGCAGCTGGAGAAGCTGCGCTCCTTCATCCTGCCCGGCGGCACCCCCGGCGCCGCCCTGCTCCACCAGGCCTGCACCGTCGTGCGCCGCGCCGAGCGCTCCACCTGGGCGGCCCTGGAGGTGCACGGCGACCTCATGAACCCGCTCACCGCCACCTACCTCAACCGCCTCTCCGATCTCCTCTTCATCCTGGCCCGCATCGCCAACAAGGCCACCGGCGACGTGCTCTGGGTGCCCGGCGGCGAACGCTGACGGGCACGGACAAGTCCCACGTCAGCCGGTTGCCGGGCAAGCCGGCGCTGCACGGCCGAGTCCAAGCGGCCGTCCTGACAGGCGAGTTGGGGGTTTAGGCGCACCACCGCCAGATTGGTCCAGACCTATTGACCCGTGGTCCAGACCTTTCTACCCTCGGGGCACCGTGGGCATGAAGGCTCAGTCATGCCCCCCTTTCACCCCCACCGACAAGGGAGGCGCAGCGTGCGCTTCAGACACAGAGCCGCGGCAGGACTCGCGACCCTGATACTCCCCCTGGCCGGACTGGTCTCTCTCGCGAGCCCCGCCCCGGCCGCGAGCGACGCCACGGCGGCCGGCGGCGTCACCGCCAGCTTCACCAAGTCCAGCGACTGGGGCACCGGGTTCGGCGGTCAGTGGACCATCAAGAACTCCGGCACCGCCAGCATCAGCTCCTGGACCATCCAGTGGGACTTCCCCTCCGGCACGTCCGTCACCTCCGCCTGGGACGCCGACGTCACCAACTCCGGCAACCACTGGACGGCGAAGAACAAGTCCTACAACGGCACCCTCGCCCCCGGCGCCTCCGTCAGCTTCGGCTTCAACGGCTCCGGCCCCGGCTCCCCGAGCAACTGCACCCTCAACGGTGACAGCTGTGACGGCACCTCGGTCCCGGGCGACGCCGCCCCGAGCGCCCCCGGTACCCCGACCGCCTCCGGCATCACCGACACCTCGGTCAAGCTGACCTGGGGCGCGGCCACCGACGACAAGGGCGTCAAGAACTACGACGTGCTGCGCGACGGCAAGGTCGTCGCCACCGTGACCGGCACCTCGTACACCGACACCGGTCTCACCGCCGGCACCGACTACTCCTACTCGGTGCAGGCCCGTGACACCGCCGGCCAGACCGGTCCGGTCAGCGCCGCGGTCGCCGTGCACACCACCGGGGGCGGCGGCACCACTCCCCCGCCGACCAGCGGCAAGATCAAGATGGGGTACTTCACGGACTGGGGCATCTACGCCCGCAACTACAACGTGAAGAACCTGGTGACCTCCGGCTCCGCCGCCAAGATCACCCACATCAACTACGCCTTCGGCAACGTCACCGGCGGCAAGTGCGCCGTCGGCGACTCCTACGCCGACTACGACAAGGCGTTCACCGCCGACCAGGCCGTCAACGGCGTGGCCGACACCTGGGACCAGCCGCTGCGCGGCAACTTCAACCAGCTGCGCGAGCTGAAGGCCAAGTACCCGAACCTCAAGGTGATCTGGTCCTTCGGCGGCTGGACCTGGTCCGGCGGCTTCGCCGACGCGGCCAAGAACCCGGCGGCCTTCGCCCAGTCCTGCTACGACCTGGTCAACGACCCGCGCTGGGCCGATGTCTTCGACGGCATCGACATCGACTGGGAGTACCCCAACGCCTGCGGCCTGACCTGTGACACCAGCGGTCCCGCGGCCCTCAAGAACGTGGTGGCCGCGCTGCGCGCCAAGTTCGGCACCAACAAGCTGGTGACCGCCGCGGTCTCCGCCGACGGCTCCAACGGCGGCAAGGTCGACGCCGCCGACTACGCGGGCGCCGCCCAGTACCTCGACTGGTACAACGTGATGACGTACGACTTCTTCGGCGCCTGGGACGCGAAGGGCCCCACCGCCCCGCACTCCCCGCTCACCTCGTACAGCGGCATCCCGCAGGCCGGCTTCACCACCGCCGACGCGATCGCCAAGTACAAGGCGGCCGGCGTGCCCGCCTCCAAGCTGCTCATCGGCATCGGCTTCTACGGCCGCGGCTGGACCGGCGTCACCCAGGACGCCCCGGGCGGCACGGCCACGGGCCCGGCGAACGGCACCTACGAGCAGGGCATCGAGGACTACAAGGTGCTCAAGTCGTCCTGCCCGGTCACCGGCACCATCGCGGGCACCGCGTACGCCCACTGCGGCAGCAACTGGTGGTCGTACGACACCCCGTCGACCATCGCCGGGAAGATGAGCTGGGCCAAGACCCAGGGCCTGGGCGGCGCGTTCTTCTGGGAGTTCAGCGGCGACACCAGCGACGGCGAACTGGTGAACGCCATCAGCAGCAACCTCTGAGCCGGACGGCTCCGCACGACATCGTCCCTCTCCCGGCGTCCGGGAGAGGGGCGATGCGGTTACGCCACGTTCACCCGCTGGCCGGGCGGCGCTGCCTCCAGCCACGCAAGGAATCCGGTCAGCGCGTCCTCGCTCATGGCGAGCTCCAGGCGCGTGCCCTGGTGGATACAGGCGAGGACCACCGCGTCGGACAGCAGCGCCAGTTCCTCCTCGCCCTCCGGCAGCCGGCGTCCGGCCACCTCGATCAGGGCGCGTTCCAGCACCCGGCGGGGGCGCACGGCGTAGGAGAAGACCCGGTACCACTCGATCCGGTCACCGTTGTAGCGGGCGACGCCGTAGCTCCACCCTTTGCCACCGGCATCCGGCCTGTCGGCCACGTCCCAGCGCAGCGAACAGTCGAAGGTCCCGCCCGAACGCTGGATCAGCCGGCGCCGCAGGCCGAACAGGAACAGCCCCAGCACCACGAGCGCGACCACGATCCCGCACACAGTCAGAGCGAGGACCATCGGCACCGACCTCCTCGTCTCCTAGGTAACGGAACGGAAAAAACACCCGGATCTGCCTCAGCCGCGACCGGGACCCCGAGGTCCCAGCCGCGGCTGAGGTTACGTCATCACACGGTGCGCGGTGTCAGCGCGCCGTCGCCGCACGAAGCCGGACGTCCGCACGGCGCTCGGCGGCGGCATCGCCCTCCGCCTTCGCGCGTTCGAGCTCCCGCTCGGTGCGCTGGACATCGATCTCGTCCGACAGCTCGGCGACCTCGGCCAGCAGCGACAGCTTGTTGTCCGCGAACGAGACGAAACCGCCGTGCACCGCGGCGACGACCGTGCCGCCGTCACTCGTACGGATGGTCACCGGGCCCGACTCCAGCACACCGAGCAGCGGCTGGTGACCGGGCATGACGCCGATGTCGCCGGAGGTGGTGCGCGCGACGACCAGGGTGGCCTCGCCGGACCAGACCTGGCGGTCCGCGGCGACCAGCTCGACGTGCAGCTCAGCAGCCAAGGGTGGCTCCTCGGGTCACCACCCGGCAGGGGCGCCGGGTGTTGGGGTCAATTCTAGTGGGCGTTGCGGAGGGGGCGGGACGCGCCCGCCCCCTCACACGAGCACGGGGCTCAGGAGACGCCCAGCTCCTTGGCGTTGGCCTTGAGGTCCTCAAGACCACCGCACATGAAGAACGCCTGCTCCGGGAAGTGGTCGTACTCGCCGTCGCAGATCGCGTTGAACGCGGCGATCGACTCGTCCAGCGGCACGTCCGAACCGTCCACGCCGGTGAACTGCTTGGCGACGTGGGTGTTCTGGGACAGGAAGCGCTCCACGCGACGGGCACGGTGGACGACGAGCTTGTCCTCCTCGCCGAGCTCGTCGATACCGAGGATCGCGATGATGTCCTGGAGGTCCTTGTACTTCTGCAGGATGTTCTTCACGCGCATGGCCGCGTTGTAGTGGTCCGCGGAGATGTACCGCGGGTCCAGGATCCGGGACGTGGAGTCCAGCGGGTCCACGGCCGGGTAGATGCCCTTCTCGGAGATCGGACGGGAGAGAACCGTCGTCGCGTCGAGGTGGGCGAAGGTGGTCGCCGGGGCCGGGTCGGTCAGGTCGTCCGCGGGGACGTAGATCGCCTGCATCGAGGTGATCGAGTGACCGCGGGTCGAGGTGATGCGCTCCTGGAGGAGGCCCATCTCGTCGGCCAGGTTCGGCTGGTAACCCACCGCGGACGGCATACGGCCGAGCAGGGTGGAGACCTCGGAACCGGCCTGCGTGAAGCGGAAGATGTTGTCGATGAAGAACAGCACGTCCTGCTTCTGGACGTCACGGAAGTACTCGGCCATGGTGAGGCCGGCCAGCGCGACGCGCAGACGGGTGCCCGGGGGCTCGTCCATCTGACCGAAGACCAGCGCGGTCTTGTCGATGACGCCCGAGTCGGTCATCTCCTCGATGAGGTCGTTGCCCTCACGGGTGCGCTCACCGACACCGGCGAACACGGAGACACCGTCGTGGTTGTTGGCGACACGGTAGATCATCTCCTGGATGAGCACCGTCTTGCCGACGCCGGCGCCGCCGAACAGGCCGATCTTGCCGCCCTTGACGTACGGGGTGAGCAGGTCGATGACCTTGACGCCCGTCTCGAACATCTCGGTCTTCGACTCGAGCTCGTCGAAGTTCGGGGCCTTGCGGTGGATCGGCCAGCGCTCGCCCTCGTACTGCTCATCGACGTTCAGCACCTCACCGAGGGTGTTGAACACCTTGCCCTTGGTGAAGTCGCCGACCGGCACCGAGATCGGCGCGCCGGTGTCGACGACCGGGGCCTGGCGGACCAGGCCGTCGGTGGGCTGCATGGAGATGGTGCGGACCAGGCCGTCACCCAGGTGCTGGGCGACCTCCAGGGTCAGCGTCTTCTTCTCGCCGGCGTTGGCCGGGTCGGCCACCTCGACGTGCAGCGCCTGGTAGATGTCCGGCATCGCGTCGACGGGGAACTCCACGTCGACGACCGGGCCGATGACCCGGGCGACGCGGCCCGTAGCCGTCGCGGTCTCAACAGTGGTGGTCATTTATCGGTCACTCCCCGCGGTCGCGTCGGCCAGGGCGCTCGCGCCACCGACGATCTCGCTGATTTCCTGGGTGATTTCGGCCTGGCGGGCCGCGTTGGCAAGGCGGGACAGCGTGTTGATCAGCTCGCCCGCGTTGTCGGTGGCCGACTTCATCGCGCGCCGCGTGGCGGCGTGCTTGGAGGCGGCCGACTGGAGCAGCGCGTTGTAGATCCGGCTCTCCACGTAGCGCGGCAGGAGGGCGTCGAGGACGTCCTCCGCCGAGGGCTCGAAGTCGTAGAGCGGGAGGATCTCGCCCTCGTGCTTCGTCTCCTCGGCGACCTCTTCGAGGCGCAGCGGAAGCAGCCGTGCGTCCAGCGCGGTCTGCGTCATCATCGAGACGAACTCGGTGAAGACGATGTGGAGTTCGTCCACGCCGCCCTCGGCCGTGTCCTTCTCGATGGCCTCGATCAGGGGCGCCGCCACCTTCTTGGCGTCCGCGTACGACGGCTCGTCGGTGAAGCCCGTCCACGACTCCGCGACCTTGCGCTCACGGAAGTTGTAGTGGGCGACACCGCGCCGGCCGACGATGTACGTGTCGACCTGCCTGCCCTCGCGCTCCAGGCGCTCGGTCAGCTGCTCCGCGGCCTTGATGGCGTTGGAGTTGAAGGCGCCGGCCAGACCGCGGTCGCTCGTGAGGAGCAGGACCGCGGCACGGGTCGGGGTCTCGGCCTCCGTGGTGAGCGGGTGCTTGGTGTTCGACCCCGTACCGACCGCCGTGACCGCGCGCGTCAGCTCGGTCGCGTACGGCGTGGAGGCCGCCACCTTGCGCTGTGCCTTGACGACACGCGAGGCGGCGATCATCTCCATCGCCTTGGTGATCTTCTTGGTCGCGCTGACGGATCGGATGCGACGCTTGTAGACCCGGAGCTGGGCTCCCATGAGTCAGGTCCCTTCCTTACGTCACTTGGCGGCAGCGGCAGGAGTGTCCTCGCCGAGCAGCTTGCCGTCCGAGGTCTCGAACTGCTTCTTGAACTCGGCCACCGCGTCGTCGATCGCCTGGATCGTGTCGTCCGACATCTTGGCGCCCTCCTTGATGGAGGTCATCAGGCCCTGGTGCTTCCGGTGCAGGAAGTCGATCAGTTCCTTCTCGAAGCGGCGGATGTCGGCGACCGGCACGTCGTCCATACGGCCGTTGGTACCGGCCCACACGGAGACGACCTGGTCCTCGGTGGCCATCGGCTGGTACTGGTCCTGCTTCAGCAGCTCGACCATGCGCTGACCGCGCTCCAGCTGGGCCTTGGAGGCCGCGTCCAGGTCGGAACCGAAGGCGGCGAACGCCTCCAGCTCACGGAACTGGGCGAGGTCCACACGCAGGCGGCCGGAGACCTGGCGCATCGCCTTGTGCTGGGCGGAGCCACCGACTCGGGAGACCGAGATACCGACGTTCAGCGCGGGACGCTGACCGGCGTTGAACAGGTCCGACTCCAGGAAGCACTGGCCGTCGGTGATGGAGATGACGTTGGTCGGGATGAACGCCGAGACGTCGTTGGCCTTGGTCTCGACGATCGGCAGACCGGTCATCGAACCGGCACCCATCTCGTCGGAGAGCTTCGCGCAGCGCTCCAGGAGGCGGGAGTGCAGGTAGAAGACGTCACCCGGGTAGGCCTCACGGCCCGGCGGGCGGCGCAGCAGCAGGGACACGGCGCGGTAGGCGTCGGCCTGCTTGGACAGGTCGTCGAAGATGATGAGGACGTGCTTGCCCTCGTACATCCACTGCTGACCGATGGCCGAACCGGTGTACGGCGCCAGGTACTTGAAGCCGGCCGGGTCGGACGCCGGGGCGGCGACGATGGTCGTGTACTCCAGGGCGCCGTTCTCCTCCAGCGCGCGGCGCACGCCGGCGATGGTGGAGCCCTTCTGGCCGATGGCGACGTAGATGCAGCGGACCTGCTTCTTCGGGTCGCCGGTGCGCCAGTTGTCGCGCTGGTTGATGATGGTGTCGACGGCCAGGGCGGTCTTGCCGGTCTGGCGGTCACCGATGATCAGCTGGCGCTGACCACGGCCGATCGGGGTCATCGCGTCGACGGCCTTGTAGCCGGTCTCCATCGGCTCGTGCACCGACTTGCGCTGCATGACCGTGGGGGCCTGCAGCTCGAGGGCGCGGCGGCCGGACGTCTCGATCTCGCCGAGGCCGTCGATCGGGTTGCCGAGCGGGTCGACAACACGGCCGAGGTAGCCCTCGCCGACCGCGACGGAGAGCACCTCGCCGGTACGCGTGACCGGCTGGCCCTCCTCGACACCGCTGAACTCGCCGAGGACGATGGCACCGATCTCGCGCTCCTCGAGGTTGAGGGCGAGGCCGAGGGTGCCGTCCTCGAACTTCAGCAGTTCGTTGGCCATGGCCGAGGGAAGACCCTCGATCTTCGCGATGCCGTCGCCGGCAAGGGTGACCGTACCGACCTCCTCGCGCGAGGCCGCGTCCGGCTTGTACGACTGGACGAAGTTCTCCAGCGCGTCCCGGATCTCCTCCGGCCGGATCGTGAGCTCCGCCATCTGGGTTCCCTGCTCTCCTTGTTGGGCCCGAAGTTTCACTTTGGGGGGATGGGGACTCCCCCCAACAGGAGGTGAATCCTCTGCACGGCCCAACCAGGGCCGTAAGTACGTACTGCTTTTCTCGGTCTGTCGACTTGCTGCTGCGTGGCTAGCTCGCCATGCGGCGGGCGGCCTCGTCCAGGCGGTCCGCGAGCGAACCGTTGATGACCTCGTCACCGACCTGCACGCGCATTCCGCCTACGACGTCGGGGTCCACGTCCAGGTTGAGGTGCATGCGGCGGCCGTAGAGCTTGCCGAGGGCGGCGCCGAGGCGCTGCTTCTGGGTGTCGCTCAGCGGTACCGCGGAGGTGACGACGGCGACCATGCGGTCCCGGCGCTCGGCGGCCAGCTTGGACAGGGACTCCAGTCCCGCTTCCAGGCTACGACCACGCGGCGCGGTCACGAGGCGCACGACCAGTCGCTCGGTGGCGGGCTTGGCCCGTCCGCCGAGCAGCCGGTGCAGCAGCTCGGTCTTGGCCCGGCCGTCCGCGGAGCGGTCGGTCAGGGCGGCGCGCAGCTCGGTGCTGGAGGAGACGATCCGGCCGAACCGGAACAGCTCGTCCTCGACCTCGTCGAGGTTGCCGCGCTTCTCCGCGGCGGTGAGGTCGGCGATGTCCGCCAGCTCTTCCAGCGCGTCCACCAGGTCGCGGGGCTGCGACCAGCGGGCGCGGGCCATGCCGGCCACCAGGTCGGCGGCGGTACCGCTGACCTGGGCGCCGAGCAGGCGCTGGACCAACTCCGCCTTGGCCTCTCCGGACTGCGCCGGGTCGGTGACAACCCGGCGCAGGCCGGCCTCGCGGTCGAGCAGCGCGGTGACGGCCGCCAGCTCGTCGGCGAGCGTGACCGCGTCCACGGACGTGGAGTCCGTCAGCGTGTCAAGGCGCTCCCGTGCGGCTGCCAGGGCCTCGCGGCTCGCTCCGTTCATCGCGCGGCCTCGGCCTTCTCCTCAAGCTCGTCGAGGAAACGGTCGATCACACGGCTCTGGCGGGCGTGGTCCTCGAGGGACTCGCCGACGAGCTTGCCGGCCAGGTCGGTGGCGAGCTTGCCGACGTCCTGGCGCAGCGCGGACGCGGCGGCCTTGCGGTCGGCCTCGATCTGGGCGTGACCGGCGGCGACGATCTCCTCACGCTGCCGCTGGCCCTCGGCCCGCATCTCGGCGATGAGGGCGGCACCCTGCTCCTGCGCCTCCTGGCGCAGCCGCGCGGCCTCGTGCCGAGCCTCGGCGAGCTGCGCCTTGTACTGCTCAAGGACGCTCTGGGCCTCGGTCTGCGCAGCCTCGGCCTTTTCGATACCGCCCTCGATGGCCTCGCGGCGCTCTTCCAGAACCTTGTTGATGTTCGGGAGGAGCTTCTTGGCGAGGAAGCCGAAGACGATGACGAAAGCGATCAGGCCGATGACGAGCTCTGGGATCGGCGGAAGGAGGGGGTTCTCGGCCTCCTCAGCCGCCAGCTGAACCAGGGGGCTCATATCAGTGCCTTTCGTCTATTGGTGCGAGGCGGTCGGGTCAGGAGGTCGGGTAGACGAACGGCATGACCAGACCGATCAGGGCGAGCGCCTCACAGAAGGCGAAGCCGAGGATCTGGTTGGCGCGGATCAGACCGGCCGCCTCGGGCTGGCGGGCGAGGGCCTGCGTACCGTTACCGAAGATGATGCCGACGCCGACGCCCGGGCCGATGGCGGCGAGGCCGTAACCGATGGAGCCGAGGTTGCCCTTGATCTGGACGCCGGCGGCAAGGGTTTCGAGAGCGGACATGCCGGTTCTTCCTTCTCTTTCAAAGACCGGTGGGGGTTGGCCACCGGATGTCTGGGTGGGTGGTCGGGAGGCTCAGTGGTGCTCGGCGAGCGCGCCCTGGATGTAGCTGCAGGTCAGCAGTACGAAGACGTACGCCTGGACAGCCTGGATGAAGAGCTCGAAGGCCGTCATGACGATGACCATCACGAACGAGACGGCGGAGTAG
Source organism: Streptomyces sp. SCPE 10 (assembly GCF_051980735.1). Lineage (NCBI taxonomy): Bacteria > Bacillati > Actinomycetota > Actinomycetes > Kitasatosporales > Streptomycetaceae > Streptomyces > Streptomyces sp. SCPE 10. The sequence continues at coordinate 5,204,722 of NZ_CP197069.1, read as the reverse complement.
GCGATGCCGATGCCGTTGAGCATGTACCAGCTGGCGATCGTGAAGAGCAGCAGCAGGGTGTGGCCGGCGAACATGTTCGCGAACAGTCGGACGGCGTGGGTGAAGGGCCGCACGAGCAGGTTCGAGAAGAACTCGATGGTCATCGACAGCGGGAGGACCGGGCCGAGCGTCTTGTCGTAGCCGGTGAAGTTCTTGAACGCGCCGACGAAGCCGTGTCGCTTGAACGTCAGCGAGACCCAGAGGATGTAGACGACCAGGGCCAGCCCGGCGGGGTAGGCGATGATCGCCGTCACCGGGAACTGGGCGACCGGGATGATCGACCAGAGGTTCATCATCCAGACGAAGAAGAACAGCGAGACGACCAGGGGGACGTACTTCTCGCCCTCCTTCTTGCCGATCGTCTCGAAGACGACGCCGCGGCGCACGAAGTCGTAACCGGCTTCGGCCACCAGCTGGAGCTTGCCCGGGACGATCTTCGGCTTGGCGAAGGCGGCCCAGAAGAAGCCCACGATGATGATGGAACCGAGGAGCGCCAGCAGCATCGTCTTGTTGAAGTACAAGTTGCTGTCCGCGTCGCCGAAGAGCGGCTTGAACAGGAACGAGTGCAGGCCCGGAGCCGGGAAGCCGCACCCGTCGAACAGGTGACAGCTCGTGTCGAAAGCGAGCGTCTGCGACGGATCAGCACTCACCGCGGGCTCCTTCATCGTGGCGCATAGGTACGGCAACCTCGTTGTGTCGGCGCGGCGTGCAACCGCGGGTCGGCACGGGACTGGTGTTACGGATGTGGGGGCGGCTGGGGGGCATCTCGCCTCGCGATCGAACAGGCGTCAGCCGAGATGCCCGCGCCCGCGATGCCGCAGTTGGCACCGGACGATAGCAGCATGTCTCCTGCGCCTTTATCCCGGCCCTACCTCTCACGACGAGCGCCCTGTCTTCTCGGACTTTCCGCCCGGGGACGAGGCGTCGGGATCGACGTAGAGGGTCTTGGCCTTCATGTGCGCACGCGTCTGCGCGGCGATCCACGCGAGGGTGGCGACCACAAGCGTGATGGCGAAGGCACGCGGGTTGAAGAGCGTGGTGTTCTTGAACAGGGCGACGAAGATGACCAGCAGCAGCAGCTGAGCCGCGTAGAGCATCAGCCCCATCATCTGGAACAGCTGCGGAAATGACTTGGCGGTGCGCTGGAGCACGTAGAGACCGAGCCCCATGAACAGGATCACGACCACCGTGGCGACGACGGCCCCGATCGCGCCCTTGCCGCCCGCGACCACACCGCTGACGACGGCGGCGAGCGCGCCGACGACAGCCGTGGGCACGGCGGCCTGAGCAAGGATCCGGGCGTCAGAAGACGGCATGGCGGCAACTCCGCTTTCACAGGGGGCAGGTGTCGTCATGGACGAGCGTAGTCCCGGGCTGAGTGATCGAGACCTCACACCAATGGACCGTCGCACTACGGTCCTTCGGCTCTATCCGGGGTTCTCGTGAACCGTATCACAAACTATTTGATGAGGTCTTTACCTGGTAGGTGTGCTTACTGTCACACATGAGAGTGACCCTGCACGTCTGCGCAAAAATCGAAGCCCTTTGTCTGGTATTAGGGGCTTTCGCTCCCCCACGACTTGGCAATGCTCTCGTCAGATTCTTACCTTGACCGTCTCAGGAACGATCGAGAAAACGCCCATGGGTGCCGATAGCGGTCGCTCCGTTGACGCCGGACACCCCAGCCGTGACCGGGTCCCGCTCCTCGCTCCCCGGCGCCTCGCCGGCCCCGTCCGCCGCGTCCTCCGCGGTCGCCGACGACGCCTCCGCTTCCGTGCCGGTGACCGCGCGGCGGCGGTACCGGGGCGGCACGAAGCGCTGCGCCCAGACCGGCACCCGCGGCGTGAAGCGCGGCAGCAGCAGGAGCACCAGGCCCACCGCGCTGAGGAACACCACACCCAGCACGATCCACATCGACGCGGAGTTCACCGAGTACGCCAGCGCCCCGAAGGCGATCAGCGCCGACCAGAAGTACATGATCAGCACCGCGCGGCTGTGCGAGTGGCCGATCTCCAGCAGCCGGTGGTGCAGGTGCCCGCGGTCGGCGGCGAACGGCGACTGGCCCCGCCAGGTGCGGCGCACGATCGCCAGCACCAGGTCGGCGGCGGGCACGGCGATGATCGTCAGCGGCATCAGCAGCGGGATGTAGACCGGCACCATCTGGTGGACGGTCTCGCGCTCGGAACCGGAGAACAGGTTCATCACGTCCGGGTCCACCTGACCCGTGATCGAGATGGCGCCGGCCGCGAGCACCAGGCCGATCAGCATCGACCCGGAGTCGCCCATGAAGATCCGGGCCGGATGCATGTTGTGCGGCAGGAAGCCCAGGCACATGCCCATCAGGATGGCCGCGAACAGCGTGGCGGGGGCGGCGGCCTCGATGCCGTAGGAGACCCAGACGCGGTAGGCGTACAGGAAGAACGCCGCCGCCGCGATGCACACCATGCCGGCCGCCAAACCGTCCAGGCCGTCCACGAAGTTCACCGCGTTGATGGTGATGACCACGAGCGCGACGGTCAGCAGCGTGCCCTGCCACTGGGTCAGCGCCACGTTGCCGACGCCGGGGATGGGCAGCCACAGGATCGTCAGACCCTGCATGACCATGACGCCGGCGGCGATCATCTGGCCGCCGAGCTTGATCAGGGCGTCGATCTCGAACTTGTCGTCCAGGACGCCGATCAGCCAGATCAGCGCGGCGCCGGACAGCAGCGCCCGGGGCTCGTTGGACTTCTCGAAGACCCAGTTCAGGCTGGACAGGTGGTCGGCGGCCAGCAGGCCGGCGCACAGTCCGAAGAACATCGCGATCCCGCCGAGACGCGGAGTGGGTTCCCGGTGCACGTCCCGCGCCCGGATCTCCGGCATCGCCCCCGCCACGATCGCGAACTTCCGTACCGGTCCGGTCAGCAGGTACGTCACCGCGGCCGTGATGCAGAGCGTCAGCAGGTATTCACGCACGGGCTTCCCCACAGGTCTCGCTGGCCATCACAGCCCCACAGCCTAGCGGCGGGCGTATACGGATGGGGACTTGCGGGTAGCCAGGATGGTTGCACACCTCGCCGTGCCCGCCGCCGTGCCGGTGCCGTGTCCTGGTTCGCGCCTGCCCTCGACGGGTGCGATCGCGCCGGTCAGCCGGGATACGGCGGAAACGCGCCGGTCAGCTCGCGCACCTCGGCCCGCGCCCCGGCCGGCTCCGCCCGGCCGCGCACCACCGCGGCCGCCAGCTCCCCGATCCGCGCCATCTCCGCCTCCCCCATGCCCTGGGTGGTCACCGCGGCCGTGCCCAGGCGCAGGCCCCGGCCGTCGCCGTGCGGCAGCGCGCAGCAGTCCAGGACGATCCCGGCGGCGGCGAGCCGGCCGCGGGCGGTACGGCCGTCCGCGCCGAGCGGCGCCGGATCGACGGTGATCAGATGGGTGTCCGTGCCGCCCGTGGTGACGGCGAAGCCCTCGGCGGCCAGCCGGGCGGCCAGCGCCCGCGCGTTCGCGACCACCTGGCGGGCGTACCCGGCGAACGCCGGGGTGGCCGCCTCGCCGAACGCGACGGCCTTCGCGGCGATGGTGTGCATCTGCGCCCCGCCCTGCGTGAACGGGAACACCGCCCGGTCCACCCGTTCGGCCAGCTCGCCGCCGCACAGGATCATGCCGCCGCGCGGGCCGCGCAGCACCTTGTGGGTGGTCGCGCACACCAGGTCCGCGTACGGCACCGGGTTCGGCGCCGCGCCGCCGGCGACCAGGCCGATCGGGTGCGCGGCGTCCGCGATCAGATAGGCGCCGACCTCGTCGGCGACCTCGCGGAAGAAGGCGTAGTCGAGATGGCGCGGGTAGGCGATCGACCCGCACACGATCGCCTTCGGCCGGTGGTTGCGCGCCAGGTGGCGCACCTGGTCGTGGTCGATCAGCCCGGTCTCGGCATCGACGCCGTACGCGACGAAGTCGAACCAGCGGCCGGAGAAGTTGGCCGGCGAGCCATGGGTGAGATGACCGCCGTACGGCAGTCCGAGCGCCAGCACGGTGTCGCCGGGGCGCAGCAGCGCCGCGTACGCCGCGAGGACGGCCGAGGAGCCCGAGTGCGCCTGCACATTGGCGTGCCGGGCGCCGAACAGCGCCTTGGCCCGCTCCACGGCGAGCCGCTCGGCCATGTCCACGAGCTCGCAGCCGCCGTGGTGCCGGGCGCCCGGGTACCCCTCGGCGTACTTGTTGGCGAGCGGTGAGCCGAGCGCGGCGAGCACCGCCGGCGAGGTGAAGTTCTCGGCGGCGATCAGCTGCAACGACGTCGACTGGCGCCGCAGCTCCCCCGCGAGGATCTCGGCCAGTTCCGGGTCCTGTGCCCGCAGCACATCGGCCTCGTACGGGATGGTGACCGACATGACGGACTCCGGGCGGTCGGGGGTGACGTATCCCCAATGTAGGCCGGGGACGTGCGCGGCGCCCGACATGACGGACGGGCCGCACCCCTGCCGCTACATGTGCGCGGGCACACCCGTCAGCGCGGTCACCACCGGGTCCAGCGCGTCCCGTATCTCGTCCCCGATGGAGCGGAAGAACGTCAGGGGCGCGCCGTAGGGGTCGTAGACCTCGTCCGCCTCCGCGGTGGGCGCCAGCAGCCAGCCGCGCAGGGCGGCCGCCGCGCGGACCAGGGCGCGGGCGCGCATGACGAGGCCGTCCTCCAGGGGCGGCAGCGTCGCCGGGTCGATCGCCCGGACCAGCCGGGTGAACTCCTTGAGGGTGAACGTGCGCAGGCCCGCGGAGTGCCCCATGGAGATCACCTGGGCGCGGTGGTCGCGGGTCGCGGTGAGCACCAGGTCGGCGCAGATGACGTGCTCGTCCAGCAGCTCCCGCCCGGTGAAGCCGGAGGCGTCCGCGCCGAACTCGGCCAGCACGGTCTCCGCGTTGGCCTCCATGGGCGCGCCCTCGTGGCCCCAGGTGCCCGCGCTCTCCACGATCAGCCCGCCACCGAGTACACCGAGCCGCTCGGCGACGAAATGCCGGGTCAGCCGCTCGGTGATGGGCGAGCGGCACACATTGCCGGTGCTGACGTGGAGGATGCGGAAGGTGTCACGCGGAAAACCGAAGGTGGTCGTCTGCTCCGCGACGCTCTCCCCGATGCCTATGCCACGCCCCGCTTCAGGGGCCGTCAATTCGCCACCTCAAGGTCGGGTACGACCTTGCGCAGCTCGTCCGCCGAGAGGGCGCCCTCCCGCAGCAGCACCGGCACGTCGCGGGAGACGTCGACGATGGACGAGGGCACGTTGGCCGGGGTGGGCCCGCCGTCGAGGTAGACGGAGACGGTGTCGCCGAGCATGCCCTGGGCCTCGTCGCAGTTCTCCGGCGCCGGGTGGCCGGTGAGGTTGGCGGAGGAGACCGCCATCGGGCCGACCTCGGTGAGCAGTTCGATGGCGACCGGGTGCAGCGGCATCCGCACCGCGACCGTGCCCCGGGTGTCGCCGAGGTCCCACTGGAGGGACGGCTGGTGCTTGGCGACCAGCGTCAGGGCGCCCGGCCAGAACGCGTCCACCAGGTCCCAGGCCGGCTCGGAGAAGTTGGTGACCAGGCCGTGCAGCGTGTTCGGGGAGCCGATGAGCACCGGGGTGGGCATGGTGCGGCCCCGGCCCTTGGCGGCGAGCAGATCGCCGACGGCCTCGGAGGAGAACGCGTCGGCGCCGATGCCGTAGACCGTGTCGGTCGGCAGCACCACCAGTTCGCCACGACGGACGGCGGACGCGGCCTCGCGCAGACCCGTCACGCGGTCGGTCGCGTCGTTGGTGTCGTATCGCCGTGCCATCTAACGGGCCTCCTCGTGCGGGTACTGCGGAAATGAAGACGTCGGGCCGCTCACGGCAGCGCCTTGCGGGCGGTGGCGAACCGCGGCCGGTTGTTGAGGTCGGGATGGTCCGCCGCGTCGGCCCAGCCCCGCTCCTCGGTGAAGATCCACGGCACCTGGCCGCCCTGGGTGTCGGCGTGCTCGATGACGACGACCCCGCCGGGGCGCAGCAGCCGGTGCGCGGTGCGTTCGATGCCGCGGATCAGGTCGAGGCCGTCCTCGCCCGAGAACAGCGCCAGTTCCGGGTCGTAGTCGCGCGCCTCGGGGGCGACGTACTCCCATTCCGTGAGCGGGATGTACGGCGGGTTGGAGATGACCAGGTCGACCTGGCCGTCGAGGTCGGGGAACGCGGTCAGGGCGTCGCCCTGGCGCAGGTCCACCCTGGACCCCTGCACGTTCTTGCGGGTCCAGCGCAGCGCGTCCTCCGACAGCTCCACGGCGTGCACCCGGGAGCGGGGCACCTCCTGGGCAAGGGCGAGCGCGATGGCGCCGGAGCCGGTGCACAGGTCGACGATGCACGGCTCGACCACGTCCATGGCGCGCACGGCGTCTATGGCCCAGCCGACCACCGACTCGGTCTCCGGCCGGGGCACGAAGACGCCCGGCCCGACCTGGAGCTCCAGATAGCGGAAGTAGGCCCGCCCGGTGATGTGCTGGAGCGGCTCGCGCTGCTCACGCCGGGCGATGACCTCCCAGTACCGGGCGTCGAAGTCCGCATCCTTCACGGAGTGCAGTTCGCCGCGCTTGACGCCGTGCACGAACGCGGCGAGCTCCTCCGCGTCGTTGCGCGGCGAGGGCACGCCGGCGTCGGCCAGCCGCTGGGTGGCCTGGGCCACCTCTGCAAGCAGCAGGTTCACGCAAGTCCTCCGGAAGTCTGCAAGTCCTCGTGGTTGCCTTACGCGGCGGCGAGCTTCGCCGCGGAGTCGGCGTCGACGCAGGCCTGGATCACCGCGTCCAGGTCGCCGTCCAGGACCTGGTCCAGGTTGTACGCCTTGAAGCCGACGCGGTGGTCGGAGATGCGGTTCTCCGGGAAGTTGTACGTGCGGATCTTCTCGGAGCGGTCGACGGTGCGGACCTGGCTGCGGCGGGCGTCCGCGGCCTCCCGCTCGGCCTCCTCCTGGGCCGCGGCGAGCAGCCGGGAGCGCAGGATGCGCAGGGCCTGCTCCTTGTTCTGGAGCTGGCTCTTCTCGTTCTGGCAGGAGGCGACGACACCGGTCGGCAGGTGGGTGATGCGCACCGCGGAGTCGGTGGTGTTGACCGACTGGCCGCCGGGACCGGAGGACCGGTAGACGTCGATGCGGAGGTCGTTGGGGTTGATCTCCACGTCCACCTCCTCGGCCTCGGGGGTGACGAGGACACCGGCGGCGGAGGTGTGGATACGGCCCTGGGACTCGGTGGCCGGCACCCGCTGCACCCGGTGCACGCCGCCCTCGTACTTCAGCCGCGCCCACACGCCCTGGCCGGGCTCGGTCTGCCCGCGGGTCTTCACCGCGACCTGGACGTCCTTGTAGCCGCCCAGCTCGGACTCGGTGGCGTCGATGATCTCGGTCTTCCAGCCGACGCGCTCGGCGTAGCGCAGGTACATGCGCAGCAGGTCGCCGGCGAACAGCGCCGACTCGTCGCCGCCCGCGCCCGCCTTGATCTCCAGGATGACGTCCTTGTCGTCACTCGGGTCGCGCGGCACCAGCAGCAGGCGCAGCTTCTCGGTCAGCTCCTCGCGCTGCTGCTCCAGCTCCTTGACCTCGGCGGCGAAGTCGGGGTCGTCGGCGGCCAGCTCGCGCGCGGTCTCGATGTCGTCGCCGGTCTGCTTCCAGGAGCGGTACGTGGCGACGATCGGGGTCAGCTCGGCGTAGCGCTTGTTCAGCTTGCGCGCGTTCGCCTGATCGGCGTGGACCGACGGGTCGGCGAGCTTCTTCTCCAGATCGGCGTGCTCAGCGACGAGTTCCTCGACGGCCTCGAACATCTTGCGGCTCCTGTACTGCGGTGAAGGGAAGGGGCGGGCGACCAAAAACGCCGGTCCCGGACGCACGCCTCGCGGACGTGCGGCCGTGGACCGGCGGTCTGGGGCTCGCTACTTCTTGGAGCCGGCAGCCTTGCCGAAGCGGGCCTCGAAGCGGGCCACACGGCCACCGGTGTCGAGGATCTTCTGCTTGCCCGTGTAGAACGGGTGGCACTCGGAGCAGACCTCGGCCCGGATGGTGCCGGACTCGATGGTGCTACGGGTGGTGAACGACGCGCCACAGGTGCAGCTGACCTGCGTCTCGACGTACTCGGGGTGGATGTCGCGCTTCAAGGTGTCTCCTAGATTCCGGGAGGGCACCGGGTCGCCGCCGCGGGCTGCGGGGACGTGAACCGGGGCCGACGTACCAGTCTGCCAGGACTGGGGCCATCCCCCAAAACCGAGGTCCCGCGCGATCTATTCCACGGGCCCCCGAAGGGGACTCCCGGGCCTGCCCGGCCCGAGACCCGGCCGTTTTCCAGCCCGTTCCTCAGGAGGACACCACGCCGTTCGCCTGGCCCGTCGCGGTGCCCTCGGTGGCCGACCGCGGGATTGGGCGGTCGTCGCGCAGGGCGTTCCAGACCAGCTGGGCCTTGGACTTCTCCAGCAGCACGCGGTTGGGGTCGGCCGGGTCGTACCGCACGGGCATGGTGACCATCGTCATGTGCTTCGTGCTGACGCCCTTGAGGCCGTTCGCAAACTCGATGAGCGAGTTGACCGAGCCGAGGTCGGAGTCGGTGGTGACGGACTTGGTGGCGGTGTCGGCGAGGTCGTACAGCTTCTTCGGGTCGCTGAACACACCAACGTTCTTGACCTGGCCGATGAGCGCCTTGACGAAGGCCTGCTGGAGCTGGATGCGGCCGAGGTCGGAGCCGTCGCCGACGCCGTGCCGGGTGCGGACCAGGCCGAGAGCCTGCTGTCCGTTCAGGGTGTGGGTGCCCGCCTGGAGGTCGAGGTGGCTCTGCGGGTCGTCGATGGCCCGGGTCGTGGTGACCGGGACGCCGCCGAGGTCGTCTATGAGTCTCTGGAAGCCCGCGAAGTCGACCTCCAGGTAGTGGTCCATGCGGATACCGGTGAGCGACTCCACGGTCTTCACGGCGCAGGCCGCGCCTCCGGCGGAGTACGCCTCGTTGAACATCACACCGGTCGCGGCCGGGTGCGCGGTGCCCTTGGTGTCGGTGCACGCGGGGCGGTCCACGAGGGTGTCGCGGGGTATGGAGACCACACTGGCCTTCTTGTGGCCGGCGTAGACGTGCACGATCATCGCGGTGTCGGAGCGCGCGCTGCCGTCGTCCGTGCCGCCGCCGAGCTTCCGGTTGCCGCCGGCGCGGGTGTCCGAGCCCAGGACCAGGATGTTCTCGGAGCCGTTGTCGACCTTCTTCGGCCGGTCGGCGCCGAGCATCTGGTTGATGTCCACGCTGTGCAGGTTGCCGTTGAGCTTGAAGTACACGTAACCGGCTCCGGCACCGCCGAGCACCACCACGCCCGCGGCCACCCAGGCCGTCGCCAGCAGGGTCTTGCGGCCGGCGCTGCGCGGCTTGCGGCGCCGCCCCCTGGCCCGGCGGCCGGGGCCGTTGGCGCTCGGCTGGTTCATCGCGGGATCCGGCATGCTCTCGGCGGACACGGCACTCCTAGGTCTCGTCGATCGGTTACCCCCTGCTGTCAGGGACAGGCGCGGACATCACCGCTCCATCGTCCCTCCGTGCACTGGGACGGAGAAACTCGGGACAGCGTTGCACAACGCACGGTGCCCACCGCGTGCGGCGATGGGCACCGTGGGTAATCGGATGCGCCAGGCGTACCGCGCTCACCTGCGGTTTCGGCACCGGTTGTCGTATGCGCCGAAACCGGCACGGAGCGTGCTCCTTGTGGCAAAGATCTCTTGCCGGGGCTTTCCCGCCCGGTACGGCGAAGAGGCCGCCCCTCGTCCGTGGACGGGGAACGGCCTCTTCGGGCAGTGCGCGGATCAGTCGCCGTTGCCGGGGGCCGGCGTGGTCTTCTGGATCTGCATCAGGAACTCGACGTTCGACTTGGTCTGCTTCATCTTGTCCAGCAGCAGCTCGATCGCCTGCTGCTGGTCCAGGGCGTGCAGCACCCGGCGCAGCTTCCAGACGATGCCCAGCTCCTCGCTGCCGAGCAGGATCTCCTCCTTGCGGGTGCCGGACGCGTCCACGTCCACCGCCGGGAAGATGCGCTTGTCGGCGAGCTTCCGGTCGAGCTTGAGCTCCATGTTGCCGGTGCCCTTGAACTCCTCGAAGATCACCTCGTCCATGCGGGACCCGGTGTCCACGAGCGCCGTCGCGAGGATGGTCAGCGAACCGCCGTCCTCGATGTTGCGCGCGGCACCGAAGAACCGCTTCGGCGGGTACAGCGCGGTCGAGTCGACACCACCGGACAGGATGCGGCCGGAGGCCGGGGCGGCGAGGTTGTACGCGCGGCCCAGACGGGTGATGGAGTCGAGCAGCACCACCACGTCGTGACCCAGCTCCACCAGGCGCTTGGCGCGCTCGATGGCCAGCTCGGCGACCGTGGTGTGGTCCTCGGCCGGGCGGTCGAAGGTCGAGGAGATGACCTCGCCCTTGACCGACCGCTGCATGTCGGTGACCTCTTCCGGACGCTCGTCGACGAGGACGACCATCAGGTGGCACTCGGGGTTGTTGTGCGTGATCGCGTTGGCGACCGCCTGCATGATCATGGTCTTGCCGGTCTTCGGCGGGGCCACGATCAGACCACGCTGGCCCTTGCCGATGGGCGAGACCAGGTCGATGATGCGGGTCGTCAGCACGCCCGGGTCCGTCTCCAGGCGGAGGCGGTCCTGCGGGTACAGCGGCGTGAGCTTGTTGAACTCCGGGCGGCCGCGGCCGTGTTCGGGCGCCATGCCGTTGACGGAGTCGAGGCGCACGAGGGCGTTGAACTTCTCGCGGCGCTCGCCCTCCTTCGGCTGGCGGACCGCGCCGGTGATGTGGTCGCCCTTGCGCAGGCCGTTCTTGCGGACCTGGGCGAGGGAGACGTACACGTCGTTCGGGCCCGGCAGGTAGCCGGAGGTCCGGATGAAGGCGTAGTTGTCGAGGATGTCCAGGATGCCCGCGACGGGGATCAGGACGTCGTCCTCGGCGACCTGCGGCTCGGCGATCTCGTCGCGTCCACGACGGCCACGGCGGTCGCGGTAGCGGCCGCGACGGCCACGGCGGCCGCCCTCGAAGTCGTCGTCGTCCTGCTGCCGGTCCTGCCGGTCCTGGCGGCCGCCCTGCTGGCCCTGCTGGCGCTGCTGGCCGCCCTGCTGGTCGTCGCCCTTGTTGCGGCGGTCGCGGTCACGGCCGCGCTCACGGCGGTCGCGGCGGCCGCGGCCCTCGCCGTCACCGGCGTCGTTCTTGGCGGAGTCGCCCTGCTGCGGGGCGGGCGCCTCGGACTTGGTCTCGGTCTTCGCCTCGGCGGCCGCGGGCTCCGCGGCGGGGCTGCCGGCCTCGGCGGTGGCGCGGCGGCGACGGCGCTCGGTCGGCGCGTCCTCCCCCTCGCCCGCGCGGGCGGTGCCGCCGGCCGGCTGGCCCGGGATCTCGATCTGCTGCTGGGCGGCCTTCTCGGCCGGCTTCTCGGACTTGGCCGCCTTCTGCTCGCCGTCCGCGGCGTTCTCGCCGGTACGGGCCTTGGAGGTGGCCCGGCGCTTCGGCTTGGTCTCGGCGGCGGCCTCGGCCTTGGGGGCGCCGCCCTGGGCCTGCGCCTCCTTGATGACCTCGATCAGCTGGCTCTTGCGCATCCGCGCGGTGCCCCTGATGCCGAGGCCCGAGGCGACCTGCTGCAGCTCGGCCAGCACCATGCCCTCAAGGCCGGTACCCCGGCGCCGCCGGGAGCCGGCACCGGCGGCAGGCGCGGAGGCGTCCGTGGCGGGCGCGGCAGCGGTCTCCTCGACACGTGCGCCCATCAGATCGGTGGTGTCGCTCACGAAGGGTCCTTCCCTGGAGCGGACGTCGGCCTGTCTGGCTCGGCGACCGGTTGTGCTGTCCGGCTACGGTCCTGTCTTCGGTGAACCGTGCCGGGGCGGTGGTCCGCCAACGCGGCGGAAGAGAAATGTGCGATGACGGCGCTTCCGCGAGCCGTGACACCTGGTGTCACGTGGCGTGGAAGCACCGGTTCCGGAGCATGCCCGGCGGCCCGCTCAGTGCTCGCATCCGACGTACTGCCCAGGTACGGCGCACGGAACACGGAGTGGCGTGGGAGGCTCCCGGAAGAATGTCTGTCCCGGACGGGGACACGTGGCACCTCGCCATGGTGAGGTCGGGTGCAGACTTGAGATTAACACTACCGGATCCAACAAACATTCCCCCTCTCCAAATCCGGCAACCGTGTGTCAGGGCGCAAGCGGCAGCACGCTCGCTCCCTGCGTGTCGAGGTCCAGCCGGTTGGCGGCCCAGCCCTCCCCGGCGAGGTGGGAGACCTTGTCGGCGGTGCCGGCGTCGGTGAGCGCCATGACGGTGGGTCCGGCGCCTGAGATGACGGCCGGGATGCCGTCCGCCCGCAGCCGTTCCACCAGCGCCGCGCTCTCCGGCATGGCCGGGGCGCGGTACTCCTGGTGCAGCCGGTCCTCGGTGGCGGGCAGCAGCAGTTCGGGGCGCCGGGTGACGGCCTCCACGAGCAGGGCGGCCCGGCCCGCGTTGGCGGCGGCGTCGACGTGCGGGACGGTGCGCGGCAGCAGTCCGCGGGCGGTTTCGGTCAGGACCGGCTTTCCGGGCACGAAAACCACCGGAACGATGGAATCGCTGGGGTCCATCCTGATCGCCCGGGCCGCGCCGGCCTCCATCCAGGACAGGGTGAACCCGCCGAGCAGACAGGCGGCCACGTTGTCGGGGTGGCCCTCGATCTCGGTGGCCAGTTCCAGCAGGGCCGCGTCGTCCAGACGGGCCTCGCCGCCTATCGTCACGGCGCGGGCGGCCACGATGCCGGCGCAGATGGCGGCGGAGGAGGAGCCGAGGCCCCGGCCGTGCGGGATGCGGTTGGCGCAGACGATCTCCAGCCCCCGGGGCTGGCCGCCCAGCAGGTCGAAGGCGGTGCGCAGGGAACGGACGAGGAGGTGACGCTCGTCGCGGGGCAGGGTCTCGCTGCCCTCGCCCGCGATGTCGATGTGCAGCCCGGAGTCGGCCACCCGGACGACGACGTCGTCGTACAGCCCCAGCGCGAGGCCCAGGGCGTCGAAGCCGGGACCGAGGTTGGCGCTGGTGGCGGGGGTGCGCACCCGGACGGCGGCGGCACGGAAGGCTGGACCGGCCATCGCTCGAAGACTCTCCTTGAGCTGCGTGACTGTCAAAGACATTCGATACGTACGGAAGACCCTCGGCCGCTCAGACGGCGCGGCGTTGCCCCTATGCGCAGTGCATATGCAACAAGTGGGTTCGGTACAGCGTATCGAAGGAAGGTTCAGTAGCGACATAGGGCGCACAGGAGGCGCACGATGCGTGTCGTAAGCCCCCTGTGCACCCGGTCAGGACCGCGTCGGGCCCTGACCGGATGTCCCGGGACCTGCGGGGCCCTCGCGGGGAGGACCCCCGGGTGCCCCCGGTGCCTCAGGCCAGCCCGAGGCGCTCGGCCGCGGTGGCCGCGTCGACCGGCACGGTGACCGGCTGCGGCGCGCCGGCCACGGCCCAGTCGGGGTCCTTCAGTCCGTTGCCGGTGACGGTGCACACGATGCGCTGGCCCGGGTCCACCTTGCCCTGCTCGGCGGCCTTGAGCAGACCGGCGACCGAGGCGGCGGAGGCGGGCTCCACGAAGACGCCCTCCTGGGCGGCCAACAGCCGGTAGGCGCGCAGGATCTCACGGTCCGTCACCTCGTCGATGGCGCCGCCGGACTCGTCCCGCGCCGCCAGGGCGTACTGCCAGGAGGCCGGGTTGCCGATCCGGATGGCGGTGGCGATGGTCGACGGGTCCTTGACCACCTCGCCGCGCACGATCGGGGCGCTGCCGGACGCCTGGAACCCCCACATGCGGGGCGTCCGGGTGGCGATCTTGTCGGCGGCGTACTCCTGGTAGCCCTTCCAGTAGGCCGTGATGTTGCCCGCGTTGCCGACCGGCAGGACGTGGATGTCGGGCGCGTCGCCGAGCATGTCCACGATCTCGAAGGCGGCCGTCTTCTGGCCCTCGATCCGCACCGGATTGACCGAATTGACCAGCGCCACCGGGTAGTTCTCGCTCAGCGAGCGGGCCAGGGTGAGGCAGTCGTCGAAGTTGCCGTCGACCTGGAGGATCTTCGCGCCGTGCACCAGCGCCTGGCCCATCTTGCCGAGCGCGATCTTGCCCTGCGGCACCAGTACGGCGGAGACCATGCCGGCCCGCACGGCGTAGGCCGCGGCGGAGGCGGAGGTGTTGCCGGTGGAGGCGCAGATGACGGCCTTGGCCCCCTCCTCCTTCGCCTTGGAGATGGCCATGGTCATACCGCGGTCCTTGAAGGACCCGGTCGGGTTCGCGCCCTCGACCTTGAGGTGGACCTCGCAGCCCGTGCGCTCGGAGAGCACCTGCGCGGGCACGAGGGGCGTGCCGCCCTCACGGAGCGTCACGACCGGCGTGGTGTCCGAAACCGGCAGCCGGTCCCGGTACTCCTCGATGATTCCGCGCCACTGGTGGGTCATTGCTGGTTACTCTCCTTCAACCCGCATGATGCTGGCGACACCCCGCACGGTGTCGAGCTTGCGCAGCGCCTCGACGGTGCCGGTGAGGGCGGCGTCGAGGGCGCGGTGGGTGACGACGACGAGGGACGCCTCGCCGTCCTTGCCCTGCTGCCGAACGGTGTCGATCGACACCCCGTGCTCGGCGAAGACGGTGGCGACCTGGGCGAGCACACCCGGTTTGTCCGCCACGTCCAGGCTGATGTGGTACCGCGTGACGACGTCGCCCATCGGGGAGACGGGCAGCGCGGCGTACGCCGACTCACCGGGCCCGGTGGCGCCGTTGAGCTTGTTGCGGCAGACGGCGACGAGGTCGCCGAGCACGGCCGAGGCGGTCGGGGAGCCGCCGGCGCCGGGGCCGTAGAACATCAGCTGCCCGGCGGCGTCGCTCTCCACGAAGACGGCGTTGTACGCACCGCGCACGGAGGCGAGGGGGTGGCTCAGCGGAATCATGGCGGGGTGCACGCGCGCGGTGACGGACGCCCCGTCCCGCGCCCGCTCGCAGATGGCGAGCAGCTTGATGGTGCAGCCCATCTCCTTGGCGGAGCGGAAGTCGGCGGCGGTGACCTCGGTCATGCCCTCGCGGTACACGTCGTCGAGGCGCACCCGGGTGTGGAAGGCGATGCCGGCGAGGATGGCGGCCTTGGCGGCGGCGTCGAAGCCCTCGACGTCCGCGGTCGGGTCGGCCTCCGCGTACCCCAGCGCGGTGGCCTCGTCCAGGGCCTCCTGGTAGCCCGCGCCCGTGGAGTCCATCTTGTCGAGGATGAAGTTGGTCGTGCCGTTGACGATGCCGAGCACCCGGTTGACCTTGTCGCCGGCCAGCGACTCGCGCAGCGGCCGGATCAGCGGGATGGCGCCGGCGACGGCGGCCTCGTAGTACAGGTCACGGCCGTGCTCCTCGGCGGCGGCGTGCAGGGCGGCGCCGTCCTGGGCGAGCAGGGCCTTGTTCGCGGAGACGACGGAGGCACCGTGCTCGAAGGCGGTGGTGATGAGCGAGCGGGCGGGCTCGATCCCGCCGATCACCTCCACCACGACGTCGATGTCGCCGCGTTTGACGAGGGCGGTGGCGTCGGTGGTGACGAGGGCCGGGTCGATGCCCTCGCGCACCTTGCTCGGGCGGCGTACGGCGACCCCGGCGAGCTCCACCGGGGCGCCGATCCTCTGGGCGAGGTCGTCGGCGTGCGTCGTCATGATGCGCGCCACCTCTGAGCCGACAACCCCACAGCCCAGCAGCGCCACCTTCAGCGGACGCGTACGCATCATCCGACCTCGTTTCCTCTTACCGTCTACGGTTGGACCAGTCTCACTCACCGGACGGGACTTTCTACCCTTCGTCCGGATCCTGAGACGTTTATTTCATTTACGCGGGGAGGGCGGACCGCAGATCTTCCACCCCCGCGGCCGGTGCCTCAGCCGACGTCGAGACGCAGGAGGTCCTCCTCCGTCTCCCGCCGGACGATCACCCGGGCCTCGCCGTCGCGCACCGCGACGACCGGCGGCCGGAGCACGTGGTTGTAGTTGCTGGCCATCGACCGGCAGTACGCGCCGGTGGCCGGTACGGCGATGAGGTCGCCCGGCGCGAGGTCGGCGGGCAGGAACGCGTCCTTCACCACGATGTCCCCGCTCTCGCAGTGCTTGCCGACGACCCGCGCGAGCATGGGCTCGGCGTCGCTGGCCCGGGAGACGAGCGCGACGCTGTACTCGGCGTCGTACAGCGCGGTGCGGATGTTGTCGGACATGCCGCCGTCCACCGACACGTACGTGCGCAGCCCTTCCAGCGGCTTGACGGTGCCGACCTCGTAGAGCGTGAACGCGGTCGGGCCGACGATGGCGCGTCCGGGCTCGACCGAGATCCGGGGCGTGCGCAGCCGCGCGGCCTCGCACTCCCGGCCGACGATCTCCCCGAGCGCCTTGGCGATCTCGTGCGGCTCGCGCGGATCGTCGTCGCTGGTGTAGGCGATGCCGAGACCGCCGCCGAGGTCGATCTCGGGCAGTTCGACGCCGTGCTCGTCCCTGATGTCCTTGAGCAGTCCGACGACCCGGTGGGCGGCGACCTCGAACCCGGACATGTCGAAGATCTGCGAACCGATGTGGGAGTGGATGCCGATCAGTTCGAGCCCGTCCAGCTGGAGCGCCCGCCGCACGGCCTCGGCGGCCTGCCCGCCGGCGAGCGGGATCCCGAACTTCTGGTCCTCGTGCGCGGTGGCGATGAACTCGTGGGTGTGCGCCTCGACGCCGACGGTGATCCGGATCTGCACCTTCTGCCGCTTGCCCAGCGACTGCGCGATGTGCGCGACCCGCACGATCTCCTGGAAGGAGTCGAGCACGATCCGCCCGACCCCGGCCTCGACGGCCCGGGTGATCTCGGCGATGGACTTGTTGTTCCCGTGGAAGGCGATGCGCTCGGGTGCCATGCCCGCGGACAGCGCGGTGGCCAGTTCCCCTCCCGAGCACACGTCGAGATTCAGCCCCTCCTCGGCGAGCCAGCGCACGACGGCGCGCGACAGGAAGGCCTTCCCGGCGTAGAACACGTCGGCGTTGGCCCCGAACGCGGTGCGCCAGGCGCGCGCCCGGGCCCGGAAGTCGGCTTCGTCGAGGATGTAGGCGGGCGTGCCGAACTCCTCGGCGAGCCGGGTCACGGGTACCCCGCCGACGGTGACGACGCCGTCCTCGCCGCGGCCGACGGTGTGCGCCCAGACCTTGTGGTCGAGCACGTTGAGGTCGGTGGGCGGCGCGGAGTAGTGCCCTTCGGGAAGCACGTCGGCGTGGCGGGGCCCGGCGGGGTGGGCGGAACGGCTCATGACGGTGGCTCTCAGACTCTCTGTCTCTCTCCGGGGCGCATCTGCTCGTGGCCTCAGAGATGTTCGGGTGCGTCGATGCCGAGCAGGGACAGGCCGCCGGCCAGCACCGTCCCGGCGGCTTCGGCGAGCGCGAGCCGGGCGCGGTGGGCGGCCGAGGGTTTCTCCTCGCCGAGCGGAAGCACGCAGGTCACAAAGGGCAGCACGGCATCCGCGATGGTGACGAGGTGCCGGGCGAGCCGGTCCGGGGCGCGATGGGTGGCGGCCGCGGCGAGGATGCGGGGGTAGTCGGCGAGGGGGGACTGGAGGGCGTCGGAGTGGGCCGCGCCCTCCCCCAGGCGTCCCGGCTCGGCGTCGAAGCCCAGCCGGGCGGCGTTGCGGCCGACCGCACGGACCCGGGCGTGCGCGTACCGGACCCGGAACAGCGGATTCGCCTCGCGCTGGACGAGGTGGTCGGCGGTGATGCGGGGCCGGTCGTGCGGGGCGGGATGGAGCAGGGCCCAGCGGGCGGCGTCGGGCCCGAGCGGCGCGGGGTCCTCGGGCGCGGGCACGGGCCGCACGTTGACGGGCTCCCCGTGTTCGACGGTGGCGCGCCCGCCCTGGCTGGCGACGATCCGCACGATGGCGTCGGCGACGACCTCGGCCCGCACCTCGTACGGCACCCGCAGCGCGACGACCTCCCCCGCGAGCGCGTCACCGTGCCCGTACCGGGCACCGCACCGGCGGATCTCCCGGACCAGACCGCCGAGCGGATCGGCCTGCTCTTCGAGCAGGAAGTTCAAGAACCCGGGCCCGGTGACGACGACGTCCCGGACACCGTCCATCCCGACGAGCCGGGACCGCAGGATCTCGGCGACCTGACGCGGCGGCTTCCCGGCGGCGCGGGCGAGCTGGAGCGCGACATTGGTCGCGTACTCGCCACACCCCCCGGCCCCCGGCTCCCCCACGACGACCCGCTCGGGAACCACACCCCGGAGCTGCCCCTCCGCCACGGCACAACGCACCGCGTCCAGGACGACACGGGAGAGCTCGACGGGGGTCACGGGACAAGGGTAGGGGAGGAGGGGGGAGGGAGGGCGAGGAGGTTTCCCCAGTGAGACGGTCACCGGCACACGAGGTCCCCCGCATGCGAGGCCATCCAGGCACGAGGTCCCCCACGGACAAGGTCACCCACGGACAAGGTCACTTACCCACGAGTCACTTACCCACGAGATCACTTACACGGAAAGTCACCCGAAGGAAACGCTCCGGCCACCCCGTCGGCGAGCCCGTCGTCGTCACTGGCGTCGTCACCGCCGCGGCCGTCGCCACCACCGTCTCGACCACCCCCGCCGCCGCCCCGGCCCCCTCCCGGCCCGTCCCCTCCGTCGTCCCCTTCTCCCTCTCCCCCGCGCGCGGCGCGACCGCTGACGATCAACCGCTTGACGACGCGCACGAGCTCACCGGGTTCGAAGGGCTTGGAGAGAAAGGCGTCCACGCCGACATCGAGGCCGGTCTCGACCTCGTACGGGCTGCAGGCGCTGATGATGGCGAGCGGCAGATGGTTCGTCCGGGGATCGGCACGGAGCCGGGCGGCGGTGCGCAGCCCGTCCAGCCGCGGCATGACGACGTCGAGCGTCACAAGATCGGGCCGCACCTGGTGCACCACGTCCAGACACTCGGCACCATCGGCCGCGGTCACGACCTCGAGCCCTTCCAGCTCGAGATTGACCCTGATCAACTGCCGGATGACCTTGTTGTCGTCCACAACAAGCACCCGACCCGAAGCGCCCGGCACAAGTCGAGAGTAGGTCCGCCCGACCCACCGCGTCCGGGTTTTCCCCACTTCCACCCCGTGAGGGGGATGGGAGTTCCGGGGCGGGCGGGGGTGGGGCTTCCGGGCCGTGTGGGGGGGGGCGGGGCTACCGGCCAGTGTGGGGGGGTGCGCGTCCTGCCGGTGCGGGGGGGGTGTCCTGCCTGTGCGGGGGAAGAGGGGGCGGCTGCCAGTCCGTACAGGGGGCGGGGCTTCCAGGGCGGCGGGGTCATGCCGGACCCGAAGGCCGGAGGCCCCATTGCGGAGCCACGAAAAAGGTAACGGGGGAGGGGGGGCGCCCTGTCTGTGTGGAGGGGGGGCGGCTTCCGAGCCGTGCATGGGGACGTGGCTTCCGGCCAGCGTGGGGGCCGCGGCGTCCTGTCTGTGCGGGGGGCTGCTGCCAGCTCCTACAGGGGACCGGGCTTCCAGGGCGTGGAGGTGAGGCGACTCCAGCCCGTGTTGGGGGAAGGCGGCCTCCACCCGTGCGAGAGGACGCGGCTTCCGGCCCATGCGGAGGACTCGGCTGCCAGCCCGTACGGTGGGGAGACGACTTCCAGCTCGTGCCGGGGGGACGCAGCTTCCACCCCGTACTGGGGCGCCTTGATCCCGCACCAGGGCGGCACTCGAACCCGTCCCGTACCGGGGGGCGGCTTCCACCCCCGTGCTGAGGACGCTTCCATCCCGCACCAGGGGGCGCGCTCGATCCGGCGGACGGGGCATCGCTCGTCGGCACCCGGAGGCCGGCCGCGCCCTGCCGCGGACGGAACCCGCTTCGACCGCATATCCGGCGCGCCGCCCGACGGCATCCGAAGGCCAGCCGCACCCCCACGCGAAGCCCCTCTTCGACCTCACCTCGGAAACGGGTTCCTGATCACCTCTCCGGACCTGCTAATGTTCTACCCGTCGCCGCAAGCACAACCCACCGCGACCGACACGCCCCCGTAGCTCAGGGGATAGAGCAACGGCCTCCGGAGCCGTGTGCGCAGGTTCGAATCCTGCCGGGGGCACCCAACATGAGGTGCCCAAAGACCCCGTCACCAGCGGAAACGCTGAGGCCGGGGTCTTCGCGTATGTGCAGGCGTATGCGGCCCGGAGCGGCCGTATGCCGGGGTCTGTGGACGAGGCGTGGACGGGATCTTGGGGCATCGTCGCAGGTGAGTCCATAAAAGGGCGAGGCCGGCACCGGCGCCAGGTGCCGCCGCCCTGATAGACATCATCACGCCACCAGGGCTGCCAGCGGGCTCAGGACTGCCGACACCTAATCGTGGTTGTTGCTACGGGCTTGGCGTGCCGCCTCCTCGCGCTGCTTCCTGAAGTAGCCGTCCTTCCGCTTGATGGCACGCCGACGCCGCGCCTCCTCTTCCTGCTGCTTCCTTGTCTCGCTCTGCTGCACTCCTGCGTAGCGAGCCCTGCACGGTGTCGGTGACCCACGAGGGCATCCGCATCACGTGGACGATTCGACCCGTGGTCTTCCTGCCGCTCCTGCACCGCCAGGGCGCCGAACTCCCGCACTGCTCCCATGACTTCAAGCCCCGGAAGCCCGACTGAGTTACAACTTTCTCTACGGGTTCAAGGCGGCTCGCATCCGCTCGCCGCGCGCGGCCCGGGCGCCGGCCGCCCTGGCCGCGCACACAGCAATCAGCCGCTTGACGCCAGAGATGGAGACGTCGTGGCTGGGGGCTCCACGGCTTTAGCCACCTCCCCGGTTCGGGTCCCGCGTCGAGCAAGACCAGGAGGCCACTCGTGCCCATTGCGGTCAGGCCCAAAGCCTGCCCGAGTTGCCAACCAGCGTACGGCCCCCTGATCATGCTCGACCCCAAACCGGGCAGGCCACCGGCCAAACCCGCTCCGCCGACCTCGCGTCAGGGAGGACGTACCGCATGGGCGCCAGCCTCATAGGAACGTTCAGGAGCCGATCCACATTGCGACGGTCTCAGTCAGCTCCACAGAGACGTTAGGGTGAGTTACCATCTGCGCATGCACGCGCCCCTGATCTCCCGTCATCACTCGACCGCAGGACTGCCCTATGGGGCCAGGCGCCTGCCGCTGGGTCAGTGAGTACGCGCGACAGGCGCTGGACGGTTGTCGACTTGTTCAGCGGGGCCGGCGGCATGAGCTGGGGGTTTCACGCTCATCCCCAATTTCGTATTGCAGCAGCCGTTGACGCACAGAAAAGCAAGCCCAGCCGAAGCACGCTGGATTGCAACGACACGTACGAGCGCAATATCGGAATCAGACCCCTGGAGTTCGATCTCCAACAGATAAGCGCTACGGAACTATACCAAGCGGTTCGCAAGGAAGGGAACTTCCGCAGTCCGACCGTCCTGCTCGCATGCCCTCCGTGCACTGGCTTCACGCGGACTCTTCCGAAGAATCACAGTGAAGACGATCCTCGCAACAGCCTCGTTGGTCGCGTTGCAGAGTTCGCCGCCGCCCTCAAGCCTAAAGTAATCATCCTTGAGAACGCTCGCGAACTAATCCGAGGCTCATTCAAGTCTCATTCGAAAAAACTCGAACAAAAACTTCACGAACTGGGCTACTCGATACATTCACAGATTTACCGCCTGGAAAACATGGGTCTTCCACAGCGACGCGAGCGAGCCATAATTGTTGCCGTAGCCGCCGGCCTTCCCCTTCGTACCCTGGACGACCTATGGGATGACTGGAAGGTAAACTAGAAATCCATCACCGTGCGGCACGCCATTTACGACCTGCCCGAAGTGAGTGCCGGCCAGACGCACCCTGCAGATCCATCTCACGTAAGCAGTGCCGTGACCGACACCGTCATGCAGCGCATTCGGGCTATTCCGACAGATGGTGGCTCATGGATCAGCTTGTTCCGGAGTCCAGAAACGGAAAAGCTTGCTACGCCAGCCATGAGGCGGTCCGTCGAAGCCAATCGCACGAATCACTTCAGCGATGTATATGGCCGAATGGCATGGGACAATCCGGCACCGGCGATTAAGCGAGAATGCAGCCATGTAGGCAATGGTAACTGGTGGAAGAATTCGCGACGCTGACCTCTGGGTTGGTCAGTAACGTCGCCGTTGCCTCGCTCGCTGCGATGAGAGCCGATGCTCACAGGCTGCTCACTCGCTTCAATGGCAATCTTGACAGGCCTTTCCTCTCTCATCGGTTCTACGAAGGCGGCCCCGAGAGCGAAGAGCTTGTCGTACGGCTTGTAGCTGACGAAATCAAGAGCCTTCTGGACAGCGCGGACGTTCGCAGGTGGCTGGAATCCAAAGCCATCATGCATTGGGCGGAACAGCACATCATTGACGATGTGGAAGTTAAGGTCAAAAAGAACGACGTCGTCATAGCTAAGGCTGAACTCATTCGTGCCGTCGCCGGCGACGACCATCGCGGATCTTTCGAGATCACGAATCAGGCCAAGGCGGGGCACAAGTTCAATCTGGGCAGGGAGTACAAGGAAACCATCACAGGAATACTCGCTGCCGGCGAGTCAGCTGAATCCTTGGACTACGACTTCGCACGCCTAACCTGTCTGGCTCGCAATGATCCCTCTCCCTTCCCCGGTGATAGGACACCGATCTTGACGGAAGGCACCATAGTTAGGGGTCGACGCGGCCAACAAAAGGTATATCTCCTCTGCTCGATGCCCCTGTGCGACACTGTCCGGGTCGGCACTGAGCGCCCCTTCCCCTTTATTCCGCTCAAATCAGTGAGCGCAATCGACCGCTACGATCTCGTCGCTTTGAGCCCGGAGGGAGATCGATTGTATCTTGCCTTCGGGGCGGGCAGGCACTACGACACCGTCAGGCACACGTTCGCTGGTGATGCAGGTGGCGTGGTCCGGTCTAAAAGGCGATCTGGAAAAGTCGAACAATTTGTCTTTTTTGACACGGACGGAAAGCCGTGGGTGTGGGTGGCGGAACTGCGTTTCCAGCACGCTCACCGTAAGCTGAACGATCTCGGTGCGGCAGCAAGTCGCGTCGGGCTAGATGAGGCTTACATACTGCGAGTGGCCAGCCAGCGTTGATAATCCGGGACAGAGCATCTCGCTGGCAGGCACCGTGAGCAGAGACCTCTATCATTCGTGGCTGGAGGCGCTACAGCTCCTGACCTCCGATGCCGCTCAGCTCGCGAGCTGGCAGGAGCGCCGGTACCGGTTTGCACACCGACTCGGCGCTCTCCTCACTAATCCCTGGATGGGATCCACTGCGGTGGCTGGGCCGGTGCTCTACGGCGTTTTTGCCAACGGAGTTGGCCTTTGCAACGTGGGTCAGACCCGAGAGGCAGAACGACGTCTTCGCGATCTACCCGTCGGCGAGAGCCATCATTTGGCCAACACTCTGCCTCCTGAGCTGTGGACAAAAGTAGTTGTTCTTCGCTGGCCTTCCCTGGTGAGCAAAGTTCCTGAAGCGGAACAAGTGATGGCTGCAGATCTCGGGCAGCACATTTGTGGCTTGGCCATGGAACACACGTTGCAAGTTGCTCTTGTACCCCCTCTGAACAGTCGGCGACGTCGGCCTGACGGTGATTGGCGTCCGCGAGATCTTCCGCGCAGCCGTTCTCAAGGGGCTACATTCTCCCGCTCGTTGCCGTATCTGTCAGCTCTCGTCGTGCGAACGTGGCAGTCTCTCTCTACCACCATCGTGCCGACCGGGCAGGCTGTCACTGACTTGGAAGCTGGCCGTGTCGTGATACCAACGTCCATTGCAGACTCGGCGGGGGACACCTTCGCAGGCAGGACCTAGACCGCCCTCCAGGCTCGTCGCCCACTCACGGACGGGGTGCTGCCAACAACGCCGGTCGAGCCCTAACCACTGGCCCCGTGCAGGCTCTTCGACGCCGTGGACCATCTGTGGACCAAGCCTCCAGTAATTGTCACTGACCAGCATGTCACTGACTGAGTGCAGCGGCCTCCGGAGCCGTCTCCGCAGGTTCATATCTTGGCGCGCTCGGAGCGGCGCACCTTCAGGTCGACGGCCTGGTGGCCGGTTTCCGTATGTGTTCTTGAAGGCTGCCTTGTCGCCCGCAGATGATGTACCGGGGTTCATCGCGCATCTCTGGGCCGTCGACTCGCGCGGTCCGGGCACAGGGTGACCAACGGGACGGGGGCTGGCAGGGGTGCACGGGTATCGAGGGGGCCGGCACGGGGGCGGTGCCGCATGAGGCACCGCGTGCAAGTGGTGCTCCAGATCATGCTGGCGCTGGTCGCCTGTCTTCTCGGTATCGCCACGAACTACGCCACCAACGCGGCCCACGTGCCCTGGGCACTGGAGGTCATCCGACGGGGGTCCGTACCGGCCATCGGGGTGCTCGTCATCGCCATGGTGGTCGGCCAGGTCGTCGTGTACCGGTTGGAGAACCCGGCGCCCGAGCAGACGGACTGGCCGCGTGACCGGATTCCGTACCCCGGGCTGGACGCCTACAGCGAGGACGAGGCCGCTGTCTACTTCGGCCGTGAGACACAGGCCGCCGAGCTGACGCGCAGGCTGCACAGCTCCGGGCCTCGTCCGGTCGACCGGTTCCTTCTCCTGACGGGGGCCTCGGGCAGCGGCAAGTCCTCGCTGGTACGGGCTGGGGTGATGCCTAGGCTCCGCCGCCGCCGATGGACCGTCGTGCCGACGTTCGCACCGGGATCGAACCCGCTGAACGCTCTGGCCGCCTCCCTGGTCGTGGCCGTCGGCGGCACCGAGCCGGTCGGTGCGATGGTTCGGCGGCTGCGACAGGGGCCGGACCGTCTGGCCGCCGAGGTGGCACGGCTGCGAGGTGGGCAGTTTCGTCGCATTCTGCTCGTGATCGACCAGTTCGAGGAGCTTGTCACCCTTGCGAGTGAGCGAGAACGGGACCAGTTCTTGGAGGCGCTGGAAGCATGCCTCCGGCAGGAGCCCACTGTCCGGGTTCTCGCCACTTGCCGGGTGGATCTGCTCGGGAGGCTCCTCGGCACCCGGCACGCCTACCTTCTGCAGCATCCGGTGATGATCGGCACGTTGAGCAGGGCTCAGCTGGCGCAGGTCGTCGAGCGGCCGGGTGCCTTGGTGGGGATCTCGTTCGCCCCCGGCCTCGTCGAAACCATCGTGGACGACACGGGGACGGACGACGCGCTTCCTCTCCTCGCCTATCTCCTCCAGGAGCTGTACTTCGTCAGTGGGCCGGGCGGCACGGTCACCGAGGAGATGTACCGGCGGCTCGGAGGCGTGGCCGGGGCGCTCGCGCGGCAGGCGGACAACACCGTGGCGGCCCTCGCGCCGCCCAACGGCATCGAGTTCGCGCTGCGGGTGCTGCTGAAGTTCGTCACGTTCGAAGAGCGCGACCTCGCCCGTCGGCCGGTACGTCTGTCCGAGCTGGCAGACCAGGAGCGGTACGTCGTCGAGGCGTTCATCGACGCGCGCCTCATCAGGTCGGACGCGGTGGATGGGGCGTCGGAGGACGGGAGCGGACACGCGTACGCCGAGGTGACACATGAGGCACTGTTCCGGCAATGGGCGCCTCTGCGTCAGGAGGCGGAGGCGCGCGCCGAGCGACTGCGGGAGAGGGCGGAGTTGGAACGGTGGGCCGCCGATTGGGAACGGTCCGGACGCAGCGTGGACTACCTCCTCACCGGTGAGAGGCTCGCCGTCGCCCAGAGATGGTTGGTCGCACTGGAGGAGGCAGGCCAGGTGTCGGCTACCGCACAGGCACTCGTGGACGCCTCGCAGCGCCGCGACCTGGCCTTCCTCAGCCGCGTCTCCGACAGCATCGGCCGTCAGGTGATCGCGAGTGCGGAGATCGAGCCGGAAAGGGCTCTGCTCCTGTCCCTGGCCGCCCTCGGCGAGTGCGCGCCGACTCCGGCCGCACGCCGCGGACTCATGACCGCCCTTGCCGTCGGACACCTTCACACGCAGTTGGACGGGCACTCGGACACTGTTCGGGACATCGCCTGGTCCGTCGACGGGAGACTGCTGGCCACCGCCTCCAGGGACGGGACGGCCCGCGTGTACGACGCGCGCTCGGGGCGTCAGTTGCGCGTCCTGCCGTGTGACGGAGTCATGGTGGAATCCGTGTGTTTCTCTCCCGACGCGACGCAGGTGGCCACCGCGGGCCGCGATCACGTCGTGCGCGTCTGGGACGTCGCCTCCGGTGAACCGGTCCGACGGCTCACCGGTGCTGGAGACATCGGACGGCGGGTGGCGTGGTCGCCGGACGGGCTGCGGATCGCCGCCACGTTCAGGGACGAGGTCGTGCGTGTATGGGAGGCCGATACCGGCCGCATCACGCACGAACTGCGCGGCCACACGGGTGATGTGTGGGGTGTCGTCTGGGCACCGGACAGCACGCGCCTCGCCACGGCATCGCACGACCGCACGGTGATCGTTTGGGATGCGGTGACGGGATCGGCCACAACGACGCTGACCGGCCATACGGAGTTCGTCGAGGGCGTCGCTTGGTCATCGGACGGTGAGTCGCTGGCAACCGGTTCCGGTGATCACACCGCCCGGGTCTGGGACGCCCGCACGGGCACGCTGCGGCTGCTGCTGCGCGGCCACTCCGATTACGTGTGGAACCCTGCCTTCTCGCCGGACGGCCGGATGCTCGCAACCCCCTCGTCCGACCGGACGGTGCGCGTCGTCAGCACCGAGGACGCGAAGGTGGTGGCGGTGTTGCGTGGGCACACCGACACGGTGTGGTCCGTTGTGTGGTCACCGTCGGGTACGCAGCTCGCCACCGCATCGACGGACGGCACCGGCCGGGTATGGGACCTGAAGCCCCAAGGTGCCGAGTGCGTCCTGGTCCATGGGCATGACGCCCCCGTCAACCAGGCTGTTTGGTCCAACGACGGCGCTCGCCTTGCCACCGCCTCGGACGATGGCACTGCGCGGGTCTGGAGCGTGGACTCGGGCGTGCCCGCCGGTCCGGTGACATCGGTCGGCGTGCGCGTGTGGAGCGTGGCATGGTCACCGCACGGCGGCCGTCTCGCCCTCAGCACCGCGGACGGCTTGTTCCGCGTCGTCGACGACGCGGGCGACACGGTGTTCGAACTGCGGGGCGAACCCGTCGAAGGATGCGCGTGGTCCCCGGACGCCCGACGGATCGCGACCGGTGGGCACGACGGCAGCGTACGCATCGTGTCGGCGGTCGACGGCACGGAACTCCGAAAACTGACGGGGCACCAGGACTGGGTCGGCCGTGTGGCATGGTCCCCGAGCGGTCGCATGCTGGCCAGTTGCTCCGACGACCGCACCTGCCGCCTTTGGGGCACCACCGACGGCACACAACTGACCGTGCTCCGCGGACACGGCAACTATGTCGAGGATGCAACCTGGTCGCCGGACGAAATGCGGGTGGCCACGGCGTCCGGTGACTGGACGGCGGCCGTGTGGGATGCGGCCACGGGGCGCCGTCTCGACGTGCTGAAAGGACACGAGGGGCGGGTCCGAGCCATCGCCTGGTCACCGGACGGCCGCCACATCGCGACCGGATCGGACGACCGGACGGTACGGCTCTGGTCCGCCCTCACGTTCGAGGAAGTGGGTGTCATCGGCGTACATCGCGACAAGGTGACCTCGGTGGCTTGGTCCGGGGACGGTACCCGGCTGCTCACCGCGTCCACCGACGGAACCGCGCGTGTGTGGCCGGCGGAACCCGACTACGACCGGCTCGAAGCGCGGGCGCGCGGGCGGGTATTCCGCACTCTCGACGCCGAAGAACGGCGGCAGCACCTGCTGCCGCCGGACCCCGCCTGAGTCAGTAACTCTGCTCGACCGTACGGTCGTCGGTGCGGACGAGATAGTCGTCCGGGTCGAGGTCCATCGCCTTGCGTTCCGGCGACGCCCAGTAGATCGCGTTTCGCTCGGCGAAGGTCTCGGGGCCGTCGTAGGAGATCAGCCAGATGAACTGGTTGCGCTCCCGGTCGACCCAGGCCCCACCGATCTCGAAGCCCAACTCCAACCGCAGCGGCACAATGTCGCTGCGCCACCGCTCCACCCATTCGTCGAGCAGTCCGTCACGGACGGTGTACGTACGCAACTGAGTGGTCCTGGGCATCGAAGGCGTCTCCTGTAACCGTCGAGGGGAACCGGTGAACCGTCTTATCGCTCCACCCGAGCGTGACGGACCACCGGCCAAAGTCGCCGACTCAACGGTACGCCTCGGGGCGCCAGTTGACTGCCTCGCCACTGAACGCCTCTGTCCGGTCACAGCCGCTGCCTCGGAGTGGACAGGCCCGGCGTGCCGGTTCCGCGGCAGGTTCGGGGCGCCGTATACGCTGCGAGGCGTCCAACCTGACGACGTTGACAGTGCGTACACGACTGAGCGCACACGGCTCACGTCGGCCCGGACGGCGCGGCCGTCGCATGCAGGAAAGGGTGTGGCCATGACCCCTCCGGGTGTGCACCTGCGGGAGATCACCGATGCCAATCGGGATGCCGTTCGTGCGCTCCGTGTTCGACGTGATCAGAGGCAGTTTGTCGCCTCCGTGGCCAAGTCGCTCAAGCAGGCGGCGCGGAGCCCGGAGGCCCATCCCTGGTATCGCGCGGTGTACCTCGGTGACGAGCCAGTCGGCTTCGTGATGTTGTCGTGGAAGCCGCCGGGCGGTCCGTACAAGGGGCGGCATTTCATCTGGCGGCTCCTCGTCGACAAGCACCACCAGAGGCGGGGTATCGGCCGGGAGACGCTCAGCCAGATCGCCGCCCTGGTCCGCGCGGACGGTGCCACGGAGCTGTTGACCAGCTACGATCCCGGCGACGGCGAGCCGTGGCCCTTCTATCAGAAGTTCGGGTTCGAGCCCACAGGGGAGATCGACGACGGCGAGATCGTTCTGCGGCTGGTCTTTCCCGACCGGTGAGCTCATCCGGGGAAAAGTGTGCGGACCAAGGGGTAAGTTTTCTATTTTCTTCGCGGTCTTGGGACGCCCTGGGCCGCGGAGAGGGGCACCGGACTGACCGGCTTTCCTCGAGACCGGGGCGTCCCTTTCCCGCGACGGTCAGCCGCGGTGGCCCTCGTAAGGCACGGACGCACGGGCGGAGGTTCCCCGGCGTCGGTCGGTCGGGCGGCCGATGGAGGCGGCCATCAGGGCCACCAGCAGGCCGATGGCGCCGATGACGACGTTGTTGATGATGGTCTTCGTCGTGGCGACGTTGCCGGCCACGACCCACGGCGCGATGATCGTCCACACGCTCAGCGCGCAGGCGGCCCACGCCATGCTGTGCACACGCTCGTAGGCCCGGCCGAAGCCACCGCTCATGAGCAGTGCGTAGGCGATACCGACGATCAGGTTGTTGACCGCCAGGGTGGACAGGCCGTTGAAGCCCGTGATCCACGGCGAGGCCGCGAGGTACAGCCCGGTGAGGAGGGCCATGGTCTCCATGCCCTGCGCCTTCGGGGTGCTCGCACTGCGCTCGGCCATCTCGTGCCGTTCGCGCATCTCGATGATGTCAGGATGGGTTGCCATGTCGGACCGAGGAGCGGTCGCCATGCCAATCACCTCCGGAATATCCGCTTTCTTAGGGTTCGTCCGTCGGGTACCCAAAAGGTCTGCGGTAACTGCGGCGGCATGAAGAATCCGGGCGGCCACCGGCAGCCGTCAGGACGTCCGGCGCTGGTCGAGCCGGGGTCGCGCCGGGGCGGGGGCGTTGGTCTCGGGGCAGGCGTGGGCCAAGGGTGCCCGGTGGGGGTGTGAATCCCGCCGCCCGCGGAGCCCCGGGCGGTTCGCCTGGCCTCGGCTGCCGTTCGGTCTCGGGCAGGCGGCTGCTCGGCCGGCCGGAGAGCCGTGTCAGGGCTGCGAAGGCGGCAGGAGATCCGTGTCAGGGCTGCGAAGGTGGCAGGAGGTCCGTCTCGATTCGCTCCCAGCTGGGTCGGTCTTCGTCGAGGCGGCGGACGACGGTCAGCAGCCTGCCGTCCAGGACGGCGTCGGTCCCGAGGGAACGCCGGCTGCGCTGTGCGCGGCCGCCGCGGGGTATGCCCGCTTCGAGAACGCCGATCAATACCTCATGGGTAGCCGGGCCGAGCGCGTTCGCCGTGATCCACTTGCCTCGGACCGGTACGCCGGCAACGCTTCCGACGGTCGTGGCGGAATGTCTGTACAGCTCGTCCATCATTATCTCGGCCCTCTTGTCGGCCTCGGCGGCGTATTCCTCCAAACTGACTCGGCGCGTCATGCCGGCCGGAACCTGGTTCGAACGCATGCGCTCGGAAGGAATTGGCCCGTTTTCTGGGGCCGCGTCGCCGAAAAAGTCGGCTATCGGGGTGGCGGGACGCCGGCGCCGAGGCCGTTCAGGCTCCATGACCCATCGCTCGCCGCCTTCGGCACTCACCGTCCAATCCTTTACGACGCTTTTCGTCACCTGCTCGTCGTCGGGGAGGAAAATGTCCACGACGACCCCGGAGGGGCCTATCCACACCCAGCTCATGAAGTACGGGTGGTCGGCGTTGTCGATGGACCAGTTCGCCAGCGTGAGCATGCGATCTTTCTGAGGCTTCGTCGCGGACCTGGGAAAGAGCGTCCGCTCCTTGCGGCTGCGTCCGCGGGCCTCCCCGGCGATGGCACCGGTTTCCAGGTGGAACAACAGGTCCGGTCTCGGCCCCTTCCTTCCGAAAACGGCGCCGAATCGCCGCGGAAGCACGTCGAAGCTGTTCAGCGACCGCTTGCCGGGCTTCCACGCGAACAGCTCCTCACTCACCGCCGACATGACGCCGAGGCCCGTGCACTCGCTGACGAAGCCGCGTATGTGCCGAGAGGCCGCCTGCAACCGGGAGTAGTGGGCAGTCAGCGGAGTCCCACTCGTCGCCTCCGCGACGTAGCTGGTCAGCAGGTTCACCTCGTGGTCGTGGACCCCTTGATCGATGACGCCGCGCAGGTCGCACGCCAGCGCGTTGATGCCGACCAGCTGCGAAAGGGAGACGGGCAGGGAGCGGCGGCCGACTTCGGTCGCGATCACCGCCTCCGCCAGACCGTCGGAGCCGATCACCGCTGTGGTCCGCCAGAGCCTGGCATGCACGATGTTCACGACCGAAGGATAGGCAACTGCCCGTTGTGCCGCGGGGGTTACCACACCTGGGGTGCTGGCCGCCGACGATCGGTTGGTGGGGCCCGTGACGTGTGTACCCCAACACTGCCCCGAGCCCGTGCGTTTCGGCCTCCCCCTTGGTCATCGCAGTGGGATCCGAGGGAGGTGTCCTGCTCACCGTGCGGCGCCCGGCGGGCGGACCGACGGGTGCCAGGCGCCGGCGAAGAGTGCCAGTTCCAGGATGTCCGGGGACGCCGGCCAGCCGTTCACCTCGGTGGTGAGTTGGCTGTTGATCGCGTGCATCCACCGCAGGTAGACGTCGTACCGGTGGGAGGTCCAGCCGCCGTCGCGCCAGATCCGTCCGGCGATCGGGGCGGCCCAGTCGTGGCCCGCGTCGTGGCCGACATTCGTGGCGTGCCGGCGGAGGACTCGGGCCAGCCGCATGTCGAGGATCAGCGGGGGCAGTCCCTTGGCCTCCGATAGGACCAGGCCCGCGAAGTAGAGGAACTTGGTGAGGAAGGCAGGGCCGAGGCGGTGCACCCCGTTCAGCTTCTCGTACGCCGCCTTCGCGCCGTTGTCCCGGAGGAGGGACACCGCGCACTCGAGGACTCTTCGGTCGGAAGAGTGGTCGAGCACCGTCCGTGTGCGGCCAGGGCCGTAGCCCCTGCGTCCGTAGCCCCACACCTGGCTCGCGACGAAGGCCTCGGCCCAGTTCTCCGACCGCGACGCGGCCACCGCCACGGCCGTCACGTCGCCCCGGGTCACCGTGCGCGGCCCGGGCACCGACCGGTCGGCGAGCGATGCCGGCCAGGGCTCGACGGCCGTCCAGCTCGACGGGAGGTAGTCGATGCCGTGGCTCGCGGTGCCCCGCGCATACCGCCCCCCCTCTGTCGGGGTCGGCCAGCCAGCGGGCCAGTGAGGCCACGGCGTCCTCGGGCAGCGGCTGCGCGAGGAACGCCTTGTCCAGTTTGTCTGCCAGTTCCTGGTCGAACTTCCTCAGGCGCTCCAGGAGGGTCGCCCGGTTCGGTGGTGTCTCCCCCGTCTCGACCACGAAGCCCAGGTCGCGCAGGCGTCGCGCCACCGTGGCCGCGCCGCCGCTGAAGTCCCCCGCGGTCAGGAAGTCGCCGGTGGCGTGTCCGTGGGCGACTCCGGCGATGGCCTTCGAGTCGTAGCGCATACCGTCCAGGACCAGTTCGTACGACCTGGCTCGTCCGAAGCCGTACGTCTGGAGGAAGTTGTCCCGGCCCAGACGGCGGAACTCCTCGGTCGCCGCGAGGATGTCGTCGTACTGGATGTCGCCAAGCCCCATGCGCGAAAGGCTAGTGTCCTGAGTCGGGAATTCGCTGCGTAAGTCATCGGCGGTTCGGCATGATGGCCGGGTGGCGAGGACGGGACGGCCGAAGGCCGAGCTGGTGTTGACCGATGACGAGCGTGAGACGTTGAACCGCTGGGCCAAGCGTCGGACTTCTTCGCAGGCCCTGGCCCTGCGGTGCCGGATCGTGCTGGAGTGCGCGACCGGCGCTTCGAACAGAGACGTCGCCGCCCTGCTCGGTGTCGAGGAGCACACGGTGAGCAGGTGGCGGGCCCGCTTTGTGCGGGACCGGCTTGAGGGCCTGACCGACGAGCCACGCCCGGGTGGTCCCCGGAAGATCACCGACGCTCAGGTGGAAGATGTGGTCGTCAAGACACTGGAGACCACGCCGAAGGACGCCACGCACTGGTCGACGCGGTCGATGGCCAAGGAAGTGGGCCTCTCCCAGTCGGCCATCACGCGTATCTGGCGGACCTTCGGCACCTGGTGGACACCTTCAAGCTCTCGAAGGATCCGCAGTTCATCGAGAAGGTCCGCGATGTGGTCGGCCTGTATCTCGCCCCGCCCGAGCATGCGCTGGTGCTGTGCGTGGACGAGAAGACGCAGATCCAGGCGCTGGACCGGTCGGCTCCGGTGTTGCCGATGATGCCGGGCATGCCCGAGCGCCGTACTCACGACTACGTGCGCGGCGGCGTCACCACGCTGTTCGCCGCGCTGAACACCGCTACCGGCGAGGTGATCGGCCAGATCCACCGCCGGCACCGTGCCGTGGAGTTCAAGAAGTTCCTCGTCCGCATCGACAAGGAGGTACCCGCCGGCCTGGACGTGCATCTGATCTGCGACAACGCCTCAACGCACAAGACCCCGACCATCCAGCGATGGCTGACCGCACACCCCCGCTTCCATGTGCACTTCACACCGACCAGTTCCTCCTGGCTGAACCAGGTCGAGCGGTGGTTCGCGCTGCTGACGACCAAGCAGATACGGCGAGGTGTCCACAGAAACGTCCAGTCCCTGGAGAAGGACATCCGCAACTGGATCAAGACCTGGAACGAAGACCCGAAGCCCTTCGTCTGGACGAAGACCGCGGACATACGACAATCCATACGGCAATCTGGGGTGCTGCTCACGCCCCCCGTCGCCGCAGCGACAGCCACGTAGGTCCCGGCCGCCGTCGGTCCGGCTGTCCCGTGGCGCGGAGTTCGAGGAGGGCGGGGAAGCGCTTGCGCAGTTCCGATTCCAGGCGGGAGTGCAGGGTGAAGTCCGCGGCCGGGCAGTGGGTGCAGGTGCCCGAGAGGCGTACCTCGGCCCTGCGGTCGTGGGCGGAGACGATCGTGGCCTCGCCGCCGTGGGAGCGGATGTAGTCGCCGGCCGGGCCGTTCAGGACGTCCTGGAGGGCGGCGTGGAGGAGGTCGTCCTCGGTCGGGGCGGTGGCCGGTCGCCACTGCTGGGGGTGGCCCAGTGCCGTGCCGAGCGCGTCGCGGACGCGGGGGCCGGTGGTGGCCCAGGTGTGGTCGGGGGCGAGGCGGATCAGGACGGCCCGGGACTCCACCTCGATGGCGGCGACGGTGCCGGAGCGCAGCATGGTGCCGAGGTCGGCCGGGGCGTCGGTGATCGGGCCGACGAGGGGGAGGGTGCCGGCGGGGATGACCCAGCGGACCGTCTGGGGGTCGGTCGTGGGCTCGGGGTGCATGGGGACGGTGGTCATGTCAGGGCGCTCACGACGGTGTGGGTCACGAAGGCCATCGTCCAGGCCAGGACGAACATGTAGCCGAAGGCGACCGCCGGCCATTTCCAGGAGCCGGTCTCCCGGCGCATGACGCCGATGGTCGACATGCACTGCAGCGCGTAGAGGAAGAAGACCAGCAGGGCGGCGGTCGTGGCCGGGGTGAACAGCTTCTGTCCCTGGTGGGGGCCGTCCGTGTAGGTCATGTGGGTCAGGGCCTCGGTCGGCTGGTCGGGGTTCTGGGCCGCGGCGACCTGGCCGAGGGTGGCGACGAAGACCTCCCGGGCGGACAGCGAGCCCAGCACGCCGACGTTGATGCGCCAGTCGAAGCCGAGGGGTTCGAAGACGGGTTCGATGGCGTGGCCGATGTCCGCGGCGTAGCTGTGGTCGACCTCGTAGGCCGAGACCGCGGTCCGGTCGGCCGGGTCGACGCCGGCCGAGCGCAGCTGGGCGTCGCTGTGCATGGGCAGGCTGAGGAGGAGCCACAGGCCGACGGTGACGACGAGGATGATCCGGCCGACCTTGGCGAGGAAGCCCTTGCACGCGCTCCAGATGGCGTCGGCCACCGCGCGCGGGCGCGGCAGGCGGTAGGACGGCATCTCCATGTAGAACGGCAGCACCGGGCCGCCCCGGCTGCTGAACCGTTTGAAGACCCAGGCGGTGGCCATGGCCGAGAGAGCGCCGACCAGGTAGAGGGCGAACATGACGACGCCCTGGGCACCGAACGGGCCGACCCTGCTGCCGGGGCTCACCAGCAGGCCGGTGAGCAGGACGTAGACCGTCAGCCGCGCCGAGCAGGTCATCAGCGGCGCGCCCATCATGGTCGCGAACCGGTCCTTGGCGGACGGCAGGGAGCGGGTGGCCATGATGCCGGGGATCGCGCAGGCGAGGGAGGACAGCAGGGCGACGAACGCGCGGCCCTCCAGGCCGGCCCTGGCCATGAGGCGGTCCATCAGGAAGGCCGCGCGGGAGAGGTAGCCGCTGCCTTCGAGCAGCGAGATCATCAGGAACAGCAGGGCGATCTGCGGCAGGAAGACCACGACGCTGCCCAGGCCGCCGATCAGGGCGTTGCCGAGGAAGCCGGACAGCAGGGGGTTCGAGACGTACTCGGTGACCAGGGTGCCGAGCCGGTCGAAGACGCTCTGCACGGCGTCCTGGAGCGGTGTCGCCACGGTGAAGATGATCTGGAAGAACGCGAACATGGTCGCGAAGAAGATCAGCGTGCCCCACAGCGGGTGCAGCAGTACGGCGTCGATGCGCCGGGTGCGCTGGTCGATCTCCGGCACCTCGTAGCCGGCACTGGCCAGCAGCGACTCCACCCAGGCCCGGCGCTGCGCCGGGTCGGTGGGCGGCGGCAGGACCGGTCGTTCCCAGGAGGCCGGGTCGGGCAGGGCGGCCTGGAGTTCGGCGAGGTCGTTGCGCGAACCGCCGGTCACCGCGACGACCGGCACGCCGAGGGCGCGGCGGAGGGCGGCGACGTCGAGGGTGCCGCCGCGGCGGGCCAGCTCGTCGCGGAAGGTGAGCACCACGCAGATCGGCAGGCCGGTCCGCATGACCTGGGCGAGCAGGCCGAGGGAGCGGCGCAGTGTGGTCGCGTCGAGGGTGACGAGGATGCCGTCGGGCGTGCCGAGGTCCGGGTTGTCCGGGTCGAGGACGTCGGCGACGACCTGCTCGTCCGGGCTGATCGGGTCGAGGCTGTAGGTGCCGGGCAGGTCCTCGATGACCACCTCGTGCTTGCCGGCGCGCGCGGTTCCCTCGTAGCGCGCGACGGTGACGCCGGGGTAGTTGCCGGTCTTGGTACGCAGGCCGGTCAGGGCGTTGAACAGGGTGCTCTTGCCCGAGTTCGGGCTGCCGACCAGGGCCAGCCGGGTGGCGCCGGCGAGCGTCCCGGTCGTCGCGCCCGTCGGGCCGCAGTGCGCGCTCATGCGGTGCGCCGTACCCGGATGCCCGCGGCCTGTTCCTTGCGCAGGGCGATCTCGTACTCCACGACCTGGAAGACGACGGGGTCGCCGAGCGGCGCCCGGCGCAGCACGGTGACCTCGGCGCCGGGGGCGAACCCCAGGTCGGACAGGCGTCGCGCGGTGCTCGGCTCGACGGACTCGTCGATGCCGGTGACCTCGCCGCTCATTCCGGGGCGCAGATCCGAAAGCCGTGCGTCCGGCCCGGAGTCCACCGGCACGGACGGACCGCTCTTGCGGCGCGCACCCAACTGCACTGAGACCATCGACACCCTCGCACCGGGATCATCCGAACAACTTAGGGAAGGCTAACCTTTTGCCCCGGTAACGACAATATCGGCTCCGCCACGGTAGGAGCCGCGGGGGGTCGCATGGGGGCGCGGGCGTGTCGTACGACGCCCGCGGGCGCCTGGTCGTTCGGGTCCCTCGGTCGTCGAGTCCCCCGGCTCCCCACGGTCATCTCCCCCGTCTCCCCCTCCCCATCCCACCCCGTCCGCACGAGGCGCGGACCGCGAGGGACGGTTGCAGGGTCAGGTGGTGGACCGGCAGGGGGTGGGTCGAGCGGAGGCGGGAGGTCAGGAGTTCGATGCCCTTGCGGCCCAGGGCGCGTTTCGGTGGGGCGACGGCGGTCAGGGGGACGCCGGCCAGGGCGGCGACATCGTCGTCGTAGGAGACGATCGCGAGGTCCTGGGGGACGCGGATGCCGCGTTGGGCGGCGAGCTGGAGGAGGAGGATGGCCTCGGCGTCGCCGTGGACGAGGACGGCGGTGGCGCCGTGGGCGCGGAGGTCGTCGAGGACCTCGTCGATGCGCTGTTCGGTGTGGGGGGACGTCTCGCGCTGCGGGACCAGATGGACCGGGGTGTCCTGGTCAAGGCCCAGGGCGCGCAGGGCGTGGGTGTAGCCGAGGCGGACGGCGGGGGCCGTGGGGCCGACGTCCTTGACCATGAGGGCGATGCGGCGGTGGCCGAGGCGGGCCAGGTGTTCCACCGCGAGCCGGGCGCCCGCCTGGTGGTCCGTGACCACGTGGTCGAGGCGGTCGACCAGGGTCGTGGAGCGCAGTTCGCGTTCGACCAGGACCACCGGTATCCGCAGTTCGCGCAGCCGTTCCTCGAAGCGGGTGTGGCGGGAGTTCTCCAGGGGCGGAGGGGCCAGGAGGAGACCGTCGACGCCGTCGTCCAGGTGCCGGCGGATGGCCACCAGGTCCTGTTCCGGCTGGTAGTCGGAGAAGGCCAGGGTCAGTTCGACGCCGAGTTCCGCGGCCGCCTCCCTGGCGCCTTCCAACACCTCGCGGAAGTAGGGGCCGTTGGGCAGCAGCAGGCCCAGGCGCAGGCCGTCGCGGGGGCGGTCGGGCTCCCGGTCGGCGGTGGCGGTCCTGCGGTCCAGGGTGACTCCGCCGTGGAACCGCCGTACCAGGCCCTCGCGTTCGAGGGCCTCGACGTCGCGGCGCACCGTGACGTCGGAGACCCCCAGCAGTCCCACGAGGTCGCTGATCCTCGCCGAGCCGTGTTCCCGCAGATGGGCGAGGAGCAGGTCGTGCCGGTCCGGAGAGAGCATCACGCGTCACATTCCCCTGGGCGATGACATGGAAGGGTTCCGAACTCTTGGGAAGAGAAGGAAAAAACCTAGCGTCCGGCAGGAGAGTTCGGCATCCCCTCGGAGAGAAGACGGCGAGCAGGTGGGATCCGCGGAAAACCCGAAGGGGGTGAAGGGGGAGGAAAGGGCGATCGGAGGAGCGGGAATGGTTCCGGGTGCTTTCCATCGCGCACATCCTCATTGACGGGTTCCGGACCTGATCGGATGCTGAACGCGCATCGGGCGGCGGTGGTCCGTGAGGCGACCCGTCGTGTCTGCCGGTGCCCCTCTCTCCCCTTGGAAGGAGGCCCCTGTGCCCCTGGTCGGCCAGCGGCCCGGCGGTGCACCGGCCGAGTCGTCAACGGCGCTCCGCAGCCGGGGCTCGCCGGCCTCACCCGGCGGCTGGACGACTCACCGAAGACGCTGTCGCCGATCTGCCGGCCGGACGCCTCGGCCGCCTACCGGTTCTCCTCGCCCACCTTCAGCGCCAAGTGGGCCGGGGTCTCCCCCGCGCTCGACTCCGCGGTGATGGATGCCGTCTCCGGCAGGACGAACGTGTTCGCCAAGGCCGAGGCGGCCACCGGACGAGCCCCGCCGCCGTCCGCTGACGTACCGCATTCCCGCGCGGCGGCGCCCGCTTCCCGCCGGGCGCCCCCACGCCCACGACCCGAGGAGTCCCGTGTCCGACCTGCCCCCCGCGGCCCGCCGCCCCCGGGTCCTGCTCGCCATGCAGCGCGACCTGCTGCCGCTGCTGCTCGACCCGGCGCGCACGGCCCGGCTCACCGGCCTCGCCGACGTCGACCCCGCGCTGGTCGCCGACGACTTCACCGGTCCCGGCATCGCCGCCGAACTCGCCCGCGCGGACGTGCTGTTCACCTGCTGGGGCTGCCCGCCGCTGCGCCCCGAGGTGCTCGCCGGGGCGCCCCGGCTGCGCGCGGTGGTGCACGCCGCGGGCTCGGTGAAGAACTTCGTCACCGACGCCTGCTGGGAGCGGGGCATCACGGTCTCCTCCGCCGCCGACGCCAACGCCCTGCCGGTCGCCGAGTACGCGCTGGCGATGATCCTGCTCGCCAACAAACGGGCCCTGCGCACCCGCGACCGCTACCGGGCCGTACGCGGCCCGCTGTCCTGGCAGCACGAGTACCGCGACGCCGGGAACTACCGCCGTACCGTCGGGATCGTCGGCGCCTCGCGCACCGGGCGCCGCCTCATCTCCCTGCTCGCCCCCTACGACATGGAGATCCTGGTGCACGACCCCTACCTGGAGCCCGGGGAGGCGCGGGCGCTCGGCGTGCGCCGGGTGGAGCTGGACGAGCTGTGCGCGGCCTGCGACGTGGTGTCGCTGCACGCGCCCGCGCTGCCCGGGACCCGGCACATGATCGACGAGCGGCGGCTGAAGCTGATGGCGGACGGCGTCACGCTGGTCAACACCGCGCGCGGCGCGCTGGTCGACACCGACGACCTGACCCGGGAGCTGACCAGCGGCCGGCTGAACGCCGTACTGGACGTGACCGAGCCGGAGGTCCTGCCGCCGGACTCCCCGCTGTACGACCTGGACAACGTCGTGCTGACCCCGCACATCGCCGGCTCCCTCGGCGGTGAGCTGCACCGGATGGCGGACTCGGCGCTGGACGAACTGGAACGCCTGGCCGCCGGGCGGCCGTTCGCCCACCCCGTGGTGCGCGAGGAGGTCGAGCGTTCCGCCTGAGCCGGACCGGCGGAGACCGGCACAGTGGAATCCGCGCCCGCCCGCCCACCGGCCCGCACCCCGAACGAGGAGCCATGACCCGTCACCGACCGCGCCCGTCCTTCGGCAACCCGCCGCACAGCCGCGCCGACTGGCAGCGCGTGCTGCTCGACCTGTGCGCCCCGCTCGCCGACGGCTTCGCCGACGACACGGCGCTGTACGCGCCCGGCACCGCCTACCCGCCCCGGGTGGCCCGTCTGGAGGCGACCGTACGGCCGCTGTGGGGGCTCGCGCCGCTCGCGGCCGGGGGCGGGCGGTACGACGGCTGGGACCGGATCCGCCGGGCCGTCGCCGCCGGCACCGACCCGGAGCACCCGGACTACTGGGGCGAGCCCGGCGCCATGGACCAGCGGCTGGTCGAGGCGTCGGTCCTCGGGTTCACCCTCGCCCTGGCGCCCGGGGAACTGTGGGAGCCGCTCGCCCCGGCGGAGCGGACCCGGTTGGCCGGCTGGCTGCGCCGGGCGGCGCGGGCCGAACGCGTCCCGGACAACAACTGGCATCTGTTCCCGGTGATGGCCCAGCTGGGCCTGACCTCGGTCGGCGAGCCGCCCGAACCGGGCGTCGTGGAGCGGGCGTTGGCCCGCGTCGAGGACTACCACCGGGGCGGCGGCTGGTACTCGGACGGCCCGGACGACAAGCCCCGCGACTACTACGGCCCCTGGGCGCTGCACCTGTACACGCTGCTGTACACGACCCTCGCGCCGGACGCCGACGCGGAGGTGGTGGCGCGGGTCCGGGAGCGGGCCGCGCTGTTCGCCGGGGAGTTCCGGCACTGGTTCGGGGCCGACGGTGCCGCGCTGCCCTTCGGCCGCAGCCTGACGTACCGGTTCGCGCAGGCCGCGTTCTGGGGCGCGCTCGCGCACGCGGGGGTCGAGGCGCTGCCCTGGGGGGTGCTGCGCGGACTGTGGGCGCGGAACCTGCGCTGGTGGCTGCGGCAGCCGGTGTTCGCGCCCGACGGCACCCTGTCGGTCGGCTACGCCTACCCGAACCAGTTCATGAGCGAGCAGTACAACGCGGCGGGCTCCCCCTACTGGGCGTTCAAGGCGTTCCTGCCGCTCGCGCTGCCCGCCGGGCACCCGTTCTGGGCCTGCGCGGAGGAGCCCCTGCCCGTCCCGGACGCCGTGCACCCGCAGCCGCAGGCGGGCCTGCTGGTCCAGCACGGCGGCGGGCACACCACCGCGCTGGCCGCCTGCACCGCCGACACTTGGGTGCGCAACGCCCCGGCGAAGTACGGCAAGTTCACGTATTCGACGGCTTTCGGGTGCTCCGTCGCCACCGGTCCGCTCGGTGCCGAGGCGGCGGGCCCGGACGGCACGCTGCTGCTCAGCGACGACGGTCTGCACTGGCGGTCCCGGGTCGCCTGCGCGTCCCGCTCGGTGACCGCGGAGCGGGTGCACGCCCGCTGGCTGCCCTGGCCCGACGTCCGCGTCGACACCTGGCTGCTGCCCGCGGGGCCCGGCCGGCACGTCCGCGTCCACCGCCTGGTCACCCCCCGCCCGCTGCACAGCGTCGAGGGCGGCTTCGCGGTCCCGCTGGACGGCGCCGGCACGGCCGCCGAGGGCCCCGGCGCGTGGGCGGCGTGCGGCGAACTCGACAGCTCGGTGCGGGATGTGCTGGACGTGCGGGTGGCCGAGGTGATGCTGCCCGACCCCAACGGCCATCTGCTGTGGCCCCGTACGGCGCTGCCCGTACTGCGCGGCGAGCTGGCGCCGGGCGCCCACTGGCTGGTGGCCGACGTGTGCGCCACGGTCGGGGGCGACGGCGGCCGTCCGGCGCCGCTCGACTGGCGTGCGCTGCCCGGCCTGCCCCGCGCGCTGCGCGCCGGTCCGGCGCCGGAC
This sequence comes from Streptomyces sp. SCPE 10, assembly GCF_051980735.1. Classification (NCBI taxonomy): domain Bacteria; kingdom Bacillati; phylum Actinomycetota; class Actinomycetes; order Kitasatosporales; family Streptomycetaceae; genus Streptomyces; species Streptomyces sp. SCPE 10. Next base: position 5,163,522 of record NZ_CP197069.1, on the reverse strand, counting down.
CGGCCCGGCCCGTCCGTGTGACGGCCGGCTCGGGCCGCCCGGTGGCGACCCGAGCCCCGATGCCCCCGATCCGCCGACTTCCCGGTCTGGAAAGGTCTTTCCGCATGCGCGTCCGTCTCCCCCGCCTCGCCCTGGGCTGCGCCGCCCTGGGCAACCTCTACCGTCCGGTCTCCGGCGAACAGGCGCACGCCACCGTCGACGCCGCCTGGGACGCGGGCATCCGCTGCTTCGACACCGCGCCCCACTACGGGCTCGGCCTGTCCGAACGCCGCCTGGGCGCCGCGCTGCGCGGCCGCCCGCGCGCCGAGTACACCCTGTCCACCAAGGTGGGCCGGCTCCTGGTGCCGCACACCGGGGGCGGCGACGACCTCGCGCACGGCTTCGCCGTCGCGGCCACCCACCGCCGCGTCTGGGACTTCTCCGCCGACGGGGTGCGCCGCAGCCTGGCGCAGTCGCTGGACCGGCTGGGCCTGGACCACGTCGACATCGCCCTGCTGCACGACCCCGACGACCACGGCGAGCAGGCGTTGCGCGAGGCCTACCCGGCGCTGGAGCGGCTGCGCGACGAGGGTGTCGTACGGGCCATCGGCGCGGGCATGAACCAGACCGCCATGCTCACCCGCTTCGTCCGGGACACCGACGTCGACGTGGTGCTCTGCGCGGGCCGCTACACCCTCCTGGACACCTCCGCGCTCACCGAGCTGCTGCCCGAGGCCGCCGCGCGCGGCCGGAGCGTGCTGGTCGGCGGGGTGTTCAACTCCGGGCTGCTGGCCGGACCAGGGCCGGACGCGACGTACGACTACGCCGCCGCGCCACCGGAGTTGGTGACGCGGGCGCTGCGGATGCAGGAGGTGTGTGCCCGGCACGGGGTGCCGCTGCGCAGTGCCGCGCTGCGGTTCCCGCTCGGCCACCCGGCCGTCACCGGGGTGCTGCTCGGCGCCCGCTCGGCCGCCGAAGTGGCCGACGGCACCGCCCGGTTCGGCGAACCGCTGCCGGCCGCGCTGTGGGCGGAGCTGCGCGCGCAGGGGCTGCTGGGCGCGGACGTGCCGGTGCCCGGGGAGCACTGACGGAGCCGTCCGCGCCCCGGGGCGCCGGCCCCCGGACGTCGTCAGGCCGGCCGTTTGCGGGACGTCGTCTTCTTCGCCTGGGTCTTCTTGCCCGTGGCCGACTTCGCGGTGCTCTTCTTCGACGCCCGCGCCGGCTGTGCGGCGGACTTCCGGGCCGTGGTCGTCTTCTTGGCGGCGGTCTTCTTCGCCGCGGCCGTGGACTTCTTGGCGCCCGCCTCCTTCGGTGTGCCGCCACCGCGCCGCAGGGATCTGACCTCGGCGTCGCCCCCGGACCCCGGCGCGCGGGACGCGCGGGCGGCGCGCACGCTGTTCTCCAGGGCGGCCATCAGGTCGAGGACCTTGCCGCCGGCCGCGGGAGCGGGGGCTTCGGGCGGGGCCTCGCCCGCGGCCTTCGCGGCGATGACCTCCTCCAGGGCCTCCCGGTACTCGTCGCGCAGGTCGTCGAGATCAACCTCGCCGAGGGTGTCCATCAGGGCGTCCGCGAGGTCCAGCTCCTTGTCGCGGATAGTGACGTCCGCGTCCGGGGCGACGCCCTCGGGAGCCCGTACCTCGTCCGGCCAGAGCAGGGCGTGCAGGACGAGCGCGTCGTCGGCCACCCGGAGCATGCCGAGGCGCTCGCGGCCGCGCAGCGCGAACTTGGCGACGGCGACCTTGCCGCCGCGCTTCAGCGCCTCGCGCAGCAGGGTGTACGGCTTGGCGGCGGCGGCTCCGCCGACGGCCAGGTAGTAGGGGGCGCCCATCTGGATCGGGTCGATCCGGTCGGCCGGCACGAAGGCGACGATCTCGATGGTGCGGGCGGTGGGGATGGGCAGGTGGGACAGGTCCTCGTCGGTGATCGGGATGATCGTGCCGTCCGCGTCCTCGTACCCCTTGCCGATCTCGGACTGGCTGACCTCGCGGTCCTCCACCTCGCACACCTTGCGGTAGCGGATGCGGCCGTTGTCCTCGGTGTGGATCTGGCGGAAGGAGATCGCGTGGCTCTCGGTCGCGTTGACCAGCTTGATCGGGATGCTGACCAGCCCGAAGGAGATGGCGCCGTTCCATATCGATCGCACGTGCCGCACCCGTCCTTTCCCACTCGCAGTGGTTTGTCTGGGATTGTCATCGTATGACGCCTATCACAGAGGTGGCGGGGCGACGGGTGGCACTGAGCAATCTGGAGAAGGTGCTCTATCCGGAGACCGGCTTCACCAAGGCCGAGCTGGTGCACTACTACGCGACCACCGCCGACGCGCTGCTGCCGCACCTGCGCGACCGCGCGGTGTCCTTCCTGCGCTACCCGGACGGACCCGAGGGCCAGGTGTTCTTCACCAAGAACGTGCCGCCGGGTACGCCCGAGTGGGTCACGACCGCCGAGGTGCCGCGCTCGTCGGCGGACGCTCCGGCCCGGATGGTCGTCGTACAGGACCTGCCGAGCCTGGTGTGGGCGGCGAACCTGGTCACCGAGTTCCACACGCACCAGTGGCTGGTGCGGTCCCCCGACGAGGCCGACCGGCTGGTCTTCGACCTCGATCCGGGGGCGCCCGCGACGATCGTGCAGTGCTGCGAGGTCGCCCTGTGGCTGCGCGAGCGGCTCGCGGCGGACGGCATCGAGGCCCACCCCAAGACGGCCGGGTCCAAGGGGCTGCATCTGCTGGCGGCCGTGCGCGGCGCCTCCCCGGAGCGGACCAGCGAGTACGCCAGGGCGCTCGCCGTGGAGGCGGAGCGGGCGCTGCCCCGGCTGGTGGTGCACCGGATGGCCAGGAGCCTGCGGCCGGGGAAGGTGTTCGTGGACTGGAGCCAGAACGCGGCCCGCAAGACCACGGCCACCCCCTACACCGTGCGCGCCCGCCGCACCCCGCTCGTCTCCACCCCGGTGACCTGGGAGGAAGTCGCCGAGTGCCGTTCGCCGGCCCGGCTGGAGTTCCAGGCCGGGGACATCGCCCCGCGCCTCCACGACCATGGTGACCTGCTGGCCCCGCTGCTCGACCCCGACCGGGCCGCGCCCCTTCCCTGATGGTCCCTAGACCCTCTCCCAGGTGCGCCGGTCGCGGGCCATCGCGTGCAGCGCCTCCACGTCCGCCGGTTTCAGCACCCCGCCCAGCCGGGTCAGACCGGAAAGCTCCTCGTCGGACAGGATCCGCACGCCCCGGGGTACGGCGGTGAGGGTCACCCCGGCCGGGGCGGTCAGGGCGAGGACCGGGCGGACCTCGGCGGTCAGCGCGTAGGCGGCCCGGTCGGCCTGGGCGCGCAGCAGGCGCAGCAGCGGCTCGGCCGGGCGCCGGCCCACGGTGACCATCGGGTCGGCGACGCGCACCCGCGCCCTGCGGGCGTACAGGGCGTGCACGGCGAACAGGCCGCCGGGACCGATCAGCAGATGGTGGACGCGGTCGCCGCCGGGCAGCGGCAGCGAGTGCAGGGTGTGCCAGCCGGCGCCCTCCATGGCGTCCAGGGCGTCGCCGACGGTCTGCTCGGCAAGCAGGGCGCGGCGGCGCGGATCGGGGCGCAGCCGGCGGGCGGGGCGGGGTGCGCGGTCGAGTGCGATCAGCAGGGCCTCGCCGGGGCGGTTGGGCGCGAGGTCGTCGTCCGGGTGCAGGCTGAGCCGGGCGAGTTCGGCGGGTGTGGGGACCGGGGGCGGGCCCACGGTCACCGGGCCGGTGAGGAAGGGTTTCAGGGCTTCGAGGACCCGGTCCCGCTCGTCCTCGCCGAGCAGGTTCACCCGGCCGGTGTCCCGGTCGTACCAGGCGATGTTGCCGCCGTCCGGGCGGCAGACGTACAGCCGCTCCCGGCCGCCCCGGCGGGCCGGCACCACGCGCAGTCCGCTCATGTGCATCACCCCTCGACCATGGGAACAGGCCGGGTACGTGTCGGGCAAGAGCGGCTACCGTGGAGACCGGCCCTGCGCAGGGGAGTTGGGGAGGCGCCGTTGCGGACCCGCGGAATGCAGCCCGACGTGCCGGCTCCACGGAGCCCGTGGAACGAGATCGTGCCCGGCCTGTGGATGGGCGGGCACGAGTACCGGGCGCGTACGGGGCGGCTGGAGACGGCCGTCGTACGGGACGAGTTCGACGTGGTGCAGTCGCTGCTGCGGCTGCCGGGGTACGGCCCCGACCCGGGCGTGGAGCACCATGTGTGGCCGATACCGGACGGGCCGCTGGACGGCACCCAGCTCGCCGGGGTGATCCGGCTGGCGCGGGCGGCGAACGAGTCGCTGGACGCCGGCCGCCGGGTGCTGGTGCGCTGCTACCACGGCTACAACCGCTCGGGGCTGGTCGTGGCGCACGCCCTGGTCCAGCGGGGCGCGGCGGCGGACGAGGCCATCCGGGTGATCCGGGCCCGCCGCTCGGCGTGGGCGCTGCACAACGAGCTGTTCGTGGCGTATCTGCGCGCCGGTCTGCACACCGTGCGGCTGCTGGAAGAACTGGCCGAGTAGCCTCTCTCCCGCGCACCACGGCCCGGTCGTACAGAACGGACGAAAAGGGGCTTCCTTGGAATCTATGTGCATACTGGCCTACTGACCTGAGAAACCATCGTCCCAGGAGCACCGTGCCCGTCCGTCGCCCTGTGCGCACCGCCCTCACCGTGGCCGCCGTCGCCCTGCTGGCGGCGACGGCGTCGGCCTGCGGGGACGCCGGCGAGCTGCAGAGCGCCGGGCCGACGCAGACCGCCGACAGCCCCGCCAAGCTCTGGCCCGATCTGCGGCCGGCGTCCAGTCCGGCCTATCCGTACGCCGTGTCCACCCGGGAGACCGTCAAGGGACTCACCGTCCCCGGCGACGACATCCGCCGGATCGATCCGGTGGACATCGTCGCGGCGGAGCTGCGGGCACACCCGGCGGACTACGGGTCGAAGGGGGCGTACCACGCGACCGCGGAGCGGATGAAGGACTGCCGGGCGGGCGGCGACCGGGCCCGGTGTCCGCTGCTGAAGCCGTACTACCGGGATCTCACCGGGGACGGCCGGCCCGATCTGACGCTCGGCTTCCGGCTGTACCCGACCAACCAGACGGCGGTGCGGGTCTACACCGTCGAGGGGCACCACCTGGTGCAGGTGCTCGCCGACAACGACGCGATCACCGGCGTGGAGCTGGCCGGCCGCGCGCTGGTCGAGCGTTCCCCGGCCGACATCTCCGGCTACGAGTACCGCACCACCTGGGAGTGGGACCCGGGCCAGCGCGCGATGGTGTTCTCCCGCGACGAGTACCTGCACATCGGCGGCGGCCGGGCCCGCCACCGGACGCCGTCGCCCTCGCCCTCGCCCTCGCCCGCCGCGAGCGCGTCATGAGACTGCTGCCCCGCTGGGCCGGGCCCCTCGCCGTCAAGGCGGCCGTGTTCATCACCGTGATGTGCTGTGCGCTGGCCGCGCTGCTCGGGGTGCTCGTGCACGTCTCGGTGACCAACCAGACGGTCGGTCAGGCCCGTGAGCTGGCCCTGTCCCGGCTCGCGGACGCCACCCACGCCTACGAGGCCGGGGACGCGCTGCTGCCGAACGCCGGGGTGGACCCGGAGGGGCTGCCCGGCTCGCTGCGGTCCCTCGCGGTCTCCGGGCAGCGCGGCACGATGGTCTCCACGTACCGGGGGCGGCCGACGATGTGGGCGGCCGGGCCGGTCTCCGGGCACCGGGCGCTGGCCGTGGAGATCGACTACTCGCAGCAGTCCCGCACCATCGCCGGGCTCGACACCTCGATCCTGTGGTCCTCCGTGCTCGCCATCGGCGCGACGGTGCTGGTCGGCGTGTTCGCCGTGTCCCGGGTCACCCGGCGGCTGCACGGCACCGCGCGGGTGGCCCGCCGGATCAGCGCGGGCGACCTGGACGCGCGCGTCGACGACCCGCGCACCAAGGACCCGACCCGCCCCCAGGACGAGGTGGCCGCGGTCGCCGCCGCGCTGGACTCGATGGCCGCCTCGCTCCAGGGCAAGCTGCTCAGCGAGCAGCGGTTCACCGCGGACGTGGCGCACGAGCTGCGCACCCCGCTGACCGGGCTGCACGCGGCGGCGGAGCTGCTGCCGCCGGGCCGCCCCACGGAGCTGGTGCGGGACCGGGTGGCCGCGCTGCGCACGCTCACCGAGGACCTGCTGGAGATCTCCCGCCTCGACACCGGCCGGGAGCGGCTGGAGGCGGACGCGGAGGAGCTGGGGGCGCTGGCCAAGCGGGTGGTACGGGCCTCGGGCACGGACACCGAGGTCCGCGTGGTCCAGGACGCCCTGGTGGAGACCGACCGGCGGCGTCTGGAGCGGGTGCTGGGGAACCTGGTGGCCAACGCGCACAAGCACGGGGCGCCGCCGGTGGTGCTGTCGGTCAACGGGCCGGTGGTGACGGTGCGGGACCACGGCAGCGGGTATCCCGGGTACCTCGTGGCGCACGGACCCCAGCGGTTCCGCACGGAGGGCGGGGCGAAGGGGCACGGGCTCGGGCTGACGATCGCGGTGGGGCAGGCGGAGGTGCTGGGCGCGCGGCTGTCGTTCCGCAACGCGCCGGACGGGGGCGCCGTGGCGACGCTGATCCTGCCGGTGGCCGGGCGTTAGGCCCGCTCGTCGAGGCGGAACGGGTTCCCGTTTCGACCTCCGATGTGGCGTTTGATCACCTCAGAGGATCTTTTGGATAGGTTCCCGGCATGAGCAACGCCGGAACCGCCGCGCCCACGGCCCGGGCGCCCGTGCCCGTCGTACACCTCTCCCGGCGCCGCGGTGTGGAACTCGCGCTGATCGTGCTGGCGGTCACGCTGTCGGTGTACGGCTACTGCGCCGTCGGCCTGGCCCGGGCGGGGCGGGTACCGCCCGGGGCGCTCGCGTACGGGGCCGGGCTCGGGTTCCTCGCCCTCGTCGCCCATCTCGCCGTACGGCTGCGGGCGCCGTACGCGGATCCGCTACCGCTGCCGATCGGGGTGCTGCTCAACGGGCTCGGCCTGGTGCTGATCTACCGGCTGGACCTGGAGACGCCGGGCGACCGCGCGGCCCCCGCCCAGCTGGTCTGGTCCACGCTCGGGGTGGCCCTGTTCATCGTCGTCGTGCTGCTGCTGCGCGATCACCGGGTGCTGCAGCGGTACGCGTACGTGTGCGTGGTCGCCGCGCTCGTCCTGCTGCTGGTGCCGATCCTCTTCCCCGCGGTCAACGGCGCCCGGATCTGGATCCGGATCGCCGGGTTCTCCATCCAGCCGGGCGAGTTCGCGAAGGTGCTGCTCGCGGTGTTCTTCGCCGCCTATCTGGCCGCCAACCGCAACGCGCTGGCCTACACCGGCCGCCGGGTGTGGCGGATGCAGTTCCCGACCGGCCGGGTGCTCGGCCCGATCGTGACGATCTGGCTGCTCAGCGTGGGGGTGCTGGTCCTGGAGCGGGACCTCGGCACCTCGCTGCTGTTCTTCGGGCTGTTCGTGGTGCTCCTGTACGTCGCCACCGGACGCACCGGCTGGATCGCGGTGGGGCTGCTGCTGGCGGTGCTGGGCGCCGTCGCCGTCGGCCGGGTGGAGCCGCACGTGGGCGGCCGGATCGCGGACTGGCTGCACCCGTTCGCCACCATCGAGGCCGGGCGGGGCCCCAACCAGCTGTCCCAGTCGCTGTTCGCGTTCGCCGCGGGCGGGCTGCTGGGCACCGGTCTCGGCCTCGGGCACTCGGTGCTCATCGGCTTCGCCACCAAGTCGGACTTCATCCTGGCCACGGCGGGCGAGGAGCTGGGCCTCGCGGGGCTCGCCGCGATCATCCTGCTGTACGCGCTGCTGGTGGAGCGCGGCTACCGGGCGGGCCTCGCGCTGCGCGAGCCGTTCGGGCGGCTGCTCGCGGTCGGGCTGGCCTCGATCCTGGCGCTCCAGGTGTTCGTGATCGCGGGCGGGGTCACCGGGCTGATCCCGCTGACCGGCATGGCGATGCCGTTCCTCGCCCAGGGCGGCTCCTCGGTGGTCACCAACTGGGCGATCGTGGCCCTGCTGATCCGGGTGAGCGACTCGGCCCGCAGCCGGTACGACGGCACGGAGGCGCCGTGAGCGAGTACGCGGGCATGGGCGGCGGCGACGGCGGGCGGCCGATGGCCCGCTGCATCCGGCACGCCTGCGCCTTCTGCACCCTGCTGCTGGCGGCCCTGCTGGTCAACGCGGCCCGGGTGCAGCTGGTGCAGGCCGGCACCTACACCGGCAACCCGGCCAACCGCCGGGCCGCCATCGCCCGTTACCAGCAGCCGCGCGGGGACATCCTGGTCGGCGGCAGGCCGGTCACCGGCTCCGTGGACACCCATGAGCAGCTGCGCTACGAACGCGCCTACCAGAACGGCCCGTTGTACGCCCCGGTGACCGGCTTCGCCTCCCAGTCGTACGGCACCACGTTCCTGGAGCACGCCGAGGACGGGGTGCTCTCCGGCACCGATCCGATGCTCCAGCCGCTGCCGCTGTGGAACGACATGACGCGCGGGCGCAGTCCGGGCGGGAACGTGGTGACGACGCTGCACCGGGCGGCGCAGGAGGCGGCCTACCGGGGGCTCGCCGGGCGCAAGGGCGCGGTGGCCGCGATCGAACCGGCCACCGGCCGTGTCCTGGCACTGGTGAGCAGCCCCTCGTACGACCCGGCGCAGCTGTCCGGCAACGGCGAGGCGACGGCCTCGGCGTGGGCCCGGCTCAACAGCGACCCGGAGAAGCCGATGCTCAACCGGGCGGTGCGCCAGACCTATCCGCCGGGTTCGACCTTCAAGGTGGTCACCGCGGCGGCGGCGCTGGACGCGGGGGTGGTCACCGACCCGGACGCGCGCACCGACTCCCCCGACCCCTACCGGCTGCCCGGCACCCGGACCCGGCTGACCAACGAGGCCGACGGCTGCGCGGACACCTCGCTGCGGGACGCCTTCGAGTGGTCCTGCAACACGGTCTTCGCCAAGCTCGGCGTGGACGTCGGGGTCCAGGACATGAAGAACACCGCGGAGGCGTTCGGGTTCAACGACACGGGTCTGCGCATCCCGTTCTCGGTGGCGCCCAGCACCTTCGACTTCCGGGTGGACAAGGCCCAGTTGGCGCTGTCGTCGATCGGGCAGTACAACACGCGGGCCACCCCGTTGCAGATGGCGATGGTCGCGGCGGCCGTCGCCGACGACGGCCGGCTGCACACGCCGTACCTGGTGGAGCGGACCACCCGGCGCGGGGGCGAGACGGTCTCCGGCGGGGGGATGCACCCGGTCCGCCAGGTGATGCGGCCGTCCACGGCCCGGCAGTTGAAGGACCTGATGACCGGCGTGGTCCGCGAGGGCACCGGCACCCGGGCGGCCATCCCGGGCGCGGTCGTCGGCGGCAAGACCGGCACCGCCCAGCACGGGGTGGGCAACACCGGGGTGCCGTACGCCTGGTTCGTCTCCTGGGCGCAGGCCGACGGCGCGGCGGAGCCGGGGGTGGCGGTCGCCGTGGTGGTGGAGGACGCCTCGGCGGACCGCGGCGAGATCAGCGGCGGCGGCGACGCGGCCCCGATCGCGCGGGACGTGATGCGCGCGGTGCTCGGCCGCTGAGACGGGGCTACCGGCGGCGACCGGGCCGATCTACGGTGCGCCCATGACGGATACGGCAGCCGTGCACGAACTGGCCCAGATCAACATCGCCCGACTCAAGTACCCGCTCGATTCACCGCAGTTGAAGGACTTCGTGGACGGGCTCGACCCGGTCAACGCGGTGGCGGACGCCTCGGACGGCTTCCTCTGGCGCTTGCAGAGCACCTCGGGCAACGCGACCGGCGTACCGGTCCTCGGCGACCCGTGGCTGATCGTCAACATGTCGGTGTGGCGGGATGCCAAGGCCCTGACCGCGTTCATGTACCGGGGCCGGCACCGGGAGCTGCTGGCCCGGCGCAGGGAGTTCTTCGAACACGTCGAGGAGGCGATGACCGCGCTGTGGTGGGTGCCGGCCGGCCACCGCCCGACGGTCGCCGAGGCGGAGGACCGGCTGCTGCACCTGCGGGCGCACGGCCCGACGGCGTACGCGTTCACCCTGCGGGCGCCGTTCGAGCCGGGCGAGGAGCCGGCGGTCAGAGAATCGGCTTGACCGCCTCGGAGCGGATCCGGATGGTCTGCCTGGCGAGCGACGCCAGGTCGACGGTCGACGGGTCCTTGGACACGGTCGCCACGTCCACGATGGCGACCGTGGCACCGGTGTTGTCGTCGGCCCAGGCGCACATGGGCAGCGTGACGCTGGAGCCCATCTGCTCCTGGGTCAGCACCTCGCAGCTGACCGTGACCTCCAGGTCGAAGTCCTTCGGCGCCACGGCGACCTTGGCGCCGTCGGTCTGGGCGGCGCCCTTCATCATGTTGCGCCGGGCCGTGTCGGTGTTCTTGAACCGGCCGTACATGCCCGACACCACCAGGGTGCCCTTGGTCTCGTCGCCGCCCAGGCTGTAGCTGCCGACGACACCGTGGGTGTCCTTGGCGTCCCAGGCGCCGTCCGCCTCCTGGCCGATCTGCTTGCCCTCGGTGTCGGAGAGGTCCTTGGCCAGCTCGTACTTCCCGTCGAGCAGCGTCTGGGGCAGCGTCAGCTTCCGTTTCCCGTCGGGGAAGCTGGTCGCCGCCTTGTAGCCGATCGTGCCGAGCGCGACCAGGCCGCCCACGATCAGGACGACGACACCGCCGACGATCCCGAGGATCAGGCCGACCCGGCTCTTCTTCGGGGGCGGCGGCGCCACGGGCGGCATGCCGTTCCAGCCCTGGTACGGGGGCTGCGGCTGCTGGGGCTGCTGCGGATAGGGCTGTTGGGGATACGGCGAGCCGTAGGGGCCGGGGTGCTGCGGGGGCTGCTGGCCGTACGGGCCGGGATTCTGCGGGGGCTGCTGGCCGTACGGGGGCTGCCCGCCGTACGGGGGCTGCGGCTGATCGGGGTACGGCGGCGGCTGCGGAGGCATGGACACGCCAGCACGCTACTGCACGAGGGTGAACAAAGAGCCATCGAGTCCGGAATCAGCCGTCTGCTCCGCCCTCCCGGATGGCCTCCGTCACCTCGGCCACCCGCTCCCGCTCCTCCACCGCGAACCGCTCGGCGTCCAGCCGGTCGGCCAGCTCCTCGTCCTGCGCCATCAGCTGGTCCAGGTTCGCGTCCCCCATCTCCAGCACGCCCATGTCGACGTAGGCCCGCTGGAGGCGCTCGCCCCACAGTCCGATGTCCTTGACGCAGGGCACGATGCGGCTGAACAGCAGCTTGCGGAAGAGCTGGAGGAACTCCGAGCGCTCGCTGAGCCGTTCGGCCTCGGCGCGGGCGATGCCGAAGTTCTCCAGCACCTCCACCCCGCGCAGCCGGTCGCGCATCAGATGGCAGCCCTCGATGACGAACTCCTCGCGTTCGCGCAGTTCGGCGTCGGTGAGCTGCCGGTAGTAGTCGCGCAGCGCCATCCGTCCGAAGGCCACGTGCCGGGCCTCGTCCTGCATGACGTACGTCAGGATCTGCCGGGGCAGCGGCTTGGTGGTGGTGTCCCGGATCATCCCGAACGCGGCCAACGCGAGGCCCTCGATGAGCACCTGCATGCCGAGGTACGGCATGTCCCAGCGGCTGTCGCGCAGGGTGTCGTCCAGCAGCGAACGCAGGTTGTCGTTGATCGGGTAGAGGAGCCCGATCTTCTCGTGCAGGAACCGGCCGTAGATCTCGGCGTGCCGGGCCTCGTCCATGGTCTGGGTCGCGGAGTAGAACTTGGCGTCCAGGTCGGGCACCGACTCCACGATCCGGGCCGCGCAGATCATCGCGCCCTGCTCGCCGTGCAGGAACTGGCTGAACTGCCAGGAGGCGAAGTGCCGCCGCAGTTCGCCCTTGTCCTTGTCGGTCATCCGGTCCCAGTACGGCGTCCCGTACAGGACCATCGCCTCCTCGGGGGTCCCCAGCGCGTCGCACGGATCGACCTCCAGGTCCCAGTCGATGCGTCTGGTCCCGTCCCACTGCTTGTCCTTGCCCTTCTGGTACAGGGCCAGCAGGCGGTCGCGTCCGTCGTCGTACTCCCAGCTGAACCTGGCCGCGCCAAAGGCGGGCACGTGCCAGGCGGGGGCTCCGGGCTCGTTGGCGTACAGCTCATGGGTCGGCATACCTCGCAGGCTCACACGCGCGGGCGCGGCCAACAAGTCCTGCGCGGGGGATTGACGACCTTGCTGACAGGCAGTCTCATAAGAGACTGGACGACATACCCCCGGGTAACGAGGTGACGGAGCCATGACGACTCTGACGGAAGCGGACGCGCTGGACGGTCTGCGCGATGCGCTCGGCCTGCTCAAGGACCGGGAACAGGTGGCCGAACGACTGCTCGTCTCCTCCGCCAAGCACTCCTTCGACCCGGACAAGGAGCTGGACTGGGAGGCGCCCTTCGAGGAGGGCAAGTGGTTCTGGCCGCCGGAGCTGGTGTCGCTGTACGACACCCCGATGTGGCGGCGGATGAGCGAGGAGCAGCGCATTCTCCTCTCCCAGCACGAGGCGGCGGCGCTGGCCTCGCTCGGCATCTGGTTCGAGATCATCCTGATGCAGCTGCTGGTCCGGCACATCTACGACAAGGCGGCCACGAGCGCGCACGTCCGCTACGCCCTCACCGAGATCGAGGACGAGTGCCGCCACTCCAAGATGTTCGCCCGGCTGATCTCGCACGGCGGCACCCCCTGGTACCCGGTGAGCAGGGTCCACCTGAACCTGGGCCGCCTCTTCAAGACCATCTCCACGACTCCCGGTTCCTTCACTGCGACCCTGCTGGGCGAGGAGATCCTGGACTGGATGCAGCGGCTGACCTTCCCGGACGAGCGGGTGCAGCCGCTGATCCGGGGCGTGACCCGGATCCACGTGGTGGAGGAGGCCCGCCATGTCCGCTACGCCCGCGAGGAGTTGCGCCGCCAGATGGTGACGGCCCCGCGCTGGTCACAGGAGTTCACCCGGGTCACCTCCGGCGAGTTCGCCCGCGTCTTCTCCGTCGCCTTCGTCAACCCCGACGTCTACACCAACGTCGGCCTCGACAAGCGCGAGGCCATGGCGCAGGTCAAGGCCAGCGCCCACCGCCGGGAGGTCATGCAGACCGGCGCCAAGCGGCTGACCGACTTCCTGGACGACATCGGGGTGCTGCGGGGCGTCGGGCGGCGGCTGTGGCGGTCGTCGGGCCTGCTGGCGTAGGGACCGGCCGCCGGGCCGCCGGTCGTGTACGGCCGTGGCGGGATCACCGGCAGGTGGTCAACGGAGCGTTGTGACGGTTGCGCACCGGTGCTCCGCGGCGTGATCCGCCGGCACGCGGCTTCGGCGTCCACGCGTTCTCCCTGCCGGATGCCGACGCGGCCGGGCGGCGTTACCGTCATGTGGTGAGACAGGGACGCTGTTCATGGCCTCGGCAGGCTTCCACGCCGTTGCATGTGACCTTCACCCACCCTCCGACGCGTCCTTGCAACGGTTCTGGACAGGGAGGCCCCGGATGGCTTGCTTTCCACGCCGCGATGCCGCGATGACTCTGGTGGTGGCAGCGATCACCGCCGCCACCACCACGGCCGCTGCCGCACCAGGCGGCGCCGTGGACACCGTGCGGCAGGCTGCCCGGCAGACGAGACCCACCGTTGTCCTGGTGCACGGAGCCTGGGCGGACACGTCGAGCTGGAACGGCGAGATCAGTTTGCTGCGCCGCGCCGGCTACACGGTCCGTGCCGTCGGGAACCCTCTCCAGGACCTGACGACTGACGCGCGGACGGTTCACGACTTCCTGAAGAGCATCAAGGGCCCGATCGTCCTGGCGGGGCACTCCTACGGAGGCTCGGTGATCACCAACGCCGCCCAGGGAATCGGCAACGTCAAGGCGCTCGTCTATGTCGACGCCGCCGCGCCGGCGGTCGGCGAGACCACGGCACAGCTCAGCGGCCCGACGTCGGTCTTGACAAAGGGGTCGCCGGCCGACCTGTACGACGCCGTGCCGTACCCGAACGCCCCGTCCAACGCGTCCGCCCTGTATCTCAAGGAGGACGTGTTCGTCACCAAGTTCGCAAGCAGCGTGCCCCATGACCAGGCGGTCAATCTGTGGGCCACGCAGCGTGCCGCCACAACCGTGGCCTTCAGCACTCCTTCCAAGTACGCGGCGTGGAAGACGATTCCGTCCTGGTACTTCATCAGCAGCGGCGACCGGATCATCACCCCTGCCTCGGAGCAGAGGATGGCGCACCGGGCGGGCTCCAAGGTGACGCTCTACAGGGGCGGTTCCCACCTGACGCTCGTCTCGGACCCCGCGGCGGTGACGAAGGTGATCCAGTCGGCCGCCTCGTCCGTGCGCTGATCGTCCGTCAGACAGGACCTGTGGTCGTGCGGGTGAGGGTGACGAGCGCGGCGACGCCCGAGACGTCGAGGGCCTCGTCGCCCGCGTCGCCGGTCAGGGCCGCGTCGAGGCGGCCGAGGGCCGAGCCGGCCGTTTCCAGGACGGCGGAGCCCTCCAGCACCACCGCGAGCAGCGTGGCCCCGGCCGGGGCCACGAACGCCGTCCGCCCGCGGACGATCTCCACCCGCGCGGCGGCCCGGCCGCGCCGGGTCATCACGTTGAAGTCGACGAGCGGGCCCCCGAGCAGCCGGCAGTCGGTGGCCGCGTCGCCGGGGAAGGCGAAGGGGGCGTAGCGTTCGGCCACGGTGTGCGGGGCGCCGTCGACGGTGAGCACCATGCCGGGGCCGTCGACCAGGGTGATGATCCGGTCGACCCCCTCGAAGCGGGAGAACGGGCCGCCCCGGTCCACGTCGGCGAGGCTGACGCGCCACTCGAAGTCCGACGTCCCCGCGCCGCCGGGAGCCGCGGCGATCTCGCGGGTCAGCCCGCCCCCGTTCTTCCACGGCGCCGCCGGGCGTTCGTCCGCCCTCAACACCCGCACCGTCATTCCGCACTCCCTCTCGTTCGCCGTCGCTGCCGCCGGCCCGGGGCCGGCCCCACGTGTGTATCCGTGGATCCCCCGGTTGTCGAGCGAGGTCCGCGGGCCGGCGGCCCGGCGCTCCCCGGGGCCCGCACGTTACGCTGCGTGGCATGACCCCGCAGGCCGCCACCCCCGCCTACCGCCGGCTCAGCGTCGAGGAGCGCCGGCGCCAGCTGCTCGACGCCGCGCTGTCCCTGTTCGCGCACCGGGCGCCCGAGGACGTGTCGCTGGACGACGTGGCGGAGGCGGCCGGGGTGTCGCGGCCGTTGGTGTACCGGTACTTCCCGGGCGGCAAGCAGCAGTTGTACGAGGCCGCGCTGGGCTCGGCCGCCGACGCGCTGCGGCAGTGCTTCGACGAGCCGCGCCAGGGGCCGATGCTGGCCCGGCTGGCCCGCGCCCTGGAGCGCTATCTGGCCTTCGTGGACGAGCACGACACCGGCTTCTCGGCGCTGCTGCGGGGCGGCAGCGTGGCGGAGACCTCGCGCACCACGGCCATCGTGGACGGGGTGCGCCGGGCCGCTGCCGAGCACATCCTCAGCCACCTCGGCGCCGCCGACGCCGGACCCCGGCTGCGGATGACCGTACGGATGTGGATCACGGCCGTGGAGGCGGCCTCCCTGATCTGGCTGGACGAGGGCAAGCAGCCGCCCGCCGACGAACTGCGCGACTGGCTGGTGGACCAGTTCGTCGCCGTCCTCTCGGTCACCGCGGCCCGCGACGAGCAGACCGCGGCCCTCCTCGGCGCCTTCGCGCCGGATGACCGAGACTGAGACCGTGAAGAGCCAGGACACCCCGTTCGAGGGCGGCCCCATGGACGGACGCGTGCTGCCCGTCCTGGTCGGCCCGACCGGGCACCCCCCGAAGACGTACCGCGTCCCCGTCCCCGCCCCGGACGGCGGCCCGCCCACCGTGTACGTCTACCGTCGGGTGCCGCGCGGCCACAGCAAACGGCTCGGGCTGATCCAGGGCTGGAAGTACGCCTACGACCCCGACGACACCTCCGGCGGCCGGCTGCGCTGGCCCTGGTCCAAGCCCCGTACGACACCGCCCGGCAAGCCGGGTGACACGCGCGGGTGACAAAGATGCGCCGAACCGCCCACACGCGGCGCGCGCCCCACCCGGATACGTCTGATTATCGCGGTGCGATAGGGCCCGGCAATGCGCCCACCCCTTCCGCACCCGAGGTGATGACGTGTCAGGAAAGCTGCTGCGCCTGGCCTGTACGGCCGCCGTCGCGGCCCAGGCCGCCCTCGCGCCGGTGCCCGCCGGCGCCGCACCGCAGCCGCAGCGGTCCGTCTCCCAGCTGCTGACGGACCTGCAGACGCTCTACCGGCAGACCGAGCAGGCCACCGAGACCTACGACGCCACCGCCGACCGGCTCCAGCGGCAGAAGGCCGAGGTGACACGGCTCGACGGCGAACTGGCCCGCGCCCGGCTCGCCCTCCAGGACAGCCGCGCCGACGCCGGCCGGCTGGCCCGCCAGCAGTACCAGAGCGCATCCGGCCTCGGCCCCTACATCAGCCTCCTGCTCGCCCCGGACCCGCAGCAGCTGCTGGACGAGAGCCATGTCATCGAGGAACTCGCGCGCCAACGCGCCCGTACCGTCGCGAAGTTGACCGGAGCCGAGCAGCGCACGGACGCCGTCGCCCGCGCCGCCCGCAAGGCCCTCGACACCCAGCAGTCGCTCGCCGGCCGGCAGAAGAAGCAACGCGACGCCGTGCAGACCAGGCTGCGCGCCGTGGAGCGGATGCTGGCCGCCCTCTCCCCCGACCAGCTGGCCGCCGTCAACCGCCTGGAACAGCAGGGCGTCGACGAGGCCCAGAAGGCCCTCACCGCCGCGGGCTCGCTCCCCGACGACCGGCCGCCCTCCTCCGGGGGCGAACGCGCCGTCCGCTTCGCGATGGAACAGCTCGGCAAGCCCTACGTCTGGGGCGCGCAGGGCCCGTCGGCCTACGACTGCTCCGGCCTGACCTCGCAGGCGTGGCGGCACGCGGGCACCCCGATCCCGCGCACCAGCCAGGAACAGTGGCACCGGCTGAAGAGGGTCTCCCTGCGCCGGCTCCGCCCCGGAGACCTGGTCATCTACTTCCCGGAAGCCACCCACGTGGCCATCTACGTGGGCGACGGAAAGGTCGTACAGGCACCGCGTCCGGGCGCCCGGGTCAAGGTCTCGCCGCTGGCGTCCAACCCGGTGCTCGGCGCCGTACGGCCCGGATGACCCGCGGGGGCGCGGGGAGCCGGGCGGCCCCGCGGCCGCCGGCGCACCCGCGCCCCCGGGACGATCAGGCCCCGGACACGGACGCCAGGTACGCCTGCGCCTTCTCCGGCTCGAAGAAGAAGTTCTCGAAGTCCGCCGGGTTGTCGAACCCGTTGGCGAACCGGTCGGCCACCGGCTGCAGTTGGCCGGCCGCGCCGATGAGGTTCAGGACGTGCTCCGGCGGCGGCGCCAGCATCGCGTTCGTCCACTTGGTGACGTGCTGCGCCGTCGCCCAGTACCGGTCGAACGTCTCGCGCATCCACGCCTCGTCGAACGGCTGGTCCCCCCGCTCCAGGATCGACGCGAGGTACGCGGCCGCGCACTTGGACGCGGAGTTGGAACCCTGGCCGGTGATCGGGTCGTTGGCCACCACCACGTCGGCCACGCCGAGCACCAGACCGCCCGAGGGCAGCCGCCCGATCGGGTTGCGCACGGTCGGCGCGTACCGGCCGGCCAGCGTGCCGCCCGCGTCGGTCAGTTCGACCTTCGTCGCCCGCGCGTACTCCCAGGGCGTGAACTTCTCCATGAGTTCCAGGGTCAGGGAGAGGTGCTCCGCGGGGTCCTTGACGCCGTTGAAGACGTCGAGCGGGCCGCCGGGTATGCCCTCCCAGAACAGGATGTCGGCGCGCCCCGAGACGGTGAACGTCGGCATGACGAACAGCTCGCCGACGCCCGGCACCAGGTTGCAGCGGACCGCGTCGAACTCCGGGTGCTCCGGGCGCGGGCCCATCCCGTGCACGTAGGACACCGCGAGGGCGCGCTGCGGCTCGCTGTACGGGGAGCGCTCCGGGTCGCGGGCGAACATCGACACCAGCTCGCCCTTGCCGGCCGCGACCAGCACGAGGTCGTAGGTGCGGGAGAAGTAGTCGAGGTCGCCGACCGCCGCGCCGTGGATGACCAGCTGGCCGCCGCGCTGGGCGAAGGTCTCCATCCAGCCGGCCATCTTCACCCGCTGGTCGACCGACTGGGCGTAGCCGTCCAGCTTGCCCACCCAGTCGATGGCGCGCTGGGTGGGGCCCGGGTCGTGCGAGCCCGGGGCCGCGACCGAGACGCCCAGGCCCTCGATCTTCGGGGCCTGGGACTCCCAGAAGTTCAGCTGGAGGTCACGCTCGTGCTGGAGGGCGGTGTGGAACATGCACTGCGTCGACATCACCCGGCCGGAGCGGATCTCGTCCGCGGTCCGGTTCGACATCAGGGTGACCTCGTAGCCGTGCGACTGCAGGCCGAGTGCGAGCTGGAGTCCGGACTGGCCGGCTCCGACGACGAGTATCTTCCGCATGCGGGTGGTGGCTCCTAACAGGGACTACTCGGGGGTTTCGTCCAGCGCGTGGCCGACCAGGGCCAGGAGGGTCTCGATGGCCGAAATCCGGCGGCGCGCATCCATGATCATGACAGGGATGTGCGCGGGTATCGTCAGCGCCTCCCGCACGTCCTCCACGTCGAACAGCTCGCTGTTGTCGAAGTGGTTGACGGCCACGATGTAGGGCAGCCCGCAGCTTTCGAAGTAGTCCAGGGCCGGGAAGCAGTCCTTGAGGCGGCGGGTGTCGGCCAGCACCACGGCGCCGATCGCGCCGCGTACCAGGTCGTCCCACATGAACCAGAACCGCTGCTGGCCCGGTGTGCCGAACAGGTAGAGCACCAGGTCGTCGTCGAGCGTGATGCGGCCGAAGTCCATGGCCACGGTGGTGGTGACCTTGTCCGGGGTGTCGGACAGGTCGTCGGTGCCCTCGCTCGCCTGGGTCATCAGCGCCTCGGTCTGCAGAGGCGTGATCTCCGAAACGGCCGTGACCAGGGTGGTCTTGCCGACGCCGAAGCCGCCCGCCACCACGATCTTCGTCGCGACGGGAGCCCGCGTCCGGTCCGTCTGCCAGGCCTTCAGGTCCTCGTCGGGCTCGGCGAAGCCGGCGACGAGGGGGGCGGCGCCTCCGGGGGAGGCGGTGGCGTCAGAGACGGCGAAGTCCACTCAGCACCCTTTCCAGCAGAGCCCGGTCCGGGCGGCCGGTGCCGTGACCGGTTCCGGTGCCGTACACACGGATCTTTCCCTGGTCCGCGAGATCGCTCAGGAGGACGCGGACCACGCCGAGCGGCATCTTCAGCAGCGCGGCGATCTCGGCCACCGTGCGCATACGGCGGCACAGTTCGACGATGGCCCGCATCTCCGGCATGACACCGGCGAGCGAACCGTTCGTCAGTTCCTTGCGCTCCTCCGGGGCGTCGAGGGCCGCGGTGCTGGCCACGAACGTCTCCACGAGGAGGACGTGACCGAAGCGGGTGCGGCCGCCGGTGAGCGAGTAGGGGCGGACGCGGGCAGGTTTGCGCTCACCGCCGCGCACGGGGAGTTTCCCGGGCTTGTCGGTCATCGGTCGCTCCCCGCCGGCCCGGCCTCCATGGACTTGCGCAGCTCGCTGCGGAGTTCCGGGGTGAGGACGTGGCCGGCCCGGCCGACGAACAGCGCCATGTGGTAGGCGACCACGCTCATGTCGCACTCGGCGGAGCCGTGCACGCCGAGCAGCGAGCCGTCGCTGATGGACATCACGAACAGGCTGCCCTCCTCCATGGCGACCATCGTGTGCTTGACCCCGCCGAACGCCATCAGCTTGGCGGCGCCGACGGTGAGGCTGCCGATGCCGGAGACGACGGTGGCCAGGTCGGCGGAGGAGCCGCGGGGGCCCTTGCCCGGACGGGCCTCGCGGGACTGCCGGCTGTGGCCCGGGTCGGACGACAGCAGCAGCAGACCGTCCGAGGAGACCACGGCGACGGACTGGATGCCGGGGACTTCCTCCACCAGGTTGGTCAGCAGCCAGTGCAGATTGCGGGCCTCACTGCTCAGCCCGAAGGTACTGGGAGCGGTCAACTGCTTGCCTCCTCGACAGGGCCCCCCGTGGTGTCTTCGGTACGGTCTTCGATCTCTGCCTCGACGTCGCGGTAGCCGGCCTGTGCTCCTCGGCGGAAGCCGCCGAGCCTGCGGCGCAGGGCCTCGGCGTCGACGCTCGTGCTGCGCTGACGGGGCGGGGGTGCGGGTGCGGTGATCTTGGGAGTGCGCTTGGGCAGGCCCTTGCTGGTGAGCTTCTCCTCGGCCTCGCCGTCGCCGTCGCCCGCACCGTCGGCACCGCCGGCGGCCGGGGACTCGGCGGCCGCCGGGGCCGGGGGCTCGGTGGGCTCGGGCCGGGTGTGCGTGGGCTCGGCGGGGGTGGGCTCGGCGGATGCCGGCCGGGCGGGCGTGGGCTCGTCGGTCGCGGGCTCGTCGGTCGCGGGCTCGTCGGTCGTCGGGGCCGTGAGCGGGAGCAGCAGCTCCATCGTGGTCTCGGCGAAGGTCTCCACCGGCGCCTTCGGCCGGGCCTCGGCCTCCTCCTCGCCGGGGCCGGCCTGCTCGTGCACGGCCTCGTCGCCGGCGGCGCCGGTCGCCTCCCGCGGGTCCTCCGCCGGCTCCTCCGCCGGCTTCCGCTCCTGCTCGGGCTCGGGCCGCGTCTCCACCCCGGCGTCGCGCACCGCCTTCTCCGCCAGCGCGACCAGCGGATCGGGCTCGTCCGACGGCTCGGGCGGCCCGGCCTGGTCGGCGGTGTCCTTCGGGCGGGTCGGCAGGACGTTGGAGTTGGCCTCGGCGGCGGCGCCCGGCAGGGTGAAGGTGCCGGTGGTGGAGGTGGCCGTCTGCGGGGGTACGGCGGTGGCGGGGGCGTCGGCGAGGAGCGTGGCCGGCAGCACCACGACCGCCGCGACACCGCCCTGCTTCTGCTCGCGCAGCTGCACCCGCACCCCGTGCCGGTGGGCGAGGCGGGCCACGACGTACAGGCCGAGCCCGAGGCCGTCGTCGCCCTCCTGGTCGTAGGCCGATTCCGGGTCGAAGTCGGCGAGCCGGGCGTTGAGGCGGGTGAGGCGGTCCTCGGCCATGCCGATGCCCTCGTCCTGGACGGAGAGCATGACCTCGCCGGACTCCAGCAGCCAGCCGGACACCTCGACCGGCACGTCCGGCGGGGAGAACGTGGTGGCGTTCTCCATCAGTTCCGCCAGCAGGTGGGAGAGGTCGTCGGCGGCGAAGCCCGCGACGTGCGCGTGCGGCGGCAGCGCGGCGATGCGCACCCGCTCGTAGCGCTCGATCTCGCTGACCGCCGCGCGCACCACGTCGACCAGCGGGACCGGCGCGTGGTGCTGCTGGACGTGCTCGGTGCCGGCGAGGACCAGCAGGTTCTCGCTGTGCCGGCGCATCACCGTGGCGAAGTGGTCCAGCTTGAACAGGGTGGACAGCCGCTCCGGGTCCTGCTCCCGCTCCTCCAGCCCCTCGATCACGGCGAGCTGGCGCTCGACCAGGCCGAGGGTGCGCAGCGCCAGGTTGACGAAGGTGCCGCCGATGCCGGCGCGCACCCGGCGCAGCTCGGCGCTGACGTCGGCGAGTTCGGTGCGCAGTTCCTCGCGGGCGTCGGCCATCTTCTGCCGCTGGCCGACCAGGTGCTTGCGGTCGGTCTCCAGGGTGGCGACGCGTTCGTGCAGGGCGACGGCGTGCGCGTGCAGGGCGTTGACGGAGCGGACGACCTGGGCGAACTCGTCGTTGCGGCCGGTGAAGGCGATGGGCTCGCGGCCCGCCACGTCGCCGGGTTCGGCGAGCCGGGCGGAACCGCGGCGCAGCACGGACAGGGGCCGGGTGAGGGTGCGGGCCGTCGCCGTGGTGATGCCGACCGCGACCAGCATCAGCACACCGAGGGCGGCGACCCGGATCTCCAGGGCGGTGACGTCGTCGTCCCGCAGCCGTTCCAGGTCCTTGGTGCGGTGGTCGTAGAGGGCCGACTCCGCGCCGCGCATCAGGTCGATGCGGCCGGACAGGGCCGCGTCCAGCTTCTTGGTGCTGGTGGCGAACGCGCTGTCGGGCAGCGTCGGCTGGGCGGTGAAGGTGTCCAGGTACTTCTCGGCCGAGTTGACGTCGGAGCCGGTGACCGTGGAGTCGTAGGAGTCGACGGCCGACTTGGGGGCGGTCTCGCGGAAGTCGGCGAGGGCCGCGTCGGCGCGCAGCCGGGCCTGCTGGGCGGCCGCGGTGAGCGCGTCGCGCTGCTTGCGGTCCGCCTCGCTGGGGACCGTCGTGGTGGTGGGCAGTCCGGTGACCGGGTTGATCACCGTCTGGGTGGTGGCGGGCACGTTCAGCGCGGCGAGCAGCAGGCCGCGGGCGGCGGCGGACTGCTGGACGGCGCTGTCCAGCTCGGCGAGCGCGTGCCCGCCGGAGCCGGCCCGCGGGGGCGTCCTGTCGGCGAGCTGCTCGGCGAGCCGGTGCAGTTCGGTGATGGTGGCCGAGTAGGCCTGGTGGGTCTCCAGGGCCGTGCTCTTGCCGGTGAGGGCGGAGCGGCGCACGGCCGCGATGGCGTCGAGGTCGCCGCGCAGGCTCGCCGGGGTGTCGCTGTCGGCGCGCAGGTCCTCCACCTGGCGGTCGACGCGGGTGCTGCGGTCTTCCGAGGGCGCCTTGGACCGCGGGCGCCCGGCCGCCACATAGGAGGTGACCTCGTCGCGCTCGTCGGCCAGCGAGTTGGCGAGCGCGAGGGCGTCCTGGGTGCGGGTGGCCAGCGTCACCAGGTCCTGGGATTCGCTGACGTCGCCGGACGCGGTGAGCAGGGCGGGCGCCCCGGCCCCCGCGACGGCCGCGGCCACCACGGCGACGGCGACGATCAGCCGGTTGCGCACATGCGTGGGCCGGCCGGTGCCCACGGGAGTCTCGGGGGCGGCCCCCTCGGGGGCCGTCTGCCTGCCTGTGCGCCGAGGCCGCTTCATCTGCACCGGTGCTCGCATTCCTGAACTCGTCTACCCAAGGGCCGGGTGGCGCCCCGTCAGCTCGGTGCCAAGTGGTGCGTGCACCCGGTTCGTACGGTTCCCGACCCTCCCAGCGCCGGTGGGCAGTGGTCGCGCATCACCTGACCCGCCACCCGAAGGAGTGAACCTCGGAGGGGAGTTGGCGGGCAAGTTCCTCTGGCGTGTGCCAAGCCGCCGTACGGCGGGCCGGTTGGACGCGGCGGGCGGGGTTTGGCAGTATTCGCCGCCGCGCTTTTTCGGAGCAGGACATTTCCCCCCAAAGCAGGCACCTGGCCTTCGCGCTCATGCCAAACCGTGGATGATTGCCAGCCTTTGGCGGAACTCGTGAAGGCCTCGTGCAGACTGGCCGGATGCGAACTGATCTCGTTTCGGAACCCGGTGACGCCACCCGACCCAACGAGGACTTCGCCGGTGTCGGACTACCCGCCTCCGGACAGGGCGGTTGTGTGATCTTGCTGGACGGAGTGACGCCGCCCGCCACGGAGACGGGCTGTCTGCATTCCGTCCCCTGGTTCACGGCCCGGCTCGGCGGTGCGTTGACCGAACTGACCGTTTCCGGCCGAGATCTGACGCTGACGGAGATCCTTTCCCGCGCGATCGAGCGCACCGCGGGCGCACACGCGCGGACCTGTGAGCTTTCTCACCCGCGCACCCCTCAGGCAACGGTCGTCCTGGCCCGCTGGGGCGCGGAGACGGTCGAGTACCTGGTGCTCTCCGACTCGGCGCTGCTGCTGCGCTCACCCCGGGGCGAGGTCACGACGGTGCTCGACGACCGGCTCGCCCGGCTGCCCCGCTCGGCGCTGGCCACCGACGCCCTGGTGGACGCCACCCTGCGCAACAAGGAGGGCGGCTTCTTCACGGCCGCCGCGGACCCCTCGGTCGCCGCCCGCGCGGTGACCGGGACCGTGCCCCGTCGCGCGGTGGGGGCGCTGGCCGCGCTGACGGACGGCGCGACCCGCTGGACGGAGACGTTCTGCCAGGGCGACTGGACGGCCCTGTTCGACGTGATCGAGAAGGAGGGCGCCCGCGCGCTGGTGGACCGGGTGCGGCGGCTGGAGGCGGCGGACCGCGAGGAGCGGGCGTACCTGGGGCGGAGCAAGACGCACGACGACGCGACGGTGGTGTACGCAGACCTGTCGTGAGCCGGGGGCCGGCGACGGCCCGGGGCCGGCCGCGAGCCGGGGCCGTCGGGACCCGGGACCGCGGTCGCCCGGGGGGTTACTTCTCCATGACCCCGTTGAGCTGGTGCAGCAGCCGGGCCAGCTCGGCGACCTCCCGGCGGTCCCAGTGGGCGAGCTGGCTGACGTACCGGGCGCGGCGGGCCTCGCGGACCGTGCCGACGCGGCGGCGGCCCTCCTCGGTGAGGGTGACGAGCCAGGCGCGGCCGTCGGCGGGGTCGGGCTCGCGGGTGATCAGGCCCAGCTCCTCCAGGGCGCGCAGCTGGCGGGACATGGTGGCCTTGCCGACGCCGAAGTAGCCGGCGAGTTCGGTGGCCCGCCGCCCGCCGTGCTCGTCCAGCCGGATCAGCAGGCCGTAGGCGGAGGACTCCAGATCGGGGTGGACCTCGCGGGCCATCTCGCCCTGGTTGGCCCGGGCGCGCCGCAGCAACACGGTCAACTCCCGTTCCAGGGCCAGGAATTCCTGGTCCGCACCACTGGGCGTCACCTGCTCGGCGACGCGTGATTCTGCGCCGTTTCCGTTCTTGTGCACGTCACACCCCTGATCGGTTTCGCGGTCCTGAAAGTTTCTGTCCAACGCCGTCATAGCCGCAGCTCCGTAAGTATTTCGCAGGCGTAGACCAACGGCGGCGCCCGGACCCCCTTCCCACGCCGCGGTCTACGTGCGTAGCTTTTTCGACGGGCGTTGAATGACATGCCCACGACAGTGCACCTTTCCCCGAGGTCACTGCCATGTTCCCCCCACCTTCCACCCCACCTCCCCGGAGGCACGTCATGCCTGCGCACAGACCCGGTTCCCACCGCCCGCGCCCGCTGGCCGTCCTGGTCACGGCCCTGCTCGCGGCGGCGGCCTGCGCCCTGCCCCTCACCTCCGCCCAGGCCGCGTCCACCCCCACCCGCGGCACCGCCTACATGGGCATGGGCGTCCCGGCCCACGACGGTACGCACGGCACCCCCACCAGTGGCGACGCCACCCAGACCGAGGGCGTGGACGTCTCCAACTACCAGGGCAACGTCGCCTGGTCCACCCTCTACGGCAGCGGTGTGCGCTGGGCGTACACCAAGGCGACGGAGGGCACGTACTACACGAACCCCTCGTTCACCCAGCAGTACAACGGCTCGTACAACGTGGGCATGATCCGCGGCTCGTACCACTTCGCGACCCCGGACACCACCAGCGGCGCCACCCAGGCGAGCTACTTCGTGGCACACGGCGGCGGCTGGTCCAAGGACGGCAAGACGCTGCCCGGCGCGCTCGACATCGAGTGGAACCCGTACGGCGCCTCCTGCTACGGCAAGACCGCGAGCCAGATGGTCAGCTGGATCGCGGACTTCCTGAACACGTACAAGTCCCTCACCGGCCGGGACGCCGTGATCTACACCGCCACCAGCTGGTGGACCGAGTGCACCGGCAACTACGCCGGCTTCGCGGCCAACAACCCGCTGTGGATCGCCCGCTACGCCTCGGACCCGGGGACGCTGCCGGCCGGCTGGTCGTACTACACGATGTGGCAGTACACCTCCTCCGGCCCGACCGTCGGCGACCATGACAAGTTCAACGGCGCGCTCGACCGCGTCCAGGCCCTCGCCAACGGCTGACGCACCCCGCCACGGCAGAGGCCCGGGCCTCCCTCACGGGACCCGGGCCTCGCCTTCCCCACGGCGTCCGTCACGCCGCCACGGGAACCTCCGGCGCCACGCCCTCGACCGCGGGCGACAGCGCCAGCTCCAGGACCTGGCGGACGTCGGAGACGGTGTGCACGTCGAGCTTGTCCAGCACCTCGGCCGGCACGTCGTCCAGGTCGGGCTCGTTGCGCTTGGGGATGATCACAGTGGTCACCCCGGCGCGCTGGGCGGCGAGCAGCTTCTGCTTCACGCCGCCGATCGGCAGCACCCGGCCGGTCAGCGAGACCTCGCCGGTCATCGCCACGTCCGTGCGCACCAGGCGGCCGGAGAGCAGCGAGGCCAGCGCGGTGGTGAGCGTGATGCCGGCGCTCGGGCCGTCCTTGGGGACCGCGCCCGCCGGGAAGTGGATGTGCACGCCCCGGTCCTTCAGGTCGGTCACCGGCAGGCCCAGCTCGGCGCCGTGGCTGCGCAGGAAGCTCAGCGCGATCTGCGCCGACTCCTTCATCACGTCGCCCAGCTGACCGGTGAGGGTCAGGCCCGCCGCGCCCGTCTCCGGGTCGGCGAGGGACGCCTCCACGAAGAGCACGTCGCCGCCCGCGCCGGTGACCGCGAGCCCGGTCGCCACCCCGGGCACGGCCGTACGGCGCTCGGCCGGGTCCTGCGCGGACTCGGGCACGTGGTGCGGCCGGCCGAGCAGGGCGCGCAGATCGCCGTCCGCGACGGTGAACGGCAGCTCCCGCTCGCCCAGTTCGTGCTGGGCCGCGATCTTGCGCAGCAGCCGGGCGATCGACCGCTCCAGCGTGCGCACGCCCGCCTCCCGGGTGTACTCCCCGGCCAGCTTGCGCAGCGCGCCCTCCTCCAGGGTGACCTCGCTGCGGTCCAGGCCGGCCCGCTCCAGCTGGCGCGGGAGCAGGTGGTCCCGGGCGATGACGACCTTCTCGTCCTCGGTGTAGCCGTCCAGGCGCACGATCTCCATCCGGTCGGCCAGCGCCTCCGGGATCGCCTCCAGGACGTTGGCCGTGGCGAGGAAGACGACGTCGGACAGGTCCAGTTCCACCTCCAGGTAGTGGTCCCGGAAGGTGTGGTTCTGCGCCGGGTCGAGCACCTCCAGGAGGGCGGCGGCCGGGTCGCCCCGGAAGTCCGAGCCCACCTTGTCGATCTCGTCGAGCAGCACCACCGGGTTCATCGACCCGGCCTCCTTGATCGCCCGCACGATCCGGCCGGGCAGCGCGCCGACGTACGTACGGCGGTGACCGCGGATCTCGGCCTCGTCGCGGACGCCGCCGAGCGCGACGCGCACGAACTTGCGGCCCATGGCGTGGGCCACGGACTCGCCGAGGCTGGTCTTGCCGACGCCGGGCGGGCCGACGAGCGCGAGCACCGCGCCCCCGCGCCGCCCGCCGATCACGCCGAGGCCGCGGGCTCCGCGCCGCTTGCGCACGGCCAGGTACTCGGTGATGCGTTCCTTGACGTCCTCCAGGCCCGCGTGCTCCGCGTCGAGGATCTCCTTGGCGCCGCGGATGTCGTAGGCGTCCTCGGTCCGCTCGTTCCAGGGCATCTCCAGGACGGTGTCCAGCCAGGTGCGGATCCAGGAGCCCTCGGGCGACTGGTCGGAAGACCGCTCCAGCTTGTCGACCTCCTTCAGCGCGGCCTCACGGACGCGCTCCGGGAGATCGGCGGCCTCCACCCGGGCGCGGTAGTCGTCGGACTCCTCGCCCTCCTTCTCGCCGTTCAGCTCGCGCAGTTCCTTGCGGACGGCCTCCAGCTGACGGCGCAGCAGGAACTCGCGCTGCTGCTTGTCCACGCCTTCCTGGACGTCCTTGGCGATGGTCTCGGCCACGTCCTGCTCGGCGAGGTGGTCGCGCAGCTGCTGGGTGGCGAGGCGCAGCCGGGCCACCGGGTCCGCGGTCTCCAGGAGTTCGACCTTCTGCTCGGTGGTCAGGAAGGGCGAGTACCCGGAGTTGTCGGCGAGCGCGGAGACGCCGTCGATGGCCTGGACGCGGTCCACGACCTGCCAGGCGCCGCGCTTGCGCAGCCAGCTGGTGGCCAGCGCCTTGTACTCCTTGACGAGTTCGGCGACCTGGCCGGGCAGCGGGTCCGGCACGGTCTCCGCCACCTGGGCGCCCTCGACCCACAGCGCGGCGCCGGGACCGGTGGTGCCGGCGCCGATGCGGACGCGGCTGCGGCCGCGGACCAGAGCACCGGGGTCGCCGTCGGCCAGCCGGCCGACCTGCTCGACCGTGCCCAGCACGCCGGTCCTGGCGTAGGTGCCGTCGATCCGCGGCACCAGCAGCACCCTGGGCTTGCCGGGTTCGGAGCGGGCGGCGGCCTGTGCGGCCTCCACCGCGGCCCGTACCTCGGCGTCGCTCAGGTCCAGCGGAACCACCATGCCGGGCAGCACGACCTCGTCGTCGAGCGGCAGCACGGGCAGGACGAGCGTGAACGCCGATGACTCAGCAGCCATGATCTCCCCTTAGGCAGTCAACTTGAGCTATGCCGACTCAATGTTTGTCGCCGGGGGAATGTTCCCAACGCCGTGTTCGCTGTCAGCGATCACGGAACACCGCAGGTGGGAGGGGGTCGCGTCACGACCGGCCGGGCGGTTGCCCTGCCCCCTGGACGGGTTGGGCGGACCGCGCCCAGCGGCGCACGAAGGGCCAGGCGGCCGTGCCGATCGCCAGGGCGGTCAGATGGCCCCAGTCGGTCATCGGGTCCGTATAGGCGAGGAGGTCGTCCAGCAGGAGGGCCGCCGTGCCGAGGAGGAGGGGCCAGCGGAGCCAGGGGCGCAGCAGGCCCGCCAGGGCGCCGGTGCTCGCGGCGACGCCGAAGCTGATGCCGTAGTCGAGGCGGTGCAGGGAGGTCGCCGGCAGCCGGCCGGCCAGCACCGCGAGGCCGACCGGGACCTCCGTCGCCAGGGTGGCCAGCACATGCCCGGCCAGGAAGACACAGGCCGCTCGCGCCCCGCCGACACGCCGTTCCAGCGCGGTCAGCACCAGGACGAACGCGGCCGAGTACGGCGAGAGGACCCCGCCGGCGATCCACAGCGCGCTGGCCAGCAGCACCACCGCGGGCGAGCGCACCAGGTGGGCGACATCGGTGCTGGAGCCCTGATAGAGGGCGTACACCAGGGAGGGCGGCGCCACGGCCGCGATCAGCGAGGTGACGGCGAGGACCGCCGCGTAGCCGAAGGTGAACGGCGTCCCGGTGGGCGTCGGCAGCAGCCGCCAGGGCCGTACCCGCGGCGGCACGAGCCGGCGGCGGGCGGGCGGTGCCCACGGCACGGCGGCCCGCTGGTGGGGCACGGCGTCCAGCAGGTCCGTGCCCACGGGGTCCGGCGC
The DNA here is from genome assembly GCF_051980735.1 of Streptomyces sp. SCPE 10. NCBI lineage: Bacteria > Bacillati > Actinomycetota > Actinomycetes > Kitasatosporales > Streptomycetaceae > Streptomyces > Streptomyces sp. SCPE 10. Next base: position 5,134,451 of record NZ_CP197069.1, on the reverse strand, counting down.
GGTCCGTTCCACGGTGGGGCGCTCCTTCCGTCGCGACCACCCTCGACGCCGCGGGAAGCCGCTGTCTATGACCGACGCCACGGGAGCGCGGATTCACGGCAACCTCCTACGTTCCGCCCGCGTCCGGCACCCGCGCCCCGGGCCCGGCATCCGCAATTACCGTGAAAGCAACGCCCTGTTCAAGCAGGATGGAGCCATGGCTGCCACAGACGACTCCCCCGTGGTCCTGGACCGGCGTGACGGCCCGTACGGCGAAGTGGTGCTGCGCAGACACGGCGCGCTGCTCCAGATCATCGCCAACGGCTGTTTCCTGATGGACACTTCGGACGGCCGCTCGGAACGGCTGCTGATCGACCGCGCGTACGACGCCCTCGACGGACGGCCGGCCCCGTCGGTGCTGGTCGGCGGCCTCGGCGTCGGATTCTCACTCGCACACGCGTCCGAAGATCCCCGCTGGGGGCGGATCGTGGTCGTGGAGCGGGAGCGCGCGGTCATCGACTGGCACCGCGCGGGCCCCCTGTCCGCCCTGACCTCGGCCGCGCTCGCCGACCCGCGCACCGAGATCGTGGAAGCCGACCTCGTCCGTTACGTCAATGAGACATCGGACACGTTCGACGCGCTGTGCCTCGACATCGACAACGGTCCCGGCTGGACCGTCACCGAGGACAACGAAAGCCTGTACTCACCGGCCGGACTGGCTTCCTGCGCAAGGGTGTTGAGGCCCGGCGGGGTGCTCGCCGTATGGTCGGCGAAGCCATCTCCGGAATTTGAAGGAACCTTGCGGAATGCCGGGTTCCGACAGGTGCGTACCGAAGAGGTGCCCGTTGCCCGGGGAGTTCCGGACGCCGTGCACCTCGCCGTCCGCCCTGGATAGCGACGGCACGGCCGATCCCCGTAATGTGCTGCCCTGACGCGGATCTTTCGCGCGTCGATCGCAGTCATGGGATCACCCCACGGATTCCGGAAAGCAACAAACAGGGGCGGGCGATGGAGCAGACACACACCTCCCAGAGCGGCGCGGCGGCGACTACCACTCCCGGCGCCCAGCGCCGGGTGCTGGTCGTCGAGGACGACCCCACGATCGTCGACGCCATCGCGGCCCGGCTCCGCGCCGAGGGCTTCCTCGTACAGACCGCGGCCGACGGACCGGCCGCCGTCGACACGGCCGAGGCATGGCAGCCCGATCTGCTGATCCTCGACATCATGCTGCCCGGCTTCGACGGCCTGGAGGTCTGCCGGCGCGTACAGGCCCAGCGCCCGGTGCCGGTGCTGATGCTCACCGCGCGGGACGACGAGACGGACATGCTGGTCGGCCTCGGCGTCGGCGCCGACGACTACATGACCAAGCCCTTCTCCATGCGCGAGCTGGCCGCGCGGGTGCACGTGCTGCTGCGCCGGGTGGAGCGGGCGGCCATCGCCGCCTCCACCCCCCGCTCCGGCATCCTGCGCCTCGGCGAGCTGGAGATCGACCACGCACAGCGCCGGGTGCGGGTGAAGTCGGAGGACGTCCACCTCACCCCGACCGAGTTCGACCTGCTGGTGTGCCTGGCCAACACCCCGCGCGCGGTGCTCTCCCGCGAGCAGCTGCTGGCCGAGGTGTGGGACTGGGCGGACGCCTCCGGCACCCGCACCGTCGACAGCCACATCAAGGCGCTGCGCCGGAAGATCGGCGCCGAGCGGATCCGCACCGTGCATGGTGTCGGCTACGCCCTGGAGACGCCCGCCCCGTGAACGGAAACGGGCGCCAGGCCGCAGGCGGGAATCCCCGGCCCCGCGCCGAGGATCCCTGGGGCGGGGTGCGCCCGTTCTCGATCAAGACCAAGCTGGGCGCGCTGGTCGTCATCGCGGTCCTGATCACCACCGGTCTGTCGATCGTCGCCGTGCACACCAAGACGGAGCTCCGCTTCATCATGGTGTTCTCGATGATCGCCACCCTGCTGATCACCCAGTTCGTGGCGCACTCGCTCACCATGCCGCTGGACGAGATGAACGCGGTGGCCCGCTCCATCTCCCAGGGCGACTACACCCGCCGGGTGCGCGAGTCGCGCCGGGACGAGCTGGGCGACCTGGCCCAGACGATCAACGTCATGGCCGACGAGCTGGAGGCCCAGGACCTCCAGCGCAAGGAACTGGTCGCCAACGTCTCCCATGAGCTGCGCACCCCCATCGCGGGGCTGCGGGCCGTCCTGGAGAACATCGTCGACGGGGTCACCGAGGCCGATCCGGAGACCATGCGGACGGCCCTGAAACAGACCGAGCGGCTCGGCCGGCTGGTGGAGACGCTGCTGGACCTGTCCCGGCTCGACAACGGCGTCGTACCGCTCAAGCTGCGGCGCTTCGAGGTGTGGCCGTACCTGTCGGGCGTGCTGAAGGAGGCCAACATGGTCGCCTCGGCGCGCGCCGGCATCGCCTCCGGCTCCGGCAGCCACACCCGCACCGACGTCCATCTGCACCTGGACGTCTCCCCGCCGGAGCTGACCGCGCACGCGGACCCCGAACGCATCCACCAGGTCGTCGCCAACCTGATCGACAACGCGGTCAAGCACAGCCCGCCGCACGGCCGGGTCACCGTGAAGGCCCGCCGCGGGCCCCAGCCGGACTCGCTGGAGCTGGAGGTGCTGGACGAGGGTCCGGGCATCCCCCGCTCGGAGTGGCACCGCGTCTTCGAGCGGTTCAACCGGGGCGCCGTCACCCGGCCGCACGGCCCCGGCAGCGACGGCGGCACCGGGCTCGGCCTGGCGATCGCCCGCTGGGCCGTGGATCTGCACGGCGGCCGGATCGGTGTGGCCGAATCCGAGCGGGGCTGCCGGATCATCGTCACCCTTCCGGGACTGAACTCCGCTTCAAGTTGACGTAAAGTGCCAGCGAAGGCACAAGATCCACGACCGTCCGCGCCGTCTTCGCGCAGCTGGACACGTGTGATCGGCAGCAGCCCGCGCCGGCCGCGACAGCCCGGAGGCGCAGGGCCGGGCCCGCGCACCCTGGCACACCCGGAACCACGCTTGTTTCCCGCCATTTCAAGCCCTGAAACAAGATTTTCGATGTGACTTACACGACGATGAACCTGCCCGACCTGACCTTCCCCCTCTCCAAGGCGTAGCCTTTATTCCCGCTGTCCATCACCTTGTGAAGCGGAAGAGGGCGGTTGCCGCCGTGTCGCCACAGTCCCCCAGTAACTCGAGCATCTCCACCGACGACCAAGCCGGGAAGAACCCCGCGGCCGCCTTCGGTGCGAACGAGTGGCTCGTCGACGAGATCTATCAGCAGTACCTCCAGGACCCGAATTCGGTAGACCGTGCCTGGTGGGACTTCTTCGCCGATTACAAGCCCGGCGCGCCCGCCACGCCGGCGCCGGCGGCCGGTGCGGCGACGGGGGCCGAGGCCCCCGCCAAGGCCCCGCAGGCCCCGGCCGCACCGGCCCCGAAGCCCGCCGCGGCCCCCGCCCCGGCTCCCGCCCCCGCGGCCCAGGCCGCCCCCGCCCCGGCCAAGCCGGCGCAGCCCGCACAGGCGCCCGCTCAGCCCAAGGCGAAGGCCGCCCCCGCGCAGGAGGCCCCGGCCGGCCCGGAGCAGGTCACGCTGCGCGGCCCCGCCGCCGCGGTCGCCAAGAACATGGACGCCTCGCTGGAGATGCCGACCGCCACCTCGGTCCGCGCCGTCCCGGTGAAGCTGCTGTTCGACAACCGCATCGTCATCAACAACCACCTCAAGCGCGCCCGCGGCGGGAAGATCTCCTTCACGCACCTCATCGGGTACGCGATGGTGCAGGCCATCAAGGCCATGCCGGCGATGAACCACTCGTACGGCGTCAAGGACGGCAAGCCGACCCTGATCAAGCCGCCGCACGTCAACCTCGGCCTCGCCATCGACCTGGTCAAGCCCAACGGCGACCGCCAGCTCGTCGTCGCGGCGATCAAGAAGGCCGAGACCCTGAACTTCTTCGAGTTCTGGCAGGCCTACGAGGACATCGTCCGCCGCGCCCGCGAGGGCAAGCTGACCATGGACGACTTCACCGGGGTCACGGTCTCCCTGACCAACCCCGGCGGCCTGGGCACCGTGCACTCCGTGCCGCGTCTGATGCCCGGCCAGTCCGTGATCATGGGCGTCGGCTCCATGGACTACCCGGCCGAGTTCCAGGGCACCAGCCAGGACACCCTGAACAAGCTCGGTGTCTCCAAGGTCATGACCCTCACGTCGACCTACGACCACCGGGTCATCCAGGGCGCCGCCTCCGGCGAGTTCCTGCGCCAGGTCGCCAACCTGCTGCTCGGCGAGAACAAGTTCTACGACGAGATCTTCGAGGCGCTGCGCATCCCCTACGAGCCGGTCCGCTGGCTCAAGGACATCGACGCGTCCCACGACGACGACGTCACCAAGGCCGCCCGCGTCTTCGAGCTGATCCACTCCTACCGGGTCCGCGGCCACGTCATGGCCGACACCGACCCGCTGGAGTACCGCCAGCGCAAGCACCCCGACCTGGACATCGTCGAGCACGGCCTCACCCTGTGGGACCTGGAGCGCGAGTTCGCCGTCGGCGGCTTCGCCGGCAAGTCGATGATGAAGCTGCGCGACATCCTCGGCGTGCTGCGCGACTCGTACTGCCGCACCACCGGCATCGAGTTCATGCACATCCAGGACCCCAAGCAGCGCAAGTGGATCCAGGACCGGGTCGAGCGCGGGCACGCCAAGCCGGAGCGCGAGGAGCAGCTGCGCATCCTGCGCCGGCTGAACGCCGCCGAGGCCTTCGAAACCTTCCTGCAGACCAAGTACGTCGGCCAGAAGCGCTTCTCGCTGGAGGGCGGCGAGTCCGTCATCCCGCTGCTCGACGCGGTGATCGACTCGGCCGCCGAGTCCCGCCTGGACGAGGTCGTCATCGGCATGGCCCACCGCGGCCGGCTGAACGTGCTCGCCAACATCGTCGGCAAGTCGTACGCGCAGATCTTCCGCGAGTTCGAGGGCAACCTCGACCCGAAGTCGATGCACGGCTCCGGCGACGTGAAGTACCACCTGGGCGCCGACGGCACCTTCACCGGCCTGGACGGCGAGCAGATCAAGGTCTCGCTGGTCGCCAACCCCTCCCACCTGGAGGCGGTCGACCCGGTCCTGGAGGGCGTCGCCCGCGCCAAGCAGGACATCATCAACAAGGGCGGCACGGACTTCACCGTCCTGCCGGTGGCGATCCACGGCGACGCGGCCTTCGCGGGCCAGGGCGTGGTGGCCGAGACCCTGAACATGTCGCAGCTGCGCGGCTACCGCACCGGCGGCACCGTGCACATCGTCATCAACAACCAGGTCGGCTTCACCGCGGCCCCGGAGTCCTCGCGTTCCTCCATGTACGCGACGGACGTGGCCCGCATGATCGAGGCCCCGATCTTCCACGTGAACGGCGACGACCCCGAGGCCGTCGTCCGCGTCGCGCGCCTCGCGTTCGAGTTCCGCCAGGCGTTCAACAAGGACGTGGTGATCGACCTCATCTGCTACCGCCGCCGCGGTCACAACGAGTCGGACAACCCGGCCTTCACCCAGCCGCTGATGTACGACCTGATCGACAAGAAGCGCTCGGTGCGCAAGCTCTACACCGAGTCCCTGATCGGTCGCGGCGACATCACCCTGGAAGAGGCCGAGCAGGCCCTCCAGGACTACCAGGGCCAGCTGGAGAAGGTCTTCACCGAGGTCCGCGAGGCCACCTCGCAGCCGGCCGACGGCGCCGCCCAGGAGTCGCAGGACGGCTTCCCGGCCACCGTGCCCACCGCCGTCTCCTCCGAGGTCGTCAAGCGGATCGCCGAGTCCCAGGTCAACATCCCCGAGCACATCACCGTGCACCCGCGTCTGCTGCCGCAGCTGCAGCGCCGTGCGGCGATGGTCGAGGACGGCACCATCGACTGGGGCATGGGCGAGACCCTGGCCATCGGTTCGCTGCTCCTGGAGGGCACCCCGGTCCGCCTGTCGGGCCAGGACTCCCAGCGCGGCACCTTCGGCCAGCGCCACGCGGTGCTGATCGACCGGGAGACCGGCGAGGAGTACACCCCGCTCCAGTACCTCTCCGAGGACCAGGCGCGGCTGAACGTCTACAACTCGCTGCTGTCCGAGTACGCGGCGATGGGCTTCGAGTACGGCTACTCGCTCGCGCGTCCCGACGCGCTGGTGATGTGGGAGGCCCAGTTCGGCGACTTCGTCAACGGCGCCCAGACCGTCGTGGACGAGTTCGTCTCCTCGGCCGAGCAGAAGTGGGGCCAGACCTCCGGCGTCGTCCTGCTGCTGCCCCACGGCTACGAGGGCCAGGGCCCGGACCACTCGTCCGCCCGCCCGGAGCGCTTCCTCCAGCTGTGCGCGCAGAACAACATGACGGTGGCGATGCCCACCTCGCCGGCGAACTACTTCCACCTCCTGCGGTGGCAGGTGCACAACCCGGCCCACAAGCCGCTGGTCGTCTTCACCCCGAAGTCGATGCTGCGCCTGAAGGCCGCCGCCTCCAAGGCGGAGGAGTTCACCACCGGCGGGTTCCGCCCGGTCATCGGCGACGCCACGGCCGACGCGGCCGCCGTCCGCAAGGTCGTCTTCTGCGCCGGCAAGGTCTACTACGACCTGGAGGCCGAGCGGAAGAAGCGCGGCGTCACGGACACCGCGATCATCCGCATCGAGCGCCTGTACCCGCTGCCGGGTGCCGAGCTCCAGGCGGAGGTCAACAAGTACCCGAACGCCGAGAAGTACCTGTGGGTCCAGGAGGAGCCGGCGAACCAGGGTGCCTGGCCGTTCATCGCGCTCAACCTGATCGACCACCTCGACCTGGCGGTCGGCGCGGACATCCCGGCCGGCGAGCGGCTGCGGCGCATCTCGCGCCCGCACTCCTCGTCCCCGGCGGTGGGCTCCGCCAAGCGCCACCAGGCCGAGCAGGAGCAGCTGGTGCGTGAGGTGTTCGAGGCCTAGTCCTCCGGCACGGCGACACACCGAAGGGCCCGGTTCCGTCCAGGAACCGGGCCCTTCGGCCTGCCCGGGCTGCCGCCCGTCGCCGCCGCCCGCTACTCGTCGTCCTCGTCGTCGAGCCGGGCGAGCCAGGTGGCCAGGCGCTCCACGGGCACCTCGAAGTCGGGGTTGAGGTCCACGAAGGTGCGCAGCTGCTCGGCGAGCCACTCGAAGGTGATCTCCTCCTCGCCGCGCCGCTTCTCCAGCTCCTCGATACCGCGGTCGGTGAAGTACATGGGGGTTGCGTCTCCTGCGTCTGCGTTGTGCGTCGCCACCAGCGTATGCAATGCGCGCGCCCGCTCCCCGCGGAACAGCGCCTTGACTTCACCGGTCCACGATATATCGTGTTTCCCGTGGACGCGATATGGCGCGTCGCGACCCCGTGCGGCCGAGGAGGTCTCCCATGTCCGAGTGGTCCGTCACCGAGCCCGAGAAGCTGGCCTTCGACACCCCCGTGAGCGACCTCCAGGTCCGCGTCGTCAATGGCACGGTGAACGTCGTGGGCACGGACGAGGGCCCGGCCCGGCTGGAGGTGACCGACATCGAGGGCCCGCCCTTGGTGGTCACCCAGGACGGCGGCACCCTGACCGTGGGATACGAGGACCTGCCCTGGAAGGGCTTCCTCAAGTGGTTCGACAAGGGCTGGCGGCGCAGCGCCGTCGTCACCCTGACGGTGCCGGCGGGGACCCGGGTGGAGGTGGGCGTGGTCGGCGCCGGCGCGGTGGTCTCCGGCATCCGGGGCCGCACCGTGGTCAAGGGCGTCACCGGCGACACCACCCTGGTCGGCGTCTCGGGCCCGGTCCGCGCGGACACGGTCTCGGGAAACGTGGAGGCGCAGGCGGTCACCGGCGAACTGCGCTTCAACTCGGTCTCCGGGGACCTGACCGTGGTCGAGGGCTCGGGCCCCTGTGTGCGCGCCGACTCGGTCAGCGGTTCCATGATCGTGGACCTGGACCCGGACGGCCCTACCGATGTCCGGCTCACCAGCGTCTCCGGCGAGATCGCCATCCGGCTGCCGCACCCGGCGGACGCGGAGGTGGAGGCCAACACGGCGAGCGGCCGGATCTCCAACGCGTTCGAGGACCTGCGGGTGCGGGGCCAGTGGGGCGCCCACAAGATCACCGGCCGGCTGGGCGCGGGCACCGGCCGGCTGCGGGCCACCACGGTCTCCGGCGCGATCGCGCTGCTGCGCCGCCCGCCCCGCGAGGACGAGGAGAACACCGCCCCCAGGGAGTCCGCCCCGGCCGACGGCCCGTCCCAGGGACCCGCCGACGGCCCGACCGACGGCCCGACCGACAAGAAGGTGCTCTGACATGCCCCCCGTCTTCGCCCATGGGCGCCTGCGCCTGTACCTGCTCAAGCTGCTGGACGAGGCCCCGCGCCACGGCTACGAGGTGATCCGCCTCCTGGAGGAGCGCTTCCAGGGGCTGTACGCCCCCTCGGCGGGCACCGTCTACCCCCGCCTGGCCAAGCTGGAGGCCGAGGGCCTGGTCACCCACACCACCGAGGGCGGCCGCAAGGTGTACGCCATCACCGACGCGGGCCGCGCCGAACTGGCCGGCCGCAGCGGTGAACTGGCCGAGCTGGAGCTGGAGATCCGCGAGTCGGTGGCGGAGCTGGCCGCGGAGATCCGGGCCGACGTGCGCGGCGCGGCGGGCGAGCTGCGCCGCGAGGTGCGTGCCGCCGCCTCCGAGGCCCGCGGCGCGGACTCCGCCGGGGACGACAAGGACGCCTGGCGGGTCGCCAAGGAGGAGATGCGCCGGGTCCGCCAGGAATGGAAGGAGCAGGCCCGCCGCGCCAAGGACGAGAGCCGGCGAGCCCGGGAGGAGGCCCAGCGGGCCCGCCACCAGGCCCAGGAGGCCCAGGCCCGGGCCCGTGCCCAGGCCCAGGAGGAGATGCAGCGCATCGCCCGCCGGGTCCAGGACCACTTCGCCCGGGGCGACTGGCCGACGGGCGTCCGCGAGGGTTTGACCGAACTGGCCAGGGAGATCGGCGAGTTCAGCAAGGACTGGACGGCCCCCCGCACTCCCCCCGCCCCCGCCTGGTCCAAGGAGCCCCCGACCGACGACCCGGCCCGCGACCTGGACCGCCTGCTGGACCGCTTCCGCGACGACATCCGCGACCTGGCCCGCGACCACGGTGTGACGGCGGCCCAACTGGAGGCGGCCCGGCGGCATCTGGCGACGGCGGCGGCGGACATCACATCCGTCCTGCGCCCACCGGCCCCCTGACCGGAGCCGGCACCCGGCACGCGAAGGGCGGGCCCGGAACCGGGCCCGCCCACCGGCGCGCGAGGACTCAGGCCGTGGTCAGTACGATCTTGCCGAACTGGCCCCCGGACTCCATCCGTTCGAAGCCCTCGCGGGCCCGGTCCAGCGGCAGCACCTCGTCGATGACCGGCCGCACCCCGGTCGTGGCGCAGAAGGAGAGCAGGTCGTCCAGCTCCTCCTTGGTGCCCATCGTGGAGCCGACCACCTTCAGCTCCAGGAAGAAGATCCGGGTCAGCTCGGCGTGCGAGGGCCGGTCCCCGCTGGTGGCGCCGGAGATGACGATCGTCCCGCCGGGCCGCAGCGACTTCACCGAGTGGGACCAGGTCGCCGCGCCCACGGTCTCGATCACGGCGTCCACCCGCTGCGGCAGCCGCGCGCCGGTCTCCACGGCCTCCACCGCCCCGAGCTCCATGGCCCGCTTGCGCTTGGCCTCGTCCCGGCTGGTGGCGAACATCCTCAGCCCCGCCGCCTTGCCCAGCACGATCGCGGCCGTGGCGACGCCGCCGCCCGCGCCCTGCACCAGGACCGAGTCCCCGGGCCGTACGCCCGCGTTGGTGAAGAGCATCCGGTACGCCGTCAGCCACGCGGTCGGCAGACAGGCGGCCTCGGCGAAGGACAGTTCCTTGGGCTTGGGCAGCACGTTGAAGGTCGGTACGGCGACCTGCTCGGCGAAGGTGCCCTGGTAGCGCTCGGTCAGGATGGAGCGCGGCTCGTCCGGGCCGACGCCGTGGCCGGTCTGGCCGATGACGGAGTGCAGGACGACCTCGTTGCCGTCCGCGTCGATCCCGGCGGCGTCGCAGCCGAGGATCATCGGCAGCCGGTCCTCCGGGAGGCCGACGCCCCGCAGGGACCAGAGGTCGTGGTGGTTGAGGGAGGCGGCGCGCACATCGATGGTGCTCCAGCCGGGTCGGGCCTCGGGAGCCGGGCGCTCCCCCAACTCGAGGCCGTCGAGCGGCTGGTCGCGGTCGATTCGGGCGGCGTAGACAGCGAACATGGAGCCGACGATAGGTGCGCCGTGGCCCCGGCGGAACCGGACCGCGCTGTGACACATGCCCTCTTGCCCGCAGGGCACCTGTTCGGCACGCGAGCCGGGAAAGACGGGGCAGGCGGGAAAAGGGAGGAGGCCCCGTCCGGCCGGACGGGGCCTCCTCCCTCGGCGTCAGCGCCGGGCGACACCCTCCGCGCGCGCCGCGGCGGCCACGGCCGCCGTGACGGCGGGTGCCACCCGCTCGTCGAACGGCGAGGGAATCACATAGTCGGCGGCGAGGTCGTCGCCGACCACCGCGGCCAGCGCCTCCGCCGCCGCGATCTTCATGCCCTCGGTGATCCGGGTGGCCCGCACCTGGAGCGCGCCCGCGAAGATGCCGGGGAAGGCCAGCACGTTGTTGATCTGGTTCGGGAAGTCCGAGCGCCCGGTGGCGACGACCGCCGCGTACTTGTGCGCGACGTCGGGGTGCACCTCGGGGTTCGGGTTGGCCATCGCGAACACGAAGGCGCCCTCGGCCATGGAGGCCACGGCCTCCTCGGGCACCGTACCGCCGGAGACGCCGATGAAGACGTCCGCGCCCTTGAGCGCGTCCTCCAGCGTGCCGCTGATCCCCGCCTTGTTGGTGAAGCCGGCCACCTCGCGCTTGACCGGGGTCAGGTCCGCGCGGTCCGCGGAGACGACGCCCTTGCGGTCCGCCACGGCGACATCGCCGACGCCGGCCTCGATCAGCATCTTGGCGATGGCGACACCGGCCGCGCCGGCGCCCGAGATCACGGCGCGCAGCTGCCCGATCTCCCGGCCGCTGAGCCGCGCCGCGTTGCGCAGCGCGGCGAGCGTCACCACGGCCGTGCCGTGCTGGTCGTCGTGGAAGACCGGGATGTCGAGGCGCTCCTGGAGCCGGCGCTCGATCTCGAAGCACCGGGGTGCCGAGATGTCCTCCAGGTTCACTCCGCCGAAGGAGGGAGCGAGCCGGACGACGGTCTCCACGATCTCGTCCACGTCGGTGCAGTCGAGCGCGATCGGCACCGCGTCCACGCCGCCGAACTGCTTGAAGAGGATGGCCTTGCCCTCCATCACGGGGAGGGACGCCCGGGGACCGATGTCCCCGAGTCCGAGCACGGCCGTGCCGTCGGTGACGACGGCGACCACGGAGGACTTCCATGTGTAGTCGTTGACCAGCTCCGGCTGTTCCGCGATCGCGGTGCACACGCGCGCGACGCCGGGCGTGTACGCGAGGGAAAGGTCGTCCTTGTCGCGGACCGGCACGGTGGCCTGCACGGCCATCTTGCCGCCGCGGTGCAGCGCGAACACCGGATCGAAGGAATCGAGGGGCTCGGCCCCGCCGTCCTGGTCCGTACCGGTGTCGCTGCGAGGATTGACGATCTCCGCTGCCACTTGTTCTACCCCTTAGGTATGCATGGTTTGAGGGTCGACCACTCCTGGTGAGGGGTGGGCGGGCACCGCGCACGGCCCGATTGCGGATACGCACGGGTCATACGCGACGGGCGCGCCGCACACGCGCCCTGAGCCCCGGATGAGGGGTGTAAAGAACCTTCTTACCGGACGGACGGCGCCCACGACGAGTCCAATAGGTGCAAGGTCACATCTCGGAACCAGAAAGCCACACGGGGGTGACACGCCGCTGACGGCCGTGCCGCCAGGGGCCCGGGTACCGAGGGACTCGACGGGGCGGAAACGGATACGGAATCCGCCGGTCCGGCCGTCCGCATGATGAGAGACGCCGGAGATTTTCCGGCGGTGGGACGGGATTCGCGCAGATGGTCCGGCGTGCTGCGACGCCGCGCGACCAAGGATGTACCGACCTGTTGTGGTTCGGGGGTCACCCGTTATCCGATTTTGACATATCGGCGCCCCTGAATGGCGTAGTCCGACTGGCAAGATGCCGTAAACCCGCGAGGTCGCGCCACCCAATGGTGTGTGTTCTCGTCTACCCAGCGGCAAACTGTTCGCATACGCCGGAGGAACCAACCATGACCGCAAGCTCCACGCGTCGGACGACCGCCATGCAATCCCGGCTGGCAGCGGTCGGTGCGATCGCGGTCGCGGGCGCCCTGCTGCTCACCGGCTGCGGCGACCAGACCAAGGGCAAGGGCAACGACTCCGGGGCCGGCACCACGACCGGCGCCCCGCTCGCGAGCAAGCTCCCGCAGAGCATCCGCAGCAAGGGCCGCATCCTCGTCGGCTCGGACATCGCGTACGCCCCGGTGGAGTTCAAGGACGCCGGCGGCAAGGTCGTCGGCCTGGACCCGGACATCGCGGCCGCGCTCGGCAAGCAGCTCGGGGTGCGTCTGGAGTTCCAGAACGGCACCTTCGACGCCCTGCTCACCGGTCTGCGTTCGGGTCGCTACGACATAGCCATGTCGGCGATGACCGACAACAAGAACCGCCAGGAGGGCGTGGACCCGGACACCGGCAAGAAGGTCGGCCAGGGCGTCGACTTCGTCGACTACCTGACCGCCGGCGTCTCGATCTACACCCGCAAGGGCGACACCCAGGGCATCAACGGATGGCCGGATCTGTGCGGCAAGAAGCTCGCCGTGGAGCGCGGCACCGTCTCGGAGGACCTGGCCAAGCAGGAGGCCAAGAAGTGTCCGGGCGGCAAGAAGCTCACCATCGAGGCCTTCGACGACGACCAGCAGTCCCAGACCCGGCTGCGCTCGGGCGGCGTCGACGCGGCCTCCTCCGACTTCCCGGTGGCCGCCTACGCGGTGAAGACCTCGGGCGGCGGCAAGGACTTCCAGGTCGTCGGTGACCAGGTCGAGGCGGCGCCGTACGGCATCGCGGTCTCCAAGGACGCGACCCAGCTGCGGGACGCGCTCAAGGACGCGATGGACGCGATCATCAAGAACGGCGAGTACCAGAAGATCCTCGAGAAGTGGGGCGCCGAGGACGGCGCCGTCAAGGAATCCGTGATCAACGGCGGCAAGTGACCCGCGGCGCACCCAGCGGCCACCGAGAGGCAGCACATCCGTGACTGACATCGAGAAGACGGCCGGGGAGCAGGGCACTCCCCCGGCCGGCCATGAAGCCATCCGAGCGATACCCGTGCGGCACTACGGACGCTATGTGACCGCGGTCGTCGCCATCGCGATCCTCGTCGCGATCGTCTACGCCTTCGGCCAGGGCAAGATCAACTGGCATGCGGTACCGCAGTACTTCTTCGACCACCGGATCCTGACCGGTGTCGGCAAAACGCTTCTGCTGACCGTGCTGTCGATGCTGATCGGCATCGTGGGCGGCGTCGTCCTGGCCGTCATGCGGCTGTCGAAGAACCCGGTGACCTCGGGCATCGCCTGGTTCTACATCTGGTTCTTCCGCGGCACCCCGGTCCTGGTCCAGCTGTTCCTCTGGTTCAACCTGGGCCTGGTCTTCGAGTACATCAACCTGATGCCGCTCTACAAGGACTACTGGTCGAACTTCATGACGCCGCTGCTGACGGCGCTGCTCGGCCTGGGCCTGAACGAGGCGGCGTACATGGCCGAGATCTGCCGGGCGGGCCTGCTCGCGGTGGACGAGGGCCAGACCGAGGCCGCCCACGCGCTGGGCATGAGCCACGGCAAGACCCTGCGCCGGGTGGTCATCCCGCAGGCGATGCGGGTGATCGTGCCGCCGACCGGCAACGAGGTCATCAACATGCTGAAGACGACCTCCCTGGTGGCGGCCGTCCAGTACCCCGAGCTGTTCCGCTACGCCCAGGACATCGGCCAGAACTCCGGTGCCCCCGTGGAGATGTACTTCCTGGCCGCGGCCTGGTACCTGATCATGACCTCGGTGCTCAGCGTGGGCCAGTACTACATCGAGCGGTACTACGCCCGCGGTTCCAGCCGCAGCCTCCCGCCCACCCCGTGGCAGAAGGTCAGGGCGCATCTGACGACCTTCTCCAGCAGGAAGGTCATGGCATGAGCGACAAGCCGAGCAAGCAGGACTCCGCGGCCGCGGGCACCGCCCCGATGGTCAAGGCGGAGGGGGTCCACAAGTCGTTCGGGCACGTGGAGGTGCTCAAGGGCATCGACCTGGAGGTGCGACCGGGCGAGGTGTTCTGCCTGATCGGCCCCTCGGGCTCGGGCAAGTCCACCTTCCTGCGGTGCATCAACCACCTGGAGAAGATCAACGCCGGCCGGCTGTACGTCGACGGCGAGCTGGTCGGCTACCGCCAGCGGGGCGGCAAGCTGTACGAGCTCAAGGACAGCGAAGTCGCCATGAAGCGCCGGGACATCGGCATGGTCTTCCAGCGCTTCAACCTCTTCCCGCACATGACGGCGCTGGAGAACGTCATGGAGGCGCCGGTCCAGGTCAAGGGCGTCGCCAAGAGCGAGGCACGGGAGCGGGCCGCGCAGCTCCTGGAGCGGGTGGGCCTGGCCGACAAGGCGGGCAACTACCCCTCGCAGCTCTCCGGCGGCCAGCAGCAGCGGGTGGCGATCGCCCGGGCCCTGGCGATGGACCCCAAGCTGATGCTCTTCGACGAGCCGACCTCGGCCCTGGACCCGGAGCTGGTCGGCGACGTCCTGGACGTCATGCGCGACCTGGCCGAGTCCGGTATGACCATGGTCGTCGTCACCCACGAGATGGGCTTCGCCCGGGAGGTGGGCGACAGCCTGGTCTTCATGGACGGCGGTGTGGTGGTCGAATCCGGCCATCCGCGGGACGTACTGACCGATCCGCAGCACGAGCGGACGCAGTCGTTCCTGTCGAAGGTGCTGTAGCCAGGCGGAGGAGGGGGCGGCACGGCCCGCCCGCACCGCCCCCTCCCCATGGCTCACTTGACGGCGAGCAGCAGCGTGTCGGACGGCGAGCACCACACCGGGCGGGCCTCGCCGAAGCCCTGTTCCCGCAGCACCCGCGCGTGCCAGGCGGCGGAGGGCGTGTCGCCGTCCGCGTGCTCGCCGTAGATCTCGAAGCGGCGGGCGGTCGGCTCGGCGAGCACCGGGTCCTTGGCGGCCAGCTGCCACCAGTCGGCCCAGTCGAGGACGCCGTCCGCCTTGGCCTGTTCCATGCGGGCGTGCCGCTGGGCGCGTTCGGCCGCGTTGATCCGGGGCGTGCTCTCATCGATCATGTGGTCCGCGTTCATGAACACACCGCCGTCGCGGACGAGCCGCGCGACCTGACCGTAGAGAGCCGCGAGGGGTTCGCTGTGCAGCCAGTGCAGGGCCGTCGCGGTCAGTACGGCGTCGTACGAGTCGTACGGCAGCTTCGCGGTCCAGTCGGGGTCCTTGAGGTCGGCGGTGACGAAGGAGACCCGTCCGTCGCCCTCGAAGGTGCCGCGCGCGATGGCGAGCAGGGCCGGGTCGAGGTCGACGCCGGTGCTGGTGGCCTCGGGGAACCTGGCCAGCAGCCGGGCGGTGATGCTGCCGGTGCCACAGGCGAGGTCGAGCACGCGCGGGGCCGTGCCGACGAGGGCCTCGACCATGTCGAGCATGATCCGGAAGCGCTCCTCCCGGTCCGGCATGTACCACTCCTGCTGCCGATCCCAGCTCTCCTGCCAGGCCGCCCAGTCGGTTCCGGTACCCGTGGTCATGGAACCCGCCTTTCCCCTCGATTGGGTAATACCCTGGAAGCACGATCGGCTGTTACCTGACCGCAGGTACGACGATAGAGCGCCCCTCGTAAGGACTACAAGTGGAACTGGCCTATTACTCGGATTACGCCGTACGCCTCGTCAACAGCGAGGAGCCGGTCCGGGGCAAGGACTCCCTGACCTCGGTCGAGGCCGTGCGGGACCTCTTCGGCGACAACGCGTCCGCGGCCCGGCGCGCGACCGACGCCGACGTCACCCGCTTCCGCTCGGTGCGGGCCCGGCTGCGCTCGGTCTTCGAGGCGGCCGACGGGGGCGACGAGACGCTCGCGGTGAACCAGCTGAACTCGCTCCTGCTGGAGTTCCCGGTGAGCCCGCAGATCTCCGGCCACGACCACCGGGACGAGGACGGCCGCCCGCTGTGGCACATGCACCTGGCCGACCACCCCTCCAACGCCACCGCCGGCTACGCGGCGATCGCGGCGATGGGCCTCGCCTTCCACCTCACCGAGTACGGCGTGGACCGCCTGGGCCTGTGCCAGGCGCTCCCCTGCCGCAACGCCTACCTGGACACCTCGACCAACCGCTCCCGGCGCTACTGCTCCGACCGCTGCGCGACCCGGGCCAACGTGGCCGCCTACCGCGCCCGCAAGCGCCTGGAGGCCGACCGGTCGGTGAGCAGCGGCCGCGCGGCCGAGAACGCCCAGCGCAGCAGCGCGAGCGGCGAACGCTGACCGGGCCGAAGCGGCCGGTAGCGCAGCCACGCGCGGCCCAGGATCAGCTCCTCGGGCACGACGCCGTAGTCGGTGCTGTCCCCGCCCGCGTAGGGGTTGTCCCCGAGCACCCACCAGCCGCCCTCGCGCCGCTCCGCGGCCCGCTTGACGACCAGCAGGTCCTGCTGGAACGGGTGCCGCAGCACCACGACGTCCCCCGCCCTGACCACACCCCCGTACCGCACCAGCAGCTGGTCGCCGTGCTGGAGGGTGGGGACCATCGACGGTCCCGTCACCTCGGCCAGCCCGAACGGCGCGGCGGACCTCCCCCGCTCGCTCTCCTGCGACAGCTCCGGCATTCCCGGCACCTCCCCGGTCCGTTCCTCCACCAGTCTCAGTCTCACCCTGGACTTTTGTCCTAAGCCCTAGGGGGCACTCAGGAAAACAGCTCTCTCAGGGAGTAATGTCGCACCTGAGAAGACGATCACGAGGAAGGAATGCTCCATGCTTTCCCGCCTGTTTGCCCCCAAGGTCAAGGTCAGCGCCCACTGCGACCTGCCCTGCGGCGTGTACGACCCGGCCCAGGCCCGCATCGAGGCGGAGTCGGTCAAGGCCGTCCAGGAGAAGATGGCCGGCAACGACGACCCCCACTACCAGGCGCGTGCCACCGTCATCAAGGAGCAGCGCGCGGAGCTCGCGAAGCACCACGTCTCCGTCCTCTGGAGCGACTACTTCAAGGCCCCGCACTTCGACAAGTACCCCGAGCTGCACCAGCTGGTCAACGACACCCTGAAGGCCCTCTCGGCCGCCAAGGCGTCCACCGACCCGGCGACGGGCCAGAAGGCGCTCGACTACATCGCCCAGATCGACAAGATCTTCTGGGAGACGAAGAAGGCCTGACCTTGAGTCACGCCGCTTGACCTGCGATTCTTTGTCGCCTGGTCCACCTCCCGCACCCGGTCCGCAGGCCGCCGACAGCACGGCGGCCGCCGCGGACCGGGTGCGGTTCTTTGTCCGGCCCGGCCCCAGGAGGGTGTTCACCGGTCATGAACAGCAGCACTGGCCGCGTCCGCGAGCTCAACCTCTACCGCCGGTACTTCGACCTCGTCGCCGCGGGCGTCAAGACCGTCGAGGTCCGGGTCCGATACCCGCACCTCGCCGACCTCGCCGCGGGCGACGTCATCCGCTTCCGGGTCAAGGGCACCGAGGAGACCTGCGAGGTGACGGTCGAGCGGGTGACCGAGTACCCGGACTTCGCGTCGCTGCTCGACGGCGAGGGCCCGGCCGGCGTCAATCCGGCCGCCACCCGCGAACGGCAACTCGCCGACCTCCGGGCCATCTATCCCCCGGAGAAGGAAGCGCTGGGCGCCCTGGCGATCGAGATCAAGCGCCGAAGTGCCGTCGCCGCGCGGGCGGTTGGCGAAGCGTAGGACAAAGCCGCGGCGGGTGGGGCGTCCCGTGGTGCCGTTCACGAGGCCGGCCGGCTCGCTCGCCACACCCTCGTCCCCGCATGCCGAGCCGCACCCCGTCGTCCGGCCGCGCGCCAAGAATTCATCAAGGAACTTGGCAAAGTTGCTTGATGAGTTTTACGGTGCGGTGGTGACCACCGGCTCCCCTCCCCCACCCTCGCCCGCCGACACCGCGCAGCGGCTCAACCAGGCGATGAAGCGCCTGCGGGCGCGGCTGCGCGCGGAGTCGGGACAGCTCGCGACCGGGCTGACCGCCACCCAGCTCGCCGTCCTGGCGGAGGTGGTGCGCGAGGGTCCGGTCACCGCGGCGCGGCTCGCCGCGCTGGAGCACGTCAGCCCCCAGGCCATCGCCCAGAGCCTCGCGGCGCTGAAGGCCGCCGGTCTGGTGCACAGCGCGCCGGACCCGCAGGACGGCCGCCGCAAGCTGGTCAGCGCCGACCCCTCGGCCGGGGCGCTGATCGAGCGGCTGCTCGCCGGGCGCGCGTCCTTCCTGGTGCGCGCCATGGAGGCGGCCGTGACACCGGACGAGCTCGACACCCTGGAGCGAGCCGTGGAGCTGCTGGAGCGGCTGGCCGCGGTCGAGCTGGGGGACGCCGTCGTGGTCCGCCGTTGAACACCCCCACGAGATCCACCGGCCGCACGAGATCCACAAGGAGAACCCCCGTATGACCAGCCCCGCCGCCCTGCCCACGATCGTCCCCGGGCGCACCGCCCTGCTGGCGATGGATCTCCAGGGCGGGATCCTGCCGCTCGTGCCGGACCCGGACGCCCTGGTGGACCGGGTCAAGGGCGCCATCGCCGACGTCCGCGCCGCGGGCGGCACCATCGGCTACGTCCGCGTCGCCTTCACCGAGGACGACTGGGCGGCGGTCCCGGAGACCAACAAGTCCTTCAGCCCGCTGGCCGCGGCCAAGCTCAACCACCACGAGGACCCGGCCACCCAGGTCGACGAGCGGATCGCGCCCGAGGACGGCGACATCGTCGTGCGCAAGGTCCGCATCGGCGCGGCCTCCACCACCGACCTGTACGAGCAGCTGCGCGAGCGCGGCATCGACACGCTGGTCCTCTCCGGGATCAGCACCAGCGGTGTCGTCCTGTCCACCCTCACCGACGCCGCCGACCGCGACTTCCGCGTCGTGGTGCTGTCGGACGGCGTCGCCGACCACGACCAGGAGGTCCACCGGGTGCTGCTGGAGAAGGTGTTTCCGATGCGGGCCTACGTCATCGACACGGCCACGCTGCGCGAGCTGCTGGGCTCCGCCTGACCGCTCGGCACCGGCCCCGGGTGCCGCGGCGGGGCGCGTCGGCGTGCCGAGACGGACGCGGCGCCCGTGCCCCGTCGGTGGAACCGCGGCACGATCGGCGAGATCCCGTAGGCCACCACCGCCGCGCAGGCCACGAAGCACAGCCCCGCCGGAGCGCGGGCCGGTGCGTCGGCGCCCCTGCCCGGCGGTCGGTGGGGGGCACCGTCGGTCAGGACCGCGATCCCCGGGTTGAGCGCGCCGATTCCGCGAACAACGGGAGCGAATTCCCTTTCCCGGCCGGATGTCGGTGCCCTGTGCCAAGCTTGTGGCCGTGACCCTGGAGGACCTGAGGCGACTGCGGCGCGTACGCGACCGGATGGACCGCGAGTACGCCGAACCGCTCGACATGACCGAGCTGGCCCGCGACGCCCTGATGTCCCCCGGCCACTTCCAGCGCAGCTTCCGCAAGGCCTTCGGGGAGACGCCGTACAGCTATCTCATGACCCGCCGGATCGAGCGGGCCAAGGCGCTGCTGCGCCGGGGCGACCTCACCGTGACCGAGGTGTGCCTGGCCGTGGGCTGTACCTCGCTGGGCTCCTTCAGCTCCCGCTTCACCGAGCTGGTCGGCCGCACGCCGAGCGCCTACCGGGCGGACTCGCACGAACCGGCCGCGGTGATCCCGTCCTGCGTGGCCCGCGCCTTCACCCGGCCACGCCGCCGGCCCTACTGATCCGTCCGAGCCGCGCGCGGCGAAGCCCGCGGCGGCTTAGCGTGAAGCCATGGATGTGAGACTCGCGCAGTGCTTCATCGCCGTGGACGACCACGACAAGGCCCTCGCCTTCTACCGTGACGTCCTCGGCCTGGAGGTCCGCAACGACGTGGGCTTCGAGGGGATGCGGTGGGTGACCGTCGGCTCGCCGCACCAGCCGGACGTGGAGATCGTGCTGGAGCCGCCGGGCGCCAACCCGGACGCCTCCCCGGCCGACCGGCTGGCGCTGGCCGAACTGCTCGCCAAGGGCATGCTGCGCGGGGTCATCCTGGCCACCGACGACTGCGACGCGTTGTGGGAGCGGCTACGCGAGCACGGCGCCGATGTGCTCCAGGAACCGACCGACCAGCCGTGGGGCGTACGCGACTGCGCCTTCCGCGACCCGGCGGGAAACCTGTTGCGCTGCTTCCAGCGACCGGCGGCCTGACGTCCCTCAGTTACCCGGCGAGCCGGCCGCCCAGGGGGTCACCTCCACCACGGCCTCGACCGGCAACGGACCGTACAGATGCGGGAATTCCTCGCCCCCCCGGTTCGACGGACTCGTAGCGCAGCGGCGCGTCCAGCCGCTCCGGGTCCACCTCCAGCACCACCAGGTCCGCGCGGGCGTCGTCGCCGTACAGGAAGGCGGCGACGCGCGGCAGCTGGGCGCGGGTGGAGAAGTGGATGAAGCCCTCTTCCCGGAGGGTGCGGCCACGGGTCGACACCTCGTAGGTGCCGCGCCCGCGCGCCGTCTCCCACAGGGAGCGCTCGGTGAGGTGGAGGATGCGGGACGGTTTCGACATGGCCCCACGGTAGACGGCGGGCCCCGCACACTGTGGGGATGTGCGGAGCCCGCCCGGCCGGAGCCCCCGGGACACCGTGCGGGGTCAGGAGCCGCACGGGCCCGGGGACTCCGGGTCCTTCGGGCCGCCGGACGGGCCGGCGGCGCTGGTGGGGGCGCTCAGCTGCTGCGCCGGGTCACGAACTCGGCGAGGGCCAGCAGGCCGCCCGCCGCCTCCGGGTCCGGGATCGCCCGCGCCAGTTCCTGCATCGCGCGGGCCATCCGGTCGGCCGCCTCCGCCTGCGCCCAGTCCCGGCCGCCGGCCTGCTCCACGGCCAGCGCGGTCCGTGCGATGCCCTCGCTGTCGCCGGAGACGTACGGCTTCCCGTACAGCACGGCGAGTTCGGCCGCCGCCGGGGTGCCGGAGGCGAGCGCCGCCACCACCGGCAGGGACTTCTTGCGGGCCGCGAGATCGGCACCGGCCGGCTTGCCGGTGCGCCGCGGATCGCCCCATATCCCGATCACGTCGTCGATCAGCTGGAAGGCCAGCCCCGCCTGGCGGCCGAAGCCGTCCAGCGCGGCCGCCTCCTCGGGCCCGGCGCCCGCGTACAGCGCGCCCAGCGCGCAGGCGCAGCCCAGCAGTGCCCCGGTCTTCGCCTCGGCCATGGCGAGCACCTCGTCCAGGGTGACCTCGTCCGGGGCGCGGCGCTCCATGTCGGTGTCGGTGTGCTGACCGGCGCACAGCTCCACCACGCAGTCCGCGAGCCGGGCGGCGGCCCGGCCGGCGGCCGGGTGCGGGTCCTCGGCCAGCAGCCGCAGCGCGAGCGCCTGGAGCGCGTCCCCGGCGAGGATCGCGTCGGTGTCCCCGAACACGGTCCAGGCCGTGGGCCGGTGCCTGCGGGTGGCATCCCGGTCCATCACGTCGTCGTGCAGCAGCGTGAAGTTGTGGACCAGTTCCACCGCGGCCGCGGCCCGGACGGCCGCCGCCCGGGCCGCCGGGCCGCCGAGCGCGGCGGCCGCGGCGAGCACCAGGGCCGGCCTGATCGCCTTGCCGGCGTTGCCCTCGGCGGGGGTGCCGTCCGCGTGCTCCCAGCCGAAGTGGTAGCGCGCGATCCGGCGCATGGAGCCGGGCAGTGACTCGACCGCGGCACGCAGCTCCGGGTCCACCAGGGCCCGGGTCCGCTCCAGCAGTGCCGCCGCCTCCTGCCCGTCGAGCGGGCCGGGGCCGGTGTCCCCGCCTTCCCGCCGGTCCCCCGGTGCGCCGATGTGCGACACACCGGTGGATCGGTGTTCGGTCTCCGTCATGAAGTCGACCATGCCTCCCCCTCGCCAGGTCCGCGGGCGCCGGCGACGCCGGCCCGGCCGGACGCGTACCCCGAGGGTGTACCCGCCCGGACGACCGGGGACACGGCCGCGACGTGCGGAAACGTCACCTCCAGCGGCCGATCTCGACGTTCTCCAGCACACCGAGCGCGTCGGGCACCAGGACGGCGGCCGAGTAATAGGCCGTGACCAGGTATTTGATGATCGCCTGCTCGTTGATACCCATGAAGCGGACGGACAGGCTGGGCTCGATCTCGTCCGGGATGCCGGACTGCCGCAGACCGATGACGCCCTGGTCCTCCTCGCCCGTACGCATCGCGATGATCGAGGTGGTCCGCGCCTCGCTGATCGGGATCTTGTTGCACGGGTACAGCGGCACCCCGCGCCAGGTGGGGATGCGGTTGCCGCCGATGTCGATGGTCTCCGGCACCAGCCCCCGCTTGTTCAGCTCGCGTCCGAACGCGGCGATCGCGCGCGGGTGGGCGAGGAACAGCTTGGTCCCGCGGCGGCGGCTGAGCAGCTCGTCCATGTCGTCCGGACTGGGCACCCCGGCGTGCGGCTGGAGCCGCTGGTCGTACTCGCAGTTGCTGAGCAGGCCGAAGTCCGGGTTGTTGATCAGCTCGTGCTCCTGGCGCTCCTTCAGCGCCTCGACCGTGAGCCGCAGCTGCTGCTCGGTCTGGTTGATCGGCTGGTTGTAGAGGTCGGCCACCCGGGAGTGGATGCGCAGCACCGTCTGCGCGATGCTCAGCTCGTACTCGCGCGGCCGGGGTTCGTAGTCGACGAAGGTGTGCGGGATGTCCGGCTCGCCGGAGTGGCCGGCCGCCAGCTCGACCTCTTTCTCGCCGTACTTGTTGGTGCGCTGCTCCGGGATCGAGCGCACCCGCGCGAGATGGTCGCGCAGCGAGGGCGAGCGCTCCGCGATCTCCTCGAAGTCCTGGCGGCTGAGGATCAGTACGGTGGTGGCGGTGCCGGCGCGGACCGTGTACTCCCAGATGGACCCCCCGTCCAGCAGCGCCTGGTCGCCGAAGTAGGCGCCGTCGGCGAGGACGCCGAGGACCGAGTCGTCGCCGTAGGGGCCGGTGGCGACCTTCTCGACCCGGCCGTGGGCGAGCAGGTAGACCCCGTCGTTGCGGTTGCCGAAGTCGGCGATGACCTCGCCCGGCGCGAAGGCGCGCTGGCGGCAGCGGCGGGCCAGTTCGGCCAGCACCTCCTCGTCCTCGTACGACCGCAGGGCCGGCAGTTCGCCGAGTTCGGCCGGGATGACCTCCACCTGATCCCCGGTCTTCACGAAGGTGATACGGCCGTCGCCGACGGCGTAGGTCAGCCGCCGGTTCACCCGGTATGTGCCGCCCTGGATGTCCACCCAGGGGAGCGTGCGCAGCAGCCAGCGGGAGGTGATCTCCTGCATCTGCGGAACGGACTTGGTGGTGGTGGCCAGGTTCCGCGCTGCCGCCGTCCCGAGGGACTGCTGCGGCCTGCCCTGATCCGTGCGGACCTCATCGCCTACCGACATAGAGAAATGCCCTCCCATGTAACGCGCCGGTCGCAGTGCACCGGTCTCGCAACGAGAGTCCCATCACTCACGGTGGTGACGCCATTACCCGAAAGAAGGGGAATGGATCATCGGATTACTGGGCACAACGGGGGGTCTCGTCGGATGCGGGGCCGGTCGCGCCCCGGTCCGCACCCCCGCTGGGCACCGTCGCCGGGCTCGGCGACAATGGCACCGTGACCAGCAGCGATCCCCTCGCCCCCCGGCTCCCCTCGCCCCTGACGGAAGTCCGGGACGAGCGGTTCGAGCGGCGGGGGCTGCGGCTGGTACTCAAGCGGGACGACCTCGTCCATCCCGAGCTGATCGGGAACAAGTGGCGCAAGCTCGTGCCGAACATCGCGGCGGCGCGGGGACGCCCGCTCGTCACCTTCGGCGGTGCCTACTCCAACCATCTGCGGGCCACCGCCGCGGCCGGCCGGCTGCTCGGACTGGACACCACCGGGGTGGTCCGCGGCCAGGAGCTGGCCGAGCGGCCGTTGAACCCGTCGCTGGCCCGGTGCGTGGCGGACGGCATGCGGCTGCACTTCGTCGACCGGTCGGTCTACCGCCGCAAGGCGGAGCCCGCGACCCTGGCGGCGATCCTGCGGGCGGCCGGGGCGCAGGACGCGTACGTCGTCCCGGAGGGCGGCAGCAACGCCGAGGCCGTGCGCGGCTGCCGGGCGCTCGGGGAGGAACTGCGCGGGCACGCCGATGTCGTCGCGGTCGCCTGCGGCACCGGTGGCACGCTCGCCGGGCTCGCCGCGGGGCTGGGGCGCGGGCAGCGGGCGCTCGGGGTGCCGGTGCTCAAGGGCGGCTTCCTGGAGGCCGAGGTGCGGGCGTTGCAGGAACGTGCCTTCGGCGGCCGCACCGGCGACTGGTCCCTGGACGACCGCTTCCACTTCGGCGGGTACGCGCGCACGACGCCGGAACTCGACGCGTTCGCCGAGGACTTCGAGCAACGGCACGGGCTGCCCGTGGAACGCCTCTATGTCGCCAAGTCGCTCTACGGACTTGTCGCCCTCGCCGAGGAGGGCGCCTGGCCGCGCGGGACCACCCTCGCGGCCGTCGTCACCGGCCGCCCGTTCCCCGGGACCGCCTGGCCCCCGGCCGCCTGACCCTCCGACCGTCTCACCGCCTGGCCCGTGACCACGTGACCGCCCGGCCGCCCGACGGCGCCTACGCCGTGTCCCGGTGGGCCGCCGCCTCCTCCAGGTCCAGGTGCCTGAGCAGGGCGCGCAGCATCTCGTCGTCGATGTGACGGCCGTCGCGCAGCCGGACGAAGACCTCGCGCTCGGCGCTGATCATCTCGCGGGACAGCCGCCGGTAGGTGTCGTCCACGGACTCGCCGGTGAGCGGGTTGACCTGGCCGAGGCGTTCCCAGACGGCGTTGCGGCGGCGCTCCAGGACGGTGCGCAGCCGGTCGGCGAGCGGCGGCGGGAGGGCGTTGCGCTCGTCCGCGAGGAGTTCGTCCAGGCGGCGTTCGGCGGCCAGCGAGGCCTGCGCCTGGGCGTTGGCCTCGGCCAGCGTCTCGGCCTGCCGGTCGCGGCCGGGGAACCTCAACAGGCGGATCAGCGGCGCGAGGGTGAGGCCCTGCACGACCAGGGTGCCGATGACGGTGGTGAAGGTCAGGAAGAGGACCATGTCGCGCTGCGGGAAGGGGGCGCCGCCGCGCACGGTCTGCGGGATGGAGAAGGCGATGGCCAGGGACACCACGCCGCGCATCCCGGCCCAGGAGACCACGACCGGCGCCCGCCAGGTGGGGTTCTCCTCGCGCTCCCGCACGCGCCGCGACAGCAGGCGCGGCAGGAAGGTCGCCGGGAACGTCCACACGAACCGGGCCGCGACGACGACCAGGAAGACGGCGACGGCGTACCAGGCGGCGTCGGCGCCGTGGTAGGCGCCGAGCCCCTTGAGGATGAGCGGCAGCTGGAGGCCGATCAGCGCGAACACGGCCGACTCCAGCAGGAAGGCGACCATCCGCCACACCGCCTCCTCCTGGAGCCGGGTGGCGAAGTCGACCTCCCAGGAGTGGTGTCCCAGGTAGACGGCGACCACGACGACGGCGAGCACCCCGGAGGCGTGCACCTGCTCGGCGACCCCGTAGGCGACGAACGGGATCAGCAGGGACAGGGTGTTCTGGAGCAGCGCCTCGGTCAGCCGGGTGCGCAGCCAGTGGATCGGCACCATGAGCACCAGGCCGACGACGACACCGCCGACCGACGCGCGCAGGAACTCCTCGAAGCCGCCCGCCCAGGTGGAGCCGGCGCCGACGGCGGCGGCGACGGCCACCTTGTAGGCGGTGATCGCGGTGGCGTCGTTCAGCAGCGACTCGCCCTGGAGGATCGTGGTGATCCGGGACGGCAGCCCGACCCGGCGGGCGATCGCCGCGGCGGCGACCGCGTCCGTCGGCGCCACGACCGCGCCGAGCACCAGGGCGGCGGGCAGCGGCAGCCCCGGTACGACGAGATAGGCGGCCCAGCCCACCAGGAAGGTCGCGAAGAGCACGTACCCGACGGACAGCAGCCCCACCGGCCGCTTCTGTGCCCTCAGGTCGAGGTAGGAGCTTTCGGTGCCCTCCTTGTAGAGCAGCGGGGGCAGCACCAGGGGCAGCACGACGTCGGGTTCGAGCGTGTAGTCGGGCATGCCGGGGACGTACGACACCGCCAGGCCCACCGCGACCAGCAGCAGCGGGGCCGGCACCGGTGTGCGCCGGGCCATCCCCGCCACCGCGGCACTACCCGCCACCAGCAACAGCAGCGGCATCACGTCCATGCTTCCCGCCCACCCCTCTTCTTCCGCGCGGCCACCCGCACACCCGTCGTAATCTGGCAATCATGAAACAGTGCACGCACGCCGACGCGCTGCCGCACCCGGAACCCGAACCGCTGACCGCGACCTGCCCGGAGTGCCTGGCGGACGGGACGCACCCGGTGCAGCTGCGGCTCTGCCTGACCTGCGGGCACGTCGGCTGCTGCGACTCCTCGCCGGGCCGGCACGCCACCGGGCACCACGAGAAGTCCGGTCATCCGGTGATGCGGACCTTCGAGCCGGGCGAGGACTGGCGGTGGTGCTTCGTCGACCACGTGCTGGTCTGAACCGCGAGCGAGCCGCCCGACGCACAGGATCAGCGTCCAGACCGTTGATCGTGTTCCCGTCCGACCACCTTCTCGTGTGACACTGCATGCGGCGGCGGTGGTACGACGGTTCGGGCGTCTGACGTCTGGGTACGTCAACCCGGCGCGCGCTCATCCGATTTGGGGCCGCACACCCCCTAGACACGGAGCGTATCCACAGCTTTACTGTGAGTGACGCCAGGGGGTTGGGGTCCCCAGGACGGGAACATCCGGCGCGCGATAGCGTCACCGCTTGAACCATCTACGCGTTAGCCCCGGGGGGCGACCCTCGGCCCCGTAAAGCTTGTACCACCATGGAGGTGAGGGTGTCCCAGATCGCAGGCGAACCCGCGGCGAACCAGGATTTCGTGGAGGTCCGGCTGCCGGCCGCGGGTGCCTACCTGTCGGTGCTGCGGACGGCCACGGCCGGTCTGGCGGCCCGCTTGGACTTCACCCTGGACGAGATCGAGGATCTGCGCATCGCCGTGGACGAGGCCTGCGCGATCCTGCTCCAGCAGGCCGTACCCGGCTCGGTGCTCAGCTGCGTCTTCCGGCTCGTCGACGACTCGCTGGAAGTCACCGTCTCGGCGCCGACCACGGACGGCCACGCCCCTTCGCGGGACACCTTCGCCTGGACCGTGCTGTCGGCCCTCGCGGGGAAGGTCTCGTCCGCCGTCGACGAGGACAAGACGGTGTCCATCAGCCTCTACAAACAGCGCGGCGCGGGTCCCGGGCCGGCGTGAGGGAGAACGGGGACGGTCCGGTGCGGGACGAAGAGCGCGGCACGCGTGAGCTGCCGACCGGGGACGGGGGTGCCCCCTGGTCGAGTGCGGCCGAGACGTCCGGGGAAAGCCCCCGCGACGGTTCCCGGCGCATGGCGGACGGCATCGACGGCATCCCCGAGCAGGCCAGGCCCCATCCGGAGGACCACTCCGCGCGGCCCGGCGGTGCGGGCGCCGGTCCCGGCACCCCGTCGAAGCGCGGCGGGGCCGGTTCCGCCGACCGCGCGGGGGCGAGGGCTCGGGGAAGGGCTACGGGCGGGACGATGAGCGAGCACGAGCGATACGCGGACGACGACACGCTGGGCGCCGAGGCCGTGCAGGCCGCGGCCCACGACCCGCAGGACCGCAGCGGGGCCCGGGCGATGTTCGTCGAGCTGCGCGGGCTCGACGCGGGCAGCGCGGAGTACGCGGAGCTGCGCAACCAGCTGGTCCGCATGCACCTGCCGCTCGTGGAGCACCTGGCCCGCCGCTTCCGCAACCGCGGCGAGCCGCTGGACGACCTCACCCAGGTCGCCACCATCGGGCTGATCAAGTCCGTGGACCGGTTCGACCCGGAGCGGGGCGTGGAGTTCTCCACCTACGCCACGCCGACCGTCGTCGGCGAGATCAAGCGGCACTTCCGGGACAAGGGCTGGGCGGTGCGCGTGCCGCGCCGGCTCCAGGAGCTGCGGCTTTCGCTGACCACGGCGACGGCCGAGCTGTCCCAGCTGCACGGCCGCTCCCCCACGGTGCACGAGCTGGCCGAGAAGCTGGCCATCTCCGAGGAGGAGGTCCTGGAGGGCCTGGAGTCCGCGAACGCGTACTCCACGCTGTCCCTGGACGTCCCCGACACCGACGACGAGTCCCCGGCGGTCGCCGACACGCTCGGCGCGGAGGACGAGGCGCTGGAGGGCGTCGAGTACCGGGAGTCCCTCAAGCCGCTGCTGGAGGACCTGCCGCCGCGCGAGAAGCGGATCCTGCTGCTGCGCTTCTTCGGGAACATGACCCAGTCGCAGATCGCGCAGGAGGTCGGGATCTCCCAGATGCACGTCTCCCGGCTGCTGGCGCGCACGCTGGCGCAGCTGCGGGAGAAGCTGCTGGTGGAGGAGTAGAGCGCCTGCCCTACTCGGCGCGGCCCGGTCCCTTGATACCGAGGGCCTGGGTCGTCTCCCGGTTGACGAGGAGCACGAGCGCGGCCACGGCGACCACCGCGAGCACGATGCCCGCGGGCACGGCCATGCTGTCGGCCTTGAGCAGGTTGTAGGCCACGGGGAGGGCGATCAGCTGCGTGATCACGGCGGGGCCACGGCTCCAGCCGCGGCGCAGCAGCAGCCCCCGGGTGGCGAGCAGCGGCAGCAGCGCGAGCACGGCCAGGGTGATGCCCAGGGTCACCGCCTGCTGCCGGTCGTCCGGCGAGCCGGTGAGGCCGAGCACCAGCACCCACAGGCCGCCGGCGAGCAGGGCGACACCCTCCAGGGCGGCGAGGACGGCGGCGTACGTCAGCCGGCGGGGCCGGGGGCCGGCGCCGTCGGCGGTCTCCTGCGGGGAAGTCTGCTCACTGCTCACCCCAGCAGGGTAGCCGCCGGCGGGTCGCGGACGGGGACGGGGACACCGGCCGCCGCCGCGGTGCGGACCCGGTCCGCGCCCGCACCGCGCCGATTCCCCGCGGCCCCCGTGAGGCGGGGTACGTGTCCAGGGTCACGCCCCGGCCTCTTACCCGTTCCACACCTCGGGCTGGGGTGAGTACCACCCAGTAGGTACCCTGCCTTGCATGCGTGCTCTTCTCGTGGTCAATCCGGCGGCTACCACCACAAGCGCACGCAGGCGTGATGTGCTGATCCACGCGCTCGCCAGCGAGATGAAGCTGGAGGCGGTGACCACCGAGTACCGGGGGCACGCCCGGGACCTGGGCCGGCAGGCCGCGGAGAGCGACGACATCGACATGGTCGTGGCGCTCGGCGGCGACGGCACCGTCAACGAAGTGGTCAACGGGCTGCTGCACGCCGGCCCCGACCCCGACCGGCTGCCCGGACTCGCCGTCGTGCCCGGCGGCTCCACCAATGTCTTCGCCCGCGCGCTCGGCCTGCCCAACGATCCCGTGGAGGCCACCGGCGCCCTGCTGGACGCCCTGCGCGAGGGCCGGGAGCGGGTGGTGGGCCTCGGCCTGACCTCGGGACCGCCCGGCTCCGAGGACGAGGGCGTGCCGAGCCGCTGGTTCACCTTCAACGCGGGGCTGGGCTTCGACGCGGGTGTCGTCGGCCGGGTCGAGCAGCAGCGCGAGCGCGGCAAGAAGTCGACGCACGCCCTGTACGTCCGCCAGGTCCTCCGGCAGTTCCTCGGCGAGGCCAACCGCCGCCGCGGCACGATCACCCTGGAGCGGCCCGGCGAGGACCCGATCGAGGACCTGGTTGTCGCCATAGTCTCGAACACGTCCCCTTGGACGTATCTCGGCAATCGCCCGATGTACACGTCGCCTAAGGCCTCGTTCGACACGGGCATCGACGTGCTCGGCCTGAGCCGCCTGTCGACGGCCGCGGTTGCCCGGTATGGCACCCAGTTGCTCACTTCGTCCCCCGAGCGCGGACCCCATGGCAGGCATGCGGTCTCGCTCCATGATCTGGACCGCTTCACCTTGCATTCGAAGGCACCCCTCCCCCTCCAGATGGACGGTGACCACCTGGGGCTGCGCAGAAGCGTGACGTTCACAGGCGTACGCCGCGCACTGCGTGTGATTGTGTGAGTGGAAGAGGCGAAAGTCCTTTCACTCGAACGTTTAGGCCAGGATCCACCCCATGGAAGTACGGCTGTGACCCAGTCGACACCGAGGAATCAAAAAAAACTTTCCGGAAGGGGTTGTATCCGCCGCTGAGGTTTGCGAGTCTCTACGTGGCGATCGGGACGGCCCGCAACACCGGCCTCCACTGATCACCGGAACCCCTCTTCATACCAAGGACCACGCCGGGGAAGACCCGGCGGTCGGCCCTTCACTTGTTGGGGGATTCGTGAAAGCGTTCACATTCACAAGCAACTTGCACGTAATACCAAGGAGAGGTAGCAGCCATGGACTGGCGTCACAACGCCGTTTGCCGCGAGGAAGACCCCGAGCTCTTCTTCCCCATCGGCAACACCGGTCCCGCGCTGCTGCAGATCGAGGAAGCCAAGGCCGTCTGCCGTCGCTGCCCGGTGATCGAGCAGTGTCTGCAGTGGGCGCTTGAGTCCGGCCAGGACTCCGGCGTCTGGGGTGGTCTCAGCGAGGACGAGCGTCGCGCGATGAAGCGCCGTGCCGCCCGCAACCGGGCCCGTCAGGCCTCCGCCTGACACACCCACCCCAGGTGACAGCCTGAGCTTGGCGGCGCGTACATCGCGTACGCATCTCCCGCCCCCGAGCAGCAGCGCGCAGTACCCCCCGATGCCGCCAGCGAACAGCAGCGCAGCAACGAGCACAAGCCTCGGACCAATGACGGTCCGGGGCTTTCTGCTGTGCCCAGCGCCACGCTCCCCCGGCGTTCGCCGCCCGAACGGCCTTGCGGGAAAGGCCCGTTGACCGGGCCCGTCGACTACTGCTTGGCCGCGCGCACCGGGATGTCCAGCAGCACCCGGGTCCCCCGCCCCGGCGCCGGGACCATGTCGAAGGTGCCGCCCAACTCGCCCTCGACGAGGGTCCGTACGATCTGCAGCCCCAGGTTGCCCGAGCGGTGCGGGTCGAAGCCCTCGGGCAGCCCGACGCCGTCGTCCTGCACCGTGACCAGCAGGCGGGCCTCCTTGGTCGTACCGCCGCGCACCGCCGAGACCTCCACCGTGCCGGTCTCGCCCTCGCCGAAGCCGTGCTCCAGGGCGTTCTGCAGCACCTCGGTGAGGACCATGGACAGCGGGGTGGCCACCTCGGCGTCGAGTATCCCGAACCGCCCGCTGCGCCGGCCGGTCACCTTGCCCGGCGAGATCTCGGCGACCATCGCGAGCACCCGGTCGGCGATGTCGTCGAACTCCACCCGCTCGTCCAGGTTCTGGGACAGCGTCTCGTGCACGATGGCGATCGAGCCGACCCGGCGCACCGCTTCCTCCAGGGCGGCGCGGCCGCGCTCGGAGTCGATGCGCCGGGCCTGGAGCCGCAGCAGCGCGGCCACCGTCTGGAGGTTGTTCTTCACCCGGTGGTGGATCTCCCGGATGGTGGCGTCCTTGGTGATCAACTCGCGCTCGCGCCGCCGCAGTTCGGTGACGTCCCGGCAGAGCACCAGCGCCCCGATCCGGGTGCCCTTGGGCTTGAGCGGGATGGAGCGGAACTGGATCACCCCGTCCGCCGACTCGATCTCGAACTCGCGCGGCGCCCAGCCGCTGGCCACCTTCGCCAGCGCCTCGTCCACCGGGCCCCGGGTGGGGGCCAGTTCGGCGGTGGTCTGTCCGAGGTGGTGCCCGACCAGGTCGGCGGCGAGGCCGAGGCGGTGGTAGGCGGACAGGGCGTTCGGGGAGGCGTACTGGACGATGCCGTCGGCGTCCAGCCGGATCAGGCCGTCGCCGACGCGCGGGGAGGCGTCCATGTCGACCTGCTGGCCGGGGAAGGGGAAGGAGCCGGCCGCGATCATCTGGGCGAGGTCGGAGGCGCTCTGGAGGTAGGTCAGCTCCAGCCGGCTCGGGGTGCGCACGGTGAGCAGGTTGGTGTTGCGGGCGATCACCCCGAGGACCCGGCCCTCGCGCCGCACGGGGATGGACTCCACCCGTACGGGGACCTCCTCACGCCACTCCGGGTCGCCCTCGCGCACGATCCGGCCCTCGTCCAGGGCCGCGTCCAGCATGGGGCGGCGGCCGCGCGGGACCAGGTGGCCGACCATGTCGTCCTGGTAGGAGGTGGGGCCGGTGTTGGGGCGCATCTGGGCGACCGAGACGTACCGGGTGCCGTCCCGGGTGGGGACCCAGAGCACCAGGTCGGCGAAGGAGAGGTCGGACAGCAGCTGCCACTCCGAGACCAGCAGGTGCAGCCACTCCAGGTCGGAGTCGTCGAGGGCGGTGTGCTGGCGGACCAGCTCGTTCATGGAGGGCACCCTGCGAGCGTACCGGGGCCCCTGACCTGGCCGGAAAACACCCGCGGGCCGCGGCGCCTGGAAGGGACCCTCAACCCTCCCGGCACCGCAGCCCGGAGCATCATCGGCCGCGGGGTGTGCGGTCCCGGCCGGCCGAAGGCCGAGGAGCCGGGGCAGTCAGGGCAGAGAGCGCCGGTTCCTCGATCCGCCTTCCTGTGCGGGGAAGACGGAGGCTTGTCCTCTTCGAGCGTCGAACCACCGGTTCGAACGGTTCGAACAGTTCTCTTCGATTGTGGACTAGACCATGGGGCATGTCCATGCCCCTGCGAGCACGTACGGCGCCGTCCGGCGGCCGCCCGCGCCCCT
This sequence comes from Streptomyces sp. SCPE 10, assembly GCF_051980735.1. Classification (NCBI taxonomy): domain Bacteria; kingdom Bacillati; phylum Actinomycetota; class Actinomycetes; order Kitasatosporales; family Streptomycetaceae; genus Streptomyces; species Streptomyces sp. SCPE 10. The sequence goes on along the minus strand of NZ_CP197069.1, from coordinate 5,101,636 downwards.
GGCACCGGATGCCACGCGCAGCCTAGCCCGCCCGGGTCGGCCATGGGGACAGAAGGCGTCGGCAATTTCCGCGACCCGGCCTGGAGCCATCGGCAGCGGGGGCCCATTCTGTTAGATTGGTCTAAACCACATAGACGCACCGAGCCCTCTCCAGAACGGCAGGCCCACGTGGAAGTTGTCATCGTTCCGGACGCCGCGGCGGGTGGCGAGCTGATCGCCGAGGCCATGGCACAGCTGCTGCGACGCAAGCCCGACGCCCTGCTCGGCGTCGCCACCGGCTCCACCCCGCTGCCCGTCTACCAGGCGCTCGCCGCCAAGGTGCGGGCCGGCGCCGTGGACACTTCGCGGGCCCGCATAGCCCAGCTCGACGAGTACGTGGGGCTGCCCGCCGACCACCCCGAGTCCTACCGCTCGGTGCTGCGCCGGGAGGTGCTGGAGCCGCTCGGCATCGGCATGGACGCCTTCCTCGGCCCCGACGGCACGGCCGAGGACATCCAGGCGGCGTGCGAGGCGTACGACCGCACGCTCGCCGCGGCCGGCGGGGTGGACCTCCAGCTCCTCGGGATCGGCACCGACGGGCACATCGGGTTCAACGAGCCCTGCTCCTCGCTCGCCTCCCGCACCCGGATCAAGACCCTGACCGAGCAGACCCGCGTCGACAACGCGCGCTTCTTCGAGGGTGACATCGAGCAGGTCCCGCACCACGTCGTCACCCAGGGCATCGGCACCATCCTGGAGGCCCGCCACCTGGTGCTGCTGGCGACCGGCGAGGGCAAGGCGGACGCGGTCGCGGCGACCGTCGAGGGCCCGGTCGCGGCCGTCTGCCCGGCCTCCGCGCTCCAGCTGCACCCGCACGCCACGGTGGTGGTCGACGAGGCGGCCGCCGCCAAGCTGAAGCTGGCCGACTACTTCCGCCACGCGTACGCCAACAAGCCGGAGTGGCAGGGGATCTAGGCCCTCGTTTGGATCTCGCCGGGCTCGCGGGCCCTGGCACCGCTTTCCGATCCGGCCCGATCCGAACGAAAGACCCTGGCGCGCCACAGGGGCGGCGACCGCACCGTCGCCCCTGTTGGACTAGACCAGCCATGGTCACGACGGTATACAGAGGGGATCACGGAGCGTGCGGGTGGAGTCCTGACGCAGCAAGCCGTGCCACGATGTGAGCCGTGGCCGATGGGATGTCGGTCGCTTTCGGCATCCGGAGCCGGGAAGGCAGAGCATGAGCACCGATGTCAGCAGCGCGGAGACCGAGGCCGGCCCGACCGTCCGTACCGCGCGCGTGCCGAAGTACTACCGCCTGAAGAAGCACCTGCTCGACATGACGGAGACGCAGGCACCGGGCACGCCGGTCCCGCCGGAGCGCACGCTGGCCGCGGAGTTCGACACGTCCCGCACCACGGTCCGCCAGGCGCTGCAGGAGCTGGTCGTGGAGGGCCGCCTGGAGCGCATCCAGGGCAAGGGCACCTTCGTCGCCAAGCCCAAGGTCTCCCAGGCGCTCCAGCTCACCTCCTACACCGAGGACATGCGCGCCCAGGGTCTGGAGCCGACCTCACAGCTGCTGGACATCGGCTACATCACCGCCGACGACCGGCTCGCCGGGCTGCTGGACATCACCGCCGGGGGGCGTGTGCTGCGCATCGAGCGGCTGCGCATGGCCAACGGCGAGCCCATGGCGATAGAGACCACGCACCTGTCCGCCAAGCGCTTCCCCGCGCTGCGCCGCTCGCTGGTCAAGTACACGTCCCTGTACACCGCGCTCGCCGAGGTGTACGACGTCCATCTCGCCGAGGCCGAGGAGACCATCGAGACCTCCCTGGCCACCCCGCGCGAGGCGAGCCTGCTGGGCACCGACGTGGGCCTGCCGATGCTGATGCTGTCCCGGCACTCCCTGGACCGCTCGGGCCGGCCGGTGGAGTGGGTGCGCTCGGTCTACCGGGGCGACCGGTACAAGTTCGTCGCCCGTCTCAAGCGGCCCCTGGACTAGAGCCCCAGGACCGCAGCGGGGTCCCGCCTTCGCCGAATCGATATACCGACCTGCGGACAGGGTCTTCCTCTGCCAGGACACCGTCACCTAGATTGCCTGCGCATTACACAGGTGATCAGCGAGGGGACGGAGCGATGACATGTCCGAAACACCTGAAGTGAGACCACCGGTCGTGACGCCGGTGAGGGTGATCATCGGCCTGTGTCTCGTCGCGCCCTTCGTGGCGATGCTGTGGGTCGGCTCGTACGCGAAGACGGACCCCGCCTTCATCGGCATCCCGTTCTTCTACTGGTACCAGATGGTCTGGGTGCTGATCTCCACCGCGCTCACCATGATCGCGTACAAGCTGTGGCAGCACGACCAGCGCTCCCGCAAGGACGCGCAGGGGGGTGCGGCACGGTGAAGGACGGCGTCAACGGCGTCGCGCTCGGCGTCTTCATCTTCTTCTTCCTGGCCGTCACGGTCATGGGCTTCCTCGCCGCACGCTGGCGGCGGGCCGAGAACGAGCACTCCCTGGACGAATGGGGCCTGGGCGGACGGTCGTTCGGCACCTGGATCACCTGGTTCCTGCTCGGCGGTGACCTGTACACGGCGTACACCTTCGTCGCCGTGCCCGCGGCGATCTACGCGGCGGGCGCGTCCGGCTTCTTCGCGGTGCCGTACACGATCCTGGTGTACCCCCTGATCTTCACCTTCCTGCCGCGCCTGTGGTCGGTCTCGCACCGCCACGGGTACGTCACCACCTCCGACTTCGTGCGCGGCCGGTTCGGCTCGAAGGGGCTGTCGCTCGCGGTGGCGCTGACCGGCATCCTCGCGACGATGCCGTACATCGCGCTGCAACTCGTCGGCATCCAGGCGGTGCTGGACGTGATGGGCGTGGGCGGCGGCGACAACACCAACGAGTTCGTGAAGGACCTGCCGCTGCTGATCGCGTTCGCGGTGCTGGCGGCGTACACGTACTCCTCGGGTCTGCGGGCGCCCGCGCTGATCGCCTTCGTCAAGGACGCGCTGATCTACATCGTGATCCTGGTGGCGATCATCTACATCCCGATCAAACTGGGCGGGTTCGACGACATCTTCGCCAAGGCGGGCCACGCCTTCAGCCAGCTCAGCCCGGCCACCGGCAAACCGCGCGGGGCGCTCGCCCCGCCGGCGGCGGGCCAGTGGTCGTACGCCACCCTGGCGCTGGGCTCGGCGCTCGCGCTGTTCATGTACCCGCACTCGATCACCGCGACGCTCTCCTCCCGCAGCCGTGAGGTGATCCGGCGCAACACCACCATCCTGCCGCTGTACTCGCTGATGCTCGGCCTGCTGGCGCTGCTGGGCTTCATGGCGATCGCGGCCGGGATCAAGGTGGACAACGGGCAGCTGGCGATCCCGCAGCTGTTCGAGGACATGTTCCCGGACTGGTTCACGGGCGTGGCCTTCGCGGCCATCGGCATCGGCGCGCTGGTCCCGGCGGCGATCATGTCCATCGCGGCGGCGAACCTCTTCACCCGCAACATCTACAAGGACTTCATCAAGCCGGACGCCACGCCGAAGCAGGAGGCCCAGGTCTCCAAGTTCGTGTCGCTGCTGGTGAAGGTGGGCGCGCTGGTCTTCGTGCTCGGCATGGACAAGACGGTCGCGATCAACTTCCAGCTGCTGGGCGGCATCTGGATCCTGCAGACCTTCCCGGCGCTGGTCGGCGGTCTGTTCACCCGCTGGTTCCACCGCTGGGCGCTGCTCGCCGGCTGGGCGGTCGGCATGGTCTACGGCACCCTCGCCGCGTACGGTGTCGCCTCGCCGACCCAGAAGCACTTCGGCGGCTCGGCCGACGAGATCCCGGGCATCGGCCAGATCGGCTACATCGGCATGACGGCGTTCGTGCTGAACGTCGTGGTCACCGTGGTCCTCACCGTCGTCCTCAAGGCCGTCAAGGCCCCCGAGGGCGTGGACGAGACGAGTCCCGCGGACTACACGGCGGACGCGGGTGACCCGGGCGTCGAGGTGGAGCTGCCGCCGGCCACGGCGGGCACCAGCCACTGACCGGATCCGCGCACGGAAACCGCGCACGGGCCGCCGGAAAGCACCTGCTCCGGCGGCCCGTTGTCGTGCACACTCGCCGGCATGGACATCCGCATCCGCCCCGCCGACCCGGCCGAGTACGACGAGCTCGGCGAGCTCACGGCCGAGGCCTACCTCCTCGACGGCCTCCTCGACTTCGGCGCGAGCGACCCGTACCTCCTCGTGCTCAAGGACGTGGCCGCGCGAGCCGCGTCGGCCGAGGTCCTCGCCGCCGTGCTGGGGGACCGTGTTGTCGGCGGCGTGACCTTCGTCCCCTCGGGCGGCCCCGTCGCCGACATCGCGAGGCCCGGGGAGGCCGAGATCCGGACGCTGGCGGTGCGGCGCGAGGCGCGCGGCAGAGGGGCCGGCGAAGCCCTCGTGCGCGCCTGTGTCGACCGCGCCCGGGCCACCGCGGGGTGCTCGTCCGTCGTCCTCTCCAGCCAGCGCGCCATGCACAGCGCCCACCGGCTCTACGAACGCCTCGGGTTCGTGCGCACGCCCGAGCGGGACTGGAACCCCCTCCCGGAGCTGGACGACGTCACTCTCATCACCTACAAGTTGACGCTCTGACACCAGGGCGACACAACATCTGGGGGTGACACGGCAGCCCGGCACTAGATGTATGCTCATGCTCGCTGCCGCCGCAGGGGAATCCGGTGCGAATCCGGAACTGTCCCGCAACGGTGTACTTGTGCGTATCCGCGTACAGGAGTCAGTCCGAGGACCTGCCGACAGCGCGCCCGGCCGTCCGGTCCGGGTGCCCTGAGACGTCCGGGCCTCGTGGAGTGGGCCGGTGGACGCGACGCCGTGTGCGCTCGTGGCTGCCCCCTGCCCTCCGCCAGGCCCCCGTGCCGAGCGAGGGAGAGCCCCACGTGACCATCGCGCCAGCCGACCCGGCATCAGCCCCGGATCTGGAGAACGACGGCCCCGGCGCCGCGCTGCTGCGGACCCTGACCGAGCTGACCGCAGACCTCCCCGACGCCGACCCCGGCCGGGTCGCCGCCGCCGCGCTGCGCGGCCGGTCGGCCCGCGCCGACGAGGCGGAGCTGCGCGAACTGGCGACCGAGGCCGCGGCCGGCCTGATCTCCGAGGACCCCGCGTACTCGCGGCTCGCCGCCCGGCTGCTGACCGTCTCCATCCGGGCCGAGGCCGCCTCGCAGGGCGTGACCTCGTTCACCGAGTCGGTCGCCGTCGGACACCGCGAAGGCCTCATCGCCGACCGGACCGCCGAGTTCGCGCGGATCCACGCCGCCCGCCTGGACGCGCTGGTGGACACCGGCGCCGACGACCGCTTCGGCTACTTCGGTCTGCGCACCCTGCACAGCCGCTACCTGCTGCGCCACCCGATCACCCGCAGGGTCATCGAGACGCCCCAGCACTTCATGCTGCGGGTCGCCGCGGGCCTGGCCGAGGACGACTCCGTCCGCGCCCTGGACGAGGTCGCCGCGCTCTACGGGCTCATGAGCCGGCTCGACTACCTGCCCTCCTCCCCCACCCTGTTCAACTCCGGTACCCGGCACCCCCAGATGTCGTCCTGCTACCTCCTCGACTCCCCGCTGGACGAGCTGGACTCCATCTACGACCGCTACCACCAGGTCGCCCGGCTCTCCAAGCACGCCGGCGGCATCGGGCTGTCGTACTCCCGCATCCGGGCCCGCGGTTCGCTGATCCGGGGCACCAACGGGCACTCCAACGGCATCGTGCCGTTCCTGAAGACCCTGGACGCCTCGGTGGCCGCGGTGAACCAGGGCGGCCGGCGCAAGGGCGCGGCCGCGGTGTACCTGGAGACCTGGCACTCCGACATCGAGGAGTTCCTGGAGCTGCGGGACAACACCGGTGAGGACGCCCGCCGTACGCACAACCTGAACCTCGCGCACTGGGTGCCGGACGAGTTCATGCGCCGGGTCAACGCCGACGAGCAGTGGTCGCTGTTCTCCCCGGCGGACGTGCCCGAGCTGGTGGACCTGTGGGGCGCCGAGTTCGACGCCGCCTACCGCGAAGCGGAGCGCAAGGGCCTGGCGAAGAAGACCATGCCCGCCCGTGAGCTGTACGGCCGGATGATGCGCACCCTCGCGCAGACCGGCCAGGGCTGGATGACCTTCAAGGACGCCGCCAACCGCACCGCCAACCAGACGGCGGAGCCGGGCCAGGTCATCCACTCCTCCAACCTCTGCACGGAGATCCTGGAGGTCACCAACGACGGCGAGACGGCGGTCTGCAACCTGGGCTCCGTCAACCTGGGCGCGTTCGTCGACACGGCGACGGGGGACATCGACTGGGAGCGGCTCGACGAGACCGTCCGCACCGCCGTCACCTTCCTCGACCGCGTCGTGGACATCAACTTCTACCCGACCGAGCAGGCCGGCCGCTCCAACGCGAAGTGGCGTCCGGTGGGCCTGGGCGCGATGGGTCTCCAGGACGTCTTCTTCAAGCTGCGGCTGCCCTTCGACTCCCCGGAGGCGAAGGCGCTGTCCACCCGGATCGCCGAGCGGATCATGCTCGCCGCGTACGAGGCCTCCGCCGACCTCGCCGAGCGCAGCGGCCCGCTGCCGGCCTGGGAGCGGACCCGTACCGCGCGCGGGGTGCTGCACCCCGACCACTACGGCGTCCAGGAGACCTGGCCCGAGCGCTGGGCGGCGCTGCGCACGCGGATCGCGGCGGTCGGCCTGCGCAACTCGCTGCTGCTGGCGATCGCGCCGACGGCCACCATCGCCTCCATCGCGGGCGTCTACGAGTGCATCGAGCCGCAGGTGTCCAACCTGTTCAAGCGCGAGACGCTGTCCGGGGAGTTCCTCCAGGTCAACTCCTACCTGGTGCAGGACCTGAAGGACCTCGGCGTCTGGGACGCGCGCACCCGGGAGGCGCTGCGCGAGTCCAACGGCTCGGTGCAGGGCTTCGCGTGGATCCCCGAGGACGTGCGGGCGCTGTACCGCACGGCGTGGGAGATCCCGCAGCGCGGTCTGATCGACATGGCGGCGGCGCGCACCCCGTTCCTCGACCAGGCGCAGTCCCTGAACCTGTTCATGGAGACGCCGACCATCGGCAAGCTCTCCTCGATGTACGCGTACGCCTGGAAGTCCGGGCTGAAGACGACGTACTACCTGCGGTCGCGCCCGGCGACCCGGATCGCCCGGGCCGCCCAGGCGCAGAAGACCATCCCCGTCCAGCAGGTCGCCGACCCCGACGCCGTCGCCTGCTCCCTGGAAAACCCCGAGTCCTGCGAGGCCTGCCAGTGAAGACCGAACGCAACACCAACCTGCTCGACCCGGGCTTCGAACTGACCCTGCGTCCCATGCGCTACCCGGACTTCTACGAGCGCTACCGGGACGCCATCAAGAACACCTGGACCGTGGAGGAGGTCGACCTCCACTCGGACGTCGCCGACCTCGCCAAGCTCAGCCCGGCCGAGCAGCATCTGATCGGCCGCCTGGTCGCGTTCTTCGCGACCGGTGACTCGATCGTCGCCAACAACCTGGTGCTGACGCTGTACAAGCACATCAACTCCCCCGAGGCGCGGCTGTACCTGAGCCGTCAGCTGTTCGAGGAGGCGGTGCACGTCCAGTTCTATCTGACGCTGCTGGACACCTACCTGCCCGACCCGGACGACCGGGCGGCGGCGTTCGCGGCCGTCGAGAACATCCCGTCGATCCGTTCGAAGGCCGAGTTCTGCTTCAAGTGGATCGACTCGGTGGAGCGGATCGACCGGCTGGAGACGCAGGCGGACCGCCGGCGCTTCCTGCTCAACCTGATCTGCTTCGCCGCGTGCATCGAGGGCCTGTTCTTCTACGGCGCCTTCGCGTACGTCTACTGGTTCCGCAGCCGGGGCCTGCTGCACGGTCTGGCCACCGGCACCAACTGGGTGTTCCGCGACGAGACGATGCACATGTCCTTCGCCTTCGACGTGGTCGACACCGTCCGCAAGGAGGAGCCGGAGCTGTTCGACGACCGGCTCCGGCAGGAGGTCACCGACATGCTGCGGGAGGCCGTCGAGGCCGAGCTGCAGTTCGCGCGCGACCTGTGCGGTGACGGCCTCCCGGGCATGAACACCGAGTCGATGCGGCAGTACCTGGAGTGCGTGGCCGACCAGCGGCTGACCCGGCTGGGCTTCGCGCCGGTCTACGGCTCCGAGAACCCCTTCTCCTTCATGGAGCTCCAGGGTGTTCAGGAGCTGACCAACTTCTTCGAGCGGCGTCCGTCGGCGTACCAGGTGGCGGTGGAGGGCACTGTCGACCTGGACGAGGACTTCTGAGCCTCCTGCTCCGCGTGGGCCTCCTGGGCCTTCCTGATCTGCCGGTCGACGCGCCAGTCGCGCAGGGCGCCGAGCACGGAGGGAAGGGCCAGGAGGATCAGGATCCCGAGGGTGGCGGTCATTCCGATCAGGCCTTGGATCTGGTTTCCAGTCATGCCACTACTGTCCTGCCGGACGCCCCTGACCGGGAGTGGCAGGACTGCCGTACACCCTCGATTTACTGCCAGTACTGCGGCACACTGGGCGCATGCTGAAGAACGTGGCCGCCGTGCTGCTGAACGGAGTGCACCCCTTCGAACTGGGCGTCGTCTGCGAGGTGTTCGGCATCGACCGCAGCGACGAGGGACTGCCGGTGTACGACTTCGCCGTGGTCTCGGCCGAGGGGCCCGACCTCGGCACCCACTGCGGGTTCACCGTCTCCACCCCGCACGGCCTGGAGCGGCTGGAAGAGGCCGATCTGATCGCCGTGCCCGCCGGCGAGAGCTACGCCGAGCGGGACTATCCGCCGCAGCTCCTCGACGCGCTGCGCCGGGCGGTCGGGCGCGGCTGCCGGGTGCTGAGCGTCTGCTCCGGGGTGTTCGTGCTGGCCGCCGCGGGACTGCTGGACGGACGGCGGTGCGCGGTGCACTGGCACCATGCCGAGCAGCTGGCCCGGCGCTATCCGCGGCTCGCCGTGGAGCCGGACGTCCTGTACGTGGACGAGGACCCGGTGATCACCTCCGCCGGCACCGCGGCCGGCATCGACGCCTGTCTGCACCTGGTGCGCAAGGAGCAGGGCCCGGAGGTCGCCAACAAGATCGCCCGGCGGATGGTGGTCCCCCCGCACCGGGACGGCGGCCAGGCCCAGTACATCGAGCGGCCGCTGCCCAAGGCGCCCTGCGACACCGTCGGCGAGGTGCTGGTGTGGATGGAGGTGCACCTGGACGCGGAGGTGACCGTGGAGCAGCTCGCCGCCCGCGCCCACATGGCCCCGCGCACTTTCGCCCGCCGCTTCCAGCAGGAGACCGGGACCACGCCCTACCGCTGGATCCTGCGTCAACGGGTGCTGCGCGCCCAGGAGTTGCTGGAGGGTACGGACGAGACCGTGGATGCGATCGCCGCCCGCACCGGGTTCGGCACGGCGGCCGCGCTGCGCCACCAGTTCGTCCGGGCGCTCGGCACCACCCCGAACGCCTACCGGCGCGCGTTCCGGGGCCCTCAGGCCGCCTGAGCACGCGCCGGCGGGAGACGTCCGGGCCCTACCAGGGCAGCGGCCGCAGCCGCAGGTTGTCCGGGCGCAGGGTGATGCCCACCCGGACGGCGTCGTTGGAGTCGGCGGCCGGTTCGAAGCGGTACCTGGCCGTGACCGCCGCCGTGATCAGGCTCAGCTGGGCCATCGAGAAGTGGTCGCTGGGGCACTTGCGGTTGCCGACGCTGAAGGGGCTCATGGCGTACTTCGGCACCTCCTTGGCCCGCTCCGGCAGCCAGCGGTCCGGGTCGAAGTCGAGGTGGCGGTCGTACGAGCGGGGGTCGCGCTGAATGGCGTACGGGCTGTAGATGATGTCCGCACCGGCCGGAATGCGATAGTCGCCCAGCGCGGTGTCGGCGGTCGCCCGGCGGGTCAGAATCCATACGGCGGGACGCAGCCGGATGGCCTCCAGGATGAGATTGTTGGTGTGCCTGAGGGAGCGGACGTGTTCGAATCCCACAGGCCGGCCACCGGTCACGGATTCGACCTCCGCGCGCACCTTCTCGGCGTGCTCCGGGTGTTCCGCGAGCGCCTGGAGCAGCCACATGATCGTGGACGCGATCGTTTCGGCCCCGGGGGTGATTATCGCCACGACCTGATCGTGGATCTCCTGTTCCCCGATGGGCTCACCATTGTCGTCCTTCGCCTCCAGCAATGCCGTCAGCAAATCGTCCGGCTTTTGACCGGATGCCCTCCGCTCGGCGACGATCTCGTCCACGAGCAGATGCAAATCGGCCAGGGCACGGTTGAATTCGCGGTTGGCCGGAAACGGCAGTCGGTACAGCGGTCCCAGGGGAACCACCATCCGCCGGTACATACCACGGAAAACGGTGGCGAGGTCGGTGCTCAGCCGCTCGGCGCGCTCGTCCATGAACGCGCCGCGCAGCAGGCAGCGGGCGGCCATGCGGACGGCGACGCGGAAGGACTCCGAGGTGCAGTCGACGGTCTCGCCGGGGCGCCAGCGCTCGGTCAGGGCGTGTGCCTCCTCCTCCATGATCGGGCCGTAGGCCGGGATCGCGTCCATCCGGAAGGCCGGCTGGATGGTGCGGCGCTGGCGCCGGTGCACGGGGCCGTTGGCGGTGGCCACGCCCTCCTTGCCGAGCAGGCCCACCAGGGACTCCCAGACCGGGCCGTCGATCTTGAAGTCGGGGCTGAGGGCGAGCGCGCCGGTGAGCTCGGGGGTGGTCACCGCGTACACGGTCTTGGGGCCGAGCCTGAGGCGCACGATGTCGCCGTGGTCGCGCAGCCGGGACATGAAGTCCAGCGGGTCGCGGACCAGTTTGAGACCGTGCCCGAACACCGGCACGGCGCCGCCGGCCAGGGGCGGTTCGCGCAACTGCGCCGGGGCACCGGAGGTCTGGGGCTGCACAGACTCGACGGTCATTTCTCACCTGCCGCTTCGTTCGTGACGTACGGGGGCGTGGAGCGGTCGTCCCAGCTGTCCACCCTGTACCGGCCGGACTCGTGGTGGAACCAGTAGACGGAGCTGAACCAGTTGCGCATATTGCCGACGCAGATACGGACGGCGGTGCTCAACTCCTTGCCGCGGAACGTGCCGTCGGCAAGTGCGTCCGCGAATTCAAGGGCCTCGCGCTCGGCGTCGAGAAATTCTTCGACGCAGTCCTCGACGCGTCGCCTGAGAGCGTCCACCGCCTCTTCCAGGGTCAGTCCCTCATGGGTGATGAGACTGATCCCGAGATTGTGGACCTCGTCGCCCGCTATTTCCTTCGGCAGGGAGCACAGGTCGTTGTACCAGGCGGCGAATTCCTGACTGAGCAGGGCGGCGCGACGGTAGGCGGGGTGCTTGCGGACGGATTCCGGGAGTTCGCATCCGGCACCGGGTTCCAGCAGGTCCGTCCAGATCCGGTGGGCGAAGGTGAGACGGCGCAGTGCCAGATATTCTTCGACGCCGGGTATGTATCCTCGGGTGCGATTGCGGAATTCACGGTCGTAGGCTTCGACGACCGCGTGGAAGTGCCGGGCGAACCGCTGGTTCCAGGTGCGCGACAGGAACCCGTAGAGCCGCAGCACGCTGTCGGCGAAGCCCGCGACCAGCGGGTCCGGGTGGTGCAGATGGTGCCGGGGGGCGTCGAGTGCCGCGTGCAGCCGGTGCCGCAGTCGCCGCCAGTCGCCCACCCGGCCGTGCACGATGTCGCGGTCGTGACGGTCGTCCCAGACGAAGAACCAGGCGCTGTAGTCCGCAATGGCCTGGAGCACGTCCTCGGAGGCGTCCGTGTAGTAGCCCGCCATCAGGTCGGTGTAGCGCAGATCGTCCGCGTACTCGCGCACCTTCTCCGCCGGCATCAGCCGTTTTTCCAGCAGCCAGTGCCGGGTCTTCTCCTGGAGCCGGGGCCAATACGGGTGCAGTCGCCGGGGAAAACGGGACTCGATCACCGGGAGCGCCAGTGAGGGTGGTACCGCGACCGCCGTCGGTGACTCTGTGGTGCTGTGTGGGAAAGCTTGCACAGAACAAACCCCTCTCAGCCGCCGGATACGCCCGCCCTCGGATGTGCCGGGCGCGCGCCGTACCTATCCCCCACTTCCCATTCAGCACCACAACTGACCGCTGTGGGAACGGATTTGCTTCACTCACTACCCCAAGATGCCGAGAAGCCCCTCTTGTGTGACCGAGAGATGATCACCGGCGGCAGTGGAAGCGAGTGCTTGTACGACGCGCTGATGAGCGAGGAAGGGCAGGAAGAAGGGCGCCCGGCCGGGGTGGTCCCGGCCGGGCGCCCAACGGGCCGACGTCGGCTAGTCGTTGGCGACCACGGGGTAGCGCGGCTCGTTCTCGGCCATCTGCCGCAGCGCGTCCTTGCGGTCCCGCTTGGACAGCCGGTCGATGTAGAGGTAGCCGTAGAGGTGGTCGGTCTCGTGCTGCAAACACCGTGCGAAGTACCCGGTGCCGCGGACCTTGATCGGGTTGCCCTGCTCGTCCTGGCCGGTCACCTCGGCGTAGTCGGGACGCGCGAGCGCGGCGTAGGCGCCGGGCACCGACAGGCAGCCCTCGTTGCTGTCGTCCAGCCGGCGGCGCTCCGCGGGCAGCTCGACGAGCTTCGGGTTGCACACCACGCCGACGTGCCGGACGCCCTCGTCGTCCTGGCAGTCGTAGACGAAGACCTTCAGATCGACGCCGATCTGGTTGGCGGCGAGCCCCACGCCCTCGGCGGTGCGCTGGCTGGCGAACATGTCGGCGACCAGCTGCCGCAGCTCCTCGCCGAACTCGGTGACGTCCTTGCACTCCTTGTGCAGCACCGGGTTGCCGACGACCGTGATCGGGCGGGAGGTCCCGCTCTCCCGCCAGGCCTTCTCGCGCCCCTCGCAGTCCTCCGTGTCCACGACATAGCCCTCGTCGTCGACGGGGAGCACGCCCGCGTGCTGCTGATCGGTGTCCTGCTGCGCCATGACCGACGTACGCCTTCCTGCAAGCCTGGAAAATTCTGCGTGTACAGCCTAAAGGTGGCCGGTCACCCGCTGCTCAGCAAACCTCTTCCAAGTCCCGCCAGTCCCTCGAGTCGGGACTGTCGGCCACCCAGCCGTCCAGCAGCCCCCGCACCAGCGAGGGCGGCGCGGCCACCCCGCACTCGCGCTCCGGGACCCACAGCTGACCGTCGGTGCGATGGCCCAGCGGGCCCGGGTGACCGGGTTCGCTGTGGTCGTGCGGGTCCAGGTGGACCCCCTCGCCCTCGTCGGACGGCATCCGGGACTCGCTGCACATCCGGCACAGCAGCCGCACCGAGGACGACCAGTCCTCCGCCGCGAACCCGGCGTCGGCGGCCAGCTGCTCCAGCGCGTCCCGGTCCGCCTCGGTGGCCGCCTCCAGCAGCACCACCCAGGTCGGGACGGGCGAGGGCGCCCACAGCTCGATCTCGTCGAAGACCGGGTAGCTGTGCCCGGTGGAGGTGGTGCGCTCGCCGTGCGGAACGCCGTCGTGCAGGACGACCTCGCCCCAGCGCCGGCCGGAGGAGGGCAGCGGAATGGACAGCACCTCGATCCGCGCGGGGTCCAGACGGCGGCCCCACACCACCTCGGCCTCGCCCTCCGGGGAGAGTCGTACGGCCGCGCTGCCCAGCTCCATGCCGAGCGGTTCCCCGGCGGCCGCGACGCCCCCGGGCACCTTCAGCCCGTACGCCTGCCAGGCGCGGCGGGCCAGCGGCCAGTCCTGGAGGGCGGTGGCGGCGATGCCCACGTTCCACCAGTCGGGCGCGCCGGACTCCTGGTCGAGCAGGGCGACGGCGCGCAGTCCGGCGGCGCGGGCCTGCTCCCAGTCGTGCCGGAACTTGTGCAGCAGCGCCAGGTTGAACCAGGACTCGGACAGCCAGGGTTCCAGGTCTGCGGCGCGGGTCAGCAGTTCGCCCGCGTCCTCGTACCGGCCGTCGCCGATGAGCGTGAACGCGCGGTCGGTGGCCTGCCGCCAGGAGGCGGAGGGCCGGTGCCGTCCCTTGCCGAAGATCCTCACGATTCCCGCCTGCCAGTTCCGGTTCCGCACAGTGGGCTGGCTTGTGCCCCCGGGCGCCCTCTCCTTCGCATCCAACCACGTGCGGTGGGAACGGCGCTCATTACCCATGGGTTACCCAGGCGCGGGTGGGATCAGACAGTGCCGTACGTCTCCCGGCGGTGTGCGTCACCGGGGGCCCGGGCGTCCGCGCAGGGGCGGGAACCGGGCCCGGGGCGGTCAGCCGTCCTGGGCGGTGGTGATGTCGTGGTCGGGCGCGGGCTGCCCGGAGCGGAGCAGATCGAGCCGCCCCATGACCTTGGCGCGCAGGTCGGCGGGCACGTCGTCATGGCCGCAGCACCGCTTGACCAGCTTCTTCACGGCCTGCTCCAGGCCGTACTTCTCCAGGCACGGCGAGCATTCCTCGAAGTGGTGCCGGAACTTGTCGCGATCGACGTCCGGCATCTCGCTGTCGAGGAACTCGTACAGATGGTCCAGGACCTCACCGCAGTCCGTCTCGTGCGGCTCTCCGCAGCTCATGAGCCCGAGCCTTTCGCTTCGTTCGACTCTCCCGCGCCCGCCGGGACCAGCCCGCGCTCACGGGCGTAGTCCTCCAGCATGCCGCGCAGTTGACGGCGGCCCCGGTGCAGCCGGGACATCACCGTACCGATGGGTGTCCCCATGATGTCCGCGATCTCCTTGTAGGCAAACCCCTCGACATCGGCGAGATACACGGCGATGCGGAACTCCTCGGGGATGGCCTGGAGCGCTTCCTTCACGTCCGAGTCGGGCAGGTGGTCGAGCGCCTGCGACTCGGCGGAGCGCAGCCCCGTCGACATGTGCGACTCGGCACGGGCGAGCTGCCAGTCCTCGATCTCCTCCGCCGCCGAACGCTGCGGCTCGCGCTGCTTCTTGCGGTAGGAGTTGATGAACGTGTTGGTGAGGATCCGGTACAGCCACGCCTTGAGGTTGGTGCCCTCGCGGAACTGGTGGAAGGACGCGTAGGCCTTGGCATACGTCTCCTGCACGAGGTCCTCGGCGTCGGCCGGGTTGCGCGTCATGCGCAGGGCGGCCGAGTACATCTGGTCCAGGAATTCGAGCGCGTCCCGCTCGAAGCGCGCGGTGCGCTCCGCGGTCGACTCGGAGAATGCCCCCGCGTCCGCGCCCCGGCCCTCGGGCTGCTCCGCCTGGCCGCCGTTGTCGGTCCCCGCGTCGGTCCCAGTGACCGGACCCACCTCCTCAAGATCCCGGGTGGCACCGAAACCGGTCCCACTCGTTTCGGAGGATAGAACACGACCCTCGCCCGCCGCCCCTCGAATAGGGCCGGCCTTGGGCGCGTGGAACACCGTCCAGTCCAGTTCGGTACTGGACTGCCGGGCCGGGCAGATGGTCGAACCCATGCGGCGGACTTCCTTCCCACGACGTCGGTGCCGAGGCCTCAGCACTTCTGTCCGCCTCAACAGCGCCGCCCCGCGCGGCATTCCCGGCCGTCACCCGAGTGACGCGGTCCACTCGGCGACCCCCTCCGTGATGACCTCCAGGGCCCGCTCCTGGGTGATGTCCGCGCGCTTGGGCACCGCGAAGCCGTGATCGCCGTACGGCACCTCGATCAGCCGGAAGTCGCCCTCGGGGAACTCGGCGGGCCTGCCGAAGGGGTCGCTGCCGCCCTGGACGACGAGGGTGGGCCTGCCGGTGCCCAGCAGCTCCTGTGCCCGGGACTTCTCCGGCTTGCCCGGCGGGTGCAGCGGGAAGCTCAGCGCGAGCACCGCGCGGGCGTCCAGCTCGGTGGCCGTGCGGCAGGCGACGCGGGCGCCGGCGCTGCGGCCCCCGGAGATCACCGGCAGCTCCATCCCGGACAGCGAGGGCCAGATCCCCCGCCACCCGGCGTCCAGCGTCTTGGGGGCGGGCGCCACCTTCTTGCCGGCCACCCGCCAGGGCTGCTCGACCAGGGCGACGGTCACGCCGTGCGCGGGCAGGGCGGCCGCGAGGGCCTGGAGGTCGCGGGCCTCGATGCCGCCGCCGGCGCCGTGGCTCAGCGCGAGGACGGCCCGGGGGTCCGTCGCCCGGTGCCAGGTGATGCGGGCGGTTCCGGTGTCGGTCTCGACAATCTCGATCACGCTAGAAGAGTGTGCCCTCTTCCGGGCCCTCCAGCTCCTTCAGCAGCTCCGGTCCGTTGTTGCGGACGTTGCTGACGGCGGTGGCGACCGGGTAGGCGCGCATCAGCCCCGGCGGGGGCGGGGCGAGCAGGGCGCGCAGCTCCTCCGGGTCGGTGCGGGAGGGGTCCAGCCAGGCGTCCCAGCGGTCCGGGGTGAGCATCAGCGGCATCCGGGGGTGGATGTCCGCGAGCGAGCGGGGGCCCTCGGCCGGGGCGACGGCCAGCGGGGTCCGCTCGGCCTCCGTGGTGATCACCGAGCAGGTGACCCACCAGGCCTGGGGGTGGTCGTCGGGCAGCGTCCGGTCGCGCCAGAACTCGTAGAGGCCGGCCATCGCGAACACCGAGCCGTCGGCGGGCAGCACGAAGTACGGCTGTTTGCGGGGCCGCTTCTTCTTCCCCTCGACCTCCAGGTCCCGCTCCTGCTGCCCGGTCACCCATTCGTAGTAACCGTCGGCGGGCAGGATGCACCGGCGGGCGGCGAAGGCACGGCGGTAGGCGGGCTTCTCGTGCACGGTCTCCGCGCGGGCGTTGATCATCCGGGCGCCGCCCTCGGGGGTCTTGGCCCAGGACGGCACCAGGCCCCACCGCAGCCGGCGCAGCTGGCGAACCGGGCGCGGCGAGTCGGCGTCTTTCAAGGGGCGGTCGAGTACCGCGTGGACCTCCTTGGTGGGGGCCACGTTGTAGTCCGGCTCCAGGGCCTCCTCGGGCTCCCACCTCTCGATCCCGAAGACCTGGGCGAGGTCCTCGGGCCTCCGACTGGCTGCATACCGTCCGCACATACGTGCCACACTGCCAGACTCCGCACCGACCCAGGGAGCCACTCGGACACATGAACGACCTCGCCGCCACCGCGCTCCCCGACCTCTGGGACCGGCTCACCGGCACCCAGCCCGACCCCGCCCTGTGGGTGGTGCTCGCCACCCTGGCCGCCGCGCTGGCGGTGATCGCCCCGCGCCCGCTGTGGCTGATATCGCGCAACGCGATCACCATCGCGCACGAGGGCGGCCACGGGCTGATCGCCCTGCTCACCGGCCGGCAGCTCACCGGCATCCGGCTGCACTCGGACACCAGCGGGCTCACGGTGAGCCGCGGCAAGCCGTACGGGCTCGGCATGATCCTCACCGCGGCGGCGGGCTACACCGCCCCCTCGCTGCTGGGTCTCGGCGGCGCCGCGCTGCTGGCCACGGGCCGCATCACGCTGCTGCTGTGGGTGGCCACGGCGCTGCTGGCGGTGATGCTGGTGATGATCCGCAACGCGTACGGCGTGCTGACCGTGGTGCTCGCGGGCGGCGCGTTCCTGCTGGTGTCCTGGCTCGCCGGGCCGCAGGTGCAGGCGGCGTTCGCGTACGCCGTCGTGTGGTTCCTGCTGGTCGGGGGCGTACGGCCGCCGTTCGAGCTGCAGAGCAAGCGCCGGCGCGGCGACGCCGGGGACTCGGACGCGGACCAGTTGTCGCGGCTGACGCACGTCCCGGCGGGCCTGTGGCTGTTCCTGTTCCACGCGGTGGCGCTGTGCTCGCTGATCGGCGGGGGCCGCTGGCTGCTGGAGGTCTGAGACCGCCCCGGAAGATTTGGCCTGCGGCCCTTCTCATAAAGCCTTATAAAGTGGGCCCATGGTCCCGAACACCGCCTCCTCCGCCCTCTGGCCCGCCCCGCACGCGAGCGGAGCCGTCGACGCCACGGTCCACGTGCCGGGGTCCAAGTCGGTCACCAACCGCGCCCTGGTGCTGGCCGCCCTCGCCTCCGAGCCCGGCTGGCTGCGCCGCCCGCTGCGCTCCCGCGACACCCTGCTGATGGCGGAGGCGCTGCGGGCCATGGGCGTGGAGATCGAGGAGACGGTGTCGTCCAGCTCCTCCGTCGCGGCCGGCTCCGACGCCGCCGGCGAGGCGTGGCGGGTGCTGCCGACCGGGCTGCACGGCCCGGCCACGGTGGACGTCGGCAACGCCGGCACCGTGATGCGCTTCCTGCCTCCGGTGGCCGCGCTGGCCGACGGTCCGATCCGGTTCGACGGCGACCCGCGGTCGTACGAGCGCCCCCTGCACGGCGTGATCGACGCGCTGCGGGTGCTGGGCGCCCGGATCGACGACGACGGCCGGGGCGCGCTGCCGATGACCGTGCACGGCGGCGGGGCGCTGGACGGCGGCACGGTCTCCATCGACGCGTCGTCCTCCTCGCAGTTCGTCTCCGCCCTGCTGCTGTCCGCGCCGCGCTTCAACCAGGGCGTGGAGGTCCGGCACACGGGCGCGACGCTGCCCTCCCTGCCGCACATCCGGATGACGGTGGACATGCTGCGCGCGGTCGGCGCCCAGGTGGACACCCCGGAGTCGGGCGGCGAGCCGAACGTGTGGCGGGTGACGCCGGGCGCGCTGCTCGGCCGGGACCTGACGATCGAGCCGGACCTGTCCAACGCGCAGCCGTTCCTGGCGGCGGCGCTGGTGACGGGCGGCAAGGTGCTGATCCCGGACTGGCCCGAGCGCACCACTCAGCCGGGCGACCAGCTGCGGGAGATCTTCACCGAGATGGGAGGCTCCTGCGAACTGACCGAGTTCGGCCTGGTGTTCACGGGTTCCGGTGCCGTCCACGGCATCGACGTCGACCTCGGTGACGTCGGCGAGCTGACCCCGGGCATCGCGGCCGTCGCCGCGCTCGCCGACTCCCCCTCGACCCTGCGCAACGTGGCCCATCTGCGGCTGCACGAGACGGACCGGCTGGCCGCGCTCACCAAGGAGATCAACGAGCTCGGCGGCGACGTCACGGAGACGGCCGACGGGCTGCACATCCGCCCGCGCCCGCTGCACGGCGGCACCTTCCACACCTACGAGGACCACCGCATGGCCACCGCCGGCGCGATCATCGGCCTGGCGGTCGAGGGCGTGCGCATCGAGAACATCGCGACGACGGCGAAGACCCTGCCGGACTTCCCCGAGCTGTGGACCGGGATGCTCGGGCAGTAGGGACACGCCATGCGCCGCTACGGCAAGCACACCGACGAGGACGACATCCGCACGCGCCCCAACCGCAAGGGCAACCGGCCGCGGACCAACATCCGGCCCAAGCACGAGGACGCGGCCGAGGGACTGGTCCTCACCGTGGACCGCGGGCGGCTGACCTGCCTGGTCGAGGACCGGGTCGTGACGGCGATGAAGGCGCGGGAGCTGGGCCGCAAGGCCGCGGTGGTCGGCGACCGGGTGGCGCTGGTCGGCGATCTGTCCGGCGACAAGGACACGCTCGCGCGGATCGTGCGGATCGAGGCGCGCTCCTCGGTGCTGCGGCGCACGGCGGACGACGACGACCCGTTCGAGCGGGTGGTGGTCGCCAACGCCGACCAGCTGGCGATCGTCACGGCCCTCGCGGACCCCGAGCCCCGGCCCCGGCTGATCGACCGCTGTCTGGTCGCCGCCTACGACGGCGGGCTCGAACCGCTGCTGGTGCTGACCAAGTCGGACCTGGCCCCGCCGGACGAACTCCTGGAGCTGTACGGCGATCTGGACATCCCCTACGTGGTGACCAGCCGCGACGAACTGGAGAACGGGGACGCGGCGGACCGGGTGCGCGAGCATCTCGGGGGCCGGATCACCGCGTTCGTGGGCCACTCGGGCGTGGGCAAGACGACGCTGGTGAACGCGCTGGTGCCCGAGGAGCGGCGGCGTACGACGGGACACGTCAACGCGGTGACGGGGCGCGGCCGGCACACCACCACGTCGGCGCTCGCGCTGCCGTTGGCGAAGGCGGACGGCTGGGTGGTCGACACCCCCGGGGTGCGGTCCTTCGGCCTGGCGCACATCGATCCGTCCCGGGTCATCCACGCCTTCCCGGACCTGGAGCCGGGCACCGCGGACTGCCCGCGCGCGTGCAGCCACGACGAGCCGGACTGCGCGCTGGACGCGTGGGTGGAGGCGGGGCACGCGGACCCGGCGCGGCTGTACTCGCTGCGGCGGCTGCTGTCGACGCGGGAGCGCACGGAGGGCGACTGACCTTCGCGTTGTACGCCCGGCCGGGGGTGCGGCACGTGCATAATCACACCGGGTCGGGGTTCTGGATCAACGGGAGGACAGCGCATGGCGTGGCTGCTGGTCATCGTGGCCGGGATGCTGGAGACCGGCTTCGCCGTGTGCCTCAAGCTGTCCCACGGCTTCACCCGGCTGTGGCCGACGATCGCCTTCGCGTCCTTCGCCCTCGGCAGCTTCGGACTGCTGACCCTCTCCCTGCGCAAACTCGACGTCGGTCCGGCCTACGCGGTGTGGACCGGCATCGGTGCGACCGGCACCGCGATCTACGGCATGATCTTCCTCGGCGACGTGGTCTCCACCCTGAAGCTCGTCTCCATCGCCTTCGTGATCGTGGGCATCATCGGCCTGCAACTGTCGGGCTCGGCGCACTAGGGGCCTTTCTTCCGGATCAGGTCGGCTCGGGTCAGCGGTGCCTTGCGGCCGGGTCGACCGTCGCCCTCCTGTGCCGGGTGGCTCGCCGCGGGGTGCCGGGGCCGGCTCAGCGCGCGGGGTGCGGCACCACGGCCCGGACCAGTTCGGCGACCCCGCCCTCGGCCGGCGGCGCCGCCACGCAAGAGAGGGCGAGACGCACGACGAGCTCGCAGGAACGGGCGAGTTCGGCGGTGGCCGCGCCGCTCGTGCCGGGTGCGGCGAGCGCGATGACGGCACGGTCGCGGACCATCCGGACGAGCTCCGGGGGCGTGGGCAGCGGCCGCTCCGCCCGGCGCGGGGCCGGTACCCGGACCGGGTCGCGCCACGGCCGGGGCAGCCGTTCGCTCCAGCAGCCGGTGAGCAACGCCCGGACCAGGGCGTTGTCCCGGGCCGCCGCGGTCGTCCACTCGGCGGTCGCGGTGAGCCGCTCCCAGGTGCCGCCGGTGCCGGCGAGGGCCCGCTCCACCCCGGCGAGATATCCCTCGGTCTCCCGGCGCACCAGCGCCCGCGCGAGGCCGTCCTTGCTGCCGAACTCGTTGTAGAGCGTCTGCCGGGACACGCCCGCCGCGGCGGCCACCTCCACCATCCGCACCGCCGGCCAGGGCCGGCGGTCGAGCGCCATGAAAGCGGCGTCCAGCAGCAACTCCCGGGCAGCGGCCATCCTCGCCTCCCTGGACCGAAGGGCGTTCCGCCCAGATTTGACGGGCTTTCGGGAGGTGTCAAGGGGGGAGGGAAGGGCCGGCCGCCCGGCTCCCCGGGCCCCGGGAGGCGGCGGCACCGTCGGCCGCGACCGCGAACCGCCCGGGAAGCCCCTAGCTGGCCCCGCGCCGACCTCGACCGATAGCGTGACGTACATGCCGGACTACCTCGACGACCTGCGTCTCGCCCACGTCCTCGCCGACGCGGCCGACGCCGCCACCATGGACCGCTTCAAGGCCCTCGACCTCAAGGTGGAGACGAAGCCGGACATGACCCCGGTGAGCGAGGCGGACAAGGCGGCCGAAGAACTCATCCGCGGCCAACTGAAGCGCGCCCGCCCCAGGGACGCGGTCCTCGGCGAGGAGTACGGCATCGAGGGCTCCGGCCCCCGCCGCTGGGTGATCGACCCGATCGACGGCACCAAGAACTACGTCCGCGGCGTCCCCGTCTGGGCCACCCTGATCTCGCTGATGGAGGCCGGTGAGGGCGGCTACCAGCCCGTCGTCGGCCTCGTCTCCGCGCCCGCGCTCGGCCGCCGCTGGTGGGCCGCGAAGGGACACGGCGCCTTCACCGGCCGCAATCTGACCTCGGCGTCCCGTATCCACGTCTCCGGCGTGAGCGACCTCGCGGACGCCTCCTTCGCCTACTCGTCCCTGTCCGGCTGGGAGGAGCAGGACCGGCTCGACGGCTTCCTCGACCTCACCCGCCAGGTCTGGCGCACCCGCGGATACGGGGACTTCTGGCCGTACATGATGGTCGCCGAGGGCTCCGTGGACCTGTGCGCGGAGCCGGAGCTGTCGCTGTGGGACATGGCCGCCAACGCCATCGTCGTCACGGAGGCCGGCGGCGCCTTCACCGGGCTCGACGGCCGCCCGGGCCCGCACAGCGGCAACGCGGCGGCCTCCAACGGCCTGCTGCACGACGAGATGCTGGGGTATCTCAACCGGCGCCAGTGAGACAGGCGGGGCGCTTGCGCACGCCCCCCGGCGGTCCGCGTGCGCCCTCTTGTTGGTCCGGCCCAGACCTGAGACTCTGAGACCACCCCCACTTGTGAATTTGTGAATTCGGGGACAAGGTTCCCGGATCCTCCAGGAGGTGGCCCCACCCATGCTGGTCCGCGACGCCATGAGCACGGTGATCCTCACCCTCGGCCCCGCCCACACCCTCCGTGAAGCAGCCACGTTGATGTCCGCGCGGCGCATCGGCGCCGCCGTCGTACTCGACCCGGACGCCGGCGGCATCGGCATCCTCACCGAGCGCGACGTCCTCAACTCCGTCGGCCTCGGCCAGGACCCGGACACCGAGCGCGCCCACGCGCACACCACCACCGACGTCGTCTTCGCCGCGCCGACCTGGACGCTGGAGGAGGCGGCCCGGGCGATGACCCACGGCGGCTTCCGGCACCTGATCGTCCTGGACCACGGCGAGGTCGCCGGCATCGTCTCGGTCCGGGACATCATCCGCTGCTGGCTCCCGGACCGTGAGCTCCCCGGCCGCGAGCCCGCCGGACTGGCCCGGGCCGGCTCCTGAGGCCCGGCCCCGGGAACCCCGCCCGGCCGGGGCCGGACTCCGGTGTCGCGTCCGGCGGCGCCCCCGGGCACGCGAAGCGGGCCGGACCCCGAGCACCAGGGGATCCGGCCCGCCCGGCAGGCGGAGCGTGCCGCCGGCTCAGCCGCGCAGCGTCCGCACCGCCGCCTCCAGCCGCTTGCCGAAGTCGGCGTCCGCGGCCGCGAAGTTGCCGATCGCGCGCTCCGCGATGTCCTCGCGGGAGACCTGGGAGATCGCCCCGGCCAGGTTGGCGATCAGCCGCTCCTTCTCCTCCTCCGTCATCAGCCGGTAGAGGTTGCCCGCCTGCACGAAGTCGTCGTCCTCGGCGTGCAGCGGAGTCGGGTGCTCACCGGTGCCGGCGGTGAAACCGTCGTACGACGCCCACAGTGCGCGCCCGGTCTGCTGCGGCCCGCCGAAGCTGTTGGGCTCGTAGTTCTTGGCGCCGCCGTGCCGGCCGTCGTAGAGGTGGCCGTCGCGGGAGTGGGTGCGCGCCTCGGTGGCGTGCGGACGGTTGACCGGCAGGTGGTCGGCGTTGATCCCGACGCGGTAGCGGTGCGCGTCGCCGTACGCGAAGAGCCGGCCCTGGAGCATCTTGTCCGGCGAGGGGCCGATGCCCGGCACGAAGTGCGAGGGGCTGAAGATCGACTGCTCGACCTCGGCGAAGATGTTCTGCGGGTTGCGGTTCAGCTCCAGCCTGCCGATCTCGATGACCGGGTAGTCCGCGTGCGGCCACACCTTGGTCAGGTCGAACGGGTTGAAGCGGTAGGTCGCCGCGTCCGCCGCCGGCATGATCTGCACGCCCACGGTCCAGCTCGGGAACTCGCCCCGCTCGATCGCCCGGCGCAGGTCACGCTGGTGCGAGTCGGGGTCCTGACCGGCGAGGACGGCCGCCTCCTCGGCGGTGAGGTTCTTGATCCCCTGGTCGGTCTTGAAGTGGTACTTGACCCAGAAGACCTCGCCGGCCTCGTTGTTCCACTGGAAGGTGTGCGAGCCGAAGCCGTCCATGTGCCGGTACGACGCCGGGATGCCGCGGTCGCCGAACAGCCAGGTCACCTGGTGGGTCGACTCGGGCGACAGGCTCCAGAAGTCCCAGACGTTGTCGGCCTCCTGGCTGCCGGTGTACGGGTCGCGCTTCTGGGTGTGGATGAAGTCGGGGAACTTGATCGCGTCCCGGATGAAGAAGACCGGGGTGTTGTTGCCGACGAGGTCGTAGTTGCCGTCCTCGGTGTAGAACTTCACCGCGAAACCGCGCGGGTCGCGGACGGCGTCCGCCGCGCCCAGGTTCCCGGCCACGGTGGAGAAGCGCAGGAAGACCTCGGTCTCCTTGCCGATCTCCGAGAGGAACGCGGCGCGGGTGTACGGCGTCACGTCCGCGGTCACCGTGAAGGTGCCGTAGGCCCCGGCGCCGCGCGCGTGCACGACCCGCTCCGGGATGCGCTCCCGGTTGAAGTGGGCCAGCTTCTCCAGCAGCAGCTGGTCCTGGACCAGAACGGGGCCGCCGACGCCCGCCGTCTCGCTGTTCTGGTTGTCGGCCACCGGAGCACCGGCCTCCGTGGTGAGCGGTCCCTGTGTCACGTGCGCCTCCTGCGTCATCGCCGGCCAATCCTGTCCCTTGGCCAAAGCCGAGTCCGATCCTACATTGGACTTAATCCAAGTCAAACAGGATTCCAATCTCACACCTATTCCCGTCCTGGTCCCCCTTGCTGATAGGCTGGTAGCCATGAGCGACCTTCTGGAACGACTGCGTGGACGCGGATGGCGGATGACCGCGCAGCGACGCGTGGTGGCCGAGGTCCTCGACGGCGAGCACGTCCATCTGACAGCCGACGAGGTCCATGCGCGGGCCGTCGCGAAGCTGCCGGAGATCTCCCGGGCGACCGTCTACAACACGCTCGGTGAGCTGGTCACCCTCGGCGAGGTCCTGGAAGTCACCACGGACAAGCGCGCCAAGCGGTACGACCCGAACGCGCACCGGCCGCACCACCACCTGGTCTGCGCCCACTGCGGCGCGATCCGGGACGTCCACCCGACGGGCAACCCGCTCGCCGACCTCCCCGACACCGAGCGCTTCGGCTTCACGGTGTCGGACGTCGAGGTGACGTACCGGGGACTGTGCCCGGAGTGTGCGGGCGCCTGACGCGAACGCGCGCGAGGCGAGAGGGGGGCCGCGGGCCCCCTCTTTTTTTGCGCCCGCACAGGGCCACGCTTTTTGCGCCCGCACAGAGTCGCGCCCGCCGACGACCGCCCGTCCATGGCTCGCCGCCCACCCGTGGCCCGCCGTCCATCCGCGGCTGCCCGCATACGACCGAGGGCCGGAACCCATTTCTGGATTCCGGCCCTCGGCCTTCAGTAGCGGGGACAGGATTTGAACCTGCGACCTCTGGGTTATGAGCCCAGCGAGCTACCGAGCTGCTCCACCCCGCGTCGGTGAATACGACACTACGCGAGGGAAGCCGACGGAAGCAAATCCATTCGGGGGCGAGTGACCGGGGCCACTCACGCCGACAGCTCCTCGCGCAGCGCGTCCCGCAGCCGCCCCGCCCGCTCCGTGACCTCCGCCGGTCCCAGCTCCGCCGCCCGGGCCGCCCAGCGCTGCCCCTCCGCCAGCTCGCCCCGGCGCGCGTAGACGAGCGCGAGCCGCAGCGCCGCGCGCCCGTGCCCGTCGTCCGCCGCCCGGGTCCACCACACCACGGCCTCCGGCTCGCTGCCCTCGCGCGCCAGCAGCAGCCCGAGGTTGAAGGCGCCGTTGCGCGACCCGGCCTCGGCCGCCGCCCGGTACCAGCGCGCCGCCTCCACCACGTCGCCGCGCGCGGAGGCGAGCATGCCGACCCGCACCTGGGCCCGCCGGTGCCCCTGCTGCGCGGCCCGCTCGTACCACTCCTCGCACTCGGTCTTCTCGTGCGCGCTCTCCCCCAGTTCGTGCGCGGGCCGCGGCGGCCGGCGGGCGTCCAGCAGGGTGGCCAGCCGGTATGCCGCCTCCGCGCTGCCGCCCCCCGCGGCGCAGCGCAGATGCCGCTCGGCGGCCCGCTCGTCGCCCTCGCGCAGCCGGGCCATGCCGACCTGGAGCGCGGCCTCGGTGTGCCCGGCGGCGGCCGCCCGCTCGTACCAGCGCAGCGCCATCGCCTCCTCGCCGCGCCCGGCGTAGAGGATGCCGAGGTTGAAGGCGGCGTCCACGCTGCCGGCCTCGGCCGCCTTGGAGAACCACGGCTCGGCGCCGGAGGTGTCGCCGACCTGGAGCAGCAGGATGGCCAGCGCGTTGGCGGCCTCCCTGTGCCCGGCGTAGGCGGCGCGCCGGTACCACTGCTCGGCCTGCGCGGTGCGCCCCTGCTCGGCGCAGAGCAGGGCGAGGTTGTAGGCGCCGTTGTCGTCGCCCGCGTCCAGCGCGGCCCGGTACCAGCGCTCGGCGGTCTGGGTCTCGCCGCGTTCGGCGTGCAGCGCGCCGAGCGCGTTGGCCGCGTTGCCGTCGCCCTCCTGGGCGGCGCGCAGCCACCACACGGCCGCGCTCTCGGTGTCCCCGGCGTCCCGCAGCAGGAAGCCGAGGGCGCAGGCGGCACGCGGTTCGCCGTCCTTGGCGGCGGTCAGGTACCAGCGCCCGGCCTCCTTCAGCTCGCCGCGCTGCTCCAGGATCGCCCCGAGGTGCAGAGCGGCCCGCCGGTGACCGCGCGCGGCGGCCTGCCGGTACCACTGCTCGGCCTCCTCGGCGGTGTCGTCGTCCGCGGCCGCGTCCCGGCGCCCGGTCCCGTGCTCGTCGTCGAGGCGCCCGGTCCCGCGGTCGAGGGCGCGCGCCACCCGGTAGGCGGCCTCCCGGTGCCCGCGCTCGGCGGCGAGCCGCATCCAGTGCCCGGCGGTGGCGTCCCCGCGGTGCTCCAGCAGGTCGGCGAGCGCGTAGATGCCGAGGACGTGGCCCTGTTCGGCGGACTGGCGCAGCCAGTACTCGGCGGCGGGTTCGTCGCCGCGTTCGCGGTGGTAGCGGCCGAGCGCGTGCCCGGCGGCGGCGGAACCGGCGACGGCGGCGATGCGCCACCAGCCCGCGGCCTCGTCGGGGTACCCGCGCTGGTGCAGCAGGACGCCCAGGTTGTTGGCGGCGGCCCGGTCACCGGCCGCGGTGGCGGCCCGCAGATGGGGTTCGGCCCCTTCGAGGTCGCCGCGGCGCAGCAGCATGGCACCGAGGACGCTGGCGGCCTCCGCGTCACCGTTGCGTGCGGCGAGCGCGAGGCGTACCTCGTCGGCGGCGTCGGCCATGTCGCCCATCTCGTCGCGGGCCGGCCCCTCACCAGAAGTCTGTACAAATCGCCCTGAGTCGAACAGAGTTGCCTTGTCCCCCATAACGTCCATCGTCGCACCACCCGCAACCTGGGTACACCCGGTATACCCCACCCCGTGAGGTCACTTCAGCGTTTTGTCGACATGCCCACAGGACGACAAGTCAAACACATACCGCCCAACTCCTCACGGCGGCGCGGCCGGTGGCGCCTTCCCCGATCCCGCCCCGATACGTGTCCGCACACCACGAAGGCCCGGATCCCCTTGAGGATCCGGGCCTTCGTATTGCAGTAGCGGGGACAGGATTTGAACCTGCGACCTCTGGGTTATGAGCCCAGCGAGCTACCGAGCTGCTCCACCCCGCGTCGTTGTTCCTCAACCGTATCACGACACGGGACGGCCTCGGTCAGCCCTTGTTCCCGCCCTTCTTGCCCGTGGCCTGGTGCTCCGCCTTCTCGGCCCGCTCCAGCGCGGACTTGAGGTCCTTCTGGGCCTTGGCGTAGGCGGCCCAGTCCGGGCCGTCCGGCTGCTTCAGCGCCTTCTGTCCCGCGTCGAAGGCCTTCTGGGCGTCGACCAGGGCCTGCCGGACCGTCGGATCGCCGGACGCGGGCGGGGCGGCGGCGCCGGTGTCCGGCGGCGCGGTCGTGTCGCCCTGCTTGCCGAAGATCTTGTCCAGTGCCTCGCCCAACGTGTTCTCGAACGCCGGCGGCTTGCCCGCGTAGGTGACCAACACCTTGCGCTGCAACGGCAGTTTGAGTCCACCGCCGCGTACGTAGACCGGCTCCACATAGAGCAGTCCGCCGTCCAGCGGCACGGTCAGCAGGTTGCCGTACTCCACCTCCGAGTCGCCGCCCTTGAGGAGTTTGATGGCGGCGGCGATGTCCTGTTCGGAGTTGAACTGGCTCTGCACCTGCTTGGGACCGTCGACCGTCTGGCTGGTGGGCAGCTTCAGGATTCTGATCTTGCCGTAATCGGCGCTGTCCGCCTCGGAGTCGACCGACATGAAGGCGCTGAGGCTGTACCGGCCGGCCGGCGTGAACGTGGTCGACAGCGAGAACGCCTGCTTGCTCTGGCCGGGCATCTTCATGCTCAGGTAGTACGGCGGCACCGCGTCACCCGACTTGTTGGTCGGGTCGGCCGGCACCTGCCAGACCTCGCTGCCGGTGAGGAAGGTCTGCGCGTCCGTCACGTGGTAGCGGGTGAGCAGCTCGCGCTGGACCTTGAACAGGTCCTGCGGGTACCGCAGATGGGACAGCAGCTGCGGCGAGATGGCGCTCTTCGGCCGCACCGTGCCGGGGAACGCCTTCATCCAGGTCTTCAGCACCGGGTCCTGGGTGTCCCACTGGTAGAGCCTGACCTCGCCGGTGTACGCGTCGACGGTCGCCTTCACCGAGTTGCGGATGTAGTTGACCTGGTTCTGCTGGGCGACCACGCTGCGGTCGTCCCGGCCGGTGCTCAGCGAGTCGGCCGTGGTGTCGCCGAGGGTCGTACGGGAGGAGTACGGGTAGCCGTTCGACGTCGTGTAGGCGTCGACGATCCACTGTAT
This sequence comes from Streptomyces sp. SCPE 10, assembly GCF_051980735.1. Lineage (NCBI taxonomy): Bacteria > Bacillati > Actinomycetota > Actinomycetes > Kitasatosporales > Streptomycetaceae > Streptomyces > Streptomyces sp. SCPE 10. The sequence goes on along the minus strand of NZ_CP197069.1, from coordinate 5,073,065 downwards.
GCGGCCGTCGACGACGGCCGGGTAGGCGTCGCCGTCGATGGTCAGCCAGGGGGCGACCGCCTCGACCCGCTCCTTGGGCGTGCGGTTGTACAGGATCCGCGAACCCTTGCCGATCGCGCCCGAGTAGAGGATCTGCGGCTCGTTGAACGCCACCGCGTACGCGGCCCGGTTGACCGGGTTGTCGAGGTTGACCCCGCTCTTGCCGGTGTAACTGGTGGTCTTCTCGCCGTGGTCGTCGGTGGAGTAGTCGATCTCCTTCTGGGGACCGCCGACGATGGAGTAGGTGGTGGTCTTCTCGCCGTAGTAGACCTGCGGCCGGTAGCCGCCCAGGTCGCCCTCGGGCGGCAGGTTGTACTCGGTGAAGACGGGCTCGCCGTCGTCGGCCTCGGTGCCCTTGGCGGCGACCACGCCGTAGCCGTGCGTGTAACGGAAATGGTCGTTGATCCAGTTGTGCTTGATCCCCTTGCCCTTGAGGTTCAGCTCGCGCACGCCTATGACGGTGTCCTGGAGCTTGCCGTCCTTGGTGGGGTACCGGTCGACGTCCAGGTTGGCCGGGAAGCCGTAGTAGTCCTTCACCTGCTGCGCCTGCTGGAATGTCGGCGAGACGATGTTCGGGTCCATGATCCGGATGCTCGCCGCGTCGTCCGCGTCCGCGCGCAGCTTGGCGTCGTCCTTGGTGTCGGGCTTGCCCTCGTACTTGACGACCTGGCTGTCGTCGATGCCGTACGCCTTGCGGGTCGCCGCGATGTTCTTCTGGACGTACGGGGCTTCCTTGGCCTGCTCGTTGGGCTGGACCTGGAACTTCTGCACGATCGCCGGGTACAGCCCGCCGATCAGGACCGCCGACAGCACCATCAGGCCGAAGCCGATGACGGACAGCTGCCAGGTGCGCCGCCACAGGGTCGCGAAGAACAGCAGCGCGCAGATGACGGCGATGCAGAACAGGATCGTCTTGGCCGGCAGGTAGGCGTTGGCGTCGACATAGCGCAGACCGGTCCAGTCGCCGGCCTTGAAGCCGCTGGACTTCACCGCGAGTCCGTACCGGTCGAGCCAGTAGGCGACCGCCTTGAGGGCGACGAAGAGGCCGAGCAGCACCGAGAGGTGCCCGGTCGCGGCGGCGGTGGCGCGCGCGCCGGGGCTGGTGAGGCGCAGCCCGCCGTACAGGTAGTGGGTGAAGGCGGCGGCGATCAGGCACAGGATCACGGCGGCGAAGCCGAAGGCCAGCAGGAACCGGTACCAGGGCAGTTCGAAGGCGTAGAAGGAGATGTCCAGGTGGAACTGGGGGTCCTTCTGGTGGAAGGGGACCCCGTTCACCCACATCAGCCACGTGCGCCACTGGCCTGCGGCGGAGGCGCCCGCGATCAGCCCGACCAGGGCGCTGATCGCGACCAGCAGCCAGGTCTTGTACGGCGCGAGACCCATCCGGTAGCGGTCCAGGTTCTGCTGCTCCATGGACATGGCGCTCAGCGGGGGCCGCAGCCGGTGCGCGAGCCAGATGTTCAGGCCGACCACGAAGGCGGTGAGCAGACCGAAGACGAAGAACAGGCCGATCTTGGTCCACAGTGTGGTGGTGAACACGGACGAGTAGTGCACCGACCGGTACCACAGCCAGTCCGTCCAGAAGCCGGCGAACATGCTGAACGCCATGCCGAGGACGGCGAGCACGCCCAGGGTCAGGATGAGGACCCTGACCCGCCGGGACGGACGGCCCGCTCCGGTCCGTGGCCCCCTGGGGCCTTGGCCGCGGTCCGGCATCTGGAAAGCCAAGGTGCGCCCCTCGAAGTTCGCTCTCGATCCATCAGGTCCCCGTTCTCGCGGACCCCTGGTGGCCCCCCGTGATCGCGGGCCGACACCTATGCAACTTACCCAGGCCCTGCTCGGTTCCCGATTCGGGTGGGGAACCAGGCAGGATTGTGCCCATGTCCAACACTCCCATGGCAGCGAACCCGCTCACCCGGGCCGTACTCGAGATCGACGAGTACGTCTCCGGCCTCGGCTGGGACCAGCCCGCTCGCCTCTTCGCCCTCGTCGACACCGCCCGGCTGCGCAGCCAGGAACCCGCGCTCGCGGCCCAGCTGGGCCTCGAGGACGAGTCCGAGACCGTCGGTCTCACCCCGATCGAGCAGGACGAGATCCCGTCCGGCAAGCCGCTCGACGAGTTCCTCGCCACCATCGCCTGGCCGGACGCGGTGGTCGGCTGCGCGCTCACGGTGGAGCGGCTGATGCTGCCGCCGTCCGCCGAGGCACAGGTCCCGAAGGGCCTCGGTGAGGCCGGGCTGGCCAAGTGGGTGGCCGACCACCCCGAGCGCCAGGAGGTGCGGATGACGGTGGCGGTGCTGCGCGACGGCGGCCGCGAGTCGGCGCTGCGGCTGCGCGAGAAGGACTCCCCCACGGAGGTCCTGACCGGCCCGGACCTGGTGCCCGGTCTCGCGGATGCCCTGGCGGCGACGTTCGCCGACTGATCCGGCTCCACGGTACGGCGGTGGGGGCGCCCCTGGTCGAACGGGCGCCCCCAGCCGTGCCGGGGCCCGGGTCCGCGCGGGTCAGCCCTTGGCGCCGCACAGCGGCAGCGCCGCGGTGTCCCCGCTGCGGATGTCCTTGAGGGCGCCCAGCGCGTCCTTGATCGTCTTCACCTTGACCAGGGTGAGCCCGCTCGGCTTGTCCGCGGCGGCCTCCGCGCAGTTGTCGGCCGGCGTCAGGAAGTACTGGGCGCCCTTGCCGCGCGCGCCGAGGGTCTTCATGTCGACGCCGCCGATCGGGCCGACCGTGCCGTTGTCGTCGATGGTGCCGGTGCCGGCCACGAACTTGCCGCCGGTCAGGCTGCCCGGGGTGAGCTTGTCGTAGATGCCGAGCGCGAACATCAGACCGGCGCTCGGGCCGCCGACGTCGGCGAGCTTGATGTCGATGCTGAACGGGAAGGTGTGGTCGGTCCCGGCCGAGATCCCGACGATCGCCCGCTTGGGGCCGCTGTCGTCGGAGGCGGCCGTGGTGATCGTGACGTCCTGGGTCGCCGTGGCCGTCCGGTGGGCCTTCTCTGCGGCGGCCTGCTCCTTGGCGGGCACGACGGTGAAGACGACCTTCTGGCCCGGCTTGTGCTTGGTGACCAGCTTGGCCACGTCGGAGGGCTGCTTGACCGCGGCGCCGTCGACGGCCTTGATCACGTCGCCGGCGTGCAGCCTGCCCTGGGCCGGGGAGTCCTTGACCACGGTGGAGACGATCACCCAGGACTTCACCGGGACGTTCAGCTGCTTCAGGGCGGCGACCTTGGCGCTCTCCTGGGACTGGCTGAACTCCTCCGCGTTCTGCTGGGAGGACTGCTCCTCCGTCGTGCCCTTCGGGTAGAGCGTGTCGTGCGGCACCACCTTGCTGTCGCGCGACAGCCAGCCGTAGACGGCCTCCACCAGGTTCATCCGGAAGTCCACGCTGGTCACCCGCACGGTGGTCATGTTGAGATGGCCGTCCGTCGGATACGTCTTGCGCCCGGAGATCTGCAGCACCGGCTCGCCCTGGTGCTCCCCGAGCGTGTTCACCGTCGGTCCGGGGGACATCTCCGCGTACGGCGCGGGAATGAGCATCCCGGCGCACAGGAGCGCGATCAGCATCAGGGTCGAGGCGAGCATCGTCGCGGTGCGGCGTGGCATGCCTCGACAGTACGGGACGCCCCTGTCGGCGCACTGTCAGGGCACCCCTGTCAGGCGCCGCCCGCGCCCGAGTGGGACCTCTCCATCGCCTCGCGGAACCGGGCGTACCCGTCCAGCTCGGGACCGTCACTGCGCACCTTGCGCGTCCGGTTGGCCCAACTGCCCCACAGCCCGCCGCCGATCGCTGCCACAAGCGGAATCAACAGCCAGACAAGCGCGCCCATGCCGACCTCCCAACGCTGAGCGTCCGCAACTGACTGATCAGCAGATTAACCGCCCGCACCGACAACGCTCACGTGCGGGGGCCGGTCACGCAACCGGAAAGAGCAGTGGGCGGGGGTGACGGGCCCGCTCCGGTGAGCCGGACGGGTGATGCGTCAGCAGGCCCCGACCCACTCCTCGGTCCCGTCGGAGAACTTCTGGTGCTTCCAGATGGGCACCTCGTGCTTGAGGTCGTCGATCAGTCTGCGGCAGGCGTCGAATGCCTCCGCCCGGTGCGGACACGCCACGGCGACGATCACGGCGATGTCCCCGACCGCCAGCTCCCCGACCCGGTGCACGGCGGCCAGCGCCCGCACCGGATAGTCGGCGGCGACCTTCTCCGCGATCCGCCGTATCTCGGACTCGGCACTGGGGTGGCAGGAGTACCCGAGCGCGTCCACGTCGGCACCGCCGTCGTGATTGCGCACCGTGCCCACGAACAGCGCGATACCGCCGGCCGCCGCGTCCCCGACGGCGCCGAACACCTCGTCCACCGAGAGCGCGGTCTCCCGCACCCCGATCAACCTGATGGGATCCGCCGCGGCCCGCTCCCCGGAATGCCCACTCGTCTCAGCCATGCCCCCATCGTGCCGCACGGGTGTGACAGCGAGGAATACGAGGTTCGCCCGGCACGGGTGCGGCCCGCTTTGGACGCTCCTACAGCGGCCCGGCCGGCGGCGCCGCGAGCACCGTCAGCGCCGCCGGGCCTTCCGGGCCCGCCGCACCACGGCCGCGGCGCCCAGCAGCGCCACCGTCGCGCCCGCGGCCCCCGCCGCCGTCGCGTCCTTGCGCCCCAGTCGCCGGCCGGCGACCGTGTGCCGTCCGGCCACCTCCTCCAGCAGCTCGGCGAGCACCTCCTCGTTGGTCCACCGCGGCCGCCACCCGGCGTCGTGCAGCCGGCTCCCGCTGACCACCCACGGGTACATCGTGTAGGCCAGGTCACCGGCCGGGGACGGGGTGAGCCCGATCCGGTGCAGCCGGGCCGCGGCGCCGAGCGCGACCGCCGAGGGCAGCTCCATCCGCCGGATGCCGCTGAGCTCCTCGACCTCCTCCTGCTCCAGCCAGCCGTCGCAGCCGACGGCCAGCTCCCCCTCGACCTTCTCCAGCACCGCGTACTCCAGGGCGGCGCACAGGTCCTCGACGTGGCAGAACTGCCACGCGGGCCGCGAGCCGGCCACGACCAGCAGCCGCGGGGACTCGAAGTACCGGGTCAGCGCGGTGTCCGTGCCGCCGACGAGCAGGGCGGGCCGCACCACGGTGACGTTCAGACCGGGGTGCGCCCGGGGCGCGCGCCGCGCCAGGCGCTCGATCTCCAGCAGGTCGCCGACGCCGGTGGCCTCGGCGGTCGCCCGCAGCTCGGCGTCCTCGGACAGGGGCAGCTCGTTGTCCGGCAGGGCGCCGTAGACCATGGCGGAGGTGCACAGCACCACCCGGTGCACCCCGGCCGCCGCGGCGGCGGTGAGCACGGTCTGCGTCCCCCGGACGTTGTAAGCGGTCCGCGCGGCCGGGTCGCTGCCCAGGTCCAGGTCCAGGGCGAGGTGGACGACCACGTCGGCGCCGCGCAGCTTGTCCGCGATGGCCGGATCGCGCACGTCCAGGACATGCCACTGCGCCTCGGCGCACTCCCCCCGCCGCTCGTCGATCGCGACGACCCGCCTGACCTCCTCCGACGCGGCGAGCCGCGCGGTGAGCAGGGCGCCCACGCCGGTCGCGGCGCCCGTGACCGCGACGACGGGCCCGCGCACGGCGGGGGTGTGCCCGGCGGACGGGGCTGACTGGTTTCGCGCTGCGCGAACCTGCGGATCTGGGGAACTCACCCGGCATCTCCAGCGGTTGTCTTCTGTACGGGCGTGAGTGACGCGCGCGTACGAGGTGCATCCATCCTGCCGCAGGCCTTCCGCGGGCGAAGCACCGAGGCCCGATCGGGTCCGGGTGTCTACGCTGGGTGGTGTTGTCGGGCAGCCGCGCCGCCGGAGAAGACCGGTGGCCTTACCAGCCGAGGAATCCCGTGAGTGACACCCCATTCGGTTTCGGCCTTCCGCCGGAGGAGCCGGAGGACGGCGACGAGGGCAAGAAGAAGGACCAGCAGAGCGGTGGTGGGCAGGGACCGGCCAATCCGTTCGGTTTCGGCGGCATGCCCGGAGCCGGTGGCTTTGGCGGCCCCGGCGCCGACAATCCGCTCGCAGCCATGTTCGGCTCGCTGAACCCCACCGATCTCGGTGCCGCGTTCCAGCAGCTGGGCCAGATGCTCTCCTACGAGGGCGGCCCGGTGAACTGGGACATGGCCAAGCAGATCGCCCGCCAGACGGTCGCCCAGGGCACCGCGGACGGCACCAAGGACGCCAGCGTGGGCCCCGCCGAGCGCAAGGCGGTCGAGGACGCCGTACGCCTGGCCGACCTGTGGCTGGACGACGTGACGTCCCTGCCGTCCGGCTCCGCCTCCGCGGTCGCCTGGTCGCGCGCGGAGTGGGTCGAGGCGACCCTGCCCGCCTGGCAGGAGCTGGTCGACCCGGTCGCCGAGCGGGTCGGCGCGGCCATGGGCGATGTGCTGCCCGAGGAGATGCAGGCCATGGCGGGCCCGCTGATCGGCATGATGCGCTCCATGGGCGGCGCCATGTTCGGCACGCAGATCGGGCAGGCCGTCGGCGTGCTCGCGGGCGAGGTCGTCGGCTCCACCGACATCGGCCTGCCGCTCGGCCCGGCCCGCAAGGCCGCGCTGCTGCCGGCCAATGTGGAGGCGTTCGGCAAGGACCTCAGCGTGCCCCTGGAGGAGGTGCGGCTCTACCTGGCCCTGCGCGAGGCCGCCCACCAGCGCCTGTTCGCGCACGTGCCGTGGCTGCGCTCGCACCTGTTCGGCGCGGTCGACGGCTACGCGCGCGGCATCAAGGTCGACACCGCGAAGCTGGAGGACGTGGTCGGCCAGTTCGACCCGCAGAACCCCGAGCAGCTGCAGGACGCGCTCCAGCAGGGCATGTTCCAGCCCGAGGACACGCCCGAGCAGAAGGCCGCCCTGGCCCGGCTGGAGACCGCCCTGGCGCTCGTGGAGGGCTGGGTGGACGCGGTGGTCCACGCGGCCGCGAAACCGCGTCTGTCGTCCGCCGACGCGCTGCGCGAGACGCTGCGCCGCCGCCGGGCGACCGGCGGCCCGGCGGAGCAGACGTTCGCCACGCTGATCGGCCTGGAGCTGCGCCCGCGCCGGCTGCGGGACGCCTCGCGCCTGTGGGCCTCGCTCGCGGACGCGCGCGGCACCGACGGCCGGGACGCCCTGTGGCACCACCCGGACATGCTGCCGACCGCGACCGACCTGGACGACCCGGACGGCTTCGTCCACCGCGAGCAGCTGGACTTCTCCGAGCTGGACAAGATCCTCGGCGAGGCGGCGGACAAGCCCGACCTGCACAAGAAGACCGACGACGGCGAGGCCGGCGACTCCAAGGGCGACGACACCGAGTGAGCCTGTACGACGACGCGGTCCTCGTGCTGAAGGGGCACGAGGGCCAGGACGAGCTGCGCCAGTCCTACCTGGACCACCTGGCGGCGCACCCGGACGGCATCTGGAAGGCCTGCCACTCGGGCCATGTGACGGCGAGCGCCCTGGTGATCGACCCCGAGCGCGGCCGGGTGCTGCTCACCCTGCACCGGAAGCTGCGGATGTGGCTCCAGATGGGCGGCCACTGCGAGCCGGGCGACGCCACCCTGGCGGCGGCCGCGCTGCGCGAGGCGACCGAGGAGTCCGGCATGGCCGGGCTGACCCTGCTGCCCGGCGGCCCGGTGCGCCTGGACCGGCACCCCATCCCGCCGCCGTGCCACACGCACTACGACGTCCAGTACGCGGCGCTCGCCCCGCCCGGCGCCGTCGAGGCGATCAGCGACGAGTCCCTCGACCTGCGCTGGTTCGCGTACGACGAGGTCGCGGGCGTGGCCGACGGCTCGGTCGCCCAGCTGCTGGAGGCGACCCGCGCGCGGCTGTGAACGGGTGAGGGGGCGACCGCGACGGCGGTCGCCCCCTCACGCGCTCATCCGGTCAGCTCCAGACGTTGCCGCGGTTCTGGCCGCGCGCGCCCTGCTGGCCCATCCCCCACTGGCCGGCGATGCCCTGGATCTGCGCGTTCTGCGGTGGCAGCAGCTCGCTGGGCTGCACCAGGGCGAACCCGGAGCCCATGAAGCTCAGCTCCCAGCCCTCCCCGGTGTTGCCGCGCCGCCGCCACACCCCGGAGGAGTGCGTCTGGGCCTGCATCTGCACCCGCAGCCCGGTCGACCAGGCCACGATCGCGTCGGCGTCGCAGTTGACGTACCGGTCCGGGGTGACCCGCATCAGCAGCGGGGCGCCGGAGGTCATCAGGGCGACCCGGCCGCGCCCGGTGATGTTCAGCTGGTACTTCCCGGAGCCGGAGATGCCGTAGAGGCTGTCGACGGCGATGACCTCGTGGTGCAGCGAGGAGTCCATGGCGAGGACGTAGGAGCTGTCGACGGTCAGCCCCTCCGGCTCGACGTCCATGATGTGCACGTGCTGGGCGAGGTTGGCCAGGTAGACGGTGCCCTGTCCGTGACAGCGCATCAGGTCCAGGCCCTCGCCGGTGTGTGCTCGCGCGCGCCGCTGGCTGCCGCTGCGGTACTCGGCGTCGAACTCGACCAGGCCCTGGTAGGCGACCATGGTGCCCTTGCGGGCCAGGACGTCGTCGTTGCCCTCCATGACGACCCGGAGCAGCTGCGGGTTCTGCAGGCTCCAGCGCTCCTGCGTCTGGTTGTCGTTGTACGCGAAAATCGGGCTCTGCATGGCGTGTTCTGACTCCCCCTCAGCCCCGGAACCGCAGGCGGTCGGTGCTGTCCTCACTGGGCTGGACGACGACGATGCCCTGTCCGGAGAAGGCCATCTGGTAGGCCTCGCCGCTGCCCCGGCCGATCAGCGACTGCGCCTTGAAGCTGCGCTTGCCCTTGACCTTCAGGTTCGGCGACCAGGCGACGAGCGCGTCCGGGTCGACGTAGGTCTCGTCCTCGCCGCCGCCGCAGTCGACGACGATCGGGGTGCCCCGAGAGGTCAGCGCGACCCAGCCCTGGCCGGTGATCCGCGTGTTCCACAGGCCCTGCCCGGCGAACTTGGCCAGCCCCTTGACCCGCTCCACGCCCCAGCTGAGGTGGGCGTCGAAGGCGAGCAGGTTGGTGGCGTTGACGGAGATGCCGTCGCCGTCGAGGTTGATCACCACGACGTTGGCGCCGTAGTCGGCGAGGTAGAGCAGTCCGTCCCCGGAGCACTTCATCAGCGGGGCGCCCTCGCCGGTGATCCAGTCGCGGGCGATCTGGCGCACGGCCGGCGGGTTGGGCTCGTACTGGACGAAGCCCTCGTAGGCGACCATCGAGCCGACGCGCGCGAAGAGGTCGTTGCCGGTCTGCATGGCGACCTTGAGCATGTGGTCGCCGTGGTTCTCCATGCGGGCGGTGACGGGTGCGGGAGCGAAGCCCGCGAGCGGCTGGTTCATGACGGGCTCCCTCAGACCTCGTACGGCTGGACGACGATGAAGTTGCCGGGCGCGCCCCGGAACTGGAGGTTGACGCTTTCGCCGGTGTCGCCGGGGTAGGCGTTGCGGCGCATGCGGACCTGGCTGGAGACGATCACCTGGGAGGCCGCCGACCAGGCCACCACCGCGTTGCAGTCGGCGAAGGTGGTCGGGGTGACCGGCAGCACCACGGGGGTGCCGTGCGTCTTGACGACGATGGTGCCGGTGCCCTGGAACTGCATGGTGAACAGCGCGCCGCCGGGGATGCCGTGGCCCTCGATGCGGCGGACCTCGTACTGGAGGCTCTCGTCGAAGGCGAGCACGTTCTCGGCGGAGACACAGATCGCGTCGCCCTGGAGTTCGACAGGGTGCAGGTTGGTGGCGTTGTCGGCGAGGAACACCTGGCCCTGGCCGGTGCAGCGCATCAGCTGCATCTCCTGGCCGGTGGCGTTACCGACGATCCGTCCGGCGAAACCGGCGCCCTTGTAACCGAAGTCGACCTTGCCCTGGTACAGCACCATGCTGCCCTGCTTGGCCAGCACCGGCTGCCCGCCGGCACCGAGGTCGACCCGCATGAGCTTCTTGTTCTGGAGGGTCCAGCGCTGCCCGGTGGGCGTCTCCTTGAACTTCCGCAGCGCGGCCCCCACTCCGGCGCCGCCCTGCGGGGCGCCCTGGGGCACACCGTAGGCGGCGGCCTGGCCGGGGACCTGGCCGTAGCCCGGGGGCATGGGCGCACCGGGCTGACCGCCGTAGCCCGGGGGCATCGGCGCGCCGGGCGCACCCGCGTGGGGCGGCTGCGGCGACTGGGCGTCGTACGACGGCTGCTGCGGCGGCCGGCCGTGGGGCGCGGGGGCCGGAGCGGGAGCGGGCGGCGGGACCGCCCCGCCGGGCGGGGTCAGGGGGGCGATGACCGTCGGCGCGCCGTGCACGTCCGGCGCGGCCGGGGGCGGGGTCTGGCCGGGCGGGGTGAAGCCCTGCGGAGGGGTACCGCCCGGTGGGGTGAAGTCGTGGGCGCCGGACTGCGGGCCCGGGGCGGCGACCGGCTGCGGGCCCGGGGCGGGGGGCGGGACGGGCGCGGGGGCGGACTGCGGGCCGGGGGCGGTGAAGGCGGGCGGGGCGGCGGCCTCGGCCGGCGGGGCGAAGGGGGGCGGGGCGAAGCCGGGGGCGGCGCCGGACCGCGGCTGCTCCGGCGGCGCGTCGGGCGCCTCCTCCTCCAGCACCTCGCCGCCGAAGTTCCGCAGCAGCGCCTCCAGACCGCCGTCGAAGCCCTGCCCGACCGCGGCGAACCGCCAGCCGTCCTTGAAGTAGAAGTCACCGAGCATGACGGCGCGCTCGGTGGAGAACTCCGCACCGTTGAAGGAGTAGCGGGCGACCTCCTCGCCGCCCGCGACGATCCGCAGGTAGCCGGGGCCGATCTGCGACATCTGTCCGGCGCCGTCGATGGTCGCCGTGAAGGACAGCTTGCGGATGTGCGCCGGGACGCGGTCGAGGGTGACCCGGAACGACTCCGTGTCGCCCGCCTGGGCGCCGAGCAGTTGGAGGGACTCCTCCGGCGACTTCGGCTGGTTGAAGAAGATGAAGTACCGGTCGTCCGAAAGCCGTTCGTCGGCGTCCAGCCCGAAACAGCTGATGTCGAAGGTCAGTCCGGGGCCGGCGATCTGCACGCCTACGTACAGATCGGTGCCCGCGGTGAGGTCACTGATCCTGGCCTTGTGGCCGCGTTGGAAGTCCCTGGCCATGCGATACGACCGTCCCCCATCCCGATGGTGAGTGCGTCGCGCCAGGCTAACGGCTGTGACCGACAACCACCCCCGCCGGTCCCCGTCGGTACAGACCCGGTACACAACCGGGCCCGACCGCGCACACGGAACCGGCGGAGGGACCGGTCGGAGGGAGCGGTCACCCGGACCGGTCTCGGGCGGCGGCCGTCCACCGCGGGTCCGTCACTCGTCGCGCGCGCCGGGAGCGTGCGGCAGCCGTGCGGCGGCGACCACCCCTTCGAGATAGCCGCGGGCGCGTTCGGTGCGCGGGTATGCCTCCAGCAGCCGCCAGAAGTCGGCTCCGTGACCGGGGACCAGAAGGTGCGCCAGCTCGTGGCAGAGCACGTAGTCGATGACGTACTCGGGCATGCCCTGGAGCCGGTGCGAGAGGCGGATGCTGCCCTCGGCGGGGGTGCACGAACCCCAGCGGGTGTTCTGGTTGGTGACCCAGCGCACGGAGGCCGGGCGGGCGCGGCCGTCGAAGAACTGGGCCGACAGCCGTTCGGCGCGCTCGGTCAGCGCGCTGTCACCGAGGACCCGCCGGCTCTCCTGGGCGGCGAGTTTGTCGAGCATGACGGTCACCCAGCGTTGTTCCTCCGCCTTCGACATCCGGGCGGGGATCAGCACGACAGTGCGATCGCCCTCGCGGTACGCGGAGACCGTCCGGCGGCGCCGGGCGCTTCTGCGGACCTCGATCGCGCTCGTCGTGCCGCGCTGTGTCTTTCCGGCGCGGTGCAGTGGGTCGGCGGGCACGCCCCGACGTTACCCGCTGGGCCCCGGCGAAGTCCCGGCTCCCGGACGGTTCGGTGCGGATCCCCACCGCGGGTTTGATTTGCGTGACGATCCAAGTATCCGATTTGCACCTTTTCTAGAGTTTCGCGAACTTCACCCCTTCCATCCCTGCTGACACTCCCGCGAGTTGCCACCACCCCTGCCGGTTCATATGAAGAACTCCCTCGCCTGTGGATAACTTTCCGCGCCGCGCGGGCCGGGCGTGCATGCTGGCAGGTGTCGGCGGAACACGACCAATTCCGCCGGAGTCTCGACGGATACCCAGATACACGGACACGGGAGACGGGGGCCGGGCATGCATCCGATGGTAAAACCCGCGCTGCGGCGCGGCTGGCGGGACCTCGGCACGGTGCAGTTCGGGATGACCGCCGCGCACGCGCTGACGCTCGGCCCGATGGACGCCGCCACGGGCGGTCTCCTCGACCTGCTCAACGGCACCCGGGGGCTGCCGCTGCTGCGCGCGGAGGCCCGCCGCCTCGACCTGCCGGACGGCCACGTCGACGCGCTGGTGGACCGGCTGGCCCGCGCGGGCCTCGTCGACGACGCGCGCGGCGGCGGGCCGGCCGCGGACGCGCTGCGCGGCAAGCCGGAGGTGCTGCGGCGGCTGCGCCCCGATCTGGCCTCGCTCTCCTTGACCACGCCCGAGCCGGGCGGCGCGCTCGCCCGGCTCGCCGCCCGGCGCGCGCTGCGGGTCCGGGTGCGGGGCGCGGGCCGGGTCGGGGCGGTGCTGGCGGCGGTGCTCGCGGGCGCGGGCGTCGGCGAGGTGGAGGTGCTCGACGAGGGCCGGGTGCGGCCGGAGGACGTGGCACCCGGCGGGCTGCCCGCCGAGTCGGTCGGCCGGCCCCGCCGGACGGCCGCGGCGGCCGCCGTCCGCCGGGCCGCCCCGGACCGCCCGCCCCGCCGCGCCCACTCCCCCGGTTCCGGGGCCGAGGAGCCCGGTCTGTCCCTGGTGATCCTCGCGCCGCGGGACGAGGTGGCCGTGCACGCCCCGGATCCGCGCGCCGCCGAGCCGCTGCTCGCCTCGGGCACCCCGCATCTGTACGCCGGTGTGGTGGAGGGCACGGGCGTGGTCGGCCCACTGGTGCTGCCCGGCGAGACGGCCTGTGCCGGCTGTCTGCACGAGAGCCGCACGGACCGGGACCCGGCCTGGCCCCGGCTGCTCGCCCAGTGGCGCTCCGGCGGCTCCCGCCACCCCGGGGCCTGTGACCTGGCTCTCGCCACGACGGTCGCCGGGCTGGCCGCGGCCCACGCCCTGGCCTTCCTCGACGGTGTGTCGCCGTCCGGCCCGGGCGCCCGCTGGGAGGCGTCCCTGCCCGGTCTGACCTGGCACGCACGCCCTCTGTGGCCGCATCCGGCCTGCGGCTGCGGGGCCGCGCGGCGGGCCGGTAAGAAAGCAGAGGCGGAACACACACCGACCGGCGGGCCCGCACGCGCGACAATGGCGGTGCAACGGCCGTCGACGGAGCGGGCACGCGAAGCGGGCGCGGCACGGCCGACAGGGACTTGGAGGGCGCATGTCTGATCTTCCCCGCAAGGCGGTCACCCGTACCGCCAAGCTCGCCGCGCTCCCGCTCGGCTTCGCCGGCCGGGCGACCTGGGGCCTGGGCAAGCGGATCGTGGGCGAGTCCGCGGAGATCGTCGGCCGGGAGCTGCAGCAGCGCACGGCGGAGCAGCTCTTCAAGGTGCTCGGGGAGCTGAAGGGCGGGGCCATGAAGTTCGGGCAGGCCCTGTCCGTCTTCGAGTCGGCGCTGCCCGAGGAGGTCGCCGGCCCCTATCGGGCGGCCCTGACCAAGCTCCAGGAGGCGGCCCCGCCGATGCCGACCCGCACGGTGCACGCGGTGCTGGAGGAGCGGCTGGGCCCGGACTGGCGCGAGCTGTTCGAGGAGTTCGAGGACAAGCCGGCGGCCGCGGCCTCGATCGGCCAGGTGCACCGGGCGGTGTGGCACGACGGCCGCGAGGTGGCGGTCAAGGTGCAGTACCCGGGCGCGGGCGAGGCACTGTTGTCCGACCTCGGCCAACTGGGCCGGTTCGCCCGGTTGTTGGGGCCGCTCATCCCGGGCATGGACATAAAGCCGCTGATCGCCGAGTTGCGGGACCGGGTCTCCGAGGAGCTGGACTACGGGCTGGAGGCCGCGGCCCAGACGGCCCACGCGGAGGAGTTCGCGGGCGACCCGGACGTGGTGGTCCCGGCCGTGGTGCACCAGTGCGACCAGGTGCTGGTCACGGAGTGGATGGACGGCGTCCCGCTGTCCGAGATCATCGCCGACGGCACCCCGGAGCAGCGGGACCGGGCCGGCCAGCTGCTCGCCCGCTTCCTGTTCTCGGGCCCGGCCCGCACCGGGCTGCTGCACGCGGACCCGCATCCGGGCAACTTCCGGCTGCTGCCCGGCGGCCCGGACGGCGAGGACGACTGGCGCCTCGGGGTCCTGGACTTCGGCACCGTCGACCGGCTGCCCGGGGGGCTGCCGACCCCGATCGGGATCTCCCTGCGGCTGACGCTGGACGGCGACGCCGAGACGGTCTACGAACTGCTCTGCGAGGAGGGCTTCGTCAAGGAGTCGATAGAGCTCGATCCGGACGCGGTCCTCGACTATCTGCTGCCGATCATCGAGCCGGCCCGTGTCGACGCGTTCACCTTCACCCGCTCCTGGATGCGCGGCCAGGCCGCCCGCATCGCCGACCCGCGCTCACCCGCCTACCAGCTAGGCAAGCGGCTCAACCTGCCCCCGGCGTACCTCCTGATCCACCGGGTGACCCTGAGCACCATCGGCGTGCTGTGCCAGCTGGGCGCCACGGTCCGGCTGCGCGACGAGCTCGAAGCCTGGCTCCCCGGCTTCGCCCTCGACGACCTTCCGGAGGACGACCCGACCGAGGAGGAGTCGGCGGCGCAGGCCTGATCCCGGGACGCCCCGAGGCGGCCGGAGCGGCCCCGGGGGTGGTGGTCACCACCACGCCGAGTCCAGCCGGCCCTCGATGGAGCGGAGGTTCTCACGGGAGCAGGTGTCGCAGAAGTGGACCGGGGTGCCGTTCTCCACGGAGCAGGTCCAGGTGACCGGGTGGGGGCCGGGGGCGGGGATGCCGCAGCGTGCGCACAGCAGGGGTGCCGGGCGCTCCGGGGAGCCGCCCTGATCGCTTCCTGGGGGAAGACTCGTCACCCGGTGACGATAACTCCGTGAGCGTCCGGCGGCGCGCAGAACGCACCGCGGGGGCCGGTCCGTTCGGCCGGACCGGCCCCCGCGGGGAGCGTCTCGGCCCCCCGGTCCGCGCCGGGAGGCCACCGCTGTTCAGGTGTGGCTCTTACTGCATGACCGCCATGGCGAGCGCCCGGCGGGCGCGCAGCGAGGCGCGCTCCGCCCGGCGCTGCATCCGCTGGGCGACGGCCAGGCGCGTGGCCTGGCGCTCCCGGCGGGCGTCATGCAACCGGTCGTGCATATGCGCACGTGCCAGGGCTTCTTGCATGAGTTGCATCTCTCGGGTCCTGTTCTGGCGCGCTTCGGTGGCGCCGGTGGTGCGGGAATCTGTGGTCGCGGAGCCTGCGGGCTCGCTGGCGGACGGCTTCATCGGGGCCTGCTTCTTGGGGTCGTGCGTGAGGGGACGGTCGATTGTTCCTGTGGTGTTCATGCCGTGACCGGGTTCTTCCGCGGGCGGCCACGCGGCCGCTTCCGGGCGACGACGACACCCTGCACGAACAGCTCGCCACCCCAGACGCCCCAGGGCTCGCGCCGCTCCTTGGCCCCGGCGAGGCAGGCCTCGATCAGCGGGCAGGTGCGGCACAGGGACTTGGCGTACTCCACGTCCGCGGGCGACTCGGCGAAGAAGACCTCCGGGTCGTAGGAGCGGCACGGAACGGGCACGCCGAGGTTCTCGATGGCGTCGTCGAGCGCGGTGAGCGCGGTGAGCGGGATCAAGGCGGGGTCCTCCGTGAGGCCGGGCGGGGGGATCGTTTGCGAAGGCGGTACGGACGGGGCGTGCGCTTCGAGTTGCACGGTTGGTCTTCCTCGTCTGGTCGTTCCGGCCGGTTGACCGGGTGGCGGCTGGTACCGGGTTCTTTTCTTGTCCCGAGGCCCCTTCGCGGTGTCCTCCCCGTTCGGGAAAAACTGAAGGGCCGCGGATCCCGGATGGGGTTCCGCGGCCCTGAAGGCGCCGGCCTGATCAGGTCAGGCTGGATAGCTCCAGGGTTTTGGCCCACGGAAGGCCCACATCTGGTGGTGCTGCGTCGTCTGCTTCCGGAATCCGGCACCGGCCGCTGCAAAGGCATAGGCGCCTGCCTGTGCCACTACCGCTTCCAGTGCCTTGGTCGGTCGCTCATTGCGCTCATCACGGGCAGGGAGGCCCGCGAGAGCCAGGGCGGAGGCCGGACGGACGGCACGAATGCCGGACAGACCGGTGCCCTGGTGGGAGGCGCCGAGGATGCACAGGGAGACGGTCGAGCGATCGGTCAGTTTGGCCGTGCCGTTGGTGCTGAAGTTGATGCTGATCACCGGACTCGCCTCCTCTCGGCGTCTCAGGGACTGGTGAACCAGTCCGTTTCGTATGTGCAAGTACATCACGGAGGCCGGGCCTTGGAGAAGGCCGCTGCTTCCGTGCCTAGAACCTATGGGGATTCGCGGCGCGTGCGCAAACTATTTTTTCGACGAGTTCGCATCAGTCGTCCGCGTCCTCGCCCCCAACCTCCTGACCTGCGCAGATGGCCAGCACATCGGCTCCGTAGCTGCGCAGCTTGCGGCTGAGGACGCCGGGGATGCGGGAGAGTTCGGCGGCGCTGTCCGGCCGGGCCTCCGCGATGGCCATCAGGGTGCGGTCGGTGAAGACGCAGAAGTCCGGCTGACCGCTCTGCGCGGCCTGCGCCGCCCGCCACTCGCGCAGCCGCTCGTAGAGCCCTTCGTCCATGTCGGAGGGGCAGTCCTCGCAGCGCATCAGTTTCATCTCGCCGGCGTCGGTGAGGGTGCGGCCGCAGACCCGGCAGCGGGCCGGGGTGCGCTGGGTGCGCCGGGGCACCGCGGCCGCCGCGGCGGCGGCGAGGACGCCGCGCTCGACGCCGCCGACGGTCGCGGCAGCGCCGCGGCCCACGGTGGGGGTGGTGCCGGGGCGCAGTCCGTCGAGGAAGCGGCTGGGCCTGCGATTCGGGCGGCCGCCGGGCGAGCGGGAGAGGGCCCAGGAGACATGGAGGCGTTCTCGCGCGCGGGTGACGCCGACGTAGAGCAGTCGGCGCTCCTCCTCGATCTGCTCGTCCGTCTTCGCGTAGGTGATGGGCAGCATGCCCTCGGCGACGCCCACCAGGAAGACGGCGTCCCATTCGAGGCCCTTGGCGGCGTGCAGCGAGGCGAGGGTGACGCCCTGGACGGTGGGGGCGTGCTGGGCGTTCGCCCGCTCGTCCAGTTCCGCCACGAAGTCGCCGAGGGTGGCGCCCGGGCGGGCGGCGGCGAGGTCCTGGGCGAGGTTGACCAGCGCGGCGAGGGACTCCCAGCGTTCTCTGACGGCGCCGGAGCCGGCCGGGGGCACGGGGGTCCAGCCGCCCTCGCCGGACAGCACGGCGCGGACCTGGGAGGGCAGGTCCACGGCGCCGTCCAGCAGGGCGTCGTTGCCGCCGAAGCGGGCGGCGCCGCGCAGGGCGATGCCGGCCTTGCGCACCTCGGGCCGGTCGAAGAAGCGCTCGGCGCCGCGCAGCTGATAGGGCACGCCGGCGTCGGCCAGGGCCTGCTCGTAGGTCTCGGACTGGGAGTTGGTGCGGAACAGGACGGCGATCTCGGCGGCCGGGACGCCGGCGTCGATCAGCTCGCGGATGCGGCGGGCGGCGCCCTCGGCCTCGGCCGGCTCGTCGGTGTACTCGGCGTAGACGGGTTCGGGGCCGGAGGGGCGCTGGGAGACGAGTTCCAGCCGGTGGTCGGCGGCGCGGCCGTGGGCCTGGGCGAGCAGGCCGTTGGCCAGGCGGACGACCTGGGGCGTGGAGCGGTAGTCGCGGACCAGCTTGACGACGGTGGCGCCCGGGTACCGGACGCGGAAGTCGAGGAGGTGGTCGGGCGTTGCTCCGGTGAACGAGTAGATGGTCTGGCTGGCGTCGCCGACGACGCACAGGTCGTCGCGCTCGCCGAGCCACAGTTCCAGCAGGCGCTGCTGGAGGGGGCTGACGTCCTGGTACTCGTCCACCACGAAGTGCTGGTACTGGGCGCGGATCTGCTCGGCGATGTCGTGCCGGTCCTGGAGGATGGCGACGGTGAGCAGCAGCACGTCCTCGAAGTCGATCACCGCGCGGTCGCGTTTGAGGTCCTCGTAGGCCGCGTACAGGTGGGCGATCTCGGCGGGGTCGCGGGGGGCCTCGCGGCCGGCCTTCGCCGCCGCGTACGGGTAGTCGGCCGGGATCGTCTGGGTGACCTTGCACCATTCGATCTCGCTGGTGACGTCGCGCAGCTCGCCCCGGTCGAGCCGGGTGCCGAGGGCCGCGGCCGCGTCGGCGACGAGCTGGATCTTGCGGTCGATCAGCCGGGGCATGCCGCCACCGATGGCTTTCGGCCAGAAGTACTGGAGCTGGCGCAGGGCCGCGGAGTGGAAGGTGCGGGCCTGGACGCCCTGGGCGCCGAGCTGGCGCAGCCGGCCGCGCATCTCTCCGGCGGCGCGGTTGGTGAAGGTGACGGCGAGGACGCTGGTGGGCTGGAGGACCCCGGCGCGCACCCCGTAGGCGATGCGGTGGGTGATCGCCCGGGTCTTGCCGGTGCCCGCGCCGGCCAGCACACACACCGGGCCGCGCAGGGCGGTGGCCACCTCGCGCTGCTCGGGATCGAGCCCTTCGAGCACCGCGTCGGCGGAGTCCGGGACATCCGGTACCTGCGGGAAGAGGGGGGAGTGCGTTGCTGCTGTCACACCAGCCATGCTGCCAGGTCGCCCGGGACGGCCGCGCCGGTTGTCCACAGGCGGGGTGTGATGGTCGTACCGATGCGGTGGGAGTCACAGCGAGGCGGCCGGTCCGGCCCGATACCCCCCGTGGGAATGGCGGGCCGGTCGCCCGCGTTCACTGTGCGGACGACGTTTTTCCGAGCTGCCTGAGGAGCGCGAGAGACATGCAGGGCACTGTGACGATGTACAGCACGACTTGGTGCGGCTACTGCCGTCGGCTGAAGAGCCAGATGGACCGGGAGGGCATCGCCTACACCGAGATCAACATCGAGCAGGACCCCGAGTCCGCGGCCTTCGTGGAGAAGGCGAACGGCGGCAACCAGACGGTTCCGACCGTGCTCTTCGCGGACGGCACCACCATGACGAACCCGTCGCTGGCCCAGGTCAAGCAGAAGCTCGCCGCGTAACGGCCCGAGCTGCGAAACGGCGGTTCCCGAGTCCGGAAGCGACTCGGGAACCGCCGTTTTCGTGTGCCGTACGACACCCGGGCGGCCCGCCGGGGTGCCTCAGAAGGCGGCGCGGGTGGGCAGGGGCTTGCCGTACCACATCTCGATCAGGCGGGCCGCGATGGAGATGCCGTAGGGCGGCAGCACCTCGCCGGACTCGAAGGCCTCGTGCAGTTCCTGGCGGGAGAACCAGCGGGCCTCGGAGATCTCGTCGCCGTCGACCTGGATCTCGGTGGTGGTGGCGCGGGCCATGAAGCCGAGCATCAGGCTGGACGGGAAGGGCCAGGGCTGGCTGGCCACGTACTCGACGCCGCCGATGGTGACGCCGACCTCCTCGGCGACCTCGCGGCGCACCGCCTGCTCGATGGACTCGCCGGGCTCCACGAAGCCGGCCAGCGTGGAGAAGCGGCCCTCGGGCCAGTGCACCTGGCGGCCGAGCAGGATGCGGTCCTCCGCGTCGGTGACCGCCATGATCACCGCCGGGTCGGTGCGCGGGTAGTGCTCGGCGCCGCAGGCCTGGCAGCGGCGGATGTGACCGGCCGCGGCGATCACCGTGCGCTCGCCGCAGCGGGAGCAGAAGCGGTGGGTGCGCTGCCAGTTCTCCAGGCCGACCGCGTGCACCATGAGCGCGGTGTCGCGCGCCGACAGCAGCAGGCCCGCCTCACGCAGACCCGCCGGGCGCGCGGACTGGTCGATGCGGCCGGGCAGCGCGTCCTTCTGGAGCGCGAAGTAGGACACGCCGTCCTCGTCGATGCCGAGGAAGTAGCGGTGCGCCTCGGTGAGCGGGGCCTCGAAGGACGGCGTCATGACGAGTTCGGTCCGGCCGTCGGGCGTCTCGTCGATGAGGACCTGGCCGCCGGAGACCACGAAACAGCGGGTCGTCGGGTGGCTCCACGCCGCCGCGAGCCAGGCCTCGTCCAGCCGGTGGTGGGCGGCGCGGTCGATGCCGCCGGGGTCGGTCAGCGAGATGGGTCGATCGGCTGTGTCGTCGGTCCAGGTGGTCACGGGTGCTTCCAACTCCCCCAGTGCGGCGGTTCGGTTCGGCGGGCGGTTCGGCGGGGCGTGCGACGGGACGCACCGGGTCGGGCGGGCGGGGGCGGTCCTTCCAGTGTGCCCCTCGCCCCGGCGTCCCCCTGCCGGGGCCCGGTGCGGGCCGGTCAGGCGGTGGGCCGCCAGTTCTCGGCCAGGTCGGCCCACAGGTAGGCGCTGGTCTCGACGCCCTTGAGGAGGAGGTCCAGCTCGACCTTCTCGTTGGGCGCGTGCCAGCCGTCGGAGGGGACGGAGATGCCCAGGAAGAGCACGGGGCTGCCGAGGACTTCCTGGAGGTCGGCGGCGGGGCCGGAGCCGCCCTCGCGGGTGAAGCGGACCGGGCCCTCGAAGGCGCGGCCCATCGCCCGGGCCACCGAGCGCAGCGCCGGGTGGTCGAGCGGGGTCAGACAGGGGCGGGTGGCCGAACCGAAGTCGATCTCGGCGCGGATCCCGGCGGGCACCTGCTCGGCGGCCCAGGCGCGGACCGCCTTCTCGACGTGGTCCGGGTCCTGCCCGGCGACCAGCCGGAACGACAGCTTCACCATGGCCGAGGACGGGATGATGGTCTTGCTGCCGGGGCCCTGGTAGCCGCCGCCGATGCCGTTGACCTCGGCGGTCGGGCGGGCCCAGATACGCTCCAGGGTGGTGAGCCCGGCCTCGCCGTGGGTGGCGCGGGACTTGGCGGTGCGCAGCCAGCGCTCCTCGTCGAAGGGCAGCTCGGCGAAGAGCTCGCGCTCGCGCTCGGTCAGCTCCACGACGCCGTCGTAGAAGCCGGGGACGGCCACCCGTCCCCGCTCGTCGTGCAGGGCGGCGACCAGGCGGGCGACGGCGGTGGCCGGGTTGGGCACGGCGCCGCCGAAGGAACCGGAGTGGATGTCCTGGTCGGGACCGTGAAGGCGGATCTCGCACTCGGCCAGGCCGCGCATGCCGGTGCACACCGTCGGGGTGTCCTCGGCCCACATACCGGTGTCGGAGACGATCACGGCGTCGGCCATAAGGCGCTGCGCGCGCTCCTCCACCAGGGCCCGGAAGTGCGGGGAGCCGGACTCCTCCTCGCCCTCGATCAGCAGCTTCAGGCCGACCGCGGGGGCGGTGCGGCCGGTGGCGGCGAGGTGGGCGCGCACACCGAGGGTGTGGAAGAACACCTGGCCCTTGTCGTCGGCCGCGCCGCGTGCGTAGAGCCGGTTGCCGCGCACGACCGGCTCGAAGGGCTCGCTGTCCCAGCCGTCCTCGCGGGCGGCGGGCTGCACGTCGTGGTGGCCGTAGACCAGCACGGTGGGCGCCCCGGGGTCGTCGCAGGGCCACTCGGCGAAGACGGCCGGGGCGCCCTCGGTGGGCCACACCTCGACGGTCGGGAAGCCGGTCTCGCTCAGCTTGGCGGCGAGCCAGTCGGCGCTGCGCCGCACGTCGGGCGCGTGGTCGGGCTGGGCCGACACGGAGGGGATGCGCAGCCATGCGGCGAGGTCGTCGAGGAAGGCGGCGCGGTGCTGCTCGATGTACGTGCGGACGGCGCTGTCCGGGGTCTGGCTCATGCTCACGAGCCTATCGGCCCGCGCGGGCATCCTCGGCGGGCGGTTCGTCACACTCGCGGTGGGCGCCGTGTCACCTCCGGTGCCGGCCCGGCTGTGCCGGGCGTCCGGCCGGGGCCGCCGAGCAGCCGCTCCAGCGCGGCACGGTCCGGCAGGTCCGCGGGGCGGACCACCTCGCCGGTGCGCACGTACAGGAACGCGGCGGTGACCGAGTCGAGCGGGACGCCCTGCTGCTCGGCCCAGGCCAGCCGGTAGACGGCGAGCTGGAGCGGGTCGGCGGTGTGCTCGCGGCCGGTCTTCCAGTCCACGATCTCGTACGTCGCCGCCGCGCCCTCGCCCGTGCGGTAGACGGCGTCTATCCGGCCGCGCACGATCCGCCCGGCGAGGGTGAGCTGGACCGGGGCCTCGACGCGGTACGGCGTGCGCCGGGCGTACTCGGTGCGCTCGAAGGCCTCCTTCAGCGCCTCCAGGTCCTCCTCGTCGGCGATCTCCGCGTCGCCGCCGGGCAGCTCGTCGGGCTCCAGCAGGGGCAGCGCCAGCTCCTCGTAGCGGGACTCCACCCAGGCGTGGAACCGGGTGCCGCGGCGCGCGGACCGCTGCGGGGGGCGCGGCATGGGGCGCGCGAGCTCCTGTGCGAGCCCGTCCGGATCCTCGGCCAGGAGCAGCAGCTGGGTCGCGGTGAGCGTCACGGGCAGGGGGACGTCCGTGACGGTGCGGCGGGCCAGCAGCAGCTCCCGGGTGAGCGCGTCCAGATCGCGGTCCCAGGACGCGATCAGACGGGACTCCTCGGGCGTGAGGACCGGCTCGGCGGGGGCGGTGGCCTGGTGGGGGACGGTGGGAGCGGCGGGGGCGGCGGGGGCCGGGCCGTACGGCTCGTCGTCGTAGGGCTCCGGGTCGTATGGCTCATCGCCGTAGGGCTGCTCGTCGTACGGCGGCTCGTCCTCGTAGGGCGGTTCGTCGTACGGCGGTTCCTCGGGCGGTGCGGGCCAGTCCGGGTCGCCGGAGGCGGTGGGAACGGCGGGGTCGGCCGGGTTCGGGGCCGCCAGGTGGGCGAGGACGGTCTCGGCGGCCGCGCGGCGGCGGGCGAGGGCCTCCGGGTCCAGGGGCAGCGGCCAGGCCAACTCCGTGTCGGGCGCCCGCAGGGCCGGGTTCTCCTCGTCGTCGCCGGGTTCGTCCGCCCAGGCCTCGATCTCGCCGTACCCGGCGGCGCAGTGGTCGTGGAGCGCCCGGAGGAAGTCCGAGGGGCCGCGCTTCTTCTTCTGGCTGGGCCCCCACCAGTGGCCGGAGCCGAGCAGGAGGGAGCGGGGGCGGGTGAAGGTGACGTAGCCGAGGCGGAGTTCCTCGGTGTGCTGGTGGTCCTTCATGGCCTCGTGGAAGGCCTTCATGCCGCGCGCGTCCCAGCCGTCGACGTCGGGCAGGGTGTCGGCGTCGCCGCGCAGGGCGTGCGGCAGCACCTTGGCCTGGGCGGTCCACTTGTCGCGGCCCTGGCTGCTGGGGAAAGTGCCGGTGACGAGGCCGGGCACGGCCACGACGTCCCACTCCAGGCCCTTGGACTTGTGCGCGGTGAGCACCTTGACGGTGTTCTCGCCGCCGGGCAGGGCGTTGTCGAGGCCCTTCTCGTACTGGGCGGCGGTGCGCAGGAAGCCGAGGAAGGCGAGCAGGGTGGCCTCGCCGTCGCCCGCGGCGAAGGAGGCGGCCACGTCGAGGAAGTTGGCGAGGGTCTCACGGCGGCGGGCGGCCAGCGCGTGCGGGGACGCCGACAGCTCCACCTCCAGACCGGTGACGGCGAGGACGCGGTGCAGCACGTCCATCAGCGGGTCGGACAGCGCGCGGCGCAGCTCGCGCAGTTCGGCGGCGAGGCGGGCGAAGCGCACCCGGGCGTCCGGGGAGAACGGCAGCCCGTCCTCGTCCTCGCCGGAGGCGTCCAGGAAGGTGTCCAGGGCGTCGGCGAGCGATATCACCTCGGCCGGGTCGGTGCCCTCCACCGCGGCGGCCAGCCGGCGGTCCGGGTCGTCGGCGTCGTCGGCGCGGGCGTGGGCGACCAGCAGGCGGGCGCGGCGGCCGAGCAGGGCGAGGTCGCGGGGGCCGATGCGCCAGCGGGGCCCGGTGAGCAGCCGTACCAGGGCGGCGTTGGCGCCGGGGTCCTGGAGGACCTCGCAGACGGCGACCAGGTCGGCGACCTCGGGCAGGTGCAGCAGCCCGGACAGGCCGACCACCTCGACGGGGACGTCCCGGGCGACGAGCGCGGCCTGGATCGCGCCGAAGTCGCCCGCCGTACGGCACAGCACGGCGATCTCGCCGGGGGCGGTGCCGGTGTGTACGAGGTGGGCGATGGAGTCGCCGAGCCAGTCCAGCTCCTCGGCGTGGGTGGGCAGCAGGGCGCAGCGGACCCGGCCGTCGAGCTCGGCGCCGGGGGCGGGGCGGAGGGCTTCGACGCCCGCGTGCATCGCGCGCAGCGGGGCGGCGAGGCCGTTGGCGAGGTCGAGGAGGCGGCCGCCGCTGCGCCGGTTCTCGCTGAGCGCCTGGCGGGTGGCGGGGCGGCCGTCGGCGTGGCGGAAGTGCTCCGGGAAGTCGTCCAGGTTGGCGACGGAGGCGCCGCGCCAGCCGTAGATGGCCTGGCAGGGGTCGCCGACGGCGGTCACCGGGTGACTGGTGCCGCCGCCGAACAGGCCCGCGAGCAGGACGCGTTGGGCGACGGAGGTGTCCTGGTACTCGTCCAGGAGGACCACCCGGAACTCCTCGCGCAGCAGGCGGCCCACCTCGGGCAGGCCGGCGAGGCGGGCGGACAGGGCGATCTGGTCGCCGAAGTCGAGCAGGTCCCGCTCGCGTTTGGCGGCCCGGTAGCGCTGCACCAGGTCGGTGAGTTCGCGGCGGGCGGCGGCGGTCTCGGGGACCTTGCGCAGCTCGGCGTTGCCAAGTTTCGCGCCGTCGAGGGTGGCCAGCAGCTCCGTGTCCCAGGTGCGCAGCCGGCCGGGTTCCACGAGGTGTTCGGAGAGTTCGGAGTCGAGTGCGAGCAGATCGCTGACGAGGTCGGCGAAGGAGCGGGTGAGCGCCGGGTAGGGGCCGGGGGCCTCGCGCAGCACGCGGGCGGCGAGCTGGTAGCGGGTGGCGTCGGCGAGGAGGCGGGAGGCGGGCTCCAGGCCGATGCGCAGGCCGTGGTCGGTGAGGAGGCGGCCGGCGAAGGAGTGGTACGTGGAGATCACCGGCTCGCCCGGGGGGTTGTCCGGGTCCCACCAGGAGGGGTCGGCGGAGGGCGCGGTCGCCGAGGCGGGCCGGCCGGGCGACGGGAGGGCGTCGGGGTCGGTGACGCCCGCCTTGACGAGGGCCTTGCGGACGCGTTCGGCGAGCTCGCCCGCCGCCTTGTTGGTGAAGGTCAGGCCGAGGACCTGTTCGGGGGCGACCTGTCCGGTGCCGACCAGCCAGACCACGCGGGCCGCCATCACGGTGGTCTTGCCCGACCCGGCTCCGGCCACGATCACCTGCGGGGCGGGCGGCGCGGTGATGCAGGCCGTCTGCTCCGGGGTGAAGGGGATGCCGAGGAGCTCCTTGAGCTGCTCGGGATCGGTGAGATGGGCGGGCATGTCGGAAAAGGCTAGCGGGGGGCACTGACAGCCTCGCGCGCACCACTCCTCCGGGGCGGTAGAAGCCCAGGTCAGCGGGGTGGGGTGCGGTACGTCACTCCACCACGTGCCGCCCCTCGGGCCGGGCGCTGCACGAGGCGCGGAAGGCGCAGTGGGTGCAGTGCTGGCCGGCGCTCGGCGAGAACCGCTCGTCCAGGACCTTCCCGGCGGCGGTGGCCAGCAGCTCGCCGACCCACTCCCCCGCGAGCGGTTCCTGGCTCTGCACCTTGGGCAGCGTCTCGCCGCCGTCGCGCTGGGCGGCGCCCTGGCGCAGGTGCACCAGTTCGGCGCCGCCGGGCTCGGGGCGGACGCCGTCGAAGGCGGTGTCGGCGGCGCCCTCGCGGACGGCGAGCTGGTAGACGGCGAGCTGGGGGTGGCGTGCCACCTCGCGCGCGGTGGGGGCCTGCTTGCCGGTCTTGAAGTCGACCACGTAGGCGCGGCCCTCGGCGTCCGTCTCGACGCGGTCCATCTGGCCGCGGATGCGGACCTGGTAGTCGCCCGCCTCCAAGGTGACGTCGAAGTCCTGCTCACTGGTGACGGGGGTGCGCCCCGCCCGGTCCAGGACGTGCCAGTTCAGGAAGCGTTCGAGCGCGGCGCGGGCGTTGTCCTTCTCCTGGCGGGACTTCCAGGGCGCGTCGAAGGCGAGCGCGTTCCACACCGAGTCCAGGCGTTCCATGAGGACGTCGAGGTCGGCGGGGGTGCGGCCGGAGGCGACCTCGTCGGCGAGGACGTGCACGACGTTGCCGAAGCCCTGGGCGGCGGTGGCGGGCGCGTCGGCCTTCACCTCGCGGCCCAGGAACCATTGCAGGGCACAGGTGTTGGCCAGCTGGTCGAGGGCGCTGCCGGAAAGCACCACGGGCTGGTCGCGGTGGCGCAGCGGCACCTTGCTCTCGGTCGGCTCGAACATGCCCCACCAGCGGTAGGGGTGAGCGGCCGGTACGAGGGGGCGGCCGTCCTCGTCGGTGAGTGCGGCGAGCCGGGCCAGGCGGCGGGCGGCGGCCTCCCGCAGGGCGGCGGAGGCGCGCGGGTCGACGGTGGTGGCGCGCAGCTCGGCGACGAGCGCGGCCACGGACAGCGGGCGCCGGGGGCGGCCGGCCACGTCCCTGGGCTCGACGCCCAGCTCGGTCAGGAACCGGGAGGGCTGGTCGCCGTCCTCGGCGGGCGCCTTCACCGCGGTGACGACCAGGCGGTCGCGGGCGCGGGTGGCGGCGGCGTAGAACAGGCGGCGTTCCTCCGCGAGCAGCGCGCCCTGGGTGAGCGGTTCGGCCAGTCCGTCCCGGCCGATCCGGTCGGCCTCCAGCAGCGATCCGCGGCGCCTGAGGTCGGGCCACAGACCCTCCTGCACGCCCGCGACGACGACCAGCGGCCACTCCAGGCCCTTGGCGCGGTGCGCGGTCATCAGGCGTACGGCGTCGGGGCGCACCGCGCGACGGGTGAGGGTGTCGGCGGCGATGTCCTCGGCCTCGATCTCGGCCAGGAAGTTCAGGGCGCCGCGGCCCCCGGTGCGCTCCTCGGCGCGGGCGGCGGTGGCGAACAGGGCGCAGACGGCGTCCAGGTCCCGGTCGGCGTTGCGGCCGGCCGCGCCCCCGCGCAGGGCGGCCCGCGCCAGGCGGCCGGGCCAGGGGGTGCCGGACCACAGGTCCCACAGCGCCTCCTCGGCCGTGCCGCCGTTCGCGAGGCGCTCGCGGGCCGTGCGCAACAGCGCGCCCAGACGCTGGGCGCCCCGGGCGTACGCCGGGTCGTGCACGGCCAGCCGCTCGGGCTCGGCGAGCGCCCTGGTGAGGAGTTCGTCCGAGGGCGGCGGCAACGGGTTCCCGCCGGCTCGCTCCTCCTCCCGCAGCGCCCGTCCCAGCCGGCGCAGATCGGCCGCGTCCATGCCGGCGAGGGGGGAGCCGAGCAGGGTGAGCGCGGTCTCGGTGTCCAGCCAGGGCGCCTCGGCCTCCGCCCGTGCCTCCGTGTCGGGCCCCGCGTCGGCGCCCTCCCGGGACTCCGCCCCCGCCCGCTGCCCCGCCTCCGTCTCCAGCTGCTCCCTGGGCGTCCCGCCCTCTCGCTCCCGCGCCTCCGCGACCGCCACCGCCCGCAGGGCCGTGAGGAGCGGGGCCACCGCCGGTTCGTGGCGCAGGGGGAGGTCGTCGCCGTCGATGTCCAGGGGGACGCCGGCCGCGGTCAGGGCGCGGCGCAGGGTGGGCAGGGAACGGGCGCCGGCGCGGACCAGGACGGCCATGTCGCGCCAGGGGACGCCGTCCTCCAGGTGGGCGCGGCGCAGGATGTCCGCGATGTTGTCCAGCTCGGTGCCCGGGGTCGGGTACGTGTAGACCTCGACCCGGCCGCCGTCGCGTACCGCGGCCGGCTCCCGGTGGGCGCGCACCTTCTCGGCGGGCAGCCGGGGCAGCGGCATGCGCCGGGTGATCAGCCGGGTGGCGGCCAGCAGCGTGCCGCCCGAGCGGCGGTTGGTGCGCAGCACCTGGACGGGGGCCGGGCGACCGTCGGCGCGCGGGAAGGCCTCCGGGAAGTCGAGGATGCCGTTCACGTCGGCGCCCCGGAAGGTGTAGATCGACTGGTCGGGGTCGCCGAACGCGACCAGGGTGCGGCCGCCGCCCGCCAGGGCGTGCAGCAGCCGCACCTGGGCCGGGTCGGTGTCCTGGTACTCGTCGACGTACACGGCGTCGTACCGCGCGGCCAGGGCGGCGGCGACCTCGGGGCGGCCGGCCAGCAGCACCGCGCGGTGCACCAGCTCGGCGTAGTCGATCACGCCCTGGAGGTCCAGCACGTCCAGGTACTCGGCGAGGAAGGCGGCGGCGGCGCGCCAGTCGGGGCGGCCGATGCGGCGGGCGAACGCGTCCAGGGCGTCCGGGCCGAGGCCCAGCTCACGGCTGCGGGCGAGCACGGCGCGGACCTCGTCGGCGAAGCCGCGTGTGGTCAGGCAGGCGCGCAGTTCGTCCGGCCAGCGCACATGGGTCAGCCCGAGCCGCTCCAGCTCGGGCTGCCCGGCCAGCAGCTCGCGCACGGCGACGTCCTGCTCGGGGCCGGACAGCAGGCGCAGCGGCTCGGCGAACAGTTCGCCGTCCTGGTGGGCGCGGACCAGGGCGTAGCCGTACGAGTGAAAGGTGGTCGCCCGGGGCGCGCGGGCCGCGCCGATGCGCTGGGCCATGCGGTCGCGCAGGTCGAGGGCGGCACGGCGGCTGAACGTCAGCACCAGGATGCGCTCGGGGTCGCCGCCCCGGGCGATCCGCGCGGCCACGGACTCGATCAGGGTGGTGGTCTTGCCGGTGCCGGGGCCCGCGAGGACAAGCAGCGGCCCGGCCCGGTGGTCAACCACGGCGCGCTGGGCGGCGTCCAGAACAGGGGAGGCCGGCCGCGGCGGCGGGGTGCGCACCAGTCGGTAGGCGCCACGGCTCCCCCGCCGCACCTCGGGGTGCGGCGGGCGTCCGGTGGCGGAAGAGGAGCTCACGTGGTTGGCCGGTCCTGGTGGTCGTACTGCTTGCTGGTGGTGCGGGCGGACGGGCGGTCACGCGCGCGGGGCGGTGTCCCCCGGCAGGGGGACGCACGGGCCGCCGGCGCGATGCCGTCGACTCTCGAACGTACGGCATGCCACGGGTGTCCCCGGTGTCACCCGGACGGGGCAGGGGTTGCCGCCGGGGGTGCCCGATGGCGGAAGCTGTCAGGTGTGACCCTCGTCGCCCGTACCGCCGTCCCACCGGGCCCGCCGCATGTCGAGCCGCGGCAGGTGGCCCTCGGCGCTCCTGCCCGCCTCCTTCAGCGGTGTGCCCTCGGCGCGGTAGTGCGCGAGCGCGCGCAGCTCGTGCCCGGGCAGCAGCACCCCGTCGGCGCGGACGATCCGCCACCACGGGACGGCGCCGCCGTAGAGGGCCATCACCCGGCCCACCTGGCGCGGGCCGCCCTCCTCCAGCCACTCGGCGACGTCGCCGTACGTCATGACCCGTCCCGGCGGGACCAGCTCGGCGACCTGAAGGACCCGCTCGGCGTACTCGGGGAGCTCCGCCGGATGCGTGTCCAGGATGTCCTCACCGGGGCTCTGCTCGCTCATTCGCCCCATCCTGCCGCACCCCGCCGACATCGTGGCGCGGAGCGGACCGGACGTTCCTCTCGCCCCCGCGCGGCGCTTCCGGCAGACTGTGCGATCGCACATCCGCACCCTGACGCCCGCGTGTGTCGGTGGGGCATGCCACCATCGTGCGGGCGGTGACCGGTGATACGAGACCAAGAAGAGATCATGAAACAGCAGGGCGTGCACCCCGAGGGCGGGTCGGGCACCCCTGGCGCCGGCGCACGCCCGCAGACCGGCCGTACGACGGGCGAGGACGACCAGGACGCGCGCGGGGAACCGCGGCCTGCGGCCACGGAACGCACCGAAGCGGAACGCACCGAGGGGGCGCACATCCCGCAGAACCCGCCGGCCGACCGCGGGCCGGGAGGCGACGACGCCCCGCGCGCGGACCAGGAGCCGCAGGCCCGGGCCCCGCGCGCGGCCGAGGACCCGGAGCCGGACCAGGACCCGGAGTCGCACGCGGACCACCCGGACCCCGTGGAGGGCGACGAGCCGCTGCTCCCCGCCCGTGTGCACCGGCCCTCGGACCTGATGCGGCTCCTGGTGGGCCTGCTCGCCATCGTGGTGGTGCTCGCCGTCGCCGCGTTCGCGCACGGCACCACCTCCGGCCTCGAACAGGACATCAACAAGGGCACCGGTCAGGCCCCCGACCTGCTGATCCGCTTCGCGGGGCTGGCCTCCAGCATCGCGATCCTGCTGGTCCCGGTCGCCTTCGCGATCGAACGGCTGATCAAACGGGACGGGCTGCGCATCGCCGACGGCGTCCTCGCCGCCGTCCTCGCACACGGAGTGACGCTCGCCACCGACCTGTGGGTCGCGCGGGCCGCCCCGGGCTCGATCCAGGACGCCCTGACCCAGCCCTCGCCGGGCGACGTCCACGCCCTGACCGACCCGGTGCACGGCTATCTGGCACCCGTCATCGCCTATATGACGGCCGTCGGCATGTCCCGCAGACCCCGCTGGCGCGCGGTGCTGTGGATCGTGCTGCTGCTCGACGCGTTCTCCATGCTGGTCACCGGCTACACGACCGCCTTCTCCATCGTCCTGACGGTGCTCATCGGCTGGTCCGTCGCCTACGGCACCCTGTACGCGGTCGGCTCCCCCAACATCCGCCCCACCGGGCAGACCCTGCTGGCGGGTCTGCGGCACGTCGGTTTCCGCCCGGTCGGCGCGGTCCGCGAGGAGTCCGTGGAGAGCGAGAACGGCGACCGCGGCCGGCGCTACTTCGTCACCCTGGAGGACGGCCCGCCGCTGGACGTCACGGTCGTGGACCGGGAGCAGCAGGCGCAGGGCTTCTTCTACCGGGCGTGGCGCAATCTGACCCTGCGCGGCTTCGCCACCCGCTCCAGCCTCCAGTCGCTGCGCCAGGCGCTGGAGCAGGAGGCGCTGCTGGCGTACGCGGCGATCGCGGCGGGCGCCAACGCGCCGAAGCTGATCGCCACCTCGGAGCTGGGCCCGGACGCGGTGATGCTGGTCTACGAGCACACCGGCGGACGCACCCTGGACTCGCTGGCCGACGAGGAGATCACCGACGAGCTGCTGTGCAGCGCCTGGCGACAGGTGCGCGCGCTGCAGTCGCGGCGCATCGCGCACCGCAGGCTGGCCGGCGAGGCGATCCTGGTGGATCGTTCCGGCGAGGTGATCCTCACCGAGCTGCGCGGCGGCGAGATCGCGGCCGGCGAGCTGCTGCTGCGCATGGACGTGGCCCAGCTGCTGACCACGCTCGGCCTGCGGGTCGGCGCCGAACGGGCGGTGGCCTCGGCGGTCGGGGTGCTCGGTCCGGACGCGGTGGCCGACTGCCTGCCGATGCTCCAGCCGATCGCGCTCACCCGCTCCACCCGCGCCACGCTGCGCCGGCTGGGCCGCGAGCGCGCCGAGCGGGAGCGGGAGGCGGTCCTGGAGGCGTCCCGGCAGGCCAAGCTGGCCCGGCTCCAGGAGGCCGCCGACGCGAACGGCACCACGCTCGAAGAGGCCGGCAAGCCGGACAAGAAGGCGGTACGGGCGGAGCAGCGGGCCGAGCGGCGGGCGATCGACGAGGCCATAGAGGAGGCCCGCGAGGAGGACCTGCTCACCCAGATCCGGCACCAGGTGCTGCGGATCAGGCCCCAGGCCCCGGTGCAGCCGGCCCGGCTGGAGCGGGTGCGGCCGCGCACGCTGATCAGCTTCATCGCCGGTGCGATCGGCGCGTACTTCCTGCTGACGCAGCTCACCCACATCCAGTTCGGCACGCTGTTCGCGCAGGCCCAGTGGGGCTGGGTGGTCGCGGCCGTGCTGTTCTCGGCGCTGAGCTATGTGGCGGCGGCGATGGCGCTGCTGGGCTTCGTGCCGGAGCGGGTGCCGTTCCCGCGGACGGTGGCGGCCCAGGTCGCCGGGTCGTTCGTGAAGATCGTGGCGCCGGCGGCGGTCGGCGGTGTGGCGCTGAACACGCGCTTCCTGCAGCGCGCTGGCGTGCGCCCGGGGCTCGCGGTGGCGAGCGTCGGCGCCTCGCAGCTGTTCGGGCTCGGCTGCCACATCCTGATGCTGCTGTCCTTCGGCTATCTGACCGGCACCGAGAAGACCCCGTCGCTGTCGCCGTCCCGCACCGTGATCGCGGGTCTGCTGACCGTCGCGGTGCTGGTGCTGGTGGTGACCTCGGTGCCGTTCCTGCGGAAGTTCGTGGTCACCCGGGTGCGGTCGCTGTTCGCCGGTGTCGTGCCGCGCATGCTCGACGTGCTCCAGCGGCCGCAGAAGCTGATCACCGGCATCGGCGGCATGCTGCTGCTGACCGCCTGCTTCGTGATGTGCCTCGACGCGTCCGTGCGGGCCTTCGGCGACGGCTCGGCCTCGCTGAGCATCGCCAGCGTCGCGGTCGTCTTCCTCGCGGGCAACGCGCTCGGCTCCGCGGCGCCCACTCCCGGCGGCGTGGGCGCGGTCGAGGCCAGCCTCACCCTCGGTCTGATCGCCTTCGGCCTGCCCAAGGAGGTCGCGGCCCCCGCCGTGCTGCTGTTCCGGCTGCTGACCCTGTGGCTGCCGGTGCTGCCGGGCTGGCTGGCCTTCAACCAGCTGACCCGCAAGGGCGCCCTGTAGGGGACCCGGTCCCACGAGGTCGGGGCCCGGACACGATCCCCCGGGGTGATCCCTCCCGGGTCCCGTACCTCGTACGGACCGCGCCCCGCGCGGCGCGGCGTGCGCGCCCCCAGGATGGGCACATGGCCTCTGACTCCCGGCTGCGTGCCGTCGTTCCCCGCCGGCCGCGTACCACCACCGCCCTGACATCGGCCGCCGTGCTGCTGGCCGCGCTGCTGACCGGATGCGGCGACGGCGACCTGCGCGCCACCGGCACGAGTGCGCGGTTCACGGCCCAGACGCTGGACTGGCGGGCCTGCCCGGCCCCGTCCGAGGCGGAGGGCGGTGGGAGCGCCCCCTCCCCGCTGCCGAACGGCGCCACCTGGGAGTGCGCCACCATGAAGGCGCCGCTGGACTGGAGCAGGCCGCAGGGCCCGACCGTCGACATCGCCCTGATCCGGGCCAGGGCCAGCGGACCGGCGAGCCGGCGGATCGGCTCGCTGGTGTTCAACTTCGGCGGCCCCGGTGGCAGCGGCGTCACCGCGCTGCCCGCGTTCGCGCAGGACTACGCGACCCTGCGCACCCGTTACGACCTGGTCAGCTTCGATCCGCGCGGGGTCGGCCGCAGCGCGCCGGTGAAGTGTCTCGACGACGCCCAGCTCGACACCTTCTTCCAGCAGGACGCGACACCCGACGACAGCACCGAACGGGCCCAGCTGGTCGCGCGCACACGGAAGTTCAACACCGCCTGCGAGGCGAACTCCGGGAAGCTGCTGCCGAACGTGCGCACCACCGACGCGGCCCGCGACATGGACCTGATGCGGCGGCTCCTCGGCGATGCCGAGCTGCACTACTTCGGCATCTCCTACGGCACCGAACTCGGCGGTGTCTACGCCCACTTGTTCCCCCAGCACGTGGGCAGGGCGGTGTTCGACGGTGTGGTCGACCCCACCCAGGACCCCGAACAGAGCGCGCTCGGCCAGGCCAAGGGCTTCCAGCTGGCGCTGGACAACTTCGCCGAGGACTGCGCCTCCAAGCCCGAGGGCTGCCCGATCGGGGACACCCCGCAGGACGTCAAGGACCGCATCGCGCAACTCCTGCACAACCTCGACAAGAAGCCGATCCCGGGGATCTCCCCGCGCCGGCTCACCGAGACGGCCGCCACCAACGGCATCGCGCAGTCCCTGTATTCCAAGGACTTCTGGGAGTACCTCACCGAGGGCCTGGAGCAGGCGTACGACGGTGACGGCAGGGTCCTGATGGTGCTGTCCGACGCGATGAACGGCCGTAACCCGAACGGCGGTTACAGCAACATCACCGCGGCGAACGTGGCGATCAACTGCGCCGACCAGAAGCCCCGGTACACCGTCGCCGACGTCCAGCGGGCGCTGCCCCGGTTCCGCGCCGCCTCCCCGCTGTTCGGCGACTTCCTCGCCTGGGGCATGATCAGCTGCACCGACTGGGCCGTACCCGGCGCCGCCTACCACCCCGACGTCAGCGCCCCCGGCTCGGCCCCCATCCTCGTCGTCGGCAACACCGGCGACCCGGCCACCCCTTATGCGGGCGCGCGCAGGATGGCGCAGGCCCTCGGCAAGGGCGTCGCGGTGGAGCTGACGTACAAGGGCCAGGGGCACGGGGCGTACGACAGCAAGAACAAGTGCGTCCAGAACAAGGTGAACGCCTACCTGCTGGACGGGAAGGTCCCCAGGAGCGGCGGGGTCTGCACCTGACCCGCATCCGCACCCGGTCCCGCGCCCGGAGGGGGCTCAGGCCGGCTCGGACAGGGCGTCCAGCAGCTGGGGCAGCAGCCGGGCCGGTTCGTCGGCGCCGTGGATGACCTCCCGGGCCGTGAGCCCCTCGAACGCGGCGACGAGCAGCCGGGCCAGGTCCTCCGGGTCGACGGCGGAGCGGTACCCGTCCCGGACGGAAGCCCACGGCGCCCGACCGAGGTCGGGCGCCGTGGGCTTCCACGCAGCGCGGGAGCGCGCGTCGGTCAGTAGACCGGCTTGTCGGGTTCGATCTGGTTGACCCAGCCGATGACGCCGCCACCGACGTGGACCGCGTCCGAGAAGCCCGCGGACTTCAGGACCGCGAGGACTTCCGCACTGCGGACACCCGTCTTGCAGTGCAAGACGATCTTCTTGTCCTGGGGCAGCGACTCCAGCGCGGTGCCCATGAGGAACTCGTTCTTCGGGATCAGCTTGGCGCCCGGGATGGAGACGATCTCGTACTCGTTGGGCTCGCGGACGTCGATGATCTCGATGTTCTCGCCGTCGTCGATCCACTCCTTGAGCTGCTTGGGAGTGATCGTGGAGTCCACCGCCGCCGCCTGCGCCTCCTCGGAGACGACGCCGCAGAAGGCCTCGTAGTCGATGAGCTCGGTGACGGTCGGGTTCTCGCCGCAGACCGCGCAGTTGGGGTCCTTGCGGACCTTGACCTGCCGGTACTGCATCTCCAGGGCGTCGTAGATCATCAGCCGGCCGACCAGCGGGTCGCCGATGCCGGCGATCAGCTTGATGGCCTCGTTGACCTGGATGGAGCCGATGGACGCGCACAGCACGCCGAGCACGCCGCCCTCGGCGCAGGAGGGGACCATGCCCGGGGGCGGGGGCTCCGGGTAGAGGCAGCGGTAGCAGGGGCCGTGCTCGGACCAGAACACGGACGCCTGGCCGTCGAAGCGGTAGATGGAACCCCAGATGTACGGCTTGTTCAGCAGCACACAGGCGTCGTTGACCAGATAGCGGGTGGCGAAGTTGTCCGTGCCGTCCACGATCAGGTCGTACTGGCTGAAGATGTCCATCACGTTGTCGGCCTCGAGCCGCTCCTCGTGAAGGACCACGTTCACGTACGGGTTGATGCCCTGGACGGTGTCACGCGCGGACTCGGCCTTGGAACGGCCGATGTCGGACTGGCTGTGGATGATCTGGCGCTGCAGGTTCGACTCGTCGACCTCGTCGAACTCCACGATGCCGAGCGTGCCCACGCCCGCCGCGGCCAGGTACATCAGCGCGGGCGAGCCCAGCCCGCCGGCGCCCACACAGAGCACCTTGGCGTTCTTCAGCCGCTTCTGCCCGTCCATGCCCACATCGGGGATGATCAGGTGGCGGGAGTACCTGCGGACCTCGTCTACGGTGAGCTCGGAAGCCGGCTCGACCAGGGGTGGCAGCGACACGGGGACTCCGTTGGTCGGTCAATCACTACGTTTGTTCTCCCGTCAACACTGCCACGCCCTTCTTCATTCCGAGACACCCGTTCCGAGGCGCGAGACGATTTCGTCCCAGTAGCCGGGCATGGCCTCCCAGGGGTCGCCCTGGCCCCGGCCCCCGGTGCGGTCCGTGAAGTAGATCGTCGCCGCGCCCTGCCAGCGGGCGATGCGCAGCGCCTCCTCCAGGTGGCCGCGGGGCACGCCGTGCACGAAGTGGCAGAACCGGTCGGGCGGGTAGTCCGCCGTCCACTCCGCGACCTGGGACCAGCGGTAGTCGGACCAGGGCCCCGCGAAGGTCACCAGCTGGTCGGCGCACTCCGCGTAGCCCGGGTGCGGATGGGTGCCGTGGCCGAGGACGAGGTGGGTGGGGCCGGCGACCGCCCGCAGGCCGGCGAGCAGCCGGCGGACGCCGGGGAGTTCGGCCGCGCCGGTGGGGCAGCGGTCCAGCAGGAAGCCGTCCACCTGGTACCAGTCGAGGTAACGGAGGGCGTCGTGGCGCAGTTCGGCGTGGTCACGGACGCCCTGGGCGAGATCGAGGCGGCCCAGGACACGGACGCCCGCGTGGTGCAGCCGGCCCGCGGCTTCCAGGCAGTGCGGGTCGGGCCGGGCGCCCGGGCCCGCGCAGACGTCGAGCGCCACCCAGTCCAGCGGGGTGCCGGGGCGGGCGAGTTCGGCCCACTGGGCGGGGGCGACCAGGGGGTGGGCGTAACCGGGGACACCGAGGGCGGTGCGCACCGCGGTGCTGGTCAGATGCGGCATGCCGCCTCCATCCAGATGTCCGCCAGGGATTCCTCCAGGTTGATCCGGGGCCGCCAGCCGAGCCGGTCGCGCGCGGTGCGGACATCGGCCTGCTGCCAGCTGCCGCAGCCGTCCGGGTACGGGAACGCCGCCGGGGAGGTGTGGTCGGCCTCGGCCCGCGGATGGCCGAGGGCGCCGCGCAACGGGCCGGGCGGGCCGTCGAGTTCGTGCAGGGCGCCGCCGTAGCCGGCCACGCGGGCGAGGATCCCGGCGGCGTCCCGCAGCCGCACGGCCCGGCCGGACCCGATGTTGATCACGCCCTGCGCGGCGGAGAGCGAGGCGGCGTGCACGGCGCGCGCGACGTCGCGCACGTCCACGAAGTCGCGCTGGATGCCGAGGCCCGCGAGCTTCAGCTCACCGTCGCCGGACTGCATGGCGCGGCGCATCGCCTCGGCGAGCCGGCCCAGCGGGGAGCCGGCCGGGGTGCCGGGGCCCGCGGGCGAGAAGACCCGCAGCACGACGGCGTCGAGGCCGGAGCCCAGGACCAGTTCGGTGGCGGCGAGCTTGCTGACGCCGTACGGGCCGCCGGGGCGCGGCACGGCGTCCTCGGCGGTGGAGGAGCCGGGCTGGCTGGGCCCGTACTCGGCCCCGCAGCCGATCTGCACCAGCCGTGCCCCGCAGCCGCTGCGGCGCAGGGCCTCGCAGACGGTGGCCGCGGCGACCGTGTTGTGCCGGGTCAGTTCCCGGGCACCGCCGCGGGTGGCGCCCGCGCAGTTGATCACGACGCCCGGGTGGACCGCGTCCAGGAACCGGGTCAGCGCCCCGGGGCTGCCGGTCGCGAGGTCGAACCGGACGTCCGCGTCGTCCCCCCGCCCGAGCGCGGTGAGCTGTACGGCGGGGTCGGCGAGCAGCCGCTCGGCGACGAACCGGCCGAGGTATCCGTTGGCACCCATCAGCAGGACCCTCATCGGGCGGCTCCCGGGGCGCCGACGGGTGCGGTGGGTTCGGGGACTTTCTGGTGGGCGGTGAGCATGTCGGGTTCTCCTTCAACGGGGTGGTGCCAGTGGCTTGTGGAGGGCGCTCACTCGGGGGCGCCGACGGGTGCGTGGGCCGAGGCCCGGGTGAGCGTGCGGCCGGCGTGCAGCAGCAGGGTCAGGGCCGCGGCGCCGCAGGCGAGGGCCGGTACGGCGGCCTCGCCCCAGGTGTCCACGAGGGTCCGGACGGGTGTCGCCAGGAAGCCGCAGTGGGGCAGCCGGCCGGCCAGGGGCAGCGCCAGGGCCGCCGCCTCCGTGACCGCCGCGGCGGCCTGCGCGAGGGCGGGGGCGCGCCGGTGGCGGTGCACGGTGAGCAGGCGCGCGAGCAGGAGCAGGGCGCCGAGGGTGAGCGCCTGCGGTCGGGCCGCGGGTTCGCCGAGGACCGGGCCGCACAGTGCGAGCAGTGCGGCGAGCGCGCCGAGGAACAGGGTGAACGTGCCGAACAGCAGGGGGCGTACCGCGGCCGTGAAGTCCTTGAGGCCCCGGCTGCCGGCCAGCCTCCGGCGGGCGCCCGCGGCGAGGAGGTGCGCGCACCAGGCCGCCGGGGCGACGGCCAGGGCGAGGGCGAGCGCGGGCACGAGGGCCGTGGGCCAGTCGCCGTCCGGGGTGCCGTCGGGCAGGGTGTCGGGGCCGCCGGTCAGCACGTTGTGCAGCAGGCCGTCGCCGAACAGCGCGTAGCCGAGCAGCCAGAGGGTCCAGGCGCGGGGGCCGGGCGGACCGGCGAGGGGCCCGGTGCGCAGTGCGGCGCGGACGGCGAGGGCCACGGCGAGGAGACCGGCGGCGGCCACGAGGAGGCGGGGGTGGCCCTGGGTGAGGCGCAGCCCGGCGACGGTGGCCGCGCCGGCGGCGCCGGGCAGCAGGGCGCACAGGGCCCAGCGGGCGCGGATCCGGGGCCCGGGAAGCGGTGGCGCGGGCTCCGGGCGGGCCTCGCCGGTGCGCGGCACGCGCGCGTACAACTCCTCGGCCAGCGCGAACACGTCCCGGTGCCGGAAGCGCGCGGCGGTCCGGTCGGTGATTCCCGCCGCCTCCAGACCGGCCGCGATCTCCAGCGGGTCCACGGCCCGCTCGCACAGCTCCCGGTGCCGGTGGAGCAGCGCCTTGACGGGGTCGACACCGCCGGGCCCGGGGACCGGTGCGCGCCCGCCGTCGGGCGCGCGGGCCACGGACTCGGGCCGGCCCGCCCGCGCGCCCGTGGCGGGGGCGCCCGGCTGACGCGGGCCGGGCGTGCGCGGGGCGGGCATGAGCGGCCCGGGGGTGAGCGGGGCGCCGCCGGGCGTCCCGTCCGGCCGCTCCTCGCCGGCGCCGGGACCGCGCTCCGCCGCCCCGGCCGGCCGGGTCCACCCCGGCACGCCGTCCACCGCTCCGGCGGACGGCCACGCCGGGACCGGCTCGCCGGCCGTCCCGGAGGAACGCGTGGCCGCTCCGGGCGGGCCGCTCGCGGCCGGTGCCGTGAAGGCCCCCGTCCCGGTGCCCCACGGTTCCGCGCCCCTGGGCGTTCCCGGTGTGTCGGTCATCGGGTGGCCTCCGGGGTGGCCCAGGCGGGGACGTGGGTCTTGGACCAGTGGGCGGGGACGTGGGACTCGGCGGGGGCGGCGAAGGGAAGGGGTGCGCCGGCCGCGTCGAGGACGTCCCGGCGGACCGGGCAGTGCGAGACGATCTCCAGGTAGATGCCGTGGAACGCGGCGATGTTCTGCTCGACCGTGAACAGTTCGAGCGCCCGGGCGCGCGCGGCGGCGCCGAGGCGCGCGCGGCGCTCGGGGTCGCGCAGCAGCGCCACGCAGGCATCGGCGAGCGCCCGCGGATTGCGCGGGGGTACGACGAGTCCCGTGCCGCCGATCACCTCCACCACCGCGCCGACGTCCGTCGAGACGGTGGCCCGGCCGCAGAACATGGCCTCGATGAGCCCGGTCGGGAAGCCCTCCACCACGCTGGACAGCACGACGACCGTGCCGGCCGCGTACGCGTCGGGCAGCGTGGGGGCCTCGGGGCCGCCGATCTCCTCGAAGGAGACGGGGTTGGAGCCCACGGCATGGGCGCCGTCCGCCTCGTCCGGGAAGAGCTGGGCCGCCAGTGCCCGGCACTGGCTCAGATA
This sequence comes from Streptomyces sp. SCPE 10, assembly GCF_051980735.1. Lineage (NCBI taxonomy): Bacteria > Bacillati > Actinomycetota > Actinomycetes > Kitasatosporales > Streptomycetaceae > Streptomyces > Streptomyces sp. SCPE 10. The sequence goes on along the minus strand of NZ_CP197069.1, from coordinate 5,033,418 downwards.
GGCGGCGCCGTCGGGGCCGTTCGGCGCGCCGACGACGCGCAGCCGGGCCCGCGGCTCCTCCTTGCGGACCTCGGCGAAGGCGTGCAGCAGCGAGACCAGGTCCTTGGCGGGTTCGACGCGGCCGACCCAGAGCAGGGTGTGCGGGGCCGCGCGGTCCGGTGACTCGCCGACCTCGGCGAAGCGGGCGGCCTCCATGCCGGGGTAGACCGTGCGGATCCTGGCCCGGTCGGCGCCGCACCGCTGCTGCCAGCGGCGGGCGTGCGCGTTGCCGGGGGTGAGGAGTTCGGCGCGGCGGTAGATCTCCGTGGCCAGCCGGCCGTGGAAGGCGGCGAGCAGGGTGCGGACGGCGGGCGCGGCGGCGTCGGGGCCGAGGGCCAGGTAGTGGGAGCGCAGTCGGACGCCGTACTCGGTGACCAGCAGGGGCACCCCGGAGAAGTGCCGGGCGAGCAGCCCGGGGAGGGCGGCCGGCCCGCCGGAGGTGGCGTGGCAGAGGTCGGCGGCGCCGAGGGCGTCGTCGCCGTACCAGTCGAGGGAGAGAGGGCGCAGGGCGCGTTCGAGGTGTGCGGTGACGGTGAGCAGATCGGCGACGCGCGCCGTGCGCGCCGGGCGCGGCGCACCGGAGGCGCGGCAGGCGCGCTCCAGGGTGCGCACGGCGGTGTCGGAGCGCAGGGCGGCGCCGAGTCCACCGTGTTCGCGGGCGAGGCCGGCGAGGCCGTAGAGCGCGTTGGCGAAACGGTCCGCCACCGCGTCACCCGCGGCAGCGTCCGGCGCGGCGCACAGCGCGCCGGCCAGTTCGCCGTAGTGCTCGGCGAACCTTTGGCGGGCACGCCGTCCGTACGCCACCGCCCCGGCGTCGTCCCCCGCCGTCCACAGCGGTGCGGTACGCACCCGGGTCACCTGGGGCGGCAGCGGGAGCAGTCCCTGTTCCTCCTGGCGCCTGCTGCGGCTGAGCGCGTAGAGGTCGAACTCGTGCCGGTCCAGCCCGCGCACCAGCCGGTCGCACCAGAGGCCGGCGTCACCGCCCACATACGGATAACCACCCTCCGTAATCAGTGCTGCGCGCACGTGTGCACCCCCGATCTTCCTTCTGGTCGGCCGCCGTCCACCCGGCGGCTCGCAGCGGGACGAACGTAAGCGGACAAGCGGGTGGCGCGACGGACGGTTGTCCATCGCGCCACCAAAAGGGGTGAACGGCCGTAACTTTCCCGCGCGGAGGGCGTTTCGTCGCGCTAGGCGCGCACGCGGGCACGGGACGTCACGTCCGCGCCGGTGTGTGCCGTCAGGCCGCCGCCGGTTCGCCGCGCGCGGCGCGGCGCCGGGCCGCCAGCTCCGGGTCCAGGGAGGGCACCGCGGCCAGCAGCTGCCGGGTGTACTCCTCGCGCGGGCTGTCGTACACCTCGTCGGCCGGGCCGTACTCCACCACCCGGCCCCGGCGCATCACCGCGAGCCGGTCGCTGACCTGGCGGACGACGGCGAGGTCGTGCGCGATGAAGACCAGCGCGAGGCCGAGCTCCCGCTGCAACTCGCCGAGCAGCGCGACCACTTGGGCCTGGGTGGTGACGTCGAGCGCGGAGACGGGCTCGTCGCAGACGATGACGCGCGGCTCGGCCGCGAGCGCGCGGGCGATGCCGATGCGCTGGCGCTGACCGCCGCTGAACTCGTGCGGGTAGCGGTCGTGGTGCGCCGCTTCCAGCCCCACGCGCTCCAGCAGCTCCGTCACCCGCCCCCGGATCCGCTCCTCGTCCTTCTCGCCCCGGGCGCGCAGCGGGTCGGCGATGGACTCGCCCACGCTGCGGCGGGGGTTGAGGGAGGAGACCGGGTCCTGGAAGACCATCTGGACGGCCGGGTTCACCCCGGTGTGCGCGGCGCCCGCGTACCGGATCGTGCCCGCGGTCGGTGCCAGCAGCCCGACCAGCATCCGGCCGAGGGTGGTCTTGCCGCTGCCGCTCTCGCCGACGACGCCGAGGGTCTCGCCGCGCCGCACGGTGAGCGAGACGTCGTCCACGGCGGCGAACGCCCGCCTGCCGCGCCCGAACTCGCGCCGCAGCCCGGTGGCCTCCAGCACCACCTCGTCGGTGGCGGGCGAGCCGGTGCGGCGCGCGTCCACGCGCGGTACGGCGTCGAGGAGTTCGCGGGTGTACGCCTCACGGGGGGCCGCCAGGACCGTGCCGACCGGACCGTGCTCGACGGCCCTGCCGTACCGCATGACCAGCACCTCGTCGACGCTCTCCGCGGCCACGCCCACGTCGTGGGTGACCAGCAGCAGGCCCATGCCGGTCTCCGCGCGCAGGGTGTGCAGCAGATCGAGGATCTGGGCCTGCACGGTGACGTCGAGCGCGGTGGTCGGCTCGTCGGCGATCAGCAGCTCGGGGGCGCAGGCGAGCGCCATCGCGATCAGGGCGCGCTGGCGCATGCCGCCGCTGAACTCGTGCGGGCGGGAGCGGGCCCGCCGGGCGGCGTCCGGGATCCCGACCCGGTCCAGCACCTCCACGGCCCGCGCGCGGGCGGCACGGCGCGAGGCCCGCGCGTGCACCCGGTACACCTCGGCGATCTGGTCGCCGATGGCGTAGTAGGGGTCGAGGGAGGACAGCGGGTCCTGGAAGACCATGGCGGCCTTGGCGCCGCGCAACCGCCGCAGCTCCCGCTCGGTGGCCGCGTGGACGTCGGTGCCGGCGACCCGTACGGTGCCGCCGACCCGGGCGCCGGTGCCGTGGTGCAGGCCCAGCAGGGCGCCCGCGACGGTGGACTTGCCGGAGCCGGACTCGCCGACCAGGGCGAGCGCGCCGCCCTCCGCGAGGCGGAAGGAGAGTTTGTCCACGGCCCGCAGGGAGCCGAACTCGACCGTCAGGTCCGTGACTTCCACCAGGCTCATGCGAGCACCACCCGTCGGTCGGCCACCGCGTACAGCACGTCCGCGACGGCGTTGGCGAGCACCACGAAGAACGAGATGACCAGGACCATGCCGACGACCACCGGCAGGTCCACCACCTCCACGGCGTGGACGAGTTCCTGGCCGATGCCGGGCAGTCCGAACAGGGCCTCGGTGAGGACGGCGCCGCCGATGGCGGAGCCGACGTTGTTGGCGTTGAGCGCGATGACCGGGGCGAACGCGCCGCGCAGCGCGTGCCGTGCGACGATGGCCCGCTCCCCCACGCCGTACGCCCGGAAGGTGCGCACATGGTCCTCGGCGAGGGTCTCCAGCATGGCGCTGCGGGTCAGCCGGGCGAAGGTCGCCGCCTCGACCAGGGCCAGCGACAGCCAGGGCAGCAGCAGGTTCCAGGCCCACTGTTCCGGGTCGTCGGTGAAGTTCACGTACTGCGGGAAGGGCAGCAGCTGGAGTTGGCCGCAGACGACGATCATCAGCACCAGGCCGATGACGAACACCGGGGTGGCCATGCCCGCGAGGGTGATCGCGGTCAGCGTCCGCTCGGAGACCCGGCCCCGGCGCCAGACGGACAGCACCCCGGTGCCGACGCCGAGCAGGAGCCAGAGCACCATGGCGCCGACGACCAGGGAGAGGCTGACGGGCAGCTTGCCCAGGATGATGTCCAGGACCTGCTGACCGGTCTGGTACGACTCCCCGAGGCAGGGCGCCGCGCAGTGCTCCACGGAGGTGCCGGTGGAGAAGTCCTGGCCGACGAACAGGCCCTGGAGGAAGTGCCAGTAGCGCGCGGCGAGCGGGTCGTCCAGCCGCAGCCGCTCGGCGACCTGGTGCACCTGTTCCGGCGAGCAGCGCGGGCCGCAGGTGATCTGGGCGACGTTGCCGGGGGTGGCGTAGAAGACGACGTAGACGATCACCGAGACGGCGAGCAGGGTGATCACCGTGGCCACGGCCCGGCGCAGCAGGAATCCGCCGAAGCCGCTCATGCGGTCGCCTCCTTCTTCTCGTCCGCGGCGTCCGCGCGGGCGGGGTCCGCCTGCTTCCCGCGGCCGGTGCCGACGCGCAGCCGGGAGGCGGCGCGCGGGTCGAGGGCGGTGCGCACGCCGTCGCCGAGCACGGTGAGGGCGAAGACGGTGACGAACAGGGCGCCGGCCGGCAGCAGCAGGTACTGGGGCGCGGCCTGGTACCAGACGTCGGCGGCGGTGAGCATCTGTCCCCAGGAGGGCGTGGGCGGCTTCACGCCGACGCCGAGGAAGGACAGCGCGGACTCGACCGAGATGTTCATGGGCACCAGGAGCGCCGCGTAGGTGATGACGGGCGCGGCGAGCCCGGGCAGCAGTTCGCGGCGGGCGATGTGCCGGGTCTTCCAGCCGCTGAGCCGGGCCGCCGAGACGTAGTCGAGCCCCTTGGCGGACAGGGTCTGGGCGCGCACGATCTTCGCGACGCCGCCCCAGGCGACCAGGCCGATCACGAGGGTGACCAGGACGGGCCGCGGAAAGCTCGGCGGCACGATCGCCAGCAGTGCCAACGACATGATCATCAATGGCATGGCGACGATGATGTCGGTGATCCGGCTCAACACTTGATCAACCCATTGATTGCCGAGCGCGGCGCTCACGCCGACGACGACCCCGACGGCGACCTGGATGAGCGTGGCGGCCAGGGCCACCCCGAGCGAGATCCGGGCGCCGTAGACCAGGCGCGCGAACAGGTCGCGGCCGGTCTGGGGTTCGACGCCCAGCCAGTGGTCGGCGCCGATGCCGCCGAAGGAGCCGACGGGCACGCCGCCGCGCGCGGAGTCGATCAGCGACGGGTGGTAGGTGGTGGGGTCCTGGCCCTCGACCGCGGTGAGCAGCGGCGCGGCGAGCGCGATCAGGACGAGCAGCGCGACGACCGCCGCGGCGACCAGGGCGGCGCGCTGCGCTCGCAGCCGCCGCCAGAACAGACGGGCCCCCGAGGCCGCCGGGACGGTGCTGTCCGTCCCGGCGGCCTCGACGGCGACAAGTGCCTCGCTCACGGCGTCACTTCACCGCGACCTGGGAGATGTCCAGCACGCCGGTCCAGTCGCCGATGACGATGTTCCGGACGTCCTTGCCGTACAGGCGCTTGTAGACCGGGTGGAACAGCGGCACCACGAGGGCCCGCTCGCCGATCTTCTTGTCCAGCGCGCCCCAGCGCTTGGCGGCCGCGTCCAGGTCGGTCAACTTGTTGATCGCGTCAATCTCGTCATTGACCGACTTGTCGTCGAGCCGGCTCGTGTTGAAGTTGGCGCCGTCCTTGACGATCTGCCGGCCGTCGAAGATCGGGGCGAGGAACGGACCGCCGGAGGGCCAGTCGGCGCCCCAGCCGGCGAGGAAGAAGCCGGGCTCGGTCTTCACGTTGTGCACGGTGTCCCGGTAGTCGTTGTTCTCCAGACCCTGGAGCTTCACCGTGATCCCGGCCTTCTTGAGCGCGTCCTGGAGGGCGGTGGCGATCTCCGGGCTGGTCGCGAAGTCCTTGGCGTTGGAGTGCGTCAGCGTGACGGTGAGCCCGTTCTTGTAACCGGCCTGCGCCAGCAGCTGCCTGGCCTTCGCCGGGTTGCCGGAGGGGCCGGCCGGGAACGGGTCGTACGGCGTGTAGCCGAAGGACTTCTGGTTCGGCAGGAAGGTGGTGGCGGGCTCGGCGAGCGCGCTGCCGCCGGCCGCGTTGACGACCGAGGAGCGGTCGACGGCGTAGGCGATGGCCTCGCGCACCTTGGGGTTGTCGAACGGCTTCACGGCCGGGTTGAACGCGATGTAGTTGGTGTAGCCGAAGTGCCCGGTGCCCACCCGCGCGGCGAGGTCCTTGTCACCGGTGACCTTGGCGAGTTCGGCCGGGCCGAGGTTGGTGTCCGTGGTGACGGCGGCGGCGTCCGCGCCCTGGGACGCGGACAGCCGCTGGTTGATCACCGAGGAGTCGAGCCCGGAGCGGACGTCGATGGTGTCCGGGTAGGCCTTGCGCTGGTCGTCGGTGGCCGCGGACCAGTGGGGGTTGCGCTTGAGCAGCACGTGCTCGCCGTCGTTCTCGTTCTCGACGACCTCGTAGGGGCCGGACGAGACCGGGTGCTCCTCGTACTTGGTGCCCGTGTCCTTGCTCCTGGGCACCGGCGCGAACTGCGTCTGGGTGGCCAGGAACGGGAACTCGCCCTCGGGCTTGTTCAGATGGAAGACGATGGTCCGGTCGTCGGGCGTCTCGATCGCCGACAGGCCCTTCTTGTCCTTGTACGGCCCCTGGTAGTCGGCCGCGCCGGCCAACCAGTCCCGCAGGTAGGGGGCGCCGCCGGAGAGTTCCGGGGCGAAGGAGCGCTCGATGCCGTACTTGATGTCGGCCGAGGTGATCGGGGTGCCGTCCTCGTACGTGAGGCCCTTCTTCAGGGTGTACGTCCACACGGTCGCGTCCTTGCTGGGCCGCCCGGTGTCGGTGGCCAGGTCCGGCACGACCTTGGCGCCGTCCGCGCCGTTCGCGCGGTTGCGGGTGGTGAGGGTGCGGAAGACCAGCGAGGGGACGTTCCCGCCGCCGGAGGTGTACAGGCGCGCGGGGTCGAAGTCGGTCTGCGGCTCGGAGTTCAGGACCGTGAGCGTGCCGCCCTTGTGGGGCGTGGAGTCGCCACCGGAACCCTTGGCATCGTTGTCCTTCGGGCCGCAGGCGGCGGCGCCCGCTGCCACGACCAGGCTGACGGATGCCGCTGCCACGCGGCGCGCTATGACGGACGGTTGACGCATCGGAATGACGACCTCTCGGGGCTGGTTCGAGGATTTCTCGAATGGTGAGACGTTTGGACGAGGGTTGAGACGTCCATGGACAGACGTCGCCTCGGGCGCCGGGTCGTCGGAGAGTCCGCGACCGGGGTCACGGAGGGGAAAGCGGAAAGGTCGCGACGCGAACGCCAGGGGGCGGCGTCAGCGACAGTCGATGTCGGCCACGCAGAGTGCGGTCACGCCGATCAGCGCCAGCTCGATGGCGGCGCTGTCGGAGACGGCGTGATGGGACGACATGCGCAGAAATATGAACGAACTCGCAGCTCATGTCAATGTGACATAAGCGGGTGAGGTCAACTCCTGGGATACGGCCAGGGGTTGGGCAGGCAGTGGATTCCGTCGTGGTCGAGGAACTTGGTCTGCTGCTGCATGACCGGCGCGAGTTCGCCGTTCTTCTCGCAGGTGACGTGGTTGTGGCCGAGCCGGTGGCCGACCTCGTGGTTGATCAGCATTTGGCGGTACATGTAGATCTTGTCGCCATATGTCTTGCTTCCCTGGGCCCATCGGTACGCGTTGATCATCACGCGCTGGGTGGCGGCCGAGTCGCAGGAGACGTTGTCCTCGGTGGTGTCCAGGCCGGACTTGGCGCACCAGGTGGCCGTGGTGCCGGGGCTGGCCAGGGTGATCACGAAGTCGGGCTTGCCGGAGGAGATCCGCTCGAAGGTGCGGGCGCCGCCGTGCGCCCAGCTCCGGTCGTCGTTCAGCGTCTTCTGCACGGCCTGCGCGAACAGCGCGCCGTCCAGGCCCATCCCCTGCTCGATGTCGACCCGGTAGCGGTACTTCTGGCCGGTGCCGGGCGCCTTGTCGAAGCCGGGGACCGTGTCGAACTTCCCGGAGCCCTTCAGGGTGGCGCTCAGCGGGTACGTCCGGTCCATCTTCTGCTGGTACGTCAGCGGCGCGGCGCTCGCCGGCGCGGAGGGGCGGCCGCTCGCGTCGCCCTGGTCGGGCGCGGACCGGCCCAGCGTGGCGGCGTCGTCCCGTCCCTCGGTGACCTGTCCGGCGACGACCACCGCGAGCACGGTGGTGACGGCGGCCGCGGCGATGCCGGTGAAGGCCCGCCCCTTGCCGCCGCGCTGGGCGGGTACCGCCTTCTCCTTGTCCGTGCCCAAGGCGGCGGCCTCGGCCCGCTCGGCCGACTCCTCCTTCGTGTGCGTGCCCCGGGGCCCGCCGCGGCCCCGGTCGCCGTCGCCGTCGAAGGCGTCCAGGTAGTCCTGCCGGGGACCGCGCCCGGCCGGCCCGCCCGGGCCCGCCTGCCGCTGCCTGGGCAGCACCACACCGGGCGCGCCGGTACCGGCCCGGCCCGCGAAGTCGCCCCAGCCGCCGCCGGGTTCACGCTGCTCGGGGTGGCCGCCACGCGCCGCCGCGGCACCGGGCACGCCGGGCACGCCGTGGGCCGGGGTGCCCTCGGGAAGACGCGGCACCCCGTGGGCCGGGGTCCCCTCCGGCGGGCGCGGCACCGCACGCGCCGGAGACCCGTCCGGGCGCGGCACACCACGGCCCGGAGCCCCGTCCGGCAGGCGCGGCACCCCGTGGGCGGGCGTCGCGTCGGGGCGTCTTCCGGCGCCCGCCGGGCCCGGCGCTCCCCGCACACCGGCCCGCGCACCGGCATCCGCCCCCGGCGCTCCGCGCTCCGTGTCCCGCTCGCTCCCGGCCGCTATGTCCGGACCGTTGTCCTTGGCCGCCGGCCGGGCAGGCCCTCGGCGGCTGTGGCGTCCCACGGTGTGCTTCAGCTCCCCGCTTCCGTACCGTCGGCGGCCCCGCGGCCGCCCGTGTCCGTGCTGTCGTCCCCGTCGTCGTCAACGACGGTCCCCCGCCCGGCGTTTCCCTCGGCGTCCCCCTGCTGTGCCAGCAGTTCCCGGAACGCCCGCGCCACCACGTCCGGGTATTCCATCATCGCCACGTGCCCGGCGTCCGGCAGGGTCAGCAGCCGTGAGTCGCGGAAGGCGCGGGCGGCCTTGGCGGACATGCGGTAGCCGACGAGCTGGTCCCGGCCGCCGTAGACGAGCAGCGTCGGGGCGAGCACGCGCTCGGCCTGCCGCCACAGCCCGTGCTGCCCGCCGAGCGTGTAGGCGTTGACGATGCCGCGCGCCGAGCGGGCCATCGCGTCCCAGAAGTACGGCAGCCGCAGCCGCCGCTCCAGCTCCTCGACGGCGTACCGGAAGGCCTCCGGCGTCACCCGGCCCGGATCGCCGTAGCAGAGGCCCATGACCCCGCGCACTCGCTGCTCGGCCGTCCACTCCTTGGTGAACCGGGTGAACAGGGCCGCGATGCCGGGCACGCCGAGCAGTCCGGTGGGCACCGCGGTGCGCTGGATGCGCAGCTCCGGCAGGGCGGGCGAGATCAGGGTGAGGGTGCGCACCAGGTCGGGCCGTACGGCGGCCACGCGGGTGGCGACGGCGCCGCCGAGCGAGTTGCCGAAGAGATGGACGGGGCCCTGCCCGGCCGCGTCCAGGTAGCGGATCACCGCGCGCGCGTGTCCGGTGACCGAGTAGTCGCCGTCGTCCGGGGGCGGCGAGTCGCCGAAGCCGGGCAGGTCGACGGCCTCGCTGTGCACGACGTCGTCCAGGTGGGCCATCAGCTCCGACCAGTTCTGCGAGGAACCGCCGAGTCCGTGCACATAGAGGGCGCGCGGCAGTCCCTCGCGCGCGGGCGGCCGGCAGCGCACCGACAGGGTGACCCCGGGCAGACCGACCGAGCGCAGTCGCTCCCCCTCGCCGACCCGGACGGGCGCCACCCTGGGGAGGACGCTGGCGGCCGGCACGGAAGGCGACTCGGTCGAAGACATGCGGCAATGTTACGAGATGATCACACCGGGGTTCATGTGTTCGCCGTCACAGAGTCCGCCCCCGCGCCGGGGACACCCGGTGAGCGAACGGGCGCGTACGGCATGGCATCCGGAACGGCCGCATCCTAGGCTCGTACACAGGGCACCCGCAGGTGGCCGGCCCCTGCCGGCTTCAGGGATGTCCGTAGGAAGGGAGCCCAACCATGGCCCACGACCCCACCGAGCCCGACACGATCGAGGAGCTGGACGACGAGACGGCCCCCGAGCTGGGTGTCGAGGACCCGGAAGTGGACGCCGTCGAGCAGCAGGCCGACATCCGGCCGGAGCGCGACGAGCCGGTGACCGAGGTGGACAAGGACCGGGCGAACGAGGCCGATCTGCTCGAACAGGCACGCGTGGTCTCGCTGGACGAGGACGACTACCGCTGATCCCGGAGGTCGCCCGCGGCTTTCGCCGCCGTCCGGTACGTGAAATTCTGCGTTCGCACCGCGCACTGAACGGTTACCGAAAAGTACGATGGCCGCGCGGTCGACACCGCATGTGGACGACTTTGGGAGGCGGCGTGACAGCCATCGAGCAAACTGAGGCAGCACGCCCGCGCGGCACCCGGCTGCCGCGCCGAGCCCGACGGAACCAGTTGCTGGGCGCGGCCCAGGAGGTCTTCGTCGCACAGGGCTACCACGCGGCGGCGATGGACGACATCGCCGAGCGGGCCGGCGTCAGCAAGCCGGTGCTCTACCAGCACTTCCCCGGCAAGCTCGACCTGTACCTCGCCCTGCTGGACCAGCACTGCGAGGCGCTGATCCAGTCCGTGCGCGGTGCGCTGGCGTCGACGACCGACAACAAGCAGCGCGTGCGGGCGACCATGGACGCCTACTTCGCCTATGTGGAGGACGACGGCGGCGCCTTCCGGCTGGTCTTCGAGTCGGACCTGACCAACGAGCCGGCGGTGCGCGAGCGCGTCGACAAGGTGACCAACGAGTGCGCCGAGGCGATCTGCGACGTCATCGCGGAGGACACCGGGCTCTCGCGCGCGGAGTCCATGCTGCTCGCCTCCGGCCTCGGCGGGCTCGCCCAGGTGGTGGCGCGTTCCTGGCTGCACAGCGACCGCAGTGTGCCGCGCGACCACGCGGTGCAGCTGCTCGCCTCGCTCGCATGGCGGGGCATCGCCGGTTTCCCGCTGCACGGCAACGAGCACCACTGAGACCATTCCCGCACGCTGTTCGCTGATGGCGTTCCGGCCAAAAGCGTGTACGTCCCCTCACCGGGCTAATGTGTGCAGGTACGGCGCGGAAGATCGCGCACATCACTGACCGTCGGAGGGACATAGCCGTGGAGGTCAAGATCGGCGTGCAGCACGCGCCCCGCGAGATCGTTCTGGAGAGCGGTCAGAGCGTCGAGGAGGTCGAGCGCCTGGTGTCGGAGGCGCTGGCCGGGAAGACGCAGCTGCTGACCCTTGAGGACGAGAAGGGCCGCAAGGTCATGGTGCCGACGGACCGGCTGGCGTACGTGGAGCTCGGCGCGCCGACCGTGCGCAAGGTGGGCTTCGGCGCGCTGTAGGGCGAGGCTGTGCGAGGGCCCGGCGGCCGCATGCCGCCGGGCCCTCGCACGTCCCGCGTCGCACACAGGAGCGACACAACTCCTCCATAGCGGAGGATTGCGCTCCGCAGGTCACGGGTAAGACGGGCTACGACCGATCAAGCAGACCGGCCGTGGGAGGGACCCCTCGTCATGATCCTGGAAACGCTCGGCGCCGCCGTGCTCGGTCTCCTGCTCGCCTGGGCCGCGGCGAGCCGTCTGGCCCACCGTCTTCCGGCCCGCCCCCTGATCTACTCGACCGCGGTCGCGGGCGCCCTTCTGGGCGACTTCGTCACGCGCAGCGCGCTCGACCCCGGCCCGTCCCTCGTCCCGCTCCTGGGCGCGTTCGCCATCTCGGCGGCGTCGCTGTCCCTGCTGCTGCGCCCCGCCCGGGTCCGCCGGTCGGCGCCGGCGTAGCGCAGCCCCTCCCGGGGCGCGCGACCCACGCGGCGGCCCGGCCCGGCGACCGCGGTCGCGCACTTCCCGGCGACCGGTCCCGCGGAGCGCGCCGCCGCTCAGGCCGCTAGGCCGAGTGCGGCCATCCGCTTGGTGTGCGCCTCCGTGATCCGGGTGAACATCCGGCCCACCTCCGCCAGGTCGAACCCGTCGGCCACCCCGCCCACGAGCATCGTGGACAGCGCGTCCCGGTCCGCCACGACCCGCTGGGACTGCGACAGCGCCTCCCCCATCAGCCGCCGCGCCCACAGCGCGAGGCGTCCGCCGACCCGCGGATCGGCGTCGATGGCGGCCCGCACCTTCTCCACCGCGAACTCGGCGTGCCCGGTGTCGTCCAGCACGGCGAGCACCAGCTCACGCGTGTCGGAGTCGAGGCGCGCGGCGACCTCCCGGTAGAAGTCGCTCGCGATGGAGTCGCCGACGTACGCCTTGACCAGGCCCTCCAGCCAGTCCGACGGCGCGGTCTGGCGGTGGAAGCCGTCGAGCGCGGCGACGAACGGGTCCATCGCCGCCGTCGGCTCCTCGCCGATCTCGGTCAGCCGGTCGCGCAGTCGCTCGAAGTGGTGGAACTCGGCCGAGGCCATCTTCGCCAGCTCCGCCTTGTCCGCGAGGGTCGGCGCCAGCTTGGCGTCCTCCGCGAGCCGCTCGAACGCCGCGAGCTCGCCGTAGGCGAGCGCGCCGAGCAGGTCCACGACGGCGGCGCGGTAGTGCGGCTCGGCGGCGGCCTGCGCCCAGTCCTGGGCGGCGACACCGGTCGGCGCGGGGGCGGCGGACGCGTTCTCAGCCTTGTCAGAGCTAGTCATGAGGCGCACAATAGCCCGCTCGGCGCCCCCCTCAAGCCCCTGGCCGGACACTGTGACCGCGACGACGTGACCGAATCGGCCATCGCATGTGCGCCGATCCGGGGTATGGTGGTATTGCGCATGCTGAGTGCGTCGGCGGTGTTCGACGTGCCTTGACAGGGCGCACGCATGAGGATGCCCGGTCGGTGGCCCGATCGGCTCCGACCCGACAGCCCTCCGTGGCCGTACGGCTCAACGTACGACGACCGGAGGGACACCCTCAGCGGTACGAGCGCTAGAGCGTCGGCAGAGGTCCCGTGTCATACGGCTTGCCTTGACTGGTTGGCCCGTACGGCAGCCGACGTCCCCGGCACGGTCAGCCACGACCCCCGCGCTCGCCTCGCACCGCGCCACACAGAAGAGGCAGCACCCTGACTACGACGTTTCGAGACCTTGGGATTCTCCCCGAGACCGCCGAGGCCCTGGAGGCCGTCGGCATCGTCAATCCCTTCCCCATCCAGGAGATGACGCTCCCCGTCGCCCTTTCCGGCACGGACGTCATCGGCCAGGCCAAGACCGGCACCGGCAAGACGCTGGGCTTCGGCCTCCCGCTCCTCGAGCGCGTGACCGTACCCGCCGACGTGGAGGCCGGACGCGCCGCCCCCGAAGCCCTCACCGACGCCCCGCAGGCGCTCGTCGTCGTGCCCACCCGCGAACTGTGCACGCAGGTCACCAACGACCTCCAGACGGCCGGCAAGGTCCGTAACGTGCGCGTGGTGGCCATCTACGGCGGCCGGGCCTACGAGCCCCAGGTCGAGGCCCTGAAGAAGGGCGTCGACGTGGTCGTCGGCACCCCCGGCCGGCTCCTCGACCTCGCGGGCCAGAAGAAGCTGGACCTCAAGCACGTCAAGTGCCTCGTCCTCGACGAGGCCGACGAGATGCTCGACCTGGGCTTCCTGCCCGACGTCGAGAAGATCATCGACATGCTGCCGGCCAAGCGCCAGACCATGCTGTTCTCGGCGACCATGCCGGGTGCGGTCATCGGCCTCGCGCGCCGCTACATGTCCCGGCCCACGCACATCCGCGCCACCGCGCCGGACGACGAGGGCGCGACGGTGGCGAACATCAAGCAGTTCGTCTACCGCGCGCACAACATGGACAAGCCGGAGATGGTCGCCCGCATCCTCCAGGCCGAGGGCCGCGGACTGGCGATGATCTTCTGCCGGACCAAGCGCACGGCGGCCGACATCGCCGAGCAGTTGCAGCGCCGCGGGTTCGCCTCCGGCGCGGTCCACGGCGACCTCGGCCAGGGCGCCCGCGAGCAGGCGCTGCGCGCCTTCCGCAACGGCAAGGTCGACGTGCTGGTCTGCACCGACGTGGCCGCGCGCGGCATCGACGTCGAAGGCGTCACCCACGTCATCAACTACCAGTCCCCCGAGGACGAGAAGACGTACCTGCACCGTGTCGGCCGCACCGGCCGCGCGGGCGCCAAGGGCACGGCGATCACGTTCGTCGACTGGGACGACATCCCGCGCTGGCAGCTGATCAACAAGGCGCTGGAGCTGGACTTCAACGACCCGGTGGAGACGTACTCGTCGTCCCCGCACCTGTTCTCCGACCTCGGCATCCCCGAGGGCACCAAGGGCACCCTGCCGCGCTCGGAGCGGACCCGTGCCGGTCTGGACGCGGAGGAGCTGGAGGACCTGGGCGAGACCGGCGGACGGGGCGCGCGCGGCCGTGGCCGCGGTGGCCGTCCCGACCGCTCCGGCGCCCCGGCCCCCGAGCGCGAGCGCGAGCGTCCGGCCCGTACCCCGCGCCGTCGCCGCCGCACCCGTGGCGGCGCCCCGGTGGACCCGTCCGCCGCGGCCCCGGCCGCCGAGTCCGCGCCGTCCGTGGACGAGTCGGCGTCCCCGCGCACCCCGCGCCGTCGCCGCCGTACCCGTGGCGGTGCCCAGGCCCCGGTCGCGGTGACGGCGGAGGCGACCACCGAGGCGCCGCAGGCGGCCCCCGTGGCCGCGCCCGTCGTGGAGTCCGCCGTGGCGGCCCCCGTCGTGGAGAAGCCGCGTCGCCGCCGCACCCGCAAGTCCGCGGAGCGCGCCGAGACGGCCGCGGTCGAGACGCCGGCCCAGGAGGCCGTGGCCGCCGAGACCGCCGTCGCCGAACCCGTCGTCGCCGAGGCCCCGGCCGTTCAGACGCAGCCGGAGCCGGAGGCCAAGCCGCGCCGCCGCACCCGCAAGGCGGCGGAGGCCGCGGTGGACACGGCCGAGGCCACGGAGGCCAAGCCGCGCCGCACCCGCAAGACCGCGGCGAGCGCCGAGGCCACCGACGCGGAGGCCGCGGAGGCGAAGCCGCGCCGCACCCGCAAGACGGCCGCCGCCAAGGCGGAGGCCGACGCCCCCGAGGCCGAGGCCGAGGTCAAGCCCCGCCGTACGCGCAAGACGGCTGCCGCCGCCGAGGCCGCGACGGAGACCGCCGAAGCCGCGGAGGCCAAGCCGCGCCGTACGCGGAAGACCGCCGCCGCCACCGAGGCCGCGACCGACGAGGCCGCCCCCGCGGCCAAGCCGCGCCGCACCACCCGTAAGACGGCGGAGGCCGCGGTGGACACGGCCGAGGCCACGGAGGCCAAGCCGCGCCGCACCCGCAAGACCGCCGCCGCCAAGCCGGAGACCGAGGCGGAGGCCCCCGAGGCCGAGGCCAAGCCGCGCCGCACCCGCAAGACGGCCGCCGTCAAGGCGGAGGCCGACGCCCCCGAGGCCGAGGCCGAGGTCAAGCCCCGCCGCACCCGCAAGACCGCGGCGAGCGCCGAGGCCACCGACGCGGAGGCCGCGGAGGCGAAGCCGCGCCGCACGCGCAAGACGGCCGCCGCGGCCGTGGACGCGGCCGACGGTGCCGAGCCGGCCGCTCCGAAGGCCCGGCGGACCCGTAAGGCCACGGCGGAGATCCCGGCGCAGGCCAGCGGCGAACCGGAGACCAAGCCGCGCCGTACGCGGAAGACCGCCGCCACCGAGGCGGCGACCGACGAGGCCGCCCCCGCGGCCAAGCCGCGCCGCACCCGCAAGGCGACGGCGGCCGTGGAGGCCCCGGAGGCCTGATCCGCGCGCGTCGGCGACAGTCGAAGACGGCCCGGTCCACCCAGGTGGGCCGGGCCGTCGCCGTTCCCGGACGGATCCCGCCGCACGGCGGGCCGTCCGGCACGCCCGATAGCCTCTCCCCATGAGCATGCCCAGCACCTTCGTCCCGCCCCCCGGCGCCCGGGCGTACCCGCTGCGTACCGCGCGCGGGCGGTTCGCCGTGGTGGACGCCCCTGTGGCGGCGGGAGTGGAAGCGAGGGGAGTCGTCCTGCTGGTGCCGGGGTTCACCGGCAGCAAGGAGGACTTCAACCCGCTGCACGTGCCGCTGGGCGAGCGCGGATACCGCACCGTGGCCGTGGACGGGCGCGGGCAGTTCGAGTCGGACGGCCCGGAGCACGACGAATCCGCCTACGCGCAGGCCGAGTTGGCGCGGGACGTGCTGGCGCAGGCCGAGGCGCTCGGCGGGCCGGTGCATCTGCTGGGACACTCGTTCGGCGGGCAGGTCTGCCGCGCCGCCGTGCTGCTGGACCACACCCCGTTCCGGTCGCTGACGCTGATGGCGTCCGGCCCGGCCCACATCTCCCCGGCCCAGCAGGAGCGGGTGAAGCTGCTGCGGGACGCGCTCGCCGTGATGACGATGGCCGAGGTGTGGGAGGCGATGCGGGCCATGGAGGCGCCCGAGGAGACGAGGACGCCCGCACCGGATGACACCCGGGCCGTGCGGGAGGACATGCGGCGCCGCTGGCTGGGCACGAAGCCCGCCCAACTCATCGCCGCCGGACGCCAGTTGTGCGCGGAGCCGGACCGGGTCGCGGAACTGGCCGCCCTGCCAGTGCCGTTCCACGTGCTGTCGGGCGTCCGGGACGACACCTGGCCGGTGCCGCTGCTGGACGACATGGCGGTGCGCCTGGGGGCGCGGCGCACGGTCGTCGACGGCACCGAGCACTCCCCCAACACCGAGAGCCCCCTCGAAACGGCGCGCGCGCTCGCCGACTTCTGGGACACGGCGGAGGCGTCCGACGTGAGCCGCTAGTACTGCGCCTGGAGGTGGTCCCAGAAGCCGTCCCGCAGGGCCCGGCGCAGATCCGCCTGGCCGCGCAGGGAGTACTGGAGCAGGCCCTCGGCCTCGACGAGCAGGTCCTGGTCGACGGAGCCGGGCAGGTACGGGTGGCCGGGCAGCAGTTCGACCAGGGCGTCACGGCCTCGGGAGGCCAGCCATTTGGCGGCGATCTGGGCGCCGACGAAGCGGACGTCCTCGCGGGTGGGCCGGGCCCCCGCGCCGGCCTCATAGGCGGCGGCCGTGCGTCTGGAGACGTAGGGCTTGAAGAACTCCAGGTCCAGGGTGCGCTGGCTGTCGACCTCCCACAGCAGCGGCTCGGCCTGGTTGCGGCCCTCGGGCGCCTCGATGCCCCACAGGTGGACGCGGGCGCCGTAGCCCTGGGCCGCCTCGACCGCGGAGACCAGGTCCTCGTCGCCGCCGAGCAGGGCCGCGTCGCTGATGGCGCGGTGCCGGGCGAGTGACTCCAGATCCGTGCGGATCAGCGAATCGACGCCCTTCTGCTGGTTGTTGGCGTTGAGGTTGCCGAGGCGGACCTTGACGTCGGGGAGTTCGGCGATGATCTGCTGCTCGGCGGTGTGGATGCGGCGCCGGGCGCCGTCGTACCAGTAGACGCGCAGCAGCCGGCTGTCCGCGAAGACGGTGCGGGCGCGGTCGATCAGCGCGTCGATCAGGCCCTCCGCGTCGACGTCGAAGGCCCGGCGGTCCTCGGTCCCGGCGACCAGCCGGCCCGCCGCCGCGTACAGATACCCCGCGTCCACGAAGATCGCGTGGGTCGAGGGCGTCTTCGCCACCTCGGCGAGCATGCGTTCGAGCAGCTCGTTCGTACGGTCGATACGGGCGGCAAGGGGCGCCAGGTCGTCGTTCATCACCTCCATTCTCCTCGTCGTCACACTGTGAACACAACCGGTCCCGATCTGTCCCGAACGATACTTATCAGTCAGTAATTAGATGCGCGAAAAATTTCCTTAGCGTAGGGAATGTTTGTCACGAGCAGCACGTTGACTCAGTACGACACCGGATACACATCCGGTGCCATCGAGTAGTTCTCCGCAGGAGGATGACCAGACGAAGGGAGAAGCCTGTGCGCTTCGAAATCATGCGACTCGACGAGGTCGACGGCACCACCGTGGACAGCACCGTCGTGGACGCCGCCTCCGTCAATCGGATCGTTCAGCAGGCAGCCGCCGTAGGACAGCGCCTGTGGATCCGCCCGGCCGAGACCCCGGCCTCGTAACGGGGTTCCCGCTCACGCCTTCCGGGGGAACCGGGCCGCGTACGACGGCTCGGTCCCCCCGGATCACCTGAGCGTCAGCTTCCCCGGATCACCTGGGTGATCCCGTTGATGATCTGCTGCACGGCGATCGCGGAGAGCATCATGCCCGCGAGCCGCGTCACCAGGACCACTCCGCCGTCCTTGATGAGCCGGATGATCAGCAGCGAGTAGCGCATCACCAGCCACAGCACCACGTGGATCGCGAGGATCGCGATCCACACCGATATCTGGGTGTCCACGCTGTGGGCCTTCTGCACGGCCAGGATGACGGAGACGATCGCGCCCGGCCCCGCCAGCAGCGGCATGCCCAGTGGCACGAGGGCCACGTTGACGTCCTTGGTCGCCTTCGGCTCGTCGTTCTTCCCGGTGAGCAGGTCGAGCGCGATCAGCAGGAGCAGCAGACCGCCCGCGATCATCAGGGCGGGCACGGAGACGTGCAGATAGTTCAGGATCTGGTGGCCCAGGACGCCGAAGACGGCGATGACCCCGAACGCCACGCAGACGGCCTGGAACGCCATCCGCTTCTGCGTCTTCGCCGGCCGGCCGGCGGTCAGGGCGAGGAAGATCGGGGTGATCCCAGGGGGATCCATGATGACAAAAAGGGTCAGGAACAGAGAGCCGAAGACGGCGATGTCGAACATGGGGGAAGTACTGGCCTTGCCGGAAGAAGAACTGAGGGTGTGAGTGCGCGCGGGCCGGCCGTCGGAAGACGGCCTCAGGCTCCGCCGGCCCCCGGGACCGGGAACGCGCCGGTCGCCCGGCGGGTGATCTCCCCGTACACCTCGGGGTCGGTCGTGTACGCGCCGAGCTCCACGGTCTTGCGCGTGCCGTGGTAGTCCGAGGAGCCGGTGACCAGCAGTCCGAGGTCCTTCGCCAGGCCGCGCAGCCGCTCGCGGGTCTCGGCGTCGTGGTCCATGTGGTCGACCTCGATGCCGTCCAGACCGGCCGCGGCCATCTTCGCGATGGCGGACTCGGGGACCGTGCGGCCGCGCTTGGCGGCGGCCGGGTGCGCGAACACGCAGACCCCGCCCGCGGCCTTGACCAGCCGGATCGCCTCGAAGGGGTCGGTCTCGTGCTTCCCGACGTAGGCCCGGCCGCCGTCGGCGAGCCACTGATCGGTGAACGCGTCGCTCACCGTCTCCACCACGCCCAGCTCGACCAGCGCCGAGGCGACGTGCGGGCGCCCCACGGAGCCGCCGGCGGCGATCCGCTCGACCTGCTCCCAGGTCACCGGCACACCCAGCGCGTTCAGCTTGGCGACCATGCCCTTGGCCCGCGGCACCCGGTCGTCCCGGACCAGCTCGCGCTCGGCGAGCAGGGCGGGCTCCTCGGGGTCGAAGAGGTAGGCGAGCATGTGCATCGAGACACCGTCGAGACGGCAGGACAGCTCGGCGCCGGGGACCAGGGTCAGCCCGGCGGGCAGCGCGGCGATCGCCTCGGCATGGCCGCGGGTGGTGTCGTGGTCGGTCAGCGCGACGACGTCCAGTCCGGCCGCGGCGGCCTTGCGGACCAGCTCGGCGGGGGTGTCCGTACCGTCGGACGCGGTGGAGTGACAGTGCAGATCGATGCGCACGGTGACTCCAGACGGGACCAGGACGGAAGTGGACACCTCAGGATAACCGCCCCGCGCACCCCCCTTTGTCACGGCCGCTGCCTGGGGGCGCCCCCTACAGCTCCTAGGGGCGCAGCAGTCGTGGGGACAGGGCGCCGCAGGGCACCAGGTCCAGTTCGGCGCCCGCCTCGCGCAGATCGGTCAGGACCAGCTCGTCGTACAGGAGCAGGCCCGCCTGTTCGGGCCAGATCACCGCCCACAGCCACATGCCCAGCGCCTCGCCGGCGAAGACGGCGCGGTCGTCGGGGGTGCGGTAGACGTGCCACAGCGGGGTGGGGCGGCCGGCCGCGAGCACCTTGGTCTGGGGCGGCTTCTCGACGTTCATGTACGGCCCGGGGTCCGGGCCGTCGATGCCCGCGTAGCGCGCGCCGAGACCGACGCCCATCTCCTCGGCGACCAGGATCAGCTCGCCCGGACCGCCGAGCGGGCCCGGTCCGGAGCAGGCGACGGCGGTCGCCCGGCCGCCGCTGCGGTCGTCCCCGGCGTAGGCCACCCCCGTAAAGAGCCAGCCGACCGGCAGCGGCCACGGCATCCACAGCGGCACATGCGTGCGGTGCACCACGGCACCGAGGGCCTCGACGCTGGGCGGGATCACGGGCTGCAGCGGAAACACCGCGCCGTGCGCATCGCACTGCCACGTATCGGCGAAGAGGCCGGGAGCCCTGACCCGGCCACCACACCGCGGGCAACTGGGTTCGCCCCTCATAGGGCCCCACGGTCCTACCCCGGCCCGTCCACGTCAAGGACGATCACCCGTCCGGCGGGAACCCCCGCGGCACACCCCGGCCGCGGCCCGCCGACCAGGAAGTTAGGTGCATCTTGCACTAATTAGCTGAGCTAACTTACTATGTGCATAAGCCAACTATCTGGACTGCGTGCCACACGCGGATGGGAGAAGCACATGGACCCCCTCGACGCGGGAGCCGGCGGCATCCTGCGGCAGCCCAAGGCGGTCTGGGCCACGGCCGGCGCCTCCGTCGTCGCCTTCATGGGCATCGGCCTGGTCGACCCGATCCTGCCGTCGATCGCGCAGGGTCTGCACGCCACACCCAGCCAGGTGTCCCTGCTCTTCACCTCGTACTTCCTGATCACCGCCGTGGCGATGCTGCTGACCGGCTTCGTCTCCAGCCGCATCGGCGGCAAGAAGACGCTGTTGCTCGGTCTCGCCTTCGTGGTGGTCTTCGCCGGTCTCGCCGGCACCTCCGGCACGGTCGGCCAGCTGGTCGGCTTCCGGGCGGGCTGGGGCCTCGGCAACGCGCTGTTCGTCTCCACCGCCCTCGCGGTGATCGTCGGCGCGGCGGCCGGCGGCAGCGCCGCGGCGATCCTGCTCTACGAGTCCGCGCTCGGCCTCGGCATGGCCTGCGGCCCGCTGCTCGGCGCGGTCCTGGGCAACGTCAGCTGGCGCTACCCGTTCTTCGGTACCGCCACCCTGATGGCGATCGGCTTCCTGTGCATCGCGGCGTTCCTGAAGGAGCAGCCGAAGCCGGCCCGCAAGACCTCGATCCTGGACCCGCTCAAGGCGCTCGGCCACGGCGGTCTGGCCTCGGCGGCGATCTCGGCGTTCTTCTACAACTACACGTTCTTCACCGTGCTCGCCTTCACGCCGTTCGTGCTGAACATGACCCCGTACCGGTCCGGCGCGGTGTTCTTCGCCTGGGGTGTGCTGCTCGCGGTGTTCTCGGTGCTCGTCGCCCCGCGCATGCAGAAGCGGTTCGGCTCGCTGAAGGTGCTCGGCGGCTCGCTGGTGCTGCTCGCGGCCGACGTCCTGGTGCTCGGCTACGGCAACCACACCGCCGCGATCGTCTGCACCATCCTGTCCGGTGCCTTCATCGGCGTGAACAACACCGTCTACACCGAGCTGGCCCTCGGCGTGTCGGACGCCCCGCGCCCGGTGGCGAGCGCGGGCTACAACTTCGTCCGCTGGTTCGCCGCCGCGGCGGCGCCCTACTTCGCGCCGAAGATCGAGGAGTGGACCGACATCCACGTCCCGTTCACGGTCGCGGCGGTCACCGCGCTGCTGGGCGCGGTGGTGGTCGGCGTCCGGCGCCGGGCCCTCACCCACGAGGCCGAGGAGCTGGCGCCCCGGCACGCCACCGAGGACGGCGTCACCGTCTTCGCCGACTGAGCGGCGGCGCAGTGAGCTTGCTCACTCCAGCGGCACGGACCTGCGGACCGGATCCCGCAGGTCCGTGCCGTGCGTGAGCCAGCGCTCCTGGAGCGCCTGGGCGCCGTGCACCCGCTTCCAGGCGGCCTCGTTCGGCGTCATGGGCAGCAGCGGCAGGAACCGCACGGGCTCCAGCGGGGCGTCCAGCTCCAGGTCCTCGACCAGCCCGCCGCCCTCGCCCACCAGGACCGAGGTGAAGGGGGCACCGGGCCACAGCGGCTCGCCCACGTCCAGGGAGCTGCCCGGCGCCACGACCAACCCCTCGACCTGCGGGGACGCGGCGAGCACGGCGAGCGGGCGGAGCACCTTGTCGGTGTCGGCGACGCCCGCGCGGACCGACAGCACCAGTTCGGCGCGGGGGCCCTTGACGGGATCGGCGACCAGCGCGGTCGGATCGGTCATGGGATGCGCGGACATGCCGAGAGTCGCGTACCGGACGACGTCCCCCTCGGTGAAGCGGAGCACCTCGATGCGGTCCGTGCCGAGGAAGGTGACGGCCGCCCGCGCGTCCGCCGCGCCCAGCGCAGTGGCCAACCGTGCCTCGACCAGAGGAAGAACATCAACCATGCGGTGAGCATAGAACTCGTCAGCAGCGGGCAAAGCGGCACCTTGACAGCGAGGGCGGCTGGTACTCTGAGCCGGTGGTTCGGGACGGCACGCGAAGCGTCGCTATCAGGTCCCGGTACCGAAAGGACTCCCTTACGAGGGACCGGCCGGAGGAGGTGGGGCTGTCATGGATCGAAGTCGACCTGGTAGTACCACTCGCTCTTCCGCCCACTGATGTAGTCACCGGCTCGTAGCCACTGGCTGATTCCCGATCTGGCCGGCTGCCGCCTTCCCGTGCGCGTCACTGTCCGGAAGAGCACTTCGTTTCGCTTTGCCTGATCTGCGTCAGTTCTGCATCAGCAGCGAAGTCGCCACCGCAACGGTGCGGTGCTCCCCGCTTTGTGGACGAGCCAAACATCCTTCCCCTGCCTCGCGGGAGGAAAGAGCCCTGAAGGACGTCCTCATTCCGGGTAGTTCCACCCGTCACCGGCGGTCTTTCGTTGCCTGCCGCGAAGGAGTCTGCCCATGTCGATGATCCGCGACCTGCGCGCCGTGGTCCGTCCCTCCCGCGTCGCGCCCCGCAAGGCCACGGGCGCGCCGTCGGCGCCGTACGACACCACGCGCGACCCCGCCACCCCCTCGGCCGTGGTCGACTGCGCCGTCTACCGCGACGGCCGGCGCCTGCCGAGCGCGAAGCCGCTGACCCCGCAGGAGGCGATGCGGCTGGTGCGACGCGACGGGGGCTTCGTGTGGATCGGTCTGCACGAGCCGACCGAGGCCGAATTCGCCGGGATCGCCGGGGAGTTCGGGCTGCACCCGCTGGCCGTCGAGGACGCGGTGCAGGCGCACCAGCGGCCCAAGCTGGAGCGGTACGACGACTCCCTCTTCACCGTCTTCAAGACCATCCACTACGTCGAGCACGACCGGCTGACCGCCAACAGCGAGGTCGTGGAGACCGGTGAGGTGATGTGCTTCACCGGCCGGGACTTCTTCATCACCGTCCGGCACGGCGGCCAGGGCTCGCTGCGGGCCCTGCGCCACCGGTTGCAGGACGACCCGGAGCTGCTGGCCAAGGGCCCCTCGGCGGTGCTGCACGCCATCGCCGACCATGTGGTGGACGGCTACATCGCGGTCGCCGCCGCGGTGCAGGACGACATCGACGAGGTGGAGACCGAGGTCTTCTCGCCGGGCCGGGGCGGGGTCTCGCGCGGTGTGGACTCCGCGCGGATCTACCAACTCAAGCGCGAGGTCATGGAGTTCAAGCGGGCGGTGGCGCCGCTGCTGCGGCCGATGCAGCTGCTCAGCGAGCGGCCGATGCGGCTGGTCGACCCGGACATCCAGAAGTACTTCCGGGACGTCGCCGACCACCTCGCCCGCGTCCAGGAGCAGGTGCTGGGCTTCGACGAACTGCTCAACTCCATCCTCCAGGCCAACCTGGCGCAGGCGTCGGTCGCACAGAACGAGGACATGCGGAAGATCACCGCGTGGGCCGCGATCATCGCCGTGCCGACGATGGTGTGCGGGGTGTACGGCATGAACTTCAAGTACATGCCCGAGCTGCACTGGAAGTACGGCTACCCGGTGATCATGGGCATCACGGTGGCGCTGTGTCTGGGCATCCACCGGACGCTGAAGCGCAACGGCTGGCTGTGAGCGCCGCGGATAGGGTGGGCGCATGACAAGCGAGCTGCTCGACCGGGCTCTCATCGAGGAGGCCGCCAAGAAGTCCGGCCTCGTCTGGGTCGCCGGCGCCGGTGCCGGTGCCGCGCGTGCGCTGTGGCACGTGTGGCACGAGGGCGCGGTGTGCCTGGTCGGCGACGGGCCCGGGGAGCAGCCGCTGATCGGGCTGGCCGACGGCGCGAGGGCCGAGGTGACCGTGCGCAGCAAGGACAAGGGCGGCCGGCTCGTGTCCTTCCCGGCGACCGTGACCGAGCTGCCCGCCGGCACCCCGGAGTGGGAGGCGACGGTCGGCGAGCTGAAGGGCAAGCGGCTGAACGCCCCCGACGCGGAGCGGATGCCGGACCGCTGGGCCCGCGAGTGCCGGGTGCTCCGGCTGGTGCCGGCGGGTCCGGTGGCACCGCTGCCCGCCGGGGACCTGGCGAGGAGACCGGTCCCCACCCCGGCGACGACGCGCCGCCCGGTCCCGGCGGCCCTGCCCAGACTGCTGGCCAAGCGCCGCAAGGGCCGGTAGCGCCGGGGCCGGGCGAGATCCGGCCCGCGGGTCGTCGCCGTGACGTCGGCTCACCGCGGTGTCGGCCGGCCGGCGTCGCGCCGACGGTGACGGCGGGGGCGGCCCTGCGCCGGCGAACAGAGGTGGAGGGCGGTCACCGCCCCGCGTTCACGACGTCGGCAGCTGCTGCCCGTAGTCCACCGTCTCCGAGTCCGCGGGCTCGGCGAGCGCGAAGTTCTTGCCCCAGTCGGAGAAGCGGAGCGTGCCCGCGTTGCCCGCGCGGGTGAGCGCGAGGGGATAGGGGGTGCCCTGGAGGGAGACGTCCAGGGTGCCGCCGGAACCGTGGTCGCCGGTGATGCGGATGGTGCGGGTACCCGCCTGGGCGTGGTGCCCGTCCGTCGCCAGCGTGCCGTGCAGTGCCAGCAGACCAGCCAGGAGGACGTCCTTGTCCGTGAAGCCGCTGAACTTCTTGTACGCGGGGTCCCCCTGCGGCACCTTCACGTACTTGCCGTCGAGCTTGGCCGCGGCCCCCGCGTCCTGGGAGCCGGCGCCTTTCTCGCCGTCGGCCTGCCGCCAGAAGTCCGCGTCGGCCTTCAGCCACAGCTGGCTGCCCACCCGCAGCAGCCGGAACGTGGCGCCCTCGGAGGTCACCGAGCCGGTCCCGCCGTCGGCCTTCAGCCGCATGTCCAGCCGGTACGTGCGGCCGCTGGTGACCACGGTCCCGGCGAGCCGTACCGCGGGCGCCGCGTCGGCCGCCGCCCGGGTCCTGGCCTGGATCTTCCCGGCGGGCAGCCTGCCCACCCCGTTCGTCCCCGCGTCCGGGTCGTCGCCGCACCCGGTGAGCACCGCCGCGCCGGTCACGGCCAGCGCGCAGATCGCGGTCACCAGACGGGTACGGCCGGGGGGAATCGCAGTCACAGGTGAGGTCGCCTTTCCGACGGTTCCTTCAGCGGCGTACCGCAGCGTACCGGTGCCCCGGCCCCCGGCGGAGCGGGTCCGTCCGGACCCCCCACCAGGGCGTATCCAAGCGGTACGGGCTAGCCTGAAGCGCACCCGTGCGGGCAAATCCGAGCAATTCAACAACGACCCGCCAACAAAGCGGACAACCAGAAACGCAGAGCGATTCCCAGGCCACGGGCATGCCCCGGGCCGCGGCAGCAGAGGAAGCAGAACCATGGCAGCCGGCGCTCCCCGGATCTTCGTCTCGCACCTCGCCGGGGTCCCCGTCTTCGACCCGAGCGGCGACCAGGTGGGCCGCGTGCGCGACCTCGTCGTGATGCTGCGCGTGGGCCGCAGGCCGCCGCGCGTGCTCGGGCTGGTCGTCGAACTCGCCACCCGGCGCCGCATCTTCCTGCCCATGACCCGGGTCACCGGCATCGATTCCGGGCAGGTCATCATCACCGGCGTCATGAACGTCCGCCGCTTCGAGCAACGGCCCACCGAGCGGCTGGTCTTCGGCGAGCTGCTGGACCGGCGGATCACCCTGGTGGAGACCGGCGAGGAGGCCACCGTCCTCGACGTGTCCGTGCAGCAGCTGCCCGCGCGCCGGGACTGGGAGGTCGACCGCGTCTTCGTCCGCAAGGGACGCAAGGGCGGCGCCTTCCGGCGGGCCAAGGGCGAGACGCTGACCGTGGAGTGGGCGGCCGTCTCCGGGTTCTCCCTGGAGGAGCACGGGCAGGGCGCCGAGAACCTGCTCGCCACCTTCGAACAGCTGCGCCCCGCCGACCTGGCCAACGTGCTGCACCACCTCTCCGCCAAGCGGCGCGCCGAGGTCGCCGCCGCCCTGGACGACGACCGGCTCGCCGACGTCCTGGAGGAACTGCCGGAGGACGATCAGATCGAGATCCTCGGCAAGCTGAAGGAGGAGCGCGCCGCGGACGTCCTGGAGGCCATGGACCCGGACGACGCGGCCGACCTGCTGGGCGAGCTGCCGGAGGAGGACAAGGAGCGGCTGCTGAGCCTGATGCAGCCCGCCGACGCGGCCGACATGCGCCGGCTGATGTCGTACGAGGAGCACACGGCCGGCGGGCTGATGACCACCGAGCCGATCGTGCTGCGCCCGGACGCCACCGTCGCCGACGCGCTCGCCTGCGTCCGCAACCCCGACCTCTCCCCCGCGCTCGCCGCCCAGGTCTACGTCTGCCGCCCGCCGGACGAGACCCCGACCGGCAAGTACCTGGGCACCGCCCACTTCCAGCGGCTGCTGCGCGACCCCCCGTACACCCTGGTCAGCTCACTCGTGGACGACGACCTGCAACCGCTGTCGCCGGGCGACACGCTGCCGGTCATCGCCGGGTTCTTCGCCACCTACGACATGGTGGCCGCGCCCGTGGTGGACGAGGCCGGGTCGCTGCTGGGCGCGGTGACCGTGGACGACGTACTGGACCACATGCTGCCCGACGACTGGCGCGAGACCGAGTTCCACCTGGAGGAGAGCCCCGAAGGAGACGAGGGGGACACGCACCATGACGCCTGAGCGCGAAGCCGGCCGCGAGCACGGCCGGGAGCGTGCCCCCTCGGGCGCCACGGCCGCCCCCCGCCCGCGCACGCCCCGGCTCGACCAGCCGCGCCCGCCCCGCCGCCGGCTCCTGCCCGAGTGGGACCCGGACGCCTTCGGCCGGCTGTCCGAGCGGATCGCGCGGTTCCTCGGCACGGGACGCTTCATCGTCTGGATGACGGTGGTCATCATCGTCTGGGTGGTGTGGAACGTGGCCGCGCCCGCGCATCTGCGGTTCGACCAGTACCCGTTCATCTTCCTGACCCTGGCGCTGTCCCTCCAGGCCTCCTACGCGGCCCCGTTGATCCTGCTCGCGCAGAACAGGCAGGACGACCGCGACCGGGTCAACCTGGAGCAGGACCGTAAGCAGAACGAGCGATCCATCGCCGACACCGAGTACCTGACCCGGGAGATCGCCGCGTTGCGCATGGGCCTGGGCGAGGTGGCCACCCGCGACTGGATCCGCACCGAGCTCCAGGACATGCTCAAGGAGATGGAGCGCCGCGGTCACGGGGGGCCGGTCGTATTCCCGGCGGAACGGACGGAACGCCCGCCGGGACGTGACGCAGACGACCGCTGAGGTGCTACCCCGAGGCCCCCGAGGGCGCCGTACCATCGTCCTTATGGCTACGGAAGACGCGGTGCGCGAGGCACTGGCGACGGTGAACGACCCCGAGATCAACCGCCCCATCACCGAGCTGGGGATGGTCAAATCGGTGGAACTCGGGGAGGACGGCGCGGTCGCGGTCACCGTGTACCTGACGGTCTCCGGCTGCCCCATGCGCGACACGATCACCCAGCGGGTCACCGAGGCCGTCTCGCGGGTCGAGGGCGTCACCCGGGTCGACGTCACGCTCGACGTGATGAGCGACGAGCAGCGCCGGGAGCTGGCCGAGGCGTTGCGCGGCGGCCAGGCCGAGCGCGAGGTGCCGTTCGCCAAGCCGGGCAACCTCACCCGGGTCTACGCGGTCGCCTCCGGCAAGGGCGGCGTCGGCAAGTCCTCGGTCACGGTCAACCTGGCGGCGGCGATGGCGGCCGACGGTCTCAAGGTGGGCGTCGTGGACGCCGACATCTACGGCCACTCGGTGCCCCGCATGCTGGGCGCGGACGGCCGTCCCACCCAGGTCGAGAACATGATCATGCCGCCGTCGGCGAACGGCGTGAAGGTCATCTCCATCGGCATGTTCACCCCGGGCAACGCCCCGGTGGTCTGGCGCGGCCCCATGCTGCACCGGGCCCTTCAGCAGTTCCTGGCGGACGTCTACTGGGGCGACCTGGACGTCCTGCTGCTCGACCTGCCGCCGGGCACCGGTGACATCGCGATCTCCGTGGCCCAGCTGGTCCCGAACGCCGAGATCCTGGTCGTCACGACCCCGCAGCAGGCGGCGGCCGAGGTGGCCGAGCGCGCCGGTTCCATCGCGGTGCAGACGCACCAGAAGATCGTCGGCGTGGTCGAGAACATGTCCGGCCTGCCCTGCCCGCACTGCGGCGAGATGGTCGACGTCTTCGGCACGGGCGGCGGCCAGCTGGTCGCCGACGGCCTGACCCGCACCACCGGCGCCTCGGTGCCGGTCCTCGGCTCCATCCCCATCGACGTCCGGCTGCGCGAGGGCGGCGACGAGGGCAAGCCGGTCGTGCTGACCGACCCCGACTCCCCGGCGGGCGCGGCCCTGCGCTCGATCGCGGGCAAGCTGGGTGGCCGGCAGCGCGGCCTGTCGGGCATGTCGCTGGGGCTGACCCCGAAGAACAAGTTCTGAGCCGTCGGTCCACGCCGAAGGGGCGCCGGCACGAACCGGCGCCCCTCGGTCACGCGTAGGCGGACACGTCCCCGACCGCGGCGAACCCGAGACCGTACGCGCTCATCCCCCGGCCGTACGCGCCGAGGTGCACCCCCGCCTCGGTGGTGCCGGCGAGCACCCACCCGAACTCGGACTCCCGGTAGTGGAAGTCCGCGGCCACCCCGTCCACCGGGAGCGAGAGGCGGGACCACTCCGGCCCGCCGAGATCGTCGGCCAGCGCCCACGCCGTCTCGGTCTGCTGCTCCAGCCAGTCGTCCCGCAGGCTGTGGTCCAGCTGCCCCGGCCAGGTGAACGACAGCAGCCCGACCCCCGCGAGCCAGGCGGCCGAGGACACCGACGTCGCCTCCAGCAACCCGGTCCCGTCGTCGGTGCGCCGGGACGGGTGCGCGGCGACGGTCACCACGACCGTGAACTTGTCCCTCGGTTCCCCGGTGACGCCCTCGTGCAGGACGGAGGGCGTGTCACCGTGCCCGATCGAACCGTGCTCCACGGCTCCGTCGGAGGCCATGCCGACCTGCATCAGCCAGCGCGGCCCCGTGAACGCCTCGTCGAGCCCGTACCAGGGGAAGGGCGCCCGCAGGTAGGCGTCGACCGTGCGGCGGTCGGAGGCGAACCCCTGTCCGCCCTCCGGGGCCGGCGCCGTCGCGCCCACCCGACTCGTCGTCTCCATCTGCCCGGACGCCTCCTCGCTCTCGTCGGACCGGGGCGGCCCGCCCCCCTTCGGGCGTACTCCTCCGGTCCGCACAACAACTCGGCAGCATAACCACACCGCTGAGCGCCGCAGGGCAGGCGCTGGATGCGCGGGTACCCCGAACGACC
Source organism: Streptomyces sp. SCPE 10 (assembly GCF_051980735.1). NCBI lineage: Bacteria > Bacillati > Actinomycetota > Actinomycetes > Kitasatosporales > Streptomycetaceae > Streptomyces > Streptomyces sp. SCPE 10. The sequence goes on along the minus strand of NZ_CP197069.1, from coordinate 5,004,149 downwards.
TGTTCACGCCGTTCGCGGCGGGCGCGGGCTATGACACGCGTCACGTGCGCGTGTCGGGATGGGGCGGTTCGCGGCTTACGTGGCGTCGAAGTCGAACGGGGGCCGCTCGTCCTTGCCGGGGTCCTCGGGCTTCTTGGTCATGTCGATCTTCCCGCCGGAGGCGGGGGACGCCGCGTCGGAGGAGGACGAGGAGGACGAGGAGGAGCCGGTGTCGCGGCCGTTGACCGCGTCCGTGATCTCGGCCATCTCCTTCTTCAGGTCGAAGCCGTTGCGGATCTCCTGGAGGCCCAGGTCGTCATTGCCCAGCTGCTTGCGCAGGAACGTCTTGGGGTTGAGGTCCTCGAAGTCGAAGTCCTTGAACTCGGGGCCCAGTTCGCTGCGGATGTCCTGCTTGGCGCTCTCCGAGAACTCGCGGATCTTCCGGATGGTCCGGGTGACGTCCTGGATGACCTTGGGGAGCTTGTCGGGGCCGAACACGAGCACCGCGATGACGATGATCGTCAGTAGCTCCATTGGCCCTATGTCATTGAACACCTGACGCTCCTTGCGATGTCCTCGGTCGCTCAACGGTACCCGGCGTTCCCGTCCGACCGGTACCGTCCCGAGGTGAGACTTGTGTCAGTTCTGCTCCGAGGTGCCCAGGACGAGTGAGACCTCCCGCTCGGCACCGCCGTGTTCGACCGTCAGCCGCAGCCGGTCGCCGGGCCGGTGGGCGCGGACCTTGACGATCAGCTCCTCACCCGTGTGGACCCGCTCCCCGTCGACCCGGGTGATCAGGTCGCCCGGCGCGAGCCCGGCCCGTGCGCCGGGGCCGCCCTCGATGACGGCGGGGCCGCCGTTCGCGCTGTGGTCGTCGATGCGGGCGCCGTCGCCGGTGTAGCCCATGTCGAGGGTGACGCCGATGACCGGGTGGGTGGCGTGGCCGTCGTTGATCAGTTCCTCGGCGACGCGCCGGGCCTGGTTGACCGGGATGGCGAAGCCCAGGCCGATGGAGCCGGCCTGGCCGCCCTCGGTGTCCGAGCCGCCGTCGGCGGAGCGGATGGCCGAGTTGATGCCGATGACATGGGCCCGGGAGTCAAGCAGCGGTCCGCCGGAGTTGCCCGGGTTGATCGGGGCGTCGGTCTGGAGGGCGTCCACGTAGGACACGTCGCTGCCGTCGCCCTCCTCGCCGCCCGCGGTGATGGGCCGTTCCTTGGCGCTGATGATGCCGGCGGTGACGGTGTTGGCGAGGTCGAAGGGGGCGCCGATGGCCACGACCGGGTCGCCGACCCGGACGCCGTCGGAGTCGCCCAGGGTCAGCGGGGTGAGCCCGCGCACGCCGTGCACCTGGACGACGGCGAGGTCGTAGCCGCTGTCCCGGCCGACGACCGTGGCCCTGACGGAGTCGCCGTCGCTGAACGTCGCGGATATCTTGCCGCCCGACGCGGCGGCCGCGACCACGTGGTTGTTGGTGAGGATGTGGCCGCGGTCGTCGAGCACGAAGCCGGTGCCGGTGCCCTCCTCGCCGGAGCCGGAGACGTGCAGGGTGACGACGCTGGGCAGGGCGCGGGCGGCGATCCCGGCCACGCTGTCCGGGGCGCGCCCGGCGGGCACGCTCCCGGCCTGCGGCAGGGTCACCTCGCCGCCGAGGCCCTCGCGTTCGACGTAGGCGCCGACGACACCGCCGATCCCGGACGCCACCAGGGCGACGGCCAGGGTCCAGACGACCAGGAGCCGCCTGCCCCGCCGCCCGTTCCGCCGCTCGCCGTCGGGTACGGCGCCGGCCTGCTGGAGCGGTCCTCGCCCCCACGGGTCGTAACGCCCCCAGGGGTCCTGTGCGGGTCCCGGGGCGACCGGGGGCACCGGGATGGGGGCGCCGGCCACGACGGGCTCCGGGACCGCCGTGAGGCCCTGCAGGGGCGCTGTTTCCGGAAGGGGCGCGGACGGTGGGGCCGGTGCGGTTGCCGGTCCGCCGGTGACGGCCGGGGCCGGGGAGGCGGGAGCGGGCGCGCCCGGGAACGCGGGCGCGGGGCCGTGGGGGCCGGCCGGCGGCGGCAGCGGTGTGCCGTGCGTCGGAGTGGCGCCCGGGTGCTGGACCGGCGGGGCGGGGGCCCAGGGGCCAGGCTCGCCGTAGGGCGGGGTGCTGTAGGGGTCCGGTTCGTGCAACGGCGTGGGGCGCGCCGGCTTGGCCAGCTCGAAGTCGCCGTCCGGCGTTGGACCGGCCCCGGCCGCCTCCTCCGTACCCGCTCCCGGCGGGACACGGTTCCCCTCGTTCATGCTCTCCCCACGGCCGGCCGCGGCCGTGCGCTTCGGCGGCCGCGGGACGTCGACTACGTGCCCGGTCGATCACCACGGGCACGGCCCTCACCGGATTCAACCAGGTTCGCGGGCCGTGGCGCAGCAGCGGTCAGCGCGCCCGGTCCGAGGCACTCGGGGACGTGGAGGGGGCGGCGGAGACGGCGGGGGTGCCGGGGAGGGAGTCGGACAGCACGCCGGGGACCATGGGGGCCGTGGACCACTTGGTCAGCGGCAGGGCCGTGGTCTTGTCCGGCAGGCGTATCAGCGGGGACACGGCGGTCGCGCCCGCCATCAGCGGGGCGCTCAGCCGGCCGCCGAGGCCCTGGTCCGGTCCGGCCGAGGGAGCGGGGGCGCCGGGCACCAGGGGCGCGGTGGCGGCGGTCGGCGCCGTCTCCGTCGTGTGCCCGAGCAGGGTGCCGCCCTGGGCGAGCAGCGGGCCGGGGCGGCGGCGCTGGGCGTCGGCCGTGCCGGCGCCGGTGCCGCCGGTGGCGCTGCCGGTGCCCGTGGTGCCGGCCGGGATCACGTTGCTGCCGGTGCCGGAGCCGCGGGGGTCCGCCGCCGGGGAGCCGGGGATCGCGGTGGTCACGCCGCCGAGGGCGACCGCGGCCAGCGACACCGCGCCGGCGGCGGCGAACGCGAACCGCAGCCCGCGCGAGGCGGAGCGGCCGTCGTCCGGGCGGCCCACGGGGTGGATGCGGAAGCCGTCGCCCTCGGGGCCGGGGCCGGGGCCGTGCGGGCGGGCCGGGACGTAGCCGAAGGAGAAGCCGCGCCCGGTGTCGAAGACGCCCGAGGAACCGGAGGCCGGGGCCTCGGGGCCGCTTCCGAGCAGTCCGGCGGCCGGGCTGCCGCCGCCCTCGGGGCCGCCGCCGGGCAGGCCCTGGAGGCGGGCCAGCAGGCTCGCCGAGGGCGGGGGCGGGGGCGCCGCCGCGAAGGCGTTCTTCAGCGCGCGCTGGGCGTCCGCCTCCGCCTTGCAGCGGGCGCAGGTGGCCAGGTGGGCGAGGACGCGTTCCCGCGTGTCATGGCCGAGCTCTCCGTCCACCAAGGCGGAGAGCCGGTCTCCCAGATGCTGCTCGGCGAGGCGTGTCCCCTCGGCGGGTTTCTGTCGCGATCCGCTCACGCCGTCGCGCCCCCTCCCCCCAGCGCGGGGACCCGGGCCAGGAACGAGCGCCGCTCGGCCGCGCGGGCCTCCGGTGAGCGGTGCGCGAGGGCCTTGCGGAGCTGGGAGCGGCCGCGGTGGATGCGGGAGCGGACGGTGCCGAGCTTCACGCCGAGGGTCGCGGCGATCTCCTCGTACGACAGCCCCTCGATGTCGCACAGCACGACGGCGGCGCGGAACTCGGGCGCGAGGGTGTCCAGGGCCTGCTGGACGTCCGCGTCGAAGTGGGCGTCGTTGAAGAGCTGCTGCGGGGTGGGTTCGCGGCTGGCCAGCCGCTCGGCCGCGTCCTCGCCGAGGGCGTCGAAGCGGATGCGCTGCTTGCGCCGGACCATGTCCAGGAAGAGGTTGGTGGTGATGCGGTGCAGCCAGCCCTCGAAGGTGCCCGGCGAGTACGTGGACAGCGAGCGGAAGACGCGCACGAAGACCTCCTGGGTGAGGTCCTCCGCGTCGTGCTGGTTGCCCGTGAGGCGGTAGGCCAGGCGGTAGACGCGGGCGCTGTGGGTGCTGACGATCTCCTCCCAGGTGGGCGGAGTCCACGCCTGCCCGTCCGCGTCACTGGTGAAGGTCGCGGTCTGGGGCTCGGCCGGGGCGAATCCGGCGGCGTGGTGGTCAGCAGCGGTGTCGGTCACGGATTTCGGCCTGCCCGCCGACCCGAGGAAGCGCCGCAGCACTCCACCCCGGTCCTCGGGCGCAGCCGCACCTCCCCTGTCGGCTCTGGTGGTGTCCAGTGGAGCCCCTACCATAGCCACCTCGCCCGTTAGCTCCGGATAAGCGTTTTTACGAGAATTTGATACTTGCTGGTGCGGCTCGTGCCGCTGCGTCAGCAGTTGTGCGCTCTCCTCGTCCATCCCCTGCCCCCGGAGCATTCCCCCACCGTCGTCTCTTCCTTGTAAACGTCCGGTCCCATCTGCGGGTTCCCGACGCCAACGGATACAGTCACGCCGAGGCATCCATGGGGACAGGAGAGGGTCATTACCGGCAACCGGCAGACGAGCTCGGCATTCGCCGACGCCTTTGCCGCCGAGGACGAAGCGCTGCTCTGGGCCCGCGACCGCGCCCGTGACGCGGGACTTCGCTCGGTGTCGCCCGGCACGGGCTCCGCGCTGCGCCTGCTCGCCGCCTCCGTGGACGCGAAGGCCGTCGCGGAGATCGGCACGGGCTGCGGGGTGTCCGGAATCCATCTGCTGCACGGCATGCGCCCGGACGGGGTGCTCACCACGGTCGATTCGGAGCCGGAGCACCAGCAGTTCGCCCGGCAGGCCTTCCGCGCCTGCGGCTTCGCCAGCAACCGGGCCCGCTTCATCCCGGGCCGCGCCCTGGAGGTGCTGCCCCGGCTCGCGGACGCGGGCTACGACCTCGTCTTCTGCGACGGGGACCGGCTGGAGTACCTCGACTACTTCACCGAGTCGCTGCGGCTGCTGCGCTCCGGCGGCGTGGTGGTCTTCGAGGGGGTCTTCGCGAGCGGCCGTACGGTCGACTCGGGGCCGCAGCCGTCGGAGGTGCTGCGGCTGCGGGAGCTGCTGCGCACGGTGCGCGAGAGCCAGGAGATGGTCACCTCGCTGCTGCCGGTCGGCGACGGGCTGCTGTGCGCGGTCAAGCGGTGACGGCGGCGGCCGGGACGGGGAGGGCCGGCGGCACCCGGCGGGTGCGGGCCCCGCAAACGCGGCTGCCCCGGCACCGCGTACGATGCCGGGGCAGCCGTGAGGACTGACTCTCGCGCGTCAGACGACGACCTTCTTGAGGGCGTCACCGAGCGCCTCGGCCTCGTCAGGGGTCAGCTCGACGACGAGTCGACCGCCGCCTTCGAGCGGAACGCGCATGACGATGCCCCGCCCCTCCTTGGTCACCTCGAGCGGGCCATCGCCCGTCCGCGGCTTCATGGCCGCCATGCTCGTTCCCCTTCCTGAAACCAGCTCATCGTCTGCCGATTGATGGCACCCGGGCGGGCACCCGCGGGACCGGATCGGACACGCGACACCGGCATCGAACACATTGCTTCCCAGCCATTATCCCGCATCTCAGGACCCGATGACCAACATCGGTCCGCATCGCTTGGGCAACGCGCGCGAGCAAAACCACTCAATTCGGGGATGTGGCTGCGATACTGCGCCATCGCACACACACCCGTCGGCCAACCTCCGTCCGGTTTTCTTTGACGCAGCTCACACCCCTGGTCGGACCCCCGGTCCGTGATCTCCGCCATGCTGTTCCCGGACACGGACGTACCGAGCGGTACGTCACCACCGCGACGGAGGGGATGCGCCATGGCCGACACCGTGCTCTACGAGGTGAGCGAGGGCCTCGCGACGATCACGCTGAACCGCCCCGAGGCGATGAACGCGCTGAACGTCGAGGCCAAGGTCGCCCTGCGGGAGGCGGCGCGGGAGGCGGCCGGGGACCCGGAGGTGCGGGCGATCCTGCTGACCGCGGCCGGGGACCGGGCGTTCTGCGTGGGCCAGGACCTCAAGGAGCACATCGGGCTGCTGGCCAAGGACCGGGAGACCGGGTCCGGGCAGACGATGAGCACGGTCGGCGAGCACTACAACCCGATCGTGCGGGCCCTCGCCGGGGCGGCGAAGCCGGTGGTCGCCGCGGTGAACGGGGTCGCGGCCGGGGCCGGGTTCGGCTTCGCCCTCGCCGCGGACTACCGCGTCGTCGCCGACACGGCGTCCTTCAACACCTCGTTCGCGGGGGTCGCCCTGACCGGCGACTCCGGCATCTCCTGGACGCTGCCCCGGGTGGTGGGGCCCGGCCGCGCGGCCGACCTGCTGCTCTTCCCGCGCAGCATCGGCGCGCGGGACGCGCTGGAACTGGGCATCGCCAACCGGGTCGTGCCCTCCGGCGAGTTGCGGGCCGAGGCCGAGAAGGTGGCGCGCGAGCTCGCCTCGGGCCCGACGCTGGCGTACGCGGCGATCAAGGAGGCGGTGGCCTTCGGGCTGACGCACTCGCTGTCGGAGACCCTCGACAAGGAGGACGAGCTCCAGACCCGCGCCGGGCGGTCGGAGGACCACGCGATCGCCGTGCAGGCGTTCGTCGACAAGCGGAAGCCGCGCTACTCGGGGCGGTGACGCCCCTCCCGGGCGCCACGGGCGACGCACGCCTCCAGGTGGTCGTCGACCAGTCCGCACGCCTGCATCAGCGCGTACGCCGTCGTGGGCCCCACGAACTTCAGGCCCCGCTTCTTCAGCGCCTTGGACAGGGCCGTGGACTGCGGGGTGACCGCCGGGACGTCCGCCAGGGTCCTCGGGGCCGGGCGGGTCGCGGGGTCGGGGGCGTGGGACCAGATCAGCTCGTCCAGCTCGCCCTCGGACCAGTCGGCGAGGACGCGGGCGTTGGCCAGCGTGGCGTCGATCTTGGCACGGTTGCGGATGATGCCGGGGTCGGCCAGCAGCCGCTCGCGGTCCTCGTCGGTGAAGGCGGCGACCTTCTCGATGGAGAAGCCCGCGAAGGCCGTACGGAAGCCGGGGCGGCGGCGCAGGATGGTGATCCAGGACAGGCCGGACTGGAAGGCCTCCAGGCTGAGCCGTTCGAAGAGGGCGTCGTCGCCGTGGACCGGGCGGCCCCACTCCTCGTCGTGGTACGCGACGTAGTCGTCGGTGGACAGGGCCCAGGGGCAGCGCAGCGCGCCGTCCGGCCCGGCGACGGCGGCGGTCATCGCTGGTCCTCCGGGTGCTCGGGCTTGTCCTGGCGCGGCTGTGCGGCGGCGGCCCGGGCGCCGGCCAGCGCGGATTCCAGGCCGGCGATCCGGGCGTCCCGCTCGGCGAGTTCGGCGGCGAGCCGGCCGAGGGCGTCGTCCACGTCGGCCATCCGGTAGCCGCGCGGGGCCAGCGGGAAGCGCAGGGTCTCGATGTCGGCGCGGCCGACGGGGCGGTCCTCCGGCAGCGGGTCCTGGAGCCGCTCGGGCGCGGCCTCGGGCAGCGGGGCGCTTTCGCCGCCGCCCACCACGGCGAGGGTCACCGCGGCGACCACGACGGCCAGCGCGACGACCAGGAACAGGAACATCACCATCGTCTCGAGGTCCCCACGCTCGGGTGCCGGCCGCGAGGGCCGGACGCGGAATCTGTCTGGTCCGATCGTGCCATGCGCGTCCGGCGGTTAGGGTCACTGGCGGTCGCAGTGCCGGACGTACGAGGAGAGGTCACAGCGGATGCTCAGGCTGGGCAGGCGGGAATTCGGACCGCACGAACGAGTGATCATGGCGATCGTGAACCGGACCCCGGACTCCTTCTACGACCGGGGGGCGACCTTCCGGGACGAGCCGGCCCTGGCACGGGTGGAGCAGGCGGTCGCCGAGGGCGCGGCGATCATCGACATCGGCGGGGTGAAGGCGGGCCCGGGCGAGGAGGTCTCGGCCGAGGAGGAGGCGCGCCGCACGGTCGGCTTCGTGGCGGAGGTACGACGCCGCTTCCCGGACGTGATCATCAGCGTGGACACCTGGCGGGCCGAGGTCGGCGAGGCGGTGTGCGAGGCGGGCGCGGACCTGCTGAACGACGCGTGGGGCGGCGCGGACCCCGGCCTCGCCGAGGTCGCGGCGCGGTACGGGGTGGGGCTGGTGTGCACCCACGCGGGCGGCGCCGAGCCGCGCACCCGCCCGCACCGGGTGACGTACGACGACGTCATGGCCGACATCCTGGACGTGACCGTGGGGCTCGCCCGGCGGGCGGTGGAGCTGGGGGTGCCGCGGGAGTCGGTGCTGATCGACCCGGGGCACGACTTCGGCAAGAACACCCGGCACAGCCTGGAGGCGACGCGCCGGCTGGACGAGATGGTCGCGTCGGGCTGGCCGGTGCTGGTGTCGCTGTCCAACAAGGACTTCGTCGGGGAGACGCTGGACCGGCCGGTCAAGGAGCGGCTGATCGGCACGCTGGCGACGACGGCGGTGTCCTCCTGGCTCGGCGCGATGGTCTACCGCGTCCACGAGGTCGCCGAGACCCGCCAGGTGCTCGACATGGTCTCCTCCATCTCGGGCCACCGCACTCCTGCGGTGGCCCGGCGGGGACTGGCCTAGGGTCTTTCGTTTGGATCAGGCCGGATCAGGGAGCGGGGTCTGGTGCCGTGCATCGCAAGGCGAAGGAGGGCGACATGGCGGAGCCATGGCAACCGACGACAACGCCGCGAGGCGCGGTGCCAGGGCCCGCGAGCCCGGCAAGATCCAAACGAGAGGCCCTAGCGGGCTGCCTCCTTGGAGACGAGGGCCACGGCCTCGTCCACGTCGTCGGTGACGTGGAAGAGCAGGAGGTCCTTCTCCAGGGCCTTGCCGGAGGCCACCAGGGTGTTCTTGAGCCAGTCGACCAGGCCGCCCCAGTACTCGCTGCCGAAGAGGACGATCGGGAAGCGGGTGACCTTCTGGGTCTGGACCAGGGTCAGCGCCTCGAACAGCTCGTCCAGGGTGCCGAGGCCGCCGGGCAGGACGACGAACCCCTGGGCGTACTTGACGAACATCATCTTCCGGACGAAGAAGTACCGGAAGTTCAGGCCGATGTCGACGTAGGGGTTCAGGCCCTGTTCGAAGGGCAGCTCGATGCCGAGGCCCACCGAGACGCCGCCCGCCTCGCACGCGCCCTTGTTGGCCGCCTCCATGGCACCGGGGCCACCGCCGGTGATCACCGCCCAGCCGGCCCTTACCAGGCCCCGGCCGAGCCGGACCCCGGCGTCGTACTCGGGTGAGTCCACCGGGGTGCGGGCCGAGCCGAACACGCTGATGGCGGGCGGGAGTTCGGCCAGGGTGCCGAAGCCCTCGATGAACTCCGACTGGATGCGCAGCACCCGCCAGGGGTCGGTGTGGACCCAGTCGTTGGGAGCGCGTTCGTCCAGCAGTCGCTGGTCGGTCGTGCTCGCCGTCACCTGGTCCCGCCGCCGGAGGACCGGCCCGAGCCGCTGCTCGTCCGGTGGCTGCTTCTTCCCCTCGGGGTTCCCGGTAGGCATGTGCGCTCCCTCCGCTAGCCGGTGGTTCCGTCCCAGCGTAGATCCACTCGGGTTACGCGGGGTGGACGTGCGCGTGTCCGCCCGGCGCGTGCCGCGCGGGGCCCCTGCCAGGCCGTGCGCCCGCCAGGCCGTGCGCCTGTCAGGCGGTGAGCCCGTCAGGCCGTGAGCCAGCCGCGCAGTCGTTCCTCGGCCGCGAGGATCTTGGCGGTCTCCACGCGCTCGTCCCGCTTGTGCGCCAGGTGCGGGTTGCCGGGGCCGTAGTTGACCGCGGGGATGCCGAGCGCGGCGAAGCGGGAGACGTCCGTCCAGCCGTACTTGGGCCGCGGGGCGCCGCCCACCGCCTCGATGAAGGCCGCGGCGGCCGGGTGGGAGAGGCCGGGCAGCGCGCCGCCGCTGTGGTCGTCGACCACGAACTCCTCGACGCCGCAGTCCGCGAACACCTCGTGGACGTGCGCGATCGCCTCCTCCTCGGTGCGGTCGGGGGCGTAGCGGAAGTTGACGGTGACCACGCACTCGTCGGGGATGACGTTGCCCGCGACCCCGCCGCTGATGCCCACGGCGTTCAGGCCCTCGCGGTACTCCAGGCCGTCGATCACCGGGTAGCGGGGCTCGTAGGCCGCGAGGCGCTCCAGGATCGGCGCGGCCGCGTGGATGGCGTTGGCGCCCATCCAGGAGCGCGCCGAGTGCGCCCGCTCGCCCTTGGTCCGCAGCAGCATCCGCAGCGTGCCCTGGCAGCCGCCCTCGACCTCGCCGTCGGAGGGTTCGAGCAGCACCGCGAAGTCGCCCGCCAGCCACTCCGGGTGGGCCTCGGCGACGTGCCGGAGGCCGTTGAGGTGGGCGGCGACCTCCTCGTTGTCGTAGAAGACGAAGGTCAGGTCCCGGTTGGGGGCGGGGACGGTGGCCGCGATGCGCAGCTGGACCGCCACGCCCGACTTCATGTCGCAGGTGCCGCAGCCCCACAGCACGCCGTCCTCGTCCAGGCGCGAGGGCACGTTGTCCGCGATCGGCACGGTGTCGATGTGTCCGGCCAGCACGACCCGCTCGGCGCGGCCCAGGTTCGTCCGGGCGATCACGTTGTTGCCGTACCGGTCCACGGTCAGGTGCGGCAGGGCGCGCAGGGCGGTCTCGACGGCGTCCGCGAGCGGCTTCTCGGTGCCGCTCTCGGAGGGGAGGTCCACGAGCCGCGCGGTGAGCGCGGCGGCGTCCAGCGTGAGGTCAAGCGAGGTGTCGGCCATGGCCTCGACCCTAGCGCGCCGCCGTCGGCCGCCCGGCTCACGCGCGGTAACGCACCGCTGGCGTAAGGGTGGTGATCGCTCCAGTACCTTGTACGCGTGTCTGAGCCGTCCCCCACCCGTCTCAAGCGCCGCGGCCGTCTTTTCCGGTTCTCCGCGGCCCTGTTGGTCCTGTGCGGTGTCGCCGCCTATCTCGTGGTGCAGTACGTCACCGGAGGCGGCGGAGCCCATGGCTGCAAGGTGGTCTCGGCCGCCGGCGACGGGACGTCGTACGAGTTCACGCCCGAGCAGGCGGCGAACGCGGCGACGATCGCCGCCGTCGGCACCGGCCGGAACATGCCCGAGCGGGCCGTGACCATCGCGCTGGCCACCGCGATCCAGGAGTCCGGGCTGCGCAACATCGAGCACGGCGACCGGGATTCACTCGGCCTGTTCCAGCAGCGGCCCTCGCAGGGCTGGGGCACCGAGGAGCAGATCATGGACCCCACGTACTCGGCGGGGATCTTCTACGCCCATCTGGCCAAGGTCCCCGACTACACCGGGCTGCCGCTGACGGTGGCCGCGCAGAAGGTGCAGCGCAGTGGCTTCCCGGAGGCGTACGCCAAGCACGAGCCGGACGCCGAGCTGCTGGCGGCCGCGCTGACCGGGCAGGCGGCGGCCACGCTGACCTGCGACGGGCGCTTCGACCCGCGGGCCACGGCGATCGGTCCCGACGCGGTGCGGGCCGCGCTGGTGCGGGACTTCGGGCGGGACGCGCTGCAGGAGACCGGTGCCGAGGTCGGCGGCACGCCGGTGCCCTCGCCGTCCCCCTCGCCCAGCGTGACGGCCACGGCGAGCGGGCGGACCGTGAGCGTGCCGGTGCCGCTCGGCGCGCGCCGGGACGCGAGCGGGCGTGGCGAGCAGCAGCGGGGGTGGCAGCTGGCGCAGTGGGCGGTCGCCAACTCCGCGGAGCTGCACATCCAGCGGGTGACGTACGCGGGGCGGGTCTGGACGAGCGACGAGGGGTCGTGGCAGCCGGTGCGGTCGGACGGGGCCGGCGGCGCGGAGCGGTCCATGGGCGTTGTCCGGATCGTGACCGGACAGTAGTGCGGGGCGCCGCCCGGGAGGGTGGCGTCGCCGCCTTATGCGGGGCCGTACGGGCGAATCGCGGGCCGGACCGGGAAACCCTTGGGAATCAAGGGGCGTAAGGATTCTGCGGGGCACCTGGAGCAATGCTCTTTGCCCGTTTTTATCCACACCTGATAATGCGATGCGTTATCCATTCGTGACCTGGGGTGTCCGCAACCTTCGCGGGCTTCGAGCGGTAGTCACGGCGTCCGGGCCCGGTGCCGGGTCCGGACGAAGACACCGTTCTCTCCCGTCGAATGGAGCATCATGTCCCTCCCCCTGACCCGCCGGATCGCCCGTGCCGCGCTGCTCGTCGCAGCGGGAGCGGCCGCCGGGGTCGGTGCGGCCGGCTCCGCCGGTGCGGCCACGAACCTGCCGGCCACTCCGAACCTGGGCGGCCTGACCGCGCTGGACGGCGCGCACGTCGGCAACACCGTCGACGGTGCCGCCGAGAACGTCACCGCGCTGGCGGGCAACGCGGGCGGCAACGCCGTCAAGCAGGCGGTCCCGGCCGCGGGCAAGACGGCCGGCGGCGCCGTGCAGAAGGCGGCGCCCGCGGCGCAGCAGGCCGCGGGCGGTCTGACCGGGGCCGCGGGAAGCGCCCTCGGGGACGCGGCGGCCGGTGCGACGAAGGGCGGCCTGCCCACGTCCAACCTGCCGGTCCACGGGCTGCCGCTCACCTGAGCCGGAGCCTGAGGCGGCGCATCGCCCGGTGAACGGGGTCCAGGGGTTCCCTGGGCCCCGTTCCGCGTGTCCGGGCCCCGGGGGGGAGGGACCGCGGCGGTCAGCGCAGCCGGGAGACCGCCGCCTGGACGCGTTCGTCCGTCGCCGTCAGGGCCACGCGCACGAAGTTCTCGCCCGCCGTGCCGTAGAAGTCGCCGGGGGCGACCAGGATGCCCAGGTCGGCGAGGTGGGCGACCGTGGTCCAGCAGGATTCGTCGCGGGTGGCCCAGAGGTAGAGGCTGGCCTCGCTGTGCTCGATGCGGAAGCCGTGGGCGACCAGGGCCGCCCGGAGGGCCTCGCGGCGGGCGGCGTAGCGGGCGCGCTGCTCCTGGACGTGCGCGTCGTCGCCGAGGGCGGCCACGACCGCGGCCTGGGTCGGCGCGGACGTCATCATGCCGCCGTGCTTGCGGATCTCCAGCAGCGGGCCCAGGACCGCCGGGTCGCCCGCGACGAAGGCGGCGCGGTAGCCGGCCAGGTTGGAGCGCTTGGAGAGGGAGTGCACGGCCACGACGCCGTCGTACGAGCCGCCGTTGACGTCCGGGTGCAGGACCGAGACCGGGTCGGCCTCCCAGCCCAGCTCCAGGTAGCACTCGTCGGAGACGACCAGGACGCCGTTGGCGCGGGCCCAGGCGACGATGTCGGTCAGCTCACGGGCGGAGAGGACCTTGCCGGTGGGGTTGGACGGGGAGTTCAGCCAGAGCAGCTTGAGGCCGGCCGGGTCCAGGTCGCGCGGGTCGTCGTAGACCTCGTACGCGGCGCGGGCGAGGCGGGCGCCCACCTCGTACGTCGGGTAGGCCAGCCGCGGGTAGGCGACCTTGTCGCCGGGGCCGAGGCCCAGCTGGGTCGGCAGCCAGGCCACCAGTTCCTTGGAGCCGACGACCGGCAGCACGTGCCGGTGGGTCACGTCGCGGGCGCCCAGGCGGCGCTCCAGCCAGCCGCAGATCGCGTCCCGCAGGGCCGGGGTGCCCCAGACGGTCGGGTAGCCCGGGGAGTCGGCCGCGTCGACGAGGGCCTTCTGGATCAGCTCGGGGACCGGATCGACCGGGGTGCCGACGGAGAGGTCGACGATCCCGTCCGGATGGGCCGCGGCCGTCTTCTTGTAGGGCTCCAGCTTGTCCCAGGGGAAGACCGGAAGCCGGTCGGAGACTGCGGACACGATCAGTGGCTCACTTTCGTCTGGTGCGGCAAACACCTCGGTCCCGTGCGGCGGCGATCGGGCGATCGAGCCGTACGGGACCGAGGCGGCGCGGTTCGGCGCGGGCCGCTTTGCGCTAAACGGTCACTCGCCCTGCGGCGGCAGCGCGGCGACGAAGGGGTGGTCGCGCTCGATCAGCCCCAGCTTGCTGGCGCCGCCGGGCGAGCCCAGCTCGTCGAAGAACTCGACGTTCGCCTTGTAGTAGTCCTTCCACTCCTCCGGGACGTCGTCCTCGTAGAAGATCGCCTCGACCGGGCAGACCGGCTCACAGGCACCACAGTCGACGCATTCGTCCGGGTGGATGTACAAGGACCGCTGGCCCTCGTAGATGCAGTCGACCGGGCACTCCTCGATGCACGCCTTGTCCTTGACGTCGACACAAGGCTGCGCGATGACGTAGGTCACGCTGTCGTTCCTCCTCGATAGGGCGCTGGCGGGCCTCCTCAGGCTCCGCCGCCTGGCGCGCGGGAGCGCGGCGTCGTCGATGCCCGCCCCTAGTATCTCCGTTCCGGAGCATGATCCGAACAGGAGGGGTGAACTGACCGGTGGAAATCTCGGCACAAGGGCGCCTTGTAGTCCGTATCACCCCAGCTGACGTGGGGAAACGCGTCTCCGTGCGGCGGTTGAGCGAACCCGGCGCGGCGCGGGAGAAGTTCACCGACACGGTGGGCGTTCTCACATCTTGGGATCATGGCGTGGTCATGATCACACAACGGAGCGGCGAGAGTGTCCGGTTTCCGGAAAACACCCTCGTGGCGGGCAAGGTCGTACCGGCCGCCCCGGCGCGTCACCGGGGTCCCGCGGCCGGCTACGAGGAGCTGGCCCGGGTCGCCTCGCGCGCGTGGCCGCCGGTGGAGAGCGAGCCGCTCGGCCAGTGGGAGCTGCGGGCCGCCGGCGGGTTCACCCGGCGGGCCAACAGCGTGCTGCCGCTGGGCGATCCGGGCCGTCCGCTCGACGCGGCCCTGGCGGCCGTACGACGCTGGTACGGCGAGCGGGGCCTGCCCGCGTACGTGCAGACCGCGACCGGCGCCGAGGGCACCCAGGAACTGCTCTGCGCGGAGCTGGAGCGGCGCGGCTGGGTGCGGGAGGTGACCGCCGAGGTGTGGACGGGCGCCCTGGCGCCGGTCGCGGACCGGGCCGGGGGCGCGGACGTGGTGCTCGCCCGCGAGGCGGACGCGGCATGGCTCGCGCGGTACCGGCGCAAGGGGGTGAGCGAGGTGGCCCTGAAGGTGCTCGGCTCGCGCGCGGACGACCGCGGGGCGGGGCCGTCCGTGTGGTTCGCCTCCGTGCCGGGCGCGCCGGGCGCGGCGCCGGCGGCGATCGGGCGGTGCGCCGTGGACGGGCGCTGGGCCGGGTTCGCCGCCGTCGAGGTGGACCCCGAGCGGCGCAGGCAGGGCCTGGCCACCGAGGTGATGGCCGCGCTCGCCCGCCGCGCCCTGGCCGAGGGCGCCTCGGCCGCCTGGCTCCAGGTGGAGTCCGACAACGAGCCCGCGCGGGCCCTGTACGCCGCCCTGGGCTTCTCCCGGCACCACGCCTACCACCACTTCCGGGAGCCGGGCGAACGCTCGCCGCAGGACCTCCCGGACCGGTCGTAGAACCCCTTGAGAGGGCAGGAACCCGCCATGCCGAACCCCCGTCGTCTGCCGCCCCCCTACCCGCCGTCGCCGGAGCGGTCCGCCGAGGTGCGGCGCCGGTTCGGTGAGGAGGCGCGGGCCGAGCGGCCGGATCTGGCGGCGCTGTGCCTGCTGATCGGCGCCGAGACGGACGGCTCGCTGGACGAGGCCGGGATCGACGCCGCGCAGGCCGAGCTGGACCGGCTCGCGGGCGAGCTGCCGTACCGGCCCGGCGGGCCGCGCGCCTGGGCGGAGGCGGTGCGGCGGCTGCTCGGCGGGCGCTACGAGTTCCACGGGACGCCCGGCGACTACGAGCGCCTGGAGTCCTCGCTGCTGCACGAGGTGCTGCGGCGGCGGCGCGGGCTGCCGATCCTGCTGTCGGTGGTGTGGCTGGAGGTCGCCCGCCGGGCCGGGGCCCCGGTGTACGGCGTGGCGCTGCCCGGGCACTTCGTGGTCGGGTTCGGGGCGCCCGGGGAGCAGGTGCTGGCCGATCCGTTCGAGGGCGGGCGGGTGCTCAGCGGGCCGGACGCCGAGCTGCTGGTGGCCGGGGCGACCGGCGCGCCGCTGGATCCGGCGATGCTGGGGCCCGCCCCGCCGCTGGAGGTCGTCCAGCGGATCCTCAACAACATCCGGGCCTGGGCCGCGGCCCGCCCCGAGCGCTCGGACGTCGCGCTGCGGGCGGTGGAGCTGTCGCTGCTGATCCCCGCGCACCCGGCCCGGCTGCGCTACGAGCGCGGGCAACTGCTGGTGCAGCGGGGTGAGTTCCTGGCCGGGGCGGCGGAACTGGACGCGTACGCCGAGCTGATCGAGGTGGTCGACGAGCCGGCCGCCGAGCGGGTGCGGCGGCAGGCCCGCACGGCCCGCGCCAAGCTCAACTGACGGCCCGCCGGTCCGCGTTCAGAGCCAGCCCTTCTCCCGGGCCGTGCGCACCGCCTCCGCCCGGTTGCGGACGGCGAGCTTCTGGATGGCCGTGGAGAGGTAGTTGCGGACCGTGCCCTGGGACAGGTGCAGGGCCTTGGCCAGTTCGGCGTTGGTGGAGCCGTCGGCCGCGGCGCGCAGCACCTCGCGTTCGCGTTCGGTGAGCGGATTGGCGCCCTCGGCGAGCGCGGCGGCGGCCAGCGTCGGGTCGATGACCCGCTCGCCGGCGAGCACCGTGCGTACGGCGGCGGCGAGTTGGGCCGCCGGGGCGTCCTTGACCAGGAAGGCGTCGGCGCCGGCCTCCATGGCGCTGCGCAGATAGCCGGGGCGCCCGAAGGTGGTGAGCACCACCAGCTTCACCCGGGGGAACTCCCGGTGGACCCGGGCCGCGGCCTCGATGCCGGTGCAGCCCGGCATCTCGATGTCGAGCAGCGCCACGTCGACGTCGTGCGCGGCGACCGCCGCGAGCACCTCGTCCCCGCGCGCGACCTGGGCGACGACCTCGATGTCCGGCTCCAGGCCCAGCAGCGCGGCCAGCGCCTCGCGGACCATCGACTGGTCCTCGGCCAGCAGGACCTTGATCGTGCGCGTCATGCCCCGGATCCTATGTCCCCGGCAGCCGCCGCGGGCACCCGGGCGACCAGCCGGAAGCCGTGTCTGAAGCGGCCCGCCTCCAGGGTTCCGCCGGCCTTCTCCAGGCGCTCGGTCAGCCCGGTCAGGCCGTTGCCGAAGCCGCCGCCGCCGCTGCCCCCGGTCCCGTTGTCCTCGACGGTGAGTTCGAGCACCGGCCCGTCCAGGGTCTGGCGGTGCAGGAGCCGTACGGCGCAGCGGTCGGCGCCGCTGTGCCGGACCACGTTGGTGACCGCCTCGCGCAGTGCCCAGGCGAGCGCGGACTCGGCCTCCCGGTCCACCCCGTCGAGGTCGGGCCCGTCGGGCAGTTCGGCGGTGACGCCCGCGGCGGTGAGGGCCACCTGGGTGCCGGCCAGCTCCACGGCGAGCCGGGGGCGCCGGTAGCCGGTGACCGCCTCCCGGACGTCCACCAGGGCCTGGCGGCTGACCTGTTCGATGTCGGCGACCTGCTGGGCCGCCTTGTCCGGGTGGTCCGGCAGCATCCGGCCGGCCAGCTCGCTCTTCAGCGTGATCAGCGAGAGCGAGTGCCCCAGCAGATCGTGCAGGTCGCGGGCGAGGCGCAGCCGCTCCTCGTTGGCGGCGAGCTGGGCGACGGTGGCCCGCGCCTTGCGCAGCTCGACGGTGGTGCGCACGAGCTGGCTCACCCCGATCATCGCGTACCCGATGAGCACGACCAGCAGCAGGTCCTCGTCGACCGCGTACACGCCCCACCGCAGCCCGACGAGGTACATCAGCACGGCCGAGCCCGGGATCGCCCAGACCGCGAGCCGCGGCGGCAGCGTGGCCCCGCAGGCCACCGCGAGGTAGACGAACAGCCCGGTCCAGTGGGTGCCGAGGCCGTAGCCCAGGGCGGGCGCGAGGACGGCGAGGGTCCCCAGCAGCACGGCCACGGCGCTCGGCGAGAAGGGCCGTCCCATGTTCCGGAAGACCAGCGTCAGATAGGCGACGACGAAGACCGTAAGGCCCGCTGCCCCCGCCACGGTCCCGGCCGTGGTGTGGTGGCCGCTGGTCAGGTCGTGGACCGGGGAGCTGAGGAAGACCAGCCACACGCCGATCCACATCAGCTTGATCAGTACCTCGCGCCGGTCGCGGGGCCCCTGCCCGATCCGCACCTGCGGCTCCGGCCCGCGCGCGCCGGCCTGTGGGTCTTCCGTCATCGTGCTCACGCCTTCAGCGTGTCCTTCCGGTACAGCCAGGCCGCGCCGCCCGCGAAGAGGACGAAGTACCCGGCGAGGACGGCGATGTCCGTGGCGTGCGGGGCCTGGCTCTGCTCGATCGCCCGGCCCAGCGCGGCGTACGCGTGGGTGGGCAGCCACGTGGCGATGTCCTGGAGGAACCGCGGGAAGGTGGTGGACGGCATCCACAGTCCGCCGAGGATCGATAGGCCGAAGTACACGATCATCGTGATGGGGCGCACCGCGTCCCCGGAGGCGAGGTAGCCGAGGGCGACACCGAGCGCGGCGAAGACGAGGCTGCCGGCCCAGATGACCCCGGTGAGGGCGAGCCACTGCCAGGCGTCCAGCCGTACGTGCTTGATCGCGGCGGCGGCCAGGAACACCACCACGATGGACGGCAGGCTCACCACGGCCGCACTGGCGGTCTTGGCGAGGACGTAGCCGCGCCCGGGCAGCGGGGTCAGCCGCAGCTGCCGCACCCAGCCGCTCTCGCGCTCCTTGGCGATGCGCTCGCTGTTGCCCATCAGGACGGCGGTCAGGGCGCCGAAGGAGGCCATGGAGACCATCATGTAGGTCGCCAGGGTCAGCCCGGTCCCGTCGATCCTGGTGTCGTCGGCGTTGCCCGCGATGATCAGGAAGAGGACGGCCGGGTAGAGCACCGAGAAGAACAGGAACTTCTTGTTGCGCAGGGCGCGGGTCAGTTCCAGCTTGATAAGCGAGGTCACGACTGCTTGGCCTCCTCGGCCTCCGTGATGGCGACGAACGCCTGTTCCAGCCCGAGGCCGGTGACTTCGAGGTTGCGGGGGTAGAGACCGAGGCCGTACAGGGCGTGCACGGTGGCGTCGGCGTCGGCGGACTGGAGGCGCACGGTGTGGCCGGAGCCGCCGTGGGACACCGTGAGGGAGGTCAGCCGCGGCAGGGCGCGCAGGGCGTCCTCGTCGACGGTGCCCTCCAGGTCGAAGGAGATCCGCCGGGCGCCCGCCCTGGCCTTGATCTCGGCGGCGGTGCCGTCGGCGAGGAGCCGGCCGCGGTGCAGCACCAGGACCCGGTCGGCGATGGCGTCGGCCTCCTCCAGGTAGTGCGTGGCGAACAGCACGGCACGGCCCTGGTCGGCCTGCTCGCGCATGGTGGCCCAGAATGCCTGGCGGGCGGAGACGTCCATGCCGGTGGTGGGCTCGTCCAGGATGATCAGGTCGCTGTCGCCCGCGGTGGCCAGGGCGAAGCGGACCCGCTGGGCCTGGCCGCCGGAGAGCTTGTTGACCTTGCGGTCGGCGATCTGGGTGATCCCGGCGCGGGCCAGCACGTCGGAGACCGGGTACGGCCGCGGGTGCAGCGAGCAGGACAGCTTGACCAGTTCACCGACGGTGACCTCGTCCATCAGCCCGCCGCTCTGCAGCATGGCCCCGACCCGCCCGGCCACGATCGCCTCGCGCGGGCTGGTGCCGAACACGGTCACCGTGCCGCTGTCGGGCTGCTTCAGGCCGAGGAGCAGGTCGAGAGTGGTGGACTTGCCGGCGCCGTTCGGGCCGAGCAGGGCGACGGTCTCCCCCGGGTGCAGCCGCAGCGAGAGCCCGTCGACGGCCCGCACCGTCCCGTACGTCTTGGTCACCTGGTCGAACCCGACCACCTCGGTGGTGGTGGAGGTGGCCGGTACCGCTGTCGTTGTCATGCCCCCCATGGTGCCGGGGCGGGACGGGCGACCGGCAGTGCCGGTGATCCCGCGTGCGGGATGACAGATGTCATGCGGCCGGGGTGACACCCCGAGGGACGCGTCGGGGGCGCTCGGCGCGGTGCCGAACGCCCCCGGCGGCGCCCTCAGTTCGGGTTGGTGCTGATCACCGCGACCCGGTTGGTCTTGCTCATCAGTGCCTGACGCAGGGCGCCGTAGACGTCCTGCGGCGTGACCGGCGTCTTCTTGCCGTTGCCGCGGGTGATGAGGACGCCGTCGAAGGCCTTGCCATACAACTGCTGGAGGGCGGCCAGGTCGGGCTTGTCGACCAGCTTGCCGTTGACGGCCGTCACATGGAGGAACTTCCACAGCGAGTTCTGCGGGCTCAGGGGGACCGCGTGCGCGGCGTCCGTCATCACGGTCACCTTGGCCGACATCGCCGGCTCCGCGAACTCCTTCATCTCCCGGTCGACCTCGGCGTTGGAGACCGTCGGCTGCCGGTTGGTCGTCGGCACGGTCACCGGGGCCGAGCTGTTCGTCTCCACGGCCGTACGGTAGGCCTGTTCGATCGCCTGGGCGGAGCCGGCCGCGTCGATGGCCCTGCCCGGCTTGCCGTAGACGGCCACGGCCTTGCCGGGCTTGAACTCGATACCGCCCTCGACGACCGCGCCGGAGCCGGAGCCCCCGCCGGCCTGCCGGAGCGCGGCCTGGAGCTTCTCCTCGTCCACCGGCATGACCGGGGCGACCACGCGCTTCTGCCCGAAGAGGGTGCCGACCACGGAGACCGGGTTGTAGTCGCTCGTCGCGGCCTGGCTCGCGGTGGCCTGGAAGTCGAACTGGAGACCGGCGTTGGCCGGGGTGAGGGTGACCGTCTTGCCGCCCACGTCCAGCTTGAGCGGCTTGGCCACCCGGCTGCCGAACGCGTCGTCGAGCTTCTTGACGGCGTCGTCCCGGGTGCCGCCGCCGATGTCGACGCCGAGCACGGTGGTGCCCTTGGGCACGTCGGTGTGGTTCATCAGCAGCCCGGCGCCGTAGACACCGCCCGCGATCACCACCACGCCGACGGCGAGCAGCACCAGCTTGCTGCGGCCCTTCTTCGGCTTGGCGGCCGCCTTGGGGGCGGCCTTGGCGGGCTCGGGCGCGGGCTTGGCCGCCGTCTGCCCGGCCGGGCCGCCGGGGCCGCCCGCGCCGAACGGGGCGCCGTTGCCGCCCGGGACGACCGGGATGCCGCTGGTGACGGTGTGTCCGGAGACGTTGTCCGGGGCGCGGTAGCCGGGCGTGCCCGGTTCGGGGGCCGGCTTCTGCGGGGTGAGGATCGCGGTGTCGTCGCTGAGCCCGCCGCCGGGGCCGAGCCCGGCGCCCGGAGCGCTCGCGGGACCACCGGGCGCGCCCGGGCCGTCGAGGTCGGCGATGTCCGTGAGGGCGCTGCGCGCGGGCGCGCCGCCCTGGCCGCCGTACCCGCCGGTGCCCGGCAGCAGCGGGCTGTCGCCGGTGACCGGACCCCCGGTCGGCCCGGCGGGGCCCTGCGGGCCGCCGCGGCCACCCGGTCCGTTCGCGCCGTCGGCACCGCCCACGCCGCCCGCGCCGGCGGGACCGCCGAAGCCGTCCTGGCCGCCGTGCTCGGAGAAGTACGGCAGGTCGTCGCGGCGCGGCTCGCCGCCGTTGCCGTCGGCGCGGGAGCCGCCGCCGAGCGGGCCCGCGGCCAGCGCCTCGGTGACGTCGAAGGAGCCCGTGCCGCCGCCGTGCCCGGGGGCCACGGGGCCGCCGGTGGCGCCGGGCAGGCCCGAGCCGTTGGTCTTGCCGGAGCGGCCGGGCACGCTCATGGAGCCGACCACACCGCCGGGGCGCGCGCCGGTGCCACCGGCCGCGCCGTTCGCACCCGGTCCACCCGGACGGGCACCCGGCGCGCCGGCGGGGGAACCGCCGGGGTTCTTGCCGCCGTTGGCGCCGCCCTTGCCGGTCGCGGCCTTGCCCCCGGAGGACTTGCGCGGCGCGAACCAGTCGCTGGTCTTCTCCTCGGCCGGGGCCGCGGGCTCGGCGGGCGCCTGCGGGGCGGGCGCCGCGGCGGCCGGGGTGCGCACCTCGGCGGCCGGCCTCTCCTCGCGGGCGCCCTCGGCGGACTCGCCGTCCCCGACGGGCTTGCGCACGACGACCGGCGGGATCGGCCGGGACCCGGGGATGTTGATCCGGATCCGGGTCGTCAGCGTGGTCTCGGTCTTGCGTTCCTCCGGCGCGCCCGAACGGGCCCCGTCCGTACCGTCGTCGGAAGCCATGGGGGTCCCGTACGGCGGGGTGCCGGAGGGGTATGCGGCTCCGCCGCGCCCGTTGGGCCCGGAGGACGGAGTGTCAGTTTCACGACTCAAGGCAGGTTCTCCCAGTTGGCTCCGCCGCCCGACACGACCTCACTGCTCTGGCGGTCCCCCGGCTCGAACGAGGTCGGCAGCGTGGGGGAGGTTCGGCGGCGCGCACCACCATACTGGCCGCTTCCGGCGGGCATCTGCCGACCGCCGGGGAAACCCACACCCAACTCGCACGCGGGCCGCACCGGAAAGCGGTACGTCACTTCCCAAGTCGGGCGGAGCCGTCCCGGGGTTGCCGCATCGCGCCAACCGTGGCGCAGATCACAGCGAGCGCCATGCCGCCGAAGAGGAAGAGGTAGGAACCACCGCCCGCGCCGAAGAGGAAGTCGCCCTCGGGGCGCGAGGAGGTGAGCAGTATGACGGTGACAATCCAGCCCGCCGCCGGGGCCATCGCGCCGCCCCGGGACCGGGTGGCGTACGAGCCGCCGAGGAAGGTGCCGACCGCGGCCGCGAGGGCGAGCAGCAGCCCGCCGGGGAACCAGCCGGCCTGCACCAGCGCGCCGGCGGCCGCGACGAGGGCGCCGAGCAGGAAGAGGCCGACGTACGCGGCGGCCCGCCCCGGGGACGGCGGCCGCAGCGGCTGGGCGAGCATCGAGCCCGGGGCGCCATCGCCCGCTCCGCCGCTCACGAGGCCTCCTCGATGCCGAGTCCGGCGAACAGGTCGGTCTCGCCGGGAACGGCCGTGCCACGCGCCAACTCGTAGTATTCGGTGGTGAAAAGGGGCTGGGCCAGCTCGTTGGAGAGTGCGAAGCAGGACCCGGCCACCTCGATCTGGGTGGCGTGGGCGCGCATCGCGGCGGCCTTGGCGGCGGCGTGGGCGGTGCCGTCGACGGCGGTGGTGATCCGCTCGTCGTCCACCACGCCGGGCACGTCGTCCAGGGTGGCGCTCTTGGTGAAGGGCAGCGTGGGCAGCTCGTCCTGGAGCCGGGCGAAGGCGGCCTCGGCCACGGAGCGCGGGGTGCGGTTCCAGTAGACCTTGTCGACGCGGTGCCCGCGCTCGGCCGCCATGTCCACGGCGCGCATGGCGACACGGTGGGCCTGGATGTGGTCCGGGTGCCCGTAGCCGCCGTTGTCGTCGTAGGTGACGAGGACCTGCGGCCGGGTCTGGAGGATCACCTCGACGAGGTGGCCGGCGGCCTCGTCCACGTCGGCCCGCCAGAAGCAGCCGGGGTCCTCGTTGTCCGCGGTGCCCATCATCCCGGAGTCGCCGTAGCGGCCCGCGCCGCCGAGCAGCCGGGCGTCGGTGACCCCCAGCGCGGCGAGGGCGGCGGCCAGCTCACCGCGCCGGTGCGCGCCCAGGGCGGGCCCGGTCAGATGCCGCAGTCCGGGCGGGATGCACTCGCCCCGCTCCCCCAGGGTGCAGGTGACCAGCGTCACGTGCGCACCCTCGGCCACGTACTTGGCCATGGTGGCGCCGTTGTTGATCGACTCGTCGTCCGGGTGCGCATGCACCAGGAGCAGCCGCCGAGCGCCCCGCGACCCAAAGGAGGACAGTTCCGTCATGCCACCACCCTACGCAGGCCGACGGTGTTCCCGGCGCCCCCGGGCTCCCCGTCCCCCGGCTCCGGCGGTTTGCGGGCCGCGCGGGAGGGAACCCGCTCGGCCGGACGGGACGGGCCGGCCTGGGAGGCGGCTCAGAACTTGATGCTTCCGATCATGCTCGCCACGTTCGTCGTCAGCTGACTGATCGTGGGCGCGATGGTGGAGGAGGCGAGGTAGAAGCCGAGCAGGATGCAGACCACCGCATGGCCGCCCTTGAGCCCGGACTTCTTCATCAGCAGGAAGACGATGATCGCCAGCAGCACCACCGCCGAAATCGAGAGTGCCACGGCGGCTCACCTCCAAAGATCCCAGGGACGCGGCTGTTCGGAAAGATCGGCAGAGCAAGTCCATGCGGACGCCAGCGGGTTCATACCCACACAGCGGTAGTGATCATAACTATCCGTGCTCGCGCATCGCTCGGCGCACAGCCGCACAAGGGGGCGCATGGCCAATATGGTCGGGGTATGACGACCGAGTCCGACTCCTTCCCCCGTAGGCACGCCAGGACCCAGCGGTTCACCCTCGGCGCGCCGCGCGGATTCACCGTGGCACCCGACGGCGCACGTGTCGCGTTCCTCCGCTCGAGCTCCGGCACCGACCGGGCCAACTCCCTGTGGGTGCTCGACCTTCCGGACGGCACCGAACGCCTCGTCGCCGACCCGGGCACCCTCCTGCGGGGCGCCCGCGAACAGCTCTCGCCCGAGGAGCGGGCGCGCCGCGAGCGCAGCCGCGAGGGCGGGGCCGGCATCGTCGGCCACGCCACCGACGCCGCCGTGGAGTTGGCGGCTTTTCCCTTGTCAGGGCGGCTTTTCACGGCGCGCCTGACGACCGGCGAGACCCGTGAACTCGCCGTTCCGGGACCGGTGATCGACCCCCGTCCGGCCCCCGACGGCCGGCATGTCGCGTACGTCGCGCGGGGCGCCCTGCGCGTGGTGGGCGCCGACGGCGAGGGCGACCGCGCGCTCGCCGAGCCGGAGACGGAGAACGTCACCTACGGGCTCGCGGAGTTCATCGCGGCCGAGGAGATGGCACGTCACCGGGGCTTCTGGTGGGCGCCGGGGTCGGACCGGCTGCTGGTGGCGCGCGCGGACGACACGCCGGTTGCCCGCTGGTGGATCGCGGATCCGGCCCACCCGGAGCGTGAGCCACGTAACGTCGCCTATCCCGCCGCGGGCACGCCGAACGCGGACGTACGGCTGTTCGTGCTCGGCCTCGACGGTGCGCGCACCGAGGTGCGGTGGGACCGCGCCCGCTACCCGTATCTGGCCCGAGTGCACTGGTCAGAGGCGGGTGCGCCGCTGATCCTGGTGCAGGCCAGGGACCAGCGCAGCCAGCTGTTCCTGGCGGTGGACCCGGACACCGGGGCGACCCGGATGGTGCACGCCGACGAGGACCCAGATTGGCTGGAACTGTTTGCCGGGGTGCCCTGCTGGAGCCCTTCGGGCCGGCTGGTCCGGATCGCGGACGAGGGCGGCGCGCGCGTCCTGACCGTGGGCGAACGTCCCCTGACCAGGGGTCAGTTGCACATCCGCGCGGTGCTGGACGTGGGCGCGGACGACGTGCTGGTCTCGGCCTCCGCGGGTGCCGAGGCGGAGGCGCCGGAGACCGGTGAGATCCATGTCTACCGCGTGAACGAGCTGGGTGTGGAGCGCGTCTCCCAGGAGCCCGGCGTGCACTCGGCGGTACGCGCCGGGGGCGTGACCGTGCTGGTCTCCGCGTCGCTTGACAGGCCGGGCACCCGTGTCCAGGTGCTGCGTGACGGAAAACCGGTGGCCACTGTCCGGTCGTACGCCGAAGACCCCGGTTTGTCCCCCCGGGTCACTCTCACCGAGGGGGGCGCACGCCGAATTCCGTGCGCCGTGCTTATGCCACGGGACTACCCCGGTGACACTCCCCTGCCGGTGCTGCTGGACCCCTACGGCGGTCCGCACGGCCAGCGGGTGGTCGCCGCGCACAACGCGCATCTCACCTCCCAGTGGTTCGCCGACCAGGGCTTCGCCGTGATCGTGGCCGACGGCCGGGGCACGCCCGGGCGCTCGCCGGCCTGGGAGAAGGAGATCCGCGACAACGTGGCGGAACGCGTGCTCCAGGACCAGGTGGACGCGCTCCAATCGCTCGCCGAGCGGTTCCCGCTGGACCTGACCCGGGTGGCGATCCGGGGCTGGTCCTTCGGCGGCTACCTCTCGGCGCTCGCGGTGCTGCGCCGCCCGGACGTCTTCCACGCGGCGGTGGTCGGCGCCCCCGTCACCGACCTGCGCCTCTACGACACCCACTACCAGGAGCGCTACCTGGGCGACCCGAACGAGCAGCCCGAGGTCTACCGCCGCAACTCGCTGATCGACGACGCCGGTCTGGTCGACCCCGCCGAGCCGCACCGCCCGATGATGATCATCCACGGTCTCGCGGACGACAACGTGGTGGTCGCCCACTCCCTGCGGCTGTCCTCCGCCCTGCTGGCCGCCGGCCGCCCGCACGAGGTGCTGCCGCTGTCCGGGGTGACCCACATGACCCCGCAGGAGACCGTCGCGGAGAACCTGCTCCGGCTGCAACTGGACTTCCTGCGGCGCTCCCTGGGCTGAGCCCCGGCCGCGTTAACACACGGGCAACGCGCCGGTAGCGGCACCGATATGCGGACACGGCAGGCTTCCTGGCATACGGCCGTGCGGGTGCCGTGCGCGGGCCGGGGTGCGGGTCACCCCGGCCCGTTGCCGTTCACCGTGGCCTGCGGTGCCTCGGGCCCACCGGGGTCCTCCGGCGGCACCACCCGCCGCTCCTCGGCGAAATGGCACGCCGAGTCGTGCGCGGCCGGCCCCCCGCCCTTCGCGAACACCTCGGGCACCGCGAGGGCCGGCACCTCGCGGGCGCACCGCTCCCGCGCCTTCCAGCACCGGGTGCGGAAGCGGCACCCGGAGGGGATGTCCGTGGGCGAGGGCACGTCGCCGCCGAGGATGATCCGCTCGCGGCGTTCGCGGGCCCCGGGGTCCGGGACCGGCACCGCCGACAGCAGCGCCTGGGTGTACGGGTGCGTCGGGTGGTCGTAGATCTCCGCGTCCCGTCCCGTCTCCACGATCCGGCCCAGGTACATCACCGCGACCCGGTCCGAGATGTGCCGCACGATCGACAGGTCGTGCGCGATGAACACGTAGGACAGGTCGAACTCCGTCTGGAGCCGGGCCAGCAGGTTGATCACCTGCGCCTGCACGGAGACGTCCAGGGCGGACACCGGCTCGTCGGCGACGATGACCTCCGGGCGCAGCGCGAGCCCCCGCGCGATGCCGATGCGCTGGCGCTGGCCGCCGGAGAACTGGTGCGGGTAGCGGTTGACGTAGTCCGGGTCGAGCCCCACCACGTCCAGCAGCTCCCGCACCCGCCGGCGCCGGTCCCCCCGGGGGGCCGCCTCGGGGTGGATCTCGTACGGCTCCCCCACGATGTCGCCCACCGTCATCCGGGGGTTCAGGGAGGTGTAGGGGTCCTGGAAGACCATCTGGATGTTGCGGCGCACGGCCTTCAGGGCGCGTCCCGACAGCCGGGTGATGTCCTCGCCCTTGAACCGGATGGACCCGGCGGTGGGCCGCTCCAGGCTGCACAGCAGTCTGGCGACGGTCGACTTGCCGCAGCCCGACTCGCCGACGACGCCGAGGGTCTCGCCCCGGCCGAGGGCGAAGTCGACGCCGTCGACGGCCCGTACCGCCCCGATCTCCTTCTTGAACAGGACGCCCCGGGTCAGCGGGTAGTGCTTGACGAGTCCCTCGGCCTCCAGGATCGGTTCACCGGTCGCCGTCATCGAGGCACTCCCTCCAGAAGTGGCAGGCGCTGCTCCGGGCCTCGGACACCTCGTACAGCGGGGGCACCTCGGTGCGGCACACGTCCCGGGCCATCGGGCAGCGCGGGTGGAAGGCGCAGCCCGGGGGCACCCGGGTCAGGTTCGGCGGCAGGCCCTTGATGGCGTACAGCTCCCGCCCCTTGAGGTCCAGGCGGGGGATGGAGTCCAGCAGGCCCCGGGTGTACGGGTGGGCGGGCGCCCGGTAGATGTCGTGCACGGGCGCCGACTCCACGATCCGCCCGGCGTACATCACCGCGATCCGGTCGGCCACGTCCGCCACCACCCCGAGGTCGTGGGTGATGAGGACGAGCCCCATCCGGTACTCGCGCCGCAACTCGGCGAGCAGGTCCATCACCTGGGCCTGCACGGTGACGTCCAGGGCGGTGGTGGGCTCGTCGGCGATGACGAGGGCCGGCTCCAGGGCCAGCGCCATCGCGATCATGATGCGCTGGCGCATCCCGCCGGAGAACTGGTGCGGGTAGTCGCGCACCCGCTGGGCGGCGCCCGGGATGCGCACCCGGTCCATCAGCTCCACCGCCCGGGCCCGCGCCTCCCGCTTCGACGTCCCCCGGTGCACCACGAAGAGTTCGCCGAGCTGGTCGCCCACCGGAAGCACCGGGTTGAGGGCGGACAGCGCGTCCTGGAAGATCATCGCCATCTTCGCGCCGCGCAGCCCGCGCCGCTCCTCCTCCCCGAGCCCGAGCAGGTCCCGGCCCTGGAAGAGGATCTCGCCGCCGGTGATCCGCCCGGGCGGCGTGTCGAGGATGCCCATCACGGCCTGCGCGGTCACCGACTTGCCGGACCCGGACTCGCCGAGCACCGCCAGGGTCTGTCCCGCGTCCACCGCGTACGACACCCCGTCGACCGCTCTGGCGACCCCGTCCCGGGTCCGGAACTCCACGTGCAGATCGCGGACTTCGAGCAGCATGCGCGCGGTCACCTCAGCCGGGGGTCGAGGGCGTCGCGGACCGCGTCGCCGAGCATGATGAAGGCCAGGACGGTCACCGCGAGGGCGCCGGAGGGCCACAGCAGGGCGTGCGGGGCGTTGCGGACGTAGGGCGAGGCGGCGGAGATGTCGATGCCCCAGGAGACGCTGGGCGGTCTGAGGCCGACGCCGAGGTAGGACAGGGTGGCCTCCAGGGAGATATAGGTGCCCAGCGCGATGGTCGCGACCACGATGACCGGGGCGACGGCGTTCGGGGCGATGTGGCGCAGCAGGATGCGGGAGTCGGAGGCGCCGAGCGCGCGGGCCGCCTGGACGTAGTCGTGCTGCCGGGCGGTGATGACCGAGCCGCGCGCGATGCGGGAGATCTGCGGCCAGCCGAGCAGCACCATGAAGCCGATCACCGGCCAGACCGTGTTGCTGGTGACCACGGACAGCAGCACCAGGCCGCCGAGGACGACGGGGATGGCGAAGAAGATGTCGGTGGTGCGGGACAGCAGCGCGTCCCACCAGCCGCCGTAATAGCCCGCCAGGCCGCCGAGCACGGACCCGAGGAGGGCGACCCCCAGGGTGGCGCAGACGCCGACCGTGACGGACGTACGGGCGCCGTAGACGGTGCGTGTGTAGACGTTGCAGCCCTGTCCGTCGTAGCCGAAGGGGGCGCCCGGGCCCGGGCCGTCCTGGGACTTGGCCAGGTCGCAGGCGAGCGGGCTGCCGGAGGCGATCGCCGAGGGCCACAGCGAGACGAACACCAGGAAGACGATGACCAGGGTGGACAGCAGGAAGACGGGGTTGCGGCGCAGGTCCCGCCAGGCGTCGGACCACAGCGAGCGGGGCTTGCCCGCGGGGCCCGCGCCCGCCGGGCCGCCGGGGCCCCCCTCCAGCGTGGCGGCCTCGCTCGCGCCCAGGTCCATGGGGCCGCCCATGCCGGTTCCGGCGATGGCCCCCTGGGGCTCGTGGGACTGTTCAGGCATAGCGGATCCTCGGGTCGAGTACGGCGTACAGGAGGTCGACGAGGAGGTTGGCGAGGAGGAAGACCAGCACCAGGACGGTCACGAAGCCGACGACGGTCTGCGTGTTCTGCCGCAGGATGCCCTGGTAGAGCTGGTAGCCGACGCCGTGGATGTTGAAGATCCGCTCGGTGACGATCGCGCCGCCCATCAGCGCGCCGATGTCGGTGCCGATGAAGGTGACCACCGGGATCAGCGAATTGCGCAGCAGGTGGCGGGTGATGACGCGGCGCCGGGGCAGGCCCTTGGCGATCGCGGTGCGCACGTAGTCGGAGCGCTTGTTCTCCGCGATCGAGGTGCGGGTGAGCCGGGTGACATAGGCCAGCGAGACGGAGGCGAGCACCAGTCCGGGCACGATCAGCTCGCCGAATGCGGCGGCCGGCGAGACGGACGGTTTGATCCAGCCCCACTGCACGCCGAGCAGCAGTTGCAGCAGCAGTCCGGTGACGAAGGTGGGCAGGGAGATGACGACCAGGGTGGCCAGCAGCACGCCGGTGTCGACGGGCCGGCCGCGCCGCAGGCCCGTGACGACGCCGAGCGCGACGCCGATGACGATCTCGAAGAGGACGGCCACGACGGTGAGCCGGACGGTGACCGGGAACGCCGCCGCCATCAGCTCGGTGACCGGCTGTCCGTTGAACGCCGTGCCGAAGTCGCCCGCGAAGACGTTCCCCATGTAGGTGGCGTACTGGCGCCACAGCGGCTGGTCGAGGCCGAATTCCCGTTTGAGCTGGGCGGCGGTGGCCGGGTCGCAGGCCCGCTCGCCGCACAGGCCCGCGACGGGGTCGCCCATCACGTTCACCATGAGGAAGATCAGCAGGGTGGCCCCGATGAACACCGGGATCATCTGGAGCAGTCGCCTGGCGACATAGCGGCCCACGCGGCTCAGCCGACCTTGATCTCGTTGTAGACCGGCACGCTGAACGGGTCGAGCGCCACCCGGGAGAGCCGGGAGGTGTATCCGGCGCTGCCGTTCTGGTACCAGAGCGGGATGGCCGCCATGTTGTCGCGGACGACCTTCTCGGCCTCCTGGAAGAGCCGGATGGAGGCGGCCCGGTCGGTCTCGGCGTTGGCCCGGTCCACGAGCCGGTCGAACCGCGGGTCGGACCACTTGCCGTCGTTGGAGGAGGCGCCCGTGTAGTACAGCGGCTGGAGGAAGTTCTGGATCAACGGGTAGTCCATCTGCCAGCCGGCCCGGAAGGGGCCGGTCATCTTGTGCTGCCCGATCTGGTTGCGGAAGTCGGCGAAGGTGCCGACCGGGTTGCCGACGCACGCCTTGTCGTCGCGCAGGGCGTTGTTGATGGAGTTGCAGACGGCGTCCACCCACTGCTTGTGCGAGCCGGTGTCCGCGTTGTACGTGATCTTCAGCCGGCCGCCGGGGATGCCGCCGCCCTCCCGGACGAGCCTGCGGGCCCCGGCGGGGTCGTAGGCGCACGCGTGGCCGCACAGCCCGGCCTGGTAGCCGCCGGCCTTGCCGAGCACCGGGGAGGTCCAGTCGGTGGCCGGGGTGCGGGTGCGGCGGAAGATGGTCTCGGTGATCTGCGCGCGGTCGATGGCCATGGACAGCCCGGTGCGGACCTTGCGCGCCCCCTCGGTGTTCCATTTGGGGTCGTAGTACGGGAAGGCCAGGGTCTGCAGGATGCCGGCCGGGGTGTTGATGTAGCGGCCGTCCAGGTCCGTGCGGACGTTCTTCAGCTGGGTGGCGGGCACGTCGTCGACGAGGTCGAGGTTGCCGGCCAGCACATCGGTGTACGCGGTGTTGTTGTCGGTGTAGACGAGGAGGGTGACGCCCTCGTTGCGGGCCGGGTCGGGTCCGGGGTAGCCGCTCCACTTCTTCAGGGTCATCGCCGAGCCCTTGGTGTACGAGGCGATCCGGTAGGGCCCGTTGCCGACCGGCTTGCGCAGCCAGGCGGCGTGGTCGGTGAAGAAGGCGCGCGGCAGGGGCGCGTAGGCCGCGTAGCCGAGGGTGTCGGGGAAGCCGGCGAACTTCTGCGCCAGGCGGACGGTGAACGTCCGGGGGCCTGTGACCCTGAGCCCTGACAGGGTGCCGGCGCGCTGCCGGCCGCTGTCGGGGTGGACCTTGTCGTAGCCCTCGATGTAGCCGAAGAAATAGGCGGCCTTCTGGTTGTTCCGCAGGCTCGCGCCGTAGTTCCAGGCGTCCACGAAGGAGCGGGCGGTGACCGGCTCGCCGTTGCTGAAGCGCCAGCCGTCCTTGACGGTGACGGTGAAGGTGCGCGAGTCGGGGGTGCTGATGCGCTCGGCGAGCATGTTCACGGCCCGGCCGGTGCGCGGGTCGTACTTCTTCAGGCCCCGGAAGATCATGTCGAGGACCTTGCCGCCCTGCACCTCGTTGGTGTTGGCGGGCTCCAGCGGGTTCTGCGGGTCGCCCCAGGAGGAGGTCAGCACCCCGGCCCCGCCGAACCCCCCGGAACCACTACATCCGGCCAACATCAGCCCGGCTGCGATCGCGCAGGCGCCCCGTCGGACGCGCCGGACACCACGCATGGAGCGCCTCCTCGACGATCACCGAATGCATCACCGGTCAATATCGGCTCATACGACACATACCGCATACCCATGGCGGGATTGAGGGACCTTTAGAGGGACACGTCATCCGAATGCAGGCACCCCGGCGGAACCCTCGCAATGATCTTGAAAGGGGAGCGCAACAGATCACCGCGTAACGTTGCCGAAACGTTGGATTGGGACACGTTGATGTACGTATTTCGACACTCCAGTATCCGCATATCGAACTTCTTGCCCGATTGGTCCGGTTGGCCCAATGTGAAGCACGGATTGATTACAGCGCGCTACCCGCGTAGCTACAGATCGACCAAGCAGAGGCAAAGAAGGTAAAGACAAAACCAAGTCGACCGAGAATTTATTGACCTTGAATGAATTGCGTTGAAAAAGTCCGGCGTAGCCCGTAGGGGAGCGCCCTGCGGAGTCATCAGACCCTCCCTTGGGCCAGGAGCACCATGACCTCCCCAACTCCATCCGCGGCCGCCCCGCTAGAGGTGACCGACGAGACCGTCACGAAGTCGACCACTTCGAGCGGTCCGAAGGGCAGTGAGAGCCGTTCCCCGGGCCGGCTCGCCTGGAAGCGTTTCAAGCGCGACAAGACGGGCGTCGTCTCGGCCTACATCGTGATCTTCTTCTTCGTGATCGCGATCGCCGCGCCGCTGATAGCCAAGCTGTACGGCAAGAACCCGTACACGACGTACGCCAGCCAGGACCCCAGCCTGCTGGACATGTTCTCGTACCCGGCCGGCCCCAACGGCGGCATGAGCTCGCAGTTCTGGTTCGGCGTCGAGCCGCAGCTGGGCCGGGACGTGTTCACCTTCCTGCTCTACGGCATCCGGACCTCGCTGGGCATCGCGGTGGCCGCCACGATCCTCACGGTGGTCGTCGGCGTCGTGGTCGGCATCACGGCCGGCTACCTCGGCGGCAAGACGGACTACCTCGTCAGCCGGGTCATCGACATCCTGCTGTCGTTCCCGTCCACCCTGTTCTTCATCGCGTTCATGCCGGTCGTCTACGGCATCTTCGTGGCCCCCGACGACAACATCCCGACGTGGCTGCGCGCCACCGCCCTGATCGTGGTGCTGACCACGTTCGGCTGGGCCACCATCGCGCGTCTGCTGCGCGGTCAGGTCCTCGCGCTGCGTGAGCGCGAGTTCGTGGAGGCGGCCAAGGTCACGGGTGCGTCTCCGATGCGCATCGTGTTCAAGGAACTGCTGCCCAACCTGTGGACACCGATCATCATCCAGGGCACGCTGCTGCTCCCCACGCTCGTGACCACGGAGGCGGGCCTGTCCTTCCTCGGCGTCGGCATCATCGACCCGACCCCGGACTGGGGCGTGATGATCGCGCGCGGCGCCGGGTTCTACTCCCAGGACATCACCTTCATGCTGTTCCCGGGCATCTCGATGGTGATCTTCGTGGTCGCCTTCAACCTGCTCGGTGACTCCGTGCGCGACGCGCTCGACCCCAAGTCCAAGCGATAGCACGTCCTTCCACCCGGTCCGGCTCGATGGCGTCCGGCTGGTCACGACCGTCCGAATCGACCCCTATAGGCAGGCTCAGCATGTCTTTTTCCCGTAGAAACTTCCTGATCGCCACCGGTGTGGCCGCGGCCTCCACGACTGTGCTGAGCGCCTGCAGCAGCGACGACAACAAGGCCACCGACAAGAACGTCCCGTCGGTGAGCAAGGCCAAGACCGTGAACATCCCGGTGGGCACCAAGGCGGACTCCACGGGTCCGGCCCCCGAGGTCGCCGGCGCGGTCAAGGGCGGGACGATCTACTCGCTCGACCAGTTCGACATGGACCACCTGGACCCGGCGCAGATCTACGTCGCGACCGAGGGCGCCATCACCCGTCCGATCCTGCGCGGTCTGACCGGCTACAAGGTCGACGACAAGGGCGGCTGCACGCTCGTCGGTGACGTCGCCACCGACGCCGGCACCATGAAGAACGGCGGCAAGACCTGGTCGTTCACCATCAAGGACGGCATCAAGTGGGAGGACGGCACCGACCTCTCCATGGACGACGTCCGCCACACGTTCGAGCGCCTCTTCGCCTCGTTCGTCACCGAGGGCCCGCGCTACGTCCAGCAGTGGCTCGTCGGCGGCGACAAGTACAAGGGCCCGTACGACGGCAAGCACATCGACTCGCTCGAGGTGTCCGGCAACACGATCACCTTCAACCTGACCGAGCCGCGCGCGGACTTCAACTACACGCTCGCCATGCCCGGTTACAGCCTGGTGAACAAGAAGCACGACACCAAGGAGAAGTACGACAAGCGCCCGTTCGCGCTCGGCCCGTACCGGATCGGCAGCCGTGACATCGGCAAGTCGCTGACCTACGTGCGCAACGACCACTGGGACCCGAAGACGGACCCGATCCGCAACGCGTACCCGGACAAGTACGTCTTCCAGTTCGGCTTCGAGCTGGTCGCCTCCACCGACCGCTACATCGCGGACAAGGGCAACGACCAGTACGCGATGTCGATCTTCAACGAGGTCGCGCCCGAGCGCATCGCCCAGGTCATGACCAACGCCACGCTGAAGAAGCGGGTCCTGACCCAGGTCGACACGGTCTGCTACTACTGGCCGATCAACATGACCCGGATCAAGGACGTCAAGATCCGCCAGGCCATCAACTACGCGTGGCCGCACCAGCAGATCCAGACGATCAACGGTGGCCCGGCCACCAACGAGATCGCCACCACCCTGCTGAGCCCGGTCACCCCCGGCTACGAGAAGTTCGACCTGTACGGTGTCGACAAGAAGCCCGGCGGCGACCCGGTCAAGGCGAAGGCCCTCCTCAAGGAGGCCAACGCGATCGGCCAGAAGCTGGTCATCGCCTACCAGCAGTCGGACACCCAGGTGAAGGTGGCCGTCGCGATCAAGAACGCGCTGGAGGCCGCCGGCTTCCAGGTCGTCAACAAGCAGGTCGACAAGTCGACCTTCTACAGCCAGATCGGCAAGCTGGACAACGGCTTCGACCTGATGGGCGCCGGCTGGAGCCCGGACTGGCCGAACGGCTACTCCGTCTTCTACCCCTGCTGGGACGGCAAGAACATCGGCGACGGCCGCAGCAACTACGCCCAGCTCAACGACCCGAGCATCAACAAGGCGATCGAGGCCGCCTCGAAGATCGCCGACGTCGAGCAGGCCAACAAGGCCTGGGGCGCGGTCGACCGCCAGATCATGGAGCTGGCGCCGGTGGTGCCGGACTACAACAAGATCCGCAACTGGATGTACGGCTCCAAGGTCGGCAACGTCGTCTACGACCCGGGCAACACCTGCGTCGCCCTGTGCAAGCTGTACGCGAAGAAGTAAGCGCGTAGTACCCACGGGGGCGGCCACGACCTGGCCGCCCCCTCGGCCCTCCCCCCTATCCCGGCGACGGCGCCCCGTCCGGAAAGTCACGCCCCATGCTCCGCTTCCTTGTCCGCCGAATCCTCGGCGCGCTGGTCATCCTGCTGGTCATCAGCGCCGTCACCTTCTGGCTCTTCTACGCCATTCCGCGTGACCCCGCCATGATGTCGTGCGGCAAGAACTGCTCGCCCGACATGCTCAAGCAGGTCCGGCACAACCTGGGCATCGACCACCCGGTCCCCGTCCAGTACTGGTACTGGCTGAAGGGCATCTTCGTCGGCCGCAGCTACGGCGACTTCGGCGAGTGCGCCGCCCCCTGCCTCGGCTACTCGTTCGCCAACCGCGAGCCCGTCCTCGGCACCATCATGGACCGGCTGCCGCTGACCCTCTCGCTCGCTTTCGGCTCCGCCGTCGTCTTCCTCATCTTCGGTGTCGGCGCGGGCATGATCGCCGCCGTCAAGCAGGGCAAGTGGCAGGACAAGCTGGCCAGCTCCGGCTCGCTGATCGCCTCCTCGCTGCAGATCTACTTCGTCGGTTACATCGCGATGTACTTCCTCGTCGCGAAGCTCGGCATCCTCGACAACCCGTCGTACACGCCGCTCACCGACAACCCCGTCGAGTGGGCCTCCGGACTGCTGCTGCCCTGGCTGGTGCTGGCGCTGATCTGGACCGCCAACTACACCCGTATGTCGCGCTCCCAGCTGGTCGAGACGCTCAGCGAGGACTACGTGCGCACGGCCCGCGCCAAGGGCCTGTCCCGCCGTACCGTCTTCTTCCGGTTCGCCTGGCGCGGCGCGATGGGCCCGATCGTCACCATCTTCGGCATCGACCTCGCCACTCTCATCGGCGGCGCGATCATCACCGAGACCGTGTTCAGCCTCCAGGGTGTGGGCCGGCTCGCGCTGAAGGCGGTGGACCAGAGCGACCTGCCCATGGTGCTCGGCGTGACCCTGCTGTCCGCCGGCGCGATCGTCATCTTCAACATCGTCGTGGACGCCGTCTACGCGCTCATCGACCCGCGGATCCGGCTCGCCTGACCTCCGCCCCATTCCCGACCCCCCGCATCACCCCCAGGAGCGTCCCCGTGACGAGCACCGATCAGCAGCCGTTCCTCTCGATCAAGGATCTAAAGGTCCACTTCTCCACCGAGGACGGCGTCGTCAAGGCCGTCGACGGTCTCAGCTTCGACCTGGCCAAGGGCCAGACGCTCGGCATCGTGGGCGAGTCCGGCTCCGGCAAGTCGGTCACCAACCTGACGATCCTGGGCCTGCACGACCCCGCGCGCACCTCGATCGAGGGCGAGATCCTCCTCGACGGCCAGGAACTGCTCACCGCCTCCGAGCGGGAGCTGGAGCGGCTGCGCGGCAACAAGATGTCCATGATCTTCCAGGACGCGCTGGCCTCGCTGTCGCCGTACCACACCGTCGGCGCCCAGATCTCCGAGACCTACCGCAAGCACACGGGCGCCTCCAAGGCCGAGGCCCGCACGCGTGCCGTCGAGATGCTGCGCCGGGTCGGCATCCCGCAGCCGGACATGCGGGTGGACGACTACCCGCACCAGTTCTCCGGCGGTATGCGCCAGCGCGCGATGATCGCCATGGCGCTGGTCTGCGACCCCGAGCTGCTGATCGCCGACGAGCCGACCACGGCCCTCGACGTGACCGTGCAGGCCCAGATCATGGACCTGCTCAAGGACCTCCAGCAGGAGTTCGGCACCGCGATCATCTTCATCACCCACGACCTGGGGGTGATCGCCGACATCGCCGACGACGTGCTGGTGATGTACGGCGGCCGGTGTGTGGAGCGCGGCACCAAGGAGGAGGTGCTCCGGGACCCGCAGCACC
Organism: Streptomyces sp. SCPE 10; assembly: GCF_051980735.1. Lineage (NCBI taxonomy): Bacteria > Bacillati > Actinomycetota > Actinomycetes > Kitasatosporales > Streptomycetaceae > Streptomyces > Streptomyces sp. SCPE 10. Next base: position 4,967,123 of record NZ_CP197069.1, on the reverse strand, counting down.
CCTACACGCTGGGCCTGCTCAACTCCATGCCGAGCCTGAACGGCCCGGTGGACGTGCCGCTGACGCCGATCCCCGGCTCGCCGCCCTCGCTGCTCAACCCGCCGACCGGCTGCCGCTTCCACCCGCGGTGCGCCTTCGCCGAGAAGGTCGCGGGCGGCAAGTGCTCCAGCGAGCGTCCGGCGCTGGAGATCGTGGACGGCCGTGGCTCGGCCTGCCACCTCACCGCCGAGCAGAAGCAGGAACTCTTCGCCGACTTCGCCGCGACCCGGCACAACTGACGGACAGCAGACGGGACTTCACGATCATGAGCAACACGAACCCCCTCCTGGACGTCTCCGGGCTGACCAAGCACTTCCCGATCAAGGGCGGCTTCCCGATCCGGCGGACCGTCGGCGCGGTCCAGGCCGTGGACGGGCTGGACTTCCAGGTCGCCGAGGGCGAGAGCCTCGGCCTCGTCGGTGAGTCGGGCTGCGGCAAGTCCACCACCGGCCGGCTGATCACCCGCCTGATGGAGCCGACCGGCGGCAAGATCACCTACCGCGGGCAGGACATCACGCACGCGGGCCGCAAGGACCTCGCGCCGATCCGCTCCGAGATCCAGATGATCTTCCAGGACCCGTACGCCTCGCTGAACCCGCGGCAGACGGTCGGCAAGATCATCTCGGGTCCGATGGAGATCAACGACATCAACCCGGAGGGCGGCCGCGAGAAGCGGGTACGCGAACTCCTGGAGATCGTCGGCCTCAACCCCGAGCACTACAACCGCTTCCCGCACGAGTTCTCCGGCGGTCAGCGCCAGCGCATCGGCGTGGCCCGCGCGCTCGCCCTGGAACCCAAGCTGATCGTCGCGGACGAGCCGGTCTCGGCGCTGGACGTCTCCATCCAGGCACAGGTCGTCAACCTGCTCCAGAAGGTGCAGCGCGAGCTGGGCATCGCCTTCGTCTTCATCGCCCACGACCTGGCGGTGGTGCGGCACTTCTCGCAGCGCGTCGCGGTGATGTACCTGGGCAAGATCGTGGAGATCGGCGACCGCGAGGACCTGTACGAGAACCCGCGTCACCCCTACACCCGGGCGCTGCTGTCCGCGGTGCCCGAGGCGACGGTGGACGAGGAGCCGCGCGAGCGCATCCGCCTGGTCGGCGACGTGCCCTCGCCCATCAACCCGCCGTCCGGCTGCCGCTTCCGCACCCGCTGCTGGAAGGCGACGGAGAAGTGCGCGTCCGAGGCCCCGCCGCTCATCCAGGCGGAGGGCAACAAGCCCGGTCACCTCACGGCGTGCCACTACCCCGAGACGCGGGACATGGTGCCGGCCCCGCGCCTGGCCAAGGACCCCGAGGCGGCGGCCTGACACACCCCTTTTCCGTCGGTCGCTCCCTTGCGGAACGGACTTCACCGGCCCATTGACCCGAGCCACCAGAACGTCCGCTCCACGGGAAGGAAGGCCCGCGTCTCCCCAAGACGCGGGCCTTCGCCGTGCCCGGGTCCACCGCCCCGGCGGGGTGCTGCCCGGAAAGGAGCACAGCCCGCCGGTGAATCACCACTCCCGACTGCGCACACCGCCCCCTGTCGAAAAGCCCCCCGTCGCGGTCGGAGGGTATGACAAACTGCCGCGGTGGTGGATCACTCGTTCGTCGATCTCTCGCTCGCCGCGCTCTACGACGGCCTCAACTCCTGGGGGCCGAGCGACGAGTTCTATCTGAAGCTGGTGCGGCAGGCGGACGCCGTGCTCGATGTCGGCTGCGGCACCGGGCAGTTGCTGCGCAGGGCGCGGGCCGAGGGGCACCGGGGCCGGCTCGTGGGGCTCGATCCGGCCGCGGCCATGCTCGTCCAGGCCCGGCAGGGGAGCACGGACGTCGAGTGGGTGCTCGGGGACACCCGGGTGCGGAGCTGGGACGGCGAGTTCGACCTCGCGGTGATGACCGGGCACGCCTTCCAGGTGCTGCTCGACGACGAGGACGTCCTGCAGTGTCTGCGCGCCGTGCGCAGGGCGCTCAAGCCCGGTGGGCGGTTCGCGTTCGAGACGCGCAACCCGGCCGCCCGCCCCTGGGAGCGGTGGACCCCCGACCGTGTGCGCGAGGTCACCGCCCCCGACGGAGCCGTCGTACGCGTCTGGCACGAGGTCCAGGACGGCGGCCCGCACGACGGCCGGGTCCGGTTCAGCGAGACCTACGACAGCGACGGGTGGCCCGCTCCCCGCGTCAGCCACACCGTCCTGCGCTTCCTGGACGCCGGGGAACTCGGCGCCTTCCTCACGGCCGCCGGGCTGACGGTCGTGGAGCAGTACGGCGACTGGGACGGCGGCCCGCTGACGCCCGCCGCCCCCGAGATCGTCACCGTGGCGACGCCCGCCGTCTGACCCCGCCCGGCGCCTACCCCTGCGCCCCCGCGTCCGGTCCCGGCTCCTCCAGGGCCGCCAGCGCCGGGTCCAGCACGATGTCCTCCTCGCGCGCCTCGGTCGTCGGCTCCTCCGGGAAGTGGCACGCCGTCAGATGGCCCTCGTGGTTGCCGGCGATCCGGACCAGCGGGGGTTCCTCGGTGGCGCACTTGTCCTGGGCCTTCCAGCAGCGGGTGCGGAAGCGGCAGCCGGACGGCGGGGAGATGGGGGACGGCACGTCGCCGGCGAGGCGGATGCGCTCGCGGCCGCCCGACTGACCGTCCGTGAGGCTGACCTCGGGGACCGCGGACAGCAGGGCGTGGGTGTAGGGGTGGCGCGGGCGGGTGTAGATGGAGTCCCGGTCGCCCACCTCGATGATCTTGCCGAGGTACATCACCGCGACGCGCTGCGAGAAGTGCCGCACCACCGCCAGGTCGTGGGCGATGAAGAGGAACGCGATGCCGAGGTCGTTCTGCACCTTCTGGAGCAGGTTGACGACCTGTGCCTGGATGGAGACGTCCAGCGCCGAGACCGGCTCGTCCGCGACGATCAGCTTGGGCTCCAGGGCGAGCGCGCGGGCCACGCCGATGCGCTGGCGCTGACCGCCGGAGAACTCGTGCGGGAAGCGGTTGTAGTGCTCGGGGTTGAGGCCGACGATCTCCAGGAGTTCGCGTACCCGCTTCTCGCGGCCGCCCTCCGGGTTGATGTCGTTGATCTCCATCGGACCCGAGATGATCGTGCCGACCGTCTGCCGCGGGTTCAGCGACGAGTAGGGGTCCTGGAAGATCATCTGGATCTCGGACCGGATCGGGGCCAGTTGCTTGCGCGAGGCGTGGCTGATGTCCTGCCCGCGGTAGGTGATCGTGCCGCCGGACGGTTCCATGAGCCGGGTGATCAGCCGGCCGGTGGTGGACTTGCCGCAGCCCGACTCGCCGACCAGGCCGAAGCTCTCGCCGGTGTGCACGGTCAGGTCGATGCCGTCGACGGCCTGCACCTGTCCGACGGTCCGGCGGATCGGGAAGCCGCCCTTGACCGGGAAGTGCTTGGTCAGCCCCGAGACCTGGAGCAGCGGTTCGCCCTCCGTGTCACCGCCGCGCTCGCGCTGGGCCGGGAGGACCAGGTCCTCTTTCATGACAGTGTCCTCCTAGCCCAGACGGGGCTTGATCTCCTCGATGAAGATGGTCCGCTTCTGGTCGGCGCTCAGATGGCACGCCGACGCGCGGCCGGAGCCGATCGGCGGGCGTTCGGTCGTACAGCGGCCGGCGCCCGCCACCCGGTCCTGGAAGGTGCAGCGTGGATGGAAGCGGCAGCCGCTCGGCGGGTTGAGCAGTGAGGGCGGGGTGCCCGGGATCGGGGACAGCTGCGCACCCGGGTCGGAGTCCAGGCGCGGCATGGAGTTCAGCAGGCCCCAGGTGTACGGGTGCTGGGGCGAGCGCAGCACCTCTTCGGTGGTGCCCCGTTCGACCGCGCCGCCCGCGTACATCACCATGATGTCGTCGGCCATGTCGGCGATCACCCCCAAGTCGTGGGTGATGAAGATGATGCCCGATCCGAACTCCTGTTGCAGGTCCTTCAGCAGATCGAGGATCTGCGCCTGCACGGTCACGTCGAGCGCCGTGGTCGGCTCGTCGGCGATGAGCAGGTCGGGGTCGCAGACCAGGGCCATGGCGATCATCGCGCGCTGGCGCATGCCGCCGGAGAACTGGTGCGGGTAGTCCTTCGCCCGCTGCCGGGGGTTGGGGATGCCGACCTTGCCCAGCATCTCCACGGCACGTTCCCAGGCGTCCTTCTTGGAGGCGCCGTTGTGCTTCATGTACGGCTCGGCGATCTGCCGGCCGACGGTGTAGTAGGGGGAGAGCGCGGTGAGCGGGTCCTGGAAGATCATGGCGACCTTGTTGCCGCGCAGCTTCTCCAGCTCCGACTCGCGCGCGGTCGTGAGCTCCCGCCCGTCCAGCAGGATCTCGCCCTCGACGGTGGTGAACATGGGATTGTGCAGACCGAGGATGGTCAGGTTCGTCACCGACTTGCCGGAGCCGGACTCGCCCACGATGCCGAGCGTCCGGCCCCGTTCCAGGTCGAAGGAGAGTCCGTCCACGGCCCGTACGACGCCGTCCTCGGTCTTGAAGCTGACGTGCAGGTCCCGCACGGAGAGGAGAGGTGTGCTCATGGATGTCTCCCCCTAGGACAGCCGCACGCGCGGGTCGATGAAGGCGTACGCGGCGTCGACGACGATGTTGAAGAGCAGGATCATGGTGGCGGCGAACAGCATCACGCCGAGCAGCAGCGGCAGGTCGCTGAAGAACACGGACTGCACGGCGAGTTGGCCGAGGCCCGGCAGGCCGAAGGTGTACTCGGTGATGATGGCGCCGCCGAGCAGGGAGCCGAGGTCGATGCCGAAGATGGTGACGATCGGGATCAGCGAGCCGCGCCAGGCGTAGCGGAAGAAGACGTACCGCCGGGACATGCCCTTGGCGCGGGCGGTGCGGACGTGTTCCTCCTGGAGCTGTTCGATCATCGCGGATCTCGCCATACGGGTGTACTGCGCGGCGAAGATCGTGGACAGCACGACCCAGGGGATGATCAGCCCGGTGAACCAGGTCAGCGGATCGCCGGTGAAGTTGTTGTACGCGGGCTTGTCGAACCAGTGGGTCTGGTAGACGAGGATCGCGAGGGCCAGCGGGCCGAGGAAGTAGATCTGCAGCGAGCTGACGACCATGGCGCCCGCGGTGGCCGTCTTGTCGACCATGGTGCCGCGCCGCCAGGCGGCCAGCAGACCGGTGCCGAGGCCGACGACCAGGAAGCACACGGCCGCGCCCAGGGTGAGCGAGACGGTGGTGGGCAGCCGGTCCATCAGCGTGTTCCAGACCGGGTCGTTGGTGTGGTACGAGTAGCCGAAACAGGGCGCGGGGCAGGGGCCTTGGGCGAACTGGCTGCTGCCCGCGACGAGGTTGTGCAGGAAGATCCAGTACTGCTCGGTGATGGGCTTGTCGAGCCCGAGCACATGGTGGATGTTCGCGATGCTGTCCGGGTTGCAGGTCTTGCCGCACATCAGCAGCGCCGGGTCCCGGGGCACCCCGAAGAACAGCACGAACGTGACGATGCTCAGCAGGAACAGAATGACGACGGCACCGATGATCCGGCGGACGAGGAAGCGCAGCATGACAGGGCAGCTCTCAGACGTCGGCGGTCCGGGCGGTACCCGGCGCTCCCCCGCGGCGGGGTCGCGCCGGGTACCGGCGGAAGACGGTTACTTGATGTAGAGGCGACGCGGGTCGACGCCGCCGATGACGTCGTCGAAGACCAGGCCGCCGACCTTGGAGCCGGCGATCTGGGTCTGCTTGTAGTACGCGGTCGGGACCTCGTTGACCACCTTGGTGAGGAGGTACTTGTCGAGCTTCTCCCACTCGGCCGCGGACTTGACCGGGTCGGTGATCGTGTTGATGCGGTCGATCTCGCTGTTCACGTGCGCGTCGTTGATCTGCGAGTAGACCGCGGCGCCGTCGGCGATCTGCCGGCCGTCGTACAGCGGCGGAATGACCGTGGAGGCGGACGGCCAGTCGGCGCCCCAGGCCGTGTGGAAGATGTCGTAGGGGTTGTTCAGCTTGGAGACCTGGTCGTAGAAGGTCTCGGCCGGGATCTCCTGGCGCTGCACGTCGAAGCCGGCCTTCTTCAGGCCCGCCGCCATGGCGGTGGAGTACTGCTGGCCCTCGGGGGTGTTGATGTAGCCGAAGGTGAGCTTCATGTTGAGCTTGCCGGCCTCCTTGAGGAGGGCGTGCGCCTTGGCCGGGTCACCCGCGGGCTTCTTCTTCTTGCCGTAGGGGTCGAAGGAGGGGTCGTAGCCGCTGACGGTCGGGCTGATCAGGCCGCCGGCGACCTCCATGGCGTCGGTGCCGCCGTAGGCGCGGACGAAGGGGGTGACCGGCAGGGCGTAGGCGATGGCCCGGCGGACCCGGATGTCCTTCATCTCGGGCTTGCTCAGGTTGATGTTCATCTGGCCCACGTACGACTGGTAGCCGGAGACCGTGCGGGACTTCAGCTTCGGGTCCCGGAGCACCCGGGACAGGTTGCCCGCGTCGACCTGGTTGTTGAAGCTGATGCCGGTCCGGTCGGGGCCGCTGTCGGCGAGCAGCGCCTTGGTGGAGGCCTCGAACTGCTGGTTGAAGGTGATGTTGAACCGGTCCACGTACTGGTGGCGGATCGGGTCGGTCTTCGGGTCCCAGTTCGGGTTCTTGACCAGCACCATCGACTTGCCGGACTGGAAGGACTGGATCTTGTACGGGCCGGTGGTGACCGGGGTCTTGTCGTACTTCTCCTTGGTGTCGCCCTTGGCGGAGACGACGGAGTAGCCCGCCATGGCCAGCGCGTACGGCAGGTCCGGGTGCGGGTTCTTGAAGTGGAAGACGATCGTTTTGTCGTCCGGCGTGGACAGGACGCCGTCCGGCAGGTGCTTGCCCTTGTAGGGGCCGTCGGGCAGCAGCTTGCGGTAGTCGGTGCCGCTGGTGTCGGCGAGCCACTGCTGGATGTAGGTCGGGCCCTGGTTGATGAAGGGCGCGAAGAGCCGCTCGAAGGTCTGGCGGACGTCCTTCGAGGTGATCGGCGTGCCGTCCTCGAACTTGATGCCGTCCTTGAGCGTGTACTTCCAGGTCTTGCCGCCGTCGGTGGTGGTGCCGGAGTCGGTGGCGAGGTCGCCGACCACCTCGTGCTGCTTGCCGTCGTCGCTGGTCGACTTGTAGCCGGTGAGGCCGCGGTGGATCAGCTGGGCGACGGTCATCCCGTCGTTGACGTAGATCTGCGCCGGGTCCAGGTGCGCGTAGCTGTCGCGCTGGAGCACCTCCATGCTGCCGCCGGGCTTGGCGCCGGGCACGGGGGCCGCCGGGCCGGTGGAGTCCGCCGCGTCGCCGAACTTGATGGCGGCCTGCTGGCGTTTGGCGTTCTGCTCGTCCTGCTTGGAGTTGTCGCCGGCGTCGCTGCCGCCCTTGCTGCAACCGGTGAGCACAAGAGCTCCGGCCGCGAGCACGGAGAGTGCGCCGTATGCGTGGCGTCCGCCCCTACTCATCACGAGGATTCCCACCCATCTGTGTATCACCAGTGCGTTGTGTGTGTCACCGGTACGAAAAGGACTCTGGCGTGGTGCGAGGAGTACTGAAGTGACGTGCGGTGAAGAGGAGTTGCCGAAACGGCGGCCGGCGGCCGCTCACCCGGAGGAGGTCAGCGCGCGGTCTTGGGGTCGAACGCGTCCCGGACCGAGTCGCCGAGCAGGTTGAACGCGACGACGAAGATGATCATCGATACGCCCGGGAAGAACATGTAGGTGATGTCGTTCTGCATCACCAGTTCGGTGGACGCCTTGGAGAACATCTGCCCCCAGTCCGGCGTCGGTTCGACGATGCCCACGCCCAGGTAGGACAGCCCCGCCTCGGCGGTCACGAAGTTGGGCAGCAGATACGTCGACTGCACCAGCAGCGGGGTGACGATGTTCGGCAGGATCTCCTTGCGGATGATCCGCCAGGGCGAGGCCCCGCTGACCTTGGCCGCCTCGATGAACTCCCGTTCCCGCAGGGCGAGTGCGGTGCCGCGCAGGATGCGGCCGAGGCCCATCCAGCCCAGGAACCACTGGACGATGATCAGTGCCAGCACCCGGACGTAGGTCGGCGTCTCGTCACGCGGGCTGACGAACAGGGAGACCACGACCGGCATGCTCGCGATGAAGAACAGCTGCGCCGGGAAGGCGAGCAGGAAGTCGATGACCCGGCCGATGAAGTAGTCGGTCTTGCCGCCGAGATAGCCGGCCGCGACGCCGAGCAGGATGCCGGTGACGACCACTGCGAGGGTCACCACGACCGAGATCATCAGCGAGGTGCGGATGCCGTAGATCAGCTTGGTGAAGACGTCGTAGCCGTTGCCGGGTTCGAGGCCGAACCAGAACTGGCCACTGATCCCGCCGTTGGGATGCACCGGCACACCGGCGCTGTCGAAGAGGTCCGGGCGCTCGTCCGCGTAGACCGTGTACGGGTTCTTGCCGTACAGCTTGGAGATCAGCGGGGCGAGCAGGCCGATCAGGAAGAAGAAGCCCACCACGTAGGCCGAGACCACCCCGGTGCGGTCGCGCTTGAAACGCATCCACATCAGCCGGCCGGGAGACCGGCCCGCCAACTCGACGGCTTCGCCCTTCGCCTTCGGCCCTGGTTCGCCGGAGACGACGACCGAGGTCCCGCCGCCCCCAATGTCGATAGGACTTGTCACGGTTCGTCCGTTTCACAGATATGAGTGTGAGTGGTGCCCGGGTACTCCGAGGACGCGCGAAACCGCAGCCGGACGCGCGTAGCTCCAAGACCTGGTCACTCGACGGGAAGTGAAGAACCGATCCGTCTGTTGCCGATGACACCGCACATGGGTGTTCCTCCTCACGACTGCACGCGTTCACCTACAAGAGAGGGTTCTGGCCTTGCCTCCGACACCCCTGACGGAGGCTCAGGATTCCCCTGGTGCTCGTGAGTCGACGCAACTGTCCCCACAGTGCGTGACCCATTGACCCGAGCGCTACGCGGCTAACTATCTGCCATGGGCTCAACCAGCGACCACTGCCCGTAGATCTCGATTCAGTCACAGCTGCCGCCCAGACCTTTCAAAATCTGGACAAACTGTTCGCCCGAAGAAGGCGCGAAACGGACTTGTTACATGGCTATCGGGCAGCGATCTCCGCACATCGGACATACGCCGGTGAAAAACGGGTTGCAAAAAACCCGGGCTCCCCCACCATGGGGGAACCCGGGTTCAACCGGCCCTGGATCAGCCGTGCTTGGCGCGGCTCGCGGCGCGGGCCCGCTCACGCTGGTCGAGGTTCACCTTGCGGATGCGAACGGCCTCCGGGGTCACCTCGACGCACTCGTCGTCACGGCAGAACTCCAGCGACTGCTCCAGCGACAGCTTGCGCGGCGGCACGATCGACTCCGCCACGTCGGCCGTCGAGGACCGCATGTTGGTGAGCTTCTTCTCCTTGGTGATGTTGACGTCCATGTCGTCGGAGCGCGAGTTCTCGCCGACGATCATGCCCTCGTACACCTCGGTGCCCGGCTCCACGAAGAGCACGCCGCGCTCCTGGAGGTTCGTCATCGCGAACGCGGTGACGACACCGGCGCGGTCGGCCACCAGCGAGCCGTTGTTACGGGTCGTCAGGGTGCCGAACCAGGGCTCGTGACCCTCGTGGATGGAGTGGCCGATGCCCGTGCCGCGGGTCTGCGTCAGGAACTCGGTGCGGAAGCCGATCAGGCCACGGGAGGGGACGACGAACTCCATGCGCACCCAGCCCGAGCCGTGGTTGGACATGTTGTCCATCCGGCCCTTGCGGACGCCCATCAGCTGGGTGACCGCGCCCATGTGCTCCTCGGGCACGTCCACCGTCATGCGCTCGACCGGCTCGTAGACCTTGCCGTCGACCTCCTTGGTGACCACCTGGGGCTTGCCGACGGTCAGCTCGTAGCCCTCGCGGCGCATCTGCTCGACCAGGATGGCGAGCGCCAGCTCACCGCGGCCCTGCACCTCCCAGGCGTCCGGGCGTTCGGTGTCCAGGACGCGCAGCGAGACGTTGCCGATCAGCTCGCGGTCGAGGCGGTCCTTCACCTGGCGGGCGGTGACCTTGCGGTCCTTGACGGCCGCCTTGGCGTCCGCGCCCTTGCCGGTGCCGCCGCGGCCGACCAGCGGCGAGGTGTTGGTGCCGATGACCATGGAGATCGCGGGCTCGTCCACCGTGATCAGCGGCAGCGCGACCGGGTTCTCCGGGTCGGCCAGGGTCTCGCCGATCATGATGTCCGGGATGCCGGCGACGGCGCAGATGTCGCCCGGGCCGGCCATCTCGGCGGGCTTGCGGGTGAGCGCCTCGGTCATCATCAGCTCGGAGATGCGCACGTTCTGGATCGATCCGTCGCGCTTGATCCAGGCCACCGTCTGGCCCTTGCGCAGCTCGCCCTGCTCGACGCGGAGCAGCGCGATGCGGCCGAGGAAGTTGTCGGCGTCGAGGTTGGTGACGTGCGCCTGGAGCGGCGCCTCCTCGTCGTACGTCGGGGCCGGGATGTGCTCCAGGATCGTGGAGAAGAACGGCTCCAGGCTGTCGCTGTCGGTCGGGACGGTGCCGTCCTGCGGCTTGGTCAGCGAGGCCACGCCGTCACGGCCGCAGGCGTAGACGATCGGGAACTCGATCTGCTCCTCGTCCGCGTCCAGGTCGAGGAAGAGGTCGTACGTCTCGTTGACGACCTCGTCGATGCGGGCGTCGGGGCGGTCCGTCTTGTTGATGCACAGGATGACGGGCAGGCGCTGCTGGAGCGCCTTGCGCAGCACGAAGCGGGTCTGGGGCAGCGGGCCCTCGGAGGCGTCCACCAGCAGCACCACGCCGTCGACCATCGACAGACCGCGCTCGACCTCGCCACCGAAGTCGGCGTGGCCGGGGGTGTCGATGATGTTGATGGTGATGGGCTCCCCGCCGTCCTTGGGGTGGTACTTCACCGCCGTGTTCTTGGCGAGGATCGTGATGCCCTTCTCACGCTCCAGGTCGTTCGAGTCCATGACCCGGTCGTCGACCTGGTCGAGCTGGTGGGCGGCGAACGCGCCGGCCTGCTTGAGCATGCCGTCGACGATGGTGGTCTTGCCATGGTCGACGTGAGCGACGATGGCGACGTTGCGGATGTCGTGGCGCGTGGCCATAGTGCGGCGAACTCCCGGAATGTGCGGAAGGCCCTCGGTGTGCGTCCGGTCTGACGCGGGCCCTGCCGGGCTTGACATGCCACGGCCTCACCCCATGTTACGTGGCCCCGAGCGGGTCGGCTTCCGCAGGGCCGGGCCGCCCTCAGCCGCGGGAGGGGCTCGCCGACGTCTTCGCGCCCTTCTTCAGGAAGCCCATGTCCTCGTACACCGGTGTCTGGAAACCGAACGCCCCGGCGTTGACCAGGTCCTTCCGGGCGCCCACCAGCTGGGGCCGCTGGTAGAGCGGGATCGAGCCCGCGGCCGCCCAGATGCGCGAGTCGGCCTGCTTGATCAGGCCCGCCGCCTCGTCCTCGTCCAGCGTGGTCGCCGCCTGCTCGAAGAGCTGGTCGACCTGGTCGGTGCCGACCCGGGTGTAGTTCTGTTCGACGTTCACCGACCCGTCGGCGGCCGGCAGCGGCTTGGCGTAGATCGGCCGGGCGTCGGTCGCGGGGAAGGCGGAGGACGGCCAGGAGTACAGCGCGAGGTCGAAGTCGCCGGCGGCGATGTGGTCCTTGAAGTAGCTCTCGTCGGAGACCTTGGTGATCGTCGTGCTGATGCCCAGCCGGTCCAGCATCGCGGAGATCCGCGTCGCGACGGTGTTCAGGGTGTCCGAGCCGGGCCCGGAGGGCAGCACGAAGCGGAGCGCGAGGGGCTTGCCGTCCTTGGCGAGCGGCGCGGCCTTGGCGCCGGCCGGCGCGGCCGTGCCCTTGGGGGCGTACGCGCCGGCCGCGCCCCCGTGCCGGCCCTCCTCGGCGAGGTGCCGGCCGCCCCGGTCGCCCTTGTCGTCCTCGCCGACGACGTACTCGCCGTCCCTGCCGCCGTCGGACTTCTCCTCCCGGTCGCTCTCCGGCCCGGCCGCCTTCTGCCCCTTCTTCGCGTCCCTGACCGGCCCGCCGGGCACCCAGCCGGCGTCCGCGAGCAGCGCCTGCGCCGCCTTGGTGTCCTGCGCGCCGAGCGCGCCGCTGTCGTCGGCGTAGGCGGGCTGCCCGGACAGTGCGAGGTGGCTGCCGACCGGGACGGCGGGCAGGCCCAGCGGGGTGAGCACCAGGCGGGCGATCTCCTTGCGGTCCAGGGCGCGGGCGATGGCCCTGCGGACCCGCTCGTCGGTGAGCGGCCCCGCGGCGCCGTTCAGCGCGAGCTGGGTGTAGGCGGGCTCCAGGGACTTGCGGACCTCCAGGGCCTCCAGGGCCCGCTGCTGGTCCAGGTACCGGGAGATCGACCTGGCCAGGTCCTCCCGGCCGGCCTCGGCCCCTGCGTCGAGGCCGTGGGCGCGCGCCCAGGAGCGCAGGTTCGACAGGGAGGTCTTCCCGCCCTGGAGCGGGCCGGAGTCGCCCTTGTCGCGGGCGGCGAGCCCGATCCGCTGGGCGTCGGCCGGGTCGAGGTCGGCGAGGTCGGCGCTGCCGTCGGCGAGCGCGCTCACCCGCTTGTCGCGGTCCACGGCGTGCAGCACGATCCGGTTCAGCTTGGCGGGCCTGCCCCACCAGCGGGGGTTGCGGCCGAGGACGACGTCCTTGGCGACGGTGTCGACCTTCTCCACCTTGAAGGGGCCCGCGCTGATGGCCAGCCTGCGGCGGGCGCCGTCGTTGAAGGCGTCGGGGGTGCCCATGACGTCCTTCGGGTACAGCGGGGAGAACAGCGACTTCCAGTCGGCGTAGGGGCGGGAGAAGGTGACCCGGACCTGGAGGTCGTTCGCGCCGCGCTCGATCTTCTCGATGCGGTCGTAGCCGGCGTTGCGGGCGGTCCAGTAGGCGGTGTCCTTGCCGGACAGGGCCCGCCACTGGGCGACGAAGTCGGCGGCGCCGATCTCCCGGCCGTCGCTCCAGACGGCCTGCTGGTTCAGCTTGTACAGCACCACCTGGCGCGGCTCGGTCTCGATGACCTTGGCCGACTCCAGGTAGGCGGGGTTGGCGACCGGGCGGCCGGTGGCGTCCATCCGGAACATCGAGGGCAGCGTGGCCTGGGCGACCCGGGTGGTGCCGGTGTCGGCGTCGGCCTGGTAGGTGTTCAGCGTCTCCGGGAGGGCGTCCACGGCCCACTTCAGGGTGCCGCCGTCGGCCACCTGGCCGCGCGCGACGAGGTCGATGTCCTGGGCGGCGAGGGGCTTGGCCACGTCGTCGTCCGAGCCGCAGCCGGCCAGCAGCGGCACCGCGAGCACACCCGCGGTGAGGAAGGCGGCCGGGCGCAGGACCGCGCGCAGGCCGACGCCGTGGTGGGACATCTGTGCTACCTCCGGGAAGCCGCGGGGCGTTATGATCACGTTTGGCGGTATTTGGAGCTGATCAGATCTATGCGGCTACTGAAGAGGAAAGGATCCGGCAACAACGAGCGACACGGCGGCCACGGACGGTAAGCCCACCCGTGCGGCGCAAACACACCGGGACGAGCACCCGCACGCCTGTCCCGTCGGTGCAGACGCCTTCACAGCGCCCGGTGTGACGCGCGACACTCTCAGGCGCACGAGCTATGCCGCCCGGGACCGCAGCACCCGCGGAAGTGAGGGCACATCATGTCCGTGTACGACGACCTGACCACGGTCCAGCGCAACCTCGACGACCTCCAGCGGTCACTGGGCCGGCTGGAGCAGCAGCTCGGCGGAAGCGGTCTGGAGATACGCAGGGTCCGGCTGGACGCCGACCATCTGCGCGAGAGCGTGGCGCTGCTGCGCGAGGCGGCCGCGGCCCGGGGCACCACCCGCCGGCCCGACCTCGTCACCATCTCCGACACGCCCTACGACGTCACCCTGTGGACGGACTCGGACGACGAGGGCCTGGGTGCCCGCGACCGGCACGCCCCCTGACCCGTCCGTCCCCCGGGCCGTTCCCCCAGTCGTTCCCTGAACCGACCGGAGTGCTGTCTTGGCCACTGGTACGGAACACCGACGCAGCGGCGGCGGTGTGCGCGCCCCCGGACGCGCCGCGATCGCCGCCGCCCATCTGCGGACCGACCGCTGGTGGCTGGCGCCCGCCTGCACGGCCGCCGGTCTGCTGGCCTTCGTCGCCTACTCGACCTGGCGGGCCTTCGCCAACGCCCACTACTACGCGGCGCCGTACGTCTCGCCCTTCTACTCGCCGTGCCTGGCGCGGAACTGCCGCCCCATGCACGGCGGTCCGAACGCGGACCTCTTCGGCGCCTGGTGGGGGATCTCCCCGGCGATCATCATCCTGATCTTCCCGCTCGGCTTCCGGCTGACCTGCTACTACTACCGGAAGGCCTACTACCGGGGCTTCTGGGCGTCGCCGCCCGCCTGCGCGGTGGCCGAGCCGCACCGCTCGTACAGCGGCGAGACCCGCTTCCCGCTGATCCTCCAGAACGCCCACCGCTACTTCTTCTACGCGGCCCTGCTGGTCGCCGGGGTGCTGACGTACGACACCGCGCTGTCCTTCCGCGACGACCGGCACCACTGGGGGCACATGGGGCTCGGCACCCTGGTCTTCCTGCTCAACATCGTGCTGATCTGGTCGTACACCCTCTCCTGCCACTCCTGCCGGCACATCGTCGGCGGCCAGCTCAAGCACTTCTCCCGGCATCCGGTGCGCTACCGGGCCTGGCGGCTGGTGAGCCGGCTCAACGCCCGGCACATGCAGCTCGCGTGGGCCTCGCTGATCAGCGTGGCGCTCGCCGACTTCTACGTGTATCTGCTTGCGTCCGGTGTCTTCGACGATCCGAGGTTCTTCTGATGCCCGTGGTGGACCGCCAGGAGTGGGACGTCGTCGTGGTCGGGGCCGGCGGCGCCGGGCTGCGGGCCGCGATCGAGGCGCGCGAGCGGGGCGCCCGTACGGCGGTGATCTGCAAGTCGCTGTTCGGCAAGGCGCACACGGTGATGGCCGAGGGCGGCATCGCGGCGGCGATGGCCAACGCCAACGAGCACGACACCTGGCAGACGCACTTCCGCGACACGATGCGCGGCGGCAAGTTCCTCAACCAGTGGCGGATGGCCGAGCTGCACGCGCGGGAGGCCTCGCAGCGGGTGTGGGAGCTGGAGACCTGGGGCGCGCTGTTCGACCGTACGAAGGACGGCCGGATCTCGCAGCGCAACTTCGGCGGTCACGAGTACCCGCGCCTCGCGCACGTCGGCGACCGCACCGGCCTGGAGCTGATCCGCACCCTCCAGCAGCGTGTGGTCGCGCTGCAACAGCAGGACTTCGCCGCCACCGGGGACTACGAGTCCGGGCTCAAGGTCTTCCAGGAGTGCACGGTGACCCGGGTGCTGAAGGACGGCGAGCCGGGCGGGGGCAGGGTCTCGGGGGTCTTCGCCTACGACCGGGAGACCGGCCGCTTCTTCGTCCTCCAGGCCCCCGCGGTGGTCCTCGCCACCGGCGGCATCGGCAAGTCCTTCAAGGTCACGTCGAACTCGTGGGAGTACACCGGCGACGGTCACGCGCTGGCGCTGCTCGCGGGCGCGCCACTGCTGAACATGGAGTTCGTGCAGTTCCATCCGACGGGCATGGTCTGGCCGCCGTCGGTCAAGGGCATCCTCGTCACCGAGTCGGTGCGCGGCGACGGCGGCGTGCTCAGGAACTCGGCGGGCGAGCGGTTCATGTTCGACTACGTCCCGGACGTGTTCAAGGACAAGTACGCCGAGTCGGAGCAGGAGGCCGACGGGTGGTACGACGATCCGGAACACCACCGCCGTCCGCCCGAGCTGCTCCCCCGCGACGAGGTGGCCAGGGCCATCAACGCCGAGGTGAAGGCCGGCCGGGGCTCCCCGCACGGCGGGGTCTTCCTGGACGTCTCCACGCGGATGCCGGCGGAGGTGATCCGGCGGCGGCTGCCGTCCATGTACCACCAGTTCAAGGAGCTGGCGGACGTCGACATCACGGCGGAGCCGATGGAGGTCGGGCCCACCTGCCACTACGTGATGGGCGGCGTCGCCGTCGACTCGGACACGGCGGCGGCGCGCGGGGTGCCGGGGCTGTACGCGGCCGGCGAGGTGGCGGGCGGCATGCACGGCTCCAACCGGCTCGGCGGGAACTCCCTGTCGGACCTGCTGGTGTTCGGTCGCCGCGCGGGCCGGTACGCGGCCGAGTACGCGCGGGCACTGGCCCCGGAGCGGCCGCGGGTGAACGGGGCGCAGGTCGACCTGGCCTCGGCGGAGGCGCTGCGCCCCTTCTCCGTCGGGGCCGAGGGCGAGGCGGGGCCGCCGGAGAACCCGTACACCCTGCACCAGGAGCTCCAGCAGACCATGAACGACCTGGTGGGCATCATCCGCCGGGAGGGCGAGATGGAGCAGGCCCTGCACAGGCTCGCCGAGCTGCGGTTGCGCGCCGGCCGGATCGGCATCGAGGGCCACCGCCAGTTCAATCCCGGCTGGCACCTGGCCCTGGACCTGCGGAACATGCTGCTGGTCAGCGAGTGTGTGGCGCGGGCGGCGCTGGAGCGGACGGAGTCGCGCGGCGGCCACACCCGGGAGGACCACCCGGCGATGGACCGCGGCTGGCGCAACGTCAACCTGCTGTGCACGCTGGCCGAGCACCCCCAGGGCCGTATCCGTCTCACCCGTGAGACCACCGACCCGGTCCGCCCGGATCTGCTCGCCCTGTTCGACAAGGAGGAGCTGGCCAAGTACCTCACCGACGAGGAGCTGGAAGGAGGGCTGTCCGCATGAGCGGCTACGAGGCCCGCTTCAGGGTGTGGCGCGGGGACGCACAGGGCGGCGGCCTGCGGGACTTCACGGTCGAGGTCAACGAGGGCGAGGTGGTCCTGGACATCGTCCACCGCATCCAGGCGACCCGGGCGCCGGACCTGGCGGTGCGCTGGAACTGCAAGGCGGGCAAGTGCGGTTCGTGCTCCGCGGAGATCAACGGCCGTCCCCGGCTGATGTGCATGACCCGCATGTCGGTCTTCGACCGCGCGGAGACGGTCACGATCACCCCGCTGCGCGCGTTCCCGGTGATCCGCGACCTGGTGACGGACGTGTCCTTCAACTACGAGCAGGCCAGGCGGATCCCTTCGTTCGTGCCGCCCGCGGGGCTCGGCCCCGGCGAGTACCGCATGTTCCAGGAGGACGTGGACCGCTCGCAGGAGTTCCGCAAGTGCATCGAGTGCTACCTGTGCCAGGACACCTGCCATGTGGTGCGCGACCACGAGGAGAACAAGCAGGCGTTCGCCGGCCCGCGCTTCCTGATGCGCGTGGCCGAACTGGACATGCACCCGCTGGACTCCGCCGCCGAGTCCGGCCTGGACCGCAAGCGCACGGCCCAGGACGAACACGGCCTCGGCTACTGCAACATCACCAAGTGCTGCACCGAGGTCTGTCCGGAGGGCATCCGGATCACGGACAACGCGCTGATCCCGCTGAAGGAACGGGCGGTGGACCGCAAGTACGACCCGCTGGTGTGGCTGGGCTCGAAGATCGGGCGACGCCGGTCCTAGCGGTTCGGGTGGCTCATCCCACCCAGCCCTTCTCGTACGCGCGCCAGTTCGCCTCCGTGGCGGCGAAGTCGACGTACAGGGCGACGCCGAAGCGGGCGCGGTGGGCGTCGGTGCGGGACAGGCCCAGGCGTACGCCCCGTACGGCGGCCGGGACGGTTTCCGCGTCGCCCACGTGCCCGAACCGGTTCTCGTAGTAGAACGGCAGACCCATGAGGAGGTGGGTGGTGCCGGGGGTGGCCTCCAGGGCGAGGCTGGTCTGCTGGGCCACGTATCCGCCGTACAGGCTCGGCAGCGGCTGCATGGTGTCGTACGACATCACCGCGATCTGGTCCACCCGGCGGGCCACCTGCCCGAAGTAGGCCTGCGACCACCACTTGGGGTGGTTGGTGGTCGCGCCCCAGAAGGAGTGGAAACCCGGGAGGGGGTCGATCTGATGGGCGGCGACGGAGAGCAGCGCGTGCCCGGCGTGGGTGAGTTCGCGCAGGTCGTCGAGGAGGGCGAGGTAGTGGCGGTCGCCCGAGTGCAGGGGCTCCAGGTCGAAGTGGGCGCCCTGGTAGCCGACGGCGAGGATCCGCCGGGTCGAGGCGAGGATCGCGGCCCGGGTCGCGGGACGCTCCAGGTGCATCCCGGTGGGCCCCTCCGTGGCGAGCACGTCCCCGAGCCAGGCCTGCACCCGCACCCCGGGCAGCTCCCGGTGCACCGCGGTGATGAACCAACCCGCCTTCGGGTACGCGGAGTCGGGCAGTGTGCCGTCGTCCTCCAGCGGCCCGGAGTGCACGTACAGGTCCCGCACCCCGGTCCGCCGCAGCCGCCGCGCCAGCGCCTTCACGTCCGCCTCCGTCTTGCGCCCGTCCACCCAGGCGTGGCCGAGCCAGAGCGCGTCCCGGTCGCGGGTGCGGGTGCCGGGGGCCGGATCGCCGGCGTAGTCGACGCGCAGCGCGGTCTCGCCCGCGAGGAGGGCGAGGAGCAGCAGCAGGAGGACCAGACCGAGGGCGGTGAGGGTGCGGCGCAGGACGCGGCGAGCGCGGGGCCTGCCGTCGGGCGCGGGGGGTCCGGTGCCGGCCGCACTCCCGTCAGCCGCCGGTGTCGGTGCCGTCTGCGCGTCCATCGCGTCCCTCTGTCCGTCCGGTCCCCCACCCGTGCCGGCCCCGCTCGCGGAGCACTCCCTGGGCCCATACGCTCCGAAATGTGACGTCCTCCCTGATCCGGGGCCGGCCCCGGCGTGCCAAGGCGCACATACGGGCGCGGGTGACGCATGTCGTGCTGGGTGCCCTGGCGGGGGGCGGGTGGCTGATATTGCCGTTGATGACGGTCACGGCCCGTGCTCCGGTTCCCGCCACCTCCACCGGCCCGGTCGCGAGCGCGGCGCCGGGCCCGGGCGGCACGTCCGCGGCGGACTACGTGCTCCCGCTGATCGCGGTGGTCGCGGCGGCGGTGCTGGCGGGCTACGGCTGTCTGCGCCGGGTGCGCCGCAGCCGCACCCGTACGACCCCGGGCCCCTTCTCCGGCCCCCCGCCCGCGCCGGCCCTCTCCGACGTCGAGCGCCAGGCACGCCGCGCCCTGGTCCTGGCCGACGACTGCGTGCGGACGAGCCGCGAGGAGCTGTCGTTCGTGGCGGCGGGGTGCGGGGCGGCGCGGGCCGAGCCGTTCGCGCGGGCGGTGCGGGCGGCCGGGGAGGAGACGGCCGCGGCGTTCGCGGTGTGGCGGAGGTACGAGCGGGGGCTGCCCGAGGCATCGGCGGCGCGGCGGCAGGCGCTGGCCGGGGTGGTCGAGCGGTGCGCGCGGGCGGGGCGGCGGCTGGACGCGGAGGCGGCGGCGCTGGATCAGACACGCGGGCTGGAGGGTCCGGGCGCCGGTGCCGCGCTGGAGGTGGCACGGGCGCGGGCGCGGGGGCTCGTGGCACGCGCGGTCGCCGCGCACGGCGTCCTGGGCGCCCTCCGCGAGCGGTACGCCCCCTCGGCCACCGACCCCGTCACCGGTTCGGTGGAACAGGCCGAGGACGGCCTGCTGTTCGCCACCGCCCGCCTCGGCGAGGCCCACCGGGCCGTCGTCGCGGGCGACGGCGACCGGGCCGCCCGCCGGCTGCGCGCCGGCGAGGGCGCCGTGGCCCAGGCGGAGACCCTGGTGCGCGGTGTGGAGCGGCTGGCGGCACGGCTGCGGGAGGCCGCCGCGCTGGTTCCGGCCGCGCTGACCGGCGCGGAGGCGGAGCTGGCGACCGCCCGGCAGGGGGGTTCCCGAACGCCCCTGGCCGCGGGCGAGCTGCACGCCCGGCTGGTCCACGCGGACGGCGTACTCGCGGCGGTGCGCGAGGAGTTGACCGGCGCGCTGCCGTACGACCCGCTGGACGCCCTGCGCCGGATCACCCGCGCCGCCGACCGGCTGGAGGTGGGCCGCTCCGGCGTGCTGGACACGGCCGCGCTGCTCGTCGCCCGGACCGCGGTCCGCGCGGCCGAGGACTTCGTCACGGTGCACCGGGGCGCCGTGGGCCCCGAGGCCCGCGCCCGTCTGGCGGAGGCGGTGCGGCAGCTGCGCGCGGGCGACGGTCCCGGCGCCGCCTTCCGGGCCGACACGGCCGCCCGGGAGGCCCGCGACCTGGCGGAACGTGACGTCCGCGCGCACGGCATTCCCTACACCGGCACCGGCGACCGCGTGACCGGCCTGTGCGGCGCCGTGCTCGGCGGCGTCCTGCTGGCCGAGGACCCCGACGGCGGCCCCCCGGCCTGCTTCGGCGGCCCGGGGACGCGGGCCCGCAGACGCCTGGCGCCGCCTTCCTGACGCCGTCGGTTCAGAACAGGCTGAGCAGCGCCTCCGCCGGGTCCGTGAGCGCGGCGTCGGCGCCCGGCAACGGCAGCTCGAACCAGACCGTCTTGCCCCGCGGTGTCCGCCGGGACCCCCACGCGGCGCTGAGCAGCTGCACCAGTTGCAGTCCCCGGCCCCCCTCGTCGGTGTCCCGCGCCCGCCGGCGCCGGGGCTGCACCAGTCCGCCGTCCCACACCTCGCACACCAGCGTGCGGTCCAGCAGCAGCCGGAGCCGGATCTCCCCCTCGCCGTACCGCAGCGCGTTGGTCACCAGCTCGCTCACCAGCAGCTCCGTGGTGTCGACGAGGGAGTCGAGCCCCCAGCCGAGCAGCTGCGCCCGCGCGTGCTCGCGCGCCCGGCCCACGCTGCGCGGCTCCCGCGGCAGCGTCCAGTCGCCGACGGACTCGGCGGGTAGTCCCTGCACCCGGGCCATCAGCAGCGCGATGTCGTCCTCGCCGTGGTGGGTGTCGAGGGTGTTGAGGACGTGGTCGCAGACGTCCTCCAGCGGTCGTGTGGGATCGGTGAGCGCGCCGACGAACGCGTGCAGTCCCTCGTCCAGCGGGTGGTCCCGGGACTCGACCAGTCCGTCCGTGTACAGCGCGAGCAGCGCGCCCTCCGGAAGCTCGACCTCCACCTCCTCGAAGGGCTCCCCGCCCACCCCGAGCGGCATGCCGGGCGGCACGTCCAGCATCAGCGCGGGCTCGCCGGGCTCCACCAGCACCGGCGGCAGATGACCGGCGTTGGCGAAGGTGCACCGCCGGGTCACCGAGTCGTACACGGCGTACACGCACGTCGCCAGGTACACCTCGGAGAGGTCCGCGTCCCGGGGCTGGCGTGCCGTGCGGGTGGCCTGCTGGATGCCGCCGGGCGTGCCGAGGCCCCGCGCGATCTCGTCGAGTGCGGACAGGACTTCGGCCGGTTCCAGGTCGAGCAGCGCCAGCGTGCGCACGGCCGTGCGGAGTTCGCCCATGGCCACCGCGGCGCGCAGTCCGCGGCCCATCACGTCGCCGACCACCAACGCCGTGCGGTGCCCGGGGAGTTCGATGACGTCGAACCAGTCGCCGCCGACCTCGGTCGCCGCGTTGCCGGGCAGATAGCGGCAGGCGATGTCCAGGCCGGACGCCTCGGGGTCGCCGGGCGGCAGCAGGGAGCGCTGCAGGATCAACGCCCGCTCGTGCTCCCGGCGGTACAGGCGCGCGTTGTCGATGCAGACCGCGGCGCGCGCGGCCAGTTCCACCGCCAGGTCCCGGTCCCGCTCCCCGAACGGCTCGCTGCCCTTGGTCCGCGCGAACCGGACGAGTCCGACGACCGTGTCGTGGGCGACCATCGGCACGGCCAGCGTGGACTGCACCAGGCTGCCCTCCTCGGGCGGCACGTAGCGGGGCCGGGCGGTGCGCAGGGCGTTGGCGCAGGGCGAGTTGAAGGGGAAGTGGTGGACGGCGCCGACCGAGACGGCCTCGGTGGAGCCGAACTGAGGTGCGTCGGCGACGGCGCTGGCGACGGCGACGCGCCGTAGTTCGGCGCTGCCGTCGGCCATGCCGGGCGGTGTCTCGTCGCCGGTCAGCAGCCCCTGGTAGAGGTCGACGGTGGCCAGGTCGCAGAAGCCGGGGACGACGACGTCGAGGAGTTCGCGCGCGGTGGTCTCCAGGTCGAGGGAGTTGCCGATCCGGGCCCCGGCCTGGTTGAGCAGGGCCAGGTTGCGGCGGGCGGCGGCGGCCTCCCGGGCGGCGGCGCGGCGGGCGGTGACGTCGGTGGCGAGCCAGCCGACGCCGATGGGCCGGCCGCTGCCGCTGTGCACGCGGTAGAGGTTGACGGACCAGTGGCGGCGCTCCTCGGAGCCGGGGACGTTCCCGGTGATGTGCATGTCGGTGACGGGCTCGCCGGTCTCCAGCACCCGGCGCAGCGTCGCCGAGACCCGTTCGGCCTCGCCGCGCGGCAGATAGTCGTGGACGTCCCTGCCCCGGTGTTCGTCCGGGCTGCCGCCGAAGACGGAGGCGAACCGCTGGTTGGCGCGGCGCACCCGCAGGTTGGTGTCGATGAGCAGGAAGCCGAAGGGGGATTGTCCGAATATCGCCTGGGACGCGGCGAGGTCGGTCTCGATCCGGCGCAGGGTGCGCACGTCCACGACGATGCAGACGGCCGCCCTCTCCCCCTCGGCGGTCCGAGTGGGCATCACATAGACCTCGGCCAGGCCGTCGGTGCCGCGCGCGCCGTCCGGCCGGTCCGGCATCCGGAAGGGCACCACGCCGGTCCACTCGCGCCCGTCCAGGATCTCCGCCATCTTGCGCTGACCCCGTTCGCGCAGGTCGGGGTCGATGAACGCCTCTATGGGGTCCATGCCGACGGCGCGGGCGGCGGGGATGCCGAAGAGCTGTTCGGCGCGCAGGCTCCACTGGTCCACCAGGCCGCCGGGGCCGATGGAGAAGGCGGCCACCTTGATGTAGTCGTACATGGAGCCGGGCGGGCTGCTCTGCCACATGGCGTCACCGGGCGCCGCCGCACCCTTCGCGGTCTGGTTCCTCGCGCCGTCCGACGGGTCCTCGGACTCCGTGGCCTTCGCTGGTATCTCGCTCACGCGATCCGTCCCCTCCAGCTCACCGCACCCGGCACCGGTCACCGGAGGCGGCTGCCCGCAGTATCCAGCACTACGGCGCCGCGCGACACGGTGTTCACGATCACAGCACGGTCCAGACGTTTTTCGGACCGCTGCGCGACAACACTGCCACTCTTCTAACCAGGGAACACGCCCTCGAACCACACGCTCCGCAGCGGTCGGCGAGCCGGAGTCACGCGAGGGGCCACGCGGCGGGCCATGTACACCCCCTCCGCGCCCTCGGGCGCCCCTGCCTCACCCCGCACCGCCTTGTGCCACCCCATGCGCCCCCGCCCCACCACCCCGGGACCGGTGATCGGCGGACCTCACCTCGGCACGGCCAGCTCGAACCAGACGGTCTTTCCGCTCGCGCCGGGCCGGGTGCCCCAGCGGCGCGAGGAGCCGGCGAGCAGTTGGAGGCCGCGTCCGCTCTCGTCCTCGGGCCGGGCCTCGCGTTCGCGCGGCGGGTCGGGGAGCGGGTCGGAGACCTCCACGAGCAGCGAGTCGTCGCCGCCGGCGGGCCGCACCAGTCGGACGCCGATGGGGCCGGTGGCGTAGCGCAGCGAGTTGGTGACCAGCTCGCTGACGAGCAGCGCCGCGAGGTCGGCGACACAGTCGAGGTCCCAGCCGTGCAACTGGCCGCGCACCACGGCCCGGGCGCTGCGCACGGCGCCCGGCTCCGCGGGAAAGGTCCACTCGGCGCAGTCGCCATCGGTGTCGATCACGCCGATCACTTCCCAGGCCGCGAGCCCACCCAAGTCCGGTTTAGTGGGGTTAATGGCCCCATACCCGGTATGTGATGGCCAGTACCGTCCGTGCCGTCCGTCTGTGGGTCGAACGGCCTAGGCGGAGACGGCCGACGGGCCACGGCGGCGGGGCGTGCGATGGCCGGCGGGGGCGCGTGGCGCTCCGCGGAGGCGGGTGGCGGTCGGCAGGGTGCGCGACGGTCGGCGGTCCCGGTCGTGAGGCGCCACGGTCGGCGGCCCTGCCGGGAAGCGCCGTGCTCAGCGGGTCCCGGCGGTGAGGCGCGGCGGTCAGCGGGTCCCGGCGGTGAGGCGCGGCGGTCAGCGGGTCCCGGCGGTGAGGCGCGCGGCGACCTCGCGCACGGCCGGTACGTCCTGGTCCAGCCAGGGCACGTCCCACAGCTCGGCCGGGGTCAGCCAGCGCAGCTCGTCGTGATCCTCCAGGGGCCGGGGCGCGGGCGAGCCGGGGCGCAGGCGAGCGGTCCACACCCACAGGACGTACGGCTCCCGCAGGGGCCACGCGCCGGGTACGCGCTCCACCGTCTCGGCGTCGACACCGAGTTCCTCGCGCAGTTCGCGCACCAGCGCGTCCTCGGGCCGCTCGCCCGGCTCCACCTTGCCGCCGGGCAGCTCCCAGCGCCCGGCCAGTTCGGCGGGCGCACTGCGGCGCGCGGCGAGCAGGCGGCCGCCGTCGAGCAGGGCGGCCCCCACCACCACGATCCGTCGCGTCTTGGGCGTCATGGAGCGGAGCCTACGGGAGGCTCCCGGACGCGGGCGCCGCCGGTCAGTTGCGGCCGCCGTCCCCGTTCTGCGCTACGCGCTCGACCGAGTAGAGCTGTCTGTGCTCCCGGTCCTCGAAGCTGTCGGCCACCTTCTGGGCCTCGGCCCGGGTCGCGTAGCGGCCGACGCGGTAGCGATTGCCGTTGTCGTCCTGCCGTATCACGATCCAGGGCAGGGAAACCGTGCCCTCACTCATGCCCCGCACCGCCCCCATCGATCTCTTCACCCTTTCCGGCATCACGGGACCCCCATCCCGTCCGGGGCCCCCACCGGGCCTCGCATAAGGAAACCGCAATCCGCATATGCCCGAGCGTACGCCCTACCTTCACGCACCGAATACGTCTTTTCACAAAGAGGTACGCAACCAGCCAGAACGCCGGGGGCGCACGCGCACGAATGCGCCCTCCGGGATGACATCGACACGGATCGGGCGCCCGCCGATCCAACCCGGCCCCACCTGCGGGAACGATCCCATGGTGAGAACGGCCCGGCGCCGGGCCCGGCCGGACGCCCGGCGCATCCGCGCACGGGACGAGCCCCGGCTGTGCGCTACGTCACTCCGGCAGTGTGGACGACGCCACGGAGACCTGCCGTGGTTTCCGGTGAACCGGTGCCTTCCCGTTCACTTGACGGGCAGGTGGTACGCCACCCGGTAGCGGTCCGCCGGGATCACCAGGTCCGCCGTCTCCACCGGGCGGCCCGAGGCGTAGTAGGTGCGCTGGACGACCAGCACGACATGGCCGGGGACGCCGCCGAGGAGATGGAGTTCCTCGGCGAGGCCGGGGCGGGCGCCGACCTCCTCGGTGACGTTGTCCACGATGATGTCGATGGCGCGCATCCGCTCGACCACGCCCATCCCGCCGAGCGGCCCCTCCTCGGGCAGCATCACCGGGGTGCGGCCGGTGAGGGCGAGGGGTTCCCAGGAGGTGGACAGCATCATCGGCTCCCCGGCCTCGCGGAACAGGTACTTGGTGCGCATGACCCGTTCACCGGTCTTGATCCCGAGCCGCTCGGCGATGACGCTCCCGGCCTCCGCCTGCTCGCTGCTGGACTCCCAGGTGCCGCGCACCGAGGCGTCGGCCTGCTCCTGCCGGAACGGCGTGGCGCCGCCGCCGGGGCGGTAGCCGGAGCGGGAGACCCGGCGCGGCACCGGCCGCTCCCGCACGTACGTCCCCGAGCCGGAGCGGCCCTCGACCAGCCCCTCGGCCATCAGCACCTTGCGGGCCTCCAGGGCGACCGTGTCCGAGACGCCGTACTCCTCGCGGATGCGGGCCTGCGAGGGGAGGCGGGTGTGGGGCGGCAGTGAACCGTCGACGATCTTCTTGCGGAGATCACCCGCGACACGCAAGTACGCCGGCTGCTCACCGAAAGTCACTGGCCGCTCCCATCAGGTTGTACAGACAGCAACAGCGTGGCAACCGTGGGTTGAGCCGTGCAAGCAAAGGCCAGAGAATCACTCGAAGTGATGACATCCGGTCGGAGAGGGCCGCACCCAGCACTTTCTCCCCCGCCCGGCCACCCCTTCACACCTCTCGTGCCTCCCGGACAACTCCGGGCGCCCGCAGGCGAGTCCACCGGCCCCGGTACCGTGCCTCTTACGACTTGTCGCAGGTAAGCGGGACACAGGGGGCGGAATGACGGTGGGCAGCAGGGCCGAGGGCACGGTCGCGCACACGGTGAACGGGCTGACGGCGCGCTGGGCGGCCACCGCGCAGGGCGGTACGGCGTTCTCCGCGGCCGGAGTCTGGCCCCTGCTGGCCCTGCTCGCGGACGGCGCGGCGGGCCCCGCCCGACAGGAGCTGGCGGGCGCGCTGGGCGTGCCCGCGGAGCAAGCGGCCCCGCTCGCACGGGAGTTGCTGGCGGCCCTGGGCGCGGCGCCCGGCCTGGACGCGGCACTCGGCCTGTGGACGCACCACACGCTGCCGCTGCGCGACGCGTGGCGGGCCGGGCTGCCGGCCGGGGCGCACGGCGTGTTCGGGGACGACCTCGTCACCGCGCAGGAACGGCTGGACGCCTGGGCGGCCGAGCGGACCGGCGGCCTGGTCGAGCGGATGCCGGTGACGCTGACCCGGGAGTCGCGGATGGTGCTGGCGGGCGCGCTCGCCCTGCACACCACCTGGCGCCAGCCCTTCGACGAGCGGTCCCTCGTCCCGGAGGCGGGACCCTGGCGCGGCCGCACCCTGCGCGGGCTGCACCGGCGCAGCGTGCGGCCCGACCGGGTGGGCGTCGCGGGCACTCCGGACGGCTTCGTCACCGCGCTGACGGTCCCCGGCGACAACGGGATCGACGTCCATCTGGTGCTCGGCGAGGAGCGCATGACGCCGGGGCAGGTCCTGGCGGCCGGGGTGGCCGTGGTGGAGCGCACGCTCGCCCTCACGCCGGGCGGCGCCCTGCCGTACGGCCACGTCGGGCCCGGCCTGCACGTGGAACGGCAGCAGGCCGCCGCGCCCGAGCCGACGTCGCTGGACGTGACGACGGTGGCGTACGAGGTGCGCGCGGACCACGATCTGCTGGCCCTGGCCGACCTGTTCGGGCTCGGAACGGCGGCGGACCCGCGGTTCGGCCACTTCCCCGGGGTGAGCGAGCAGCCGCTGGCCGTGGAACAGGCCCGGCAGTCGGCCGTGGCCCGGTTCGGCCCGCTGGGCTTTCGCGCGGGGGCGGTGACGGCCGTACAGGCCATGTACGGTGCCGGGGCGCCCCAGCTGCGCTACGAGACCACGGTGGTCCGCGTCGCCTTCGACCGCCCCTTCGCCTTCCTCGCCACCGACCGCGACTCACGCCTGGTCCTGCTGGCCGGCTGGGTGACCGACCCCGCACCGGGGTACGGGGGTTCGTTCTAGCCGCGGGCCCCCGTGAGCGTCAGCAGGGCGTCCCAGGTGCTCGCCTGGCTCAGGTGCTCCTCCGTGGCGAACAGGTACCCCACGTGCCCCTCCACCGCTCCCGTTCACCCGGGACCTCGTCCGACACCGGGCCGGCGGCCATCTTCACCCGACGGGTGGCTGAAGATCCACTCGGGCGGGGTGCGGGGGCGGGCGGACGAGGCGCCGGGCGGGGTTCGCGACGAGCGCGGAGGCGGGGGCGGGGCGGACGACGGCCCCGCGGTGGGCGAGGCCGGGTCCCCTTCCCGTGGCGGGCGGCGGGACGAGGTCAGCCCGTCAGGCCCGGGATCGAGGCGAGGAGGACCGTCACCGCGGCGAGGGCCGCCGAGACCGCGTCGCCCACCGTGCCGTCCGGCTCCAGCGCGGCGGACACCTCGGCCATGCGGGGGGCGATGCGCGCCGGGTCCGTGTCCGGCAGGGCGAGGGCGTCGAGGCCCGCCCGGTGCAGCAGGGTGAGGAGTTCGGCGGTGTCCGGGGACGGCTCGGCGTTCGCGTGGAGCACGGCGGACAGTTCGGCGCGCAGGGCCGTCAGCACCGAGGGGTCGGCCGGGGGGTAGCGGTGGGAGCCGAAGACGCCGAGCCGTTTGCGGCCCTCCTGGCGGACCACGCCCTTGGCCAGCAGGCCCTCGTAGGCGGCGGTGACCGCCTCGTCGCGCACGGCCAGCAGCCACGCCTGGGGCTTGGCCTCGGGCGCGCGGCGCATCTGCGCGGCCACGGCCGCCGCCAACGGCTCGTCGGACGGGGGCTCTTGCGTGAGGGCGAGTCCACCGTCGCGCGCCACCACCCGGCCGGAGCGCACGAGGCCCAGCAGCGGCACCGCCGCCACCGCGCAGCCCACCCGCAGTTGTTCACGCGGGGTGCCGTCCGCCTCGTCCAGTCCGAGCAGCACGATCCGCTCACCCACGGTAAGCCCAGCGTCCACAAGACCTCCCCAGTCTCTGGTCACGACGCGTCGTACGCGTCATCGGTTGCAGCGTCAACCGCCTTGCAGGTCAAGGACCTTGGTCCCCTCCTCCCCAGCGGAAACAGGAGTACTCCACCTTCACACGGGGCACACATATCCGGGGGAAGCACGGCGGCGCGCCGAGCGAAGAGACCGGTCCGACGAGGCGGTCAGCGGCTTTACTCCAACTTTGACATGTTTCAGCCACCTATGGAAGGATCCGGTCAACTTCCAGCACCGGTGGCGACTGTTCGCGGGGGAACACATGGGCGTATGGGAATTGACCGCTTTGGGAGTGGAACCGCTGGACGAGTCCGTGTACCGGACGCTGCTGCAGAACCCCGACCTGACCAGAACGGGTCTGCTCGCGGCGCTCGGCCTGGAGACGGCGGAACTCTGCCTCAGCCTCAAACGGCTGGAACAGCAAGGGATGATCCACCTCGACACCGACGGGGAACCCTCCCCCGTCGACCCGGGCATCGGCATAGAGCAGCTCGCCGAGCGGCGGTTGCGGGCCCTCCAGGAACAGCAGCTCGAAGTCCTGTCGACCACACAGTCCTTCGTGCTGCGCGCCACCCGGGGTCGCGGCCGGACCGGCGACCCCGGCCAGGTGGAACCGCTGGACGGCGCGGACGCGGTGCACGAACGCATCGACGAACTCGCCTTCTTCGCCCGGCGCGAGATCGTCGTCACCCAGCCGTCGTGGCTGCCGGCGCACGAGCACCTCACCGGCACCCGCGAGGCCGATCTGCGCTGTCTGCGCCGGGGCGTCGCCCTGCGGGTGCTCGCGCACCGCGCCGCGCTCCGTGACAGCGAGCCCGCCGGGCATCTGCGCGAACTGGCCGACCACGGCGCCGAGTTCCGGCTGCTGGACGGCAGCTTCGACCGGATCGCGGTGTTCGACCGGGAGACCGCCCTCGTCCAGACCACCGCCGACGCGACCGCACGGCAAGCCCTGATGGTGCGTCAGGACGTGCTGGTGCACGCGCTCCACAGCTTCTTCGAGCGGTGCTGGTCCCAGGCGTCCGACGCGCTGTCCTGCCTGCGGCCCGGCGCCGAGCGGGAGGGGCTGGACGAGCTGCACCTCAAGGTCCTCCAGGTGATGGCGTGCACCGACAAGGACGAGGCCGGCGCGCGGGAGCTGGGCATCTCGGTGCGCACCTACCGGGCCCGTATCGCCCGGCTGCTCCAGCACCTCAACGCGAGCACCCGCTTCCAGGCCGCGCTACTGGCCCGGGACAAGGGCTGGATCTGAGGATCCGGCGGGCGCGCACACCGCCGCGCCCGCCAGCTCCCGCAGCAGCCGCAACTGCCGGGACTGGATGGCGGGCAGCAGCCCGGTGGCCCGCCGGGCGTGTTCCGGACGGGCGCACAGCAGGTTCTTGGCGAGCGCGAACCGGCCCCGCTGCGGCACCAGGACGAGTTCCTCGAAGAGCTTTCCGGCGCCGGTCACGACCCGTTCGACCTCGGCGTCCAGATCGCCGTGCCAGTCCGCGGGGCGCGCGAACGTCCGGTCGGCCGCCATGCGCGCGTACCACTCCCGCATGTCCGCCAGGCACGCGGCGCGGAAGGCCGCGTCGTGCCGCCCGGCGCGCAGCTCCAGCAGGAGGGCGTGCGCGGCCCTGGCGTCCGTCAGGGTGACCAGCGGCATCCGGTGCGGCCGGGGCATGCGGTGCCGGCGGGTCCCGCCGTCGGTGAGCAGGACGGCGGTGGGCTCCAGCACCGTGCGAAAGACGTGCCCGGCGTCCGCCAGCCGCAGCCACAGGTCCCAGTCCTCCAGTCCCGCGCCCGCCCGCCAGCCGCCCACCGCCTCCACCAGACCGCGCCGGTGCGCCACCCGGGACGGCTCGAACATCGGTCCCATCAGCTGGAGCTGGGGATGCCAGCAGCACGACAGCGGGGGCAGCGGCGCCACCTCCCGCCCGGCCGCGTCCCGGTACTCGCAGCCCGTGGCGACCATCTCGGCGCCCGCCTCCAGCATCCCGAGGACGACCCTCAGGTGGTGCGGGTGCCAGGTGTCGTCGTGGTCGAGGTAGGCGATGTACGCGCCGCGGGCCGCGGCGAGCCCCGCGTTGCGCGGGCCGCTCGGGTGACCTGACCTGGCCACCCGCAGCAGCCGCACCCGCGGGTCCTCGGCCGCCGCCCGCGCCACCCAGTCCTCGGTGTCGTCGTCGCAGCCGTCGGAGACCACCAGGAGTTCCCAGTCCCCGACGGTCTGCGCCCGCACGGAGTCGATCGTCCTGGTGATCGCCCGCGAGCGGTTGTACGTCGGGCAGACGACGGACACCCGGGGGGTGCCGGTGGCTGTCATGACCGTGGGACCGTCCTTCGTCTCGGGGCTCAGCACAGCGGCAGGGCGCCGGGCCGGCCGCCCAGGGCGTGCAGCGCGAGCAGCACCCCCGCCCCGCCGGTGGCCAGGTCGGTGGAGAGCCGCAGGTTCTCGTGGCCCAGGAAGGCGGGCCGTCCCTCGTGCTCCACCCGGAACAGGCCGAGGACGTCCAGCAGCCGCTCCCGCTGCCGCGCGGTGGGCTCGCCGCCCAGGCGCCGCAGGGTCAGGGCCACCCCCGCCCAGCCGTGGAAGAGCCCGGCGGTGCGGGGCATCGCGTCCCGCGCCGCGTCCAGGACGCTGTCGCGGACCCGCGCGAGATCCGGGTCGGGCCGGTGGTCCAGATAGTCCGCGAGGACCAGCGCGGCGCCCGCGCCACCGGCCGCCAACTGCGGCCTGCCGCCGGGCGAGTTGGGAGCCCAGCCGGCCGGCCCCGCGGTGCCCTCGCCGGGTTCGTCGCCTTCGCGCCAGCCGAGCGCCCGTACGTCGCTGTCGAGCAGGGTGCGGGCGGCGTCCAGCCAGGCGGGGTCGCCGGTGTGCCGGTACAGGCCCAGCGGGAGCAGGGCGCCGCCCGAGCGGCCGCGCAGGAGACCCACGTGACCGCGGCGCGGCGGACCTGCGGCGGCCCGGACGGCGAGCTGCTCGCCGGCCGCGAGGGCGTACTTGAGCGCGTCGTCGTCGCCGGTGGTCCGGGCGAAGTACAGCTGGGCCAGTGCGGTCCCGGCCAGCCCGTCGAAGAGGCTGTCGTCCGGTGCGTCCGACTCCCTGATCCTGGCGAGGAGTTCGCTGGCCGTCCCGGTACGGCCGAGCCGCGCGAGCACCCCGGCGATGCCGGACAGGCCGGTCCACAGGCCGGGGGCGGGGTCGGTGAGCGCACCGGCCGCGCGCTCCAGCCAGTCCGTGTGCTCCTCGGGCACCTCCTGCCCCGCCTCGGCGAGCGCCCAGAGCACGCCCGCGGCGCCGTACGCGAGGCAGGCGCCGCCCTCCGGGACGAAGAACTGCGCGGCGTCACCGGGGAAGAGCCGGTCCGTGCGGTGCGGTGTGGCCGCCGCGACGATGCCCGCGGCGAGCGCGGTCCGCGCGTCGTCGTCGCCCGCGCGGGCCGGGGCGCCTGCCGGGGGGCCGCCCGCCGTGCCCGGCCCGGCGGCGGGGACGGCCGGCGTGAGGTCGGCGCGCACCCGGTCGCCCCAGTCGCCGGGCAGCGGATAGCGCGACACCACGTAGTCGATCAGCTGGTCCACCTTGCCCGGGCCCCAGCCCATCAGCGTGGTGAGCGGCGCGAACAGGGCGAGGCGCAGGCAGCCGAGGGCGTACCGGTCGATGTCCGGGCCGCGGTGTCCGGCGGGCGCGGCGAACCCGGGGGCGGCGTGGATCTGGGTGGCGTCCGGGTCGGTCGACGCCGTCTCCAGGTCGATGAAGGCGATCGTTCCGTCGGGGCGCACGAGCACGTTGCCGGGGTGCAGGTCGCCGAAGAAGACGCCCCGCTGGTGCATGGCGGCGATGCCCCGCGCGACCTCGTCGAGCACGCCGAGGGCCCAGTCGGTGTAGGCCTGGGCGCCCCGCGGGTCCGTCTCCGGGGCCTTGGGCAGGCGCCGGGTGATGGCGGTGGCGAGCGTCTCCCCCTCGATGAACTCCCTCACCAGGAAGTGGTGTTCGTGTCCCACCCGGGCGTCGAGCAGCCGCGGGAACCACGGCAGGCCGTCGAGCCGGCGCAGGCAGTCGTGTTCGCGCCGCAGCCGCGCCACGGCGTCCTCCCCCTGGGTGTCGAGCCCGGCGTACGGCCGGGCCTCGCGCAGCAGCACCGGCTCCCCGGTGCGCAGGTCGCTGCCCCGGTAGACGCCGCCGCCGTTGGAGAAGTGCAGGGCCTTCTCGGCCCGGTAGGGGAAGTCCTCCAGGGTGCCCGCCTCGCGCGCCCGCAGGGCCTCGTCGAGACAGGCGGGCGGCGTCACCCACTCCGGGGGGCGGAAGGAGGGCCCGCGCCGGTCGGGCACCAGGCGTCCCTCGGGGTCCTCGATGCAGTGGACGCTCTCGCCGGTGGGCGTCTTCATGGTGCGGGCCACGAACCCGCCGTAGCGCACGTACAGCGGGCCGGAGCGCCAGCGCAGATCGCTGAGGATGTACGGTCCCGGCTCCCCGTCGAGGAGTTCGCCCAGCTCCGCCAGGACGAGCGCGAACCGCTCCTCGTCCTCGGGGTAGATGGTCACGAACTTGCCGCTGGCGCTGCGGTCGCCGTACTTGCCGTTGCGGCGCAGCAGGACCTTGCGGCTGCGGATGAACTTGAACGCGACGCCTCGCGGCACCAGGTAGTCCCAGCAGCGCCGCAGGACGTCCTCGGCGTTGCCGGGGGTGGCCGAGACATGGATCTTCCAGCCCTGCGCGGGCAGCCGGTGGCCGGGCGGGGTCAGCATCGCCCAGTCCGGTCCGGCGGCGCGGGTCCAGCCCTCGGGCCCGGGGGCGGCGACGGCCGGGAAGTCGTCCGAGGCCGCCGAGTCCGCGTCGTCCCGGTCGAAGTACGGGGTGCCCGGCGGGCAGTACATCAGATGCCGAAGTATGTCCATGATCAACCGCCTTGGGAGCTGGAGAAGAGGCGAGGGCCGGTACGCCGAGAAGGCGTGGCCGTCCGGGGGCGTGGTGCCCCGGACGGCCACGCGGTGCCCGTGGCGGCCGGGGTCAGCGCCAGAAAGGTGCCAGGTAGCGGAGGTAGAGCCAGTCGCCGACGCTGCGCCGGCCGGCGTCCACCTCGGCCAGGCCCGTGGCCGCGGCGGGCGGCCGGTGCACGCGCAGCGGCACGCCGGTGGCGGGCAGCTTCATCGAGTCGAGCCCGGCGACCGGCGCGAACACCGAGAACGGGGCCTCGACCTGGGAGGTTTCCGAGCCGGTCACCCGGGCCTCGCCCAGGTCCTCGTGCAGCACGATGCCGCTGCCCCGCAGCCGCACCGTCGCGCCCGGGGTGACGGCGTCCAGGTCGGCGGCGCCCGTCGCCACGAACAGCACCCGACCGTCCCTCTGCACGAAGCCGCCGGAGACCGTGTAGGGGAGGGTCACCTCCCGCGCGATGCCGGTCAGGGCGGCGAGCACGACCAGCGAGACGACCCAGATCCGCCACCGGCGCGCCCCCGCGGCACGCGCCTCGGCACCGAGGCGCATGGCGCCCGAGTACAGGCGCAGCGCGAGGTAGGCCAGGCCGAGGGAGACGACGGCCGCGCCGACCAGTCCCATGGCCTCCAGCATGCTCTGCCACACCGTGAAGGCCATGGCGAGGACGTAGACCGGGAAGACCATGCAGGCCAGCCCGAACAGCGGAGCCCAGGGCACGCCGGGCAGGGCCCGCTCGTAGCGCCCGCCGAACAGCACCCGGGCCACCAGCCGCCGCGCGTCGGTCATCGACCGGTCCCGCAGGTGGGAGATGTCGAGGTGGCTCATGAGCGCGAGGTAGCCGTCCAGCTTGACGAACGGCAGCGCGTTGAAGACCCCCGAGACGAAGGTGGTCAGCGTGAGCAGCAGCAGCGTGTCGCGGACCCCGGGGGCGCCCCCGGCCAGTGCGACGACGGCCGCGGCGATGCCCGACACCCCGCCGATGGCGGCCTGGGTGGTGATGCCGGCGAGCGCGATCCGCACCCGCTGCCCGCTGCCCGGCAGCCGCCAGCCGTCCGTGACGTCGCAGAAGAACGCCGGGGTCAGATAGAAGAGCATGACGCCCATGCGGCTGGGCTTGCCGCCGTAGTGGCTGAGCACGATGCCGTGCGCCATCTCGTGCAGGACCGTGCCGACGTAGGTGACGACCACCAGGGTGACCAGCGTGGACACCGACACGGGATGGCTCAGCGCGTGGGCGAGCGCGGGCAGTTGGAAGGCCAGGCAGAGGATGCCGACGACCACCAGCGCCATCAGCGCCGCCGCCCAGGAGCGGTGTGCGAGCCGGGCGGCCAGCGGCCGGAACCGGGCCAGGAACCGCTCCGGGCGCACCACGGTGAACTGGAAGGTCAGCGGGGGCACGAAGGCGAACCTGCGGCGCCCGGCGGGTTTGCGGGCCGTGCCGCGCAGGAGTTCCATCCGCTGCGCCCGGGTCAGCCCCTCCCCCACCAGTTCGGGCGTCCACGGGGCGCCGAGCACGGCGGCGATGTCGTCGGCCGTGCGGGTGCCGTCGGCCGAGCGCAGCAGCCGCGCCATCCCGGCGCCCACCCGCAGGTAGCGGCCGGCGTCGAACTGCACGATCCAGGGGGCGCCCGCCTCGGCCGGCTCGTGCACCACCACGTCCTCGGCCAGGCACGGGTACCGCGGCAGCGGCGGCGGCGCGGCGGCCTGTGGCCGCGGGCGGTTCAGCGTCGGTTTCACGGCAGGTCCCGGCGCAGGAACAGGGTCCGGCCCGCGACCCCGGCGACGACGATCCAGACGGCGAGCACCACCAGGGCCCACGGGATGGGCAGCACACCGTCGTTGCCGCTGCGGTACACCGCGGCCATGGCCTCGTCGATGGTGAACCGGCCGATCTTCGGGGCGAGTCGCAGCAGGCCCTCGCTGACCAGCCAGGTGCTCAGCAGCAGCACGACGATCGCGACGACCTGCTGCCGGATGACGATGCCGAGCAGGCTGCCCCACAGGGCGCCCACCAGGATCACCAGCATCACACCGAGCAGGGTCCAGGTGGTGGTCGTCGTCCACTGCGGGTGCCATGCGCGGCCGGCCAGGAACAGCCAGGGGCTGGCCGCCGCCACGGCGCCCGCGGCCAGCGCGTACACCGCCCCGGTGCCGGCCGCGGCCACGAGCTTCGCGGTGAGCACCCGGCCGCGGCCGCCGCCGAGCAGCGCCGTCCGGCAGATCGCGCCGTTGGAGAACTCGCGGGTCACGGCGAGCATGGTGGCGAGGGCGGCGACCAGTTCGACCATGAACCAGCCCTGCACCAGCGTGGAGGTCAGGTCGGCCTCGGTGGTCGTGCCCTTGGGCAGCTGGTCGAGCGCCTGGGTGAGGTAGCCGGCGTCGGCCAGCACGCACAGCAGCGCCGCGGACAGGCCGAGCGCCCACCAGGCCCGCCCGGTCCAGATCTTGCGCCATTCGGCGGCGATGAGGTCACGCATGGCTGGGCTCCTTCGCCGCCGGGCCGACGAGTTCGAAGAAGCTGCTCTCCAGGCTCACCGTGCCGTTGCGGGTGAGGTCGGCGACCGTGCCGCTGTAGCGCAGGGTGCGTTGCAGGATCACGATGTCGTCGGCGGTCTGCTCCACCTCGGCGAGCAGATGGCTGGAGAGCAGGACGGTACGGCCCTCGTCGGCGAGGGACCGCAGGAACTGCCGCAGCCAGCGGATGCCGTCCGGGTCCAGGCCGTTGGCCGGCTCGTCCAGGATCAGCAGTTCGGGGTCGGCCAGCAGCGCCGTCGCCAGGGCGTGCCGCTGGCGCATCCCGGTGGAGAAGCCGCGCAGCTTGCGGTGGGCGTCGTCGGCCAGCCCGACCCGTTCGAGGACCTGCTCCACGCGGGAGCGGCCGAGGCCCAGGGTCCTGGCCCAGATGTTCAGGTCGCCCCGGCCGGTGGCGGCGTTGGAGGGCCCGATGCCGTCCATGCCGACACCGACGCGGTGGGCGGCGCGCGGGAGCTGCGCGTACGGGTGGCCGAACACCGTGGCCCGACCGGCGGTGGGCCGGGCCAGCCCGAGCAGCATGCGCAGGGTCGTCGTCTTGCCGGCGCCGTTGCGGCCCAGCAGTCCGACGACGCGGCCGGGTCTCACCTGGAAGGAGACGTCCTCGACCGCTGTCACCTCGCCGTAGCGCTTGGTCAGACCCTCGATGTCGACTACGTCCGTCATGCTCAGGTCCTCCCCCGGGCCCGGAGGAAGAGGCCGACACCGGCGATGATCAGCAGCTCCACGCCGATGCAGACGAGGAGGGAAGTGGTTCGCGTCCGGCCTGAGGTGAGGGCCGAGATGATGCCGGGCGCGGCCATGACGGCGACGATCCAGAAGCCCGCGAGGGCCCACGGAAAGCCGCGGGAAGCGGCCTGGGACATTGCGCATCTCTCCTTGGAGTGCTGGGCGGCACGTATATTTCCCGGGGAGGCCCTGGCCCGGATGCAACGCGACTGCATCCGGGACAGGGCACTCTCAGGGGCCGGCCCGCGTCAGGTCGCGACGACCGACGTGATGACGAGCGAGCTGTAGGTGGCGCTCACACCGGCGGACACACCGAAGCTCACGAGGAAGCTGTTCCACCAGTCGGGGGCCTCCATGCCCTCCAGCTCCTCCATGTCCAGCTCCTGCATGGACAGTTCGAGGGCGGAGTTCTTGTTCTCCTGCATCGTTCTTCACCTCCTTCCGGTGCCTTCGGGGTGGTCGGGCTCGAGAAGCCGTGGTCCGTGGGACCCGGGCTTCAGGAGACTCAGGTCGCCAGCGTCACGAGGGACACGTACGAGACGACCCCTCCTGCGCTCAGCCCGCTGACGAGGCTCACCACGTCAGTCCAGCCGAAGGGCGCGTCGAGCGCCTCCAGCTCCTGCATCTCCAGCTCGTGCGGCTCCAGCTCCTGCAGCGCCAGCTCGAGCGGCGCGGAGGGACCCTGGTTCTTGGCGGTCTGCATCTTCTTCCTCCTCTCCCGGTGCGATGCCTGGTGGTGCGTCCGTCAGCGGGGGCTGACGGAAGTCTGTGCGGCACGGGGCCGGCGGGGCCGGGCGGTCAGCGGGTGGCCAGGGCCGGCGCGCCGACCGCTTCCGCCATGACCTCGTGCACGTCGGCGAGGGTGAGGGCGCCGAGCGTCGGCAGTCCCTGCCCCCAGGCCCGGACGGTGGCGCGGGCCACCTCGGCGACGCGCTCGGGCGGTGCGTCGAGGGATCGCCGGATGCCCCAGTCGTCCAGCAGGGCGTCGATCCCCGCGGCGGGATCGTCCACCGGACCCGGTACGGTCCGTGCGGCCGACACCGCCCGCCACAGCCGCGCCAGCCGGGGCGCCGAGCCCCAGCGGGGGTCCGGCCGGGTGATCCGCCGCCACAGCGGGGGCAGCAGGGCGGCGGCGGCCGTCATCTTGCGCACCCCGAGGGCGGTGGACAGTTCGTTGGCGAGGTACCAGCCCTTGCAGGCGCACGGGTCCCGGCCGAGGTTGAGCCACGGCTGGTGGCTGAGCCCGCTCAGCTTGGCGATCTCCAGCCGAAGGGCGTCGCCGGGCGCCGTGCCGTCGGCGCGGGCCGCCGCCACCTCGTCGCCCAGCCGCACCAGCCGCCGCAGCAGGGTCTCGGCGAAGGCGTCCTCGGTCGGCAGCTCGCGGTGGTCGCCCGCGTACATCCCGGCCAGCCGGAACAGCACCTCCAGGACGCCCTCGGCGAGCAGGTCGCCGGGCAGGGTCCGGGTCGCCACGGCGTCGTAGACCGCGACCTCGGGCTGGAGCCCGTTGCCCAGCACCAGCCGCTTGCCCTCGGGCGTCGACAGGCAGACGGCGCCGCTCAGTTCGCTGCCGGTGCCCACCGTCGTCGGCACGGCGACCAGTGGCACGCGGGGCGCCGAGTCGGCCGACAGCAGCACGAGGCCGCTGCGCTGACGTACCGTCAGACGATCGCCCACGGCCGGGTCCGAGCCCAGCAGCACGGCGAGTTTGGCCTGGTCCAGCAGGGATCCGCCGCCGATGGCGACCACGAACTCGCGGTCCACGAGGTCCGCCGCGAGACGGGTGACGCTCGCCAGGTCGCCGGGGCCCGACAGGACGATCCGCTCGGTGTCCCGGTCCGCCCAGGCCGCGCGCTCGCGCACCCGGGACTCGGCCTCGCCGTCCGCCACGGCCGCGTCGACGAGGATCGTCAGCCGCCGGCCCGCGTGCCGGGTCAGCCACTGGGAGAGGCCGTCGAGGCCGTACGCCACCCGGGTCAGCGGATGCCTGCTCAGGCTCCAGACCGGCTCCATCACACCGCCTCCGTACCGGCGGCCGTGGCGGAGGCCGTACCGGCGTGCGCGTCCACCCCGGCCCGCACCCGGTCGAGCAGTTCGTCCAGCTCGGCGTCGGTGTAGGTGAGCGCCGGCAGGATCTGCACGCCGGACACGCTGGGGTGCACGAGGGCACCGGCCCGCCGGATCGCGGCGACCACGTCGGCGACCTGGTCCTGCGGCAGCGGTGAGCCGTCCGCCAGGCACAGCCGGATCGAGCGGAAGCAGCCCGCTCCGGTGGTGCCGCTCACCCGGGGATGGGTGGCGACCAGTTCGCCGAGCGCCGCGTCCAGCCGCGCGGACAGCCGGCGGGCCGAGGCGACGGCGTCCAGCCGCCGCATCTCGGCGAGGGTCGCCAGCACGGCCGCGCAGGTCACCGGTGTCCCGGCCTGGGTCTCCCCGTGCACGAAGACGTCCCCGGAGGCGTGGAAGGCGTCCGCCACCGCACGCGACACCAGGACCGCCGCCGCCGCGCAGGTGCCGTTGGTCAGGCCCTTGGAGGTGATGAGCAGGTCCGGGGGCGCGGGCCACTGCTGGGAGGCGAAGAGGCTGCCGACCCGGCCGAAGCCGGTGGCCACCTCGTCGGCGACCAGCAGGAAGCCGTACCGCTCGCGCAGTTCCAGCAGGGTCCGCACGTATGCGGGGGTCAGCGGCACCGCGCCGGTGCCGAGGACCGGTTCCACGACGACGGCGGCGATCTGCCGGCCCTGCCGTTCGGCCAGCGCCCGTATCTCGTCGGGCTGGTTGGGGGCCACGTGCCGGACCAGCCGCTGGTCGACCCCGTAGACCGGCTGGCCGAGGTTCTCGCCGGTGAGGGCGAAGCCGCCGAAGGTCAGGCCGTGGTAGCTGTCCCGCAGTCCCACCACCAGCTTGCGGGAGCCCTCGCCGCGCAGCGCGTGGTGGTGCCGGGCCAGCTTCATCACCACGTCGTTGGCCGCGCCCCCGGAGGTGGAGAACAGCACCCGCCCCCAGTGGTCCGTGCCGGCCGCCTCGACGAGCGCCCGCGCGGCCTGCCGGGCCGGCAGGTTCTCGTAGCGGAACACCGAGAGGTACGAGGCCTCCCGCAGCGCCCGCGCACAGGCGTCGGCGATCGCCTCGTTGCCGTACCCGAGGTTGGCGTTCCACAAGCCGCTGGTGCCGCACAGGAGTTCACGTCCGTCGAGGAAGCGCACCCGTACGCCCCGCGCGGAGACGGCGCACAGTTCGTCGTCGCCGTGCAGCGCGGTGTCCAGCAGCGACGGCCACAGTTCGGTCATCACGCGGCCTCCGCCTCGATCAGGACGTCCACGTGCCGGGGGCCGCTGGCGGGCAGCGTGTGCCAGGCGACGACGGGCAGTTGGGCGGCCGCGAGTTCCCGCTCCAGCCGCTGGGCGGCGAGCACCCGGATGGAGGTCGTCAGCACCTCGATCCGGTCGGCCGCGGCGGCCTCGCGCTCGGGCGGCAGGATCGTGACGCCGCGCGCCGGGGCGCCGGGCGGCCAGTGCTCGATCATCCGGTAGCGGCGGCCGCTCGCCCCCTGCACCTCGAAGTCCAGGTCGGCATCGGCCCCGGCGTCCGCGGCGCGGTCGACGGTGGACAGCAGGAACGTCCCGCCGGGCCGCAGATGGGCCCGTACCGAGGCGAGCAGTCCGGCCCGGCCGGCGTCGTCGAGCAGCGACACGGAGGTGGTGCCGAGCACCACGAGGCCGTAGGTGCGCCCCAGGTCGAAGGCGGACATGTCCCCCTGGACCGGCGCACAGCGGGCCCGCGCCCCGGCCGGGAGCGTCGCGAGCCGCTCCCGCAGCAGGTCCAGCATGCCTTCCTTCAGCTCCAGCGCGGTGACCTCGCGGCCGAGCGCGAGCAGCGGCAGCGTCAACCGGCCGGAACCCGCGGCGAGTTCGAGGATCGGTCCGGTGCCGCCGCGGGCCACCCGCAGCAGTTCCCGGATCTCGCTGGTGTCGGTCGCGGCCAGGTCGTGGTAGACGGGCACACCGGCCTCGTCGTACAGGTCGTGCAAGGCCACCCGGTCCCCGTATCCGGCCAGCACCCGCGCGGCCAGGCCGGGCGGTGACAGCGGCGTCGCCGTGGTCATACGCCCACCTCCGCCGGGGCGTCGGCCGTGGCGGGCAGCAGGGGCGCGCCGCGTTCGGCGAAGAAGTCGAGGACCTGGCGCACCGCGGCCCCGTCCGCCCCGTCGGCGGCCGACGCCGGGTCGCCGTGCACGAGCAGCCGCTCCGCCGTCCGCGCGGCCCGGCCGCCGAGCCGGAAGGTGCGCTCGTGCCCGGGCACCCGGACGTACGCCGCCTGCGGGGTCCAGGCCAGGAAGGGCACGGCGGGGTCCTGGGCGTCGTACGCGCCGCTCACGTCGGCCAGTTCGGCCGCGAGGCGTCCGCCGAAGCCGGAGATCCGCACGTCCGAGACGCCGTGCACCTGGAGGTCGCGCAGCATGTCCAGGGCGGCGAGGTACCGGCCCAGCCAGGGCCGTTCGGCCACGGCGGGCCCGCGGACGGCCTCGGGCACGGCGCGGCCGAGGGCCACGGAGGGGGCGGCGGCGGTCGCCGCGGTCCAGGCGGCGGACAGGTCGGCGGCGCTGTCGCCCGCCGTGCCCAGCCGGGTGCCCTGCGGGGAGACGGACACGGCGCCGTCGGCCGCGACCCAGAGCCGGGTGCCGGGGCCGTCGTCCGGTGCGGCCTCGCCCAGGGCGCCGAGGTCGGCGATCTGCACGGCCGGGCTGACCGCGAACGCCTCGAACTCGCCCGTCCCACGGGCCCGGTCGGCGTCGGCGAGGAACGCCTCGAAGTCGGGTTCGCCGGCCACCCGGACCAGGGTGGTCCCGAGCAGCGACATGTAGGGGCTCGTGCCGTAGTCCTGCACCTGGAGGAAGATGGCGCCGCCGATCGACGCGTCGCCGCCCGGTTCGCTGAGCGAGCCCTCGAAGCCCACGACGGTGGCGCCCGACGGCCCGTGTTCCTCCCCGTCCTGGTCGCCCGGGACGAGCACGAGAGTGCGGGGGCCCACGACGTCCGAGGCGAGCACGGCGGGCAGCTGGGCGGCGTCCTCCAGGACGACGGTCGCGCTCCCGCCCCCGGCGGTGCCGCCGGCGAGCGGCCGGCCCGTCGCCCAGGACCGCAGGTGCCTGCCCGTACGACTGATCAGAGCCTCATTCACCGGAGTTCCTCCGCTCGGCGCCGACCGCCGCGAGGATCTTCTTCAGATCCTCCATGGCGGCTTTCGGGCCATAGAGATTGCACACACCCGTCAGATTGAGCACGACTTCCTGAACGCCGGCCATTCTGAATTCGTCAAGCTTTTTGGCGACCTGTTCCTCGTTGCCGAAGACAAATGCGCCGGCGTCCGCCATGAGGCGTCCCGCGGATTTCGGATCGAGGTTGGAGAAATCGATTCCGGCACGCCCCAGCATGTCGATGTAA
The DNA here is from genome assembly GCF_051980735.1 of Streptomyces sp. SCPE 10. Taxonomy (NCBI): domain Bacteria; kingdom Bacillati; phylum Actinomycetota; class Actinomycetes; order Kitasatosporales; family Streptomycetaceae; genus Streptomyces; species Streptomyces sp. SCPE 10. Next base: position 4,925,275 of record NZ_CP197069.1, on the reverse strand, counting down.
TGCGGGGCCTGCATATGTCCAGAATTGCTCGCGAGGACGAACTCGGCCACGTCCCGCCCCGGCCGCTCCAGCGCGACGGGCACCATCGCGGTCACCCGCGGCGCGGTCCGCCCGGCCTTCTCGGCGCCCTCGCGCAGCGCGGGGCGCACGACCTCGTCCAGGTAGGCGGCGGGGGTCAGCCAGCTGACGGCCACATCGGCGATCTCGCCCGCCAGCCGCGCCATGCCGGGCCGCAGCACCCCGAGCCCCAGCTCCACCGGCGGGGCCATGACCGGCCCCATCTGGGCGTGGCACGAGTAGTACTCGCCCCGCACGTCGACCACTTCGCCGTCGAGCAGCCCCCGCACGATGCCCAGGTACTCCCGCACCGCCGTGAGCTGGCTGCGGTACGGCGCGCCGAGCAGGCTCTGCTGGAAGGTCCTGGCGCCCGGCCCGAACCCGGCGACGACGCTCTCGCCGGTCGCCATGGCCAGGGTCTTGACGAGGTGGGCCGCCTCGAAGGGGTGGCGCAGCGGCATCAGCGTGACCCCGAGCCCGGTCGGCACCCGGAATCCGGCGCCCGCGACGGCGGAGAGGGTCTGGAAAGGCTCCATCAGCATGCTCTGCCCCTGCCAGAGCCGCCGCGCTCCCGTCCATTCGACCAGGGCCGCATAAGGCAGTACCTGCTCGGGCCGTCGCTGCAGGAAAGGAACCAGTACGGAGTATTCCACTTGCTCTCGCCCCCCTTCGCGGTGTGCTCAGACACTTTCACACCGGGGAGCTTTTATGGAGACGTCGTGCTTGCAGCTTCGTGCAAGTGGCCTTGCACGAAGCTGCACATCACAACGATCTGCCTTTCCGCCCCTGTACGGCCGACCGCGGACCGCGTTCCACCGTGCGCCGGCAGGCGGCGTGGTCGGGGAGGATTCCGGCGGCGCGGGCGTCGGCGAGCGAGGGCGCCGCCACGCCGGAGGGCGCGGCGGCGGCTCCCGGACTCATCCGGTGAAGTACCCGGCGAGGTCCGCGATCAGGTCCACGTTCCCGGCGTGGTTGTAGAGATCGACCTTTCCGTTGGTGACGGGGACGACGACGAGGTTGGGGATGGTCTCGCCCGCCGTGAAGTTGAGGCTGGAGGCGGGGGTCGGCCTGGGGACGCCGTCGGGGTAGACGGTGACGTAGCTGGTGGTCGTCGGGCGGACCGCGGTGACGTTCAGGACGACGGCCGTGGCGTCGACCGGGACACCGTTGTGTCCGCCCACGGTCAGCGTGACCGTGCTGTCGGCCCCCACGGTGCCCTTGCGGACGCCGGTGCCGTCACGGGTGTCCATGACCCGGACCGGTCCCGCGTTGTGCTCGACGGAGCCGGTGGCGCTGAAGTAGCCGCTGATGTCGGCGATCAGGTCCACGCTCCCGGCGTTGTTGTAGAAGTCGACCTTTCCGTTGACGACGGGGACGACCACCAGGTTCGGGAACGTCTCGTTCGCCCAGAAGTTGAGGTTCGAGGCGCTGGTGCGCGTGGTCCCGTCGGGGTAGACGGTGACGTAGCTGGCCTGCGTCCCCCGCGTCGCCGTCACGTTCATCACCACCGCGGTGACGCCGCTGGCGGGCAGTCCGGCCTTGCCCGCGACCTGGAGGCCGACCGTGCCGCCGGGGCCCACCTTCGCCTTCGGCACACCGGTGCCGTCGCGGGTGTCCATGAGCCGCGTCGGGGTGACGCTGGTGAGCTTGGAACCGCTTCCGTCGCTGGTGTAGTAGCCGGTGATGTCGGCGATCAGGTCCACGCTTCCGGCGCGGTTGAAGAAGTCGACCTTGCCGTTCACGACGGGCACCGTCACCAGGTTCGGGAACGTCTTGCCCGCCGGGAAGTTGAGGTTGGACGCGCTGGTGCGCGTGGTGCCGTCGGGGTAGACGGTGACGTAGCTGGTGGCCGTCGCGTTGGTCGCCGTCACGTTCACGACGACGCCGGTGACCCCGGTGGTGGGTACCCCGGCCTTGCCGGTGACCTGAAGGGTGACCGTGCCGTTCGCGCCGACCTTGGCCTTTGCGACACCGGTGCCGTTGCGGGTGTCCATGAGCCGCGTCGGGGTGACGGGCTTGAGCGTGCCGGTCGGCGGCACGACCGGGTCGGTCACCCTGACGTCGCTCGCCTTCACGTACGCGAGACGGTGGTTGTAGCGGATCGGGTAGTAGGTCGTGTCCCCCGAGACGACCAGGCAGTCCGGGGTGCCCGAGCAGTTGATGTCCTCGGCGTAGTAGAAGTCGCCGTTCACCGCCGCCAGCGCGGTGTAGGACTGCCCCGGCTGGATCGTCGCGTCGTCGAGCGGCGTCACCTGCTGGCTCGCCGCGGAGGCCAGGTCGCTCAGCTGGGCGGGGTAGGCCGAGGTCTCCGGGTAGGCGCGCCCGTACACCGCGACGGCCGACGACCCGGCGGGGGTGATCAGGTGCCGCGCCGTACCGGTGTTGGCCATGGTGTAGGCGCCGCCGGGGTTGTAGAACCACGCCTTCTGGCCGTCGTACCAGATGGCCGTCCAGTCGCCCTGCACCGCCGCGACCACGAAGGTCTGGCCGAAGGGGGCCTTGTCCGTCCAGTCCCAGCCCTGCGTGGTGCCGGTGGGCGCACCGTCCGCGGTGAACTTCGGGTCGGTGAGCAGCGCGGCCGTGGAGGACGGACCGGTGCGCAGGTAGACGAAGTCGGCCGGGTTGGCCGGGCAGGCGGTGGTGGACGAACCGCACCCGGTCAGGGTGGGTTCGTAAGTGCTGCTCCACGGCGGGGTGATGGTGACCTCGCCGCCGGCCACGGGCATGCCGTTGCCGTTGGGGAAGGCGCCGAGCAGCGTCAGGTAGTGGCTCCAGTTCCACCACGGGCCCGGGTCCCAGTGCATGCCCTCGTAGTAGGCGCCGAGGGGACCGGTGACGTCGTCATGGCCGATGATGTGCTCGCGGTCGAGCGGGATGTCGAACTTCTTGGCGAGGTAGCCGACCAGGGCCACGGAGGACTGGTACTCCTGCTCGGTGTACCAGGTGCCGTAGTCCAGCGCGTAGCCCTCGTGCTCGATGCCGATCGAGTGGTCGTTGACGTACTTGTTGCCGGCGTGCCAGGCGATGTCCTTGGTCGGCACCATCTGCGTGACCGAGCCGTCGGCACCGATCACGTAGTGGGCGCTGGCGTAGGTCGACGGCTCCTGGAACGAGCTGATCGCGGACGCCGCGGTGCTCTCGGTGTCGTGGATGACGATGGTGTCGACGGCGTCGCCGTCCGCCGGACGGTTCGCGATGTCGTAGTTGCCGTAGTCGCTCTGATCGGTGCCGCTGTTGAGCGCGTAGGCGGCGGGGGTGAACGTGCAGACCAGCGTGGAGGGGCACTCCGTCGCCGGCGTGTCGGTGGTGCCGCCGGTGGTGAACGAGGCCTGGCGGATCGCGGGCTTCAGGTCCGGGCTCACCGAGGCCGACCGGTGCGCCGGCACGGAAGGGTCGGCCGGCAGCGTCACCTCCTGGTCGTCCGTGGTGACCCGGTGCGCTCCGGCCCGCATGGTCGCGAACACCCGGTCGGCGAACTGCTCGGCGACCTGGGGCTGGGCGGACTGGCTGTAACGGGCCACCGCCGGGTACCACCGGCCGGGGTCGGACGGCAGCGAACCGGCCGACGCGCGCTCGTAGGAGGCGAGCAGTGCGGCGGCGCCGCGTATGTTCTGCCGCGTCGAGGTGCGCAGCGACGCCTGGGAGGTCTTGACCAGCGAGGCGGCCTCGTCGAGGGTGCGCATCGCCGGGGTGATCCGCTGCGACGCGTTCGCGCTCGACGTGGACGTGTCGCTCGGGGTCGATGTGGCGGACCGCTCGGCGTGGTGGCGCAGCGCCCTGGGGTCGTCGCCGTACCCGCGCGTCTCCGGGCGGCTCTCCCGCCCCCGCTTCAGATCGGTCGCGCTGACCGAGGTCAGGCCCATGACGTTGTAGTTGCCGGTGACCGAGGGCCGGCCCTGGTGCGACTCCCACAGCGTCATCTGGTACGAAACGGCCATCAGCACACCGGCCGGCACATGGAACTCGGCGGCGGCCGACGTGAAATCGGTCTGGAGGGAGTGCGCGGGCCGTCCGCTCAAGGCGGCGGTGCCGGTGTGGCCACCGTCCGCTCCCAGAGCCGTCGTCGCGAGCACGCCTGCCACGAGCCCTCCGGTGGCGAGTCCACTCGCCACGCCGAGCCACAGCCGTGCCCTGGGTCTGCGATGTCTTGAAAGCAAGAAGGTACCCCAATCGGCCAATACGGGACATTCGCCAGCGAGAGTGCGGGCCGGCGGGGCGGGGTCTGCCGGAACAGAGCGCGGTGTCGCATCCGCGGATCGAGCGGTCACGGGAGCGCTGCCGACCCACCTGTATGTACAGCGTCAAGAGGCGGGCAAACATCACGCGCATCAGCAGGTCCGGGCGGCCATGTCACGACCGGATCGGTGGCGCTGCCGGTGCGGAGGCCCGGACGACGACGAGCGGGGCCGGCCGAACCGGCGACTGGTGTCACAGGTTCGGCCGGCCCCGCTCGTGTCGACGGGACTTCGATGTCCGGGTCTACGGCCGCTCGGCCGCCAGCAGCGTCGGGAACGCCTCGTGCAGGGCGTCGCGCCAGTCGCGGATCGGCTCGATGCCGGCGGCTGCCCAGCGGCCGTGGCTGAGGACGCTGTAGGCCGGCCGGGGGGCCGGGCGGACGTAGGCGGCGCTGGTGGTGGGACGGACCCGCTCGGGATCCGCGCCGAGCAGCCGGAAGATCTCCCGGCTGAGGCCGTACCAGGTGGTCTCGCCGCCACTGGTGCCGTGGTAGATCCCGGCGGGAGCGGTGCCCGCCAGCGCGGAGCGTCCGAGGCGGACGAGCCGGTCGGCGAGGTCGACGGTCCAGGTGGGCTGGCCGCGCTGGTCGTCGACCACGTCGAGGGTGTCCTTGACGCTTTCGAGCTTGATCATCGTGCGGACGAAATTGCCGCCGCCCGCGCCGTACAGCCAGGCCGTGCGTACCACGTAGCCCGTGTCCGCAAGCGTGCTCAGCACCGCCTGCTCGCCGGCCAGCTTGGTACGGCCGTAGGCGCTGCGCGGCGCCGTCGGGGCGTCCTCGGCGTACGGAGTGGTGCCGTCGCCCGCGAAGACGTAGTCCGTGGAGACGTGGAGCAGCCGGGCACCTGTCTTGGCGCAGGCCGCCGCCAGGTTCCGGGCGCCGTCGCCGTTGATCCGCAGCGCGTCGGCCTCGTGGGTCTCCGCGTCGTCCACGGCGGTCCACGCGCCGCAGTTGACGACCACGTCGGGCCGGCGCTCCGCGACGGCCTCGTGCACCGCCTCCGGGTCCGTGATGTCCAGATCCCCGCGGGTCAGGCCCACGCCCCGCACGCCGTCGGCCGTCAGACGGGCCAGGACGTCCTTGCCGAGCATTCCGCCCGCGCCGGTGATCAGCCAGGTGGATGTCACAGTGCCGCCCGCTCCTTCAGAGGCTCCCACCAGTCGCGGTTGTCCCGGTACCAGGCGACGGTCTCCGCGAGGCCCGTGGCGAAGTCCTTGCGGGGTTCGTAACCCAGTTCCGTCCGGATCTTGGTGCAGTCCACGGAGTAGCGGCGGTCGTGGCCCTTGCGGTCCTGGACGTACTCGACGCTCTCGTCCCAGTCGGCGCCGCACGCTTCCAGCAGGAGGGCCGTCAGTTCCTTGTTGGACAGCTCGGTGCCGCCGCCGATGTTGTAGATCTCGCCGGGCCGGCCCTTGGTGCGCACCAGGTCGATGCCCTGGACGTGGTCGTCGATGTGCAGCCAGTCCCGGACGTTGCCGCCGTCGCCGTACAGCGGGACCTTCTTGCCGTCCAGCAGGTTCGTGATGAACAGCGGGATGACCTTCTCGGGGAAGTGGTGGTGCCCGTAGTTGTTGGAGCAGCGGGTCACACGGACGTCGAGGCCGTGGGTGCGGTGGTACGACAGGGCGATCAGGTCACTGGACGCCTTGGCCGAGGAATAGGGGGAGTTGGGCCGCAGCGGGTCGGTCTCCGGCCAGGAACCCTCGTCGATGGAGCCGTACACCTCGTCGGTGGAGATGTGCACGAAGGTCTTGATCCCGGCCCGGTGCGCGGCGTCGACCAGGGTGTGCGTGCCCACCACGTTCGTGCGGACGAACTCCGCGCCGCCGTCGATGGAGCGGTCCACATGGGACTCGGCCGCGAAGTGGACCACCTCGTCGTGTTCGGCCATCAGCTTCTCGACCAGCTGGGCGTCGCAGATGTCGCCCTGGACGAAGCGGAAGCCGGGGTGGGCGCGCACCTCGTCGAGGTTGGCCGGGTTGCCCGCGTAGGTGAGCTTGTCCAGCACGGTGATCGCCACGTCACCCGGGCCGGACGGGCCGAGCAGGGTGCGGACGTAGTGGGAGCCGATGAAACCGGCGCCGCCGGTCACGAGGATCCGGGTCGGGCCGGCGGAAGGAATGGTCATGAGGAGATCTGCACCTTGCTGTGGTCGCCGAGGACGAGACGGTGGGCTGCGGGATTGCGGGGCGCGGGGGTGACCTGGACGTTGCGGCCGATGAGCGACGTCTCGACCCGCCGTACGCCGGTGATGGAGGACTCGCGCAGGACGATGGAGTACTCGACCTCGCTGTCGTCGATCCGGCAGTCCTCCGAGATGGAGGTGAAGGGGCCGATGTAGGAGTCGCTGATCACCGAGCCGGGGCCGATGATGGCGGGACCGACGATGCGTGAGCCGCGCACCTCGGCACCGGCGTCGATCCGCACGCGGCCGATGATCTCGCTGGAGGCGTCGACGGTGCCTTCGACGCTCGGCGTGAGCGTCTCCAGGACGGAGCGGTTGACCTCCAGCATGTCGGCGACGTTCCCGGTGTCCTTCCAGTAGCCGGAGATGGTCGTCGAGCGGACGTCCTTGTGCTGGTCGATCAGCCACTGGATGGCGTGGGTGATCTCCAGCTCGCCGCGCCAGGAAGGCTCGATGCTGCGGACGGCCTCGTGGATCGCGGGGGTGAAGAGGTACACGCCGACCAGCGCGAGGTCGCTCTTGGGCTGCGCCGGCTTCTCCTCCAGCCCCGTGACCCGGCCGCTCTCGTCGAGCTCGGCGACACCGAACGACGTCGGGTTGGGCACCCGGGTCAGCAGGATCTGCGCGTCGGGGCGTTCCGTACGGAACTCGTCGACGAGCCCGTTGATGCCGCCGACGATGAAGTTGTCGCCGAGGTACATCACGAAGTCGTCGTCGCCCAGGAACTCCTGCGCGATGAGCACCGCGTGGGCCAGGCCGAGCGGCTTGTCCTGGGGGATGTAGGTGACGTTGATCCCGAGCGTCGAGCCGTCACCCACGGCTTCCCGGATCTCTTCGGCGGTGTCACCGACGATGATCCCGACGTCTTTGATGCCGGCGTCGGCGATGGCCTCCAACCCGTAGAAGAGCACGGGCTTGTTGGCGACGGGCACCAGCTGTTTGGCCGATGTGTGCGTTATGGGACGCAGGCGGGTGCCCGAGCCACCGGAGAGAACGAGAGCCTTCATGAGGGGCATCCTAACCAGGGGCCTGTCAAGCAACTCGCCGCACGTTCCGTCACATTTCTCGGAACCATCTCATGAAGTTTGTGATCTGTTTGTGTCCGGGCTGGTGGATTTTTGCACTGGCGGTAAGACCAGCACACGTTAGCCTTACCCGAACGTGTGCTGGGCGGCGAGGTGAGCCCGGCCGTCACGTAGTCACTCCCAGTAACTGAGGCGGAAGAAGAGACGTGCCGATCAAGGTGAGCGTGGTGATCCCGGTCTACAACCCGGGCAAGTACATCGAGGACTGCATCGCCTCTCTTCTGCGCCAGAGCCTGCCGGACGACGAGTATGAAGCGATCTTCGTCGACGACGGCTCCACCGACGAGACACCCGAGCGCCTGGACCGGCTCGCCGCCGAGTACCCGCACATGCACGTCATCCACCAGGAGGGGTCCGGGTGGTCGGGCAAGCCGCGCAACGTCGGCATCGCGGCCGCCAAGGGCGAGTTCATCCAGTTCGTGGACAACGACGACTGGCTGGGCGACGAAGCCCTTGAGCGCATGTACAACTACGGCGTGGAGAACAACGCCGATGTGATCGTCGGCAAGATGGCCGGCAAGGGCCGTCCGGTCCCGCTGGAGCTGTTCCGCAAGAACCGCCCGCACGCGAACGTCGAGAACGCCCCGCTGATCGACAGCCTCACCCCGCACAAGATGTTCCGGAAGGCGTTCCTGGACAAGCACAACCTCCGTTACATGGAGGGGCGCCGCCGCCTGGAGGACCACGTCTTCGTCACCGAGGCCTACCTGCGGGCCGAGAACGTCGCCGTGCTCAGTGACTACCTGTGCTACTACCACGTCAAGCGCGAGGACGCCTCCAACGCCGGTTTCCAGCGCTTCGACCCGGTCGGCTACTTCAAGAACCTCCGTGAGGCCCTCGACGTCGTCGAGAAGCTCACCGAGCCCGGCCCGCTGCGCGACCGGCTCTTCCGCCGCTGGCTGCGCAACGAGATGGTCGAGCGCATGCGCGGAAAGCGTCTGCTGAATCTTCCGGAGGACTACCGGCAGGAGCTGTTCGACGAGATCCACAAGGTGGTCGTCGAGCGCTTCGGGCCCGGCGTCGCGGCCGGTCTGCAGCCCACGCAGCAGATCGTCGCCGCCCTGATCTCGGCCAACCGGCTCGCCGACGTCGAGGAGTTCGCCCGGTGGGAGTCGGAGGTCAAGCCCACCGGCGTCCTCGAGAACCTCGGCTGGGAGAACGGCGAGCTGACGATCGGCTTCACCGCCGAGTACCAGTCGAACGGAGAACCCGTCGTCTTCCGCACCGACGGCGACAAGGACCTGCTCGCTCCGCCGTTGCCGCAGTCCAGCCTGGACACCATCGCGATGCTCGGCGCCGACACCACCGCCCCGTTGGACAAGTCCAAGGTGGACCTCGTCGTGCGCGAGCGGGAGACGGCCGCGGAGTTCTTCCAGCCCGTCGAGCTGACCCGGGAGAAGATCGCCGTCGAGGGCCGGGAGGGGGACTTCCGGCAGGTGCTGCGAGCCACTTCCCGGATCGACCCGCTGTCGGCGGCGAACGGCGCCGGGCTCGGGGCCGGCATCTGGGACGTCCTCATACGCATCACCTCCTGCGGCTGGACCAAGGAGACCCGCCTCGGGGCCGTACGCGCCGAAGAAGCGGAGCGCGGGCGCGTCGCCGCCCTGACCGGCTCCCCGGCGCATCTGGTGCTGCCGTACTGGACCGACCCGTACGGCAACCTCTCGCTCGACATCGACCAGAAGACCAAGCGGATGTCGCAGGAGTTCGCCGGTCTGACCCCTGACGACGTCACCGTCACGGCGAACCCCGGCCGTCTCACCGTCGCCCTGCCGCTGCGCGTCCAGGGCGAGACCAAGGCGACCCTGAAGCTGACGGACATCGGGACCAGCCGTGCGGTCGACACCCCCGCCACGCTGACCGCCCGGGCCTCCGGCGACGCCGAGTTGAGCGCCGACCTGCCGCTCGGCGAGATCGCGGGCGGCCAGTGGCGGCTGAAGCTGGTCCTGCCCTCGGCCGGAGCCGGCAAGCCGGTGCCCCTCCCGCTGGTGCTCGCGGCGTCCGCCAAGCGCCGTGTCGTGATCAAGACCCCCGCCGCCGCTGCCGCCGACGCGGCAGCCGGCCGGCCCGCCTCCCGTCCCGCCGCGCGGCGTTCTCTGCTGCGCCGCGCGGCGGGGAAGCTCAAGCGGGCACTGAAGAAGTAGTCGAACCACGCAAGCAAGGAACGGAAACATGCGACCACTGGGCATCGAGGGCGCCTGGGTGCTGGAGCCCAAGGTCTTCCCCGACGAGCGCGGCAGCTTCCACGAGTGGTTCCGGGGCGCCGACTTCCGCGAGGCGACCGGACACGACCTCAGCCTCGCCCAGGCCAACTGCTCGGTCTCCAAGCGGGGCACCCTGCGCGGCATCCACTTCGCCGACGTCCCGCCGAGCCAGGCCAAGTACGTCAAGTGCGTGCGGGGCGCGATCGTCGACGTCGTCGTCGACATCCGCGTCGGCTCACCGACGTACAAGCAGTGGGAGGCGGTGCGGCTCGACGACCAGGACCACCACGCCCTCTACCTGTCCGAGGGCCTCGGCCACGCCTTCTTCGCCCTGACGGACGACGCGACGGTGGTGTACCTCTGCTCCGAGGGCTACGCCCCCGAACGCGAGCACGGCATCAACCCGTTGGACCCCGACCTCGCCATCGAGTGGCCGGCCGGCATCGAACCCCTGCTGTCCCCCAAGGACAAGCAGGCGCCGACGCTCGCCGACGCGGAGGCCCAGGGCCTGCTCCCGGCGTACGAGGACTGCGTCGCCTACCGCAGGACGCTCCGCGGCGACTGACCGCCGTTCAGGTCCGTGACGGGCCCTTTCGTGGAAACACGGAAGGGCCCGCATCTTTGTCCCTTTAGTGTTCGTTGGGGAACGCAGAGGGGTCGAGTGCCTTCCTCCTTGGTGAAGAAAAAACCACAGGCGAGGAAACCAGGGACTGAGTGGTATGGGCTTGACCAGCGAGACGACCGTGTACGTGATGGCGGCCGTGGCCGCCGTGTGTGTGGCGCTGTTGGTCTGGCTCTGGCCACGGCTCGCCAGACACGGCTTGTGGCAGGTGCTCGGGCGGCTGGCGGCGGTCGGGGTGACCCAGGTGACGATCGTCGCGGCCTTCGGGTGCTGGCTGAACTCGTCGTACCAGTTCTTCGGTTCCTGGAGCGAGCTCTTCGGCAACGTCGACACCGCTCCCGTCGGCGTCAGCCAGGCGGACGCCCGCGACGGCGCCGGGACGGTGACCGGTGTCTCCGTGAAGGGGGCGCTGATACAGCCTGCCGGCGACGAGCAGCTGCGCCGGGTCAGTGGACTGCCCACCGGCCCCGCAGCGGTCAACGGGCGGGTCGAGTCCGTGAAGGTCGTCGGCCGCCGCACGGGCGTGGTCGACCCGGCGTTCGTCTATCTGCCGCCGCAGTACTTCCAGAAGGCGTACCACAGACAGCGGTTCCCGGTGATCGTCGCGCTCAGCGGCTACCCCGGCAGCATCTTCAATCTCGCGCAGTACCTGCGGGTGTCGCAGACCGCGGGAGAGCTGCAGAAGAGCGGTCAGATGCAGCCGACCATCATGGTGATGATCCGGCCGACGATCGCTCCGCCGCGCGACACCGAGTGCGTGGACGTCCCGGGCGGACCGCAGACCGAGACCTTCCTGGCGAAGGACCTGCCGGAGGCCCTCAAGTCCGTCTACCGGGTGGGCCACGACGCCAGCGCCTGGGGCGTCATGGGCTACTCCTCCGGTGGCAGCTGCGCCCTGCAGCTGACGATGCGCAACCCGCACGTGTACACGACGGCAGGCGCCCTTTCGCCCGACTACGAGGTCAAGGACGACCCCACCACCGGCAATCTCTTCGGGAGCGGGCCGGACCGCGTCAACCGGAGGAACGGGCACGACCTGATGTGGCGGCTCAAGCACCTTCCCGCGCCCCAAGTCTCCGTCCTGGTCGCCGACAGCAAGCACGGCGAACGCGGCTACCCCCAGACACTGGCCTTCATCAAGGCCGTCAAGGCACCCATGCGCGTGGCGTCGATCCTCCCCGACCACGGCAGCCACAACTTCCCGACCTGGGTGAGGGAGATGCCGGCCACCCTGAAGTGGATGAACCAGCAGCTGACCTTCCCCCAGGACGTCGTGCCCCGGCACCACAAGAAGCCGGCCCACGCCACGGTACGCGCCTCGGGCCCCGAGCCCACCGAGACCGCCGCCACACACAGGTGACGCACGGCCACTACCGCTTGGGCCCGTGAACGCGCACAGCCCGTCCCGCCGACGGGCCCATCCGGCACATTCCGTCCCCCGCGCGGACAACAAAGGCCGCCCAACCCGCTCCACCGCAGGTCAGACGGCCTTTCGCCGAACGGATCAGACGTTGAACCTGAACTCCACCACAAGGCCGTGACCTGCGGAAATGCAGGCGCATCCCAGCACGATCCCAGCACGGGATGCGCGACAAAGTACAAGAACACCGAAGATCGCCAACGCTACCCGGAAGCGCCCGAACACGCCTGAAGTCTGCGGAACTTCTACGAGCTCCACATCAGGCTCGCGCCACCGCACCGAACCTCGCAAAGCAGCACAGCGCTCGCGCTCACTCGCGGTCTCCCCGGACGCCAGCGGCCAGCTCCGACGCCTGGCCGCCTCCCAGAATGTACGTCCAGACCTCAGGGCCGGCGCGAGCATCCACGGGTCCCGTATACCCCCGGTTTGGCGGGGCATAGTCAGAAGCTTCCGCGCTGTCGCAGGTCAGCCTGCGTAGCTCAGCGGGTGGAGCAGGCGCCTTCTAAGCGCTTGGCGGCAGGTTCGAGTCCTGCCGGTGGCGCCCAAACATGGCTGGTCAGGGCTCTCTCGGACCGCCAGCGGAGAAACGGTGCGCGCGGTACTGCGCCGTTCGTTCAGAGCGTTGGATTCCGTGCTCCAGAGAGGGGCAACGTGGATCAGCTCGGCATTCAGCTGGCCGAGGTGAGACGCGCCAGGCCCCCCTTCTCCAGCTCGTGCACCACCAGCTCCTCCATCACGTGTCGCTCCCTGGCGGAGGCGTAGGCGAGGTCGTGCAGGGCAGCAGCACGCCTGGCGAAGTCCCGCCTCACCGCATCGGTCGGCCAGGGGATCTTGTAACGGGAAAAGTCCTTGCGCCTCATCGCGCGGGCCTGTTCACCCTGCGTAACGGCCGTCAACTCCCGCCTCCGGTAACGCAGCGAGTGCAACAACCACATCCGATCGACCTCGGACTCCGTGTAAATCGCGAGCGTCCGCCGACCTGGCACTACCGGGGTAGTAGTGAGCACGGTCCGCACCTCCCCGGGACGGGGCGCGATCAAGAGGCTGCCGGACGGGCATACAACCTCCGCTTGCGCCACGGTGCGTGAAGTCACTGCACCCAGATGTACTGTCTTGCAGTTCAGTACTTCGCGGGGAGACACCCACGGCATAGCCGACTGCTCGCTGTCCGGCAGAGACTGTGCCGCACCAGCCGTAACCTGACACACTTCGCCCACTGCACGCTCGGTAGCGGGACCTTGCCCGCACGTCTGCAGCGCCTCCATGAAATGCGCATCCGCTAGTTCCGTCGCGCAAGACACAATCCGGGTGTTCAACGCATTCTTGCGCTCAGCAAGCGAGATCAGCGAAAGCAGCCTCTCCCGCACCGGCGCTGGAGGCACTGGCACGGGAAGTCGGTTGAGTGCCTGCAGAGGCAAGGTCATGTGCTCGGCGTTCGACGAGGACAGCGTGAGATAGCTCTGGCTCTGCGAGGTCTTCAGCCACCATCGAAGCCACAGATCCCATTGTTGGGCGCGGCCCTCTGGTGTCCAGCGGACGACCGCGAGCGACCTGGCGACATTCCATCCTGCGTGCTCCTCCCCTGCAACTGCCGCCTCCCCCACGCGCCCCACGAGCACGACAAGGAGGTCCCCAGACCTCAGCGTGCTGCGTGGGTGGCGTTTGGCCACCTCGGGAGGCACAAATGTGAACTCCTGGACATGCACACCTCCCTCGACAATCTCTGTGGCGCGGATCATAGGGATTCCGCCGGATGCCTTCTGCTGTCGCGCAATTCCGTAGGCGGCGTACTCGACCCCAGGGAACTCACGCAACTCAACGAGGGGCCACGGAGTGGGGACATCATCCGATTCTGTAGTCATGCCTGCTCTCCAGGGCATCACGGACTCGGTTCCTGGCTGCGGCGCTACGATCCATGCACTCATACAGCTCGGTCTTCCGGTTCCGGTCTCCGTCACTTGAATGCAACTGCGCGGTGCCCCCGTTCCGTACGTAGCGTGCGGGAGTCAGATCGAAGCCCGCCTCAGCGATTTCCTCGTACCTCGCCGCACGGCACCATGGGACGGATTCAGGGTCCCCCTCGCCCTCACGGCGTCGAAGTCCCTGCCATTCACCGAAGATCTGCAGCAGGCGTTCGGCCGAGTCCTTTGCGAAGTGGCGCCGCTGCCCCTCCTTCGCCGCTGGCAGTTTCCCTGCATCCGCGAACAAGACCTGATCGGAGTGCGGCCGCTCCCCTTTGGCCAGCAGCCACAGCGCCGTGCTCGCGCTGGCGTGCGGAAAGAGCCACGTCGGCAAGGCCACGACGCCCACGACCAGACCGTTCTCCAGCAGCCCACGGCGGATCAGTCCGTCGGTGCTGTTGCTGCTGTGCGCCGCACCGGAAGACAGCAGAACGACGGCCCGTCCTTGTGGCGTGAGATCGGCAAGGATGTGCTGGACCCAGGCGAAGTTCGCGTTACCCGGACGTGGCACGCCCAGGGTCCACCGCCAGTCGTCCTTCAGTTCACCGTGCCCCCAGTCCCGCTGGTTCACAGGAGGGTTGGCGACGATCACGTCGGCCGGTATCGGTGAAGTGCCGGCCCTGAGGGTGTCAGCTCCTTCCTTGCCGAGGTCGGCAAGGAATCCGTGCAGGGCGAGGTTGACGGCTGCGGCATAACGCGCCGTCCGGTTGATATCCGCACCGGACAAGCGCACTTCACCCCCCTGTGCCCGAGCCCGGTGTGCGGCGGCGCGCAGCAGTCGCCCGCTGCCGCACACCGGGTCCCGAACAATCTCGCCTCCTCGGGGAGCGGCCAGCCCCGCGAAGAGGTACGCCAGGTCGTTTGACGTGAAGTAGTCATCGCCACGCGCATAGCGTGTCGAGTACGTGTCGAGGAGCACGTCAAGGAGCCTCGGGTCCGGATCCAGCTGCCGCACCTCCACGATCAGCTCACGGAGGGCCGGGTCGATGAGCTCGAAGGGACGGCTCACACCTTCGTCGCGATACGCAGGAAGACTGTGGGCGCGAGCAACGGGCGTACGCGGCCACACTGCGCCGAGCCTGGCCCCCGCTGACTCCGAACCCGGCCCCCACAACCGGTCCGCCTCCGCCAGTGATCCATGGCGGGACCAGCAGTGAAGGTAGACCACTTGAAAGGCAAGCCGGTACGTCGTCGCGGCATCGGCGACGCTGCGTAGCTTCTCGACGGCCCGCAGCACTCGCCGGTACTTCAGCCGCCCCTCTTCGTTCGCCCATTCCTCCTGGGTCACGACGACCTCAGCCAGGAGACGACCGCCAGCCCGATGAGAACAGTGGCTCCGCAGGCGGCACCACCGTTCTGGATGGCCGTAACGACCTCTCCCGCGCCCACGAACTCGAGGATGCCGGCCACGAGCCCCACCACCACGGACGCCAGGACGACCACCACCAACAGCAGCGCTCGCTGCGACATGCCACAACTCCCTCGGTTCCACCAGCAGTTAGCAGTTCTGCGGTTCGTTCCGCGGACTTGAAAGTAGTGGCCTGCCGCACCTCACGTCTCGCAGCACGGGAATTTGCTTTTGCCGTAAGGCGGTCGGGCGCAGCCCCTGCCGACCCCGCGAAGGACATCCGGTCGGGCAGACGACCGCCCCGGCAAACAGACGCTTGCCGGGGCCAGAAGCGAGATGAGCGAGGGCTATGCGGCGGCGGCCGAGCCGTCCTGGGACCACTTGTCGGCGAAGTGTTCCATCTGACGGATCACCAGGGCGATCGCTTCCTTGGACTGCTCCGGCGGGTAGCCGTGGCGGGCCAGGAGGCGCCTGATGGTGGCGCGGAGCCTGGCCCGGACCGGTTCGCGGGCGATCCAGTCCTTCTTGAGGTTCTTGCGGACCTGGACCACGAGGTCCCGGGCGATGCCGGAGAGGATCTCGTCGCCCATGAGGTCGCGGGCGCTGCCGAGGTCGGCGACCGCGTCGTAGAAGGCGAGTTCGTCGTCGCCCAGCGGCGGGGTGAACTTCTCACCTCGCCGGGCGTCTTCCGCGACCGTCTTGGCCAGTTCCACCAGCTGGGCGATGATCTCGGCACTGGTGAGCTGCTGACGCATGTAGCGGGTCATCAGGTTCTGGAGGCGGACCGAGAACGCAGTCTGGCGGACGATGTTGTGCCGGGTCTGCTCGCGCATCTTCTGCTCGACGAGACGGCGCAGGGCTTCGGCTGCCAGGTGCGGGGTTTCGCTGTTCTGCAGGCGGCCGACGAGGGCGTCGTTGAGGTGAGTGAGGTCGGCCTTGTCCAGTCCGGCCTCGGAGAAGAGGTCGGTGACACCACCGGTCTCGACGACAGCGGAGGTGAGCTGGGAGAGGTAGAGGGCGACGTCGCGGGCGACGGGCAGGCCCTGGGCCTCACGGTCCATGGCGTCGAGCTTCGCCATGTACGTACGGACCTCGACGAGGAACTGGATGTCGCGCTTCCAGTACGGCTGGTCGCCGAACCGGGAGGAGATGTCGGCGGAGGAGCCGGCCAAGGCGAAGAAGCGCTCCAGGCGGTAGC
Source organism: Streptomyces sp. SCPE 10 (assembly GCF_051980735.1). NCBI lineage: Bacteria > Bacillati > Actinomycetota > Actinomycetes > Kitasatosporales > Streptomycetaceae > Streptomyces > Streptomyces sp. SCPE 10. The sequence goes on along the minus strand of NZ_CP197069.1, from coordinate 4,908,958 downwards.
CGTGCTCGCGGAAGCGGCGACTGAGGGTCTGGTTCGGGTCGTCGAGCTGATCGGGGTTGTTGCCCGGGGTAGCGGGGCTGCGGAGGTACTCGGCCGTGGTGTAGGCCGCCTTGATGAAAGCCTTCGGGTCGGGGCGGGAGAGGCGTTCGCGCCAGTTCCACCCGATCAGCATCTGATCGAGGATATTGTACTCGTTGCGGAGTTCGTCCAGGGCGCGGTCGATGTCCTGGCCGAGGGTCCGGTCGGCCTGGTCGTCGGCGGAGTACTCGGCGATGGCCTTCTGGAGGTTCTCGGTGAGGGGGGCGTAGCCGACGAGGAGGCCGTCCTCCTTCTTGCGGAAGCGGCGGTTGACGCGGGCGAGGGCCTGCATCAGGCCGGCGCCGCGCAGCGGCCGGTCCAGGTACATGGTGTGGATGGACGGCGCGTCGAAGCCGGTCAGGAGCATGTTGTTGACGATGAGGAGCTGGAGTTCGTCCTCGGGGTCCTTGGCGCGGTTGATGACGGCCTTGCGCTGGGCGTCGCGCAGGGCGTGGGCGCGCAGCTCCTCGGAGTCTTTACGCGAGTCTGAGGAGTAGACGATCTTCATGGCGCCGGTGGTGTGGTCGTCCGTATGCCAGTCGGGGCGCAGTTCGCGCAGGGCGTCGTAGACGCGGACGCAGATCTCGCGGGTGGCGCAGACGAGCATCGCCTTGCCGGGGGCGCCGCCGGGTGCGTCGTCGGCGTCCGCGACGAACGGCAGCATCGCTGCACGGCGCGCCTCCCAGTGTTCGACCAGATCCTGGGTCAGGTCGCGTATCCGGGCGGGGGCGCCGTACATGGCGTTCATGGTGGCGACGGCCTGCTCGACGCGGGTGCGCTCGGTGTCGTCCAGGCCGTCGGTGATGCGATCGGCCTCGGTGTCGATGGCGGTGGGGTCGACGTCGCGGTCGAGGACGAGCTGGACAACGCGGCTCTCGTGGTAGACCTTCACGGTCGCGCCGTCGTCGGCGGCCCGCTTGAGGTCGTAGGTGTCGATGTAGTCGCCGAAGACCTCGCGGGTGTTGCGGTCGGCCTCGGAGATCGGGGTGCCGGTGAAGGCGAGGAGCGTGGCGTGCGGGAGCGCGTCGCGCAGGTGGCGGGCGTAGCCGTCGAGGTGGTCGTAGTGGCTGCGGTGGGCCTCGTCGACCACGACGACGATGTTGCGCCGCTCGGAGAGGAGCGGGTGGTCGGTCCCGGACTCCTTCTCCTGCTTGGTACGGCCGAACTTCTGCAGGGTGGTGAAGAGGATGCCGCCGGTGCGCTTGGCTGCGAGCTCTTCGCGGAGTGCGGCGCGGTTGAGGAACTGGTGGGGCTGCTCGGGGAGGACCTCACTCTCCTTGAACGTGTCGAAGAGCTGGTCGTCGAGATCGGTACGGTCGGTGACGACCACCACGGTGGGGTTGTGCAGGGCGGGGTCGCGCATGACGAGGTTGGTGGTCAGCACCATCTCCTCGGACTTGCCCGAGCCCTGAGTGTGCCAGACCACGCCGGCCTTGCCGTCGGTCGCGGCGGCACGGCGCACGGCATCGGCGGCGCGGGTGACCGCGAAGTACTGGTGCGGCTTCGCGATCCGCTTCATGCGCTTGCCGGGCACGAAGTTGATGAAGGACCGGACGAGGGAGAGGAAGCGGGGCTGGGTGAACAGGCCGTGCAGGGCCAGGTCCTGGCCGGTCGGAACGTCGGCATCGGCGTCGGCGTGGACGGCGGCAGCGTCCACGGTGTCCACGCGGGCGCCGAACTCGTCGGTGTTCCACGGGGCGAAGTGCTCGTACGGGGTGAAGGGCGTGCCGTACTTCGCGGTGATCCCGTCGGAGAGCAGCACGACCGCGTTGTAGCGGAAGGCGGTCGGGAACTCCTCGACGTAGTGCCGGATCTGGGTGTGCGCGGAGGCGAGGGTGGCGTTCGGATCACCGGCCCGCTTGAGCTCGATGACGGCCAGCGGAAGCCCGTTGACGTACAGGACGAGGTCGAAGCGGCGGTTGCGCTCACCGTTGATCACGGTCACCTGGCGGACTGCGCGGTATGTGTTCGCGTCCGCGTGCTCCAGGTCGACGATCCGGACGGTCGGGGTGTGCTCGGCGCCGAGCGCGTCGGTGTACGTGACGGAGTGGACGCCGTCGGTCAGGTAGCCGTGCGCGGTCCGGTTCTCCTCGTACGTGTCCTGGGAGGTCGGGGTAGCGGCGGTCGCGAGGGCCTCGCGGACGGCCTCCGGGGGGAGGTCGGGGTTGAGCCGCTCGATGGCCTCACGGAGATCGGAGTACAGGATCAGGTCGTCCCAGGAACGGCGGTGACCGGAGCCAGGGGCGAGCTCATTGCCCTCGGCCTTCGGCCAGTCGAGCTCCACGAGCTCTTCGAGTGCGAGGAACTCCCAGTCGATTTCGAGGGGGCGGAAGTTGTCGGGGGTAGGGGTGCCGGGGGTGGGGCCGTCGGGGGTGTCGCTGCTGCCGTTGTCGCTGCTGTTCCCGGTCATACGTGGTCCTCGACAATCTTCTCGGCGTCCTTGACGCGGAGGCGGCCGGACATGAGTTGGGGGAGGAGGGTGTCGCGGAGGGCTGCCAGGGTTCGAGACTCGCTCTCCAGGGATTTCATGTGTGCAAAAGCGGCAGATGCTTCCTTTCCGAACGCTGCAAGCTGCTCGGCATCAGGGGCCATCACCGTGTAGTTCGAAGCATCTGCCGCACTGACCCGTTGACGCCCAGATGAGCCAACCATGTTCCGGATAGCGTGCTCACGGAACCGAGAGTCGCGAGCCAGAAAATAGCTCAGCTCACTCGGGACACCCGGAAGGGAGCGCAGCACGATGAACTCGGTAGACCCGAGCCCGATCTCTCCATCATCCATGAAGTCGACGTAGCCGGTCTTACCGTTCTCCAAGCAAGGAGTGATACGCGCCATGAGTGTGTCACCATTCATGAAACGGGGGCCAGACTTCGGCTCACGCCGAGTCCAGGACGGAATTCCAGCACGATTCGTCTGGAGCGCCGCCATGTCCACGTAGACCGGTTCAGCAGCGGCAGGCTTGCCGAGCTTCGGCCCGAAAGCGATGAGATCCGTAATCGGGATCTCAGATTCACCGTCCGGCTCGTCACCAAGACCTAGCTCAGCAAACCGACACTGGAGCAGCTGCTCGTAGGTGGCCGCGATGCGCTCATTGACGGCGATCTTGTCGTCCAGCGCCCCGAGGGCCTCAGCAATTCCATCTTGATCGGAGCGTGGAGGCATGACCAGCGGAAGTGAACTAAGAATCTTGGTATTGAGGTTTGGCATCGTCGCACCGACGGCGTGTCGCATAATCCATTCACGCACTTCCGGGTGACCAAGATAGTAGGACAGATAACGCGAGTTCACCTCATCTCCGGGACGGACTCGCAAACATCCGGTGCCACACAACCACCCCTCTTGAGATTTGCCGACCAAGGCTCGGCGAGTCACGTCACCTCGCCGCGAATACACGATATCCCCTGATCGCAGCTTGTACTTCGCAAGCCTCTCGACGTCCTGTGGAGAAACCCGCGCAACATCGAGATCGGAAATTACGTTGTCGCCAATATCCTGAGGCATAACGCTCGGAATGCCATCACTCACATAGTCCGATGCATGGAGCTGACTCCCGAAAGGACCAGTCTGAATATTGCCACCACCGCCTGCGCAGGCTGCGCCAAGGGTCGTGTTCCGCCAATCCCCAGGTGCGTCGAAGAGCTTCTCAGGCACCGATCCTCCCCAGCTGCTCGCGCACCATCTCTGCCAGCTCCTCCGACTTGTCGAAGAGTTCGTACAGCTCCCCCGTCAGCCGCGCGATCTTCTCCCCGACCGCCTCGGCGTCCTCTTCCTCCGCCTCGGCCGCTCCGACGTACCGCCCCGGCGTCAGCACGTACCCGTGCTCCTGGACCGTCTTCAGGTCCGCGCTCGCGCAGAACCCCGGCACATCCGCGTACGACTCCCCCGCGTCCTTCGCGCTCGTCGTCCCCCGCCACGCGTGGTACGTCCCCGCGATCTTCGCGAGGTCGCCCTCCGTCAGCACACGCTCGGTGCGATCGACCATCTCGCCCATGTCCCGGGCATCGATGAACAGAATCTCGCCCCGACGATCCGCAGCCGCAGCCTTCTGCCCCTTCACGCCCCCCGGCGACTTGTCCTTCGCCAGGAACCACAGGCAAGCCGGGATCGCCGTCGTCCGGAACAGCTGTGCCGGCAGTGCGACCATGCACGCCACCATGTCGCCGTCCACCAGCGCTTGCCGGATCTCGCCCTCGCCGCTCTGCTGGCTGCTCATCGAGCCGTTGGCGAGGACGACGCCGGCCGTTCCCCGCTCCCCCAGCTTGCTGATCATGTGCTGGAGCCAGGCGTAGTTGGCGTTACCCCTAGGCGGGACGCCGTACTTCCATCGCGGGTCCGACTCGTTGCGCGCCCAGTCCTTGATGTTGAAGGGCGGGTTGGCCATGACGTAGTCGGCCTTGAGGTCCGGGTGTTTGTCGTCAGCGAAGGTATCGCCCCAGCGGGCAGCGAGGTTGCCGTCGATGCCGTGGATGGCGAGGTTCATCTTGGCCAGGCGCCAGGTGCGTTCGTTGAGTTCCTGGCCGTAGACGGAGATGTCGGCCTTGTGGCCGCGGCCGCGGTGGGCCTCGATGAACTTGGCGGCCTGGACGAACATGCCGCCGGAGCCGCAGGCCGGGTCGTACACGCGGCCCTCGTACGGTTCCAGGACCTCCACCAGGAGGCGGACGACGCTGCTCGGGGTGTAGAACTCGCCGCCCCGCTTGCCTTCCGCGCGGGCGAAGTTGCCGAGGAAGTACTCGTAGACCTCGCCGAGGACGTCCTGGGCGGGTTTGTCGTCGCTGCCGCCGAAGCGGGCGTCGGTGATGAGGTCGACGAGTTCGGCCAGGCGCTTCTTGTCGACGTTGTCCTTGTTGAAGATCTTGGGGAGGACGCCGGTCAGCGAAGGGTTGGCCTTCATGATGGCGTCCATGGCCTGGTCGAGGACCTCGCCGACGGTGCCGCTCTTGGCGTTGGCGGAGATCGCGGACCAGCGGGCGCTCTCGGGGACCCAGAAGACGTGGTGCCCGGTGTACTCGTCCTGGTCCTCCAGGAACTCCTCCAGGCGGTCTTCGGCGATGCCTTCCTCCGCCAGTTCCTTGGCGAGCTGTTCGCGGCGCTCTTCGAAGGCGTCGGAGACGTACTTGAGGAAGATCAGGCCGAGGACAAACTCCTTGTACTGGTTGGCGTCCATGGAGCCGCGCAGCTTGTCGGCGGCCTTCCAGAGGATGGCCTGGATCTCCTTGGGCGTGGAGGCGGTGAACAGCTCCGCCTGGTCGGCGGGCTTCTTCTTCCGGGGAGGCATGGGCGCTCGGGTCTCCTTCACGAGTCGGACAAGGGTCGGACGAGAGGGGGTTCGGTGAGAGTCAGCGTGCCGTCGACGAGGCCGGCGGCGGTCAGGGTGGTCAGGTCGTCGAGGGCCGCCGCGTGCTGGCGCAGCAGGGCTGTTCGGCGGGCGATGTCGGCCAGGAGCGCGTCGTAGCGCTCGGCCTCGTCGCTGGGGAGGTCGGGGATGAGGAGGTCTTCTATGCGGCGGGCGGGGCGGACCGCGCCGCTCACCCGCCGGTGTTCGGTGGCCGCCGAGCGCAGGAGCGCCGCCAGGGCGCGGGGCCTTACGGGATGCTCGGCGTCGGACCGTGCGCGCAGGACGCGGGCGGGGAAGGCCACCACCGACAGGCCCTCGTCGTCGACGTACGCGCCGAAGCTCGGGGTGGCGGTGACGACGATGTCGCCGGGTTCGGTGAAGTAGGCGTGCTCGTAGGTGGTGTGGAGTACGGCGCGGTCGATGCGGTGGCTGCCGACCGGCGCGCTGCCGGTGATCTCGGCCGGGGTGAGGACCGTGTAGTGGCCCGCGCCGCCGGTGAGGAGGTGTTCGGCGGCGATGCGGTGGCCGGGCAGTCGGCGCAGGCGGCGGTCCTTGAGCAGGCGGGCCACGGTGGTGCGACGGGCCGGCTGGTCGTCGGGGCGCAGGACGGCGTTGGCGCGGATCGTGGGCGCGTGGTCGAGGGCGCTGCGGGTGGCGTCGATCAGCTGCTGGAGGCGGAGTTCGGTCTCGGAGATGCGGGCCGGGCGTTCGACGACGGTGCGGGTGTAGCGGTCGGCGTGCGGGCGGTGCTGTGGGGTGAACGCGGCACCGGGTGCGCCGGTCAGCGTGGTGGCCCGGACGACGGCGGCGTTGCGCGGTTCGTGGCGGCTGTCTGCCCGCCAGCCGGCGTCGCGGAAGATGTCGATGTCCTCGGCCAGCGCGTCCAGGGTCTGCGGGGTGAGGGAGCGTGAGGAGAGGTCGGCGAGGAGGATCTGGCCGGTGCGCTTGTCTTCGGGGGTGCGGTGCAGGAGCCAGATCGCGGTGCGGTGGGCCGGGCGGAAGCGGAGTACGCCTTCGGGGAGGCTGATCGCGGCCTTGAGGAGGTGCTGTTCCAGGAATTCCCGGCGCAGACGGTCCGCTTCCCCGCGGGCGGGCAGGGGCCGGACGAGCGCGTCGGCGGGTCCCAGGACGACGGCCGTGCGGTCCTCGGCGAGGAGGTCGGTGAGGTCCTGCAGGCTCTGCAGGACGGCGAGCGGGCTGCGGGTCTCGGCCGCCTCATAGGGCAGGCAGCAGGCGATGACGTGCGGGTTTCCCCAGTCTTCCGTGGCCAGTTCCTCGCCGTCGGCAAGGTCCATCTCGAATTCCTGGACCCCCTGTGCCATGAGGCGGCGGCGGGCGAGCCGGGCCAGGTCCGGCATCGGGTCCGCGGAGAGGAAGAAAGGTGAGTCCTCGGCGTCGGACACGGATTCGTGCAGGGCGACCAGCAGGTCGCCGCTCCGGGGGTGCAGGACGGCGGCCGTCGCTCCTTTCTCGCGCTCGTTCAGTCGCGCGAGGCCGGTCAGGCAGGCCATCGTGCGGCTCACCAGCGGAATCGGTTCATCGGCGACGAGGTCGTCGCAACCCAGGCGGCGGCGTGCATCCATGACCCGTTCGAGCGCTTCGGCCGGGGTGTAGGCGGCCTCGGTGAGCTGGTCGGCGAGCACGGCGAGCAGGGGGCCCTGCCGGTCGGCGTCCGGCAGGTCGCGCAGCTCTCTTTGGAGGAAGGTGTCGTCGAAGTCGGTCTCTGCGGCACGCTCCAGGATCGCCTGCCAGGGCAGGTCGGCAAGGGGTTCGTCGAGTAGCTGGCGCAGGCAGAGCAGCGCCGTCACCGTGTCGACCAGGGTGCGGGCGGGGATCGCGCGCCGCCAGGCAGACAGGGTGTGCAGCACCAGCTCCGCCCGGATCTGGCCGGCGTCGGCATTGCCGCGGCCGGTGGACAGAAGCCATTCGGCGACTTCACGGCCGTCGAAGAGCGGGCTGGCTCCCTCGTACGCGACGGGCGCGGGGAAATCCGCGTGCCGACGGGCCCAGGTGGTGACGACGGGACGTTGGACCTGGGCCAAGGTCCCGATTTCGGCGTAACTAATCCGCCAGGAGATCTCCTCGGGCAGGATGGGAGCGGTTGCTTCACGTGTGCCAGCCATGCGGTTCCGCTCCCTTCGTGACGACTGCCTGGTGCTCTCGGTCGAGAACGTTCTCCCAGGGCACCTCACACGCTACAGCCGGTCGAGCTCTCACCTTCGCCAACGGTCGATAACCAGGGTTATCAGGTTCTCGAACAATTTCACCTCCAATCTTCTGGCACCTTCGTCACCATCACCCCGGCACCACCCGCCGGGACGCCAACCCCATACGAGTCCGACCGCACCGGCGTCCTCATCGCCGCACCTCTGCTCCCTTGCCGGGCACTCACCCGTGTCCGCCTCGACACCACCCGCCCCGTAAGGCCGCTCGTGTTACCGAACCGCACCGCAACCTCGCCCCAGGAGACCTCTGTGTCCAGCACCGCGTCGAAGCGCACCCTGTACCGCCTGACCCACGTCGAGGCGACCCCTGAGTCGATGCTCGAAGCCCTCGACGTCGACGCCCTCGACACCCTGGACGCGGTCGTGCGCGACGTCAGCGATCACATGGGAGTTCCCGCCCTCGCGGTGTCCTTCGCCGTAGCGAAGGAGGAAGCCGCCTGGGGCAAGGATGTCCTCCGGCTCGCCGGCGAATCGGACCTGCTGCAGAGCGAGCAGCGCACCGGCGCACTGCTCGTGCTCGCCGTCGACGACGTGGTGTACGCGATCGGCTTCGACCAGGGCTACCGGCTTCTCCCCGCCCAGCTCAAGGACGCGCACTTCGGTCTGTCCTTCGGCATCCGCGCCATCAACCCGCGTCAGGTGCGGGACTTCACCGCCAGCGTCCTCGGCCAGGCGCGCATCGACAGTTCCCTGATCCCTGCCGGCGCCTCCGTACCGGCACTCGGACTCCGGGACCACGGGCGGATCATCCGCCACCTCGGCGGCTACCTCGACGAAGTCGACCTCACCGCAGGGAGCGGCACTAGGAACGGGGCCATGACCGCGGAGGGCGGCATCGGTCTCCGTATCAAACTCGGCACCACCCCCGCCACACTGGTCAAGGACATCCGCGCCATCGCCGCGATCTGCGAGCACGTCGCTCCCCACCCCGACCTGGCCTTCGTCGAGCACATCACCGCGGTCAAGGACCCTTCCCTCATCGACGCGCTCGACGCGGAACTGGACGCCACACTCGGCCGTCCCGCAGACGGCCGGATCATGACCGCCGTCCCCTTCTCCCAGAGCACCGACCTGCCCCGGTCCACCGCCTGCACCATCAAGATCGGGTCCTGCCCGCCCCACCTCCGGGACGAGTTCAGTCTCGACTACGTCCTGGAGCGGGCCCGTGTGATCAAGGCAGGCGCCCGCGTCACGGCGCTCCGGCAGGGCACCGTCGAACTGTTTCGTGACACGCTCTCCGCACGGACCGCGCTCGCCCCGCGCACCGCCTCCCTGGAAGCCCTGTCCAAGGAAACCGCCATGAAGTGGATCGAGGCCACTTTCTCCCTCGGCTCCCGCACGTTCTGTCTGCTCGACGGTGAGTGGTACGAGCTCGGGGCGGGCTACCTGCGCAACGTCAACGAGACCGTGGCTCCCTTGTTCCCCGACACGCCCTCCGTCGATCTCCCCCGCTGGCCGCTCGTCGAGAAGCTCAACAAGAAGGGTATGCGCGTGATGCGTCCCGTAGACGAAGGCGACTACAACAAGCTGGCCGCCCAGGCCCGTCGCGGCTGGGTCTGCCTGGACAAGAAGAATGTCCACAACCCCTTTCGGGCAAGCAACTCCGTCGAGATCTGCGACCTGTTCACCGAGGACGACACTCTTGTCCTCGTGAAGCCCGCGCACTCCTCAAGCCCGCTGAGTCACCTGTTCAGCCAGGCGCGCGTCTCCGTTGAGCTCCTCTTCGAGAACGCGGCCGTACGCGCGGAGTTCGCCCGGTCCGTACACGTCAACAGCGATCCGGCCCGCAGCATCCCCGAGGACTTCACCCCGCGCCACGTCGTCTTCGCGATCCTTCTGAAGGACGGAGCCAAGCTCACGCCGGACTCCCTCTTCCCGTTCTCCGCCATCACCCTGGCCCAGACCGCGAAGGCCCTCGCCGCTCGCGGCGTGACCGTTGAAGTCATCGGCGTCGAAAGCGAGTCGGCCCAGTCCGCCATGCGCGACGAGGCTGCGTAGCCGCCCGGGACTCTCGCCGTAAACACGCCCTCTATATCTCTCATCCGAACGAGGAGTCCTTTCAGCAGCCCAGAATTCCCGCAAGGGCAGCGGGCATCGTCTCCGGGTGCAGGGCATTCAGGGAACGGCGGGAGGCTACATGGAACAGGCCCTCAACAAGCGGCAGCAGGCCGTGCTCGGCTGGGTGGGCCAGGGGTGTCCCGACGGAGTCTGGCCAGACAGCACGTACAAGACCAGCGGACAAGCCCTGCAGAACCGAGGTCTCATCAAAGTCACCAAACGCCGCGGGCATTGGAGCGCCCACCTCACCGAGAAGGGGCGGCAGCATCTCATCGAACGCGGCATCCGCCCCGTGGAGCAGAGCACCCGACCGCCGGAGCGCCCCGCCCGAAAAGCGGCACCGCCGCGCCCCCGAGCCGTGCCGAAGGCCCTTGCGAACTACGCGGACCAGCTACTCGATGAACTGGCCGTTGCGAACGACGGCTGTCTCATCAAGCCCATCGAATCCGGCCCGCACGCGGTGAATTGGGCGTCACGGGTCAACGCCGCCCGCAAGTCCGGCAAGATCCCCCACACGCAGGAAATCCACGGAGACCGCACCCACCGCGGCTACGAGATCAAGCTGGTCGACATCCCTGCCTGGCGCCTCGCGGAACTCACCCCGCTCCCTGTGCCGGCCAGACTCACCAAACCCCATGCCGTCGTGGCCGCCCTCCAAAAGCAACCGCAGCCCATGGGCCTGACCAAACCCCTCCAGGGCCGAGCCCTGCGCATCATCCAAACCCTCATCGCCGCCACCACAGCCCAAGGCCACAAGGCATCGCTCGGAACCACACAAGGCGCGCCCCCGCCCCATCGGCGCCGCAAGGCACCACCGCACTTCTCCATCACCGCCCACGGCGAAAGTGTCGGATTCCTCGTCCTCCAAGAACAGGACCGCAACGAACACGTCCCCACAGACAAGGAACTCGCCGACGCCAAGAAGCACTCATGGATGCGCATCCCCCGCTTCGACTACACCCCCTCCAGCCGCCTACGCTTCATACTCCGCGGCGGCAGCCCGCACCGTGCAAGCGAATGGGCAGATCTCCCCGACCGGCCTCTGGAAGAACAACTCGCCGAGATCGTGCAGGAGGTCGGACTCCGCGGCGAGGCCGCAGAACGCAAACGCCTTGCAGACCAGCAAGCCAGAGAGCTACAGCAAAAGCGCTGGGAAGCCGCCATGCAGGAAGCGCACGCCGCCTACGCCCACGCCTACCGCGTCAAACACCTCGGAGAACAGGCGGACACCTGGTACCAGGCCAGGCGCCTGACTGAATACGTCGCAGCAGTAGGCGTCCATGCCACATCACTTCCGCCCGGGCAGGAGCGGACCGAGGTCGAGGCGTGGCTCGCGTTCGCGGACGCGCACCTCCAAAACCTCACCGGATCGGTCTCAGCGCCGAAACTGCCCACGCCGCCGAAACTCAGCGGCGACGACCTCAAGCCCTTCCTCGGTCACTGGAGCCCCTACGGACCCCGCTCCTACTGAGCCGGACAAAGGGAAATCACACCGCCACGAGCCGGACCCGCTCGCCGCACAGCTTGGCCATGTCGTCAATATCGGAAGTCAGCATGACCACGGGGCGGTGCTGTCGCAGCGCGGCCTCGGCGACGGCCGCATCGATCGCGTACTTGTGTCCGTGCAATCCGGCATTCATCAGCAACTTCGAGGCAGCCCTCGCCTCCTCGTCACGGACCGGGACGACCCGCAGCCCGGAAAGCACCCAGTTCAGGCGTGACTTGTTCGTACGGGCGTGGACGGCCTCGATGATGGTGAGCGCACTGATCACGACCTCCATGCCACGCGAGCGCGCCTCGGCGATCAGAGCCACCACCTGTTCTTCGTCAGCGAGCAGCTTCGAGAGTCCCTCACTGTCGAGGACCAGCGTCCCCTCGTGACTCAGCCGGCGGCGGGCCACTCGGCCTCCTCGGCGAACACCTCGTCGAAGACCTGCCGCGCCCGCTGACGAGCCGGCTCGGACACCGGCCCCTTGCGGCTCTCGTAGTCCGCCAGGTACTCGTCCAGGACCTGCCCGCGCAGCTCACGCTCGACCGCCTCGGCGATGAACGCGGAGAACTCCCGCTTGCCCACGCGAGCCCGGATCGCCTCCGCGGTCCCCTCCGGCAGCGACAAGCTCACCCGCGTCGCTGGCCCTTCCCCGATGCTGTACGTCGCCTCAGCCATACCCCCGATTGTGTCAAACGAGTAGGAAAAGCGCCACGTCTGCACTACCTTCACAGCTCGGTCAGCGCCCCGCTCACGCAAATCCCAGCACGGGCACCCCCATCCCATCCCAGCACGATCCCAGCACGGTAGGGATGAGCAGGGGCGATGACAGGTGACGAGGGGTCAGCTATCCCAGCACCATCCCAGCACGGGAAAAAACAAAGGGCCCGACCCCGAAGAGTCGGACCCTCTCTGACCTGCACGTTTGCCAGATCAGCGACGTGGTGATATGTCACCCGCTACACATTGAACCTGAACTCCACCACATCCCCGTCCTGCATCACATAGTCCTTGCCCTCCATGCGCGCCTTGCCCTTCGCGCGGGCCTCCGCGACGGAGCCGGCGGACACCAGGTCGTCGAAGGAGATGACCTCGGCCTTGATGAAGCCCTTCTGGAAGTCGGTGTGGATCACACCGGCGGCCTCGGGGGCGGTGGCGCCCTTCTTGATGGTCCAGGCGCGGGATTCCTTGGGGCCGGCCGTGAGGTAGGTCTGGAGGCCGAGGGTGTTGAAGCCGACGCGGGCCAGGGTAGCGAGGCCCGGCTCCTCCTGGCCGACGGACTGGAGGAGTTCGAGCGCCTCGTCCTCGTCCAGCTCGGCGAGGTCCGCCTCCAGCTTGGCGTTGAGGAAGATCGCCTCGGCCGGGGCGACCAGGGCGCGCTGCTCGTTCTTGAAGTCCTCGTCCGTCAGCTCGTCCTCGTCCACGTTGAACACGTAGAGGAACGGCTTGGTGGTGAGCAGGTGCAGGTCGTGCAGCAGCTCGGCCCGCTCGGTGCCCTGGACGATGCCGTGCGCGAAGAGCGTGTCGCCCTTCTCCAGGATCTCCTTGGCCTCCTCGACCGCCTTGACCTTCGGCGCGACGTCCTTCTTGATCCGGGACTCCTTCTGGAGCCGGGGCAGGACCTTCTCGATGGTCTGGAGGTCGGCGAGGATCAGCTCGGTGTTGATCGTCTCGATGTCGTCCTTGGGCGAGACCTTGCCGTCGACATGGACGACGTTCTCGTCCTTGAAGGCGCGGATCACCTGGCAGATGGCGTCCGACTCGCGGATGTTCGCGAGGAACTTGTTGCCCAGGCCCTCGCCCTCGGAGGCGCCGCGCACGATGCCGGCGATGTCCACGAAGTCGACCGTGGCCGGAAGAATGCGCTCCGAGCTGAAGATCGAGGCCAGCTGGGCGAGGCGGCCGTCGGGGACGCCGACGACGCCGACGTTGGGCTCGATCGTGGCGAACGGGTAGTTGGCCGCCAGCACGTCGTTCTTGGTCAGGGCGTTGAACAGGGTCGACTTGCCGACATTGGGCAGGCCGACGATTCCGATCGTGAGCGACACGTTGCGACTTCCCGTGGATGAGAGGGCCAGGAGCTGGGGGCTGCCAGGCCCTAGGAGGACACTGGCCGATCCACCAGTCTACGGCGTTCCGCGCGACGACCTCCCCGGAGCGTCGCCGGTCCGGCCAACGTAGGCCGATCGGCGTGTCTGGGGAGCGACTGGGCACATAAACAGACCTAAGTTGGTCCAATGGAGCAGCACAGAACGCGACCCCCGAACGACGGACGGCGGCGCCCCGCGCCCCGCGCCCAGCTGCCGCCGCAGGCCCGGCGCCGCCCGGGCGCACCGGAGGCGGGGCGCGGCGCCGGGCAGCCACGCCAGGCCCGGCCGGTGACGCCGGGCCGGCGGCTGCCGAACCCCCGGCTCACCGGGCTCGGCGGAGGGCTGTTCTGCGTGGCGGTGATGTTCTTGCTGGGCTGCCTGGACCAGCTGCTGCTCGACGGCTCGCTGCCGGTGTACGGCGTGCTGTTCCTGCCGGTGTGCGTGCTGACCGCGCTGTGGGTGCGGGCCGGGGACGTGCTGACCGCGCCCGTGGCCGTGCCCATCGCGTTCGCGGCCGGGCTGCTGGTGGTCGCCGACGGGCGCGAGGGGCTGCTCGGCCGGCTGATGGGCCTGGCGACCGGGCTGGCCACCCAGGCCGGCTGGCTGTACGGGGGGACGCTGATCGCCGGGGTGATCGTGCTCGTCCGCCGGGTGCAGTGGGTGCGGCGGCGCAGGAAGCGCTGCTGAGCCGCCGCGTCCGGCTACGGCCGCTGCTGCGCCGCTCTCATCGCGGCGCCCACGATCCCCGCGTTGTTCTGGAGCTGCGCGGGGACGATCTCGGCCTTGACGCCCTTGATGTGCGGCAGGAACTTGTCCGCCTTGCGGCTGACGCCGCCGCCGATGATGAACAGTTCCGGCGAGAACAGCATCTCCACGTGCGCGAGGTACTTCTGCACGCGGCGCGCCCACTGCTCCCAGCTCAGCCCGTGGTCCTCCTTGGCCTTGCTGGACGCCTTCTTCTCGGCGTCGTGACCGCCCAGCTCAAGGTGGCCCAGCTCGGTGTTGGGGACCAGGACGCCGTCCACGAAGACGGCGCTGCCGATTCCGGTGCCGAAGGTGAGCAGGACCACGGTGCCCGCGCGGCCGCGGCCGGCGCCGAACTGCATCTCGGCGACGCCCGCCGCGTCCGCGTCGTTGACCACGGTCACCGGGAGGCCGCCGAGTCTGCCGCCGAACAGGGCGCGCGCGTCGGTGTCGATCCAGCTCTTGTCGACATTGGCGGCCGTACGGACCGTGGCGCCGCCGGTGACCACGCCGGGGAAGGTCAGCCCGACGGGGCCGGTCCAGCCGAAGTGGTCGATCACCTGCTTCACCCCGTCGGCCACGCCGTCGGGCGTCGCCGGGTGCGGGGTGAGCACCTTGCAGCGCTCCTGGGCGAGATCGCCCCTGTCCAGGTCGACAGGGGCGCCCTTGATGCCCGATCCGCCGATGTCCACGCCGAAGATCTCCATGGCACCACGTTACGACGGGCCACCGACGGTCACGTCCCGGAGGCCGCGCTCACTCCTCGGCGGCGCCCGAACCGCCGCGCTCGGCGACCAGGGCGGCCGCCTCGTCGCGCAGGTCGCGGCGGAGCTCCTTGGGCAGCGAGAAGGTGATGGACTCCTCGGCGGCCTTGACGATCTCCACGTCCGCGTAGCCGCGCTCGGCGAGCCATTCCAGGACCTGCTCGACCAGCACGTCCGGGACGGAGGCGCCGGAGGTGACGCCGACGGTGGTCACGCCGTCCAGCCAGGACTCGTCGATCTCGTCGGCGAAGTCCACCAGGTGGGCGTCGCGGGCGCCGGCGAGCTTGGCGACCTCGACCAGCCGCTTGGAGTTGGAGGAGTTGCGCGAGCCGACGACGATGACCAGTTCGGCCTCGGCGCCCATCTGCTTCACGGCCAGCTGCCGGTTCTGCGTGGCGTAGCAGATGTCGTCGCTGGGCGGGGAGACGAGGCCGGGGAACTTGGTCTTCAGGGCGTCGACGGTCTCCATGGTCTCGTCCACGGAGAGGGTGGTCTGGGACAGCCAGACGACCCGCTCGGGGTCGCGGACCTCGACCTTGGCGACGTCCTCGGGGCCGTCGACCAGCTGGATGTGCTCGGGGGCCTCGCCGGAGGTGCCGATGACCTCCTCGTGGCCCTCGTGCCCGATCAGGAGGATGTCGTAGTCCTCCTTGGCGTACCGGACGGCCTCCTTGTGGACCTTGGTGACCAGGGGGCAGGTGGCGTCGATGGTGGCGAGGCGGCCCTGCCTGGCCTCCTCGTGCACGACGGGGGCGACGCCGTGGGCGGAGAACATGACGATGTTGCCGGGGGGCACCTCCTCCGTCCGCTCGACGAAGACGGCGCCCTTCTTCTCCAGGGTCTGTACGACGTACTTGTTGTGGACGATCTCGTGTCGCACGTAGATCGGGGCACCGTACTGTTCCAGGGCCTTCTCGACGGCGATCACGGCGCGGTCCACGCCGGCGCAGTAGCCCCGGGGGGCGGCGAGCAGGACACGGCGGCCAGGCGAAGCGGTCATGGTCCCATCGTAGGGGTCGTACGGCGGCGCCGGGGTCGCCGCGGCCCCGCCGGGCCGCGGCCCGGCGGCTCTGTCGGTGCCGGCCGTTACTCTCGGGCGCATGGCTTTGAAGACGACCCCCGAGGCGCCGTTGCCGGTCGGCGAGGTCTCCCGGCTGATCGGGGGGTGGATCGACCGGCTGGGCGCGGTGTGGGTCGAGGGGCAGATCACGCAGTTGTCGCGGCGGCCCGGCGCGGGCGTCGTGTTCCTGACGCTGCGCGACCCGTCGTACGACATCTCGGTCAGCGTGACCTGCTACCGGCAGGTGTTCGACGCGGTGGCCGACGTGGTCGGCGAGGGCGCCCGGGTCCTGGTGCTCGCCAAGCCCGAGTGGTACGCGCCGCGCGGCCAGCTGTCGCTGCGCGCGGCGGAGATACGGCCCGTGGGCGTCGGCGAGCTGCTGGCCCGCCTGGAGCAGCTGAAGAAGACGCTCGCGGCCGAGGGGCTGTTCGCGCCGGAGCGCAAGAAGCGGCTGCCGTTCCTGCCCCAGCTGATCGGCCTGGTCTGCGGCCGGGCCTCCGCCGCGGAGCGGGACGTGCTGGAGAACGCCCGGCACCGCTGGCCCGCCGTCCGCTTCGAGGTGCGCAATGTCCCCGTCCAGGGGGTGCACGCGGTGCCTCAGGTGGTGCAGGCGGTGCGGGAGCTGGACGCGATCGAGGACGTGGACGTGATCATCGTCGCCCGCGGCGGGGGCAGCGTGGAGGACCTGCTGCCGTTCTCCGACGAGCAGCTGGTGCGGGCGGTGGCGGGGTGCCGTACGCCCGTGGTGTCCGCGATCGGGCACGAACCGGACACCCCGCTCCTCGATCTGGTCGCCGATCTGCGCGCCTCCACTCCGACCGACGCGGCGAAGAAGGTCGTACCGGACGTGGGTGAGGAGCTGGCGCGGGTGCGGATGCTGCGGGACCGTGCCCGGCGTTGCGCGCACGCGCTGCTGGACCGCGAGGAGCGCGGCCTGGCGCACGCGTTGGCCCGGCCCGTGATGGAGGACCCGCACCGGATGGTCGACGAGCGTGCCGACCACGTGGCCTCGCTGGCCGAGCGCGGCCGGCGCACCCTGGGCCATCTGCTGGACCGCGCGGACTCGGAGCTGGCGCACACACACGCGCGCGTGGTGGCCCTCTCCCCCGCGGCCACGCTGAAACGCGGCTACGCGGTGCTCCAGCGGGCCGACGGGCATGCGGTGCGCGATCCGCGGGAGGTGTCCCCGGGCGAGGCGCTGCGCGCGCGTGTCGCCGACGGTGAGTTCAAGGTGAAGGTGGGCGAATGACGGACCGGACCGAGGAAGCGCTCTCGTACGAGCAGGCGCGGGACGAACTGATCGAGGTCGTACGGCGGCTGGAGGCGGGCGGCAGCTCGCTGGAGGAGTCGCTGGCGCTGTGGGAGCGCGGGGAGGAGCTGGCCAAGGTGTGCCGGCGCTGGCTGGAGGGGGCACGGGCCCGCCTGGACGCGGCGCTCGCCGAGGAGGAGGGCGAGGGGGAGGGCGAGTAGCCCGCGAGCGGGGTGACTGTGAGGACGATCACCCCGCCACCATATTTGTTGAATGTTAAACCTCGTGTGGCGTAGGGTCGTGCCGTCAGCCGGTCCGGGAGCGGACCGTACGCACCCCCGAGGAAGGCACGCATGTCTCTCGTCCTTGACCCCGCCGCCCAGGATCTGCTGTTCCGCGAGGCCCGCACCGCGAACACCTTCACCGACGAGCCGGTGAGCGAGGAGCAGGTCCGGGCGATCTACGACCTGGTCAAGTACGGCCCCACCGCCTTCAACCAGACCCCGCTGCGCATCACCCTGGTCCGCTCCCCCGAGGCCCGCGAGCGTCTGCTGCCGCACATGGCCGAGGGCAACCGGCCCAAGACCGCGACCGCCCCGCTGGTCGCGATCCTCGCCGCGGACAACGAGTTCCACGAGGAGCTGCCGGCCCTGTTCCCGGCGTTCCCCGCGGCCAAGGACGCCTTCTTCGCCGAGCGCCCGGTGCGTGAGCGCTCCGCCGCGATGAACGCCGCCCTCCAGGCCGCCTACTTCATCGTGGGCGTGCGCGCCGCGGGTCTCGCCGCCGGCCCGATGACCGGGTTCGACTTCGAGGGCGTGCGCAAGGAGTTCCTGGACGACGACCACACCCCGCTGATGATCGTCAACATCGGCAAGCCGGGCCCGGACGCCTCCTACCCGCGCTCCCCGCGCCTGGCGTACGAGGACGTCGTCACGACCGTCTGAGCCGCCCCCGGCGACAGGAAGAGGCCCCCGGCGACGCCGGGGGCCTTCTTTTCGGTGCGGGGTCCGGTGCGGCGGCTTTCGGCTTTCGGGCCCGGGCCGGCCGGCTCCGGGCTCCCGGTCCGGACCGGTCCGCCGGCGCCCGGCTTCCGGTCCGGGACGGTCCGGAAGCTACGACGCGGACGGCGCCGGCGTCTTCGCCAGCTTCAGCGCCGACACCATCTTCGTGAGGTCGTCGAAGGACCCGGTGCCCGCGACCACGGTGGTGGAGCCGGGCGTGTCCTGAAGGACGAGGGCCTCGTAGCGGCCGCCGGAGTAGCGGGTCCAGGTGCGGCCGTCGATGTGCTCGGACCGCCGGGTGGCCTTCGCGCCCTGGCTGGCCTGGTCGATGAAGGCGTCCCGCTTCTGCGTGGACTGCTCGATCTGGACATACTGGGCATCAGGGGTCTGGAAGCCCAGGTGCCAGTAGTCGCCGTTCGCGCCGTCGTAGCTGACGGAGGTGGCCTTCCAGGCGTCGGACAGGCCCTCGGGTGCCGCCACCGGATAGCTCGCCGCCCTGCGGGCCGTGAGCAGCTCGACCCGGTAGTCGACCCGCTTGAGGTCGGGAGCGTGATTGTCGTGCGGGATGGCGAGGAAGTAGACGACCGCCGCCGCGATGCCGATCAGGGCCAGGGAGAGGATCATGTCCCGGGCCGTCTTCTGCTTGCCTTTCGAACCTGCCACGCCCCCTATCGTCGCAGGTGCCCCAAGCGCTCAAACGTGGGGTCCCCTGCTCATTTTGTCAGCCTAACGATAGAGTCATGGCCAAGACCCTCATCCGGCCGTCGCCGTATCAGAAAGGTGCGCCCCGATGACCGAAAATCATCACCTGCCCTCCGAACTCGATGTTCCTGCCGAGGCTCCCGACCGCAACCTCGCCCTGGAACTCGTCCGGGTGACCGAAGCCGCGGCGATGGCCGCCGGCCGCTGGGTGGGGCGCGGCGACAAGAACGGCGCCGACGGCGCCGCGGTGCGTGCCATGCGGTCCCTCGTCTCCACCGTCTCGATGAACGGCGTCGTCGTCATCGGCGAGGGCGAGAAGGACGAGGCCCCGATGCTCTTCAACGGGGAGCACATCGGTGACGGCACCGGCCCGGAGGTGGACATCGCCGTCGACCCGATCGACGGCACCACGCTGACCGCCAAGGGCATGCCGAACGCGATCGCCGTGCTGGCCGCCGCCGAGCGCGGCGCCATGTTCGACCCGTCCGCCGTGTTCTACATGGACAAGCTGGTCACCGGCCCCGAGGCCGCGGACTTCGTGGACATCGACGCGCCGGTGGCCGTGAACATCCGGCGGATCGCCAAGGCGAAGAAGGCCACGCCGGAGGACGTCACCGTCGTCATCCTGGACCGGCCCCGGCACGAAGGCCTGATCCAGGAGGTCCGGGAGGCCGGCGCCCGCATCAAGCTGATCTCCGACGGCGATGTCGCCGGCTCGGTCTACGCGCTGCGCGAGGGCACCGGAGTCGACCTGCTGCTCGGCATCGGCGGCACGCCGGAGGGCATCATCTCGGCCTGTGCCGTGAAGTGCCTGGGCGGCACGATCCAGGGCAAGCTGTGGCCCAAGGACGACGCGGAGCGCCAGCGGGCGATCGACGCGGGGCACGACCTGGACCGGGTGCTCACCACCGACGACCTGGTCTCCGGGGAGAACGTCTTCTTCGTCGCCACCGGCATCACCGACGGTGAGCTGCTGCGGGGCGTGCGGTACCGCTCGGAGACCGCGCTGACCGAGTCGATCGTGATGCGCTCGAAGTCGGGGACGGTGCGCAGGATCGACTCCGAGCACCGGCTGAGCAAGCTGCGCGCCTACAGCGCCATCGACTTCGACCGCGCGAAGTAACCGGCCCCGAGGAGGCGCGGGCCTGCCGCGACCGCGGGTCCGGGCGGCCCGCCGCGCGGTGCCCCGCACCCTCGGGGCAGGACACCGCGCCCCGCGCCGGGAAGGTGCCCGGCGCGGCTCAGCCGGCTATGCGGTCCTGCGCCGCCACGCGCGCCGCCTTCTTCAGGTCCAGGTCGCGGCGGCGGCGCCGGGCCAGGACCACCCGGCGCTCCGCGGCCGTCAGACCGCCCCAGACGCCGTACGGCTCGGGCTGGAGGAGGGCGTGTTCGCGGCACTCGACCATGACCGGACAGCGGGCGCAGACCCGCTTGGCCGCCTCCTCGCGGGACAGCCGGGCGGCGGTCGGTTCCTTCGACGGGGCGAAGAACAGACCCGCCTCGTCACGTCGGCACACCGCCTCGGTGTGCCAGGGCGCGTCCTGGTCCCGCTCCCGCGCCGGCACCCGCTGGGCCGGTACGGCAGCTACCTGCACGGACGAATGCGGCGGTTGCAGCACGGTCTGCTCCTGACGACGGCTTCGCGAGCGAGAGACGATGCAGCAAGGCCTACCCGCTGTACGCGGGCCTATGCACTGCGTCCCCAACGGCCGGTGCACGGCGGCTCGTTCACGCCCCCGGCCCCACGCCGGAGGCGGGCGCGGAGCCTTCCGGTCACCGGCGGATTCGCGACCGTCAACGGTCCAGGTGTTTGCGCAACGTTCGGTCGATCTTGTCGTGAACCCGCCCCATGATGTCCTCGACGAGCTTGCCGCGCCGGGGGCGGGCCTCCACGTTGCCGAGCACGGCCCAGCCGTCGACGTAGACGACCGGCGCGTCGGTCTGCGGGGAATCGAGCGCGGCCACCTCGAAGTTGCCGAGGACACCGCCGCCGCTGCCGCGCAGCGTCACGTTCTCCGGGACGCGGACCTGGACGTCGCCGAAGACGGAGACGGCCTTGATCACGACCTGCTGGTACTCGAAGATCGCCTCGCTGAGGTCGATCTCCACACTGCCGAAGACCGCGTACGCGTGCAGCCGGCGGCCCGGGCGCCAGCGGCCCCGGCGGACCGCGCTGCTGAGCACGGCCACCACGTTGTCGGACTCCGCGGGTATCTCGCCCGTGGGGCGGGGCGGCACCGGGGCGGGGCCGGAGGCGTGCCGGTGGGCGGCGGGCAGGTCCCGGACGAAGACCTCCAGTTCCCCGACCGTCTTGGCGTTCAGTACGCCGTCCACGCGCTCGGCGTGCTCGTCGGCGGTGAGCCGGCCCTCGGCGAGGGCCTCGCGGAGGATGTCGGCGACCCGGTCGCGGTCGGCGTCCGAGGCACGCAGGGCGGAGACGTCCGGTGCGGCGTCCTGGGTTCGGGCGGGCTTCTGAAGGTCCACGGCAGCAGCCTACCGAAACGCGATAGATCGCGACTAGGGTCTTTCGCTGGGATCAGGCCGGACCGGCCCGGCACGGTCCGAACGAGAGGCCCCAGGGACGGGGACGGCCCGACTGAGCCTTACCTCACAGGTTCGCGCTCGACGGCAGGTTCTAGGCTGGGGAGGCTCGCCAGCGTCGGCGGGCGACGGCCGTCAGAGTGAGGAATGGGCTGAGATGCCTGAGTTCGCGTACACCGATCTGCTCCCCATGGGAGAGGACACCACCCCCTACCGGCTGGTCACGTCCGAGGGCGTCTCCACCGTCGAGGGCCCGGACGGGCGGACGTTCCTCAAGGTGGAGCCGGAGGCGCTGCGCAAGCTGGCCGCGGAGGCCATCCACGACATCCAGCACTACCTGCGCCCGGCCCACCTCGCCCAGCTGCGCCGCATCATCGACGACCCCGAGGCGTCCGCCAACGACAAGTTCGTCGCGCTGGATCTGCTGAAGAACGCGAACATCGCGGCGGCCGGCGTGCTGCCGATGTGCCAGGACACCGGCACCGCGATCGTCATGGGCAAGCGCGGGCAGAACGTGCTCACCGAGGGCGCGGACGAGAAGCACCTCTCGCACGGCATCTACGACGCCTACACCAAGCTGAACCTGCGCTACTCGCAGATGGCTCCGCTCACCATGTGGGAGGAGAAGAACACCGGCTCCAACCTGCCCGCGCAGATCGAGCTGTACGCGACGGACGGCGGCGCCTACAAGTTCCTGTTCATGGCGAAGGGCGGCGGCTCGGCCAACAAGTCCTTCCTGTACCAGGAGACCAAGGCCGTCCTGAACGAGGCCTCCATGATGAAGTTCCTGGAGGAGAAGATCCGTTCGCTGGGCACGGCCGCGTGCCCGCCGTACCACCTGGCGATCGTGGTCGGCGGCACCAGCGCCGAGTTCGCGCTGAAGACCGCGAAGTACGCCTCCGCGCACTACCTGGACGACATGCCGGCCGAGGGCTCGCCGCTCGGCCACGGCTTCCGGGACAAGGAGCTGGAGGAGAAGGTCTTCGAGCTGACCCAGAAGATCGGCATCGGCGCCCAGTTCGGCGGCAAGTACTTCTGCCACGACGTGCGCGTGGTCCGGCTGCCCCGGCACGGCGCGTCCTGCCCGGTGGCCATCGCCGTCTCCTGCTCGGCCGACCGCCAGGCCGTCGCCAAGATCACCGCCGAGGGCGTCTTCCTGGAGCAGCTGGAGACGGACCCGGCGCGGTTCCTGCCGGAGACGACCGACGAGCACCTCGACGAGTCCTCCGACGTGGTGAAGATCGACCTCAACCAGCCGATGGACACCATCCTCGCCGAGCTGACCAAGTACCCGGTCAAGACCCGGCTGTCGCTGACCGGTCCGCTGGTCGTGGCCCGTGACATCGCGCACGCCAAGATCAAGGAGCGGCTGGACGCGGGCGAGGAGATGCCCCAGTACCTCAAGGACCACCCGGTGTACTACGCCGGCCCGGCCAAGACCCCCGAGGGCTACGCCTCCGGTTCCTTCGGCCCGACCACGGCCGGCCGGATGGACTCCTACGTGGCGCAGTTCCAGGCCGCCGGCGGCTCCAAGGTGATGCTCGCCAAGGGCAACCGCAGCAAGCAGGTCACCGACGCCTGCGAGGCCCACGGCGGCTTCTACCTCGGCTCCATCGGCGGCCCGGCCGCCCGCCTCGCCCAGGACTGCATCAAGAAGGTGGAGGTCCTGGAGTACGAGGAGCTGGGCATGGAGGCCGTCTGGAAGATCGAGGTCGAGGACTTCCCGGCGTTCATCGTGGTGGACGACAAGGGCAACGACTTCTTCCAGGACCCGGCGCCGCAGCCGACGTTCACGTCGATCCCGGTGCGCGGTCCGGGCCTCGCCTGACCCACCGGGCGGGTCGGGCCGTCCGTACTGCTCCGGACGGCCCAACCCGCGGAACAACGCCGCGTCCCGGACCGCTGTACCCGGTATGAGCGAATACCGCATCGAGCACGACTCCATGGGTGAGGTCCGGGTCCCGGCGCACGCCAAGTGGCGGGCGCAGACGCAGCGCGCCGTCGAGAACTTCCCGGTGTCCGGACAACACATCGAGCGTGCGCACATCGAGGCGCTGGCGCGGATCAAGGGCGCCGCGGCGAAGGTGAACGCCGAACTCGGCGTGCTGGACAAGGACGTGGCCCAGGCGATCCAGGAGGCGGCCGAGGAGGTCGCCCGGGGGGACTGGGACGAGCACTTCCCCGTCGACGTCTTCCAGACCGGTTCGGGCACCTCGTCCAACATGAACACCAACGAGGTGATCGCCACCCTCGCCGGTGAGCGGCTCGGCCGGGACGTGCACCCGAACGACCACGTCAACGCCTCGCAGTCGTCCAACGACGTCTTCCCCTCCTCCATCCACATCGCGGCCACCGCCGCCGTCACCCGGGACCTGGTCCCGGCGCTGGAGCACCTCGCCGCCGCCTTCGAACGCAAGAGCACGGAGTTCGCCGACGTGGTGAAGTCGGGGCGCACGCACCTGATGGACGCCACGCCCGTGACGCTGGGCCAGGAGTTCGGCGGGTACGCGGCCCAGGTGCGGTACGGCGTCGAGCGGCTGCGCGCCTCGCTGCCGCGGCTGGCCGAACTGCCGCTGGGCGGCACCGCGGTGGGCACCGGCATCAACACCCCGCCCGGTTTCCCCGCCGCCGTCATCGAGGAGGTCGCCCGCGTCACCGGGCTGCCGCTGACCGAGGCCCGCGACCACTTCGAGGCGCAGGGCGCCCGGGACGCCATCGTGGAGACCAGCGGGCAGCTGCGGACCATCGCGGTCGGGCTGACGAAGATCGCCAACGATCTGCGCTGGATGGCGTCCGGGCCGCGCACCGGGCTCGCCGAGATCCGGCTCCCCGACCTCCAGCCGGGCTCCTCGATCATGCCGGGGAAGGTCAACCCGGTGGTCCCCGAGGCCGTGCTGATGGTCGCCGCCCAGGTGGTCGGGAACGACGCCACCATCGCCACCGCCGGTGCCGCCGGGAACTTCGAGCTGAACGTGATGCTCCCGGTGATCGCCAAGAACGTCCTGGAATCGATCCGGCTGCTCGCCAACGTCACGCGGCTGCTGGCCGACCGGACCGTCGACGGCATCACCGCCGACCGCGAACGCGCCCGCGAGTACGCCGAGTCGTCGCCGTCCGTGGTGACCCCGCTGAACCGGTACATCGGCTACGAGGAGGCCGCCAAGGTGGCCAAGAAGGCGCTCGCGGAGCGCAAGACGATCCGTCAGGTCGTCCTGGAGGACGGGTACGTGGAGCGTGGCGCGCTGACCGAGGCGCAGCTGGACGAGGCGCTGGACGTGCTGCGGATGACGCGTCCGTAACCGCGGGCGAAGCTTTCCGGCCACCTACGGGTGACCGTGACCCGCGCCGCAGCGCCGCATCCGCGCGGCACCTAATATCTGTCCATGACGGACGACGCGACGATGCGACAAGCGGCGGCGGGTCCCGCGGCGCACTGGGCGCCGGGGACCCCGATCCTGTGGCGTTACCGGGAGAACGGCGGCGAGCGGTTCCACATCGCCCGGCCCGTCACCGTCGTACGCGACGACGCCGACCTGCTCGCGGTCTGGCTGGCCCCCGGCACCGAGTGCGTGAAGCCGGCCCTGGCCGACGGCACCCCGGTGCACCGCGAGCCGCTGGAGTCCCGCTACACCAAGCCGCGCACCGTGCGCCGCGGCCGCTGGCTGGGCACCGGGGTGCTGAAGCTGGCCCAGCCCGGTGTGCCCTGGTCGGTGTGGCTGTTCTGGGAGCCGGGCTGGCGGTTCAAGAACTGGTACGTCAATCTGGAGGAACCGCTGGTCCGCTGGGCGGGCGGGGTGGACTCCGAGGATCACTTCCTGGACATCGACGTACGCCCGGACCGCAGTTGGCAGTGGCGGGACGAGGACGAGTTCGCGCAGGCCCAGCGGGACGGCCTGATGTCCGCGCGGACCGCCGAGCGGGTCCGGGCGGCCGGGCGGGCGGCGGTCGCCGCGATCGAGGAATGGGGGCCGCCGTTCTCGGACGGCTGGCCGGGGTGGCGACCCGACGCCTCCTGGGCGGTACCGTCACTCCCCGAGGACTGGGACCGCACGCCCGCGCACGTGTCCTCGTGAGACTCTTGATGCGCCCCCGGACAAGAAACGTAGGATCGTCCTCCGCAAGGGCGCTTCGGAGCGACAACTTCCGGGGTGTGCGCCGGGCTTGACCGATCGTCACCGAGGGGCGGCAAGGACGTGAACGAGGGGTATCAGGGCAGCACCGGCCGCGCAGGGTTCGCCGGTGGCACGGGAACATCCTCCGGACACGCGGAAAATCCGTTCCCGGGACACGTAATGCGGGTATCGGGACTTCTGCGGGACCGACTGCGCGCCCGGCGCGCAGCCCCGGACGGATGGATGCGACACGCGTGACGGAGCAGCCCACCTCCTTCGAGCGCCCCCAGCCGGGCGCCGCCCCCGCGGAGGGCCGCGGGGCGCTTGTGCGTGCCCCGGAACCGGTCGGCGCCCCCGCCTTACCCGTGCAGGCACGGGCCGACGGGACGCCCTCGGGACCGGGGACGGCCACCCCCTGTGGCCAGGCAGAGGACGGCAAGGGGAAGGAGCCCCCAGTCAACGGCCCGGAGCACTCCCAGCCCGCCACCGCGGACGCCGGCGCGGCCCATCGGCCGCGCCCCGCGCCGGAGGCCATTCCGCCGCAGCCAGGCGCCGACCAGGAGCGGGCGCCGGGCGGCCCGGAGCGCCGTACCGGGCGGGGTCTGCCATCGGGGCGGCCCATGCCGATGCGGCGTGACGGGGACCGGCTCAGGTTCGTGGGCGCGGCCACCCGGCGGATCGCCCGCGGTCTGGACCTGGACGAGATCGTGATGGGTCTGTGCCGGGCCACGGTGCCGACCTTCTCGGACGCGATCCTGGTCTATCTGCGCGACCCGCTGCCGGTCGGCGACGAACGGCCCACCGGACCGGTGGTGCTGCGGCTGCGCCGTACCGACCGCGTACCGGAGGAGCGGGACACCGACGGGGTCCTGCTGCCCCAGGCGTTCGAGCCGGAGCCGGAGCCGGTCGCGCTGGCGGAGCTGTCGTCGCTGACGACGGAGCTGTGCGAGGTGCGGCCCGGCGGCGCGCTCAACGAGGTGCTGCGCGGGGTGCGCCCGGTGTTCGCGGACGCGCCGGCCGCCCGGGCCGCGCTGCCCGAGCTGCTGGGCGAGGGCGCGGAGGCGCTCGTACCGTCCGGGCAGCACGCGATCCTCGCGCCGCTGCGCGGCCGGCGCCGGGTGATCGGCGCGGCCCTGTTCCTGCGCCGCCCCGAGCGGCCGGCGTTCGAGACGGACGACCTGCTGGTGGCGGCCCAGCTGGCCACGCACAGCGCGCTCGGCATCGACAAGGCGGTGCTGTACGGCCGTGAGGCCTACATCGCCGACGAGTTGCAGCGCACCATGCTGCCCGAGACCCTGCCCCGTCCGACGGGCGTGCGGCTCGCCTCGCGGTACCTGCCGGCGGCGGAGACCGCGCGGGTGGGCGGCGACTGGTACGACGCGATCCCGCTGCCCGGCAGCCGGGTGGCGCTGGTGGTCGGCGACGTCATGGGCCACTCCATGACCTCGGCCGCGATCATGGGCCAGCTGCGCACCACCGCGCAGACCCTGGCCGGTCTCGACCTGCCGCCCCAGGAGGTCCTGCACCACCTGGACGAGCAGGCGCAGCGGCTGGGCACCGACCGCATGGCGACCTGTCTGTACGCGGTCTACGACCCGGTCACGCACCGCATCACCATCGCCAACGCCGGCCATCCGCCGCCCGTGCTGCTGCACCTGGGCGGGCGGGCCGAGGTGCTGCGGGTGCCGCCGGGCGCGCCGATCGGTGTCGGCGGGGTGGACTTCGAGGCGGTCGAGCTGGACGCGCCCGCCGGGGCGACGCTGCTGCTGTACACCGACGGCCTGGTGGAGTCCCGGCTGCGGGACGTGTGGACGGGCATAGAGCAGCTGCGCGAACGGCTCGCCGCCACCGCGCAGCTGACCGGCCCGGACCATCCGCCGCCGCTGGAGGCCCTGTGTGACGAGGTCCTGGACATGCTCGGCCCGGGCGACCGGGACGACGACATCGCGCTGCTCGCCGCCCGCTTCGACGGGATCGCGCCGAGCGATGTGGCGTACTGGACGCTGGAGCCGGAGGAGACGGCCCCCGGGCAGGCCCGCCGGCTGGCCCGGCGCGCGCTCGCCCGCTGGGACATGGAGGACCTCACCGACTCGGTGGAGCTGCTGGTCAGCGAGGTCGTGACGAACGCCGTACGGTACGCGTCCCGGCCGGTGACGCTGCGGCTGCTGCGCACCCATGTGCTGCGCTGCGAGGTCGGTGACGACGTGCCGCAGCTGCCCCGGCTGCGGCAGGCCCGCGCGACGGACGAGGGCGGCCGGGGCCTGTACCTGGTCAACAAGATGGCCCGGCGCTGGGGCGCGACCCGGCTGAGCACCGGGAAGGTGGTCTGGTTCGAGCTGCACCGCGGCTGAGCCGGAAAGAGGGAGGGGCGCCCGGTGTGCACCGGGCGCCCCTCCCTCTTCCGCCGTTACGGCTGTTGCTGCTGCCGTTGCTGGTGGTGCAGCTGCTGCCGCTGGTCGCCGAGCTGTCCCAGCGGGTTCTCGTCCGTGGGGTCGGTCGTCGGCGACTGCGACGGCGACTGGCTCGGGGACTGGGACGGCGACTGCGACGGCGACTGGCTCGGCGACTGCGACGGCGACTGGGACGGCGAGCCGGACGACGTCGGGGTGCCGGAGGGCGACTGCGACGGCGACTGGGACGGGCTCTGGCTGCTCATCGAGGGGGTCGGCGTCTCGACGGCCGCACCCTGCGAGGTGTCCAGGTCGAACTTGGCCGCGTGGGTCACGCCGAAGGTGTAGGCCGCCCAGATCTCGGCCGGGGGGCCACCACCGTTGACGCGGCCGCCGCCCAGGGCACCGGTCAGGGGCACGTGGTCCTGCTTCTTGACCGTCGCGCCGTTGCAGCCGGTGCCGCCCGCCTTGCCGGCCTCGCCGAACAGGCCGACGGAGGTGACCAGGTCCGGGGTGTAGCCGGTGAACCAGGCCGAGAGGTCGCAGTCCGAGGTACCGGTCTTGCCCGCCACCTGCTGGCCGGCCCGCAGCGGGTTGTTCGCCACGCTGCGGCTGGCGGTGCCGTCGTCGACCACACCGGTCAGCACCGAGGTGACGCTGTCGGCGGCGGTACGGCTGATCACCGGGCCGCCGACCGGGTTCGGCATGGTGACCTTGCGGTCCTTCTGCTCGGCGTCCTTGACGATGGTCGGCGTGACCTTGTTGCCGTGGTTGTCGAGGGTGGCGTAGATCCCGGCCATCTCCAGCGGGCTCGCGCCCATCGAGCCGAGCGTCTGGGCGGGGACGGCCTGCATGCCCTCGGTGTCCATGCCGAGCTGCTTGGCCGTGCTCATCACCTTGCTCATGCCGACGTCGACGCCCATCTGCGCGAAGACGGAGTTGACCGAGTCGTTCATGGCCTTCTGGACGGTGACGGGACCGTAGTTCACGTCGTCCTCGTTGGGCGGGCCGAAGCCGACCCGGACGCCGTGGTCCACGACCTGGCGGCCGCTGGTGCCGTCGTACACCGTGTCGGCGTTGATCGGCTTGCCGTCCTGGGTGACGGAGCCCTGCTGGAGCGCCGCGGCGAGGATGACCGGCTTGAAGGTGGAGGCGGGCTGGTAGTCCTTGCGGGTGGCGTTGTTGGTCCAGTGCTTGAAGTGGTCCGTGCCGCCGTACATGGCGACGATCTTCCCCGTCTTGGGGTCCACCGAGACCGCGCCGGCCTGCACATCGCCGTCGACCTTGCGCTGCTTGGGGTCGAGCTTGCTGGTCAGCTGCTCCTTGACGGCCTGCTCCAGCGCGGCCTGCTTCTTCTTGTCGACGTTGAGGGTGATGGTCCAGCCGCGGTTGACCACCTGCTGCACGGCGTCCTGGTGGCTGATGCCCTCCTCGGACATCAGCTGGTCCTCCAGCTGCTGGTTGGCCAGCTCGACCAGGTAGCCCTTCTCGCCCTCCTCGCCGGGGGTGCCCTTGGGCTCCTTCGGCACGGGGAACTTCATGGCCTGCCGCTTGGCCGGGTCCAGCCAGTGCTGCTTGACCATGTTGTTCAGGACGTAGTTCCAGCGCTCCTGTACCAGCTTCTTGCCGGTGGGGGTCGCCACCGCCCAGTCGTACTGGCTGGGCGCCTGGAGCAGAGCGGCGAGGTACGCGCCCTGTTCGACCGTCAGGTTCTGGGCGTCGGTGCGGTAGTAGGCCTGGGCGGCGGCCTGGATGCCGTAGGCGCCGCGGCCGTAGTAGCTGGTGTTGATGTACCCCGCGAGGATGTCGTCCTTGGATTTCTTCTGGTCGACCTTCAAGGAGATGACCATCTCCTTGAGCTTGCGGGTGACCGTCTGGTCCTGGCTCAGGTAGTAGTTCTTGACGTACTGCTGGGTGATGGTGGAGCCGCCCTGGGTGCCCCGGCCCATCGCCGTGTTGTACAGACCGCGGGCGAGACCCCTGAGGTCGATGCCGGAGTCCGTGTAGAAGGTCTTGTTCTCCGCGGCGACGAAGGTGTGCTGCACGTCCTTCGGGACCTTGTCCAGGTCCACGCTCTCGCGGTTGGTCTCGCCGACGCGGGCGAGCAGGCTGCCGTCGCTGTACTTGTAGACGTTGCTCTCCTGGGTGGCGAGCGCGTTGCCCTCCGGTACGTCCACGACCATGTACAGCACGGCGAAGCCGGCTATGCCCAGCAGGCACACTCCGAAGAACGTGCCGAGGATCTTCTTCCAGGAGAAGATCCGGCGCAGGAGGCTCTTGCGGGGTGCTCCCCCGGCGGCCGGCCCCGCCGACCGGTTGCCGGTCTCGGGTGCCGAGCGGCGGCGCTGGGGCGCCGCGCGGTGGCCGCCGCGCTGTCGCGCTCGTCTCTCTTCCGCTCGTCCCATGGGTCCACCGCTCCGCTTCCGTCTCGTTGGTCAGCTCCGAAAGCTAACACCCGCCTATATGACAAAGGGCAACCGATCCGTTCTTTTACGGACGTGAGAATCAGCACCCGCCCCAAAGGAACCGACGGTTACCGGGGGTGCAAGGTTGCTCGTCGACCGGAAGTCTTCGGGCCGGAGTCCGGGGTGCGGCGGCCTGTCGCGAAACCGTGACAAAGGGCCCTCACCTGCGAGGTCGCACCCTTCGCGGTGCGCTGCACACGCGGTGTATACCTACTGCGTATACACGGTGTGTAGAGTGCTGCCCATGTCCATCGGTCACACCCTCCTAGGGCTCCTGGAGTCCGGCCCGCGCCACGGCTACGACCTCAAGCGGGCCTTCGACGAGAAGTTCGGTCAGGACCGGCCCCTGCACTACGGCCAGGTCTACTCCACGATGTCCCGGCTGCTGAAGCACGGCCTCGTCGAAGTCGACGGCATCGAGGCGGGCGGCGGTCCCGAGCGCAAGCGGTACGCCATCACGGAAGCCGGCGTCACCGACGTCCAGCGCTGGCTCGCCACCCCGGAGAAGCCGGAGGAGTACCTCCAGTCGACCCTGTACACCAAGGTCGTCCTCGCGCTGCTCACCCACCGCGACGCCTCCGTCATCCTCGACGTCCAGCGCGCGGAGCACCTGCGCAGCATGCGGATCCTGACCGACCGCAAGCGCAAGGGCGACCTCGCCGACCAGCTGATCTGCGACCACGCCCTGTTCCACCTGGAGGCCGACCTGCGCTGGCTGGAACTGACCGCCGCGCGTCTGGACAAGCTGCGGGCGGAGGTCGCCTCGTGACCCCTCCCCCCGGTTCCCTGCTGGCCGCGCACGACCTGCGCAAGGCGTACGGCCCCACGGTCGCCCTCGACGGCGCCGAGTTCTCCATCCACCCCGGCGAGGTCGTCGCCGTCATGGGCCCCTCCGGCTCCGGCAAGTCGACGCTGCTGCACTGCCTCGCCGGCATCGTGCCGCCCGACTCGGGCTCCATCACCTACGCCGGGCGCGAGCTGGCCGGCATGAGCGACGCCGAGCGCAGCGCGCTGCGCCGCAGCGAGTTCGGCTTCGTCTTCCAGTTCGGCCAGCTGGTGCCCGAGCTGACCTGCGTGGAGAACGTGGCCCTGCCACTGCGGCTGAACGGCACCTCCCGCAAGGAGGCCGAGCGGGCCGCCCTCGCCTGGATGGAGCGGCTGGAGGTGGACGGCCTCAAGGACAAGCGGCCCGGCGAGGTCTCCGGCGGCCAGGGGCAGCGCGTCGCGGTGGCGCGGGCGCTGGTCACCGGGCCCCGGGTGGTGTTCGCGGACGAGCCGACCGGCGCCCTCGACTCGCTCAACGGCGAGCGCGTGATGGAGTTGCTGACCGACGCGGCCCGCTCCACCAACGCGGCCGTCGTCCTGGTCACCCACGAGCCCCGGGTCGCCGCCTACTCCGACCGGGAGATCGTCGTACGCGACGGCAGGTCGCGGGACATGGAGCGCGCCATATGAGCGCACGCCAGTGGGGCAGGGACCTCGGTCTGGGCTTCCGGTTCGCCTTCACCGGGGGCCGCGAGGGCTGGACCCGGGTGCTGCTGACGGCGGTCGGGGTCGGCCTGGGCGTGGCCCTGCTGCTGCTGACGACCGCGGTCCCGAACGCGCTGGCGGTACGGCACGACCGGGACCAGGCCCGCGCGGACTACACGTACGGCCCGCCCCGGCCGAAGGCCGAGAACACCCTGGTGATCGCCGACACCGACACCGAGTTCCGCGGCCGCGACGTGCGCGGCCGGCTGGTGGAGCCCGAGGGACCGAAGGCGCCCGTCGCGCCGGGTCTTTCGGCGTACCCGGCGCCGGGCGAGATGGTGGTCTCCCCCGCGCTGAAGGAACTGCTCGGCTCGGGCGAGGGCAAGCTGCTGCGCGAGCGGCTGCCGTACCGGATCACCGGCACCATCGGCGAGAGCGGGCTGGTGGGCTCGCAGGAACTCGCCTACTACGCGGGGGCGAAGAACCTGGCCCCGAAGATCAACGGCTTCCAGACCGCCCGGATCAGCACCTACGGCTCACCGCACAAGCCCCCGGCGAACCGGACGGACCCGGTGCTGCTCCTGCTGGTGCTGCTCGTGTTCGTGGTGCTGCTGATGCCGGTCGGCGTGTTCATCGCGACCGCCGTGCGGTTCGGCGGCGAGCGGCGCGACCGCAGACTGGCCGCGCTGCGCCTGGTGGGCTCCGACAGCCGGATGACCCGCCGGATCGCGGCGGGCGAGGCGCTGGCCGGATCGCTGGTCGGGCTGGTCTTCGGCACCGTCTTCTTCCTGCTGGGCCGCCGGTTCGCGGGTTCGGTGGAGGTCGTGGGCATCAGCGTGTTCCCCGACTACCTCGATCCGTCGCCCGCGCTGGCCGCGCTGGTCGCCCTCGCCGTCCCCGCGGCGGCGGTGCTGGTCACCCTGTTCGCGCTGCGCGGTGTCGTCATCGAGCCGCTGGGCGTGGTGCGGACGGCCAGGCCCGCGCGCCGCCGGCTGTGGTGGCGGCTGCTGCTGCCGCTGGGCGGCCTCGCCCTGCTCGCCCCGATGATCGGCAAGGGCCGCGCGGACGGGGAGTTCAACCAGTACATGGTAACCGGCGGCGTACTGCTGCTGCTCGTCGGCGTCACCGCCCTGCTGCCGTGGGCCGTGGAGGCGGTGGTGGCCCGGCTGCACCGCGGCACGGTGGCCTGGCAACTGGCGGTGCGGCGGCTTCAGTTGAGCAGCGGCTCGGCGGCCCGCATGGTGAACGGCATCGCCGTCGCGGTGGCCGGGGCGGTGGCGCTCCAGATGCTGTTCGCGGGTGTCCAGGGCGACTACACCAAAAACACCGGGAAGGACCTCGGCCGGGCCCAGATGCAGATCAACCTGTCCCACGGCACCTCCTTCCACACGGCCGCCGACCGGTTCGCCACGACCAAGGGCGTACGCAAGGCCGTCTCGCTGGGCAGCACTTCGCTCGGGGACAAGGACTGGCACACCGGGCCCGACAGCACGGTGCTGATGGTCGCCGGCACCTGCGCCTCCCTGCGCGAGATGGCCCGGCTGCCCTCCTGCCGCGACGGGGACGCCTTCCTCTCGACGGGCGGGGAGCAGGACGACGACGCCGCCATCGCGAAGCTCACCCGGCCGGGCCGGGTGCTGCACATCGACACGGCCGACGGCACCGGCCGCGGCCCCGACGTGCGCTGGACCGTACCGGCGGGCCTGAAGCCGGCCCGCGCGATCACCAGCCCCAACGGCACCAAGGACAGCGCCGTCCTGGTGACCCGGTCCGCGCTGCCCGACCGGGTGGACCGGGTGCTGGACGGGGCGGTGTACGTCATGCTCGACCCGCGGGTGCCCGAGGTGTCCGAGTACATCCGCAACACGGCGGCGAAGGTGGACCCGTTCGCCGAGGCGATCGAGTGGTCGGCGACGGAGGAGTCCAAGAAGTTCACCTCCATCCGCACCGGTCTGTACGCCGGCGCGATCTGTGTGCTGGCCCTGATCGGCGCGAGCCTGCTGGTCACCCAGCTGGAGCAGCTGCGCGAGCGCAGGAAGCTGCTGTCGTCGCTGATGGCCTTCGGCACCCGGCGGCGCACCCTGGGCCTGTCGGTGCTGTGGCAGACCGCGATCCCGGTCGCGCTCGGCCTGCTGCTCGCGGCGGCCGTCGGACTGACGCTGGGCGGGGTGCTGCTGAAGATGGTGGGCTCGCCGCTGGGCGTGGACTGGCCGAGCGTGCTGACGATGACCGGCGCGGGCGCGGGGGTGGTCCTCGTGGTCACCCTGCTGAGCCTGCCGCCGCTGCTGCGGCTGATGCGGCCGGAGGGACTGCGGACCGAGTGACCTCCGTGCGCCGAGGGCCTCTCCCTGCCGGGGAGGGGCCCTCAGTCGTCGCCGAGGACGCGCACCGGCAGTGCCCGCATCGCCTCGCGCAGGGCCGCCGCCAGCTCCTCGTACTCGGCACCGCGTGCCGCTCCCGCGCGCATCGCCAGGGCGATCCGGCGGCTCGGGGCGGGATCGGCGAAGTAGCCGGTGAGCAACTGGCTGCTGCGGGTGGTCTCCAGCTTGAGCGCGGTGCGCGGCAGCAGGGTGCAGCCGAGACCGCCGGCCACCAGCTGGACCAGCGTGGACAGCCCGGCGGCGGTGGTGGTGACCGGGGCGTCGGCGCGGCCCGCCTCGCGGCAGATGTCCAGGGCCTGGTCGCGCAGGCAGTGCCCCTCGTCCAGGAGCAGCAGGTTGAGTTCCTTCAGCGCCTCGCGCGGAATGCCCTCACGGCCGCCGAGCCAGTGGTCGAGCGGGGTGACGAGCACGAAGTCCTCGTCGAACAGGGGAAGTTCGGCTATGCCGGGCACCCCGAGCGGGACGGCGAGCAGCAGCAGGTCGAGCCGGCCGCTGCTCAGCCCGTCGACCAGGCTCCCGGTCTGCTCCTCGTGCACCTGGAGGTCCAGGTGCGGATAGCGTTCGTGCACGAGCCGCAGCACGGTCGGCAGCAGATACGGTGCCACGGTCGGGATCACGCCGAGCCGGAGTGCCCCGGTGAACGGCGCCCGGACCGCCTCCGCCTCCTCCAGGAGGGTGCCGACGGCGTCGAGCACGGCCCTCGCCCGCACGGCGAGGCGCTCCCCCGCGGGCGAGAGCAGTACCTTGCGCGTCGTACGCTCGAGGAGGGTCACGCCGAGTGTCTCCTCCAGTGCGGAGACCGCGCCGGACAGGGCGGGCTGGCTCATCCCGATGGCCGCCGCCGCGTCCCTGAAGTGCAGGTGCTCCGCCACGGCGGCGAAGGCCCGCAGCTGGGCGAGGCTGGGCTGCCTCCGCTTACCGTTACTGATGGTCACTGATAGATACCTCCGATCAACACGACCGAGTGTAGCTATTTCCCTAATCAATGCACCCTGTGCCAACATCGACAGAGTCCAACCCATGGGAATCATCCCCAAAAGGGGTGTTTCTTCGCTGCAAGGAGAGCCTGTGCTCACTGTCGGTGACAAGTTCCCCGAGTTCGATCTGACCGCCTGCGTCTCGCTGGAGAAGGGCAAGGAGTTCGAGCAGATCAACCACAAGTCCTACGAGGGCAAGTGGCTGGTCGTGTTCGCCTGGCCGAAGGACTTCACCTTCGTCTGCCCGACCGAGATCGCCGCGTTCGGCAAGCTGAACGACGAGTTCGCCGACCGCGACGCCCAGATCCTCGGCTTCTCCGGTGACTCCGAGTTCGTGCACCACGCCTGGCGCAAGGACCACCCGGACCTGACCGAGCTGCCCTTCCCGATGATGGCCGACTCCAAGCACGAGCTCATGCGCGACCTGGGCATCGAGGGCGAGGACGGCTTCGCGCAGCGCGCCGTGTTCATCGTGGACCCGAACCACGAGATCCAGTTCACGATGGTCACCGCCGGTTCCGTGGGCCGTAACCCCAAGGAGGTCCTGCGGGTCCTGGACGCGCTCCAGACCGACGAGCTGTGCCCGTGCAACTGGACCAAGGGCGACGAGACCCTCGACCCGGTCGCGCTGCTGGCTGGTGAGTGACCCATGTCGCTCGACTCGCTGAAGTCCCGGGTCCCGGACTACGCCAAGGACCTCAAGCTCAACCTGGGCTCGGTCATCGGCAACTCCGACCTGCCGGCGCAGCAGCTGTGGGGCACGGTGCTGGCCACGGCCATCGCCTCGCGCTCCCCGATCGTGCTGCGCGAGCTGGAGCCGGAGGCGAAGGCGAACCTCTCGCCGGAGGCGTACACCGCGGCCAAGTCCGCGGCCGCCATCATGGCGATGAACAACGTCTTCTACCGCACCCGGCACCTGCTGTCGGACCACGAGTACGGCACCCTGCGCGCGGGCCTGCGGATGAACGTCATCGGCAACCCGGGCGTGGAGAAGGTCGACTTCGAGCTGTGGTCGTTCGCGGTCTCCGCGATCAACGGCTGCGGCATGTGCCTGGACTCGCACGAGCAGGTGCTGCGCAAGGCCGGCATGGAGCGGGACACCATCCAGGAGGCCTTCAAGATCGCCGCCGTCGTGCAGGCGGTCGGCGCCACCCTGGAGGCCGAGGCCGTCCTGGCCGAGTAGGTCACCGCGTCACCGTTGTTCCCCGGACCCCGCTCACCCCTGGTGAGCGGGGTCCTCGGCGTTCGGCTGCTCCTTTGCCGCAGGCTCGGCCGGGGCCGGGGCCGGTTCCGGCTCGGACCCGTGGAGTTCCGCCGAGTACTGCCGCAGATAGCCCACCACCGTGTTGGTCACCGCCACCAGCGGTACGGCCACCACCGCGCCGCCGATGCCGGCCACCATGCCGCCGGCCGCCACGGTCAGCACGACCGCGAGGGGGTGCACCCGCACCGCGCGGCCCAGGATGAAGGGCTGCAGCACATGGCCCTCGATCTGCTGCACGGCGAGGACCACGACCAGGGTCATGACGGCGGTGAAGACGCCCTGGGTCACCAGGGCCACGATCACCGCGAGCGCCCCGGAGGCGACCGCGCCGACCAGCGGGATGAACGAGAACAGGAAGATGAAGACGGCCAGCGGGACCGCCATCGGCACATCGAGGAAGTAGATGCCGATGCCGATGAAGATCGCGTCGATCAGGGCGACCAGGACCGTGCCGCGCACGTACGCGGTCAGGGTGCGCCAGGCGCGCGGACCGGCGCCGGCCACGCCCTCCCGGGCGGCGGAGGGCACCAGCTTCAGGAACCACTGCCAGATGCGCTTGCCGTCGTAGAGCAGGAAGAGCGTCGAGAAGAACACCAGCAGGATGCCGGTGAGGGCCTCCACGATGACCTGAACGCCCTCCAGGCCCGCGGACGTTATCTGGTCGGCGTTGGCGCCGATCGCCTCGCGCAGGTTCTTGGCGATCTGGTTGATCTGCTTGTCGGTGACGTGGAAGGGGCTCTTCAGCAGCCAGTTGCGCAGATCGTCGATGCCGGACTGGATCTGGGTGGAGAGCGTGTCGATGTTCTCCATGACCTGCCAGGTCACGAACCAGCCCATCAGGCCGATGACGACGAAGCCGCTGATCGCGGTGAGCGCGGTGGCCGGACCGCGCGGCACCCCGCGGCGGGTGAGCCGGGCGACGGTCGGTTGCAGCAGCGCGGTGACCAGCAGCGCGATGACGAAGGCGAAGACCACCAGCTGGATGGCGCTGATGACCCGCATCAGCACCCAGACGGTGCCCGCCAGCACCAGCAGCCGCCAGCCGGCCTCGGCCGCGACCCGCACCCCCCAGGGCACGGCCTGCGCGGGATCGGGGCGGGCGACGGGCACCGTCGGCACGGAACGGCGGGCGTGCGGCACCGCGTCGGGCGCCACATCGGCCGCCGCCTGCTTCGCACGGGCCGGTGCGGGCGCGGACGACGGCCCGGGGACCGCGTCCTCCTGTTCGACCTCCACGCGGCGGGCGTCCAGCCGTTCGCTCATCTCGGTGAGACCGGCGCCCAGCTTGCCGAGCCACCCTGGTACTCGCGACATGATCCGTCCTCTTCCCCCGCTTCTCGCCACCACTCCCCCCATGGAGTCGTGCGGTTACGACCGTACAGGGCGAAAGCCCCTTCCCAGAGGACGGGAAGGGGCTGCGCGAGGTTGAGCGTGGCGGGACGGAACTCAGTAGTTCCCGTTGGCCTGCCAGTAGGTCCAGGCGTCACAGGGGCTGCCGTAACGCTGGTTCATGTAGCTCAGGCCCCACTTGATCTGGGTGGCCGGGTTGGTCTGCCAGTCGGCACCCGCGGAGGCCATCTTGCCGCCGGGCAGGGCCTGCACGAGGCCGTAGGCGCCCGACGAGGGGTTGACCGCGCGGTAGTTCCAGCTGGACTCGTGGTTCACGATGTTGCTGAAGCACTGGAACTGGCCGGACGGCACGATCTGCCGCGCCATGGCCTGGATCTGGGCGATGGTGTAGGAGGTCTGCACCGGGAAGCTGGCGTTGATGTCACCACGGCTGGCGGCGGCCTTGGTCTCCGCGCGCTGCTTGGCTTCCTCGGCCGCCTTCTCGGCGGCGGCCTTCTTCGCGATCGCGGTCTCGGCGGCGGCCTTGCGGGCCGCTTCCTCGGCGTCCTTCTTGGCGCTCGCGTCCGCGGCGATGGCCTGCGAGTCGGCCTGCTGCGACAGGGTCGCGGACTGGACCTGGGCCTGCTGACCCGTCGGTATGTCCGCGAGGAGCGTGGTGTCGGCTGCTGCCGTCGGCTCCGCGGCGTCGTTGTTCTGCGCGACGCTGCCCGAGGCAACTCCGACGACGCTTCCGACGGCGGTGACTGCGGTGGCCGAGGCCACTGCGAATCCCCGGACCGAAATCCGGCTCACACGGTTTCCTTCCAGCATCGCCCGCTTCGGTGACCCTGGCGGACGCAATCGTGCCCCTGACACTGGCCTCCCAACTGCGGGGTCACGGGAGGCGCGGGCCCGGTGGGCAACTCCCCCTGCGGGGAGCGCCGCGTGGTGCTCGGGCGGCATACGACGAACTCTATGGAGTTGGTGCGTTTGTGGTGCCGGACCGCTGGGGGTACGGCTGTGTCGTATGCGGGGCCTGACAGGACTGAGACTCTGCCGTAACCGGACGCCGAGTGGCAATTCCGAGTTGAGTGTGAAAGCTCACATCCCGTTTGGCCCAAGGGAATTCTGGAAACCTGCACGCACGAAGACGCCGCCCGCTAGGCTCTGATGCCTTTGGCGGACGGCGTCTACGGGTGCTATCGGCTCAGATGTGGCCGTCTTCGAGCATTTCGGTCACCAGGGCGGCGATCTGCGACCGTTCCGAGCGGGTCAGCGTGACGTGCGCGAAGAGCGGATGCCCCTTCAGCTTCTCCACCACGGCGACGACGCCGTCGTAGCGGCCGACCCGCAGGTTGTCCCGCTGTGCCACGTCATGGGTGAGCACCACCCGGGAGTTGGCGCCGATCCGGGACAGCACCGTCAGCAGCACGTTCCGCTCCAGCGACTGCGCCTCGTCCACGATGACGAACGCGTCGTGCAGCGAGCGGCCACGGATGTGGGTGAGCGGCAGCACCTCCAGCATGCCGCGCGCGGTGACCTCCTCGATGACCTCCCGGCTGGTGACCGCCGACAGGGTGTCGAAGACGGCCTGCGCCCAGGGGCTCATCTTCTCCGCCTCGGTGCCCGGCAGATAGCCCAACTCCTGCCCGCCGACGGCGTACAGCGGCCGGAACACCATGACCTTCTGGTGCTGCCGGCGCTCCAGCACCGCCTCCAGACCCGCGCACAGCGCCAGCGCCGACTTGCCGGTGCCGGCCCGGCCGCCCATGGAGACGATCCCGACGTCCGGGTCGAGCAGCAGATCGAGGGCGATGCGCTGCTCGGCGCTGCGGCCCTTGATGCCGAACGCCTCCCGGTCGCCGCGCACCAGCCGGACGTTGCCCTCCGTGGTGACGCGCCCGAGCGCCTTGCCGCGCTCCGACTGGATGGTCAGGCCGGTGTGCACGGGAAGGCCGGAGGCCTCCGGTACATAGAGGTGTCCCTCCTCGAAGAGGACGTCCACCTGCTCGCCGGGGAGCGACAGTTCGCTCATCCCGGTCCAGCCGGAGTTCTCCGTGATGGCCAGCTCGGCCCGGTACTCCTCGGCGAGCAGGCCCACGGACGACGCCTTGATGCGCAGCGGCAGGTCCTTCGAGACGACGGTGACGTCGAATCCCTCGGCCTGCAGGTTGCGGGCCACCGCGAGGATGCGGGAGTCGTTGTCCCCCAGGCGGTAGCCGGTGGGCAGCACGCTGGGGTCCGAGTGGTTGAGCTCGACACGCATGGTCCCGCCGAGTTCCCCGATCGGGATGGGGGCGTCCAGGCGGCCGTGCCGTACCCGGTACGCGTCCAGCAGGCGCAGCGCCTGGCGGGCGAAGTACCCGAGTTCGGGATGGTGCCGCTTGGCCTCCAGCTCCGTGACCACCACGATGGGGAGCACCACCTCGTGCTCCTCGAAGCGGATCAGGGCGTTCGGGTCGGCCAGCAGGACGCTGGTGTCGAGAACATAGGTGCGCCGGTCTGGCTTGTGGCGCTTTGTGCTGGTCACCACGGAAGGACGTACCCCCTCGGATGAGGTCGGGGAGCGACGAAGTGGAAGCCGGGCCGGGAGGGCGGGCGAGACCGGGCCGGTCGGCGGCCCGTGCGCGCGGCGGGCCGGGAGCCGGACCTCCGCGGCTGCTTCCGTGCCGGTATCGCACGGTCGGGCTGGTGCAAAGGGCCTCCCGGGCGGACGACCCCGTGCCGCCCGCTGAGATCCGACGCCCGGGTCGGGCATCGACCTGCTTGCTCTATGCCCTCGAACGCGCGCCGCCATGCAAAAGCGGCCACCGGCACGACGGTGAACTCCTCGTTACGTCCGTCCGAAGCGGGGTACACATGGGCCCCGCCGGTCGGGTGACCGGCGGGGCCGTGGTCCGGGGCTCAGCCGCCGTACCGGCGGTGACGTGCGGCGTAGTCGCGCAGTGCGCGCAGGAAGTCGACCTTGCGGAAGGCCGGCCAGTAGACGTCGCAGAAGTGGTACTCGGAGTGGGCGGTCTGCCAGAGCATGAATCCGGACAGCCGCTGTTCGCCACTGGTGCGGATGACGAGGTCGGGGTCGGGCTGGTCGCTGGTGTAGAGGTGGCGGCCGATCATGTCGATGTCGACGGACTCGGCGAGGTCCTCCATCGCGACGCCCCGGTCGTGGGCGTCGAAGAGCATGGAGCGCACGGCGTCGGCGATCTCCTGCCGGCCGCCGTAGCCGATGGCCACGTTGACCACTATCCCCCTGATGTGGGCGGTGGCCTCCTCGGCCTCCTTCAGGGTGGCCTGCATGCCCGCGGGGAGCAGGTCCATGGCGCCCACGTGGTGCACCCGCCAGCGGCCGTCGGCGGCGAGGGTGCGCACGACGTCCTCGATGATGCCGAGCAGGGGGCCCAGTTCCTCCTGCGGGCGGTCGAAGTTGTCCGTGGACAGCAGCCACAGGGTGACGACCTCGACGTCGGTCTCGGTGCACCAGCCGAGGAACTCCTCGATCTTGTCGGCACCGGCCCGGTGGCCGTGGACGGTGGTGGAGCCGGAGGCCTTCGCCCAGCGGCGGTTGCCGTCCATGATGACGCCGATGTGCTTGGGCACCTGAGCGTGGTCGAGGTGGCCCTCCACCCGGCGTGCGTAGAGCCTGACCAGCAGGCCGCGCAGTTTGTCGCGCAGGTTCACGTGGCCCTCCGGGGGGTTTGGCGCGGGGTACGGTGCCGGGCCCGTCGAGCCTACCGCCGCCAGGGGCCTGGTACGGCCAGGGGCCTGGGGGGTGGGCGGGTATCGGGACGCCGGGCCTCGACCTTGGGACGCGCGCCGGGCGCCCGGTGGTTCCCGTTCGCGGCCAAGAAAAAACGGGCCGGTCCGTGGGGGGGAGACGGACCGGCCCGAGGGGGGGTTTCCACCATAACCCTTCGTGAGGGGAAATGGAGGCATCGGCGGGCTAAAACTACTCTCCGCAATCATATGGGGACGCCCTGATGGCCGGGGAATGATGGATTCCGGGGGGCCTCACGGCCATTTCACAGCGGAATCCCAGGGGAAACCGGTCGGATACGAATGAATCCGAAGAGTTTGCGCCGTCTTGTGGTCACATCGGCGTGTTGCCCGAGGTTCCCTCCGATGGGCTACCCGGTCAGCGAACGACGCCTTGACGGCTCCCTCGCGCACCGGGAGGGCGATCACCGGGCGCCACGGCACCGCGCAGCCCCCTCCACTGCGCGGTACCCCTCGCGCTGCTTTGCGGGCGCGAATTGCGTTGGTCTGAACTTACGTGACGGGTGGGGCTGGTGTGAACAGTGTTCGATAACGATGTGGACACCGCACCCCGGCGGAGGGCCTAACGGGGCTTGCGTGCGTCCACGAGATGCCGCGCGCTGTGCGCGACGAACGGGCCCTCCCGCTCGATCCGCTCGTGCAGCGACCGCAGTTGGGGCTCATACGCCTCGACGGTGAACCCGGGCACCATCCACACGACCTTGCGCAGGAAGTGGACAACGGCGGCGATGTCACGGAATTCCATCCGCAGCCGCTCCGCCCGCAGCCCCACGATCTCCAGGCCCGCCGCCTCGGCCGCGGCCCGCTCCCGCTGCGGGTCGCGGGCGCCGCGCGCGGACTGCGGCTGCGGCCCGAGGAAGTACTCGACCAGTTCGAAGACGCTGGCGGGCCCGACGTGCTGGGCGAAGTACGTGCCGCCGGGCCGCAGCACCCGCGCGATCTCGGCCCAGTGGGGCGTCACCGGGTGCCGGCTGAGCACCAGGTCGAAGGCCTCGTCGGCGAACGGCAGCGGCGCGTCGTCCGAGGCGGTGACGACCACCACGCCGCGCGGCCGCAGCAGGGCGGTGGCCTTGGCCGCGTTCGGCGCCCAGCCCTCCGTGGCGGCGATCAGCGCCGGCCGGGCCGGGGCGGCCGAGTCGAGGGCGAAGGCCAGCACCTCGCCGCCGCCGGTCTGGACGTCCAGCGCGGCCTCGGCGCGGCTCAGCCGCTCCCCCGCCGAGCGGGCGTACCCCCACGAGGGCCGGGCCTCGGTGGCCCGCCCCTCGAACCACGAGAAGTCCCACCCCTCGGTGGGCACGGCGGCCCCCTCGGCCACGAGTTCGGCGAACGACGGCTTCCCGGTCATGGACATCGATGATGGCAGAGGGCGAGCGGCCGGGGCCTGTGGTTTTCGCCCGGGGTCGGCTTCGTCGGACGTCGGTCGCCGGACGACGGTGTCGGCGCGGACCTCGGTCGGCCGCCGTACTGCACCGGCCACGGCGGCCGCGTCCCCGGCGACGCCCGCGCCGGGCCCCCTCGGCGGCTCGGGCGGCAGCCGGGGCCGGAACACGACTCCGGGTCCGGTCTTGAAGGTCGTCCCGGTGGGGAGAAGGGGAGGGTACGAACGCTTTGCCGAGCACGCCCGTCGACCGCGGAGGAAACATGGCACGACGACGCTGGCGGGACGGCCGGGGCACGTTGAGTGTGCCCGGCGGGACCGGCGCCCGGGACATCACCGTCCCGCTGGAGATCGCCGCCTCCTACCGCGCCCGCACCCGGGGCCTGCTGGGCCGGACCTCCCTCGACGGCGCCATGCTGCTGTCCCCGGCGAACTCGGTGCACACCTTCGGCATGCGCATCCCCATCGACGTCGCCTACCTGGACCGCCGGCTGACCGTCCTGTCGGTGCGCACCATGCGCCCCGGCCGCCTGGGCCTGCCCCGCCCGCGCGCCCGGCACGTGCTGGAGGCGGAGGCGGGCGCGATGGCGGGGTGGGGGGTGCGGGCCGGGGTGCGGGTGGAGCTGACGGCGGACGGGTGACGCGGTCACCGCGCGGTGCGCGGGAAGGACACCTCCACCCGGCGGTTCTTGCGGCGGCCCTCCTCCGTGGAGTTGTCGGCGATCGGGTACTGCTCGCCGTAGCCGCGGACCTCGAAGGTGATGTCCGGGCTGCCGAGGTCCTGGGCGAGGACCGACTGGACGGCGTTGGCACGCTGCCGGGAGAGCAGGATGCCGTGGGCCGAGGAGCCGAGGTCGTCGGTGAAGCCGAAGACCCGGACCTGGGTGGCGTGCTGCCTTCGGATCTCGTCGGCGATCGCGGCGATGCGGGCCTTGGCGTCGGCGCCGAGCGACGAGCTGTCCTTGCCGAACAGGACTTCCGCCTGGAGGGCGAAGGTGACGTCCGCGTTGGTGTCCTCGCGGCGTTCGTCCCCGCTCTGGTCCTCCACGACCGACTTGATGTCCAGCACCTTGGGCGTGGCCAGGGTGGCGCCCTCCGGCAGCTTGAGGTCCGGATCATGGGGGTCGATCTTCACCGGGGCGGCGGCCGACGGTGCGGTGTCGGGAGGTTCGGTGGGGTCCGTGCCGGTGGCGTGCGC
Organism: Streptomyces sp. SCPE 10; assembly: GCF_051980735.1. Taxonomy (NCBI): domain Bacteria; kingdom Bacillati; phylum Actinomycetota; class Actinomycetes; order Kitasatosporales; family Streptomycetaceae; genus Streptomyces; species Streptomyces sp. SCPE 10. The sequence continues at coordinate 4,864,881 of NZ_CP197069.1, read as the reverse complement.
GGAGCCGGGCACCGCGCCGAGCAGGAGGGCCGCGGCCGCGAGGGTGAGCGCGAGACGGGGTCGGGTGGTCACGGCGCGCCCCTCAACCGGAGATGTGGAGGGTGGCGGAGGAGAAGGTGGGCAGCTGGAACTCCACCTCGTTCACGGGCGGCGCCGGGAACTGCATGAAGACGGCGAGGGTGTCACCGGCCCGCAGGGTCGAGAAGCCGGTGGTGGTCAGCGGGCGGCCGTCGGTGTCCCGCAGCACGTAGTACCGCTTCTTGCCCTTCGGGTCGACCAGTGTGGCCCCGCCCAGTGACCGGCCGTTCTTGATGATCTCGGTCTCGTTGCCGCTCAGCGCGGAGGGGATGACGACGCTCTGGGAGCCGTCGTTCTTCAGGGTGCCGTCGACGGTGACGAATCCGCCGGAGTCCCGCTGCGCGGAGGTGATCTGGAGGCCGAGCCCGTCGGAGCCCCGCAGTTCGGCCAGCGGCTGGTCCGACCGGCCCTCCTGGGTGCCGGGGTTCGACCCGGTCGTCCTGGCAGCGGATGCCGGGTGGTCCGGCCGCTTGCCGTCGTCGCCACCGCCGCCGCAGCCGGCCGCACCGCCGGCCAGAGCGGCCACGACGGCCAGCGCGGCCGTCCCTCTGCGGGCTCTCGCGGTGAACCGCATGCTCATCATCCGCTTCCCTCGTCACTCGTCGTTCGCTTGTCAGTCGGCCAGATGGACGTCGAAGAGGTCGTCGGGCCCGGGGAGTCCCGACGGATCGTCCGGTTTGGGGTCCCACACCTTGTCCTTGCAGGCGAGCCGGGGCAGCGGGGCCTTGGCGGCGCCCTCGGCCGGGAGCTCGAAGGTGCACAGCGGTTCGATCTCGGCGGTGGCGGAGGCGGTCGACCTGAACTTCTCGGTCCCGGGTACGACCGAGCGGCCGACGGACTTGTCCGTGCGCACCTCGGTCCGGTACTTCAGCGGGCCCGCCGGGGAGCACGCGGTCAGCCGGGCGTCGTTGCGGGCCGCGAGTTCTCCGGCCCGGGCGCAGGGGTCGCCGAGGACCGGCGTCCGGCCGTCGAAGACGTCCTGCCACTTGGCCGGGTCCCGCAGCACCTTCAGCCACTGGCCGGCGAGTTGGTCGCGCACGTCCTGGGCCGCCGCGAGCGCCGAGGCGTCGGCGGCCGTCTGGGCGCCGCTCCGGTTCACCGCGGCCTGGCCGACCGCGAGGTAGGCGAACGCAAGAAAGAGCAGGCCCGCCACCACCGTGAGATAGATGGGGAAGGCCTGCCCTGCGTCCCGGCCCGGCCGGGTCAGCCGCCGGTGACCTCGGAGATCTTCGAGGTGATCGCGTCGTAGATCGTCTGCCCGATGCTCGTCCCGGTGATCGCCAGCACGATCGCCACGACCACCGCGATGATGCCGAGGTACTCCACCGCCGTCTGCCCCCGGTCGCCGCGGGCGGCGCGGGTCATCAGATACGTCACCGTGGTGTTGAACCATCTGCTCACGGTTGTCCCCTCCAGCCTCGTCTCCGATCCCGGCACCGTACGGCGGGGTGCGCCGGTCGGCCGAGGGTCCCTGGGCCCAACCGTGGGCCCATCGCGGAGTGTTGGCGTCGGCGCGGGCGGTCATCTCACGCCACCCCCAGCCATTTCGCGGCGGCCTGGGACCTGGTGGTGGCCTGGAGCTTGGCGAAGATGCGGTTGATGTGGTTCTTGACCGTCTTCTCGCTGATGAAGCAGACGGCGGCGATCTGCTGGTTGGTCATGCCGGACGCGATGAGGTCCATGATCTCCGCCTCCCTGACACTCAGCCGGAACCGCGACCGGGACGACTGTCCCATAGCGGATTGCAATTGTGAAGGAGGTAGGAGCGTATTTTGGACGCTCGTGGAAGGGAGTTGAGCTTCCGCGTGTGCAGGTGCACTTCCCCGCAGTTCGTCGAGTAATGCCCTGGTCGCGCCGGGCGTGACGTGCGGCCTGCCCTCGTGGACGTCCCGTACGGCCCGTACCAGCTGCTCGGTGGTGAACTCGCCGTGCACCAGGTACCCCCCGGCCCCCAGGCGCAGTGCCTCCCGCACCGTCCGCGAGTCGTGGCTGTAGGTGAGCATCATGACGGGCGCGAGGCGCAGCAGGTGCGGCAGAGCCGACAGGCCGTCGACCCCGGGCATGCGGACGTCGAGGAGGACGACGTCCGGGCGGTGCCGCAGCGCGGCCTCGTACGCCTCGCGGCCGTCCATCGCCTCCGCCACCACGGTGGTGTCCGCGCGGTCCGCGAGCAGCGCGGTCAGGCCGGCGCGCACCACGGGGTTGTCGTCGGCCACCAGCAGCCGCAGCCGGGCCGGCGGCGGGAACACGTGCGGGCGCATGGTGTGCCTCCTTTCAGGGGCTGGAGAGGGCGGCGGGCAGGGGGAGTTCGACGCGTACCTCCGTGCCCCGGGTGTGGGTGCCGCGGCCGACGCGGATGCGGGCGCCCGCCTGGGCGGCCCGTTCGACCATGCCGAGCAGGCCGAAGTGGCCGGAGGACCGCAGGTGTTCGAGCGTGGTGCCGGGCGGGAGGCCGCGGCCGTCGTCGTGGACGGTCAGGCGCAGCAGCCCGCCGTCGACGGCGACCCGCACGTCCACCCGGGTCGCCTCCGCGTGCCGCTGGGCGTTCTCCAGGGCCTCCGTGGCGATGGACAGCAGGGCGCGGGAGCGGTCGGCGGACAGCGCGGGCAGGGTGTCCGGGGGGTCCGGGCAGGCACAGGTCACCTTGAGGGTCGTACGGGCGGCGAAGTCGCCGACGACGGCGGCCAGTTCGGACCAGAAGGGCGGGGCCGAGCCGGCCGGTTCGCGGCGCAGGTCCGTCAGCAGTTCCCGGGACTCCGCCGCCGCCCGGCGGGCCGAGCGGGAGACCAGTTCGGCCTGTTCCCGCAGCCGGTCCGGGTCGGGGTCGGCGGCCGAGGCGGTGGCCGCGAGGCCGTCGGCGGCGAGCGCGACCCCGTACAGGGTCTTGGCCAGGGAGTCGTGCATCTCCCGGGCCAGCCTGGCCCGTTCGGCGCTCACCGCCTCCGCCGCCGCGAGCCGCGCCCGTACCGCCGTCAGCGCCTCGGTGGCGGCGCCGAAGCGGAGCATCAGGCCGCGCAGGGTCGAGCCCATGGCACCGGCGACGACGCACAGGCCGGGCAGCAGCAGTGCCTCGGCCACGGAGGCGTCGCGGCCGGCCTTCAGGGTGAGGTGGACGACGAACAGGATCAGCGCCTGGAGGGAGGCGAAGCAGGCCGCCCCGCGCCAGCTGTAGAGCAGGCCGGCCAGCAGCGGGGTGCAGACGCCGACGTAGGCGAGGGTGGTGTCCGGGCCCGCCGAGACCAGCAGGAGGGAGCCGAAGAGGGTGTCGGCGGCCAGCAGGCCGGGGTGGCGCAGCAGCAGGGGGCCGAAGCGCTCCCAGTCGCGGAAGAGCACGTAGGACACCATGAAGGTGACGATCACGGCCGCGCCGACCAGGCGGACGCCCAGGCCGGGGGCAGCGTTCAGCAGGGCCGCGGGGGCCGCCACGACGATCATCGCCAGCCGGAAGCCGAACACCTGCCGGCACAGCGCCTGCAACGCCCGGACCTGCACCTGCTCCGACGGCGGCTCGTCCGCGCGCCCCGCCGACCCCAGAAGTCCCGTGACACACCTCCTCGTCACCCCCCTCAACCGCTCGACCCGCCCGGCCGTCACGCCCTTCACTTCCCCGTGAGCGATCCGAAGTCCACCCCGGAACCCAGCAGCAGTCCCGCGCCCAGCAGCAGCATCGTCGCCGGGACCATGAACGTGGTGATCATCAGCGTGGCCTTGGGCACCGCGCGGGCGGCCTTGCGGCGGGCGTTCTGGGCGTCGGTGCGGCGCATGTCCTTGGCCAGCGAGACGAGGGTGTCCACGATCGGCGCGCCCAGTTCCTCGCCCTGCTGGAGCGCGGTGACGAACATGGCGACCTGCTCGGAGTCGTTGCGCCGGCGCAGTTCCGCGAAGGCCTGGCGGCGGCTCATGCCGAGGTCCATCTGGCGCAGGGTGATGCGCAGTTCGTCGGCCCAGGGACCCTCGTAGCGGGAGGCGACCCGGTCCAGCGCCTGCCGGAAGCCGAGCCCGGCGCTGACCACGACCGCCAGCACGTCCAGGAAGTCGGGCAGGGTCCGCTCGATGACGTCCTTGCGCACCCGGATCGCCGACCAGATGCCGACCTCGGTCCAGAACGCGCCGAAGAGCAGCAGCAGTACGGCCACGAACCACTGGCCGCGCAGCAGGAACACCAGGCAGCCGACCCCGCCGAGGACGCCGTAGACCGCGCGGCGGGCGGCGTAGCGGTCGATGGTCAGACCGCCCGGGTTGCCCGCGAGGTCGATCCGGCGCCGGTACCTGGCGACCAGGCGGGGGCCCATCAGGCGGAGCACCAGCGGGGCGTAGCGCATGCCCATGCGGTCGATGACGGAGCCCATCGCGCCGGTGCGGGTGGCGCCCACCTCCAGGGCGATGGCGAGGTCGCCGGGGAGCTTGGCGTCGGCGCGGTACATGCGCACGCCGGTGAAGATCCCCCAGACGGCGGCGCCCGCCAGCAGGGCGAGCAGCAGGGCCATGGCGTGCCTCCTCAGACGTCGATGCGGCTGAGCCGCCGGATGAGGACGAAGCCGACGGCGTACAGCGCGAAGGCGATCAGCACGCAGATCTGGCCGGCCGGGGAGCCGGTCATCCGGGCCAGGGCGCCGTCGCGGACGCCGTTCATCAGGAACAGCGCGCCGACGCCGAGCGCGGGCACGGCGTACGACGTCATGGTCACCTGGGACAGCTGGGTGCGGATCTCGCGCCGGGTCTCCTTGCGTTCCTCCAGGGTCTCGGTGAGGTTGCGCAGGGCGGAGACGACCTGGCCGCCGGCCCGGTTGGCGAGGACCAGCGTGGTGACGAGGACGACCAGTTCGCGCGAGGGCAGCCGGTCGGCTAGCTCGCCGAGGGCGTCGTCCAGGGAGTGTCCGACGGACAACTGGTCGGCGACCTTGGCCAGTTCCTCGCCGGCCGGGGCCTCCAGCTCCTCTGCGGCCATCCCGATGGCGGTGCGCAGGGCGAGTCCGGCCTGGGTGGCGTTGGCCAGGATGCGGGCGAGTTCGGGGAGCTGGCCGATGAAACGCTCGATGCGGCGCTGCCGCTGCCAGTTGAGGAACTGCACCGCCGCCCACACGCCCAGCAGCCCGGCGATCGGCCCGAAGAAGGGGGCGAGCGCGGCCTGTCCGATCAGCCAGAGCGCGGCGACCGTGACCAGCAGGGCGACGGAGAACTCGCCCGGCGTGACGTCCAGTCCGGTGGCGGCCAGGCGCCGTTCGAGCCGGCGGCCGGGGCGGGTACGGCGCAGTCGCCGGTCGAGGTCGCGGAAGTACCGCCTGCGGCCGGGGGCGGCGGGTGGCGGCCCGGTGTGCGAGAGGCGGTCCACGAGGGCGGCGCGCCGGGCCCGGCCCCGGGCGTGGCTGTGCACGCCGGCCACCGCGAGGACGCAGGCCAGCAGCGTCGCCCCGAGGGTGAGCTGGACGAGGGTGTGGAGTTCCATGTGGGGGCCTACCTGGCTTCTCGGGTGGCGAGCTGGTCGGCGGTGCGGGCGACGCCGAAGGCCTGGGGGACGGGCTGGCTCGCCATGTGGAGGCGGTCGGCGGTGCGGCGGGGCAGCGGGAAGTAGGCGAAGTCGCCATGCACCCGGCCGTCCGCGGTCATCGGCCGGGCGTCGAAGCGGGCGACGGTGGCGAGCCGGTACGGCTCCCCGCCGTGGCTGTCGAGCAGGGCGATCTCGGTGATACGGCGGGCGCCGTCGGCGAACCGGGTGAGCTGGACGATCACGTCGACCGCGCTGTTGATCTGGTCGTGCAGGGCGACGAAGGGCACTTCCACGTCGGACATGGAGGCGAGGGTCTGCAACCGGGTGAGGGCGTCCTCGGCGCTGTTGGCGTGCACGGTGGCCAGCGATCCGTCGTGGCCGGTGGACATCGCCTGGAGCATGTCGAGGGACTCGCCGCCGCGGACCTCGCCGACCACGATCCGGTCGGGCCGCATCCGCAGCGAGTTGCGGACCAGGTCGCGGATGGTGACCTGGCCCTTGCCCTCGACGTTGGGCGGCCGGGACTCCAGCCGGACCACATGGTGCTGCTGGAGCTGGAGTTCGGCGGAGTCCTCGATGGTGATGATGCGCTCGTGCGGCGGGATGAGTCCGGACAGGGCGTTGAGGAGGGTGGTCTTGCCGGTGCCGGTCGCGCCCGAGACGATGATGTTGAACTTCGCCCGTACCAGCCCCGCCATCAGGTACACCATCGGCTCGGCCAGCGAGCCCAGCCCGATCAGCTCCTGGAGGGTGAAGGAGCGCGGGAAGCGGCGGATGGTGAGGACGGGGCCGGTCAGCGACAGCGGCGGGATGATGACGTTGACGCGCTCGCCGGACGGCAGTCGGGCGTCGACCATCGGATTCGACTCGTCCACCCGGCGGTTGACGGTCGACACGATCCGCTCGATGGTCTGCATCAGCTGGTCGGTGGAGACGAACCGCAGCGGCAGCTGCTCCACCCGGCCGGCCCGCTCCACGAAGACGGCGTCCGGGCCGTTCACCATGATCTCGGTGATCGAAGCGTCCTCCAGCAGCGGTTCGAGGATGCCGAGGCCCAGTGCCTCGTCCACCACCCGCCGGATCAGCTGGGACCGCTCGACCGTCGACAGCACCGGTCCCTCGCGGCTGATGATGTGGCCGAGCACCCGCTCCAGCCGGCTGCGCCGGTCGGCGGCGGCCAGCGAGCCCATCTCCGCGAGGTCGATCTCCTCCAGCAGCTTGGCCCGGTAGGCGGCGACCAGGTGTCCGTCCTCGCCCCGGCTGCCGTGCTCCTCCGGAGTGCTGATGCGTGCGCGCAGGCTCATGGTCCCCTGCTCCTCAGTGGTCGAGCGGCATGGTGGCGGACTTGGTGGCGTCGCCGAAGCTCCAGACGATCTTCGGGATGCGGACGGTGGCGGTCACGGTCACGGAGCCGCCCCCGCCGCCGGACGAGCAGCGCACGTCGATCCCGCCGCCGACCGCCGCGGCGCACGCCTGCTGGGCGTCCTGCCGCAGCGACGCGGCCCGCGCCCCGGCCCGGGCCGCCGTACCGGCCTGCTCGGCGGCGTAGGCGACGGCGCCGAGCTGGATGCCGGCGAGCGCCACGAGCAGCAGGACGGGCACGAACCCGAGGTATTCCAGGGCGACTTGTCCCCGGTCGCGGTCTCTCCTGTGCGCCATCTCAGTCCTTCACCTCTTCCACCGCTCCCGCGTGGCCGTGCACCGTGAAGGGGAAGGAGGCCAGGCCCGGGAAGAGCACCGGGACCTTGAGGGAGACATCGGCCGTCACATAGCCGGAGCCGCCGCAGCGCACCGCCGCGTTCGCCCGCCACGCCGCCGACAGGTCCTTGCGCCCGGCCGCCGAGCAGGCCGCCTCGCGGGCGCCGCCCGGCGCCGCCGCCGTACCCGCCCGTACCGCCTCGTCCGCGGCGTTCCCGGCGAGCGTGAAGGTGTACCCCACCAGCACGGCCTGCCACATGAGCACCAGCGTCAGGAGGATCAGCGGTGTCATCCCGAGGAACTCGATGCTCACCTGGCCCTCGTCCGCGCCCCGCCGTGTCATCGGTTCACTCCTTCCGCCGCCGGAAGCCGCCGGGCGCGCGCGCCGGGCCCCGGTGCGCGCCCTCGGCCGCCCGTGCCAGCCCCAGCTCCCCCGCGAGCGCCCACAGGGCCTGCTTCACGGTGCTGCGGCCGTCGAGTTCGTGCACCCGCCCGGCGTCCACCACCGCCTGGAGTTCCTTGAAGTGGGCGGGGACGGCGGTGCGCGCGAGTGCGGTGCCGGTGATCCGCTGCACCAGGGCGGGCTGGATCTCGGTGTGCCGGCTGTGCCGGTTGACGACGGTCGTGGTCTCCTCGGCCTTGCGGATCTGGAGCCGGTCCCACATCCGCACGGTCCGCTTGGCGGCGCGTACGGCGATCACGTCCGGCGTGGTGACCAGCAGCGCGGTGTCCGCCGTCTCGACCGCGGCGGCGCCGGCCCCGCCGAGCTGGGCGCCGCAGTCGACGACGACGACCTCGTAGCGCGAGCGCAGGGCGCGCACGATCTGCCGGACGGCCCGGTCGGTGACCTCCTCGCCGCGTTCGCCCTCGCCGGGCGCGAGCAGCAGGGACAGTCCGGTGTCGTGGCGGAAGAGGGCGTCGGCGAGGACGCGCGGGGAGATGTCCGTGATCGCGGCGAGGTCGGCCACCGACCGCCGGAACTGGATGTCCAGGTAGGAGGCGACGTCGCCGGACTGGAGGTCGAGGTCGACCAGGGCGGTGGGCCGCCCGGAGGCCTGCGCGGCGAGCGCCAGCTGCACGGCGGTGAGCGTGGCCCCCACCCCGCCCTTGGCGCCGCTGACGGTGACGACGGTGCCCCCGCCGCCGCCCGCCGCCTCCCCGCCGTGCCCGAGGTGGCGCCGTACCTCCGTCGCCCACTGGGCGACGGCCTGCACCCGGCCCGCCAGTTCGTCGTACGACAGCGGGAGCGCGACCAGTCCGCGGGCGCCGGAGTCCATGGCGGCGGCGAACAGGCCGGGGCTCGCGTCGCTGGTGACGAGGATGACGCCGACGGCCGGGAAGCGCAGGGCGATCTCCCGGACCAGCTCCAACGCCGGGACGGGGCCGATGCGTTCGTGGACGACGAGCACCTCGGGGAGTTCGTCCACGGACTCGGCGGCGAGCCGGGCGAGGGCGTCGACCAGCTGGGTGGAGTCGGTCAGCGGCGGCTGCGGCTCGGCGTCGGGCAGCTGGCTGAGCAGGGTGACGAGGGAGCGGACGGCGTCCGGGTCGGCGCCCGCCGGGAGGATCCTGGTCGGCATGCGGGCCGCCTCTCACTTGTCCGTGGCGAGTTCGTAGGTGCGGTCCTTGTCCGGCACGCCGCCGTCGCCGCCGGGCGCCACCAGCGCGAGCCGGACGCGCTGGGCGAAGGACTCGGCGTAGGTGACGCGCTGGGCGTCGAGGGTGGACAGCGCGAAGGTGATGGGCACGGCCTCGCTGGGCTGCTGCGGGCCGTTCTTGGCGGCGTCGGGGTCGAGGGCGGTGATCCGGCCGACGTCGAGGACGCGCGCGTCGGTCACGATGATCTTCGACTGGTCCGGGTCGCCCTCCTTCTTCCCGGCGAAGGTGGCGTAGACGTTGACCCTCGACCCGGGGGTGATCTTCCCGGCCACGCCGGTCGCCGCGTCGATCATGATGGCGACCTCCTGCTGCCCCGGCTGGAGGGCGGGCTGGTCCACGATCATGTCGCTCTGCAGCAGCGATCCGGCGCGCAGCGTGGTGACGGCGGTCTTGCCCTGGATCTGCCGCAGATCGGTGACGGCGGTTCCGGACAGCCAGCGCCTGGGCATCCGGATCTTCTCGAACTGTCCCGCGTCCAGGGCGGTGTACGGCTTGACGTCGGAACGCACCCGGTAGGCGGTGACCTCGGGGCCGACCTTGGAGTCGACGTCGTGGACGACGGACAGCACGCCGGCGAACGCGCCGAGAGCGCACAGGACCGACAGGATCAGCAGGAGCACGCCGCGGCGCTGACGGGAGTTCATGAACCGTGCAACCTCGTTGGGGGAGTCGGTCGTTCGGGATATGGACGTGTGCTCGGGTCAGGCGGGCGTGCGGGGTTCGAGGGCGCGGGGTGTGGCGGGCTCGTGGGCGGGCGGGACGGCGGAGCAGAAGACGCAGCGGTCGCCGATGACGTCGAGTCCGCACCAGTGGCAGGTGGACTGCCGTACGGAGGTGACCAGTTGGTACAGGACGGAGAGGTCGTCCAGGTGGCCGCAGAACTCGATCAGGCGGCCGGTGCCCCACCAGGTGCGGGATTCGGCGGGCAGCGGGGTCTCGCGCACGCCCTGGGCCTGCCACTGGGCGCCGAGTCCGGCGGCCCAGTCGCCGGGCAGCTGCCCCTTGGCGAGGAGCAGCCAGGTGGGGAATTCGGGGCCCTTGAGGGTGGCGCCGGGCACGGCCTTGACGAACTGGGGCTCGGGGTGGGCGAGTACGGCGAACCGGGTGCCCGGCATCCAGGACTTGGCGTGCGCCTTCAGTCCGACCGGCACCCGGTCCAGCCGGGCGACGGAGCCGAGGACGGCGCCGGCGTGGATGTAGTGGGCGAGCAGCCGCCCGGCGGAGGCGAGCACCCCGGGGCTGAGGTCGCAGGAGGCGAGCTGCCGTAACTGGCGGGCGAGGACGGCGACCCCGAGGGGCGGTAAGTCGGGCCGGAACAGGGCGATGCGGTCGCTCTCCAGCAGCGAGCGCAGGGTGTACAGGCGGCGCACGACGGGTTCCGGGGTGGCCGCGGAGCACACGACGACGACGTGTCCGTGCCGCTCGACGAGGGCGTGCAGTTCGGTGAGCGCGTGATCGAGCGGGCGCCCGTCGAGGCCGTCCAGCACGACGGCGGGCATGGTGCGTTCGTCCTGTGGCGGCAGTGCCAGGTCGGCACTGGTCACGGCAATGGCTGTTGGCACGCGCCGCTCCCCGGTGACTTCACTGCGTGACTACCTGAGCACTGTATCCACGGGTGTGTGGCCGGAGAACAGCGTCGGTGGAGCCGGTGTGGAAGTTGACGAGGCAAGTCGCTGCAAACGGGGACAAGTCGACCGGGCGATCGGGGGAGGCTCCGGCGCGCGGCGGGGGCGGGCGCGAGCGGACGACCGGAGATGGTTTTGATCTGGACCTCTTGACAGCGCAATTGGTCTGGACCAACTTGTGTGTGCACCGATGGCCACCGGTTCCACTCCCCACCCGGCAACTTCCCCACGACTCCCCGGAGGTCCCCGTGGACCGCGCACCAGGCACCCTCAGACCACTTCGCGGCCGACGCCGGCCGGCGGCATGGGCCGCCGCCACCACCCTCGCCCTCGCGGCCGCGGGGCTCGCCGCCACCGCCGCCCCGGCCGCCGCGGCGGACGTCAACAACGTCGTCAACGCCGGCTTCGAGTCGGGCCTGTCCAACTGGACGTGCAGCGCGGGCAGCGGCACGACGGTCTCCTCCCCGGTGCACTCCGGCACCAGCGCCCTGAAGGCGACCCCGGCCGGGCAGGACAACGCCCAGTGCACGCAGACGGTCGCGGTCAAGCCCAACTCGTCGTACACGCTGAGCTCCTGGGTGCAGGGCGGCTACACGTACCTGGGCGTGACGGGCACGGGCACGACGGACGTCTCCACGTGGACCCCCGACACGACCACGTGGAAGCAGCTGTCGACGTCCTTCACCACGGGCGCGTCGACCACGTCGGTCACCGTCTACACGCACGGGTGGTACGGCCAGGCCGCCTACTACGCCGACGACGTCTCCCTCTTCGGCCCCGACGGCGGCGGCACCGGCGGCACCACGCCGCCGCCCACCGTCCCGGCCGCCCCCACGGGCCTCGCGGTCTCCGCCAAGACCTCCTCCTCGGCGACCCTCACCTGGTCCACGTCCTCGGGCGCCACGGGCTACAACGTGTACGAGAACGGCGCGAAGGTCGCCTCCACGACGGGCACCTCGACGACCGTGACCGGCCTGTCCCCGGCCACCTCGTACAGCTTCCAGGTGACGGCGACGAACGCGGCGGGCGAGTCGCAGAAGTCGGCCGCGGTGACGGCGACGACGGACTCCTCCGGGTCCGGCGGCACCGGCGGTTCGCTCCCGAAGCACGCGGTGACCGGCTACTGGCAGAACTTCAACAACGGCGCCAAGGTCCAGAAGATCTCGGACGTCCCCTCCGCGTACGACATCATCGCGGTGGCCTTCGCGGACGCCACCACGACGCCGGGCGCGGTCACCTTCAACCTGGACTCGGCCGGCCTCGGCGGCTACACGGTCGACCAGTTCAAGGCCGACATCAAGGCCAAGCAGGCGGCGGGCAAGAAGGTCATCGTCTCCATCGGCGGCCAGAACGGCACGGTGTCGGTGAGCGACTCGGCCTCGGCGACGAACTTCGCGAACTCCGTCTACTCCCTGATGCAGACGTACGGCTTCGACGGCGTCGACATCGACCTGGAGAACGGCCTGAACGCGACGTACATGACGCAGGCGCTGCGCGCCCTGTCGGCTAAGGCGGGCCCGTCCCTCGTCATCACCATGGCCCCGCAGACGATCGACATGCAGTCCACGTCCGCGTCCTACTTCCAGACGGCGCTGAACATCAAGGACATCCTCACCGTCGTCAACACGCAGTTCTACAACAGCGGTTCGATGCTGGGCTGCGACGGCAAGGTCTACAGCCAGGGCACGGTCGACTTCCTGACGGCCCTCGCCTGCATCCAGCTCCAGGGCGGTCTCGCCCCCTCCCAGGTGGGCCTCGGCGTCCCGGCGTCCACCAGCGCGGCGGGCAGCGGTTACGTCTCCCCCTCGGTCGTCGACAACGCCCTCGACTGCCTGAGCGCCGGCACCAACTGCGGCTCCTTCAAGCCGTCGAAGACCTACCCCGCCCTGCGCGGCGCGATGACCTGGTCCACCAACTGGGACGCGACCTCGGGCAACGCCTGGTCGAACGCGGTGGGCGCGCACGTGCACGCGATGCCGTGAGCTGACACCTGCCTTCCCCACGGCGCCCGGACTCCTCGACGAGGGTCCGGGCGCCGACGCGTTTTCGGCCAGTCCCGCCCGATTCGCGTTGCGAGCGGCGACGCGGCGATGTGATGCTCCGGGGCGTGAGCGCTCAGGGGGGCGGGATGAATTCGACGACGGGGACACGCGGATCACACCTCGCGGAATACACGGAGATCGCGGCATCCGCCGAACGGGAGAAACCGGGAACCCACGGGCACGGCGAGGACATCACTTCGCCGTCGAACCGGAATTCCTCCACTCGTTCCGACGCCGACGAGCTGGCACACGCGCGCCGTGAATTCGCCGTGCGGATCGGCGAGTTCCGCCGCACGGCGGTGCTCGTGCCCGTGGATGAGCACGACGTTCCCCTGACGGGTGATTACGGCGGCGTCCGCTGGATCTACGCCTTCTCCAGCGAGGCGGCCCTGGCCCGTTACGCGCTGGCGCGGGGCGAGGGCGAGCGGGAGTGGACGTACCAGAGGTGGCTGGGCGCGCGGCTGCTGGACGCCGCCGTGCCCGCCGTGGGGATGCCGTGCGGGGTCGCGCTGGACGTGGGCGGCGCGGGCACGCTGTTCCCGCCGGTCGTGGGGATCGTGCCGGACCGGGCCGCGGTGGACGCGACCGGTGGACCGGGCGGCTCGGCCGGGGGGTCGGGGGACGTGCGGTGAGCGGTGACGGCAAGGACCTGAAGACCGAGGGCCTGGCCCTGATCGCCAAGGGGCTGAACGACGCCCTCGGCGAGTTGAAGGAGCTGGGCATGGTGTACGAGGCGGACACCGGCCGGGGATTCGACAAGGTCGGCCTGACCGGCATGCAGTTGGGCCACGAGGGACTGACCGGCGAGTTCAAGTCGTTCTGCGAGCGCTGGGAGTGGGGTGTGCGCGCGCTGATCGACGAGGGCAGCGGATTCGCGGCGAAGACGGGCCTGGCGGCGGGCACGTACTACGACACCGAGAACTATGTGGTGGGCACCTTCAAGGACGTCGCCAACGCGGCGATCGGCAATCCCGACGCCTCCGAGGCGGACGTGGAGAAGATGGGCTGGGGCGACATCTTCGAGTCCAGTGCGTACGCCGGGAACGCGGACTACAGCAAGGAGTCATTCGATCGGGCGTGGGCCAACAGCAAGCAGGGCTGGAACGACGACGCACGCGACTTCATGGACTCGCAGGTCGCGCGGAACATGGGCATCAGGCCGAGCGGCATGTCGGACGCGGAGTACCACAGGATGCTCGACGCGGCGTTCGGCCCCTCCCCCGCGGAACGCGCCGCGGCCGCCGGGCAGCAGGGCGGTGAGGGCTGATGGGGCTGGGCGAGATCGGCAAGTTCACCGACACGGTCCTCGGTGCCGGTGAGGAGACGTGGAACGCGGGCAAGAAGAAGCTCGGCGAGGGCGTCGACTGGGCCGCGCACAAGGTGGGCGGTGAACTGGACCACGTCGGTCTGCACAAGTGGGCCGACAAGATCGAGGACGCGGGAGACGGACTCGCCTCCTATCTCGGCGCCACCCCCGGTGAGAAGCAGCTCGGCGAGACGGACGATCCCCACCAGCTCCTGCACGGCGCTCCGGAGCGGATCCGGGAGAGCGCCGAGCATCTGCGGGACTTCCACGGCGCCTTCGACAAGGTCGGCCAGGGCATGCGCAAGGTCGACTCCTCCGGCTGGCAGGGTGAGGCCGGCGATGCCTTCCGCGAGAAGTTCGGTGTGCATCCGGCCAAGTGGGCCACCGCTGCCGAGGCGTGCCTCGAAGCGGCGAAGGCGCTGGAGTCGTACGCGGACACCGTCACATGGGCCCAGAGCCAGGCCAAGGAGGCGTTGGAGCTCTACAAGAAGGGCGAGAAGGCATCCAGGGACGCGGCCGAGGCGTACAACAAGAAGGCCGACGCGTACAACGCGAAGGTCAAGGCCGACGAGGACCCCGGCCCCAGGCCCGAGCCGTTCCACGACCCCGGCAAGGCCGACGTCGACTCGGCCGTGCACAAACTCGCCGCCGCCCGCAAGCAGCGCAACACCGCGGCCACGGAAGCCCAGGGCAAGATCAAGACGGCCCTCGCCCACGCCCCGGCCGAGCCGCCACCGCTGGCCCGTCTGCGCCACAACCTCGAAGACGGCTACATGCAGCTCGACACCGAGGCCGTCCATTTCGTCGGCGGTGTCGTCAAGGGCACGGCGGGCCTGGTCACCTTCGTCCGCGGCCTCAACCCCCTGGACTCCTACAACCTCACGCACCCGGCCAACTACCTCCAGCATGTCAGCATGACCCTGAGTGGCCTGGTCGCCACCGGCGAGCACCCGGACCGCGCCCTGAAGGGCATGTGGTCCGACTTCAAGAAGGACCCGTCCGAATTCGGCGGCCGCATGCTTCCCCAGCTCTTCGTGGGCGACGGCGTCGGCCTGGAGGCCGGACTGACGCGCGACGCGGCACAGGCGGGCATGCGCTCGGTGGCCGAGGGCACCCTGAAGGACGGGGCGCGGGTGGGGGCGGAGGACGCGGGAAGGGCCACCGCCCGGGACACGGTGCGCGAGGACCCCCGTCAGCCCTCCCGCGAGCAGGACTCCCGGGTCAGCGACGGCACCGACCCCATCGACCTCGCCACGGGCAGGATGTATCTGCCCCAGACGGACGTCGTCCTGCCCGGCGCACTCCCGCTGCTCCTCGAACGGCGGGTGGAGTCCGGCTACCACCTGGGCCGTTGGTTCGGCCCGTCGTGGTCCTCCACGCTCGACCAGCGTCTGGAGATCGACGCGGAGGGAGTCGTCTTCGTCACGGCGGACGGCCTCCTCCTGTCCTACCCCCACCCCGCGCCGGGCCTGCCCACCCTGCCCACTCACGGCCCCCGCCGACCGCTGGACCGCGTCGACGGCGGCTACACCATCACCGACCCGGAAACCCGCCGCACCTGGCACTTCGCCGACCGGACCGAGAACCTCGCGGTGCTGGAGCAGGTGGACGACCGCAACGGCAACTGGATCACCTTCGAGTACGACACCGAGGGCACCCCGCTGTCCGTCTTCACGAGCGCGGGCCAGGGCGTCCTCGTCACGACCGAATCGGGCCGCGTCACGTCGTACCACTTGGCGACGACGGGCGAGGAACTCAAGCGCTTCCGCTACACGGACGGAAATCTCACGGAGGTCGTCAACTCCTCTGGTCTGCCGCTCCGTTTCGCGTACGACGAGGCGGGCCGGGTCACGTCCTGGACGGACACGAACGACCGCGGCTACACATACGAGTACGACGACCAGAACCGCTGCGTCGCCGAGGGCGGCGCGGCCGGCCACATGACCCTTCGCCTGACGTACGAGGGCCCGGATCCGACCACCGGCCTGCGCACGACGACGGCCACCACCGGTGCGGGCCACACCCGCCGCTACCTGGTCAACGACGCGTGGCAGGTGGTCGCGGAGAACGACCCGCTGGGCGCGACCACGAGCTACGTCCGGGACCGCTACAACCGTCTGCTCTCCACGACGGACCCGCTGGGCCACACGACATCGTTCCGCTACGACGAGGCGGGCAATCTCACGTCCGTCGTCCGCCCGGACGGCCGCGAGTCGCGAGCGGAGTACGACGAGCCGGGTCTGCCGGTCAAGCTCGTCGGCCCGGACGGCATGGTCGTCCGGCAGACCTTCGACGCGCGGGGCAACCGCACGTCGGTGACGGACCCGGCGGGCGGGACGACCCACTTCACGTACAACGAGTCCGGCCATCCGACCTCGGTGAGAGACCCGCTGGGCAACACGACGACGGTCGAGTGCGACCGGGCGGGCCTCCCCGTGAGGGTGACGGATCCGCTGGGCGCGGTCACCCGCTATGAGCGGAAAGCCTTCGGCCGCCCGACCGCGATCACCGACCCGGCCGGCGCGACGACACTGCTGGAGTGGTCGGTCGAGGGCCACCTGCTCCGCCGTACGGCTCCCGACGGCACGACGGAGACGTGGACGTACGACGGCGAGGGCAACTGCACGAGCCACACGGACCCCTTGGGCGGGGTCTCGCGCTTCTCGTACACCCACTTCGACCTCCTGTCGTCCCGCACGGGCCCGGACGGGGTGCGCTACGAGTTCGACCACGACGCGGAACTGCGCCTGACGAAGGTCACCAACCCGCAGGGCCTCACGTGGGAGTACGCGTACGACGCCGCAGGCCGCCTGGTGGCGGAGACGGACTTCGACCACCGGACCCTGACGTACGAGTACGACCCGGCAGGCCGCCTGACCTCCCGCCGTAACGCCCTCGGTGAGCAGATCTCTTTCGAGCGAAACGAAATCGGCCAAGTACTGCGCAAGAACGCGGCGGGCCGGATCACGACCTTTGCCTACGACCTGACGGACCAACTGGCCGAGGCGACGGGCCCGGACGGCACCACACTGACGTTGCTGCGCGACCGCCACGGCCGCCTGCGCTCGGAGACGGTGAACGGCCGGACGCTGACATACACGTACGACGCCCTGGGCCGCCGCACGGGCCGCACGACCCCCACCGGCGCCGTCTCCACCTGGTCGTACGACGCGGCGGGCCGCCGCACGAACATGGTGGCATCGGGCCGCACCATCGACTTCACCTATGACGACGCCGGCCGCGAACTGACCCGCCGCATCGGCGAGACGGTGACACTGGCCCACACCTTCGACGCACTGGGCCGCCTGACGACCCAGTCGGTGACCGGCGCCGCGGGCACCCTGGTCCAGCACCGGTCCTACACCTACCGCGCCGACGGCAACCTGACCGGCATCGACGACCACCTCTCGGGGCCCCGCCGCTTCGACCTCGACGCGACCGGCCGGGTCACCGCCGTCCACGCGGCCGGCTGGACCGAGCGCTACGCCTACGACGAGGCGGGCAACCAGACCGAGGCCGGCTGGCCCTCCGCCCACCCCGGCACGGAGGCGACCGGTCCCCGCGCCTACGAGGGCACCCGCATCCTGCGCGCCGGCAACGTCCGCTACGAACACGACGCCCTGGGCCGCATCACCCTCCGCCAGAAAACCCGCCTCTCCCGCAAACCGGACACCTGGCGCTACGCATGGGACACCGAAGACCGCCTGGTGTCGGTGACGACCCCGGACGGCACCCGCTGGCGCTACACGTACGACCCCCTGGGCCGCCGCACCGCCAAACTCCGCCTGTCCGACGACGGCGAAACCGTCCTCGAACACGTGTCCTTCACCTGGGACGGCACCACCCTCTGCGAACAGACCACCACCTCCCCGTCCCTCCCCCACCCCGTCACCCTCACCTGGGACCACCAGGGCCTACGCCCCTTGTCCCAAACCGAACGCATCACATCCGCCGACACCCCCCAGGAAGAAATCGACTCCCGCTTCTTCGCCATCGTCACCGACCTCGTCGGCACCCCGAACGAACTCATCGACGAACAGGGCGACATCGCCTGGCGCACCCGAAGCACCCTGTGGGGAACAACGGCATGGGCAACAAACAGCACGACGTACACGCCGCTACGCTTCCCCGGCCAGTACTACGACCCGGAAACCGGGCTGCACTACAACTACTTCAGGCACTATGACCCCGAGACCGGCCGGTATCTCAGCGTCGACCCGCTCGGCCTGGAACCAGCTCCAAATCCAGTCACTTACGTCGAAAGACCTCACACTTGGAGCGATTCTCTCGGGCTCGCACCCGAGGGGTGCCCTCGCCAGTTAGGAATTACCAGCGCCGCCCAACGAGCCATCGAAAAACTTGAAAACATAAAGAAGGATCCGCTCGGCGACGTAAATTCGCAGGCCAACCACAACCACTACAATGCGGCCAGGCGAGAGGCAAGCGGGGAAGTCGTCGCCCGGAAGGCCGACGGTACGCCCTTCGACCACATCGCCGAGTTGAAGCAGGCACGGGACGGATTGGACAGGATCAGAAGGGTCCTTGACCGGGAAATTTCGAGCCCTCCCGAGACGTTGACCGACCGCGGGCTCGAGGTTCTGATCACAAAACGAAAAAATGCGATCGCCGAACTTGATCGACTCAACGGGTTCCTGCATTCAATCGGACATCGCACTTGAGTATCCTGAAAGGCGACCGATGCTCTCGGAGTTCATTAGCAAAGAAAAATCGATCGAGGAACTTGAAGGGCACCGCTGGCCTGAGCCCACCGGCAACAGCACATCTCTGGTTCGTGGCGTTCATGAATTGAGGCGCCGAGCGGTCAAGGACCTGTCCGCAGAAGACCTACGGCGTCTGGTCGGCCAAGATATTGGCCTTCAGTGGCTTCTCCCTGTTGCCTTGGATTTTTTGCGAGCAACAGCCCCCCAGGAAGCAGAGACCGGATGGTACGACGACGACTTGCTCTCAGCAGTGCTGACAAGGAATGCCGAAACATGGAGAAATGCACCGGAACTAGCGCGTCACCTGAATGAAACAGTCAACATGCTGACTGATCTCTCACCGTATATCCGTGAAGAGGTAGAGGCCTTCCGGTCCGCTCTTTCGGACGTACTTTAGCCAGTGCTGAGGCGACCAACGTCCGGTCACGAGGACATGAGTCGGTGAGCCGGCTCCCGGGGGAGCCGGCTCGTGGGCAGCAGGGGGGTCGGCTCAGTCGCCGTCCTCGAAGTACGCGTCCAGGACCGCGTCCAGCTGCTCGTCCCACTCCTTGAAGCGGGACCGGGACGGTGCCTCGATCTCGATCGGGTACCAGCGCCGCTCCGGGGTGTGCACCGTGATCGTGTAGCGCTTGCCGAAGCGCGGGGTCTCCGACTCGACCGCGGCGATCTCGTCCCAGCCGAACTCGCAGGACTCCTCGTCCAGGCTGAGCCGGACGCCCTTGTGGTCGGCCACTATCCTGGCGCGCCGGTCGGCGGCCTCGAAGACCGGCCCGTCGGACGGCCCGTCGGACAAGGTGTCGTCGGACGAGGACGGGGTGTCCTCGGCCGGGGTTTCGGAGGCCCCGGCCTCGTCCGCCGTCGTCTGCTCGGCAGAGGCCGCGTCGGCCTCCGGCTCGGACTCCTGCTCCGGGGAGGACTTCGGCTCCGACGGCGACGCCGGACCCGTGATCCCCGGGATGAAGGCCGGGTCGAACCCGGCGCCCGTCACGGGCTCGCTCGTCACCGCTTCCGCCTTCAACGCTTCGGTGTTCAACGGATTGCTGCTCGATCCTATGCGCTGCTCCACGGCGGCAGTATGGACGACTTCCCTGTGCCGGAACCAGTCAGCCCGCGCGTCGCGTCGGCAACTTATGTCCCTCACACAAACAGGCTTACGACCCCGGCCACGGCGAAACCGGACACGGACAGCACCGACTCCAGGACGGTCCACGTCCGCAGCGTGTCGCGTTCGCTGATGCCGAAGTACTTGGCCACCATCCAGAAACCGCCGTCGTTGACGTGCGAGGCGAAGATGGAGCCCGCCGAGATGGCCATGATGACCAGGGCGGCGAAGGGCTGCGAGGTGTGGTCCTCGGCGAGCAGCGGGGCCACGATGCCCGCCGTCGTCACGATCGCCACCGTCGCCGAGCCCTGCGCCACCCGCAGCACCAGCGAGATCAGGTACGCCAGGACGATCACCGGCAGGCCCACGCCGTGGAAGGTGTCCGACAGGGCCTGGGCCACGCCGCTCGCCTTCAGCACGGCGCCGAAGACCCCGCCCGCGCCCACCACCAGCAGGATGTTGCCCACCGGCTTCAGCGACGAAGTGGACACCGTCTCCAGGGACTTGTAGGACCAGCCGCGCCGGATGCCCAGCAGGTAGTACGCCAGGAGCAGGGCCGCGGTGAGGGCGACGAAGGGGTGGCCCAGGAACTGCAGGAAGGAGCGGAACGGGGAGGGGTCCAGGGCGATCGAGGAGAAGGTGGCCGCCAGGATCAGGATCAGTGGCGTGCCGATGATGGCCAGGACGGTGGCGAGGGGCACCGGGCGTTCCTGCGCCGGCACGCCCTGGGCGCGCTGCTCGGCCAGCACCGCGCGCTTCGCCTCCTCGGCCGCCTCCACCATGTCCTGCGGTACGGCGACGAAGACCCGCTTGCCGATCCAGGCCGCGTACGCCCAGGCCGCGGCCACGGCGGGCAGTCCGCAGACGACGCCCATGAGGATGATCCAGCCGAGCTGGACGTGCAGCAGGCCGGCGGCCGCCACCGGGCCGGGGTGCGGGGGCAGGAAGGCGTGGGTCATGGACAGGCCCGCGAGGAGGGGCAGGCAGTAGAGGACGATCGATTTGCCGCCGCGCCTGGCCGCCGCGTAGACGAGCGGGGCGAGGACGAAGATGCCCACGTCGAAGAAGACCGGTATGCCGAAGATCAGGCCGGTCAGGCCCATGGCCAGCGGGGCGCGCCGCTCGCCGAAGAGGGACAGCAGGCGCTGGGCCAGCACCTGGGCGCCGCCGCTGACTTCGAGGATCGCGCCGAGCATCGTGCCGAGGCCGATGATGATCGCGATGTGGCCGAGGATGCCGCCCATGCCGGACTCGATGGTGGAGACGGCGCTCGAACTCTGGACGGTGCCGAAGAGTTCGGTGACCGACAGGCCGGACAGCAGGCCGACGGCTATGGAGACGGCGAGCAGCGCGACGAAGGGCTGCAGGCGCGCCTTGATGATCAGGAAGAGCAGCAGGGCTATGCCGAGGGCGGCGATGGTGAGGAGGCCGGGGGTGCCGTCCATGAGGAGGAGCAGTCCGCCGGTGTGCGGCGGGGTGGCGGGGGCGGGGGCTGGGGCCGCGAGCGTGAACGCCGGTGGGAAAAAGGACATTCGGGGGTCCTCTTCGTGGGGTCATGGTGCTTTCGGGCAGGGGGGAGCGCGGCACGGCGCCCCGGAGGGTGCCGTGCCGTGTGCGTCGTGCAGGGGGGTGGGGCTCAGCCGAGGACGGCGAGTGCGTCGATCTCGATCAGGAGGCCGGGCGGCAGGCCGACGTAGACCGTGGTCCGGGCGGCGGGCGGCTGGGTGAGGGCCTGGTCCTCGAAGTAGGCGTTGTAGATGTCGTTCATCTCGGCGAAGTGGTCCACGTCGGTGAGGTAGACGCGGATCATCATCACGTCGTCCCAGCTCGCGCCGCCCTCTTCGAGGATCGCCTGGACGTTGGCGAGGGTCTGGAGCGTCTGCTCGCGCAGGGTGGGGCCGGCCGGGGTCGGGGGCTTGCCCTCCTCCGCGGGCAGGAAGCCGACCTGGCCGGCGACCTGGAGGATGTTGCCCTTGCGCACGCCGTGCGAGAACTTCGCGGGCGGCGTGGTGTGGGTCTTGGGGGTGAGGGCGATCTTTTCGGTCATACGTGATCCTTACGGACGTTCTGTGATGGTTGTTCCGTGACGGGAGGTCTGCCGGAGAACTCGGCGCTGATGGCGTCCGCGGTGCGGCGGACGAGCGGGAGGAGGGCGAGCAGTTCGTCGGCGGTGACGACGACATTGGGGGCGGAGACCGACATCGCGGCGGCCACCCGGCCGTCGGCGCCGCGGATCGGCGCGGCGACGCAGTTGATGGACTCCTCGTGGCCGCCGAGGTCGGTGGCCCAGCCCTGGTCGCGGACCTTGGCCAGCTCACGGAGGAAGGCTTCGGCGTTGGGGGTGGAACGAGGGGTGTACGCGGGGTAGTCCAGCTTTTCGGCGAGGGCTCGGCGTTCGGGTTCGGGGAGATCGGCGAGGAGGAGTTTGGCGACGGCGGCGACGGTGATGGCGACGGGCTTGCCGATGCGGGAGTACATGCGGACCGGGTAGCGGCTGTCCACCTTGTCGATGTAGAGGACCTCGTGTTCCTCGTAGACGGCGAGGTGGACGGTGTGGCCGCACTGTTCGTTCAGCCGTACGAGGTGGGGGTGGGCGATCTCGCGGACGTCGAGGTTCTCCATCGCCTCCTGGGCGAGGGCGAAGAGGCGGGCGCCGAGGCGGTAGTGCTGGTCGGACTGGCGGTAGACCAGGCCGTGTTCGTGCAGGGTGCGCAGGAGGCGCAGGGCCGTGGACTTGTGGACGCCGAGCCGGTCGGCGACCTGGCCGAGGTCGGCGGGGCCTTCGGCGAGCAGCGGCAGGATGCTCAGGGCGCGGTCGACGGTCTGACTCATGTGGGATTCGCCTCCTCCGGTGCCCGCTCGGCCTGCGTCCAGCCGGGGGCGAGTCGAAGTCTCCCCCATGCCGGGGCGTCCAGGGCGACGAGGCGGTCGGCGTGGCCGCGGCCGGGCGGTGCGGCGAGGTCGGTGGGCGCGGTGAGGACCGCGGCGGCGGCGAGATGGCCGTACCTCAGCCGTTGCCGTACGGGCAGTCCGCGCAGGGTGGCGGAGAGGAAGCCCGCGGCGAAGGCGTCGCCGGCGCCGATGGTGGACACGACGTGGACGCGGGGAGCGGGTTCGAAGACGCGGTGCGTCACGGCGCCGACGGTGGCGGCCGGTTCGGGAGCGCCCGGCGTGACCGTGTCCGCATCCGCGCCGGCACCCTCCAGGGGGCCCCGGGCGAACGCCGTCGCGCCCCTCTCCCCGTCCTTCACCACCAGCACCTCCGGCTCGGGCAGCGCCTCCCTGATCGCCTCCGCGCCGCCGGTGACGCCCCAGGCCTCCTCCGCCTCGTCCGCGCCCACGAAGACGAGGTCGGCGCGCCGCGCCAGCTCCAGCAGTACCGCCGCCTCGCCCCGCTCCGGCCACAGCGCGGGACGGAAGTTCACGTCGAAGGAGATCAGGGGGCCGCCGGCGCGCGGGGCCGTCAGGTGCCACAGCAGCTCGCGGCACTGGGGCGACAACGCCGCCGTGATCCCGGACAGATGCAGCACCCGGCACGCCCGTACCGCCGCCGTGTCCACGTCGGCCACGGACATGGCGGACGCCGCCGAGCCCGCCCGGTAGTACACCACCTCGTGCGCGCCCGTGGCACGGTCCGCGCCGGTGCGGAAGTAGATGCCGGTGGGGCGGGCGGGGTCGCGGTGGACGGCGGAGACGTCGACGCCGTGGTCGGCGATCCGGGCCAGCAGATGGTCGCCGAAGCCGTCCGCGCCCACCCGGCTCACCCACCGTGTGGCGTGACCGAGAGCGGCCAACGCGCAGGCCACGTTGGACTCCGCGCCGCCGATCGCGCGGTCGAAGGACGGCACGTCCGCGAGCCGTCCCGGGCGGGTGGGCACGAAGGTGACCATGGACTCGCCGAGCGTGACGACATCCACGTACTCCACCTCGTAAGCAGCGTCGTCGATGATGGCTCCTGTCGATGTCCGGGGCGGCGGCTCCGTTGACCGGGTGTCGGCGAGATGCTAGACAGCAGGAGCACTGCATGCAATGGACGTTGCACATATTGCAACGGCAGAGAGGGGCTCGCATGGGTACCGAGGCGCTCGGCCGTCTGGCCGAGGAACGGGTCGACCACCGCTTCAAGGGGCTCCCGCCGGACGCCCACGGCCGTACCGTGCGCGAACTGGCCGCCGAGCGCCGCAATCTGTTCACCGCGGAGGGCGGGTTCACCACGCCCCTCCTCGTCCTGTCCGCCGAACGGCTCGCGCACAACCTCGCGCTCATGGAGTCCTACACGGCCCGGCACGGCCTCGCCTTCGCCCCGCACGGCAAGACCTCCATGGCGCCGCAGCTCTTCCACCGCCAGATCGAGCACGGCGCGTGGGGCATCACGCTGGCGGTGCCCCACCAGGTGCGGGTGGCCCGGGAGTTCGGGATCCAGCGGGTGTTCCTCGCCAATGAGCTGGTGGACGCCCCGGCCCTGCGCTGGATCGCGGCGGAACTCGCCGCCGACCCCGCTTTCCGCTTCGTCTGCTACGTCGACTCCGTGCGCGGGGTCGAGCTGATGGACGCCGCGCTGCGGGGTACCGCCCGTCCGGTGGACGTCGTCGTGGAGCTGGGCGCGGGCGAGGGCGCGCGGACCGGCGTGCGGTCGGCGGCGGATGCCCGGGCCGTGGCCGAGGCGGTGGGGCGCACGGACACGCTCCGGCTGGTCGGCGTGGCGGGGTACGAGGCCCAGGTGCCGGACGCCGATCCGGCGCGGGTGCGCGCATGGCTGCGTCACCTGGTGGCGCTGGCGGCCGAGTTCGACAAGGACGGGCGGTTCGCGGGCGCCGGGGAGATCGTCGTCAGTGCCGGCGGGAGCGAGTGGTTCGACGCCGTCGCCGAGGTGTTCGCCGAGGTGCCCGCGCTCTCCCTGCCCGTGCTGAAGCTGCTGCGCTCCGGCGCGTACGTCTCGCACGACGATGTGCACTACCGGCGGCTCACGCCGTTCAACCGGGTGCCCGAGGAAGGGGCGCTGGAGCCCGCCTTCCGGCTCTGGGCGCAGGTGGTCTCGCGGCCCTCGGCGACGGAGGCGTTCGTCAACGCGGGCAAGCGGGACGCCGCCTACGACCTGGATCTGCCGGTGGCGCAGGTGGTGCGCGGGGACGACGGCACCGAGCGGCCGGCCGCCGGGATCGAGGTGACCGCGCTGTCGGACCAGCACCTGTGGCTGCGCACCGGTTCCGGTGCCGACCTCCGGGTGGGCGACTGGGTCGGCTTCGGGCTGTCCCACCCGTGCACGGTCTTCGACAAGTGGCAGCTGATCCCGGTGGCCGAGGCGGACGGCACGGTGGTCGACTACATCCGCACCTGCTTCTGACCGCACACGGACCATTCGGAGGGGCCGGCATGGAGGACCTGGTCGTACGGGACGCCGAGGTGGTCGACGGCAGTGGCGGGCCGTCGTACCGGGCCGATGTGGTGGTCGACGGCGGGCGGATCGTCTCGATCGTCAAGGAGGCCGCGGCGGCCGGCTGCCAACGGCCGAGCGCGATGCGGGAGCTGGACGCGGAGGGGCTGGTCCTCTCCCCCGGCTTCATCGACATGCACGCCCACTCCGATCTCGCCCTGCTGCGCGATCCCGACCACAGTGCGAAGGTCGCGCAGGGGGTCACCCTCGAAGTGATCGGCCAGGACGGACTGTCGTACGCCCCGGTGGACGAGCGCACGCTGGAGGAGGTGCGCCGGGCGATCACCGGGTGGAACGGGTACGGCGAGGACGTCGACTTCGACTGGCGCACGGTCGGCGAGTACCTCGACCGGCTGGACCGCGGGATCGACGGGCACGGGATCGCCGTGAACGCCGCCTATCTGATCCCGCAGGGCACGGTCCGGGCGCTGGTCATGGGCTGGGAGGACCGGCCGGCGACCCCGGAGGAGCTGGCCCGGATGCGGGAGTTGGTGGCGCAGGGGCTGGAGCAGGGCGCGGTGGGGCTGTCGTCGGGGCTCACCTACACCCCGGGGATGTACGCCGATGACGCCGAGCTGACCGAGCTGTGCCGGGTCGTCGCCGGGTACGGCGGTTACTACTGCCCGCACCACCGGTCCTACGGCGCCGGCGCGCTGAAGGCCTACGCCGAGATGGTGGAGCTGGCCGGGCGCGCGGGCTGTCCGCTGCACCTGGCGCACGCGACGATGAACTTCGGGGTGAACGCGGGGCGCGCGGGCGAGCTGCTGGACCTCCTCGACCGCGCCCTGGACGCGGGCGCGGACATCACCCTGGACACCTACCCGTACACCCCGGGCTGCACCACCCTCGCCGCGCTGCTGCCGAGCTGGGCGAGCGAGGGCGGCCCGGAGCGGGTCCTGGCCCGGCTCGCCGACCCGGCGACCGCCGAGCGGATCCGGCGGGAGCTGGAGGTGACCGGCTCCGACGGCTGCCACGGGGTGCCGGTCGAGTGGGACACCATCGAGGTGTCCGGGGTGGCCGATCCCTCGCTCGGCACCCAAGTGGGCCGTACCGTGCGGGAGTTGGCCGAGGCGGGCGGCGAGGCCCCGTGGGAGGCGGCCCGCCGGCTGCTCGTCGAGGACCGGCTCGGCACGACGATCCTCCAGCACGTCGGCCACGAGGAGAACGTCCGCGCCATCATGCGCCACTGCGCCCACACCGGCGGCTCCGACGGCATCCTGCGCGGCGCGAAGCCGCACCCGCGGGCCTACGGCACCTTTCCGCGCTACCTCGGGCACTACGTACGGGAGTCGGGGGTGCTGTCGCTGGAGGAGTGCGTCGCCCATCTGACCTCGCGGCCCGCGGCCCGGCTGCGGCTGCCGGACCGGGGGCTGGTGCGCGAGGGCTACCGGGCGGACCTGGTGCTGTTCGACCCGGAGACGGTCGCGCCCGGTGCCACCTTCGCCGCGCCCCGGGCGCTGCCGACCGGCATTCCCCATGTGCTGGTCGACGGCCGCTTCGCCGTCGAGGACGGCCGGCGGACGGATGTGCTCGCGGGCCGCTCCGTCCGCCGTACGCCCGGGTGAGGCCGTTACGGCTTGGGCAGGACGCAGCCCGCCGCGCCGAGGTCGAGCTTGTTGCCCGTGGTGAAGCAGGCCGGGATCTGGTAGGTCTCCTCGGCGTAGTTGATGCCCTGGCGGACGGTGATGTTGCCGCCGGCGTCCACCTCGCACGGGTTGTTGACCGTGCAGCGCTGGCCGTCCTCGTTGCCGGTGTTGTTGACGGCTATGACCTTCCCGGTGGTGGTGTCGATCACCGGGGAGCCGGAGGTGCCGCCGATGGTGTTGCAGCTGGAGGTGTAGCGGATCGAATCCTTCCAGGTCCAGTCGCCCTCCTTCAGCCGGTAGACGAAGCCGTCGATGTTGCAGCTGTAGGTCGTCTTCCAGTAGCCGGAGACCACCTTGATGGCGGTGCCGGCGGTGGGGTGGGTGTCGCTCACGGTGAGCGCGTTGATGCCGTAGCTGCTCTTGATCTGTGCGTAGGTGCTGGTGAGGCGGTAGATCGTGACGTCCGTGTCCGTCATCGTCGAGTAGACGACCTGGTTGGCGCGCAGGGTGGCGATCTTGCTGCCGGAGGCGTTGAGCAGACCGAAGGTGCGGCTGGAGGACTGGCCGGTGATGACCTGGCCGGGATCCGGGAAGCCGGTCTCCAGGCAGTGGCCGTTGGTGAGCACCAGCGCGGGGTCGCTGTCGGCGGAGCCCGCGAAGCGGATGATCGAGCCGGAGCAGTCGCTGAGCGAGACGGTGCCCGCGAAGTTCACGGTGACGGCGGGCGACGTGACCTGGTGCGGGGCGGGCGCGGCGGTGAGCGGGGCGGCCACCGCGGGAGCCGCGCCCAGCCCGGCCAGGGCCAGGGCGGACAGCGCGGCAAGGAGAGGCTTGTTCATGTGGGGGTCCCCTCGTACGACGGGGGCGACCGGCGGGAGTGCCGGTCGCCCAATCTTTGTCATGCGCATTCTCAGCGCAGCGAGGGAACGGGAACAAGAAGCGGGATCAGGACATAGGGGTTTCCCTGTGTGACACCTGTGATCAACTCAAGGCGCGGGAACGGCACTTCACTCAGCGGAAGTGCCTGCCGTGACCGTGGTGCCGGCCGGAGGCGGACCAGGTGGGGGCGGCGGTCGCCGGCGGCTCGGAGGTGGGTGCGGGCGGGGGCGCGGCACTGCTCCCGTCGGGCGCCGGGGCGGTGGTGGCGGGGGCGGTGGTCCCGGCCGGCGCGGTCCGGGGCGCGGCCGGGGTGGATGCCGTCGGGGCGGACGCCGTCGGGACGGCGACACCGCCGGAGGCGCTGCCGGCGGCGGGGGCGGGCGCCTCCGGGGCCACGGCGTCGGCGGGCGCGCTCTGCGGGGCGCCGGCCCGCCCGCTCCCCTTGGACCGGGACGCGGCGGGGTCGTCCGAGCCGCCGGCCACGCCCGCGATCAGTGCGACGGTGCCGGCGACGCCGAGCGCTCCGGCGACGGCCGCGAGCCGGCGGCGGCCCGCCCTGCGCCGCCGCTCTTGCCGACGGCGCCCGGCACGGCCCTCACCGGGACCGGGCCCATCGGCGCCGGGCGCGTCGGCGTCGGCGATCGGGGGCAGCTCGCGGGTCTCGTCGTAAGCGTTCTGCCAGCCGTGGGCGGCGGCGGGGTCGGCGTACTCCTCGTAGGACGGAGCGGGACCCGGCCGCGGGAGGAACACGGGCAGAGGGGCGGCCCCCTCCCCGGCTCTGGGCGGCTCCGACTCGTACTCACGTTCGCTGGACACGACAGCGGATTGTAGGGAGGCAAGGGAGTACCGAGACAGCCGTAGGGGCATTCCGGGCAAATCCATGTCTCACGTGGCGGAAAACACCACCCACGAGTCATGGCCGGGCCCTAAGCTCACGCGTATGCAGGTGATCCAGTCGACCAAGCTCGCCAACGTCTGTTACGAGATCCGGGGTCCGGTTCTCGAGGAGGCCATGCGGCTTGAGGCGGCGGGCCACCGCATCCTCAAGCTCAACACCGGCAACCCGGCCGCGTTCGGTTTCGAGTGCCCCCCGGAGATCCTGGAGGACATCCTCCGCAACGTCTCCACGGCGCACGGCTACGGCGACGCCAAGGGCCTGCTGGCCGCCCGCCGCGCGGTCGTCATGCACAACCAGACCCTCGGCATCGAGACCGACGTCGAGCACGTCTTCATCGGCAACGGCGTCTCCGAGCTGATCGTGATGGCGATGCAGGGCCTGCTGGACGACGGCGACGAGGTCCTCGTACCGGCGCCGGACTACCCGCTGTGGACGGCCGCGGTCTCGCTGTCCGGCGGCACGGCGGTGCACTACCGCTGCGACGAGCAGTCCGACTGGATGCCCGACCTCGCCGACATCGAGAGCAAGGTCGGCGACCACACCAAGGCGATCGTCATCATCAACCCGAACAACCCCACGGGCGCGGTCTACGACGAGACGGTGCTCAAGGGGCTGACGGACATCGCCCGCCGGCACAATCTGCTGGTCTGCTCCGACGAGATCTACGACAAGATCCTCTACGACGGCGCCACGCACACCCCGACGGCCAAGGTCGCGCCCGACCTGCTGACGCTGACCTTCAACGGCATGTCGAAGGCGTACCGGGTGGCCGGTTACCGGGTGGGCTGGATGTCGATCTCCGGCCCGCGCGCCCACGCCGACTCCTACATCGAGGGCCTGACGATCCTGGCGAACATGCGGCTGTGCGCCAACATGCCGGGACAGCACGGCGTGGTCGCCGCGCTCGGCGGACGCCAGTCGATCCAGGACCTGGTGCTGCCCGGCGGGCGGCTGAAGGAGCAGATGGACACGGCGTACGAGCTGCTGACGCAGATCCCGGGCGTGAGCTGTGTCCGGCCGAAGGGCGCGCTCTACCTCTTCCCGCGCCTGGACCCGCAGGTCTACAAGATCCGGGACGACCGGCAGATGGTCCTCGACCTGCTGCGCCAGGAGAAGATCATGGTGGTGCAGGGCACCGGCTTCAACTGGCCCGAGCCGGACCACTTCCGGGTGGTCACCCTGCCGACCGTCGGGGATCTCAAGGACGCGGTGACCCGGATCGGGACCTTCCTGGACGGCTACGTCCAGCGGTGACCCGGGGCGACGGCGAGCCCATCGTAGTCGACGGGCTTCAGACCGTGACCCGACTCAACTTTAGACGAAATCCAAGCTAGGATGGTTTCCTGTCAGAGCACAGGAGGCCATCCCCATGTACGAACCGATCCGCACCAAGTCGGTCCACAGCACGATGGCCGGCACCCCCTCCGACTTCCCCCACCGTTCGCGCGAGGAGGAGCTGGACATCCAGCTCGCCGGGCATCTCGCCGCGCTGCTCGCGGTCACCGACGAGCTGCGGGCGCTGACGCCCTCCGCCGATCTGGACGCGGCCGCGCAGCGGCTGGCCGGTGAGGTGAGCCGGCTTCGGGGCGGTACGCCCCTGCGCGCGGCATCCGCCGCCGACGGCGACCCCGTGGCCCTGCACCGGCGGGCGCACGCCCTGGCCGGGCGGGCGCTGGTGGTCGCCGCCTCGCGCGCCGACACGGCGGCGGCGATCCTGTCCGCCGAGCGCATGGACGCCCACACGGCCGCCCTGGCCGACCCGAGGGAACTCAGCACCGCCGGCTGACCCCCACCCGGACCCCGTCGGGGGTCCCCACGACCGGCCCCGGTCCGCGTGCACCCGCAGCGACGCGCGGACCGGGCGCCTCAAACCGGGCCGTCCACCGACGCGGACACATGCGCGCACCGGGCCGGGACCCCTCGCCGTACGCCGTTGTACGGTGCGGGGCCCGGCCCGGTGCGTTGCGGTTCCGCGGCCGGCCTTCGTGACGACTGTCGCTGGTCAGGGCTAGTCGGACCGGCCGCGGAGTTCTCGGGGGCTCAGCCCAGGCGCTCGACGAGCGCGTGGTACTGGTCCCACAGCTCCTTCGGGGTGTGATCGCCGAAGGTGTCGAGGTGCTCGGGGATCAGCGCGGCCTCCTCGCGCCAGACCTCCTTGTCGACCGTGAGCAGGAAGTCCAGTTCCGCGTCGGAGAGTTCGAGACCGTCGGTGTCCAGGGCCGACTTCGCCGGCAGGATGCCGATCGGGGTCTCGACGCCCTCGGCCTTGCCGTCCAGGCGCTCCACGATCCACTTCAGGACGCGGGAGTTCTCGCCGAAGCCGGGCCAGACGAACGTGCCCTCGTCGTTCTTGCGGAACCAGTTGACGTAGTAGATCTTCGGCAGCTTGGACTGGTCCTTGTCCTTGGCCACGTCGATCCAGTGCGCCATGTAGTCGCCCATGTTGTAGCCACAGAACGGCAGCATGGCGAACGGGTCACGGCGCAGTTCGCCGACCTTGCCCTCGGCGGCGGCGGTCTTCTCGGAGGCCACGTTGGCACCCAGGAAGACGCCGTGGTTCCAGTCGAAGGACTCGGTCACCAGCGGCACCGCGCTGGCACGCCGGCCGCCGAAGAGGATCGCCGAGATCGGCACGCCCTTGGGGTCCTCCCACTCGGGCGCGATGATCGGGCACTGCGAAGCGGGCACGGTGAAGCGGGCGTTGGGGTGGGCGGCCGGGGTCCCGGAGGCCGGCGTCCAGTCGTTGCCCTTCCAGTCGGTCAGGTGGGCCGGCGCCTCCGGCGTCATGCCCTCCCACCAGACGTCGCCGTCGTCGGTGAGCGCGACGTTGGTGAAGACCGCGTTGCCCCACAGGGTCTTCATCGCGTTGGCGTTGGTGTGCTCGCCCGTGCCGGGCGCGACACCGAAGAAGCCGGCCTCGGGGTTGATCGCGTACAGACGGCCGTCCTCGCCGAAGCGCATCCAGGCGATGTCGTCGCCGATGGTCTCCACGGTCCAGCCGGAGACCGTGGGCTCCAGCATGGCGAGGTTGGTCTTGCCGCAGGCGCTCGGGAACGCGGCGGCGACGTACTTGGACTCGCCCTGCGGCGGGGTGAGCTTGAGGATCAGCATGTGCTCGGCGAGCCAGCCCTCGTCGCGCGCCATGACGGAGGCGATCCGCAGCGCGTAGCACTTCTTGCCGAGCAGGGCGTTGCCGCCGTAACCGGAGCCGTAGGACCAGATCTCGCGCGACTCGGGGAAGTGGGAGATGTACTTGGTCTGGCTGCACGGCCACGGCACGTCCGCCTGGCCCGGCTCCAGCGGGGCGCCGACGGTGTGCACGGCCTTGACGAAGAAGCCGTCGTCGCCCAGCTCGTCGAGGACGGCCTGGCCCATGCGCGTCATGGTGCGCATGGAGACGGCGACGTAGGCGGAGTCGGTGATCTCCACGCCCAGCGCGGAGAGCGGGGAGCCGAGCGGGCCCATGCAGAACGGGACGACGTACATGGTGCGGCCGCGCATCGAGCCGCGGAACAGTCCCTGCTCGCCGGTGAAGATCTCCCGCATCTCGGCGGGGGCCTTCCAGTTGTTGGTCGGGCCCGCGTCCTCCTCCTTCTCGGAGCAGATGAAGGTGCGGTCCTCGACGCGCGCGACGTCGGTCGGGTCGGAGGCGGCGTAGTAGGAGTGCGGGCGCTTGACCGGGTCGAGCTTCTTGAAGGTGCCCTTGGTCACGAGCTCCTCGGCCAGCCGCTCGTACTCGGCCTCGGAGCCGTCGCACCAGACCACGCTGTCCGGCTGCGTCAGTTCGGCGATCTCATTGACCCACGAGATCAGTTCCTGGTGGTGGGTGGGAACGCTGGTAGCCGAGTTGTCGCGCGCCACGGTTGCTCCTAAGTGAGGGATTTTGTCCTTGTTGCCCCGTGGGGGCTGCGACCCGGACGCTTCGTCGTCGCTCATCCGGTGCCGACTGCACTCATTTGATCATCCGCCTGTAGTGCCCATCTGTCCAGGGGGTCTCACAGGTGAGCGGAGTGAGGTCGACCACGGTTCCAGGGGCGTTTGCGTTTCCTTTACGTTCGGCTGGATTTCGGCTGACGGTTTTTTTGCGTCCGCCCGACCGACGGGCGCCCCTCACACCCGACTTACGGCGGCCGTGGGTAGCATGCGGCGCATGAATGCGTCCGTCCCCGACGCGCCCACGGACACGCCGGCCGGCGGCCGCGGCCCCGTGGCGCTCTCCTTGCCGCACCCGGTCAAGCCCAGGCTGCGTGGCTGGCTGCACCTCGGCATGTTCCCGGCCGTACTCATCGCGGGCCTCGTGCTCACCGCCCTCGCCGACTCGACCAGAGGCCGGGTCGCCTGCGGGATCTACGCCCTCACGGCCTGCCTGCTGTTCGGCGTCAGCGCGCTGTACCACCGGGGCAACTGGGGCCCGCGGATGGACGGCGTGCTGCGCCGCCTCGACCACGCCAACATCTTCCTGATCATCGCGGGCACGTACACCCCGCTGACCCTGCTCCTCCTGCCCGGTGCGAAGGGCCGGTGGTTGCTGTGGGGCATCTGGGCCGCGGCCGCGGCCGGGATAGTCTTCCGCGTCTTCTGGGTCGGCGCCCCGCGCTGGCTCTACACGCCCTGCTACATCGCGATGGGCTGGGCGGCCGTCTTCTTCCTGCCGGACTTCCTGCGCACCGGCGGCATAGCCGTGCTGACCCTGGTGATCGTCGGCGGTCTGCTCTACAGCGCCGGCGGGGTCGTCTACGGCATCAAGCGGCCCAACCCGTCACCGCGCTGGTTCGGCTTCCACGAGGTCTTCCACTCCTTCACCCTGGCGGCGTTCGCCGTCCACTACGTGGGCATCTCACTGGTCGCCTACCAGCACGCCTGACCCTCCCCCGCCACCGCGGCCACGGCTCCCGCGAGCCGTGGCCTTTTCCGTGCTCCGCGCCGGGCCGGGGCCGTTCCCGGCCATGGCCGCCCCCGCCGTCGATGCCGGACAATGAGCCCCATGACGGCCGCACGACCCACCAGCCCCGCCCCCCACCGCGCCCCCTCGGAAGGCGCCCGTCCCGGCCTGCGGGAACGCAAGAAGATCAAGACGCGGGAGGCGATCCGCGGGGCGACGTACGCCCTCATCGAGGAGCAGGGGTACGACGCCACGACGATCGACCAGATCGCCGACCGCGCGGAGGTGTCACCGTCGACCGTCTTCCGGTACTTCCCGACCAAGGAGGACATCGTCCTCACCGACGAGTTCGAGGCGGTCGTCCTGGAGGAGATCAGGCGGCGGCCCGCCGAGGAGCCCTGGCCCGACACCCTGCGGTACGTGCTGCGGCACGCCGTCCGGGCCGGGCTGGAGGAAGATCCCTGCGTCTCCAGGCTGCGCACCCACCTCATGGCCCAGGTGCCGGCGGTGCGCTCGCGGATGATGGAGAGCATGGCGGCGACCGGCCGCACGCTGTGCCGGGTCATCGCCGAGCGCACCGGCCACTCCTCCGACGACCTGGAGGTGCGG
This sequence comes from Streptomyces sp. SCPE 10, assembly GCF_051980735.1. Taxonomy (NCBI): domain Bacteria; kingdom Bacillati; phylum Actinomycetota; class Actinomycetes; order Kitasatosporales; family Streptomycetaceae; genus Streptomyces; species Streptomyces sp. SCPE 10. Next base: position 4,830,874 of record NZ_CP197069.1, on the reverse strand, counting down.
GTCTACGCCATGTCGCTGATCGGCGGCCTGATGGAGACCGGCGTGTACTGGGCCGAGCACGGCCACCGGGACGACCCGCGGGACCTCGTCGACCGCGCCCTCGACGTCCTGGAGCACGGCCTGCCCGGCGCCGGAAACCGCTGAGACCCGGCCCGCCGGCCGTGCGATGCTGACCAGGTGAACGGAACCGAGATCCGCGTCGAAGTCGCTCCCGAGCTGCACCTGTTCGTGCCCGCCGCCCGGCGCGCGGGCGCCACCGCGCTCGGCACCGACGGCGTCTCCACGCTCGGCCATGTCATCGAGTCCCTGGGCGTCCCGCTGACCGAGGTCGGCGCGCTGGTCGTGGACGGCCGCGAGGTGCCGGCCTCGCACATCCCGCGGGCCGGCGAGTCGGTGACCGTGCGCCCCGTCGCCCGCCCCCAGCACGTGCCCGGCGCCCCGCTCCGCTTCCTCCTCGACGTGCACCTCGGCACCCTGGCCCGCCGGCTGCGGCTGCTCGGCGTGGACACCGCGTACGAGTCCACCGACATCGGCGACCCGGCGCTGGCCGCGCGCTCGGCGGCCGAGCAGCGGGTCATGCTCAGCCGCGACCGGGGACTGCTGCGCCGCCGCGAACTGTGGGCCGGCGCGTACGTCTACAGCACCCGGCCCGACGACCAACTCCAGGACGTCCTCGACCGGTTCGCCCCCGAACTGCGCCCCTGGACCCGCTGCACCGCCTGCAACGGGCTGCTCAGACAGGCCACCAAGGAGGAGGTCGCCGCCCAGCTCAAGGGCGGCACCCAGCGGTCGTACGACGTCTTCGCCCAGTGCACCTCCTGCGGCCGCGCCTACTGGAAGGGCGCCCACCACGAACAGCTGGAGGCCGTCGTGGAGCGGGCGTTGAGCACGCGTACTCACGGCGGTTGAGTAGGCGGCCCGGTGCCGGGGGCCGGGCGGCGCGGTGGGATGGGGGCATGAACACGATGACGACGCAGCCGGTCACCCTCACCCAGCGCCAGAAGGACCGCTTCATCACCGGCTGGTCCCTCGCCGGGATCCTCCTGCTGCTGCCGATCGTCGTCCTGTCCTGGACGGTGGTGCTCTCCGGCGAGCGCGGCAGCCGGTGCCTGGAGTACGGCGAGCAGTGCTCGACCGTCCCCGGCTGGGCCCTCTACCTCGCCTTCTTCGTGGCCGTCGGCGCCGGCCTCACGGCCCTGGTCTGGCCCAGGGGCACGGCGACGTACGCCAGGGCCACGACCGTCTTCCTCCAGTGGGGCGCACAGCTCGTCCTCGGCGCGATGATCCTCGACGGCGCCTGACGCGCCGCTCAGCGACCGCCGAGGGCGCTGCGCAGCCGGTCCGGGTCGGTGGTCGGGGCGTCGCAGGTGAAGTTGCGGCAGACGTAGGCCGCCGCCGCGCCGGAGACCAGCGGACGGTCGGCGAGCAGCGGGAACTCGTCACTGTCCGGGGTGCCCACGGCGACGACCGCGCCCGGTGCGGTGCCCTGGAGCGCCGTACGGTGCAGGGTCGCCGTCGCCTCGTCGGTGAGGGACGGGCCGACGACCGCGACCTCCCGGGGCCCGTCGAGCAGCGCCTCGGCGACGGCGAGCCCCCAGCCGATGAACCGGGGCACGCGCGGCCCGAGCGCCCCCACGATGCCCAACGCCCGCTCGGCGGCCGTGCGGTGGGCCTCGGAGCCGGTGTGCGCGGCGTAGCTCAGCAGGGCGCCCGCGGCGGCCGACCAGCCGGACGGGGTGGCGTTGTCGGTGGGGTCCTGGGGGCGGCGGATGAGCCGTTCGGCGTCGGCGGCGGTGTCGTAGAGCGCGCCGGAGCCGGGGTCGGTGAAGCGGTCGAGGACTTGGCCGAGGAGCAGTCCGGCGAAGTCCAGCCAGACGCCCTCGCCGGTCACCGAGGCGAGCGCCAGGAAGCCCTCGGCGACGTCGGCGTAGTCCTCCAGGACACCGGAGTTGGGCCCGACGCGGCCGTCCTTGCTGGTGCGGGCGAGCCGGCCGTGCTCGTCCAGATGCACCCGCACCAGCAGGTCCGCGGCGCCGAGGGCGGCCTCGACCAGGTCGGGGCGGTCGAAGTAGGCGCCGGTCTCGGCGAGCGCGGCGATGGCGAGGCCGTTCCAGGCGGCGACGACCTTGTCGTCCCGGCCGGGCGCGGTCCGCAGGGCGCGGGCCGCCAGCAGCCGGCTCTTGACGGAGGCGATCTTCTCGGCGTCGAACACACCCTCGTCCTGCGGGAGTCGCAGGACCGACTGGCCCTCCTCGAAGGTGCCCTCCTCGGTCACCCCGAAGAACTGGGCGGCGACTTCGGCGTCGTCGCCGAGGACGTCGCGCAGTTGCTCGGGCGTCCACACGTAGTACGCGCCCTCCACGTGCCGCCCGCTGCCGTCGTCGCTGTCCGCGTCGAGCGCCGAGGCGAACCCGCCGTCGTCGGTGCGCAGTTCACGGACGAGGAAGTCGGCGGTCTCCAGGGCGACCCGGCGGGCGAGACCGGACCCGGTCACCCGCCACAGGTGTGCGTACACCCGGCACAGGAGGGCGTTGTCGTACAGCATTTTCTCGAAGTGCGGCACCGTCCAGTCCCGGTCGACGGAGTACCGGGCGAACCCGCCGCCGAGCTGGTCGTAGATGCCGCCGCGGGCCATCCGCTCACAGGTGTCCTGCGCCATCTGGAGCGCGCCCTCGGCCCCGGTGCGCGCGTGGTGGCGCAGCAGGAACTCCAGCACCATGGACGGCGGGAACTTGGGCGCGCCGCCGAATCCGCCGCGCTGCGGGTCGTACTCACGGGTCAGCCCGAGCAGCGCCTGCGCCAGTTCCTGCTCCCCCGGCGGCCGGGTGCCCTCGTGCGCGATCTCCCGCTGCGCCAGGTCCCGGACGATCTTCCCGGCGACCTCGCCGACCTCCTCGCGCCGGGTGCTCCACGCCTGCTGGACTCCTTCCAGCACCTGCCGGAAGGAGGGCATGCCGTGCCGGGGCTCGGGCGGGAAGTAGGTGCCGAAGTAGAACGGCTCGGCGTCCGGGGTGAGGAACACGGTCATCGGCCAGCCACCCTGGCCGGTGGCGGCCTGCACGGCCTCCATGTAGACGGCGTCGACGTCCGGCCGCTCCTCACGGTCGACCTTGACGCTGACGAAGTGCTCGTTGAGGTAGCCGGCGGTCTCCTGGTCCTCGAAGGACTCGTGGGCCATGACGTGGCACCAGTGACAGCTGCTGTACCCCACGCTGAGCAGCACCGGCATCCCCCGACGCCGAGCCTCCTCGAACGCCTCCGGACACCACGGCCACCAGTCGACCGGGTTGTCCGCGTGCTGGAGGAGGTAGGGCGAGGTCACGCCAGCCAACCGGTTCATACGGACCAGCCTCTCACAACGCCCGATAGCCCTCGCGGAGCCCACGAGCCCCGCTCGCGCTCGCACTGACGAGTCGGGCGATGACAGCGGGGTCGCGAGTTCACTGGCCCCAGTGACAGCTGCTGTCCCCCACGCTGAGCAGCACCGGTCTGCCGCTTTGGCGCGGCTCCTCGAAGGCCTCGGCCAACCAGGGCCACCAGTCGACGTGGTTGGCGGCGTGCTGGAGCAGACACGGCGACGCCTTATGGGCCAGTCGGTTCACCGTTCCACTCTCCCGTGAGCCCGGTCATCTCCCCATGCGTCGGGTCCGGGTCCCTCACGACAGCCCTGGAGTATGCGCGTCGGGGCATGCGTCCGGACCGCCACACCCGGTGGGGGTGGCGGTCCGGAGGGCCCGGTGTCAGCGCCGGGGGGCCGCGGTGTCGGCCGGGTGGCCGGTCTCCCCCTGCACGTCGGAGGGCTCCTTGAAGTCGACCTTCCGCATGTGCTTGTTCATCGACTTCATCAGGCCCCACACCGCCAAGGCCATCACCGCGAACACGATGAAGCCGAGGACACCGGGGGTGACCTTGTTCTGGTCGAGATCGGCGAGGGAGACGAGGTCCGTCGCTGCCAGGCTCACGCTTGCGCTCATATCAGGCATTGTCGCGGATGCCCGCGAAGAGGTCGTCCTCGGGGAGGGAGGTGTCCACGAGCGACTTCGCGAGCTCGTACTCCTCCGTCGGCCAGACCTCCTTCTGCAGCTCCATCGGCACCCGGAACCAGCCGCCGTCCGGGTCGATCTGCGTGGCGTGCGCGATCAGCGCCTTGTCGCGGACCTCGAAGAAGTCCGCGCACGGAACATGCGTGGTCAGAGTGCGTTCGGTGCGCTCCATCTCGCTCCAGCGCTTAAGCCACTCCCCGTACGGCGACTCCAGACCGCGGTCGAGCATCGCCTGGTGCAGGGCCTCGGTGCGCGGGCGGTTGAAGCCCTGGTTGTAGTACAGCTTCAGCGGCTGGAAGGCGGGCCCGAACTCGTCCTCGGGGTACTTCTCGGTGTCCGCCGCGCCCTCGAAGGCCACCATCGAGATCTTGTGGGTCATGATGTGGTCGGGGTGCGGGTAGCCGCCGTTCTCGTCGTAGGTGGTGATCACCTGCGGACGGAAGGAGCGGATCTGGCGCACCAGCTCGCCGGCCGCCTTGTCGACGTCCTCCAGGGCGAAGCAGCCCTCGGGCAGCGGCGGCAGCGGGTCGCCCTCGGGCAGCCCGGAGTCCACGAAGCCGAGCCACTCCTGCTTGACGCCCAGGATCTCGCGGGCCTCGTCCATCTCCTTGCGGCGCACCTCGTGGATGTTCGCCTCGATGTACGGGTCGCCCTGGAGCTTGGGGTTGAGGATGGAGCCACGCTCTCCGCCGGTGCAGGTCACCACCAGCACGTCCACCCCCTCGGACACGTACTTCGCCATGGTGGCCGCGCCCTTGCTCGACTCGTCGTCGGGGTGCGCGTGAACGGCCATCAGTCGCAACTGATCAGTCAAGACTCAATCCTCGGTAGGTCGGCGCCCCAAGGGTCAAGGCGCAATCGCGGGCTTCTATAGTGACCGAATCGGGGGGCGATTAATTCCGCGGAGAGGACGATCATGAGTACGGCGAGCACGGGGCTGCCCGCGGGCCGCTACGGCCGCTCCTCGGACGAGCGCGCCGACCGCAAGCTCAAGGTCGCCGCGGTGGTGCTCGGCGCGGCGCTGCTGGCGCTGGTCGGCTACTTCGCCTACCACTACATCGTGCAGACGGAGATAAGCGCCCAGGTCATCACCTTCGAGGCCACGGACAACGCGGTCAAGGCGCACCTGGAGGTCCACAAGGACGCCGGTACGGACGGCTACTGCACCCTGCGCTCGCAGGCGGCGGACGGCACCGAGGTGGGCCGCGCCGACTTCCGCTTCACCGGTTCGGCCACCCGTATCGACAAGGTCGTCACGCTCCGTACGACCGCCAAGGGCACCACGGCCGAGCTGCTGGGCTGCCACGCGGGCTGACCTGGGCTCCGAGCCGCCCGGCCGGTCGCGGCCCGTGGTCCGGCACGCCCGGGCGCCGCGCGGTTCTCGTCCGGAATGTCCGGGGCCTCACCTGCGTTGACGTGATTCTGAGGGCTTATGTCCTCCCCCTTCCGCGGATGAATTGTTAGGCTCGTGGTTTCGCCCATCCATGAGGGAACAGTCTTTCTGGGTAGGGCGATGCTTTGTATTCCCAGTACCGACGAGGAGCACCCTGTGACCCAGACCAGCGAGAACGTCACCTGGCTGACCCAGGAGGCGTACAACAAGCTCAAGGACGAGCTTGCGTACCTTACTGGTCCTGCGCGCACGGAGATCGCCGCCAAGATCGCGGCCGCGCGCGAGGAGGGCGACCTGCGCGAGAACGGCGGGTACCACGCGGCCAAGGAGGAGCAGGGCAAGCAGGAGCTGCGCGTGCGGCAGCTGACCCAGCTTCTCGAGAACGCCAAGGTGGGTGAGGCCCCGGCCTCCGCCGACGGCGCCGTCGCGCCGGGCATGGTCGTCACGATCGCCTTCGACGGTGACGAAGACGACACACTGACCTTCCTGCTCGCGTCCCGCGAGTACGCGAGCGCCGACGTCGAGACGTACTCGCCGCAGTCGCCGCTGGGCGCCGGTGTCATCGGCCACAAGGTCGGCGAGGACGCCGAGTACGAGCTGCCGAACGGCAAGAAGGCCTCGGTGCGGATCCTGAAGGCCGAGCCCTACAACGGCTGAGCCGGCCCCGGTCCGCCGACGGGACCCCCGGCGCCCGCCCTGGGCGCCGGGGGTCCCGTCGTGTGGTTCCGCCGTACCCGCCGTACCGGCTTGCGCGGGCGGGCGCCGGGCTCAGGGGATGACCGTGTAGCCCGCGTCGCGCAGCGCCTGGCCGACCTCGGTGCAGTGTGCGGGGCCCTTCGTCTCCAGGTGCAGCTCGACCTCCGCCTCGCTGAGTCCCAGCCGGGGGTCGGTGCGGACATGGCTGACGTCGAGGACGTTGGCGTCCACCTGCGACAGCACCCCAAGGAGCGTGGCCAGGGCGCCGGGGCGGTCGGTGAGCCGGAGCCGTACGGCCAGGTAGCGGCCCTGCGCGGACATGCCGTGCCGCAGCACCCGCTGCAACAGCACCGGGTCCACGTTGCCGCCGGACAGCACCGCGACGACCGGGCCCTCGAAGTCGCCCGGGGCCGCGAGCAGCGCCGCGACCGGGCTGGCCCCGGCCGGTTCCACCACCAGCTTGGCCCGCTCCAGGCACAGCAGCAGCGCCGCCGACAGCTGGTCCTCGCTGACCGTGCGCACCTCGTCCACCAGCTCGCGGATGATGCCGAACGGCACCACGCCCGGGCGGCCCACCTTGATGCCGTCGGCCATCGTCGACGGGTTCGCCACGGCCACCGGGTGCCCGAGGGCCAGCGAGGGCGGGTAGGCCGCGGCGCCCTCCGCCTGGACGCCGATGATCCGCACGTCCGGCCGGACGGCCTTCACCGCGACCGCGATCCCGGCCGCGAGCCCGCCGCCGCCGATGCCGACGACGATGGTGCGCACCTGCGGGCACTGCTCCAGGATCTCCAGGCCGACCGTGCCCTGGCCCGCGATGATGTCCGGGTGGTCGAAGGGGTGGATGAAGACGGCGCCGGTCCGCGCCGCGTGGTTCTGGGCGGCGGCCAGCGTCTCGTCCACCACCTGGCCGGCCAGCCGCACCTCGGCGCCGTACTCACGGGTCGCGCTGACCTTGGGCAGCGGGGCGCCGTGCGGCATGAACACGGTGGCGTGCACGCCCAGCAGGGAGGAGGCGAGGGCCACACCCTGCGCGTGGTTCCCGGCACTCGCGGCCACCACCCCGGCCGCCCGCTCCTCCGGCAGCAGCCCGGCGATCCGCACATAGGCGCCGCGCAGCTTGAACGAGCCGGTCCGCTGGAGGTTCTCGCACTTCAGTTGTACCGGCGCGCCGACCAGCTGGGACAGGTGCCGGCTGCCCTCCATCGCGGTCGTCCGTGCCACGCCGGAGAGCATCTTCTGCGCTCCGCGCACATCGTCGAGGGTGACGGAACGCAGGGCGGCGGCGGTGCGGTGACTCATGCCTCCAGCATCGCAGCTCGCGTCGGTGCCCGGCGGTCGTGACCAAGCTCCGGGACGGGTTTGCGCAGCGCCGGTACGGTCCGGCGCCGGGCCGCGTACCCTGTCCCCCAACCTTGCAGCCCTTCATGAAGCGAGCCTCCGGCCATGCCCACAACACCTGAAATGTCGATGGACATGACGACCGTCGGTGATCCCGGTCTTCTCGACGCCCTCCAGCACGAGGTCGCGGTGTTCGCGCGCCGAGCCGAACAGACGCGCCTCGGCGGTGTCGGGCAGGTGCGCAACTCCATGGACCGCGCCGCCTATCTGCTGCTCAACCGCCTGGACAGCGAGGGCCCGATGGGCGTCAAGGCACTCGCCGCGGGCATGGGCATCGACTCCTCCACGGTCACCCGGCAGGTGGCCCCGCTGGTCGACACCGGCCTGGTCAAGCGCACCTCGCACCCGGAGGACGGCCGTGCGGTGGTGCTCCAGCTGTCCCCGCGCGGCGCGGCCCGGCTGGCGGAGGTGCGTTCGTCCAGGCGCCGGCTGATGGCCGAGCTGACCCAGGACTGGGCGCCCGAGGAGCGCGAGCAGTTCTGCACCCTGCTGACCCGGTTCAACCACGCCCTGTCGACCCGTACGGCGCAGGGCGGGCCGGCCGCCGCGGAGCGGCCGTCGGCGTCCTGACCGGCCCGGCCCACGGGTGGTGCCCCGAGTCTTGACCCCGGGCCCCGTCCGGCCTCATATGAGACCCGGGTCCCACGTCGTACGCGATGCACCCGTCCCGTACCGGACGGGCCGGACGGGGCCCTCGACGGGGGAGGCGCGGTGCATGATCGGCAGGTGTCCCGGGAGGACCGCCGGGCCCGGGAGTTCGAGTCGTTCGTCGCGGGCGCGGCCGGACGGCTGCTGCGCGCCGCCACGCTGCTCACCGCGGAGGACCCCGACGCCAATCCGCGCGCCCGGCGCCTGCTGACGCTGGCCCTCGGCCACACCTACGCCCGCTGGCACCGGCTGCGCGGCGAGGATCCGTACGACTGCGCGCGCCAGTACCTCGCCGTCCGCTTCACCCGTACCGCCTGGCACCGGCCCTGGGTGCCCGGCCGCGCCCGGCCGGGTCCGCGCGGCCCGCTCGCCGCGCTCACCGCGCAGGAGCGGCTGGTCCTGGTGCTGCGGGTGTACGAGGGGATCCCCGAGGAGCGGACGGCGGCGCTGCTGGGATTCCCGCCGGAGCGCGTGCGCACGATCTGCGACCGTGCGGTCTCCTCGGTGCTGCACCCGGTGCGCCCGCCCGGTCCGCGCGCGCTGGGCGCGAAGGTGGCACCGTCGTGAGCCGCCCGGGTCCCAGGGGCCGGGCCGGTACGGCGAGTGCGACGGGTACGGCACGTCCGGGGAGGGCGGTGTGAACCGGGCCGAGCGGGAGGCCGCCGTGCGGCGGGTGCTGAACGAGCGGCCGGTGCCGGTGCCGCCGGAGCTGCACCCGGAGGCGGTGCGGCGCGGCGAGCGGCTGCTGCGGCGCGGGCGGCTGGTGCGCCGGGTGCTGTGGGTGCTGGCGTGCGCGGCGGCCGTGGCGTTCGGCGTCTGGGCGGTGTACGCGCACCCCTGGGTGGAGCCGCCCTCGCGGACGACTCCACCCGTCGACGGCTGGTGACCGGGCCGGCGCCGGGAAGGGCCCGGCGCCGTGCCGGGCCCCGGTGCGGGTACCGGCACCGGTCCGTACCCGTACCCCGTACCCGGGCTCTAGCCGAGGGCCTGGCGCAGGTCCTCCAGCAGGTCGTCGGCGTTCTCGATGCCGACGGACAGGCGGACGAGGTCGGCGGGGACCTCCAGGGCCGAACCGGCCGCGGAGGCGTGCGTCATCCGGCCGGGGTGCTCGATCAGGGACTCGACGCCGCCCAGGGACTCGCCGAGGGTGAACACCTTGGCGCGGTTGCAGACCTCGACGGCCGCCTCCTCGCCGCCCTCGACCCGGAAGGAGACCATGCCGCCGAAGGCCCTCATCTGCTTGGCGGCGACCTCGTGTCCGGGGTGGTCGGGCAGGCCCGGGTAGAGGACGCTGGTCACGCGCGGGTGGCGGCTGAGCATGTCGGCGACCTTGCCGGCGTTCTCGCTGTGCCGGTCCATGCGCACCGCGAGGGTCTTGGTGCCGCGCAGCACCAGCCAGGAGTCGAAGGGGCCGGCGACGGCGCCCATCGCGTTCTGGTGGTAGGCCAGTTCCTCGCCGAGCGCCTGGTCGGAGACGATCAAGGCGCCGCCGACCACGTCCGAGTGGCCGCCCATGTACTTGGTCAGGGAGTGCACGACGACGTCCGCCCCGAGCGACAGCGGCTGCTGGAGGTAGGGCGTGGCGAAGGTGTTGTCCACCACGAGCTTGGCGCCCGCGTCATGCGCGACCTGGGCGACGGCGGCGATGTCGGTGATGCCGAGCAGCGGGTTGGAGGGGGTCTCCACCCAGACGGCCTTGGTGTGGGAGGTGATCGCGGCGCGTACGGCGGCCGGGTCGCTGGTGTCGGCGACCGACCACTTCACGCCCCAGCGGGTGGCGACCTTGGCGAAGAGCCGGAAGGTGCCGCCGTAGGCGTCGTTCGGGATCACCACGTGGTCACCGGGGGTGAGCAGCGTACGCAGCAGGGTGTCCTCGGCCGCGAGGCCGGACGCGAACGCGAGGCCGCGGCTGCCGCCCTCCAGCGCGGCGAGGTTCTCCTCGAGGGCGGTACGGGTGGGGTTGGCGCTGCGGCTGTACTCGTAGCCGCCGCGCAGCCCGCCGACGCCGTCCTGCTTGTAGGTCGAGACCTGGTAGATCGGCGGGACGACCGCGCCGGTGAGGGGATCCGCGGTGTTGCCCGCGTGGATCGCGAGGGTCTCGAAGTGCTGACTGATGTGCCTGTCGCTCATGTGCACCGAGCGTAGTGCGCCCGGCCGGATACTGACGCCCGGCGGACCCGGTGGGCGGCGGGGGAGAGTTTTCCCTGCGTGAGCGCCGGGGCGGGGGGAGGCGGGGGCGGTACCGGCAGGGTTGGGGCCGGTGGCTGAGCCGGGCCGGGCGGTGGGGCGCAGGGTCGGGCCAGTGGGCCGAGCCGGGCCGGATGGTGGGGTGCCGGGCCGGTGGGCCGAGCCGGGCCGGTGGGCCGAGCCGGGCCGGTGGGCCGAGCCGGGCCGGATAGTGGGGCGCAGGGTTGGGCCGGTGGCCGAGCCGGGCCGGGTGGTGGGGGCTCGGCGCCGCCGGTCGGCCGGCCCGCGGCCGGCTGTCATGAGCCGCACCAGAGTTGTCCACAGGCCGAGGGCGGGGTTGGTCAATTGTCGGTCGTGTCTGGTTCGCTTGGGGCATGGCGATTCTCTGGCTGCTCATGGCGCTGCTCATGCTGAGCTTCGTGGTGCTCCCGCTCGTGCGGCGCAGGCGCGGGATGATCGAGCAGGTGCACCCGGGTCACCCGGACGCCGCCGATCCCGCGGCCTACGGCTTCCTGCGCCAGGAGGAGCTGGACATACGCCTGCCCGGCCCGGACCAGGACCTGCTGGACGCGTTGGAACTGGTGCAGCGCACCCAGGACTACACGGCGGCGGCCCAGCTGCTGGCCGGCACCGAGACGGACGGCGAGCTGCGCTGGCAGCGGGTGCAGGCCCTCGCCGGGGCGGCCGCGCTGGAGCTGCGGCAGCGACCGGGCGGGGTGCACGAGACGCCGGGCGGCCAGTGGCTGCGGGTGTGGCGCGCCGAGCGGCCCCAGGACGCGGGCGCCGCCGCCGTACACGCGGAGTTCCTGGTGCAGCAGGGCTGGCGGGCCCTTGCGGACGGTACGAAGGACTTCCGGCTCATCATGGAGGAGGCGCGGGAAGTGTGCGGGCAGGCGGCCGCCCTGGCGCCCGCCGATCCGGTGCCGCACATCATCGAGCTGGCCGTCGCCCGGGGCCTGGGCTGCTCCCGGGAGGAGTTCGAGCAGCTGTGGCTGAAGGTCCTGGACCGCGCCCCGCACCACATGGGCGCGCACCTGGCCGCGCTGCACTACTGGTGCGAGAAGTGGCACGGCTCGCGTGAGCAGGCGTACGCCTTCGCCGAGGCGGCCGCGGCCCGCGCCCCGCGGGGCTCGCTGCTGGCCGCGCTGCCACTGTTCGCGGTCTTCGAGCACCTGCCCGAGGTGAACCTGGTGCTGAGCCTGTACCGCGGCGAGGTCGTCGCCAAGGCCGTCCTGGGCGCGCAGCACGCGGCGCAGGAGGCCCGCTCGGACGACCCGGTGCTCCCGCACGTCCGCCACATGCTGGTCTTCTTCCTGGTCCGCGCCGAGCGCTGGGCCGAGGCCATGCACCAGCTGATACGGGTGGACGGTCATGTCGGCGCCCTGCCCTGGAGCCTGGCGGCCGATCCGGCGGCCGAGTTCGCCGTCTACCGCGCCCTCGCGGTGGCCGGTTACGAGGCCAACGGCGGCAACCCGGCCAGCCTGCCGCACTGACCCCGGCCGGACCCCGGGAACAACACGATTGCCCTTCTGACCTGCGGTAGGGCATACTCCGGCATCCCCCCACACCGCGGCGCGCGCACCGGCATCCACCGGCGCGGGCGCGCCGTACCCGTCCCTTTCCCGTCTTCGAGGTCCTGTGGGGGGATCCACCCGATGGGCGCAACTCTGCGCGCGCTGCGCGCTCTTGTGCTGCTGCTCGGCTTCTATCTGCTGAGCCTGGTCCTGCTGGCCGCACTGGTCGGCGTCGACATCGCCGCCTTCACCTGGGGCCACGGCCCCGTGGTGTTCAAACTCGGCTTCGTCACCGTGCTGCTGGCCATCCCGGTCGTGCGGGGCATGCTGATGCTGCGCACCCCGAAGGGCGAGGACGGCCCCGGGATCGACGTCACCGAGGCGGCCGAGCCCCGGCTGTGGGCGCTGGTCCGGGAGGTCGCGGCGGCGGCCGGCACCCGCGCCCCCGACCGGATCCGGCTCACCGGCGAGGTCAACGCGGCGGTCAGCGAGGAGCCGCGGCTGCTCGGTCTGCTCCCGGGCCCGCGCCGCCTCTACCTGGGCGTACCGCTGCTGATCGGTCTCACTGAGGCGCAGCTGAGGTCCGTGCTCGGCCATGAGTACGGGCACTTCACCGGCGGCGACACCCGGCTGTCCGCGCTGGTGGTGCGGGGCCGGGTGCAGATCGGCCGGGTCATCGAGCAGTTCCACGAGCGGGCGGACGGCAAGGTGGCCGCCGACCGCGGCAAGCAGGAGCGGGCCGCGGCCAAGCGGGTCGCCAAGGGGAAGAAGGCCAAGGCGGTCGACACCTCGGGCTCCGGGGCGATGTACCGGATGATGGCCGCGATCTACACCCAGTACGCCAAGCTGTACCTGCGCGCCTCCCTGTCCACGGCGCGCGGCCAGGAGTTCGCCGCCGACCAGGTGGCCGCCCGGATCGCGGGGCGCGACGCGACGGCCGCCACGCTGCGCGAGATCCCGGTGCTGTCCGTCTCCCACGGTTTCTACCTGGACTCGTACGCCACCCTGGGGCTGTCGGCCCGGCTGCTGCCGCCGCGCGGCGAGTTCTTCGGCGGCTTCGGCCGCCTGCTGACGGCCCGTGAGCAGGAGCTGGAGCGGTTGCGCACCGAGCTGCCGGAGGAGACGGAGGACGCGTACGACTCGCATCCGCCGATCGCCGAGCGGGTGCGGCGGATCGAGGCGCTGCCCGTCGACGGCCGCGCCGGGGAGGCCACCGGGCCGGCGCTCGCCCTGCTCGCCGACCCGCAGCGGACCCTGGCCGCGCTGGAGGACGCCGTCCTGACCGACGAGGTGCTGGCCTTCGGCCGCGCCACCGGCTGGCCGGAGCTGCTGAACGCCTCGATGGCCTCGGGCCTGTCCGCCGCGCGGACCCCGCTGCACCAGGCGCTGGCCGCCTACACCGGGCAGCCGCCGACGCTGGCCGCGCTGCTGGAGACGGTCGACGACGGCCGGCTGTGGCAGCTGGCCGACCGGTTGCCGCTGTCGCCGGAGGCGTCCGCGGCGCGGGGCCGGGCCCGGCGCGAGTTCGCCCGGCCGGTGCTGCGCCGGTCGCTGCGGACCATGGTGCTGGCCGAGTTCAGCGCACGCTCCCTGCTGAACTGGGAGTTCTCCTGGTCCCGCCCGGCCGAGGTACGGCTGCCCGGCGAGCCGACGGCGGCCGCCGGGGCCGGAGCGGACCCGGAGGCCGCCCTGGAGGCGGCACTGGACGCGGTCCTGGCGGACCAGCCCGACACCGGTGCCCTGCGCGCCCTGCTGCCGCCGGCTCCCCAGCCCGCGTGACTCCCCCTTCCCGCCGGCCTCCCGCCGGCTCCTCCCTGACGAGACGAACGGACCGCACTCACCGATGACCGTCCTCCTGTGGATCCTGGGCATCCTGGCCCTGCCCGTGGTGATCGCCGCCGTGTGGTTCACCGGTGTGTTCCTGAAGGAGCTGTTCTCCCCGAGTCCGCCGGACCCGGACGAGACGGCGATCGCCGCCGAGCAGCGGGGGCTGCTGCCCCCGGAGCGCCAGGACACCGAGCACGCGGCGCCCGTGCCCGCCGCCTGGTCGGCGGCCCTGGAGGGGGCGCGCGGCGGCGACTGGCAGCCGGCGGCGGCACTGCTGGACGCCAACGGGCGCGACTGGGAACGCCGTTCGTCGATCGTCTCGCTGCTGGGCACGTTCGCGGCCCAGGAGGACGGCTGGCTGACGGACTGGGAGGCCGCGCGCCCCGGGGACCCGGACGCGGCCGTGGTCAGGGCGCAGAGCACGGTGTACCTGGCGTGGGAGCTGCGCGGCGCGCAGCGGGCCGGGTCCACCACCCGGGAGCAGTTCGACGGCTTCCACCGCACGCTGGCCGCGGCCCGCGAGGAGATCGCGCGGGCCGCGGAGCTGAACCCCGAGGACCCGACGCCGTACGTGGTGGAGGTCTGGGTGGCGCTGGGTCTCGGGTATCCGCACGCCGAGATGGACAAGCTGTGGGCGGAGATCACCACGCGCGCCCCGCACCACTACGGGGCGCACTACGCGGCGCTCCAGTACTGGTGCGAGAAGTGGCGCGGCTCCAAGCGGCTGGCGTTCGAGTTCGCCGCGCGCGCGGCGGCCGGGGCGCCGCCCGGCAGCCTGCTGACGGCGCTGCCGCTGATCGCGCACTTCGAGCACGACGACACCACCGACGTCGCGGTGGACAGCACCCCCGAGATGCTCGCCCTGGTGGACGCGGGTCTCGCCGACGCCGCGGCCTGCGCGGCCGTCGACCCCGACCGTCCGGGCCTCGCCCAGCTGCGCCACCTGCTCGCCTACCACCTCCACCTCCAGGACCGGCACGAGGCGGCCCTGGAACAGTTCCTGCTGGTCGACGGACATGTGGACGCCCTGCCGTGGAGCTACCGGAGCGACCCGGCGCAGTACTACTGCCGGGTCCGCAACGAGACCGTGGGTGCGGTGGCCGCCTGACCGGGGCCGGGGCGCCGGCGCCTTGAGGTGTCGTCCTCCGCGCCGGCGGAGACAATGGAAGACTCCCCGCGGTGGTGAGGTGGTGTCCCCATGCCGGCATGGCACCTGCGCGACTATCACGACGACGATCTCGACCAGGCCATCCAGATCTGGGACCAGTCCCGGCAGGCCGACGAGGACCCGGTGTTCCCGGTGTCCGAGGTGATGGCCGCGGCGAAGGCCGGGCAGACGGCGGTGGTCGCCGTGGTCGGGGACGAACTGGTGGGGATGGCCGTGGCCCAGGCCCAGGGCAAGCGGGGCTGGATCCTGCTGATGGCGCTCGCCGCCCGCTGGCGCGAACGCGGGATCGGCAGCGCCCTGCTCGCGGAGCTGGAGCGGCGGCTGCGGGCGCTCGGGATCCGGCACATCAGCGCGCTGCTGCCCTCGGGCGCCGCCGGTTCGAAGGCGCTGGTGAACACCGGTTACCGGTGCCGCGACGACCTCGCCTACTTCGAGAAGCTCGAACCGCTCGGCGCCGCCAACGCGGACGTCCTCGCGGCGCTCGGCGGGCGGATGCTGCCCGAGGGGCTGTGGGACGCCATGGCGGGCATGGAGCGGGAGAAGCAGGTCGTGGAGCGCCGGGTGGTGCTGCCGCTGACGGAGCCGGCACTGGCCGACCGCTAC
Organism: Streptomyces sp. SCPE 10; assembly: GCF_051980735.1. Classification (NCBI taxonomy): domain Bacteria; kingdom Bacillati; phylum Actinomycetota; class Actinomycetes; order Kitasatosporales; family Streptomycetaceae; genus Streptomyces; species Streptomyces sp. SCPE 10. The sequence goes on along the minus strand of NZ_CP197069.1, from coordinate 4,815,394 downwards.
GGCGTCGTGCCGCCCAAGTCGGTCATCCTGTTCGGTCCGCCCGGCACCGGCAAGACCAGCTTCGCCAAGGCGGTCGCCTCCCGGCTCGGCTGGCCGTTCGTGGAGCTGTTCCCGTCCCGGCTCGCCGCCGACACCAGCGAGGGGCTGGCCACGGCGCTGCGGGAGGCGTTCGCGGACCTGGCGGAGCTGGACTCGGTGGTGCTGTTCATCGACGAGGTGGAGGAGATCGCCGCCGCGCGTTCCGGCAAGGCGGTCGATCCCGGCCACGGGGTGACCAACGAACTCCTCAAGCTGATCCCCGTGTTCCGCGAGCCCGACGCCCGGCTGCTGGTGTGCGCGACCAACTCCGTACGGTCCCTGGACGCCGCCTTCCTGCGGCCGGGGCGGTTCGACTACCTCATCCCCATCGGCCCGCCGGACCCGACCGCCCGCGCGGCGATCTGGACCCGCTACCTCAGGGACGCGGGCGACTCGGTCGACCTCGATCGGCTGGTCGCCGCCACCGAGCTGTTCACCCCGGCCGACATCGAGTTCGCCGCCCGCAAGGGGGCGCAGTCGGCCTTCGAGCGCGAGGTCGCCGAGCGCCGGGGCCGCCCGGCCTGCACCGAGGACTACATGGCCGCGGTCTCCGAAACTCGCCCCACCCTCACGCCCCGGGCGGTCAAGGAGTTCCGCGAGGACATCGACACGTACACCCGGCTCTGAGCGCCGCCCCGCGCCCGACCCGACGCACGCGCACCCCGTCCGACGCACGCGCACCCGGCCGCGCGCCGCGGGGAAGCGGCGGGCGACCGGGTGCGCGGACGGCCGGGCTCCCGGCTCAGATCGTGGCGGTGTCGATCACGAAGCGGTACCGGACGTCGCTCGACAGCACCCGCTCGTACGCGTCGTTGATCTCGGACGCGCCGATGAGTTCGATCTCGGCGCCGAGGTTGTGCTCGGCGCAGAAGTCCAGCATCTCCTGGGTCTCCGGGATGCCGCCGATGCTGGAGCTGCTGACGCTGCGGCGGTTGCCGAAGAGGGACTGGAGGACGATCTGGACCGGCTCCTCGGGCAGGCCCACGTTCACCATGGCGCCGTCCGTGCGCAGCAGGGACAGGAACGCGGCGAAGTCGAGCGGGGCCGAGACCGTGTTGAGGATGAGGTCGAAGGTGCCCTTGAGGTCCTCGAAGGTCTTCGGGTCGCCGGTGGCGTAGTAGTGGTCGGCGCCCAGCCGCAGCCCGTCGTCCTTCTTGCGCAGCGACTGGGACAGGACGGTCACCTCGGCGCCCAGCGCGTGGGCGATCTTGACACCCACGTGGCCGAGTCCGCCGAAGCCGACGACGGCGACCTTCTTGCCGGGGCCGGCGTTCCAGTGCTTCAGCGGCGAGTAGGTGGTGATACCGGCGCACAGCAGCGGGGCGGCCACGTCGAGGGCGAGGCCGTCGGGGATGCGGACGACGTAGTTCTCGTCCACGACGATCTTCTGCGAGTAGCCGCCGTAGGTGGGCCGGCCGTCCTTGCCGATGCCGTTGTAGGTCATGGTCGGACGCTGGTCGCAGTACTGCTGGAGGCCGGCCCTGCAGTTGTCGCACTCCCGGCAGGAGTCGACCATGCAGCCGACGCCCACGCGGTCTCCGACGGCGTACTTCGTCACTCCGGAACCGACCTCGGAGACGACTCCGGCGATCTCGTGGCCCGGCACCATCGGGAAGATGCCCTTGCCCCAGCCCTCACGGACCTGGTGGATGTCGGAGTGGCAGATACCGGCGAACTTGATGTCGATCAGTACGTCGAACTCGCCGACCGCCCGTCGCTCGATGGTGGTGCGCTCCAGGGGGGCCTTGGGGGCGGGCGCGGCGTACGCGGCAACACTGGTCATGTCGGGGTTCTCCCTCACAGGATCTGGCAGGCGCCGGCTGTCTTTCCACCGAGCGCACCACCAGCGTGCCCCGTCCGGCCCGCGTCACCCAGCCCACGCCTTTGCGTACGACTGCCGTGCCTACCACTGGCGGGATCAGGCTGGCACGCCCACGACCGGCGGCCCCACCGGATACTGGTGGTATGGACGAACAGCCGGAAGCAGCCGTCGCCGGCCCGCCCCTGGACCGGCGGGCCGAGCTCAGCGAGTTCCTGCGCAGCCGGCGGGCCCGGCTGAAGCCGGAGGACGTGGGACTGCCCGACTTCGGCCGGCACCGCCGGGTACCGGGACTGCGCCGGGAGGAGCTGGCGCAGCTGGCCGGCGTGTCGGTGGCGTACTACACGCGCCTGGAACAGGGCAACGGCCGCAATGTCTCGGCGGAGGTCCTGGACTCCATCGCCCGCGCCCTGCGCCTCACCGACGCGGAGCACGCGCACCTGACGCACCTGGCCAAGCCGAAGTCGCACAAGAAGAGGCCCGCGGCCCGCCAGCAGCACGTGCGCCCGGCGCTGCGGCAGCTGCTGGACACGATGGAGGGCGTACCGGCGTACGTCGTGGGCCGGCGCTCGGAGATCCTCGCCTGGAACCGGATGGCGGCCGCGGTCTTCGGGGACTGGGAGGACCTGCCGGCGGCCGAGCGCAACTGGGCGCGGCTGGTGTTCCTGCGGCCCGAGTACCGGGAGCTGTTCGTCGACTGGGAGCAGAAGGCGATCGACATCGTCTGCGCCCTGCGCATGGACGCGGGCTGCTGGCCGGACGACCCGCGGCTGTCCGCGCTGGTGGGTGAACTCTCCGTCAAGAGCGAGGAGTTCCGCCGGCTGTGGGCGACGCACGACGTCAAGGAGAAGAGCCACGGCGTCAAGCGGCTGCACCATCCGCTGGTGGGCGACCTGGCCCTGAACTTCGAGTCCCTCCGGCTGTCGGACGGCACCGACCAGTCGCTGCTCGTCTATCACGCGGAACCCGGCTCCCCGTCCGCCGAGTCCCTGCGTCTGCTGGCCAGTTGGGGCACGGACGCCACCCGGGCGGGGACGTCCGCGCAGCCCCTCAGGCCCCGGCGTTCTCCTTCACCGTGATCTTGCCCTTGCGGATGGTGACCAGTCGGGGCGCCTTCTTCGCGAGGGCGGAGTCGTGGGTGACCATGACGAAGGTCAGCCCGTGCTCCTGCCACAGGCGTTCGAGTACGTCCATGATCTCGTCGCGCATGCCCTCGTCGAGGTTGCCGGTCGGCTCGTCGGCGAGCAGCACCTTGGGCCTCTTCACCAGCGCGCGGGCGATGGCGACGCGCTGCTGCTGACCGCCGGACATCTCCGAGGGCAGGTGGGTGAGGCGTTCGCCGAGGCCCACGGAGTTCAGCGCGTCGGCGGCCAGTTCGCGCCGTTCCTTCGCCTTGATGCCGAGGGGGACGAGGGCGGTCTCCACGTTCTCCTGGGCGGTGAGGGTGGGGATGAGGTTGAAGGACTGGAAGACGAAGCCGATGTTCTCGCTGCGGACCCGGGTCAGCCGGGCCTCGCCGAGCGTGGCCAGGTCCGTGCCGTCGAGGACGACCTGACCGGAGGTGGGGCGGTCCAGGCCGCCGAGCATCTGGAGGAGGGTGGACTTGCCGCCGCCGGTGGGGCCCTGGATGACGAGGCGGTCGCCGTCGCCGATGGTCAGGTCGACGCCGTCGAGGGCGTGGACGGTCTCCTTGCCCCGGGTGTAGCGCTTGGTGACGTTCTTGAGGTCGTACATGGTGGCTCCTGGGAGGGTTGGGGGTGGGTGCGCCGCGCGGCCGTTACTCCACCCGTCGCAGCGCGTCCGCCGGTCGCAGCCGCGACGCGCGCCAGCCGCCGAACGCCCCCGCGATCAGGCCGCCCGCCACCGCGAGGCACACCGCCAGGACGATGGTCGTCACGCTCACCGGGGCGGTGAGGGCGATCTCCAGGGACTTCGCCGCCTGCCGGCCGGGTCCGCCGAAGCCGGCGCCACCGCCGCCGAACGCGCCGCCGCCGGGCCGCCCGGCGCCGAAGCCGCCCCCGGTCGCGCCCAGTTGGGCGGAGAGGGTGGGGCTGATCGCGGTGACGACGTAGGCGCCCGCGAGGCCCAGGGCGATGCCGAGGACGCCGCCCACCAGGCCGTTGACGACGGCCTCGCCGACCACCTGCCGGGTGACCCGGCCCGATTTCCAGCCCAGCGCCTTCAGGGTGCCGAACTCGCGGACCCGGCGGGAGACCGCGGAGGAGGTGAGCAGCCCGGCGACCAGGAACGCGGCGACGAGCACGGCGATCGACAGCCACTTGCCGACGTTGGTGGCGAGCGAGGAGGCGGTGGACAGGGAGCCCGAGACCGTCTTGGCGAGGTCGGAGGAGGTGGTGACCGTGGTACCGGAGACGTTCTTCTGGATGGCGCTCTTGACGGTGTCGATGCGCTGGGAGTCGGTCGCCCTGACGTAGATCGTGGTGACCTTGTCCTTCTCGTCCGCGAGGGTCTGCGCCTGCTTCAGCGGGATGTACAGGTTGGCCGCGGAGTCGCCGCTGTCCGCGGTGGCGATGCCGATCACCTTGTACGCGGTGCCCTTGATGGTGACGGTGGAGCCGACCTTGTACTTCTTCTCCTTGGCGTAGGCCGAGTCGGCCACCGCCACCTTGGCGTCGGTCTCGGTGGTCTTGAAGCCGCGGCCGCTGGTGATCTTCGAGGAGGTCAGCGGGCCGAGCCCGGTCCGGGTGACGTCGGTGCCGTAGACCGAGTACTGGTTGATGCCGAAGTCGGCGCCGCCGCCCTTGACTTCGCCCTGCGGGCCGCCGGAGGCGCCGCCGCGCCGGAAGCCGCCGGCACCGCCGTCCTGCCGGAACTGGCCGCGGGTGAAGGTGCCGCTGACCTTGACCACGGAGAGGTTCAGCCCGCCGGCGGCCGCCGCCACGCCCCGCTGGCCCGCGACCTTGTCGACGGTGGAGGAGGCGAGGGTGGTGAAGCCCTGCACCCGGACCCGGTCGCTGCTCTGCGTCGTCTTGTCGCCCTCGCCGCGCGCGCCGAACTGGAAGCGGGGCTGCTGGGAGCCGGCGGCCGCGGGCGTGGCCGCCTTGGTGACCGTCATGTCCGTACCGAGGCCGTAGAGCGACTGCAGGACCTTGTCCTGGGCCTTGCCCATGCCGTTGGCCACGGAGTTGACCACGATGACCAGCGCGATGCCCAGCGCGAGGCCGGAGGCGACGACGAGCGCCGCCTTCCTGCGGCGACGCAGTTCGCGTCTCAGGTAGGTGAAGAACATGGCGGCACGTTAGGAGCGCGGCGTGACGACACCCTGAGGCCGTCCTGAGAGGGCGATGAGAAGGCCCGGAAACGGCGAGTGCCGCCCCCCGAGGGGGGCGGCACAGGCACGGGGTGCGGGAGGGGCTCAGACGGCCGAACCGGCCTTCCACTGGGCCCAGTCCATGTTCCAGCCGTTGAGGCCGTTGTCCGGGGAGACGGTCTTGTCGCCGGTGTGCCGGATGACCACGACGTCGCCGATCAGCGAGTGGTTGTAGAACCAGGCGGCCGGGGTGCTCGGGTCGCCGGCGCCCTTGACGTCCCGGAGGCCGACGCAGCCGTGGCTGGTGTTGACGCTGCCGAACACCGAGGGGGCGCCCCAGTAGTTGCCGTGGATGAAGGTGCCGGAGGTGGTCAGGCGCATGGCGTGCGGCACGTCCTTGATGTCGTACTCGCCCTTGCCGTCGTCGTCGGTGAAGCCGACCGTCGCGCCGTTCATGCGGGTCTGCTTGAACTTCTCCGAGATCACCATCTGCCCCTCGTACGTGGTGTGCTCGGGGGAGCCGGCGGAGATCGGGATGGTCTTGACGACCTTGCCGTCCTGCGTGACCTTCATCTGGTGGGTCTGCGCGTCGACGTAGGAGACCTGGTTGCGGCCGATGTGGAAGGTGACCGTCTTCTGCTGGACGCCGTAGACGCCGTTGGCACCCTGGACGCCGTCGAGGGCGAGCTTCAGGGTGACGGTGGAGCCTTCCTTCCAGTAGTCCTGGGGTCGGCAGTCCATGCGGTTGGCGTTGAACCAGTGGCAGGCGACCTCCTGGCCGCTGCTGGAGGTGACCGTGATGCCCTTCTGCACGGCCGCCTTGTTGGTGATCGCCTTGTCGAAGTTGATCGAGACCGGCATGCCCACGCCGACGGTCGAGCCGTTGTCCGGGGTGAAGGTGCCGATGAAGCTGTTGCTCGGGGAGACGGTGGTGAAGGACGCGTTCTCGTGGGCTATGCGGCCCTGCGAGTCCTTGGCCTCCGCGGCGATCTTGTAGGTGGTGGAGCGTTCCAGCTGGACCGTCGGCTTCCAGCTGGTCTTGTCCGCGGACAGCTGGCCGGCGACGCTCTTGCCGTCCTCGGTGGTCATGGTGACCGTGGTGAGCGTGCCCTTGCTGACCGTGACGGTGCCGGAGTTGTTGATCGACGCGTTGTTCGAGCCGTCCTTCGGCGTCACCGCGATCTGCGCCTCCGACGACTTCTTGGCCGCCGCCGCGTCCGCCTGGGCCTGCGATGATTCGCCGTTGCCGTGGGCCGAGGCCTTGTCCCCTCCGGAACAGGCCGAGAGCATCAGCACACCACCGAGCAGAGCGGACGCGGCCACCAGGCCCTTGCGCCGCTTACCGTCCGTCATCACAAACTTCTCCATCGTTGCCGAGTCGCAGATAACCCCGAGAGTTCCCCGTGAGGACCTTCAACGCTACGGCCGGTTCGTCCCGTTCCGGATCCGCCGGATTGTGGGGCACACCACCTCCGCCAGGTGATGGGCGGTCCCCCGCCGGGCGGTGCGTGGTGCGTGGCCGTTCCGTACGCCCCCCGAGACGGCGAAACCCCGGACGGCGGTTGCCGTCCGGGGTCAGGAGTGCCCCGGGACGCTCAGCCGATGCCGTCCTCTTCTTCGTCGTCGTGCCCATCATCCCCGTCCATGTCCCATTCGGGCGAGTCCGGGTCGTAGTCGATCCGCTCGCTCGACCAGGAGGCCTGCTGGAGCTCCACCCCGGGCACCTCGCTGACCAGGTCGAACGGATCCACGAGATACGCCAGCGCCTCCGCGGTGTCTTCCGTCACAGCACTCTCGGCCTGGCCGCGCTCGGCCTGGGGCAGCTCCGGATCGGCGGCGATCCGACGCAACGCGGCCTTGGCCACCGCGTCCTCGTCCCGCACCTCGACCACCAGCTCCACGCGAAGCCGCACAAAACGTGATGTCTCTTCGTCGTTCATGGCGCGAGCGTACGGCCGAAACCTCCCGTGACTTTCCCGTGACCCGCGCCTTTCACTAACATCGCCTCACACGGCCAATTCGCCAGCGTCACAAGGGGATCGATATTCCGTGTCATCCGCTCGCCGCCCGTTGCTGACCGCCACCGCCGCGGGCACCCTGCTCTGCGCCCTGTGGTTCGTCCCGTCCGCGAACGCGTCCCAGGAAACCCCGGCGAGAGACACGGCGTCCGGTTCCGTCCCGGCCCCCTCCGCGCCGGTCGCCGAGCAGGCCAGGGCGGTCTCGGCGGACACCGCGCGGACCGGTACCGGGGCGGCGGACGGCACCGCCCAACTCGCCGACACCGGTAGCCCCGACACCACGCCCTACGTCGTCGGCGGCACCCTGTTCCTCGCCCTGGGCGCCGGATTCGTGGTGTATTCGGTGCGCCGCGAACGCCTGGGTTTTTAATCTCCCTTGACTGATCTTTCACGGCGATTACATAGTTCGCTCATGAAGAGATCATCGGGCGTGCGACTGTGCGCCGCCGTCGCTGTGAGCGCGCTGTCGTTCGCCCTTGTCACGGGCTGTTCCGGGGAATCTTCGGACAGTTCCTCGGACGCCAAGGGCAAGAGCCCCGAAAGGGCGCTGAGTGCGGCCGAGTTGAAGAAGCTGGTCGTCACCGGGGACGAACTGCCCGGGTTCGACGTGGGGCCGGTCAAGCAGGCCGAGACCAAGCAGGTCACCACCGACAACGCGGACTGCCGCCCCCTGACACAGGTGCTCAGCGGGCTCCCGCCCGTCGACGCGCGGGCCAGCGCCGACCAGCTCGCCACCGAGAAGGCGCAGAAGCAGCCCGCGAGCAAGCCGACGTCCCTGGATGACCTGGACGAGGACGAGTTCGCGGGCGCGCTGCAGAAGTCCCTGGACCGGGACGTCACCACGGTGACGCTCGCCTCGTACGACGGCAACGGCGCCGAGCAGGCCCTGAAGGCGGTGTCGGCCGCGGTGAAGGCGTGCGCGGGCGGCTTCGTCGGCCAACAGGCGGGCAGCAAGGTGAACTTCACCAAGGTGACCGAGGAGAAGGCCGCGGGCGGCGGCGACGGCTCGGTGGCGTTCGCCGCGTTCAGCAGGACGGACGGGGAGACGGCCCCGGTCTACGGCGAGGTCGACCGGTACGGCACCACCCTGTCCGGCTACTTCACGGTGAACCTGGGCTCGATGATGGCCAAGAAGGCGTACGCGGTGACGCCGGCCGTGGTGAAGGCCCAGGAGGCCAAGCTCAAGTGACGTAAGCCAGGGGCCCTGTCCGACGACAGGGCCCCTTTTTTTTCACGGCTCGCCGCGCACGGCCTACCGCAACGGGCCGGTGACCGTCTCCGCGGCGGCGACCAGGTGGCCGCCGCGCACGAAGGCGTCGGCCGCGGCCAGGTCGGGGGCGAGGAAGCGGTCCGGGCCGGGGCCCTGGACGCCGGCGGCGCGGGCGGCCTCGATCACGGCCCGGGAGGCGGGCGCCGGGCTCAGGCCCTCGCGCAGCTCCAGGGCGCGGGTGGCCGCGTACAGCTCGACGGCGATGATCCGGGTGAGGTTGTCCACGGCGGTGCGCAGCTTGCGCGCGGCCGACCAGCCCATGGAGACGTGGTCCTCCTGCATCGCGGAGGACGGGATGGAGTCGGCCGAGGCCGGTACGGCGAGCCGCTTCATCTCGCTGACCAGGGCGGCCTGCGTGTACTGGGCGATCATCAGACCGGAGTCCACGCCGGCGTCGTCGGCGAGGAAGGGCGGCAGGCCGTGGCTGCGGTTCTTGTCCAGCAGCCGGTCGGTGCGCCGCTCGGCGATGGAGCCGAGGTCGGCGGCGGCGATCGCGAGGAAGTCGAGGACGTAGGCGACCGGGGCGCCGTGGAAGTTGCCGTTGGACTCCACCCGCCCTCCCCCGGAGCCGAAGGCCTGGGAGGTGCCCCCAGGCAGCACCACCGGGTTGTCCACGGCGGAGGCCAGCTCGCGCTCGGCGACCAGGCGGGCGTGCGCCATGGTGTCCCGGCCGGCGCCCGCGACCTGCGGGGCGCAGCGCACCGAGTAGGCGTCCTGGACGCGCGGGGCGTCGTCCTGGTGGTGGCCGGTGAGCTGGGAACCCTTCAGCACGGCCAACATGTTGGCGGCGGAGTCGCCCTGGCCCGGGTGCGGGCGGATGGCGTGCAGCTCGGGCGCGAGCACCTTGTCGGTGCCGAGCAGTGCCTCCAGGGTGAGGGCGGCGGTGACGTCGGCGGACTTGTAGAGGGTGTCGAGGTCGGCGAGGGCCATGATCAGCATGCCGAGCATGCCGTCGGTGCCGTTGAGGAGGGCGAGCCCCTCCTTCTCGCGCAGCTCGACCGGCTGGATCCCGTGCGCGGCGAGCAGTTCGCCCGCGGGCCGTACGACGCCGTCGGGGCCCTCGGCCTCGCCCTCCCCCATCAGGGTCAGCGCGCAGTGCGACAGCGGGGCGAGGTCGCCGGAGCAGCCGAGGGAGCCGTACTCGTGCACGACCGGGGTGATCCCGGCGTTGAGCACGTCCGCCATGGTCTGGGCGACCTCGGGGCGTACGCCGGTGTGCCCGGAGCAGACGGTCTTCAGCCGCAGGAACATCAGGGCCCGGACGACTTCCCGCTCCACGCGCGGGCCCATGCCGGCGGCGTGCGAACGGACGATGTTGCGCTGCAGCTGGGCGCGGAGTTCCGGGCTGATGTGCCGGGTCGCCAGGGCGCCGAAGCCGGTGGAGACGCCGTAGACCGGGTCCGGCTTGGCCGCCAGCGCGTCCACGATCTCGCGGGCCGCGGCCAGGGCGGCCACCGCCTCCTCCGACAGCTCGATGCGGGCACCGCCGCGCGCCACGGCGAGAACGTCGGACGCCGAGACACCGGACGTCCCCACCACCACAGTGTGCATATCCATATTCAGGAGCGTACGCATTGAATGCAGTGGTGTCACTAGTGGGGACCGGGAGCGCCCCTTACGGGACGGTGTGGCCTTCGCCTCACGGGGGCACGCCCTGACGGGGCCGTGGCCGACGTGCCGTGGCCGGCGGATCGGGGTCCGGCCGTCACGGGCGACGGCCGCGGAAGCGGCGGCGTTCGGCACGGGAGGGCGGCGGCTCGTCGGCGAGGCGTACGACCGGATCGTCCGGCCCCTCCCGGCCGGCCACCACGGGCCGGTCCGCGCGCATGGCCTTGGCCCGGTACTGGGCGGCGTCCGCGAGCCGGAAGAGCCGCCGGGCGTCGTCCACCGGGCCGATCGGGTCCTCGGTGGAGGCGACCCCGCAGGCCACCCCCTCGCCCAGCTCCAGCACGCCCGCCCGGCGGCACAGCTCGTCCGCCGCCTTGACCACCTCGTCGGCGGGCGGGCCGACCGCGAGCAGGCAGAACTCGTCCCCGCCGAGCCGCGCGGCGAGGGCACCCGGCACCATCGCCCCGCACAGCGACAGCACCGACCCGAAGCGCTCCAGGAGCCGGTCGCCCACCGCGTGCCCCTGGGTGTCGTTGACCCGCTTGAGCCCGTTGAGGTCGCAGACCACGAGGCTGACGACGGCGCCGTCCGCGCGGTGCCGCTCGATCGCCTCCTCCAGGTGGACGTCGACGGCCCGGCGGTTGGCGAGACCGGTGAGGGAGTCGGTGAAGGCGAGCCTGCGGGCCTCCTCCAGCTGCTCGGTCTGCGCGAGCCCGGCCGCCACGACCGCGGCGAGCACGGTGGCGAAGTCGGCGTCGGCGCGGTCGAAGACCGGAGCCCCGACGGCGCGGGCGACGTACACCTCCCCCCAGGCCCTGCCGTGCAGCACCACGGGGGCGACGACGCAGCAGCCGCGGCCGCGGCGGCGCAGGGCGGCGACGCGCTGGTGGAAGTAGCCGGGGGTGCCGGCGGCGGTGCCCTCGGCGGTCTCCACCCAGGCGTTGGGGCCACCGCCGCCGGCCCAGCGTTCGTGCAGGAACTCGGTGATCTCCGGGAACTGGTGCACCGGGTAGGCCTCGGCCTCCGGGAACTCCTGCTCGTCCGGGCGCCGGTCCCCGACGTTCACCAGCACCCGCAGCCGGCCCAGCTCCCGCTCCCACACCGACAGCGCGGCGAAACTGCCGTCCAGCGCGCGGCAGGCGCCGAGGGCGGCGGCCTGCCACGAGTCGCGGGGGGTGTGCGCCGCGGCCATCCCCTGGGCCAGCGCCACCACTGCGGCAAGCCGCTTGTCGTCAGCCATTACTCCAGGCTAGGGAGGTTTTGGGCGGTTTGTGACGTTGGCGGGCGGCGCGGGTGAGCGGTGGCCCCGGGCACCTACTCGCCCGGCCACTGCGGCTTCCGCTTCTCGTTGAACACGGCGACCCCCTCCGCCCGGTCCCCCGAGAACGCCACCGACCGCCAGGCCGCGTCCTCCACCTCCAGGCCGGTCCGCAGGTCCAGGCCGTGTCCGAGGCGCAGCGCCCGCTTCGCCGCCCGCAGCCCCACCGGGGAGTTCGCCGCGATCCGCGCGCCGAGCGCCAGCGCCTCGTCCCGGTCCCGGCCCTCCTCGACCACCTGGTCCACCAGCCCCAGCTCACCGGCCTCCGCGGCCTCCAGCCGCCGCGCCGAGAAGATCAGCTCGGCCGCCCTGGCCGCCCCGACCCGCCGCGGCAGCAGCTGCGTACCGCCGCCGCCGGGGATCACGCCCACGGACACCTCCGGCAGCCCCACCACGGCCGTGCGGTCGGCCACGATCAGGTCGCAGGAGAGCGCCAGCTCGAACCCGCCGCCCAGCGCGAACCCGTGCACCGCCGCGATCGTCGGCATCGGCAGCTCCAGCACCCCGGTGTACGCGCCCCGCGCCACCGGCCGCTGCCGCATCAGGTCGGCGTCGGTGAAGGAGTTCCGCTCCTTGAGGTCCGCGCCGACGCAGAAGGCCCGCTCGTGCGAGGAGGTCAGGACGACCACGCGCGCGTCCCGGTCCGCCCCGAGCGCCGTGCAGGCGGCCGCGATCGAGCGGGCCATCTCCGTGGAGACGGCGTTCATCGCCTTGGGCCGGTCCAGCACCAGCTCCGCGACGTACCCGTGCCGCCGTACCAGCACGAACTCCCCGAACCGCGCCTCGCTCATCGCATCCTCCGGTACACCTGTTAACGCGGGTTAACCCACTGTCGGCCCGATCATCGCAGCCGCACCCGATCACAGGAAACCCCGCACCGCTACGCCCGTTCGAGTGACATCACGGCCGTCTCCCCCCACATCACCCACAGGAGCGCATAGCGTGCGCTGCGCGGTGGGGGGAGAGGGAACATGCGAGCGACACGTACTCCGATGCGTACGACGACGGCACCGGCGGAGCCGGGCGGCCGGTTCCGCGGCTTCCGGCGCGGCCGGCACCGCAGGCCCCGCCACCGCAGGGCCCTGCTCGCCGTCGGCGGCCTCGCCCTCGCGGCGGCGGTTCTGAGCCTGGTCCGCATCTCCCCGGAGTCCGGCGTCGGCGCCCCGGGCACCGCGGCGGCCGAACCCCGGCTCGGCCCGGGCATCACCCCCGGCACCACTCCGGGACCCGCCCCCAAGGGTGGTTCCGCGACCACCACCGCGACCCGCGCCACCGGCCCCGACGCACTCGCCCCGGCGGCCTCCGGCCCGCGCGGATCGGACACCGCACCGGCACCCGGCGGCTCCGCACAGACGCCCGGCACCCCGGGCCGTTCGGCGGCACCGCCCCGGACGGTCACCGCCGCGCCGAGCGCCCCGCCCCGGCCGACGGCCCCGGCGCCCACCGGCTCCGCCCCGCCCGCCTCGCACCCCGCTCCGGCACCGACGCCCCCGCCCACGCCCGGCCCCGGGCAGAGCGCACCGGCGCCGGGCCCCGGCGGGCTGTGCCTGCCGGTGATCGGCCTCTGCGTGGACGTGACGGAGCCGCGCCGGGGCTGACGGCTACGCTTGCCGGCCGTCCCGGCGGGCGAGCAGCCACGGCTCGACCACGCCGAGCCCGCGCACGGGCCGCTGCCACATCGGCTGGAGCGCGAAGCGGTACGACGGCGGCTCCTCGCCCTCCTTCTCGGCGGCCGCCGCGGCCTCGGCCGCCTGCGCCTCCGAGGCGGGCGCCTCACGGGTGCGGATCAGCTCCTCGGCGAACGCGCTGTCCACCAGCACGGCGTCGCGCGGGGCGATGGAGGTCAGCCGGGAGGCGAGGTTCACCGTCGTACCGAAGACATCGCCCATCCGGGTGGTCACGGTGCCGAAGGCCATGCCGACGCGCAGCTCGGGCATCGTCTCGTCGTTGGCCAGCGTCTCCACCAGGCGCAACGCGATGTCCGCGGCCGTGCCCGCGTCGTCCGCGGCGTAGAGCACCTCGTCGCCGAGGGTCTTGATGAGCCGGCCGCCGCGGGCGGCCACCAGGTCGGCGGCGGTGGTCTCGAAGGCCTCGACGAGTTCGCCGAGTTCCTCCTCCTCCATGCGGCGGGTCAGCCGGGTGAACCCGACGAGGTCGGCGAAGCCCACGGCCAGGCGCCGGTCGACCATCTCCTCGTCGTCGGCGGCCTGGACGACCCGGCCGGTGGCGGCGGCGAGCTGCCGGCGCCAGACGTAGACCAGGAACTCCTCCAGCTCCGGCAGCAGCAGCTCGACCAGGGGGTACGTCACCTCGGTGCGGGTCATGCCGGGCTCGGGGGGCTCGGTCAGGCCCTCCAGGAAGGAATCGATCTGCCACTCCGCCAACCGGGCGGTGGTCTGGCCGGTCGAACGGGCCACCTGCACCGCCATGGCCTCGCTGAGCAGGCCCGCCTCCACCAGACCGGCGAGCCGGCGCAGGGCGAGCACGTCCGCCTCGGTGAGGGCCTTGGCCTGGCCTATGTCCGCGAAGCCCATCGCCCGCCAGAAGCGGGACGCCAGCTCCATGGAGACGCCTGCGCTGCGGGCGGCCTGGAAAGGGGTGTAGCGGCGCTCGGCGCCCAGGATGAGCTGTTCGAGACGGAGCGCGAGCGGATCCTCGCCGGAGTCGGCGGCGCTGGGGTCCGTCCGGCCTTGCTCGCCGGGGCCCGTGTCGTCGACGGTCACGCCTGCTGCCCTTCCGATCTGCCGCGGTCAGGTATCGACCGGCCTCAACTCTACGGCAGGTGTGCGCCAGCTCACTCCGTTGGGTTGCCGACGTCCACTTGTCCCGCACCGGCAGGTCCCCGCGCCCTCGGAGGCCCGTCATCAGCTTGCGGCCCCCGGCCGCCGCACGCACCCGCGGGCCACACGCACCCGGCCCGGCCGGGCGGCCCGCTCCGGGACACCGGGGCCGCGCCCCGCCGTCCCGTCGAGGCGCCGCGCCCCTGTCCCGCCAGGGGTCACGCCGGGCGCAGATGGACGATGTCGCCCGCGCCCACCGGTGCCTGGACGCCCTCCGCCGTGGCGATGACCAGTCGGCCGTCGCCGTCCACGGCGACCGCCTCGCCGACGAGGTCGCGGTCGCCCGGCAGCTGTGCCCGCACGGTGCGGCCGAGCGTCGCGCAGCCCGCCGCGTAGGCCTCCTGGAGGCCGCACGCGGCGGGGTCTCCGTCCGCCGCGCGCCAGCGGCCGTACCAGGTCTCCAGGGAGCGCAGCACGGCCCGCAGCAGCGGGTCGCGGTCCGTGTTCACGGCCCCCGCCAGCAGCAGCGAACCCGCGCCCGCGACCGGCAGTTCGTCCGCCCGCAGCGAGACGTTGAGGCCGAAGCCGATCACCACGCCGTCGTCGCCGGCCCGTTCGAGGAGGATGCCCCCGGCCTTGCGCTCCTCGCCGTCCACGGTCACCAGCAGGTCGTTCGGCCACTTCAGCGCCATGTCCACGCCCGCCGCCCGCGCCAGCCCCGTGGCCACCGCGACGCCGGTGAGCAGCGGCAGCCAGCCCCAGCGCTCGACCGGCACCCCGGCGGGCCGCAGCAGCACGGAGACGAAGAGGCCGGAGCGCGGCGGCGCCGTCCAGCGCCGGTCCAGGCGGCCCTTCCCGGTCGTCTGCTCCTCCGCCACCAGCACCGCGCCCTCCGGGACCGGCCCGGCCGCCACCCGGGCCACCAGGTCGTCGTTGGTGGAACCGGTGCGCTGCACCACCTCGAGTCCGGACCACAGGCCGCCCTCGCGCACCAGGGCCCGGCGCAGGGCGGTCGCGTTCAGCGGCGGGCGGTCCAGATCGGACCAGCGGCCGCGGTTGTCGTCTGCTGCATCTCGGGGCGTCATGCAAGCCACCCTAGGTGTGGCAAACGACGCAGTGCTGATCGGTAGGCCCCGCACTACTCTACGAACGAGTAACCGTCCCCCCTTTTGAGCAGGCAGGGAGCCGCATCCCGATGTCCGAGCCGGAAGAGCGTCAAGAGATCCAAGGGATCGACATTCACACGACCGCGGGGAAACTCGCGGATCTCCAGCGGCGCATCCACGAGGCGACGCACGCCGGCTCGGAGCGCGCCGTCGAGAAGCAGCACGCCAAGGGCAAGCTGACGGCCCGTGAGCGCATCGAACTGCTCCTGGACGAGGGTTCGTTCGTCGAACTCGACGAGTTCGCCCAGCACCGCTCGACCAACTTCGGGCTGGAGCGGAACCGGCCGTACGGAGACGGCGTCGTCACCGGCTACGGCACCGTCGACGGCCGCCCGGTCGCCGTCTTCTCCCAGGACTTCACCGTCTTCGGCGGTGCCCTCGGCGAGGTCTACGGCCAGAAGATCGCCAAGGTGATGGACTTCGCCCTGAAGACCGGCTGCCCGGTCATCGGGATCAACGACTCCGGCGGCGCCCGGATCCAGGAGGGCGTCGCCTCCCTCGGCGCGTACGGCGAGATCTTCCGCCGCAACACCCATGCCTCCGGCGTCATCCCGCAGATCAGCCTGGTCGTCGGCCCGTGCGCGGGCGGCGCGGTGTACTCGCCGGCCATCACCGACTTCACGGTGATGGTCGACCAGACCTCGCACATGTTCATCACCGGCCCGGACGTCATCAAGACCGTCACCGGCGAGGACGTCGGCTTCGAGGAGCTGGGCGGCGCCCGCACCCACAACGCCGTCTCCGGCGTGGCCCACCACATGGCCGGGGACGAGAAGGACGCCGTCGAGTACATCAAGCAGCTGCTGTCCTACCTGCCGTCCAACAACCTCTCCGAGCCCCCGGTGTTCCCCGAGGAGGCGGACCTCTCCCTGACCGACGAGGACCGCGAGCTGGACACCCTCGTCCCGGACAGCGCCAACCAGCCGTACGACATCCGCACGGTGGTCGAACACGTCGTGGACGACGGCGAGTTCTTCGAGACGCAGGCCCTGTTCGCGCCGAACATCGTCACCGGCTTCGGCCGGGTCGAGGGCCACCCGGTGGGCGTCGTCGCCAACCAGCCGATGCAGTTCGCGGGCTGCCTCGACATCGACGCCTCCGAGAAGGCCGCCCGCTTCGTGCGCACCTGCGACGCCTTCAACGTCCCGGTGCTGACCTTCGTGGACGTGCCCGGCTTCCTGCCCGGCGTCGGCCAGGAGCACGAGGGCATCATCCGGCGCGGCGCCAAGCTGATCTACGCCTACGCCGAGGCCACCGTCCCGCTGATCACCGTGATCACCCGCAAGGCCTTCGGCGGTGCCTACGACGTCATGGGCTCCAAGCACCTGGGCGCCGACCTCAACCTGGCCTGGCCGACCGCCCAGATCGCCGTCATGGGCGCCCAGGGCGCGGTCAACATCCTGCACCGGCGCACCCTCGCCGAGGCGGAGGCGAGCGGCGAGGACGTGGAGGCCGTGCGGGCCCGGCTGATCCAGGAGTACGAGGACACCCTCCTCAACCCCTACGTGGCGGCCGAGCGCGGCTATGTCGACGCGGTGATCATGCCGTCCGACACCCGCGCCCACATCGTCCGGGGCCTGCGTCAGCTGCGCACCAAGCGGGAATCACTGCCCCCGAAGAAGCACGGCAACATCCCCCTCTAGGCCCGCCGACCGACAGGAGCCGACATGACGATCAAGGTCGTACGAGGCAACCCGACCCCCGAGGAGCTGGCCGCCGCCCTGGCGGTGGTCCGGGCCCGCGCCGCGGCGGCAGCGGTGGCGCCGTCCGGCGCGCCGGGGCCGCGGGACGCGTGGGCGGACCCGTCGCGGATCGCCGCCGCGCGGGTGCCCCGGCCTGGCCCGGCGTCCTGGACCCGCACCTACTGGCCCAGCTAGGGAGGACCCCAAGGGGACTCCCCAGGGGACACGACGGCGGGGGCCGACTTGAGTACCGGTACTCAGGCGGCCCCCGCCGGCCGGGCCGCACGCTGGGGACATGTTGTGGTCGGACCCGGACGACGAGCCTCCGAAAGAGCTGCGCGACGCGCAGGACATGCTGCGGCGGCTCGGTGTCCTGATGGCCGTCGTCGTCATCCTGGCGATGACCGTGGCCGGTCTGCGGTAGCTCTCGGCGGCCCGCGCCGCATCGTCGCCGGGTGAGCCCCGGCGCATCCGGGTGACTAACCTGACGGCATGACCGCAACGCGCCGCAGGCGACTCGTGCTCGCCTCCCAGTCCCCCGCCCGCCTCGGCCTGCTCCGGCAGGCGGGCTTCGCTCCCGAGGTCGTGGTCAGCGGGGTCGACGAGGACGCCGTCACCGCTCCCACCCCGGCCGAACTGGCCCTCGCCCTGGCCGAGGCGAAGGCCTCCGTCGTGGCGGCGCTGCCCGAGCTGCAGGGCGCCCTCGTGATCGGCTGCGACTCGGTGCTGGAGCTGGACGGGCGCGCGCTCGGCAAGCCCGCCGACGCCGAGGAGGCCACCGCCCGCTGGAAGTCGATGCGCGGCCGGGCCGGTGTGCTCCAGACGGGGCACTGCGTCTGGGACACGCAGGCCAAGCGGTACGTGTCGGCGACCGCCTCCACCGTCGTGCGGTTCGGCGAGCCCAGCGACGAGGAGATCGCCGCCTACGTGGCCACCGGCGAGCCCCTCCACGTCGCCGGGGCGTTCACCCTGGACGGCCGCTCCGCGCCGTTCATCGAGGGCATCGACGGCGACCACGGCAACGTGATCGGTCTCAGCCTGCCCCTGGTGCGCAAGCTCCTCGCCGAACTGGGCGTCGCCATCACGGAGTTGTGGGAACCGGCGAAGTGAACCGGGCGGCGGGGACGGAGTCCTGCGGCTCCTCCCCGTCGCCGTCCTGGGGCTCCTGCGTGCGGCCCGCCACGGGTTCCCCCGCGGGGGCGGCGGCCGGTCCGTGCCCGGCCCTCGGCTCGCCGCCCGCCCCGCCGTCCCCGCCGTCCCCGCCGGGCACGGCCCGCGGTGCGGGGCCGCCGTCGCGGTCGTAGGACACCAGGAGCAGCACGAGGAGCGCGAGCACCACCACCATGACCAGGAAGGCCGTCCAGCCGACCAGGCCCCAGGCGAAGGCGCCCAGCAGGCCGTGCACGACGGCCGCGCTGACCAGCAGCACCCGGCCGAACCCGGCGGGCGCGCGGTCGCGGACCGCCACCAGCAGGGCGACCAGCGCGCACAGCGCGAAGTAGAGGCCGAAGACGACGCCGCCGATCTTCGAGGACGTCGACATCAGATGCGGGTCCAGGCCGGCCATGGACATCTTCTGCCGCTCCACGACCACGCCGAGGAACCAGTTCAGGGCCGCGACGCCGAGCGCCTCCACCAGGAGGACGACGGTCACCACCCACGCCACCGGCCTGCGCACCACCGATCCCCACCCACTCTCGAACCGTTCGCTGTTACCCGCAGTAGTGCGGGGCGCCGTGAACGCTACTAACGGGTAAACCAGGGGACAAGGGTTCGCGCGGCAGCAAAGAATCGTTGGGCCATTCGTAGGGACTCGACAAAGAAACCGAGTGGGGCGCGGCACGCCCTTACAGAGACCTTGGACACATGGGGGGGCTAGGGTTTTCCGGAGGAGTCCTGGGTAGCAAGGTGCCACCGGGACTTTCGCGGGTCGGGCGAGCCTCGCATCACGCTCCGTGTGGGCAAGCTCACCATTGGGGACGGGTCGAAGTGCCGTGTCGGCAGTCCCTAAACTCGGCTTGTTTCAAGGAGGGAGCCAATCGTGCGCAAGGTGCTCATCGCCAACCGTGGCGAAATCGCTGTCCGCGTGGCCCGGGCCTGCCGGGACGCCGGGATCGCGAGCGTGGCCGTCTACGCGGACCCGGACCGGGACGCTCTGCATGTCCGCGCCGCGGATGAGGCGTTCGCCCTGGGCGGTGACACTCCGGCGACCAGTTACCTGGACATCGAGAAGGTGCTGAACGCGGCCCGCGAATCCGGTGCGGACGCCGTCCATCCGGGTTACGGCTTCCTCTCGGAGAACGCCGAGTTCGCGCAGGCCGTGATCGACGCCGGTCTGAACTGGATCGGCCCGCCGCCGCAGGCCATCCGCGACCTGGGCGACAAGGTGGCGGCCCGGCACATCGCCCAGCGCGCCGGCGCCCCGCTGGTGGCGGGCACGCCGGACCCGGTCAGCGGTGCCGACGAGGTCGTGGCCTTCGCCGAGGAGCACGGCCTGCCGATCGCCATCAAGGCCGCCTTCGGTGGCGGTGGCCGCGGTCTGAAGGTCGCCCGCACCCTCGAAGAGGTGCCGGAGCTGTACGACTCCGCGGTGCGCGAGGCGGTCGCCGCCTTCGGCCGCGGCGAGTGCTTCGTGGAGCGCTACCTGGACCGTCCGCGGCACGTGGAGACCCAGTGCCTGGCCGACAAGCACGGCAACGTGGTCGTCGTCTCCACCCGTGACTGCTCCCTCCAGCGCCGCCACCAGAAGCTCGTGGAGGAGGCCCCGGCGCCGTTCCTGTCCGACGAGCAGCTCGCCGAGCTGTACCGCGCCTCCAAGGCCATCCTCAAGGAGGCCCGCTACGAGGGCGCGGGCACCTGTGAGTTCCTGGTCGGCCAGGACGGCACGATCTCCTTCCTGGAGGTCAACACCCGCCTCCAGGTCGAGCACCCGGTGACCGAGGAGGTCGCCGGTATCGACCTGGTCCGCGAGATGTTCCGCATCGCCGACGGCGAGGAACTGGGCTACGGCGACCCGGAGCTGCGCGGGCACTCCTTCGAGTTCCGCATCAACGGCGAGGACCCGGGCCGCAACTTCCTGCCCGCCCCCGGTACGGTCACCACGTTCGCCCCGCCGTCCGGTCCCGGTGTCCGCCTGGACGCCGGCGTCGAGTCCGGCTCGGTCATCGGCCCGGCGTGGGACTCGCTGCTCGCCAAGCTGGTCGTCACCGGCCGCACCCGCAAGGAGGCCCTGGAGCGGGCCGCGCGGGCGCTGGACGAGTTCCAGGTCGAGGGCATGGCGACCGCGATCCCCTTCCACCGCGTCGTGGTCAGGGACCCGGCCTTCGCCCCCGAACTGACGGGTTCCACCGAGCCGTTCAAGGTCCACACCCGCTGGATCGAGACCGAGTTCGTCAACGAGATCAAGCCCTTCGCCGCGCCGGCCGACGCCGAGTCGGAGGAGGACGCGGGCCGCGAGACCGTCGTCGTCGAGGTCGGCGGCAAGCGCCTGGAGGTCTCCCTCCCGTCGTCGCTGGGCATGTCCCTGGCCCGCACCGGCCTCGCCGCCGGTGCCAAGCCGAAGCGCCGCGCCGCCAAGAAGTCCGGCCCCGTGGCCTCCGGTGACACCCTCGCCTCCCCGATGCAGGGCACCATCGTCAAGATCGCCGTGGAGGAGGGCCAGGAGGTCAAGGAGGGCGACCTGGTCGTCGTCCTGGAGGCCATGAAGATGGAGCAGCCCCTCAACGCGCACAAGGCCGGCACCATCAAGGGCCTCAACGCGGCGGTGGGCGCGTCCATCACCTCGGGCGCGGCGATCTGCGAGATCAAGGACTGATCCCGCTTCCCACGCGACACACCGGCCCCCGGCTTTCCGCCGGGGGCCGGTGGTGTTTCCGGGAGCGGGCGGCTCACCGGGCGCCACGCCCGGGCCCCGCCCAGCGCCCGCGTTCGAACCGGTCTCCGCGTCCGGCCGTCGCTCCTCCCCGGAGCCGGCGGTCCCCTCCCCTGGGCGCGGCCAAGCCCCCCTGGTCACCCACCGCCCTCGGCAGCCGACCCGGCCGGGTCCTCCGCCGGAGCCGGCGCGGCGTTCAGCGGCGGCGCAGGTCGGCGACCCTCGGCCGGTCCGAGGGGGACGGCTGGTCGTTCAGGGACGGGGCGGAGCGGAGGGTGTTGGCGGGGTGCTGGCCCCTGCGTGGCCCCGGCAGCTGGGCGCGGCGACCTGCCGGGACCTGGTCACCCCCCGGGTTCCCGTTCGCCCCGGCCACGGCGATCTGCACCCCCTGATCGGCGAGGGCCTGCAACTCGGTGGCGGCGCGGTCGTCGTGGGCGGGCGGTTCGTCGGTGACCAGGCGGGTGATGAGATCGGTCGGCACGGTCTGGAACATGGTGTCCGTGCCGAGCTTGGTGTGGTCCGCGAGGACCACGACCTCGGCCGCGGCCTGCACCAGCGCCCGGTCGACGGAGGCGGACAGCATGTTGGAGGTGGACAGGCCCCGCTCGGCGGTCAGCCCGCTCCCGGAGAGGAAGGCCTTCGACACCCGCAGCCCCTGGAGCGACTGCTCGGCCCCGGAGCCGACGAGGGCGTAGTTGGAGCCGCGCAGGGTGCCCCCGGTCATCACCACCTCCACCCGGTTCGCGTGGGCCAGCGCCTGTGCGACCAGGAGGGAGTTGGTGACCACCGTGAGACCGGGCACGCGGGCGAGCCGGCGGGCCAGCTCCTGCGTGGTCGTACCGGCTCCGACCACGATCGCCTCGCCCTCTTCGACGAGGCCGGCGGCGAGATCGGCGATCGCCGTCTTCTCGGCGGTCGCGAGATGGGACTTCTGCGGGAAGCCGGACTCCCGCGTGAAGCCACCCGGCAGTACGGCACCGCCGTGCCGGCGGTCGAGGAGTCCTTCTGCCTCCAGTGCCCGCACGTCCCGCCGTACGGTCACTTCGGAGGTCTGGACGACGCGGGCGAGTTCACGGAGCGACACCGCACCGTTGGCTCGCACCATTTCGAGGATCAATTGGCGACGTTCAGCAGCGAACACGAAACTGACAGTAACCCCAGCGACCGTCTGCTTTCAGCAGTTTGCGCCGAATAACAGAAGTTGTTCGCATGGCGTTACCCGAAGTGGTATAGGACCTACCCACCACGACTATGCCGACCGCATACCCGGCAACTCCCCGTGACCAGCGGGGAGTTGCCGGGACCGTCAGCCCTCGGCGCTCGCCTTGCGGGTGTGCAGCTGCCGGGCGACCTCCGCGATCGACCCCGAAAGGGAGGGATAGACCGTGAACGCGTTCGCGATCTGTTCGACCGTCAGGTTGTTGTCCACGGCGATCGAGATGGGGTGGATGAGTTCCGAGGCGCGCGGCGCGACGACCACACCGCCCACGACGATCCCGGTGCCCGGCCGACAGAAGATCTTGACGAAGCCGTCCCGGATGCCCTGCATCTTGGCGCGCGGGTTGCGCAGCAGCGGCAGCTTGACGACCTTGGCGTCGATCTTGCCCGCGTCCACGTCCGCCTGCGTGTAGCCGACGGTGGCGATCTCGGGGTCGGTGAAGACGTTGGAGGAGACCGTCTTGAGGTTCAGCGGGGCCACCGCGTCGCCCAGGAAGTGGTACATGGCGATCCGGCCCTGCATGGCGGCGACGGACGCGAGCGCGAAGACACCGGTCACGTCACCGGCGGCGTAGACGCCCGGCGCGGTGGTGCGGGAGACCTTGTCGGTCCAGATGTGCCCGGAGTCGCGCAGCTTGACGCCGGCCTCCTCCAGACCGAGGTTCGCGCTGTTCGGGATGGCGCCGACGGCCATGAGGCAGTGGCTGCCGGTGATGACCCGGCCGTCGGCGAGGGTGACCTCGACACGGTCGCCGACGCGCTTGGCGGACTGCGCGCGGGACCGGGCCATGACGTTCATGCCGCGGCGGCGGAAGACGTCCTCGAGGACGGCGGCGGCGTCCGGGTCCTCGCCTGGCAGCACGCGGTCGCGGGAGGACACGAGGGTGACCTTGGAGCCGAGGGCCTGGTAGGCGCCGGCGAACTCGGCGCCGGTGACGCCGGAGCCGACCACGATCAGCTCTTCCGGCAGCTCGGTGAGGTCGTAGACCTGGGTCCAGTTGAGGATGCGCTCGCCGTCGGGCTGGGCGTCGGGCAGCTCGCGGGGGTGGCCGCCGGTGGCGATGAGCACGGCGTCGGCGGTGAGGGTCTCCTCGGTGCCGTCGGCGACGGTGACGACGACCTTCCTCGACCCGTCGAGCGCCTGCATCCCCTCCAGGCGTCCGCGACCGCGCATGACCCGGGCGCCGGCGCGCGTCACGGACGCGGTGATGTCGTGCGACTGCGCCAGCGCGAGCCGCTTGACCCGTCGGTTGACCTTGCCCAGGTCCACGCCGACGACGCGGGCCGCCTGCTCCAGCGGCGGGGTGTCGTCGGCGACGATGATCCCGAGTTCCTCGTACGACGAATCGAAGGTCGTCATGACCTCGGCCGTGGCGATCAGGGTCTTCGACGGCACGCAGTCGGTCAGTACCGACGCTCCGCCCAGACCGTCGCAGTCGACGACGGTCACCTCCGCCCCGAGCTGCGCGGCCACCAGCGCCGCTTCGTATCCGCCGGGTCCGCCACCGATGATCACGATCCGAGTCACGTACTCCATTGTCCCGCACCCTTCAAGGTGCTACTGCCCGGGGGCCGCGGTGACCCCGTTCACGGGACGAACCCCCACCCCTCCGGGGCGCCACCGGCTCCCGTCCGGGGCGCGCGGGGCACGTCCCGGCGCTGCCGTACCCTCTCCCCATGTCGCTCTATGCCGCGTACGCCGGCAACCTCGACGCCCGGCTGATGGCCCGCCGCGCCCCCCACTCCCCGCTGCGCGCCACCGGCTGGCTGAACGACTGGCGGCTGACCTTCGGCGGCGAGCAACTCGGCTGGGAGGGCGCGCTGGCGACGATCGTCGAGGGCCCGCCGGCCCAGGTGTTCGTCGGCCTGTACGACATCGCCCCCATGGACGAGGAGTCCCTGGACCGCTGGGAGGGCGTCGGCCTCGGCATCTACCGGCGCGTCCGGGTCCGCGTCCACACCCTGGACGGCGAGCGGCCGGCCTGGACCTACGTCCTCAACGACTACGAGGGCGGCCTCCCCTCGGCCCGCTATCTGGGCGAGGTCGCCGACGCGGCCGAATCCGCCGGCGCACCCCACGACTACGTGATGGAGCTGCGCAAGCGCCCCTGCTGAGCCGCACCGGCAGCCACCTCGCGGTCACTGCCGACAACAGTTCGTCGGAAACGACAAGACAACGATCGCAATCCGGTGAGGTCTGTCATCTACGCGCGTAGGCGAAGAGCGGCTACCCTCGTCCCCGTGAACGCATCTCTTCTTCCGGACGACATCCAGGGCGACCCCTACGCCGCCGCCGACGCCGCCGCCGCGCGCCTGCGCGAACTGACCGGCGCCGAGACCCACGACGTCGCCCTCGTGATGGGCTCCGGCTGGGCTCCGGCCGTCGACGCGCTGGGCGCCCCCGACGCGGAGTTCCAGGTCACCGAGCTGCCGGGCTTCCCGCCGCCGGCCGTCGAGGGGCACGGCGGCAAGATCCGCTCGTACTCCTTCGGTGACAAGCGCGCCCTGGTCTTCCTGGGCCGCACCCACTACTACGAGGGCCGCGGCGTCGCCGCCGTCGCGCACGGCGTCCGCACGGCCGTCGCCGCCGGCTGCAAGACCGTGGTGCTCACCAACGGGTGCGGCGGTCTGCGCGCGGGCATGCGCCCCGGCCAGCCGGTCCTGATCAGCGACCACATCAACCTCACGGCCACCTCGCCGATCGTGGGCGCCAACTTCGTCGACCTGACCGACCTGTACTCGCCCCGCCTGCGCGCCCTGTGCAAGGAGGTCGACCCCTCCCTCGAAGAGGGCGTCTACGCGCAGTTCCCCGGCCCGCACTACGAGACCCCGGCCGAGATCCGCATGGCCCGCGTCATCGGCGCGGACCTGGTCGGCATGTCCACGGTCCTGGAGGCCATCGCCGCGCGCGAGGCCGGCGCCGAGGTCCTGGGCATCTCCCTGGTCACCAACCTGGCCGCCGGCATGACGGGCGAACCCCTCAACCACGAGGAGGTCCTCCAGGCGGGCCGCGACTCGGCCGCCCGCATGGGGGCGCTGCTCGCCCAGGTCCTGGGCAAGCTGTAGGACCGAGCGCCGCGGCACCGCGGCGCTCACCGCGGGGCGGGGCGGCGTAGGGGCCGCCCGGCTCCGGTGACCGGCCGGCGCGCGGACCGCCGCGGTGCCCGGTACCGCCGCGGCACCGCTCGCCCCCGCCGCGACGCCCGCGAGGCCGCGCCCCGGGGCCGAGCGCCGCACCGGTCGTACCCGCCGTCCGAGCCACCCCTCTCGGCCGGCGGCGGCCCCGGCCCGTTCACTCCTCGGCCGGCGAACCGGTGGGCCGGGCGGGCAGAAGAAGCGGGGGCCGGGGGCGCAGCCCCCGGGGGACCAGGCAGACACAGGAGAGGTTGATCCCAAGGTGCACGACGATCTCATCGCCCGGGCCAAGGCGTGGCTCGCCGAGGACCCCGACACGGACACCCGTGCCGAACTCGCCGCGCTGATCGACGCCGGTGACGTCGAGGAGCTGGCGGCCCGCTTCGGCGGCACCCTCCAGTTCGGCACCGCGGGCCTGCGCGGCGAACTCGGGGCCGGCCCGATGCGCATGAACCGCAGCGTCGTCATCCGCGCCGCCGCCGGTCTCGCGGCGTACCTGAAGAAGAACGGCACCCCGCACGGGGGCGACGACGCCGGTCTCGTGGTCATCGGCTACGACGCCCGCCACAAGTCCGCCGACTTCGCCCGCGACACCGCCGCCGTGATGACCGGCGCCGGCCTGCGCGCCGCCGTGCTCCCCCGCCCGCTGCCCACCCCCGTGCTGGCCTTCGCGATCCGGCACCTGGGCGCGGTCGCGGGCGTGGAGGTCACCGCCAGCCACAACCCGCCCCGGGACAACGGCTACAAGGTGTACCTGGGCGACGGCTCCCAGATCGTGCCGCCCGCCGACGCGGGGATCGCCGCCGAGATCGACGCGATCGCCTCGCTGAACGACGTACCGCGCCCGGAGGCCGGCTGGCAGGTCCTGGACGAGTCGGTCCTGGAGGCGTACCTGGCCCGCACGGACGCCGTGCTGGCCGCCGGTTCCCCCCGCACCGCCCGCACCGTCTACACGGCGATGCACGGCGTCGGCAAGGACGTGCTGCTCGCCGCGTTCGCCCGGGCCGGCTTCCCGGAGCCCGAGCTGGTCGCCGAACAGGCCGAACCCGACCCGGACTTCCCGACGGTCGCCTTCCCCAACCCGGAGGAGCCGGGCGCGATGGACCTGGCCTTCGCGCGGGCCCGCGCGACCGGCCCCGACCTGGTCGTCGCCAACGACCCGGACGCCGACCGCTGCGCCGTGGCCGTGCGGGACGGCGGCGACTGGCGCATGCTGCGCGGCGACGAGGTCGGCGCGCTGCTCGCCGCCCACCTGGTCCGCCGCGGCGTGAGCGGCACCTTCGCGGAGTCGATCGTCTCCTCCTCCCTGCTCGGCCGGATCGCCGGGAAGGCGGGGCTGCCGTACGAGGAGACGCTCACCGGCTTCAAGTGGATCGCCCGCGTCGACGGCCTGCGCTACGGCTACGAGGAGGCCCTCGGCTACTGCGTGGACCCCGAGGGCGTGCGCGACAAGGACGGCATCACCGCGGCCCTGCTGATCACGGAGCTGGCCTCGGAGCTGAAGGAGGAGGGCCGTACCCTCCTCGACCTGCTGGACGACCTCGCCGTCGAGCACGGCCTGCACGCCACCGACCAGCTGTCCGTCCGCGTCCAGGACCTCTCCCTGATCGCCGACGCGATGCGCCGTCTGCGCGAGCAGCCGCCGACCGGGCTGGCCGGCCTGGCCATCACCCGCGCCGAGGACCTGACCAAGGGCACGGACCGGCTGCCGCCGACCGACGGCCTGCGCTACACCCTCGACGGCGCCCGCGTCATCGTCCGGCCCAGCGGCACCGAGCCCAAGCTGAAGTGCTACCTGGAGGTCGTCGTCCCGGTCGCGGACCACGCCGGCCTGCCCGCCGCCCGCACCCGCGCGACGGCGCTCCTGGACGCCCTCAAGCGCGACCTCTCGGCGGCCGCGGGCATCTGACCACCACCCCCACCGAGCAAGGGGCACCCCCGGACCCCCGACCGTCCCCGGGGGTGCCCCTCATCCATGTGACGGCCCGGCGTCGGGTACCGGGCGCGGGCAATCCCCCTCGGCACCCTGCGCGCGGCCCGCGCCCTGCGAGGACGACCGCGCCCGCTGCCGTCCGGCCGGGCCGGACACCGGCGGTGCGGATCGGACACTCACCACCCGCGGCGCCGACGGCCGCGCCGGAACCGGTCGGGTCTGCCCGAGGAAACCGCCGGACGACGGCGGCGAAGCGGCCTTCCCGGCCGGTCCGCCACGGCCCGGCGTCACCCGTTCGTCGCCAGCAGGATCACCAGCAGCACGGCCCCCACCACGGCCGGCGCCGCCAGCTCGTAGGCCCAGCGGACCGTCGTCTCCCCCTGGGCGGACTCTTCCTTCCCGCGCCGGTCCAGGGTTTCGCGGAGGTCGTCCATGACCTTGTCGGACGACGCCCGGGTCGGCCCGCCGTCGGCGCCGCGCGCGGTGAGCGCGCCGAAGCCGAAGGCCCCGGCACCGGTCGCGGGGCCTCCCGACGCCGAACGCCGGGCCGCGTTCGCCGCCCGCTGCTCGGCCTTCTTGCGGGCGCGCAGCGAGACCGGGACGGCCCACAGCTGGTACTTGGTGCCGGACTTGGCCAGCACCTCGTTCGTGTAGCTGGAGCGCAGCGCCTCCACCTCGCCCCAGGGCAGGCTGATCACCCGGAACGGGTTGCGGATCCGCAGCCGGTCGTCGTTGGCGAAGACGGCGGGGCGCAGGGTGAAGGCGATCACCAGCGGAAAGAGCATGATCATCGCGGCGAGGGCCAGCCATGGCGTGCGGCCGTGACCGCGGAACAGCGCGTCGAAGCCCAGCCAGGCGACGACCGCGAGCAGCAGCACGCCACCCACGAGCCCCATGGGCGAGCGGTAGATCCGGTCCTTCACGGTGGGCACCGGAGGCTGCGACGCGGGTGACTTGTGGTCCGGGGTCGTCATGGCCCGATTGTGCACGACGGGCGCACGGCCGCCGCCACGCGCCCCGGTACCCGTACCCATCCGTGATGTGCCGCGGTCCCGGTCCCCCTGGGAGCCCTCTCCCGCCACCGGGGGAGGGACGCGGGGGTGTACAGCCGCTACGCGCGTAGATATGCTCGTCTGGTGACCATGCCCACCACTGCACCCCCAGCACATGCGCTCGCCGACGTCACCGCGTCCGACAGCACGCTGCGCCGCTTCCTGCACGGGCTGCCCGGCGTCGACGCGGTCGGCCTGGAGGCGCGCGCCGCGTCCCTCGGCACCCGTTCCATCAAGACCACCGCGAAGGCGTACGCCATCGACCTCGCCATCTCGATGGTCGACCTGACGACGCTGGAAGGCGCGGACACCCCGGGCAAGGTCCGGGCGCTCGGCGCCAAGGCCGTCCACCCCGACCCGACGGACCGCGCGACCCCGGCCACGGCCGCGGTCTGCGTCTACCCCGACATGGTGGCCGTCGCCAAGGAGGCCGTCGCCGGCTCCGGCGTGAAGGTCGCCTCGGTCGCCACCGCCTTCCCGGCCGGCCGCGCCGCCCTCGACGTGAAGCTGGCCGACGTCCGCGAGGCCGTCGCCGCGGGCGCCGACGAGATCGACATGGTCATCGACCGCGGCGCGTTCCTCGCGGGCAAGTACCTCAAGGTGTACGACGAGATCGTGGCCGTGAAGGAGGCCTGCGGGACGAGCGCCCGGCTGAAGGTCATCTTCGAGACGGGCGAGCTGTCGACGTACGACAACATCCGCCGCGCCTCCTGGCTCGGCATGCTCGCGGGCGCCGACTTCATCAAGACCTCCACGGGCAAGGTCGCCGTCAACGCGACGCCCGCCAACACCCTGCTGATGCTGGAGGCGGTGCGCGACTTCCGCGCCCAGACCGGCGTCCAGGTCGGCGTGAAGCCGGCCGGCGGCATCCGCACCAGCAAGGACGCCGTCAAGTTCCTCGTCCTGGTCAACGAGACGGCCGGCGCGGACTGGCTGGACAACCACTGGTTCCGCTTCGGCGCCTCCTCGCTGCTGAACGACCTGCTGATGCAGCGTCAGAAGCTGGCCACCGGCCGCTACTCCGGCCCCGACTACGTGACGGTGGACTGAGACCTCATGGACATGGAAATGCTGTCATCCGCATTCGAGTACGCACCGGCGCCCGAGTCCCGCTCGGTCGTCGACATCGCGCCGTCCTACGGCCTCTTCATCGACGGCGAGTTCGTCGAGGCGACCGGCGGCAAGGTCTTCAAGACCGTCTCGCCGTCCACCGAGGAGGTCCTGTCGGAGGTCGCCGAGGCCGCCGATGAGGACGTCGACCGCGCGGTGCGGGCCGCCCGCAAGGCCTTCGAGAAGTGGTCGGCGCTGCCCGGCGCCGAGCGCGCCAAGTACCTGTTCCGCATCGCCCGGATCATCCAGGAGCGCAGCCGCGAACTGGCCGTCCTGGAGACGCTGGACAACGGCAAGCCGATCAAGGAGACGCGGGACGCCGACCTCCCGCTGGTCGCGGCCCACTTCTTCTACTACGCGGGCTGGGCCGACAAGCTCGACCACGCCGGCTTCGGCGCGAACCCTCGCCCGCTGGGCGTGGCGGGCCAGGTCATCCCGTGGAACTTCCCGCTGCTGATGCTGGCGTGGAAGATCGCCCCGGCGCTGGCGACCGGCAACACGGTCGTCCTGAAGCCCGCCGAGACGACCCCGCTGTCGGCGCTGTTCTTCGCGGACGTGTGCCGCCAGGCGGGCCTGCCCAAGGGCGTCGTCAACATCGTGACCGGTGCCGGGCGTACCGGCGCGGCGCTGGTCGCGCACCCGGACGTGAACAAGGTCGCGTTCACGGGCTCGACGGCGGTCGGCAAGGAGATCGCGCGGACCGTGGCCGGCACGCGCAAGAAGCTCACCCTCGAACTGGGCGGCAAGGGCGCGAACATCGTCTTCGACGACGCCCCGATCGACCAGGCCGTCGAGGGCGTCGTGAGCGGCATCTTCTTCAACCAGGGCCAGGTCTGCTGCGCCGGTTCGCGCCTCCTCGTGCAGGAGTCGGTCCAGGACGAGCTGCTGGACGCGCTCAAGCGCCGGCTGTCCACGCTGCGCCTGGGCGACCCGCTGGACAAGAACACCGACATCGGCGCGATCAACTCCGCCGAGCAGCTGGCCCGGATCACCGCGCTGGCCGAGAAGGGCGAGGCGGAGGGCGCCGAGCGCTGGTCCCCGGCCTGCGAACTGCCCTCCTCCGGTTACTGGTTCGCGCCGACGCTCTTCACGAACGTCACCCAGGCGCACACCATCGCCCGCGAGGAGATCTTCGGCCCGGTGCTGTCGGTCCTGACCTTCCGCACCCCGGACGAGGCGGTCGCCAAGGCGAACAACACGCAGTACGGGCTGTCGGCGGGCATCTGGTCCGAGAAGGGCTCGCGGATCCTGGCGGTGGCGAGCAAGCTGCGCGCGGGCGTGATCTGGTCCAACACGTTCAACAAGTTCGACCCGACCTCGCCGTTCGGCGGTTACAAGGAGTCGGGCTTCGGCCGCGAGGGCGGCCGCCACGGCCTGGAGGCGTACCTCGATGTCTGACGCACGACTTTCCGTCTTCAAGACCTACAAGCTGTACGTGGGCGGCAAGTTCCCGCGTTCCGAGAGCGGCCGGGTGTACGAGGTGACGGACGCGAAGAACAACTGGCTGGCCAACGCTCCCCTGTCGTCCCGCAAGGACGCCCGGGACGCGGTGGTCGCGGCGCGCAAGGCGTTCGGCGGCTGGTCGGGGGCGACCGCGTACAACCGCGGCCAGGTCCTGTACCGGGTCGCGGAGATGCTGGAGGGCCGCCGCGAGCAGTTCGTGCGCGAGGTCGCCGACGCGGAGGGCCTGTCGAAGTCGAAGGCCGCCGCGGTGGTGGACGCGGCGATCGACCGCTGGGTCTGGTACGCGGGCTGGACCGACAAGATCGCCCAGGTGGTCGGCGGCGCCAACCCGGTGGCGGGGCCGTTCTTCAACCTGTCCTCGCCGGAGCCGACGGGCGTGGTGGCCGTACTGGCCCCCCAGGACTCCTCGTTCCTGGGCCTGGTCTCCGTACTCGCCCCGGTGATCGCCACCGGCAACACGGCGGTCGTGGTGGCGAGCGAGAAGTCCCCGCTCCCCGCCCTCTCCCTGGCCGAGGTCCTGGCCACCTCCGATGTCCCCGGCGGCGTGGTGAACATCCTCTCCGGCCGCACGGCGGAGATCGCCGCCCCGCTCGCCGCCCACCAGGACGTCAATGCGATCGACCTCGCGGGCGCCGACGAGGACCTGGCGAAGGAACTGGAGATCGCGGCGGCCGACAACCTGAAGCGAGTCCTGCGTCCCCAGGCTGTGGATTACTCCGAGACCCCGGGCACCGACCGCCTGACGGCCTTCCTGGAGACGAAGACGGTCTGGCACACGACGGGTGCCCTGGGCGCCGCCGGCTCCTCGTACTGACCCGTCCGCCACGGCGAAGAGCCGCGCCCCCCGGTGGAGGGGCGCGGCTTTCGTCGGCGTGCCGCCCTCTCAGCCCTGCCCGCCCCCCAGCAGTCCCACCACCTGTCCGACCACCGGCACCGCCCCGAGCGACTCCGCCTCCGCGATCGGGGCGGTCAGCATCTGGGAGCCCACCGGCCTGAAGTCGGCGACCTGGGTGCCCACTCCGTTGTCGAGGGGGTCGACTCCGGTGCCGGCCAGCGGGTTGGGCTTGAGGCCGGCGACCGGTCCGGTGACGTAGCCGACCGTGCCGGTGAGGACCGTGAGGCCGGCCTGGGGGTCGACCTTGCCGAGGGAGGTGGGCCGCCACGGCACGTCCACGAGCGGGGTGCCCGCGTCCGCGTGGGCCGTCGCCGCGCCCGCGCCCAGTGCCGCGCCCGTGGTCAGCAGGGCGAACAGGGCGCGCCGCGCGGTGGGGTGCTGGGTCTTGCTGTGTCGGGCCATCGCTGGTGCCACCTTCTGGTGCGCAGGGTAATGGTGTCGCGACTCAGGGTAGTTGAGAGGTGACCCGCGCTTCAAAAGCGAACCGCGGGGTCGGCAGGCGGCTCCGCATGCGTCAAACTGGTGTTCCGTGAGCATTCATCCCCCGTCCCCCGCCCGTGTGGTGCTGCTGTGCGGCCCCTCGGGTTCGGGCAAGTCCCTGGTCGCGGCCCGTTCCGGGCTGCCCGTCCTGCGCCTGGACGACTTCTACAAGGAGGCCGACGACCCGACGCTGCCCCTGGTGGAGGGGAGTTCGGACATCGACTGGGACCATCCGCGGTCCTGGGACGCGGACGTCGCCGTCGCCGCCATCACCCGGCTGTGCGCCACGGGGTCGACTCCGGTGCCGGTGTACGACATCTCGCTCAGCGCCCGTACCGGCGAGGAGACGCTGCGGCTGGGCCGTACGCCGCTGTTCATCGCGGAGGGGATCTTCGCCGCGGAGATCGTCGAGTGCTGCCGGGAACTCGGGGTGCTGGCGGACGCGTTGTGCCTGCGCCGGGGCGCGGTCACCACCTTCCGGCGGCGTTTCCTGCGCGATCTGAAGGAGGGCCGCAAGTCGGTGCCGTTCCTGCTGCGCCGCGGCTGGCGGCTGATGCGCGCGGAGCGCACGATCATCGCCCGCCAGGTGTCCCTGGGCGCCCATCCGTGCGACCGGGACGAGGCCCTCGGCCGGCTCGCGGCCGCGGCGGCGGGACGGCAGACACGGCAGCAGACGGCCGCCTGACCGCCGTACGGGAGGGGACGCGGACGCAGGAAAGCCGGAGAAGACGCAGAAGAGGGACTGGTCGGGCCCCCCGGACCGACCAGTCCCTCTCCGTTCGCTCCCCCGTGTTCCCCGTGTTCCCCCCTGCTCCTCCCCCGTGGGTCCACCACCCCCCAGTGGTTCCCCCGTCGGTCCCCCGTGTTCTCCCCCGTTCTCCCGGGCCGCCCCCCAGCGGCCCGGCCCCCCGCCCTCAGGCGACCAGTTCGCCGAAGGCGTCCTCCTCGTCACGGCCGAAGCTGAGGACCTCGTCCTCGCGCAGCCGGCGCAGCGAGCGCCAGATGCTGGACTTCACCGTGCCGACACTGATGTTGAGTATGTCCGCGATCTCCGGGTCCGTACGGCCCTCGTAGTAGCGCAGGACCAGCATGGTGCGCTGCAGCTCGGGCAGCCGGGCCAGCGCCTGCCACAGGACCGCGCGCAGCTCGGTGCCGCGCATCGCGTCCGTCTCGCCGGGCGTCTCCGGCAGTTCCTCGGTCGGGTACTCGTTGAGCTTGCGCCGTCGCCAGGCGCTGATGTGCAGGTTCGTCATCGTGCGCCGGAGGTAGCCGCCGACGGCCGCCTTGTCGCTGATCCGGTCCCACGCCCGGTAGGTCGAGAACAGCGCGCTCTGCAGCAGGTCCTCGGCCTCGAAACGGTCGCCGGTCAGGTGGTAGGCGGTGGCGTACAGGGAGGCGCGGCGCTCCTGGACGTAGGCGGTGAACTCCGCCTCCGTCAGCGAGCGACGCTCCCCCGCGTCCTCCCCGTACGCGCCCGCCCCCTGCGTCTGCGCCGCACCCGCGTCGACCACCGTCATGTACGGCTGCTGCGCGCACCCGGTGTGCTGACGCCCGGTGCCGCGAGCACACCCCCGCCCTCCCCCGCGCTCGAACGCGTTCGCGCGGGAAGGACCCCCCTCGGCACCGGACTTCTCGGAACCCCGGTGCACGTCGTGCAGACGCGTGACCACTGCGCTGGTGCTGATGCTGTGCAGCGTGTTCATCTCGCGCTCCCCGTCGTGGACTTCCGGTGATTCGGTCGGGCTCCCGGCCTCGCCCGGTCGTACTCCGGGCTCCGCCTGGTCGTGTTCCGGGCTGTTCCGGCCGGTGCGGCCGGATCCGGCTCCTCGCCGTGCCCGTGACCAAAAGACTGCCGCGATCACTTCATCGCCGTGTCCGCCGACTGTCACAGACCTGTCACAGGACCCCGGACACCGGCCGCGTCACAGGAGGTGCACAGCCGGTGATGATCGTGCGGGCCTGTGCGGACAGGTCGTACGGCACCCCGCCCATGGGCCAGAATGGGCGGGTGCCTTCCCTGTTGCTGATCGAGGACGACGACGCCATCCGCACGGCCCTGGAGCTCTCCCTGACGCGCCAGGGGCACCGTGTGGCCACCGCCGCCAGCGGCGAGGACGGTCTGAAGCTGCTGCGTGAACAGCGGCCGGACCTGATCGTGCTGGACGTGATGCTGCCCGGCATCGACGGGTTCGAGGTGTGCCGGCGCATCCGGCGCACCGACCAGCTGCCCATCATCCTGCTGACCGCGCGCAGCGACGACATCGACGTGGTCGTCGGACTCGAGTCCGGCGCCGACGACTATGTGGTCAAGCCGGTCCAGGGGCGGGTGCTGGACGCCCGGATCCGGGCCGTGCTGCGGCGCGGGGAGCGGGAGTCCAGCGACTCGGCGACCTTCGGCAACGTGGTCATCGACCGCTCGGCGATGACCGTGACGAAGAACGGCGAGGACCTCCAGCTCACCCCGACCGAGCTGCGGCTGCTGCTGGAGCTGAGCCGGCGGCCCGGCCAGGCGCTGTCGCGGCAGCAGTTGCTGCGGCTGGTGTGGGAGCACGACTACCTGGGCGACTCCCGCCTGGTGGACGCGTGTGTGCAGCGGCTGCGCGCCAAGGTGGAGGACGTGCCCTCGTCCCCGACCCTGATCCGTACGGTCCGTGGTGTCGGCTACCGCCTGGACGCTCCTCAGTGACCGATACGCAAGGGGGGCTGCGCGGCTGGGCCGCGGGCCGTAAGGGAAGTCTCACGCGGCTCAGGTTCACGAGTCTCAGGCTGCGGCTGGTCGTCGTCTTCGGGCTCGTCGCCCTCACCGCGGCGGTGTCCGCGTCGGGCATCGCCTACTGGCTCAACCGCGAGGCCGTGCTCACCCGCGCCCAGGACGCGGTGCTGCGCGACTTCCGGCAGGAGATGCAGAACCGCGCGGGCGCCCTGCCGGCCCACCCCACCCAGGACGAACTCCAGCGCACCGCCGGTCAGATGGCCTCCAGCAGCCAGAGCTTCAGCGTGCTCCTGGTCGGCCAGGACGCGCACGGCAAGACGGTGTACGGCAACTCGGGCGGCATCAACGGCTTCTCGCTGGAGGACGTGCCCACGTCGCTGCGTACCGCGGTGAACCGGCAGCAGAAGGTCTCCGGCGTCAACAAGCAGCCGTACCACCTGTACTGGCAGCGGGTCGTGGACCACGGCACGCCCTACCTGGTCGCCGGCACGCGGGTGATCGGCGGCGGCCCGACCGGTTACATGGCGAAGACCCTGGAGCCGGAGGCGAAGGACCTCGACTCGCTGGCCTGGTCGCTGGGCATCGCCACCGGGCTCGCACTGATCGGCGCCGCGCTGCTCGCGCAGGCCGCGGCCACGACCGTGCTCAAGCCGGTGCACCGCCTCGGCGTCGCCGCGCGGCGGCTCGGCGAGGGCAAGCTGGACACCCGGCTGCGGGTCTCCGGGACGGACGAACTCGCCGATCTGTCCCGGACGTTCAACAACGCGGCGGCGGCCCTGGAGAAGCGGGTCGCGGACATGGCCGCGCGGGACGAGGCGTCCCGGCGCTTCGTCGCCGACATGAGCCATGAGCTGCGTACGCCGCTCACCGCCATCACCGCCGTCACCGAGGTGCTGGAGGAGGAGCTGGACTCGGAGGCGGGCGGCATCGACCCGATGATCGAGCCGGCGGTCCGGCTGGTGGTCAGCGAGACCCGGCGCCTGAACAACCTGGTCGAGAACCTGATGGAGGTCACCCGCTTCGACGCGGGCACCGCCCGGCTGGTCCTGGACGACGTCGACGTCGCCGACCAGATCACCGCCTGCATCGACGCCCGCGCCTGGCTGGACGCGGTGGAACTGGACGCCGATCGCGGCATCCACGCCCGCCTCGACCCGCGCCGCCTGGACGTGATCCTCGCCAACCTGATCGGCAACGCGCTCAAGCACGGCGGCTCGCCGGTACGGGTCTCGGTGCGTGAGGACTCCGACTCGGTGGTCATCCGGGTCCGCGACCACGGCCCCGGCATCCCCGAAGAGGTCCTCCCCCACGTCTTCGACCGCTTCTACAAGGCCAGCGCCTCCCGCCCCCGCTCCGAGGGCAGCGGCCTCGGCCTGTCCATCGCGATGGAGAACGCCCACATCCACGGCGGCGCGATCACGGCGGCCAACTCCCCTGAGGGCGGCGCGGTGTTCACCCTCCGCCTGCCCCGGGACGCCTCGCTGCTGACGGAGGACCCGGCGGAGAACGGCGGCGGGAACGGCGGCGACGCCCCGGCGAAGGAGGAATCGTGACGCCGGTACGACGCCGGGGCCTGCTGGCCCTCCCCCTCCTGGCCGTCCTGCTCACCGGCTGCGGCATCCGGGCCACCCAGGTGCCGACCGACTTCGGCCCGGCGCCCTCGCGCGTCCCGTGCTCGCTGGCGGGCCCCGACCTGGCGACCCAGACGTCGCAGGGCGTCCCGGTCCAGGTCTTCCTCCTGTGCCGGGAGTCCCTGGTCGCGGTGGACCGCACGGTACGGGTCCCCGAGGGCACCCCGGACGCCAGGCGGCGGGTGATGGTGGCCCAGGGCCTGCTGGACGAGCTGGCGACGACCCCCTCCCCGGCGGAGCGCTCGGCGGGCTACACCACCCGCGTCCCGGGCAGCCTCACGGTCTCCGGACCCGCTTCGCACGATCCCGAGGACACCCTCCGCCTCGGCACGCCCCCGTCCCGCCTCCCCTCCGCCGCCCTCGCCCAACTGGTCTGCACCCTCTCCGACTCCGCCGCCACGGAAGCCGACGGCTCGGTCGTCCTCGGCGGCCCCGCACCCTCCCCCCTCCGCCGCTACGCGTGCACGGAAGAGGTCCGCAACAGGCCGGGCGGTACGCCGCCGCCGCAGAGCGAGGTGACGGAGGGCGCGGGGTAGCGATCCGCGAGGGCCCCTTGGTGACGTTCCGCCGCCACGCTCGTTGGCAGTCCGCGTGTACCGCACGCACG
This sequence comes from Streptomyces sp. SCPE 10, assembly GCF_051980735.1. Taxonomy (NCBI): domain Bacteria; kingdom Bacillati; phylum Actinomycetota; class Actinomycetes; order Kitasatosporales; family Streptomycetaceae; genus Streptomyces; species Streptomyces sp. SCPE 10. The sequence goes on along the minus strand of NZ_CP197069.1, from coordinate 4,778,275 downwards.
GAGCGGGCCAAGGGGGTTGGCGATGATCGGCACTTCACGGCAGGCGATCTGGGAGTTCTTCGGCACGGAACTCAAACGGCGCCGGGAGGACGCGGGACTCACCCAGGTGGAACTGGGCGCGCTCGTCTTCATCTCGGGCGCGTACATCGGGCAGTTCGAGCAGGCGATCCGCAAACCCCAGCTGGACATCGCCCAGCGCATCGACAAGGCCCTGGGGACGGACGGCATCTTCGAGCGCCTGTGCCGAAAGCTGATCAACGACCGGCGGTACGCGGATTACTTCGTGGAGGTCGTGGAGCTGGAGCGGCTCGCGACACGGATCTGCGAGTTCGCGCCCACGGCGATCCCGGGCCTGCTCCAGACGCCGGACTACGCCCGCGCGGTCACCCTCGCGGCCAACCCGTTCGTCACGGACGAGTACGTGCAGGACATCGTCACGGCCCGAGGGGAACGGGCGCACATCCTCAAGGACGCGACACGGCCCGAGTACTGGGTCATCCTGCACGAGAACGTGCTGCGCATCCCGGTCGGCGGCTCCGAGACGATGGCACGCCAACTGGAGCACGTCGCCGGGCTGATGAAGCAGCGCGTGGTGCGGGCGGCCGTGATCCCTTACGCAGCGGCAGCACACGCTGCTATGACCGGGGATCTGCGGCTCATGGACTTCGAGGACGCCCCTCCGGTCGCCTACACGGAGACGTCGTTCTCGGGGACGTTGATGGACGATCCGGCTGTGGTGAAGCGTGCACAGCGTGCATACGATCTACTCAGGGTCGCCGCGCTGTCTTCGGAGGCGTCCCTGGCCCTGATCGAGTCGATGGCTGAGGACTACAGACGATGCGCGAGTACGACCTGATCAACGCCAACTGGTTCAAGAGCAGTTACAGCAACGGCGAGGGCGGCAACTGCGTCGAGGTCACGTACGACTTCCTGCGCGATGCGAGCTGGTTCAAGAGCAGCTACAGCAACGGCGAGGGCGGCAGTTGCGTCGAGGTCGCCGACGGCTTCCCCGGTGCCGTGCCCGTCCGTGACAGCAAGATGGCCGACGGTCCCGCGCTGGTGATCGGGGCGGCGGCGTGGACGGAGTTCGTCGATGCCGTGGGGTCCGCCCGCTTCTAGCCGGCGGCGCCGCCCGCTGTCCGTGCCCTGCCGGGCAGCGGCACCGCGCCGGTGCCCCGCATCCCTCTCACACCGACCCCAAAGCCCCTATGCGGAACCGATCGTGCAGACCCACGCGTCTACGGGGGCGTGCAGCGTCAAGGGGACTTCGGCGGCAGCGCCGCCATCCGCATCCGTGCGGCAGGCGGCATCCTCCTCCTCGCCCACCTCGCCTACGTCGCCTGGCTGATGCTGCGACCTCTGGACGTGCCGTGGGTGACGCCGCCCAACCTGCACCCCCTCGCCGGCATCCGGGCCGACCTGGCCCTCGGGTGGCCGGCCGCGGTGAAGCCGCTGGGCGAGGGGATCGCCCTGCTCGCGCCGCTCGGCGTGCTGCTGCCGATGGCCCACGGCCGGCTCACCGTCTCGCCGCTCGCCTCCCTGCTCCGCACCGCCGCCGCGGCCGCCCTCGTCTCCCTCGGCATAGCCCTGTTGCAGACGGGGGTCCCCGGCCGGGTCGTGGACGTCGACTCGATGCTGCTGAACACGACCGGCGTGATCCTCGCCCATCTGCTCGTCGTACCCGCGGCCCGGGCGCGTCTGCGCAGGTGGGAGGAGGCGCGCGAGGAGTCGGACCGCGAGTCGGCCACCGTCCAGGAGGAGCTTTCTCAGGGGCGGACCCCGAGGATTCCCAGGGTCGGAATAGCTCCCTAGAGTGACGCTTCGTCCGCTTCGCACCCGTATCGTCGAAGTCAGTTGGAACGAGCGATCGACGACCACGGAGGACAGCGACATGACCGCCCTTGCCCGCCCCACCCACGGCCGCATGATCGGCGGAGTGTGCGCGGCCCTCGCCCGCCGCTTCGGCACCTCCGCCACCACGATGCGGGTGATCTTCCTGCTGTCCTGCCTGCTGCCGGGCCCGCAGTTCCTGCTCTACATAGTCCTGTGGATCCTGCTGCCGTCCGAGGACAAGGCCCACGCCACCAGTTGGTGACCCATATGCCACCGGGGCGCCCCGGTCGGTTCCGGAGCGCCCCAGCGGTGTCGTACGAGCCGTGCCGTACGGCGGTGGCGTCAGCCGAGCGGAAGGCCGTTCAGGCCCATGCCGTGCGTGGGCAGGCCGGTCTTGCCCACCGGCAGACCGCCGAGCAGCCCCGCGACGGGCGCGGTCGGCCCCTGCGCGAGCACCTTCTGCACGGCCGGCCGCGCGGCGGCCACTCCGGCACCCAGGGCGTTCTGCCCCTGGGTGGCCGCCTCGACGGTTCCCGGCAGCGCCTTGGTGACGTTCTCGGCCGGCAGCGACGTGGCCACGCTGTCCAGGGCCTGCGGGGTGGCGGGGGCCGCCTGGGCGGCGCCCGCGCCGACGGCGGCGATGGCGGCACCGAGGGCGGCGACACCGAGGGTCTTGGCGGCAGACTGCTTCATGGTGAATGCGTCCTTGAATGCGGAGACGGGGAGAGGGCAGATCGCAAACGATCCGAGCGGTCCACGACGGTAAACACCGTATGCCGCACCCCGCAAACACCGAAATGCGGACACGTGGTGAGAACGCGTCCGCATGTCGAATCCAAAAAGGCGGTGCGCTACTCCTCGAACCCGGCAGAACCGCTGGTCGGAGCGGTCTGCTGAAACAGCCATTCGGATTTCAGCTCCGCGTATCCGGGCTTGATGACGTCATTGATCATCGCAAGCCGTTCATCGAAAGGAATGAACGCTGATTTCATCGCATTGACGGAGAACCATTGGATGTCGTCGAGCGTGTAACCGAACGCGTCGACAAGATGCTCGAACTCCTGGCTCATGCTGGTGTGCGACATCAGACGGTTGTCGGTGTTCACCGTGGCCCGGAAGAACAGCCGGCGCAGCAGCCCGATCGGATGCTCGGCGTACGACGGCGCGGCCCCCGTCTGGAGGTTGGAGCTGGGGCACAGTTCCAGCGGGATCCGCTTGTCCCGGACGTACGACGCGAGCCGGCCGAGCCGCACCGACCCGTCCGGGCGGACCTCGATGTCGTCGATGATCCGCACCCCGTGTCCGAGCCGGTCGGCGCCGCACCACTGGAGCGCCTGCCAGATGGAGGGCAGTCCGAAGGCCTCTCCGGCGTGGATGGTGAAGTGGTTGTTCTCGCGCTTGAGGTACTCGAAGGCGTCCAGGTGCCGGGTGGGCGGGTGGCCGGCCTCGGCGCCGGCGATGTCGAAGCCGACGACGCCGGAGTCCCGGTAGTGGTTGGCGAGTTCGGCGATCTCCAGCGAGCGGGCCGCGTGCCGCATGGCGGTCAGCAGGGCGCCGACCCGGATCCGGTGCCCGTTCTCGCGGGCCAGCCGCTCCCCCTCGCGGAAGCCCTCGTTGACGGCCTCCACGACCTCTTCCAGGGTCAGCCCCCGCTCCAGGTGCTGCTCGGGCGCGTACCGTACCTCGGCGTAGACGACGCCGTCCTCGGCGAGGTCCTCGGCGCACTCCCGGGCGACCCGGACCAGGGCGTCGCGGGTCTGCATCACGCCGACGGTGTGCCGGAAGGTCTCCAGGTACCGCTCCAGCGAACCGGAGTCGGCCGCCTCGCGGAACCAGCTGCCCAGCTTGTCGGGGTCGGTCTCGGGCAGCTCGGCGTACCCGGACTCGTGGGCGAGTGCGACGACGGTGCCCGGCCGGAGCCCGCCGTCGAGATGATCGTGCAGCAGAACCTTGGGCGCCCGGCGGATCTGGTCCGGCGTCGGAACCGGCGCCGGGAGGTTGGCCGGGACGGTCCCCTTCGGTGCAGTCTGGCTCGTCATTTGCGCACTGTAACGCCTACGCGCGTAGAAGGCGCCCGGTCCACACCCGGACGAGGCCGGACGTTTTCCGTCGCCTTTACGCCGATACGCAAAGGTGACCGCACGTACGGGTTTTGTACACCGCGCCTTCTGACACTGTTCTGTCATGGGACAGCAAGCGACTCGGGTCCGAACGGCCGGGCTGGGCAGGGTGGTCGGGGCGGAGCCGGCCTCGGTGTGCGGGGCGGTGCTGCTGCTGCCCGGTGGGGAAGAGGTCTCCACGCGCCGGCGGTCCCCGGTGTGGGCGGCGGCGTTCGTCCGGTCGTTGGGGCGCCGGTTCGCCCGGGAGGGGCGGGCGGAGGGGGTGGCCGTGCACGCCGTCCGCTACCGCTGCCGGGGCTGGAACGGCAGCGAGGCCCAGCCCGCCGCCGACGCGGAGTGGGCCGCGGACGAGGTCGTGCGGCGGTACGGGGACGTCCCCGTGTGCCTGGTCGGCGTCGACATGGGCGGCCGGGCGGCGCTGCGGGCGGGGGGCCACGAGGCGGTCAACTCGGTGGTGGCGCTGGCGCCCTGGCTTCCCGCGGAGGACGTGGCCGCGCCCCCCGAACCGGTGAAGCAGCTGGTGGGGCGGCGGGTGCTGATCGTGCACGGCACCAACGACCGGCGTACCGACCCGGAGTTGTCGCTCCGGCTGGCGGCGCGGGCGAAGAAGGTGAACCGGGAGGTGTGCCGGTTCGAGGTGCACTCCGACGGGCACCGGTTGCTCGGTCACCGGGACGAAGTCGTGTCGCTGGCGGCCGACTTCGTGCGCGGCGCGCTGTTCGGGCATCCGGTCTCCCGGCCGGTCGAGGACGCGCTGGCCGCGCCGCCGCCGATCGGGCTGCGGATGCCGCTGGCCGCCGGGTTCGGCAGGTCGCTCAGGCGCTGAGGCGGGCCGGTTCAGGGCAGCAGGTTGCCCCGCCTCGACAGCAGGAACGTCTTGAAGGCGGCCACCGGCGGGGTGTCCGGGCGGCCGGCCGGCCAGGCGACGCCGATCTCGCGGACGGCCCGGGGCGCGGTGACCGTCAGTTCCACCACCCCCGGTCTCGGCACCGTGGGCGGCGGCAGCAGGGCGACCCCGAGGCCGGCCGCGACCAGGCCCCGGATGGTCTCCGCCTCCTCCCCCTCGAAGGCGATCCGGGGCGCGAACCCGGCCTCGCGGCACAGGTCGTCGGTGATGCGGCGCAGGCCGTAACCGGGTTCCAGGGTGACGAAGTTCTCCTCGGCCGCCTCGGCCAGCCGGATCCGGCGGCGGCCCGCCAGCGGGTGGTCGGCGGGCACGACCAGGCGGAGCTTCTGCTCGTCCAGGCGGCGGGCGACCAGGTCGGGGGCGTCCGGGACGGGGGAGGTCAGGCACAGGTCGAGGCGGCCGGCGCGCAGGCCCTCCAGCATGGCCTCGCCGTGGTTCTGGACCAGGCCGAAGCGGATGCGGGGGTGCTCGGCACGGAAGGCGTGCAGCAGTCCGGGCACGGTCTCGGCGCCCATGGTGTGCAGGAAGCCGAAGGCGACCTTGCCGGTGGCCGGGTCGGCGTCCGCGCGGACCTCCTCGGCGGCGCGTTCCACCTCGGCGAGGGCGCGTTCGACGGAGGCGAGGAAGGCGCGGCCCGCGGTGGTGAGGACGAGGGTGCGGCCGCGGCGGGCGAACAGGTCGACGCCCAGGTCCTCCTCCAGCCGGGCGATGGCGCGCGAGAGGGTGGACTGGGGGACGTTCATCTCCTGGGCGGCGCGGGTGACGTGCTCGGTGCGGGCCACGCCGGCGAAGTAGGCGAGGCGGGGCGCGAGCAACAGCGCCATGTCTTCTGTGTCACCGGACGGTGACAGGCGGGGCTGTGACCTCTGCTGATGCTCCATGGGATCGATTATGGCGATTCCATGCATTGGACGGATGTAAGGAGTGTCCCTACGGTCGAGGTATGTCTCCCGCCAGTACCGGGGCGTCCACCACCGTGGACGCCGACGCGCCCGTCACCGCCACCGAGCCCCCCGCCGCCGCAGAGACCCCCGACACCCGGATGACACCGGGCGGCCCCGGCTACCGCCGGATGAGCCTCGCCCTCTTCCTCGCCGGGGTCGCGACCTTCGCCCTGCTGTACTCCACCCAGGCCCTGCTGCCGCTGATCTCCGACGACCTCGGGGTCGCGGCGGGCGAGGCGAGCTGGACCGTGGCGGCCGCGACCGGCGGTCTCGCCCTGTTCGTGCTGCCGATGAGCGCGCTGTCGGAACGTTTCGGCCGCCGTACGCTCATGACGGCGTCGCTGTCGGTCGCGGTGGCCGTCGGCCTGCTGGTGCCCTTCGCGCCGTCGATCGGCGCGCTGGTGGCGCTGCGCGCGGTGCAGGGCGCGGCGCTGGCCGGGCTGCCCGCGTCGGCGCAGGCGTACCTGGCCGAGGAGGTGCGGCCGCGGGCGCTGGTCACGGCGATCGGGCTGTTCGTGGCCGGCAACAGCGTCGGTGGCATGAGCGGCCGGCTGATCACCGGCTGGGTGGCGCAGATGTGGGGCTGGCGGGTCTCGGTCGGCGTGATCGGGGTGGTCGCGGTCGGGTGCGCGGTGGCGTTCCGGCTGCTGCTGCCCGCGCCGCGGCACTTCACGGCGGGCTCGCTGCGCCCCCGCGTCCTGCTCGGCACGGTCCGCGACCACCTGCGCGACCCGCTGCTGCGCCGCCTGTACGCGATCGGCGCGCTGTTCATGACGGTGTTCGGCGGCGTGTACACGGTGATCGGCTACCGGCTGACGGGCGCGCCGTTCGGGCTGCCGCAGGGCATCATCGGCTCGATCTTCCTGGTCTACCTGGTGGGCACGGTCTCGGCGTCCACCGCGGGCCGGCTGGTGCGCCGGGTCGGCCGCCGGGGCGCGCTCTACCTGGCGGGCGGCACGACCGCGGCGGGTCTGCTCCTCTCCCTGGCCGGGTCGCTGCCTCTGGTGCTGCTCGGTCTGGTGCTGATCACGGCGGGTTTCTTCGCCGGGCACGCGGTCGCCTCCTCGGCGGTGAGCAGGACCGCCACCCACGGCCGTGCCCAGGCCTCGGCGCTCTACCAGTCGGCCTACTACATCGGCTCCAGCGTCGGCAGCACGGTCGGGGCCGTGGCCTTCCACTCCGACGGCTGGTCCGGCACGGTGGGCGTCGGCCTCCTCGCGATCCTCGGGGTCGTCGCCATCACGGTCCTCGGCTCGCGGGCGGCACGGCGGGAGCCGGCCCCGGCGTAACCCGCGAGGTCTCGCGTTCCCCCTGGTCGGGGCCGGTTGTCAGGGGGCGCGGATAGCGTCCGCGGGGCAACTGGGCCGTCGACGCAGGGGGTTTGCCGTATGGAGTTCCGGATCGCGCGCGGGGAGCTGGCGGAGGCGGTGGCCGGGGCGGCGCGGGCGCTGCCGGGGCGTACGCCGGTGCCCGTGCTGGGCGGGCTGCTGCTGACGGCTCAGGCGGGGCGGCTGACGGTGTCCGGGTCCGACTTCGAGACCTCGGCCCGGGTGGAGACCGGGGCGGAGGTGGGCGCGGCGGGCCGGGTGCTGGTGCTCGGGCGCCGGCTGCTGGACGTCTGCCGGGTGGTGCCGGAGGGGCCGGTGAGCTGCGCGCTGGAGGGGACGCGGTTCACCGTGGAGGCGGGCGGCACCCGGTTCGGGCTGTCGACGCTGCCGTACGAGGAGTATCCGGCGCTCCCGGCGGCGCCGGCGGAGTACGGGGTGGTGGACGCGGAGGCGTTCGCGACGGCCGTCGGTCAGGTGGCGGTGGCCGCGGGGCGGGACGACACGCTGCCGGTGCTCACCGGGGTCCAGCTCCGGCTGGCGGGCGCGGAGCTGACGCTGTCGGCGTCCGACCGGTACCGCTATGCGGTGCGGCGGCTGGAGTGGCGGCCGGGGGATGCGGCCGGGGAGCCGGTGGAGGTGCTGCTGCCCGCGCGGCGGCTGCTGGAGACGGCGCGGGGGCTGGCGCGGTGCGGGTCCGTGCGGGTGCTGCTGGCGCCGGGGGACGGGACGGCCGGGGTCGTGGGGTTCGTGGGCGGGGGCGCGCGGACGTTGCTGCGGCGTCTCGACGGCCGGCTGCCGGGGTACGGCACGCTGTTCGAGCTGACCGGTGCCGCGGTCGCCGAGGTGGACACCGAGGCGCTGGCGGAGGCGGTGCGGCGGGTGGCGGTGGTGGCCGAGGCGAGCAGCCCGGTGCGGCTGGATTTCGCCGCGGACGGGGGCACGCTGCTGGTGCGGGCGGGTTACGGGGACGACGTGGCGGCGCAGCGGCTGCCGGCCGTGCTGCGCGGCGCGAAAGAGGCGACGGTGGCGTTCAACCCGGCGTATCTGCTGGACGCGCTGAACTCCTTCACGTGCCCGGGGCTGCGGATCGAGCTGCTCGGGGCGGGTCAGCGGGGGCTGCTCGGTGGCACTGGGGAGGCGGACGGCCATCGGCATCTGCTCATGTCCGTAAAGCAATTGGTCTGATCCGGTCGCTTTACGACTCCGGCGGTCATTGTCAGTGGGCTGCGGTAGCTTCGCGAGTGGTGGGGCGCGAAGACGCGTACGAACGGTCACAGGACGGGTGGGCGATGGGTGACGGTACGGCGACGGCGGGGATCGACGCCGCCCTGGAGAGGCACCGGACCGAGCTGACCGGGTACTGCTACCGGATGCTCGGGTCCTCCTTCGAGGCGGAGGACGCGGTGCAGGACACACTGGTGCGCGCCTGGCGCGGGCAGGACGGGTTCGAGGGCCGGTCGTCGCTGCGCTCGTGGCTGTACCGGATCGCGACGAACGTGTGCCTGGACATGCTGTCGGCGGGCAACAGACGGGCCCGGCCGATGGATCTGACCGACGCGACGCCGCTGGCGCAGGCGGCGCTGTCCCCGCGCCCCGACCACACCTGGCTGGAGCCGGTGCCGGACGCGCGGGTGCTGCCGGCGGTGGGCGACCCGGCGGAGGCCGCGGTCGCCAAGGAGTCGGTCCGGCTGGCGTTCATGGCGGCGTTGCAGCAACTGCCGCCCAAGCAGCGGGCGGTGCTGATCCTGCGCGAGGTGCTGGCGTGGAAGGCGAGCGAGGTCGCCGAGCTGCTGGACACCTCGGTCGCCTCGGTCAACAGCGCGTTGCAGCGGGCGCGCGCCACGCTCGCCGAGCGCTCGGCGGCCGGTGCCGAGGGCGAGGTGTCCGACCCGCTGGACGAGGAGCAGCAGAAGCTGCTGGAGCGCTATGTCAAGGCGTTCGAGGGGTACGACATGGCGGCGCTGACAGCGCTGCTGCACGAGGACGCGGTCATGACGATGCCGCCGTTCGACCTGTGGCTGCGCGGTCCGGCGGACATCACCGGTTTCATGTCCACCATCGGCGCCTCCTGTGCCGGCTCGCGGCTGGTGCCGGTGCGGGCCAACGGGCTGCCGGGGTTCGCGCACTACAAGCCGGACCCGGACAACGGCGGCTTCAGCCCGTGGGCGGTGCAGGTGCTGGAGCTGTCAGGGGGCCGGATCACCGGTTTCCACTGCTTCCTCGACACCGCGCGCTGGTTCCCGCTCTTCGGTCTGCCCCTCCATCTGGAAGCGGAGGCCGGCGAGGGCGAGGAGGGCGCGTAGCGCGGGAGCGGGGGCGCGCAGCCGGATCCGCCCGCCGGCCCGGCGGGCGGTCAGCTCCAGCCGGGCCAGCAGGTCCACCTGGGTGATGCCCGGCGGCCCGAGCGCGCCCACGTCGCACACGACGGTCCGGGCGCCGGTGCGCTCCAGTGCGGCCCGTACGGCGGCACAGAGCGCCGGCACCTCGTCCCGCCCCGCGGTCGCGGGCAGCACGAGCACGGGGGGTTCCTCGGTGTCCACGGGGAGGTAGACGGCCGGGCGGGGCGTAACTCATCGCGGCGCCGGGGCCGACCGGAATCACATTGACCGACCGCGCGTGCCCGCTGGAGGGTTGGGGCCGTGACGGGGGTACTCAGCGGTTTCGCGGTGATCGCGATCGTGATCGGGGCGGGCTATGTGCTCGGGCGGCGCGGGACGCTCGGGACGCAGGGCGTGGAGGTGCTGACGCGGCTGGCGTTCACGGTGGCCGGTCCCGCGCTGCTGTTCACCACCCTGGCCAAGGCGGATCTGTCCGTGCTCTTCTCCGCCCGCCTGCTGGTGACCACGCTGAGCACGGCGGCGGTCTGCGCGGTGTTCGTCGCGGTCGGGGCGGCGCGGCGGTGGGGGACGGGCCGTACGACGATCGGCGCGCTGTGCTCGGGGTACGTCAACTCGGGCAACCTCGGCATCCCCATCGCCGCGTACGTCCTCGGCGACGCGTCACTGGTGGCGCCGGTGCTGCTCTTCCAGGTCGTCCTCGTCACGCCGGTCGCGCTCACCGTGCTGGACCTGTCGGGCACGGGCGACAAGGGCACGCTCGCGCAGCGCCTGCTGACGCCGCTGCGCAACCCGATCGCGGTGGGGTCGCTGTCCGGGGTCGTGGTGTCGGCCGCGGGCTGGAGGCTCCCCGGCCCGGTGATGGAGCCGCTCACCCTGATCGGCAACATGTCCGTCCCCGCGGCCCTGCTGGCCTTCGGCATGTCCCTGCACGGCAGCGCGGCGCCCTGGCGCGGCCCGGACCGCCGACTGGTCTTCCTCTCCGTGGCGTTGAAGTCCCTGGGCCAGCCACTGGCCGCCTGGGCCCTGGCCACGTCCCTCTTCCACCTCCACGGCGCCCCCCTGCTCGACGTGGTCGTCACCTCCGCCCTCCCGGCGGCCCAGAACCTCTTCACCTACGCCACCCGCTACCACGTCGCCCCGTCCCTGGCCCGCGACTCGATCCTCCTGTCGACGGTGGTCTCGGTACCGGTACTGGTGGGGGTGGCGACGGTTTTGGGGTGAGCGTCAGCCGACGGGGAACTCGCCGGTGTCGATGGTCACGCCGAACGGCTCCGGCAGCGTGATCGGGTCCCCGAACCTCACGGCGCGCAGCACCCGGTACACGTCACCCTGCGGCTCGCCGTACAACGTGATGGTGGGTCCTCCGGGAGCCCAGTTGTCGATGAGTAGATAGAGAGCCACCCCGGCCTGCGCGTAGCCGGCCGCCTTCTTGATCCGGTCGTGCCCAGCGTTCGCTCTGGAAGTGATCTCCACAACGAGTTCGGCAGCAGCTGCGGGAATGTAGTTCCCTTTTCTGACGCGCAAGGCCTCCCTCGGGGCTACGGCAAGGTCCGGAATGTACAGCCCTGCCCGGAAGGGCACAGCCGTGCCCAGCGTCTGGTAGATGCCCCAGTCCTTGGGGATCACCTCATAAAGACTGCGCTGCACGAGGTCGGCAATGTCGTTGTGATCGTTGGACGGCGGTGGTGACACGGTGACGATCCCCTCGATGATCTCCACCTTGCAGCCCTCGGGCGCGTCCGTCTCCTGCCAGATCCGGACGAGGTCTTCCCATTCACGGCCGTCGGCCGCCGAGTGGTCGACGGTGAGTGCGCTCATGGCGATCTCCTATCGGGGCGTCACCGATCCCAGCATGCCGAACGGGACCCGTGGGGGTCCACCGGTCCCGTTCATCCGTATGAGGAAGCCGCAGGTCAGCCGATGCGTTCCAGCACCACCGGGTCGGGCGTGAAGTCCGTGCCGGGGTCGGCGATGTCGTAGGAACCCCGCACCGCCTGGAGGGCGTAGTCGAAGCGGTCCGGGGTGTCGGTGTGCAGGGTCAGCAGGGGCTGGCCCTCGGTCACCGTGTCGCCGGGCTTGGCGTGCAGCTCGACGCCGGCGGCGGCCTGCACCGGGTCCTCCTTGCGGGCGCGGCCGGCGCCCAGCCGCCAGGCGGCGATGCCGATGTCGTACGCATCCAGACGGGTGAGAACGCCGGAGGACGGGGCGGTCACCACGTGCTGCTCGCGGGAGGTGGGCAGCGGGGCGTCCGGGTCGCCGCCCTGGGCCGCGATCATGCGGCGCCAGACGTCCATCGCCGAGCCGTCGGCCAGCGCCTTGGCCGGGTCGGCGTCCTTCAGGCCGGCCGCGTCCAGCATCTCGCGGGCCAGGGCGAGGGTCAGCTCGACCACGTCCGCCGGGCCGCCGCCCGCCAGGACCTCCACCGACTCGCGGACCTCCAGCGCGTTGCCCGCCGTCAGACCGAGCGGGGTGGACATGTCCGTCAGCAGCGCGACCGTGCGCACGCCGTGGTCCGTGCCCAGGCCCACCATGGTGGAGGCCAGCTCACGGGCGTCGGCCAGGGTCTTCATGAAGGCGCCGGAGCCGACCTTCACGTCCAGCACCAGGGAGCCCGTGCCCTCGGCGATCTTCTTGGACATGATGGAGGAGGCGATCAGCGGGATCGCCTCGACCGTGCCGGTGACGTCGCGCAGCGCGTACAGCTTCTTGTCCGCGGGGGCCAGGCCGTCGCCCGCCGCGCAGATCACCGCGCCGACCGAGTCCAGCACGTCCAGCATCTCCTCGTTGGAGAGCAGGGCGCGCCAGCCGGGGATGGACTCCAGCTTGTCGAGGGTGCCGCCGGTGTGGCCGAGGCCCCGGCCGGACAGCTGCGGGACGGCCGCGCCGCAGGCCGCGACCAGCGGGGCCAGCGGCAGGGTGATCTTGTCGCCGACGCCGCCGGTGGAGTGCTTGTCGGCGGTCGGGCGGGACAGCATGGAGAAGTCCATGCGCTCGCCGGAGGCGATCATGGCCGCCGTCCAGCGGGCGATCTCGCCCCGGTTCATGCCGTTGAGCAGGATCGCCATGGCGAGCGCGGACATCTGCTCGTCGGCGACCTCGCCCCGGGTGTACGCGTCGATGACCCAGTCGATCTGCTCGTCGGTCAGCTCGCCGCGGTCCCGCTTGGTGCGGATGACGGAGATGGCGTCCATGGCCATGGCTGATGGGTTCCTTCCGGGAGGTGCGAAGGTGTACGGCCCCCCTGAGGTGGTCAGGGGGGCCGTACGGGAGTTACTTGGTGAGATGGTCCGGGCCGAAGGCCTGCGGGAGCATCCGGGACAGCGGCAGGACGCCCTCGGGGGTGTCCAGGAGCAGCTCCGGGCCGCCGAACTCGTACAGCAGCTGGCGGCAGCGGCCGCACGGGACGAGCAGCTCGCCCTCACCGTTCACGCAGGTGAAGTGGGTGAGGCGGCCGCCGCCCGTGCGCTGCAGCTCGGAGACCAGGCCGCACTCGGCGCACAGGCCGAGGCCGTAGGAGGCGTTCTCGACGTTGCAGCCGGTGACGGTGCGGCCGTCGTCGACCAGGGCCGCCACCCCGACGGGGTAGCCCGAGTAGGGGGCGTAGGCGTGCACCATCGCCTCCCGGGCCGCGGCGCGCAGCGCCTCCCAGTCGAATCCGCCGTCTTCCTGACTCACTTGCCCTGACCCTTCCGGTACCGCATGCCGTCCGCCTTCGGCATCCGCAGGCGCTGCGCGGACAGCGACAGCACCAGCAGCGTGACGACGTACGGCGTGGCACCCACGAAGTCGCTCGGCACCTCGTCGGTGAACAGGTACCAGACCAGCACGGCCGCGGCCACGACCAGGCTGACCACGCCCTGCCACATCGCCTTGCGGTACAGCTTCCACCCGGCGAGGGCGACGAGCAGCACGACCAGCAGGAGCAGCAGCGCGTGCACGGTCGTACCGCCGTTGCGCAGCTGGAGGGCGTCGGAGTAGCCGAACAGGCCCGCGCCCATGGCCAGGCCGCCCGGCCGCCAGTTGCCGAAGATCATCGCGGCGAGACCGATGTAGCCGCGGCCGCCGGTCTGGCCCTCCAGGTAGGTGTGCGAGGTGACCAGCGCGAGGAAGGCGCCGCCGAGGCCGGCGAGACCGCCGGAGACGGCGACGGCCGCGTACTTGTAGCTGTACACGTTGACGCCCAGGGACTCCGCGGCGACCGGGTTCTCGCCGCAGGAGCGCAGCCGCAGTCCGAACGGGGTGCGCCACAGCAGCCACCAGCTGCCCACGAAGAGCACCACGGCGAGGATGGTCACCACGGAAAGGTGGGTGACCACGCCGCCGAGGATGCCGGCGAGGTCGGAGACCAGGAACCAGTGGTGGCCCTCGATCGACTGGAGGCCGTCGGACAGGCCGGGGACGGTGACGTCCGGCAGGGCGTCGACGGGCGGGGACTGCTTGGGGTTGCCGCCCGCGTTGGCCGCCGCGCCGTCGGTGAAGCAGAGCTTGGCGAGGTACTGGGTCGCGCCGAGCGCGAGCAGGTTGAGCGCGACACCGGAGACGATGTGGTCGACGCCGAAGGTGATGGTGGCGACCGCGTGCACCAGGCCGCCCAGGACGCCGAAGCCGATGCCGCACAGCAGGCCGAGCCAGGGGCTGGACTGCCAGCCGGCCCAGCCGGCGCCGAAGGTGCCGAGGATCATCATGCCTTCGAGGCCGATGTTGACCACACCGGCCCGCTCCGACCACAGGCCGGCGAGACCGGCGAGGCCGATCGGCACGGCGAGCCCGAGGGCGGCGCCGACCTGGCCCGCGGAGTCGAGGTCCTGCGAGCCGGTGATCACCCGGACCGCGGCCAGGAGCAGCAGCGCGCCCGCGACGAGCACCAGGATCTGGCCGAGCGAGCGGCCCGAACTGCGCGGCGCGGCGTCCGCGGCCTTGGGCGCCGCGGGCGGCGGCGCGTCGGTCATCGTGGCAGTCATCACGCCACCTCCTGCTTCTTCATCGGGGCGGCGGCGACCTGGGCGGCGAGTTCCGCGCCGACCCGCTGCTGCTGGCGCTTGAGGCCGTACCGGCGTACGACCTCGTAGGCGATCACGACGCACAGGACGATGACGCCCTGGATCACGCCGAGGATCTCCTTGTCGTAGCCCTGGAACTCCAGGTGGTTGGTGGTGCGCTCCAGGAAGCCCCACAGCAGGGCGCCGAGCGCGATGCCGATCGGGTTGTTGCGGCCGAGCAGCGCGATGGCGATGCCGGTGAAGCCGATGCCGGTCGGGAAGTCGCTGCTGAACTGGTAGCTGTCGTTGAGCAGGGTCGGCATGCCGATCAGACCGGCCACCGCACCCGAGATGATCATGCTGGTGGCGACCATCTTCTTCACCGACACACCGCTCGCGGCGGCCGCGCTCTCGGACTGGCCGACGGTGCGCAGGTCGTAGCCGAACCGGGTGCGGCCGAGGACGAACCAGTACGCGATGCCGACCAGGGCGGCGATCACGATGAAGCCCCACAGCTCGCCGGCCGGGCCGGTGTCGATGTTGAAGAAGTGCGACGACGACGGCAGCGGCTTGGTGGCGACGACGGTGCCACCCTGCTGGAGCTGGGCGAGCTTGCCGGGCTGGAGCAGATAGGCGATGACCGCGGTGGCGATCGAGTTCAGCATGATGGTCGAGATGACCTCGCTGACGCCGCGGGTCACCTTGAGGACACCGGCGATGGCCGCCCACACCGCGCCGGTTCCCATGGCGCAGATCAGGATGAGCAGCACGGAGAGCCAGCCGGGCAGGGTCAGCGCCCCGCCGAGCACGGCGGCGAAGAACGCGGCGAGCCGGTACTGGCCGTCGACACCGATGTTGAACAGGTTCATCCGGAAGCCGATGGCCACCGAGACGCCCGCGAGGTAGTACGTGGTCGCCTTGTTGAGGATGTAGACCTGGCTGTCGCTGGCGAAGCCGTAGGTCAGCATGTCGCTGAAGGCGGGGCCGGGGTTCTTGCCGGTCGCGAGGATCACCAGGGCGGTGATGACGAGCGCGGCGACGATCGCGAGCAGCGGTGCCGCGATCCCGAGGAGCAGCCGCTCCTTGTCGATCCGTGAGGTCAGCTTGTTCATCGCGCGTCGTCCTCCGCGTGCTCCAGGTGGCCGGTGGCCGCACCCGTCATGGCGGAGCCCAGCTCCTCGGGGGTGATGGTGGCGGGGTCGGCGTCGGCGACCAGGCGGCCGCGGTACATCACCCGCAGGGTGTCGGACAGTCCGATCAGCTCGTCCAGGTCGGCGGAGATCAGCAGCACGGCCAGGCCCTCGCGGCGGGCCTCGCGGATGTGGTCCCAGATGGCCGCCTGCGCGCCGACGTCCACACCGCGGGTGGGGTGGGCGGCGATGAGCAGCTTGGGGGCGTGGCTCATCTCGCGGCCGACGATCAGCTTCTGCTGGTTGCCGCCGGACAGCGAGGCGGCGGTGACGTCGATACCGGGGGTGCGGACGTCGTACGACCGCACGATCCGCTCGGTGTCGGCGCGGGCGCCCTTGGTGTCGAGCAGCGCGCCGCGGGAGTTGGGCTTCTCGGTGACGTGGCCGAGGATGCGGTTCTCCCACAGCGGGGCTTCGAGGAGCAGGCCGTGGCGGTGGCGGTCCTCGGGGATGTAGCCGATGCCGGCCTCGCGGCGGTCGCGGGTGGCGCGCTGCGAGATGTCGGTGCCGTCGAGGGTGATGGTCCCGGCGTCCGGGTGGCGCATGCCCATGATCGCCTCGACCAGTTCGGACTGGCCGTTGCCCTCCACCCCGGCGATGCCGAGGACCTCGCCCTTGTGGATGGTGAAGGAGATCTGGTCGAGGATGACGCGCTCGATGCCGTCCAGGTCGGTCTGGCCGAGGTGCAGGCCCTCGACCGTGAGCATCGGGACGTCGGTGACCGTGGACTCCTCGGTCTCCGGGGTGGGCAGTTCGCTGCCGACCATCATCTCGGCGAGCTGCCGGGGGGTGGTGGAGGCCGGCTCGGCGGTGCCGACGGTCGTGCCGCGCCGGATGACGGTGATCTCGTCGGCGACGGAGAGGACCTCGCCCAGCTTGTGCGAGATGAAGATGACGGTGAGGCCCTCGGCCTTGAGCTCGCGCAGGTTGTCGAAGAGTGCGTCGACCTCCTGCGGCACGAGGACGGCGGTGGGCTCGTCCAGGATGAGCGTCCTGGCGCCGCGGTAGAGGACCTTGAGGATCTCCACGCGCTGGCGGTCGGCGACGCCCAGCTCCTCGACGAGGACGTCGGGGCGCACGTTCAGGCCGTACGCGTCCGAGATCTCCTTGATCCGCGTGCGGGCCTTGCCGCCGATGCCGTGCAGCTTCTCCGCGCCGAGGACGACGTTCTCCAGCACGGTGAGGTTGTCGGCGAGCATGAAGTGCTGGTGCACCATGCCGATGCCGCGGGCGATGGCGTCGGCGGGGTTGTTCAGGACCGCCTGTTCGCCGTCGATGGTGATGGTGCCCTCGTCCGGCTGCTGCATGCCGTAGAGGATCTTCATCAGGGTGGACTTGCCGGCGCCGTTCTCACCGCACAGGGCATGGACGGTGCCCTTGGACACGGTGATGTCGATGTCGCGGTTGGCGACGACGCCGGGGAAACGCTTGGTGATGCCGCGCAGTTCGACGGCAGCGGGAGGGCTGGACGCGTTGATGGCGCACTCTCCTCGGGGAAAGGGGCTGCGTAGGGGAGGGAGGGCAGGCGTCGGCGACGCTAGCGCGGCAACTCCTAGCTACACGCGTAGAGTTGACACATTGTTATGGCTCGGCGAGGGGGCCGCGAACGACTCACCCGCGCCGAGCCGGGGTCCGGTGGACGGACCGGACCCTTGTGGGCCGACGGGTCCGGTGGACGGCCGGACCCCTACAGGTCGGTCGGGTCAGCTCAAGGGGTGGTCTTGACCTTGATCTTGCCGTCGACGATCTGCTGCTTGGCGGCGTCCAGCTTGGGCTGGATGTCCTTGATGAAGCCACCGCTGGTGGACAGGGAGACACCGCCCTTGGCCAGCGAGTAGACGTTGTTGCCGGCGAGCGGCTTGCCGTCCTTGACGGACTGGATGAAGTCGAAGACGCCGACGTCGACGTTCTTGACCACCGAGGTCAGGATGGAGTTCTTGTACTTCTCCATGCCCGGGATGCTGTACTGGTCGGAGTCCACGCCGATCGCCCAGGCGCCCTTGACGCCGTTGACGGCCTCGATGGCGCCGGTGCCGGAGGAGCCGGCCGCCGTGTAGATGACGTCCGCGCCGTTGTCGAGCATGCCCTGCGCGGCCTGCTGGCCCTTGTCCGGGCTGGAGAAGCCGGAGGTGTCCTGGCCGTGGGACAGGTACTGGACGTCGACCTTCACCTTGGGGTTGGTGTCGTGCACACCCTGCACGTAACCGGCCTCGAACTTCTTGATCAGCGGGTTGTCGACACCGCCGATGAAGCCGATGTGGTTCTTCTTGGTCTTCAGCGCGGCGGCGACACCGGCCAGGTAGGAGCCCTGCTCCTCGGTGAAGGTGATGCTGTTGACGTTCTTGCCGTCCACGACCGAGTCGACGATGCCGAAGCTGGTCTTGGGGTACTTGGCGGCGATCTTCTGCACCGACGGGGCGTAGGCGTAACCCACGGCGACGATCGGGTTGTAGCCGGCGTCCGCCAGGTCCTGGAGGCGCTGCTCGCGGTCGGCCTCGGTGTCCGAGGTCTTGGCGGTCAGCTCCTTGATGGAACCGCCGAACTGCTTCTCGGCCTTGTCGGCGCCGCGCGCGGCGGAGTCGTTGAAGGACCGGTCGCCGCGACCGCCGACGTCGTAGGCGAGACCGATCTTGACGCCGCCCTTGCCACCGCCCGAAGGGGAGGAACTGGAGTCGTCGGAGGACGTCTTGCCACAGGCAGTGGCGGCAAGGGCGAGGGCTGCGGTGGTGAGACACGCAGCGGAAAGCTTGGCTACCCGGCGCACGGGAAGGCTCCTTCACCTGACCTGAGCGCCATGTCGGCGCTTGAGCCGAACACCCCGGCGGCGACGGCTTCGCGGCATCGTAACGCGCGTAGATGTCGCAAAAAACCCTCTCTCGAAGCCGTTATCGATTCGAGGCAAACAGCATCTGAACTCGAAGTCCGAGCTGTATCGCGGGGGTGTTGCGCACAGCACACGATTGGCTTGCGGATGTGTTGCGCCGGAGCGCGGGGCCCCTTCGGCGGCCGGGGTGCGGCCCCCGAAGGGGCCGCCCGCCTCAGGCCTGCCGGCCGTCGCTGTCGTCCAGGAAAGCGGCCGCGGTGAACATCTCCACGCCGACCGTGATGGCGTGCTCGTCGGCGTCGAAGTCGCCCTGGTGCAGATCGCGCACGGTGCGCTCGCCGGGGCGGCGCACCCCGAGCCGGGCCATGGCGCCGGGCACGTGCTCCAGGTACCAGGAGAAGTCCTCGCCGCCCAGGCTCTGCTCGGTGCTCTCGACGGAGTCCCGGCCCCGGCGCGCGGCCATCGCCCGGCGCAGCAGATCGGCGGCGTCGCGGTCGTTGACGACGGGCGGCACCCCGCGCACGTAGTTGATCTCGGACTTGGCCCGGTGCATGGTGGCGACCTCGTCGATGGCCGCGTGCACGATGTCGGGGGCCTGCCGCCACGCCTCCAGGTCCAGGCAGCGGACGGTGCCGGACAGCTCGGCGTGCTGCGGTACGACGTTCGGCGCGTGCCCCGACTCGATCCGGCCCCAGGTGAGGGCGAGTCCGACGCGGGTGTCCACACGGCGGGCGATCAGCGCGGGCACGTCCACCGCGACCCGGGCGGCGGCGGTGACCAGGTCGGTGGTCAGGTGGGGGCGCGCGGTGTGTCCGCCGGGGCCGTCCAGGGCGATCTCCAGCCGGTCACAGGCGCTGGTGATCGGACCGTGCCGCAGCCCGATCCGGCCGGCGTCGACGCGCGGGTCGCAGTGCACGGCGAGGATCCGCCCGACCCCGTTGAGCGCGCCGTCCTCGATGGCCGCCAGGGCGCCGCCGGGCAGCACCTCCTCGGCGGGCTGGAAGATCAGCCGTACGGGCCGGCCGAGCAGGCCCTTGGCGTGCAGGTCGGCGAGGACGAGACCGGTGCCCAGCACCACGGTCGTGTGCACGTCGTGCCCGCACGCGTGCGCCCGGTCGGGGACGGTGGAGCGGTACGGGCAGTCACTCTTCGTGTCCGGGATCGGCAGCGCGTCGATGTCGGCGCGCAGCGCGAGCAGCGGTACGGCGGGGCGCTCGCCCTCCTTCAACCCGATGTCGCACACGAGTCCGGTTCCGGTGGCGAGGACGCGGGGGCGCAGCCCGGCCTTCTCCAAGCGCTCTTTGATCGCGGCGGTGGTGCGGAACTCCTGGTTGCCGAGTTCCGGGTGCATGTGCAAGTCGCGGCGGAAGGCGACGAGTTCGGCGTGCAGGGACTCGCTCAGCGCGCCGGGGAGCACATCCCCCGAAAGGCCGGCCTCGGACTCTAGGGACATCAATTGCTTCACCCTCTGAAGGGTAGGACGCCCCGCCGGTCAACTACCCCTGGATCAACAAAAGTTCAGCCCGATAGGGGAAGAAAATCTGACCGCCGGACGCATGGGTGCGGACTCTGCTGGGTAAAACCCTCTGTTTTCCTCCTTCCACGGATACCACGGCTCGCCGGGATCACGCTCGCCATGTCCACGAACCGGACCTCCGGTCGGCCCGCGCCCACTAGAGTCCGCAGCCGTGACCGAGGCGACCGAGGACTTCCTGCAGACGACCCGTACCTCCTACGACACGATCGCCGGGGACTACGCGGCCCGCTACCCCTCCGGCCTGGTGCATCCCCTGGACCGGAGCGTCGTCATGGCGTTCGCCGAGCTGGCGCGGGGCACGGCCCCGGTGGCCGACCTGGGCAGCGGGCCGGGCCATGTCACCGCGCTGCTCCACGGGCAGGGGGTCCCGGCGTTCGGCGTCGACCTCTCGCCCGCGATGGTGACGCTGGCCCGCCAGGCCCATCCGGGGCTCCGCTTCCGCACCGGTTCGATGACCTCGCTGGACGTCCCGGACGGGTCCCTGGGCGGCCTCCTCGCCCTCTACTCCACGATCCATGTGCCGGACAGCCACCTGCCGGGGGTCTTCGCCGGGTTCCACCGCGTGCTCGCCCCGGGCGCCCCGGCGCTCCTCGCCTTCCAGACCCCGAAACCCGGCGAACCGCTCCCCCGTCTCCGCCTCGCGGAACGCTTCACCCACAAAATCACCCTGGACTGCTACTGGCGTACCCCCGAACAGATCACGTCCCTGCTGGCCGAGGCGGGTCTCGCCCTGGTGGCGACGGTGCGCCGGGAGCCGTCCGAGGAGGAGACCCGGCCCCGGGCGTTCGTGCTGGCCAGAAAGGCGTAGGGGCGGGAGCCCGGCGCCCTCAGCCGGTGGGCACCCCCACCTGCCCCCGCTCCAGCGCGGCCCGCAGCTCCCCCATCGCCCGGGCCGCGACGGCCAGCCGCTCGCCCTCGAACGTGCCGCCCATCAGCTCGGCCAGGCACTCGCCGAAGGTCCGGGCCGCCGCCTCGGCCAGTTCCGCCCCCGCCTCCGTCAGCTCCAGCAGCGACGACCGGCGGTCGGCGGGGTTGGGGCGCCGCACGACCCACCCCCGCTTCTCCAGCCGGTCGATGCCCTTGCTCGTCGCGCCGATGCCGATCGCGAACTCGGTGGCGAGGTCGGCGACCCGGGCGCCGGGGTGGTCGCGGAGCCGGCGCAGGAACTCGTACTGGGACGTGACGATGCCGTGCCGCTCGCGGAGGCGGTCGTTGAGGGCGTTGTACAGGCGCGTCTCGCAGCGCACGAGGTCGTCGAAGAACCCCACGAGGGCCGGGGAGCCGTCACCACTTGATTTATATTCCACGGCATATAGTGTAGCGGCAGCTATCGGAGATCGGAGATGCAGGCATGAGCAAGGAACAACGAGCGGCACTGCGCGCGGAACTGCGCCGCGCGCCGCAGCCCGAGGGCCCCCGGTCGATCGAGGCACTCCGGGCCGGTTTCCGGGCGCTGATGGCGCAGATGCGCATCCCGGACGGAATCCGCACGAAGACCACCGAGCTGGGCCCCCGCCCGGCCCTCCTGGTCGAGCCCGCCGGCCCGGACCCCGCGCCGCGTCCCGGGACGATCCTGTACTTCCACGGCGGCTCCTTCCTTCTCGGCTCGCCCGAGACCGCCCTCTGCCTGACCGCGAACCTCGTGGTCAGGACCAAGATCAGGGCGCTGTCCCTCGACTACCGCCTCGCCCCCGAGCACCCCTTCCCGGCCGCGGTCGAGGACTGCCTGGCCGCCTACCGGGCGCTGCTGGACGCCGGCGAGGATCCGGGCCGGATCGTGTTCGCCGGGGACTCGGCCGGGGGCGGCCTGACCGTGACCACGTGCCTCGCCGCGCGGGACGCGGGGCTGCCGCTGCCCGCGGCGATCGTGGCGTTCTCGCCGGGCCTCGACGCCACGCGGACCGGTGAGAGCGTGGACTCCAAGGCCGGGGACGACCCCTTCTTCACCCGCGATGGCCTGGAGCGCAGCGGAGCGCTCTACCTCGCGGGGCAGGATCCGCGCCATCCCCTGCTCAGCCCGGCCGTGCACGCCGACCCGGCGGGCCTTCCGCCGATGCTGCTCCAGGTGGGCACGGACGAACTCCTGCTGGACGACTCCACCCGGATGGCCGAGCGCGCGCGGGCGGCGGGCGTGGACGTCGTACTCGACGTCACCGCGGACGTGCCGCACGTCTTCCAGGCCTACTCCGGCTCGCTGGACGAGGCCGACCAGGCGCTGGACCGGGCCGCGCTCTTCCTCACGCAGCACGTCCGCTGATCCCTAGAAGTGCTCCACCTTCTGCCCCTCGGGAACCCGGTAGCAGCCGGAGACGACCATGAGGCTCAGCTTGGGCGGGTTCCTCTTCTTCATCTGGGTGATGTGGACGCCGGCCTTCTGCTCGTCGTTGTCCGCCACCAGGGTGAGGTTCTTGTTCCGGCTGGTGTCGGGCCCGTACTCGACGATCTTCCAGCCGTGCTCCGGCATCCCGTCCTTGAGGTGCCGCATCGCGGCGTCCAGATCGCTCGCCGACGCCGGGTAGAAGCTCCACTTGTGGAAGATCCGGAAGTACGTGTCCCGGTCCTTGCCGGAGCACTCCTGAACACCGGGGCCGCTGTCGGAGGCCTTTCCCTTGACGCCGATCAGACCGCCGATGCCGCCGGACAGCGCCTCGGTCGCGTCGGCGGCGTGCCGCGACGTGCTCCTCGGCTCGTTCGTGACCGTCGTACCGCACCCGGTGAGGGTGGCGAGTACGACGAACGCGGCGAGTGCGAGGGGCGTCAGGCCCGTCTTCACGACCGGCTTCGGAAGCAGTCGGAGACGACCGTGACCTCGATCATGGAGGAGCGCTTGGCGTCCGCGGGCTCCAGCCAGAGGCGGAGGTCGGCGGAGAGGTGACCGTCGGCCGAGTTGGCCACGATCTGCGGGAGCTTGGCGCGGCTTTTGTCCGGGCCGTCCTTGACGATTTTCCAGCCCTTGGCCGGCAGTTGCGCACGCACCCGGTCCATGGCCTGTTCGAGGTCGGCACCCGGCACGTCGTAGACGCTCCACGGGTGCCGCATACGGTGCACCGCGTCCTCCTCGGGGTACGCCGTGCAGGGCGTGGGCACGGCCCCCGACTGGGTGACTTTGCCTTTCACCGCCAAAATGTCGAGGATCTCGCTGGACGCCCGCTCGACACTCTGTTTGACGGCTCGCTCGTCGCGGACGTCGGCCTTCTTCTCGTCGTTCTCGTTGCTCACCTGAGAGCAGCCTCCCAAGAGGACGGCGGCCAGTGCCGCGCTCGCAGCGGTCGCACATGTCTTATTCAAGGGTCACCTTGTCGTACTGGCCCGCGATAACGAGCGCTTGATTGCGCAGGCTCGTCGAGCCCTCGTCCCAGA
Source organism: Streptomyces sp. SCPE 10 (assembly GCF_051980735.1). Classification (NCBI taxonomy): domain Bacteria; kingdom Bacillati; phylum Actinomycetota; class Actinomycetes; order Kitasatosporales; family Streptomycetaceae; genus Streptomyces; species Streptomyces sp. SCPE 10. Next base: position 4,754,914 of record NZ_CP197069.1, on the reverse strand, counting down.
AGGCGCCGTGGTCCTCGGCATCCGATTCCATGATGTTGGCACCGAACTCCGGGTCCGTCGGAATCGTCCAGTCGTCACCGAGGCCGGCGAGGTACTTCCCGCCGATCCTTACCGCCGCGTCGTTGCCGCCACCTTTCTCGGCCCACATGTGCCCCTGCGGAATGCCGAGGTCCGCGGCGTGCTTCGCCTGCATGCCGGGGCTGCCCACCGCGATGACATCGTCGACCGGCAGCGCCCCCTCGGGCCATACACGTGACTTTGCCGCGTCACCGATCAGGGTGGTGCCGTAGCTGTGTCCCGTCAAAGTGATGTGGCCCAAGTCGGTGTTCCCGGACACGCTCCGCCGGGCTTCGAGGTTGCCGTCGAGGTAGTGGGACAGGCCCGGCCCGCCCTTCTCCGCGTACTTGTCGAACATCGCCTCCGGGAAGAGACCACCGCCCTTCTCGAAGGGCTGCGCCTGCAACGGTGCGTCGTAGTCGAACCAGGTGATGGTGGAGACCGTCTGGCCCTGTGCGAACCGGTTGCTCTCGTGCCACAGGGTTTCACCGCGGCCGATGTCCTTGCCGATGTCCTGCAGGAGAGTGCCCGTGCCGGGAACGTAAATGCCGGTGTGGTCGGCGGTGTCCGGGTTCCCGTTGGCGATGATGACCTTGCCGTCGTGGCCCTTGCCCTCGGGAGAAAAGCCGATCAAGTATGCCTCGGGCAGTCCGTCGGTTCCCGTCCTGTCGAAACGGTCCTGGATCACGTCCATGCCGTTGATACGCCCTTCCAGGTCCTTTCTCTTCTTGTTCCACTCCTTCCATTCCTCGGTCTCGACCACGGCGCCCTTCACTTCAAGACCGGTGATCGGGCTGATGTAGGGGCGGTAGTGCTCGGGTTCCTTCTTCATCCAGGCATCCAGCTTGTCCTGGTACTCAGCCCTGCTCTCGGCGAGCACGACACGGTTGGCCTCGTCTCGCACGGCCGCCGGAAGCCCGTCCATGGCCCCGATGGAGTCGGGATGCAGGGAGATGTACGCCGCCTTCTGCTCGTCCAGGAGGTTGGACCACCATTCGGCGACCTCCGCGGGGTCGCCGTCCTTCGGTGGCTTCGGAAGGGAGCGGGCATAGGCGTCGGCGCCCTTCGCGACCTCGCCGGCATCGCTCTTGACGTCCGACCAGTCCCGGTTGGACACCACCAGGTCGTCGTCCGCCTTCAGCGCCCGTAGTTTCGGGGCCCACTTGGCGTCCGCGTCCGTGGCTTCCTTCAGGGCGTCGCCGATGCGGTCGGCGAACGCCACGGCCTTGCCGAAGTTCGGGTTCGGGTGCATGTTCACGGCCTGGCGCTCCAGCGCGGAGGCCGTCGGGTCCTTCGGGCCCGTTCCCGGCCGCACGGTGCCGCCCTCGGGCACCTTGCCGTCGACCTCCTTGCCGCCCGCGGGGAAGGTGACCGAGCCGTCCGCGCCGACCTTGCAGCCCGCCGCCTCGGCGTCCGCCAGGGCCGCCTCCAGCTTCCGCTTGGCCGCGGCCATGTCGAAGGCGAACGCGTTCAACGCGGTGCCGGCCAGCGCGCACTCGGTCTGCACGTAGTGGAGGTTCTTGCCCAGTTCCTTCAGCTCGCGCAGGGCCGCCTGCGCCGCCTTGCCTTCGAGCTTGTTGCGTATCGCCGCGCTGATCCCGTTCTCGACGGTGTCCTTGGCCGCGCTCGCCGTGTCGCTGGTGGCCTGGTAGCCGTCCGCGGCCTCCTGGTACTCGGACGGCTTCAGGGCCTTCAGCGTCGCCAGGTCCACCGCCCCGTCACCGGCCCTTCGCCTGGCCGCCGACGGCCTCGGTGTCCTGGTACCTGGTCTTCAGCTCGTCCAGGGCGGCCCGCACGTCGCCGTCGGTCATCGACAGGTCGTGTCCCGCGCGCTCCAGCAGTCCGCCGAGTTCGCCGCAGCGGCCGTGCACGTCGTCGACGTACTTCTTCCAGGAGTCGTGCAACTCCTTCTGCGCGGCGGCGGACTGGCAACCGGCCGTGTCCCCCAGCCCCGACTGGCCGTCCGCCAGCTTCCCGAGCGCCTTGCCGAGGTCGTCCTGGAGGGCCTTGGTGTCCTCGCCGGCCTTCGTCCAGACCTTCTTGTCCGACTTCAGACGGCCGGCGTCGGCGCCGCCGCCCGCGCCGCCGGGATCCAGCTGGTTCAGCCGCATTCCGGTGCCGCCGCGGGTCGCGGCGTCCGCTTTCAGTTGCTCCCACTCGTCCCAGGACACGCCTGCAGCCTCCCCGTTGTCCCCGTTGCCGGCAGGCCGCGCCGGCGACGCCATGCTCCCTGTGGGGCAGGTAAGAAATCAAGTCGAACTCTTACCTGGGGCGAGCGGGGGCGAGAGGGTTACGCGGGGCTCACCCTCGTCAGTCGGTGCACGTCGCGGGCCGTTCCCGTGACCCCCGACAGGAAGCCCTGGGCCCGGGGGGAGGCGTGGTCGGTGAGCCAGGCCGGGTCGATGTCGCAGACGGCGACGCGGACTCCGGTGCCGGCGAGGGCCAGGGGGAGGGTGTGCACCACGGTGGAGGGGAAGCTGAGGATCGTACGGCCGATCGGGCCGCGGCGGGCGATGAGTTCGAGGGGCAGGTCGGGGCGGACGATCTCCAGGCCGGTCTCGGTGGCCAGCCGGTGCAGTTTCTCCGTGCTTTCGCGGCGGTGGGCGAAGTAGCGGGTGGCGCCGTGGGCCTTGGCCAGGGTGCGGACGGCGTCGAGGTAGCGCTCGCCGTCCACCACGCCGGTCTCCACCAGGGAGGTGCCCACCATGTCCGCGCCCTTGGTGATGCGCGGCGGCCCGAATCGGGCGCGGGTCCAGGCGAAGTCGTTCGCGGTGACCGTGACGCCGTCCGGGACCTCGGTCACCGGCATCGAGGAGAACACCTCGACCCGGCGGCGGTCGCCGGGGGTCAGCCTGCGGCGGGCCGAGGAGGACACCGGGGCGAACAGCAGGTCGCGGGGGCCCGGGCGGCCGCCCTTGCGGTGCCAGCGGACCAGGCGTTCGCCGCGGGCGAGTTGGGCGACGAACTCCATCGTCGCGGTGCCGTCGTCCACCACGACCAGGTCGCGGGCGCGGGTGATGGTCAGCAGCAGCTGGACGTAGCGGGAGAAGGGATCGCCCATGACGACACGGTCGGCCCGGCGGAGCAGTCCCGCGAGGCCCCCGATGGTGGCGAAGGGCGCGGTGGCTCCGCCGCGCGCCTCCTCCCAGCGCACCCGGTGCCCCTCGTCGCGGGCCAGGTCCGCCATGCGGCGCAGCTGGCCGCGGGTCATGGGGTCGGTCGGGGACAGCACGACGACCGTGAGGCCGGCGTCGGCCGGCGTCGGGCCGCCGGCCGCGGTCCGCCGCACCTGCGCGGGCACGGAGGGCAGCGGTTCCGCGACGGGCGGGCGGTCCGGGGCCGACGGCCGGTGCGGGTCCGGCACCGCGGCGGCGTCCGCCGCCGAAGCCGGTCCGGGCCCGGCGCCGGTCCCCGCCCCGGCCCGCTCGTCCGGTTCCCCGCCGCGCAAGCCGTGCGGACGCGCCCACTCCAGCACGTTCAGCAGCTGGACCGGGCTCTCCACGAAGGCGAGCGTGCGGGAAGGGGGGCCGGGGTGGCCGGCGCGGGGGCTCATCGGGGGGTGACCGTCCCGTCGTAAGGGGGGATTCACACCGTGACCGGCTCGCCGGCGGCCGCCGCGATCTCGGCCTCGGCGACGACACCGGTGACGCGGCGCAGCTTCTTCATCGGGCCCAGCTCGGAGTCGTAGACCTTCTTGACGCCGTCGCCCAGGGAGGCCTCGATGGTGCGGATGTCGCGGACGAGCCGGGTCAGGCCCTGCGGCTCGACGGAGGCGGCCTGGTCGGAGCCCCACATGGCGCGGTCCAGGGTGATGTGGCGCTCGACGAAGGTGGCGCCCAGGGCGACGGCGGCCAGGGTGGTCTGCAGGCCGGTCTCGTGGCCGGAGTAGCCGATCGGGACGTTCGGGAACTCCTTCTCCAGCGTGTTGATCACGCGGAGGTTCAGCTCCTCGGCCTTCGCCGGGTAGGTCGAGGTGGCGTGGCACATCAGGATGTTGTCCGAGCCGAGGACCTCCACCGCGTGGCGGATCTGCTTCGGGGTGGACATGCCGGTGGAGAGGATGACCGTGCGGCCCGTGGCGCGCAGGGCGCGCAGCAGCTCGTCGTCGGTGAGGGACGCGCTCGCCACCTTGTGGGCCGGCAGGTCGAACTTCTCCAGGAAGGCGACGGCCTCGGTGTCCCACGGGGAGGCGAACCAGTCGATGCCCTTCTCCTTGCAGTACGCGTCGATCCGGCGGTACTCGTCCTCGCCGAACTCCACGCGGTGGCGGTAGTCGATGTAGGTCATCCGGCCCCAGGGGGTGTCGCGCTCGATGTCCCACTGGTCGCGCGGGGTGCAGATCTCCGGGGTGCGCTTCTGGAACTTGACGGCGTCGCAGCCGGCCTCGGCGGCCACGTCGATCAGCTTGAACGCGTTCTCCAGCTCACCGTTGTGGTTGATGCCGATCTCGCCGCAGATGTAGACGGGACGGCCGGGGCCGACCTCGCGCGAACCGAACGTACGCAGACGGGAGTTGGTGCTCATCAGGGGATGTCCTTACTTGGGGAGGGAATCGAGAGAGGGGCCGAGGATCCAGCTGGCGATCTCTCGGATCGCGCCGTCACCGCCGGGGACGGTGGTGACCGCGCGTGCGGCGCCGCGTACGACGTCGTGGGCGCTCGCGACCGCCACGGGCCAGCCGACGAGGGCGAAGCACGGGAGGTCGTTGACGTCGTTGCCGACGTAGAGCACGCGCTCCGGCGCGATGCCCTGCTCCTCGCACCACTGCTTGAGGGCGAGGTCCTTGCGGTCGATGCCGTGCAGCACGGGAAGCCGCAGCTTCCGGGCGCGGGCGGCGACCACGGGGTTCTCTTCCGTGGACAGGATCAGCATCCGCAGCCCGCTTCTGCGCAGGGCCGCGATGCCGAGTCCGTCGCCGCGGTGTACGGAGACGAACTCCCGTCCCTCGGAGTCGATCAGCACCCGGTCGTCGGTCTGGGTGCCGTCGAAGTCCAGTACGACCGCGTCGATGTCGTCGGCGGTCGGCAGCGCACCGTCCGGGGTCCCGCTCGGGCGGTGCCGCGAGTGGGGGAGGTCCGCGTCGAAGAGGGGTGCCAGCGCGCGGGCCCGGGCCAGATCGTGCGGGTCGTCGATCTCCAGTACCCGCGCCGGGTCGGTGCGCACGAGTTCGGTACGGCCGAAAAAGCGGTGCAGGTGCTTGCGGAAACCGGCCGCGTCCATGGCGTAGGCCGCGCCGGTCTCCAGGAAGTCCTGGGGACGGTCCTGGCGGCGGGGCCGGTACGACTTGTCGTGGTTGACCCCGGCCCCGCCGCCGGTGCCGGTCTCGTCGTCCCGCCAGACGAAGCCGTGGAAGGGGGCCACGGTCACCGCGGTGTCCGCGCCGTCCTCGACCACCGCGCCGGCCACCCCGTCGATGTCCTCGCGGACGAGGAAGGGGCTGGTGCACTGCACGAGCAGGACCGTGTCGACGACCGCGCCGTGCAGGGCCTCGTGGGCGTCCATGGCGTGCAGGACGGCGGCCTCGGAGGTGGCGGTGTCCCCGGCGATGGCGGCCGGGCGGAGCACCACCTCGGCGCCGGCCGCGCGGGCGGCGGCGGCGATGGCCTGGTCGTCGGTGGAGACCACGACGTCGGTGACCAGCCGGGTGGCGCGGCACTCGCGCACCGCGCGGGCCACCAGCGGGACGCCGCCGACCGGGGCGAGGTTCTTCGCGGGCACGCCCTTGGAGCCGCCGCGGGCGGGGATCACCGCGAGCACCCGGCGCACCGAGGCGCCCTGGCCCGCTTGCGGGTCGGACATGGGGTCTACTCCTTGGGTAGAGGTCACAGCTCCCCCATCCGCCGGATCACCGGGGCGACGCGCTGGACGCCGTGCCGGTAGGCGCCGCGCGCGGCCCGGCGCACGATCTGGCGGACGGGGCCGGGCGCCTTGTCGGCGGTGGGGGCGCCGGGCAGCGGGGCGCCGTCGGGGCCGAGGTGGTGGCGGGCGAGGATGCCGGGCAGATAGCCGGGCGCGGTCTCGGAGGTGTAGTAGGGGGTGAGGGGCGGCAGTCCGCCGGGGCGGTCGAGCAGCCCGGCGATGCGCTCGCGGGCCGCGGAGAAGCAGGCTTCGTACGAGCTTTCGCCGGCGGCGACCCCCTGCCGGGCCACCCACTCCTGGTCGGGGACGGGGCGGTGCCCGGCGTCGAGCTGGTCCCAGGAGGCGAGGCAGCCCGAGCCGGTGAAGTGGTGGTTGCCGAGCGCCTCGCGCACCCCGAGGTCGGTCAGGACGACGGTGGGCACGCGCCGGTGCAGGGCCTCCAGGGCGGCGGTGGAGCTGACCGTGACCAGCAGGTCGGTGCGGTCCAGCACCTCGCCCATGTGCCCGTACACCAGCCGGAAGTTGGCGGGTACGTCCTTGCCCTGGACCAGCTTCTGGTAGGGCAGCTCCTCGATGTGGGTGGTGTGTTCGCCGGGCTTGGAGCGCAGCTTGAGCAGCACCTCCCGCTCGGGGTGCCGGCGGGCGTGCCCGATGAGCCGGTCCAGCAGGTAGGTGCGGTCGCGGCGGTTGTCCGGGACGGACGGCTGGGCCGCGAACACCACGGTGTAGGGCTCGTGTCCGCCGGTGTACGGCTTCCCGCCGAGGAAGGGCAGCGCAACCTCGGTGACCGAGGAGGCGTCCGCGCCGACCCCTTCGTACACGGCCCGGAACCGGTCCGCGTCGTGGCGGGAGTTGGCGAGGACCAGGTCCGCGCCGTGCCGCAGCAGCAGGCCGTCGGTGAGCTTCTCGTAGACGACGCCGACGTAGCCGGTGACGACGACGGGCCGCCGGCCGGTGCCCCAGACGTGGCGCAGGCCGTGCAGCATCGCCTGGACGCCGCCGCCGACCAGCGCCAGCACCAGCACGTCGTAGGGCTCGTGGCCCATGGCGTGCAGGAACTCGACGCCGGTGACCTCGCGGAGGGAGTCGGCGCGTACCCCCACCTCGCTCAGCTGACGGGCGGTCGGGGTGGCGCGGCCGCGCAGGAGGTAGCCGTCGAGCCGGACCTCGGCATCCGCCGGAGTGAGCCGCCGCGCGGTGAGCGCGCCCCACTTCCAGCGGGTGTCGGAGTCCGCGAGGACGGCGACCCGCAGGGACTTCGTTGCACTTGCTGGCACGCCGAAGACGCTAGGAAGGCATTCCGCCGTTCCGCCCAACCCGAAAGCAACAAACGGTTAACAGCACATCGCCGGACGGCGAATCGGCTCGCGGGAAGGCCGCAATAAAGCCCGGTTCACGGCTTCGCCACATGCCATTCACCCAGTATCAAGCAAGGCGTCAAGACGAATGACGGGCGTCCGCCTAACGTCCCTGACGTGGTCAAGCTCTCCGTCATCGTGCCGTTCTACAACGTGCAGCAATACGCGCCCGACACGCTCAGGAGCCTGAAGGCGAATGCGCGTGAGGACTTCGAATTCATTCTCGTCGACGACTGTTCCCGCGACGGGACACCCGGGATTCTCGCGCGTGCGGAGCGCGAGCTGCCCGGGGCGGTCCTCGTCCGGCACGAACAGAACGGGGGTCTGGCGACCGCGCGCAACACCGGCATCGACCGGGCGCGCGGCGAGTATCTGACGTTCCTGGACGGCGACGACTGGCTCGCCCCGGGCTACTTCGGCCAACTGGTCGCCGCCATGGAGGAGTTGGGCGTCGATTTCCTGCGCACCGACCATGTGCAGTGCACCGCGCGGGCCCGCCAGGTGCACCGGGTGCCGGTCGGGCGGCGCAACCAGGTGCTGAACCCGCGGGAGGCGATACTGCCCGCGGACCGCTCCACCTCGGTGGACTACGCGTTCGCCTGGGCGGGCGTCTACCACCGCCGGCTGGTCGACAAGGGCCTGCTGCACTTCACCGACGGGCTGCGCACGGCCGAGGACCGGCCGTGGATCTGGAAGCTGCACCGGGAGGCGGAATCCTTCGCCGCGGTGAGCCTGCTCGGGGTGTTCTACCGGCGCGGGGTGGCATCCTCGCTCACCCAGATCGGCGATGTCCGCCAGCTCGATTTCATCCGGGCATTCGATCAGGTGATCGCGGAGACCGCCGCGGACCGGGATGCGGACGCGCTGCTGCCGAAGGCGGTCCGTACGTATTGCGCCATCATTTCCCATCATCTGGGATCCATCGAAAGGTTCGAGCCCGCGGTGGCGAAGAAACTGAAATCCCTGAGCGCCGCCGCACTGCGCCGCATGCCGCAGGACGTGCTGGACGAGGCGCTGGACTCCATGGACGTGCAGCGCGCCACCAAGCTGCGCCGGCTGCGCCGCCGTCCCGCCGCCGCGGGAGCCGCCGCGTGAGCACCCAGATCTTCCAGGCGTCCACGCTCTACGGCATCGCCACCCTCGCCGCCGCCCTGGACTCCGGCTGCTTCGACTCCGCCGACCGGCGGATCCTGCTGGTCTGCAACAACGCGGCGACGCCCGAGACCACGCCGGGTCCCGACGAGATGCCGGGGTTCGAGCGGCTGCGCGACCGGTTCGACGACGTGATCTCGTACAACGAGACGATCTTCCCGTTCCATCCGGGCGGCTGGGCCCCCCGCGTGGACGACATGCCGCTGTGGGAACGGTTCCTGCGGCACGAGTGGCGGCTGGGCGACGAGAACGTCGAGTTGGCCGTGGAGTCGATCCAGGTCAATCCGGCGCTCGCGCTCGCGCAGATCTTCAACGGCGCCCCGGTCACGGTCTACGCGGACGGCCTGATGTCCTACGGGCCGACCCGCAACAAGATCGACCCGCTGGTCGGCACGCGCGTCGACCGGGTGCTCCACCTGGATCTGGTGCCGGGCCTGGCGCCGCTGCTGCTGACCGAGTTCCAGGTGCCCGGCGAGCTGGTCCCCACCCAGGCCTTCACGAAGGTGCTCGCGGAACTCGCGCAGACCGCCACCGGCTCCCCGGACGTCGAGGAGCCCGCGCTGCTGCTCGGGCAGTACCTGTCGGCGCTGGACATCCTCACCGCCGAGCAGGAGGAGAACCTGCACGTGCGGATGCTGAAGGGCGCGGCCGCCCTGGGCCACACCGCGATCGTGTTCAAGCCGCACCCGACCGCCCCGGCGCGCTACACCCGCTCGCTGGAGCGGGAGGCGGAGCGGCTCGGCGTCGAGCTGACCGTCGTGGACACACCGGTCCTGGCCGAGGTGCTGTACCAGCGGATGCGTCCCGCGCTGGTCGTCGGCTGCTTCTCCACGGCCCTGCTCACCGCCTCCGCGCTCTACGGCCTGCCGGTCGCCCGGGTGGGCACCGAGCTGCTGCTGGAGCGGCTGACGCCGTACGAGAACAGCAACCGGATCCCGGTCACCATCGTGGACGCCCTGCTGCCGGAGCTGACCGATGCGGCCGCGGTCACCGAGCGGCGCCAGGGCATGGACGTGGAGCGGCTGGGCGCGCTGGTGCGCGCGGTGGGCTTCGCGATGCAGTCGAAGATCCTGCCGGGGCTGCGCGCGGAGACGGAGACCTGGCTCGCGGCCAACTTCGGTCCCGAGACGTCCCGTTACTTCAAGCGCCGCCGGCTCACCTCGCTCGCCCTGCCCGGTGGGATCCCGTCCCAGCTGGCGTTCATCCCGCGCAACGGGACCGTGCGCCGGGTCGCGAAGAAGGCACGCAGCCTGCGCAGGACGGTACGGAGCTGAGCCCGGGCGGACCCGTCCCGCACCCGGGCCCGCCCGGCCCCGCGGCGCTACGACGCCAGCGACAGCTTCACCGCGAAGCCGAGGAAGAGGACGCCGGCCGCCGACGTCGCCGTCGCCGACAGGCGCTTGCGGCGGCGGAAGGCGGCGGCGAGGCGGGTGCCGCCGAATATGAGGGCGCTCAGGTAGAGCACGCTGGCCACCTGGGCGAAGGCGCCCAGCACGACGAAGGAGAGGGCCGGGTAGGCATAGCCCGGGTCCACGAACTGCACGAAGAAGGCGACGAAGAACAAAATGGCCTTCGGGTTGAAGAGGCTCACCACGAGGGCGCGGCGATAGGGGCGTTCCTCGGCGGCGGCCGGCTCCGCCGCCGTCTCCTCCCTCTGCCGCTCGCGCCGGGTGCGCCACATCTGCCGGGCCGCCCGCATCATGCCGATCGCCAGCCAGGTCAGGTATCCGGCGCCCGCGTACTTCACGATCCCGAAGAGCACGGCGTTGGCCTGGAGCAGCGAGGCGACTCCGGCGGCGGACAGGGTCATGAGCACCGTGTCCCCGCAGAACACCCCGGCGGCCGCGGTGTATCCGGCGCGCACTCCGCGGCGGGCGGCGACGGACAGCACATAGAGGGAGTTGGGCCCGGGCAGCAGCACGATCAGGGCCACGCCCGCGAGGTACGTGGGGAGATGGACGACACCGAACATGGCAAGGAGTGTCGCACGGGGGTACGACAACGGGACCCGGGCGGTGGCCCCTCACCGGCCGTGGCTCAGAACGCGTCGCTCGGCACGTGACTGCCCCACACCTCGCGCAGTGCCCCGCACACCTCGCCCAGCGTGGCCCGCGCCCGCAGCGCCTCCCTCATCGGGTACAGGACGTTGTCCTCGCCCTCGGCCGCCTTCGCGAGCCGGGTGAGGGCCGAGCCGACCGCGCCCCGGTCGCGTCCGGCGCGCAGCCGGGCGAGGCGTTCGCACTGGCGGGCCTCGATGGCGGGGTCCACGCGCAGCGGCTCGTAGGGCTCCTCCTCGTCCAGCCGGAAGCGGTTGACGCCGACCACCACCCGCTCACCGGAGTCGGTCTCCCGCGCGATGCGGTAGGCGTTGCGCTCGATCTCGGCCTTCTGGAAGCCCCGTTCGATCGCGGCCTCCGCGCCGCCCAGCTCCTCGACCGTGCGCATCAACTCGACGGCCGCCTCCTCCACGTCGTCGGTCATCCGCTCCACCGCGTAGGACCCGGCGAACGGGTCGACCGTCGCCGTCACGTCCGTCTCGTGGGCCAGCACCTGCTGCGTGCGCAGGGCGAGCCGCGCGGAGGTGGCGGTGGGCAGCGCGATCGCCTCGTCGAAGGCGTTGGTGTGCAGGGACTGGGTGCCGCCGAGGACCGCGCCAAGGGCCTGGACCGCGACCCGCACCAGGTTCACCTCCGGCTGCTGCGCGGTCAGCTGCACCCCGGCGGTCTGGGTGTGGAAGCGCAGCATCTGCGACTTGGGGTCGCGCGCCCCGAACTCCTCCCGCATCACCCGTGCCCAGATCCGGCGCGCGGCACGGAACTTGGCGACCTCCTCCAGGAACGTGGTGCGGGCGACGAAGAAGAAGGACAGGCGCGGGGCGAAGTCGTCCACGTCCATCCCGGCCGCGACCGCGGTGCGCACGTACTCGATGCCGTCGGCCAGGGTGAAGGCGATCTCCTGCACGGGGGACGCGCCCGCCTCGGCCATGTGGTAGCCGGAGATGGAGATGGTGTTCCACCTCGGGATCTCGGCCGCGCAGTACCGGAAGATGTCCGCCGTCAGCCGCAGCGAGGGCCTGGGCGGGAAGATGTAGGTGCCGCGGGCGATGTACTCCTTGAGCACGTCGTTCTGGACCGTGCCGGTCAGCCGGCCGGCCGGCACCCCCTGCTCCTCCGCCACCAGCTGGTACAGCAGGAGCAGCAGCGCGGCCGGGGCGTTGATCGTCATCGAGGTGGACACCCGGTCCAGCGGGATGCCGTCGAACAGGACCCGCATGTCCTCGATCGAGTCGATGGCCACGCCGACCCTGCCGACCTCGCCGTGGGCGAGGGGCGCGTCGGAGTCGTGGCCCATCTGGGTGGGCAGGTCGAAGGCGACGGACAGCCCGGTGGTGCCGTGGGCGATCAGCTCCCGGTAGCGGGCGTTGGACTCCGCGGCCGTGCCGAAACCGGCGTACTGGCGCATCGTCCAGGGGCGGCCGGTGTACATGGTCGGGTAGACCCCGCGGGTGAAGGGGTACGACCCCGGCGCCCCGAGCCGGTCCGCGGGGTCCCACCCGGTCAGGGCGTCCGGCCCGTACACCGGCTCGATCGGCAGGCCGGACTCCGACTCACGCGCCATGACCGCCTCCGCTGACGTTCCGTACCTCCCCACCATGCCCCGTGGTCCGTCGGTGGTCACGCGGAGAGGCACCCGGAGCGTGAGGCCCCTGGGTGATCCCGCCGCGGTGCTCGCCGGTGGGGGCGCGGGGCGGGGTGCGTCGGCGTCCGGGAGGAGGGATGGTCGTACGGCTGTCCGCCGGGGGCGGGGCGGGCGACGAGCCGACGCGCGGCGGGGAGCGAGGAGTATGGGGCGCGGGCGGAACCGGGGGAACATGTCCCGCCCGCGCCGGGTGCACGAGCCGTGGGTACGGGGGGAACCCCGGCTCGGTGCAACGGCCGATGACCAGTCGGCTCACTTGGTACTGCGTCCAGGGGCCGAAAAGTGTCACACCCTGGGCGGAAAATTTTTCCCGGCCGGGTGAAGCAGCAGGTCAGGAGGGTGACGGGGACGGTGAGTCGCTGGGTGCGCCGGCGGCGGCGCGAGGGCGCCGGGGGCCGTGGGCGGAGGGTGCCGGGGCGGGCGTGGCGCCACCGCTCTGCCGGACGCGGACCTGGCCCGGACCGGAGCCCTGGCCGCCGCCCTTGCCGAGTCCGTTCCCCTTGCCGGTGCCGGGGTGGCTGTCGTCGTCACCGCCCTGGCCGTTGCCGTTCTGGTCGCCGCCCCCGCCCTGCTCGGAGCCATGACCCCGGCCACGGCCCTCGCCCTGGCCGCGGCCGTCGTTGTCGCCGCCCCGGCCCGGGGTGGGGCTGACGGCGGTGTGCTCGCCGGCGGCCAGGACCAGCTTGCAGTACTGGGCCACCCGGGCGGAGCCGCCCGCCAGGTCCTCCAGCGCGCGTCTGCGGTCCGCGCCGAGGCCGGTGCCGGCGCGCAGGTCCCGGCAGGCCGTGACGGCGCCGCCCCACCGGCCGCCGGGGGCGCCGGAGCCGGGGTGCGTGCCCGTGCCGGTGCGGCCGTCCGGGCCGGTGGCACGGTCGGAGCCGTCGGCACGGGCGGTGCCCGGGGTGCCGCCGGGAGCGGCGGTGCCGGTGGGTGCCTGCGGGGTGGCCGGGGCGAGCGGCCGTCCGGAGGAGGTGGCGCTGGCCGCGGGGGCCGGGCGCTCCTCGTCGAACGGTGTGGGCAGCACCCCGCTGCCGGCGGCCACGGCGACCCCGCCGAGGGTGCCGGCCGCCACCACCGCGGCCAGCGCGAGGCGCACCGGGCGGCGCCAGGCCGGGCGGCGGGCGGGGGTGCGGGCGCCGATGCGGACCAGGCCCGCGTCGTGTCCGCGGGCGCTCGCGCCCAGGCGGACGCCGGGCGCGGCGGCGCGCTCGTCCGCGGCGGCGTCGCGGGCCTTGCGGAACGCGGCCAGGGCGGCCTGCTCGCCGGGGAGTTCGGAGGTGGCCGGGGCCGCCTGCGCGGACAGCGCGCCGAGCAGCTCGAAGAGGCGTTCCGCGCGGTCGGCGGCCAACGCGTCGACGGCCTCCGCCGACTCCCCGCGCAACAGGCGCTCCGCCGTCTCCCGGTTCAGCCACTTGTCCTGCTCGTCGGCCATCACATGTCCTTCTGCGTCCGCGCTCGCGTATGCGTCACAGTGCCGGACGTCACCGCGCGGCGGCGCGGTTCTCGCTGGATGGCCCGCTCGGCCGCCCGGGGAGGCGGCAGCGCGTCGAGCACGCCCGCGGCCTCCGGGTCGTCGCCCAGCAGTTCCGCGAGCCGTTTGAGGCCGCGGTGCGCCGCGGTGCGGACGGCCCCGGCGCGTTTGCCGAGGGTCTCGGCCGCGGTCTTGGCGTCCAGGCCGACCACCACGCGCAGGACGACCGCCTCGGCCTGGTCCTGCGGGAGCCGCGCGATGAGGGAGAGGGTGTTGCCGGTGGTGAGCGCCTCGATGGCCTCGCCCGCGGTGTCGGACTCGGCCGCCCGGCCGGTCAGTTCGGTCTCGTCGCCGCCGATCGCCGGGCGGCGGCCGCGCATCCGGATGTGGTCCAGGGCGCGGTTGCGGGCGATCCGGGCGGCCCAGCCGCGGAAGCGGTCGGCGTCGCCGCTGAACCGGCCGAGGTCCCGGGCGATCTGCAACCAGGCTTCGGAGGCCACGTCCTCGGCGTCCGGATCGCCGACCAGTGTGCGCACGTAGCCGAGCAGGCGCGGGTGCACCGCGCGGTAGACCGTGCGGAAGGCGTTCTCGTCACCGTCCTGTGCCGCACGCACCGCGGTGGTCAGCTCCGCGTCGTCCCCCAGCACCGCACTCCCTTTACGCCTGTCTCCGGTCGGCGCGAATGGCACGTTACGGCGTGAAACCTTTCTTCGTCCATGTCCGTAGAAGATGCAACTAACTCGTGACCGGGTGCGGGTGTGCGCAGGGTGAGCATCCGGTGCGGACCGGATGCGGCCGGGGTGTGACAGAAAACGCACGCGCGGCGCTGTAGGGAGTACGGGTCGCCGCGCGGCCCTCAGCGCGACGGCCGGGGCCTCTCCTGTGGGGGGTGGCGGCCCCGGCCGTCGCCCTGTCCGGCGTCGTGCCGCTCGCCTCTTACCCTTCGGTACTCACTTCTTACCGTCGTTCACTTTCGAACTGCCGTCGCTTTTGCCTGGTTTGCCTGATTTTCGGGTCGTGCCGTACCGCAGGACCGCCCGCACGGCCTCCAGCGCGCGGCGCCGTCGCGCCGTGGGCCGCCAGTCGTCGCGGGGCCGGGTCCGGGAGGGGCGCGGCCCGGCGGCGCGGGCGTCACGGAAGGCGGCGACGGCCCGGCGCTCGGCCTCGGGGTCCGCGTCGTACACCCGCAGCGCCGCGCCGAACCGCTCCTCGAACCCGCCGACGCCGAGGCCCGCGGCACCGCGCCCGGACAAGAGGAGGCCCGCGCCCACGCGTCGCCGTCCGGACACCCGGCCGCCGTCCTTCCGCTCGTCCATGCCCGTTCCCGTCCTCGTCCCCCGCTCCCCGCGGGCCGCACGCACCGCGCGCGGCACCGCTCCCGTCGGTGCCGCGGAGCCCGTACGGCCCGGCAGCACCCGGCCCGCGCCCCTCATACCGGCTCCCCCGGCGTTCCGGGGGCCTCGTCCGCCGCGCCCCGGCCGGGCAGTTGACGGGCGAGGCGTTTGAGGCCGCGGTAGGTGGCGGTGCGCACGGCTCCGGGGCGCTTGCCGAGCACGCGGGCGGCGGCGGGGCCGTCGAGGCCGACGACCACCCGGAGCAGCACGGCCTCGGCCTGGTCCCGGGGCAGGGCGCGCACCAGCTCCAGGGCCCGCGCGGTGGACAGGGACTCCAGGGCCTGGTCGTGGGTGCTGTGCGGTCCGGGCAGTTCCAGCGCGTCCTGTTCGAGCGCGGTGGTACGGGGCCGGGTCCGGCGACGGCGCAGATGGTCCAGGGCACGGTGGCGGGCTATCGTCGCGGTCCAGCCCCGGAAACCGGCGCCGTCCCCGCTGAACCGGCCCAGGTCCCGGGCGATCTCCAGCCAGGCGTCGGCGGCCACGTCCTCCGCGTCCTCGCCGACCAGGCCGCGCAGATAGCCGAGCAGGCCGGGCTGCACGATCCGGTAGGCCACGGCGAACGCCGTCTCGTCGCCGTCCTTCGCCCGTGCGACGGCCGCGCCCAGTTCCGCGTCCCGCGGCCACCGGCGGCGGGGGTCCCCTCCCTGGCCCAAGACCGTCCTCGTCGTGCCGAGTTCAGGCCACCGCGGGGCGTCCCGCACGGTGTGACACGCTCCGGCCGTGTCTGTCGCCCTCCATGGTCATCAGCGTCCGCCCGCACGGAAGTGTCACAGCGAGCCGACGGCCCGTCAGGCGCCGGCGGTCGCGTCTCGGCACAGCAGGCGCAGCGAGCCGTGGCCGGTGTAGCAGCGGCGGGCCTCCTCGATGGGGTCCCAGAGCCGGCCGTCGGGCGTGCGCACCCAGTGCTCGCCACCGGTCGCCCACCACTCGGCGCCGGTGTGCCGGACGACCACCTCCCCGGCGTAGGCGCCGAAGCCGCGCAGCACGCCGTCCACGGCCTGCATCGGCGCCCCCTCGCGTCGTATCTCCTCGATCACCCGGTCCACCCGCCACAGGCTCTGCGCCGAGTAGTCCAGGCGCAGCCGGGCGCCCTCGCGCAGGGCCGCGACCGCGTCCGCCGCCCAGCGCACGGGCTTCACGGCGGCCTGGGGCCTGGTCCGCTGCGGCGCGGTCCCGTCCGGGGCGGTCACACCGGCCGACGCGTCGGCCGGCGCACCGGCGGTCGCGTCGGCCGGCACACGGGCTGTCACATGGGCTGTCACATGGGCGTTCACATAGAGAAGAGCGAGCGCGGCCCGGCTTCCGTCACGCCTGGCGGCCGCCTCCCGACAACCGGCGCAGGACCGCCCCACCTCCACCGCACGACCGGCACAGGACGCGCGCACCCGGGGGCCGTCCCGCGCGGGGGGGTCAGCCGACGGTCCCGGCGGTGTTCCGGGCCCGCCGGGAGACCACCGCGCGCAGCACCCGCCGCCCCTCCCCCGACAGCTCCAGGGCGTGGCGCAGACCGTGCCCGCCGTGCCCGGCGAGGAGTTCGAGGACGGCGATCTGCCGGCGCAGCTCGGCGGCGACCAGCGGGGACGGCTCCTCGGCCCCGCCGGCCCGTGCGGCCTGCGGGTCGGCATCGTCCGGGGCGTCCTCGGCGGCCGGGTCGAGCAGGCGGTGGATGCGCAGGGAGGCGAGGGAGCAGGCGTCCGCCCAGGGGCGCAGGGCCTCGGCGGTGCGCTCCGCGGGGGCCGTGTCCAGCATGTGCCGGGCGAGCCGGACGGTCTCCGCGCCGAACGCGCCGGACGCGCCGGTCGCGTGGGACACGCCGGACGCGCCGGAGGCACCGGACCCGCCGGCCTCCCCGCCCGTCCCGCACACGGCCCGCGCCCGCTCCAGGTGGCCGCTCCAGTCGGAGCCGTCGGCGAGGCTCCCCCACAGCGGGCGCAGCAGCTCGTCGTCCTCGCCGAGCAGCGGCAGGCACCGATCCAAACAAGCCAGTCCGCCCGCGGCCAGTCCCCGCTCGTCGGCCCGTGCGATCAGTTCCACCAGGCTCATGAAGTCTCCCCGTTCTGGGTTCCGACCGGTACGGGACCCGTGACTCCCCTTACTGCGTGCGCGGGGGCGGGAGTGTCACAGCCGTTCGGTTTCAGCCAAACGCGGGGGCGGCGAGCAGCCGGTGCCGCTGCATCCGGCTCAGATGGAGGACGACCACGACGGCGAGGATCCCGGCCGCGGCGTCGAGCCCGTCGGAGACGAGCATCAGCCGGGCGGCGGAGGCCAGTTGCGCCGGGGTGTCGGCATCGCCGAACCGCGTGGCCGCGGGCCGGCCGAGCAGGAGGCCGAGGATCCACAGCGTCCACCATGCGTTGACCGGGGCGCGCCGGACCCGGGCGCCCGGCGGGAAGCTGGCCGTCCAGCTGTCCAGCACGACCCGGCGCGGGAACCACAGGTTCACGATCGGGCAGAACCAGCCGCCGATCACCCAGCCCCGCTTCAGCTGGTGCCCGTACGGCTGGAACGCCTCGGCGTTCACCCGCACCCGCCACAGCCAGCACAGGTAGACGACCATCGTGGCCACCAGGGTGACGCCCTGGGCGATGCCGGCGGAGCCGTAGAGGGTGTCGGCGCGGTCGGCACGGTGGACGACGTCCGCGCCGGCGGCGCCGCCCATCAGGTCCTGGGCGACGTTCATCTCTCCCAGGTCCGCGACGCAGGCGAACAGGTCGGCGGCGACGGCCACCCCCAGCAGCACCGCGGTGGCCAGGCCGAGCCCGGCGGGCGAGCGCAGCCGGGTGAGGGGCGGGGCGCCGAGGGGACCGGCGGGCATGGGTGGGACGGGCATGGGCGTGGCCATGGGCTGAGCTTCCCCCGAGGTGATGACGGTGACCGGCGGGCGGCGTGCGGCCGGCCGGCAAGGCGAACACCGGAAGATACGGCCGAAGATCATTCCGTGTCCACGGGTTTCGCCGGTTCCGCCCGGTTCCCGGCCGGGAGCGGCAGACAGCGGCCGGGGCGCTCCACCCGCCCCGCGCCCCGGCCGCTCGCCGTCCTCGTTCCTCAGCCCAGCCGGTTCGCCAGTGCCTTGAACTGCGTCCAGGACAAAGCGGGCGTGCGCGGGTCCCACAGTTTCTGCACGGTGGCCCGCAGCGGCATCCGGATCCCGGCCGCGACCTGGTCCGGCGTCTGCGCGTTGGGGAAGTCGCCCCAGACCGCGAAGGTGCCGCCGAGGATCTGCCCGTCGTACCGCGCCGGGACGGCGGCGGTGCCGCGCACCACCCGCGGGGTCCACTGCTCGTAGATCCGCTGGCCGGTCGGGTACACGAAGGTCTGCGGCTGGCCGAGGACGTAGTAGAGGAACTCGTCGTTGTAGTTGATCAGCTTGCGGCCGGCGCTCAGGTATTCCTCCGGCTGCCGGGCGCCGATCTCCTTGCCGGTCCAGTAGGCGACCTGGAGATCGCCCGCGGGCTGTACGGCGGTGGCGCTGCGGTAGAAGCCGTCGTTCCAGGCGCGCAGCGTCTTGCCGTGGGCGCGGACGGTGGCGGCGCGGTCGTTCAGCCAGCCGGTGGTGAGGTCGGCGACGTTGCCGTTCGCGCCGAACTTCGCCCGCGCGGCCGCGGCCAGCTGCGGATAGGCGGTCTGCGGGTCGCTCGCCATGAGCGCGGTGTACTCGTCGCCGCCCATGTGCCACTGGTCGCCGGTGAACAGGCCCGCGTACTCGTTCAGCAGGTCGTCGACCAGCTTGGCCGAGCCGGGCTTGGAGATGTCGATCGCGCCCTTGGTCACCACCCCGTTGCGGTTGCGCAGCTGGAGGTCGGGGTGGGCGGCGAGGACGGCGCCGAGGTGCCCCGGCGAGTCGAGCTCGGGCACGACGGTGATGTGCCGGCTGTCGGCCAGGTCCACGATTCGTCTGACCTGCGCCTTGGTGAGGTGGTCCGCGGAGACGATCTCCGGGTGGCTGCTGGACTCGATCCGGAAGGCCTGGTCGTCGGAGAAGTGCAGCCCCAGTTCGTTGAACTTCAGGTCCCCCAGCTCCCGTATCCGGTCCTCTATCCAGGACTCGGAGTACGGCTTGCGCGCGATGTCCAGCATGAACCCGCGCACCGGCTTGGCCGGCTCGTCGCGCACGACGCCCTCCGGCGCCGTGCCACCGCCGTGGACCTCCTGCTTCAGGGTCCGGGTGCCGTAGA
The DNA here is from genome assembly GCF_051980735.1 of Streptomyces sp. SCPE 10. Classification (NCBI taxonomy): domain Bacteria; kingdom Bacillati; phylum Actinomycetota; class Actinomycetes; order Kitasatosporales; family Streptomycetaceae; genus Streptomyces; species Streptomyces sp. SCPE 10. The sequence continues at coordinate 4,735,749 of NZ_CP197069.1, read as the reverse complement.
AGACGCCCGCCTGGCCGGGGCCGGTGATGTCGACCCGCCCGCCGTGGACGTTCATCGTGTACGACTCCTGGTTGCCGCCGCCGGCCAGGGCCAGGCGCACGTCCCCCGCCTTGGTGTCGTTCTTCTGGCCCGCGTAGGTCATGCCGAGCTCACCGGCTATCAGCCGGCCCTCGTCGGCCAGCGACGCGTCGCCGATCACCACGCGGTCGCTCTTGCGCGGCTGCCACCCGGGCCCGCGGGCCGGGGTGTGGGAGCGCACCGCCGGGATGGTCTGCGGTGCCCTGGACATCGGATACGAGCGGGTGGGCGAGGGATTCGCCGGGGAGCCGGTGTCCGCGACGGTCGCCCGCCCGGAGCCCTGTCCCGCGCCGCCACCGGACGAGGCCCACACCCCGACACCCGTGCCGAGCGCGACGGTCCCGACCACCGCGGCGGCCACCGCCATCCGCTTCCGCTTCACCTGTTGCGCCGTCGCCCGGCGCCTGTGCTGGGTCACTCTGCCAACGTACGGCCCTTCGCCACTCGAACAGCCACTTGAACGTTCGCAAACTCTCCCGTCCGGGTGAATTTCAGGCATCGCGAGGACACAGAGTGACCACTCTCGATAACCTGACGACACATCTTTCACAGCATTCCCCTGCCACACCCCCTGTGACGCGAGGACTCACGCTGCCCGGACACCGCCTTCCGCATCTGCCCCGCCCCCTCGACGCGTTCAACGCGGCCCCCGCCGGCGAGGCCCGCGCCCTCCTGCTGCGCTGTCTGCACAGCCCCCGCTGGTCGCACCGCGTCGCGGCCCACCGTCCCTACCCGGACCTGGACGCCCTCCTGGCCGCGGCGGACGAGGCGGCGTACGACCTGGCCCCGGCGGACATCGCAAAGGCCCTGGCGCACGAGCCCCTGCCCACCCTCCCGGCGGACACCTATGCGGCCGCCCACATGGCACTGGACGCGCAGCACGCCGCCTACGAGGCCAGATTCGGACACGTGTTCGTCATCTACCTGGGCGACATCCCGCCGGCCGAGACCGCCGACCGCATCCTGGAGGCCATCCGGTCACGATCGGCGAACGATCCGGACGAGGAGCGCGCGATAGCCGCGGACGAGCTCCGCCGCCTCGCGAGGGGCCGGCTGGGCACCTTCCTCAAGGGCTCGGGACCGCACTCACCAGCGGCTCCGGCACTGGGCGCGACCAGCCCCAACGCGCCCGCACCGGGCAGATGACCGGCCCCCGGCTCCCCCATCCGGTGCCAGTTTGATCACACCGGTAGGCCCCCCGTAAGCGTCACCCCGCGGCATGGATACCATGTCGGGGGCCGGTGGACCGTACCCGGCCGGGCCCGACCGACAGTGAAGCCGGCGCGGCCCTAGTCCCCGCTCCCGGAGGGTTCTTCCGTGCCGGCTGGAACGCTGTACCGCGGCCGGGAAGGAATGTGGTCCTGGGTGGCTCACCGAGTCACCGGCGTCCTCATCTTCTTCTTCCTGTTCGTTCACGTGCTGGACACCGCTCTCGTGCGTGTCTCCCCCGAGGCCTACGACAAGGTCGTGGCCACGTACAAGACGCCGATCGTCGCGCTGCTGGAGTACGGCCTCGTCGCCGCCATCCTCTTCCACGCGCTCAACGGTCTGCGCGTCATCGCCGTCGACTTCTGGTCGAAGGGCCCGCGCTACCAGAAGCAGATGTTCTGGACCGTGATGGGTGTCTGGGTCGTCCTCATGCTCGGCGCGATCTACCCCGTGCTCGGCCACGCCGCTCGTGTTCTGTTCGGGAGCTGACGCCGATGTCCACCACTGAAACCACCGCTTCCGGGGTCGGCCCCGTCGAGGGTGCCGCCGTCTACAACGTCGACAACCCGGCCCCGCTGATCGAGGCGCCGCGCCAGCGGACCAAGAAGACCCCGAAGTCCACCCGCGGCAACTTCGAGCTGGCGGCGTGGCTGTTCATGCGCCTGTCCGGCATCGTGCTGGTCGTCCTCGTCATCGGCCACCTGGTCATCCAGCTGGTCCTGGACGGCGGCGTCTCCAAGGTCGGCTTCGCCTTCGTCGCCGGCCGCTGGGCGTCCCCGTGGTGGCAGGTCTGGGACCTGGCCATGCTGTGGCTCGCGATGCTGCACGGCGCCAACGGCCTGCGCACGGTCATCAACGACTACGCCGAGCGGCCTGCGTCCCGCATGTGGCTCAAGGCCCTGCTGTACACCGCCACGGTGTGGACCATCCTGCTGGGCACGCTGGTGATCTTCACCTTCGACCCGAACATCCGCTAGGCACGGGGCTGCGAGAATCATGAAGATCCACAAGTACGACACCGTCATCGTCGGCGCCGGCGGCGCGGGCATGCGCGCCGCCATCGAGGCGACGAAGCGCAGCCGCACCGCGGTGCTGACCAAGCTCTACCCCACCCGCTCCCACACGGGCGCCGCGCAGGGCGGCATGGCCGCCGCGCTGGCCAACGTGGAGGAGGACAACTGGGAGTGGCACACCTTCGACACGATCAAGGGCGGTGACTACCTGGTCGACCAGGACGCCGCCGAGATCCTGGCGAAGGAGGCCATCGACGCCGTCCTCGACCTGGAGAAGATGGGCCTGCCGTTCAACCGGACGCCCAACGGCACCATCGACCAGCGGCGCTTCGGCGGCCACTCCCGCAACCACGGCGAGGCCCCGGTCCGCCGTGCCTGCTACGCGGCCGACCGCACCGGCCACATGATCCTCCAGACGCTGTACCAGAACTGCGTCAAGGAGGGCGTGGAGTTCTTCAACGAGTTCTACGTCCTGGACCAGCTGATCCGCGAGGTCGACGGCGTCAAGACGTCGGCCGGTGTCGTCGCCTACGAGCTGGCGACCGGCGAGATCCACATCTTCCAGGCGAAGTCGGTCATCTACGCCTCCGGCGGCACCGGCAAGTTCTTCAAGGTGACCTCCAACGCGCACACCCTGACCGGTGACGGCCAGGCCGCGTGCTACCGCCGGGGCCTGCCGCTGGAGGACATGGAGTTCTTCCAGTTCCACCCGACCGGCATCTGGCGCATGGGCATCCTGCTCACTGAGGGCGCCCGCGGTGAGGGCGGCATCCTGCGCAACAAGGACGGCGAGCGCTTCATGGAGAAGTACGCTCCCGTCATGAAGGACCTGGCGTCCCGTGACGTCGTGTCCCGCTCCATCTACACGGAGATCCGCGAAGGCCGCGGCTGCGGTCCCGAGGGCGACCACGTGTACCTGGACCTCACCCACCTGCCGCCGGAGCAGCTGGACGCGAAGCTCCCGGACATCACCGAGTTCGCGCGCACCTACCTCGGCATCGAGCCCTACACGGACCCGATCCCGATCCAGCCCACCGCGCACTACGCGATGGGCGGCATCCCGACCAACGTCGAGGGTGAGGTCCTGGCGGACAACACCACCGTCGTGCCGGGTCTGTACGCCGCCGGCGAGGTCGCCTGCGTGTCGGTGCACGGCGCCAACCGCCTGGGCACCAACTCGCTGCTGGACATCAACGTCTTCGGCCGCCGCGCGGGCATCGCCGCCGCGGAGTACGCCCACAAGGCGGACTTCGTCGAGCTGCCGGAGAACCCGGAGTCGTTCGTCGTCGAGCAGATCGAGCGGCTGCGCAACTCCACCGGCAACGAGCGGGTGGCCACGCTGCGCCGCGAGCTGCAGGAGACCATGGACGCCAACGTCATGGTGTTCCGCACCGAGCAGACGATCAAGACGGCGGTCGAGAAGATCGCCGAGCTGCGCGAGCGCTACAAGAACGTGTCCATCCAGGACAAGGGCAAGCGGTTCAACACGGATCTGCTGGAGGCCATCGAGCTGGGCAACCTGCTCGACCTGGCCGAGGTCATGGCCACCTCGGCCCTGGCCCGCAAGGAGTCCCGCGGCGGTCACTACCGCGAGGACTACCCGAACCGCGACGACGTCAACTTCATGCGCCACACCATGGCGTACCGCGAGGTCGGCGACGACGGCACCGAGTCCATCCGTCTCGACTACAAGCCGGTCGTCCAGACCCGCTACCAGCCGATGGAGCGTAAGTACTGATGGCTACCCCTGTTCTGGACAAGGCGGACGCGGCCGGCCGGCCCGAGCCCGGATTCGCCGACTCCCCCTACATCACGGTCACCTTCCGGGTCCGCCGGTTCAACCCGGAGGTCTCGGCGGAGGCCACCTGGGAAGACTTCCAGCTGGAGATCGACCCCAAGGAGCGTGTCCTCGACGGTCTCCACAAGATCAAGTGGGACATCGACGGCACCCTCACCTTCCGCCGCTCGTGCGCGCACGGCATCTGCGGCTCGGACGCGATGCGGATCAACGGCAAGAACCGTCTTGCCTGCAAGACGCTGATCAAGGACATCAACCCCGAGAAGCCGATCACGATCGAGCCCATCAAGGGCCTGACGGTCCTCAAGGACCTGGTCGTGGACATGGAGCCGTTCTTCCAGGCGTACCGGGACGTGATGCCGTTCCTGATCACCAAGGAGACGAACGAGCCCACGCGTGAGCGCCTCCAGTCCGCGGAGGACCGGGCCCGCTTCGACGACACCACCAAGTGCATCCTGTGCGCCGCGTGCACGTCGTCCTGCCCGGTGTTCTGGAACGACGGCCAGTACTTCGGTCCGGCCGCGATCGTCAACGCCCACCGCTTCATCTTCGACTCGCGTGACGAGGCCGGGGAGCAGCGCCTGGAGGTGCTGAACGACCGCGACGGCGTGTGGCGCTGCCGTACGACCTTCAACTGCACGGACGCCTGCCCCCGTGGTATCGAGGTCACCAAGGCGATCCAGGAAGTCAAGCGTGCGCTGATCACGCGCCGCTACTGACCCGGCCGCCTGGCGCCATGCGAGGGGCCGTTCACCGCGATGGCGGAGAACGGCCCCTCGCCGCAACCCGCTCCAAGCCCGGCGCCCCGGCGCCCGGTCCGAAGACGTTCCCGGCGATCACGGGCCAGGTCGACTACGCCCGTTCGCCGAGCAGGTGAGCCGCCGGCCCGGAAATCACGGAATCCGACCGGGCGGCGCTCTAATGTGACGACATGTCAGACGATGAGTCGTACGAGCTGCTCGGGTTCGACAACGTGCTGCTCCCCGTCGGCGACCTCGCGGAGGCCGTCGGGTTCTACGAGCGGGCCGGCTTCGGCCTGGGCTTCCGGTTCGACGAGGCCGGGATCGCGCTGCTGACGGCGGGCGCCGAGACACCCGGGGTGCTGCTGCGGGTGGAGGAGGCGCTGGGCCACCGCAGCCCGCCCTGGCCCTCGCCGCGGCTGTGGCTGGAGGTGCCGGACGCGCGGGTGGCGGCCCGGCGGCTGTCCGACGCGGGGATCCGGCCGCTGGACGAGGTGTTCCAGACGGCCACCGGGTGGACGGTGGAGATCGCCGACCCGTGGGGCAACGTGCTCGGCCTGACGGACTACACCAGGCGTCCCGAGCTGGGCCGCAGAGGCTGAACCGGGGGGCGCTCGGACACTCGTTAGGCTCTGGGGCGTGCCCGTGAAGAACGACGGTCCCGAGGCGGCCGGTACCCCCAGCAAGTCCGAGCAGACCCGTGCGCTGATCCTGGAGACGGCCCTGCGGCTGTTCCGGGAGCGGGGGTACGACAAGACCACCATGCGGGCCATCGCCCAGGAGGCCGGGGTCTCCGTCGGCAACGCGTACTACTACTTCGAGGGCAAGGAACACCTGATCCAGGGGTTCTACGACCGGATCGCGGCGGAGCACCAGCAGGCGGTGCGGGGGATCCTGGCCCGGGAGACGGACCTGGAGGCGCGGCTCGCGGGGGTGCTCACCGCGTGGCTGGACATCGCGCGGCCGTACCACGAGTTCGCGGTGCAGTTCTTCAAGAACGCCGCCGATCCGGACAGCCCGCTGAGCCCCTTCTCCCAGGAGAGCGAGCACGCCCGGGAGCAGGCGATCCGGGTGCACCGGGAGGTCCTGGCCGGCTCCCGGGCCAAGGTGCCCGACGAACTGCGGGACGTGCTGCCCGAGTTGCTGTGGCTGTCCCAGATGGGCCTGGTCCTCTACTGGATCTTCGACCGCACCGAGGGCCGCGAACGCAGCTACCGCCTGGCCCGGCGCGGCGCCCGGCTGACCGCCCGCGGCGTCACCCTGGCCCGCTTCCGCGTCCTGCGCCCCCTGGTCCTGGAGGTCCACGAGCTGTTCACGGACTTCCTGCCGGGCATGACGAGGGTCCTGCCGGATCCGGGGCGCAAACCGGCCGAGTGATCACTTTCGGGTGAAGGCCCGAGGAAGAGGCGTCCGGCCCCGCCCTGCCTACGACGATGCTCTCGACACCGGCCCTTGGGAGGCACCTGATGTCCGGTGACGGCCCGCACGGCGTGACCCTGACCGACTTGATGGTGCCTTTCCTTGCAGCCGGTCTCGATGACGGCGACTCGAACCGGGAGCGAGTACGCGAGTCATCGTGTCCACGCACCCGGCGAGACCGTCGCCCTCCCCGACTCGCTCGGCGCCAAGGTCACCCTGGACGTCGAGCAGATCATCAGGGCCGGGCAGAAGCAGGACGGCTGATCAGATCCAGTCCAGCCGCCACAGGCGGTACACGCCCGTGCCGTCGGCGAGGTACTGGCCGCCGCCCACGTCCTCCGTGCTGACCGTGTACTCCTTGCGCTGCCACAGCGGGATCAGGGGGACGTCGGCGGCGACGTCGGACTGGATGCGCTGGAAGTCGGCGGCGGCGCGGCTGCGGTCGGCGAAGCGCTGGCTGTCGCGGATGTACTGGTCGACGTCCTTGTTGCTGTAGCCGGTGCTCATGGTGGAGCCGGTGCCCACGAGGGGCTGGCCGAAGGTGTCCGCGTCCGGGTAGTCGGCGACCCAGCCGACCGACCACGCGTCCAGCTTCCCGGCGGCCATGCGCTCCTGGAAGTCCGTCCACTCGTAGCCCTTGACGTCCACCTTGAACAGGCCGCCCGCCTCCAGCTGCTTCTTCAGCGCCGCGGCCTCCTCCGCGCCCGGCCCCTGTCCCACGCCGTAGGCGAAGGTGAAGCGCAGCGGCAGGCTCACCCCGGCCTGGGTGAGCAGCGCCCGCGCCTTGCTGGTGCTCTGGGTCGGGTACGCGTCGAAGAAGGACGTGGTGTGGCCGGTGATGCCGGTGGGGATCAGCGAGTACAGCGGGTCGACGGTGCCCTGGTAGACCGTGGCGGCCAGCTGCTCCCGGTTGACCAGCCACGCGATCGCCTGTCGCACCCGTACGTCGTGCAGCGGGGAGGCCGCGCGGGTGTTGAGGTACAGGTTGCGGGTCTCGGAGGTGTCGGACTCGTTGACGCGTTCGTCGGGGTCGCTCGGCGTCATCCGGGACAGCACATCCGGCGACAGCGTCCGGGACGCCACGTCGACCTTCTTGTCCTTCCACGCCTGGTCGAGCTTGGCCGAGTCGCTGTAGTAGCGCAGGTCGATCGGGCGCCCGGTGCCGCTCAGGTACCCCTTGTAGTGCGGGTTCGGCGTGAGCTCGGCCAGCTTGCCCTTGGTGTAGGAGACCAGCCGGTACGGGCCGGTGCCGTCGACCGCGGCGTCCTTGCGCAGCGCGTCGGCGGGGTAGCTGTCCTTGTCCACGATCGCTCCGGCGCCGGTGGCGACCTTCAGCGGGAAGGTGGCGTCCGGGGCCTTCAGGTGGAAGGTGACCGTGCGGGCGTTGTCCGCGGTGACCGAGTCGAGCAGGTCGAACAGGGACGACGGGCCGACGTCGGAGTGGATCTTCTTGACCCGGTCGAAGGAGAACTTGACGTCCGCGGCGGTCATCGCGCGGCCGCTGGGGAAGGTGATGCCGTCGCGCAGGGTGCAGCGGTAGGTCTTCAGGTCGCCGGGCGCGAAGCCGCAGCTCTTGGCCGCGTCCGGAACCGGCTGCACACCGTCCGGCTCGAAGGTCAGCAGGCTCTGGAAGACGTTGCTGAACAGGGCCCAGGATCCCGCGTCGTAGGCGCCGGCCGGGTCGAGCCCGGTGACCGCGTCCGTCGTGCCGACCGTGATGGTCCTGTCCTTGTTCTCCTGCGACGGCAGCAGTTGCCAGCCGCCGATTCCCACGACCGCCAGCACGAGCAGTGTCACGAGAATCCGCATGCGAACCGATCGCACGGTGGTGCCCTCCCAGACCTGTGCAGGCCCTACCCCTGGCTCAGCACAAAATGCGCCACTCCCCTGAAGTGACGCGGCTCACCTAATCACACGTGTTTCAGCGGGGGAAGGGCTTTCTGACCGGTTGTGGAAGAACTCACCAAACCATTGTCTCCGCCGGGCCTTCACAGGGTCTTCACGGGCGGGGGAGCGATTCCGGTCACATACCGCTAGGTCGTGTCCGTAAAGTCAGGGCAGCCAGAGCAGTAGGCAGGCGATGGTGACCATGGCCTGGTAGTGGCGGGCGCGTTTGTCGTAGCGGGTGGCCAGGGCCTTGTGGTGTTTGAGCTTGTTGAAGCAGCGCTCGACGACGTTGCGGCGCCGGTAGGCGGCCCGGTCGAGTCGGCAGAGGCTCTCGCCGCGGCGGAGGCGGCCGTTGATCTGGTCGATCCGTTCGGGGATCACGGCCTTGATGCCTCGGCGGCGGAGGTAGGAGCGGATCTTCGCGGACGAGTAGCCCTTGTCGGCGGCGACCCGCTCGGGTCGGGTCCTGGGCCGGCCGGGACCGCACCGCTGGACGCGGATGCGGGCCATGACCTGCTCGAACTGGGTGCAGTCGTTGACGTTCCCGGCCGTGATCGTGAAGGCGAGGGGCCGGCCCTGGCCGTCGCAGGCGAGGTGGATCTTCGTGGTCAGCCCGCCGCGGGACCGGCCGATCGCCTCGCCCGGCCAGGGCCCCCTTTTCGGGCCCCGGCCGCGTGCTGGTGGGCCCGCACGGTGGTGGAGTCGACGCACGCGATGGTCCAGTCGACCGTGCCGACGGCATCCGAGTGCTGCTGGACGTGGGCCAGGAGCCGGTCCCAGGTTCCGTCGGCCGACCAGCGGCGGAAGCGCTCGTAGACCGTCTTCCACGGCCCGTACCGCTCGGGCAGGTCCCGCCAGGCCGCACCCGTGGACAGCTTCCACAGAATCCCGTTCACCACCTGACGGCGGTCCCGCACCGGCCTGCCCATCCGCGACGGAGCCAGCAACGGCTCGATCACCGCCCACGACTCATCAGTCAACTCATGACGACGCACCACGAACCAACCAACGAGCAACCGACTTTGCGGACACGGCCTAGGACGTGCGGCGCAGGGCGCGCACACCGCGCAACCCGATGACCCCGATGACCGTCCCCAATACGAACGAGACGATCGCCAGCAGCAGGTGCACCCAGAAGTAGGCGGTCGGGTGACCGTCGTCGAAGGCGAGCCCGCTGCCGTCCTTGACCAGGTTCTTTACGAAAGTGATCCAGATGAACCAGCTCCACACCCCGAAGGCGAGCAGGAACCAGGAGACCGGGCGGCTGAGTTTCATACCTCCAGTATCCGGGGTGCGGTTTCGTGGCCGGGGCTGGGTCGGGACTTACCCGGCGGGTGCGAGTACGTTCTCGGTCGTGCCCGCACCCAAGAAGACCGTACGGCGATCACTGCTGGTCGGTGCCGCGACCCTGCTCTCCCTCGCCGCCACCGCGCCCGCCGCGCTCGCCGCCCCCGGTGCCCCGAAGACCCCCGCGCCCCCGGCCCGCATGTCGACCCTCGGCGGCGCCCGGCTCGGCCTGCCGGGCACCCAGGTGAATCTGGCACCGGGTGTCCCCGTGCTCCCCGAGGGGCTGACCGCCCGCTCCTGGATCGTCTCCGACGCCCAGTCCGGCGAGGTGCTCGCCGCGCACAACGCGCACTGGCCGCTGCCCCCGGCGTCCACCCTGAAGATGCTGTTCGCGGACACCCTGCTGCCCCGCTTCCCGAAGACGATGGAGCACCGGGTGGCGGCCCGGGACCTCGACGGCATGGGCGAGGGCTCCAGCGTGGTCGGGATAAAGACGGGCCACACCTACAGCGTCCACGACCTGTGGCTCGGGGTGTTCCTTCGCTCGGGCAACGACGCCGTGCACGTGCTGTCCGCGATGAACGGGTCCGTCGCCGACACCGTGCGGGACATGCGGCAGCACGCCGACGAACTCCAGGCCCGGGACACCCGGGTGATCTCGCCCGACGGCTACGACGAGCCGGGCCAGGTCTCCTCGGCGTACGACCTGTCGCTGATCGCCCGCTCCGGGCTCCAGAAGAAGGACTTCCGGGACTACTGCTCCACCGTGAGCGCCGACTTCGCGGGCTCGGAGATCCGCAACACCAACCGGCTGCTCAGCGGCGACACCGACGTCCCGGTCTACCAGGGCATCGCGGGCGTCAAGAACGGCAACACCACCCACGCGGGCGCCACCTTCACCGGGGTCGCCGAGCGGGGCGGCCGGGTGCTGCTGGTCACCGTGATGAACCCGCAGAAGCCGGAGCACAACGAGGTCTACAAGGAGACGGCGAAGCTGTTCGACTGGGGCTTCCAGGCGGCCGGCAAGGTGACGCCGGTGGGCGAGCTGGTGCCGCCGAAGACGGCCGCGCGGGCCTCCGCGGCGCCGAGCGGTTCGGCCACGGCGCCGGCGACGGCCGGGCAGGCGGGCTCCGCGCCGGTGGCGGGCTCCGCGCCGGTGGCGGCCGCCGCCGGCGGCTCCCGGGGCATGGGCACCGCGCTGGGTGTCGCGGGCGGACTGCTGGTGTTGTTGGCGGGCGGGGTCTTCCTGGTCAACCGCCGGTGGCCACTGCCGGATCTGATGCGCCGTCGGCCTCGCTCCTGACCTCCGCCGCCTCGCTCGGGGTGGCCGTCCAGGCGGCGCAGTACAGGACGAGTTTCGCGGTGAAGTTGATCCACAGCAGCAGCGCCACGGGGACGCCGAACGCGCCGTACATGCTCTTCGCGGCGACCCCCTGGATATAGCCGCTGAGCAGCAGCTTCAGCAGTTCGAAGCCGACCGCGCCGAGCAGTGCGGCGACCACCAGACGGCGGCGCGGCGGCTCCACCCCGGGCAGCAGGGTCAGCACGTAGAGCAGCACCAGGAAGTCGGCGAGCACCGCGACGGCGAAGGCGGCGGCCTGGAGCAGCACGGTGCCCCAGCCGTGCCGGGCGAGGCCCAGCTGATCGGAGACCTTGCCGACGGCGGCCGAGGCGAGGGTGGAGGCGGCGAGGGTGACCAGCAGGGCGCCGCCGAAACCCACCAGGATGCCGGCGTCCTTGGCCTTGGCGACCAGTGGGTTCTGCTCCTGGTCCGGCAGCTCCCAGACCGCGCGCAGGCAGTCGCGCACCTGGCCGACCCAGCCGATGCCGGTGAACAGCAGCGCGGCACCGGCGATCACACCGACGGTGCCGGCGTTCTGGACCAGCGAGGTGATGTCCAGCTGGCTGGAGACGACGCCCGGGAACTGCTCGGCGATCTTGTGCTCGACGGTCTGCTGCTGGGCGGTGCCGAGGGTGGCGGCGGCGACGGCGGCGGCCACGGTGAGCAGGGGGAACAGCGCCACGAAGCTGACGAAGGTCATCGCCGCCGCCAGCCGGGACCACTTCACCCGGTCCAGCCGCTCGAACGCCCGCCATGCGTGGGTCGCCGTCAGCCAGGTCACCAGCGGCCCGATGACGGGCAGTCTCTTGAGCCAGTCCATGATCCTGTCCCTGCCCTCCGCGCGGCGTCCCATGTGCGGGTACCCCGCGACCGCGCGCCCCGACGGAGCCCCGGCGTCCCACCATCGGGTGATCTTGGCCCCGGCAAGGTGACGAGGGACGAACAGCCCACTTATGGACGATACGGTCACGGACATGTCTGTGAAGGACGCCCACGCCCTGCCCAAGTCCCTGCTGGTCCTCGGCGGCACCTCCGAGATCGGCCTCGCCACCGCCCGCCGGCTGGTCGCCCGCGGCGCCCGCACCGTGTGGCTGGCCGGCCGCCCCTCCCCCGCCCTGGACCGGGCCGCCGAGGACCTGCGCGCCCTCGGCACCGACGTCCGCACGATCGGCTTCGACGCCCTCGATCCCGCGGCTCACGAGGCCGCCCTCGGCAAGGTGTTCGCCGAGGGCCCCGTCGACCTGGTGCTGCTCGCCTTCGGCGTCCTCGGCGACCAGGCGCACGACGAGCGCGAACCGCTGCGCGCCGTGCGGGTCGCCCAGACCAACTACACCGGGGCGGTCTCCGCGGGCCTGATCGCCGCGAGCGCCCTCCAGTCCCAGGGCCACGGCACCCTCGTCGTCCTCTCCGCCACCGCCGGCGAGCGCGCCCGCCGCGCCGACTTCATCTACGGCTCCAGCAAGGCGGGCCTGGACACCTTCGCCCAGGGGCTCGGCGACGCCCTGTACGGAACGGGGGTGCGGGTGATGGTCGTACGCCCCGGGTTCGTGCGCACGCGGATGACGGCGGGCCGGCCGCGGGAGCCGTTCGCCACCACCCCGCAGGCGGTCGCCACCGCGATCGAACTGGGGCTGCGCCGGGGCTCGGAGACGGTGTGGGTGCCGGGTGCGCTGCGGCTGGTGATGGCCGCGCTGCGGCACGCGCCGCGCGCGCTGCTGCGCAGGCTCCCGCTGTGAGCGGCGGTCAGCGGCTGGCGATGGTGCCGCGGCCGATGCCGGCCGGACCGGCCTGGGGCGGCACCACGGAGCCGCCGAAGGTGAACTCGCGCAGCTTGCGCCACACTCCGTCCGCGCCCTGCTCGTACAGCGCGAACCCGGTGCACGGCCACTCGGCCTCGAAGCCGGCCAGTTCCGCGAAGGCGCGGTCCATCGCCGCCTCCGCGATGCCGTGCGCCACGGTGACATGGGGGTGGTACGGGAACTGGAGTTCACGGGCGCAGGGACCGGAGCCCTCGCGGATCCGCTGCTGGAGCAGGGCGCACTCCTCGGCGCCCTGGACCACCCGGACGTAGACCACCGGGGACAACGGGCGGAAGGTGCCCGTGCCGTGCAGCCGCATCGGGAACGGACGGCCGCCCGCGGCGACCCGCAGCAGGTGGGCCTCGACGGCGGGCAGCGCGTCCTCGGGGACCTCGGTGGGCGGCAGCAGGGTGACGTGCGTGGGAATGCCGTAGGCCGCGGCGTCGCCGAAGCCCGCGCGCCGCTCCTGGAGCAGGCTGCCGTGAGGCTCCGGGACCGCGATCGACACGCCGATCGTTACGGTCCCCACGTCGTCTCCTGTCGTCGCGTCCGTCGTACCGTCCGGCCGGGTCGCCCGGGCCCTCGGCTTCGACTGTACGGCTATGGATGTCCTGTGGGCAGGCGCAACGGAAGTGATGTGCAGCGCTCTGCCCCCACGGGCGTGCGAACGGCCGTGCTCCTCAGCGCCGGTCCGTGCCTCGCGGCGCGGTCCGTGCTCCTCGGCGCGGCCGTGCGCGCTCAGTGCTTGGCCGGCAGGAAGCCGACGCGGTCGTACGCCTGCGCCAGCGTCTCCGCGGCGACGGCGCGCGCCTTCTCCGCGCCCTTGGCCAGGATCGAGTCCAGCGTCTCGGCGTCGTCCAGGTACTGCTGGGTGCGCTCCTTGAACGGCGTCACGAACTCCACCATCACCTCGGCGAGGTCGGTCTTGAGGGCGCCGTACATCTTGCCCTCGTACTCCCGCTCCAGCTCGGCGATGGACTTGCCGGTGAGGGTGGAGTAGATGGTGAGCAGGTTGGACACGCCCGGCTTCGCCTCCGCGTCGTAGCGGATCACCGTGTCGGTGTCGGTGACGGCGCTCTTGACCTTCTTGGCGGTGGTCTTCGGGTCGTCCAGCAGGTTGATGAGGCCCTTCGGCGTGGACGCCGACTTGCTCATCTTGATCGACGGGTCCTGGAGGTCGTAGATCTTCGCCGTCTCCTTGAGGATGTACGGCGACGGGATCGTGAACGTCTGCCCGAAGCGGCCGTTGAACCGCTCGGCCAGGTCCCGGGTCAGCTCGATGTGCTGGCGCTGGTCCTCGCCGACCGGCACCTCGTTGGCCTGGTACAGCAGGATGTCCGCGACCTGGAGGATCGGATAGGTGAACAGGCCCACGGAGGCCCGCTCGGCGCCCTGCTTGGCGGACTTGTCCTTGAACTGGGTCATCCGGCTCGCCTCGCCGAAGCCGGTGAGGCAGTTCATCACCCAGGCCAGCTCGGCGTGCTCCGGGACGTGGCTCTGCACGAACAGGGTGCAGCGGTCCGGGTCCAGGCCGGCGGCGAGCAGCTGGGCGGCGGCCAGGCGGGTGTTGGCCCGCAGTTCCTTCGGGTCCTGCGGGACCGTGATCGCGTGCAGGTCGACGACCATGTAGAAGGCGTCGTGACTCTCCTGGAGCGACACCCACTGGCGGACGGCGCCGAGGTAGTTGCCGAGGTGGAACGAGCCGGCGGTGGGCTGGATACCGGAGAGCACGCGAGGCTTTTCAGCAGAGGCCATGTCCCCCATTGTCTCATCGGCCGAGGGTGGCACCGGCCCCTGAGGTGGGGCGCGGTCTCCCCCGCCCCACCGGCGCGGCTCAGCCCAGGTCGACTTCCGGGTAGAGCGGGAAGCCCGACACCAGGTCCGTCGCCCGCTGGGCGATCTCCTGCGCGACCTTCTCGTCCAGCACGTGGGCGGCCTTGCTCGGGGCGCCCGACTTGGTGGTGCCCGGCTCGGTGGTGGTCAGCACGCGGTCGATCAGGCCCGCCACCTCGTCCATCTCCGCCGTGCCGAGGCCGCGGGTGGTCAGGGCGGGGGTGCCGATGCGGATGCCGGAGGTGTACCAGGCGCCGTTGGGGTCGGCCGGGATGGCGTTGCGGTTGGTGACGATGCCGGAGTCGAGGAGCGCGGCCTCGGCCTGACGGCCGGTGAGGCCGTAGGAGCCGGCGACGTCGATCAGGTTGAGGTGGTTGTCGGTGCCGCCGGTGACGAGGGTGGCGCCCCGCCGCATCAGGCCCTCGGCGAGCGCGCGGGAGTTGTCCACGATCCGCCGGGCGTAGTCCTGGAAGGAGGGCTGCCGGGCCTCGGCCAGGGCGACCGCCTTGGCGGCCATGACGTGCGGCAGCGGGCCGCCGAGGACCATCGGGCAGCCGCGGTCGACCTGGTCCTTGAGGGAGTCGTCGCACAGCACCATGCCGCCGCGCGGGCCGCGCAGCGACTTGTGGGTGGTGGTGGTGACGATCTGGGCGTGCGGGACCGGGTCGAAGTCGCCGGTGAGGACCTTGCCGGCGACGAGGCCGGCGAAGTGGGCCATGTCGACCATGAGGGTCGCGCCGACCTCGTCGGCGATCTCGCGCATGATCCGGAAGTTCACCAGGCGGGGGTAGGCCGAGTAGCCCGCGACGATGATCAGCGGCTTGAACTCGCGGGCCTGGGCGCGCAGGGCCTCGTAGTCGATGAGGCCGGTGGCCGGGTCGGTGCCGTAGGAGCGCTGGTCGAACATCTTGCCGGAGATGTTGGGGCGGAAGCCGTGGGTGAGGTGGCCGCCGGCGTCCAGGGACATGCCGAGCATCCGCTGGTTGCCGAAGGCCTGGCGCAGCTCGGCCCAGTCGGCGTCGGTGAGGTCGTTGACCTGGCGGGCGCCGGCCTTCTCCAGGAAGGGGACCTCGACGCGGTCGGCGAGCACGGCCCAGAAGGCGACGAGGTTGGCGTCGATGCCGGAGTGCGGCTGGACGTAGGCGTGCCGGGCGCCGAAGAGTTCCCGGGCGTGCTCGGCGGCCACGGACTCGACGGTGTCGACGTTGCGGCAGCCGGCGTAGAAGCGGCGGCCGACGGTGCCCTCGGCGTACTTGTCGCTGAACCAGTTGCCCATCGCGAGGAGGGTGGCCGGCGAGGCGTAGTTCTCCGAGGCGATCAGCTTGAGCATCGCGCGCTGGTCGGTGACCTCCTGGCCGATGGCGTCGGCGACCCGCGGCTCCACGGCGCGGACCACGTCGAGGGCGGCGCGGAAGGCGGTGGACTCGGTGGACAGGGGCTCTGGCATGGGGACCTCCGGACGGTGTGCGTTCAGCGTTCACGTTCGGCCCAGGCGCACGGCACTGTTTTCCCGCGAGGCCGCTCCCCGATGGTCCGTCCCATCCCAGCGCGCCAGTCACGGCCCGTGCTCAGCGTACCGGGCGGGCGCGGGGCGCAAGATCCGACGTCCACCATGCGGGCGAGGGCGGCCGGAAAACCGCTTGCCGGTCCGGCGTCCCGCCTCCAAGATCATCCGGTTCGGAAATCAAACTCACTTCTGAAGCTTGGATGAAGATGCGAAGACTCTGTCTGCTGCTCGTGGCGGTCCTGGCCGCGGTCACCGGGGTGGTGGCCCTGCCGGTGTCGTCCGCGTTCGCGGCGTCGGCACCGCCGTCCTCCACCGGCCAGCGCTGGGCCCTCAAGGTGAACGGTCTCTACATCGCCGCCGAGGTGAACGACTCCGGCGACCAGAACGGCAAGCTGCGGGCCCGCTCGACCTCCGTCGGCAGCTGGGAGACCTTCAGCCTGCACACCGACAACATCTCCGGCGTGGGCTACGGCACGACCATCACGCTGCGCAACGAGGAGAACGGCCTCTACGTCACCTCGGAGATCGGCACCACCGGCAGCCAGGCGGGCATGCTGCGCGCCCGGGGCACCAACACCGGCTCCTGGGAGCGCTTCTACGTCGTCCCGCAGAGCGACGGCACGTACGCGCTGAAGTCCGCCGCCAACGGCCTCTACGTCACGGCCGAGTTCAACTACACCGGCGGCGACCAGGGTCTGCTGCGCGCCCGTTCCAGCACGGTCGGCAGCTGGGAGCGGTTCACCTTCGAGAAGGTCGGCGGCACCGGCGACACGACGGCGCCGCCCGCATCGGCCGTGAAGGCCTCGGGACGGCACGACATCGCCTCGTGGAACCTGTGCGCGAACAACAACACGAGCGCGGCGTGCAAGCTCCAGTACGCCGACGCGGACACGGTCGCCTCCGGTGTCGCCGGTGACCTGGCCGGTTCGCTCGGCCACCGGCCGGAGGCGGTCTTCTTCCAGGAGATCTGCGAGAAGGCGGTCAAGCCGCTGGAACTCCAGCTGGAGAGCCGGCTCGGCGGCGGCTGGGACGTGCGGTTCGCGCCCACGTACTACAAGGTCGTCGACGCGGACGGGTCGACCGATCCGACGCTCATGGCCCAGAAGACCTGCATGGACAGCACCAGCGGCACCGACCGCGGCTCCTTCGGCATCGCCCTCGCGGTCAAGGACACCAACACCTGGTACCGCGGGTACACGCTGCCCTCCCCCGCCGGCAAGGAACAGCGGCCCGCGCTGTGCGCCACCGTCCCCGAGGACGGCACGGTCTACTGCGACGCGCACCTCAGCAGCGGCCACTACCTCGACGCCAACGGCAAGGAGGCCGGCGACGACCCCGACGGCAGCAAGCGCAAGGAGCAGGCCGCCGCGCTGCGGTCCATCGTGGACGGCCTGCAGGGCGCCGGGTACACGGCCTTCTACGGCGGCGACCTGAACACGACCACGGCGGACGTGTCCTACCTCGACACCCTGTACTCCGGTCACCAGGAGTGCGGTCAGGCGACCCCGGACGCGGCGCACACCGGTGCGCCCACCGACGGCAACAACAAGATCGACTACATCTTCGGTCCGGTCGGCCCGTCGTACGGCTGCGAGGTCGTGGACCCGGGGCTCTCCGACCACCGAGTGATCCACGCGACCGTCACCTTCTGAGCCGGCTCCGCCCGCCGGCCCCTCCGTCCACCGGAGGGGCCGGTTCCTCAGAGGATCACGTGCGGCAGGAAGCGGGCGTACTCGTCGGTGACGGGACCCGCCGACTCGCGGATGCCGAGGCCCGCCGGTTCGCCGTCGACGACCCAGGCGCCGAGGACGACGTGGTTGCCGTCGAAGACGGGCAGCGGGGCGAGTTGCTGGTAGCAGCAGGCATCGGGGCGCGTCGCGGACGCGCTGCCCGGCGGGTGCAGGGTGATGCCCTCGCCCTCGCGGCCCAGCAGGGGTTTGGCCACGTAGCCGGTGGCGGCGAGGTCGCGCGGGCCGTCGAGGTGGGCGGGGAGCAGGTTGGGGTGGCCGGGGTACAGCTCCCAGAGGACGGCCAGCAGGGCCTTGTTGCTCAGGAGCATTTTCCAGGCCGGCTCGATCCACAGGGTGCTGCCGCTGCCGCCGCCGTTGTCGAGGGTGTCCAGCACATGCCCGCCGAAGGCGTCGGTGGTGAGCCACTCCCACGGGTAGAGCTTGAAGATGCTGCGGATGAACCGGAGCCGGTTGTCCACGAAACGGCCGGAGAGGGTGTCCCAGCCGATCTCCTCCATGGCGAGCCAGTCGGTCTCCAGGCCCGCCTGCTGCGCGGTCTCCTTCAGATAGGCGACCGTCATCAGGTCCTCGCCCAGCTCGTCGGCCGCGGAGTGCGCGAAGTGCAGCGGGCTGCCGGGCGGGAGCAGCGCGGCCTGCCGGCGCCAGGACTCCACCAGGCGTTCGTGCAGGGAGTTCCACTGGTCGGCGCCGGGGAAGCGGTCCTCCATCCAGAACCACTGCGGGGAGGCGGCCTCCACCAGGGAGGTGGGGGTGTCGGCGTTGTACTCCAGCAGCTTGGCGGGGCCCGTGCCGTCGTAGCGCAGGTCGAAACGGCCGTAGAAGGAGGGGAGTTCGGCCCGCCGGTGCCAGGACTCCGTGACCGCGGCGGCCAACCGCGGGTCGGTGATGCCGAGGTCGGCGAGGCGGCCGTGCGCCACCATGTGGCCGGCCGCGGCCAGGCACATGGTGTGCAGTTCGGCGACCGTCTCCTCCAGCGCCTCGATCTCGGCGAGGGAGAAGACGTAGTACGCGCTCTCGTCCCAGTAGGGGCGCAGGCTCCCGTCGGGGTGGCGGGTGAGCGGGTAGATCAGCCCCTGCTCCTCGACGGTTCGCTGCCAGCCGGGGCGCGGGGTGGTGGTGCGGCGTTCCATCCGATGTCCCGGTCAGCCGCCGGAGCTGTGGGAACCGCCGCCGAAGCCGCCGCGGTGCACTCCGTGGCCGCTGCCGTAGTGGTCCGAGGAGCTTCCGTGTCCGCCGGACGAGCCGGACCCGCGGCTGGGCTTGGTGAAGGAACCGCCGTCCACCCAGGAGCCCTTCTTCTTGCCGCCGTAGTACCAGGCGCCGTCCGCGCCCGCCTTGACGGACTTGCAGTTCTTGTCCGAGACGACCTTGTAGCCCCTGGCGTAGTCGTAGCTGCCGCGGTCCACGCAGCGCTTGTCCGGCTCGGAGGAGCAGGCGGTGAGCGCGGCGGCCAGCAGCCCCACCCCGCCGAGCACCACCGCACCGGAACGCAACCGACGCGTCGTTTCCGCCATCTTCCCTACCCCCGTGTGTGCCGTGAACGCTCCGGGCCAGCCTAGAGACGGGTGTGAAGACCGGCCAAGGGGGGGTGAGCATGTCAGGTCTCCCATAGAGTCCGTTTGTGCTCTTTGGAATGGTGTGTGCCCTCGGGGCGGCGGTCTGCTTCGGCGCCGCGACGGTGTTGCAGGCGGTCGCGGCGCGGCAGGCGGGTCCCGGCGGGGGCGGTGAGGCGGCGCTGCTGCTGCGGGCGTTGCGGCAGTGGCGGTACCTCGTGGGGCTGGGCCTGGACGGGCTGGGCTTCCTGTTCCAGATCGCCGCGCTGCGTACGCTGCCGATCTACGCGGTCGGCGCCGCCCTCGCGGCCAGTCTCGCGGTGACGGCGGTGGTCGCGGCCCGGCTGCTGGCGGTGCGGCTCAGCGGCACGGAGTGGGGCGCGGTGGGCGTGGTCTGCGCGGGGCTCGCGATGCTGGGGCTGGCGTCCGGCCCCGAGGGCGGCGGGGGCGGCTCGGACACCCTGCGCTGGGTGATGCTCGGGGTGGCGGTGGCGCTGCTGGCGCTCGGGTTCGCGGGCGGCCTGCTGTCCGGGCCCGCGCGGGGTCCGGTGCTGGGGCTCGGGGCCGGTCTCGGGTTCGGCGTGGTGGAGGTGTCGGTCCGGCTGATCGACAGCCTCGCGCCGGGTGCCCTGCTGACCAATCCGGCGGCCTACGCGCTGCTGATCGGCGGGGGCGCCGCCTTCATGCTGCTGACCTCGGCCCTGCAACGCGGTTCGGTGACCGCGGCGACGGCCGGAATGGTGATCGGCGAGACGATCGGCCCCGCGGCGATCGGTGTCGTCTGGCTCGGCGACCGCACCCGGGAGGGCCTGGCCTGGCTCGCGGTGCTGGGCTTCGCGGTGGCGGTGGCGGGCGCGCTGGCCCTGGCCCGGTTCGGCGAGGCGCCCGCGGCACCGGCCGCGCAGGAGTGAGGGACCGGCTGCGCCCCCCGCAGCGCAACCGGTCCGCGCACCATCCTGTGCCGTCCGCCCGCCCGTGACCAGGAGCTTCTTTTTCCGGAACCGGTTCTTCAGGAACGTAGACTTCCGGTATTTGCCGGGCGGGGCGGCGAGGTCGCGCGCTCACCGGGAGGGAACGAGGGATGGACAGGCAGGCCCTGCGGTCGCTGCTGCGGCACAAGCGTTCGCTGATCGACCCCACCGAGCTGGGCTGGCCCCGCCGCACCGGGCGCGGCCGGCGCTCCGCCGGGCTTTCGCAGGCCCAGGTGGCGCACGCGCTGTACGTCTCCGAGCGCACCTACGCCCAGCTGGAGCGGGGTGACATGCCCTCCCCCGCGCCGGAGTTCCTCGACGCCGTCGCCGGGGTGCTGCGCATGGCGGAGCCGGAGCGGGCCGCGCTGTACGTCTACGCGCTGGGCCACGAGCCGCCCGTCCCGATGAACCCGGAGGCCGGCACCCGGGTGGACCCGGCCTGGCCGACGGCGGTCCGGAGTGTGTCGGGCCTGCCCTGCTACGTCAACGACGTGGCCTGGAACGTCCTCGGCTGGAACGACGACTTCCTGCGCATGTTCCCCCGGCGCCAGGGCGCCGAACCGGCGTTGCCGGAGCGGAACCTGATGCGCTGGATGCTGCTGTGCGAGGAGGCGCGCGAACACCATCTGGTGGACTGGGAGGAGCGGTGGGCGGCGCCCGTCGCGGCCCAGTTGCGGGCGGCGGTGGCGGCCCATCCGGACAACGCGGATCTGCGGCGGCTGGACGCGGAGGTGAACGACGACCCCGTGGTGGGACCCGTCTACCGCCGGCACGACATCACCTATGTGCAGCAGGACGGGGACACCCGGCCGCTGCGCCACGCGGGGCTCGACTCCGCGGACGCCGACCGGTGTTGCGCCGAGCACGTCCCGTCGGTGCGGGGCGCGGTGACCCTGTGCGCGGCGCAGCCGCTGGGTTCGCCGGGCGCCCGGTTCTTCTTCCTGGTGTTCCGGCCGGCCACCGGCTGAGCCCCCGCCCCTACGGGAGCACCCGGCACAGCGCCTCCAGCGCCGCCGGCCACGCGCTGTCGGAGGGGGTCCCGTACCCCACGACCAGCGCGTCCAGGTGGTCGGCCGTGCTCTTGGGGTGCCGGTAGTAGGACAGGCCGTGCAGCGCGAGGCCCTGCCAGGCGGCGGCCTGGACCACGGCGGGCTCGGTGCCGGGCGGCAGCCGCAGCACCGCGTGCAGCCCGGCGGCGATCCCGGTGACCCGCACCGCGGGCGCCCGGTCGGCGACGGCGGCGGCGAGCGCGTCGCGGCGGCGCCGGTAGCGCAGCCGGGCGGAGCGGACCTGCCGGTCGTAGGCGCCCGAGGTGAGGAACTCGGCGAGGGTGAGCTGCTCCAGCACGCCCACCGTGTCGGAGTGCCCCTTGGCCGCGGTGACCTCCTCCGCCAGGTCCGGCGGCAGCACCATCCAGCCCAGCCGGATGCCGGGTGCCAGCGACTTGCTGGCGGTGCCGAGGTAGGCGACGCGGTCGGGGTCGAGGCCCTGGAGCGCGCCGACGGGCTGCCGGTCGTAGCGGAACTCGCCGTCGTAGTCGTCCTCCAGGACCAGCGCGCCAGTGCGCCGGGCCCAGTCCACGACGGCCGCCCGCCGGTCCGGGTGCAGGGGCAGTCCCATGGGGAACTGGTGGGCGGGGGTGAGGAGTACGGCGCCTTCGGTGCCCAACGGGCTCGGCTCGGTGCCGAGTTCGTCGTACGCCAGCGCGCTGGTCGCCAGGCCGGCGTTCTCCAGCAGCCCCCGGTACAGGTCGAGGCCGTACGGCTCGCTGGCCACCGTGCGCACCCCGCGGGCGCGCAGCACCGGTCCGAGCAGACGCAGGGCGCCCGAGAACCCGGCGGTGATCACCGTGTTCTCCGGGTCGGCGCGCACGCCCCGGGCGCGGGCGAGGTAGCCGGCGAGGGCGGTGCGCAGTTCGGGGCGGCCGCGGGGATCGCCGTAGCCGAGCGCGTCGTTGGGGGCCGCGGCCAGGGCGCGGCGGGCGGCCCTGGTCCATTCGGCGCGCGGGAACGCGGCGAGGTCGGGGGTGCCGGGGACCAGGTTGTGCAGGGGACGGGCGGGGGCGCGGTGGTGGCGTGCGGGGCCGCTGGGCGGCACGACGGCGCGTTCGGCGACCCGGGTGCCGGAGCCCTGCCGGGCGGTGAGCCAGCCCTCGGCCACCAGGTCGGCGTAGGCCTCGGCGACGGTGTTGCGGGCGATGCCGAGGTCGGCGGCGAGGGCCCGGGAGGAGGGCAGCCGGGTGCCGGGGGCGAGCCGGCCGGTGCGCACCGCGTCGCGCAGGGCGTCGGTCAGACCCCGGCGCAGCCCGCCCGGGCCGGCCGGTTCCAGATGGAGGTCGACGCCCAAAGTGGCCCAGGATTCCGCCATGGAAATGGACCATACTCCTGGGCTGCCCGGCTCCTACCGTGGAGGCATGAACACGGACGAGAACACCGAGTACGCGGCGGAGCACGCCCCGCGGCTGAACTGGACCGAGCACGCGCCGGACGTGTACAAGGCGATGGTCCGGCTGGACACCGCCGCCCGGCAGGGGCTGGACCCGAAGCTGCTGGAGCTGGTCAAGATCCGCGCCTCCCAGCTCAACCACTGCGCCTTCTGCCTGGACATGCACACCAAGGACGCGCTGGCGGCCGGGGAGAGCGTGGAGCGGATCGTCCAGCTCGGCGCGTGGGAGGAGTCGCGGCACTTCTACACGGAGAAGGAGCTGGCGGCGATCGAGCTGACCGAGGCGATCACCGTCCTCACCGACGGCTTCGTGCCGGACGAGGTGTACGAGCGGGCCGCCAAGCAGTTCGAGGAGGCCGAGCTGACCCGGCTGATCGCCGCGATCACGGTGATCAACGCCTGGAACCGGTTCGGTGTCACCGCCCGGATGACCCCGGGCCACTACCAGCCGGGCCAGCACCGGTGAGCACGTCCCCGGACAAGGCGCGGGCGTTTCGCGCGCTGCACCTGGGGCGCCCGCAGGACGATCCGCTCGTGCTGCCCGGCCCCTGGGACGCGGCCGCCGCGCGGGCCTTCGCCGAGGCCGGGTTCGCGGCGCTGGCCACGCCGAGCGCGGGGATCGCCGCGGCGCTCGGGTACGAGGACGGGCACACCCCGGCGGACGAGATGTTCGCGGCCGTCGCCCGGATCGCGCGGGCGGTGGACGTGCCGGTCTCGGCGGACATCGAGGGCGGGTACGGGATCGCGCCGAAGGAGCTGGTGGAGCGGCTGCTGGAGGCGGGGGTCGTGGGCTGCAACATCGAGGACTCCGCCGAGGGAGTGCTCAAGGACCCGCGGGAGCACGCCGACTACCTCGCCGAGTTCTGCGCGGCGGCCGCCGGGCGCATCTTCCTCAACGCCCGGGTCGACACCTTCGTGCACGGCGACGGCGACCTCGGACGGACCGTGGAGCGGGCCGCCCTGTACATCGCGGCGGGCGCCGGATGCGTGTACCCGATCATGGCGCCGGTGGCGGCCCTGCCCGTGCTGCGGGCCGGGATCGAGGGCCCGCTGAACGTGCTGGCCCGGCTGGACACGGACGGCCCCGGGCCCGCCGCGCTCGGCGGACTCGGGGCCACCCGGATCACGTTCGGGCCGCAGCTCCAGCGCCGGGCCACGGCGGCGGCCCGGGACCTGGCCGCCAGTCTGCGCTAGTCGGCGCTCAGGGCAGCCACTTCTTCCACACGGCAGGGTGGCTGTCCACCCACTTCTTCGCCGCCTCGTCCGGGGACAGCTTGTCCTGGGCGATCATCAGCGAGACCTCGTTCTGGTCGTCCGTGGTCCACCGGAACCTCTTCAGGAACTCGGCCGCCTTGCCGCCCGACCGGGCGAAGTCGGCGTTGAGGTACTTCTGGAGCGGGGTGCGCGGATAGGCGCAGGCGATCTTCGCCGCGTCCGCGTCGCAGCCCTTCTTGTACGGCGGCAGCTTCACCTCCGTCATCGGGACCTTCTTGAACAGCCACTGCGGCGAGTACCAGTACGTCAGGAAGGGCTTCTTCTCCTTGGCGAACTGCTTCATCTGGGTGATCTGCGCCGCCTCGGAACCGGCGAAGACCACCTGGTAATTCAGCTTCAGGTTCTTCACCAGCGCCTTGTCGTTGGTGACATAGGACGGGGAGCCGTCCATCAGCTGGCCCTTGCCGCCGCTCTCCGCGGTGCGGAAGAGCGAGGCGTACTTGTTCAGGTTCCGCCAGTCGGTGATGTCGGGATGCTGCTTGACCAGGTACGTCGGCACGAACCAGCCGATGTGGCCGGTCACCCCGAGATCGCCGGCGCGTGTGATGGTCTTCTTGTCGTCGACGTAGCGCTTCTCCTGGTCCGGGTGGCCCCAGTCCTCCAGGAGGGCGTCGACCCGGCCCTGGCTGAGCGCGTCCCACGCGGGCACCTCGTCCACCTGCACGGTGTCGACGCGGTAGCCCAGCTCGTGCTCCAGCAGATACTGGGCGACGGCCACGTTGGACTCGGCGCCCACCCAGGACTGCACGGACAGCGTGACGCTCTTGCCGCCGCCGGCGTGGGCGAACGGGCTGGCCTGCTTGGTCATGTCGGCCGCACCGCAGCCGGTGGTCAGCGCCAGCACGGCGAGCCCGACCGGAAGCGTGGTGAGCAGTCGGCGTCGCATCTCAGGCTCCCTTCCCCGCGCGGCGTTCGGTGGGCTGGGTCACCCGGTCCAGCATCAGCCCCAGGCAGACGATGGCGGCGCCGGCCACCAGACCGGTCGCCAGGTCGCCCTGGGCGAGGCCGTAGGCGACGTCGTAGCCGAGGGCGCCGCCGCCGACCAGACCGCCGATGATGACGACGGCCAGGACCAGCACCACGCCCTGGTTGACGGCGAGCAGCAGCGCACGGCGGGCGAGCGGCAGCTGCACCTGCCACAGCTGCTGCCGTCCGGTCGCGCCGAGCGAGCGCGCCGACTCCAGCGCGGCCGGGTCGACCTGGCGCAGCCCCTGCGAGGTGATCCGCACGACGGCGGGCAGCGCGTAGACGACGGCCGCGGCGACGGCGGGGGCGCGGCCGACGCCGAACAGGGCGACGACCGGGATCAGGTACACGAACTGCGGCATCGTCTGGAAGACGTCGAGCACCGGGCGCAGCGCGCGCTCGACGCGGTCGCTGCGGGCGGCGGCGATGCCGGTGGCGATGCCGAGCACGAGGGTGACGGCGACGGCGGCCAGCACCTGGGAGAGGGTGTCGAGGGACGGCTCCCACACGCCGAGCACACCGATCGCGGCCATGGCGAGCACGGCGGTCAGCGCGGTGCGCCAGGTGCCGATCAGCCAGGCCAGCGCGGCGACGATCAGCAGCACCGACCACCAGGGCAGCCATTGCAGGCCGTCGCGGATCGGGTCGAGCACCCAGGTGGTGAAGTGACCCGCCCAGTCCGCGGTGCCGCCGACGACCGGGACGCCGGAGTAGAGGTGGGAGGTCATCCAGTCGACGGCGTGGTTGACCGGCTGGGCGATGTCCAGGCTCCAGCCGTTCGGCCAGTCGAGGGCGCCGAGCAGCCGGGCGGCGAGCGCGGCGACCACGGTGACGGCGAGGGCGTACGCCCAGCCGATGGTCCGGGGGCCCTTGTCGCCCGCGGCGCCGGCCGCGCCGGTCACCCGGTCGAGGACGACCGCGAGCAGCACGATCGGGATGCCCGCGGCCAGGGCCTGGCCGACGTCGACCGTGGACAGCGCCTGGTAGACGCGGTCGCCGAGGCCGCCGGCGCCGATGACGGAGGCGATCACGGCCATGGACAGCGCCATCATGATCGTCTGGTTGAGGCCCAGCAGGAGTTCCTTGCGGGCCAGCGGGACGCGGGCGGTCAGCAGCCGCTGGCGGCGGGTCGCGCCGAGCGACTCCACGGCCTCCAGGACTTCGGGGTCGGCGCCGCGCAGGCCCAGCGCGGTGAGGCGGGCCATGGGCGGGGCGGCGTAGACGACGGTGGCGAGGACGGCCGCGGGGACGCCGATGCCGAAGACCAGGACGACGGGGAGGAGGTAGGCGAAGGCCGGGAGGACCTGCATCGTGTCCAGGACCGGGCGCAGGGCGCGGTCGAGGCGTTCGGAGAGGCCGCCGGCGAGGCCGAGCACCACGCCCACGAGCACGGAGGCGAGGACCGCGACGACCATCAGCGCGAGGGTCTGCATGGTCGGCTCCCACATGCCGAGCACGCCGCAGGCCAGGAAGGCGACGGCGGTGCCGGTGGCGAGGCGGGGACCGGCGACGCGCCAGGCGACGAGGGCGCCGAGCACCGTGACGCCCGGCCAGCCGATGGCCAGCAGGGTGACGTAGACGGCGCGGACGGAGAGGACGACCGCCTCGCTGACGTAGCCGAAGAAGTAGAGGAAGAGCGGGTGGGTGTCGCGGTTGTCGATGATCCAGCCGCTGGCGTCGGTCAGCGGCTTGGTCAGGCTGACCGTGAGGTGGTGCGGCCAGGCGCGGCCGTGCAGCACCGGCAGGAGCACGGCGGTGACGAGGGCGAGCAGCAGGAGCTTGCCGACGGCTCTGTTGCGCAGCACCGCGGGGGCCTTGGTGCGCAGGGCGGGGGCGGTGAGGACAGCCATCAGACCGCCTCCGGGGTGGCCGGCTTCCTGGCGTGCCCGTGTCCGCGGGATGCGCCCGCGCCCGGCCGCGCGGAGGGGGTGGCGCGGCCGGCGGGGGCGGCCGGCTCCGCGGCCACGCCGGCCACCACGTCCAGGAGCTGTTCGCGGTCGACGACGCCCAGGCAGCGGCCCTGGTCCATGACGCGGGCGGGGCTGCCGGTGCGCGCGACGGCCTCGATGGCCTCGGAGACCGTGGCCTCCGGGGCGAGCGCCGGGCCCTCGGTGGTCTCCTCGGAGGTCGCCGGGCGCATGGCCGTACGGCAGGTCACGACCTGCTCGCGCGGCACGTCCCGGACGAACTCGCGGACGTAGTCGTCGGCCGGGGAGCCGACGATCTCCTCGGGGGTGCCGAGCTGGACGATCCGGCCGTCGCGCATCAGGGCGATGCGGTCGCCGAGCTTGAGGGCCTCGCTGAGGTCGTGCGTGATGAAGACCATGGTGCGGCCCTCCTCGCGGTGCAGGCGGGTCACCTCGTCCTGCATGTCGCGCCGGATGAGCGGGTCGAGGGCGCTGAACGGCTCGTCGAACAGGAGGACTTCGGGGTCCACGGCGAGGGCGCGGGCGAGGCCCACGCGCTGGCGCTGGCCGCCGGAGAGCTGGCCGGGGCGGCGGTGCTCCATGCCCGCGAGGCCGACCTTGGCGACGATCTCGGTGGCGCGCTCGCGGCGCTCGGCCTTGCCGACGCCCTGGATCTCCAGGCCGTAGGCCACGTTGTCGAGGACGGTGCGGTGCGGGAGCAGGCCGAAGTGCTGGAAGACCATCGCGGCGCGGTGGCGGCGCAGTTCCCGCAGTCGGGCCTTGTCCATGGCGGTCACGTCCTCGCCGTCGATGGCGATGGTGCCCGAGGTCGGCTCGATCAGCCGGGTCAGGCAGCGCACGAGGGTGGACTTGCCGGAGCCGGACAGGCCCATGACCACGAAGACCTCGCCCTTGCGGACGTCGAAGGAGACGTCGCGGACGGCCGCCGTGCAGCCGGTGCGGGCGCGCAGGTCGGCCGGTTCGAGGGCGGCGAGCTCGGGGTCGGCCGGGACGCGCTCGGGCTTGGCGCCGAAGACCTTCCACAGGTGGGACACCGAGAAGACCGGGGCGTCGGTGGTGGGCGGCTTGCGGGTGGGGACGGTGATGCTCATCGGCGATCGCCTCCGATCAGGTCGACGGCCTTCTCCCCGACCATCAACACCCCGATCATCGGGTTGACGGCGAACAGGGTCGGGAAGACGGACGCGTCGGCGATGCGGATGCCGTCGAGTCCGCGGATCTTCAACTCGGGGTCGACGACGGCGAGTTCGTCGTCGGCGGCGCCCATCCGGCAGGTGCCGGCGGGGTGGTAGACGGTGTGGTGCGCCTTGCGCAGCAGCTCGCTGAGCTGCTCGTCGTCGGTGACGTCGGGGCCGGGGAAGACCTCGCGCTTCAGCCAGCCGGCGAACGGCTCGGTCCGGGCGATCTCACGGGCGATCTTCACGCCGTCGACCAGGGTCCGGGCGTCGTAGCCGTCCTCGTCGGTGAAGTAGCGGAAGTCGAGTGCGGGCTTGACCTCCGGATCCGCGCTCGTGAGGTAAAGGCGGCCGCGAGCGCGGGACTTGGGGATGTTCGGGGTCATCGACACGCCGTGCTCGGGGCGTTCGTAGCCCAGCCGCTCCGGGTTGTCGGTGAAGGGGATCTGGTAGAAGTGGAACATCAGGTCGGGGGCGTCCAGCGACTCGTCCCGGCGCACGAACAGCGCGGCGTCGGAGTCCATCGCGGAGTTCTCCGGCAGCGGCCGGTTCGTCTCCCACACGATCACCGACTCGGGGTGGTCCTGGAGGTTCTCGCCGACCCCCGGCAGGTCGTGCACCACGGGGATGCCGAGTGCTTCGAGGTCCCGCTTCGGGCCGATGCCGGACAGCAGCAGCAGCCGGGGCGTGTCGACGGCGCCGGCGCAGACCACGACCTCCTGGCGGGCGCTGATCAGCCGCTCCGCGCCGTCCTTGGTGCGCACATGGACGCCGGTGGCGCGCTTGCCGTCCAGCTCCAGCCGGTACGCCCAGGTCTCGAGGAGCAGTGTGAGGTTGGGGCGGTCGCCGGCCTCCAGGTGCGGGTGCAGGTAGGCGACGGAGGCGGAGGAGCGCT
The DNA here is from genome assembly GCF_051980735.1 of Streptomyces sp. SCPE 10. NCBI lineage: Bacteria > Bacillati > Actinomycetota > Actinomycetes > Kitasatosporales > Streptomycetaceae > Streptomyces > Streptomyces sp. SCPE 10. The sequence goes on along the minus strand of NZ_CP197069.1, from coordinate 4,706,878 downwards.
TGTTGTTCTCCGGGTGGTAGGCGAGGTCGAGGAAGCCGACCCCCTCGTGGAACGGCTTGTCGTTGAAGCCGATCACCTCGGGGACGCCGATCGCGGTCTTCGTCGCGTCGATCCAGTCCTTGGCGACGGGGTTCTGGTCCTTCTCGGCGACGCGCACGATGTTGTTGCGCAGCCGGGCGAAGTACGCCTCCATCGGCACCGCGCCCCAGCCCTTGGCGCCGGCCTCCTCCCACTCGTCCCAGTCGGAGGGCAACGGCTTGAAGGAGATCAGGGTGTTGTGCGAGGAGCAGCCGCCGAGCACCTTGGCGCGGCTGTGCAGGATGTGGGAATTGCCGTTTGGCTGCTCGACGGTGGTGTACTCGTAGTCCAGGTCGCCGCCGAGCAGGCCCAGCCAGCGGCGCAGGGTCAGCACGTCCTCGCGGTCGATGTCGCTGGGGCCGCCCTCGATGACGGCGACGGTGACGTCGGGGTCCTCGACGAGGCGGGAGGCGATGACGGAGCCTGCCGTGCCGCCGCCGATGACGACGTAGTCGTAGACGTGGGGGGTCTCGGGCATGGGGGTGCTACTCCAGGGGGTGTGAGAGGAAGGTCGGGTCGGGCTCAGCCGGCGAACCAGCGCACCGGCGCGGGTGCGAGGTTCTGGTAGACGTGCTTGGTCTCCCGGTACTCGGCGAGTCCGGCGGGGCCCAGCTCGCGGCCGGTGCCGCTCTTGCCGAAGCCGCCCCACTCCGCCTGCGGCAGGTAGGGGTGGAAGTCGTTGATCCAGACGGTGCCGTGGCGCAGCCGGGCCGCGACGCGCCGGGCCTTGCCGGGGTCGGTGGTCCACACGGCACCGGCCAGGCCGTACTCGGTGTCGTTGGCTAGGCGGACGGCCTCGTCCTCGGTGGTGAAGGTCTCGACGGTGAGCACGGGTCCGAAGACCTCCTCCCGGACGACCTTCATCCCACGGTGGCAGGCGTCCAGGACGGTCGGCTCGTAGAAGTAGCCCGACTCGGGCCGCTCCGGGGCGGGTTCGGGCCGCTTGCCGCCGCAGCGCAGCACCGCGCCCTCGGCGAGCGCGGAGGCCACGTACGCCTCGGTCCTGGCGCGCTGCTGCTCGGAGACGAGGGGGCCGACCTCGACGCCGTCCTCGGTGCCGCGGCCGATCCTGATCCGCTGAGCGCGGCGGGCGAGTTCGGCGACGAAGCGTTCGCGCACCGACTCCTCGACGATGAGCCGGCCGCCGGCCGAGCAGACCTGGCCGCTGTGGATGAAGGCCGCGTTGAGGGCCTGGTCCACGGCGGTGTCGAAGCCCTCCTCGGTGGCGCAGGCGTCGGCGAAGACCACGTTGGGGTTCTTGCCGCCCAGTTCGAGGGCGACCTTCTTCACGGTGGGGGCGGCCGCCTGGGCGACCTTGGTGCCGCTGACCAGTCCGCCGGTGAAGGAGACCAGGTCGACGCCGGGGTGCTCGGCGAGCCGGGCGCCGACGGAGTGGCCGGGTCCGGTGACGATGTTGGCGACGCCCGCGGGGAGCCCGGCCTCGGCCAGCAGCTCGATCAGCGCGACGGTGGTCATCGGGGTAATCTCGCTGGGCTTGATCACGAAGGTGTTGCCGGCCGCGAGTGCCGGGGCGATCTTCCAACTGGCCTGGAGCAGCGGGTAGTTCCAGGGGGTGATCAGGGCGCAGACACCGACCGGCTCGTGCACGACCACGCTGTGGACGTCGGGCGACCCGGCGTCCACGACCCGGCCGGGGGCCTCGGCGGCCACCAGGTCGGCGAAGTAGCGGAAGGCGTCGGCGACACAGTCGATGTCGACCCGGCCCTCCTCCACCGTCTTGCCCGCGTCCCGGGCCTCCAGCCGGCCGAGTACTTCGCGGTCGCGTACGAGGAGATCGGCGACGCGGCGCAGCAGGGCGGCGCGTTCGGCGACCGGGGTGCGGGGCCAGGGCCCCTGGTCGAACGCCTGCCGGGCCGCGGCCACGGCGCGCTCGGCGTCCTTCTCGTCGCCCTCCGCGACCACCGCGAACGGCCGGGCGTCCGCCGGGTCGAGGATCTCCCGGGTCGCGCCGGAGATCGCCGCCAGCCATTCGCCGCCCGCGTGGATGGTCTCGTGGGCCTGTCGTGCCGTTCTGTCCGCCATGATCGGTGTTGCCTTCCGTTACCGTTTCACGTCCCTGCGTCACCCGGTGACCGGGGTCAAAGACCGTGGCCGCCTGCCCATGGCTTTCGGTTTGCATGCGGAATCGGCGAGCGAAAGTGCGCGGCGTCACTAAAAAGGCGGTGGAAAACAGACAGAAACGGGTATCGGGGGCGCTGCGTTCGGTCCACGGCCCCGGTACGGCCGGTGAAGACGACGGCGGCCCCGGGCGCGCCTTCGCCGGGACGCGCGTGGGCCCCGCTCCGGAGGAACCGGAGCGGGGCCCACGCGGGAAGAACCCGGGACGGACTACCGTCAGATGAGGCCGAGGGCGCGGACCGCCTCGCGCTCCTCCGACAGCTCCTTCACCGACGCGTCGATGCGCGCACGGGAGAACTCGTTGATGTCCAGGCCCTGGACGATCTCGTACGTGCCGCCCTTGGTGGTGACCGGGAAGGAGGAGATCAGGCCCTCCGGGACGCCGTAGGAGCCGTCCGACGGGATACCCATGGAGGTCCAGTCGCCCTCGGCGGTGCCGTTGACCCAGGTGTACACGTGGTCGATCGCGGCGTTGGCGGCGGAGGCAGCCGACGACGCGCCACGGGCCTCGATGATCGCGGCGCCGCGCTTGGCGACGGTCGGGATGAAGTCCTCGGCCAGCCACTTCTCGTCGTTCACGACCTCGGCGGCGTTCTTGCCGGCGACCGTCGCGTGGAAGATGTCCGGGTACTGGGTGGCGGAGTGGTTGCCCCAGATGGTGAGCCGCTTGATGTCGGCGACCGAGGTGCCCGTCTTCTTCGCCAGCTGCGTCAGCGCCCGGTTGTGGTCCAGACGGGTCATCGCGGTGAACCGCTCGGCCGGTACGTCCGGCGCCGCCGCCTGCGCGATCAGCGCGTTGGTGTTGGCCGGGTTGCCGACGACCAGGACCTTGATGTCGTCCGCGGCGTGGTCGTTGATGGCCTTGCCCTGCGGCTTGAAGATGCCGCCGTTGGCCTCCAGCAGGTCACCGCGCTCCATGCCCTTGGTGCGCGGGCGAGCGCCCACCAGCAGGGCGACGTTGGCGCCGTCGAAGGCGACGTTCGGGTCGTCGGTGATGTCGATGCCCTGGAGCAGCGGGAAGGCGCAGTCGTCCAGCTCCATGGCCGTGCCCTCGGCGGCCTTGAGCGCCGGGGTGATCTCCAGGAGGCGCAGGCGGACCGGAACGTCCGCGCCCAGCAGCTGGCCGGAGGCGATGCGGAAGAGCAGGGCGTAACCGATCTGGCCGGCCGCGCCGGTGACGGTGACGTTCACGGGAGTGCGGGTCATGGCGTTCTCCGTATGACAGCTGGCGGTGGGGCGTCCCTGCCCCGGGCGGATGATCGATCTCTTGGTATCAAGAGAGATCCACCGGTCAGGCTATCGCGCATCCGGCATGCGAGACGTGCCGGGCCGTGTGGCTCACCCCACAGAGGGTCACGAGAGGTACGAAAGGGCGGCCGCCCGTCCGGAGAGGGGGGACGGAGACGGCCGCCGGTGGGGGTACCGGCGCACCGGTCTCCCGTGGGGGGTATCCGAGCGCGTGCCCAGGATCGGGCCGGGCATGCCCCCTGAGCGGAATTCATCCGTTCGGCCCCCGCGGGCGTGCCGGACCGTCACTTCGTGCAGGCCGTACGGCCGAAGGCGCCCGTCACTTCGTGCAGGCCGTACGGCCGGAGGCGAGGGCGGCGCACGCCGTGGCCTCGGCCGGATCACGTACGGCGATCATCGGGGTGTACGCGATGGTCTCGCCGACGGCGGTGATCTCCCCGGTCTGCCGGGCCGTGCCCTTGGCCCCGGTGACCTGGACCTTGTCGCCGGGCACGGCGTTCGTGATGCGGCCCCACGCCGTGCCGCAGACCTTGCTGTAGCGGACCTCCAGGGTGGTGGCGCCGAGCGAGACGCTCTGGGCGGTGGCCACCTGGTCGCCGCTGCACCCCATGGTCTCGGCGTCCTTGCCGACGCAGTCCGAGTCGGCGCACCGGACCCCGGGCGGCAGGCTCTCCTTGGCGCTGATGGTCGGCGCCGGACGCGCGGCGGCCTTCGCGTGCCCGCCGCCGTGCCGCCCGGTGAAGTGGAAGACCCCGAGGATCACCAGCAGCACGGTGACGAACCCGGCGAGGAACATCAGCGCCGGCTGCCGGTACCCGGCGGCACGCGACGTCCCGGCGGGCGATCCGGCGTCGGGGCCCTGGGGGTTCGGCCGGACGGGCGCGGTGTTCGGGCCGAGGCCGCCGGGAGGGGTGGAGGGGCCGACGGCGTTCAGGGGAGCTGTCGTGCCCACGGGAGCGGCCGGGCTCGTGGGGCTCGCGGTGATCGGGCCGCGCGGGGCCTGCACGGGAATCTTCGGCCATCCGCCGCTCGCCGTTCCGGGGCCTTCCGGCCGTCCGCCGTCCCGTCCCGTCCCGAGCCCCGGCCCTTCCGGCCGCGCGACGTCCATCGTTCCGGTCACCTTCGGCCACCCGCCGGACCGCGCCGCGGGACCGGCGCCCGCCCGCGAGGGGCCCCGGCTCCCGGCCGAGGAGTCGCGGGCGCCGGCCTGCGCGGCCGTCGGCTGGGCCGGGATTCCCGGGGAGGTGTCCCGCGGGCCGGCGAGGGCGGCGACTCCCTTGGCGGCACGGGCGGACGGCGCGCCGGAATCGCCGGCGGCCGCGGAGACGCGCAGCGCCTGTGCCGTGTGGTCGAGCCCGGCCTCCGTCCGCCGCCAGGCGCGTTCGGCCAGCTCCCACATGGTGACGAGCGGGACCGGACTGGCCCCGGCGGCCTCGGCGAGCGCGACGGCCGCCCCCTTGGGCGCGAGGAGTTCGCCGGCGAGGTAACTCTCCCAGGACGTCCTGCCGTAGCCGGTGCGGTCGGCCAGGTCCGCGACATGCAGACCGCCGAGGTCCACCAGCCAGCGCAGCTGGTTGACGAACTCCTTGATCTCCGGGTCGAGTTCCTTCGGCAGGGTGTTCCAACGAGGCATCGACTTCCCCCCTCATCCCCACTTTGTCACGTATCCCGAACTGTCCACACATCGGCACCGCGAGGGCACGGAGAGGCAGCGCGCGGTCACCGTAGCGGAACGGTCACTTCCGTGCCACAGCGCGAAGACGGCCGTCGATCAGGCCGTTCGGCGCGGGCGAGGGTGTCTCGGGCGGCGGTTCGTCCCGGCTCGGGGGAGGGGGCGAACCGCCGTTCCGGTGGCCTTACCTGGTCACCGTGGAGTGCAGCGTGTCCTTCAGGAACGGGATCTCCAGCCAGGGTTGCGGCTGGGCCATCAGCGCCAGCAGGACGATCACCAGGCCGAGGACGCCGTAGGTGCTGATGTCGGTGAACCGGGAGCGGACGGCGAGCATGCCCACCCCGGGCAGCATCCAGCGCAGCACCGCGCCGGCCAGCAGCCCGACGCCGATCAGCAGGATGCCGATGCGGAACGCGTCGAGCGCGGTCACCAGCAGGCCGAGCGCGACCGTGCCCAGCACCACCAGCAGCGGCCACTGCCGCGCGGGCGCCGGGGCGGCGCCGGACGCGGCCCGGCCACCGCCCTCGGGCCGTGCGGTGTCCCTGGTGAACAGCGGGAAGCGGCGGGTGACCCGGCGCGGGCGCCCCTGCGCGTCCGGGGCGCTGATCGCGTCGCGGACCGTCTCCTCCACCACACCGTCGTCGTCCGCGCTCACGCGGTCCACGCTCTCGTCGTTCACGCTCGCCTCGCTCGCGGTCGCGGTCGCGTCACCGCCGCGGGTGTCGTCAGCCGGCACTGCGCTCCGCCGCCTCGACCACGTTGACCAGCAGCTGGGCCCGGGTCATCGGACCGACACCACCGGGGTTCGGGGAGATCCAGCCCGCCACCTCGGCCACGTCCGGGTGGACGTCGCCGACGATCTTGCCCTCGGCGTTGCGGGAGACGCCGACGTCGAGGACGGCCGCGCCCGGCTTGACGTCCTCGGCGCGGATCAGGTGCGGGGAGCCGGCCGCCGCGATGACGATGTCGGCCCGCTTGAGGTGGGCGGACAGGTCGCGGGTGCCGGTGTGGCACTGGGTCACGGTGGCGTTCTCGCTGCGGCGGGTGAGCAGCAGCGGCATCGGACGCCCGATGGTGACGCCCCGGCCGACGACGACGACCTCGGCGCCCTTGATCTCCACGCCGTGGCGGCGCAGCAGGGTGAGGATGCCGTTGGGGGTGCAGGGCAGCGGGGCGGGCTCGTTGAGCACCAGGCGGCCCAGGTTCATCGGGTGCAGGCCGTCCGCGTCCTTGGCCGGGTCCATCAGCTCCAGGATGCGGTTCTCGTCGATGCCCTTGGGCAGCGGCAGCTGCACGATGTAGCCGGTGCAGGCCGGGTCCTCGTTCAGCTCGCGGACGACCGCCTCGATCTCCTCCTGGGTGGCCGTGGCCGGCAGCTCCCGCTGGATGGAGGCGAGGCCCACCTGGGCGCAGTCGCGGTGCTTGCCCGCGACGTACTTGCGGCTGCCGGGGTCGTCGCCGACCAGGACGGTGCCGAGTCCGGGCGTGACTCCCTTCTCCCTCAGCGCCGCCACGCGGACGGTCAGATCGGACTTGATCGCGGCTGCGGTGGCCTTGCCATCGAGAATCTGGGCGGTCATACCCCCATCCTCCCGGATGACCGCCCCGGGGTTCCAATCCGGGTCCGTGTCCAGGCCGTTGTGATCACGGATGTTGCACTTGCACAACACCCGGAGATTACGGCTGGACAAGTCACTATCCGGTCAAGAACGATGAACACCACAGTGCAGCGGGCAGCTCATCGGGGGGACGGACCGCATCTGTAGAAACTCTCCTCCGTGCAGTGCCGCGCCTCGTCCCCGCACTCGGAAAGCAACGGAGGAACACCAGCCATGAGCTACGGCGACCCGAACAATCCCTACGGCGCTCCGCAGGGCCAGCCCCAGCAGCCCGGCTACGGCTACCCCGCCGCGCCGCCGGTCCAGCAGCCGTACGGCGCCGCCGCCCCGATGACCGCCATGCCGGGCAAGGTCAGCGCGGCCCGCGCGATGCTGTGGGTCATCGTCGCCCTCCAGGTCATCGGCGTGGCGCTGTTCGCCTTCTCCGCCGTGGCGATCAACAAGGCCAAGAACGACAACTCCCTGCCGGGACTCTCCGACTACCCGGTGGGCGTGATCTGGGCCTTCGCGGTGCTCGCGCTCGCCTGGCTGGTGTGGGCGGCCGTCATGGCCGCGAAGTTCTCCACCGGCGGCAACGGCCTGCGGGTCACGGTCCTGGTCTTCGGCATCCTCAGCGCGGTGCTGGGCGTCTACCCGTTCCTCGTCATCCTGGGCATCGTGCACATCGTGCTCGGCATCCTGATCGCCTGCTTCGTCGGCGGCGCCGACGGCAAGGCCTGGTTCAACCGCGCCCGCTACTGAACCACCCCGGCGCGGAGCACACTTCGCGCCGTTCGACGTCCGGGGCCGTGTCCCACCCTTCCGGGGTGGGACACGGCCCCGGCCGCGTGGACGGTCTGCGGCCCCCTCGTGGCGGGGGCCGCAGACCGTCACGGCTCAGTGGAAGAAGTGGCGCGTGCCCGTGAAGTACATGGTCACGCCCGCCTTCTTGGCGGCCTCCACGACCTGCTCGTCGCGGATGGAACCGCCGGGCTGGACGATCGCGCGGACGCCGGCCCCGATCAGGATCTCCGGGCCGTCGGGGAAGGGGAAGAAGGCGTCGGAGGCGGCGAAGGAGCCGCGGGCGCGCTCTTCACCGGCCCGCTCGACCGCCAGCTTGCAGGAGTCGACGCGGTTGACCTGGCCCATGCCGACGCCGACCGAGGCGCCGTCCTTGGCGAGCAGGATCGCGTTGGACTTCACGGCGCGGCACGCCTTCCAGGCGAACGCCAGCTCCTTCAGCTCCTCGGCGGACAGCGCCTCGCCGCTGGCCAGCGTCCAGTTGGCGGGGTCGTCGCCGGCGGCCTGGAGCCGGTCGGTGACCTGGACCAGCAGACCGCCGTCGATCTGCTTGGCCTCGACCTCGCCCGCGGGCGCGCCGGGGGCCTTCAGCACCCGGATGTTCTTCTTCTTGGTGAGGGCCTCCAGGGCCCCCTCCTCGTAGTCCGGTGCCACGATGACCTCGGTGAAGATGTCCGCGACCTGCTCGGCCATCTCCCGGCTCACCGGACGGTTGACCGCGATCACACCGCCGTACGCGGAGACCGGGTCGCAGGCGTGCGCCTTGCGGTGCGCCTCGGCGACGTCCGCGCCGATCGCGATGCCGCAGGGGTTGGCGTGCTTGATGATCGCGACGCAGGGCTCGTCGTGGTCGTACGCGGCACGGCGGGCGGCGTCCGTGTCCGTGTAGTTGTTGTACGACATCTCCTTGCCGTGCAGCTGCTCCGCCTCGGCCAGCCCGCCCGTGCCGTCCACGTACAGCGCGGCGTCCTGGTGCGGGTTCTCGCCGTAGCGCAGGGTGTTCTGGCGGTCGTAGGCGGCGCCGAGGAAGTCCGGGAAGCGGGACTCGTCGGCCGGGGCGTAGTCGGCGGCGAACCAGGAGGCGACGGCCACGTCGTAGGCGGCGGTGTGGCGGAAGGCCTCGGCGGCCAGCCGCTTGCGGGCCGCCAGGTCGAAGCCGCCGTCCTTGGCGGCCTCCAGCACGTCGGCGTACCGCTCGGGGCTGGTGACCACGGCGACCGAGGGGTGGTTCTTGGCGGCGGCGCGGACCATCGAGGGGCCGCCGATGTCGATCTGCTCCACGCACTCGTCGGCCGAGGCCCCGGAGGCGACGGTCTCGCGGAACGGGTAGAGGTTCACGACGACCAGGTCGAACGGCGCCACGCCCAGCTCGTCGAGCTGCGCGCGGTGGCTGTCCAGCCGCAGGTCGGCGAGGATGCCCGCGTGCACCTTGGGGTGCAGGGTCTTCACCCGGCCGTCCAGGCACTCGGGGAAGCCGGTCAGCTCCTCGACCTTGGTGACGGGGACACCGGCGGCGGCGATGCGGGAGGCGGTGGACCCGGTCGACACCAGCTCGACGCCGGCCTCGTGCAGCCCGCGTGCCAGCTCTTCCAGGCCGGTCTTGTCGTAGACGCTGACGAGCGCCCGGCGAAGGGGCCGCTTGTTGCTCTCGGCGGTCACTGGATAACTACCTTTCGTCCCTCAATGCGATAGCCGTTGCGGGCGAGCCGCCCCACGACCTCGACGAGCAGCCTTCGCTCGACTTCCTTGATGCGCTCGTGCAGCGCGCTCTCGTCGTCCTCGTCCCGGATCTCCACCACGCCCTGCGCGATGATCGGCCCGGTGTCGACGCCGTCGTCGACGAAGTGGACGGTGCAGCCGGTGACCCTGGCGCCGTACGCGAGCGCGTCACGGACGCCGTGGGCGCCGGGAAAACTGGGCAGCAGGGCCGGGTGGGTGTTGACGAACCGCCCGCCGAAGCGCGCGAGGAACTCCTTGCCCACGATCTTCATGAACCCGGCCGAGATCACGAGGTCGGGCTCGTACGCCGCCACGGCCGCGGCGAGGGCGGCGTCCCACTCCTCGCGGCTCGCGTGGTCCCTGACCCGGCACACGAAGGTCGGCAGCCCGGCCCGCTCGGCGCGGGCGAGCCCCTCGATGCCGTCGCGGTCCGCCCCTACGGCGACGATCCGCGCGCCGTACGCCTCCGCGCCGGTGCGCTCGATCTCGTCCAGGAGCGCCTGCAGATTGGTGCCGGATCCGGAGACCAGCACGACGAGGCGCTTGGCCACGGGGTTGGCGGCCACGGTGGGGCCCTTTCTCAAGAAACGATCTGTGCCGTCGGCGGTTTGTACAGTCGTACGAATGCTTCGCGCCCCGGGATACGGGGAAGTCTACGAACCGGCCGACCGCCAGCAACGATACCGGCACCGCGGACGGCCCCCACGGGACGGGTGCGTGGCCGGGAGGTAGCGTTCGCAGGGAATCGCGAGGGGCAGCCTCGGGAACGCGGTCGACATGCGGCGCGTTGACGAGGTGGAAGCTCACGACGACCAGCCGTGTTGATCTAGGGGAAGACGCTCTTTTGATGCCCGTCCGCAGCCTGCGACTCCTCACGTTCCCGCCAGATTCGGTCCCGGGGGGAGCGCGCGCCGGCATGCTGCTGCGCGAGCGGCCGTCGACCCCGCCCGACGCCCCGCGGGGCGGGGCGGGCAACACCGGGGACGGCTCCGGCGAGGGACGGGACCAGGGCCGCGGCCAGGGTCGGCAGGGCGGTGACGGACAGCAGGACGACAACCCGTTCGCGCCGCCGCCGGAGGGCGCCCCGGACCGGCCGTGGCAGCCCCGGCACCCCGGCGGACAGGGCGGACCCGGCGCGGGTCAGGGCGGTCCCGGCGGGCATCAGGGCGGCTCCCCGTGGGGCAGCCAGTGGAGCGACCGCCAGCCGGGGCGTGCGCCCGGCGGCTTCGGCGAGCGTCCCGGCGCCGGCCCGCAGGGCCCCGGCGGCCCCGGTGGTCCGGGCGGGCAGGGCGGTCCGGGCCGCGGCCCCGGCGCGGGCATGCGCTGGGACCCCACGGACCCGGTCCAGCGCCGGGCGCGCTACGCGCTGCTGTCCGGCATGTGGGCCGTCTTCTTCGTGCTGTTCGGCTGGCCGTACGTGGCGCTGCTGCTGGGCGCACTGGCCCTGTACTGGGGGGTCAGCGCGCTGCGCGGCAAGCCGCGCACCCCGGCCCCGGACCAGCACACGCCCGCCCCCGCGCCCGCCGGGCGGCCGCAGACGACGGCGGCCGTCGGCGGCCTGGTCACGGCGGCCCTCGCCCTGGTCCTGGTCGCCTCGACGTTCGCGGTCCAGTTCGTCTACCGCGACTACTTCACCTGTGTCGACGACGCCCTCACCCACGAGGCCAAACAGTCCTGCCAGACCCTGCTGCCGCAGCAGCTGCGGGGCATGCTGAGCGCGGGGAACGAGTAGTCCGGCGCCAGGGGCCCGGTCCGCGTCCCGTCGGGGGACCGCCACGTCAAGGGGCCTTGTCCTGCTGGGCGGTTCCGGCGTCCTCGCCGGTCCCGAGCCGGGGGGTCTCTTCCTCCCGGGGGGTCTCGTCCTTCAGGGGGGTCTCGTCCTTCAGGGGGGCGTCGTCCTTTCGGGGAGCCTCGTCCTTTCGAGGAACGTCGTCCGCCGGGTTCTCGGCCGGTTCGGGTGCGGCCGCCTGGTGGAGGGCGCGGTCCAGATCGTCGCGCAGACCCGGGACGAAGGGTTCGGCGGGCAGGATGTCGTACCCCTCCTCCGCGGCGAGGGTCGGGTCCTGGGCCGGCTTCGGCGGGGTGACCTGCGTGTCCTCGCGCCGGGCCCCCGGGCCGGTCCCGGTCCGGCTCTTCGGCCTCGTCTCCGGGGCACCGGCCGGGAGCCTCGGGGACGCCGTCCCGGCCGGGGCGGTCCCCGCCCGCCCCCGCCACAGCCGCCACGCCCGGACGACCAGGGCCGCCGGCAGCCCGAACAGCGCGGTCCACGCGCCGGCCGCCGGTCCGGTCAGCCACCACGGCGGGCCGAACCGGGACAGTGCGGCGACCCCCATCGGGCCGCCCGCCAGCGCGGCGAGCAGGGTCAGCAGCAGGGCGCAGCCCACCGCCGTCCACAGCGCCACCGCGGCGGTGCGTCCCGTCCGCCAGCGGCGCGGCCCGCGTACCGCCGCCCGGGCCACGAACCACCCCGCCACCATCCCGGCCACCACCGGCAGCAGCCCGGCCGCCCAGTTCAGCCGCGTCCCGGGGCCGGCGTCCGGCACCGCCGCGAGCAGCGGGAACGGCGGCAGCAGCGGCGCCGGGTCGGAGGCAAGCGGGTGCACCGGGTGCCCGGCGCCGAGGACGAAACCGGGACCGAGGGCGTAGGACGCGGCCCACACGGAGGCGTTGGGGACCAGCGCCATGCCGAGCAGCAGCACCGCGAACCGTCCCGTCCAGCCGTCCGTCAGCTCCAGGAACGAGGCCCGCGCCGCGGCTCCGTGCCACACCATCGAGGCGGCCACGAGCAGCGCCCCGCCCCCGGTCAGCACGGCCGTCGCCGCTCCGGCGGCCCGCGCGGCGGTGCCCAGCCGCACCCGCGCGTCCGTGCCGAGCACCGCCCGCCGCACGGGCCCCGGCAGCACCCTGAGCGCCCGCAGCAACGGCTGGGGCGGGCACCCGTGCGCCGACCAGACCCCGGCTCCGGCCCCGGCCACCACGACCAACGGCAGCCACACCGTCACCCCGCCCCAGGACGGGCGCAGTTCGCCGCCGGAGCAGTAGACGGCGAGGGCGGTGCCGACGCCGAGGTAGCCGGTGACCACGCCCAGCCATGCCGTGCGCACCGGCACGGGCGGTGGCCCGTCGGGGTCGGCGGAGGCGTCCGTGGCGTAGCGCCCGGCCCGGTACAGCAGCCACACCGGCAGTGCCATGAGCAGCAACGGCGTGACGCCGACGGGCAGTTGGGCGCCCGAGACGGTGTCGGTGCGGACCAGTTCGACGCCGTGCGCGAGGAGCCAGAGCGCGGCGGCGATGTGCAGCGCGCCGCCCGGACCGCTGTCGGGGTAGGGCGAGCTGATCCACAGGGCCAGCACGAGCACGGTGAGCGCGCCGAGGCCGAGCCCGGCCGCGACCACGCCGTTCAGCAGGCTGGCGGACAGGCCGGGCGGACGGTCGCGCAGTCGGGTGGACAGCGGGGTGAGCGACGGTCGGCGATCGGTCATCTGGGTCACCTCGCCATGCTCCCAACGACACGCGCTTTCCCGGCGTAACAGGTGAACCACCGAAGTGTCGCTCAATATATGTTTATGTCACTTATCGTACGAAAGGGTGCACGGTGACCCCGCAGATCTCCGCCAGCCCGCTGCCACCGCCCAAGGAACGCCGACGCCTGCGCCGGTCCCGCACCATGACGCACGCTCAGCTCGCCGCACGCCTCGGCGTGGCCCGTGCCACGGTGCGCGCGTGGGAGTCCGGCCGCCGGGACCCGACCGGCGACGAGGGGCGGGCGTACGCCGAACTCCTCGCCTCGTTCGCCCGGCCGGCGGACCCTCGGAACGACCCCGGAAAGACGAGTCCCGGCGCACCGGACCAGGATCCGGCGCCCGGCCCCGAACCCTTGACGCCCGCTCAGGCCTTCGACGCGCTCTACGCCTTCTGCGCCCCGGCCCTCGTACGCCAGACCTATCTGCTCTGCGGGCGCCGCGAGCTGGCCCGCGAGGCGGTGGAGCACGCCTTCCAGCAGGCCTGGCAGCGCTGGCCGGAGGTGGCACAGGACCGGGACCCGGCCGGCTGGGTGCGGGCGGTGGCGTACGACTGCGCGCTCTCGCCCTGGCACCGGTTCCGGCCGCGCCACCGGCACCCCGAGCCGCCGCCCGCCGACCCGGCCGACCGGGACCTGCTGCACGCGCTGCTGAGACTGCCGCCGTCCTACCGGCGCACGCTGGTGCTGTACGACGGTGTGGGCCTCGACCTGCCGGAGACGGCGGCGGAGACGGAGGCCAGCACCCCGGCGGCGGCGAACCGGCTGACCCATGCGCGCGAGGCGGTGGCCGCGCACGTCCCCGAACTGGCCGACACGGCCGTGCTGCACCGCCGGCTCACCGAACTCGCCTCCCGGGAACGGCTGAGCGCCTCCCGTCCGCCGACGGTGCGCACGGTCGGCGAACGCCGCAACGTCTTCTGGACCCGCGCGGCCATCGCCTTCACGGTGACGATCATCGGCGCGACGACGCTCACGCTGCGGACCGCCCCGACCCACTACGAGCCCCCCGTCGCCCCCGCCCGGGCCGTCCAGGGCGTGCCCCGGCCGGCCCCGATGGGCCCGTTGTCCCGCACCGAGCAGCTGCTGCGCGACAAGCTCCGCCAGGACTCGGCCGCGGGACCGGACCGGGTCGAGCCGACGCCCCGGTGAGCCCCGCTCGGCGCGCGCCCCGCCGAGAACGCCCGCAGGCCCGCCCCCGGGAAAGGGGCGGGCCTGCGGGTGTTCGGTCGAGCCGCTCAGGCGGAGAGGATCTCCCGGGCCAGCTTGGCGGTCTCGGTCGGGGTCTTGCCGACCTTGACGCCCGCCGCCTCCAGGGCCTCCTTCTTGGCCTGTGCGGTGCCGGAGGAGCCGGAGACGATGGCGCCGGCGTGACCCATGGTCTTGCCCTCCGGCGCGGTGAAGCCCGCGACGTAGCCGACGACCGGCTTGGTCACGTTCTCCTTGATGAACGCGGCGGCACGCTCCTCGGCGTCACCACCGATCTCACCGATCATCACGATCAGCTCGGTCTCGGGGTCCTCCTGGAAGGCCGCGAGCGCGTCGATGTGGGTGGTGCCGATGATCGGGTCGCCACCGATGCCGACGGCCGTCGAGAAGCCGATGTCCCGCAGCTCGTACATCATCTGATACGTCAGCGTGCCGGACTTCGACACCAGACCGATGCGGCCCGGCTTGGTGATGTCGCCCGGGATGATGCCGACGTTCGACTGACCCGGGGTGATGATGCCGGGGCAGTTCGGGCCGATGATCCGGGTCTTGTTGCCCTTCTTGCCGGCGTACGCCCAGAAGGACGCCGTGTCGTGCACGGCGATGCCCTCGGTGATCACGACGGCCAGCGGGATCTCGGCGTCGATGGCCTCGACGACCGCGTCCTTCGTGAACTTCTCCGGCACGAAGATGACGGAGACGTCGGCGCCGGTCTTCTCGATGGCCTCCTTGACGGTGCCGAAGACGGGTACCTCGGTGCCGTCGAAGTCCACGGTCTGACCCGCCTTGCGCGGGTTCACGCCGCCCACGACGTTCGTGCCGTCACCGAGCATGAGCTTGGTGTGCTTCATGCCGGTGGCGCCGGTCATGCCCTGGACGATGACCTTGCTGTCCTTGTTGAGCCAGATAGCCATGGTGTGTCGGTGTCCTCGTCCTCGTGCTTACTTGGCGGCGGCCAGCTCGGCGGCCTTCGCGGCCGCGCCGTCCATGGTGTCGACGCGCTGCACCAGCGGGTGGTTGGCGTCCGTGAGGATCTTCCGGCCCAGCTCGGCGTTGTTGCCGTCGAGGCGGACGACGAGCGGCTTCTCGACCTTCTCGCCGCGGTCCTCCAGGAGCTTCAGGGCCTGCACGATGCCGTTGGCGACCTCGTCGCAGGCGGTGATGCCACCGAAGACGTTCACGAAGACGGACTTGACGTCCGGGTCGCCCAGGATGATCTCCAGGCCGTTCGCCATCACCTGGGCGGAGGCGCCGCCGCCGATGTCCAGGAAGTTGGCGGGCTTGACGCCACCGTGGTTCTCACCGGCGTACGCGACGACGTCCAGGGTGCTCATGACGAGACCGGCGCCGTTGCCGATGATGCCGACCTCGCCGTCGAGCTTGACGTAGTTGAGGTTCTTCGCCTTGGCGGCGGCCTCCAGCGGGTTGGCCGCGGCCTTGTCGTGCAGCTCCTCGAACTCCGGGTGGCGGAACTCGGCGTTGTCGTCCAGGGAGACCTTGCCGTCGAGGGCGATGACGTCACCGGAGGCGACCTTGGCCAGCGGGTTGACCTCGACCAGGAGGGCGTCCTCCTTGATGAAGGTGTCCCACAGCTTGACCAGCACGTCGGCGACCTTGTCGGCGACCTCGGCCGGGAACTTGGCGGCCTCGACGATCTCGCGGGCCTTCTCCGGGGTCACACCGTCGATCGCGTCGATCGGCGTCTTGGCGACGGCCTCCGGACGGGTGGCCGCCACCTCCTCGATCTCCATGCCGCCCTCGACGGACGCGATGGAGAGGAAGGTGCGGTTGGCACGGTCGAGGAGGAAGGAGACGTAGTACTCCTCGACGATTTCCGGGGCGGTCTCGGCGATCATCACCTTGTGGACCGTGTGGCCCTTGATGTCCATGCCGAGGATGTCCGTCGCGCGGGCGACGGCCTCGTCCGCGGAGGCGGCCAGCTTGACGCCACCGGCCTTGCCGCGACCACCGACCTTCACCTGCGCCTTGACGACGGACTTGCCGCCCAGACGCTCGGTGATCTCGCGCGCCGCCTCAGGCGTGTCGATGACTTCACCGGCCAGCACCGGTACATCGTGCTTGGCGAAGAGGTCCCTCGCCTGGTACTCGAACAGGTCCACGCGCTTCCGTCCCTATCAGTGATCTCGCGGTTCGTTGGATGCGTGGGCGTGCCGCGAAGGGCAACGTGACGTCCGCTTGTCACTAGGGGGGCGCACACGGTGTCCGAGCGCGCGGCATGTCCGTCTCGCAGGTTATCGCCGCTTGCGGGGGCTCCCTAAATCGAGGGTCACACCTGAGCGGTGATACCTGTCACATGATGCCGGGTTCCCTGGCACGCCGTGCCGCGCCGCTCCCGCCTACCGGCGGGTACGAGACCTCACCGGGCTGGGGTTGGCCCGGTGAGGTCTCCGGACGGCTCCGGCAGGACCGGGGCCGGGACGGTTGATCCCCACCCCAATGGGGACCACCCGCCCCACCCGCGGGACTCCGCCCGGTCGGACCGACGGCATTCGGCCGACCGGGGGCGGCCGCCCCGGGGAGCGAGGTGACCGGGCGTGAGCGGATGCGCCGGCTACCCGATGCCCCCTCCGACGCCCCGCACGCCGTCCGGGTTCCCGGTTCTCCCCGGCTTCTTCAGGCGGTGTCCGGTATCGGCAGCGGGCGCTTCTCCAGCGCCGCCGCCATCACCTCCGGGAACAGGTCGGGCGTGCAGGCGAAGGCCGGCGCGCCGAGCGCGGCCAGCGCCGCCGCGTGCTCCCGGTCGTAGGCCGGCGCCCCCTCGTCGGACAGCGCCAGCAGGGTCACGAACTGCACCCCGGACGCCTTCATGGCCGCCACCCGCTTGAGCATCTCGTCGCGGATGCCGCCCTCGTAGAGGTCGCTGATCAGCACCACCACGGTCTCGGCGGGCCGGCTGATGCGCGACTGGCAGTAGGCGAGCGCCCGGTTGATGTCCGTACCGCCGCCCAGTTGGGTGCCGAAGAGCACGTCCACCGGGTCGTCGAGCTGGTCGGTGAGGTCGGCCACCGCCGTGTCGAAGACGACCAGCCGGGTGCCGATCGACCGCATGGAGGCGAGGACCGCGCCGAAGACCGACGCGTAGACCACGGACGCCGCCATCGAGCCCGACTGGTCGATGCAGAGGATGACCTCCTTCTGCACCGAGCGCGCGGCGCGGCCGTAGCCGATCAGCCGTTCCGGGACCACCGTGCGGTATTCGGGCAGGTAGTGCTTGAGGTTGGCCGCGACGGTGCGGTTCCAGTCGATGTCGTGGTGGCGCGGCCGGCTGACGCGCGCGCTGCGGTCCAGGGCGCCGGTCAGGGTCGCCCGGGTGCGGGTGGCGAGCCGCTTCTCCAGGTCGTCCACCACCTTGCGCACCACCGCCCGCGCCGTCTCCTTCGTCGTCTCCGGCATCGCCTTGTTGAGCGAGAGCAGCGTGCCGACCAGGTGTACGTCGGCCTCCACGGCCTCCAGCATCTCCGGCTCCAGCAGCAGCGCGGCGAGCCCCAGCCGGTCGATGGCGTCGCGCTGCATGACCTGGACGACGGAGGAGGGGAAGTAGGTGCGGATGTCCCCGAGCCAGCGCGCCACGGACGGCGCCGAGGCGCCGAGCCCCGCCGTGCGCTCCCGCCCCGACTGCGCCTTGTCGCCCTTGCCGTAGAGCGCGGCCAGGGTGGCGTCCATCGCCGCGTCCCGCCCGGACAGCGCGCATCCGGTGCCGTCGGCCTGCTCCCCGCCGAGCACCAGCCGCCAGCGCCGCAGCCGCTCCCGCACCGGGTCGTCCGGGTCCGTCGCCGCCGTCGGCGCCGTTGCGTTCGTCATCCGGCCACTCCCGCGAGTCCGTTGTCGTATGTGGTCGTGGTCATCCCGGATCGGCCGCCGGGGTCCGGATCCGCGTCGGGAGCCGGGTCCGCAGCCGGTTCCGGGTCGGGGCCGAGCAGCAGGCGCAGCACCGGCAGTACGGCGTCGGCGCGCCCGGTGTCCGGCTCGGCGGCGAAGCCGGGTGCGGTGAGCCCCCGGGCCGCCGCCCCGGCCCGCTCCCCCGGCCCGCGCCGCACCAGCTCGCCGAGGGTTCTGCGCACCCCCGGCTCATACGCCGCGAAGGTGCGCCGCAGCAGCGGCAGCACGTCGGTGAAGGCCTCCGCCGACACCCCGGTCAGCCAGCCGTCGATCAGGCCGAGCAGCCGCTCGTCGTGCACCAGCAGCAGACCGCCCCCGCCGCCCGCGAAACCCTCGATCCAGCTGGCCGCGTCGGCGGGCGGCGTCCCCGGCGACAGCGCGAGCCCCATCAGCCGCGCCGCCTCGCCGGCCGCCAGCGCCCCCTCGTCCAGCAGCAGCCGCACGGCCCGCCCCCGGATCACCCCGGGCACGGTGTCCCGCAGCGCGAGGGTGCGCAGCACGGCCCGCCAGCGCGTCCGCAGCCCGCCGAGGGCGCGGGAGCCGGTGGCGCGGCCGTCGGCGGGTGCCGCCGGAGTGCCTTCCACCGCGGGAGCGCCCACGGTGGGCGCCGGTCCCTGACCGGCCCCCTCGGCGCCGGGCGTGCCGGTCAGGCTCTCCCCGAGCAGCGCCACCGCCGTGTGCACCGCGTCCACGTGTCCGCGCATCCGCTCGGCCGCGTCGGCGTCCAGGGCGGCGCAGGCGGGGGGCAGGCCGACGAAGACCCGTTCGGCGAGGCCGGCCGCGACGCCGGTCAGCGCGCGGGTGTCGGTGCCGCGTACGTCGCCGTAGCGCAGGGAGCGGACCAGCGCGGGCAGGGCCTGGGCGAGGTGGCCGACGTCCGTGTCCAGGGCCGCCCGGTCGGCGAGCGCCCGCATGACCACCGGCAGGGCGTCCGACAGCCCGGCGAGCAGGCACCGCTCGGCGAGCGCGGTGATCTCGGCGAGGGCCCCCGCGGCGGCCGCGTCCGCCTCGGCCCTGGCCCGCGCCGCCCCGGCCACGGTGGTCCCCCATACCCCCGCCTCCGCGACCCGCACCGACAGTTCCGGCTCCCAGCGCAGCCGCCAGGTCTCCCGGAACGTGCCCGTGCTCCCCCGCGCGTGCCCCGGCTCCCCCCAGCCGATGCCGAGCAGCCGCAGCCGGTGCAGCAGCCTGCTGCGGGCCGCGTCGGTGTCCTTGCGCAGGTCCAGTTCCAGCTCGCGTTCCAGCGCCTCCGGTTTGAGCCGCAGCGCGCGCTGCTGCCGGGCCAGGTCGCGTTGCAGCGGCACGGCGGGAGCCGTCTGCGGCACCTCGCCCAGGACGTCCCCGACCACCAGCCGGTCGTGCACCAGCGCCAGCGGCACGTCCGAGCCGTCGCACATCACCGCGCGCACCGCCTCGGTGGTCTCCCCCAGCCCGGGCAGCGGACGGCCGCGCAGCACCGCGAGGGTCTCCGCGAGCCGTACCGCCTCGATGACGTGCGCGGAGGACACGATCCGGTCCTCCTCGCGCAACAGGCCCGCCACCTTGGTCAGCCAGCGCTCCACCGGCCGGTCGGGGACGTGGAAGAGATGGCCGTACCAGCCCGGCGACTCGATGCCCGCGCCGTATCCGCTCGACCGGGCCAGTCTGCGGTGGGTCCAGGGCACCCAGGTCACGTCGACCTTGACCTTGGGCAGCCCCTTCAGCAGCGCCCGGTCGGCGGTGACGGTGGTCTTCGCGCCGAGCGCGGGCACGTGCCAGGCCCCGCACACCACGGCCACCGCGTCCCCGAACTCCCGGCGTGCCGCCCGCAGTTGCAGTCGCATCTGCGCCTCGCGCACCAGGTCCCGGGGGCGTCCGCCCGCGCCGTACCGCTCGCGCAGCGCGCCCATGGCCTCCGCGAGCACCGCGAACGGGGCGAACGGGTCCCGGCCGCCCGGCCCCCGGTGCTCCACGACGTCCTCCCACCAGCGCTCGGGATCGTCGTACCCGGCGGCCTCGGCGAGCACGGCGAGCGGGTCGACGCGCACCTGGTCGTCGCCACCGGCCCCGCCGCCCTCGTCGCAGGGGTCGGCTCCCTCCTCCTGGACGGCCCCCTCGTCCCGGTCGGTCTCCTTGTCCCACGCGAGGGTGTGGGCGGCCGGCAGGTCGATGAAGCGGGCCGGGACGCCGTGTTCCAGGGCCCAGCGGACGGCCACCCACTCCGGGCTGAACGCGGCGAACGGCCAGAACGCCGAGCGGCCGGGCTCGTCCACGGCATGGGCGAGCAGGGCGACCGGCGGCCGCAGTCCGGGGTCGGCGGCCAGCGGGATCAGCGCGTCCGCCTCGGGCGGCCCCTCGATCAGGACGGTCGCGGGCCGGGCGGCGTCCAGGGCGGCGCGCACGGCGCGCGCGGAGCCGGGCCCGTGGTGCCGTACCCCGAGCAGCAGCGGACCGCCCCGGCCGGTCACGCGCTCACCTCCCGGCACGCCCGGTAGAAGTCCGTCCAGCCCTCGCGCTCGCGCACGACCGTCTCCAGGTACTCCTGCCAGACGACCCGGTCGGCCGCCGGATCGCGGACGACGGCGCCGAGGATGCCCGCCGCGACGTCGGCCGGGCGCAGCACGCCGTCGCCGAAGTGGGCGGCGAGCGCGAGGCCGTTGGTGACGACGGAGATCGCCTCGGCCGTGGACAGCGTGCCGCTGGGCGACTTCAGTTTCGTACGGCCGTCGTCGGTCATGCCGTCGCGCAGCTCACGGAAGACGGTGACGACGCGCCGGATCTCCGCCATCCCGTCGGGCACGGCCGGCAGATCGAGCGAGCGGCCGAGCTGCTCGACGCGGCGCGTGACGATGTCGACCTCGGCCTCGGCGCTCTCCGGCAGCGGCAGCACCACGGTGTTGAAGCGGCGGCGCAGCGCGCTGGAGAGGTCGTTGACGCCGCGGTCGCGGTCGTTGGCGGTGGCGATGAGGTTGAAGCCGCGGACCGCCTGCACCTCCTCGCCCAGCTCCGGTATGGGCAGGGTCTTCTCGGACAGGATCGTGATCAGCGTGTCCTGCACGTCCGCCGGGATGCGGGTCAGCTCCTCGACCCGGGCGGTCATGCCCTCGGCCATGGCGCGCATGACGGGGCTGGGCACGAGGGCGTCGCGGCTCGGGCCGTGGGCGAGCAGCCGCGCGTAGTTCCAGCCGTAGCGGATGGCCTCCTCGGGGGTGCCCGCGGTGCCCTGGACCAGCAGCGTCGAGTCACCGCTGACGGCGGCGGCCAGATGCTCCGAGACCCAGGTCTTGGCGGTGCCGGGCACGCCGAGCAGGAGCAGGGCGCGGTCGGTGGCGAGGGTGGTGACGGCGACCTCGACGATCCGGCGCGGGCCCACGTACTTCGGCGTGATCACGGTACCGTCCGGCAGCGTGCCGCCGAGCAGGTACGTGGCCACCGCCCACGGCGACAGTCTCCAGCGGGCCGGGCGCGGCCGGTCGTCCTGCGCGGCCAGCGCGGCGAGTTCAGCGGCGAAGGCTTGCTCCGCGTGCGGTCGCAGGGCGGTCGCGCCCTCGGCGGTCGCGCCCTCGCTGGGCTGCGGTGCGGCGGTCTTCGGTTGCGCGGACGCAGGCATGGCTGACATGGCTGAGGCCCCCTCCAGCTCGGCCGGTTCGGATCTGCCACCAACCGTGCACCACACCACTGACAATCGCTCTGAACAGCACAAACGCGCTCGCCGGACCGATTGTCAGTGGGGGGACCTACCGTCGTTCGCATGACTGAGCAGGGGGTGCGCTGGAGCGCGGACCAGGTGCTGGCACTGGCGCCTGACGCCGCGTCACGCAAAGCGGGCGGCAAGCTCGGCACGGCGGGTCCGTGGTCCGAGGCGGGGAGCGGGACGGAGGCGGTGTGGGGGCTGTGCAAGGGCAGCGGCAGCAAGCCGTACCAGACGGTGGTCGACCTCACCGGACCGGCGTACAAGTGCAGTTGCCCGAGCCGTAAGTTCCCGTGCAAGCACGCGCTCGGGCTGCTCCTGCTGTGGTCGGGCGACGACGGCTCGGTGCCGGCCGGCGCCACCCCGCCGGACTGGGCCGGGCAGTGGCTCGCGGACCGGCGCGGGCGCGCGGAGAAGAAGCGGACGGAGGCCGGCGAGGGCGCCCCGGCCGCCGATCCGGAGGCGGCGCGGCGCCGGGCCGAGCGCCGGGCCGACCGGGTCACGGCGGGTGCGACGGAACTGGAGCGGCGCCTGGCCGACCTGCTGCGCGGCGGCCTGGCCCCGGCCGAACAGGCGGGGTACGGGCTGTGGGAGGAGACGGCGGCCCGCATGGTCGACGCCCAGGCTCCGGGACTGGCCGCCCGGATACGGGAGTTGGGGGCGATACCCGGTTCCGGCGCGGGCTGGCCGGCCCGGCTGCTGGAGGAGTGCGCGCTGCTGCACCTGCTCGACCAGGGCTGGCTGCGCCGGGACCGGCTGCCGGAGCCCCTGGCGGCCACGGTCCGCTCCCGGATCGGCCTGCCCGCCCCGGCGGACGGCCCGGCCGAGCGCGACCAGTGGCTGGTCCTCGCCCAGTACGACTCGGCGGACGCGAAACTGACGACCCGCCGGATCTGGCTGTACGGCGCCGAGTCGGGCCGCACCCGCCTGGTGCTGTCCTACGGCGCGGGCGGCCGGGCGCCGGAACTGTCCCTGCCGGTCGGCCTCGTCCTGGACGCCGAGCTGACCGGGTACCCGGGCGCCGGCCAGTCCCGGGCCGCGCTGGGCGAGCGGTTCGCCGCGCCCGCGCCGGCCGGGTTCCGTCCGCCGGGCGTGACCACCGCCGATGCGGTGGCGCGGTACGGCACGGCGCTGCGCGAGGATCCCTGGCTGGAGTCGGTCCCGGTGACGCTGGAGCGGGTCGTCCCGGTCCCGGACGGCGAGCGATGGCAACTGGCCGACGCCGACCGGGACTCGGCCCTCCCGCTGACCCGGACCGCCCGCTCCCGCCCCGGTCCGTGGCGCCTGCTCGCCCTGTCCGGCGGCGCCCCCGTCACGGTCTTCGGCGAATGCGGCCACCGCGGCTTCACCCCGCTCACGGCCTGGCCGGAGGGCGCATGCGAGGCGGTGGCCCTGTGCTGACCGCCCCGGCACATCCGCACGCACGCGAAGGGAAGGCACCCCGATGAAGGGCACCACGACCGACGGGAACGGCGCGTCCCCCGCCGACGCCTGGGAGGACCTGGTCACCGCCGCCCTCCTCGGCACCGACCGGCGTCCTCCCGCGCGGCTCGCACCGGGCCGCCCGGCCCCCGTCGCGCTGCTGGACGCCGCCGCCGAGATCACCGTGCGGCGCCGGGCCGGGCTGCGGCCCGCGCGGGCGGGGCGGCGGCCGGAGCGGGCACCCGGCGATCCGCGCCCCGCGCTGCCCGCGGCGGCGGCCCGCAGACTGGCCATGCTGCTGGCCGACCGGGCCGGCGGCGCGTCCGGCGGCGGCCGCCGGGGCAGCTCCCCGGACCTGACGGAGCTGCTGCCGCAGTGGCTCGCGGCGGCCAACGCGCACGGGTACGCGGCCCCCGCGCAGGCGCTGCCCGCACTGCTGGACGCGGCCCGGGGCCGTACCGATCTGCGCCCGGCCGCGCTGGCGTTCGCGGGGCCCCGGGCGCTGTGGCTGGCCCGGTTCAACCCCGACTGGCGGTTCGCCCTGCGCTCGGCCTCCGGCGGCGCGGCGCTCCCGGAGCCCGGGGATCGGGGGGCGATACACAAGCTGTGGCAGGAGGGGCTGTTCGCCGAGCGGGTGGCCCTGCTGGGCGCGCTGCGCTCCCGCGACCCCGCGCTCGCCCGCGAACTGCTGGCCGGGACCTGGCCGACGGAGCGGGCCGAGGACCGGCTGATGTTCCTGGACTCGCTGCGCGCCGGCCTGTCCGCCGCGGACGAGCCCTTCCTGGAGAAGGCGCTGGGCGACCGCAGCCGCAACGTCCGGGCCACGGCGGCCGAGCTGCTGTCGGCGCTGCCGGACTCGGCGCTGGCCGCGCGCATGGCCGTACGGGCGTCGGCCTGCGTGGCCCTGGACCGTACGGGCGGCTCGCCGGTGATCATGGTGGAGGCGCCGCACGAGTGCGACTCCGGCATGGAGCGCGACGGCGTGGTGGCCACCCCGCCCGCGGGCCGGGGGGAACGGTCCTGGTGGCTGGGGCAGTTGGTGGAGGCCGCGCCGCTGGGCACCTGGCCGGACCGGCTCGGCGGGCGGACGGCGTCGCAGATCGTGGCGCTGCCCGTGGCGGACGACTGGCAGGGCGAGCTGCACGCGGCCTGGTGCCGGGCGGCGGTGCGGCAGCGGGACGCCGGATGGGCGCGGGCGCTGCTCGGTTCGCCGTCGGCCCCGGAGGCGGGCGGTCCGGGCGCGGTGTCCCTGGCGGAGCGCGCCAAGCTGCTGGCCACGCTGGATCCCGCCGAACGGGCTGAGTGGGTCGCCGGGTTCATCGCGACGCACGGACTGTCGGAGGCGTTCCAGCTGCTCGGCGTGTGCGGGGTGCCATGGGCCGCCCCGCTGGGCCGGGCCGTGGTCGACGCCCTCAACATCGCTCGCGACGCCGGGAGTTATCCGTGGAGCTTCAGCGGGGTGATGGGGCTCGCGGAGCGCTGTCTGGACCCGGCGGAGGCCATCCGGCTGCAGGCGCTGCTCGCGACGCCCGACGAACGGGAGGACGCGGCGCCGGGCGCCGGGGGTTACTGGGCGGAGGCGTTCCAGCGGCTCGTCACCACGCTGCGGCTGCGGGCGGCGATGGCCGACGAGCTGACACCGAAGGACACCACCGGTGCGCCGGAGCACCGGCCGCGGCCCACCGCCGGCTCCGATGCGGGGGAACACCGGCCGGCGCCCACCGACTCCGAGACCGGGGAACGCCGGTCGCCATGACGGCCGTGCCGCCGCGCGCCCTCGGTTCAGCCCCCGGAGGCCGCCGGCTGGGCGACGTGCTCGCGCACCCACTCCACGATCGACGCGGTCGTCGCCCCCGGGGTGAAGATCTCCGCGACGCCCTTCTCCTTCAGCGGCGCGATGTCCTCCTCCGGGATGATGCCGCCGCCGAAGACGAGGATGTCCTCGGCGTCGCGCTCCTTGAGCAGGTCGATGACCGCGGCGAACAGGGTGTTGTGCGCGCCGGACAGAATGGACAGTCCGATGGCGTCGGCGTCCTCCTGGAGGGCGGTGTCGACGATCTGCTCGGGCGTCTGGTGGAGGCCGGTGTAGATGACCTCCATCCCGGCGTCGCGCAGGGCGCGCGCGATGACCTTGGCGCCGCGGTCGTGGCCGTCGAGGCCCGGCTTGGCGACCACCACGCGGATCGGACCGGTTGCCACACCCATCACTGCCTCCATCACCCGAGCACGGAGGCGAGCGCCTCCGCCGTATCGACAAGTACCGCACCCCCGGTGCGGCCCGCCACCCGTCGCGAAGTGAACGAGCGTTACCTCCAGCATCCCGCAACCGGCGGTTTTACGGCGCGCGACGACGGGGAACTCACACAGTGGGACATGTAGGCACCCGGGGTACAGAGCCGTCTCCCGTGTGCCGACGGGAGGTCGACCATGAAGGTCACCGGAGTAGTGCCGCTCTTCTTCCCGTACTGCCGCAGGTTGTGGCCCGGCAGGCTGGCCGGGGTGTCCATGACGCTGCTGAAGGCGACCGCCTTGGACGCCGCGGTTCTCGCCGGACACCTGCTGCTCTACCCGACCGGTCTGCTGCAGGAGCGCCCCGCCCCGATACCGCCGGTCGACGGCGGGACCGCGCGGCTGCCCGTCCGGCCTGGCCCCCCGGTCGTGCTGCTGCACGGTTTCATCGACAACCGCTCGGTGTTCGTGCTGCTGCGCCGCAGCCTGGCCCAGCACGGCGGACAGCGGGTGGAATCGCTCAACTACTCCCCGCTCACCTGCGACATCCGCGCCGCCGCCGAACTGCTCGGCCGGCATGTGGAGGAGATATGCGAGCGCCTGGGCAGCGCCCGGGTGGACATCGTCGGGCACAGCCTCGGCGGCCTCATCGCGCGGTACTACGTGCAGTGTCTGGGCGGTGACCTGCGGGTGCGCACGCTGGTCACCCTCGGCACCCCGCACGCGGGCACCCGGGTGGCGCCCCTGCTGGCCGACGCGCACCCGATCGTGCGCCAGATGCGGCCGGGTTCGGCGGTCATCGAGGAACTGGGACGGCCCGCGCCCGGCTGCCGCACCCGCTTCGTCAGCTTCTGGAGCGACCTGGACCCGCTGATGAACCCGCTGGAGACGGCCTGTCTGGAACACCCCGACCTCGACGCGCGGAACATCCGGGTGACCGGCATCGGCCATCTCGCCCTGCCGGTGCATCCCACCGTGGCGGCCGGGATACGCGAGGCGCTGGACTCCACCCACCCCGGGGGCAGCTTCACGAACGGTCTGACCGTGGCCTGAGGCCCGCGCGGCGCTCTCACACAGCCGTCTGACATCGAACGCACATCGAACAGAAAGCCAACTTCAGGCCTGGCGTCCCCCGAAACGGCGCCGATTGCCCGTTTCCGGCCGCCGCGAAACCGGCGGAAGATTGTCGCGCCCACGGACCGCCGGGTACAGTCGCCGCACTGCTCTGGCAGCCCTTGTTGTCGAGGCGAAAGAGAAGTTGGTGAACGACCGTCACCCGTCGGGGACCATGCCTGCCCCGGCCCCGGCTTCCGACGCCTCCGCTGCACCCCCCGCGCCGTACGGCACGGAAGCCCCCTACGGCGACTTCACCACGTACGGCGGCTATGACGCCACCGGTTTCACCAGCGGTTCCGTCGCCGCCCCCGATTTCTACGGCGATCCGCTCTTCGGCGGTCTGCCGGGCGACCATCAGACCACGGGTGAATATGCCACTGGCCAATGGCAGTCCGGCATCGACACGGGCCAGACCCACGCCTACGGCGCCTACCC
Organism: Streptomyces sp. SCPE 10; assembly: GCF_051980735.1. Classification (NCBI taxonomy): domain Bacteria; kingdom Bacillati; phylum Actinomycetota; class Actinomycetes; order Kitasatosporales; family Streptomycetaceae; genus Streptomyces; species Streptomyces sp. SCPE 10. The sequence continues at coordinate 4,680,122 of NZ_CP197069.1, read as the reverse complement.
GGCCCAGCACCAGAACGGCTACGACACCGGCGGCTACGACACCACCGCCTGGACCTTCCCCGCGCAGGCCACCGGCAACGACACAAGCGGCCAGTGGGACGCGAACGCCTGGCTGCACCCCGGCCAAGGCGGCGCCGACGCCACCCAGCAGTGGGAATGGGACACCCAGGCCTTCGACACGGGCGCCTACGACGCCACACAGTGGAACGGCGCCGCCCCGGCCGCACCGACGGTCGCCGAGCCGGACGCCGTACCGTTCGACCAGCAGGAGACCGCGACCTTCGAGGGGCTCGGCGACCTGGCCGACGCCGGGGAACCGGCCGCCGAACCGGACCCGTTGGAGCAGCGCGAGGAGACCGCTCCGGCTCCGGTGGGCCGCGCCGGCTCACGGGCCGGGGCGCGTTCCCGGCGTCGTACGCCCGCCAAGCGCTCCGCGCTGCTGACCGTCGCCGTGCCCTCGGTCTGTGTGGTGGGTGTCGCCGGGATCGCCGCGGCCTCCGTCAACGCCCTGCACGACGAGGGCGGCACGGAGACCACCGCCAGCGCCTCGGACGCGCACGCGGTCCAGCCGTCGGTGGCCAACAGCAAGCTGGACAGCCAGCTCAGGACGCTGTCGGCCGGTGCCGACGACTTCGCCGACCGGGCGAGCCGCACCCAGGAGCGGATCGACCTCAAGGCGCAGCAGGACCTGGAGAAGAAGAAGGCCGCCGCGGAGGCCGCGCTGAAGGAGCGGCTGCGCCCCAAGTTCGCGCTGCCGGTCACCCAGCGGGGGCTGAGCGCCTACTTCGGGCAGGCGGGCGTCAACTGGATGTCCGTGCACACCGGCATCGACTTCCCGGTCTCCTACGGCACCACGGTGATGGCGGCGACCGACGGCACCGTCTCCACCAAGTGGAACAGCGCCTACGGCAACATGATGATCCTGACCGCGAAGGACGGCACGCAGACCTGGTACTGCCACCTGTCCAGCTACCGCGTCTCCCCCGGTACGACCGTGAAGGCCGGCGAGCCGATCGCCTACTCCGGCAACTCCGGCAACTCCACCGGCCCGCATCTGCACTTCGAGGTACGGCCCGCGGGCGGCGCGGCGATCGACCCGCTGCCCTGGCTGCGCAGCCACGGTCTCGACCCCACCTGAGCGGTGAGGCCCTCGCCGTCCGGCGAGGGCCTTCTCGGAGCTACAGCTTCTCCACCGGCGCGTACCGCAGCAGCAGCCGCTTCGGCTTGGTGTCGCCGAAGTCGATCGTGGCCTCCGCGTTGGCGCCCGTGCCCTTGACTCCGACGACGGTGCCGAGCCCGAACTGGTCGTGCGTCACCCGGTCCCCGACGGACAGCGCGACCACCGGCTTCTCCGCGGTCCGCCGCGTGGCGAAACCGGAGGCGCCCGATGCGGAGGAGCGCGAACGCGACGAGGACAGCGAGGCCGCGACCCCGGACACCGGCCCGGAGGACATCGGCGCCGTCGCGCCCGTGCGCTTCCAGTCCACGTGGGTGGCCGGGATCTCCTCCAGGAAGCGGGAGGGCGGGTTGTACGACGGCTGTCCCCAGGCGCTGCGCATCGCGGACCGCGTCAGGTACAGCCGCTCCCGCGCCCGGGTGATGCCCACGTAGGCCAGCCGCCGTTCCTCCTCCAGTTCCTTGACCTGGCCGAGGGCGCGCATGTGCGGGAAGACGCCGTCCTCCATGCCGGTCAGGAACACGACCGGGAACTCGAGGCCCTTGGCGGTGTGCAGGGTCATCAGGGTGATGACGCCGTCGCCGTCCTCCTCGTCGGGGATCTGGTCGGAGTCGGCGACCAGGGCGACCTGCTCCAGGAAGTCGGCCAGCGTGCCGCCCGCTGCCGCTTCGCCCTCGCCGCGCTCCTGCTCGAACTCCAGGGCGACGGCGGCGAGTTCCTGGAGGTTCTCGATGCGGGTCTCGTCCTGCGGGTCGGTCGAGTTCTGCAACTCGGCGAGGTAGCCGGTGCGTTCGAGTATGGCCTCCAGGACGGTGGCCGGTCCGGCGCCGGACTCCACGATGGTCCGCAGGTCCTCCATCAGCGTGTTGAAACGCTTGACCGCGTTGGTGGAGCGGGCGGCCATGCCGTACGCCTCGTCCACCCGCTTGAGCGCCTGCGGAAAGCTGATCTTCTCGCGCTGGGCGAGGGCGTCGATCATCGCCTCCGCGCGTTCGCCGATGCCCCGCTTGGGCACGTTGAGGATGCGGCGCAGCGGCACCGAGTCCTCGGGGTTGGCGAGAACGCGCAGGTAGGCGAGGACGTCCCGGACCTCCTTGCGCTCGTAGAAGCGGACGCCGCCGACGACCTTGTAGGGCAGGCCGACGCGGATGAAGACCTCTTCGAAGACACGGGACTGCGCGTTGGTGCGGTAGAAGACGGCGACGTCCCCGGCGCGCGCCTCGCCCGCGTCCGTGAGCCGGTCTATCTCGTCGGCGACGAACTGCGCCTCGTCGTGCTCGGTGTCGGCGACATAGCCGGTGATCCGCGCGCCCTGGCCCGCGTTGGTCCACAGGTTCTTCGGGCGCCGGGACTCGTTGCGCTCGATGACCGCGTTGGCGGCGGACAGGATGGTCTGGGTGGAGCGGTAGTTCTGCTCCAGCAGGATCGTCGTCGCGTCCGGGTAGTCCTCCTCGAACTGGAGGATGTTGCGGATCGTCGCGCCGCGGAAGGCGTAGATGGACTGGTCCGCGTCACCCACCACGCAGAGTTCGGCGGGCGGGGTCTCGTGCTCGCCGGGCGGTACGTCCTCGTCGTGGGCGCCGGTGCCGACCAGCTCGCGGACCAGGGCGTACTGGGCGTGGTTGGTGTCCTGGTACTCGTCCACCAGGACGTGCCGGAAGCGGCGGCGGTAGTGCTCGGCGACGTCCGGGAAGGCGCGCAGCAGGTTGACCGTCGTCATGATCAGGTCGTCGAAGTCGAGCGCGTTGGCCTCGCGCAGCCGCGACTGGTACAGCGCGTAGGCCTGCGCCAGGGTCTTCTCGAAGCCGTCGGCGGCCTGGGCGGCGAAGTCCTCTTCGTCGATCAGCTCGTTCTTCAGGTTGCTGATCTTGGCGCTGAAGGACTTGGGCGGGAAGCGCTTGGGGTCGAGGTCCAGGTCGCGGCAGACCAGGGCCATCAGGCGCTTGCTGTCGGCGGCGTCGTAGATCGAGAACGACGACGTGAAGCCGAGTTTCTTGCTCTCCCGGCGCAGGATGCGCACGCACGCGCTGTGGAAGGTCATCACCCACATGGCGTTCGCGCGCGGGCCGACGAGCTGCTCGACGCGCTCCTTCATCTCGCCCGCGGCCTTGTTGGTGAAGGTGATCGCGAGGATCTGGCCGGAGTGCACACCGCGCTCGGCGAGCAGGTGGGCGATGCGGTGGGTGAGCACGCGGGTCTTGCCGGAGCCGGCACCGGCGACGATGAGCAGCGGGGAACCTGCGTGCACGACCGCGGCGCGCTGGTTGTCGTTCAGCCCCTCCAGCAGGGCCGCCGGGTCGAGCGGGGGGCGCGGGGCGCCGTCGCGGTAGTGGGTGTCCCGGTCCGGCGGCATGTCGAACTTCCCGCCGAACAGATCGTCCGGAAGGGGTTCCGGAGCGTGATCGTCCTCGGGTGGCGGCGGGGGTTCCTCGTCGTGCCCGCGCGGGGGCTGGAGGTCCGCCAGGAAGCTGTCGTCAAAGAGGCTGCTCATCGCTCTCCGAGTCTAGGGCGCCCCACCGACAACCGGTCCCGGTCTCCGGAACCCGACGGTAAAGCGGATGATCGGGCGAACGGCCCACGCATCGCGGTGAGGCGTGGGTCACAGCGCCGTGGGGACCGGAACGGCTGGGCGTTCCCGTGTTCCCGGGCCCGGCCTTCCAGGTCTGCGTGCGTGCTGGGCAGGCCGGTCGCCGGCCGCCGGGGCCGCCGTGATGGCGACCGGCATCCTGCCGGCGGACCCGCATCTGACCGGCGATGAGACCCTCTCCCTGACGGCGCTGGCGGGCCTCGTCTGGATCGCGCCGGCCGTCGGTTTCGTCCGGCGGCTGGTCATGGACCCGCACCGCTGGGCCGCCGAGGCGGTCCGGCCCCGGCTCTGCTACGACGAGGACCGCTGGGCGACGGCCTTTCCGCTGGGATGACAGCGGCGGCGACCCTGGCCGCCGCGAGCCGCCGTGGGCGTCCCGTGGCTCAGGGGCCCGGGGCGGGTGCCGGAGTGGGTGGCGGTGGCGGTGTGGCTGCTGGCGGCCGCCGGTGCGGTCGCCGACGTGGTGCGCACGGCCCGCGCCGAGGCGGCGCGGGGGCGCTGACCGCCAGGCCGGAGCACGCCGTCAGGTCCAGAGCACGGCGATGAAGATGTTGGTCGCGGTCAGCGCGCCGACCAGCCCGAACTGCGCCTTGTCGATCCGCTCCTCGTCGCGCTTGACGTAGACCAGGCCGAGGATCACGATCAGCAGCGCCAGCTTCACACCGATCTTGATGGTGTTGATGTGCGCGCCCTGGGCCTGGTTGAGGCCGACCAGTGCCACGCCGGTGACCAGCATGGTCAGCGCGCCGTGCAGCATCCCGGGCACGAACCGGGCCGTGCCCTGGCCCATCGCCTTCATCTGGGTGAGGAAACCGCCGAGCAGCGCGGCGATGCCGATGATGTGCAGGCCGACGAAGAGATGGATGAGTACGTCCATGGGGCCGGAGCCTAACCAGCGCCCCACGACGTCCCACCACCGCCCCCACCCCCGAGGGAGCCCGCACGCATGCGCCCCATAGCACCCCACCGCTCCCCCCTTCCTCCCTTTCCGCACTTCGATCACCACGCTCCGTGAAGGCGGCGCCCGGGACGCTCCCATGCGGTCACATGCGGTCATGAACCGCTCCCTCGGAACCAGTTCCGCACAGTGCGTTACCGACTTGTCACCGTCCGCTCTAACGTCCTCCTCTCAGGCACCCCGGCTCCCAACTGCCGGGGGACACGAGTCGTACGGAAGGACGTGACGGCAGAGGTGGCAGCGCACCGCAGGCCACGGCAGCACCCGCTCGGTGGACACACGGCCAGGGCGGCCGCCGTCCTCGCGCTGGCGGGGGCGGCCACCACGACGGGCTTCGACGGCACCGGGCAGGCCGAGCCCCGGCCGACTCCGGCCCAGGTGAAGGCCAGGGTGGACAGGCTGTACCGGGAGGCCGAGACCGCCACGCAGAAGTACGACGACGCGAAGGACGCGGTGGACGCGGGCGAGCGCCGGCTCGACGCGCTGCGGGACCAGGCCGCCCGCAAGGAGCAGCGCCTCAACACCGCCCGGGACGCGCTCGGTTCGTTCGCCGCCGCGCAGTACCGCTCCGGCGACATCGCCCCCACCTGGCAGCTCGCCCTGTCCGGCGATCCCGACCGGTATCTGGACGCCGCCGCGCTCGCCGAACGCGCGGGGGACCGGCAGGCCGCCACCGTGTCCCAGGTACGGCAACAGCTGGAGCAGATCGAGCGGTTGCGCGGCGCCGCCCGCGTGGAGCTGAAGTCACTGCGGTCGCACCAGGCCGAGCTGCGACGGCAGAAGAAGACCGTCACCGGCAAACTGGCCGAGGCCCGAAGGCTGTTGGCCGAGCTCACTCCGAGCGAACGCGGCCAGGTCACCGACGGCACCGGTGCCCCGGACCGTGCGTCACGGTCGGCCGACGGCGCCCGGCAGGCGCTGGAGCGGGCCGGTGCGGTCACCGCTCCCGACTCCCGCGCGGCGGCGGCCGTGGCCTATGCCTTCGCCAAGCTCGGCAGCCCCTATGTATGGGGCGCGACCGGCCCGGACGCCTTCGACTGCTCGGGCCTGGTCCAGGCCGCCTACCGCTCCGCCGGGGTGTCGCTCCCCCGCACCACGTACGCCCAGATCGGCGCGGGTCGGCGTGTCTCCCGCTCCGAACTACGCCCCGGTGACCTGGTGTTCTTCTACTCCGGTGTCAGCCATGTCGGTCTCTACATCGGCGACGGCCGGATGATCCACGCCCCGAACCCCTCGGCCCCGGTACGCGTGGCCCCGATCGACGAGATGCCGTTCGCCGGAGCGACCCGGGTGGTGTGAGCGGCGGCCGCCGCGCCTGGAGGCCGCCCCGGAGGGTCAGACCAGGCGGCGTGCGGTGGCCCAGCGGGTCAGCTCGTGACGGTTGGACAGCTGGAGCTTGCGCAGGACCGCCGAGACATGGGACTCGACCGTCTTCACCGAGATGAACAGCTGCTTGGCGATCTCCTTGTACGCGTACCCGCGGGCGATCAGGCGCAGCACTTCTCGCTCGCGCTGGGTGAGACGGTCCAGGTCCTCGTCCACGGGCGGGGCGTCGGTGGAGGCGAAGGCGTCCAGGACGAACCCGGCCAGCCGCGGCGAGAAGACCGCGTCCCCCTCCTGGACCCGGAAGATCGAGTCGACCAGGTCGGTGCCGGTGATGGTCTTGGTGACGTAGCCGCGGGCGCCGCCGCGGATCACCCCGATCACGTCCTCCGCCGCGTCCGACACGGACAGTGCCAGGAAGCGCACCGGTCGCTCGGGGTCCGCGGTCAGCGCGGCGCACCGGCGCAGCACCTCGACACCGCCGCCGCCCGGCAGGTGGACGTCGAGGAGGACCACCTCGGGCCGGGTCGCGGTGATGACCGTGACCGCCTGGTCGACGTCCGCGGCCTCGCCCACCACCTCGACACCGGTCTCGGTGGTCCGGCCGATCTCCGCCTGGACGCCGGTGCGGAACATCCGGTGGTCGTCCACCAGCACCACCCGGACATGCCGCCCGTTCGCGCCGCCGTCGGCGAGCCCGCCGGCCCCGGCCGCCTCCGCCGCCCCCGCCGTGCCGTTCGCCTCGGTCGCGTCGCTCATGCCGTCTTCTCCGCCCTCTCCATCTCCAGCTCGACCTCCGTGCCGCCGCCGGGCACCGCCCGCAGCCGGGCCGTGCCGCCGTTGCGCTCCATGCGGCCGATGATCGATTCTCTGACGCCCATCCGGTCGGCGGGTATCGAGTCGAGGTCGAAGCCCGGACCGCGGTCGCGCACGGACACGAACACCGAGCTGCTCTCGACCTCGGCGTAGACCTGCACGGCGCCGCCGTCGCCACCGTACTTGGCGGCGTTCACCATCGCTTCGCGCGCGGCCTGCATCTGTGCCCCGATCCTCTCGTCCAGCGGACAGTCGCCGACGACCACGACCTCGATCGGCACCCCGTGCTTGTCCTCGACCTCGGCGGCGTTGCGCCGCACCGCCTCGGCGACCGTGTCCGGCTCGTCCGCCTCGTCCTTGCCGGTGCCCTCCGGCTTGTACAGCCAGGTGCGCAGGTCCCGCTCCTGGGCGCGGGCGAGGCGGCGGACCTCGCCCGGGTGGTCGGCGTTGCGCTGGATCAGGGTCAGGGTGTGCAGCACGGAGTCGTGCACATGCGCGGCGACCTCGGCGCGCTCCTGGGCGCGGATGCGCATCAACCGCTCCTCGGACAGGTCCTGCGTCACCCGGATCAGATAGGGGCCGGCGAGCAGGGTGATGCCGACGAGGACGGCGAGCGCGGCCTGGAGCACGGCGCCGAGGTGGGCGGCCGACCCCTGGAGGACGAAGATCGCCGAGACGCCGGCCGTGACGAGCAGGACACCGGCGGCCGCGCGCACCAGGGTCAGGGTGCGGCGGCGCCGGCCGACCTCGACCCAGCGGGCCCGGCGGGCGTTGTCCGCCTGGCGCCAGACGAGGGCGACTCCGGCCGCGACGAGCACGGCGGGCACCAGGTAGGCCTTGGCCGTGCTGGTCAGGTCGACGCTGCTGACGAAGACCATGGACACGGTGACCATGAGGAGCAGTGCGACGATCTGTCCGCGGTCCGGCTTGCGGGCGACGAGTCTTCGGCGGCCGCCGGGCGTGGTCTCGGTGCCGACCGGGGACGGCCGGTGCCCGCCGACACCGCCGACACCGAGCGGGACGAAGAACCAGAACGCCGCGTACAGCAGCGCGCCCAGCCCGTTGGCCATGAACAGGCCGACGAACGCGAGCCGGACCCAGACGACGGGCAGCCCGAGATGCCCGGCGAGGCCCCGCGCCACTCCGCCGAGCCAGCGTCCGTCGCCGCTGCGGTAGAGCTTGCGCGGCGGCCGCGGGTCGTCGAGGGGCGTGCTTGCGGCTTCCGGCATGGCATCGATGGTCACACGGGCGGCCGGGCCGGGGCATCAGGGTCGGCCCCCGAGACGCCCCTGATCTTCGCGGTGCCAGGTCGGGGGCCTGGTCGCGCGCCGGTTCCGGGCCGGTCCGCGCCGCTCGAACGCTTCCCCGGCCGGTCTCAGGGCCGATTTCAGGGTTGGCCCAGGGTCGTCCCGACTGCCGTGGCGGCGGTGCGGCCGTCACCATGGACGCATGACGGATCACGAGCATGCCGCGACGGGTCCGGGACCCGGCCCCGGCCCGCGCCCGGTCCCGGGCACCGGGCCGACGGATGCCGCGCCCGCCGCGACGCAGAACACGGGCGTGGCCGGGAGCGGCACCGCCCCTCGCGTGGAAAGCAAGGACAGCGAGGACAGCAACAGCACGAACGGCACGGGCGAGCCGAGGAACCCGGAGAAGGCGAAGAACGCGAGGACCGCGAGGAACCCGGAGAACGCGGAGAACTCGCAGAACGCGGAGTCCGCGGGGAACTCCGCCGTCTCCGGTGTCTTCGAGGAGTCGGGGAGCGCCGGGAACGGGGGTCGACACGAGCCGTCGGCTTCTCAGGCCGGATCCGTCGGCGGCCCGGCACCGTTCCGGCGCGAGCGCCGGCACAAGCTGATCGCGGGTGTGTGCGCGGGGCTCGCTCGGCAGACCGACATGGACCCGGTGATATTCCGGATCACCCTGGCCGTCCTGTCCGCGACCGGTGGCTTCGGCCTCATCTTCTACGGCTTCGTCTGGCTGCTGGTGCCGTACGAGGACGAGGAGGAGAACGAGGTACGCAAGCTGCTGACCGGCCGGGTCGACGGCCAGGCGCTGGCCGCCGTGCTGTTCGCCCTGGTCGGCTGCGGGGTCTTCCTGACCATGATCGGAAACACCGGGACACTGGCCTTCGCGGCGGTGCTCTCGCTGCTGCTCGCGGGCGCCGGGTACTGGTCGCGGCACCGCGGTGCCCCCGACCCCGACCCGCTGGCCGCGCAGGCCGCCGCCGACGCCCCACCGGAGGCGCAGGCACCGCCGGTGGTCACCACCTACCCCTCCTGGTGGCGGGACCCGATCGTCAAGGACGGCAGCCATGTCGGCGGCACCGGCTATCTGTGGGGCCCGGGTGACACCCGCGTCCGGGACGGGGACCTCCTGTCCTCCGTCGATGTCGGCATCGCCACACCCTGGACGCACCCCGGCGCCGTGCGACCCCCACGCCCCGCGCCGCCGAAGCCGCGCGGACCGCGCTGGATCGGCGGCCCGGTGTTCCTGCTGGCGCTGCTGGCGGGCGGCTTGGGCGCCGGGCTGACCTGGGACACCCACACGCTGGGCGACAGTCTGCAGACCGGGCTCGCCTGTGCGCTGGCCGTCTTCGGTCTGGGCATCGCGGTCAGCGCCTTACTGGGCCGCACGGGCGCCGGGACGGTGTTCCTGGCGGTCATCACGGCGGTGCTGCTCGCGGGGGCGGCGGCGATGCCCGGGGACATCACCACACACTGGCGGGTGACCTCCTGGATACCCACCTCGGCGGCGCAGGTCCGGCCGGGGTACGACCTGGGCACCGGCCGGGGCACCTTGGACCTGACCCGGATACGCCTGGCCAAGGGACAAACCGTCGCCACGGACGCGCACATCGGCGCGGGCCGGCTGAGGGTGATCGTGCCGGCCGACGCGACGGTGCGGATGAGCATCGAGGTGGGAGTGGGCGACATCAAGTTGCCCGGGCAGAGCGGAAGGGACCTGGACGTGCAGCCGGAGCGGCACAGGGAGGTGACGCTGCCACCCGTCAAGGGCGGCGAGGACGGCGGCACCCTGGACCTCTCGCTCCGGGTCGGGGCGGGGGAAGTGGAGGTGGACCGTGCTGCGTCATGAGTTCCGGCCCGGGAAACTGGTCGTCGGTCTGTTCCTCGTGGCCGCCGGGGTGGTGTTCGCAGGGGACGCGAACGGACTGTGGCGGGCACCCTGGTTCGCGATCGTCCCGCTGGTGCTGGGAGGTCTGTGCCTGGGCGGGGCCACGACCGTCGTCGTCCGGGCGATACGCGGACGCGGCGAGGCCGAGGCGGACTAGAGCCCAGGCCTAGGGTCTTTCGTTTGGATCAGGCCGGATCAGGGAGCGGGGTCTGGTGCCGTGCGTCGCAAGGCGGAGGAGGGCGACATGGCGGAGCCATGGCAACCGACGACAACGCCGCGAGGCGCGGTGCCAGGGCCCGCGAGCCCGGCAAGATCCAAACGAGAGGCCCTAGAGGTAGCCGAGGGACCGTCGTCGATGGCGGGCGCGCCAGGCGGCGTCCAGGGAGAGATAGGGGGCACCGGCAAGGACGAGCGGCAGCCAGGCCATCAGATAGGCGAGGTCGTTGCCGTAGTAGTAGGGGGTGGTCGCCCAGCTCATGGTCAGCCACAGGCTCAGCGAGATCAGTGCGCCGCCCAGCGCGGCCACCCGGCCGAACAGGCCGAGCAGGGTGGCGATGCCGATGACCAGTTCACCGAGGGCGATGGCGTAGCCGAAGCCGACCGGGCTCTTGAGGGCCAGGTCGACCAGGGCGGGGACGGCGGTGGTCTCGCGTGCCCCGCGCATGATGTCGCCGATCGAGCCGGCACCGGCGGCCTTCATGAAGGCGCTGTCGGTGATCTTGTCGAGACCGGCGTAGAGGAAGGTGATTCCGAGGAAGACGCGCAGGGGCAGCAGGGCGTAGTGGGCGGCGGTGTCCCGCCAGCCGTTCCGGCTGTTCAGCCGGGTGGTGCGTGTGTCCATCCGAATACCGGTCATGCTGCCGAGCCGCCTCTCGTCCGCCGTCCCTGACTGTCTCCGCATGCTCTCCCGACCATACGTATGACTGAGAGGAGCGATTCAATCACCCCCTGGGCATTTTTCGGGATTTCAGGCTTTCGTATGAGAGGAGGATCGCGAGCGGAGGACGCTCACTCGGTGATCTGGACCGTGTAGCGGTTGGTCGGCACTCCGGCCGCGGTCACCACCTGGACCTCCAGCGAGCCGGGCTCGACGTCGGCCGGCACGGGGACGGTCAGGACGGTGTCCGTGGGGTTGCGGAAGCCGCCGGTGACCGGGACGAGCGGTACGTGGACGTCGACGGCGCCGATGCGGACAACCATGCGGGAGAGACGTTCGGCGGTCTGCGCTCCGGGTGGGACGAAGCCGGTGCCGCGGATCTCGATGTCGTCACCGGTGCGGATCGGGCCGTCCAGGTCGCCGGGTTCGCGGGCACGGACCACGGAGAGGATGGCCGGTCGGCCGCCCTCCGCGTACTTGCCGGCGAGATAGGTGGCGGCCGAGATCAGTACGACGACCGCGAGGCCCCAGGGCAGGTCGGGCAGTTGGTCGGGGCGCCGGGCGAGGCGGACGGCGGCGAAGGCCAGGGCGACGGCGCTGATGGCGACGTACTGGATGTCGGTGAAGGCGCCCCGGCCGGAGTCGTCGGTGAGCAGGTCGGCGGCGCGCGGGCGGTGGGCCGGCACCTTCTGCAGCCGCTGGGCGAGGATGCGCAGGCTCACCACCCGGCGGACCAGGACGGCGATGCCGCACACCACGGCGAGGACGGTCGCCACACCGGCGCCGCGGGCGAGATCGAGGCCCGAGATCAGCGCGTCGCGCTCGCTGTGGTCGGAGGCGGCGGCCAGGCGGGCCGCCAGCAGCAGGACGGCATAGCCGAGGAACAGCACCCAGCAGGCGGCGACGGAACGGGAGGTGGACATGCGATGGTCCTCGCCGATCACCGGGGCGAGCGCACCGCCGCGCGACCGGTGGAACCAGCAGGCGGCACTCAGCGCCCCGGCCACCAGGAGGGCGGCGAGCAGGGCCGCGGTACGGGCGCTGGTCCAGCCGGCCCCTACAGCGGTCAGTGCCTCGCCGAGCAGCAGGGCGACGAACGCGCCCCACACCACGCACAACGTCCGCAGCCACAGCCGGGCGAGCCACATCTCGCCCTCGGCGCGGCCGCGTTCGGCGACGGCTTCCGCCCGCTGGGTCAGTTCCTCGGACACCCACTGCCGCGAGGCCGAGGCCGAGTGTGCGACGGCCGCGGGCAGGCCCTGCCCGGCCGCGAACTCGTCGCGCCGTCGCAGGAACGCGGCGACGGCCCGCCGGTGTCCCTCGCGGGCGCCGTGCGGACAGTCACCGCAACCGCAGCCGCCCTCGTGGACGCCCTCGGCATCCGCCCCTCTGGCCTCCTGCACCGCCACGTCCGACGCCCGCCTTCCCCACGACCTCGCGGCACGACCGCCGGCCCCTCGGTGGACCGTCCCGCCGCCGTGCAACTCCCGTACGTCGACAGCGAATTGTGCCCTACCGGGACCGGCCGGGGGCCGCCGGGCGGGTCATACGGGTGAACCACGGTCCATGGTGTTGACACGACCGGTGTCGACACGGCCGAGACCGGTACGGCCACCACCGGTACAACGGTGCCAATGCGCCCGGCTCCCGGCTCGTGGCCTCTGGTCCCCCTCGCCCCCGGTCCCTGTCCCCCGGCCCGTCGCCCCCTGGCTCAGCCGAGCAGGTCCGGTTCGGTGCGGGTGATCTGCTGCCAGAGGGGCTGGTAGTTGATCCACGCGACCAGGTCGCCGCCGAGCTGTTCGCGGGTGGCGGCGGCCGGCTTGTGGTCGATGAGCACCGGTCGGCCGGCGGCCCGGGCCAGCAGCTGCACCTGGCAGGAGCGGTCCATGGACAGGAACCACCAGGCCGCCGCGTCCACGGAGCCGCCCACCGTGAGCAGCCCGTGGTTGCGCAGCACGAGCGCCTTGCGGGAGCCGAGCGCGGACGCGATCCGGCGGCCCTCCTCGGCGTCGACGGTGACCCCGGTGTAGGCGTCGTAGAGGGCGACGTCCTCGTAGAAGGCGCAGCTCTCCTGGGTGATGGGGTCGATGAGTTCGCCGAGCGCGGCGAGGGCGCGGCCGTGCACGGAGTGGCAGTGGGCGACGGCGACGACGTCCGGGCGGGCGGCGTGGACCTGGGCGTGCACGGTGAAGGCGGCCTGGTTGACGTGATAGCGGCCCTCGACGACCTGTCCGTCCTGATTGGCGAGGACGAGGTCGCTGACGGTCACGTGCCCGAATGGCATCCCGAAGGGATTGACCCAGAAGCAGTCGCTGAACTCCGGGTCGCGGGCGGTTATGTGGCCGGAGACACCGTCCTCGAACCCCTGGCGCCCGAAGATCCGCAGGGCACCGGCGAGCCGTTCCTTGCGGTGCCGGCGCTCGTCCTCGACCGAGTCGTACATCGGCGGCATGGCGAACTGCAGCTGGTCGGTGGGCAGCGGCAGCGGCGGGGTGGGCCCGGTCATAGGTCCTCCAGCGCTGGTAGTGCGGTACGGCCGGAAGTTACCGCCGGTCGGCGCAGAAGGGCAGGGCTGTTCCGTAAAGATGACGCGCAGATGAGAAGGGCGACAGAAGATGTCGGGATTGGGCGGCACACTCGGCCGGTATGAACTGGGCAGACTTCACCGCGGCCGAACCGGCCCTCGCACGAACCGCGCAGGAGCGCTTCGGCGCCTTCCGGCACCACGTCCTCGCCACCGTCCGCCGGGACGGCTCCCCGCGCCTTTCCGGCCTGGAGGTGCGGTTCCACGACGGCGGACTCTGGCTCGGCATGATGCCGGACTCGCAAAAGGCCCGCGACCTGCTGCGCGATCCGCGCTTCGCGCTGCACGTCAACCCGGGCGACGGCACCGGGATGGCCGGCGGGGACGTGCGGATCAGCGGGCGGGCGTACGAGGTCGGGGCGGGGCCGGTCAAGGACGGATATGTGAAAGAGGTGGAACCGCCGGAGCCGTTCCACCTCTTCCGCACCGAGTTGACGGAGGTCGTGCGGACCCATGTCGAGGACGACCGGTATCTGGTCGTCCAGGTCTGGAATCCCGGAGAGCCGGTGCGGACCCTCCGGCGGACCTAGGGCCTCTCGTTTGGATCATGCCGGGCTCCGGCCTGATCCAAACGAAAGACCCTGGGAACTACCGGGGATCACTCCCACTCGATGGTGCCCGGCGGCTTGGAGGTGACGTCGAGGACGACGCGGTTGACGTCCCGGACCTCGTTGGTGATGCGGGTCGAGATGCGGGAGAGGACGTCGTAGGGCAGCCGGGACCAGTCGGCGGTCATGGCGTCCTCGGAGGAGACCGGGCGCAGCACGATCGGGTGACCGTAGGTGCGGCCGTCGCCCTGCACGCCCACGCTGCGCACATCGGCGAGCAGGACCACCGGGCACTGCCAGATGTCGCGGTCGAGGCCGGCCGCGGTCAGCTCCTCGCGGGCGATGGCGTCGGCCTCGCGGAGCAGGTCCAGACGCTCCTTCGTCACCTCGCCGACGATGCGGATGCCGAGGCCCGGGCCCGGGAACGGCTGGCGCTGGACGATCTCCTCCGGCAGGCCGAGCTCCTGGCCGACCATCCGGACCTCGTCCTTGAACAGCTTGCGCAGCGGCTCGATCAGCTTGAACTCGAGGTCCTCGGGCAGACCGCCGACGTTGTGGTGCGACTTGATGTTGGCGGTGCCGGTGCCGCCGCCGGACTCGACCACGTCCGGGTACAGGGTGCCCTGGACCAGGAACTCCACGGCCGGGCCCTCGTCGGCGATGATCTCGGCCTGTGCCTGCTCGAAGACGCGGATGAACTCACGGCCGATGATCTTGCGCTTCTCCTCGGGGTCGCTGACCCCGGCGAGGGCGTTCAGGAAGCGCTCCTCGGCGTCGACGACCTTCAGCTGGACGCCGGTGGCCGCGACGAAGTCCTTCTCGACCTGCTCGGTCTCGCCCTTGCGCATCAGGCCGTGGTCGACGTAGACGCAGGTCAGCTGGGAGCCGATGGCCTTCTGCACCAGGGCGGCGGCCACCGCGGAGTCCACACCGCCGGACAGGCCGCAGATCGCGCGCTTGTCGCCGACCAGCTCGCGGATGGCCTCGACCTGCTCCTCGATCACATTGCCCGTGGTCCAGGTCGGCTCCAGGCCCGCGCCGCGGTACAGGAAGTGCTCCAGCACCTGCTGGCCGTACGTGGAGTGCATGACCTCGGGGTGGTGCTGGACGCCGTAGAGCTTCTTCTCGTCGTTCTCGAACGCGGCGACCGGGACCAGGTCGGTGGACGCGGTGACCGTGAAGCCCTCGGGGGCGGCGGAGCAGGCGTCGCCGTGCGACATCCAGACCTGCTGCTCGGCCGGGGTGCCCTCGAAGAGGGTGGAGGACGTCTTGGAGACGTGCAGGTCGGTGCGGCCGTACTCACGGGCGCCGGTGTTGTCGACGGTGCCGCCGAGGGCGCGCGCCATCAGCTGGAAGCCGTAGCACATGCCGAAGACGGGGATGCCGGCCTCGAAGATCGCGCGGTCGAGGCTGGGCGCGCCCTCCTCGTAGACCGACGAGGGGCCACCGGAGAGGATGATCGCCGCGGGCTTCTTGGCGAGCATCTCCTGGACCGGCATGGTGCTCGGCACGATCTCGCTGTAGACCCGCGCCTCGCGGACGCGACGGGCGATGAGCTGGGCGTACTGCGCACCGAAGTCGACGACCAGGACGGTGTCGGGGGCAGTGGGAGTCGCTGATGACACGGGGTGCCTTCTGGTGGTCCGGGCGGGGGTCTGTACTACGAGTCTAACGGTGCGGCCCGAGAGCCTTCCGCCGAGCGCCACCGGCCGCGGCCGGGGTCACCGCGCCGGTCGTGGCATACTGGCCGCATGCTTCAGCACGCGACCTTCGTCTTTACCTATGGCATCCGGCCCGCCGGTTGCCATGGTCGTGCTGCTTAGCGAAACGCCGAGCGACTTCCCAGGCGCCCCGGGCCGACAAGGCCCGGGGCGCCTGTCGTTTTTCGGGTCACGTCGTTCCGGGGCACCCCCTTCACGATCAGGAGCCCCCGACATGAGCACCACCACACCGGAAGAGACGACCGAGACCCCCGAGGCGACCATCGCCGCCGCCCGGGAGCGCATCGACGCGCTGGACGACCGGATCATCGGTCTCGTCCAGGAACGGATGGCGGTCTCCGCCGTGGTCCAGCAGACCCGTATCGCCAGCGGCGGCCGGCGGGTCAGCCTCAACCGCGAGATGGAGATCCTCGCCCGCTACCGGGACGCGCTGGGCAGGCCCGGCACCGCGCTCGCCATGACCCTGCTGGAGCTGTGCCGGGGGCGCATCTGACCCACGCGTCGACCGGGACGTCCCCGACCGGCCCCTCCGCCGGCCCGCACTCCGGTACGCCGGCCGACCGGCACATCCGCCGAGCTGCCGACCCACCGACCAGTACATCCGACACGTCCGACACATCCGACCATCGGATTCGAGTTCGACGGCCGTCTCACCCGTACGGCGCGTGACCGGTCCGTGTGCCGTTTCGTTAGCGGGGTGTCCGTGCCAGCCAGGGGCGGGCCCGACAGAACCACGCGTGGCTCGCTGGAGCGATGAGGCGTACGGGTCGTGCCGTGCGCCGTGGGACCTCGCTCCAGGGAAGTGACCGGACGGCAGGGGACAGCAGCCCGGTCACCAAGAGAACGGTCGGCTCCGGGGACGCCCGGGGCCGGCCGGCGGTACGCACGTCCCGCGCGCCGCACAGCACCACGGCATCACCGCACTCTTTCACCGGACCCCACCCGCGATCACGGGACCACACGGGATCTTCCGGACTCCACCGGACACGAAGAGGGACCTGCATCCCCCTCCGAAGGCAGGTCCCTCATCACCGTCTTCTTGATCCGGCAGCTGGTTTGATCTGCGACGGCGCCGGAGGGTTGCGCCACCACCTTGGAAACCTCCGTGATCCAGGTCACATTCCGGTGGTTTACTCCGGCTTCGGCGGCACCGTCGGCACCCCGAGGAACGGCAGTTTCAGCGCGCCGAAGGCCTCCGCCGGGACCGCCGGCGACCGCGGCTCCACCGGTGCCAGCCGCTCGTACGCCGCCCCCGGCGCCGGTCGCGGGTCCTCCTCGCCCTTGTTCGGCCAGAAGGACATGGCCCGCTCGGCCTGCGCGGTGATCGTCAGCGAGGGGTTGACGCCCAGGTTCGCCGAGACCGCGGCGCCGTCCACGACCGAGATGCCGGGATGCCCGTACAACCGGTGGTAGGGATCGATCACACCGGTCTCGGCGGAGTCGCCGATGGGGCAGCCGCCCAGGAAGTGCGCGGTGAGCGGAGTGCCCATCAGCTCGCCCACGTTGCTGCCCGGAAAGCCGTTGATCTCGGCCGCGAGCGCGGAGGCGGCCTCGGTGGCGGCGCGGATCTGCTTGGGGTTGGGCGAGCCGTGCCCCTGCCGGGCGGTGAGCAGGCCCTTGCCGACACCGTCGGGCTTCAGATATGTCGTCAGCGAGTTGTCCAGGGACTGCATCACCAGACCGATGATGGTCCGCTCCGACCAGCGCCGGTTGGACAGGGAACGCAGGACGAGCACCGGGTGCCGGGCCGCGTTCGCCAGCCAGGCGAGCGCCCGGGAGGAGCCCTCGGCGTACGGCACCTGGAGGATGGACAAGCCGCCCATGGCGTTGGAGCCCTTGCCGTAGCGGACGGGCTCGATGTGGGTGTTCTCGTCCGGGTGGATCGACGAGGTGATCGCGACGCCCCGGGTGAAGTCGGCCCGCGCCGCGCCGTGCGCCTTGCGGTAACGGCGGTCGAGGGTCTGCGCACCCACCAGCGCCTCGGAGTTGGTGCGGGTCAGATCGCCCAGCCGCTTGGACAGGTACGGCAGTTGGCCACCCGCCCGCATGCGGTGCAGCAGCGTCTGGGTGCCGTAGGTGCCGGCCGCGAGGACGACCCGGCGCGCCGTGAAGACCCGGCCCTCGCCCTTCTTCCTCCGGTCGGTCGGCAGGGTGGCCACCGCGTAGCCGCCGCGCGAGTCGTCGGTGACGGACACCACGGTGGTCATCGGGTGGACCACCGCGCCCGCCTTCTGGGCGAGATGGAGGTAGTTCTCGTTCAGGGTGTTCTTGGCGCCGTGCCGGCAGCCGGTCATGCACTCGCCGCACTCGGTGCAGGCGTTGCGCTCCGGGCCCGCCCCGCCGAAGTACGGGTCGGGCACCCGCTGTCCGGGCGCGGCCTTGGCGGTGCCGTCCGCGTCCTTGCCGTCCCCGAAGAAGACGCCCACCGGGGCGAGATGGAAGGTGTCGCCGACGCCCATCCGCCGGGCCGCCGCCTTCAGATGGACGTCGGAGGGGGTCATGGTGGGGTTGAGCCGCACCCCGAGCATGCGCCGGGCCTGGTCGTAGTACGGCCGCAACTCCTCCTGCCAGTCGGTGATGTCCTTCCACTGGGGGTCGTCGAAGAACGCCTTCGGCGGCACGTAGAGGGTGTTGGCGTAGTTGAGCGAACCACCGCCCACGCCCGCACCGGCCAGCACCATCACATTGCCCAGCAGATGGATGCGCTGGATGCCGTACATGCCGAGCCTGGGGGCCCACAGGTAGTTCTTCAGGTCCCAGGAGTTCTTCGGCAGCGACGCCCGGGTGAAGCGGCGGCCGGCCTCCAGGACGCCCACCGTGTAGCCCTTCTCGGACAGGCGCAGGGCCGACACGGACCCGCCGAACCCCGACCCGACCACGATCACGTCGTAGTCGTACCCGTCGTTCTTCTCCTGCGACTGCGACACATGCACTCCTCGTCGGGAACGGATCTCAGCGGGGACCGGGTCTTCTCACGGAGGGGACCGGGTGTTCTAGCGGAAACGGAACGCCTTGAGCAGCCGCAGGCTCGTGGTCATGAAGCGGGCGTAGCCCTCGTCCGTCATGCCCAGCGACGGCGCCATCGGCAGCAGCCGCTGCTGGGCGACCGTCTGGGCCTCGGTGTACTTGAGGATGCCCTCGGAGCCGTGGCGGCGGCCGAGCCCGGAGTCCTTCATGCCGCCCATCGGGGACTGGACGCTGCCGTAGGCCGGTGCGTAGCCCTCGTTGACGTTCACCGTGCCGGTGCGCAGGCGGGCGGCGATGTCCCGGCCGCGGCGGGCACTGGTCGTCCAGACGGAGGAGTTGAGGCCGTAGGGCGTGGCGTTGGCCCGCTCGACGGCCTCGTCGTCGGACGAGAAACGGTAGAGGGAGACGACCGGTCCGAAGGTCTCCTCCTCGCAGACCGCCATGGAGCCGTCGACGCCGTCGAGGATGGTGGGCTCGAAGAAGAAGGGGCCGATGTCGGGCCGGGCGACACCGCCCGCGACCACCGTGGCGCCCTTCTCGACGGCCTCGCGCACATGCCGTTCGACGTTCTTCAGCTGGCGCTCGCCGACCAGGGACCCCATCTCGGCGCCGTAGGCGAGGGAGTTGCCGAGCCGCATGGCCTTGGTGCGGGCGGCGAAGCGCTCCAGGAAGGCGTCGGCGATCGACTCGTGGACGTACAACCGCTCGATGGAGATGCAGAGTTGACCGGCCGAGGAGAAGCAGGCGCGGACGGCGCCGGCGGCGGCCTTCTCGATGTCGGCGTCGTCCAGCACCAGCATCGCGTTCTTGCCGCCGAGTTCGAGGGAGGCGCCGACCAGCCGGGCGGCGGCGCCCTGGGCGACCTCGCGGCCGGTGCGGGTGGAGCCGGTGAAGGAGATGTAGTCGGCGTGCTTGACCAACTCGGGCCCCACCACGGGACCTTCGCCGAGGACGACCTGGAAGACGGCCTCGGGCAGCCCGGCCTCGATCAGCAGGTCGCGGGCCCACAGGGCGGTCAGGCAGGTCTCGGTGTCCGGCTTCATCACCACGGCGTTGCCCGCGACGAAGGCGGGCAGCGCGTCGCCGACGGACAGCTCCAGGGGGTAGTTCCAGGGGGCGATCTGGCCGACGACCCCGCGCGGGTGGCGCAGCTCGGTGACCTTCGTCAGGGTCGGCACGGCGCCCGTGTGCCGTTTGGCGCGCAGGTAGGAGGGGGCCTTGCGGCCGTAGTGGCGGGCCGCGACGGCGACGGCCAGCACCTCCTCGTGGGCGTGCAGCCGGGCCTTGCCCGTCTCCAGCTGGACCAGGTCGAGGACCTCGGCCTGGCGCTCCAGCAGCAGGTCGTGGAAGCGCAGCAGGACGGCGGCCCGCTGCCGTACCGGGGTCCGCTCCCAGGCGGCCTGGGCGACCCGGGCCGCCTCGAAGGCCTCCAGCACGTCCTCGGGCGTGGACTCCGGCAGGTCGGCCAGCTTCTCGCCGGTGAACGGCGTGTGGTTGGCGGTCCGGCCGGAACCGGTGACGCCCTTGGTCAGCTTGGCCACCAGCGCAGGGGTGACCACGTCGGCGGCGGTGCGGGCGCCCTCGGGGGCGGGGGCGAGGGGGTTGGTACCGGCGATGTCCGGGGCCTGCGTGTCCGTCATGAGGCGCAGGGTATGCCCCGCCACAGGCTTTGTGTACCCGTCGGTAACGGGGATTCACCGACTGCTCACACGCTGCCAGCGATCACTGGCATCGATTGCCCTGATCAGGGCGTTGCCGGCTCGAACACCCGGCCGATCAGTCGTCGGCGGGTTTTTTCGCGAGGAAGAGACCGAGGGCGGCGAGGGGGGTGCGGCGGCGGGGTGCGGCGAGGTCGGGAACGAGACGGCGCAGGGGGCCGGGCCGGGGCGCGGCCGGGGATTCCGTCCGCGGCTCGGCCCCGGGCGGCACCTCCGGCGCAACGTCCCTGACCTCCGATGCGTCCGCGGCACCGGATACGCCCGTGTCCTCGGGCGCGCCCTTGCCCTCCGGGCCGCCCGTGCCCTCTGCCGCACCCGTGCTCTCCGCCGCGTCCGTGCCGTGCGCGGCCACGTCGTCCGGGTCGTCCCCCACCCCCAGGTACTCCCGCAGCGCCCACGTCACCTGCTCCGCGCCGGGCCGGGCCTCCGGTCGCTCGGCGAGCAGCCGGTCCAGGAGGGGGCCGAGCGGGCCGGGGTCCGCGTCGCCGACGGCGGTGCGCAGCAGGGCGCCCAGACTCCACAGGTCGGAGGCCGGTCCGGCGCCGGGGCCCGCCGCGCGCTCGGGAGCGGTGAAAGCGGCGGGCGCGTCCCCGGCGGGCCCGTCGCCTATGCCGAAGTCGGTGAGGACGACCCGGCCGGTGCCGGACTCCAGCAGCACGTTGGCCGGCTTGAGGTCGCGGTGCACGATGCCGACGGCGTGTGCTGCGCGCAGGGCGCCGAGGACGGCGAGCCCGATGCGGGCGGCCTCGGCGGGCGGCAGCGGTCCGCGGCGCAGGGCCCGGGCCAGGGACTCGCCCTCCACCAGCTCCATCACGATCCAGGGCACACCGGCCTCGGTGACGACGTCGTACACGGTGACGGCGCAGGGGTGCCGCACCCGGGTCGCGGCGCGGGCCTCCCGGTAGAGGCGGTGGGCGAGCCGGCCGCTCTCCTCGTCCTTCGCCGGGTCGCCGGGCAGCAGGGGTTCCTTGACGGCGACGCGACCGTGCCCCTCCCCGTCCTCGTCCCAGGCCCGCCACACGGTCCCGGTGGGGCCGGTGCCGAGCCGGTCGGTCAGCCGGTAGCGCCCGCCGATCAGCCGTGCGCCGGGCGGGTGTGCGCCGTCTTCAGCCATGCCCCATCAGTACCCCGCGCGGCACGCCGTTGTCGAAGCGGAACGGTCCGGCCGTCCACCACCGCGGCGCGAACCCGCCACCCGCCACCCGGACTTCGACGACACCGGTGCCCGGGGCGTGCGCGGGTATCGCCAACACCCCTTGGTGCGCCGCCCTTTGCCGCACTCGCCGCCTGCTCGCGGCCGCCCGGTCCGGGTCGAGGCCCCTCTCCCTCCCGACGGCGTCGGCGTGTTCCCGTTCGGGAAGGTGGCCGGGTGCCCCCTGGGCGGCGGCCACGGAGCCGTGTGGGGTGCCCGGTTCAGGAACCCCCGGGCGTGAAGGTGTCCAGCGCGACGTCGAAGTACTCCCGTGCCTCGCGCACCTTCCCCACCGGTGCCGACACCCAGACGTCGTACAGCCGGCCGGACTCCTCCCAGCACAGGTCGTAGGTGTGCCGCGGGCCCTCCGCCGCGCTGTAGCCGTTCCAGGCGAACTCCCAGAGGGCGGCGGGGTGTCCGTCGTGCGTGGTGCGGGTGACCCGGCCGTCGTGGTAGCCGGGGTTGGACACGGTTCCGTCGGCCGCCTGCGCCCTCATCACCGCCTGCGGGCCGCCGGGCTGGGCTGCGGAGACCCTGACGCCGAGGCGGTACGTCCCCTCCGGCGAGAGGTAGAACACCCGCTCGCCCTGCGGGCTGCGGGTGAACTCCCGCGGCACGGCGAGCGAGAAGCCGGCCGGGTCCCGGGCCGTGCGGTAGCCGGAGGGCGCACCGCGCACTCCGGTGGTGGCGGTGCCGGTGGGACCCGGCACGGAGGGGGTCGCGCTCTGTCCGGCCGAGGGCGACGGGGCACGGCTCGTGCCGGGACCGGTCGCCGGGGGCGTCGCCGTACCGCCCGGGTTGCCGCCGCCCCCGCCCGCGTGCCGGTCGAGCAGCAGGGTCGCGGCCGAGACGCCCGCACCCGCCAGCGCGGCGACGAGCAGCGCCGCCACCAGCAGCCCGCGTGTCGACGACCGCGCGGGCACCGGCTCGGTGGCGGCCCCGGGCGCGCCGGGCGGCGGGCCGGGCACGCCGGGCCGGACCGCGGGCTCCGGCGCGGGCACGGTCTTCGGCGTCCGGCCCATCCCGAGCCGGTGCGCGCGCGGCGCGCCCACCGCCTCCGGGGTGTTCGGGGTGTGCCCGGTCTCCAGATACACGCGCAGCATCCGCTCGGCGGCCTGCGCGCCGAGCCGGAGGTCCGGGTCGCGCTCCAGCAGGCCCCGGACGACGGGCAGCAGCGGCTCGGCCTGGGCGGGCGGGCGGATCTCCGCGGTGACCACGGCGTGCAGGATGCCGCCGAGCGAGTCGCGGCGGAACGGCGACTCGCCGCTGAGCGCCGTGCACAGCAGCGCGCCCAGCGACCACAGGTCGGACTCCGGGCCGGTGCGCACCCCGGACATCCGCTCCGGGGCGGTGTACTCGGGCGAGCCGACGAAGGAGCCGGTCTCGGTGAGCGTGGTGGCGCCCGAGACCTGGGCGATGCCGAAGTCGGTGAGGACGACCCGGTCGGTGGCGGTCTCGATCAGCACGTTCGCGGGTTTGATGTCCCGGTGCAGCACCCCGGCCTCGTGCGCGGTGTGCAGGGCGCCGAGCAGGGCGATCCCGATGCGGGCGGCCTCCACCGGGGTCACCGGGCCGTGCCGGGCGATCCGGTCGGCGAGCGAGCAGCCGTCGATCAACTCCATGACCAGGTACGGGCGTTCGTCCTGCTCGACCACGTCGTGCACGACGATGATGTGCGGGTGCCGCAGCTGGGCGACCGCGCGGGCCTCCCGGAGGGTGCGGTCGCGGCGGCGCCGGACGTCGTCCTCGGGGAGCGAGTCGTCCGCGAGGAGTTCCTTGACCGCGACCAGCCGGCCCAGCAGCTGATCGCTCGCCCGCCACACGACGCCCATGCCACCGCGCCCGATACGCGCCTCCAGGCGGTAACGGCCGGCGATCACCCGGAAGTCGGCGCCCTCGGTCCCCATGGGGCCCATCATGCCGCACCGGACCCACCCGCTCCGTGGCCCCGATCGGCCAAGCCCCACCGCTCAGCGACTCGTTTTCAGCCGTTTCAGTCGCAAAGCGCACCCGTTCGGGGTAGAGGTCGTCAGCTCGTCGGGTTCGGCTGCTGCCAGCTCTGGAGGACCCACTTGAACTGCTTGGCGGTCCTGGGCCAGTCGGCGGCGGGGCCGGACATGTAGATGGCGTACTCGGCGCCCTCCCGGCCGAAGTACGTCTCCTCGACGGCGTGCCGGGGACCGGGCACATAGGGCGGGTCCTTCGCCAACGCGGTCCAGGTGTACTCCCACATCGAGCCCTTGCGGTCGCGGTAGACGTTCCGCTTCAGGGTGACCCGCCGGTAGTCGACCAGCCGCTGCAGCTGCTGCTCCAGGTCCGCCTGGTGCTCGTAGGGGTCGGCGAAGTCCGGTGAGGAGTCGATGGATATGCGGACGAAGTGCTTGCCGCCGTCCGGGGTGTAGTCGATCTGCTTCAGCGGGCCGTTGATGCCGTAGACCTGCCGCTTCCAGCCCTTGGGCAGGGAGATGCTGAAGCCCAGCGGATCGTGGTGGGTCTCCCAGCTGTCCGGGACGGTGCCGTCCGTGCCCGGCCGGTCGCCGGGGCTCGCCGAGGAGGTCGGCGCCGGGGCGGGATCGCCGGACGTCGCGTCGTCGTTCCGCGCGTCGTTCCACTGCTGGAAGCCCACCGCCGCACCGCCGCCGAGCACGGCCGCGACGGCGACGACGAGCGCGAGCGTCCGCAGCCGGCGTCGGGGGCGCACCGGTCGTGCGCCGGTGTGCGCCGGCACCGGGCCCACCGTCGTGGGTCCCACGGGCGTCACCCCGCCGGCCCCGTGACCGTAGCCGGGGGCCGCGGAACCGGCGCCGTGCCCATGGGTGTTCGTGCCGGAGCCGTACACCACGGTGCCGGCGGCCGGTGCCCCGGTGCCGGGCCCGCCCGGACCGGGACCCTGCGCACCCGGACCGGTCCCGTGCGTACCCGTACCCGGCCCGTACGCGCCCGAGTCCGGCCCGTTCAGGCCCGAGCCCTGGGTCGGCACGAACGCCTGGGCGCTGTGCGGCCGCCGGCCCTCCGCGGCCTCGGCGAGCATCTGCTCGGCCTCCTCCGCGCCCGGCCGCTGGGCCGGATCCTTGTGCAGCAACGCGGCGATGACCGGGCCGAGCGCCCCGGCGTGCCGCGGCTCCTCGGCGTTCTCCTCGACGACCGCCTGCATGGTGCTCAGCGGGGAGGTGCGGCGGAACGGCGAGCGCCCCTCGACCGCCGTGTACAGCGTGGCGCCGAGCGCCCACAGGTCGGAGGCGGGGCCGGGGTCGTGGCCGCGCACCCGCTCGGGCGCGAGGTAGTCGACCGAGCCGACGACCTCTCCGGTGCGGGTGATGGTGGAGTCGCCCTCGATCTGGGCGATGCCGAAGTCGGTGAGCAGCACCCGGCCGTCCCGGCCGAGGAGAACGTTGCCAGGCTTGACGTCCCGGTGCAGTACGCCGGCGGAGTGCGCCGCGCGCAGCGCCCGCAGCACCCACATCCCGATGCGGGCCGCCTCCCGGGGCTCCACGCGCCCCCGCTCCTTGACCTCGTCGGCCAGCGAGTTGCCCTCGACCAGCTCCATCACGATCCAGGGGCGGCCGTCGTGTTCGAGGACGTCGTGCACGGTGACGACGGCGGAGTGGTTGATGCGCGCGGCGGCCCGCGCCTCGGCCCGGGTGCGGGCCAGCAGCACGGCCTGCTCGCTGTCGGGGACGTAGAGCGCCGCGGTCAACTCCTTGACGGCGACCGTCCGGTGCAGCACCTCGTCGTGCGCCCGCCACACCCGGCCCATGCCGCCGCTGCCGATGGAGTCGGCGAGCCGGTAGCGGCCCGCTATGAGCAGGCCCTGCATCTGATTCACGTTGCCCCGCAATGCTCTTGTCAGGGTCAGACTAAGGACCGGCCCGTTCGGGGGGAACAAGCGGGGTCCGTTGGAAACCGCACTGTGACGATGGTCATTTCCGCGCCAGAAGGGGAACCGGCGCGCCGGGGCAGGGGTGTTGTGTACGCCTTGCTCAGCCGGTGTAGCGGTACGTCGCGGTAGCTTCCTCGTACAGCCGTGTCACCTCGTCCCGGT
Source organism: Streptomyces sp. SCPE 10 (assembly GCF_051980735.1). NCBI lineage: Bacteria > Bacillati > Actinomycetota > Actinomycetes > Kitasatosporales > Streptomycetaceae > Streptomyces > Streptomyces sp. SCPE 10. The sequence continues at coordinate 4,654,477 of NZ_CP197069.1, read as the reverse complement.
CGGCGTCCGGGCCGCGGACCTGGAGGACGTGGTAACGGCCGTTCAGCAGGATCGCCATGTTGCGCACGAACAGGTCCCGGCCCTGTCCGTCGGTCCAGGTGAACTGCCCCTCGGCCATGGTCCGTCCGCCCACCTCGATGGTGCGCAGCCCGGTGGCGGTGGCCCAGCTGGAGTCGCGGTACGGCTGGAGTTCGCGCTCCTTGTCCCGCTGATAGGCCATCGGATCGCCGCCGTACGAGGCGGCACCGTCCCGCCCGGGCACGACCAGCAGCTCGAAGTCGCCGTGTGAGTAGACGACTTCGCCGCTGCCGTTCTTCGGTGCGCGGGTCCAGCCCTTGGCCACGGCGATCTCGAAGCCCTCGGGGTCCTCGCGCAGGGTGAAGCCGTCGGGAACGGCGGAGGCGCCGCCGTTCTGGGTCTCGGTGGCGGACGGGCTGCCCTGGGTGCGCGAGGGCGCGGGGGCCGGCTGCCCGGTGGTGCGGTCCGCGCCGCCCGGTGCCCCGCTGTGCGCGTGCTGCTTCGGCATGAACAGCATCGCGTACGCGACCGCGCCGGCCAGCAGCAGGAGGATCAGCAGGAGCAGGATCCGGCCGAGCCGGCGCGGTGAACCCGCCTCCTCGCGGTCCCGCTTGTGCCGCCCGTGCGGATGGTTCTCGGGCAGCCGGGCGCGGCGGCGGCGCACCAGCTCGCCGCGGCGCCGCACGATCGGCAGCCGGCGCGGGTCGGCGGGCGGGACGGGTACGACCCGGGTGCCGGCCTCCGGCTCGGGCGCGGAGCGCACCAGCGAGCGCAGCCAGCCGCTCAGCTCCTCGAAGTCCGGCCGCTCGGTGGGGTCCTGACGCAGCAGCGACTCCACGACCGGCCGCAGCGGTCCGCACTCCTCGGCGTACGCGGGCGGCTCGGCGCACACCAGTTGCACCAGTTCGGCGGTGGACTCCTCGGGATACGGCGCGTGTCCCTGCACCGCCCGGAACAGCAGCGCGCCCAGCGCCCACAGATCGGTGGCGGGCCCGACCGGCGCCGCCAGCTGCCAGTTCTCGTGCACGGGCCCGGCCTGCTCCGGCGCCCACCGCTCGGTCACCGGTCCGACCACCGCCATCCGCGCCTGCCGCGCCCGCTCGGCGGCGAGCGCGCCGGCGGGCCGCCGACCGGCGGCGGTACCGGGGTGGTCCCAGCCGGCGCCGGTCTGCGGGGGGACGGCGGGCACGGGGGCCGGGGCCTGCCGCCGGGCGGGTTCCAGGTCGTGCCGGGCGATGTCCGGTGCGCCGCCGCGCACCCCGTAGGGGTCGGCGGTGAGGCCGGGCGGGGCGGCGGGGTACGAGGACTCCGCCGTGGCGCCGTCCCGGGCAGGGCCGGTGCCGTCCTCGGCGGGCCGCCGGGCGCCCGGCAGCGCGGCGCGTTCGTTCTGCCGGGCCTCCTGCACCCGGGCCGCGGCGCGGGCGCCCGCCCGGTACGCGGCGATGGCGCCGGCCCGCGCGGCACGGATGTCCGCGCCGCTCTCCAGCGCCTGCCGCCCCACCGGGCCGGGTCCTGGCGGCCCACCGGGTCCGGCGGGAGCGGCGCCGGGAGCCCCGGTGCCGGACGCCCGCGCCTGGATGGCGGCCCGGCGCGCGGCCTCGGCGTCCACGGCACCGGGCGCGGTCGCGCCGCCGCCGGGGAACCCGCCGTCCCGAGCCGGGTGCCGGTCCCCGGACGGCTCCGGGGAGCCCTCCGTGTCGTCCTCGCGCCCCGGGACCGGGTCGTAGCCGCACAGTGCCTCCTCCGCCGCGCCGGAGGCGAGGCCGGTCAGCAGGACGCGGCCGTCGTCGCAGACGAGGACGGTGCGGGCGGTGACGTTGCGGTGCACCCAGCCGTGGGCGTGCAGCACCCGGAGCGCCATGAGCACGTCGGAGGCGACCTCGGCCGCCCGGTACGGCGTCAGCGGCCGTTCGGCGAGCAGCGCGGACAGCGGACGCGCCGCCACCCACTCGCTGACGATCCAGAGCGACCCGCCCTCGGCGAAGACGTCGAACACCTGGTCGAGGCGCGGGTGGTCGGGGACGGCGGCCGCCGCCTGTGCGGCCTCGACGGCGCGCCGCACCGCGGGATCGGCGGGCTGCCGTGTCGCGGCACCCGCGCCCGCTGTGGGACGCGCCCCGCGCCCGCGCGCCGTGAACCCCTCGGGCAGTCCCTCCGCGTCGAGCACCTCCGCCTCGACGACCTCGGGCAGCGGCACCTGACGGACCAGCACTTCCTGCCCGCTGTAGGTGTCGAAGGCGCGGGTCTCGGTGAGTTCGTACGCGTCGGACGGCGGCAGCGGCAGACGGTAGCGGTCGGCCAGCACCCGGCCCGCGTAGTCGTCCATTCCGCCTCCCCCTCCCCCGGCTTCGTACGGTCCGCAACCATTCACGATACGTGCCGGAGGCAACCCGCACGGTGCGGATGACGGATTATCAGGCCTCGAACACGCCTCGATGGGGCTTCGAACGGGCCACGATCGGCCGTGCCCCGACTAGGACTTGGGCCGGAAGGACCCGGTCAGGGTCTGCCACGTGTCCTTGCGCAGGTCGCCGTCCCACGCGCCGGCCTTCGCGGTGTACATCAGCGCGTACCCGAGATGGCCGTTCACCACGAAGCCACGGTCGATCGTGCGGTACCGGGTGCCGCCGTCGACGTAGGTGAACTCCCAGTCGGCCGTGTTCCAGCCGCGGTAATCCACCTTCTCTATCCGGACCTTGTGGTACTGCGAGCGCACCATGTAGCGCTCCTGGTTCTTCCAGTCCGCCACCGGGTCGTCCTTGGGCGTGCCGGTCCAGGCGACGAGCAGCTTCTGCCCGTCGGGCCCGGTGTAGCGGTCCCCCGCGGACCCGTGGGACTGGTACGACCAGCCCTTGGGCAGCCCGATCGCATACCCCTGGCCGCCCTTGCGGGTGGTGACGGCGGGCGCGCTCCCGCTCGCGTCGGCGGTCGTGCTCGCCGCGGTGCCGGGCGCGGCCGCGGTGCCGGCGGGCGCGGAGGTCCCGCCGTCCGTACGGGTGCCGCCGTCCGGTTCCTTGCCCTGGCTGTGCCCGGCGGAGGCGCTCGCGCCGGCCGGGGTCTTGGCGGCGCCCTTGTCGTCCTTGTCGTCGCCGCCGAACGCGAGGGCCAGGACGGTGCCGAGCACGGCGAGGGCGACCACCACGGCGACGATCACCAGCGTGCGCCTGGGCACCACGTCGGTCAGCGGCGCCCTCGGGGCCTGCCGCGGCGGCAGGTCCAGGTCCGGCGGCGGCACCACGGGCCAGCCCGAACCGGCCTTCGCGGAGCCGGGATTGGCGGGGTTGCGCACCCCGGGGCCGGGCACGGCGGCGGCCTGGCCCGTGGGAACCGTACGGTCACCGGCCGGCCCGCCGGCCGCCGATCCGCCCCCGGCCTTCGTCCCCGCCGGGTCACCGCTCTTCGGCCGGGTCGTGGCCGCCGCGGCGCCGGCCGCGCCGGCCGCCTTGCGGACCGAACGCAGCGCGCCGCGCAGCTTCTCCGCGGCCTCCTCACCCCGCTTGCCCTCGCCGCCGGGCTGCACCGGCAGCGGCACCAGGCGGGTGGCGTCCAGCGCCTCCGGTTCGGGCGCGTGGATCACCTTGTTCAGCAGCGCCCGGGCCCCGGCGTCGTCGAGCCGCTTGGCCGGGTCCTTGCTGAGCAGGCCGTAGATGACGTCCCGCAGCGGGCCCGCGTTCTTGGGCTCCTCCAGCGGCTCGGTCATCACCGCGGTGAGGGTGGCGATCGCCGAACCCTTGTCGTAGGGGGGCACGCCCTCGACCGCCGCGTACAGCAGACCGCCGAGCGACCACAGGTCGGCGGCCGGTCCGGGCTTGTGGCCGCGGGCGCGCTCCGGGGAGATGTAGGAGGGGGCGCCGACGAGCATGCCGGTGGAGGTGATGGACGGGTCGCCCTCGACCTGCGCGATGCCGAAGTCGGTGAGGACGACCCGGCCGTCGTCGGCGATGAGCACGTTGGACGGCTTCACGTCCCGGTGCAGGATGCCCTCGCGGTGGGCGGAGCGCAGTACGTCCAGGACGGCGAGGCCCACCTCGGCGGCGCGCCGGGGCTCCAGCACGCCGTCCTCGCGGATGACCTCGGCGAGGGACTTGCCCTCCACCAGTTCCATGACGATCCAGGGCCGGTCGTCCTCGTCGACCACGTCGAAGACCGTCACCGCGCTGTTGTTGCGGATCCGGGCGATCGCCTTGGCCTCGCGCAGGGTGCGCGTGATCAGGCGCCGCTTCTCGTCCTCGTCGATGTTCGACGGGAACCGCAGTTCCTTGACGGCGACCGTCCGGCCCAGGGTCTCGTCCTCGGCGCGCCAGACCGTGCCCATGCCGCCGCGGCCCAGCACGTCTCCCAGCCGGTACCGCCCGGCGAGGAGACGCCGTCCGCTCTTGTCCTGACGAGTCTCCTGACGAGATGTCCCCGCCCGCTCCGCCTCCGACATGCGTCCCCTCATACAACCCGCCCTGACAGAGCCTCCATTGTCTCTCACCCGGCAAGTGGTCCATGCCCTGGGGCCCTCTCCGGCTCCGCCTCCCGGGCCCGCCGAAGCGCCCCTTGGGCCCGGTGGCATGACGGCCCGTGAGAATGCGGCGACCCGCGGTGCCGACCCTTCGGGCACACCCGGCCAAACCGCCGCCCCGGCCCGCTCCGAGGGGCGGCGGGGCCGCCGCCCCGGGTCCGCCGCCGGGCGCCCGCGGTCAGGTGAGCGGCACGATGTCCGGCGCCCCGAGCCGCGCCGCGTCCGCCGTCAGGTCGTCGGGCTGGAGCTGGGACTCCCGCTCGGCCTCCACGCGCTTGTCGTAGTGCTCGACCTCGCGGGCGATCCGGTCCTCGTCCCACCCCAGGACCGGCGCCATCAGCTCGGCCGCCTCGCGGGCGCTGCGGGTGCCCCGGTCGAAGGTCTCGATGGAGATGCGGGTGCGCCGGGTGAGGACGTCGTCCAGGTGGCGGGCGCCCTCGTGCGAGGCGGCGTACACCACCTCGGCGCGCAGATAGTCGTCGGCGGCGCGCAGCGGTGCGCCGAGCGCGGGGTCCGCGGCTATGAGGTCGAAGATCTCCTCGGCCATCGAGCCGTACCGGTTCAGCAGGTGCTCCACCCGGACCACGTGCAGTCCGGTGCGGGCGGCGATACGGGCCCGCGCGTTCCACAGCGCCTGGTAGCCCTCGGCGCCCAGCAGCGGGGTCTCCTCGGTCACGCAGTCGGCGACCCGCTGGTCCAGGCCGTGCACCGCCTCGTCGACGGCGTCCTTGGCCATCACCCGGTAGGTGGTGTACTTGCCGCCCGCCACGACCACCAGGCCCGGCGCCGGGTGGGCCACCGTGTGTTCGCGGGACAGCTTGCTGGTGGCGTCGGACTCGCCGGCCAGCAGCGGGCGCAGCCCCGCGTACACCCCCTGCACGTCGTCCCGGCCGAGTGGCACGGACAGCACCGAGTTGACGCGTTCCAGCAGGTAGTCGATGTCGGCGCTGGAGGCGGCCGGGTGGGCCTTGTCGAGGTCCCAGTCGGTGTCGGTGGTGCCGATGATCCAGTGCCGGCCCCAGGGGATGACGAAGAGCACGGACTTCTCGGTGCGCAGGATCAGCCCGGTGGTGGAGTGGATGCGGTCCTTGGGCACAACCAGGTGGATGCCCTTGGAGGCGCGCACGTGGAACTGGCCGCGCTCGCCCACCATGCCCTGGGTGTCGTCGGTCCACACACCGGTGGCGTTGACGATCTGCCGGGCGCGGACCTCGTACTCCCCGCCGCCCTCCACGTCCCGCACCCGGGCGCCGACGACCCGCTCGCCCTCGCGCAGGAACCCGGTGACGCGCGCCCGGTTGGCCACCTTGGCGCCGTAGAACGCCGCCGTGCGCACCAGGTTGGCCACGAAGCGGGCGTCGTCCACCTGGGCGTCGTAGTACTGGAGGGCGCCGACGAGGGCGTCCTTGCGCAGGCAGGGCGCCACCTGCAGGGCGTGACGGCGGCTCAGGTGGCGGTGCACGGGCAGTCCCCGGCCGTGCCCGCGGGCCATGGACATCGCGTCGTAGAGCGCGACACCGGAGCCCGCGTACAGCCGCTCCCAGCCGCGGTGCTGCAACGGGTAGAGGAACGGCACCGGTTTGACCAGGTGCGGGGCGAGCCGCTCCAGGAGCAGGCCGCGCTCCTTCAGCGCCTCGCGGACCAGCGCGAAGTCGAGCATCTCCAGATAGCGCAGACCGCCGTGTATGAGCTTGCTGGACCGGCTGGAGGTGCCGGAGGCCCAGTCCCGCGCCTCGACCAGGCCGGTGGACAGGCCACGGGTGACGGCGTCCAGCGCGGTGCCCGCACCGACCACGCCACCGCCGATCACCAGTACGTCCAGCTCGCGCTCGGCCATGGCCGCCAGTGCCTCGGCGCGCTGCGCCGGTCCCAGAGTCCCTGTCCTCACCGCTGCCTCCCGCTGTCGCTGCCTCGCGTCGGCCGCACCCGGTGGGCGAAGCCCGGATCACCCCCACCTCCTGCCCAAATTCTGACCGGCTTGCCCGACTTCAGCCACCACGGGCCCACGACCTGTGGACAACCGGCGCACAACCCCGGGAAGACACACGAACAGAATCCCACATAACGGTCATATTTACTCCTAGTGTGACAGTGCGCTCGCTCATCTCGTCCACAGCGGTTGCGCATCCGTTCCGCTTCGGTTAATGGGAAGGACGGCCCACGCCATGCCCGCAGACCTCGCCGTCATCGGACTCGGCCCCTACGGTTTGCCGCTGGCCCAGGCCGCGGTGGCCGCCGGCATCTCCACCCTCGGCTATGCCACCGGCCCCGAGGCGGGGCCGCTGAGCCCCGCCGAGCTGCGCCGGATGCACGCGTCCGGGTTCCGGCGCGCCACCGACCCGGCCCAGCTCGGCCGGGTGCGCACCGCGGTGATCTGCGCGCCGACCCCGCGCGGCGCCGACGGCGGCCCGGATCTCGGCCAGGTCGAGGCCGCCGCCCGCGCCCTGGCCGAACGGCTGCGCCCGCACACCACGGTCATCCTGGAGTCCGCCGTGCCGCCGGGGACCACCGAGGAGTTCCTGCGCCCGCTGCTCGAAGAGGGCTCCGGGCTGCGCGCGGGCCGCGACTTCCACCTCGCCTACTCCCCCAGCCGGGTCGACCCCGGCAACCGCGCGCACACCCCCGCCGGCACCCCCAAGGTCATCGGGGGCCTCACCCCGGCCTGCACCGAGTCGGCCGCCACCTTCTACGGCCGGCTCACCGACAAGGTGGTCCGCGCGCGGGGGCTGCGCGAGGCCGAGGCGGTGCAGCTGCTGGAGACCAACTTCCGGCACGTCAACATCGCGCTGGTGAACGAGATGGCCGTGCTCTGCCACGAACTCGGCGTCGACCTGTGGGACGTCATCCGCTGCGCGGAGACCAAGCCGTTCGGCTTCCAGGCGTTCCGGCCGGGGCCCGGCGTCGGCGGCCACGCCGTCCCGCAGGACCTGACCGGCCGGGCGAGCCGCGCCCTGCGCATGGTGGAGCTGGCCCAGCAGGTCAACAACCGGATGCCCGGCTACGTCGTCCAGCGCGCCGCCACCCTGCTCAACGAGCACGGCAAGTCCGCGCGGGGCGCGCGGGTGCTGCTGCTCGGCGTGACCTACAAGGCGGACCTCGCCGACCAGCAGGGCGCCCCCGCCCGCGAGATCGCCGCGCGCCTGATGGAGCTGGGCGCGTCCGTGAGCTACCACGACCCCTACGTGCCCGCCTGGAGCGTCCTGGACCGCCCGGTCCCGCGCGTCGACTCGCTCTACGAGGCCGCCGCGGACGCCGACCTGACGATCCTGCTCCAGCAGCACCGCACCTACGACCTCCAGGGCCTGTCCGTGAAGGCTCAGCTCCTGCTGGACACCCGGGGAGCCACCCCCACGGGAGCGGCGCACCGGCTCTGAGGGCGGGTCACGAGAGCCGCGCACCGGCTCCGAGGCGGGGTCACGATAGGAAAACAAACCCGGCGTTGTCAGCCCTGCCTGTTAATCTCCCCCGGACTTGCCGCATCCGAGTGCGCGCCGGTCGACACCTCACTTCATCCAGTTGTGCCACAGCACGGGGGGATTCCTGTCATGAGCCAGTCAGCACCACCGCCGCAGCCGCAGCCGGGCCCGGTGGCCGCCGATCCGTACGCGCAGTAGGCCCCGGCCGGCGCCCCGTACCCGCCGCAGCCGGGCGTCCCGGGCGCCGCGCCGATGGCGCCGCCCGCCGGGCCGACGGCCCCCGCCGCGCCCGCGCCGGTCCGCGACAACCTGGTCGTCGGCCTGGTCTCCGCGGTCGTCGCCGCCGTGGTCGCCGCGGCGCTCTACGGCGCCATCATCGGCGCCACCAAGCACGAGATCGGCTACGCGGCCGTGGGCGTCGGCTTCGTCGTCGGCCTCGCGGCGGGCAAGGCGGGCGGCCGCAACCCCGTCCTGCCCGTCGCCTCCGTGGTGCTGGCGCTGGTCGCGGTCTACTTCGGCCAGCTGGTGGGCGAGGCCATGATCGGGGCCAAGGCGACCGGCCTCGGCTTCTCCCAGGTCTTCTTCGACCACTTCGACGTGGTCCAGCGGGCCTGGAAGGAGGACGCCGACCTGCTCACTTTCGTCTTCTTCGCCATCGCCGGCTTCGCCTCGTTCTCGGCCGCCAAGAAGGCCGCGCTGTAGGACGCACGGCAGGGGCCCGGCCACCGCGTCGGTGACCGGGCCCCTGCCGTCGTACGAAGCCCTCGCGGCGCCGGGTCAGCGCTTGTGCTGGCTGTCCGCGACGGTCACCTCGACCCGCTGGAACTCCTTGAGTTCGCTGTAGCCGGTGGTGGCCATGGCGCGGCGCAGGGCGCCGAAGAGGTTCATCGAGCCGTCCGGGGTGTGCGACGGGCCGGTGAGGACCTCTTCGATGGTGCCGACGGTGCCGAGGTCGACCTTCTTGCCGCGGGGCAGCTCCTCGTTGACCGCCTCCATGCCCCAGTGGTGGCCCTTGCCGGGCGCGTCCGTGGCCCGGGCCAGCGGGGAGCCCATCATCACCGCGTCGGCGCCGCAGGCGATCGCCTTGGGCAGGTCGCCGGACCAGCCGACACCGCCGTCCGCGATGACGTGCACGTAGCGGCCGCCGGACTCGTCCATGTAGTCGCGGCGGGCCGCGGCCACGTCCGCGACGGCCGTGGCCATCGGAACCTGGATGCCCAGCACGTTGCGGGTGGTGTGGGCGGCGCCGCCGCCGAAGCCGACCAGCACACCGGCCGCACCGGTGCGCATCAGGTGCAGCGCGGCCGTGTAGGTGGCGCAGCCGCCGACGATCACCGGGACGTCCAGCTCGTAGATGAACTGCTTCAGGTTCAGCGGCTCGTGCGAGGACGACACGTGCTCCGCGGAGACCGTGGTGCCGCGGATGACGAAGATGTCCACGCCCGCGTCCACGACCGCCTTGGAGAACTGCGCGGTGCGCTGCGGGGAGAGCGCGGCCGCCGTGACCACGCCGGAGTCGCGCACCTCCTTGATGCGGGCGCCGATCAGCTCTTCCTTGATGGGCGCCGCGTAGATCTCCTGGAGGCGGCGGGTGGCGCGCTCGGCCGGCAGCTCGGCGATCTCGTCCAGCAGCGGCTGCGGGTCCTCGTACCGGGTCCACAGGCCCTCGAGGTTGAGGACGCCGAGGCCGCCCAGCTCGCCGATGCGGATCGCGGTGGCCGGGGAGACCACGGAGTCCATGGGGGCGGCCAGGAAGGGCAGCTCGAAGCGGTAGGCGTCGATCTGCCAGGCGATCGAGACCTCCTTCGGGTCCCGCGTACGGCGGCTGGGGACGACGGCGATGTCGTCGAAGGCGTACGCCCGGCGGCCGCGCTTGCCGCGCCCGATCTCGATCTCAGTCACGTCTGTGGCCTTTCCCTGATGCGTTTCAGCGCCTTCCAGTATCGCCGACGGGTACGACAAAGGCGGCCCCGGATGTCCCGGGGCCGCCTTCGGTGCGGCCTGGTGGTTACTTGGCGCTGTAGTTCGGCGCCTCGACCGTCATCTGGATGTCGTGCGGGTGGCTCTCCTTGAGGCCCGCCGAGGTGATCCGGACGAAGCGGCCCTTGGACTCCATCTCCGCGATGGTGGCGGCGCCCACGTAGCCCATGGTCTGGCGCAGGCCGCCGACGAGCTGGTGCAGCACGTTGGACAGCGGGCCGCGGTAGGGCACCTGGCCCTCGACGCCCTCGGGCACGAGCTTGTCGTCGGACGCCACCTCGGCCTGGAAGTAGCGGTCCTTGGAGTAGGACTTGCCCTGGCCGCGGGACTGCATGGCGCCCAGCGAGCCCATGCCGCGGTACGACTTGAACTGCTTGCCGTTGATGAACAGCAGCTCGCCCGGCGACTCCTCGCAGCCCGCGAGGAGGCTGCCCAGCATCACCGTGTCGGCACCGGCGGCGAGGGCCTTGCCGATGTCGCCCGAGTACTGCAGGCCGCCGTCGCCGATCAGCGGGATGCCCGCCGGACGGGCGGCGAGAGACGCCTCGTAGATGGCCGTGACCTGCGGGACGCCGATGCCGGCGACCACGCGCGTGGTGCAGATCGAGCCCGGGCCGACGCCCACCTTGATGCCGTCGACACCGGCGTCGATGAGCGCCTGGGCGCCGTCGCGCGTGGCGACGTTGCCGCCGATCACGTCCACGTCGACGGCGGACTTGATCTTCGCCATCCAGCTGAGGGCGTTGCTGTTGTGGCCGTGCGAGGTGTCGACGACCAGGAAGTCCGCGCCGGCCTCGGCGAGCGCCTGGGCGCGCTCCAGGGCCTCGGGGCTGGCGCCCACGGCGGCGCCGACGAGCAGGCGGCCCTCGGCGTCCTTGGCGGCGTTCGGGTACTTCTCGGCCTTGACGAAGTCCTTGACCGTGATCAGGCCCTTGAGGACGCCCTCGTCGTCGACCAGCGGCAGCTTCTCGATCTTGTGCTTGCGCAGCAGCTGCATGGCCTCGGGGCCGGAGATGCCGACCTTGCCGGTGACCAGCGGCATCGGGGTCATGACCTCGTGCACCTGGCGGGTGCGGTCGCTCTCGAAGGCCATGTCACGGTTGGTGACGATGCCCAGCAGCCGGCCGGCCGGGTCGGTGACCGGGACACCGCTGATGCGGAACTTGGCGCACAGGGCGTCGGCCTCGGCGAGCGTGGCCTCGGGGTGCACGGTGATCGGGTCGGTGACCATGCCGGACTCGGACCGCTTCACCAGGTCCACCTGGTTCACCTGGTCCTCGACGGACAGGTTACGGTGCAGCACGCCGACGCCGCCGAGGCGGGCCATGGCGATCGCCATGCGCGACTCGGTCACCTTGTCCATCGCCGCCGACAGCAGCGGGATGTTGACGCGGACGTTGCGCGAGATGTGGGACGAGGTGTCGACCGCGTTGGGGAGCACCTCGGAGGCGCCCGGCAGCAGCAGCACGTCGTCGTAGGTCAGCCCGAGTGTCGCGAATTTACCGGGCACTCCGTCGACGTTGGCAGTCATGACACCTTCCCCAAATGGCCTTGATCGGTGCGGATGTCCATGCTAACGGGAAGCGCGGCCAGCAAATTCCACGGCGGAAGATCACCTTCGGCTTCGTATGTTCATACGGTGTTGCCGTGAGGTTCCCGCTACTGCTCGGCCAGTGCCCGCAGCCGGCTCAGCGCCCGGTGCTGGGCGACCCGGACCGCTCCGGGTGACATTCCCAACATCTGCCCCGTCTCCTCCGCGGTGAGGCCCACGGCGATGCGCAGCAGCAGCAGTTCGCGCTGGTTCTCGGGGAGGTTGGCGAGCAGCTTCTTGGCCCACTCGGCGTCGCTGCTGAGCAGGGCGCGCTCCTCCGGGCCAAGCGAGTCGTCCGGCCGTTCCGGCATCTCGTCGGAGGGCACCGCCGTGGAACCGGGGTGGCGCATGGCGGCGCGCTGGAGGTCGGCGACCTTGTGGGAGGCGATGGCGAAGACGAACGCCTCGAAAGGCCGGCCGGTGTCGCGGTAGCGGGGCAGTGCGAGCAGCACCGCCACGCAGACCTCCTGGGCGAGGTCCTCCACGAAGTGGCGCGCGTCGCCGGGCAGCCGGGACAACCGGGTGCGGCAGTAGCGCAGCGCCAGCGGGTGGACGTGCGCGAGCAGATCGTGGGTGGCCTGCTCGTCCCCGTCGACGGCACGAAGCACGAGCGCACCGATCGACCCCTGGGCCGTGCCCGCATCGTCGTCGCGCATCGGTCCATGGTGCCTTGTGGCCGTCCGGTCCGTCGCATCGTGCTGATGGTTGTGCACCGAAGCGTTATGAGCAGGTGCGCCGGCACTCATTCCCTGCGCCCTCCCCTTCCGCTCGACCGACTCGTCCCCGAGAGACTCCACACCTCAAGGATGCGGCATCCGCGCCGAAACGAGCAGCGCCCGTCCGGTGGTCCCGCCCGCACACCGCCGCGCGGCGCCGGTCGAACACCCCTCCCGGCGGAGCGTACGCGGTGCCCACCGGACGGCGGCGGGGCCCGGCTCCGGGGCGGTGACCTCGGCCGACACCGAGGCCGACCGGGGAGGCCGACGGGTGTGGGAAACCGGTGGCGGCGCGGGCGGCCGAAAGGGTCGCGGCAGCGGTACGACCCGGCACGGGCGGCAGGTCCCGCCACCGCCTTCGACGGCGACACGGGGCAGCCGACGGGATCCCGACGCCGTCACCGGCCGACGCGGGGCAGCCGGCGGAGTTCACCCCCGCGCACGGGGCCCGGAAGCCGACGGGCCCGGCACCGGGCAGCGCGGCACCGTCACCGGTGCCCGCTCGCGGGAAGCCCCCGGCAGGCAGGCCGCGACGCGGCCGGTTCGGCCACCGCGCGGGGTGTCCGCCGGACGCCCGGACGGCGCGGGCCTCGGTTCGGCCCACCCGGCCGGTCACCCGGGCACGGAAAAGCGCGGGCGCGCCCCGGGAAGATGCCCGGCCCCGCGCGACATGCCGCGCGGGGCCCGCCGGGTCGTCCTACCTGACCAGGCCCCAGCGGAAGCCGAGGGCCACCGCGTGGGCGCGGTCCGAGGCGCCGAGCTTCTTGAACAGGCGCCGGGCGTGGGTCTTCACGGTGTCCTCGGAGAGGAACAGCTCGCGGCCGATCTCGGCGTTGGAGCGGCCGTGACTCATGCCCTCCAGGACCTGGATCTCCCGCGCGGTGAGCGTGGGCGCGGCGCCCATCTCGGCCGAGCGGAGCCGGCGCGGGGCCAGCCGCCAGGTGGGGTCGGCCAGGGCCTGCGTCACCGTGGCCCGCAGTTCGGCGCGCGAGGCGTCCTTGTGCAGGTAGCCCCGGGCGCCGGCGGCCACCGCGAGGGCCACGCCGTCGAGGTCCTCGGCCACGGTGAGCATGATGATCCGGGCGCCGGGGTCTGCGGACAGCAGCCGGCGCACGGTCTCGACGCCGCCCAGGCCGGGCATGCGGACGTCCATGAGGATGAGGTCGGAGCGGTCGGCGCCCCAGCGGCGGAGGACTTCCTCGCCGTTGGCCGCCGTCGTCACACGCTCGACACCGGGCACGGTCGCGACCGCGCGGCGGAGCGCTTCTCGGGCAAGCGGGGAGTCGTCGCAGACGAGGACGGATGTCATGACCGCCCTCCGCAGCTGATGCGCGTCACCTTGAGCCTCCAGGCTGGTACGGAATCGTCACCTGTGCGGTCGACCGTCTCGGACGCCTGCCCGAGCTCTTGTTTTTTCAACCGCCTCCGCACTCTCAACGACGGTCACTCGAAAGAGTTACGGGGCTGCATACCGTCATCGGCACTCTACGTGAGGGCACCGACACGGTGCAGACATGCCCAACGGACCCTCAACTTTTCATCACAACCTATGACCCATTCAGCTGCTTTTCTTCCCGTTTCGTAGTGTTCGGGGCTAGATTCGCAATGAGTCATATTTACATCTCCTTAGACCGGAGATGTACGGTCGTTGCCACCGTATCCGCCCAGAACGGCTACAAGGGGTCACGTAATGGCAGATTTCTCCCGCCTTCCCGGACCGAACGCGGACCTGTGGGACTGGCAGCTGCTGGCTGCTTGCCGCGGGGTGGACAGCTCGCTCTTCTTCCACCCGGAGGGCGAGCGCGGGGCGGCTCGGAGCGCTCGCGAGAACTCGGCCAAGGAGGTCTGCATGAGGTGCCCGGTCCGTGCGGAGTGCGCGGCGCACGCGCTTGCCGTGCGCGAGCCGTACGGCGTCTGGGGCGGCCTGACCGAGGATGAGCGCGAAGAGTTGATGGGGCGGGCACGCAACCGCCTGGTGGCGGCCTCGACCACCAGCGGCGATACCGCCCAGGATCAGTGAAGGAACGTTTCTGCATCGCACCTGCGGCCCGTCGGGTGCGCTGATGTCTCCACTCCACACCGGGCACGCCGAGTGCGTGCCCGCGACCTTGTGACCCCTGTTCCGCGTTACCCCGCGCGCCCGGCCGCGCGGCCCAGCTGTTCCAGCGTCGCCGCCACCGCCGGCACCTGCGCCAGGTCGGGCAGCGTGAGCGCGACGATCTCCCGGCGCACCGCCGGCTCCAGCCGTACCGTGCTCACCCCTCTCGGCCGTACCGACTCCACCGCCAGCTGCGGCAGTACCGCCACCCCCAGTCCCGCGCCCACCAGCCCGGCCACCGCCGGGTAGTCGTCCGTGGCGAAGTCGATGCGCGGCGCGAACCCGGCCCCTTGGCAGACCTCCACCAGCTGGCCCCGGCAGCGCGGGCAGCCCGCGATCCAGGGCTCCTCGGCCAGTTCCCCGATGGCGACGCTCCGGGCGCGCGCGAGCCGGTGCCGCTCGGGCACCAGGGCCACCAGTCGGTCGGTCAGCAGGGGGCGCACGACCAGGTCGTCCCAGTCCTCGGTGACCGCCGCCCCCTCGTAGCGGAAGGCCAGCGCGAGGTCGCAGTCGCCCTCGCGCAGCAGCTCGACGGAGCGCGGGGGCTCGGCCTCCTCCAGGGAGACCCGGGTGCCGGGGTGGGCGGCACGCAGGGCGGCCAGGGCGGTGGGGACGAGGGTGGAGCTGCCGCTCGGGAAGGAGACCAGGCGGACCCGGCCGGCCCGCAGGCCCGCGATGGCGGCGACCTCCTCCTCGGCGGCGGTGAGTCCGGCGAGGATGCCGGAGGCATGCCGGACCAGGGCCTCGCCGGCCTGGGTCAGCCGCATCTCGCGGCCGGTGCGGACCAGCAGCGGAGTGCCGACCGAGGCCTCCAGGGCCTTCATCTGCTGGCTGACGGCGGGCTGGGTGCAGCCCAGCTCGCGCCCGGCGGCCGAGAAGGAACCGGTGGCGGCGACGGCGCGCAGGACACGGAGATGACGGGCCTCGATCACCCCTCAAGCATAAGGCAGGCTTGGGGACCTCACTGGATAATCGCTCGACGCTTTGAGGAAGATCTCGTACGGTGCGGCCATGGAACTTCTCTCGGTCAACGTCGGGCGGCCGCGCCCGGTGCCGTACACGGACCAGGCGGAGGGCGTCACCGGCATCGACAAGCGGCCGGTGACCGGCCCGGTGCGGGTGTCGGCGCCGGGCCCCAAGGGCACCGGCGGGAGCGGGCTGGCCGGGGACGCGGTGTGCGACCTGCGCCATCACGGCGGTGACGACCAGGCGGTGTACGCGTTCGCGCGCGAGGACCTGGACCACTGGGAGCGCGAGCTGGGCCGTCCGCTGGCCAACGGCTGCTTCGGGGAGAACATCACGACCAGTGGTCTCGACGTCTCCGGGGCGCTGATCGGCGAGCGCTGGCGGATCGGTCCGACGGTGGTCCTGGAGGTCACCTCGGGCCGCATCCCGTGCCGCACCTTCCAGGGCCATCTGGGCGAACGCGGCTGGGTCAAGAGGTTCACCCGGAAGGGCGCGACCGGTGCCTACCTCCGGGTGATCGAGCCGGGCGAGATACGCGCGGGCGACCCGGTGGAGATCATCCACCGGCCCGGGCACGGGGTGACCGCGGCGATGGAGTTCCGCGCCGCCACCACGGAGCGGGAACTGCTGCCCCGGCTGCTCGCGGCGGCCGACGCCCTGCATCCGGAGACGCTGGCCGCGGCCCGGAAGTACGTGGCCGCGCAGACCCGCTGAGCGGCCGTCACCGCATGGTGGACGCCGGTGCTCCGCAAGCCCGCGATCACTACGCTTGGGTCATGACAACGGCTCTGATTACGGGATCGACCGCGGGGATCGGTGCCGCGTTCGCGCGGCGGCTGGCGGCTGACGGGCATGACCTCGTCCTGGTGGCGCGCGACACCAGGAGGCTGCGCGAACAGGCGACCGAGTTGCACGACCGGCATGGCATCGAGGCGGAGGTGCTGGCCGCCGACCTGTCCGAGGACAAGGGCATCGAGACGGTCGCCGACCGGCTCGGCGACCGCAGGAACCCGGTCGACCTGCTGATCAACAACGCCGGTTTCGGCAACAAGGGCCGTTATCTCGAGGTCTCCATGGCCGACGAGCTGACGATGCTCAAGGTGCACTGCGAGGCGGTGCTGCGGCTGACCTCGGCGGCGGCCGAGGCGATGCGCGAGCGGGGCCGGGGCGGCGTCGTCAACGTCGCCTCGGTGGCCGCCTTCGTGCCCCGCGGCACCTATGGCGCCTCCAAGGCGTGGGTCGTGCAGTTCACCCAGGGCGCGGCGAAGGACCTGGCCGGCACCGGCGTGCGGCTGATGGCCCTGTGCCCGGGCTTCGTGCGCACCGAGTTCCACCAGCGGGCCGGGATGGGCACGGACAACATCCCCGGCTGGATGTGGCTGGACGCCGACAAGCTGGTCGCCGCGGCCCTCACCGACCTGGCGCGGGGCAAGTCGGTGTCCATCCCGGACCCCCGCTACAAGGCGCTGATGGGTCTGGTGAAGGTCACCCCGCGCGGGCTGCTCGGTGGTGTCACCTCCCGCACCGGCCGCAAGTACGGGCCCCGGTAGGCGGCCCGCGCGCGAACGGGTGCCGTCGGCGGTCCGGTGGGAAAATGGAGGGACCAGCGAGGCCGGAGGCGGCGCCATGACGGACCTGGACGCGGTACGACAGGACAGACGGACGGCCGAGGACACCGTACGGCGGTTCTTCACCACGCTCACGGCCCCCGGCGAGCCGCCCCCGCTCAACGACCTGCTGGACGAGGACGCGCACAGCCACGACCCGATGAACCCGCAGGACACCATCGGCCTGGACAACATCCGCGCCGAGCACCGCATGTGGCACGCCGCCTTCGACGCCGCCTTCACCGTCGAGGACCTCCTCGCCCAGGGCGACCGTGCCTGCGCCCGCTGGACCTGGCGTGCCACCCACACCGGCGAGTTCCTCGGCATCGCCCCCACCGGCCGCCGTGTCGCCATGACCGGGACGACCTTCTTCCGCCTCGGCGCCGACGGCAAGATCGCCGAGCTGTGGTGGCAGCACGACCAACTGGGTCTGATGGAACAGCTGGGCGCGCTGGACGAGTTGGAGCAGTGAGGTCCGCGGCGGGCACCTCTTGCACCGGGGGCGTGATCATGGCATCTTGCGGACGACCACCGATCTCCCTGCGCGACCTGTAAGGGGGTCTTCGTTCCTCAGGAGGCCCTTGTGCACGTCACCGACGCGACCGTCATGCCCGGCAACTGGGAGCACTACCGGACCGCGGTCGTCGAGATCCGGTTCCCCGAGCGAACGGTTCGTGTCGAGCCGCGCGCCTCCGGTACGGCCGAGGGTGCCTTCCCGGAAGCGGCCGGCCGCGCGGCCGTGCATGTGATCACCGCCTGGAACCCGCGGGGTCGTACCGCGTCCGCCGGCGCCAACACGCGCGCCCACCGCCTGCTGCTCGGCGAGGTCCACCGCCTCGGTCTCGCCTGGTGGCCCGCGGAGGGCGGCGACCCGGGCGGTACGTACCGGGAGGAGAGTGTGGCCGTCGTCGGCCTGGACGATGCCGCGGCGCGCGGACTGGGCCGCCGCTTCGGACAGGACGCGGTCTTCGCCTGGACCCCCGGCGCCTGGCGAGTCCTCGCGTGCGGCACCGGTGCCGCGTCGGTGAGCGGCTGGGCGGCCCGCGCACGGGGCCGCGTCCGCTCGCGGCCGGCCGGCTGAGGCCCGCTCCGGCCGGCCCCGGACAGCACTTCGCCCCGCCGCGGCGCGACGGGGCGAAGTGACCTGGCGTCTACCGGCTGACCGGTCTCGCGTCAGTGGGCGTGGCCGTGGCTGTGGCCCGCGGCGGCGGCCGGCTCCTCCTCTTCCTTCTTCTCGACGACCAGGGTCTCGGTCGTGAGCAGCAGGGAGGCGATGGAGGCGGCGTTCTCCAGGGCGGAGCGGGTGACCTTGACCGGGTCGATGACGCCGGCCTTGATCAGGTCGCCGTACTCGCCGGTGGCGGCGTTGTAGCCCTGGCCCTTGTCGAGGTCCTTGACCTTGGAGACGATGACGTAGCCCTCCTGGCCGGCGTTCTCGCCGATCCAGCGCAGCGGCTCGACGACCGCGTTGCGGACCACGGCGACACCGGTGGCCTCGTCGCCGGTCTTGTCGAGGTTGCCCTCCAGGACCTTGGAGGCGTGGACGAGCGCGGAGCCACCACCGGAGACGATGCCCTCCTCGACCGCGGCGCGGGTCGCGGAGATGGCGTCCTCCAGACGGTGCTTCTTCTCCTTCAGCTCCACCTCGGTGGCGGCGCCGACCTTGATCACGCACACGCCGCCGGCCAGCTTCGCGAGGCGCTCCTGGAGCTTCTCGCGGTCCCAGTCGGAGTCGGTGTTCTCGATCTCGGCCTTGATCTGGGCGACGCGGCCGTTGAGGTCCTCGGCCTTGCCGGCACCCTCGACGATCGTGGTGTCGTCCTTGGTGACGGTGACGCGGCGGGCGGAGCCGAGCACGTCGATGCCGACCTGGTCGAGCTTGAGGCCGACCTCCTCGGAGATGACGGTGGCGCCGGTGAGGACGGCCATGTCCTGGAGCATCGCCTTGCGGCGGTCGCCGAAGCCGGGGGCCTTCACCGCGACGGCGTTGAAGGTGCCGCGGATCTTGTTGACGACCAGGGTCGACAGGGCCTCGCCCTCGATGTCCTCGGCGATGATCAGCAGCGGCTTGGAGGAGCCGGCCTGGATGACCTTCTCCAGCAGCGGCAGCAGGTCCGCGATGGCGGAGATCTTGCCCTGGTTGATCAGGATGTACGGGTCGTCGAGGACGGCCTCCATACGCTCCTGGTCGGTCACGAAGTACGGGGACAGGTAGCCCTTGTCGAAGGCCATGCCCTCGGTGAAGTCCAGCTCCAGACCGAAGGTGTTGGACTCCTCGACGGTGATGACACCGTCCTTGCCGACCTTGTCCATGGCCTCGGCGATCAGCTCGCCGACCTGCTGGTCCTGGGCGGACAGCGCGGCCACGGCGGCGATGTCGGACTTCTCGTCGATCGGACGGGCGGTGGCGAGCAGGTCGTCGGAGACGGCCTTCACCGCGGCGTCGATGCCCTTCTTCAGGGCGGCCGGGGAGGCACCGGCGGCGACGTTCTTCAGACCCTCGCGCACCAGCGCCTGGGCGAGCACGGTGGCGGTGGTGGTGCCGTCACCCGCGATGTCGTTGGTCTTGGTCGCCACCTCCTTCACCAGCTGCGCGCCGAGGTTCTCGTACGGGTCCTCGATCTCCACCTCGCGGGCGATGGTGACGCCGTCGTTGGTGATGGTGGGAGCGCCGAACTTCTTGTCGATGACGACGTTGCGACCCTTGGGGCCGATCGTCACCTTCACCGTGTCGGCCAGCTTGTTGACGCCGCGCTCAAGGGCGCGACGGGCGTCCTCGTCGAACTTCAGGATCTTCGCCATGACAGCGGGAGCCCTCTCGGAAATCTGTGGGTACAAAGACGAACTGCGCCCCGGGCGCCCGGCTTCGTTATCGGTCGCGGGGGCCAGGGGCGCAGCTCAAAGCAAAGGTTTGCTCGGGGTGATTACTTCTCGATGATCGCGAGAACGTCGCGAGCCGAGAGGACGAGGTACTCCTCGCCGCTGTACTTCACCTCGGTGCCGCCGTACTTGCTGTAGAGGACGACGTCGCCGACCTTGACGTCGAGCGGAAGGCGCTCGCCGTTCTCGAACCGGCCCGGGCCCACGGCGAGGACGGCGCCCTCCTGGGGCTTCTCCTTCGCGGTGTCCGGGATGACCAGGCCAGAGGCCGTGGTCTGCTCGGCGTCCAGCGGCTGGACCACGATGCGGTCCTCGAGCGGCTTGATGGCAACCTTGGAGCTGGCGGTCGTCACGATCCGACCTCCCCCTTCGGAGATCTCACGGGGTTAACTGTCTGAGGTGGCGACCAGGTCGATCCGTCGTCGCGGGTGCCGGACCTGCCCGTCGCGTTGTTGGCACTCTCCAGGGGGGAGTGCCAGACCCGAGACTATGACTGCGATTAGCACTCGGTCAAGCGGAGTGCCAATGACGTCGTGGCGCGTCGGCCGTTCCCGGTCCGCTACAGGTAGTCCTCGAGGCGGCCCACCGTCAGGTTCCGCCGCTGGATGCCGCGCAGGAGACGGGACGCGGGGGCCCTGGGGGTGACGCGGACGATGTCACCGGGGCGGAGGTGGCGGGGGCCCCGGGGGTAGGTCAGCCCGGCGGGGGTCAGGGTGGCGCGCCAGAGGGCGAGGGCGGTGATGCCGCAGCCGGCCGCCGCGCGCCGGGTGGTGCGGTCGTAGGCGCCGCCGGGCGGGCGGAAGAGGCGGGCGCGCAGCCGGTCCCGGCGGGCGCAGATCGCGGTGCGCTGGGCGGTGTACGGCCGGCCGGCCAGCGGTGGGCGGTCGGGGGTGCGGTTCTCCACGGCGGCACCGGCGGCGCGGAGCGGGGCGAGGGCGTCCGGCCGGGTGCCGTCGGGCACGAACAGGCTCACCGGGAGCCGGAGTTGGCGGACCATGGCGGTGAAGCCGGGGTCCTGCCCGGTGTCGTCGTAGGTGAGGAAGACGACCCGGTCGCGGGTGGGGACGTGGTCCACGACCGGGGGCAGCGGGGCGGGTCCCCGAGGCGCCGCGAGACGGCGGGCGGGGGGTACCGGGGGACGGGCGAGCGGTGCGGTCAGGCCCCAGCGGCGGTAGGGCGGGACGGACGCGGGGGCGTGCGGGTGCACGCCCTCGGCCGCCTTCCTGCCCAGCCGTTCGATGGGGTCGACGGACTGGGCGCAGCCCACGAGCAGCAGCAGCGAGCAGAGCGCCGCGGCACCGGCCGCGGCGCGGCCCGGGCGCCGCCGCGCACGGGCCGCCCGCCGGCCCTCCCCCGGTCGGCTCACCTGGGGTCCCCCGGCCGGCTCACAGGTAGTCCTCCAGGCGGGCCACGGCGTAACCCTCGCGGGTGACCTTGTTGAGGAAGCGGCGCATGTCGTCGACCATCGTGCCGTCCCAGTCGCCGCGGCCCCGGAAGTGGGTGAGCACGATGTCGCCGCGGCGCAGCTGCTGGTCGTCCTCGCGGAACTCCCAGTGGTCGACGTAGACCTCCTCGTTCCAGATCGGCGCGTACTTGATGCCGCAGGACTTGGCGGCGACCAGGGTGTCCTGGTTGTAGTTGCCGTAGGGCGGGCGGAAGAGCGTGGGGCGCTTGCCGTACTGCTTGCGCATGATGTCCTGCATGTCGCAGATCTCGTGGCGCTGCTCGTCGTAGGACAGCCCCGGCAGGTAGGGGTGGTGCAGGGTGTGGTTGTTGACGCCGTTGCCGTAGGACTGGGCCTTGCGGAAGTAGCCGTAGTCGTCCTTGACCAGGTAGTCGCTGAGGAACGCGGTGTACGGGACCTTCAGGTCCCGCATCATCTCCAGGAACCGGGGGTCCTTCTCCGAGCCGTCGTCGATGGTGAGGAAGACGACCTTGTTGTCGGTGGGGACGGTAGTGAAGACGGGGGGCAGGCCCCAGTCCTCCTGGTGGTCGACCTCGAAGCCCGCGCGCGCGGTGATGCGGGGCTTCTTCGCGGGTGGCGGCGGGGGCGTGAGCGGGACCTCGTCCAGCCCCCATCTCTTGGCCGCGGCGACCAGCCGGGCGTGTTCCGCGGCCCGCGCGGCCCGGGCGTCCGGGGCGTGGGCGGCGGCACCGCCCTGGCCCGCGGCCGGGCGCGGGGCGTGGGAGCCGGCCTCGGAGCAGCCGGTGACGAGGGCGGTGGAGGCGAGGACCGCGGCGCCGCAGCCGAGGGCGAGGCCCCGCCCGCGCGACCGGCTCCGGCCGCCCCGTACCCGATTTTTGTCATTTTGTACTACTAGACGCATGGTGCTGGATCTTCGCAGGCCCGGCGCCCGCGGCCCGGCCGACAACGCCGTCCGGAGGCGCACCATCCACCGACTGGCCCACAATGACCCGGTGAACGACCTCGCTCCCCTCCTCACCCCCGAAGGCCGGGCCCTCCTCGAAGAGGTCCGCGACACCGCCCCGGCCGACGAACTGGCCGTCGCCACCCGGCTGCGCCGCGACCACCCCGCCGCACTGGTGTCGGCCGCGCTCGGCCAGGCCCGGCTGCGGCAGCGGGCGGCGGCCAAGTTCGCGAAGGCGGACGCGGAGCGGATGTTCTTCACCCCGAACGGGGTCGAGCAGTCCACCCGGGCCGGCGTGGCGGCGTACCGGGCGCGGCGGCTGACCGATCTCGGGGTGACCTCGGTGGCGGACCTGTGCTGCGGGATCGGCGGGGACGCCATCGCGCTGGCGCGGGCCGGCATCCGGGTGCTCGCCGTGGACCGGGACCCGCTGACGGCGGCCGTGACGCGGGCGAACGCCGAGGCCCTCGGGCTCGCCGACCTGATCGAGGTACGCGAGGCCGACGTCACCGAGGTGGACACCGCCGGGTACGACGCCGTGTTCGTGGATCCCGCGCGACGGGGCACCTCGGCCAGGGGCGGCGGCCGGGTCTTCGACCCCGAGGCGTACTCGCCGCCGCTGTCGTGGGCGGTGTCCGCCGCGCGCCGGGCGCCGCACGCCGCGCTGAAGATCGCCCCGGGCGTGCCGCACGAGGCGGTGCCCCCGGAGGCCGAGGCCGAGTGGATCTCCGACGGCGGCGATGTGAAGGAGGCGGTGCTCTGGTTCGGCACCGGGTCGCCGGGCGCGGTGCGCGCCACCCTGCTGCCCGGCCCGCGCACGCTGCTCGGACGGGGGCTGCCGAACCCCGAAGTGCGGCCGGTGGGACCGTACTTGTACGAGCCGGACGGCGCCGTGATCCGCGCGCACCTGGTCGCCGAGGTGGCGCAGGAGGTCGGCGGGGGCCTCCTGGACGAGACCATCGCCTACGTCACCGCCGACACGCTGCACCCCACGCCGTACGCCACCGCCTACGAGATCACCGACCGGATCCCGTTCAACGTGAAGAAGCTGAAGGCGCTGCTGCGCGAACGCGGGGTCGGCACGCTGACCGTGAAGAAGCGCGGGTCGGCGGTCGAGCCGGAGGAGCTGCGCCGGAAGGTCAAGCCGCAGGGGCCGAACGCGGCGACCGTGTTCCTGACCCGGGTGGCGGGCGCGCCCACCATGCTGATCGGCGGTCCCGCCCGGCCGCCGGCGGCCCCCTGACGGGCCGCCCGGCGGCCCGACCCCCGGGCAAGCCTCCGAGCGCAGGGTCAGCGGCGCAGGGACTCCCACAGGTTCCGCGCGTCCGGCTCCTTCGCGATCACCCGGTTGGGGTCTGAGGGCGCCTGGACGACCGGCATCATCACCGTCTTCACATGGTCGGCGCTCAGCCCCTTCAGGCTCTGCCCCAGGCTGGTCAGTTCGGCGAGCGAGTCCAGGCCGGTGTCGGTGGTGATGCTCGCGGTGACCGCGTCGGCGACCTGGTAGAGCCTGGCCGGGTCGGCGAGCAGGTTCGTGCCGGAGATCTGCTCCAACAGGGCCTTCACCAGCAGCTGTTGGAGCCCTATGCGGCCCAGGTCGCTGCCGTCGCCGATGCCGTGCCGGGTGCGCGCGAGGGCCAGCGCCTGTGTGCCGTCGAGGTGGTGGGGGCCCGCCTTCAGATGGAGGTGGCTCTTGTCGTCGTCGATGTCCTGGCTCGTGGTGACGTCGACCCCGCCGAGCGCGTCCACCAGCTTGGCGAAACCGGCGAAGTCGATCTCGACGAAGTGGTCCATGCGCACACCGGTGACCGACTCGGCCGTCTTCACCGCGCACACCGGACCGCCCACCGAGAAGGCGCTGTTGAACATGGAGCCGTACGCCACCGCGGTCTCGCCCCCGGAGGGCAGCGGGCAGGACGGGCGGGTGACGAGGGTGTCGCGCGGGATGCTGACCACGGTGGCGGCGGTGCGCCCCGCGTCGATGTGCACCACCATCGCGGTGTCCGAACGGGCGCCCTCGCTGTCGCCGCCGCCCAGCGCCTTGTCGGCCTTGCCGCTGCGCGAGTCCGAGCCGAGGACCAGGATGTTCAGGGCGCCGGACGGGAGCGGCGCGGCGGCCGAGGACGCGCTCGGGGCCGGAGCGGGCGCCGGACGGTCGTCGCCGAGCGCGCTGTTGATGTCGACGCTCTTGATGTTGTGGTTGAGATGCCAGTACGCATAGCCCGCGGTGGCCGTGGCCAGTACCAGGGCGGCCGCCAGGGTGAGACCGGCGATCCGCAGCGTTCTCGATCGCCGGCGCACGCGTATGTCCGCGTCGCCGTGCTCCTCGTGTCGCGTCACGACAGGAACGTAAGTCCGAATTATTAGCGGGCCGTTAGTTGAAGCATCACAATTTGGTTTTCTTCCGAAATTTTCATGGAGCCGCCCGCACACCGGCCCCGAAAATTTCGATCACTGCGCCGGCCGCACCGGTGCCGTGCTCGACCGCACCACCAGGCTCGTGGCCAACTCCAGCCGGGTGGCCGCCCGTTCCTCCTGCGCACTGCCCAGTTCGAGCACCAGCCTGGCCGCCGCCTCGGCCATCTCGGTCAGCGGCTGCCGTACGGTCGTCAGCGGCGGGCCCACCCAGCGGGCCACCGGCAGGTCGTCGAAGCCGACCACGCTGAGGTCCTCGGGGATGCGCAGCCCCAGCTCGCGGGCGGCCTCGTAGAGGCCCAGCGCCTGGAGGTCGTTGCCGGCGAAGATCGCGGTGGGCCGGTCGGGGCGGCGCAGCAGCTCCAGGCCCAGGCGATAGCCGGCCTCGTGGTGGAAGTCCCCGTCCAGGACGAGCGAGGGGTCGACGGGCAGCCCGGCCGTCTCCATGGCGGCGCGGTAGCCGTCGATCCGGGCACGGCTGCACATCATCCGGGTGGGCCCGCTGATCGCGCCGATCCGGGTGTGGCCCAGCTCGATCAGATGGCGGGTGGCGGCCAGGCCGCCCTGCCAGTTGGTGGCGCCGATGGACGGCACGTCCGGGCCCGGGTCGCCGGCCGGGTCCACCACCACGAACGGGATGGACCTGCTGGTCAGCAACGCCTGCTGGCCCGCGTCCAGTTCGGACAGGACCAGCACCACCCCGTGCGGGCGGCGGGCGGCGACCTGGTCGGCCCAGGAGCGGCCGGGGGTGAGCCGCCCGGCGGACTCGGACAGCACCACGCTGAGCCCGGCCGACTGCGCCACGTTCTCCACGCCCCGGATGACCTCCATCGCCCAGGCGCTCTCCAGCTCGTGGAAGACCAGGTCGATCAGCGGCGAGCGGGAGGCCTCGGCGCGCCGCCGCCGGTAGCCGTGGGTGCGCAGCAGCTCCTCGACGCGGGTACGGGTCGAGGGTGCGACGTCGGCTCTGCCGTTGAGCACCTTCGAAACAGTCGGAGCGGAGACCCCTGCCTCTCGGGCGATCTCGGCGAGCGTCGCGGTCTGCGCTTCTGCGGGCTTCCCTGGCTTCATGTCCGCGATCGTATCCCTGCGCGACCCCTTGACGAAGCCCCTGTTCCGCCATACGTTCCCGGAACATTCGGAATCTCACTCGAAATATTGCGAGAGGCCAGGGTCAATGGAGTCCACCTCGTCCAACGGCGGGCACATGTTCAGCAGGCGCTGGGTGCTCGGCGCCGGCGCCACCACACTCGTCACCGCCGGAACTGCCGGACTCACGGCCTGCGGCTCCTCCGGAGGTTCCGGAAACGGGGGCGCGCTCACCGCCTTCGTATACGGCGACGGCGACGCCAAGGTCCAGGTCCAGGCGATCGACCGGTTCAACGCGTCGGCCGCCGCGAAGAAGGCCAAGGGCAAGATCAAGCTGGAGAAGGTGCCCGGCTCGGAGTACCCGACGAAGCTGCGCACCGCGATGGGCTCCCCCAACGCGCCGGACATCTTCTTCAACTGGGGCGGCGGCTCCATCAAGGCGTACCGGGATGCCAAGCAGCTGGTGGACCTCACCGACGTCATCGAGTCCGACCCGGTCCTGAAGAACGGCTTCCTGCCCTCGGTGCTCACGGCGGGCGGCCTCGGCGGGCGCAAGTACGGCATACCGATGCGCGGCATGCAGCCCGTGATCCTCTTCTACAACAAGACCCTCTTCGCCGAGCAGAAGCTCCAGCCGCCCACCACCTGGGACCAGCTGCTCGACATCAACAAGAAGCTCAAGCGGGCCGGGATCACCCCCTTCGCGCTGGGCGGCGCGGACATCTGGCCCGAGCTGATGTGGCTGGAGTACCTGGTCGACCGGATCGGCGGCCCCCAGGTCTTCGACCGGATCAAGAACGGCGACGCCTCCGGCTGGGGAGACCCGGCCGTCCTCAAGGCCGCCCAGACGGTCAGGGAACTCGTCGACGACGGCGCCTTCGGCAAGGGCTTCAGCTCGGTCGCCTACACCAACGGCGGCGCCCCGGCCGTGTTCGCCAAGGGCAAGGCCGCGATGCACCTGATGGGCTCCTGGGAGTACAACACCCAGCTCGGCAAGTTCCCGGACTTCGCCCGCAAGGAGCTGGGCTGGACCGCGTTCCCGACGGTCGAGGGCGGCGCGGGCGACATCCGCAACGTCGTCGGCAACCCCACCAACTACTGGTCGGTCAACGCCCGTACGTCCAACAAGGACGCCGCGTTCGCCTTCCTGCGCGACTGCGCCTCGGAGACGTACGCCAAGGAGCTGGTCGCCATCGGCGCCATCCCGACCACGGCCAACGCCGAGAAGCTGCTCGACGCCTCGCCGAACCCGGTGTTCGCCAAGTTCCAGTACCAGATGGTGCAGCAGGCGCCGGCGTTCACGCTGAGCTGGGACCAGGCCGTCGACCCGAACGTGTCGACGCCGATGCTCACCGAGGTCAACAAGCTGTTCGTCGGCAAGTCCTCGCCGAGCCAGTTCGTGTCGGCGCTGCAGGGGCTGAAGTGAGCGACACCGCGACGAAGGGCGGCTCGCGCACCGGCGCGGGCCGCCCGCGGCGGAGTGCCGGGGCGAACGCGGGCCGCCCGCACGCCGCCCTGGCCCTGCCCGCCGTACTGTTCTTCGCCTTCTTCGCCGTCGTCCCCATGGTGCTGGCCTTCTGCCTCTCCTTCACCAAGTGGAACGGGCTCGGCAACCCCGAGCCGGCGGGTTTCGCCAACTGGCAGAAGCTGTTCGACGACGGCCGGCTCACCCAGTCCCTCACGGTCACCGTGCTGCTCACGGTGGTCAGCTGGGCCTTCCAGACGGTGATCTCGCTGCTGCTCGGCGTCTGGGCGGCGGGCAGGCAGCGCAACCGCGCGATCCTGTCGGCGGTCTTCTTCGTGCCGTTCCTGCTGTCCTCGACGGCGATCTCGCTGCTGTTCTACGCCCTGCTCGACCCCAACTTCGGCATCGTGCCCGGCGACACCCTCGGCTCCACCAACGGCGCCTTCCTCGCCATCGTGTTCGTCGGCGGCTGGCAGTTCATCCCCTTCCACACCCTGATCTACCAGGGCGGGGCCCGCCAGATCCCCGAGGTCCTCTACCAGGCTGCGGCCATCGACGGCGCGGGCCGCCTGCGCCAGTTCTTCTCCATCACGCTCCCCCAGCTGCGCAACACCGCGACCACCTCCGGGGTGCTGATGGTGGTCGGCTCGCTGACCTACTTCGAGACCGTCCTGATCCTCACCCAGGGCGGCCCCGGCACCGACACGGCGATCGTGCCGTACCTGATGTACGAAGCCGGCTTCAAGAGCTACGACTTCGGCTACGCCAGCGCCATCGCCTCCTTCCTGGTGGTGGTCGCGACCGCGCTGTCGCTGCTGCTGGTCCGGCTGTCCGGCTTCGGCGCGATGCGCAGCACCCGGGAAGGAATGTGACGAGGTGTCTCACGACACACTGCCCCACCCCGTGAAGACCGGCGCCGCGCCCGCGGCCCGGCCGGACGGGCGCCGCCGCCGGCACTGGACCCAGCGGCCCAATCCGCTGGCCGGCCTCGGCTCCTTCGTCTGGCTGGTCGTCGTCATCGTCCCGATCTACGCGATGATCTCGGCCTCGCTCACCCCGCAGGACCAGGCGCTGGGCCACAACGCCCTGAAGCCGCCCGGCAGTCCGACCTGGTCCAACTACAGCACCGTGCTGCACAACTCCTTCTTCCACCTGCTGTGGAACACCGTGCTGGCGGCCGCCGCCGTCGTGGTGATCGTGCTGGTGCTGTGCGTACCGCTCTCCTACGTCGCGGTACGCACCCGCGGCTTCTGGTCGGGGGCCGCCTTCCGGCTGTTCCTGCTCGGCGTGGCCATCCCGGCGCAGGCGGTCGTCGTACCGCTGTACCTGATGATCACCAAGCTGAACCTCTACGACAGCCTGCTCGCGATCATCCTGCCGACGGCCGCGTTCGCGATGCCGGTGGCCATCCTGGTCCTCACCGGCACCATGCGGGACATCTCCGAGGAGGTGTACGAGGCGATGGCCCTGGACGGCGCCTCGCCCACCCGGATGCTGTTCCAGCTGGTCATCCCGATGTCCAAGGGCGGCATCAGCACCGTCGTGATCTACTCGGCGCTCCAGGCGTGGAACGGCTTCCTCTTCCCGCTGATCTTCACCCAGTCCGAGGGACCGCGCGTGCTGACCCTCGGTCTGTTCACCTACATGAGCCAGTTCGGCGTGAACATCCCCGCCCTGCTCGCCTCGGTCGTCCTCTCCGGCATCCCGATCTTCGCCGTCTACCTGGTGGCCCGCCGCGCGCTGGTGGGCGGCCTGATGGGCGTCGGCGGCAAGTGATCGCCGACCGGTCCCCCTTCCCCGACAGGAGTTCCATGAGCACCGCCCCCTGGCGCGACCCCGCGCTGCCCGCCGCCGCCCGTGTCGACGACCTGATCTCCCGGATGACCCTGGAGGAGAAGACCGCCCAGCTGTACGGCGTCTGGGTGGGCGCGGACACCGACGGCGACGGGGTCGCGCCGCTCCAGCGCGAGATGACCGCGGACTACGACTGGGACGAGCTGATCACCCTCGGCCTCGGCCAGCTGACCCGCTCCTTCGGCACGGCCCCGGTGGCCCCTGAGCTGGGTGCCCAGGCACTGGCCCGCGCCCAGCGCCGGATCGCCGAGGCGAGCCGCTTCGGCATCCCGGCGGTGGCCCACGAGGAGTGCCTGGCGGGCTTCACCGCGTGGCAGGCGACGGCGTACCCGGTGCCGCTGGCCTGGGGCGCGACCTTCGACCCCGCCCTGGTGGCGGAGCTGGGCGAGCGCATCGGCCACGACCTGCGCTCGGTCGGCGTCCACCAGGGCCTGGCGCCCGTCCTGGACGTGGTCCGGGACCTGCGCTGGGGCCGGGTGGAGGAGACGATCGGCGAGGACCCGTACCTGGTCGGCACGATCGGCACGGCGTACGTGCGGGGCCTGGAGTCGGCCGGGATCGTGGCCACGCTCAAGCACTTCGCCGGGTACGCGGCCTCGGCGGGCGCCCGCAATCTGGCGCCGGTGCGGGCGGGCGCCCGGGAGCTGGCCGACGTGACGCTGCCGCCGTTCGAGATGGCGCTGCGCGAGGGCGGGGCCCGCTCGGTGATGGCCGCGTACACCGAGACGGACGGCGTCCCGGCCTCGGCGGACCCCGCGCTGCTCACCCGGCTGCTGCGCGACGAGTGGGGGTTCACCGGCACGGTCGTCGCCGACTACTTCGGCATCGGCTTCCTCCAGTCGCTGCACCGGGTGGCCGCCGGCCCCGCCGAGGCCGCGCACGCGGCGCTGGAGGCGGGCATCGACGTCGAGCTGCCCACGCTGAACTGCTACGGCAAGCCGCTGGTGGCGGCCGTGCGCGAGGGGCGGGTGCCCGAGGCGCTGGTGGACCGGGCGCTGCGCCGGGTGCTGCTGCAGAAGTGCGAGCTGGGGCTGCTGGACCCCGACTGGTCGCCGGAGACCGGTGCGGAGATCGACCTGGACTCGGCCGGCAACCGCGCGCTGGCGCGCCGGCTCGCCGAGGAGTCGGTGGTGCTGCTGGACAACCCGGACGGGGTGCTGCCGCTGGCGCCGCAGGCGCGGATCGCGGTGGTCGGGCCGCGCGCCGCCGACGCGCTGGCGATGCTGGGCTGCTACTCCTTCCCGTCCCATGTGCTCACCCACCACCCCGAGGTGCCGACGGGCATCGACATCCCGACCGTGCTGGACGCCGTACGGGCCGAACTGCCCGACGCCAAGGTGACGTTCGCGGAGGGCTGCGGGGTGTCCGAGCCGGACACCTCCGGGTTCGCGGAGGCGGTGGCGCGCGCCGCGGAAGCGGAGGTGTGCGTGGCCGTCCTCGGCGACCGGGCCGGGCTGTTCGGCCGCGGCACCTCGGGCGAGGG
The DNA here is from genome assembly GCF_051980735.1 of Streptomyces sp. SCPE 10. Taxonomy (NCBI): domain Bacteria; kingdom Bacillati; phylum Actinomycetota; class Actinomycetes; order Kitasatosporales; family Streptomycetaceae; genus Streptomyces; species Streptomyces sp. SCPE 10. The sequence continues at coordinate 4,624,023 of NZ_CP197069.1, read as the reverse complement.
CTGTGACGCGTCGGACCTCCAACTCCCGGGCGTGCAGGCCGAGTTGCTGGACGCGCTGGTCGAGACGGGGGTGCCGGTCGTCCTGGTGCTGCTGACCGGCCGCCCGTACGCGCTGGGCCGCTGGCAGGGCCGCCTCGGCGCGGTCGTACAGGCCTTCTTCCCCGGCGAGGAGGGCGGTCCGGCGCTGGCCGGGGTGCTGTCCGGCCGGGTGAACCCCTCGGGCCGGCTCCCGGTGAGCGTGCCGCGCGAGCCGGGCGGCCAGCCCTGGACCTATCTCCAGCCCCCACTGGGCCTTGCCGGGGAGGTGAGCAACCTGGACCCGACCCCGCTGTTCCCGTTCGGCCACGGCGGCTCGTACACCACGTTCGCCTGGGAGGACGTCCACAGCCCCGCGGCGGAGCTGCCGACCGACGGCTCGTACGACCTCTCGCTCACCGTGCGCAACACGGGCGAGCGCGCCGGGGCCGAGGTGGTCCAGCTGTATCTGCACGACCCGGTGGCCTCGGTGACCCGGCCCGACGTCCGTCTGATCGGTTACCAGCGGGTGGAGCTGGCCCCCGGCGAGTCCCGCCGGCTCACCTTCCACTTCCACCCCGACCTCTCGGCCTTCACCGACCGCACGGGCAGGCGGGTGGTGGAACCGGGCGACCTGGAGCTGCGCCTGAGCGGGTCGAGCGCGGACATCCGGCACCGGGCCCGGCTGCGGCTGACCGGGCCGGTGCGTCCGGTGGGGACGGAGCGGCGGCTGCGCTGCGAGGTGACGGTGACGGAGGGCTGAACCGGGGGCGCGGGGCCATGGGGTGTACGCCGAGGGCGCGAAACTCGGCAAAGAACAAGCCCTGTGCGCCCCGCGTTCAGGACTGGTTCGGCAAGCTCCTGCGAGGGTCGTCCCTCATCTGACATCCCCTCACAGGAGTACCACCCGTGACGACCCCGCACTCCGTGACGCGGAAACTGCCCGAGGTCACGCTCGCCTTCTGGATCATGAAGATCGCGGCGACGACCCTGGGCGAGACCGCGGGCGACCTGTTCTCCCAGACCCTCCGGCTGGGCTACTTCCTCACCACCGTCGCCCTGTTCCTGGTCTTCGTGGTGACACTGGTGGTCCAGCTGCGCTCGGCGCGCTACCGGCCGTTCTGCTACTGGACGGTGATCCTGTCGACCTCCATGGCCGGCACCACCCTGTCCGACTTCATGAACCGCGCGGCCGACGCGCGCTACCTGCCGGCCGGGGACACGAGGCTGGGCCGGGGCCCGCAGGGCCTCGGCCTCGGCTATCCGGAGGGCGCCGCCATCCTGGTGTCGGTCCTGGTGCTGGTCTTCCTCGGCTGGAAGCTCAGCGGGATGACCTTCCGGATCACCGAGATCGTCACCTTCCGGGGCGAGGCGCTGTTCTGGACGGCGATCCTCGTCTCCAACACGCTCGGCACGTCGATGGGCGACTTCCTCTCCGACAGCTCGGGCCTCGGCTATCTGGGCGGCGCCGCCCTGGTGACCGGGCTGCTGCTGGTGCTGGTCGCGCTGATCAGGGTGCCGGCGGTGCCGAACGTGCTGCTGTTCTGGATCGCCTTCGTACTGACCCGCCCGCTCGGCGCCACCGCCGGCGACCTGCTGACCAAGCCGGTGGCCAAGGGCGGCCTCGACCTGGGGACGACGGGGGCGTCGGCGGTGCTGCTCGCGGTGCTCGTCGGGCTGATGGTGCGGGCGACGAGAACACCCCGCCCCCGGGATTCCGGGAGCGGGGTGTGAGTGGAGCGCCGGGCAGGCCTTGCACCTGCATCTCCCCGCAGGAAGCGGGGCGTCTTTCCTTGGACCACCAACGCACTGCGTTCGTACCGGAGTTCCGGCCGTTCGCTGTGTGATGATCATAGACCGATGCGGGCGGGCACCGCAAACTCAGTCGGCGGCCACCGGCTCGAAGCGCCAGCGGTGCACCGGCCGGGAGATCAACTCGGGCCCCGGGTCCGGCAGTTCGGGCACCACGGCGTCGTACGGCGCGTCCCACCAGGTGATGACCAGCACCCGGTCCTGCGGGGCGCGGAAGATCTCGCGGCGCAGCGGCCGCTGCGGCAGGACCTGCCCGCGCGCCCACGCCAGCAGCTCCGGGCCCCGGCCCTCGGGGGCTCGTGCCTCCCACATCAGCGCGACCGTCATGAGTACAGGTTCTCCTTGCTGACCTCGTGCACATGGTCGTGGCCGTGGTGGTGGCTGGGCACGTGCGACTCGGTCACCGGCAGGGAGGAGTCCGCCGACAGGTCCCAGCTGGAGGCGGCCCGGTTGCGGGCGACCATCTCGGCGCCGAGCGCGGCCACCATCGCGCCGTTGTCCGTGCACAGCTTGGGGCGCGGCACCCGCAGCCGGATGCCGGCCGCCTCGCAGCGCTCCTGGGCGAGGGCGCGCAGCCGGGAGTTGGCCGCGACCCCGCCGCCGATCATCAGGTGGTCGACGCCCTCGTCCTTGCAGGCCCGCACGGCCTTGCGGGTGAGCACGTCCACCACGGCCTCCTGGAAGGAGGCGGCCACGTCACGCACCGGCACGTCCTCGCCGGCCGCCCGCTTGGCCTCGATCCAGCGGGCCACGGCGGTCTTCAGGCCGGAGAAGGAGAAGTCGTAGGCTGGGTCGCGCGGGCCGGTCAGACCGCGCGGGAAGGCGATGGCCGCGGGGTCGCCCTCGCGGGCGTACCGGTCGATGACCGGGCCGCCGGGGAAGCCCAGGTCGAGCACGCGGGCGATCTTGTCGAAGGCCTCGCCGGCGGCGTCGTCGATGGTGGCGCCCATCGGCCGCACGTCGGAGGTGATGTCGGAGGACAGCAGCAGCGAGGAGTGGCCGCCGGAGACCAGCAGCGCCATCGTCGGCTCCGGCAGCGGGCCGTGCTCCAGCTGGTCGACGCAGATGTGCGAGGCCAGGTGGTTGACGCCGTACAGGGGCTTGCCGAGGGCGTAGGCGTACGCCTTGGCGGCGGAGACGCCGACGAGGAGGGCGCCCGCGAGGCCCGGCCCCGCGGTCACGGCGATGCCGTCGAGGTCCTTGGCGGTGACGCCGGCCTCCTTGAGCGCGCGGTCGATGGTGGGGACCATCGCCTCCAGGTGGGCTCGGGAGGCCACCTCGGGGACGACGCCGCCGAAGCGGGCGTGCTCGTCCACGCTGGAAGCGACGGCGTCGGCCAGCAGGGTGGTGCCGCGCACGATGCCGACGCCGGTCTCGTCGCAGGAGGTCTCGATGCCGAGGACGAGGGGTTCGTCAGCCATTGATCTCGGTTCCTTGAACAGATGCGGAAGGGTCGGTCAGGCGCATCACCAGGGCGTCCACGTTCCCCGGCTGGTAGTAGCCGCGTCTGAACCCGATGGGGGCGAAGCCGAAGCGCTCGTACAGCTTCTGCGCGCGGACGTTGTCGACCCGGCATTCGAGCATCACCTCGCGGCACTCGAACGCGGTCGCCGCCCGCAGCAGGTCGGTCAGCAGCCGCCCGCCCAGGCCGGAGCCCTGCTGGTCCCGGGCGACGGCGATGGTCTGGACGTCGGCCAGTTCCCCGGAGGCGGCCAGGCCGGCGTAGCCGACGATGCGGCCCTCCGACTCGGCCACCACGTAGCGGCGGGTGGCCGCCGGGCCCCGGGAGTGGGCCAGCTCGGACCAGAACATGCCCCGGGACCAGGCGTCCTCGGGGAACAGGTCCTTCTCCAGCTCCAGGACCGGGTCGATGTCCCACCAGCGCATCTCGCGCAGTCGTGCGGTCACTTGGGGGTGACCACCTTGTAGTTCTTGGGCACCTGGGCGTCCGGGCGGCGCAGGTACATCGGCCGCGGCGCCTCCAGCTCCTCGCCCGCGGCCAGCTTCCCGGCGGCGAGCGCGGCCAGCGCGGCGGCGGACACGTGCTCGGGCTCGTGGGCGCTCGGGAACGTGTCCGGGTAGAGCAGGGCACCGGCGCCGACCGCGGGGAGCCCGGCGACCTTCTCGGCGATGTCGGCCGGGCGGTCCACGGCCGGGCCGGTCAGCCGGGTGCGGGAGTCGGCGTACGTCGCCCAGTAGACCTCCTTGCGCCGGGCGTCGGTCGCCACGACGAAGGGGCCTTTCTCGATGTCGGCGGCGTAGGCGAGGCCGTCCAGCGTGCACACGCCGTGCACGGGGACGCCGAGCGCCAGCCCGAAGGTGTCGGCCGTCATCAGGCCGACGCGCAGCCCGGTGTAGGGGCCGGGACCGGTGCCGACGACGATCCCGGTGACCGCCTCCAGCGTGCGGCCGGCCTCGGTGAGGACCCGGTCGACGGCCGGCAGCAGCAGCTCCCCGTGCCGGCGCGCGTCCACCTGGCTCGACGAGGCGATGACGTCCGTTCCGTCGTGCAGGGCGACGGTGACGGCGGGCGTTGCGGTATCCAGAGCGAGCAAGAGCACGCGAACAGCCTACGGCGCCCGCGCCTCGTGCACGCCCGCCCGGGGCGGACGGTCACCGGCTGCTACGGTCTGTACGAAGTACGACATATGGCGCGAGGCAGAGGTGGCGCAGGTGACAGGGACCAGCTCGGGAATCGTGGCGGGCCTCACCGCGGCGGCCATCGGAACGGTCGGGTTCCTCGCCTACCAGGCGCAGGCGACCGTACCGGCGGGCCTGGGCGACCGGCCGTCGGCGAACGGCTCGCCCGGTGCCCCGGCCACCAAGGCGCCCCGGGACCGGCGCCACCCGACCGCCCTGCCGGACGGTTCGGGCAAGGGTGAGCGGGTCGTGTACTCGGTGGACGACGACCGGGTGTGGCTGGTCGGCGCGGGCGACCGGGTGCTGCGCACGTTCCGGGTACGGCCGGGCACCGTGGACCCGCCGGTCGGCACGTACTGGGTGACCTCGCGCTCGCACGCGGTCACCGGGACCGACGGCATCCCCATCGAACACGTGGTCCGCTTCACCACCACGGTCGACGGCGTCACCATCGGCTTCAGCGCCCCCGTGCGCAGCGACGCCGTACCGGCCGCGGACGCGGGCACCAAGACGGGCGGCATCCGCGAGACCCGCCCGGACGGCGACGCCATGTGGAAGTTCGCGACGATCGGCGAACGGATCGTGGTGATCCGCTGACGTCCCGCCGGCCAAGTCCGGGCGAGCGTCGGGGCTCACCCCGCACGGGCCGGGCTCAGGCCGCGCGGCGCGTCCGGTCCGGGCGGCGAGGGGCGCGCGGTTCCGGGGTCCTCGGCGGGCGGGAGATCACCGCCGCGGCCGCGCAGGCCGCCAGCAGGGTCTGCATGGGCACCGGGGCGGGGCCGGGCTGCCGCGGGGGGCGGGAAGGGGGCATGGGGCGCCTCCTGAGGTGCGGTGCGGCGCAGTAAGGCATACCTCACTACGAGCTGAACCCCATGTCATCACGCCACGGCGGCCCGCGCAACATCTTGCCGACGGCCTGTCGGAAAAAACCGGCGGCTCAGGCCGCAAACCGGCGGCTCAGGCCGTGAGCGTCTCCAGGCCCGCGTCGGCCCACCGCTCCCCCAGCCCGGTCAGGGTCAGGTGCCGTACCTCGTCCGTGGTGTCGCCGACGGCGCGGTGGATGACGATCTGGAGCCGGTCCTCGGTCAGTTCCTCGACCTTGCCCTCGCCCCACTCCACGACGATCACGGAGTCCGGGAGCGAGACGTCGAGGTCCAGGTCCTCCATCTCGTCCAGGCCGCCGCCGAGCCGGTAGGCGTCCACGTGGACGAGGGGCGGGCCGTCACCGAGGGAGGGGTGCACCCGGGCGATCACGAAGGTCGGCGAGGTGACCGCGCCGCGCACCCCGAGCCCCTCGCCGAGCCCGCGGGTCAGCGTGGTCTTGCCCGCGCCCAGTTCCCCGGAGAGCATCACGAGGTCACCGGCGCGCAACAGCTTGGCGAGGCGCCGGCCCAGCTCCCGCATCTGCTCGGGGGAGGTGATCGTCAGCCGGGTCCCGGCGGGGTCGTGCTCAGCGGGGTCGTACGGTGCTGCTGGACGTTCCATAGGCACTTACGGTAGTCCCTGCCGGGACCGCGCCCGCGCGGGTGAGCAGGTCGGCGAGGCGGTCGGTGACCACCTCCGGGTGCTCCAGCATCACCAGGTGCCCGGCGTCCGGCACCAGCACCAGCTCCGCGTCGGGCAGCCGGTCGGCTATCGCCTCGCTGTGCGCGCTCGGCGTCACCAGGTCCTGCACGCCGGCCAGCACCAGCACCGGCATGTCCCGGAAGCAGGCCAGCGCCCCGGTCTTGTCGTGGTCGGTGAAGGCCGGATAGAACTCGGCGACCACGTCGATCGGCGTGGACTCGATCATCCGCTCCGCGAACCGCTCCACGGCCGGGTCGACGTCCCGCCCGGCGAAGGAGTACCGCTTGATGATCCCGGCGAACAGGTCGGCGGTGGCCCGGCGCCCGCGCTCCACCAGCTCCGCCTGCTGCCCGAGCGCCTTGAGCACCCCGGGCAGCACCCGGCGTATCGCGTTGACGCCGGCCACCGGAAGCCCGAAGTTGACCTCGCCGAGCCGGCCCGAGGAAGTGCCCACGAAGGCGGCGGCGACCACCCGGTCCCGGATCAGCTCCGGGTGCTCGGCGGCGAGCGCCATCATGGTCATCCCGCCCATCGAGTGGCCCACCAGCACGATCGGCCCGTCCGGTGCGGCGGCGTCGACGACGGCCTTCAGATCGCGGCCGAGTTGGTCGATGGTGAGCGGCTCCCCGTCCCGGTTCTGCGCCACGCCCCGTCCGGAGCGGCCGTGGCTGCGCTGGTCCCAGTGCACGGTGCGCACCACCCCGCGCAGGGCCGCGCGCTGGAAGTGCCAGGAGTCCTGGTTCAGGCAGTAGCCGTGGCAGAAGACGACGGTGACCGGCGCGGGCGCCTTGCGGCCGAAGAGCCGCAGCCGGCGCGGGGAGGGGGCCGCGCCGGTGTCCGGTTCGACCTCGTCGACCTCGTAGTACAGCTCGGTGCCGTCGTCGGCGTACGCCTTGCCCGGGGTGCCGCGCAGGGTGCCGTAGGGGCCCGCGGCGTCCAGCGCGAGGCGGGCCTTGCGGCGCATCGAGCGCCCCACCGTCATCCGCTCGACGGCGACGCCGGCCGCCGCTCCCGCGGCGAGCACGCCTATCGCGGCGCCGACGACGCCGGTCGCCCTGCGCCAGCTCCCGGCCGTCCCCTCGGCGGAGGCGGCGGCCGCGGCGGCGACGACGTCCGCGACGGCGTCCGCCCTGCTCTCGTTCACGTACCGCTCCTCCTCGCCGTACAGATGTTCGCTGGGACGGGCCCGCGGTGCGTGGGTGACCGCTGTGCCCGCCGGCCTTCCCGGACGGGCTATCCGCGCTCGTCCTCGTCGACGTAGACGCGGGGCACACGGCTCCCGATGCGCGTGACGATCTCGTATCCGATCGTGCCGCAGGCCGCCGCCCAGTCCTCGGCGGTGGGCTCGCCGCGGTCGCCGGGCCCGAACAGCACGGCCTGCGTACCGACCGGCGGTTCGTCGCCGCCGAGGTCCACCACGAACTGGTCCATGGCGACCCGCCCGGCCGCGGTCCGCCACTTGCCGTCGACCAGCACCGGGCCCGCGCCGGAGGCGTGCCGCGGGACACCGTCGCCGTAGCCGAGGGGGACGAGACCGAGGGTGGTGGGTCCGGGGGTGACGTAGTGGTGGCCGTAGCTGACGCCGTGCTCGCCCGGCACGTGCTTGACCAGCGCCAGCGAGGCGCTGAGCGTCATCACCGGGCGCAGTCCGAAGTCGCCGGGGGCGCCGATCTCGGGGCTGGGCGACAGACCGTACATGGCGATGCCCGGGCGGACCAGGTCGAAGTGGGTCTCGGGCAGGGTGAGCGTGGCGGGCGAGTTGGCGATGTGCCGCACCTCGGGGCGGACGCCCCGCTCCTCGGCGTAGGCCACCATCTCCCGGAAGCGGGTGAGCTGGGCGGCGATCGAGGGGTGGCCGGGCTCGTCGGCGCAGGCGAAGTGGGACCACAGGCCGGTGACCCGGACCAGGCCCTCGGTCTCGGCGCGCAGGGCGGCGGCGACCAGCTCCTCCCAGTCGGCGCCGGGCTGGCAGCCGTTGCGGCCGAGCCCGGTGTCCGCCTTGAGCTGGACCCGTGCGGTCCGCCCGGCCGCGCGGGCGGCCTCGGTGACCTCCCGCAGCGCCCACATCCCGCTGAGCGACACGTCGACGTCGGCCTCGATCGCCTGCCGCCAGGGCCCGCCGGGCACCCACAGCCAGCACAGCGCCCGCTGGGTCAGCCCGGCCGCGCGCAGCGCGAGGGCCTCCTCGGGCGTGGCGGTGCCGAGCCAGGTGGCCCCGGCCTCGACGGCCGCGCGGGCGCAGCGCACCGCGCCGTGCCCGTATCCGTCGGCCTTCACGACGGCCATCACGGCCGCGTCCCCCACCCGGGCCCGCAGGGCCCGCACATTGGCGCGCAGGGCGCCCAGATCGATCTCGGCGCGGGCGCGCAGGGGGGCGGTCGGCACAGCTGCTGTCTCAGTCATGGCGCCCCCAGTCTCTCAGAGCGCGGTACCGGCCGGATCGTGGTGTCGGCCACGGGCCGCCGTCAGGCGCGGTACGACGACGCGCGGGCGGCGGGCGGAACGCGCCTGACGGGGCGCCACGACCGCGCCCGGCGCGGGCACTCGGCGCCCGCCCCGCGTGGTGAGCCCGGCGCCTTCCCCGCTCAGCGCCGGACGTCCCGCCACGCCGACGGGATGCGGTCGGCCACGTCGTGCGCACCCGCGGGAGCACCCTCGGCCGCGAACCGGCCCGCCAGGCCGTGCAGATACGCGGCGACGCTCCCCGCGTCCCGCGCGGCCAGCCCCGAGGCCAGCAGCGAACCACCGAGACCGGAGAGGACATCGCCGCTGCCGGCGGTGGCGAGCCAGCCGGTGCCGGTGGCGTTCACCCGTACCGCGCCGCCCGCCGCGTCGGCGACCAGCGTGGTCGAGCCCTTGAGCAGCACCGTCGCCCGGTACACCGCCGCCAGTTCGCGCACCGCGGCGAGGCGGGCGCCCTCGACCTCCTCGCGGGCCACCCCCAGCAGCGCGGCGGCCTCCCCCGCGTGCGGTGTCATCAGGGTGGGCGCCGTGCGCGCCCGTACGGCGTCGCGTTCCGCGAGGCGCAGCCCGTCCGCGTCCAGCAGCACCGGCACCTCGGAGGCCAGCACCTCGGCGACGGTCGCCGCGTCGTCCCCGGCGCCCGGACCGGTCACCCATGCCTGCACCCGGCCCGCCTTGGCGGGGCCCCGGTCGGAGACCAGGGTCTCCGGGAAGCGGGCGATGACCGCCTCCGCGGCCGGCCCGACGTAGCGCACCGCCCCGGCGCCGCCGCGCAGCGCCCCGGCGACGGCGAGCACCGCGGCGCCCGGATAGCGCGCGGACCCGGCCGCGATGCCGACCACGCCCCGCCGGTACTTGTCGCTCTCGGCCGCGGGCACCGGCAGCAGCCGTGCCACGTCCACGTGCTGGAGCGCCTCCAGTTCGGCCTCGGCGGGCAGCTCCAGGCCGATGTCGACCAGCCGCACCACCCCGGCGTGCTCCCGCGCCGGATCCACCAGCAGTCCGGGCTTGTACGTGCCGAAGGTGACGGTGAGGTCCGCCCGCACGGCGGCCCCCCGCACCTCCCCGGTGTCCGCCTCGACCCCGCTCGGCAGGTCCACCGCCACCACGGCGGCCCGGGACCGCCGCACCGTCTCCACGAGCCGTGCGGCCTCGGGCCGCAGCCCGCCCTTGCCGCCGATCCCGACGATGCCGTCCACCACGAGATCGGCCCGCAGCAGCGCCTCCTCGGCGGAGCCGGCCGCGCCGACGACGCCGCCGGCCCGCCGCAGTGCGGCCAGTCCCTCGGTGTGCGCCCGCTCGGGCGCGAGGAGCACGGCCGTCACCCCGGCCCCCCGGCGCGCCAGCCGGGCGCCCGCGTACAGCGCGTCGCCGCCGTTGTCGCCGCTGCCCACGAGCAGGACCACCCGGCTGCCGTACACCCTGCCCAGCAGGTCGGCGCAGGCGGCGGCGAGGCCGGCGGCCGCCCGCTGCATCAGCGCCCCCTCCGGCAGCCGCGCCATCAGGGCCCGCTCAGCCGCCCGTACCGTCTCCACGCCGTACGCACTCCGCATGGCACCGAGTGTGCCCCGTAACCCCCACCGGTCACACCCGGGCCCGCTCAGCCCTCGGCGATCACCACGGCCGAGGCGACACCCGCGTCATGGCTGAGGGACACGTGCCAGGACCGCACCCCCAGCTCGGCGGCGCGCGCGGCCACGGTCCCGCGCACCCGCAGCCGGGGCCGCCCGCTGTCCTCGACGTACACCTCGGCGTCCGTCCACAGCAGGCCGGGCGGCGCGCCGAGCGCCTTGGCCAGCGCCTCCTTCGCGGCGAACCGGGCCGCCAGCGAGGCGATACCGCGCCGCTCCCCGCTGGGCAGCAGCAACTCCCGTGTCACGAACAGCCGGTCGGCCAGCTGGGGGGTGCGCTCCAGGGACGCCCGGAAGCGGTCGATCTCCGCCACGTCGATCCCGACTCCGATGATGCTCATGGACAGCACCCTAAACAGACGGCCCCGATACGCCCTCTACGCTTCGGTCATGACCAGCACCGCGTCCCAACAGTCCTATCTCGCCGACCTGTTCTCGCTCGACGGCCGCGTCGCCGTGGTGACCGGCGGCAGCTCCGGCATCGGCCGGGCCATCGCCGGGGCACTGGCCCGGGCCGGCGCGAGCGTGGTGGCCGTGGCCCGCGGCGAGGAGCGACTGGCCGCGGCCGTCGGCGAGCTGACGGCCGACGGGTGCCGGGCCGCCTGGGTCGCGGGCGATCTCGGCAGCCGCGAGGCGGTGCGGGCGGTGGCCGAGGAGGCGACGGCCGTGTACGGGGAGCCCGACATCCTCGTCAACTGCGCCGGGATCAATCTGCGGCCCCCGATGGACGAGCTGGACGAGGACGTCTGGGACGCCACCATGGCCGTGAACCTGGAGGCGCCCTTCCTGCTGGGCCGGCGGTTCGGGCCCGGCATGGCCGAGCGCGGCTTCGGCCGGATCATCCACATCAGCTCCCAGCAGGCGCACCGCGCGTTCGTGTCGAGCGGCGCGTACGGCGTGTCCAAGGGCGCCCTGGAGTCGCTGGCCCGCTCGCAGGCGGAGGCCTGGTCGCCGTACGGGGTCACCTGCAACACCCTGGTGCCGGGCTTCGTGATGACCCCGCTCAACGCCCGGCTGTCGGCCGACCCGGAGCGGGTGGCGGCGCTGGCCGCGCGCACCATGGCCGGGCGCAACGGCCTCGCCGGGGACTTCGCGGGCGCGGCCGTCTTCCTCGCGAGCCGCGCCTCCGCCTACGTCACGGGCCAGTCGATCTGCGTGGACGGAGGCTTCTCCGTCCACTGAGCACCGGCGCCGCCGCTACTCCACCGTCACCGACTTCGCCAGGTTCCGCGGCTGGTCCACCTCGTTGCCCCGCGCGGCGGCCAGCTCGCAGGCGAAGACCTGGAGCGGCACGGTGGCCACCACCGGCTGCAGCAGGGTGGGCGTGGCCGGGATGCGGATCAGGTGGTCGGCGTACGGGACGACCGCCTCGTCCCCCTCCTCGGCGATCACGATGGTGCGCGCCCCGCGCGCCCGGATCTCCTGGATGTTGGAGACAATCTTGTCGTGCAGGAGGGAGCGGCCGCGCGGCGACGGCACGACCACCACCACCGGCATGTCCTCCTCGATCAGCGCGATCGGTCCGTGCTTCAGCTCGCCCGCCGCGAAGCCCTCGGCGTGCATGTAGGCGAGTTCCTTGAGCTTGAGCGCGCCTTCGAGGGCGACCGGGTAGCCGACGTGCCGGCCCAGGAAGAGCACGGTGTCCTTGGCGGCCAGCGTGCGGGCCAGCGCCCGGACCGGCTCCATGGTCTCCAGGACGCGCTCGACCTCGACCGAGATCCGGGACAGGTCCTTGATCACGGCGTGGACCTCGTCGCCCCACTTGGTGCCGCGCACCTGGCCCAGGTAGAGGGCGACCAGATAGCAGGCGACCAGCTGGGTGAGGAACGCCTTGGTGGAGGCGACGGCGACCTCGGGCCCGGCGTGCGTGTAGAGCACCGCGTCCGACTCGCGCGGGATGGTGGAGCCGTTGGTGTTGCAGATGGCCAGCACCTTGGAGCCCTGCTCGCGGGCGTGCCGCAGGGCCATCAGGGTGTCCATGGTCTCGCCGGACTGGGAGATGGCGATCACCAGGGAGCGGCTGTCCAGGATCGGGTCCCGGTAGCGGAACTCGCTGGCCAGCTCCACCTCGCAGGGGATCCGCGTCCAGTGCTCGATGGCGTACTTGGCGATCAGGCCGGCGTGGAAGGCCGTCCCGCACGCCACGATCACGACCTTGTCGATCTCGCGCAGCTCGGTCGGGGAGATCCGCAGCTCGTCCAGGGTGAGCGAACCCGACGGGTCGATCCGGCCGAGGAGGGTGTCGGCGACCGCCTTGGGCTGCTCGGCGATCTCCTTGAGCATGAAGTAGTCGTAGCCGTCCTTCTCGGCGGCCGAGGCGTCCCAGTCCACGTGGTAGGTGTGCACCTCGGCGGGGCGGCCGTCGAAGCCGGTGACGGTCACGCCGTCCCGGCGCAGCTCCACCACCTGGTCCTGGCCCAGCTCGATCGCCGAGCGGGTGTGCGCGATGAACGCGGCGACGTCCGAGGCCAGGAACGCCTCACCCTCGCCGACGCCGACCACCAGCGGGGAGTTGCGGCGCGCGCCGACCACCACGTCCGGGGCGTCGGCGTGCACCGCGACCAGCGTGAACGCGCCCTCCAGGCGCCGGCACACCAGCCGCATCGCCTCGGCGAGGTCACCGGTCACCGAGTACTCCTCGGCCAGCAGATGGGCGACGACCTCGGTGTCCGTCTCGGAGTTCAGCACATGGCCGCGCTCGGCCAGCTCGGTCCGGAGCACCGCGAAGTTCTCGATGATGCCGTTGTGGACGACGGCGACCCGGCCCGCGTTGTCGAGGTGCGGGTGCGCGTTGTCGTCCGTGGGGCCGCCATGGGTGGCCCAGCGGGTGTGCCCGATGCCCGTCGAACCGGCCGGCAGCGGCCGCTCGACCAGCTCCTTCTCCAGGTTGACCAGTTTCCCGGCCTTCTTCGCGGCGGCCAGACCGCCGTCCGCCGGCAGGGCGACGCCCGCCGAGTCGTAACCCCGGTACTCCAGCCGCTTCAGCCCGGCCATCACGACATCGAGCGCCGACTGCGACCCTACGTATCCCACGATTCCGCACATGGGCGGCAGCCTACGGTCCGCCCCGCGCCGGAAACCGTCATCCCCTGCCCGAATTCGGAAATTCCCACAGGCATACGAAGGCCCGCCCGGGCCGGTGCGGCGCGCACGACGGGCGTCCGAGGGGCGTGACGGACCCCACCTCCCGTGCCGTTCAAACTCCGTTAACAATGGAATGTGATCTCACCGGTCCCCTCGATGCCCCGGAGCGCCCACCGGCACAGGCCGGAGGCGACTCCCTACGTCGACCTCACCCGAGCCGAGTGGAGCGCGCTGCGCGACAAGACGCCGCTGCCGCTCACCGCCGAGGAGGTGGAGAAGCTGCGCGGTCTGGGCGATGTGATCGACCTGGACGAGGTGCGGGACATCTACCTCCCGCTGTCCCGGCTGCTGAACCTCTACGTCGGCGCCACCGACGGCCTCAGAGGCACGCTGAACACCTTCCTCGGCGAGCAGGGCTCGCAGTCCGGCACCCCGTTCGTCATAGGCGTGGCCGGTTCCGTCGCCGTCGGCAAGTCCACCGTCGCCCGTCTCCTCCAGGCCCTGCTGTCCCGCTGGCCCGAGCACCCCCGCGTGGAGCTGGTCACCACCGACGGCTTCCTGCTGCCCACCCGGGAACTGGAGGCCCGCGGCCTGATGTCCCGCAAGGGCTTCCCCGAGTCGTACGACCGCCGGGCGCTGACCCGCTTCGTCGCCGACATCAAGGCCGGCAAGAGCGAGGTGACCGCTCCGGTCTACTCGCACCTGATCTACGACATCGTCCCCGACCAGAAGCTCACCGTCCGCCGCCCCGACATCCTGATCGTGGAGGGCCTCAACGTCCTCCAGCCCGCGCTGCCCGGCAAGGACGGCCGCACCCGGGTGGGCCTCGCCGACTACTTCGACTTCAGCGTGTACGTCGACGCGAGCGCCGAGGACATCGAGCGCTGGTACCTCAGCCGCTTCAAGAAGCTGCGCCAGACCGCGTTCCAGGACCCCCACTCGTACTTCCGCAAGTACACCCAGGTCTCCGAGGAGGAGGCCCTCGACTACGCGCGCACCCTGTGGCGCACGATCAACAAGCCCAACCTGGTCGAGAACATCGCCCCCACCCGCGGCCGCGCCACCCTGATCGTCCGCAAGGGAGCGGACCACAAGGTCCAGCGGCTGCGCCTGCGCAAGCTGTAGGGCGGGACCGCGCAGGCCGCGGGGACGGTACGGCGCGCCCGTGAGAAAGGGCGCCATGCCGTATCTGCGCCTGATCACCCCGGCCGGCCGGCCCGACCAGGGGTGGTGCGGCCGATCGAGGACACGGTCGGCACCGCCCACCTCGCGATGCTCCCCGGGGCCGCCCGCGGCTCGCGCCGCGCCCGCTGGCCGCCCGGCCGGCGGGCGTGGCCGGGACGCTCCCCGGCCGCCGCCGACGCGGCGGGGGCGCCGGCCTACGGCGACAGCGGCCAGAGGGAGAGCGGGGCCGTGCACCGGTACGGCCCCACCGGGTGGGCGCGAGCGACCGAAACGGTTCCCCGCGCCCCGACCGGCCCTATCCCAGGGCCGACTTCACCGCGTCGGCGAGCCGCCCGGCCACCGACCGCGCCTGCTCGATGTCCGCGGCCTCGACCATCACCCGGACCAGCGGCTCGGTACCGGAGGGCCGCAGCAACACCCGCCCGGTCTCCCCGAGTTCCCGCTCCGCCTCGACGACGGCCGCGGCCAGGTCCGCGGAGGTCCGCACCCGCGACTTGTCGACGTCGGGCACGTTGATGAGCACCTGCGGCAGCCGCTCCATCACGGACGCCAACTCCCGCAGGCTGCGGCCGCTTTCGGCGACCCGCGCGGCCAGCAGCAGACCGGTCAGCGTGCCGTCGCCGGTCGTCGCGTGGTCGAGGACGATCACGTGCCCGGACTGCTCGCCGCCGAGCGCGAACCCGTGCCGCTTCATCTCCTCCAGCACGTACCGGTCGCCCACGGCCGTCTGCACCAGCCGGACCCCGGCCTTCTCCATCGCCAGCTTGAAGCCGAGATTGGACATCACGGTCGCCACCACGGTGTCGGCCCGCAGCTCGGAGCGCTCGCGCATCGCGAGGGCGAGCACGGAGAGGATCTGGTCGCCGTCGACCTCCTCGCCGGTGTGGTCCACCGCGAGGCACCGGTCGGCGTCACCGTCGTGGGCGATGCCGAAGTCCGCGCCGTGCTCGACCACGGCCGCCTTCAGCGGGCCGAGGTGCGTGGAGCCGCAGCCGTCGTTGATGTTGAGACCGTCGGGCGCGGCGCCGATGGTGACGACCTGCGCGCCGGCCCGGGTGAACGCCTCCGGCGAGACCCCCGAGGCCGCGCCGTGCGCTTCGTCCAGGACGATCTTCAGCCCGTCCAGCCGGTTGGGCAGCACCGACAGCAGGTGCGTGACGTACTGCTCGAAGCCCTCGTCGTAGGAGCGCACCCGGCCGACGCCGGCGCCGGTCGGCCGCTGCCACGGCTCGCCGTGCCGGTGCGACTCGTACACCGCCTCGATCCGGTCCTCCAGCTCGTCGGCGAGCTTGTGGCCGCCGCGCGCGAAGAACTTGATGCCGTTGTCCGGCATGGCGTTGTGGCTGGCGGAGAGCATCACGCCGAGGTCGGCGCCGAGGGCGCCGGTGAGGTGGGCCACGGCGGGCGTCGGCAGCACGCCGACCCGCAGGACGTCCACGCCCGCGCTCGCCAGGCCCGCGACGACCGCCGCCTCCAGGAACTCCCCGGACGCCCGCGGGTCCCGACCGACCACGGCCTTCGGCCGGTGGCCCTCGAAGGTGCCCGCCTCGGCCAGCACATGCGCCGCGGCCACGGAGAGGCCGAGGGCCATCTCGGCCGTCAGATCCGCGTTGGCGACACCGCGCACGCCGTCCGTGCCGAAGAGTCGTCCCACTTGTCCTCCTGAGGAAGCATCGATGGCGTAAGCGGACGGGCGCCGGGTCGATGGGGGCGCCTCGCCATCCGATCGCACAAGCCTTTGAGCGTCTTGTGTCGTTATACGCCCTTGGCTGAGATAAACGAACGCCCCGACGGCACAAGTGGCGTGCCGCCGGGGCGTTCGGAGTACGAGCAGGCAGCTCGGGCTTGCTTAGCGCTTGCTGTACTGCGGAGCCTTGCGGGCCTTCTTCAGACCGGCCTTCTTCCGCTCGACCGCACGGTCGTCGCGGCGCAGGAAGCCGGCCTTCTTCAGCGGGCCACGGTTGTTGTCGACGTCCGCCTCGTTCAGCGCACGGGCGACACCGAGACGGAGCGCACCGGCCTGACCGGAGACACCGCCACCCGCGATGCGGGCGATGACGTCGTAACGGCCCTCGAGCTCGAGCACCTTGAAGGGCTCGTTGACCTCCTGCTGGTGCACCTTGTTCGGGAAGTAGTCCTCGAGGGTGCGGCCGTTGATCTTCCACTTGCCGGTGCCCGGAACGATCCGGACGCGGGCAATGGCGTTCTTGCGGCGGCCCAGGCCGGCGGCCGGCTGGGGCTCGCCGAAGCGGGAGGCCAGGGACTCCGAGGTGTACTCGCCCTCGACGGGGACCTCGGACTCGGTGGTGTAGCTGTCGATGTCAAGCTCTTCGAGCGGCTGCTCGGCAGTGGTCTCGGCCACGATTCTCCTCAGATTCTCTTCAGTCTTAGGGGGTGGCCGGACTTACTGCGCGACCTGGGTGATCTCGAACGGCACCGGCTGCTGGGCAGCGTGCGGGTGCTGGTCACCCTTGTAGACCTTCAGCTTCGAGAGCATCTGACGGCCCAGGGAGTTCTTGGGGAGCATGCCCTTGACGGCCTTCTCGATGGCCTTCTCGGGGTTGTTGGCCAGCAGGTCGTCGTAGCGGACGGACCGCAGACCACCCGGGTAGCCGGAGTGGCGGTAGGCCATCTTCTGGGTCCGCTTGTTGCCGGACAGGTGCACCTTGTCGGCGTTGATGATGATGACGAAGTCACCAGCGTCTACGTGCGGCGCGTAGATCGGCTTGTGCTTGCCCCGGAGGAGGGTCGCAGCAGTGGTGGCGAGACGGCCCAGGACAACGTCCTGAGCGTCGATGACGTGCCACTGGCGCGTCACATCGCCGGGCTTGGGGCTGTACGTACGCACGGTTCGTAGCCTTCGCTTCGAGTGAATGGTCCTGAACAGGTCACCGAAACGATCACGACAGCCTTGACCGCACTGCGGTGACGCAAACCGCGCGCTGGTCGCTGGTCATCGGCCCGGTGGACCGGTGTAAGGGCCCGTCCCGTGAGAATGAGCAAGCCAATACACAACGAAGAAGCAGGTTACCCGGCGGCCCCCGGACGGGTCAAAACGAGGCAGGACACCCGGCGGGCCCTGCGCCGCGTCCCCCGCGTCTAAGATGCGCCCCATGAGTAACGGGCAGGGGGGACCCCAGTCTCAGTGGGATCCCTGGAAACCGCAATCCCAGCAGCCCCAGCAGCCCTGGGGCAGCGGCGGCGACGACGGGACACCGGACTGGGCCGCCCTCGCGGAGGCGTCGGAGACCCGCGGCAAACGGCGCAAGCTGCTGTTCATCGGCGGCGGCGCGCTCGCCACGATCGCCATCGGCACCGCGGTCGCCCTGGCCGTCGTCTCGGCGAACGGGCACAGCGGCCCCTCGGGCAGCGCCTCGCAGCTGCCCAGCGCCTCCCTGCCCGGCGGCTCGGCCGGCACCGTACCCTCCTTCGCGCCCACCAGCGCCCCGCCGCCGCTGGACCCGAAGGACTTCATATCCAGCGCCAAGAAGGACACCGCCCCGCTGAGCCCCGAGACCCTGTTCCCGGGCACCCGACTGACCATGGGCGGCACGGTGTACGAGAAGGGCGCCACCAGTGACACCACCAGCTGCGCCGGCGCCGCGGGCGGCACCCTGCCCGGGATCCTCGCCGCCAACGGCTGCACCCGGCTGATGCGCGCCACCTACACCCACGGGGACGTCGCGGTCACCGTCGGCGTCGCCCTGTTCGACACCGAGGCCCAGGCCGCCAAGGCCCGCAAGCAGACCGACGACCACAGCATCGTGCGCTCGCTGTCCGGCTCGGGCGTGCCGGCCTTCTGCGACGGCGCCACCTGCCGCTCGACCCGCAACGCCTACGGCCGCTACGCCTACTTCACCCTCGCCGGGTTCACCACCGGCAAGAACGTCACCACCAAGGACACCCAGGTCTTCAGCGCGGGCGACAACCTGGCGGAGTTCACCTTCCAGCAGATCCGCCGCCGCGGCCAGGCGCAGGCGTCCGCGGCGGCGAACCGGTAGCTCAGCAGCATCCCGCCGACGGCAGCGAGCGCTTGTTGCGGGCCTCCTTGTTACGGGCGGCCAGCAGCTCGTCGGCGGGGTAGCCGACCTCCTCCAGGGTCAGCCCGTGCGGCCGTACGACATGCACGGCCGAGTCCCGTGTCCCCGCGGCCAGCACCTTCCCGGGCCACTCCGGGCCGCGGTGCCCGTCGCCGACGAACAGCAGCGCGCCGATCAGCGAACGCACCATGTTGTGACAGAACGCGTCGGCCCGCACCGTCGCCGTGATCACACCGTCCGCGCCCCGCACCAGGCTCAGCTCCTGGAGCGTCCGGATGGTGGTGGCACCCTCCCGCCGCTTGCAGTACGCGGCGAAGTCGTGCTCCCCGAGCAGCGCCCGCGCGGCCTCGTTCATGGCGTCCACGTCGAGCGGCCAGTCGTGCCAGAGCACATGGCCGCGCAGCAGCGGGTCCACTCCCCCGGGGTGGTCCGTCACCCGGTACGCGTAACGCCGCCAGATCGCCGAGAACCGGGCGTTGAACCCCTCCGGGGCCTCCTCGGCCCGCCAGATCCGCACGTCCTTCGGCAGCCGCCCGGCGAGCCGCTTGAGCAGCTTCTCGCGGTGCTCCGCCCACAGCTCGGCCGGCAGGTCGACATGCGCCACCTGGCCGCGGGCGTGCACCCCGGCGTCGGTGCGCCCGGCCACGGTCAGCTCGTACGTCTCCTTCGACCGCGTCACCGTGCGCAGCGCGTCCTCGATCTCCCCCTGCACGGTCCGCTTGCCGCCGGCCTGCTTGGCCCAGCCGTGGAAATCGGTGCCGTCGTACGACAGGTCGAGGCGGACGCGGACACGGCCCGGCTGTACTTCACTCACACACAGATCCTCTCAAGTACGCGAAAGCGGGCCCGCCCGAAGGGCGAACCCGCTTCCCGCGTCAGGCTGAGCCTCAGGCGTCCTTGGACTCCTCGGCAGCGGCCTCCTCGGCCGGCGCCTCGGTGGCCTCGGCGGCCTTGGCCTCGTCCGCCTCCTTGACCGCGCGCTTGGTGGCGGCCTCGGCCTCACCCACGGCGTTCTGCTGCACCGTCAGCGCCTCGACCAGCTCGATCACGGCCATGGGCGCGTTGTCGCCACGGCGGTTGCCGATCTTGGTGATGCGGGTGTAACCACCCGGACGGTTCTCGTACCGCGGGCCGATCTCGGTGAAGAGCGTGTGCACGATGCTCTTGTCCGTGATGACCTGGAGCACCTGGCGGCGGTTGTGAAGGTCGCCCTTCTTCGCCTTGGTGATCAGACGCTCGGCGTACGGGCGCAGGCGGCGGGCCTTCGCCTCGGTGGTGGTGATGCGGCCGTGCTCGAAGAGGCTCTTCGCCAGGTTCGCGAGGAGCAGCTTCTCGTGCGCGGCGCTGCCGCCCAGACGGGCACCCTTGGTGGGCTTCGGCATTGTTCTTCTCCTGTGTCTCTGCCCCGGCCGTACCAGGTACCGGGGTCAGTATCCGAGCAGACGGTTGTCTGTCGGAGATCCGGACGGGCCCCGAAGCGGCACCCGTCCGGAAGGGGCGCGGGGAACTGCGCGACAAGCCGCGCCGCACCCGCACCCGAAAGCGGACCGTCCGGCCCGAGCTCTTAGTACTGCTCGGTCTCGACGAACCCGGCGTCCGCGTCGTCGTCGGCGCCGAAGGCGTCGGCGGCGGCGGTCGGGTCGAATCCGGGCGGGCTGTCCTTGAGGGCCAGGCCCATGCCGGCCAGCTTCGCCTTGACCTCGTCGATCGACTTCGCACCGAAGTTGCGGATGTCGAGCAGGTCGGCCTCGGAGCGGGCGACGAGCTCACCCACGGAGTGGATGCCCTCGCGCTTGAGGCAGTTGTACGACCGAACGGTGAGCTCCAGCTCCTCGATCGGCAGCGCCAGGTCGGCGGCGAGCGCGGCGTCCGTCGGGGACGGACCCATGTCGATGCCCTCGGCGTCGATGTTCAGCTCGCGCGCGAGACCGAACAGCTCGACCAGGGTCTTGCCCGCGGAGGCCATGGCGTCACGCGGACGCATCGCCTGCTTGGTCTCGACGTCGACGATCAGCTTGTCGAAGTCGGTGCGCTGCTCGACACGCGTGGCCTCGACCTTGTACGTGACCTTCAGAACCGGCGAGTAGATGGAGTCGACCGGGATACGGCCGATCTCCTGGCCCACCTGCTTGTTCTGCACGGCGGAGACGTAGCCGCGACCGCGCTCGACGGTCAGCTCCATCTCCAGCTTGCCCTTGCCGTTGAGCGTGGCGAGGACGAGGTCGGGGTTGTGCACCTCGACACCGGCCGGGGGCGCGATGTCGGCGGCGGTGACCAGACCCGGGCCCTGCTTGCGCAGGTACATCACGACCGGCTCGTCGTGCTCCGAGGAGACGACCAGCTGCTTGATGTTGAGGATCAGGTCGGTGACGTCCTCCTTGACGCCCGGCACGGTGGTGAACTCGTGCAGCACGCCGTCGATCCGGATGCTCGTGACGGCGGCACCGGGGATCGAGGACAGGAGGGTACGGCGGAGGGAGTTGCCGAGGGTGTAGCCGAAGCCCGGCTCCAGCGGCTCGATCACGAACCGGGAGCGGAACTCGTCGACGACCTCTTCGGTCAACGAGGGACGCTGAGCGATCAGCATGGAAGGAATCCTTCAGTCAGGGGCGCCCGCTATTTGACGCCCGACTCTGTACTGCAAGGGTACGGGCGGCACGGCTTCTGCACAGAGGCCGTACCGCCCGGAACCGCAAATCCAGCGGAGCGCTGAGCGTCAGACGCGGCGGCGCTTCGGGGGACGGCAGCCGTTGTGCGGGGTCGGGGTGACGTCCTGGATGGAGCCGACCTCGAGGCCCGTGGCCTGCAGGGAGCGGATCGCGGTCTCGCGGCCGGAACCCGGGCCCTTGACGAACACGTCGACCTTGCGCATGCCGTGCTCCTGGGCGCGGCGGGCAGCCGACTCGGCGGCCATCTGCGCGGCGAACGGCGTGGACTTCCGGGAGCCCTTGAAGCCGACGTGGCCGGCGGAGGCCCAGGAGATCACGTTGCCCGAGGGGTCCGTGATCGAGACGATCGTGTTGTTGAACGTGCTCTTGATGTGCGCGTGGCCGTGAGCGACGTTCTTCTTTTCCTTGCGGCGCACCTTCTTGGCAGCGCCCTGACGACCCTTGGGGGGCATCTACAAACTCCTAGAGGGAGGTGGTCGGTCCTACAGCGAAGACCGTGGACAGAGGTCCGCTGCGGACTACTTCTTGCCCGGCTTCTTCTTGCCGGCGATGGCGCGACGCGGGCCCTTGCGGGTACGGGCGTTGGTGCTGGTGCGCTGACCGCGGACGGGCAGACCGCGACGGTGACGGAGACCCTGGTAGCAACCGATCTCGACCTTGCGGCGGATGTCGGCCTGGATCTCGCGACGGAGGTCACCCTCGGTCTTGATGTTGTTGTCGACGTACTCGCGGATCGCGACCAGCTGCTCTTCGCTCAGGTCACGAACGCGGGTGTTCGGGTCGACGCCGGTCGCAGCCAGCGTCTCCTTCGAGAGGGTCCGGCCGATGCCGAACACGTAGGTGAGGGCGACCTCCACGCGCTTTTCGCGCGGGATGTCAACACCGGAAACGCGTGCCATTCAATGGCTCCTGGTGAATCTTCGGAGGTCTTCCGCAGAACCGGCTCCCGGCCGCCGTATGAGGTACGGACCGGGTCCCCGGCCTCCGAACCGGGGGTGTCGAGCCGTTCGGCTCGGGTTCTGCGTATGAACAATTCAGCTCGCGTCGCGCGAAAACTCTGCGATAGAGGTGCAGAGAGGGGTGGTCGTGCGTCAGCCCTGGCGCTGCTTGTGGCGCGGGTTCTCGCAGATGACCATGACCCGGCCGTGACGGCGGATCACCCTGCACTTGTCGCAGATCTTCTTGACGCTCGGCTTGACCTTCATGGGGTGAGGTTCTCCGGGTCAGTGCCATCGCACCGGGCGAACCCGGGGCGCGGGCAAGATCTACTTGTACCGGTAGACGATCCGGCCACGCGTCAGGTCGTACGGAGACAGCTCCACCACGACCCGGTCGTCAGGGAGGATGCGGATGTAGTGCATACGCATCTTGCCGCTGATGTGTGCCAGGACCTGGTGGCCGTTCTGGAGCTCGACCTTGAACATGGCGTTCGGCAGAGACTCGACGACAGTGCCCTCGATCTCGATGGCACCTTGCTTCTTGGCCACGCTTCGCCCTTCGAATCGACTACCTTGATCGACTCTCCCGCGTCCCTTACGGGCGCATGCGGACATGCGGGTGCACGAGAGCCGACGAGTCAGTCTACGTCGGCACACCCGGAAACGCGAATCGAGGGATTCTGCCCCACCAGGGCGCCGCCCATGCGAGCCGTGTTCAGGCCAGCGGGTCGGGAGCCACGGTGATGCCGTGCTCCGCCAGCTTCGCCTTGCCGCCGTCGACGGCCGTGAGGACCAGCGGACCGTCCTCCGTCAGCGCCACGGAGTGCTCCCAGTGCGAGGACCAGGTGCCGTCGGTCGTGATGACCGTCCAGTCGTCCTCCAGGACCTCGGTCCTGGGCGTGCCGAGGGACACCATCGGCTCGATGGCCAGGCAGAGGCCGGGGACCAGCTTGGGGCCCTTGCCGCGCCGGCGGTCGACGTAGTTCAGCAGGTGCGGGTCCATGTGCATCTCGGTGCCGATGCCGTGACCGCCGTAGTCCTCGATGATCCCGTAGCGGCCGCCGCCCGGCTTGGGCTGGCGGCGGATGTACGTCTCGATGGCCCGGGACACGTCGACCAGCCGGTTGCCCTGCTTCATCGCCGCGATGCCGGCCCACATCGACTCCTCGGTCACCCGGGACAGCTCGATCAGCTCCGGGGCGTGACCGGAGCCGACGAAGGCCGTGTAGGCCGCGTCGCCGTGCCAGCCGTCCACGATCGCGCCGCAGTCGATGGAGATGATGTCGCCGTCCTTGAGGACGACGTCGTCGGACGGGATGCCGTGCACCACCACGTCGTTCACGGAGGTGCAGATGGTCGCGGGGAAACCGCCGTAACCCAGGAAGTTCGACTTGGCGCCGTGCTCGGCGAGCACCTTGCGGGCGACCTCGTCCAGGTCCTTCGTGGAGGCGCCGGGCACCGCGGCCTCCCGGGTGGCCGCGTGGATCGCGGCGACGACCAGGCCCGCCGCACGCATCTTGGCGATCTGCTCGGGCGTCTTGATCTGCACCATGGGGGGCCTGCGCTCTCCGTCACTCACGTGGACTGGGTGTACCTGTACAACACTACGGCCGCGGCGCCCCCTCAAGGGCACCGCGGCCGGAAGGCGGCCGGGCTTACTTGCTCTCGGCCTGCTCGCTCTTCAGCGCCTCCAGCGCGCGCTGGGTGACCTCGTCCACCGAGGCCTGCGCGGAGATCGTCCGGACCAGGCCCTGCGCCCTGTAGTAGTCGATGATGGGCTCGGTCTGCGTGTGGTAGACCTCCAGGCGCGTGCGGACGGTGTCCTCGGAGTCGTCCTCACGCTGGTACAGCTCGCCGCCGCACACATCGCACACGCCCTCCTGCCGCGGCGGGTTGTACGCCACGTGGAAGACGTGCGAGGAGTCGTTGCGGCAGATCCGCCGACCCGCGATGCGCTTGACGACCTCCTCCTCGGGGACCTCCAGGTCCAGCACCGCGTCCAGCGCCATGTGCTCGGTGCGCAGCAGCTCGTCCAGCGCCTCGGCCTGCGCCACGTTCCGGGGGAAGCCGTCCAGCAGGAAACCGCCGGCGGCGTCCGGCTGCTCCATGCGGTCCTTGGCCATCGCGATGGTCACCTCGTCGGGGACGAGGTTGCCGGCGTCCATGTAGGACTTGGCGAGCTTGCCCAGCTCGGTCTGCCGGCTGATGTTGGCCCGGAACAGGTCACCCGTGGAGATGTGCGGGATGGCCAGCTGCTCGGCGAGCCGGACGGCTTGCGTTCCCTTACCGGCACCGGGCGGCCCGACGAGGACGATACGCATCAGCGGAGGAACCCTTCGTAATTGCGCTGCTGGAGCTGGCTCTCGATCTGCTTCACCGTTTCGAGGCCGACACCCACGATGATCAGGATGCTGGTGCCGCCGAAGGGGAAGTTCTGGCTTGCCCCGAAGCCGACCAACGCCATTGTCGGTACGAGAGCGATCAGACCCAGATACAGCGAACCCGGCCAGGTGATCCGGTTGAGCACGTACGACAGGTACTCAGCGGTCGGTCGGCCAGCCCGGATGCCCGGGATGAAGCCACCATACTTCTTCATGTTGTCGGCGACTTCTTCGGGGTTGAAGGAGATCGCCACGTAGAAGAACGCGAAGAAAACGATGAGCAAGAAGTACAGGGTGATGTAAATCGGGTGATCACCCTTGGTGAGGTTCTCCTGGACCCACTGCTTCCAGCCCGAGTTGCCGCCCGCGAACTGCGCCACGAGAGCCGGGATGTACAGCAGCGACGAGGCGAAGATGACCGGGATCACACCGGCCTGGTTCACCTTGAGCGGGATGTAGGTGGACGTACCGCCGTAGGAGCGACGGCCGATCATCCGCTTGGCGTACTGGACCGGGATGCGGCGCTGGGCCTGCTCGACGAAGACCACCAGCGCGACCATGACCAGGCCGACCAGGATCACGGTGCCGAACTCGATCCAGCCGCCGGCCAGGGTGCCCTGCTTCTTGATCGCCCACAGCGCGGACGGGAAGGTCGCGGCGATCGAGATGAACATCAGGATCGACATGCCGTTGCCGATGCCGCGGTCGGTGATCAGCTCACCGAGCCACATCACCACGGTGGTGCCGGCGGTCATGCAGATGACCATCGTGATCGTGGTGAAGATCGCCTGGTCCGGGACGATGCTCGTGGAGACCGAGCAGCCGCTGAACAGCGCGCCGCTGCGGGCGGTGGCGACCAGGCCGGTGCCCTGCAGGATCGCCAGGGCGAGGGTGAGGTAACGGGTGTACTGCGTGATCTTCGCCGTCCCGGCCTGGCCCTCCTTCTTCAGGGCCTCCAGGCGCGGGATCACCACGGTCAGCAGCTGAAGGATGATGCTGGCGGTGATGTACGGCATGATGCCGAGCGCGAAGACCGTGATCTGCAGCAGTGCGCCGCCGCTGAACATGTTCACGAGGCCGAACAGGCCCTGGTTGGCCCCCGCCTCGCTCACGCACTGCTGGACGGCCTTGTAGTTGACGCCGGGGATCGGGATGTGGGTACCGACCCGGTAGACCACGATGATGCCCAGCGTGAAGAGCAGCTTCTTGCGCAGGTCGGGCGTCTTGAACGCCCGGGCGAACGCGGTGAGCACGGTGCCTCCTGCGACCCCCGCGCAACTGCGTCAAGGGTGACGGTCTGAGGTTCGACGAATAAGTGAGAACAGTGCAGGCCACCTTACCGGCGACCATGCCCCCCTTGGAACGACCAACCGGGGATACCTCATTGTGAGGTATCCCCGGTGGGATCGTTTACGTCATCGACGCGTCGCCTGAGGGGCTCAGACGAGCTCGGTGACCGTACCGCCGGCGGCGGTGATCTTCTCCTTGGCGGAGCCGGAGACGGCGTCGACCGTCACCTGCAGCGCCACGGAGACCTCGCCCTGGCCCAGGACCTTGACGAGGCTGTTCTTGCGAACGGCACCCTTCTCGACCAGGTCCTGGACGGTGACCTCGCCACCCTGCGGGTAGAGCGCGGCCAGCTTGTCCAGGTTGACGACCTGGTACTCGGTCTTGAACGGGTTCTTGAAGCCCTTCAGCTTCGGGAGGCGCATGTGCAGCGGCATCTGGCCGCCCTCGAAGCGCTCCGGAACCTGGTAGCGGGCCTTGGTGCCCTTGGTACCACGACCGGCCGTCTTACCCTTCGACGCCTCACCACGACCCACACGGGTCTTGGCGGTCTTGGCGCCCGGGGCGGGACGGAGGTTGTGGATCTTGAGCGGGTTCTGCTCCGCCATGATCAGTCGACCTCCTCGACCGTCACGAGGTGGCGGACGGTGTGCACCATGCCGCGGAACTCGGGGCGGTCCTCCTTGACGACCTGCGTGTTGATGCCCTTGAGACCAAGGGAGCGCAGGGTGTCGCGGTGGTTCTGCTTGCTGCCGATGTAGGACTTGACCTGCGTGATCTTGAGCTGCGCCATGATTACGCACCCGCCCCGGCACGCGCACGCAGCAGAGCCGCGGGAGCGACGTCCTCGAGGGGCAGACCGCGGCGGGCCGCGATCTCCTCGGGACGCTGCAGACCCTTCAGGGCCTCCACGGTCGCGTGCACGATGTTGATCGCGTTGTCGGAGCCGAGCGACTTCGACAGCACGTCGTGAATACCGGCGCACTCGAGCACGGCACGCACCGGACCACCGGCGATAACACCGGTACCGGGCGACGCGGGCTTGAGCAGCACGACGCCGGCAGCCTTCTCACCCTGGATCGGGTGCGGGATGGTGCCCTGGATACGCGGGACCTTGAAGAAGTGCTTCTTGGCCTCCTCAACGCCCTTGGCGATGGCGGCCGGCACCTCCTTGGCCTTGCCGTATCCGACACCCACGGTGCCGTCACCGTCGCCCACCACGACCAGCGCGGTGAAGCTGAAGCGACGACCACCCTTCACAACCTTGGCGACGCGGTTGATCGCGACGACGCGCTCGACGTACGCGGTCTTCTCGGCGGCAGCAGCGCCGCCGTCACGGCCCTTCCGGTCCCGCCGCTCGCCGCCACCGGCACCGCCACCGCGGCGCTGGGGTCCAGCCATTGGAATTACCTCTCTCTGTTTCCGCTAGCTACGGAACCGTGGCTCAGAACTTGAGCCCGGCCTCGCGGGCGGCGTCCGCCAGGGCCGCGATGCGGCCGGCGTACTGGTTACCACCACGGTCGAACACGACGGCCTCGACACCGGCGGCCTTGGCACGCTCGGCGACCAGGGCGCCGACCCGCTTGGCCTGCGCGGACTTGTCGCCGTCGCCACCGCGGATCGAAGCGTCCAGGGTGGACGCCGACGCCAGGGTGTGGCCCTTCAGGTCGTCGATCACCTGCGCCACGATGTGGCGGTTGGAGCGGGTCACGACCAGACGGGGGCGCTCCGCCGTACCGGCGATCCGCTTGCGGATCCGGATGTGACGGCGCTTGATCGCGGCGCGCTTGTAGGCGTCGCCCTTGAGGATCTTCTGCCCGTATGCCATGGCTTACTTACCCGCCTTTCCGACCTTGCGGCGGATGACTTCGCCCTCGTACTTGACGCCCTTGGCCTTGTACGGGTCGGGCTTGCGCAGCTTGCGGATGTTGGCCGCAACCTCGCCGACCTTCTGCTTGTCGATGCCCTCGACCGAGAAACGGGTCGGGGACTCCACCTTGAAGGAGATGCCTTCAGGGGCCTCGACCAGGATCGGGTGGCTGTAACCGAGAGCGAACTCCAGGTTGGAACCCTTGGCGGTCACTCGGTAACCGACACCGCTGATCTCGAGCTTCTTCACGTAACCCTGGGTCACGCCGGTGATCATGTTCGCCACCAGCGTGCGGGACAGGCCGTGCAGGGCCTTGCTCTGACGCTCGTCGTTGGGGCGGGTCACCTGCAGGGTGCCGTCCTCGCCCTTGGCGATGTCGATCGGTGCCACGACGGTGTGGGTCAGCTCGCCCTTGGGGCCCTTGACCTTGACCGTACGGCCGTCGATGGTGACGTCCACGCCGGCGGGAACCGCGATGGGGAGCTTGCCGATACGCGACATAGCTGTTTCCTCCGTTCCCTTCTGCTACCAGACGTAGGCGAGGACTTCCCCACCCACGCCCTTCTTGCCGGCCTGCTTGTCGGTGAGGAGCCCGTGCGACGTGGAGATGATCGCCACGCCGAGGCCACCCAGCACCTTGGGCAGGTTGGTGGACTTCGCGTACACCCGGAGACCGGGCTTGGAGATCCGCTTGATGCCCGCGATGGAGCGCTCACGGTTCGGGCCGAACTTCAGCTCGAGAACGAGGTTCTTGCCGACCTCGGCGTCCTCGACCTTCCAGCCCGTGATGAAGCCCTCCTGCTGGAGGATCTCCGCGATGTGAGACTTGATCTTGGAGTGCGGCATCGACACCGAGTCGTGGTAAGCCGAGTTCGCGTTCCGCAGACGCGTAAGCATGTCTGCGATCGGATCAGTCATGGTCATGAATTGGCCTGTGGCCTTTCTCGCCGGGGTTTCCTATATGCGCCATCCCTCTCCCCGTACAGGGACGGGACGGGTGCGGCGCGGGGACCTACGGCGTAGTAAGTCGTTCAGGGCGGCAGAGGCCCAACCCTCCTAGCCTAAGCCATGAGAGTTGACACCTCTGCCTACCCCGGTTGCTTACCGAGAGGTCCAGGTATCCCTAAAAGCAGGGACTACCAGGAGCTCTTGGTCACGCCCGGCAGCTCGCCACGGTGAGCCATCTCACGAAGGCACACGCGGCACAGGCCGAACTTGCGGTACACGGAGTGCGGGCGGCCACAGCGCTGGCAGCGGGTGTAGCCACGCACACCGAACTTGGGCTTGCGAGCAGCCTTCGCGATGAGAGCCTTCTTCGCCATCTCGCTCACGCCTCCTTGAACGGGAAGCCGAGGTGACGGAGAAGGGCACGGCCCTCTTCGTCGTTGGTCGCCGTGGTCACCACGGTGATGTCCATACCCCGGACGCGGTCGATCTTGTCCTGGTCGATCTCGTGGAACATGACCTGCTCCGTGAGACCGAAGGTGTAGTTGCCACGGCCGTCGAACTGCTTCGGGGACAGGCCGCGGAAGTCGCGGATGCGCGGGAGCGCGAGCGACAGGGTGCGGTCCAGGAACTCCCACATGCGGTCGCCACGGAGCGTGACGTGGGCACCGATCGGCTGGCCCTCGCGCAGCTTGAACTGCGCGATGGACTTGCGGGCCTTGGTGACGGCCGGCTTCTGACCGGTGATGGTGGTCAGGTCACGGATCGCGCCCTCGATCAGCTTCGAGTCACGGGCGGCGTCGCCGACACCCATGTTGACCACGATCTTGACGAGGCCGGGGATCTGCATGACGTTCTCGTACTTGAACTCGTCACGCAGCTTGCCCGCGATCTCCTCACGGTACTTCTGCTTCAGACGCGGAGTGGTGGTGGTAGCCATCAGATGTCCTCACCCGTCCGCTTGGCAACGCGGATCTTGTTGCCCTCTTCGTCGAAGCGGTAACCGACACGCGTGACGACCTTCTGACCGTCCTTCTCCACGACCAGCTGGACGTTGGAGACGTGGATCGGCGCCTCGGTGGTCACGATGCCGCCGGCCTGGGAGCCACTGGCGGTCGGGCCGGCCTTGGTGTGCTTCTTGACCCGGTTGACACCCTCGACCAGGACACGCTCCTCGCGCGGGTAAGCGGCAATGACCTTGCCCTGCTTGCCCTTGTCCTTGCCGGTGATGACCTGGACCAGGTCGCCCTTCTTGATCTTCATGCTTACAGCACCTCCGGCGCGAGCGAGATGATCTTCATGAACTTCTTCTCGCGCAGCTCACGGCCGACCGGGCCGAAGATACGGGTGCCGCGAGGGTCGCCGTCGTTCTTCAGAATGACGGCGGCGTTCTCGTCGAAGCGGATGTACGAGCCGTCCGGACGGCGGCGCTCCTTGACGGTGCGAACGATGACCGCCTTGACGACGTCACCCTTCTTCACGTTGCCACCGGGGATCGCGTCCTTGACGGTGGCGACGATGACGTCACCGATGCCCGCGTAGCGGCGACCGGAGCCACCGAGCACACGGATGCAAAGGATCTCCTTCGCACCAGTGTTGTCGGCGACACGCAGTCGCGACTCCTGCTGGATCACGTCTATCTCCTGTTTGTCTGCCGGTTCCCGGCAGGGGTTTCCGTGCGGAGACCCCCGCCGAGCCTGGCGGAACTGACCTGCGAGGCAACTGCCCCGCAGGAATTGCTACTTGGCCTTCTCGAGGATCTCGACGACGCGCCAGCGCTTCGTCGCGGACAGCGGCCGGGTCTCCATCAGGAGGACGCGGTCGCCGACGCCCGCGGCGTTCTGCTCGTCGTGCGCCTTGAGCTTGTTCGTACGACGGATGACCTTGCCGTACAGCGCGTGCTTGACACGGTCCTCGACGGCGACGACGACGGTCTTGTCCATCTTGTCGCTGACGACCAGACCCTCACGGGTCTTGCGGAAACCGCGAGCTTCCTTGTTCTCAGTCACGTTGCTCTCGCTCATCAGGCGTTCTCCACCGTCTCGATGCCGAGCTCACGCTCACGCATGAGGGTGTAGATCCGGGCGATGTCCTTGCGGACCGCCTTCAGACGGCCGTGGTTCTCGAGCTGACCCGTGGCCGCCTGGAAGCGGAGGTTGAACAGCTCTTCCTTGGCCTCGCGGAGCTTCGCCAGAAGCTCCTCGTTGCCCAGCTCGCGCAGCTCGGACGCCTTGGTACCGGCCGACATCACGCTTCACCTGCCTCGCGCTTGACGATCCGGCACTTCATCGGCAGCTTGTGGGCCGCACGGGTCAGCGCCTCACGGGCGATCTTCTCGTTGGGGTACGACAGCTCGAACATCACACGTCCGGGCTTGACGTTGGCGATCCACCACTCAGGAGAACCCTTACCGGAACCCATGCGGGTCTCGGCGGGCTTCTTGGTGAGCGGACGGTCCGGGTAGATGTTGATCCAGACCTTGCCGCCACGCTTGATGTGACGGGTCATCGCGATACGAGCCGCCTCGATCTGGCGGTTCGTGACGTAGGCCGGGGTCAGCGCCTGGATGCCGTACTCGCCGAACGCAACCTGCGTCCCACCCTTGGACATACCGTTGCGCTTCGGGTGGTGCTGCTTGCGGTGCTTGACCCTACGGGGGATCAGCATTTCGGTCAGGCCTCCGTTCCGGTGCTCTCAGCCGGAGCGGCGGCGGCGGGAGCCTCGGCCTTGGGGGCCTCGGCGCCGGCAGCCTGCTGCGGCTTGCGACCGCGCCGCTCGCCACCGCGGCCACCACGGGCCGGGCGGTCGGCACCGCCACGGGCCGGGCGGTTACCCGCACGGGCCGCAGCGTTCTCGGCGCGGACCTCGGCGATGTTCTTGACGTCGCCCTTGTAGATCCAGACCTTCACGCCGATGCGGCCGAAGGTCGTCTTGGCCTCGAAGAAGCCGTAGTCCACGTTCGCGCGGAGCGTGTGCAGGGGCACACGGCCCTCGCGGTAGAACTCCGAGCGGGACATCTCGGCGCCGCCGAGGCGGCCACCGCACTGGATCTTGATGCCCTTGGCGCCCGCCTTCATGGCCGACTGCATGCTCTTGCGCATGGCACGGCGGAAGGAGACGCGGGAGGACAGCTGCTCGGCGACGGCCTGGGCCACCAGCTGAGCGTCCGTCTCCGGGTTCTTGACCTCGAGGATGTTCAGCTGGACCTGCTTGCCGGTCAGCTTCTCCAGGTCACCGCGGATGCGGTCGGCCTCGGCGCCGCGGCGGCCGATGACGATGCCCGGGCGAGCGGTGTGGATGTCCACGCGGACGCGGTCACGGGTGCGCTCGATCTCGACCTTCGAGATGCCGGCGCGCTCCATGCCGGACGTCATCATCCGACGGATGGCGACGTCTTCCTTGACGTAGTCCTTGTACAGCTTGTCGGCGTACCAACGCGACTTGAAGTCGGTCGTGACACCGAGCCGGAACCCATGCGGGTTAACCTTCTGGCCCATTACCGGGTTCCTTCCTTGCTGCTGACGACCACGGTGATGTGGCTGGTCCGCTTGCGGATCCGGTAGGCACGGCCCTGGGCACGCGGACGGAACCGCTTCAGGGTCGGGCCCTCGTCGACGTAGGCCTCGGAGATGAAGAGGCTGTCGACATCGGTGTGGTCGTAGTTGTGCGCGGCGTTGGCAATGGCGCTGTCGAGCACCTTGCCCACCGGAACCGAGGCTGCCTGCGGAGCGAATCGCAGAACAGCCTGGGCCTCCGTGGCGTCCATGCCACGGATGAGGTCCACCACACGGCGGGCCTTCATGGGCGTGACGCGGATGTACCGCGCCTGGGCCCTGGCTTCCATGGTTGTCCCTTCAGAGTTACTTACGTGTCTGAATGCGATCCGCTGTTAGCGGCGCTTCGACTTCCGGTCTTCCTTGACGTGGCCCCGGAAGGTGCGGGTCGGCGAGAACTCGCCGAGCTTGTGGCCGACCATCGACTCGGTGACGAACACCGGGATGTGGGTCTTGCCGTTGTGCACCGCGATCGTGTGGCCGAGCATGGCCGGGACGATCATCGAGCGACGGGACCAGGTCTTGATGACGTTCTTGGTGCCGGCTTCGTTCTGCGTGTCCACCTTCTTCATCAGGTGGTCGTCGACGAAGGGCCCCTTCTTCAAGCTACGAGGCATCTCAACCCGTCCTTAGCGCTTCTTGTTCGTCTTGCGGCGGCGGACGATGTACTTGTTCGACGCCTTCTTGGGCGAACGAGTACGGCCTTCCTTCTTGCCCCACGGGGACACAGGGTGACGACCACCGGAGGTCCGGCCCTCACCACCACCGTGCGGGTGGTCAACCGGGTTCATGACCACACCACGGACGGTCGGGCGAACGCCCAGCCACCGCTTACGGCCCGCCTTGCCCCAGTTGATGTTGCTCTGCTCGGCGTTGCCGACCTCGCCGACGGTGGCGCGGCAGCGGACGTCGACCAGGCGGATCTCACCGGACGGCATGCGCAGGTGGGCCATGGAGCCCTCCTTCGCGAGCAGCTGCACCGAGGCGCCGGCGGAGCGGGCGAACTTGGCGCCGCCGCCCGGCCGCAGCTCGATGGCGTGCAGCGTGGTACCGACCGGGATGTTGCGCAGGGCGAGGTTGTTGCCCGGCTTGATGTCGGCCCCGGGACCGTTCTCGACGCGGTCGCCCTGGCTCAGGCCACGCGGCGCGAGGATGTAGCGCTTCTCGCCGTCCGCGTAGTGCAGGAGCGCGATGCGCGCGGTGCGGTTGGGGTCGTACTCGATGTGCGCGACCTTCGCCGGCACGCCGTCCTTGTCGTGACGACGGAAGTCGATCACTCGGTAGGCGCGCTTGTGTCCGCCACCCTGGTGGCGAACGGTCACACGACCGGCGTTGTTACGGCCGCCCTTGCTGTGCAGGGGACGGACCAGCGACTTCTCCGGCGTGGACCGCGTGACCTCGACGAAGTCGGCGACGCTGGCGCCACGACGGCCCGGCGTAGTCGGCTTGTACTTGCGGATTCCCATTTCTCAGTCCTCGTCCGATATCGGACGATCCGGACCGCCCTCAGGCGGTCGGACCGCCGAAGATGTCGATACGGTCGCCCTCGGCGAGGGTCACGATCGCGCGCTTGGTCGCCGCGCGCTGGCCGAAGCCGGTGCGGGTGCGCTTGCGCTTGCCCTGGCGGTTGATCGTGTTGACCCCGGTGACCTTGACGTCGAAGACCGCCTGGACGGCCTGCTTGATCTGGGTCTTGTTGGCGTTCGGGTCGACGATGAACGTGTACTTGTTCTCGTCGAGGAGCGCGTAGCTCTTCTCCGAGACGACCGGCTTGAGCAGCACGTCACGGGGGTCCGTGTACGCCTTGCTCAGAGGGGTCTCGACGGTGTTCTTGCCCTCGGCGGCGTGGCGACGCGCCTTGGCGACGCGCGCGGCCTTGGCGGCCTTGGCGGCCTTCGAGGCGATAGCGGGGTGACGGATAGCCATCAGGCCTCGCTCCCTTCGGTGTCATTGGCCTTCGGGCCGGACACGAAGGACTCGAAAGCGGCCTGGGTGAAGACCACGTCGTCCGAGACGAGAACGTCGTACGTGTTCAGCTGGCCCGGCTCCAGGATGTGGACCTGGGGCAGGTTGCGGGCGGACAGCCACGCGGCCTCGTCGGCGCGGTCGACGACCAGGAGCAGGTTCTTGCGCTCCGAGATCTTGCCGAACAGCGACTTGGCGGCCTTGGTGCTGGGGGTCTCGCCCTCGACCACGCCGGCGACGACGTGGATGCGGTTGTGACGCGCCCGGTCGGTGAGGGCACCGCGCAGGGCGGCGGCCTTCATCTTCTTCGGGGTGCGCTGCGAGTAGTCACGCGGCACGGGACCGTGCACGACGCCACCACCGGCGAACTGCGGCGCGCGGGTCGAACCCTGGCGGGCGCGACCGGTGCCCTTCTGGCGGTACGGCTTCTTGCCACCACCGCGGACCTCGCCACGCGTCTTGGTCTTGTGCGTGCCCTGGCGGGCAGCGGCCAGCTGCGCGACGACGACCTGGTGGATCAGCGGGACGCTGACCTTGGCGTCGAAGATCTCCGCGGGGAGCTCGACGGAACCGGCCTTCTCGCCCGCCGGCGAAAGGATGTCAACAGTGCTCATCGGTTACCTCAGGCCCCCTTGGCCGCGGTGCGGACCAGGACGAGGCCGCCGTTCGGACCGGGAACCGCGCCCTTGATGAGCAGCAGACCCTTCTCCGCGTCAACGGCGTGGACGGTCAGGTTCTGGGTGGTGACCCGCTCGTTGCCCATGCGACCCGCCATGCGGAGGCCCTTGAACACACGACCCGGGGTGGCGCAGCCACCGATGGAACCGGGCGAGCGGTGCTTGCGCTGGGTGCCGTGTCCGGCGCCGAGGCCACGGAAGTTGTGGCGCTTCATGACGCCGGCGAAGCCCTTGCCCTTGCTCTTGCCGGTCACGTCGACCTTCACGCCGGCCTCGAACACCTCGGCGGTGATCTCCTGGCCCAGCGTGTACTCGGAGGCGTCCGCGGTGCGGATCTCGACGAGGTGGCGACGGGGGGTGACGTCGGCCTTGGCGAAGTGGCCCTTGAGGGGCTTGTTCACCTTGCGCGGGTCGATCTCGCCGAAGGCGATCTGGACCGACTCGTAGCCGTCGACGTCGTTCGTACGAACCTGGGTCACGACGTTGGGGCCGGCCTTGACGACGGTGACCGGGACGACACGGTTGTTCTCGTCCCAGACCTGCGTCATGCCGAGCTTCTCGCCCAGGATGCCCTTGATCTGCTTAGCCATTCTCAGCCCACCAGCCTCAGAGCTTGATCTCGATGTCGACACCGGCCGGGAGGTCGAGTCGCATCAGAGAGTCAACGGTCTTGGGGGTCGGGTCGAGGATGTCGATCAGGCGCTTGTGCGTGCGCATCTCGAAGTGCTCGCGCGAGTCCTTGTACTTGTGCGGCGACTTGATGACGCAGTACACGTTCTTCTCAGTGGGCAGCGGCACCGGGCCCGCGACCGACGCACCAGTGCGAGTCACCGTCTCGACGATCTTCTTCGCCGAAGAGTCGATGACCTCGTGGTCGTAGGCCTTGAGCCGGATGCGGATCTTCTGTCCCGCCATGGCTACTCAGTAGTCCTGTCTCTTCTCACGCTCTGGAACCCGGCGGATTCCTTCTGCTGCCTTCGTTCCTCCGACCCACGCGGTCGGGCGTGTCGCGCTCCCGCTGACATGAATGTCCCTTGTTCGAACATCCCTGCGGGGAATGCACACGGCCCTTCCGGAAACCGCGGACCGGGGACCTCGGGCCCACCGGGCGCCTGGCCGGTGCCGCGCTCACACTTCCCGGAAGATTCCCGTACGTCCGCCCCAGTGCTGCCCGAGGGCAGTTAGGACGACGAGTACTGTGGGACTCGCTTCCGGTCCTCCCGGCGGGAGGCGCGCAGCATCAACACTCGACCGAGCAACTCGGACAGTCTGCCATACGGGGCAGGCAGACCGCCAATCGAGCCGAAGAGATTACCCCGAGGGTGACGTAGGTCAAACCGGGGGCGGGGCGGCGCCGGGCCGGCTTCACGCCCGGGGCGTCATCCTTACGTCGGTGCAGCCCCGCTGCTTCGCCTCGTGCTCGGCGAAGAGCTGCAAGGCATCGTGGGCGAACGAGTCGGAGAAGTGCGGGACCGGGTAGGTGTCGGTGTCCCCGTCGTACAGGCGGTACAACACGAACACCGCCCGCTGGTCCGACTGCGGGCACGTCGCGGTGGCCCAAGCGTAGTCACGGTCGCCGTGCGTGGGTCCGTATCCCTCCCTGAGCTGGTTGCCCTCGCTTGTCAGGAAGTCCTTGGCAGCGGCGCCGTAATAGGCGTAGAGACCGTAGCCGGGCTTCTTCGCCTTCGTGACCAGGAAGCAGTTCGTCTGCGGGGCGTCCGGGTCCGCCGGGTATTCCATGACCTCGGGCGTGCCGTTGCGTTCCGCGTCCGTCCCGCGCAGCGCGGCACACGACCCCTCGGCCTGCGGCAGCGGCTTCGCCGCCCCGGGTGCGCCGAGCCGGGCGGTGGACAGGTCGGTGAGCCGCCTTCCTGCCTTCACCTGGCAGCCGTGCTTCTCGGCTGCCTTTCGGGCGGTCTCGGTGGTCACCCGGCCGAGTCCTGTCAGGGTCGTGTCATTCGCGGTGCCGAGCAGGTCGCCGTAGGCGACCAAGGCCTTGTTCTTCTGGTTGACGCAGTCCAGCGCGGCCATGACCTGATAGGTGCCGCCCTCGTGCCTGACGACACCGGACCAGCCGTCGCCGAGGGGCGCCGCCTGCCCCCGCACTCCGTCGTAATCCGCGTTGTACCAGGTGAGCATGGCGGAAGGAGTCTTCG
Source organism: Streptomyces sp. SCPE 10 (assembly GCF_051980735.1). NCBI lineage: Bacteria > Bacillati > Actinomycetota > Actinomycetes > Kitasatosporales > Streptomycetaceae > Streptomyces > Streptomyces sp. SCPE 10. Next base: position 4,587,145 of record NZ_CP197069.1, on the reverse strand, counting down.
TCGTGCTCCAGCGCAGCTTCAGCTCCAGGGAACTGGCCTGCGGCCCGGACTCCGGGTTGCGGATACGGCAGGAGGCCAGATAGTCACTGTCGCCCTCGCCCTCCTCGTCGGCGCTGAAGTGCGACGAGTGCAGTGCCGCACTGATGCCGCCCTGTGCCAGGGTGCCGTCGCACGCCCGGTTCAGCGAGCCGGCGTCGCCCTTGTCACCGAAGATCCCGGCGCTGTAGAGCACCGCTCCCACCAGCGCCAGAACAAGCAGGCCCGCCCCTGCGTACCACCCGACGTGTACACGTCGGGATCCGGATGTCGTCTGCATCGTGCTCATTCCGTCGAAGGCCGTCGTACGCCGCTCAGCGGTCGGCGCGGAGCGTGCTCAGGGTTCGGTCGCGTCCGTGTGCGTAGTCGTCCTGACCCGCGTGGACGTAGTACTTCGTCCAGTCGCTGTCGACGGCGTGACCGCGGCTGTCCGCCCATGACCTGACCAGCTTCTCGACGTCGTGCTGACCGGCGTCGTAGGTCTTGGCGTTCTGCTCGGTCGCGGCGAGGTTCGCTTCTGCCACGTGTTCCTTGTTCGACTCGTACGCCCACACGTCGAGCGTTTTCTGACTGAGGTCTCCGATGGGGCCGAGGTCCTTGACAGGGTTGAACATCAGCGCGGTGCCGAGGGACGTGCCGAGGCCGTGGTTGAAGTCGGCCGCCCACTGCGTCTTCTTGAACCGTTCGTCGTAGATGATGTCCGACCGGATGCCGTCATAGGCGCCCATGGCACGGGACGACTCCACGATGCGGTCCCGGATCGTCTTGTCGCCGGCGTCCGGGGGGATCGTGTCCAGGACATGGTGCGAGTACTGCTGCTCGGCCCCGTAGAGGTGTCCGAACGCCTCCGGATCGTTGGCGATGCCGCGCATGACAGCGGCGAGCCGCTGGTGCCCGACGGCCATGTGCGCGCCGTCCTTGTCGCTCCAGACGGAACCCGAGCTGTCCCAGTCGATGTCGTACTTCGACGACGACTCCGCGTAGGTCTCATGGGTGTCGGCCGTGTACGACGTCATGATGTGAGCCAGCGGCCGGGCGAGGTTCGTCGGCAGGTCCTGGGCGTGCTTGTCGGTGTACAGCGTATTGATCGTCTGCTGGAGGATGCGGGCCTGCGGCTCGCTGTGCTCGCCGATCGGGTGGTAGGCGCCGGGCGCCTGGCCGGTCGTCGCGGCCTCCAGAGCCGCGCCGAAGCCCTTGCGGACGTCACCGTCTTCCGCCATGACGGGCATGCCGACCGTCGTGCCGCCGGGCGGAGTCGCGAAGTGGTCCACGACCGTGTTCCAGTCCCGGTTGTGCAGCAGGTACTGCAGGTTGTCGTTGTGAGCCGGGTCCAGGTAGTCGGTGCTCGTCTTCGGGTCCTGGGACATGATGCCGAGCACGCCGTCGAGCGGGTCGTTGGCGAACCAGCCCCGGTCCTTGCCGCTGAACTTGTCCCGCAGGGCCCAGATGGACTCGGTGTGGCCCTGGGCCGTGTAGGACTCCTCGGCGTGCCGGATGTCGTCTGCGGTGTCCTCCAGGAACTGCCCGCTGTAGCCGTGTCCCTGCTGCATCAGGGTGACCAGGCTCTGGTAACCGCGGACCTTCTCATCCGGGATGGGGCTGAGGCCGTCCACCTTGAACTGCTCGGTTCCGGCCTTCTGCATGTCCGAGCGGAACTTTTCGTAGAAGGACGAGTGCGGGTCCCGGGTGGCGGTCGCCAGCGTCGTGGCGAGCCCCTTCTGGATGTCCAGGTACTGCCCGCTGTGCTGCTTGTCGTCGTGGTGGGCGAGACCGTCGAGGCTGTTGGAAAGTTGCAGGGTGCCCTTGGCGCCCAGCTCGTCCAGCAGGGTCTGGCTGAACGCCTTGTCATCGGAGTTGTCGTGGAAGAGGCGCTGCAGCTCCTTGTAGTCGGCCGCCGAGGCATTGCCGGAGTTGACGCGCTGAGCGATGTCCTTGGCCTCGTCGGCCTCGTACTTCTCGATGTCGCCCTGCGCCTTGCCGTTGAAGCCGAGGCCCGTGCCGTCGCCCATGTCGGGCCCCTTCACCACGGCGGCGAGGGCGACCTCGACCCCCTTGTCTGCGTCGTCGACGTCCTTCACGCACCGGTCTATGTGCGCCTGCCAGGCAGCGACGTCCTTGCGGATGCTTTCCTGGTAATCGGGGTCGTGCACGTAGGCCGTCCGCTCGCCCTGGCTCAGCTTCTCCGTGTCGAACGAAACCACACCCTGGTCGGACACCTTCATGCCCTTGGCGATCGCGTCGTCCCGCGCCGCTTCCAGCTTCTTGCGCAGGTCCACGAACTGGGTGTGCGCGTCGCGCAGGAGCGAGGCGATCGCCTTGGCCTCGGTCTGGGCGTTCTGGAACTCCGTGAGTCTGACGCCGAAGCGCGCGTTCGCGGCCTGCTGGCTCTCACCGATGAACGTCGGGCGCAGGGTGATGCCGTGCACGTCCCTCCGGTAGGCGGTCTCCTGCTTGCCGAGTTCCGTCGCCATGCCGTCCCAGCGTTCGGCGGCCGTGGTGAGCGTGGACAGGTCTGTCGTCAGGATCTCGTGGTACGTCGGCATGGTTCCCCGTTGAATGCGATGGCGTACGAGTGGGCCCGGTTGTGCGTCAATGCGTCGGTGACGAGTACGTGTCGAAGACCGACACCCCGCGCACGTTCGTGCGCGTCTCGATGTCCGATCCGGTCATCACGGAGTCGTTCCTTCGAAGGGCCGCCTCGTCGCCCTTCAGCCGGTTCACCAGGCCCTGGACCTGTTCCCCCCAGGTCTTGTGCGCCTTGCGCACGGCACCGGACGTCAGCCAGCCGTGCCCGTCCTTCGCGTCGAACGCCTTCACCACGGCGCCCGTCTCGTCGTCCGCCCAGCGCCCCGCCTTCGCGGTGTCCGGCTCGATGTCCTTGTTGAGCGTGTTGGCGGCGCTCTGCTTGTCGGCGGAAGAGTGCGCGACGTCCGGCCCGCCACCCAGGTCACCCGGCAACTGGTTGAGCCGCATTCCCACCGACTGTTCGCGGCCGCTTCCTGACATGTGTCAACCCCCGCTTACGTACTGACGCGACTATGTCACGCTAACAAAAGCCCCTATGACCATGGGTAGTTGGGCTCAAGGCGAGCTTGTCGTCGTCACAGCGCACGCACGAACTCCGACCACGCCTCAGGCGTGAGAACCAGCCGGGGGCCGTCGGCCTTCTTGGAGTCACGGACGTGGATGACGGCGGGGGTCGGGGCGATCTCGACGCAGTCGTTGCCGTTGCTACTGCTGCTGTAGCTGCTCTTGAACCAGTGGAGTTGCAGGGTGCTCACAGTTCTCCCAGCGCTTGCTCGTTGAAGGCGCCGGCTCCGTCCGCCGTCACAGCGCACGCACGAACTCCGACCACGCCTCAGGTGTGAGGACCAGCCGGGGGCCGTCGGCCTTCTTGGAGTCACGGACGTGGATGACGGCGGGGGTCGGGGCGATCTCGACGCAGTCGTTGCCGTTGCTGCTGTCGCTGTGGCTGCTCTTGAACCAGTGGAGTTCCGGGGTGCTCATAGTTCTCCCAGCGCTTGCTCGATGAAGGCCAGAGACTCCTCTGGCGTGAGCGCCTGAGCCCGGATGATGCCATAGCGCAGGTCGAGGAAACGGAGTTGCCTGGGGTTCGAGACCGGGCGACCCGAGAAGTCACCGTCGGTACGGCCCATCCCCGTGCCGTCGGCGAACTTGAGCACCTGGATCCTGCCGCCCGTTCCAGGATGGTTCGCGCGCGCGGTCGGCATCACCTGAAGCTCCACGAACGGCAACTCCGCCACCTCCAGCATGTGTTGGAGCTGTCGGCGCAGCACCATTGTGTCCCCGATCGGGCGGCGCAGCGTCACCTCTTCCTGGACGAAGCTGAACTCCGGTGAGGGCGACCGCTCGAAGACGGACTTCCTGGCCATCCGGGCCCCCACCATGCGCTCCAGCTGGTCGGGCGAGTAGGCGGGACGCCAGGTGCGCAGGAGCGCTCGCGCGTACTCCTCCGTCTGCAGCAGGCCGTGGATGTTGTGGTTGCTGTACAGCGACATCTCCACCGCCCGCCCTTCCAGTTCCGCCAGCTCCCGTACCTTCCTGGGGTACCGCGCCTTCCTCATGTCCTCCATGAAGGCGCGCAGGTGCCCCTGGGCCTTCAGGACGGTGTCCGCCTTGTCCAGGATCTCCGGCCGGGGGATGCGCACCCCGCGCTCGATCTTGCGGATCATGTCCTCGCCGTAGCCGAGCGCCTCGGCCAGCTCGGGTACGGTCAGCCCGGCCGCCTCCCGGCACACCTTGAGGAGGCGGCCCACCGCCTGCACGATCGACTCGATCTCGTCGCCCGGCTCGACGTCCCAGCCCGCTTCGTCCACGCTCTCGCTCACAGCGCCTCCCTCGACGTGCACTCCTGCTCGTACAACGCCTGAGACGGCCGAGACAGCCGAGACAAACCGGGGACAGTCACCGTACGCAAGGGCATTGTCACTCCCCCACGGAAGCACGCTCGGCCACGCTGAGTGACGTGAATCAGGAAACCGTCGAGCCGTCGGCCGAACTCGCCGAAGCCGCCCGCACCTTCACCCAGCTGCTGTCCGCCACACCACGCGGCGCCCGGCTCGCCCGGCTGCTCGCCGTGGAGCAGTTGCGCACCTGGGGGATCTCTTCGGAGGCGGCCACGCACGTGGTCGCCGAACTGGCGGCCAATGCCGCGACCCACGGCCGGGTGCCCGGCAGGAGCTTCCGGCTCACCCTCTCCCTCGTCGCCGGCACCCTCCGCATCGAGCTGACCGACACCCGCCGCGAGCGGTTGCCGCAGGTCCGACTCCCCTGCGCCGAACGGGAGACGGGCAGGGGCCTGCTGCTGGTGGAGGCGCTGGCCGACCGCTGGGGTGTGTCCTGGGACGAGGTGCCGTGCAAGACGGTGTGGGCGGAGATCACCGTCCCGGGACAGCGCATCTAGGCCACCGGCCCGGCCGGCGGCCACGGTGCGGCTCCGGAAGGGGGCGGGCCCCACATGGGGGGCATGGCCGCGGCGAGGAGCCGGCGGCGGTGGCGGCCGCGGCGGACCGCGGTGACGATGCAGATGGCCGGTACCGCGACCGCCGCCGTCAGGAAGCAGCCGACCGCGGCCAGGATGCCGCCGACCATGCCAGCCACCTCGGGCTTGTCGCCCAGCGCGAACACGGCACCGGGGACCTCCGACGTACAGATGACCGGGTAGTCGCCGCTGGTCCGCGGGGTGAACTCGAGGACACGGTCCCAGGAGCGGACTCCGTGGGTGACGCGGAAGGTGCCGGCCGGCTTGGTCAGCGAATCGGCCAGTTCGCGCGGGATCCGGCAGTCGACGTGCCCCCACCGGGACTGGGAGACGTAGATCGCCCGGGTCTTGCCCCGGGTGAAACCGAACGTGCGCGGTTCCCCGCCGGCGAACGTGTGCGCCGTGTCCACCGAGTTCACCGTGTCCTTGATCGCCAGCACGACGAGGGTGACCCCGGTGCCGACCAGGACGGCACCGAGCAGCGCGGCCACCACGTACCACAGGCGCCTGGGCCGCAGGTCCTTCGCCGGGATGACGGGCGGCGCGGGGGGCGGGCCGCCGTAACCGCCGTACGGTGCACCCCAGGTGTTCGGTATGGCCATGACGCCGCATCGTAGAACAGGTGTCGGGGCGCGGCCGGAGAAAAAGAGAGGGGACCGGGATGATGAGCCGGGAGGAGGCCGTTGCGGCGGCCGAGCGGTATCTGCGGACCTCGGCGTATCCGGAGCGCGCGCAGTCCGTCGTGATGCTCGCCGAGACGGCGCTCTGGTACCCGTACGGCTGGACGGTGCGCTTCGACTTCCGGGAGCACCTGGAGACGGGGGATCCGATGCAGGGCCCCTTCAGCTCGCTCCTCGTCGTCCCGCACGACGGCACGGAAGTGCACTTCCCGCCGACCCACATGCCGGCGGAGGTGTATCTGGCGCAGCGGGCCGCGGCGGCGGTGGCGGACGCCGGCGGCCCGCGTGCGCGCGCCGAGGCGTGGCTGCGGCACACCTACGGCGGTCTGGTGGAACTGGCCGGGCCGGACCGTGAGCCGGTGTACGAGACGGCCGCGGCCTGGCTGTTCGCGTGCCGGGCGGTTCCCCAGCCGGGCTTTGGCGACCCGGCCATGCTCGCCGCCTCGGTGGTGGTGCCGAAGGACGGTGGCGCCCCGTTCCACCCGTCCCCCTGCGACCCGCTGGCCGACATGGAGCCGAGGGCGGCCCAGGGGGCGCAGGGCCGGGGCCTGCACGCGCGCGGCTGTCTGGTCGCCGTGCACTGCGGGATCGACGGCATACCGGTCTCGCCCCTGCCCTGGAGCCCCTTCCACGAGGCCCCCGGCTGGTGGGACCGGCTCGCGCGCGGCTACTTCCCGCAGTTCGCGCCGGTGGCGGTGAGCGGCTGGGACGACGTGATCGGCGCGGTCGGGGAGCCGGGGCCCGGCACCCGGGGCGTCGTGCGGGTGCGGCGGCAGATCGGCGGCCACGAGATCAGCGGGAACCTGGTCTACGTCCACAACAACCAGGGCCGGGTCGTGCTCCTCGACGGCCTGGCCGGTACCCTCGCCCGTCTCGATCCGCCGTCCCTGGTACGGGGGTTGACGCTGCTGCGGGCCTTGCCGCAGGGCGCCGGGTGACTCGTCGTCCCGGCGGTGCCGATCAAAACGGTGGGGCGTTGTCAGTGGGCTGTGACAGGATCCACGTCGATCACAGCCGGCGACGGATGCGACGCGCATCCTGCTGCCACGTTGGCCACGCCCACGTCCGCAGATACCTGGGGGGTATCACATGTCACGATTGACGGCTGTTCCGCTCAACGGCGCCCGGTCCGGCTCCGCCCTCGCCCGCCTCGCCACCGTCTTCGCACTGACGCTGGCCTGCGCCGGCGCCACCACCGGTCTGCTGAACGCCCCGGCGGCGCAGGCCCAGACCGTCTCCGACGGCTCGCTGTCGTTCAGCGGCGACGCGGGCGACTACATCAGCGGTGGCCAGTCGTACTCCTACGCCACCTCGTCCGGTGACGGCCTCGACACCTACGCCTCCACCGACGACAGCCACATATCCGTCAGCGTCAACGGCGCGAACGGCGACTGGTGGTACCTGGACCTCGCGGCCCCCGGCGGTCAGGCGCTCGCGCCGGGCGACTACACCGGGGCCACCCGCTACCCCTTCAACTCGGCTGCCGAGCCGGGCCTTTCGGTGGACGGCAACGGCCGCGGCTGCAACACGCTCACCGGTTCGTTCCACATCGCCGACGTCACCTTCGGGCCCAACGGGTACGTGCAGAAGCTGGACGCCACCTACGAGCAGCACTGCGAGGGAGGCTCCGCCGCGCTGCGCGGTGAGGTGCACATCGACAACCCGGCGCCGCCGGCCGTGCTCGACCTCGGTGTCTCCGTGGGCCTCACGGGCAAGGCGAGCACCCTCGACGGCAAGGCCACCATCGGCGGCACCGTCAGCTGCAACGCGCCGGTCAAGGTGTCCGTCACTGGTGACGTCACGCAGGTCGCCAAGAAGGTCCTGATCAAGGGCTCGTACGCCACGTCGGTCGACTGCGAGCCGGGCACCCCGGTCGCCTGGACGGCCGTGGCCGACCCCACGGGTACGACCCCGTTCCAGAAGGGCGACGTGGAGGTGAACGCGCGCGCCTCCGCCGTCGACCCGAACTACGGCCAGCTCGTGACGGCGAACCAGACCGCCGTGGTGTCCCTGGACAAAAGCACGTCGGTGAGCTGACCCGGGAGCGGTAGGGGCGGCGGGTGGCACCGCCGGGGGGAGCCGGTCAGGACCGGCGCGCCCGCCGGGTGCCGCCCGCCGCCCCGCCGCGTTTCCGCCGCCCTCGCCGCGCACCCGGACCCGAGGAGGCCGCCCCGCCGCCCACCAAATCCCCGCCGCGACTACACGTTCGCCGCGGCCTTGCCACCCGACCAGTCGCCCTGTTCCGGCACCAGGTTGTTCGCGCTGAGCACGCCGTCCTCGGCGGGCAGGCCCAGGGAGGTGCGCAGGGTGCCGACGGCCGGGTCGCGCAGGGAGACGACCAGGCGGTAGGCCGGCTGGCCGATGATGGTGCGGTGGGAGTCCGTGGGGGGCTGGAGCGCCTTCGCCACGGAGCGGGCGTCGTAGCCGGGGCACAGGGCCTGGGCGGGCAGGGTTATCTCGCCGCCGGCCCCCTCGCCCACGGCGACGGAGGCGCCCTTCTTGGAGGAGGACCAGGTGACGGGCAGCCCGTGGGCGCCGGCCACCAGTCCGTGCGGGCCCTCTATCTCCACCGCCACACCCTGCCCGCCCAGGTCCCGCGACAGTTCCAGGGACTTCTTCGCGCCGGGGGCGAAGCCCAGGCCCACGGTGAGGTGGCCCGGCGAGCGGGACGACAGCTTCTCGTAGCCGTAGGAGGCGAGCACCAGGCGCGGGCCGGAGCCGGTGCCGGTCCCGGAGGGCTCGGGGGCGGGCTCGTCGGCGCCCGGCGGCAGCGGGAAGTGGTGGTAGCCGCTGGTGCCGCACTGGTTGCCGTCGGAGGTGCCGCCGCCGGGCAGGGACACCGCCTTGGCCGAACCGGAGACGGGCCCGGAGGTCTGCGGTATCAGGCCCGTCTGGAAGGCGCCGAAGACCACCACGGCCCCCGCGACCAGCCAGGGCGCCGCGCTCGCCAGCCAGGCGGTGGCCGACCTGGAGCGCTTCGGGCGGCGCGGGCGGCGCAGTCGTACGGCCGCCATCCGGGCCCGGGCCGAGGGTTCCTTGGGGGCGCGCCCGCCGCCGCCCGCCACCACCTCCCGCAGGAACGCGTCCCACTGCTCGTCGGACGGGGAGGAGGGGTCGTCGGGGCCTTGGGCGGGCGGGACGGTGCTCACGCGGGTCACTTTCCTCGGATGATCGGCCGGCGGTGATCGGCCTGGGGGGGCAAGGTCATTCCTAAGCGGCCCGGCGCCCGTCGCACAAGGGGTTCCGGAAAGTGGCGGACATGCGAAGAGGCCCGTACGACCGGAGTCGTACGGGCCTCTCCCGAGGTCAGTCAGTGACCTTCAAGCAAGCGGAACTTACTTGACGATCTTGGTGACCTGGCCGGCGCCCACGGTGCGGCCACCCTCACGGATGGCGAACTTCAGGCCCTCTTCCATGGCGACCGGCTGGATCAGCTGGACGGACATCTCGGTGTTGTCGCCCGGCATGACCATCTCGGTGCCCTCGGGGAGGGTCACAACGCCCGTCACGTCCGTCGTACGGAAGTAGAACTGCGGACGGTAGTTGTTGAAGAACGGCGTGTGGCGGCCACCCTCGTCCTTGGACAGGATGTAGGCCTGAGCCTCGAACTCGGTGTGCGGGGTGACCGAACCCGGCTTGATGATGACCTGGCCGCGCTCGACGTCCTCGCGCTTGATGCCGCGGAGCAGCAGACCGACGTTCTCACCGGCCTGGCCCTCGTCGAGCAGCTTGCGGAACATCTCGATGCCGGTGACCGTGGTGGAGGTCTTCTCCGGCTTGATGCCGATGATGTCGACGGTCTCGTTGACCTTGAGGACACCACGCTCGATACGGCCGGTGACGACCGTACCGCGACCGGTGATGGTGAAGACGTCCTCGATCGGCATCAGGAACGGCTTGTCGACGTCGCGCTCCGGCTCCGGGATCGCGGTGTCGACGGCGTTCATGAGGTCCAGGACGGACTGGGTCCACTGCGCGTCGCCCTCGAGGGCCTTCAGCGCGGAGACCTTGACGACCGGAACGTCGTCGCCCGGGAACTCGTACTCGGAGAGGAGCTCACGCACCTCGAGCTCGACGAGCTCCAGGATCTCCTCGTCGTCCACCATGTCGGCCTTGTTCAGGGCGACGACGATGTACGGAACGCCGACCTGGCGGGCCAGGAGCACGTGCTCCTTGGTCTGCGGCATCGGGCCGTCGGTGGCGGCGACCACCAGGATCGCGCCGTCCATCTGCGCGGCACCGGTGATCATGTTCTTGATGTAGTCCGCGTGACCCGGGCAGTCGACGTGGGCGTAGTGACGCGCCTCGGTCTGGTACTCGACGTGCGCGATGGAGATGGTGATACCGCGCTGGCGCTCCTCGGGCGCCTTGTCGATGTTGTCGAACGGGGTGGCCTCGTTCAGCTCCGGGTACGCGTCGTGCAGCACCTTGGTAATGGCGGCCGTGAGGGTCGTCTTACCGTGGTCGATGTGACCGATGGTGCCGATGTTGACGTGCGGCTTAGTCCGCTCGAACTTCGCCTTCGCCACTGGGGTCCTCCTGTGGAGTGGTTCTGTACGCCTTACTTCATCGGCGCCAGGTGATCTTTGCTGTTAATGCCCGGGGCCCGGGGCAAACATCCGGGTTTACGGCTGTTTGCCCCTGGAGGCTCCGGAGTCAAGCCTAAAGCGTGGGAACGCGGTGCGTTACTCGCCCTTGGCCTTCGCGATGATCTCCTCGGCGACGTTCCGCGGAACCTCGGCGTAGGAGTCGAACTGCATCGAGTAGCTTGCGCGACCCGACGTCTTGCTGCGGAGGTCGCCGACGTAGCCGAACATCTCCGACAGGGGCACGAGGCCCTTCACGACGCGGGCACCAGCCCGCTCCTCCATGGCCTGGATCTGGCCACGGCGGGAGTTGATGTCGCCGATGACCTCACCCATGTAGTCCTCGGGCGTGGTGACCTCAACGGCCATCATCGGCTCGAGGAGCACGGGCGAAGCCTTGCGCGCGGCCTCCTTGAAGGCCTGCGAGCCGGCGATCTTGAAGGCGAGCTCGGAGGAGTCGACCTCGTGGTACGCGCCGTCGTGCAGGATGACGCGGACGCCGGTCATCTCGTAACCGGCCAGGATGCCGAACTGCATGGCCTCCTGCGCACCGGCGTCGACCGAAGGGATGTACTCCTTCGGGATGCGACCACCGGTCACCTTGTTCACGAACTCGTACGAGGTGTCGCCGCTCTCGATCGGCTCGATGCCGATCTGCACCTTCGCGAACTGACCGGTACCACCGGTCTGCTTCTTGTGCGTGTAGTCGACGCGCTCGACGGCCTTGCGGATCGTCTCGCGGTAGGCCACCTGCGGCTTGCCGACGTTGGCCTCGACCTTGAACTCGCGCTTCATCCGGTCGACCAGCACCTCGAGGTGAAGCTCGCCCATACCGCCGATGACGGTCTGGCCGGTCTCCTCGTTGGTGTGCACCTGGAAGGAGGGGTCCTCCTCCGCGAGACGCTGGATGGCGACACCCAGCTTCTCCTGGTCACCCTTGGACTTGGGCTCGATCGCGACCTCGATGACCGGCGCCGGGAAGTCCATGGACTCCAGGATCACCGGGTTCTTCTCGTCGCAGAGCGTCTCACCGGTGGTGGTCTGCTTCAGGCCCATGACGGCGACGATGTCGCCGGCGCCCACCGCGTCGATCTCCTCACGCTTGTTGGCGTGCATGCGGTAGATCTTGCCGATGCGCTCCTTCTTGCCCTTGACGGAGTTCAGCACCGAGGTGCCGGACTCCAGGCGGCCCGAGTAGACCCGGACGAAGGTGAGCTTGCCGAGGTGCGGGTCGCTCATGATCTTGAACGCCAGCGCGGACAGCGGCTCGTCGTCGGACGGCTTGCGGCGGACGACCTCCTCCGGGTCGTTGACGGCGTGGCCCTCGATGGCCTCGACGTCGAGCGGGGAGGGGAGGTAGCGCACGACCGCGTCGAGCAGGGGCTGGACGCCCTTGTTCTTGAACGCGGTACCGCAGAACACGGGAGTGACGGTGGTGCCGTCGCTCTTGCCGGACGCGATGGTGATGCGACGGATCGCGGCGTACAGCTGCTCCACGGAAGGCTCCTCGCCCTCCAGGTACAGCTCCATGATCTCTTCGTCGTTCTCGGCCACGGCCTCGAGCAGCTTGCCGCGGTACTCCTCGGCAGCCTCGGTGTGCGTGTCCGGGATGTCGACGATGTCGTACATCTCGCCCTTGGTGGCCTCGGCGGACCACACGAAGGCCTTCATCGTCACCAGGTCGACGACGCCCTTGAAGTCCGCCTCGGCGCCGATCGGCAGCTGCATGACCAGCGGCTGCGCGCCCAGACGGTCGACGATCATGTCGACACAGCGGTGGAACTCGGCACCGGTGCGGTCGAGCTTGTTGACGAAGCAGATGCGCGGCACGCCGTAGCGGTCCGCCTGACGCCACACGGTCTCGGACTGGGGCTCAACGCCGGCGACGCCGTCGAACACCGTCACCGCACCGTCGAGCACGCGCAGGGAGCGCTCCACCTCGACGGTGAAGTCGACGTGACCCGGGGTGTCGATGATGTTGATGGTGTGGTCGACGTCTTCCAGCGGCCAGTGGCAGGTGGTGGCAGCAGAGGTGATCGTGATGCCACGCTCCTGCTCCTGCTCCATCCAGTCCATGGTGGCAGCGCCGTCGTGGACTTCACCGATCTTGTAGGACACACCGGTGTAGAACAGGATCCGCTCGGTGGTGGTCGTCTTGCCCGCGTCGATGTGGGCCATGATGCCGATGTTGCGCACCTTGGCCAGGTCAAGCGAAGTGGTAGCCATAAGGCTTCAGTCTTCTCTCGGTCTCGATGTGGACTGCGACTACCAGCGGTAGTGCGCGAAGGCCTTGTTGGACTCGGCCATCTTGTGCGTGTCCTCGCGCTTCTTCACAGCGGCACCGAGGCCGTTGGAGGCGTCGAGGAGCTCGTTGAGCAGACGCTCGGTCATGGTCTTCTCGCGACGGGCGCGGGAGTAACCGACCAGCCAGCGCAGCGCCAGCGTGTTGGCACGGCCGGGCTTGACCTCGACCGGAACCTGGTAGGTGGCACCACCGACACGGCGGGACTTGACCTCGAGGGTCGGCTTGATGTTCTCAAGGGCGCGCTTGAGGGTGATGACCGGGTCGTTGCCGGTCTTCTCGCGCAGACCCTCCATGGCGCCGTAGACGATGCGCTCGGCGGTGGAGCGCTTGCCGTTCAGCAGCACCTTGTTGATCAGGGAGGTCACCAGAGGAGAGCCGTAAACCGGGTCGATGATGACCGGGCGCTTCGGGGCGGGGCCCTTACGAGGCATTCTTACTTCTCCTTCTTGGCGCCGTAGCGGCTGCGGGCCTGCTTGCGGTTCTTGACACCCTGGGTGTCGAGGGAGCCGCGGATGATCTTGTAGCGAACACCCGGCAGGTCCTTCACACGGCCGCCGCGCACGAGCACGATGGAGTGCTCCTGCAGGTTGTGTCCCTCACCCGGAATGTAAGCGGTGACCTCGATCCCGCTGGTCAGACGCACACGCGCGACCTTACGCAGGGCCGAGTTCGGCTTCTTCGGGGTGGTCGTGAACACACGCGTGCAGACGCCGCGACGCTGAGGGGAACCCTCGAGTGCGGGCGTCTTGTTCTTCTCGACCTTGTCCTGCCGGCCCTTGCGGACCAGCTGCTGGATCGTAGGCACTACTTCTCCGGTTTCTGTGTGCCGATGGGTACAGCTAACCTGGAACGTCGCCGACCCACGCGGTCGGGTGTGTCGAATCCGCCAGACTCCCGCCGCAAGGCGAGAAGGGCGCGAATTACGGTGGCCGGTAGCGGCTCGCCATACGGTTTCAAGGCACGCACAGCAGCCAGGGCACACCCCAGGCACAAGGTCTGAGAGTACCTACCTCACGGACTTCGGTCAAAACAAATGGAGCAGCCCCCGACACGCTGGACTTTCCCACCTCGTCAGCATGGTTTTGTCCCTATCGTCCGCCACCCGGCCACGGGGCGCCACAGCACGGTGTCGCGGCTGGTCGCACCCCCTCGCCCCTCTCTCGTCCCCGCTCGCCCGCCCTTCTCCGCCGACTGGCCGGATTCCGCTCTTGCCGGGCTGCCGCCCGAGGCCCTTTCAGTACGTTGATCCGTCCACCGCGGTGAACGATTCGGGGGAACCGGCATGGCGAGCAAGTGGACCGCGTCCGCTCCGTACGACGGCGGTCTCGACGACCGGGTGCCCTTCCTGGCCCGGCTGGAGGCCGAGGACCGGGCGGCGCTGCTCGCGTTGGGCCGGGAGCTGACCTTCACCGCGCGGTCCGTGCTCATCCACCACCACGAGCCGTCCTCCCACGTCCTGGTCCTCGTGCAGGGCTGGACCAAGGTGACCGCGGCCGCGGCCAACGGCTACGAGGCCCTGCTCGCGCTGCGCGGGCCCGGCGACATCGTCGGCGAGTCGGCGGCGCTGACCGGCCGCGCCCGCTCGGCCACCGTGACCGCGCTGGAGCAGGTGCGGGCGGTGGCCGTGCAGCGCGAACGGTTCACGGAGTTCCTGGCGCACTCCCCCGCCGTCTCCCTCGCCCTGCTCGGACTCACCTCGGACCGCACCCGCGCCGCCGACCGGCGCCGGCTGGAGTTCGCCTCCATGACCGTCCGGGAGCGCTTCGCCACCCTGCTGCTCGACCTCGCCCGCACCCACGGCCGGCGCACCGCCGAGGGCGTCGAACTCTCCGTGCCGCTGAGCAAACAGGAGCTGGCCGGCTCGGTCGGCGCCTCGCGCGAGGCGGTGCAGCGCCTGCTGAAGGAGCTGCGGGAGCGCGATGTGGTGCGCACCGGCCGCCGGGCGCTGGTGATCGTCCGACCGGATGTGCTGCGGCGGCTCGCGCGGGCCGACGCGCCGGAGTGAGCGCCCGCACACACAGCGCACTTCCCGGCCGCCGCCCGCTCTGTGCACACGGTCACAGTCCCAGTGGGTCATCCGTCCTCACGCCCTCGCGGCGCCGGGCGCCACTCTGCTGACGGCGGCACGGCCCCCACCACCACGGCCCCCACCATCACGGCACCGACCATCACGGCACCGACCGAGAGGCAAGCATGAAAGACCCCGTGAGCCGGACGATCCTGCTGTTCGACATCGAGAAGTACAGCGACCGGGACGACGTCGAACAGACCTATCTGCGGCGCGTGCTCTACGACATCGCCGACCGCGCGCTGGAACGCGCCGGCATCGACGAGACGCTGCGGCAGCGGGCCGACCGTGGCGACTCCGTCATGGAGCTGATCGACGCGGGCGCGTCCGTCCCGGCGCTGCTGCGGACCCTGCTCACCGAGGTGCCCGCCCGGCTGCACGGGTACAACCGGCTGGCGTCCAGCTCCGCCCAGATCAGGCTGCGGGGCGTGGTCGCCACCGGGTACGTGGCCGTGGACGAGCACGGCGGCTGGGTCGGTTCCGACCTGAACCACGCCTGCCGGCTGCTGGACGCCCCGCTGCTGCGCGCCGCGCTGCGGGAGCGGGACAACGGGTTCGCGCTGTGCGTGTCGGAGGGCGTGCACACCGGGATCGTGCGCCACGACCACCACGGCATCCGGGCCGCCGAGTTCCATCCGGTGACCCTGACCAGCAAGAACGGGCCGCTGCGCGCCTGGCTGCACGGGCCGGTGCCGAGCGGCGCCACGGACCACGGTGAGGCGGGGGCGGGGGAAGCCCCGGTGCCGGGCACGTCGGGGGACGTCCCGGCACCGGGGTCGCCGGCCGCCGGAGCCCAGGCGGCGCCCGCGCAGGCGCCGGCCACGCCCGCGTCGCCGGGCGCGGGTGGCGTGGTGTTCGACTTCGGCGGCGGGTCGCCCCGGTTCGGCGGCAGCCTGGTAGCCGGGGACCAGCACGGTGTCTCCGGCGGGCAGGTCACCGGGGACGTGCATCTCGGCGGCACGGCGGGTGAGGGCGCATGACGGCCACCGCGGCCGCCGCCGTCGTCGACCCGGCCCCCGAGGAGCAGACCCCGCCGGGCCGGCCCGCCCCCGACGCGGACCCGTGGCCCGCCGCCGGCCCGGACCCGGAGGAGGAGAACAGCCACGAGGCACGGGCCGCCCAGCGCGAACTGGTCGCGCACACCCCGGGCTTCTTCCTCGGCGAGGACACCCGCTTCGGCGGCAGCCTGGTCGGCGGCTCCCAGCACGGTGTCTCGGGCGGCCGGGTGGACGGCGACGTGTACCTGGGCGGCCGTACGGAGATCCACCACCACGGGCCCGCGGGGACCGCGCCCGACGCGTCCGGCGAGGTGCCCCGCGAGCGGATCGAGGAGCTGGCCGCCGTCTTCGCCGAGGGGCCCGCCTTCGCGGCCGCGCTGGAGCGGCTGCGCGAGGAGCGGGTACTGGTCCTCTCCGGCGCCCACGCCACCGGCCGCAACGCCGCCGCGCTGATGCTGGTGCACCGCCTGGGCGTCCCCGCCGTGCACGCGCTGAGCCCCGAGACCGCGCCCGCCGCGCTCAGCGGCGCGCTCACCCAGCCCGGCGGCTACGTCCTGCGGGACCTGCCGCTCAGCCGCAACCGCCCGTTGCGCGACACCCATCTGTTCGCGGCCCGGGACCAGCTGGCCAGGACCGGCGGCTGTCTCGTCGTCACCGTGGAGAACTCGCCCCATCTGCCCGGGGTCACCCCCTGCCCCTGGGCGCCGCCGCCCGCCGAGGACGTCGTACGGGCGCTGCTGCGCCGGCACCGGCCCGACGAGGCCGACGCCCTGCTCGCGCTGGCGCCCGTGGCCCGCTTCCTCGCGGACACCGACCGCCGCCCGGCCGAGGCCGCCGCGTTCGCCGGGGCGCTCGCGGCGTACGACGGCACTCCCCGGGCGCTGGCACGGCTCGCGGACTTCGGGCAGGCCGCCGTCGAGGAGCAGTGCCGCGCCTGGCTCGGCGATCCGGAGCTGGGGCTGCGCGAGAAGGCCTTCATCATCGCGCTGGCCGTCTTCGACCAGGCGCCCTACGTGCTCGCCGCCGAACTCGCCGACAAGCTGTTCCTGCACTTCGAACGGTTGCAGCATCCCGAACGGCCGCCGACGGTCCCAGTGTTCGGCCCGGCCGCCGAGGACCGCCTCGCCCTCGCACGGGCCGCCGGCGAGGTACGGCAGGAGCAGACCGAGTGGGGGCCGGTCCCGCAGTTCATGGCCGCCTTCCACGACGAGCGCACCCCGCACGTCCTGCTCACCGAGGTGTGGACCGGGCACCCCTCGGCCCGCCCGGCCCTGGTGGAGTGGCTGCGGGAACTCGCCCGTGACGGCCGTCCCCTGGTCCGCACCCGCGCCGCCGCGGCCGCC
The DNA here is from genome assembly GCF_051980735.1 of Streptomyces sp. SCPE 10. Classification (NCBI taxonomy): domain Bacteria; kingdom Bacillati; phylum Actinomycetota; class Actinomycetes; order Kitasatosporales; family Streptomycetaceae; genus Streptomyces; species Streptomyces sp. SCPE 10. The sequence continues at coordinate 4,570,127 of NZ_CP197069.1, read as the reverse complement.
GCGCTGCTCACCGCCGCCGACCTGCCCTCGACGATCGCGCTGCTCGTCAACGGCTGGGCCACCGCGGAGGCCGTCGGCCCGCGCGTCACCGCCGCCAACACGCTCGCGCTGGCCCAGCTCCTCGACGTGCCGATCGTCCTGCGGCTGCTCACCCAGTGGTGCACCGACGGCCACCGGGGACGGCGGTGGACCGCCATCCGCGCCCTCGGCCTGCTCGCCCCGCTCCGCCCCAACCTCGCCGGCCCGGTCCTGGAGGCGCTGGCCGCCCGCGCCCGGATCGACGCCAGCAGCCCGGCCGAGCAGGACCACCTCACCGAGTCCGCCGCCCTGCTGCTCTCCGCCGGGCAGCGCCGCGAGGAGGTGCTCGCCGAGTTCGTACGGCTGTTGCAGCGGGACACGCCCGCGGTCCGCGACCTCGCCCTGGCCGCCTTCGCGCGCGCCTGCGACAACGACGAGGAGGGCGCGCTCGTCGGCTGGTACGCCGAGACCGGCATGTACCGGCAGGACGCCGCCCGGGACCTGGCCACCCTGTGGCGCGCCGCGCTCAACGACCGCACCCACACCAGGGCGGCGCTGACCGCCCTGCGGACCTGGGTGCACGTCGCCACCCGCCGCACGGACGCCGCCACCGCCCTGGAGCTGCTGCTGCCCGCCCTGGTGGTCAGCGCGGACGACCGCAAGCGCCTCGACCACGAACTGCGCACGATGCGCGCGCAGGACGGCGGCCCTCGCCCGCCGCTGGCCGAGCACCTGCTCACGGTGCTGCACCCGGCACCGACGAGCGCTGAACGACCCTGAGAACACGAGGAGTTGAGTCATGGCGGACTTCCGCCGCCCACCGGAGTGGTCGCAGCACGCCGACCGGCACACCGCGCTGATCGACCCGGTCCTGACCGTGCGCCCGATCTCGCGGTTCGACTACACCGTGCGCCGGCAGGTCGGCGCGATCGACCACGCCCTGGTCTTCGTCACCGCGGGCGGCTCGTACGACGTCTACATGCCCCCGCACCGCCCGAGCCGCGCGGAGGCCACGACCCGTCGCTACACCTCCGTGTACGAGGTGGACATGGGCAGCCACCCGGTCCGGCTCGAACTCGAACTGCCCAGCGACGACGACGCGTTCTCCTTCAGCGGCACCGCCGACCTCACCTGGCGGGTGGCGGACCCGAAGGCCCTCGTGGCGAGCGGCGAACGGGACGTGCCGACCCGGCTCGCCCGGGAACTGCACCAGGTGGCCCGCCCGGTCACCCGGGGCTTCTCCATCGAGGACAGCCCGGGCGCCGAACGGGCCGTGCAGCAGGCGGTCACGGCGGAGGGCGCCTTCGCCGTGGGCACCGGTCTGCACGTCACCTGCGCGGTCCGGCTGCGCCTGGACGACGAGGCGATCGCCCACCGGCGGCGCCTTCGCACCCTGCGCTACGAGTCGGAGATGCTCGACCCCGAGCACGAGTTCCGGATGCGCCAGGCACAGCTCGACCACCAGCTGGAGGTGCTGCGCGAGCGGCAGGCCCAGGAGCTGGCCGCCCAGAAGATCGCGTTCTACCAGTACTGGCTCCAGCACGGGGGCGTCGCGATGTGGGCGCTGCACCTCGCGGCCCACCCCGGGGACACCGGGATGGTCATCGGCAACCTGCAGAAGGAGCAGCTCGGCGCCATCCGCCAGGAACTCGAACTGATCGCGGGCGACACCCTGGAGGACTACCAGAAGGCCGAGGCGGCCCGCTCCGTCCTGCGCTCCGTCGACGACCTCATGCGCGAGCGGACGGCACCGCCCCAGGCGCTCCCCCCGGCCCCGCCGCAGCCGTACGTCCCCCCGCAGCCGGCCGTGCCGCCCCCGCCGCCCGGCGCCCCAGCCCCGTACGACCCGGCCGCACAGGGGTCGGCCGGGTCGTACGGCCCCCCTCCGGGATCCCCACCGGACGGGCCGGCCCCCGCCGCGGCGCCGCCCGTCCCGCCGCTGCCGCCCCAGCCTGCCGTGCCACCGGCACCCGGCGCGGCCCCCTGGCGCACGGACAAGGACGCCCCCGAGACGGGCGCGCCATGACCGCCCCCGACACCACCACGCCGCCCAGCGCGCCGGTACGGCACACCGCGGAACGGCTGCTCGGCGAGTTGCGCGACGAGATATCGCGGGCCGACGCCAAGGCCTCCGTCCTGGTGGCGGCGCTGGGCCTGGCGGCCGGGCTGTTCACCGGACTGGTCGCCGGACGGAACTGGTCGCCGGGCCGGCTCTCCGGTCCCGCGACCGCGCTGTGGTGGGCCGGGGCGGCGGGACTGGCCCTGTCACTGCTCGCGCTGCTGCTCGCGGTACTGCCCCGCTACCGCGCCGGGTCCTGGGCGGCGGGGCGCCCCCTGTGCTACTTCGGCGACATCCACCAGGCGGTCCGGGAGGGCCGACTGGCCGAGGCGCTCGCCGACACCGAACGGGACCCGGGCGCCGCCCTGCTCGCGGCGCTCGCCGAGAACAGCCGGATCGCGGCGTCCAAGCACCGGTGGATCCGTACCGGTCTGGTCGCCTTCTCCGCCGGTGTCCTGCTGTTGCCCACCGCCGCGCTCGTCGGCTGACGTCCCCGCACGCGAAGGAGCCCGCTCATGCCCCAGCCGCCGGACACACCACCGCAGCACCCCGCACCACCGACCCCGCCCGACTACCCGGACGCGACCGCTCCGGCAGCACCTCCCGCTTCTCCGGGCACGGTGACCCCGGCGGCACCGCCGGCCTATCCGTCCCAGGCGCCCCCGTCCGCCCCTGAGCCGCAGAACCCGGCCACACCGCTCGCCCCGGGGCCGTCGACCCCGGCCACGCCCCCCGCCCACCCAGGCCCCGCCACCTCCGCGACCCCGCCCGCATACCCCGACACGGCCACCCCGGCAGCACCACCCGTCTACCCAGGCTCGGCCACCCCGGCAGCACCACCCGCGTACCCGACTCCGCCGTCGGCCGCGGCCTTCACCTCCGGGACGACGGCCCCGACGCCCCCACCCGCCTCCGCACCGCCCGCCTACCCGGGCACCCCGACAGCAGCGCCGTCGGCCGCGGCCTACCCCTCCGGGACGACCACCCCGACGACCCCACCCGCCTCCGCACCGCCCGCCTACCCGGGCACCCCGACAGCAGCGCCGTCGGCCGCGCCCTTCCCGTCCGGGCCGCCGGCCCCGGCCGCGCCACCCGCCTATCCGGGTACGGCACCCGCTCACCCCCACCCGGCCGCCCCCGCCGCACCGCCGTACCCGAGCGGATCGGCAAACTTCCCGGCCGCGCCTGCGTACCCGGCCACCACCGCACCCCCGCTCAACCCGCCCGCAGGCCCGCCCTACCCGGAGCGCCCCCCGGCGTACCCGGGACACCCCGCGGACCACTCGGTCTCCGCCCCGGCCCATCCGATGCAGCACCCTGCCTACCCCGCCTCCGCCCCGCCCCACCCGGTACAGCCCCCCGCCCACCCCGAGCAGCACGCGCCCGTGCTCCCCGGTCGGCCTCCGGCACATCCGGTCCCGGGAGCCCCGGCGCCGGCCACCAGTGGTGCCGTGCCGCCGATGCCGTCGCTGCCCCCGGACGCGGTCCCGCCCGTGCCCGAGTTCGCGCCGGACGATCTCGAATACCGCCACCGCGGTGCCCGGGTGCACGTCGCCGAGCACCAACGGGGGGCCGACATCACGGCGATCGGGCGGCTGGCCGTGCAGGTGCCGGGGGCCCTGGTCAGTCTCGCCCTGGTCGCCACCGTCGCGGTCGGTCTGTTCGGGACCGGCGTGGGGACGGTGGTGGTCCTGGCCTGGGTCGCCTCGGGTCTGCTCGTCTTCCACCGGCCGACCGAGCTGGCCTTCGCCCGCATCGTGCTCAAACTGCGCCGGCCGACCGAGGAGGAACGGGCCCGGCTGGAGCCGGTCTGGCACGAGGTGACGGCGCGCGCGGGCATAGAACCGGGCACCTACCAGCTGATGGTGCAGAACAGCGACGACCTGAACGCGGCCGCGGTGGCCGGTCATGTCGTCGCCGTCACGACCTACTCGCTCAACCGGATCCCGAGCAGCAACCTGGCCGCCGTGCTCGCGCACGAGCTGGGCCACCACACCGGCGGCCACGCCTGGGCCGGTCTGCTCGGCTACTGGTACTCCCTGCCCGGCCGGATCGCCTGGGCCGTGACCCGGACGCTGGCGGCGTTCGCGCTGCTGATCACCGGGTACTTCTCCGTCGTGGCGACGCTGGCCCTGGGCCTGTTCATGGCGCTGGCGGTGTTCTGCGCGTTCGTCGTCGCCTGGTACATCGTGATCCCGCTCGTGCTCGCCCCGTTCCTGCTGGCCTACGCCGGCCGGCGCGGGGAACTGCGCGCCGACCAGCAGGCGGCCGAGCTGGGCTTCGCCCGTGAGCTGGCCGAGGTGCTGTACCACCTGGAGACCGAGCAGGCCACGAAGAAGGCCGCCCTGGCCGCCCAGGGCCAGAAGCTCAAGGAGCCCGGTCCCCTGGGCCGGCTGCTGTCCTCCCACCCGAGCCACCAGACCCGGCTGACCGCCCTGGGGCAGTACGCGGGCCTGCCCCGCTGACGGCCCCCGGACACGCCGAAGGGCGGCCACCCCCCGAGGGGAGTGGCCGCCCTTCGTACTGCCCGCTTACTGGTTGTACGGACCGTAGTCGTAGTCCTCCAGCGGAACGGCCTGGCCGGAGCCGGTGCCGAACGGCGAGTAGTCGATGTCGTCGTAGCCGACGGCCGAGTACATCGCGGCCTTGGCCTCCTCGGTCGGCTCGACCCGGATGTTGCGGTAGCGGGACAGACCCGTACCGGCCGGGATGAGCTTACCGATGATGACGTTCTCCTTGAGGCCGATGAGGCTGTCGGACTTGGCGTTGATCGCCGCGTCCGTCAGCACTCGGGTCGTCTCCTGGAAGGAGGCGGCCGACAGCCAGGACTCCGTCGCCAGCGAGGCCTTGGTGATACCCATCAGCTGCGGACGACCGGAGGCCGGGTGACCGCCCTCCTGGACCACGCGACGGTTCTCGGTCTCGAACTTCGAGCGCTCGACCAGCTCGCCGGGCAGCAGCTCCGCGTCGCCCGACTCGATGATCGTCACACGGCGCAGCATCTGCCGGATGATGATCTCGATGTGCTTGTCGTGGATCGACACACCCTGCGAGTTGTAGACCTTCTGGACCTCGCCGACCAGGTGGACCTGGACGGCACGCTGGCCCAGGATGCGCAGCACGTCGTGCGGGTTGGTGGCACCCACGGTGAGCTGCTGGCCCACCTCGACGTGCTCGCCCTCGCGGACCAGGACCTTGGCGCGCTTGGAGATCGGGTACGCCGTCTCGTCGCTGCCGTCGTCCGGGGTGACGATGATCTTCTTCGTCTTCTCGGTCTCCTCGATCCGCACGCGGCCGGAGGCCTCGGAGATCGGGGCGACACCCTTCGGGGTACGGGCCTCGAAGAGCTCGACGACACGCGGCAGACCCTGGGTGATGTCGTCACCGGCCACACCACCGGTGTGGAAGGTACGCATCGTCAGCTGGGTACCGGGCTCACCGATGGACTGGGCGGCGATGATGCCGACCGCCTCACCGATGTCGACCAGCTTGCCGGTGGCCAGCGAACGGCCGTAGCACATCGCGCAGGTGCCGACGGCGGACTCGCAGGTCAGGACCGAGCGGGTCTTGACCGTCTCCACACCGTGCTTGACCAGTTCCTCGATGAGGACGTCGCCGAGGTCGGTGCCGGCCGGGGCCAGGACCTTGCCGTCGACCACGATGTCCTCGGCGAGGCAGCGCGCGTACACGGACGTCTCGACGTTGCCCGTCTTGCGCAGGACACCGTCCTCGCCACGCTCGGCGATCGCCAGCTTGAGGCCGCGCTCGGTGCCGCAGTCCTCCTCGCGGATGATGACGTCCTGGGAGACGTCGACCAGACGACGGGTGAGGTAACCCGAGTCGGCGGTACGCAGAGCGGTGTCCGCCAGACCCTTACGGGCACCGTGGGTGGAGATGAAGTACTCCAGCACGGACAGGCCCTCACGGAACGAGGCCTTGATCGGACGCGGGATGGTCTCGTTCTTCGCGTTCGACACCAGACCACGCATACCGGCGATCTGCCGCATCTGCATCATGTTTCCTCGGGCACCCGAGTCAACCATCATGAAGATGGGGTTGGTCTTGGGGAAGTTCTCGTTCATCGCCTCGGCGACCTCGTTGGTCGCCTTGGTCCAGATCGCGATGAGCTCCTGAGTGCGCTCTTCCTTGGTGATCAGACCGCGCTCGTACTGCTTCTGGACCTTCTCGTCCTGCGCCTCGTAGCCCTTGACGATCTCCTTCTTCGCCTCGGGAACGACGACGTCGGAGATGGCCACGGTGACACCGGAACGGGTCGCCCAGTAGAAGCCGGCCGCCTTCAGGTTGTCGAGCGTCGCCGCCACGATGACCTTGGGGTAGCGCTCGGCCAGGTCGTTGACGATCTCGGAGAGCTGCTTCTTGCCCACCGAGTAGTCGACGAACGGGTAGTCCTCGGGCAGCAGTTCGTTGAAGAGCGCGCGGCCCAGGGTGGTGGTCAGCCGGAAGCTGTCACCCTGCTGCCACTCGGGCTCGCCCTCCTCACGGGCCGGCGGCGTCCAGCCACGCGGCGGGATGGTGCCCACCGGGAAGCGGATGTCGACCCGCGACTGGAGCGACAGCTCGCCCGCGTCGAACGCCATGGTCGCCTCGGCCGTGGAGCCGAACGCGCGGCCCTCGCCCTTGACGTCGCGCAGCTCGCCGTCCGTGGTGAGGAAGAACAGACCGAGGACCATGTCCTGGGTCGGCATCGTCACCGGGCGGCCGTCGGCCGGCTTGAGGATGTTGTTCGAGGACAGCATCAGGATGCGGGCCTCGGCCTGCGCCTCCGCGGACAGCGGCAGGTGCACGGCCATCTGGTCACCGTCGAAGTCCGCGTTGAACGCGGTGCAGACGAGCGGGTGGATCTGGATGGCCTTGCCCTCGACCAGCTGCGGCTCGAAGGCCTGGATACCGAGGCGGTGCAGGGTGGGCGCACGGTTCAGCAGCACCGGGTGCTCGGCGATGACCTCTTCGAGGACGTCGTACACGACGGTGCGGCCGCGCTCGACCATGCGCTTGGCCGACTTGATGTTCTGCGCGTGGTTCAGGTCGACCAGGCGCTTCATCACGAACGGCTTGAACAGCTCCAGCGCCATCGCCTTGGGCAGACCGCACTGGTGCAGCTTGAGCTGCGGGCCGACGACGATGACGGAACGCGCCGAGTAGTCGACACGCTTGCCGAGCAGGTTCTGACGGAAACGGCCCTGCTTGCCCTTCAGCATGTCGCTGAGGGACTTCAGCGGACGGTTGCCGGGGCCCGTGACCGGGCGGCCGCGGCGGCCGTTGTCGAAGAGGGCGTCGACCGCCTCCTGGAGCATGCGCTTCTCGTTGTTCACGATGATCTCGGGCGCGCCGAGGTCGAGAAGCCGCTTCAGGCGGTTGTTGCGGTTGATGACACGGCGGTACAGGTCGTTCAGGTCGGAGGTCGCGAAGCGGCCACCGTCCAGCTGCACCATCGGACGCAGGTCCGGCGGGATGACCGGGACGCAGTCCAGGACCATGCCCTTGGGGCTGTTGGAGGTCTGCAGGAACGCGGAGACGACCTTGAGCCGCTTGAGGGCACGGGTCTTCTTCTGGCCCTTGCCGGTGCGGATGATCTCGCGGAGCTTCTCGGCCTCCTCCTCGAGGTCGAAGGACTCCAGGCGCTTCTGCAGCGCCGCGGCACCCATCGAGCCGTCGAAGTACGTGCCGAAGCGGTCACGCAGCTCGCGGTAGAGCAGCTCGTCGCCCTCCAGGTCCTGGACCTTGAGGTTCTTGAAGCGGTTCCACACCTCGTCGAGGCGGTCGATCTCGCGCTGCGCGCGGTCGCGCAGCTGCTTCATCTCGCGCTCGGCACCCTCGCGCACCTTGCGGCGCACGTCCGCCTTGGCGCCCTCGGCCTCCAGCTCGGCCAGGTCGGACTCGAGCTTCTTGGCGCGGGCCTCCAGGTCGGAGTCGCGGCGGTTCTCGATCTGCTGGCGCTCGACCGAGACGTGCGCCTCCAGGGAGGGCAGGTCGCGGGTGCGGCGCTCCTCGTCGACGTACGTGATCATGTACGCCGCGAAGTAGATGACCTTCTCCAGGTCCTTCGGGGCGAGGTCCAGCAGGTAGCCCAGGCGGGACGGGACACCCTTGAAGTACCAGATGTGGGTGACGGGCGCGGCGAGCTCGATGTGGCCCATCCGCTCACGGCGCACCTTGGCACGCGTGACCTCGACGCCACAGCGCTCGCAGATGATGCCCTTGAAGCGGACGCGCTTGTACTTGCCGCAGTAGCACTCCCAGTCCCGGGTGGGGCCGAAGATCTTCTCGCAGAAGAGTCCGTCCTTCTCGGGCTTGAGGGTGCGGTAGTTGATGGTCTCGGGCTTCTTGACCTCGCCGTGGCTCCACTGCCGAATGTCGTCAGCGGTGGCCAGGCCGATCCGGAGCTCGTCGAAGAAGTTGACGTCGAGCACTATGCGTCAATCCCTCTCAGGGTCGTAAGTCTGTGGTCTGAAACGGGGGCCTGGGGGTCGGCGGGGCCCTGTGGGTGAGGGCCCCGCCGGACTCCCGTCAGACCTCTTCGACGCTGCTCGGCTCGCGCCGGGACAGGTCGATGCCGAGCTCCTCCGCAGCGCGGAAGACGTCCTCGTCGGTGTCACGCATCTCGATGGACATACCGTCGCTGGACAGCACCTCCACGTTCAGGCAGAGCGACTGCATCTCCTTGATGAGCACCTTGAAGGACTCGGGGATGCCGGGCTCGGGGATGTTCTCGCCCTTGACGATGGCCTCGTAGACCTTCACGCGGCCGGTGACGTCGTCGGACTTGATGGTCAGCAGCTCCTGGAGGGCGTACGCGGCGCCGTAGGCCTCGAGGGCCCACACCTCCATCTCACCGAAGCGCTGGCCACCGAACTGCGCCTTACCACCCAGCGGCTGCTGGGTGATCATCGAGTACGGGCCGGTCGAGCGGGCGTGCAGCTTGTCGTCGACCAGGTGGTGCAGCTTCAGGATGTACATGTAGCCGACCGAGATCGGGTCCGGGAACGGCTCACCGGAGCGGCCGTCGAACAGCCGCGCCTTGCCGGACGGGAGCACCATGCGCTCGCCGTCGCGGTTCGGGATGGTGTGCTGCAGCAGACCCGCCAGCTCGTCCTCGCGGGCACCGTCGAAGACCGGGGTGGCGACGTTGGTGCGCGGGGCGACCTTGTCGGCACCGATGACCTGGAGACGCTTGGCCCACTCGTCGGCGAGACCGGAGACGTCCCAGCCGCGGCTGGCGAGCCAGCCGAGGTGGATCTCCAGGACCTGTCCCGGGTTCATTCGGGACGGCACACCCAGCGGGTTGAGGATGATGTCGACCGGGGTGCCGTCCTCCAGGAACGGCATGTCCTCGATCGGCAGGATCTTGGAGATGACACCCTTGTTGCCGTGGCGGCCGGCGAGCTTGTCACCGTCGGTGATCTTGCGCTTCTGCGCGACGTAGACGCGGACCAGCTGGTTCACGCCCGGCGGCAGCTCGTCGCCCTCCTCGCGGTCGAAGACACGCACACCGATGACCTTGCCGGTCTCGCCGTGCGGCACCTTCAGCGAGGTGTCGCGGACCTCACGGGCCTTCTCGCCGAAGATCGCGCGCAGCAGGCGCTCCTCGGGGGTCAGCTCGGTCTCGCCCTTCGGGGTGACCTTGCCGACGAGGATGTCGCCGGCGATGACCTCGGCACCGATGCGGATGATGCCGCGCTCGTCCAGGTCGGCGAGGACCTCCTCGGAGACGTTCGGGATGTCCCGGGTGATCTCCTCGGGGCCGAGCTTGGTGTCACGGGCGTCGACCTCGTGCTCCTCGATGTGGATCGAGGAGAGGACGTCGTCCTGCACGAGGCGCTGCGACAGGATGATCGCGTCCTCGTAGTTGTGACCCTCCCACGGCATGAACGCCACGAGCAGGTTCTTGCCGAGGGCCATCTCGCCGTTCTCGGTGGCCGGACCGTCGGCGAGGACCTGGCCCTCGACGACCCGGTCGCCCTCGTCGACGATGACCTTCTGGTTGACCGAGGTGCCCTGGTTGGAGCGGGAGAACTTGTGCAGGCGGTACGTGATGTACGTGCCGTCGTCGTTGGCCGTGGTGATGTAGTCCGCGGAGACCTCCTGGACCACACCCGCCTTCTCGGCCTTGACGACGTCGCCGGCGTCGACGGCGGAGCGGTACTCCATGCCGGTGCCGACGAGCGGGGCCTCCGACTTGATGAGCGGAACGGCCTGGCGCATCATGTTCGCGCCCATGAGGGCACGGTTGGCGTCGTCGTGCTCCAGGAAGGGGATCATGGCGGTCGCGACCGACACCATCTGGCGCGGCGAGACGTCCATGTAGTCCACGTCCTCGGGGCCGACGTAGTCGACCTCGCCGCCACGGCGGCGGACCAGCACGCGGGCCTCGGCGAAGCGGAGCTCGTCGGTCAGCGGGGCGTTGGCCTGCGCGATGACGAAGCGGTCCTCCTCGTCGGCGGTCAGGTAGTCGACGTCGTCGGTGACCTGGCCGTCGATGACCTTGCGGTACGGGGTCTCGACGAAACCGAACGCGTTGACCCGGCCGTAGGAGGCGAGCGAGCCGATCAGGCCGATGTTCGGGCCTTCCGGCGTCTCGATCGGGCACATGCGGCCGTAGTGCGAGGGGTGCACGTCTCGGACCTCGAAGCCGGCCCGCTCACGGGACAGACCACCGGGGCCGAGCGCCGAGAGACGACGCTTGTGGGTCAGACCAGACAGGGGGTTGTTCTGGTCCATGAACTGCGACAGCTGGCTGGTGCCGAAGAACTCCTTGATGGAGGCGACGACCGGCCGGATGTTGATCAGGGTCTGCGGCGTGATCGCCTCGACGTCCTGGGTCGTCATGCGCTCGCGCACGACGCGCTCCATCCGGGCCAGACCCGTGCGGACCTGGTTCTGGATGAGCTCGCCGACGCTGCGCAGACGGCGGTTGCCGAAGTGGTCGATGTCGTCGGTCTCGACGACGATCGTCTCGCCGTTGGCACCCGTGGTCTCGGTCTCGCCGGCGTGCAGCTGCACCAGGTACTTGATCGTCGAGATGATGTCCTCGACGGTCAGGATGCCCGCGTCCAGCGGGGCGTCGGCGCCCAGCTTCTTGTTGACCTTGTAGCGGCCGACCTTGGCCAGGTCGTAGCGCTTCGGGTTGAAGTAGAGGTTCTCAAGGAGCGTCTGCGCGGCCTCGCGCGTGGGGGGCTCGCCCGGACGCAGCTTGCGGTAGATGTCCAGCAGCGCGTCGTCCTGGCCCTGGGTGTGGTCCTTCTCCAGGGTGGCGCGCATCGACTCGTAGTCGCCGAACTCCTCGAGGATCTGCTCGGTGGTCCAGCCGAGCGCCTTCAGCAGGACGGTGACCGACTGCTTGCGCTTGCGGTCGATGCGCACACCGACCATGTCGCGCTTGTCGATCTCCATCTCCAGCCAGGCACCCCGGGACGGGATGATCTTGGCGGAGAAGATGTCCTTGTCGGACGTCTTGTCGATGGAGGAGTCGAAGTAGACACCGGGGGAACGGACCAGCTGAGACACCACGACACGCTCGGTGCCGTTGATGACGAAGGTGCCCTTGTTCGTCATGAGCGGGAAGTCGCCCATGAAGACCGTCTGGGACTTGATCTCACCGGTCTCGTTGTTGGTGAACTCGGCGGTGACGAAGAGCGGGGCGGCGTACGTGAAGTCGCGCTCCTTGCACTCGTCGATGGAGTTCTTCGGCGGCTCGAAGCGGTGGTCCCGGAACGTCAGGGACATCGACCCGGAGAAGTCCTCGATCGGGGAGATCTCCTCGAAGATCTCCTCCAGACCGGACTTGGTGGGGACGTCCTGACCGTTCTCCAGAGCCTCCTCGACCCGACTCTGCCAGGCGGTGTTGCCGAGCAGCCAGTCAAAGCTCTCGGTCTGCAGCGCGAGCAGGTTCGGAACCTCGAGAGGCTCCTTGATCTTTGCAAAGGAAATGCGCAGCGGGGCGGTGCTGGCGCCGTTGTTCGTATTCGCGGTCGAGGCGTTGCGCGAGGCGGCCAAGAGGGGGTCCTTCCGAGGGCTCGGACTCACTACGCGCGTACCGGCCCCTCCCTCAGACACAGAGGCGGAAATCCCAGCTCAAGGGGGCTTCGGCCATCGGTGCTCGAGTGAGGGCAGACCCCTGGTGACGGGCAGGGGACAGCTAACAGGCAGCGCAAAGGGTCAGTGTAGCCACTTGGCACACTGATGTCCAGTGCGGGTTTGTCGAGACCCTCGCTGTGCTCACCACTCTTGTCGACGCCTTCGGCATGCTGCCCTCAACGCACGTTCATACTGCCCTCTTCGCCGCCGATCCATGCCTCGGATTCGGATCCTTGTGACGACGCGTCCTGAGAATTGCGCGCTGCGTGCGGTTCGTCAAGGGTCTCCCACCGGAACCGGGCCGTCCGGAGACACGACGAAGATCACCATACCTCTCGACACCGCGAGTGCAAGGCAACCGCGGTCGGCCCTGCGGATACGCCGAAGAGCGACCACCCGGATGGATGATCGCTCTTCGGTGCGTTCGCGTTACAGCCCTACAGGGCCGAAATCAGCGCGCGTTCGAGTCCTGCGGACCCGTGAGGTCTTACTTGACCTCGACGGAGGCGCCGGCGCCCTTGAGGGCCTCGGCAGCCTTGTCCGCGGCCTCCTTGTTGACCTTCTCGAGGACCGGCTTCGGGGTGCCGTCGACGAGGTCCTTGGCCTCCTTCAGACCCAGGGAGGTCAGCTCACGCACGACCTTGATGACCTGGATCTTCTTGTCGCCGGCGCCGGTGAGGATGACGTCGAACTCGTCCTTCTCCTCGGCGGCCTCGGCGGCGGCGCCACCAGCGGCACCACCGGCGACGACGACCGGCGCGGCAGCGGCGGCGGTGACGTCGAACTTCTCCTCGAAGGCCTTCACGAACTCGGAGAGCTCGATGAGGGTCATCTCCTCGAACTGGGCAAGCAGCTCGTCCTGGGTGAGCTTCGCCATGATGGCGGTCCTTCCACTCAATCGGCAGGTGCCGGATGTACTGGGTAAGGCGGGCGTACGTCGGCCCGCTGCGACCCGCGCCGGACGGTGCGGGTCAGAAAGCGAGCCGAATTACTCGGCACCGCCCTGCTCGGCCTGCTTGGCGCGCAGCGCGTCCACGGTGCGGACGAGCTTCGACGGCAGCGCCTGGAAGAGGGAGGCAGCCTGGGACTGCTTGCCCTTCATGGCACCGGCCAGCTTGCTGAGCAGAACCTCGCGGGACTCGAGGTCCGCAAGCTTCTTGATCTCGTCGGCGGACATCGCCTTGCCGTCAAGGACGCCGCCCTTGATGACGAGATTCGGGTTGTCCTTGGCGAAGTCACGGAGACCCTTCGCCGACTCCACCGGGTCACCGGTGACGAAGGCGACGGCCGTCGGACCAGCGAAGAGCTGGTCGTCCAGCGTGATCCCGGCCTCGTTGGCCGCAATCTTGGTCAGCGTGTTCTTCACCACGGCGTACTGGGCGTTCTCACCGAGCGACCGGCGCAGCGTCTTGAGCTGCGCCACGGTGAGACCGCGGTACTCGGTCAGCACGGCGGCGTTGGAGCTGCGGAACTTGTCCGTCAGCTCCGCAACCGCGGCAGCCTTGTCGGGCCTCGCCATAGAGCCTCGGCCTCCTTCCGGGTGATTCGGACCGCGCGGACCCGAAGGAGGACTGGGGAAAACGAAACGCCCCGGCGCAGGCGCACGGGGCGGACTCGACCGGTCGCACACGCGCTGGGCGCGCACTCCGGGAGTACTTCCACTGTCACCTGCGCGGGTCGCCCACTTTTCAGCGGATCCTTCGGCCACCGCACCCTGTAAAGCGCGCGGCAACGACCAGCGGTCTTTGGCTTCGGAGATGAGAGTACGGGACCGGGGCGCCGCGGAGCAAATCGGGCCCCGGTCCCCTGGGGATCGGCGGCTGTTCCGCCGGGATCAGGAGGTGAGGCCGGTGCCGCCGGACGTGGTGCCGCCCGAGGGGCTGTCGACGCCGGCCGACTTCATCATGTCGGCGATGTCCAGGGTGTCGGAGGCCGGCGGCGCCTCGGCGGAGACCGGCACGCCGTAGTCGCTGTAGTGGGCGGTGGTGGTCAGCGTGCCGTTGGCGGTGGCCGCCTTCACGCTCTGCTTGACCAGCAGGTTCTGGTCGTTGATCCAGATGTCGACGGTCTCGGTGGTGATCCCGGACTTGGTCAGCTGCTGCTTGAGCTCCGAGAGCTGGGCCGCGGTGAGGTTGCCGGTCCTGCCCGCGAGGGCGGCCACGTCCACGGTGCCCGCATAGTGCCGGGTCTGCGTGCCGTCGACCGTCTGCCGGCCGACCTCCTTGACGTCCCCGGAGGCCAGCAGCACCTTCACCGACTGGTTCGGCGTGGACGACTGGAGCTGCTCCTTCGTGAACGCTCCGGAGGCACCGGCGGCCTTGGCCAGGTAGTCGTAGTCGTACTTGATCCAGTGCTTGCCGCCCCCGGCCTGCCGGGCGAAGTTGTCGCTCATCTTCGCGTAATAGCCGTCCTGCAGGTAGCGGATCGCCATGCTGGAGCCGCCGGCCTTGCTCATCATCTCGGCCATCTTGCCGCCGGTGTAGTCGACGGTGACGTTGCCCTTGAGGCCGTCGCTCCAGTCGAAGGAGCCGTTCTCCGTCAGCTTCATGACATCGCCCAGGGAGATGTCAGCGCGTACCTTGGCCGAGTCGGCCTTGTCGGTGGACTGCTGGACGCTGCGCAGTACGGCGGCGACGGGGCTGAGGTGGACCGTGCTGTCACCCGCCGCCTTGCCGTCACCCTTCCCGGAGCCCGAGGAGCCGCACGCGGCCACCCCGGTCAGCGCTGCCACCACGGCCACGGAAAGGGTCACCCGGCGTGCGGTGCTCGTCATCTGGTCCTACCCCCATACAAGAGTCACGTCGTACGACAAAGCTCGTACACAGAAAGGACGGGCCCTGCACCTCAAAGGTTGCAGGGCCCGCCCTTCAGTGACGCGTACCGGACGCGGCTACCGGGGTGAGCGGGAGGCTCAGACGGCGGCCGGGTCCTCCTCGACGAGGAGGTTGCGGGTGCGGTTCGGGTCGACCTGGATGCCGGGGCCCATCGTGGTGGTGATGGCCGCCTTCTTGATGTAGCGACCCTTGGCGGCGGACGGCTTCAGACGGAGGATCTCCTCCAGCGCGGCGCCGTAGTTCTCCACCAGCTTGGTGTCGTCGAAGGACACCTTGCCGATGATGAAGTGCAGGTTCGAGTGCTTGTCGACGCGGAACTCGATCTTGCCGCCCTTGATGTCGGTGACGGCCTTGGCCACGTCGGGGGTGACGGTGCCGGTCTTCGGGTTCGGCATCAGACCACGGGGGCCGAGGACGCGGCCGAGGCGGCCGACCTTGCCCATGAGGTCCGGGGTGGCGACGACGGCGTCGAAGTCCAGGCGGCCCTTCGAGACCTCGTCGATCAGCTCGTCGGCACCGACGATGTCGGCGCCCGCGGCACGCGCGGCCTCGGCACGGTCACCGGTCGCGAAGACCAGGACCCGGGCGGTCTTACCGGTGCCGTGCGGAAGGTTCACGGTGCCACGGACCATCTGGTCGGCCTTGCGCGGGTCGACGCCCAGACGGAAGGCGACCTCGACGGTGCCGTCGAACTTGGTCGTGGAGGTCTCCTTGGCGAGACGGACGGCCTCGAGCGGGGCGTACAGCTTCTCCCGGTCGATCTTGGCGTCCGCAGCGCGGAGAGCCTTGCTGCGCTTGCTCACAACTTGCTCCTGTGTGTTCTGAAAGGAGTCGTGGTCCCTGGGCCGAGCAGGCCCTGCCACGTGCGACCGGCTACGGCCGCATTACCTGCTGGTGGTGGTCAGCCCTCGACCGTGACGCCCATGGAGCGCGCGGTACCGGCGATGATCTTCGCCGCGGCGTCCAGGTCGTTCGCGTTCAGGTCGGGCATCTTGGTCTGGGCGATCTCGCGGACCTGCGCCTCGGTGATCTTGGCGACCTTGGTCTTGTGCGGCTCGCCGGAGCCCTTCTCCACACCCGCGGCCTTGAGGATCATCTTGGCGGCCGGCGGCGTCTTGGTGACGAAGGTGAAGGAGCGGTCCTCGTAGACCGTGATCTCCACGGGGATGACCCAGCCACGCTGCGACTCGGTCGCGGCGTTGTAGGCCTTGCAGAACTCCATGATGTTGACGCCGTGCTGACCCAGCGCCGGGCCGACCGGCGGAGCCGGGTTGGCGGCACCGGCCTGGATCTGGAGCTTGATGAGCCCCGTGACCTTCTTCTTCTTGGGAGGCATAGCTCTCCGGGTCCTTTCGATTCGGGTCCTGCCCGCTCCCGGGGACCACCCGGATGCAGGCATACCGCACAACGATAACGGGTATAGATGCGCGGCCAAAAACCGAGCAGGTCAGACGGGCTGTGACAGCCCGCCTGACCTGGCCGGAAGCGATAGGTCCAGAAAGAACTAGTTCTTCTGGATCTGGTCGAAGGAAAGCTCGACCGGGGTCTCGCGGCCGAAGATCTCCACCAGGCCCTTGACCTTCTTGGAGTCGGCGTTGATCTCGTTGATGGTCGCCTGGAGGGTGGCGAACGGACCGTCGGTGACGGTGACCGAGTCGCCGACCTCGAAGTCCAGCACCTGGACCTCGACCTTGCGCTGCGGGGCGGGCTTGCCCTCGGCCTCGGCGGCCTCGCGGGCGGCCTTCTCCTCGGCCTCCGGGGCGAGCATCTTGACGATCTCGTCCAGGGTCAGCGGGTACGGGTCGTAGGCGTTGCCGACGAAGCCGGTGACGCCCGGGGTGTTGCGGACGACGCCCCAGGACTCGTTCGTCAGGTCCATGCGGACCAGGACGTAACCGGGCAGCTTGTTCTGCTTGATCGTCTTGCGGTCGCCGTTCTTGATCTGGACGACCTCTTCCTGCGGCACCTCGGCCTGGAAGATGTAGTCCTCGACGTTCAGCGAGACGGCGCGCTGCTCCAGGTTGGTCTTCACGCGGTTCTCGTAGCCGGCGTAGGTGTGGATGACGTACCACTCGCCGGGCAGGGTGCGCAGTTCCTCGCGCAGGGCCTGGACCGGGTCGACCGGAGCCGCGGGCTCCTCCTCGGCGGCCTCGGCGGCGGCGTCCTCGCCGTCCTCCTCGGCTTCCTCGTCCTCGTCCGCGTCGTCCGCGTCCTCGGTGTGCAGCGCGGCCTCCTCGGCCGGCTCGCCCGCCTCGGCCTCGGCAGCCTCGAACTCGTCCTGCTCGTCCGCGCCCTCGACGATGTCGAGCTCGTCGTCCACCATCTCGGCAGCGTTCCCGCGAGACTCGGTGGCGTCGTCGTTCAGGTTCGGGTCAGACACGATGGCTGCTTCTTCCTGGTTACATAGGGGTGGAACACGCGAAAACGGGCGCCGGTGCCACGGCGCCCTTCGCTCTTGGCTCAGCCGAAGACGTACTTGGCGGCGTGGTTGAGCCCATAGTCAATCACGGTCACCAGCGCGATCATGATGGCGACGAAGAAGATCACCACGGTGGTGTACGACGTCAGCTGGTTCCGCGTCGGCCAGACGACCTTGCGGAGCTCCGCGACGATCTGGCGGTAGAAGGTGGCCAGGCGCTTCAGCGGGCCCTTCTTGGCGCGCTTGCCGCCCTTGCGGGCCTTCTTCTTGGACTCGGGCACTTCGTCCTGGGCATCAGGCGTGTCGATGGAGCCCACGGCGTCCGTCATAATCCTCACCTGATCCCGGGTCGTGGCCGTGCCGCGCCCGGTTTCTGAGCCGCACGGCGGTGCATTGCTGTACGTACATGCGCACACATCCTGGCGGTGTGTGTAGCAGGGCCGGAGGGACTTGAACCCCCAACCGCCGGTTTTGGAGACCGGTGCTCTACCAATTGAGCTACGACCCTTTGTGTGTCCCCAACGTACCGCATCCGGCCGGGTGCTCGGTGTGCACCGACGGTGGCGGTGGCCGCTGGAGGCCAACGAGGTGAGAGTGTACGTGGTCCGGCGCCCGGCGTCGAACAGAAAGTGGCCGTCCGGGGTCGCCGCGCCGAAGATCGTCCAGGCCGGGGGCCGGATTCGGATCCCTGTTCACGCCTCGACCCCTCGATGTTCAGTCTGTGAAACCCGTGTGCCCCGGACATTTCCGGTCTGGAACCATGGGCTCCATGAGCGCTGCAACCCCTCCCACCGAGCGCCGGGTCTCCGCCCGAGTCGGCGCGATCTCCGAGTCCGCCACCCTCGCCGTGGACGCCAAGGCCAAGGCACTGAAGGCCGCCGGGCGACCGGTGATCGGCTTCGGCGCCGGTGAGCCCGACTTCCCCACCCCGGACTACATCGTCGAGGCCGCGATCGAGGCCTGCAAGAACCCGAAGTTCCACCGGTACACGCCGGCCGGCGGCCTGCCCGAGCTGAAGGCCGCGATCGCCACGAAGACGCTGCGCGACTCCGGCTGGGAGCCCGACGTCTCCCAGATCCTGGTCACCAACGGCGGCAAGCAGGCCATCTACGAGGCGTTCGCCGCGATCCTCGACCCGGGCGACGAGGTCATCGTCCCGGCGCCGTACTGGACCACCTACCCGGAGTCGATCCGACTCGCGGGCGGTGTCCCGGTGGAGGTCGTGGCCGACGAGACCACCGGCTACCGGGTCTCCGTCGAGCAGCTGGAGGCGGCGCGCACGGAGAAGACGAAGGTCGTCCTGTTCGTCTCCCCGTCCAACCCGACCGGCGCGGTGTACTCCGAGGCCGAGACCGAGGCGATCGGTCGCTGGGCGCTGGAGCACGGCCTGTGGGTGCTCACCGACGAGATCTACGAGCACCTGGTCTACGGCGACGCGGTCTCCGTCTCGCTGCCGGCGCTGCTGCCCGAGCTGCGCGACAAGTGCATCGTGGTCAACGGCGTGGCGAAGACGTACGCCATGACCGGCTGGCGGGTGGGCTGGGTGATCGGCCCCAAGGACGTCGTCAAGGCCGCGACCAACCTGCAGTCGCACGCCACCTCGAACGTGTCCAACGTGGCCCAGGCCGCCGCGCTGGCCGCCGTCTCCGGTGACCTTCAGGCCGTGGCGAAGATGCGGGAGGCCTTCGACCGGCGCCGCAGGACCATCGTGCGGATGCTCAACGAGATCGACGGCGTGTTCTGCCCGGAGCCCGAGGGCGCCTTCTACGCCTACCCGTCGGTCAAGGCGCTGATCGGCAAGGAGATCCGCGGCAGGCGCCCGAAGGACACGGTCGAGCTGGCCGCGCTGATCCTGGAGGAGGCCGAGGTCGCGGTCGTCCCGGGCGAGGCCTTCGGCACACCGGGCTACCTGCGGCTTTCGTACGCGCTCGGCGACGAGGACCTGGTGGAGGGCGTGAGCCGGATCCAGAAGCTGCTGGCGGAGGCGCGGGACTGACGTCCCCCGGCGTGCATGGAGGGCCCACCTACGGACATCCGTAGGTGGGCCCCGTTCGTTTGTGCGAGCAAGACCTCGACCGGGGAAACGGCTACCGGGACACCGGGTGAGTGAGGCAGCATCTGGGAATGGAGCGCGTACGTGATCTCTCTGAGCTGCCGAAGGCCCATCTGCACCTGCATTTCACCGGCTCGATGCGGCCGGGCACCGTACTGGAACTGGCCGACAAGCACGGCGTACGGCTGCCCGAGACGCTGACGGAGGCGCTGACCAGCGGGGAACCGCCGAAACTCAGGGCGACGGACGAGCGGGGCTGGTTCCGCTTCCAGCGGCTGTACGACGCGGCGCGCTCCTGCCTGCGCGAGCCGGACGACATCCGGCGCCTGGTGCGGGAGGCCGCGCAGGAGGATCTGCGGGACGGCTCGGGCTGGCTGGAGATCCAGGTGGACCCGACGTCGTACGCGCCCCGGCTCGGCGGGCTAATCCCGACGCTGGAGATCATTCTGGACGCGGTGGAGAGCACCTCGCGGGAGACCGGGCTCGGGATGCGGGTCCTGGTGGCCGCGAACCGGATGAAGCACCCGCTGGACGCCCGCACCCTGGCCCGGCTCGCGGTGCGGTACGCGGACCGGGGCGTGGTGGGCTTCGGGCTGTCCAACGACGAACGGCGCGGCATGGCGCGGGACTTCGACCGGGCCTTCCACATCGCGCGGGAGGGCGGTCTGCTGTCGGCCCCGCACGGCGGCGAGCTGACCGGCCCGGCGTCGGTGCGGGACTGCCTGGACGATCTGCACGCGGCGCGGATCGGGCACGGGGTGCGGGCGGCCGAGGACCCGAGGCTGCTGAAGCGGCTGGCCGACCGCCAGGTGACGTGCGAGGTGTGCCCGGCGTCCAATGTGGCGCTCGGGGTGTACGAGAAGCCGGAGGACGTGCCGCTGCGCACCTTCTTCGACGCCGGTGTCCCGATGGCGCTGGGCGCCGACGACCCGCTGCTGTTCGGCTCGCGGCTGGCCGCGCAGTACGAGATCGCCCGTCATGTGCACGGCTTCTCGGACCCGGAACTGGCGGAGCTGGCCCGCCAGTCGGTGCGCGGCTCGGCCGCCCCCGCGGACGTCAAGGCGCGGCTGCTGGCGGGCGTGGACGACTGGCTGACGCGCCCGCCGGCCTGATCACCGGGCCTACAGGCCGACGCCCACCATCACCGGCTCGTTGACCAGGGTGATCCCGAAGGCCTCGCGCACCCCGGCGACGACCTCGCGGGCGAGGGCGAGCAGGTCCTCGGTGGTGGCCTCGCCGCGGTTGGTGAGGGCGAGGGTGTGCTTGGTGGAGATGCGGGCGGGCCCGGTGCCGTACCCCTTGGTGTAGCCGGCCTTGTCGATCAGCCAGGCCGCGGAGGTCTTCGTGCGGCCCTCCCCCGCCGGGTAGGCGGGCGGCTCGACGTCCGCGCCGAGCCGCTCGCGCACGCGCGCCCGGAACGCCGTGAACTGCTCCTCGGTGAGGATCGGGTTGGTAAAGAAGGAACCGGCCGACCAGGTGTCGTGGTCCTCGGCGTCGAGGACCATGCCCTTGCCCGCCCGCAGCTTCAGCACCGTCTCGCGGGCTTCGGCGAGCGGCACCCGGTCCCCGGGCTCCACGCCGAGCGTCCGGGCCGTCTCCGCGTACCTGACCGGCGCGGACAGCCCGCCCGCGTCCTCCAGCTCGAAGCGGACGCGCAGCACGACGTACCGCTCGGGGTCGGCCTTGAAGCGGCTGTGGCGGTAGGAGAAGGCGCACTCCGCGTTGGTGAGGGTGACCGTCTCGCCGGCGCGGCGGTCGTAGGCGATCACCTCGGAGATGGTGGCGGACACCTCCTGGCCGTACGCCCCCACGTTCTGGATCGGCGTGGCGCCCGCGGACCCGGGGATCCCGGCCAGGCACTCGATCCCGGCGAGCCCGGCCTCCACACTGCGGGCGACGGCGTCGCTCCACACCTCGCCGGCTGCCAGCTCCAGGGTCGTACCGCGCAGCTCGACCCCCCGGGTGGCGATCCGCAGCGCGGTCCCGTCGAATCCCTTGTCCCCGATGACCAGGTTCGACCCGCCGCCGACGATCAGCAGAGGGGTCCCGCGGTCATCGGCCTCGCGTACGGCGTCGATCACCTCGGCATCGGTCCCGGCGGTCACCAACCGCGTGGCGGGCCCACCGAGCCGGAAGGTGGTGAGCGGGGCGAGGGGGGCGTCGTGGAGTACGTGCACGGCCCCAAGACTACGAGAACGGCCCGCCGACGCCGGACGAGCGGGGTGGGGTGCCGCGGGGGCGGGGGTGGTCATGGGGGTGTGTGGCCGGGCGGTGAGTGGCCCACCAGGCTGTCCCGCAGCCGTAGGGCGCGCGGGTCGGCGAATTCCGTGAGCAGGCGGAGCGCCCGGGCCCGTGCGTCGGCTGCCTCCCGGGGCGCGGGGAGGCGGTCCAGGGCGAGGCCCAGGTGCGCCAGTGTCCGTGCCGTCTCCCACGGCAGTCGGAGGTCCCGGAAGGTCTCCGCCGCCCGGCGGTGGCAGTCCGCCGCCTCCGCCGCACGGCCCAGTTGCAGGCATGCCTGGCCGAAGCCGTCCCAGGCGGCGGCCTGGCGGGCGCGGTCGCCGAGGTCTTCCTGGAGCGCGGCGGCGCGCCGGTAGGAGTCCTGCGCCCGGGCGGGCTGCCCGGTGGCGCGTTGGGCGTCGCCCAGGGTCAGCAGCCAGTAGGCCTCGGTGGCCGCGCTGCGGATCTCGGTGGCGATGGCCACGGCCTCCTCCGCGTGCGCCAGCGCGGCGTCCGCGTGCCCGCTGTCGAGTTCCGCCGCGGCGAGGAGCCTGAGGGCGTTGCCCTCGGCGCGTCGGTCGCCGCGGGCCCTGAACGCCTCGATCCCGCGGCGCAGCGGGCCGGCCGTATTACGAGGGTGCCCGAGTTCCAGTTCCACCTCCGCGAGGTTGACCGCCACTCGGGGCTCCCAGAACCGGTCGTCCAGGGCCGCGAACAGTGCCCTGCCGCCTTCGAGGGCCGCCTGCGCCCGGTCGAGGTTGCGCCGGCGCAGTTCGAGCAGTCCCAGGCCGTTGAGTGTCAGGGCCTCGCCGAAGGTGTCGCGCAGTTCCCGGCGCAGGGCCAGTGCCGACTCGTAGTGCTCCGCGGCGGCCGTCAGGTCCTGGGACTGGGCGTATGCCATGCCGAGGCTTTCGTGGAGTTCGGCCTGGGCGCCTCGATCGCCGTCGCGCCGGGCGGCCTCCAGACCGGTCAGGGAGGTGGTGAGCCAGTCCCGGAACGGGTTGTTGGTCATGTAGACGGCGCGCAGGACCACCGCCAGCTGCCAGGCGATCCGGTCGAGGCCGCCACTCGCGGCGGCCCGCACGGCGGCCACCAGGTTGTCCCGTTCCGCCTCGTACCACCGCATCGCCTGTGCCGCGTCGGCGAACGGCGGTGCGGGCGGTCCCGCCCCGGCGGGTACCAGTGCCACGCGCGGCTCCTGCGGTGCGACACGGGCCTGGACCGCGTCCGCGGTGTGCAGGTACCAGGTCAGCACCCGGCGCAGTGCCTCCTCGCGTTCCTGCGGCGCCTCCTGAAGCCCGGCCTGATCGGCGGCGTAGGCGCGCAGCAGGTCGTGCAGGCGGAAGCGGTCGGACGCGGTCTGCTCGGCCATGTGCGCGGAGACGAGGACGTCGAGCAGACGTCGGGCGGTTCGCGCGTCGACCCCGGCGAGTGCCGCCGCGGCCGTGTCGCTGAAGTCGGCTCCGGGGTGCAGCCCGAGCAGCCGGAAGAACCGGGCTGCGTCCTGCGGCAATGCCCGGTAGGACCACGTGAACACGGAACGCACCGCCTCGGACTCCTCATCGCCGTCTGCCGACAGCGCTTCCCACCGTCCGGACGCGTCACGCAACTCGCCGATCAGATCCGCCAGACGCATCAGCGGTCGTCCGGCGGCCCGCTCGGCCGCGATTTTGAGCGCCAGCGGCAGGTGCGCGCACAGGGAGGCGAGTTCGGCCACCTGGGCGGGATCGTCCCCGTCCCGGTAGCCGGAGACGACGCCCTGGACCAGGGCGACCGAGCCGTCGCGGTCGAGCACGTCCAGGGTGAGGCGCCGCGCCCCCTCCCGGATCGTCAGGCCGGGCAGCCGGTGCCGGCTGGTCACGATGGCCAGGCATCCCGGCGTTCCCGGCAGCAAGGGCCTGACCTGGGCCACACCGGCGGCGTTGTCGAGCACCAGCAGCAGCCGGCGGCCGGCCAGCCGGGAGCGGAAGGCCGCGGCCATGTATTCGCCGTCGGCGTGGATCGTGTCCGCGGGGGCGCCGAGCGCCAGCAGAAAGCCTTCGAGCACCCGCTCGTAGGCGGCCGGGGCCTGCGGATCGTAGCCGTGCAGGTCGGCGTACAGCTGGCCGTCCGGGAACCGGTCGCGGACCGTGTGCGACCAGTGCAGCACGAGAGACGTCTTGCCGACACCGGCGGTGCCGGTCACCAGCAGCACCCGTGCGCCGGCAGTGTCGTCGAGCAGCCGGTCGAGTGCCGCCCGCTCGGCGCACCGATCGACGAACCCCCGTCCCGCCGCGGGGAGCTGGCGCGGGACGGGTGGTGCCGCGCGGTCGGCCGCCGGGGCGTGGAAGTGAATCCCGCCCCGCACGTCGCGGGCCTGTACGACCTCCCGGGCCGTACCGGAGAACGACGAGTCGACGTTTCCGTGCGGCCCGGTCATCGGCGGGGAGGTTCGAGGTGGGCCACGTCGCGGTCGAAGAACGTGCCGATGTCCTCCCCCAGCGCGTACAGGTTCTCGATCCGTGCCGCCACACGGTTCCTCGTGGCCGTGTCCACGTAGCGCACGGCGCCTTCGAGGACGCCCTCCGTGTCGTAGCGGATCTCGTAGACGGTGTCGTCGTTCAACGTGATCAGTTCCGGTACGGGGCCTGTGTCCTCGTACGCCGTGATGTGGTCGGGGCCGATGACGCGGATCAGTTCGCCGCACTCGGCACGCACCCGCAGCAGGTGCAGTTCCCAGTGCAGGTAGGGGGTGAGCGGCGGCTCCACCACGCGGACCCGCAGCAGGCGGCATCGGTGTCGCGCGGCCAGCCGGGACAGGTCGAGCAGCCCGGTCCGCTGTGCCTCGATCAGCCGCAGCGCCTCCTGCCAGTCCCCGCGGGCAAAGGCTTCCCAGCTCGGGTCCCCCGGCTCACGGAAGTGCTGGCGGCGCTCCAGCTTCCACGAGTCCCAGCCGTCCACGGCGAAGTCCCGGCTGCGGAAGTCCTCGCGGTACGCGTCCAGTTCCAGCTTCTCGCCACGGGAGGCGTCGAGGAGGTCACGCATCCGGAATGTGCGCCTTCGCCGCGAGCAGGGTGAGCCGTGGGATGACCACGAGGCGTTCGCCGCCGCCGATCACCGCGTCGTCGGGCAGGCCCTCGGCGTACACGTGTGTGAGGTCGCGGCCGATGACCGCGAAGTCGCCGTTGTCCAGCTCCCAGATGTCCGGGCAGCCGTCCCGTCCCCCGGTCGTACCCAACTCAGCCGGCGCGATCCCGACGCGCCGGACCAGCCGGGCCTTCCGGTCCGCGTCCCAGGTGTCGCTCATACGTCGCCCCCAGCTCGGTCCGTCCGGACAGGCCACTCAGCGTACGGATGCGACGACGGACCGTCCACCGCCATAAAAGGCCGCCTGCGGCCTACAGGGGGCGGACGAAATTGCGGCTGCTGTTGTGGTGGAACACCGTGAGGCCCGTCTGTGAAGAGCCCTGGGGGCGGGTGGCCCAGCGTTCGACGCGGGCGATCTCGGGGCACTCGGCGGCGCCGATCGCCGCGGTGAGCCAGGCGTCCGCGGTGTCGTCGGGCTTCGGGGCGGGGGCGGAGAACGGGGTGTCCGCGACCCCCTTCTCCACGTGCTCGTGCTTCTCCCCTTCGCCGAGTTGGTGGGTGATCTGCCAGCGCTCCTCACGGTCGCCGCGGGTGAGGGTGATACCGAAGGGCAGGTCGGTCTCACCGGCCTCGGCGAAGGACTGGACGCGGCTCACACCGGGCGTGTTCTTCACGGTGTCGATCAGCCAGCCCTGGAACCGTTCCGGACGCATCTGGCGCATTCCCTCTGTCGACGGCGGGCCCGCCAGGTTAGGAGCGCGGCCGGAAGAACAGGCCGAAGACGGGGACCGGACCACACCATCGTGGTAACCGCCCCGAAAACACGCTTGGTTGAGGGCTCAGCCCGCCGGGGCGTACGGCACGTGGTCTTGAACCACGCGGCTCCGGCCCGCCGGGGCCACCGAGTCGAGGCATGGACTGCTCCCGGTGGAGGCCCTGGCGGACCGTCGGGGGGGATCGAGGTGTTCCGGGGTGGCGTGCCGGGGTCAGCCCGCCGTGGCCTCCAGGGCCGGTGCGGCCGGTTCCGCCGGTGCCGGGCGGGGGCTGCCGGCGCGGGCCGGTATGACCAGGGCGGCCAGCGCGGCGAGGGCGACCACGGACGCGCCGGTGATCAGGGCCGGGCGTAGACCGTCGACGAAGGACTGGGCGGAGGTGTAGCCGCCGTACGCGGAGAAGATCGAGGACATCACCGCGATGCCGAGCGCGCCGCCCACCTCGCGCAGGGCGTTGTTCGCGCCGGAGGCGATGCCCTGTTCCCGCGGGCGCACGCTGGACATCACCAGGGCGGCGGCCGGGGCGAAGTACAGGGCCATGCCGACGCCGCTGAGGACGAGGGCGGGCAGCTGCTCGGCGTAGGAGGCGTGCGCGGTGACCACGCAGGCCAGGTAGCCGAGGCCGGCCGCCTGGAGCAGCAGGCCCGCGGCGACGACCGGACGGCCGCCCACGCGGTCGGACAGGAACCCGGCGATCGGGGCGACGAGCATCGGCATCCCGGTCCACGGCAGCATCCTGAGCCCGGCGGCCGTGGGCGAGTAGCCCAGCACGTTCTGCATGTACTGGCTGAGCAGGAAGATCGAGCCGAACATGCCGACGAACATCAGCAGGCTCGCCGCGTTGATCCCGGAGAAGGCCCGGGAGCGGAACAGGCGCATCGGCAGCATGGGGTTCGCGGCCCGCGAGCTCCAGCCCACGAAGGCGAGCAGGAGCACGCCGCCGGCCGACAGGGCGGTCAGCACGACCGGGTCCGTCCAGCCGTCGGAGGGGCCCCTGACCAGGCTGTACACGATCCCGAAGAGACCGCTGCCGGCGAGCAGGGTGCCGGGGACGTCGAGGCGGGCGTCGGTGCCGTGGGACTCGGCCAGCCGCAGACGCGCCAGCGGCAGGACGAGCAGGCCGAGCGGAACGTTCAGCCAGAAGATCCAGTGCCAGGACACGTGCTCGGTGAGGCTGCCGCCGATCAGCGGGCCGGAGGCGACCGCGAGGCCGTTGACCGCGCCCCAGATGCCGTACATCGTGCCGCGCCTGGCCGCCGGCACCGCCGCGGTCAGCAGGGTCAGCGTGAGCGGCATCATCACCGCCGCGCCCACGCCCTGCACCGCGCGGGCGGCGATCAGCGAGCCGATGCCGGGCGCCATCGCCGCGGCGGCGGACGCGCCGGTGAAGACGGTGAGCCCGGCGATGAACAGCCGCCTGCGCCCGAACCGGTCGCCGAGCGCGGCGCCGAACATCAGCAGGCAGGCGAAGGTGAGCGTGTACGCGCTCACCGTCCACTCCAGGTCGTCCAGCGCGCCGCCGAGATCCTGTCGGATCGAGGGCAGGGCGGTGGTGACGACGAGGTTGTCCAGGGCCGCCATGAAGCCGGCGACGCTGGTGACGAGAAGTGCCCAGGCGGCGCTTCCGCGGGTCTGTGACATCGCTCCCCCAGGGATGAGGTCCCGTTCGGTTGGTTAGTAATTACTGACTAACTTTTGCGGACGCGGGTGTGCCCATGGGTGTCCCGCGCTTTGCCTACGCCTGCGGTTCGCTCGGTCCGCACCGGAGCGGGTCCACGTCCAGCCCCTCCCACACCCGGTGTCCGACCGGGAAGCCGAGGGCGACCAGGCAGTTGATGAGCATCCCGTGGGCCATGAACCGGGTCGTACCGTCCACGCCGAGCGGCACACGGACGGCGTCCCACAGCCGCATCCACCCGGCCCGCACGGCCTCGCCGAACTCCCGGTCGCCCTCCTGCTCGGCGGCCGCGACGGCCAGGAACATCTGCATCTGCATCATCAGCCGCGAGGGCTGCTCGGCGATCGCCCTCTTGTAGGCCGTGCCCATGGCGTGCAGGGCCTCCTCGCCCTCCAGCCCCTCGGCCGCCTCCTCGAACATGCGGATGGTGTCCTGGATACAGCGATCCGCCGCCGCCAGGAAGATCGCCCGCTTTCCCGGGAAGAGCCGGAAGAGGTACGGCTGCGACACGCCGACCCGCTGTGCGATGGCCTCGGTGGAGGTGCCGTAGTAGCCCCCTCGGCCGAACTCCTCCATCGCCGCTCGGACGACGCTCTCGCGCCGCTCCTCCGCACTCATCCTGGGCATGGAAGTAAGTTAGTACTCAATCACTAATCGCACAACCCCATGGGTCCGCCTGGGAAACGTAAGGGGCGCCCCGCCAGGAGGACGCCCCTTACGTCTACCGCTGCGTCTACCGCTCAGCCGTGAACCCGCGGGCCCGCGGGCCCGCCGTCAGGCCAGTCGTACGACCGCCCGCGACATGCCCAGCACCTTCTGGCCGCCGCTGGTCGCCGTGAGGTCCACGCGGACGGTGTTGTCGTCCAGCTTGGCCGCGACCTTGCCGCTGACCTCGATCAGGGCGCCCTGGTCGTCGTTGGGCACGACGACCGGCTTGGTGAAGCGGACGCCGTACTCGACCACGGCGCCCGGGTCGCCGAGCCAGTCGGTGACCACGCGGATCGCCTCGGCCATGGTGAACATGCCGTGCGCGATCACGTCCGGCAGGCCCACCTCCTTGGCGAACTTCTCGTTCCAGTGGATGGGGTTGAAGTCCCCGGAGGCGCCCGCGTAGCGCACCAGGGTGGCGCGGGTCACGGGAAAGGTCCGGGCCGGCAGCTCGGTGCCGACCTCGACGTCGTCGTAGCCGATCTTCGCGGTCATCAGCTGCTCACGCCTCCTCGGCCGCGCGGGCCACGAGCTTGGTCCAGGCGGTCACAACGTGCTCGCCCGCCTCGTCGTGCACCTCGCCGCGGATGTCCAGGATGTCGTTGCCCGCGAGGGACTTGATCGCCTCGATGGTCGAGGTGACCGTGAGCCGGTCGCCGGCGCGCACCGGGCGGCGGTAGGCGAACTTCTGGTCGCCGTGCACCACCCGGCTGTAGTCCAGGCCGAGCTGGGGGTCCTCGATGACCTGGCCGGCAGCGCGGAAGGTGATGGAGAACACGAAGGTCGGGGGGGCGATCACGTCGGAGTACCCGTACGCCTTGGCGGCTTCCGGGTCCGTGAACACCGGGTTGGTCTCCCCCACGGCCTCGGCGAACTCGCGGATCTTCTCCCGGCCCACCTCGTAGGGGGCGGTGGGCGGGTAGGTCCGTCCCACGAAGGACTGGTCGAGCGCCATGGCCCGGCACCTCCTGATGTCTGGTGTGAGGGTCCCAAACTAGCCGGGCCCGACCGCGGGAACGCCGCGAGGCCGCCCCCTCGGAAGGGGACGGCCTCGCGAACGAGCCTATTTATCGCGTTTCGCGGTGCGCGGTGTGCGCGTTGCAACGCGGGCAGTGCTTCTTCATCTCAAGGCGATCCGGGTTGTTACGCCGGTTCTTCTTGGTGATGTAGTTCCGCTCCTTGCACTCCACGCAGGCCAGCGTGATCTTCGGGCGGACGTCGGTGGCAGCCACGTGAGTGCTCCTAGGACGAACGGATGGACTTATTTAACGCAAGAAGAGTAGCCGATCGAAGGACCGACCCCACAATCGGCTACTGTCAGTAGCGGTGACCGGACTTGAACCGGTGACACAGCGATTATGAGCCGCTTGCTCTACCGACTGAGCTACACCGCTTTGATGAGATCGGATCCCGTCTTACGACGGGAACCTCTCACACCAGAGCCCCAAAACGGAATCGAACCGTTGACCTTCTCCTTACCATGGAGACGCTCTGCCGACTGAGCTATTGGGGCGAGCGATGAAGACATTACACGGTCCGCCGCCGTTCGCCCAAATCCGTATCCGCCCGGCTGCGGGCGCGCGTCGTGGCGGGCGGCCGGGGTGCGGGTGCGCGGGTGCCGCGGGTGCGGCGAGGGGGGCCGAGGGGGTGCGACGGCACGGCGGCGGAGGGGGCCGGACGCGCCGGCGCGGGGAGCGGGAACGCACGGTCACCGCGCCGTGGGCCACGCCGGTATGACTATTGCGCTCCTGCGCCATCCGCGCGGCTCGCCACCCTAGGCTCGGTCCGCCCTGTGTGATCTTGGGATGTCTCCCGGTCACCGGCCCCCGCCCCCCTTCTGCCCTCCCTGGAGCGCGATGCCCGACAGCCAGCCGCAGCCGCACCCGCCGTCGAACTGGTCGGGGTCCTCGGGCCCGTCCGGGTCCCGGGGACCGGACGATCCGGGCGGCCTGCTGCTGTGCGGGGCGCGGCTCACCGACGGACGGACCGTGGACGTGCGGCTGGGCGGCGGGCGGATCGAGGCCGTGGGCACCGCGGGCAGCCTGGCGTCGGCTCCGGCGCGCGCGGGCGTGCAGCGCGTCGACCTGACGGGCTATCTGCTGCTGCCTGCCCCGGCGGAGCCGCACGCCCACGGCGACACCGCCCTGTCCGCCGAGCGCCCGGGCCCGGCCTCGTACGCCCCCGACGACGTCCAGCGAAGGGCCACGGAATCCGCGCTGCTACAGCTGGCGCACGGGGCGACGGCCGTCCGGGCGCACGTGCGCGTGGGCGATGTGCAGGGGCTGGGCGCGCTGGGTGCCGTGCTGCGGGCGCGGCGGGCGCTGCGCGGGCTCGCGGAGCTGACGACGGTGGCGATGCCGCGGCTGCTGACGGGGGTGGCCGGCGCGGACGGGCTGGCGGTGCTGCGGGACGCGGCGAAGATGGGCGCGGCGGTGGTGGGCGGCTGCCCGGACCTGGACCCGGATCCCACGGGGTACGTGGAGGCGGTCCTGGAGGTGGCCTCGGAGCACGGCTGCCCGGTGGACCTGCACACCGACGCGGCGGACCCGGCGCGGTTGTCCCGGCTCGCGGCGATGGCGGGTGGTCTGCGCCCCGGCGTGACGATCGGGCCGTGCGCCGGTCTCGCGCACCTGCCCGCCGACATGGCCTCCCGCGCCGCCGACCAGCTGGCGGCGGCCGGGGTGACGGTGGTGTGCCTGCCCCAAGGCGGCTGCGCGGGCGCCGACCGCCGGGGGACGGCGCCGGTACGGCTGCTGCGGGCGGCCGGGGTGCGGGTGGCGGCCGGCAGCGGCGCTCTGCGGGACGTGTCGAACCCGGTGGGCCGCGGCGACCCCCTGGAGGCGGCCTACCTCCTCGCCTCCGCCCACGGCCTCGGCCCCGAGGACGCCTACGACGCGGTGAGCACCTCCGCCCGGGCCGCGCTCGGCCTGCCCCGGGTCAGCGTGGAGGCGGGCTTCCCGGCCGAACTCCTCGCCGTGCGCGGCGACCACCTCCCCGGCGCCCTCTCCCTCGCCTACAGCCGCATCGTGATCCACCACGGCCGGGTGGTGGCCCGTACCAGCGCGGTCCGCGAGTACCGCAACTCGGCGATGGCCGCGGAACCCGGGCTGCCTCGGCAGGGGCGGGGAGAGGCGCCGTAGGGCCGGCGGGCGCGCCCGGCCGGCCGGGGCCGCGGTCAACCCGTGCGGCGCGCAGGGACCTTCGGGCGTACGGTCGGAAGCATGCGCATTGTCATCGCTGGAGGGCACGGTCAGATCGCGTTGCGGCTGGAGCGGCTGCTCGCCGCGCGCGGGGACGAGGTCGCGGGGATCATCCGCGCGGCGGGGCAGGCCGACGACCTGCGCTCGGCCGGCGCCGAGCCGGTGGTGCTCGATCTGGAGTCGGCGTCGGTGGAGGAGGTCGCCGAGCGGCTGCGGGGCGCGGACGCGGCGGTTTTCGCGGCCGGCGCCGGTCCGGGCAGCGGCACGGCCCGCAAGGAGACGGTGGACAAGGGTGCGGCGGTGCTGTTCGCGGACGCGGCCGTGCGCGCGGGCGTACGCCGTTTCGTCGTGGTGTCGTCGATGGGCGCGGACCCGGCGCACCAGGGCGACGAGGTCTTCGACGTCTATCTGCGCGCCAAGGGCGAGGCCGACGCCCATGTGGCCCGCCAGAAGGACCTGGACTGGACGATCCTGCGGCCCGGTTCGCTGACCGACGACGCGGGCACCGGCCTGGTCCGGCTGGAGGCGCACACCGGGCGCGGCACGGTTCCGCGCGACGACGTGGCGGCCGTACTCGCGGAGCTGGTGGACACGTCGGCGACGGCCGGTCTGACGCTGGAGCTGACGAGTGGTTCGACGCCGGTGTCGGTCGCGGTGAAGTCGGTGGCCGGCAACTGACGCCTGCGCGGGGCGAGCTGACGTCGCCTCAGAACAGCGGCAGCTGACCGGGGAACTCGGGTACGACATAGCCGTCCAACGTGGGCTGCGCCGCCCCGAGTCGGGCCTGTCGCCGGGACCCCTCGCAGGAGACGAGCCGCGTGCCCTCGCGGGCCCCGGGCGGGTCGTGCCGGGCGAAGCGGCCCGCCACGACGGCGATCTCACGGTGGCACACGGGGCAGGTGCTGCGTCGGGAGGACATACCGCCAGTGTGCCCGGTTCAGGTGCGCGACTCCGTCTCCCAGCGCTCGGGGCCCACCCCGCGCCAGTCGATCAACGGGGAGTCCGCCACCTGCTCGGGTTCGATGTCCAGCCCCGCCCGGCGCAGGAATTCCACCAGGTCGCGCACGTTGTGCGCGAGCCCGAGGATCTCCCCGTCCACCCGGACCCGGCGACCGCCGGTCGGGGAGGGCAGATGCACCACGATGGGTCGCTTGCCGGTCATGGCTCCAGCATCGTCCGGGTGCGGCACCGCCGCACCCGCACCCGGATCACGGTCCGGGCCCGGCCTTCCATAATCGTTCACCCGTTCGATTCTAGTGAACCCTCCGGACGAGCCCCGGGTGGGGTGGACCCATGTGGGCATCCGACGACCATGGGCACGGCGACGGCCGGGGCCTGGGACGACGGGTCGGCGCGGGGAAGAAACGGCCGCGCTCCGTCCACGACGAGGCGAACTCCGCCTAACAACGAGAAACCCCCTCTGACCAGGTCATCGACCTGATCAGAGGGGGTTTCCCTCCGTGTGGCGGCGCCAGGATTCGAACCTGGGAAGGCTGAGCCGGCAGATTTACAGTCTGCTCCCTTTGGCCGCTCGGGCACACCGCCGGGTTTGCTGCCAATCGAACCCGCTTGCGGCGGTGTTCCCCGGCAACGACGTAAACAATACCCGATCCACGGGGGTGCTTCGCCACCCGGTTGATCTCCGGCTCTCGGGTCCCGGGGTGGCTAGGCTGGTGCGGATGCGGCCCGGCAGGATGCCGGGCCCGGCGGCCGCCGCCGCACACGCCGGTACGCACGACACGCACCCCGATACAAGGAGCCACAGGACATGGCCGACTCCAGTTTCGACATCGTCTCGAAGGTCGAGCGGCAGGAGGTCGACAACGCCCTCAACCAGACCGCCAAGGAGATCTCCCAGCGTTACGACTTCAAGGGCGTCGGCGCCTCGATCTCGTGGTCCGGGGAGAAGATCCTCCTGGAGGCGAACTCCGAGGACAGGGTGAAGGCGGTCCTCGACGTCTTCGAGTCCAAGCTGATCAAGCGCGGCATCTCGCTGAAGGCGCTGGACGCGGGCGAGCCCCAGCTGTCCGGCAAGGAGTACAAGATCTTCGCGACGATCCAGGAGGGCATCTCCCAGGAGAACGCCAAGAAGGTGGCGAAGATCATCCGCGACGAGGGCCCCAAGGGCGTCAAGGCCCAGGTGCAGGGCGAGGAGCTGCGGGTCAGCTCCAAGAGCCGCGACGACCTCCAGACCGTGATCGCCCTGCTCAAGGGCAAGGACTTCGACTTCGCGCTGCAGTTCGTGAACTACCGCTAGGGAGAAGGAAAGAAGGGTGGGCGTCCCGTGCGGGAGCCCACCCTTCCGTGCTGCCGGGGCCGGTCGTCCGGGGTGTGCCGGATCAGTCGCGGGAGTTGCCGAAGACCAGGCGGTAGGCGATCAGCAGCACCAGGGAGCCGCCGATGGCCGCGACCCAGGTGGGGCCGTCGAAGAAGTTCTTGCTGATCTCGTGGTGCAGCCAGCGGGACGAGATCCAGCCGCCGATGAACGCGCCGGCGATGCCGATGACCGTCGTGCCGAGCAGGCCACCGGGGTCGCGTCCCGGCAGCAGGAACTTGGCTATGGCGCCGGCCAGCAGCCCCAGAATGATCCAACCGATGATGCTCATAGCGCGATCCCTGCCCCTTCGTGCCCTGCGCGCACGGTGGCCGGCGTGAGATCTCCGTGAAGATCGGCGGTCCGCCGGCGCGCTTTCGTGCCGTCTCGGAAGGGAGGACGCCGGGGGTCCGGGACGCGGTTGCCCGCGGGTTCGTACCGGATTGTTCCCGATCCCGCTACAACGGCGTCGCCGTGCTCTCCCGTACCCCGACCGGCTGATACTTGTGGCAGCAGGCAAGACCGGCGGAGCGACCTGGAGAGGTGCCGATCATGAAGGTGTTCCACCTGCTGCTCAACATCCTGTGGCTGGTGTGCTGCGGCCTCTGGATGGCGATCGGCTATCTGATCGCCGCGCTGATCTGCTTCGTGCTGATCGTCACCATCCCGTTCGGCATCGCCTCGCTGCGCATCGCCGGTTTCGTGCTCTGGCCGTTCGGCCGTACCACCGTGGAGCGGCGGGACGCCGGTGCGGGGTCGGTCATCGGCAATGTGATCTGGGTGATCTTCGCCGGCTGGTGGCTCGCGCTGGGGCACCTGATCACCAGCATCCCGCTGTTCCTGTCGATCATCGGCATCCCCTTCGGCTGGGCCAACCTGAAGCTCGTCCCGATCTCCCTGATGCCGCTGGGACGTGAGGTCGTACCCACGGACCAGGCCTTCGGCGGCCGCTAGAACGGCGCACGGGGCGACGGCTCCGGCGTGCCGGGGGCAACCACGCCGACATGCGAGCGCGACAACGCCGACGTGTGAGGGGCGGCCGGGCTGATCGATGTGCGCCGGCGCCGCCCCTCCGGAATCATCGGGGGCAGGAGACAGGGGGGCGACGCCTGTCCAGGCTTGGGGGAAGTGCACACCCGGCATCCGTACGGAGTCCTCAGATGCCCAGGCACCACACCGAGACAGCGACCACCACGCCCGCTGCCGGAGAACAGGCCCGCCACGCGGGCGTGACCGCCGCCGACGGGGGGCTGCTGCTCCTCCGGGTGGCCATCGGTCTACCGCTCGCCGGGCACGGCGCCCAGAAGCTCTTCGGGCTGTTCGGCGGCCAGGGGCTGACCGCGACCGGCAAGGGGTTCGACTCCCTGGGCTACCGCCCGGGCAAGCTCTTCGCGGCCATCGGCGGCCTCTCCGAACTCCTGGGCGGCCTCGGGCTCACCCTGGGGCTGTTCACACCGCTCGCGGCCGCGGCGATCGTGGGCGTGATGATCAACGCCATGGTCACCGTGACCGCCGCCCACGGGCTGTGGGCCGACAAGGGCGGGATGGAGTACAACATCTGCATCGCCGCCGTCGCCCTCGCCGTCACCGCCATCGGGCCCGGCCGGCTGGCCCTGGACCACTATCTGCCCTGGGGCAGAGGGGGCTGGCCGCACGCGGCCCTCGCCCTCGGCCTCGGCGGTCTGGGGGCGGGCCTGGTGCTGGCCCTGTGAGCCGCGGGGCGGCCCGGCCCGGAGCGGGAAGGCTCAGGGCCGACGCCCCGCCATGTTCTCCAGGCGGGCGATCCGCTCCGCCATCGGCGGGTGCGTGGAGAACATCTTGGACACGCCCTGCCCGGGACGGAACGGGTTGGCGATCATCATGTGGCTCGCGGTCTCGATCCGGGGCTCGGGCGGCAGCGGCAGTTGCCGGGTGCCGATCTCCAGCTTGCGCAGGGCGCCGGCGAGGGCCAGCGGGTCCCCGGTGAGCTGGGCACCGGACGCGTCCGCCTCGTACTCCCGGGAGCGGCTGATGGCCAGCTGGATCAGCGTGGCGGCGAGCGGGCCCAGGATCATGATCAGCAGCATGCCGACGAGTCCGGGGCCCTCGTCGTCGTCCGAGCGGCCGACCGGGATCAGCCAGGCGAAGTTCACCAGGAACATGATCACCGAGGCGAGCGCGCCGGCCACCGAGGAGATGAGGATGTCCCGGTTGTAGACGTGGCTCAGTTCGTGCCCGATGACGCCGCGCAGCTCGCGTTCGTCCAGCAGGCGCAGGATGCCCTCGGTGCAGCACACCGCCGCGTTGCGCGGGTTGCGGCCCGTGGCGAAGGCGTTGGGGGCCTCGGTCGGGGAGATGTACAGCCGCGGCATGGGCTGGCGGGCCTGCGTGGACAGCTCGCGCACCATCCGGTAGAGACCCGGCGCCTCGAACTCGCTCACCGGGCGGGCCCGCATCGCCCGCAGGGCCAGCTTGTCGCTGTTCCAGTACGCGTACGCGTTCGTCCCGAGGGCGACCAGGAGCGCCACGATCAGACCGGTGCGCCCGAAGAAGCTGCCGATGACGATGATGAGCGCCGACAGCCCCCCGAGGA
Organism: Streptomyces sp. SCPE 10; assembly: GCF_051980735.1. Taxonomy (NCBI): domain Bacteria; kingdom Bacillati; phylum Actinomycetota; class Actinomycetes; order Kitasatosporales; family Streptomycetaceae; genus Streptomyces; species Streptomyces sp. SCPE 10. Next base: position 4,534,121 of record NZ_CP197069.1, on the reverse strand, counting down.
GTACTGCGGTCCTGAGCCCGTTGTGCCGGCGGTGCACGGTACGCCCTCCAAGTGGTACAGCAGGGAACCCTTCGGTCCAGTGGACCCTCCCGCTCTGGTCAACGCCAGGCGACGGTGACGAGTTCCCAGGTGGGCAGGGTCACGCCCGGGGGCCGGACAGGTGAAGGGGTTCCCGCGCCTCCTCAGAACGGTCCGGTGGCCGCTCAGAACAGTCCGGTGGCCGCGAACCGCAGCACCAGCTGGGGCGCCGCCGACAGGGCCACGGCCGCCACCCCGGTGAGGGCGATCGCGGCCGTGAGCGGGGCCGGGACCCGGTGCCGTACCGCCTCGCCCTCGGGGGCGCGGAAGAGCACGGCCGTCCACTGGAGGTAGTAGAAGAGCGCGATCACCACGTTGACGGCCATGACGACCGCGAGCCAGCCCAGGCCCGCGTCGACGGCCGCCGAGAACACGGTGACCTTGGCGAACAGTCCGATGACGCCGGGCGGCAGGCCGGCCAGGCAGAGCAGGAAGAAGGCCAGCAGGAGCGCGGTCGGCGGGTTGGTGGCGTACAGGCCGCGGTAGTCGGAGACGCGGTTCGCGGGGCGGCCGCGGCCCACCACGGCGGCCACCGCGAACGCGCCCAGGTTCACGGCGGCGTACATCAGGGCGTACGCGACCGTCGAACCGATCGCCTGCTGCGCGTCCCGGGCGTACCCGGCGGCCGCGATCGGCACCAGGAGGTAGCCGGCCTGTCCGACGGAGGACCAGGCGAGCAGTCGTACGGCGCTGTGGGCACGGCCGGCCCGCTGGCGCAGCGCGCCGAGGTTGCCGACGGTCATGGTGAGCGCGGCCAGGACGGCGAGCGCGGGCCCCCACACATCGGCGTAGGAGGGGAACGCGACGACGGTGACGAGGATCAGTCCGGAGAAGCCGACCGCCTTGCCGACGACCGACAGATAGGCGGCGACCGGCAGCGGCGCGCCCACGTAGGTGTCGGGCACCCAGAAGTGGAAGGGCACCGCGGCGGTCTTGAAGGCGAAGCCGATCAGGGTGAGGACGACGCCGGTCTGGGCCAGGGTGTGCAGCTGGCCGCCGGTGTGCGGCAGGCGCTGGGCGACCTGGGTGAGGTAGAGGGAGCCGGTGGCGGCGTAGACGAAGCTGACGCCCATCAGGCTGACCGCGGTCGCGGTGACCGAGGACAGGAAGAACTTCAGGGCGGCCTCGGAGGACCGCTTGTCGCCGTGCCGGATGCCGACCAGGGCGAAGGCGGGCAGCGAGGCGACCTCCAGGGCCACGATCAGGGTGGCCAGGTCGCGGGCGGCGGGCAGCAGGGCGGCGCCGGCCGCGGAGGACAGCAGCAGGAACCAGAACTCCCCGGCGGGCACGCGCCGCCGGTCGTCGTCGACGTTCGTGATCGACAGCAGGGCCGCGAGCAGGGCCCCGCCGAGGATCAGGAGCTGGATGACGAGGGTGAAGCGGTCGGCGGTGTAGCTGCACGCGCGCGGGGTGCCGGGCAGGCAGAAGGTGGCGCGGTCGCCGCCCAGGAGCGGCAGCAGCATCAGCGCGGCGGCGGCGAGCCCGGCGACCGAGATCCAGCCGAGGACGGCCTTGCGGGCCGCGGGCAGGAACAGGTCGGCGACGAGCACGGCGAGCGCCACCAGGGCGGCGATCAGCGGTGGCGCGACGGCGAGCCAGTCGACGGACTGGACCAGTGAACCGGCGGACTCGGCAAGGGGCTGGGGGCTCATCGGGTGCCTCCTGCGAGGAGCTGGTGCACGGCCGGGTCGGTCAGGCCGAGCAGGGCGCGCGGCCAGAGTCCGGCGACGACGGTGAGGGCGACGAGCGGGGTCCAGGCGGCGAACTCGTAGCCGTGCACGTCGGCGAGCCGGTGGGCCGGGCCGTCGGTGGCGAGCCCGGGGGTCTCCTCGACGGTGCCGCCCATGCAGACCCGGCGGACCACGATCAGCATGTACGCGGCGGTCAGCAGGGTGCCGAACGCGCCGATCGCCATGAAGGTGAGGTAGGCGGGGCGGTCGAGCCCGGCGGCGGGCTTGAACGCGCCGAACAGGGACAGCATCTCGCCCCAGAACCCGGCGAGTCCGGGCAGTCCGAGGGAGGCGACGGCGCCGAAGGCGAGCAGTCCGCCGAGGCGCGGGGCCTTGCCGTACAGGGCGAGTCCCGTCTCCTTGGCCAGCGTGTCGAGGTCGGTGGTGCCGGTGCGGTCCTTGAGGGCGCCGACCAGGAAGAAGAGCAGGCCGGTGATCAGGCCGTGGGCGATGTTGGCGAACAGGGCGCCGTTGACGCCGGTCGGGGTCATGGTGGCGATGCCGAGGAGGACGAAGCCCATGTGGCCGACGGAGGAGTAGGCGATCAGCCGTTTGAGGTCGCCCTTCGCGCCCCGCCTGGCCAGGGCGAGACAGGCCAGGGAGCCGTAGACGATCCCGACGACGGCGAGGGCGGCGAGGTAGGGCGCGAACGTGCGGAAGCCGTGCGGCGCCACCGGCAGCAGGATCCGTACGAACCCGTATGTGCCCATCTTCAGCAGCACCCCGGCCAGCAGCACCGAGCCGGTGGTCGGGGCGGCGGTGTGGGCGTCGGGCAGCCAGCTGTGCAGCGGCCACATCGGGGTCTTGACCGCGAGCCCGAGCCCGATCGCCAGTACGGCGACGACCTGCACGGACGCGGTCAGGGACCGGCCGTTGTCAGTGGCGAGTGCCACCATGTCGAAGGTGCCGGCCTTGATTCCGATCAGGAGCAGGCCGAGCAGCATGACGACGGAGCCGAGCAGCGTGAACAGGATGAACTTCCACGCGGCGCGGGTCCGCCCCTCGCCGCCCCAGCGGGCGATGAGGAAGTACATCGGGATCAGCACGGTCTCGAACGCGAGGAAGAACAGCAGCAGGTCGAGCACGGAGAACGTCGCGAGGGTGCCGGTCTCCAGCAGGAGCAGCAGCGCGACGAACGCCTTCGGGGACGGGCCCGCGGGCGGCTTGAAGTAGGAGTACAGCGCGCACAGGAAGGTCAGCAGCGCGGTCAGTACGACGAGGGGGAGGGAGATGCCGTCGATGCCGAGGTGGATGCGCACGTCGAGCGCGGGGATCCAGCTGATGTCGGTCGTGGCCTGCATCCTCGACGGATGGTGGTGGTCGAAGCCGAGCGCGAGGACGACCGCGGCGGCGAGGACCGCACCGGTCACGGTGACGCCGTGCCGCAGCACGGCCTGCTCGGGTGACTTCCCCTTCAGCCCGGGCGGGGCCGGCAGGAGAGCGGCGGCGGCGCCGAGGAGCGGGCCGACGACGACGAACGCCAGGAGGAACTGCATCACGGACTCGTTGATATCGATCACGCCTGCTCACGCTCCCGTGGCGACGAGGACGACGGCGACCGCGAGGACGACGGTGCCGGCGAGCAGCGCGCTCACATAGGTCTGCACATTGCCGGTCTGGGCGCGGCGTACGGCGGCCCCGAGCAGCCGGGGCAGCGCTCCGGCGGCGCCCACGTAGGTGTCCACGACCTCGCGGTCGAGGAACCGTACGAGGCTCGCCCCGGCCCGTACCGGGCGGACGAACAGCGCGTCGTAGACGGCGTCCAGATGGAAGCCGACGGCCGCGTGCCGGTGCAGCGGGCCGAGCAGCACCCGTCCGGGGTCCGCCGGGTCGGGGGCGTAGGCGATGTCGCCGTAGGCCGGGGTGTGGGTGGCGATGGCCTCGGCCTCGACGCGGCCGGCGTCGGCCCCGGGGTGGGCGGCGACCGCGCCGAGCGGGGGGCTGACCAGGTTCCGGGTGGTGCGCTGCCACACGCCGTAGGTGAGCAGCCCGCCGACCACGGCGAGGCCGGTGCCGAGGACGGAGGTGAGCGCGGTCGGGGCCAGGGACCGGCCGTCGAACCAGCCGGGCAGCGCCCGGTAGGCGAGCCCGCCGAAGGCCAGGGAGGGGATCGCGAGGACCCACAGCACCACGGTCATGGCCGGCGGCTGGCGGCCGTGGTCGGGGGCCTCGGCGCCCCGGCCGTGGAAGGCCAGCAGCCACAGCCGGGTGGCGTAGGCGGCGGTCAGTACGGCGGTGATCAGTCCGGCGACGAACACCAGCCGGCCGGCCGCGCCGGGCACGTGCGCGGTGTGGCCGCCGGCCGCGTGCTCGGCGGCGCCGAGGACGGACTCCTTGGAGAAGAAGCCGCTGAACGGCGGGATCGCGGCGAGCGCGAGCAGTGCCACGGTCATCGTCCAGTAGGCGTCCGGGACACGGTCGCGCAGTCCGCGCATGCGGGACATGGCGGCCAGCGAGTTGGTGCCGGCGGCGTGGATGACCACACCGGCGGCGAGGAACAGCAGCGCCTTGAAGGCACCGTGGGACAGGAGGTGGAAGACGGCGGCGCCGCGGTCGCCGACGGCGAGGGCGCCGGTCATGTAGCCGAGCTGACCGATGGTCGAGTAGGCCAGGACGCGCTTGATGTCGTCCTGGGCGAGGGCGGCCAGTCCCGAGCCGGTCATGGTGACGGCGGCCATCACGGCCAGCACCAGCATCGCGGCCCCGGATGCCTCGAACACCGGGAGGAGGCGGGCGACGAAGTAGACGCCGGCGGCGACCATCGTCGCGGCGTGGATCAGCGCGGAGACGGGCGTCGGGCCCGCCATGGCGTCCGGCAGCCAGGTGTGCAGCGGGAACTGCGCCGACTTGCCCGCCACGCCCGCGAGCAGCAGCAGGGCGACGAGGGTCGGGTGGTGCAGGCCGCCGCTCGCGACGGTGCCGAGGACGCTGGTGACGCGGAACGAGCCGGCGTCGGTGGCGAGCGCGAACAGGCCGATCAGGAACGGCACGTCGCCGAGCTTGGTGACCAGGAACGCCTTGAGGGAGGCGGCGCGGGCCTCGGGGGTCTCCCAGTAGTGGCCGACCAGGAAGTAGGAGCAGATGCCCATGACCTCCCAGCCGACCAGCAGCACGATCAGGTCGCCGGAGTAGACGACGAGCAGCATCGCGGAGGTGAACAGGGAGACGAGGGCGGCGTACGAGGGGTAGCGCGGGTCGTTGCGGAGGTAGCCCGTGGAGTAGATCTGCACGCAGGACGCGACGAAGGCGACCAGGATCGCGACGAGCGCGGCGAAGCCGTCGATGTGCAGGGCCAGCTCGACGGGGACCGAGCCGGTGGGGGTCAGCTCCGTGTGGGCGTCCAGGGCCGGTCCGCCGCCCTGGCGGACGGCGACCAGCGCGGCCGTCACCAGCGAGGCCAGCGGGGGCAGCACGGCGAGCGGGCGGACGAAGCCGGGCGCGGTGCGGCCGAGCAGCAGCCCGGCCGCGGCACCGAGGAAGGGCAGCAGGGGGACGAGTACGGCGAGGGTGGTCGTGGTCACGCGGTGGCCTCGGTCTTCTCTGCCGCTGCGGCACCCGGCTCCGCGCCGTCGGGGCGCTCGGCGGTGTCGCGGAGCTTGTCGATGTCGGAGGTGCCGCGGTTGCGGTACACGGCGAGCACGATCGCCAGGCCGATGCCGATCTCGGCGGCGGCGATGGCGATGGTGAACAGGGTCAGCGCCTGGCCGGAGTGCAGGGTGTCGCGGGCGGCGCGGCTGAGCCAGACGTCGAAGGCGACCAGGTTGAGGTTGACGGCGTTGAGCATCAGCTCGACCGACATCAGCACCAGGATCGCGTTGCGCCGGGCGAGGACGCCGTACAGGCCGGTGCAGAACAGGAGGGCGGAGAGTACGGCGGGATAGACGAGGTGCATCAGCGGGCGCCGTCCTTCCCGGCGGGGGCGGGTACGGGCGTGCCGTCGGCGCCCGCCCCGGCCTTGGCCTTGCGGGACAGCACGATGGCGCCGACCAGGGCGGCGAGGAGCAGCACGGACAGCGCCTCGAAGGGCAGCACCCAGTACCGGAACAGGCTCGCGCCGGTGACGTGGGTGGCGCCGGCGGCCGGTCCGGTCAGGTCCATCCAGGTCGTGCGGAAGGCGTCGACGACCACCCACACCAGGGCGACGGCGGCGGCGAGGGCGACGGCGAGGGCGGCCCAGCGGTTGCCGGAGTCGGCGTCCGGGGAGTGCCCGATGGGCGCCCTGGTGAGCATCAGCCCGAACAGCAGGAGGACGACGACGGAGCCGACGTAGATCAGGACCTGCACCCAGGCGATGAACTCGGCGGTGAGCAGCAGGTACTCCACGGCGAGTCCGCCGAGCGCGACCACCAGCCACAGGGCGGCGTGCACCAGTTGCCGGGTGGTGACGGTGATCAGCGCGGCGCCGAAGGTGACCAGGCCGACCAGGAGGAAGGCGATCTCGACACCGGTCGGCGAGAGGAAACCGTGCGGGGCCGCGGCGAGGGCGGGGCTCATGCGTCGCCCTCCTCGGACTCGGCCTTCCGCGCGGCGGCCAGCTTGTCGGCGGTCTTGCGGGCGGCGGCGATCTCCTTCGGCTCCTCCGCGCCCGGGTCGAGGGCGGGCGGCGCCGGGACGGTCCACATCCACTCGCGGAGCTTGTCGCGCTCATGGGTGAGGTCGCGGATGTCGGTCTCGGCGTACTCGAACTCCGGCGACCAGAACAGCGCGTCGAAGGGGCAGACCTCGATGCAGATGCCGCAGTACATGCAGAGCGAGAAGTCGATGGCGAACCGGTCGAGGACGTTGCGGCTGCGCTCGCGGCCGCCGGGGGCGGCGGGCGGGACGGTCTCCTTGTGGGAGTCGATGTAGATGCACCAGTCGGGGCATTCGCGGGCGCACAGCATGCAGACCGTGCAGTTCTCCTCGAACAGCCCGATCACGCCCCGGGTGCGGGGCGGGAGTTCGGGCAGGGCGTCCGGGTACTGCTCGGTGCCGTGCTTGCGGGTCATCGTGCGCAGGGTGACGGCCAGGCCCTTGGCGAGTCCGGAACCGGGAATCGGAGCCATGGTTAGCTGATCACCACCTTGACGATGCCGGTGAGGGCGATCTGGACGAGGGAGAGGGGGACGAGGAGGGTCCAGGACAGCTTCTGGAGCTGGTCCTCGCGCAGCCGCGGGTAGGTGACGCGCAGCCAGATGACGACGAAGGCGAGGATCGCGGTCTTCAGCAGGGTCCAGACCCAGCCGAGCCCGCCGTCGCCCCAGGGGCCGTGCCAGCCGCCCAGGAAGAGGACGGTGGTCAGGCCGCACAGCACCACGATGCCGGCGTACTCGGCGAGCAGGAACAGGGCGAAGCGCAGGCCCGTGTACTCGGTGTACGCGCCGAAGATGATCTCCGAGTCGGCGACGGGCATGTCGAACGGCGGGCGTTGCAGCTCGGCGAGACCGGCGACGAAGAAGACGACCGCGCCGATGATCTGCCAGGGCAGCCACCACCAGTGGAAGGCGTGCAGGATGCCCTGGAGGGAGACCGTGCCGGCCGCCATCGCGACGGAGGCGGCGGCGAGCAGCATCGGCAGTTCGTAGGCGAGCAGCTGGGCGGCGGTGCGCAGGCCGCCGAGCAGGGAGAACTTGTTGGCGCTGGCCCAGCCCGCCATGAGCGAGCCGAGCACGCCGACGCCCATCACCGCGAGCGCGAAGAACACGCCGGCGTCCAGGGCCTGGCCGACGGCGCCCTCGCCCGGGCCGATGGGGATGACGAGCAGCACCAGCAGGTAGGGCAGCAGGGCCACGGCGGGCGCGAGCTGGAAGACGCGGCGGTCGGCGTCCGCCGGCACCACGTCCTCCTTCTGCGCGAACTTCACGCCGTCCGCGATCAGCTGGGCCCACCCGTGGAACCCGCCCGCGTACATCGGTCCGAGCCGCCCCTGCATATGGGCCATCACCTTGTGCTCGGTCTGCCCCACCACCAGCGGGAAGACCAGGAACACCAGGAACACCGCGACGACCCGCAGCACGACATCCAGCACACCGCTCACTGCGGGCCTCCTGTCGGGTCGGTCGGGGGGGCGTCGGGGGTTTCGGGATCGTCGGGGGTGCCGGGAGCGGGGTCGCTCCCGTCCCGGCCGGGGGCGGGGCCGGGCTCGCGAGAGGGCGAGGGCTCGGGAGAGGGCGAGGGCTGCGACTCGGCCTCCGGAGCCGGACTCGGCTCGGCCTCCTCCGCAGCCGGACGCGGCTCGGGCGAGTCCGGCTCGGGGGAGGCCGGCGTCCGCGGACGCCGGGGCCGTTCGGTCGGGGCCTGCGTGGGCTGCGGTTCGGCCGGGGCGGTGGGGTCCGTCGCGTCGGTCCGCTCGCGCGGCTCCTGGTCGTCGAAGGCCGGGCGGGCGTGGTGCCACGGGGCGTCGGAGCTGCGCGGGGCCGGGCGGTCGGCCTGGCCGGGCGTCCGCGGCGTCGGTTCCGTGGCGCGCTGGGAGGCCGAGCCCTGGGAGGCGCTGCGGTCGCGACGGGGGCGGGCCGGTGCCGGACCGGGCTCGTGCGCCACCGAGGCCTCCGCCGCGGGACCCTCCGCGGTCTGCGCGGTCTCCCCCTCGGCCGCGGCCTGCTTCCGCTCCGCCGCGTCCTCGCCCTGCGCCGCCGCCGTCTGGCTCACCGAACCCTCGCTCGCGCTGCGCATCCTGCGGGGACGCGCCGGGGCACCCTCCCCCGCCGGTGCCTGACTCGCCGAACCCTCACTCGCGCTGCGCATCCGACGCGGGCGGCCCGGAGCGGCGCCCTCCCCCGCCGGTGCCTGACTCGCCGAACCCTCACTCGCGCTGCGCATCCGGCGCGGGCGGCCCGGAGCGGCGCCCTCGGCGGCGCCAGGCTGATTCGCCGAACCCTCCGCCGCCGTGCGGGTACGGCGGACCGGGCGGTCCCCGGCGGCGCGGGCGGGGCGGGCCGGGGCGGGGGGCAGCTGGCCCTTGAGGGGGCCCCACTCGTTGGGGTCGGGGACGCCCGGCGGCAGCATCTGGCGGCGCTTGGGTCCGCCGTGCTCGGACTCGCCGGGTTCCTTGGCGCCGGGCCACGCCTTGACGACCCGGGCGGCGAGGACGAAGTCCTTGCGCAGGGGGTGGCCCTCGAAGTTCTCGGGGAGGAGCAGGTGTTCGAGCGAGGGGTGGCCCTCGAAGGTCACCCCGAACATTTCGTACGTCTCGCGCTCGTGCCACGCCGCGCCCGCGTACACGCCGACGGCGGACGGCAGCACCGGCGTCTCGTGCGGCACCGTCGTGCGCAGCAGAAGGCGCCGCACCGGGTGCAGGGCGACCACGTGGGCCGCGACGCGGAAGCCGACGCCGGGTTCGTCCACCGCGCTGAGCCAGTCGAAGTAGGTGCAGGTCAGCGTCGTACGGGCCGTCTCCAGGGCGTCCAGCCAGGCGGACGGCGGTACGTCCACGGTCAGGACCTCGTACGACTCCTCGGCCACCGCCTCGGGCCCGAAGAGCTCCCCGGCGGGGGCGGGCAGCCAGCCGGCCGTGCTCATCGCGCGTCCCCCTCGGAGCCGTCCCCCGCCGAGCCGTCCCCCGCCGGGGCCGGCGGCCGCACCAGACCGCTCTGCAGCGCGGCCGCCGACGGACGCCCGGTGTCGGTGCCGTACCGCTCCCCCAGCGACTCGGCCGCGATCTTCTCCTGGAGCTTGAGGATGCCCTGGAGCAGCGCCTCGGGGCGCGGCGGGCAGCCGGGGACATACACGTCCACGGGGATGATCTGGTCGACGCCCTTGGTGACGGAGTACGAGTCCCAGTACGGTCCGCCGCAGTTGGAGCACGCGCCGAACGAGATGACGTACTTCGGCTCGGGCATCTGTTCGTACAGTCGTTTGACGGCCGGGGCCATCTTGTCCGTGACCGTGCCGGAGACCACCATCAGGTCGGCCTGGCGGGGCCCCGGCGCGAAGGGGATGACGCCGAGCCGGATGAAGTCGTGGCGGGCCATCGACGCGGCGATGAACTCGATCGCGCAGCAGGCGAGGCCGAAGTTGAAGACCCAGAGCGAGTAGCGGCGGCCCCAGTTGAGGACCACCTTCATGGGCTCGGGGGCCAGACGGGCCAGCGCGCCGAGCCGCTTGGGCTCCGGGAGGTACACGGGGTCCGGGGTCACGTCCATGTCAGGACGCCCTTCTTGTATGCGTACAGCAGGCCCACGGCGAGGAAGCCGAGGAAGATGAACATCTCCACGAGGGTCGTCGCGCCGTAGCCGGGGGCGGCGAAGACCGTCGCCCAGGGGAACAGGAAGACCGAGTCGACCGCGAAGATCACGTACAGGAAGGCGTAGACGTAGTAGCGGACCTGGGTGTGGGCCCAGCCCTCGCCGACGGGGTCGACGCCGCACTCGTAAGTCAGGAGTTTCTCCGGGGTGGGCACTACGGGGCGCAGCAGCCGGCCGGCGCCGAAGGCGGCCGCGACGAACAGCGCGCCGACGACGGCGAGCAGTCCCACGGCCGAGTACGACCGGAAGTAGCCGGCCGCGATGACGTGCGCCGTGGCGGCCGTCGAGTCCCCCAGCGTGTCCCGCACGGTCCCGTCCCTCGCTCCCTGACCTCGTGACCTGTACGCACGGGAGTCTAGGCCCTGATAAAGAGGCGGTAAGCAGGCAGTCGCGCCGGGAGAGGTCCGCGGCGGGCGGGCGGCGGCACCCGGGACCCCTGGGTGAAGCCCCCGAGGCGGACGGGGGTGGGGTTTTCCCCCGTCGGCGCAGGGCGGCGCACCGCATGGCGCGAGAGGTGTCCCACGCGGCAGGCTGGCCGTTATGACCGCACCCAGCTCCGCCGGCCACCGGCACGGCACCGGCCCCGTCCGGACCGACGGCGCCGACGCCTCCGACGGCCCCGACCGCCTGCCGCCGATCAGGCCGGCCTACAACCGGCACACCTGGAAGGAGATCGCGCACCTCCTGCTGAACCTGCCGGTGGCGGTGTTCGGGTTCTGCTACGCGATCACCGTGCTGACCGTCGGCGGCGTCCTCACCCTCACCGTGGTCGGTCTGCCGCTGCTGGCGCTGTCCCTGCTGGGCGCCCGGCAGCTGGGCAAGCTGGAGCGGGCGCGGGCCCGGGCGCTGCTCGGGGTCCGGGTGGAGGAGCCGTCGCCGCTGCCGCCGGCCCGCGGCGAGGGTGCGTTCCAGCGGCTGTGGACGGCCGTCAAGGACCCGGTGGGCTGGCGGACGCTGTTGTACGACGCGATACGGCTGCCCTGGGGCATCTTCACCTTCTGCACCGTGCTGACCTCGCTGTTCGTGCTGTGGCCCGTGCTGCCGTACCTCGCGAGGGGCCTGGCGAACGTGGACCGGGCGATGGTGCGCGCTCTGCTGTCCCCCTCCGACGAGCTGGAGCGCCGAATAGCGGAGCTGGAGTCGGACCGGGGTGTGGTGGTGGACACCGCCGCCGCCGACCTGCGCCGCATCGAGCGCGATCTGCACGACGGGGCGCAGGCCCGGCTGGTCAACCTGGCCATGGGGCTCGGCCTGGCCAAGGAGAAGCTGCTGGAGGACCCGGACACCGCGGCGGCGATGGTGGCGGAGGCGCACGGCGAGGTCAAGCTGGCCCTCCAGGAGCTGCGCGACCTGGCCCGGGGCATCCACCCGGCCGTGCTGACCGACCGGGGCCTGGACGCGGCCCTGTCCTCGGTCGCCTCGCGCTGCACGGTGCCGGTGAAGGTGACCGTGGAGCTCGCGGACCGCCCCGCCGCGGCCATCGAGGGCATCGCCTACTTCACGGTCTCCGAGCTGCTGCAGAACGTCAGCAAGCACAGCGGGGCCCGGTCCGCCTCGGTCGACGTGTGGCGCGCGCAGGACCGGCTGCTGATCCAGGTCCAGGACGACGGCCGGGGCGGTGCCCGGCTGGACGGCGGCAGCGGGATGCGCGGCCTGGCGGACCGGCTGGGCGCGGTGGACGGACTGTTCGCCGTGGCGTCGCCGGTCGGCGGCCCGACGGTGGTCACGGCCGAACTGCCCTGGCGCGACCGCGAGGAATAGCCGCGCGGGAAGCCGTTAGAGCCGTCGTGCGCGGCGGCGTGCGGTGACGCGTGGTGCAGCGGTGACGCACCGTGTCGCGCGGGTGTCGTGCGGTGCCGTGCCGGGCGGCGGCCGGGTGTCCGCGGGACCGGGTGGGGTGGGGAAAACCCCCGCTCGAAGAGGCCGATGGTCTCCATGGTCCGCGGGGGCGCGGCGCACGAGTCTTGAGTCACGGGCGAAAGCGCCGCTCGACGAGGAGAACGGGACGGATTCGATGGCCACGGAGTACGGACACGGCGGGCACGGGCCCGGGCGGGGGCGCGGCGGCCACGAGCAGGGTTACGACGACTGGGATTCCGGTTGGTCCACCGGCTCCTCCGGGAGCGACCGCCGCCACCGGCTGCCCGCCGCGCTGCGGGCGCCGATAGCGGCCCGCACCTGGCGCGAGCTGGGGTACGTCCTGCTGAGCCTGCCGATCTCGGTGGTGCTGTTCACCTGGACGGTGACGATGGTGTCGCTGGGCGCGGGCCTGCTGGTGACCTTCCTCGGCGTCCCGGTACTGGCGGCGGCCCTGGCCGGCTGCCGAGGCTTCGGCGCGCTGGAGCGGGCCCGGGCGCGGGCGCTGCTGGACGTGGACGTGCGGGGCCCGGAGCCGCTGCGGGTGCGCAAGCCGGGCGCGCTGGCCTGGATGGGCGCGGTCCTCAAGAGCGGCGCCTCCTGGCGGAACCTGCTGTACACGCTGGTGCAGTTCCCCTGGGCGCTGTTCTCCTTCATCGTGGCGGCGACCCTCTATCCGCTCGGCTGGAGCCTGCTGACCTACCCGCTGTGGTTCTGGGTCTTCCCGATGTACGCGGGACAGGCCGGGCTCCAGCTCTACGGCGACGACCACCACCGGATCTACCTGGACAACCCGTTCGAGATCACCGTGACCATGCTGGTCGGACTGGGCTTCACGCTGGCCACGCCGTGGCTGGTGCGCGCCCTGACCACGGTGGACGGGCTGCTGGTGCGGGGGCTGCTCGGCCCGTCGCTGCTGTCGGAGCGGGTGGTGGAGCTGGAGTCGGACCGGGGTGTCGTGGTGGACACGGCCGCCGCCGACCTGCGTCGCATCGAGCGCGATCTGCACGACGGGGCGCAGGCCCGGCTGGTCGGTCTGGCCATGGACCTGGGGCTGGCGAAGGAGAAGCTGCGGGAGGACCCGCAGGCGGCGGCCCGCATGGTGGAGGAGGCCCACGGCGAGGTGAAGACCGCCCTCCAGGAGCTGCGCGACCTGGCCCGGGGCATCCACCCGGCCGTGCTGACCGACCGGGGCCTGGACGCGGCCCTGTCCTCGGTCGCCTCCCGCTGCACCGTGCCGGTCCGGGTCGAGGTGGACCTGCCGTCCCGCCCGGCGCCGGCCATCGAGGGCATCGCCTACTTCACCGTGTGCGAGCTGCTGCAGAACATCTCCAAGCACAGCCGGGCCCGGTCCGCCTCGGTCGACGTGTGGCGTTCGGAGAACCGGCTGATGCTCCAGGTGAGCGACGACGGCGTGGGCGGTGCGGACGCCGCGGCCGGCTCGGGCCTCGCGGGGCTGCGGGACCGGCTGGACGCGGTGGACGGCGTGCTGCTGGTCGACTCCCCGGCGGGCGGTCCCACCCGTGTGATCGCGGAGCTGCCCTGGCGTGGCTGACCTGCGGATACAGCCGCCCTCGACAAGTTATCCACAGGCACGGCACGCTCCCGGCCGTTTCCTGGAATGCTGGGGTCCCGTAAAGGCGCGTCACCGAAGGACGTCGTCACGGGACCGGGTGTACGGGGGCATGGAGCGTGGAGAACAGGGTGCGGGTGGTCATCGCCGAGGACTCGGTGCTGTTGCGGGAGGGGCTGACCCGGCTGCTCACCGACCGGGGGCATGACGTGGTGGCCGGCGTGGGGGACGCCGAGGCGCTGGTGAAGACCATCGCCGATCTGGCCGGCGAGGGCGCGCTGCCGGACGTGGTGGTGGCGGACGTGCGGATGCCGCCGACGCACACTGACGAGGGGGTGCGGGCGGCCGTGGCCCTGCGCCGGCGGCATCCCGGCCTCGGGGTGCTGGTGCTGTCGCAGTACGTGGAGGAGCGGTACGCCACCGAGCTGCTGGCCGGTTCCTCCCGGGGCGTGGGCTATCTGCTCAAGGACCGGGTCGCGGAGGTCCGCGAGTTCGTGGACGCGGTGGTGCGGGTCGCCGAGGGCGGGACGGCGCTGGACCCGGAGGTGGTCGCGCAGCTGCTGGGCCGCAGCCGCAAGCAGGACGTGCTGGCCAAGCTCACCCCGCGCGAACGCGAGGTGCTGGGGCTGATGGCGGAGGGCCGTACGAACTCGGCGATCGCCCGGCAGCTCGTGGTCAGCGACGGCGCGGTGGAGAAGCACGTCAGCAACATCTTCCTCAAGCTCGGCCTGGCGCCGAGCGACGGCGACCACCGGCGCGTGCTGGCCGTGCTCACCTATCTGAACTCCTGATCGGCCGCCTCCCGGCACCGGCCGGGGGCCACGGCGTCAGGGGCGCGTCAGAGCCTCCGGCTTCCGTGGGAAAGACGGGTACCCGGCAGGGGAGCGGAGGGGGGAAGCGGGGAAGGAAGCCCTGACATGTCAGCGCGACAGGCCGACTCGAAACGTCGTCCCAATCTACGGATGACCTCGGGAAGGCGACCCTAACCGACGTAGGGTTGATCCTGGGATGGTCCGTGGTGCGACCACGCCCCGGACAGCCGCCTCGAAGGAGGTCCAGTTCAGTGACCAGCCAGGTCAGCAGCCAGGCGGAGCAGGCCGACGGATCAGTAGTCGGGGAGCAGCGCAAACCGGGCGGCACGAAGGATGTGCGCCGCCTGGACCGGGTGATCATCCGGTTCGCGGGGGACTCGGGTGACGGCATGCAGCTCACCGGGGACCGATTCACCTCGGAGACCGCTTCCTTCGGCAACGACCTCTCCACCCTTCCGAACTTCCCCGCCGAGATCCGTGCCCCCGCAGGCACCCTCCCCGGCGTCTCCTCGTTCCAGCTCCACTTCGCCGACCACGACATCCTCACCCCGGGTGACGCGCCGAACGTCCTCGTCGCGATGAACCCGGCGGCCCTGAAGGCCAACATCGGGGATCTGCCGCGCGGCGCCGAGATCATCGTGAACACGGACGAGTTCACCAAGCGGGCCCTGCAGAAGGTGGGCTACGACGCCTCGCCGCTGGAGGACGGCTCGCTCGACGGCTACGGCCTCCACCCGGTGCCGCTGACCACCCTGACGGTGGAGGCCCTCAAGGAGTTCGACCTCTCCCGCAAGGAGGCCGAGCGCAGCAAGAACATGTTCGCCCTGGGCCTGCTGAGCTGGATGTACCACCGGCCGACCGAGGGCACCGAGAGGTTCCTGAAGTCGAAGTTCGCGAAGAAGCCGGAGATCATGGCGGCGAACATCGCCGCGTTCCGCGCCGGCTGGAACTTCGGCGAGACCACCGAGGACTTCGCGGTCTCCTACGAGGTCGCCCCGGCCGCCAAGGCCTTCCCGGTGGGCACCTACCGGAACATCTCCGGCAACCTGGCCCTGTCCTACGGTCTGATCAGCGCCTCCCGGCAGGCGGATCTGCCGCTGTTCCTGGGCTCGTACCCGATCACCCCGGCCTCCGACATCCTGCACGAGCTGAGCAAGCACAAGAACTTCGGCGTGCGGACCTTCCAGGCGGAGGACGAGATCGCGGGCATCGGCGCGGCGCTGGGCGCGGCGTTCGGCGGTTCGCTCGCGGTCACCACGACGTCCGGTCCCGGTATCGCGCTCAAGAGCGAGACGATCGGCCTGGCGGTCTCCCTGGAGCTGCCGCTGCTGGTGGTGGACATCCAGCGCGGCGGCCCGTCCACGGGTCTGCCGACCAAGACCGAGCAGGCGGACCTGCTCCAGGCGATGTACGGCCGCAACGGCGAGGCGCCGGTCCCGGTGATCGCGCCCAGAACGCCGGCCGACTGCTTCGACGCGGCCCTGGAGGCGGCCCGGATCGCGCTGACGTACCGCACCCCGGTGATGCTGCTCTCGGACGGCTACCTGGCCAACGGTTCCGAGCCGTGGCGCATCCCCGAGGTGGACGAACTGCCGGACCTGCGTGTCCGGTTCGCCTCGGGCCCGAACCACACCCTGGCCGACGGCACCGAGGTCTTCTGGCCCTACAAGCGGGACCCCCGGACCCTCGCCCGTCCCTGGGCGGTGCCGGGCACCCCGGGCCTGGAGCACCGCATCGGCGGCATCGAGAAGCAGGACGGCACGGGCAACATCTCCTACGACCCGGCCAACCACGACTTCATGGTCCGCACCCGGCAGGCCAAGATCGACGGCATCGAGGTCCCGGACATCGAGGTGGACGACCCGCACGGCGCGCGGACCCTGGTCCTCGGCTGGGGCTCGACGTACGGCCCGATCACGGCGGCGGTACGGCGGCTGCGCGCGTCCGGCGACGCGATCGCGCAAGCGCACCTGCGCCACCTCAATCCCTTCCCGCGCAATCTGGGCGCGGTGCTCGCGCGCTACGACAAGGTCGTGGTCCCCGAGATGAACCTGGGGCAGCTCGCGACGCTGATCCGGGCGAAATACCTGGTCGACGCCCATTCGTACAACCAGGTCAACGGTATGCCGTTCAAGGCGGAGCAGCTCGCCACGGCGCTGAAGGAGGCCATCGATGACTGACGCCGGCAACGGACTGCTGCAGCTGGTCCCCAAGGCCGAGGCCAAGCAGTCGATGAAGGACTTCAAGTCGGACCAGGAGGTGCGCTGGTGCCCGGGCTGCGGTGACTACGCGATCCTCGCCGCCGTACAGGGCTTCATGCCCGAACTCGGCCTGGCCCGGGAGAACATCGTCTTCGTCTCCGGCATCGGCTGCTCCTCCCGCTTCCCGTACTACATGAACACCTACGGGATGCACTCCATCCACGGCCGCGCCCCCGCCATCGCCACCGGCCTCGCCAGCTCCCGCCGCGACCTCAGCGTGTGGGTCGTCACGGGCGACGGCGACGCGCTGTCCATCGGCGGCAACCACCTGATCCACGCCCTGCGCCGCAACGTCAACCTCAAGATCCTGCTCTTCAACAACCGCATCTACGGCCTGACCAAGGGCCAGTACTCCCCCACCTCCGAGGTCGGCAAGATCACCAAGTCCACGCCGATGGGCTCGCTGGACGCGCCCTTCAACCCGGTGTCCCTGGCCCTCGGCGCGGAGGCGTCCTTCGTGGCCCGGACCATCGACTCCGACCGCAAGCACCTCACCGAGGTGCTGCGCGCCGCCGCCGAACACCCGGGCACCGCGCTGATCGAGATCTACCAGAACTGCAACATCTTCAACGACGGCGCCTTCGACGCCCTCAAGGACCGCCAGCAGGCCGAGGAGGCGCTGATCCGGCTGGAACACGGCCGACCCATCCGCTTCGGCCCGGACGGCACGCGCGGCGTCGTCCGCGACCCGCGGACCGGGGACCTGGAAGTCGTCACCGTGACCCCGGAGAACGAGGCGGACCTCGTCGTCCACGACGCCCACGCCGCGTCCCCGACCACCGCCTTCGCCCTCTCCCGGCTGGCCGACCCGGACACCCTGCACCACACCCCGATCGGCGTCTTCCGCTCCATCGAGCGGCCGGTCTACGACGTCCAGATGAGCGACCAGCTGGATGCCGCGATCGAGCAGAAGGGCAAGGGCGACCTGGCCGCGCTGCTCGCGGGCGGCGACACGTGGACGGTCGTCGGCTGACGGTTCACCGCACCACAGCCCCACCGCACCATCGCACCACCGGCTGCGCCGCTCGGCGCTCCACGAGGCCCGGGACCCCCGTCCCGGGCCTCGACGCGTGTCCGCCGGCTCCCCCGGGGGGCGTGCTTTCTCTCCCGCCTCGCCTGTCATGACCGTATGCCGATACGGGCATGACAGGCAGGGGTGCCCGGCGCTACCTTCGTCCCCGCGCGTACGCCGGCGCGTGGAGGAGTCAGAGGGAGGGTCCGTGGCCGGGGCATCCAAGGGTGAGCACCGCATAGGTCTGCTGAACGGTTTCGCCGCCTATGGCGCGTGGGGCCTGGTCCCCCTGTACTGGCCGCTGCTGAAGCCGGCCGGGGCGGTGGAGGTCCTGGCCCACCGCATGGCGTGGTCCCTGCTCTTCGTCATCGCGGCCCTGCTGTGCGTACGGCGCTGGGCCTGGCTCGGCGAACTGCTGCGCCAGCCGAGGCGGTTGGCGCTCATCGCGGTGGCGGCGGCGGTGATCACCGTCAACTGGGGCGTCTACATCTGGGCGGTGAACTCCGGTCATGTGGTCGAGGCGTCCCTCGGCTACTTCATCAATCCGCTGGTCACCATCGCCATGGGCGTGCTGCTCCTGAAGGAGCGGCTGCGGCCCGTGCAGTGGGCGGCGGTCGCGACCGGCTTCGCCGCCGTCGTCATCCTGACCATCGGCTACGGCCGACCGCCGTGGATCTCGCTCTGCCTCGCCTTCAGCTTCGCCACCTACGGGCTGGTGAAGAAGAAGGTCGCCCTCGGGGGCATCGAGTCACTGGCCGCGGAGACCGCGATCCTGTTCCTGCCCGCGCTCGGCTACCTGCTGTGGCTCACGGCGCAGGGCCGCTCCACCTTCACGACGGAGGGCGTGGGCCACGGGGCGCTGCTCGCCTCCACCGGTATCGTCACCGCCCTGCCCCTGGTCTGCTTCGGCGCGGCGGCGATCCGCGTCCCGCTCTCCACCCTGGGCCTGCTCCAGTACCTGACCCCGGTCTTCCAGTTCCTCCTGGGCATCCTCTACTTCCACGAGGCCATGCCGCCCGAGCGCTGGGCCGGCTTCGCCCTGGTGTGGGTGGCCCTGCTGCTGCTGACGGGCAACGCGCTGCACACGGCACGCGGACAGCGGAAGGCGGCGGCCGTGCCGGCCGCCCCGCTGGAGACGCCCGGGGCGAAGTCCCCGGACCAGGCCTCGCTGGAGGCCTGACGGCACCGGCCGGTCACCCGGCGGCGCGGGCGGCCCGGTCGGTGAGGCGGAGCATGCGGGCGCGGGCGGACTCCAGGGGGCGGGGGTCGTCGGCCGCGGGGCCCGGTTCGGCGGCCAGGTCCGTCCAGAGGTCGATCAGGTCACGCCCCAGCCGCAGGCCCTCCTCCGGGTCCCGCACGGCACGCCAGGCGGTCGACGCGCTCTGCACGTTGCCGTACGCCGCCTCGGCGTCCCCGGCGGTCCGGCGCAGCCGGGCCAGGTCGAGGGAGAGTTGGCAGGCGCGCACCGGCTCGCCCGCCAAGTAGGCGATGTAGGCGGCCAGTTCGCGCAGGTGCAGCACCTCGGCGTGCCGGGCGCCCAGCACGGTGGAGGCCTCCTCGACCGTGTGCTCGACGAGTTCGGCCGCGGCCTCGATGCGGCCCGCCCGCACGGCCTCGTTGATCCGCGTCATCGGCTCGGTGAGCAGTTCCGCCCCCTCCCGCGTCTCGGTGACCGGGCCGTCGCCCAGCACCTCCTCGGCCACGGCGTCGAAGCCGCGGGGCGGGGTGGGGGTGGCGGTGGTGGGGGCGGAGGACTCGGTGGGCCAGTCGGTGGTGATGGGGGGCTCGGAGGCCGGGGGCCCGGCGGTGACGACGACGTCCGTGAGCGGCTCCGGCCCTTCCACGACCGGCACCGGCACGGCGGACGCGAGCGCGTCGGGCACGGAGGACACGCCGGGCGCGGGCACAGCGGGTACGGCGGACGCAGCGGGCACGACAGGCGGTGGCACGGCGGGTACGGCGGACGCAGCGGGCGGTGGCACGGCGGGCACGGACGCCGGAGAGGCAGGCGCCGGGGCCGGAGAAGCGGATGCCGGGGCGGGAGAGGCGGGTGCCGGAACCGGAGAGGCGGATGCCGGGGCCGCCATGACGGGGGCCGGGCCGAACGCGCCCCTGGGCGTGCGCGACCTCCCCGAGGGCGCGAACTCCGGGGACTCCGCAGGGGCCACCCGTACGGCCTTCCCCGTGACCCGGCTGGAGCCGTCCGCCGAGACCTCCAGGGGGACGACGCAGCCGGCGCGGTCGTCCTGGATGGTGGCGCGTATGGGGGCGCCGAGGCTGATGGCGAGGCGCTGGAGGTGGTTGAGCACGGCCTGCTGGATCTCCTCGCCCGGCTCCGCCACGACCGCCGTACCGCCCACGGAGGCGCCGCCCGCGCCGTACACCCGCACGGGCACCGCCGCCGGGTGTGCCGCGGGCCCCGGCGCCCGCTTCTTCTCGAAGCTCAGTCGAGCCATCGGTCCTTCCCTCACTCCCCCGTGCCGCGATCCGGCCGTACGCATCCTGCCGACCAGTGTGCTGGTTCCACCCCGGCCCCCGCGTCACCACGACGTCACAGCCTCGTCCCAACGGACCGGTGCCGCAGGTCCGCGGCTCGCCGGGGGCCTCGCGGGTGCGCTGATCAACGACGCGGGGCCGGACTCGATGCGCCGCCGGGAGGGGCGCATGCGAAAGGGAGCCGAAGGCGCTGCCCTCGGCTCCCTCGCGGACCGCTGCGGCCTACTTGCCCGCGTCCGCCGCCCGCACCAGCGCGTCCTTGGTGACCGCGCCGGCGTAGACCTTGCCGTTGTCGGTGATCAGGGCGTTGACCAGGCGGGTGGAGAAGACCGTGCCCTTGCCGAACTTGCCGGAGACCTTGTCGCCCAGGGAGCCGAGGAAGCCGGCCGCGTCACTGCCCTTGGCGCCGGTGGGGAGGCCGCCCTTGGCGCCGGTGTCGAAGACGGCGATGGAGGTCCAGCCCTTGCCGAGGACGGTCGGACCCGCGGTGCCTTCCAGGCCCTTGCCCTCGGTCCCCTCCAGCCCCTTGCCGGGCCACTGCGTGTCCTTGTGCGGCGCGCCCTTGCCCCGCGTGTCCTCGCGCTCGGTGACCTTCGCGCCCTTCGGCGGGGTGAAGGCGAAGGCGGAGGCGGCCGGGCGGGCGAAGGAAACCTCGGTGAAGCCCGCGTCGAGCACCGCGGCGCCGCCGCTCTTCGGGGTCAGCGTGAACTTGAGTGGCATGCCCGTCCTGGCGTCCACCGCGATGCTGATCGCGCCGACCGTGGTGCCGGACTGCCGGGGCTTGATCAGCAGCTTGTAGGCGTCGCGCCCGGCGACGTGGGCGGTGCCGTCGACGGTCACGGACGTGGTGTCGTCCACCGACTTCAGGGCCTCGTCGGCGAAGTCCTTGGGCGTGGCCGGGGGCTCGGCCCGCCGGTCCTTGCCGGCCGGCGCGGTGCCGTGGGAGACCTGGTTGCTCTTGCTGTCGTAGCCCCAGACGTCCTTGCCGTTGTGGATGACGCTGTACTCGGCGCCCTGCTCGACGAGCGACAGCTTCTGCCGGTCGGGGCCGTCGGCGGCGACGCGCAGGGTGTGCGTGCCGGTGACCAGTTCGGTGAGCCGGGTCTGCGGGTCGGCGGCGGAGCCGGAGCCGGCGCCGGGGGTCATGCCGGAGGTGAGGCCGCTCTCCAGGCCGCCGAGGTCGGGCAGGCCCAGGTCGGTGCTGACCTTCACGGTGCCGGACAGCCGCTGCACGTCCGACGCGGCGATCTTCTGGATGAGCTGCTGGGCGGTGATCCGGGGCAGGTCGGGGTCGCCGGAGTCGGCGAGGGCCGGGACCAGCCCGATCGTGGCCGCCGCCACCCCCACCACCGCGACCGGGACGGCGTACCGGGCGGCCTTGCGGCGGCCCGAGCGCGTCTCCTCGCCCCGGTCGGCGCCCTGTGCGTCGTCGGATTCGTACGGTGCCATGTGTGCCTTACCTCCGTCGTCGGCGGCGGCTGCTCTCACGCTGGTCCACCCGAGCCGCCGGTCTCACCCGAATCGGTGAGGAGTGGTGATGTCCGTGGTGTCCATACGACCAAATCCGCGCTGAGGAATCGTCAGACCACGGAGGCAACTCGGCGTACGACTGCGGTATGACACGCAAGGGACACCCCTAGGGGCTCGAACGGATCCCTATGGGCAGGATGGAGCACCCGGGCGGGTACGGCCACCCGGTGGACGCCGGACGGGTCGGTCCCGGTGGACGCCGAACCGGTCGGTCACCCGGTGCGGTGCACCACCGCGTCGCACAGCTCGATCAGCGCGGCCTTGGCGTCGCACTCCCGCAGCGGTGCCAGCGCGGCGCGCGCCTCCTCGGCGTAGCGCACGGTGTCCCGGCGGGCCTGCTCCAGGGCCGGGTGGGCGCGCAGCGCGGCCAGCGCCTCGGCGTGCCGGGCGTCGTCGCTGAGGTCGGAGTCCAGCAGCTCGCACAGGGCGATGTCCTCGGGCAGGCCGAGCCGGGCGGCGCGCTCGCGCAGCCGGAGCACGGGGAGGGTCGCGATGCCCTCGCGCAGGTCGGTCCCGGGGGTCTTGCCGGACTCGTGGGAGTCGGAGGCGATGTCCAGGTAGTCGTCGGCGAGCTGGAAGGCCACGCCGAGCCGCTCGCCGTACTGGGTGAGCACGTCCACGACCGTCTCGTCGGAGCCGGACATCATCGCGCCGAACCGGCAGGAGACCGCCACCAGGGAGCCCGTCTTGCCGCCGAGCACGTCCAGGTAGTGCTCCACCGGGTCGCGGCCGTCGGTGGGGCCCGCGGTCTCCAGGATCTGGCCGGTGACCAGCCGTTCGAACGCGAGGGCCTGCACCCGGACCGCCTCGGGGCCGAGGTCGGCGAGGATCTGGGAGGCGCGGGCGAAGAGGAAGTCGCCGGTGAGGACCGCGACGGAGTTGCCCCAGCGGGTGTTGGCGCTGTCCACGCCCCGGCGTACGGCGGCCTCGTCCATGACGTCGTCGTGGTACAGCGTGGCGAGGTGGGTCAGCTCCACCACCACGGCGGACGGCACCACACCGGGCGCGTAGGGGTCGCCGAACTGTGCCGCGAGCATCACGAGCAGCGGCCTGAACCGCTTCCCGCCGGCCCGTACGAGGTGCTGCGCGGCCCCGGTGATGAACGGGACCTCGCTCTTGGTGGCCTCTAGCAGGCCTTCCTCGACAGCCGCCAATCCGGCCTGGACATCGGCTTCGAGAGCCTGGTCCCGCACGCTCAGCCCGAACGGCCCGACGACGGTCACGAGGGGTCTCCTGTCTGCTGGTGTCTGCTGGCGATTACACGGTTTGTCGATAGGTCGCTGCCATCACTCAAGTCAGCGTATCCGGTCCGGTTTCGATCACCGATAGCGCCCACCCGTCCAGCCCGGGCGGTATCGGAGCACATCCGGCACCCCTTCGATCGGATGAGAAGAACGGACATTTTTCGACTTAACAGGAAAATCCGAGCTTCGTCGCGAGCCCGGAGGTGAGCGGAGTACCCGGTCCACCCCACCGAGGGACGAATACCCGGAATCCCCCATGCCCGATTTAACACAGTTTGCCATTTGGTGAATTGGGCCACACACACCCCCTGCCCCCGACCGGCCGCCCGAGACCCCCTTCCCCCTTGCCGCGTAAGCGAGTTGAGCGTTGACAATCGCAAAGGATCAAGTACCCCATAGGGCAATGATCAAGGTCAAATGCCACATCGCATGAATCCGGCACTTGTTCCCGACATGTGCTCTCGCATACGTTCCCGACCCATCGGGCGGACGCCGAATCCTGCCGCCGCCCGTACACCCATCAACGAACTCATTCGTACGGCAGGAGCGGGGGACCCAGGTAAGTCGCCGGACCGGACGACACACGTGACGCGGCACATGCCGCGACACGCGGTCGCACCGGGACGGCTCGGGGTTAAGCCGTGCCTCTCGCGGGGCACGGCCGGGCACCTCCCCGCCCGAACCCGACAGCTCACCTCGCAGGCGTAGGAGAGGAACGTCCCCATGCCTGCTGCCGTTCAGTCGCGCCGCACCCGCACCAACCGCGTCGTCCGTATGCTCGCCGTCGCCGGCACCGGCGCCGCCGTGATCGCCATGCCGCTCGTGGGCGCCGCCAGCGCCTCCGCGGCCACCGCCACCACCTCGGCCGCCGTCACCACCGCCGGGTACCCGAACAACCTCGACGGCTGGATCCGCGAGTCCCTGGCGATCATGAGCCAGAAGGGCATCCCGGGCTCCTACAACGGCATCTACCGCAACATCATGCGCGAGTCCTCGGGCAACCCGAACGCCATCAACCTGTGGGACTCCAACGCCGCCAAGGGCATCCCGTCCAAGGGCCTGCTCCAGGTGATCGACCCGACCTTCAACACGTACCACGTGGCCGGGACCTCCTGGAACATCTACGACCCGGTCGCCAACATCACCGCCGCCTGCAACTACGCGGCCCACCGCTACGGCTCCATGGACAACGTCAACAGCGCCTACTGACCGGCGCCCGGCGGGCCGACGACACCCCGTCAGCCCGCCGGGAACAGTCTTTCGAGGACGACGGCGATGCCGTCGTCCTCGTTCGACGCGGTGACCTCGTCGGCCACCGCCTTCAGCTCCGGATGGGCGTCGGCCATGGCGACCCCGTGCGCCGCCCACCGGAACATCGGGACGTCGTTGGGCATGTCGCCGAAGGCCAGCGAGCGTTCCGCGGCGATACCGAGCCGCTCGGCGGCCAGCGCCAGACCGGTCGCCTTGGTCACCCCGCACGGCTGGAGCTCCACGGTCCCCGGACCCGACATGGTGACCGTGGCCAGCGGGCCCACCACCGAGCGCGCCACCGCCGCCAACGCGTCGTCGGACAGGGTGGCGTGGCGCAGCAGCACCTTGCTGATCGGCGCCCCCCACAGATCGTCGCGCCGGCCCACCCGCACCGCGGGCAGCGTCGGATGGGGCATCCGGTAGCCCGGCTCGGTCAGCGTGAGCCCGTCCACCCCGTCCTGGTCGACGGCCGCGTACACCTGCCCCACCTCGGCCTCGATCTTGCCGAGCGCGGCCTCGGCCTGCTCCCGGTCCAGCCGCACCGACCACAGCAGCCGGTCGGCCCCGGCGTCGTAGACCTGCGCCCCCTGTCCGCACACCGCGAGCCCCGTGCAGCCGAGGGCCGCCAGCAGCGGCCGCACTCTGGGGGCCGGACGGCCGGTCACCACCAGGTGCCGGGCGCCGGTCCGGGCCGCCCGCGCAAGCGCCGAAAGCGTGCGCTCGGAGACGGTGTCGTCGCCGCGCAGCAGCGTCCCGTCCAGGTCGGTGGCGATCAGTGCGTACGCGGGGGAGGGTGCCATGAGCAGAGAATACGGATCCTCCGACTCCGCCGACTCATCCGTCGGCGCGCGTACTTGCGTGCCGACCGCCCCCAAGTGCGCGCGGTGGCGCCCCTGATGGGGACCGGCCGCGGGCCGCGGGCCGGACGTACCGCCGGGCGCGGAGCACGGTCCGGGTACCCGGACCGGTCGATCGGGGCACGCCGGGGCGGCGACCCCCGGCGGGCACTGCCCAAGAGGCGCGTCGCGGCCGTAACGTGTGGCCGATCACGTGGAACAGCGCCATGCATGGCCCGGATGAGAGCGAGGCAGCACCCCATGCCCCCCTTCGACGTCCCCGAGGGCGACCCCTTCGGTCCGCACAACCTTCCCTATGGCGTGTTCTCGCCCTCCGGCAGCCGGGAGCGCCGGGTCGGCGTCCGGCTCGGGGACCAGGTCCTCGACGCGGGCGCCGCGGCCGCCGCCCTGGGCTCGCCGCACCACGCACTGCTCGCCCGACCCACCCTCAACCCGCTGCTCGCGGCGGGCCGCGCCGCCTGGTCGGAGGTGCGCGCCGCGCTCACCTCCTGGGTCACCGACCCCGCGCACCGCGAGACCCTGGAGCCGCTCTTCCACCCGCTGTCCGAGGTGGACCTGCACCTGCCCTTCGAGGTCGCGGACTACGTCGACTTCTACGCCTCGGAGAACCACGCCCGCAACGTCGGCACGATCTTCCGCCCGGACGCCCCCGACTCCCTCACCCCCAACTGGAAGCACCTGCCGATCGGCTACCACGGCCGCGCCGGCACCGTGGTGGTCTCGGGCACGGACGTCGTACGGCCCTCCGGGCAGCGCAAGGGCCCCGCCGACCCGGCGCCCGTGTTCGGGCCGTCGATCCGGCTGGACATCGAGGCCGAGGTCGGCTTCGTCGTGGGCGTGCCGACCGAGCTGGGGACCCCGGTCGCGCTCGGCGACTTCCGGGAGCACGTCTTCGGGCTGTGCCTGCTCAACGACTGGTCCGCGCGGGACATCCAGGCCTGGGAGTACGTGCCCCTCGGCCCGTTCCTCGGCAAGTCGTTCGCGACCTCGGTGTCGGCGTGGATCACCCCGCTGGAGGCCCTGGAACACGCGAGGACGGCCCCGCCCGAGCGCACCCACCCGCTGCTCCCCTACCTGGACGACGCCGCCCCCGGCATCGAGCCCGGCGGCTACGACCTGCGGATCTCGGTCGCCGTCAACGGCCACGTGGTGGCCGAGCCGCCGTTCTCCACCATGTACTGGACCGCCGCGCAGCAGCTCGCCCAGATGACGGTCAACGGCGCCTCGCTGCGCACCGGCGACCTGTACGGCTCGGGCACCGTCAGCGGGCCCGACGAGCACCAGCGCGGCTCGCTGCTGGAGCTGACCTGGAACGGCCGTGACCCCCTCGACCTCCCCGACGGCAAGCGCGCCTTCCTGGAGGACGGCGACGTGGTGACGCTGTCGGCGTGGGCCCCCGGCCCGAACGGGACCCGCGTCGGGCTCGGCGAGGTCACCGGGCGGATCGTGCCGTCGGTCTGATCCGGCACCGGGCGCCGCGCGCGGGTGCCGGATCGGGACGGTCCGTGTTCCGGTACCTGACTCCCGGCGCCCCTCTTCGTCATACTGGCGGGGACAGGCACCACGTCCCGGCGGGCGCCCGCGCGCACCGCCCCTCGCCGCACCACCCGTACCCGCACCGCCCCTTTCCTTCCCGCCCCTCTCGGACCAGGAACCGGAGCCCCGGCATGACCGTCTGCCTGCTCCTGCTGAGCGTCGTCGCCCTGACGGCGGCCGTACCGGCACCGCGCGCGCTGACCCGGGCCGACTGGCCCGAACGGGAACCCGTGGTCGCGCTGTGGGTGTGGCAGTGCCTGGTCGCCACCGTCCTCCTGTGCTGTGTGGCCGGGCTGACCCTCGGCGCCGCGGCCGTCTTCCGCACCGTGCGCGACCATGTGTTCGCTCCCGCGCCGCCCGCCGTCACGGCCGCCTACGACCTCTCCGCGGCCCCGGTGTGGGCCGCCCTGCTCACCGTGGGGCTGGCCTGCGGGGCCGCCTGGACGACCGCGATGCTCGGCCGGGAACTGGTCGAGGTCCGCCGCAGCCGGGGCCAGGCCCGGGCCCAACTGCGGGAGCGGGCGCCGGAGCTGCCGGCCGGGCTGCGGGCCGCGCGCGGCCCGATGCTGGTCCTGGAGGACGAGTACCCGGACGCCTGGTGGATGCCGGGCCACCCCCCGCAGCTGGTGGTGACCACCGGGGCGCTGCACCGGCTCACCGGCCATCAGCTGGACGCCGTCCTCACCCATGAACGCGGCCACGCGCGCGCCCACCACGACTGGCTGCTGCACCTGTCCGCCGCGCTCGCCGCGGGCTTCCCCCGGGTGCCGCTCTTCGCGCACTTCCGCGACCAGACGCACCGTCTGGTGGAACTGGCCGCCGACGACGCCGCCTCCCGCCGCTGCGGCCATCTGACCACCGCCCTCGCGTTGATCGAGCTCAACCAGCACCGGGGCGTCCTGTCCTGCGCCTCCAGCCGCCGGCTGCTGGGCGAGCGGGTGGACCGTCTGCTGGAGCCGCCCCCTCGGCTGCTGCGCCGCCACCGGGCCCTGACCACCACGGTGGCCGCGCTGGTGCCGCTCCTGCCGCTGCTGATCACCTTCGCGCCGGGGCTGACGGCGCTGTCCTGAGCCGGACGTGACGAGGGCCCGGCGACGTGGACCACCGGGCCCTGACGAGGTGTCAGGCGGGCAGGGGCCCGGCCGGCCTACACCGCGGCGTGCACCGTCCGGGCCGCGGAGAGTGCCCCGACGATGTCGTCGACCCGTGTCTTGGCGTCGCCGAAGAGCATCTGGGAGTTCTCCCGGAAGAACAGCGGGTTCTGCACGCCCGCGTAGCCGGTGGCCATGGAGCGCTTGAAGACGACGACGTTCTTCGCCTCCCAGACCCGCAGCACCGGCATGCCGGCGATCGGGCTGGCGGGGTCCTCGGCCGCGGCCGGGTTGACGGTGTCGTTGGCGCCGATGACCAGCACGACGTCGGTCGCGGCCAGGTCGTCGTTGATCTCGTCCATCTCCAGCACGATGTCGTAGGGCACCTTCGCCTCCGCCAGCAGCACGTTCATGTGCCCGGGGAGCCGCCCGGCGACGGGGTGGACGCCGAAGCGGACGTCGACACCGCGCTCGCGCAGCAGGCGGGTCAGCTCGGCCACCGGGTACTGCGCCTGGGCGACGGCCATGCCGTAGCCCGGCGTGATGACCACGCTCGACGCGGTGGCCAGCAGTTCGGCGGTCTCCTCGGCCGAGATCTCGCGGTGCTCGCCGTGCGCGCCGCCGTCGGAGGCCGTGGCCTCGATGCCGAAGCCGCCGGCGATGACCGAGATGAACGACCGGTTCATCGCCTTGCACATGATGTAGGAGAGGTAGGCGCCGGAGGAGCCGACCAGGGCGCCGGTGACGATCAGCAGGTCGTTGTCGAGCAGGAAGCCCGAGGCCGCCGCGGCCCAGCCGGAGTAGCTGTTGAGCATCGAGACCACGACCGGCATGTCACCGCCGCCGATGGAGGCGACCAGGTGCCAGCCCAGGGCCAGGGCGACCAGGGTGATCAGCCCGAGGACGAGCGTGCCCGTGGCGTCGGTCCGGTCGTGGGAGACGACGATGTAAGCCGCGGTGAGCCCCGCGAAGACGACGAGCGCGCCCACGTTGATGAGGTTCTTGCCCGGCAGCATCAGCGGGGCGCCCTTGATCCGCGCCGACAGCTTGAGGTTGGCCACGATCGAACCGGTGAAGGTGACCGCGCCGATGAAGATGCCGATGGCGATCTCGGCGTTGTGGATGTGCCACAGCGAGATCGGCGACTCGGACGGTGCGCGGGCCAGCAGGCCCTCGCGGTGGCCGACCCAGCCGATCAGCACGGCGGCCAGACCGACGAAGGAGTGCAGCAGCGCGATCAGCTCGGGCATGCCGGTCATCCGGACGATCCGGGCGCGCCACAGGCCGATCACCCCGCCGACCAGGACGGCGACGAACATCAGGACGATGCCGAGCGTGCTGGTGTCGCCGGCCTGGTCGTGGCCGTCCTTGATGACGTGGACGATGGTGGCGACCAGGGCGACGCCCATGCCGGTGACGCCGTAGACCCAGCCCTGCCGGGCGCTTTCGTGTCTGGACAGTCCGGCGAGGCTGAGGATGAAGAGCAGCGCGGCGATGATGTACGCCGCGGTGGCCATGGCGGAGACGGTCATGTCGTCAGTTCCCCCTGCTGAACATGGCGAGCATGCGGCGGGTCACCGCGAAGCCACCGAAGATGTTGATGGAGGCGAGCAGGACGGCGAGGACGCCGAGCGCCTGCATGAGGTGGTCGGGGAACCACACCTTCAGCAGCGCGCCCACGACGACGACGCCGGAGATGGCGTTGGTGACGCTCATCAGCGGGGTGTGCAGGGCGTGGTGGACCTTGCCGATCACGTAGTAGCCGATGACGATCGCGAGCATCAGCACGGTGAAGTGCTGCGGCAGCGGCGCCGGGGCGAAGGCGACCACCAGGCCGAAGACGAGGATGCCGGTCAGGGTCAGGGCGACCCTGGTGCCGGCGCTCATCGGCGCCTTCTCCTCCTTGGCGGGTGCCTCGGGGGCCGGCCCCTGCTCGGCGGCGGGCGCCGCCGAGACCTGCACGGGCGGCGGCGGCCACAGCTTCTCGCCGTCCTTGACCACGGTGATGCCGCGCTGCACGACGTCGTCCAGGTCGAGCACGGTCTTGCCGTCCTTGCCCGGGGTGAGCAGCTTCATCAGGTTGACCAGGTTGGTCCCGTACAACTGCGAGGCCTGGGTGGGCAGCCGGCCGGCGAGGTCGGTGTAGCCGAGGATGATCACGCCGTTGCCGGTGACGATCCGCTGCCCGGGTTCGCTGCCCTCGACATTGCCGCCCATGCCGGCGGCCATGTCGACGATCACCGAGCCCGGCTTCATGCTCGCCACGTCGGCGGCCGTGATCAGCCGCGGTGCCGGGCGCCCGGGGATCAGCGCCGTGGTGATGATGATGTCCACGTCCGCGGCCTGCTCGGAGTAGAGCTTCGCCGCGGCCTCGTTGTAGAGGTCCGAGGTGGCCTTCGCATAGCCGTCGGACGACCGCTGCGCCTCCTCCTCGACCACCACCGGGAGGTACTCGCCGCCCAGCGATTTCACCTGATCGGCCACCTCCGGGCGGGGGTCGGTCGCGCGCACCACCGCGCCCAGCGACGAGGCCGCGCCGATCGCGGCCAGACCGGCCACGCCCGCGCCGGCGACGAGCACCTTGGCCGGCGGCACCTTGCCCGCGGCGGTCACCTGGCCGGTGAAGAAGCGGCCGAACTCGTGGGCGGCCTCGACCACCGCGCGGTAGCCGGCGATGTTGGCCATGGACGAGAGCACGTCCAGCGACTGGGCGCGGCTGATGCGCGGCACCGCGTCCATCGCCAGCACCGTGATCGGTCTCGCCGCGAGCGCGTCGACCAGTTCGGGGTTGAGGGCCGGCGCGAGCGTGGAGATCAGGGTGGCGCCGTCCCTCGGCTTGCCCACCTCGTCCATCGACGGGCCGTTGACCCGGAAGACGATGTCGGCGCCCCACGCCTCCTCGCCCGTGCCGATCCGCGCCCCTGCCTCCGCGTACGCCGCGTCGGCGAAGGCGGAGAGTGCCCCGGCCCCCGACTCGACGAGCACGTCGTACCCGAGTCCTGCCAGTTGTCGGACCGTCGCCGGGGTCGCGGCGACGCGTGTCTCCCCTGCTGGTTCGCGAGGGACTCCAATGCGCATGGGAGTACTCCAATTCAGCTCGGTTGCGCCTCCGAGCGGCGTGCGCGGTCGGCTCGGAGGCGCCGGCGGGGTCCCGCACAGGATGCAGGTCGGCGGACCCGCGTGTCACTAAGCAGTCACCGTTGCCGGTGACTTCGCGAGGTACTGGAGGAGGTGGTCGTTCAGGGTGTGGTGGAAGCTCGCCGCGCGGCGGGACCGCGGGGCGAACAGGTCGAAGGCGTGACAGGTACGCCGAGCGCCCGCCCCCGGAGAGGAACAGGGGCGGGCGCTCGGCGGCGTGGTGTGGTCGGAACGGAGGGTGCGGGAGGGGAGGCCGTCACTCCCAGAAGTCCGGCTCGTCCTCCGGGGCCGGCCAGTCGTCGTCCCGCGGTGCCTCGTCGGGGGCTGATGCGGCGGCGGGTGCGGCGGGGCCGTCCAGGGAGGCCAGCACGGCGAGGACCTCCTCGCCGTATGTCGCCAGCTTCTTCTCGCCGACCCCGCTGACCGTGGCCAGTTCCCGGATGGAACGCGGCATCTGGGAGACGATCGCGCGCAGGGTGGCGTCGTTGAAGATGATGTACGGCGGAACGCCCTGCTCGCGGGCCTGTCCGGTGCGCCAGGCCCGCAGGGCCTCGAAGGCGGGGAGCAGTTCCTCGGGCAGGTCGGCCGCGACGGCCTTGGCCTTGCCGCCGCCCGACCCGCCGCCCGACCTGGACCGGGAGGCGGCCGGCCGCTTCGGCTCCTTGCGCAGCGGCACCTCCCGTTCGCCGCGCAGTACCGCGCCGCTCGCCTCGGTGAGCACCAGCGTGCCGTACTCCCCCTCGACCGCGAGCAGGCCCTGGGCCAGCAGCTGCCGGATGGCACCGCGCCACTCGCCCTCTTCGAGGTCCTTGCCGATGCCGAAGACGGACAGCTGGTCGTGGTCGAACTGGATCACCTTGGCGGTGCGCTTGCCGAGCAGGATGTCCACGATCTGGAGGGCGCCGAACTTCTGCCCGCGCTCACGCTGCAGCCGCACCACCGTCGACAGCACCTTCTGCGCGGCGACGGTGCCGTCCCAGGTCTCCGGCGGGGTCAGGCAGGTGTCGCAGTTGCCGCAGCCCGTCGCGTCCGGCTCCTGGCCGAAGTAGGCGAGCAGCTGGCCGCGCCGGCACCGGGCGGTCTCGCACAGGGCGAGCATCGCGTCGAGGTGGGCGGCCGCGCGGCGCCGGAACGCCTCGTCGCCCTCGCCGGACTGGATCAGCTTGCGCTGCTGCACCACGTCGTTGAGGCCGTACGCCATCCAGGCCGTGGACGGCAGCCCGTCGCGGCCCGCGCGGCCGGTCTCCTGGTAGTAGCCCTCGATGGACTTGGGCAGGTCCAGGTGGGCCACGAAGCGGACGTCGGGCTTGTCGATGCCCATGCCGAAGGCGATGGTCGCCACCACGACCAGGCCGTCCTCGCGCAGGAACCGGGACTGGTGGGCGGCGCGGGTGCCCGCGTCCAGGCCCGCGTGGTACGGCACCGCCTCGATGCCGTTGGCGGTCAGGAACTCCGCGGTGCGCTCCACCGAGTTGCGCGAGAGGCAGTAGACGATGCCCGCGTCGCCCGGGTGCTCCTCCCGCAGGAAGGCGAGCAGCTGCTTCCTCGGGTCGGCCTTGGGGACGATCCGGTACTGGATGTTGGGCCGGTCGAAACTGGCCACGAAGTGGCGGGCCGCGGGCAGGTTCAGCCGCTGGGTGATCTCCTCGTGGGTGGCCCGGGTCGCGGTGGCCGTCAGGGCGATCCGCGGCACGTCCGGCCAGCGCTCGCCGAGCAGGCTCAGGCTGAGGTAGTCGGGGCGGAAGTCGTGACCCCACTGGGAGACGCAGTGCGCCTCGTCGATCGCGAAGACGGAGATCTTGCCGCGTGAGAGCAGGTCCAGGGTGCTGTCCAGGCGCAGCCGCTCCGGCGCCAGGTACAGCAGGTCCAGCTCGCCGGCCAGGAACTCGGCCTCGACCGTCCGCCGCTCGTCGAAGTCCTGGGTGGAGTTGACGAAGCCGGCCCGCACACCGAGGGCGCGCAGGGCGTCCACCTGGTCCTGCATCAGCGCGATCAGCGGCGAGACGACCACGCCGGTACCGGGTCTGACCAGGGCCGGGATCTGGTAGCACAGCGACTTGCCGCCGCCGGTCGGCATGAGCACCAGGGCGTCACCGCCCGCCACCACATGCTCGATGATCTCTTCCTGCCGGCCCCGGAAGGCCTCGTACCCGAAGACCCGGTTCAGGGTGGCCAGCACCTCGCTGCCGGCCGCGCCCAGCTCTTCGGTCACCGTTGGCATCTCGCTGATCCCGCCCGTCGCATCCATCGTCCTGTCCCCCGCCGGTCCCCCGCGTGCCGCCCTTCGACCACTGCCTCAACGATAGGGGTCCGCACCGACAGCCCCGGAGTTTTCCACAGACTGCGAACGCCAGTGCGATTCCAGGCGCCGGAAAGCACCGGGGAGGGGCCCGGCCGCGGTGCACCCGCACGACGGCGCCGTCCGGTGGGTCACCGCGGCCAGGGAGCGCCGAGGACGCGCTCGACCATGGACGCGCGGCGGAATCCGGGAACGAAATGCTCCAGGACGTCCGCGTTGATGGTTCCGTACGTGGTGTCCGGGCGGTCCTTGAGGCCGTCGACGAATTGCCGCAGGAACTCCTTCTTGAAGTCACCGCGAGGATGAGCGGCGACGATCTCGTCGACCCGGTCGCCGTCCAGTTTGTCCAGTCCCCAGCCGAGCGCGTCGGTCAGCACGCCCTGGTTCATGGCGGCGGTCTCGGGACCCATCCGGCCGGGGATCGCCGGCGTCGTGTGCAGGGCGATCGCCGTCCAGACCACCTCGGCCGCGCTCTCGGAGAACCCGCGGTCGAGCAGGAACTTCCGCGCGTGGTCGGCGCCGTCCAGCTCGAAACGCTGCTGCGTCTTTGAGAACGGGAGGGAAAGACCCGTGTCGTGGAACATCGACGCGATGTAGAGCAACTCGGGATCGGGCCGGCGGCCGAGTTCGCGGGCGTGCAGTGAAGCGAAGAGGAATACCCGCCGGGAGTGGTGGAAGATCAGGGGGTTGGTCCTCTCCCGGAGGAAGTCCGTGGCCTCCGCGACGGCCGGTGTTCCGGGTATTTCCACCCCTGCGATGATGTCGGTCATTGGTGTCCGTGCTCTCCGGTGCGATGGGTGACGAGTGGACCGCGCGTCCGTTCTCCACGGTGCCGACCCCGCGGCCCCCGGCGCCGCCTCGGTCCGGCCATGAACCACTCGAATCCGGTCACCTCAGGATGGGTCTGTGAGCTCCGGCACGCATCGGGTGGCGGTCCTCGTCCACGACGGGGTCAAGCTGCTGGACGTGGCCGGCCCCGCCGAGGTGTTCGGGGAAGCGAACCTGCTCGGTGCCGACTACCGGATCACCCTGGTGTCGACGACGGGGGCCGACGTCGCCTCCTCGATCGGGGTGCGGATCGCCGTCGACGGCGGCGCCGCCACGCAGCCGGACCCCGACACGTTCCTGATCCCGGGCGGAGACGTCCACCCCAGGACCCCGGTCACGCGCGACCTTGTCGAAGCCGCCAGGGACCTGGCAGCCCGTTCCGGCCGGGTCGCCTCCGTGTGCTCCGGCGCCTTCGTCCTCGGCGCGACCGGCCTCCTGGACGGCAAACGGGCGACCACCCACTGGAAGATCGCGGACAGACTCGCCGCCCTGCACCCCGGGACCCGCGTCGAACCCGACGCCATCCACGTGCGCGACGGCACGGTCTACACCTCGGCGGGTGTCACCGCGGGCATCGACCTCGCGCTGGCCCTCGTCGAGGAGGACCACGGTCCCGACCTCGCCCGGGAGGTGGCCCGCTCCCTGGTCGTCTACCTGCGGCGGGCGGGCGGCCAGTCGCAGTTCTCCGCTCCCCTGCAGGGCCCGCCTCCCCGGTCGCCCGCCCTGCGCGGGGTCGTCGACCTGGTCACGGCGCAGCCCGCCGGCGACTACTCCCTCACCGAACTGGCCGCGCGTCTGCACCTCAGCACGCGTCACCTCACGAGGCTGTTCCGGGAGGAACTGGGCACCACGCCAGCCCGGTACGTCGAGTCGATCCGGTTCGGCATCGCGAAGTCGCTGCTCGACCAGGGGTACACCGCGACGCAGGCGGCGTCCTTGGCCGGATTCCCGGGCTACGAGAGCCTCCGCCGCGTCTTCGCACGGGAACTGTCCATCAGCCCCGCCGCCTACCAGCGCCGCTTCGCCACGGCCCGCGACGCCGAGTAGGGCCCGACGGGCGGTGGCGGTACGGGTGGGTCGTGGCCGCCGCGCCGGGCCGGGCCGCCGCCCGGGCACGCTGTGAGGACCGGGCCCGGAGCGGGATCCTCGTCTTCGTCGGGGAAACGAGCCTGGGCACGGCCCCGGCTCCCCGGACGGGTTCCTGTGGGAGAGGGGTGGAGTGAATGGATGTCCTCGGAGTGGACGCCTGTGGCAAGCAGGGGTGGGTGGGCGTCGCGCTCACGGACGGCTCGTACGCGGGCAGCCTGGTGGACCGGCGGCTCGGTGCGCTGATCGAGCGTGCCGGCGACGTGCGGGTGATCGCGGTCGACATGCCGCTGGGGCTGATCGAGAAGGGCTGGCGCGCCGCCGACCTCGAGGCCCGCGCGCTCCTCGGGGCGCGGCGCAGCAGCGTCTTCCTGGTGGCGCCGAGGCCGGCGTGGCAGGAGACGGACTTCGCGGCGGCCGGGGACCGGTGCCGGGAACTCACCGGCAGCGGCCTGAGCCGGCAGGCGTGGGCCCTGGCACCGAAGCTGCTCGAAGCGCGGGAGTGCCGGGCCGTGGACGAGCGGATCCACGAGGTGCATCCCGAGCTGTCCTTCCAGGCCCTGGCGGGCGGGGCGCCGCCGGCGTACGCCAAGAAGACCTGGCGTGGGCAGAACCTGCGCCGCTCCCTGCTGTCGCGGGCGGGGCTGGTGCTCCCGGACGAGCTCGGCGAGGCCGACCGGGTGCCCGCGGACGACGTGCTCGACGCCGCCGCGGCCGCCTGGTCGGCCCACCGGATCGCGCTCGGGACCGCCGTCCGGGTGCCCGAGAGGCCGGAACGGGACGCGGAGGGACGGCTGGTGGAGATCCACTACTGACCGGCCGCCGCGGGCCCATCCGGGTCATGGCCTCGGCCGCGCCGGAGCCGCGTTCCCGGGGCCGCCCTCCGTCGCGCCCTCCGCGGCGGATCGGCGGGGGGCGCCGGTCCCGGCCCGGCGGATGCGCGGATCCGCTCGCCGGGCGCCGGCTGGGGCACGTACACCCGCTCGGCCGTACGCCTGGACCGCGGCTCCTCGGCCACCCGTACCCGATCGGCGCAGGTCCAGGGCCCGGGCGCTCCTCGTCTCGGCCGCCGGCCGGCCCGGCGGATCACGGGCGCGTCACCGGTTCCGGCGCGAGTCTGGAGGCGTGACCGGCGGCGAGACGAGGAGTGGTCATGGACAGGGTGTGGCTGGTGACCGGCGCGAGCAGCGGCTTCGGCCGGGCGATCAGCGAGGCGGCGCTGGCCGCCGGCGACGTCGTGGTGGGCGCGGCCCGGCGGACCGAGGCGCTGCAGGACCTGGTGGCCGCCCGGCCCGGCCGGATGGAGGCGCTGCGTCTGGACGTCACCGACACGGGCGCGGCCGAGACAGCGGTACGGGATGTGGTGGCCCGGCACGGGCGGATCGACGTCCTGGTCAACAACGCCGGCTGGACCCATGTCGGCGCCGTCGAGGAGACGACCGACCAGGAGCTGCGCCGCCTGTTGGACGTGCACGTCCTCGGGCCCGCCGCGCTCGTCCGCGCGGTCCTGCCGCACATGCGCGAGCGGCGCTCGGGCGCGATCGTGCAGATGAGCAGCATGGGCGGACAGACGTCCATCGCGGGCTTCGGCGGCTACAGCGCGGCGAAGTTCGCCCTGGAGGGGCTCTCGGAGGCGCTCGCCGACGAGGTCGCCGAGTACGGCATCAGGGTGCTGATCGTCGAACCGGGCGCGTTCCGGACCTCGGTGTTCGCGGCGAGCAGGGCCGGCGTCAGCCCGGACAGCGGCGTGTACGAGAAGGTGGCCGACAGCCGCGCATGGGTGTCCGAGGGCGACGGCACCCAGCCCGGCGACCCCGCGAAGGCGGCAGCGCTCATCCTCGCCGTCCTGGACGCGGACGACGCCCCGCTGCGGCTGCCCCTGGGCGAGGACGCGGTCACGGCTGTGCTCGAACACCTCGACGACGTCCGCGGCGATGTCGCCGCCTGGGAGGAGCGCGCCCGCGCCACCGCCATCGACTGACCGCCGGGCATTCCCGACGCCGCCCGGCGTCGCCGGAGCCGGACAGGGAGCGAACGCCCGTGAGGCGCCCCGCACTTCGGGCCCGAGGCGCCGGACGCGGCCGGACGCCGGGGTGCGGCCCGGCGCGGCGGGGGTGGAGCCGGGCACCGGGGTGCGGCCTGATGCCGGGGCGGGCGCCGGGGCGCGGAGCCCGCGGGACGCGCGCTGGCTACGGCCGGGCCAGGCCCGACTTCAGCCCCGCCCCGCACGGCGGCGCCACCGCCGGCTTCCCGCCGAGCGCCCCCTCCCGCACCGCCGCCCGGCAGTCGCCGCCTACTGCCGACGGATCTCTGGCTCAGGTCACCAGTCCGGTTGTGGCGGACCAGCTGGCGAGCAGCTTCAGGTGGTCCTCAGCGGCGGTTTCGGGGGGCGCGCTGTAGACGACCACGCTCAGGCCGCTTGCGTCCGGCAGGCTCATGGTCTCCTGATCGAGTTCGAGGTCGCCGACGAGCGGATGGTTGAGGCGTTTGGTGCTCTCGCGGAAGACATGCACGTCGTGGGATCCCCACATCACGCGGAAGGTGTCGCTGCGGGTGGACAGTTCACCGATCAGGTTCGACAGTTCCCGGTCGTAGGGACTCTTCCCCGCCTCGACGCGCAGCGCGCCCACGGCGAAGCGGGCCATGCGCTCCCAGTCGGTGTAGAACCGCCTGGCTGCGGGGTTGAGGAACGCGAACCGGGCGACGTTCGCCCCGCAGGTCGGGTCGGCGAACATCTCCGAGTACAGGGCGCGGCCCAGTGGGTTGGCGGCCAGCGTGTCGAGGCGGTTGTTCATCACGTATGCCGGCAGCTCCGGCATGCCTTCGACGATCCGTGCCACGCTCGGCCGCACCGTCGGCCGGACCGTCCGCTGCCGGGCTCGCGCCCCGGGCGCCGGTCCCGCGGCGCGGGCGAGGTCGTACAGGTACGTGCGCTCGGTGTCGTCGAGCCGCAGGGCGTGGGCGAGGGCGTCCAGCACGCTGTCGGAGACTCCTTTGAGGTTGCCGCGCTCCAGGCGTGTGTAGTACTCGACGCTCACCCCGGCGAGCGCGGCGACCTCTCCCCTGCGCAGTCCGGGCACCCGTCGCTGACCGTAGGTCGGCAGACCCGCCTGCTCGGGGGTGATCTTGTCGCGTCGGGAGCGGAGGAAGGCGCTGACTGCGTCCCGGGTGTCCATGACGACAGGGTAGGCAGGCCACGCGAGCGGTGGGGGACCCTGCCAGTACCCCTCACAGCGGAAACTCCCCCGTCACGCCCCTCTGCCGTTGCATGGTGCGTGCCCCGATCCTCTGGGGCCCGACCGGTGCGAGGGCACATGTGCCCCGGGCCGGCCGACCTTTCCGGTACCGGAACAGAACTGAAGGGCACGCGAGATGAGCAACCAGCCGAAGACACTGGAGGAGAGCCCCGCGCAGGTCGTGCGAGGGCTGTATGACGCGCTGGGCAAGGGCGACGTGCCGGGTGTCCTGGCCAAGCTCGCCCCCGACGTGATCATCGACGAGCCGGCCCAGCTCCCCTACGGCGGCGTGCACCAGGGCCGCGAGGTGTTCGTGCAGTCGATCCTGGGCGCGATGATGGGCTACGCCGATGTCGCCATCACCGATGCCGAGGTGTTCGAAGGCCCGGCCGGCGTCATCGGAAGGCTCAGCGGAACGCTCACGGCCCACACCACCGGTGAGGAGTTCCCGCTGACCATGGTCGAGATCCACCAGGTCGAGGACGGCGCGGTGCGCAAGATCGACGTCTACACCAAGAACCCCCACGAGCTCGCCGCGTTCTACGCGCGCGCCGAGGCGGGCACCGTCTGACGACGGCACCTCGGCAAGGTTCCGGCCGAGTTGCCTCACGGCAGCGCGAGCGACTCGGCGGACTCATCCCCAGCCCAGGCCCAGGCCCGTCGCATCGATGCCCCCTGTCCGCATCAGCGACACCGCGACCGGCCACGCGCACCGCACAGCGAAGGAAAACCATGACCACCACCTGGTTCATCACCGGCACCTCCTCAGGCTTCGGGCGACTGCTCACCGAACACCTGCTGGCCCGTGGCGACCGCGTCGCCGCCACTCTCCGCCGGCCCGGGGCGCTCGATGACCTCCGCGCCGAACACGGCGACCGGCTCTGGACCGCCCAGCTCGATGTCACCGACACCGAGCGAGTGCGTCGCGTCGTCGACGAGGCGTTTGAGACCCTCGGCACGATCGACGTCGTCGTCAACAACGCCGGCTACGGCGTTCTCGCGTCCGTCGAGGAGGCGTCCGACGAACAGATCCGGCGCGTCATCGACACCAACCTGGTCGGCTCGATCCAGGTCATCCGTGCCGCCCTCCCGCACCTGCGCGCCCAGGCCCGAGGCCGCATCCTGCAGGTGTCCACCGCGGGCGGTCAGACGACCTACCCCAGCCTCGGCTACTACCACGCCTCCAAGTGGGGCATCGAGGGGTTCTGCGAGACCGTCGCCCGCGAGATCGCGCCGTTCGGCCTGGCCCTGACCATCATCGAGCCGGGCGCGACCCCCACCGGCTTCGGCACGTCGCTGGACATCGCACCGTCCCTGCCCGAGTACGAGAACACCCCCGCGGCCGACACCCGGCAGGCGTTCCTCGGCGGCCACTTCCCGGTGCCCAACAGCGCGGAGAAACTCACGGAGGCGATGATCGACCTCGTTGACTCCGGTGCGACCCCGCTCCGCCTCCCGCTCGGCCCCGACACCTACGAAGACGTCCGCGCCGCCCTCACCGGCCGGCTCGCCGAACACGAGGCTCATCGCGATGTCGCCCACTCGGTGGCGGTCACCACGGCCCGGTGACCGAAACCCGCGTCACGGATGCTCCGCGGACGGACCCTCGGCGTCGGCGCACGTGCCGGCGAGGCCCGCGGCCCCGCCGACCGACGCTGGAGTCACTTGCCGGTGCCGGTGTGGTAGCCGATGGGGTCGACGTAGACGTCGGGCGCGTTGCCGGCGGTGGCGGGGACGGTGATCTTCAGGCCGTCGAGGTTCATGACGTCGAAGACGGTTTCGTTGGGCGGGGTGACGGCGAGCTTGGTGTAGGTCTTGCCGGAGCCGCTGGTGTCGGGGATGTAGTGGAGGAGGAAGCGGGTCTCCTCGCCGGGGGCGATGGTGACGGCGGGTGCGGTGGTGTCGGTGCGGGCGGCGTCGGGGCCCCTGTCGCCCAGACCGTCGGCACCGAGGAGCTGGACGCCGGGGAAGCCGTGCATGCGGCAGGTGGCGGAGCCGGTGTTCTTCAGGTTGACGACGATCTCGTTCTCGACTCCCGCGGGGGCGGCGCTGAAGCCGAGGTGCTCGGTCTTGCACATGGCACCCGACGCGGTGGTCCCGGTCCGGGCGGCGGCCTTCTTCCCCGTGCCGCCGCTGGTGCCGGATCCGGTGCCGGTGCCGGTGCTTCCTGCGGTACCGGTCCCCGTGCCGCCACTGGTGTCGCCGGAACTGCCGGAGGAGGCGCCGGTGGTGCCCTGGCCGCCCGTGGAACTGCTCGCGGAAGCCGACGTGCCGCTCTGTGCCGCCGCGCTCGAACCGTCGTTGCCGCCGCACGCGGTCAGCGAGAGGCCGGCCGCGGCGACGATCACGGCGAGGGCGGAGATCTTCCTGACACGCATGTGCACTCCTGCGAAGTGGTCCTGTCCGGCCCGCTCGAACCGGCGAGCCGCTGTCGTTCACTTCTGGGGATGCCTGCTTCCGGGCGGGCCGTTGCGATGCGGATCGAATCAGGATTCCGCTGTGACACGCGAGTTGACGACCCGTGACATCCCCTTGCCCGAAACGGGGCGAACCCGACGAACCGGCATGGCACGGCTGCCGGAACCCGACGGAACCGGTCGCGTCGTTCAGCACAGAGCGTCCGTCTTGGCAGGCTCACCGCACACAGCAAGCCGCCGAAGACCGAGAGGCCCTGGGGTCTTTCGTTTGGATCAGGCCGGATCAGGGAGCGGGGTCTGGCGCCGTGCGTCGCAAGGCGGAGGAGGGCGACATGGCGGAGCCATGGCAACCGACGACAACGCCGCGAGGCGCGGTGCCAGGGCTCGCGAGCCCGGCACGATCCAAACGAGAGGCCCTAGTGCTGTGACCAGGAAGGTTCACCGGGTCGGCGGTCAGTGGTGTGGCGAGGCGCGGTGCCTGGGTGGTGCTTGAACGGAAGGGGATCTTGAGGGGTTTGGTCCTGTTTCACGGTGGCGGTTATCACTGATCGTCAGGCAGGAGTGGAGCCCGAGGACCTGATCGAGGTCTGGACGCAAACGCGATGACCGGGTGGATCGATGCCACAGGCGGCCGTCGGTAGAAGGGGGTGGACCGTG
This sequence comes from Streptomyces sp. SCPE 10, assembly GCF_051980735.1. Classification (NCBI taxonomy): domain Bacteria; kingdom Bacillati; phylum Actinomycetota; class Actinomycetes; order Kitasatosporales; family Streptomycetaceae; genus Streptomyces; species Streptomyces sp. SCPE 10. The sequence goes on along the minus strand of NZ_CP197069.1, from coordinate 4,492,910 downwards.
GTCTCCACCCCCCACCCCCGCATCTCCACCCGGTGACCGGCCCGGAGGCCGATGGCAGGGCCGGGCGTCGCGGCGAAGGTGGGTGCATGACAGCGAACATCGTGATCATGCAGCTGGCGCTTCTGGCCGTGGTGCTCGAGTCCGATCTCGGCCGCCGCAAGATCGGCTGGTTCCGGGTGGGACGGCCGATCATCGGCGTCGCCCTCATCGTGCCGTTCTTCTTCACCTCGCTGCCCACCGGTGAAAACGACCTGCTGCTGCAAGGCGTCAGCGCGCTGGCCGGGGCGGCACTCGGGCTGTTCTCGGTCTGCCCGCTGCTGGTGTCCGTCGACTACCACCCGGATTGGCGACGCCGTTGGCCGCGCACCTCGCCCACCCCAGGCAGCCCCGCCGCGGTCAGCCGCTCGGGAGCTGGTTACGCGGCGGTCTGGATCGCCGTGACCGCCGCCCGGCTCGGCTTCGCCTACGGCGCCCAGCACGTCTTTCCGGTGGGGCTCGGCGTGTTCCTGACCAACCACCACCTGAGCGCCACCGGTCTGACGAACGGCTTCATCTTCCTGTCCGTGAGCATGAGTCTGTTCCGCAGCCTGGGGCTGTGGGTGCGAGGCCGCGCGCGCCTGGCCCAGGCCGGCCCGATCATGGGCGCCGCGCATGCGACGGGAGGCGCACGGTGATCCTCCTACCGCTGCTCACCCTGATCGTCCGCGCTGTCCGTGCGCTGCGGATCGCTCTTCAGGCACACCGGACTGGGATAATCCGAAGCGATGAGTATCACCAGTAGATTCAGCCCGGCCGCGGACCATCCCGGGATCGGGCTGAGCGGCATGATCCCCGACCCACGGGCGCGTGCCGCGGCCATGCTGGTGGGGCTGGGCGTGTCGATCTGGATCAACGTCGCCACGCTCCCCGCCGACCCGGGGGTCGTGGCGCCCGTCGCCCTGGCCATCGCCGCGCTGGCCTGGCTCGTCCTGATCGCCGGCACCCTGCTGACCGCCTTCACCCAGGGTGCGCACGTGGCCGCGGTCGCCGCGGTGATGTGCGCGGCCGGGGCGGTGCTCGCGGTCACCGACACCAATGGGCTGATCTTCACCGGCGTGGCGGCGAGCCTGGCCGCCGTCGCGTTCGATCCGCACGCCGCCCTCGTGCTGTCCACCGCCGGCCCCGTCGCCTACTGCCTCGCGGCGATCCCTCACGGGCCTTTTCCCGGGCGCCTGTTGAGCACCGCCGCGGTGGCCCTCGCCGGACTGGTGGCCGGTGCGAGCCGACGCGAGATCGACCAGCGTGCCCGGCACAGCACGCTGGTCGCCACGGAACGCCGGCGTACCGAGCTCGCCCGGGCCGAGGCGGAACTCGCCGGTGAGCGCAACCGGCTCGGCCGCGAGCTGCACGACGTGCTCGCCCACACCCTCGGCGCCCTGTCGATCCAGCTCACCGCGATCGACACCCTCGCCCGGACCGACGCACCGCGCGAGAAGCTCATCACACAGATCGAGCTCGGCCACGAGCTGGTCAGCACGGGCCTGGACGAGGCACGCCAAGCCGTCCGCGCGCTGCGTGGCGAGGCCACGTCGCTGGCCGCGCAGCTCGAACGGCTCTGCGAGCTCCACCAGGCAGAACTCGAACTGGACGGTAGCCGCCAGGAACTGGACGCCGACACCACGCTCACGCTCTACCGGCTCGCCCAGGAAGCACTGACCAACGCCGCCAAACACGCCCCCGGCACGCAGGTGAACGTCCGGGTCGGCTTCGGTTTGCAGGACGTGACCGTACAGGTCGGCAACACCAGACCCGCCCCGGCCCCGGACACACCCGCGGCACTGCGCCCGAGCGGCGGCGGGTTCGGGCTCCAGGGCATGAGGGAACGCGTCGAGCAGGCGGGCGGCGATTTCCAGGCCGGCCCCGCGTCCGACGGCGGATGGCGGGTCGCCGCACGCATCCCCTACCGAAGGGGCAACCTGGGCAACCGCAGCGACGGGAGCGACCGATGAGCCCCACACCGATCTCGGTGATCATCGCGGATGACCATCGGGTCGTCCGCGAGGGCCTGGCCACCATCCTCGGCGCCGTCGACGGGGTGCACGTCGCCGGATTGGCCGCGGACGGGGCGCAGGCCGTCGATCTCGCCGCCCGGCACGAGGCCGACGTGGTTCTGATGGACCTTCACATGCCCGGCACCGACGGCGTCGAGGCCACACGCCGACTGAAGACCGACCGTCCGGCCACGGCCATCGTGGTCCTCACCACCTATACCGACGACGACTCCATCCTCGCCGCACTCGAAGCCGGCGCCACCGGCTACCTGACCAAGAACGCCTCCGCCGCGGACATCCACCGCGCCATCGAGGCCGCCGCCAGCGGCCACGCCATGCTCGACCCGCTCGCCGCCGCCCGCCTGATCCACGCGAGCCGCCGCACCGACCCGGGACACACCGCCAAGAACGCAGCCCTCCCCGACGGCCTCACCGAACGCGAGGCCCAGGTACTCGGCCTGATCGCGGAGGGCCTGTCCAACGCGGAAATCGCCGCCAGGCTGTACCTGAGCCGCTCCACGGTGAAGACCCACATCCATCAGATCTTCGCCAAGACCGGCAGCCGCGACCGACCACAGGCCATTGTGTACGCACACCGGCATGGGATCCGCGCCGAGGAGGATCCAGCCCAGCGGAACGGGTGACGGGCCGGGCCCTTCAGAGCTTCAAGATCAACTCATTGCCCCCTGCGGCAGCTTCGCCCGTCCAGGACACAGTTCGCCGGGTTCTTCAGGCCGCGGTGGCGAGGGGGCGCCCGCCCCAGCGGATGCCCTTCTCGCTGCGGATGCGGGCACGTTCGCGACGCTGGGCAGCGAGGACCTCGGGGTGGCGGGCGTTGGCGTTAGGCCAGCGCAGATACGCGTGCAGGGCTTGGGTCTGCGCGGTGTGATTGCAGGGGTTGGAGTTGGCGACGGTGAACTGCCGCAACGGCCCGAAGTGCGCCTCGATCGGGTTGGCCCAAGACGCGTAGGTCGGCGTGAAGCACAGCTCGACCCGGTTCTTCTTCGCCCAGCGCCGGATCGTCTCACCCTTGTGCGCGGACAGGTTGTCCAGGATCACGTAGAGGGGAGCGCCGTCCGGGCGGGCCGCCCGGATCGACCTCAGCGCGGCCAGGGTGTTCGCGGCGCCCTTCTTCCTGCGGTTGACGCCCCACAACTTGTCGTCGCCGACCGAATAGCAGCCGTGGAAGTAGCGCACCCCGTGCGTGCGGTGATAGGTCGCGGGGTGCCGCTCAGGATGTCCCTGCTCGGCCCAGCACGACCCGGCGGCGGGCCGGATACCGAGCGGCCCGAACTCGTCGAACGCGAACACCCGGTCCGGGAACTGCTCCAAGACCTGTTCGATCCGGTCGAGCTTGGCGTCGCGCTCAGGGTCGGGCGACTCCTTCCACGTCTTGGTGCGCTGGAAGGTGATGCCGCGGCGGGCGAGCAGGCACCGTAACGCCTCGCGGCCGATCCGGGTCACGCGGCCGTGCACTTTCCGCAGGTAGGCCGCGAGTTTGCGGATGGACCAGCGGGTGAAGGGCTGGCCGAGCTTGGTCAGGCGGGTGGTGGCCGTCTGGACGACGAAGGCCTCGTCGTCAGGACTGAGGAGGCGGGGACGGCCTCCCGCCCACCGAGGGCCCAGTCAGTCCAGGCCGATCTCGTTGAACCGGTGGATCACGTCGCGGACGGTGTCCTCGTTGGCCTGCACCAGCTTCGCGATCACCGGCACCCGGTTCCCACCGGTCGAGGCCAGCAACATCATCGCCCGCCGGTAGCGCACCGAACTGGTGCTGCCACGGCGCACGATCTGCTGCAGCTTCTGCCCCTCCTGGTCGGACAACCTGCGCACACGAACAGGCTCAGCCACCGCACTCCCAACAGTCGGATCGAACGACACGCCATATCCAACCGCTCCGACCACCAACCCGGTGAACCTCCCTGGTCACAGCACTAGTGACCCGCCGCCGCGATCTCCCGCACCAGCCTCGTCGTCACCGGCACTGGTACGCCGTGGCGGTCGGCGGCCCGCAGCAGTGCGCCGCCGATGGCGTCGAGCTCCAGGGGGCGGCCCGCCTCCGCGTCGCGCTGCATGGAGGACTTGGTCCCGGGCGGGAAGGCGTCGTAGCGCGCCAGGGCCCCGGCGGGGTCGACGGGGCAGCCGCAGGCGCGGCTCACCGCGGCGGTCTCCGCGACCAGGCCCTCCAGCTCCTCCCGGTGGCGGGTGCGGGCCTCGCCGAGCGGGAGGCCGTACCGGGTGGTGAGCAGGGCGAACGGGGCGAGGAAGGACATCTTCTCCCACAGCGTCCTGGTCTCGTCCTCCACCACCCGGGCCGTCGTCCCCGCCTCCGACAGCGCCTTCGCGAGGGCTTCGAGGCGGGCACGGTCGGCCGGGCCGGCGGCCAGGTCGATCTCGGCGAACGGGCTGCCGTGCTCGATCACGACGGGTCCGGTGCCGTCGGACGGCAGGCGGGTGGACTCCACCCGGATCGCCGCGGGGGCCACCCGGTCGGTCCCGTAGCGGGCGCGCAGGACGGCGGGGTGCTCGACGCCGTTCAGGAACGGCACGACCAGGGCGTCGCCGAGCGCGGCGGGCGTGACCCGGTCGAGCGCGGCGTCCAGGGTGGTGTGCTTCACGGTGATCAGGCAGGCGTCCACCGGCTCGCGCAGTTCGGTGTCCGCCTCCACCGCGGCCCGGAAGTCGCCGAACCGCCGGCTGCGGACCTCGATCCCGCCGTCGCGCAGGGCGTCGGCCGTGGCCTCGCGGGCCAGGCAGACGACCCGGTGGCCGGAGCGGGACAGCAGGGCGGCCAGCAGACCGCCGACGCCTCCCGCGCCCAGGATGGCCACGGTGGGCTTGCTCGTCGTGAGCGTCATGACATCGTCCTCTCGTCGGTCGGCCCCGATGACCGGTGGCCGCCTTCACCGCGATCTTGCCAAAGCCGTACGCCGTTCGGGTGAGAAGCGAGAGAAACGGCCCGCCCCCCGCGTCACCCGGACGGCCGTCCTCGGATGGCCCCTTGACCAGCCCCGGCGCAAGCTGCTCGATGCGACCCCGTCTCCTCCCCAAGGAGCCCCGCACGATGCCCGCTCACCTCGTCAAGGCCGCCCTCGCCCTCGCGTCCACCGCAGGTCTCACCCTCGCGACAGCCCCCGCCCACGCCGACCAGGGACCCGTCGACGCCTCCGTCTGGAAGCAGCTGGCGCCCACCGTGTCGGCCACCGCGAAGTACCGGCACATCCCCTTCGCGCTGGCCGCCGGGTACAAGCCCAACCCCTGCACCATGGACATGAACGACGGCAAGGGCGCCATGGGCTACCACTACATCAACCCCAGGCTGTACGGCTCCCTCGACCCGGTGAAGCCCGCCGCCCTGCTCTACGAGGACGACGGCAAGGGCGGGCGCACGCTCACCGGGGTGGAGTGGATCGTGAAGGCCGACAAGAACACCGCGCGGCCCACGATGTTCGGGCGGAAGTTCGAGGGCCCGGTCACCGCGCACCACAACTCGACCATCCCGGCCCACTACTCGCTGCACGCCTGGCTCTACAAGAAGAACCCCAGCGGGCTGTTCTACGAGTGGAATCCCGAGGTGAAGTGCCCCTACCCGGGCGCGCCCGGCTGAGCATGCGACGGCCGGCCGTACGGCCGCGCCAAGGCCCGTGCGGCACGCGAAGGCCCCGGCTCCGAAAGGGAACCGGGGCCATCGCGCCGTGCGGCGGCGGCTCAGCGCACGAACACGCTCGCCTGGCTCGCCAGGTCGAGGAAGTACTGCGGCGCCACACCGAGCACCAGCGTGACCGCCACCCCGATGCCGATCGCCAGCGTGGTCAGCGGCGACGGCACGGCCACGGTCGGGCCCTCGGGCCTGGGCTCGCTGAAGAACATCAGCACGATCACGCGGATGTAGAAGAACGCCGCGATCGCCGAGGAGATCACACCGATGACCACCAGCGGGACCGCGCCGCCGGCCGCCGCCGCCTTGAACACGGCGAACTTCCCGGCGAAGCCGGACGTCAGCGGGATGCCGGCGAAGGCCAGCAGGAACACCGCGAAGACCGCCGCGACCAGCGGGGAACGCCGGCCGAGCCCGGCCCACTTGGACAGGTGGGTCGCCTCGCCGCCCGCGTCCCGCACCAGGGTGACCACCGCGAACGCGCCGATGGTCACGAACGAGTAGCCGGCCAGGTAGAAGAGGACCGACGACACACCGTTCTTCGAGGTGGCGATGACACCCGCGAGGATGAACCCGGCGTGCGCGATGGACGAGTACGCCAGCAGCCGCTTGATGTCGGTCTGGGTGATCGCGACGATCGCGCCGCCCAGCATGGTGATGATCGCCACCGCCCACATCACCGGCCGCCAGTCCCAGCGCAGCCCCGGCAGCACGACGTAGAGGAGCCGCAGCAGCGCGCCGAACGCGGCCACCTTGGTCGCCGCCGCCATGAAGCCGGTCACCGGGGTGGGCGCGCCCTGGTACACGTCGGGTGTCCACATGTGGAACGGCACCGCGCCGACCTTGAACAGCAGGCCCATCACGAGCAGGGCGCCGCCGATGAGCAGCAGCGCGTCATTGCCCATGGTGCCCGCCAGCGCCGGGCTCACATCGGTGACCGAGCCGTCCACGACCTGGGCGATGCGCCCGTACGACACCGAGCCCGCGTAGCCGTACAGCAGCGCGATGCCGAACAGGGTGAACGCGGAGGCGAACGCGCCCAGCAGGAAGTACTTGACGGCGGCTTCCTGCGACATCAGCCGCTTGCGACGGGCCAGCGCGCACAGCAGGTACAGCGGCAGGGAGAAGACCTCCAGGGCGACGAACAGCGTCAGCAGGTCGTTCGCCGAGGTGAACACCAGCATGCCGGCGACGGCGAAGAGCAGCAGCGGGAAGACCTCGGTGGTGGTGAACCCGGCCTTGACCGCGGCCTGTTCGCCCTCGCCGCCCGGCACCGCGGCGGCCTGCGCCGCGAAGGAGTCGACCCGGTTGCCGTGGGCCGCCGGGTCCAGGCGCCGTTCGGCGAAGGTGAACAGCCCCACCAGGCCGGCCAGCAGGATGACGCCCTGGAGGAACAGCGAGGGACCGTCGACGGCGATGGCGCCCATGGCGGCGATGTGCGCCTTGGTGGTGCCGTACCCGTCGGCGGCGAGCCCGACGACCGCGGCGAACGCGGCGCACAGGGCGACGACCGACACGAACACCTGGGCGTGGTAACGGGATCTGCGCGGGACGAACGCCTCGACCAGCACCCCGACCAGCGCGGCGCCGATGATGATCAGCGTCGGCGACAATTGCCCGTACTCGATCTTCGGCGCGCCGATCTGGGGGATGCGGTCCGCCGCGGTTGTCCACAGGCTGTGGACGGCTGGGGTGCTCACTTGACCGCCTCCACCTCGGGCTTGGGGTCCTTCTTCTGGACGTCGGACATGGTGTGCCGCACCGCCGGGTTGACGATGTCCGTCACGGGCTTCGGATAGACGCCCAGGAAGATCAGCAGCACGATCAGCGGCCCGACGACCAGCAGTTCGCGCACCTTCAGGTCGGGCATCGCCGAGACCTCGGGCTTCACCGGGCCCGTCATGGTCCGCTGGTAGAGCACCAGGGTGTAGAGCGCGGCGAGGACGATGCCGAAGGTGGCGATGATGCCGATCACCGGGTAGCGCGTGAACGTGCCCACCAGGACGAGGAATTCACTCACGAACGGTGCCAGTCCGGGCAGTGACAGGGTGGCCAGGCCGCCGATCAGGAAGGTGCCGGCGAGCACCGGGGCGACCTTCTGCACCCCGCCGTAGTCGGCGATGAGCCGCGAGCCGCGCCGGGAGATCAGGAACCCGGCGACCAGCATCAACGCGGCCGTGGAAATACCGTGGTTGACCATGTACAGGGTGGCGCCGGACTGGCCCTGGCTGGTCATCGCGAAGATGCCCATGATGATGAAGCCGAAGTGGGAGATCGACGCGTACGCCACCAGGCGCTTGATGTCCCGCTGGCCGACGGCGAGCAGCGCGCCGTAGACGATGCTGATCAGGGCCAGGACGAGGATCACCGGCGTCGCCCACCGGCTGGCCTCCGGGAACAGCCCGAGGCAGAAGCGGAGCATCGCGAAGGTGCCCACCTTGTCGACCACCGCCGTGATGAGGACGGCGACCGGGGCGGTGGACTCCTGCATGGCGTTGGGCAGCCAGGTGTGCAGCGGCCACAGCGGCGCCTTCACCGCGAAGGCGAAGAAGAAGCCGAGGAACAGCCAGCGTTCGGTGCTCGTCGCCATGTGCAGCGAGCCGTTCGCGCGGGCCTCGGCGATCTGCTGGAGGGAGAAGTTCCCGGCGACCACGTAGAGGCCGATCACCGCGGCCAGCATGATCAGACCGCCGACCAGGTTGTAGAGGAGGAACTTCACGGCCGCGTACGACCGCTGGGTGGTCGCCGCCTGCTCGCCCTGCGCGTGGGCGCGGTCCCCGAAGCCGCCGATGAGGAAGTACATCGGGATCAGCATGGCTTCGAAGAAGATGTAGAACACGAAGACGTCGGTGGCCTCGAAGGAGATGAGGACCATCGCCTCGACCGCCAGGATCAGCGCGAAGAAGCCCTGGGTGGGGCGCCAGCGGCGGCTGCCGGTCTCCAGCGGGTCGGCGTCGTGCCAGCCCGCCAGGACGATGAACGGGATCAGCACGGCGGTCAGCGCGATCAGCGCGACCCCGATGCCGTCCACCCCCAGCTCGTAGCGCACCCCGAAGTCGCTGATCCAGGAGTGGGATTCGGTGAGCTGGTAGCGGGCGCCGCCCGGGTCGAAGCGGACCAGGACGGTGATCGCGAGCGCGAGCGTGCCGAGCGAGACGAGCAGGGCCAGCCACTTGGCGGCGGTGCGCCTCGCGGCCGGTACGGCGGCCGTGGCGACGGCTCCCACGGCCGGGAGCGCCGCCGTCGCTGTCAGCAGGGGAAAGGACATCGGTATCAGACCGCCCTCATCAGCAGGGTCGCGGCGACCAGGAGGGCCGCACCGCCGAACATCGAGACCGCGTAGGAGCGGGCGAAGCCGTTCTGGAGCCGGCGCAGCCGCCCGGACAGGCCGCCGAAGCCGGCCGCCGTGCCGTTGACGACGCCGTCGACCAGCGAGTGGTCGAGATAGACCAGGGAGCGCGTCAGGTGCTCGCCGCCGCGCACCAGGACCACGTGGTTGAAGTCGTCCTGGAGCAGGTCGCGGCGGGCGGCGCGGGTGAGCAGGGAGCCGCGCGGGGCGACGGCCGGGACCGGTTTGCGGCCGTACTGCGCCCAGGCGATGGCCACGCCGATCACCAGGCAGACCATCGTGGCCGCGGTGACCTCGCCGGCGCTGACCGGGGAGTGGCCCTCGCTGTGGCCGGTGACCGGCTCCAGCCAGTGCAGGAAGCGGTCGCCGATGCTGAAGAAGCCACCGCCGAGGACCGAGCCGACGGCCAGCACGATCATCGGGATCGTCATGACCTTCGGGGACTCGTGCGGGTGCGGTTCCGTGTGCTCGCCGCGGTGCTCGGCGGCGGGCTCGGCGCTGGGCGCCTCGGGCGAGCGGGTGGGCCGGTTCTTCCAGCGCTCCTCGCCGAAGAAGGTCATCAGCATCACGCGCGTCATGTAGAACGCGGTGATGGCCGCGCCCAGCAGGGCCGCGCCGCCGAGGATCCAGCCCTCGGTGCCGCCCTTGGCGAAGGCCGCCTCGATGATCTTGTCCTTGGAGAAGAAGCCGGACAGGCCCGGGAAGCCGATGATGGCGAGGTAGCCGAGGCCGAAGGTGACGAAGGTGACCGGCATGTACTTACGCAGACCGCCGTACCTGCGCATGTCGACCTCGTCGTTCATGCCGTGCATCACGGAGCCCGCGCCGAGGAACAGCCCGGCCTTGAAGAAGCCGTGCGTCACCAGGTGCATGATCGCGAAGACGTAGCCGATGGGGCCGAGGCCCGCGGCCAGCACCATGTAGCCGATCTGCGACATGGTCGAGCCGGCCAGGGCCTTCTTGATGTCGTCCTTGGCGCAACCGACGATCGCACCGAACAGCAGCGTGACCGCGCCGACCACGGTGACGGCGAGCTGCGCGTCCGGCGCCGCGTTGAAGACGGCCGCCGAACGGACGATCAGGTAGACGCCCGCGGTCACCATGGTCGCCGCGTGGATCAGGGCCGAGACCGGGGTCGGGCCCTCCATCGCGTCGCCCAGCCAGGACTGGAGCGGCACCTGGGCGGACTTGCCGCACGCGGCCAGCAGCAGCATCAGGCCGATCGCGGTGAGCTTGCCCTGGGAGGCATCGCCCACGTGACCGAAGACCGGGCCGAAGGCGAAGCTGCCGAAGGTGGTGAACATCAGCATGATCGCGATCGACAGGCCCATGTCGCCGACGCGGTTGACCAGGAACGCCTTCTTGGCGGCCGTGGCGGCGCTGGGCTTGTGCTGCCAGAAGCCGATCAGCAGGTAGGAGGCGAGGCCGACGCCCTCCCAGCCGACGTACAGCAGCAGGTAGTTGTCGGCGAGGACCAGCAGCAGCATCGCCGCGAGGAACAGGTTCAGATAGCCGAAGAAGCGGCGGCGGCGCGCGTCGTGCTCCATGTACCCGACCGAGTACAGGTGGATCAGCGAACCGACGCCGGTGATCAGCAGCACGAAGGTCATCGACAGCTGGTCGAGGCGCAGGGTGACGTCCGCCTGGAAGCCCTCGACCGGGATCCAGCTCCACAGGTGCTGGATCAGGGTGCGGTGTTCGGCATTCTTGCCGAGCAGGTCGGCGAAGAGGAGCAGGCCGAACACGAAGGACGCGGTCGACAGCAGGGTGCCGATCCAGTGGCCGACGCGGTCCAGGCGCCGGCCGCCGACCAGGAGGACGGCCGCTCCGAGCAGGGGCGCCGCGATGAGCAGCGCGATCAGTTTCTCCACGATTCTCCCGACCCCTTACAGCTTCATCAGGCTGGCGTCGTCGACCGAGGCCGAGTGGCGGGTACGGAACAGCGACACGATGATCGCGAGGCCCACCACGACCTCCGCGGCGGCCACGACCATCGTGAAGAAGGCGAAGACCTGGCCGTCGAGGTTGCCGTGCAGCCGGGAGAAGGTGACGAACGCGAGATTGCAGGCGTTCAGCATCAGCTCGACGCACATGAAGACCACGATCGCGTTGCGCCGGATCAGTACGCCGGTCGCGCCGATGGTGAACAGCAGACCGGCGAGGTACAGGTAGTTGACCGGGTTCACTTCGACGCCTCCTCGGGCCGCTTGAACGTCTCCGGTGCGATCGGCGTCCGCTCCAGGCGTTCCTCGGAGCGCTGTTCCAGCGCCCGCAGGTCGTTGAGGGCGTCGGTGGACACGTCCCGGATCTGGCCGCGTTCGCGCAGCGTCTTGCTGACGGTCAGCTCGGAGGGGGTGCCGTCGGGCAGCAGACCCGCGACGTCCACGGCGTTGTGCCGGGCGTAGACACCGGGGGCGGGCAGCGGCGGCACGTACTTCCCCTCGCGCACGCGCTGTTCGGACAGCTCGCGCTGGGTCTTGGCGCGCTCGGTGCGCTCGCGGTGGGTGAGCACCATCGCGCCGACGGCGGCCGTGATCAGCAGGGCGCCGGTGATCTCGAAGGCGAAGACGTACTTGGTGAAGATGAGGGCGGCGAGGCCCTCCACATTGCCGTTGGCGTTGGCCTGGCCGGTGCCGGCGAAGTCCTTCAGGGAGGCGTTGGCGATCCCGGCGAGCAGCAGCACGCCGAAGCCGATCCCGCACAGCAGGGCCAGCCAGCGCTGGCCCTTGATGGTCTCCTTCAGCGAGTCCGCGGCCGTGACGCCGACGAGCATCACCACGAACAGGAACAGCATCATGATCGCGCCGGTGTAGACGACGATCTGCACGATGCCCAGGAAGTAGGCGCCGTTGGCGAGGTAGAACACCGCCAGCACGATCATGGTGCCGGCGAGGCTGAGCGCGCTGTGCACGGCCTTCTTCATGAAGACGGTGCACAGGGCGCCGATCACCGCGACGGTGCCGAGGACCCAGAACTGGAAGGCCTCACCGGTGGAGGTCGTGTAGGCGGCGAGCTGCGCGCTCATGCGTCCACCCCCTGGTCCTCTTCCTTCTCCCCCTTGGAGACGGCGACCTGGCGGACCGTGCCGGGCGCGGCCTGGGTGACCAGGCCCCGGTAGTAGTCCTCCTCGGTGGTGCCGGGGAAGATCGAGTGCGGCGTGTCGACCATGCCCTCTTCGAGGCCGGCCAGCAGCTGCTCCTTGGTGTAGATGAGGTTGGCGCGGCTGGAGTCGGCCAGCTCGAACTCGTTGGTCATCGTCAGCGCGCGGGTGGGGCACGCCTCGATGCACAGCCCGCACAGGATGCAGCGGGCGTAGTTGATCTGGTAGACGCGGCCGTAGCGCTCCCCGGGCGAGTAGCGCTCCTCGTCGGTGTTGTCGGCGCCCTCCACGTAGATGGCGTCGGCGGGGCAGGCCCAGGCGCACAGCTCGCAGCCGACGCACTTCTCCAGGCCGTCCGGATGGCGGTTGAGCTGGTGCCGTCCGTGGAAACGCGGAGCGGTGGTCTTCTTCTGCTCCGGGTACTGCTCGGTCAGCCGCTTCTTGAACATGGCCTTGAAGGTCACGCCGAAGCCGGCCACCGGGTTCTGGAAACCGGGCTTGATCTCCTTGGGCTCCTCAGCCATCGGACGCCTCCTTTCCATCCGTTGTTCCGTCCGAAGTTCCGTCACCGACAGTGTCGGGCCCGCCACTGACAATCAGCTCCCGCTCCCGGCGCGGGCGGCGCCTGGGCACCGGCGGCAGCTCCTGTCCGGGCATCGGCGGCACCGGGAAGCCGCCCGCCATCGGGTCGAAGCCGCCCGGCGCGGGGCCCGTCCGCGCCTCGGCCTGCCCCCGCTCGCGGAACATGTCGACGACGAAGGAGATCAGCAGCAGGGCGAGCACTCCGCCGCCCACGTAGAGGGCGATGTCGGCGAAGTCGTAGTGCTGGTTGCGCAGTGCCCGCACCGAGGCGACCAGCATCAGCCAGGTCACCGAGACCGGGATCAGCACCTTCCAGCCGAGCTTCATCAGCTGGTCGTAGCGGACCCGCGGCAGGGTGCCGCGCAGCCAGATGAAGAAGAACAGCAGCAGCTGCACCTTGACGACGAACCAGAGCAGCGGCCACCAGCCGTGGTTGGCGCCCTCCCAGAAGGTGCTGATCGGCCAGGGGGCGCGCCAGCCGCCGAGGAAGAGGGTGGTGGAGACGGCCGAGACCGTCACCATGTTCACGTACTCGGCGAGCATGAACATCGCGAACTTGATGGACGAGTACTCGGTGTTGAAACCGCCCACCAGGTCGCCCTCGGACTCCGGCATGTCGAAGGGGGCGCGGTTGGTCTCGCCGACCATGGTGACGATGTAGAGCAGGAAGGAGACCGGCAGCAGCAGGATGTACCAGCGGTCGTGCTGCTGGGCCACGATGGTCGACGTCGACATGGAGCCCGAGTAGAGGAACACCGAGGCGAACGCGGCGCCCATGGCGATCTCGTACGAGATCATCTGCGCGCAGGACCGCAGGCCGCCCAGGAGCGGGTACGTCGAGCCGGAGCTCCAGCCCGCCAGCACGATCCCGTAGATGCCGACCGAGGCGACCGCGAGGATGTAGAGCAGGGCGATCGGCAGGTCGGTCAGCTGCATCGTCGTACGGGTGCCGAAGATGGAGACCTCGTGGTCGGCGGGGCCGAACGGGATCACCGCGATCGCCATGAAGGCCGGGATGGCCGCGACGATCGGCGCGAGGACGTAGACCGCCTTGTCCGCGCGGCGGACGATCAGGTCCTCCTTGAGCATCAGCTTCACGCCGTCGGCGAGCGACTGGAGCATGCCCCAGGGGCCGTGCCGGTTGGGTCCGATGCGCAGCTGCATCCAGGCGACGACCTTGCGCTCCCAGACGATGGAGAACAGCACGGTCACCATCAGGAAGGCGAAGCAGAAGACGGCCTTGACGACGACCAGCCACCAGGGGTCGCGGCCGAACATCGAGAGGTCTTCAGCGGCGAGGTACGGGCTCATGCCTCCACCTCCTGGGGGGCGGTGTCGGCGGGGGCCGCCGGGCCGATGCGGACGAGGTTGCCGGGCTGTGCCCCGGTGTCGGAGGCGACGCCGCCGCCGACGGAGTTCAGCGGGAGCCAGACCACCCGGTCGGGCATCTCGGTGACCTGGAGCGGGAGTTCGACGGTTCCGGCGGGGCCGGTGACGGCGAGCAGGGCGCCGTCCGCGACGCCGGCCTCGGCGGCCGTGGCGGCCGACAGGCGCGCGCGTGCGGCGTGCCGGGTGCCGGCCAGCGCCTCGTCGCCCTCCTGGAGGACGCCCTGGTCGAGCAGCAGCCGGTGCCCGGCGAGCACGGCCTCGCCCGCGGCCGCGCGGGGCGGCGCGCCCGCGGACTCCCGGGGCTCCGCGGCGCGCGGCCCGTTCCAGGGGCCGAGCCGGTCGATCTCCGCGCGGACGGTGCGCAGGTCCGGCAGCCCCAGGTGGACGTCCATGGCGTCGGCCAGCATGTGCAGGACGCGCGCGTCGGCCGGGGGCAGGCGGCGGGTCATCTGGTCGGGCTTGAGCGCGGCCTCGAAGGAGCGCACCCGGCCCTCCCAGTCGAGGAAGCTGCCGGGTTTCTCGGCGACCGCGGCGACCGGCAGGACGACGTCGGCGCGTTCGGTGACCTCGCTGGGCCGCAGCTCCAGCGAGACCAGGAAGCCGACGTTGTCCAGCGCCTCGCGCGCGCGGGCCGGGTCGGGCAGGTCGGCGACCTCCACGCCGGCGACCACCAGGGCCGACAGCAGGCCGTCGGCGGCGGCCTCGACGATCCGGCCGGTGTCGCGGCCGTAGCCGAGCGGCAGGTCGGCGAGGCCCCAGGCGGCGGCGACCTCCTCGCGGGCGCGGGGGTCGGTCGCGGGGCGGCCGCCCGGCAGCAGCGCGGGCAGCGCGCCGGCCTCCAGGGCGCCGCGCTCACCGGCCCGGCGCGGGATCCACACCAGGCGGGCGCCGGTCGCGGTGGCGGCCCGTACCGCGGCGGTGAACCCGCCGGCGACCGAGGCCAGCCGCTCCCCCACGACGATGACGGCGCCCTCGCCGCGCAGCGCCTCGGCGGCCCGGGTGCCGGGCTCCTCCAGGCCGACGCCGCTCGCGAGCGCGTCCAGCCACTCGGTCTCGGTGCCGGGCGCGGCCGGCAGCAGCGTGCCGCCCGCCTTCTCAAGGCCCCGGGTCGCGTGTGTGGCCAGCGAGAACACCAGCTGCCCGTGCTTGCGCCAGGCCTTGCGCAGCCGCAGGAAGACGCCGGGCGCCTCCTCCTCCGACTCGAAGCCGACGAGCAGGACGGCGGGCGCCTTCTCCAGGGCGGAGTACGTGACGCCCGTGCCGTCGAGATCGACGCCCCGGCCCGCCACCCGGGAGGCGAGGAAGGCGGCCTCCTCGGCGCTGTGCGCGCGGGCGCGGAAGTCGATGTCGTTGGTGTCGAGGGCGACGCGTGCGAACTTGCTGTACGCGTAGGCGTCCTCGACGGTCAGCCGGCCGCCGATCAGCACGCCGGCCCGGGAGCGGGCGGCGCGCAGACCGCGCGCGGCGGCCTCCAGCGCCTCCGGCCAGGACGCGGGCTCCAGGACCCCGTCGGCGCCGCGCACCAGCGGGGTGTCGAGGCGGTCCCCCAGCTGCGCGTAGCGGAACGCGAAGCGTCCCTTGTCGCAGACCCACTCCTCGTTGACCTCGGGGTCGTTGGCGGCCAGCCGCCGCATGACCTTGCCGCGCCGGTGGTCGGTGCGGGTGGCGCAGCCGCCCGCGCAGTGCTCGCACACCGACGGCGAGGAGACCAGGTCGAACGGGCGGGAGCGGAAGCGGTACGCCGCCGAGGTGAGCGCGCCGACCGGGCAGATCTGGATGGTGTTGCCGGAGAAGTACGACTCGAAGGGGTCGCCCTCGCCGGTGCCGACCTGCTGGAGGGCGCCGCGCTCGATCAGCTCGATCATCGGGTCGCCGGCGATCTGGTTGGAGAAGCGGGTGCAGCGGGCGCACAGCACGCAGCGCTCGCGGTCCAGCAGCACCTGGCTGGAGATCGGCACCGGCTTCTCGTAGGTCCGCTTGCGGCCGTCGAAGCGGGACTCGGCGTTGCCGTGCGACATGGCCTGGTTCTGCAGCGGGCACTCGCCGCCCTTGTCGCAGACCGGGCAGTCCAGCGGGTGGTTGATGAGCAGCAGCTCCATCACCCCGTGCTGGGCCTTCTCGGCGACCGGCGAGGTCAGCTGGGTGCGCACCACCATGCCGTCGGTGCAGGTGATGGTGCAGGACGCCATGGGCTTGCGCTGGCCCTCGACCTCCACGATGCACTGCCGGCAGGCGCCCGCCGGGTCGAGCAGGGGGTGGTCGCAGAAGCGGGGGATCTCGATGCCGAGCTGTTCGGCGGCCCGGATGACCAGGGTGCCCTTGGGCACGCTGATCTCGATGCCGTCGATCGTCAGCGTGACGAGGTCGTCCGGCGGGAGGGCCGCCTCTCCGCCACCCGCGGGAGCGTTGGTGGTCACGGTCATGCGTTCACCTCCGGGCGGTCCGCCCAGGCCGTCGACTTGGCCGGGTCGAAGGGACAGCCCCGGCCCGTGATGTGTTCCTCGTACTCCTCGCGGAAGTACTTCAGCGAGGAGAAGATCGGCGAGGCCGCGCCGTCGCCGAGGGCGCAGAAGGACTTGCCGTTGATGTTGTCGGCGATGTCCGCGAGCTTGTCGAGGTCGGACTTGACGCCCTTGCCGGCCTCGATGTCCCGCAGCAACTGCACCAGCCAGTACGTCCCTTCGCGGCAGGGGGTGCACTTTCCGCAGGATTCATGGGCGTAGAACTCGGTCCAGCGGGTGACCGCCCGCACCACGCAGGTCGTCTCGTCGAAGCACTGCAGCGCCTTGGTGCCGAGCATGGAGCCGGCGGCGCCGACGCCCTCGTAGTCGAGGGGGACGTCGAGGTGTTCGGCGGTGAACATCGGGGTGGAGGAGCCGCCCGGCGTCCAGAACTTCAGCCGGTGGCCGGGGCGCATCCCGCCGCTCATCTCCAGGAGCTGGCGCAGGGTGATGCCGAGCGGGGCCTCGTACTGGCCGGGGCTGGCGACGTGGCCGCTGAGCGAGTAGAGCGTGAAGCCCGGGGACTTCTCGCTGCCCATCGACCTGAACCATTCTTTCCCGTTTTTCAGGATGGCGGGAACCGACGCGATCGACTCGACGTTGTTCACCACAGTGGGGCAGGCGTAGAGACCTTCCACCGCGGGGAAAGGGGGACGCAGTCGCGGTTGACCACGGCGGCCTTCGAGCGAGTCCAGCAGCGCGGTCTCCTCACCGCAGATGTACGCGCCGGCGCCCGCGTGCACGGTGAGATCGAGGTTCAGTCCGCTGCCGAGGATGTTCTCGCCGAGGTAGCCCGCCGCGTAGGCCTCGCGTACGGCCTCGTGCAACCGCCGCAGTACGGGGACGACTTCGCCCCGGAGGTAGATGAAGGCGTGCGACGACCTGATGGCGTAGCACGCGATCACGATGCCCTCGATGAGGCTGTGCGGGTTCGCGAAGAGGAGTGGGATGTCCTTGCAGGTCCCCGGCTCCGACTCGTCGGCGTTGACCACCAGGTAGTGCGGCTTTCCGTCTCCCTGGGGGATGAACTGCCACTTCATCCCGGTGGGGAAGCCCGCGCCGCCGCGGCCGCGCAGGCCGGATTCCTTGACGTAGGCGATCAGGTCGTCCGGCGACATGGCGAGCGCCTTGCGCAGGCCCTCGTACCCCTCGTGGGCCCGGTAGACGTCCAGGGACCAGGAGCGGTCCTCGTCCCAGAAGGCCGACAGCACCGGTGCGAGCAGCTTCTCCGGGCTGGAGTCCTTGACTTCGGCGGCCACGCTCATCACTCCCCCTCCTCGGCGGTAGGCCCTGCGGGGTGCGCGGGATCGGAGGCCGAGGTCTCCTGCGGCGCGTCATGGGAGCTGAGGTGCTCGGCCGGAGACGGCTCGTGCACCGTGTCCCGCCGGCCCTCCGGTCCGCCGCGCGGATGGACCACGCGCGCGGATTCGGTCTCCCCCTTGGCCAGGCGCAGGCCCACCAGTGACGCGGGTCCCGCGCTGCCGCCCTCCTCGACGGCCCCGGGCCGTTCGTCGGGGAAGCCGGCCAGGATGCGCGCGGTCTCCTTGAAGGTGCACATCCGGGCCCCGCGCGTGGGCTGTACGGGCCGTCCCGCGCGCAGGTCGTCCACCAGCCGTTTGGCGCCGGCGGGCGTCTGGTTGTCGAAGAACTCCCAGTTGACCATCACGACCGGCGCGAAGTCGCAGGCCGCGTTGCACTCGATGTGTTCCAGAGTAATCTTGCCGTCGTCGGTGGTCTCGCCGTTGCCGACGCCCAGGTGCTCCTGGAGGGCCTCGAAGATCGCGTCGCCGCCCATCACCGCGCACAGGGTGTTGGTGCACACCCCGACCTGGTAGTCGCCGGAGGGCCGGCGCCGGTACATGGTGTAGAAGGTGGCCACCGCGGTGACCTCGGCGGTGGTCAGGCCGAGCATCTCGGCGCAGAACCGCATGCCGGTGCGCGTGACGTGGCCCTCCTCCGACTGCACGAGGTGGAGCAGCGGCAGCAGGGCGGAGCGGGAGTCCGGGTAGCGCGCGATCACCTCGCGCGCGTCCGCCTCCAGACGGGCCCGTACGTCGTCCGGATAGGCGGGCGCGGGCAGTTCGGGCATGCCCAGGCTGACGCCGTGCTCCGAAGAAGAGGTGGTCACCGGTCGACGCCTCCCATCACGGGGTCGATGGACGCGACGGCGACGATCACGTCGGCGACCTGGCCGCCCTCGCACATCGCCGCCATGGCCTGAAGGTTGGTGAAGGACGGGTCGCGGAAGTGGACCCGGTAGGGGCGGGTGCCGCCGTCGGAGACGGCGTGCACGCCGAGTTCGCCCTTGGGGGACTCCACGGCCGCGTAGGCCTGGCCCGGCGGGACCCGGAAGCCCTCGGTGACCAGCTTGAAGTGGTGGATCAGGGCCTCCATGGAGGTGCCCATGATCTTCTTGATGTGGTCGAGGGAGTTGCCGAGCCCGTCCGGTCCCAGGGCGAGCTGGGCGGGCCAGGCGATCTTCTTGTCGGCGACCATGACCGGTCCGGGCTGGAGCCGGTCCAGGCACTGCTCGACGATCCTGAGCGACTGGCGCATCTCCTCGATGCGGATCAGGAAGCGGCCGTAGGCGTCGCAGCTGTCGGCGGTCGGGACCTCGAAGTCGTAGGTCTCGTAGCCGCAGTACGGCTGGGTCTTGCGCAGGTCGTGCGGCAGGCCGGTGGCGCGCAGGATCGGTCCGGTGGCGCCGAGGGCCATGCAGCCGGCCAGGTCGAGGTAGCCGATGTCCTGCATGCGGGCCTTGAAGATGGGGTTCCCGGTGGCGAGCTTGTCGTACTCCGGGAGGTTCTTGCGCATCTTCTTGACGAACTCGCGGATCTGGTCGACCGCGCCGGGCGGCAGGTCCTGGGCGAGTCCGCCGGGGCGGATGAACGCGTGGTTCATCCGCAGGCCGGTGATCAGCTCGTAGAGGTCGAGAATCATTTCACGATCACGGAAGCCGTAGATCATGATCGTGGTGGCGCCGAGTTCCATGCCGCCGGTGGCGATGGCCACCAGGTGGGAGGACATCCGGTTCAGCTCCATCAGGAGCACCCGGATGATCTGGGCGCGCTCGGTGACGTCGTCCTCGATGCCGAGGAGTTTCTCGACGGCGAGGCAGTAGCCGGTCTCGTTGAAGAAGGACGTCAGGTAGTCCATGCGCGTGACGAAGGTGGTGCCCTGCGTCCACGTGCGGAACTCGAGGTTCTTCTCGATGCCGGTGTGCAGGTAGCCGATGCCGCAGCGGGCCTCGGTGACCGTCTCGCCCTCGATCTCCAGGATCAGCCGGAGCACCCCGTGGGTGGAGGGGTGCTGGGGACCCATGTTGACGACGATGCGCTCGTCGTCGGCGCGGGCCGCGGACTGGACGACCTCGTCCCAGTCGCCACCGGTGACCGTGTAGACGGTGCCCTCGGTGGTTTCCCGGGAGGCTGCTGACTGGGTGCTGCTCACGAGTACGACCTCCGCTGGTCCGGAGCCGGGATCTGGGCGCCCTTGTACTCGACGGGGATGCCGCCGAGCGGGTAGTCCTTGCGCTGCGGGTGGCCCTGCCAGTCGTCCGGCATCATGATCCGCGTGAGGGCCGGGTGGCCGTCGAAGACGATTCCGAAGAAGTCGTAGGTCTCGCGTTCGTGCCAGTCGTTGGTGGGATACACGGAGACCAGGGACGGGATGCGCGGGTCGGCGTCGGGGGCGCTGACCTCCAGGCGGATCAGCCGGTTGTGGGTGATGGAGCGCAGGTGGTAGACGGCGTGCAGCTCGCGGCCCTTGTCGTGCGGGTAATGGACGCCGCTGACGCCGGTGCACAGTTCGAAGCGCAGGGCGGGGTCGTCGCGCAGGGTGCGGGCGACGCGGACCAGGTGCTCGCGTTCGATGTGGAAGGTGAGTTCGCCGCGGTCGACGACCGTCTTCTCGATGGCGTTGTCCGGCAGCAGGCCCTGTTCCTCCAGGGCGCCCTCCAGCTCGTCGGCGACCTCGTCGAACCAGCCGCCGTAGGGCCGCGTCGCCGGTCCCGGGAGGCGGACCGAGCGGACCAGTCCGCCGTAGCCGGAGGTGTCGCCGCCGTTGTTGGCGCCGAACATGCCGCGCTGGACGCGGATCTCCTCGCCGCCCTGGCCGCGCTGACCGGGGAGGTTGGAGGCGGACAGGTCCTTCTCCGGGTTCACCCCGTTCGCCCCGCCGTGGGTGCCGTTCGCGTCGCTCACCGCAGCAGCCCCTTCATCTCGATGGTGGGCAGGGCCTTGAGCGCCGCCTCCTCCGCCTCGCGGGCCGCTTCCTCCGCGTTGACGCCGAGCTTGGTGGACTGGATCTTCTGGTGGAGCTTGAGGATCGCGTCCATCAGCATCTCGGGGCGCGGCGGGCAGCCGGGGAGGTAGATGTCGACCGGGACGATGTGGTCGACGCCCTGGACGATCGCGTAGTTGTTGAACATGCCGCCCGAGGACGCGCAGACGCCCATGGAGATGACCCACTTGGGGTTCGGCATCTGGTCGTAGACCTGCCGCAGGACCGGTGCCATCTTCTGGCTGACCCGGCCGGCCACGATCATCAGGTCCGCCTGGCGCGGCGAACCCCGGAACACCTCCATGCCGAAGCGCGCCAGGTCGTAACGGCCGGCGCCGGTGGTCATCATCTCGATGGCGCAGCAGGCCAGGCCGAAGGTGGCCGGGAAGACGGACGCCTTGCGCACCCAGCCCGCGGCCTGTTCGACGGTGGTCAGCAGGAAGCCGCTCGGCAGCTTTTCTTCGAGTCCCATGTCTTATATGGCCCCTCAGTCCCATTCCAGGCCGCCGCGCCGCCATACGTACGCGTACGCGACGAAGACGGTGAGCACGAAGAGCAGCATCTCCACGAGCCCGAAAAGCCCCAGGGCGTCGAAGGTGACGGCCCAGGGGTAGAGGAAGACGATCTCGATGTCGAAGACGATGAAGAGCATCGCCGTCAGGTAGTACTTGATGGGGAAGCGCCCGCCGCCGGCCGGCGTGGGGGTCGGCTCGATACCGCACTCGTAGGCTTCGAGCTTGGCGCGGTTGTACCGCTTCGGACCGATCAGCGTGGCCATGACCACGGAGAAGATCGCAAAGCCTGCCCCGAGGGCTCCCAGTACGAGGATGGGCGCATACGCGTTCACCGCTCCTCGCTCCTCTCAGTCGGCACTGACTGCTGGCGGTTCACTGGGCTCGCATCCGCCTCACCGGCCCCACGAACCACGCTCGTCCCGGCGAAGATCGAGAACATGTGAAGCAGGTCACAAGCCCAACTGCCTCGCATCTTATGCCTGCCGCTCTGTGATCTGCGACACGGGGTATTCCACAAGCTTTGTGATCTCCACCACCTGACGAAGGATCATGAAGTCGGATGATGGGTGATCTTCATACGCGAAGCGTTCAGTTGATCACCAGAAGTGACAATCCAGCTCGTCACCGCAGGCCGGAGGGGGCGTCTCAATATCAAGAAAGTTCACCTGCATGCAAATTCGCCTTGGACGTTCACTCTTGATAGTGGACTCCGTTCACACGTCGGGGGGAGCCACAGGGGGAGATGTGGACGGAGTGAAAGTGCGTGCACGCGTTCACGAGCTCCACACGCGCGGGACGCCGGCTCCCGGGTGACCGTTCCGTGACCTCCGCCACACCGGTAACAAGCCGTCAACAGCCGGGCTTGGCCATCGACCCCAACCAGTGGTAGGCGGGGGGCAATTCGGGCGTAATGATCAAAGACCGTGATCAAGGGCTTGATCGCGGGCGTCCGCAATGTCCGTTACGGCGTCAATAAAGAGCGACACGCCCGGGATTCAAGGTCTCGATTGGGCAACTGTGGCACAGGACACGTTTCTTGAAGATACGGAGGAGCCCCTGATACCGGTTGTTCCCATGTCCCACACCGCTCACATACGCAGCCACCGGAAGCCCCGCCGCAGCGCGTCGTCCCTCGCGATGCGGGCCGGAGTTGCCGGTGGCGTCCTCAGCACCCTGGCAGTCGCCGGGGCCGCCGGTTCGGCCAGCGCCGCCGAGCCGGTGACGCAGACCCTCGAACTGCCCACCCTGACGTCCGACCTGGCCGCCCAGGCGGCCCAGTCCGCGGACGCCACGCAGCAGGCCGCCGCGAACTACCAGCTGCAGGCCGAGCGCGACGCGGCCGCCGCGAACGCCGCGAAGCAGGCCAAGGCGGACCTCGCGGACGCCAAGCAGAAGGCGGCCGAGGCCAAGAAGAAGGCCGAGGAGGCCGCCCGCAAGGCCGCCGCCGAGCGCGCCTCGCGCAGCGAGGTCCGTACGACGCTCGCCGCCTCCACGGGCGGCTCCGGCTCCGTCTCCACCGGCGTCGACACCGGCTCCTCCACGGCCACCGGCTCCGCCGCGGCCGTCGTCAGCTTCGTCAAGTCGCAGCTGGGCAAGGCGTACGTCTCCGGTGCCACCGGCCCGTCCGCGTACGACTGCTCGGGCCTCGTGCAGACGGCCTTCAAGCAGGTCGGCGTGAGCCTGCCGCGCGTCTCCCAGGACCAGTCGACCGCCGGCACCCAGGTATCGCTGAGCAACCTCCAGCCGGGCGACATCCTGTACTGGGGCAGCGCGGGCAGCGCGTACCACGTCGCGGTGTACGTGGGCGGCGGTATGTTCGTCGGCGCGCAGAACCCGTCGGACGGCGTCGCGGAGCACCCGCTCTCGTACGACCAGCCGACCGGCGCCGTGCGGGTGCTCTGAGCCGACCCGCACCTTTCACGACGCTTCAGGCGTTCTTTCGCAGGGCCGCAGCCGCTCGGGGGCAGCGGCCCTGCGGCGTTCCCTGGCATGCTCGGGGACCGGGCCGCCGTCCGGCGGTCCGTCCACGAGCGAAGGAGAAGCCGCGATGCCACGCGTCTTCGTACAGGGCGGCCCCGTGGCCGAGTTCCCCCGTTACGCCCCCGAGTCCGGGCGCGGCCGGGTGCGCCGCATCACCGAGGTCGGCGAGGAGGTGCTGCACAAGCCGTGCCGGGACGTCACGGAGTTCGGTCCCGACCTCGCCGCGCTCATCGACGACATGTTCCGCACCATGTACGTCGCCGAGGGGGCGGGCCTCGCCGCGAACCAGGTCGGGGTCGATCTGCGTCTTTTCGTGTACGACTGCCCCGACGACGATGGAAACCGGCATGTCGGACACATCGTCAATCCCGTGCTGGAATCGCCCGTGACCCGGCGTCGGCTGCTGGACGAGGGCGAGGGCTGCCTGTCGGTGCCGGGCGCGGTGATGGCGCTGCCGAGGCCGGACCGCGCCGTCGTGCGCGGCCAGGACCGGGACGGCAACCCGCTGGAGATCGAGGGCACGGGCTACTTCGCGCGCTGCCTCGCCCACGAGACCGATCACACCAACGGGTACATCTACCTGGACCGGTTGACGAAACGGGAGAAGAAGGACGCGCTGCGGCAGATGGCCGACCGGCGGGCGGAGGTCCATGCCCGCCGGTCGGCCAGGGAAGCCGAGCTGAACGCCTGACTCCGGATCCGGAGAACGGGCGTCAGGCCTTCGGGGTCACCTTCGTCAGGCCGTTGATGATGCGGTCCATCGCGTCGCCGCCCGTGGGGTCGGTCAGGTTCGCCAGCAGCTTCAGGGTGAACTTCATCAGGATCGGGTGGGTCAGACCGCGCTGGGTGGCGATCTGCATGACCTTCGGGTTGCCGATGAGCTTCACGAAGGCGCGGCCGAGGTTGTAGTAGCCGCCGTAGGTGTCCTTGAGGACCTGCGGGTAGCGCTGCAGGGCGATCTCGCGCTGGGCGGGCGTGGCCCTGGCGTGGGCCTGGACGATGACGTCGGCGGCGATCTGGCCGGACTCCATGGCGTAGGCGATGCCCTCGCCGTTGAAGGGGTTCACCAGGCCGCCGGCGTCGCCGACGAGCAGCAGGCCGCGGGTGTAGTGGGGCTTGCGGTTGAAGGCCATGGGCAGGGCGGCGCCGCGGATCGGGCCCGTCATGTTCTCCGGGGTGTAGCCCCAGTCCTCGGGCATGGAGGCGCACCAGGCCTTGAGGATCTCGCGCCAGTCCAGCTCCTTGAAGGCGGCGGAGGTGTTGAGTACGCCGAGGCCGACGTTGGAGGTGCCGTCGCCCATGCCGAAGATCCAGCCGTAGCCGGGCAGCAGCCGGTCCTGGGGGCCGCGCCGGTCCCACAGTTCCAGCCAGGACTCCAGGTAGTCGTCGTCGTGGCGGGGCGAGGTGAAGTACGTGCGCACCGCGACGCCCATCGGGCGGTCCTCGCGCCGGTGCAGGCCCATCGCGAGGGACAGCCGGGTGGAGTTGCCGTCGGCGGCGACGACGAGCGGCGCGTGGAAGGCGGCCTCGCGCTTCTCCTCGCCGACCTTGGCGGTGACACCGGTGATCCGGCCGGTGCGCTCGTCCACGATCGGGCCGGAGACGTTGCAGCGCTCGTACAGCCGCGCGCCCGCCTTCTGGGCGTTGCGGGCCAGGATCTCGTCGAAGTCGTCGCGCTTGCGGACGAGTCCGTAGTTCGGGTAGGCGGCGAGATCGGGCCAGTCGAGCTGGAGGCGGGAGCCGCCGCCGATGATGCGCAGGCCCTTGTTGCGCAGCCAGCCCGCCTCCTCGGAGATGTCGATGCCCATGGCGACGAGCTGCTTGACGGCACGGGGGGTGAGGCCGTCACCGCACACCTTTTCGCGGGGGAACTCGGTCTTCTCCAGGAGCAGTACGTCGAGACCGGCCTTCGCGAGGTGGTACGCGGTCGCGGAGCCGGCTGGCCCCGCGCCCACGACGATCACATCGGCGGTGTGGTCGGAGAGGGGCTCGGTCACGGCGGGATCTCCCCAAGTTCGAAATCTGCGTGCCGACGGGCACTGGACATGGGCAGTCTATTCAGCGGAATAGATCACCCGGCTGAAGGGCTGCCCTGTGAACCGATCTCTCCCCGCTCCGCGGCTGCGTGTTCCCACCCACGAGGACGCCCTCGCCTGGCACCGCCTCTTCGCCGACCCCGAGGTGATGGAGTTCCACGGCGGCAAGCCCGCCGCGCTGTCGGTGTACGAGGAACTCACCGCGCGCCAGCGGCGGCACGACGCCGAACTCGGCTTCTGCCTGTGGACGATCCTGGACGAGTCCGGCGAGGTCCTCGGCTTCACCGGCGCCCAGCCCTGGCGGCCGGCCTGGGGCCCGGTGGGCGCCACGGAGATCGGCTGGCGGCTCGGCCGGGCGCACTGGGGCAAGGGGTACGTCACCGCCGCCGCGCGCGAGACCCTCCAGCGGGTACGGGCGGCGGGCGTGCCGGAGGTGGTGGCGATGGTGCGGCCGGGCAACGCGCGCTCCATCGCGGTGACCAGGCGTCTGGGCATGCGCCCGGCGGAGACCTACCCGCACCCCACGCTGGACGAGGACGCGCTCTGCTTCCGGCTGGCACTCGGCTCACCCACTGCTGACGCAGGGTAGTCGTCTGTCACAGAACGACACCGGATCCTTCCGGCCGGTGTGCGCCGGGGGCTACCCTGCCAGTACCGCTGGGGGTGACATCTGTGCGCACAACACCCGAAGTGCGTGTGCCACGGCTGGTCGGGCTGATGGCCGTGGACGCGCGCGAGACCGCCCGGGCGCGGGGCCTGTTCCTGGCCGCGCCGGACCGCCCGGACTTCCACCGCACGATGGTCGACTACGTCGTACGCCAGTACCCGCGTCCCGGCGCGGAGGTGCCGGCGGAGTCGATGGTGTACGTGTGGTTCGACCTGGCGGAGGGCGAGGGCGGCGGGGGCGTCCGTGAACCACGCGTCCCCGGGCCGCCGGCGGGCGGACTCCAGCGCGAACTGGGCGAGCCGGGGGACGCGTTCGAGGTGATCGGCCGGTGAGCGGCCCGGGGCTCAGTCCTTGAAGCCCCGGTGCAGCGCGACCACACCGCCCGTCAGGTTGCGCCAGGCGACCCTGGACCAGCCGGCCTCGCGCAGCCGTGCGGCGAGGCCGGGCTGGTCCGGCCAGGCGCGGATGGACTCGGCGAGGTAGACGTACGCGTCGGGGTTGGAGGACACCGCGCGGGCGACCGGGGGCAGGGCGCGCATCAGGTACTCGGTGTAGACGGTCCGGAAGGGCGTCCAGGTCGGGTGCGAGAACTCGCAGATCACCACGCGTCCGCCGGGCCGGGTCACCCGGTACATCTCCCGCAGGGCCGCGTCCGTGTCCTGCACGTTGCGCAGGCCGAAGGAGATGGTGACGGCGTCGAAGGTGTCGTCCTTGAACGGCAGCTTCGTCGCGTCGCCGGCCGTGAACGGCATCCAGGTGTGGCGCTTCTTGCCGACCTGGAGCATGCCGAGGGAGAAGTCGCAGGGCACGACGTACGCACCCGTGCGGGCGAAGGGGAGGGAGGAGGTGGCGGTGCCGGCGGCGAGGTCCAGGACCTTCTGCGCGGGGCGCGCGTCGACGGCGGCGGCGACCTCCTTGCGCCAGCGGCGGTCCTGCCCCAGGGACAGCACGTCGTTGGTGAGGTCGTACCGTTCCGCCACGTTGTCGAACATCGAGGCGACTTCGTGCGGCTGCTTGTCCAGGGATGCGCGGGTCACCCGGCCATTGTCGCAGCAGGGTTCCGCCGGAGTCCGCCGGGTCGGGGAGTCGGTGCGGCGGGCACCGCGCGGCTCACCGACGGCGGTACAGCAGCCGGCCGCCGATGACCGTCGCCACGCACGTCGAGGCGCCCCGCTCGGCCAGCTCCGCCTCGTCGGCGACGTCGAAGACGGCGAAGCACGCGGCGCTGCCGGTCGTACGGGCCGGGGGCGTGCGGGGCGGCAGCCCGGAGGCGAACGGGTCCAGCGAGGGCACCCCGCCGGGACGCCCCTGCCGGTCCACGATGTCCAGTCCGGTGCGCCGTACCGCGTCCCGGACCGCCCGGTTGCGCAGCGGGTCGCAGGCCGCCGCCACCGTGCCGTGCGCCAGCATCCGCTGGACGCCGCGCCGCGCGCTCCCGCCCCAGCGCACGTCGTCCGGTGCGAGCGCGGCGAGCGCGGCGCCGGTCAGCGGTTCGGTGCCGAGGGCGTCGGCCTCCCGGGGGTCGGGGTGGTACGCCTCCTCCAGCAGCTCGGTGCCGTGCAGGTTGACGAGGCCGGGCGTGAGGATGCCGGGCCAGCGGCGCACCCGCGCCCGCGGATACCCGTCGGCCAGTTCCGCCAGGTCCCCCGCGCCCACGATCACCTCGCCCTCGACGGCGAGCGCGGACCCCCTGGAGTCGGCGTGGATGGTCAGCACCGCGGGCTCAGTTGGCGGGGAGCAGCTTCAGCTCGGGGTGGGCGGTGCCGCCCTCGATGGCGGTGGAGGAGATGTGGGAGGCGACGCGGTCGTCCACCGGGTCGTTCGCCGGGTCGTCGTGCACGACGAGGTGCTCGTAGGTCGTGGCCCGCTGCGCCGGCACCCGGCCCGCCTTGCGGATGAGGTCGATGATCTCCAGCCGGTTGGAGCGGTGCTTCGCGCCGGCCGAGGACACCACGTTCTCCTCCAGCATGATCGAGCCGAGGTCGTCCGCGCCGTAGTGCAGGGACAGCTGGCCGACCTCCTTGCCCGTGGTGAGCCAGGAGCCCTGGATGTGCCGGACGTTGTCGAGGAACAGCCGGGCGATGGCGATCATCCGCAGGTACTCGAAGATCGTCGCCTGGGTGCGGCCCTTGAGGTGGTTGTTCTCCGGCTGGTACGTGTACGGGATGAACGCGCGGAAGCCGCCCGTGCGGTCCTGGACGTCGCGGATCATCCGCAGGTGCTCGATGCGCTCGGCGTTGGTCTCGCCGGTGCCCATCAGCATGGTGGAGGTGGACTCGACACCCAGCTTGTGCGCGGTCTCCATGATCTCCAGCCAGCGCTCGCCGCTCTCCTTCAGCGGGGCGATGGCCTTGCGGGGCCGCTCGGGCAGCAGTTCGGCACCGGCGCCGGCGAAGGAGTCGAGGCCGGCCTCGTGGATCCGGGTGATGGCCTCCTCGACCGACACGCCGCTGATCCGGGCCATGTGCTCGACCTCGGACGCGCCCAGCGAGTGGATCACCAGCTGGGGGAAGGCGTCCTTGATGGCCTTGAAGTGCTTCTCGTAGTACTCGACGCCGTAGTCCGGGTGGTGGCCGCCCTGGAACATGATCTGGGTGCCGCCCAGCTCGACGGTCTCCGCGCAGCGGCGCAGGATGTCGTCGAGGTCGCGGGTCCAGCCCTTCTCCTTGTCCTTGGGGGCCGCGTAGAAGGCGCAGAACTTGCACGCCGTGACACACACGTTCGTGTAGTTGATGTTGCGCTCGATGATGTACGTCGCGATGTGCTCGATACCGGCGTACATGCGGCGGCGCACGGCGTCGGCGGCGGCGCCCAGCGCGTGCAGGGGGGCGTCGCGGTAGAGGGCGACGGCCTCTTCCGGGGTGATCCGCCCACCGGCGGCGGCACGGTCGAGGACGGACTGGAGGTCGGCCTTCTCGGTCACCGGGGGCTTCCCTTTCTGAAGGGGCGAGGACGGACCGGACCAGCCTACGCCAGCGCCGCATACCCGCCGATCAGCACCCCGACCAGCGTCCCGCACAGCAGGAACGGCCCGAACGGGATCACCGACCCCCGCCCGGCCCGCCGCAGCACGACGAGCGCACCGCCGTACAGGGCCCCGAGCACGAACCCGGCGAACGTGCCGAGCAGCACCACGGACCACCCGTACCACCCGAGCACGGCCCCCGCCCCGAGCGCCAGCTTCACGTCCCCGAAGCCCAGGCCGGCCGGGTTGACCAGGTGCAGTACGGCGTAACCGGCCGCGAGCGCGAGGGACGCGCAGAGCGCGGTGAGCCAGTGGCCGCGGTGGCCGGGCAGCAGCGAGGCGAGCCCCAGCAGCGCGAGCGCGGCGGCGGCGAGGGGCAGGGTCAGCACGTCGGGCAACCGCCGCACCCGGACGTCGACCACCCCGAGCAGCACCCCCGCCGGAGCGAGCAGCAGCCAGGCCCCCGCCTCGGGCCGGGGGCCGGTCGCGGCGACGAGGGCGGCGCAGACCAGGGCGGTGACGGCGGGCAGGAGGGGGCCGGCGGCGGACGCGCACCGCGGGCACGCCGTGCGGCCGAGCCAGCCCCGCAGCGGGTGGCCCTCCGCGCAGTGCGCGCGCCGGGGTTCGCCCGCCGGTACGGCGAGCCGGTGCGCGGCGCGGGGCAGCAGGGCGCCCGCGAGCGCGCCCCACAGCAGGGCGCCGAGCACGAGGGCCCCGGTCACCCGCCGACCCTGGACATGCGGGACGCCGGGTGGCCCTCCGCCGCGCTGTCGGAGGTGTAGGCGAGGTCGTCGTCGCCGGTCGGGGTCAGTTCGATCCGGTGGGGGGCGCGGTCGCAGCCGGCGTGGTCGTCCTTCGCGCCCACCGAGGTGGCGAGGAGCCGGGTGGCGGTGGCCTTCTGGAGGGTGAGCAGGTCGGTGCAGACGGCGCCGGCGGTGTCGGTCCGGCGCAGCTTCCCCAACGGCCGCCCGGGCGCCGCCTGGTGGACGGTGAGCCGGAAGGTGCCCATGGGCCGGGTGCCGCCGAGGCCGGCGGCCGGGCCCTCCCACGTGCCGATGTACCGCGCCGGGACGCTGCCGGACCCCGGGGTTCCGGCGGAGGGGTCGGACGCGCCGGGCGGGGGGTCGCCGACGGCGCCGTCGCCGGGGGCCGTGCTATGGGCCGGGGTGGGGGCGCCGCCCGCTTCGTCGTGCCCGCCGCCGTCGGCGCCGTACCACGGGCGCAGCAGCGCGCCGAGGCCCACCGCCACCAGGGCGAGGGCCCCGGCGACCGCCAGGGCGACGGTGCAACTCAGCCTGCGGCCGCGGCCGTTCTCCGTCGGGGCCGCGTTCGCCGCGACGCTCACCGAGAGTCTGCCGGCGCGGGGGGCGGGGACGGCGGCCAGGGGGCCGGGGGCGTGGGCCGGCCGGGGCGGAGGGGTCTGTGGCGCGGGCGGGGTCATGACCGGGGCCGGGCCGAACCGCCCCGGCAGGGAAGGGGGGTCCGTCGGCGTTGCGCTCACCGACGGCCCGTCGAACGCCACCGGTCCCGAGTGGACCGTCTCCCCGGTGTCCAGGTTGAGCAGGTGGACCGCGCTCCTGCTGACCCGCTCCACCAGCGGCCCCGGCAGCCAGCCCCCGGCCACGAGGCGGGCGGCGCCGCCCGGGGCGAGGCGGTGGCCGACGTCGGCCGGAAAGGGGCGGGCCGACGGGGACTTGGCCAGGCAGGCGGCGGCGACCTCCCGCAGTTCCCCGCTCAGCGCGCCCAGTTCGGGGTCCTCGTGGACGACCTTGTAGAGCAGCGCGGCGGAGGAGTCGCCCGGGAACGGGGACCGGCCCGTCGCCGCGTAGGTGAGGACCGCGCCCAGGGAGAAGACGTCCGCCGCGCCGGTGACGGTCTTGCCGAGGATCTGCTCCGGGGACATGTAGCCCGGCGAGCCGACCGACGCGCCGGTGGCGGTGAGGGAGGCGGTGCCGTCCGTGGCGCGGGCGATGCCGAAGTCGATCAGCAGGGGGCCGTCCAGGGTGAGCAGCACGTTGGACGGCTTGACGTCCCGGTGGACCAGGCCCAGGGCGTGCACGGCGGTCAGCGCCTCGGCGAGGCCCGCGGCCAGCGCCCGTACCGTGTGCTCGGGCAGCGGCCCGTGCTCGGTGACGGCGGCGGCGAGGGAGGGGCCGGCCGCGTAGGCGGTGGCGACCCAGGGCACCGGGGCGTCCGGGTCCGCGTCCAGCACCGGCGCGGTCCAGGCACCGCCGACCCGGCGGGCGGCCTCCACCTCGCGCCGGAAGCGGGCCCGGAACTCCTCGTCCAGCGCGAGGTGCGGGTGCACGATCTTGACCGCGACGGTGCGGCCCCCCGCGCTGCGCCCGAGGTAGACCCGCCCCATGCCACCGGCCCCGAGCCGCCCGATCAGCCGGTACGGTCCCACGGCCACCGGTTCGTCCCCGGCGAGCGCCCGCACGACCGGCCCGCCGGCCCCGAAGGACGGGCCGGCCGAGCCGCCGGGCGTGTCCTGGTCGTTCCCGCCCGTGTGCTCCGGCCGCATGGCGGTCCCCCTCCCCGTTCACCACCGGCAGCGTAGTGACTACGGCTGGAGCAGATCCACCTTCACATCGGCGGGGAAGCCGGTCGTCGGGCCCACCCGGCGGGCGAACTCGGAGACGGCCGCCAGCTGGGGGGCGCCGAAGCTGAAGTCGAGGGTGGTGAAGTACTGGGCGAGGGTCGCCGCGTCGAAGGCCTCCCAGTGGGCCGCCTGCTCCGCGACCTTGTCGACCTCCTCCAGGGACAGCGCCTTGGACTCCAGGAAGGCCCGGTGGACCTGGCGGGTGATGTCCGGCTCCCGCTCCAGGTAGTCGCGCCGGGCCGCCCACACCGCGAAGACGAACGGCAGGCCGGTCCACTCCTTCCAGAGCGCGCCGAGGTCGTGCACGTCGAGGCCGTAGCGCGGGCCGTCGTGCAGGTTGGCGCGCAGGGCCGCGTCCCCGATGAGGACGGCGGCGTCCGCCTCCCGCATCATCAGGCCGAGGTCGGGCGGGCACGTGTAGTACTCGGGCTGGACGCCGTAACGCTCGGCGAGGAGGAGCTGCGCGAGCCGGACCGAGGTGCGGGAGGTCGAGCCGAGGGCCACCTTCGCGCCGTCCAGCCGGTCCAGCGGGACCTGCGAGACGATCACGCAGGACATCACCGGGCCGTCGCAGCCCACGGCGATGTCCGGGAAGGCGACCAGGTCGTCGGCGTTCTTCAGGAACTCGACCAGGGTCACCGGTCCGATGTCGAGATCACCCTGCACCAGCTGCTCGCTGAGCTTCTCCGGGGTGTCCTTGGTCAGCTCGAAGTCGAGGAGGGTGCCGGTTCTCGCGAGCCCCCAGTAGAGGGGCAGGCAGTTCAGGAACTGGATGTGGCCGACGCGCGGCCGGGTGCGAGAATTGTCCACATCGCGGGACTCTAGACCCCGCCTGGTACGGTGCAGAGACCGGCCCCGCCGTCAAACGGGTTACCGCGTTCAAACATCCGAGTGAAGTGATCTTGCCCTCTATTGCTTCCGGCTGCCCGCGTGCTAGGCTCGCCGCAAGTTGCAGTTTGGTTTCCCTTGCAGTACAGAGCCTGCGGAGCATGTGACCGCGGGCTCTCGTCGTTTTCAGACGAATGCAGTGGTGCAGCACAGTTTCGCACTTGCAGGTTCTGGAGCAGGGCAACCCTTTTGAGCCCAAGGAGGGCTTATGGCTACCGGAACCGTTAAGTGGTTCAACGCCGAAAAGGGCTTTGGCTTCATCGCCCAGGAGGGCGGCGGCCCCGACGTCTTCGTTCACTACTCCGCGATCAACGCCACCGGCTTCCGCTCCCTCGAGGAGAACCAGCAGGTGACCTTCGACGTGACGCAGGGCCCGAAGGGCCCGCAGGCGGAGAACGTCACCCCCGCCTGATCACTGCCTGATCGCAGAACCTGAGAGCAGTACCCAAGGAGCCCCACGCCGCTCGCGGCGACGGGGCTCCTGCCTTTGTCCGGACACTTCGGCCGCCAATTCCGGATGAACTCGGGACGAATTCCAGGGTCCGGGCCCGCTGTTCGTTCACGGCGCCCTGGCCAGGATCATGCGCCGCGCGGGAAACCGTCTGCCCCGCCGCGGCTTCCGGCCACTACCTTCCATGCGCATGACCGAAACCCGGGACTTCCTGACCGACACCCGCACCTTCTACGACACCGTCGCCGAGGACTACGCCGAGCACTTCCGCGACCCGCTCGCCGGCATGCCGCTGGAGCGGGCGCTGCTCGCCGCGTTCGCCGAGGAGGTGGGACCGGACGGCCGGGTGGCCGACCTCGGCTGCGGGCCCGGCGACGTCACCGCGCACCTCGCCGCCCTGGGCCTGGACGCCTGCGGCCTCGACCTCTCCGCGGCCATGCTCGCCGTGGCCCGCCGCAACCACCCCGGCCTGCGCTTCGAGCAGGGCTCCATGCTGGACCTCCCGTTCCCCGACGGCTCCCTCGCCGGGGCACTCTCCTGGTACTCCTCCATCCACACCCCGGACGAGCGGCTCCCGGACCTGTTCGCCGAGCTGTACCGCGTCCTCGCGCCCGGCGGGCACCTGCTGGTGGCGTTCCAGGTCGGCCGGGACTCGCTGCGCCCGGAGAGGCCCTGGGACCACGCCGTCACGCTGGACTTCCGGCGGCGGCTCCCCGAGGACATGACGCGGCTGCTGGCGGACGCCGGGTTCCGGCTCGCCTCCCGTACCGTGCGCGAGCCCGACGGGCGGCTCGGCAAGGGTGTCGCCCAGGTCCCGCAGGCCTTCGTGTGGGTCGTGAAACCCGGCTGACACCCGCCCTCACCTGCGGGAACGACGAGGAGTACCGACGGCCTACCCGGACCCGGTAACCAGTGGGGAAGGCTTGGGGACCGGGGGCCCGGAACATCGATCGTGGCGTCGGGGAGGGCCCGGCGACCGGAACACGATCCGTCTCTCTCTGGGGGTCATCATGCGTGCCATCACTCTGCGTACGAAGACCGTTCTGGCCGCTCTCGCCGGTGCCGGCGTCCTCGCCCTGGGTACCGCCGCCACCGTCCCCGCCACCGGCCTGCACCAGGCCCTGGTGCACGGCAACAGCAGCCACTCCCGCTCCGTTCTGGCCGACGACCGTGGCCCGGGCCTCGTCCACTCCTGACCGCCCGTCCGCCGCGGCGGACGTCCACGGCATCCGTCGAACACCCCGTACGCAGCACGCACGAGCACGCCGACGGCACCGGCCGGGTCACACCCACCGGTGCCGTCGCCTTGTCCGGGACGCCGGCGAAACGCCGGGTACGGCGACCGGTACGGAAGGA
Source organism: Streptomyces sp. SCPE 10 (assembly GCF_051980735.1). Taxonomy (NCBI): domain Bacteria; kingdom Bacillati; phylum Actinomycetota; class Actinomycetes; order Kitasatosporales; family Streptomycetaceae; genus Streptomyces; species Streptomyces sp. SCPE 10. The sequence continues at coordinate 4,458,560 of NZ_CP197069.1, read as the reverse complement.
GCACCCCGCGCCGGTTCTACAGCCGCCGCCCCGCCTCGGTGACCCCCATCGCGTCGTACAGCGCCTTCGCCTGCGCGTGATGCAGCTCCGCGGTCTTCTCGTCGTCGAGTGCCTGCGCGGCCTCGGCCATCCCGTGCAGGGCGTGCGCGATCTCGATCCGGTACCCGTGCCGGGAGGCCAGTTCGTGGGCCTGGCCGTGCAGTTCCATCGCCCGGTCGGGGGCGCCGCTGCGCAGATGGACGAGCCCCACCACGTTGGAGACCGTCGCCTGCCGCAGCGCCGTGCCTTCCGCGGAGACCAGGTCGAGGGCGCGCTCGGCGTGCTCGGCGGCGGAGCGGACGTCGCCCAGGCGCTGGCAGACGCGGGCCCAGTGGGCGAGGACGACGGCGACGTTGGCGGGCTTGCGGGACTCGTCGCACAGCTCCAGGGCCTGGGCGAGGCAGGCGCGGGCCCGCTCGTCCTCGCCGGTGCCGAGGTGGGCGAGGGCGAGGAAGGTCAGGGAGTGGATCTCGTTGCTGCGCTCGCCCAGGCGCCGGTTCAGCTCGGTGGCGCGGGCCGCGTTGCGGGCGCCCTCGGCGTAGTGGCCGGTCCAGATCTGCACGGTGGACAGGTTGACCAGCGCCTGCGCCTCCATCCGGGACAGCCCCAGCTCCCGGTGCAGGGCGATGCCCTGGTCCAGGTAGGCGCGGGCCTGTTCGAAGTTGCCGAGGGAGCCGTGCAGCAGGCCGAGCACGTCCAGGCACATCGCCTCGGAGCGCGGGTCGCTGCCGCTGGAGTGCTCCAGGCCCTCCTGGGCGGTGGTGATGCCGTCCTGGAAGTCGCCGAGCCACCAGTGCGCGACGGCCAGGTTGCACAGGCTGATGCCGAGCAGCGCGGGGTCGTCCAGCTGGCGGCAGGCGGCGACCCCGATCCGGCCGACCACCCGGAACTCCTCGTAGCGTCCGCGCAGGTCCAGGTAGAAGAGCAGGTTGCGGGCGAGCAGCGCGGCCGGGCGGTGCAGGCCCTGGGTGCCGGCCCGGGCGACCACCGCGAGCAGCGCCTCGTACTCCCGGTCGAACCAGCGCAGTGCCTGCTCGCCGTCGTCCAGCCGGGGCAGGTCGGCCAGGTCGGCGGGGGCGTCGCCGTAGCGGGTGCGGCCGGGGAAGAGGGTCTCGCAGGCCAGGTCCGTGGCCTGGATGTAGTACGCGACCAGCCGCTCGGCGGCGGCCTCCTCGTCGTCCTCCACCTCGCGCACGCTCAGCGCGTACGTGCGCACCAGATCGTGGAAGCCGTACAGGCCCGCCTCGTGCTGCTCCAGCAGATGGGCGTCGAGCAGGCCCTCCAGGATGTCCTCGGCGTCGCGGCCGTCGGTGGCGAGCAGGGCGGCGGCGGAGTGCACGTCGATGGCGCTGCCGGGGTGCAGCCCGAGCAGCCGGAACGCGCCGCGCTGGTCCTCGTCCATGGCCTGGTACGACAGTCTCAGCGTGGCCTCGACGCTCCGCTCCCCCGCGCTCAGCTCGCGCAGCCGCCGGGTCTCGTCGGCGAGCCGGTCGACCAGGTACTGCACGGTCCAGCGGGGCCGGTTGCGCAGCCGGGCGGTGGTGATGCGCAGGGCGAGCGGCAGGCCGCCGCACAGCCGGGCGAGCTGGTCCACGGCCTGGGGTTCGGCGGCGGTGCGGCCGGTGCCGAGCATCCGGGTGAGCAGGGTGGTGCTGTCGCCCGCGGACAGCAGCCCGAGGGACAGCCATTCGGAGCCGTCGAGGTCGAGCATGCGGACCCGGCTGGTGAGGATGGCGAGGCAGTTCTCGGAGGCGGGCAGCAGGGGTCTGACCTGGGCGGCGTCGGCGGCGTTGTCGAGCAGCAGGAGCAGTTTCCGCTGGGCGGAGACGGTGCGCCAGAAGGTGATACGACGCTCCAGGTCGTCCGGTATTCGGTCGTCCGGTATGCCCAGCGTGTGGAGTAAGGAGTGCAGCACGGCGCCCGGATCCTGGGCCTTCTCGCCGGGGCTGAAGCCGCGCAGGTCCACGAAGAGCTGCCCGTCGGGGTAGTCGGGGGCGAGCAGGTGGGCGGCGTGCACGGCGAGCGCGGTCTTGCCGCTGCCGCCCATGCCGTCGACGCCGACGATCCGGGCGCCGCCCCCGGCCGGGGCGCGGCCCACGGTGACCAGCCGGGCCAGTTCGTCGTCGCGGCCGGTGAAGTCGGGCAGGTCGTAGGGGAGGGTGCAGGGTGCGGGCTCGGTGCCGGAGGGCTGGGTGGTGTACGGCGCGGGGACCAGCAGCGCGGCCCGGTCGGACACCGACTGCGGCAGCCGGGGCGCCACTTCGGGGCTGTCGCGCAGGATCGCCTCGTACAGTCGGGTGAGTTCGGCACCGGGGTCGATGCCCAGCTCCTCCACCAGCAGGTCGCGCACCCGGCCGAACTCCTCCAGCGCCTCGGCCTGCCGGCCGGCCCGGTACAGCGCCAGCATCAGCCGGCCGCGCAGAGTCTCCCGCAGCGGGTGCGCGGTGACCAGCTCGCGCAGCGGGCCGACCAGATCGCCGGACTGGCCCAGTTCAAGCTGGAGTTCGAAATACTGCTCGGCGACCGCCATGTGGCGCTCCTCCAGCGCCGCCGAGGCCGCGCTGATCACCGAGCCGCCCGCGCCCGCCATCACCGGGCCGCGCCACAGGTCGAGACAGGCCCGCAGATGCCCGACCGCGTCCTCGGGCCGCCCGGCCGCCACCGCCTGCCGGGCCTGTCTGGACCACTCGGTGAACTCGTGCAGGTCCAGCTGGTGTTCGCCGAGCATGGCCCGGTAGCCGGCGCCGTCGGTGATGATCAGCGCCGCACCGTCCGGGATGCGGGTGCGCAGCGCGGCGACGCACTTGCGGATCTGGTGACTCGCCGTCTGCGGTGGCTCGTCGTCCCAGGCCGCGGCGATCAGCCGGGACATCGGCACCATGCGGCCGGGTTCGAGGAGCAGGGTGACCAGAACACGTTCCTGGGTCGGACTGCCGAGCCGCAACCGGCGCTCGCCGCACCAGCCTTCAAGCGAGCCGAGGATGTTGAAGCGCACGACAGGACGACCGGATGCCGCCGATTCCACGAACCCGTCCCCTCCGCCCCGCCGCGCCGCCCGGCCCGAGTTGTTCGGGTCCACCCTAGGTTGTACCCGAACGAGCAACACGGAGGAGGCGTTTCCGGCTACCTGGGGTCTTCCTCGGTCCTGGCGAACAGGCTAACCACCTCAAGCGATCTGGAGGAGGGTGGAACGCGCATCACCGGCCAGGGCGGGATCATGACGGAGTATCGCGCTCTCCACGCGGCGCAGTGCGGGCGAGGGCTGGATGCCGAGTTCCTCGTCGAGCTGGCGGCGCATCCGGCGGTACACGTCGAGGGCGTCGGCCTGTCGTCCCGAGCAGTACAGGGCGACCATCAACTGCTCGCAGAAACGTTCGCGCAGCGGGTGGTTGGCGTGGGCCTCGGCCAGCTCGGCGAGGACGGCCGCATGCCGTCCGAGCCGCAGTTCCGCGTCGAATCGCAGTTCCATGGCCCGCATCCGGTACTCCTCGTAGCGGGCCCCGGCCAGCTGGCAGAGGGTGCCTCCGGGGAACCCTCCGAAGACCGGTCCGCGCCACAGTGAGAGGGCCTGTCCGAGCATCCGGGCGGTGCCTTCCGCGTCGTACGCGGAGCACGACTCCGCCTCGCGTACGGTCCGTACGAACTCGGCCGCGTCCAGTTCTCCCTCCTCCACGGTGAGCCGGTATCCGGAGGGATGAATCGTCACCCGAGATACCGGACGCCCCGGTTCCAGGGCTTTCAGCTTCCGTCGCAGCCGGCTCACGTGCGCCTGGAGGGCGTTGGCCTGGTTGTCGGGTACGGCCTCGCCCCACATCTCCTCGACCAGCCCCTCACCGGACACCGGCTGTCCCTCGCTGACCAGCAGCGTCTGCACGAGGGTGCGTTGCAGGTCGCCGGAGATCTCCGCAGGGCCGGACACGGTGCGGACCTGCAGTGCCCCGAGAATCGAGAACTTCAGCATCCTGACTCCGCCTCCTGTTGACGTCGCGGGCGTCGTCGTCCTTCTTCCGGCGACGTATCAACGATGCGGCGGGCCTCTACCGTTTCGTTACCGATCCGTTCCCGGTTCTCCGGATCAGCTCGCCTCGCCCGCGACCAGCGCGTTCAGCGAGGTCACCCGCTGCGCCGCCGTTTCCGGGGAGTCGGCGTGCACCACGAAGTGCCCGGGGCCCCGGGACCCGGACGTCGACACGACCCGCACATCCGGAACCACTCCCACCTCCTCGGCGCACTGCCGCCAGGGCCGCCTCAGTTCGGCCGCGGCGGCGAACCGGCACGGGCGGGCGGTCTCCACGAGCTTTCCGGCCAGCACCCGTACGGCTCCGGCGGCCAGGTCGAAGCCCCCGGCCACCTTGAGCAGTTCGGGTATCGGTTCGTCCGCGAGGCCGGCCCGGCACCCGGTGATCACCGGGCCCTGCCGGGTCAGCGTGACCCCCGTGTGCGCCGGTCCGTACTGGTATCCGGTGAGGTCCAGCAGCGCGGTCACCACGGCCCGTACCTCCGCCGCGGTGTCCTCCGTCAGGGGGGCCGGGTGGAGCAGGCCGTACGGCGTGCGGGCGGTGATCCCCACGGTCTGGTGCATCCCGTGCACGCTGAGCGTCTCCACGGTCAGCCGGGGCGCGCCGGACACCGCTCCGGCGTCCGGGGACAGCCGGTTGTCCCGTACCAGCCGCTGTACGGCGTCGGGGTCGGCCAGCAGCCGCAGGGCGCGTGCGGGATTGACGAACAGTCCGGCCGCCGCGGCCTCCTTCAGGAGGGGCCGCAGCGCGGACTCGTCGTGCGCCTCGATCCGGGCCGAGCGCACTTGTACACCGGCCCGGTGCGCCTCTCTCAGGAGGCGCGGATCCGGGTTCAGCAGGAAGATCCGGCTGACGTCATTGTCTTCTTTCATACCTCTGCTCGGGTAACGAAGTCGGCGAGGGTGGAAAGGCAGGCTACGAGCGGGCGTTACCGATCCGGTCCCGGACGGTTCCCCGGCATTCGCTTGCGGGCGGAACGTTCCGTACGGTACCGGGCCGCCGCCGCGCGGGCCCGCCAGTCGTTCAGCTTGCCGTCACTCGGGCAACCGAGAGGAAGGCGGCCCAGGTGGCGGGAGTCACGGTGAGGTGGGCGGTGGGGCGTTTCGAGTCGCGGATGTGGATGACGCTGGGGTGTTCGGCGACCTCGACGCATTCGCCGCCCTCAGCCCCGCTGTAGCTCGACTTGCGCCAGGTGTACGAGAGTTCCACGCATTCGCCGCCCTCGCCGCTGCTGTAGCTCGACTTGATCCAGGGCAGGCCCTCGGTACTCATAGCTTCTCCAATTTCTCCGCGATCAGGGCGCGGGATTCCTTGGGAGTCAGTGCCACCGCGCGCATGATCCCATAGCGGTCGGCGATCTTCCGGACGTCGTCCCGATGGATGATCAACTGAGGGTGGCCCTGCACTTCCAGGTACGCCACCTGCTCATGCCCCTTCGGCACCAAGAGGTTGAACGCACCGTCAACGCCGGGGTGTTCCTCCATCTTGGTCGGCATCACCTGGATCTCGACGTTCTGCCTGTCCCCCACGGCCAGCAGGCGACGCAACTGGTCAGCATGGACCCGCACCCCGCCGATCGGCCGGTCGAGTACCGCTTCTTCGAGGACGTAGCTGACGATGGGCGGCGGCCAGCGCTCGAAGACCTGCTGGCGCGAGAGTCGGTCGGCCACTCGCTTCTCGATGGTCTCCTCGCTGAAGAACGGCCGCCGCTTGGCGAACAGGGCCCGCGCGTGATCCTCGGTTTGCAAGAGGCCCGGCACGGCGTGTGTGGCGTAGAAGTGCAGCTCCACCGCCTCCCTCTCCATCTCGGCCTGTCCCCGATACCACTCCGGGTGCCGCGTCCGCGCCCTGCGCATCGCGTCCTCGACCTCGGGGATGACCGCGATCAGCATCTTGTCGGCGTTGAGGATGGGGTCCGCCTTGACCAGGAAGTCCGGCCTGGGGGTCCGCACACCCCTCTCCATGGCCGAGATCTGATCGGGTCCGTACCCGACCAGCGCCCCGAACTCCGACTGACTGAGTCCTGCCCGCTCCCGCAAGAGCTTCAACTGCCTGCCCACCATGGCAAAGACACCCATCGCCCCGTTCTCCTGACCAGGAGTGTCCGGCCGCCGCTCTCGTTCGTCTACCACTCCGTCCTCCGCCCTCTCCGTACACAGACGACCCGCACCCGTACGACTACGCACAGTCGCCGGGTTTCTCCTGGTCAGCGTAGGGAGAACCGGCCACGCTCAGTGATGTGAATCCGCAAATCTCCACCCCCCTGAAAGAGTTGGTCCAGCGACTCAGCGCCACCCCCCGCGGCGCCCGGCTGGCCCGGCGGCTCACCGCCTCCTCGCTCGCGAGTTGGGGATACCCCTACGAGAGCGACGCGAACGAGACCGCCCAGCTCCTCGTCTCCGAGCTGGCGACCAACGCCGTCACCCACGGTCGCGTACCCGGCCGGGACTTCGAGCTGCGGCTGACGCTGCTGCCCGAGGCGGACGCCTTGCGCATCGAGGTGAGCGACGCGCGGGGGGAACGCCATCTCCAGATCCTGCGCGGGGCACCGCAGGACGAACAAGGCCGGGGGCTGATCCTCGTGGAGGCGCTGTCGCGCAAGTGGGGCGTCGCGGAGCGGGTCGTCGGCAAGACGGTGTGGGCCGAGATCCCGCTGTAGCCCGGCAGCGGAAAACGGGGCGGCCCCGGAACGCCGTAGCGTCCGGGACCGCCCCGCCGGATCGGCCGGTGGCCGGCTCAGCTGTGGTTGTAGGTGACCGAGAAGTTCTCCCCGCCGCTCAGCGAGGACGTCGTCGCCTTGGTGGTGCTGCCCGACGCCATGTTGATCTTGTCGGGCGAGAAGTTGCCTATCGCCTGGCCGTTGGCGGTGGCACTGGTGAAGTTGGCGGTGCCGAAGTTCGACAGCGGCAGCACACCGGTGTTGCTGGACGGCGCCTCGGCGATCACCTCGGCCGAGGCGTTGGACAGACCGCTCTGCGTCTTGGTGGTGGTCTTCGTCCAGCCCTTGGTGGTGTCCGAGAGGGTGAGCGTGTACGTGCTGCCGCTTCTGCTGACCGTGGCCGTGAAGTGGTCGCCGGCGCTCACCGTGTTGCTGTAGTTCACCGGGTACGCCGGGTACATCTCGTACCAGGACGAGTAGACCGCCCGCCCGCTGGAGCAGTCCGCCTCGGTACCCGTCTGCTCCACGGAGTTGCTGCCGTCTCCGTCGATGCCGACCCAGAACGAGGAGTACGTGGTCGCGCTCGTGCAACTGACCGCCGGCTGCACCCAGCTCGCGGAGACGCTGGTGAACGTCGTGCCGGTCGCGGCGTAACCGGCCCAGTTGGAGCTGGTGCTGTTCCTGATGCCACCGACCAGGTGGTGGCTGGTGAGGTGAGTGCCGACCGGGGTCATGCGCAGGGCCGGGGCGGCGGCGGCCGCGGGGGAGGTCGCCAGCGCGGAGAGGACGGCTGCGGCTACGGCTGTGGCGGCGGTGAGGCGGATCGTTGCAGACATGCTGCTCCTTCTCGCGGAACTCGCGGTGCAGACGTAGCTGGTGGCCACCAGTGGGGGTGAACGTGCGCCCGTTGTTGTCAGTGTGCAGTCAATGGACTGGCCCCGGGCAACCGGCTACCGGCAATACACAGCAAAGGTCCTGCCAAGTGCGCGCGATAAAAGGAGCGTTGGCGGAGATTCCGGTTCAGGCCCCGTCGTACAGGCCCGCCACCTCGCGCCCGAAGTCCCGCAGGATCTGCTCGCGCCGGAGCTTCATGGAAGGGGTCAGATGGCCGGCCTCCTCCGTGAAGTCGACGGGCAGCACGGTGAAGCGGCGGATGGACTCGGGGCGGGAGACGAGCCGGTTGGCGTCGTCCACGGCCCGTTGCAGGACCGCCCGCAACTCCGGGTCGTCGGCGAGGAGTTCCGCCGGTACCGGGTGTTTGCCGTTCATCCGGCGCCAGTGGGTGATGCCCTCGGGATCGAGGGTGAGCAGCGCGGCGATGTACGGGCGGCCGTCGCCGACCAGCATCGCCTGGGAGATCAGCGGGTGCTGGCGCAGCCAGTTCTCCAGCGGCGCGGGCGCCACCGACTTGCCGCCCGCCGTGATGAGGAGTTCCTTCTTGCGGCCGGTGATGGTCAGATAGCCCTCGTCGTCCAGCCGGCCGAGGTCCCCGGTGTGCAGCCAGCCGTCGTGTGTCGCGGGGACGACCCCGCCGGCCTGCGGGTCCCAGTACCCGCGCAGCACGTGGTCGCCGGAGACGAGGATCTCCCCGTCGGCCGCGATCCGCACGCGGGTGCCGGGCAGCGGCCAGCCCACCGTGCCCAGGCGCGGTTTGAGCGGCGGGGTGACGGTGGTGGCGCCGGTGGTCTCGGTGAGGCCGTACCCCTCGTAGATCTCGATCCCGGCGCCCGCGTAGAACGCGGCGAGGGGGCGGCCGAGCGGGGAGCCACCGCAGATGACGTGCCGGACCCGGCCGCCCATGGCGCCCCGGATGCGCCGGTAGACGAGCGGGTCGTAGAAACCGCGCTGGGTTCTGAGCGCGCGGCCGGGTCCGTCGCCGGTGCCGCTCTGCTGGGCCTGGAGCGCCTCGCCGTAGCGGCGGGCGACGGCGGCGGCCCGGTCGAAGACGGCGGCACGGCCACCGGACTCGGCCTTGGCGCGGGCCGAGTTGAAGATCTTCTCCAGCATGTAGGGGATGGCCAGCAGGCAGGTGGGCCGGAAGGCGGCGAGGTCCGGCAGCAGGTCGTCCGCCTTCAGGCTGGGCGCGTGCCCGAGGCGGACGCGGGCACGGAGGCAGGCGATGGCCACCATGCGCCCGAAGACGTGCGACAGGGGCAGGAAGAGCAGGACGGAGGGGTCGTCGCCCTTCTGCTTGAAGACGGGGTAGAGCAGTTCGATGGCGTTGTCGACCTCGGCGAGGAAGTTGCCGTGGGTGAGCGCGCAGCCCTTGGGACGGCCGGTGGTGCCGGAGGTGTAGACGAGGGTGGCGAGGGTGTCGGGCCCGAGCATGCCCCGCCGTACGCCGATCTCCGCCTCCGGGACCCGGACCCCGGCGTCGGACAGCCGGTCCACATGCCCCTTCTCCATGACCCACAGGTGCTTGAGGTCGGGCAGGTGCTGGAGTTCGGGGCCGAGGGCGGAAGCCTGCCGGGCGGTCTCGGTGACGAGGGCGACGGCGCCGGAGTCGTGCAGGATCCAGCGGGTCTGGAAGACGGAGGAGGTGGGGTAGACGGGGACGGTGACGAGCCCGGCGGCCCAGGCGGCGAAGTCGAGGAGCGTCCACTCGTACGTGGTGCGGGCCATGATGGCGATGCGGTCGCCGGGCGCGAGCCCCTCGGCGATCAGCCCCTTGGCGGTCGCGAGCACCTGGGCGGCGAAGCGGGCGGCGGTGAGGTCGGTCCAGCGGCCCTCGGGGAGCCTGCGGCTGAGCACGACGGCGTCCGGGTCGGCGGCCGCGTTGTCGAACGGCAGGTCGGCGAGGGAGCCGCGCTGCACCGGCGGGGCGAAGGGCGGCACGACCGCTTCCCGCACCGCCCCGTCGAGCCGCCGCGTCTCGGGGGCGACGAGCACCGGCAGCCCGTCGTAGTCGACGGCGGAGACGGGGGTGTTGGCGGTGGGCGGCGTGGACACGGGGCGGCTCCTCGGACGGGCTGCGAGGCGTTCACCGGCGGCGGAGCGCGCGGCGAACGAGCTGAGGGTGGTTACCGCCGGTCAGGCGAGTGATGGTACGGGCCCGTTGTGGGGGCTTCGTGCGGCTTCGGGAAGGGTCCGGGGACGGGGATGTGCAACCTCTGCTCACTGGCCCCTCACAACTTACCTACGGTAACCTTACTGCCCGGTAAGGCTTTTGTTCCCGTCCTCGGAGGGTTTGATGACGACGGCCGTCGTCCTCGGCAGGGCACCGTCCCTGGCACGGTCGCTCGCGCGGGGCGCGCTGCGGTCCCCGGTGAAGCGCCCGTCGCCGCAGGCGTCGTACCCGCGCACCCGTCTGGTCCTGCGGGACGTGCGCGCCGACGCGGCGCGGCTGTCGTCCTACCACCGTCTCTGCGGCTTCCCGCCGCCGGCCGGAGACCTCCCGCTCCCCTACCCTCACGTCCTGGCCTTCCCCCTGACCATGCGTCTGCTGAGCGCGCGGGACTTCCCGCTGCCGCTGCCGGGCCTGATCCACACCTCGATCACCCTGGCCCGGCACGCCGCGCTGCCGGCCACCGCCGCGTACGAACTCGGCGTCCGGGTCGACGGCCTGTCCCCGCACCACCGGGGCACGGAGGCCACCCTGGTGACGGAGGCCCACCTGGACGGGAACCTGGTCTGGGAGTCCCGCAGCACCTACCTGGCCCGCCACCGCACGGACCACGGCCCCGCGTCCGCCGCACCCCCGTCCCCCGCTCCCCTGCCGGTCCTGGCCGAGTGGCCGCTCCCGGCCGGCCTGGGCCGCGCCTACGCCGCCCTGTCCGGCGACCGCAACCCCATCCACCTGCACCCGCTCACCGCCCGCCTGTTCGGCTTCCCGCGCGCGATCGCCCACGGCATGTGGACGGCGGCGCGGTGCCTCGCCGCGTACGGCGACACGAGCACGGCCCAGGTGCGCTTCCGCTCCCCGGTGCCGCTGCCGGGGACGGTGCGCTACGGCGCGCGGGGCGACCGGTTCGAACTGCGGGACGAGCGGGGGCGGTTGCACCTGTCGGGCCGGGCGGGCGGGGCGGCGTAGGGCCGGCGTCTCCCGCGGTGCCGCTTCCGGTCCGCGGCCCGGTATCGTCCTCGCGACACAGATGCGTACCGGGGGGCGAGCGCTCTTGCCGACAGGTGGAAGACGTCGAGCGGCCGTGGCCGCGTTGTTCTGCGCCGTGGGCGTGCTGCTGCTCGGCGCGTGCGGGACGCGGGTGGCCGGGCGGCCGCCCTCGCCGGGGACGGCCACCCCGATCCCGTGGACCACGATGCAGCCCTCCGCGGTCACCGGGGTCCGGGTCGGCGAGGACCACCGCACACTGCTCCTGGACACACGGGTGCCCAGCGGCGCGGACGCGTGCGTACGCGGGCTGAAGGCGGTGCTCACCGACCCGATGACGGATCTCGTGCGGGTGCAGCTCACCTTCGTCTCGCCGTCCGGGGACCGGGCCTCCGGGTGCACCGAGGAACGCGGGAGCACGGCGAAGGTCAGGCTGCCCGAGCCGCTGGGCGACCGGGACGTGATCGTCGACAACTCCACCCGCTTCACCGCGCGGGGCGCCCGGCCTCCCGCGCTGCGGCAGTGCGGGGAGCTGGGCTGCACACCGCCGGCCACCGGCTGCACCGCCGCCTCCTACGACCAGGCGGCGCGGGCGGCCGACGTGCCCCTGCACACCTACCGGGAGGCGCAGAGGTGCGACGGAAAATGGCTGGTACTCGACCTCTCCTGGCGCACCGGACCGATCTGCGGCGACCCGCACGACCCCGCCTGCACCTCCCGGCGGGGCGACCGCTGGTTCTTCCGGGCGCGGAAGACCGGCTGGCAGCCGATCACCCGCACCGCGGCCGGCGGCTGCCGGGACGTCCGGCGCGCGGAGCCCGCCTTCCCGGCCGCCCTGTGCGCGTCGCTGGACCCGCTGTCCCCCGCGCTGCTCCCGTCGTACTCCCCGGCGCCCGGGGCGCGTTGACGAGGCTCAGCCGGTGTCCGGCGCGGTCCAGCGGTTGCCGGCCATGAGGTTGCCCAGGCCCGACCAGGCGAAGTTCATCAGCGTGCCGGCGGCCTGGGCGGCGGTGACGCCGTCGGTGGTGTTGGCCCAGTCGGCCAGGGACTCCGCCGCGCCGATCAGGGCCATGGCGAGGCCGGCGACCTCGTGCTCCGGCAGGTCGCCGGCGGGCTGGGACTCGCGGGCGGCGGACGCGATCAGCCGGGTGACGAAGGCGGCCAGCTCCGCGCGCATCAGATCGGCCTCGGCGGCGAACTTCGGGCCGTGGGTGCGGGCCTGGAGGTGGAGGACGGTCCAGCCGTCGGGGTGCTCTGCGGTGTAGGCGAAGAACGCCTGGACGCCGTCCCAGAGTTGGCGTTCGGCCGGCCGGTCCGGGCGCACCGCCGCGTGTACCGCCCGGGTCAGGGCGGCGGCCTCACGGCGGATGCAGGCGGTGAAGAGGTCGTCCTTGGAGTTGAGGTACAGGTAGACCAACGGCTTGGAGACGCCCGCCAGTTCGGCGATGTCGTCCATCGACGCGGCCGTGTAGCCGTGCCGGCCGATGATCTCCACGGCGGCGTCGAGCATCTGCCGCTCGCGCTCCGCCCTCGGCATCCGTTTGGTCCTGACGGCACCCATGAGGGCAAGGGTAAGGCGCCCGCGACGGGCTCAGGTGATCTTCGGCGATCCCGGCCCGGGGCGGACCGAGCGCCGGTGACCGGCCGGGACCGGCGCTACGACACCTGGCTCTGGGCGCGCGCGGCGTCGTCGGCGATGTCCTCCTGGGTGCGGTTCGCCTCCAGGTTCGCCTTCATCCGGTCGACCCGGCCCACGATGTGCAGCGAGGCCCGGTCCCGCTCCTTCCGCAGCGCCACCCAGCTGATCGGCGCCGAGACGACCAGGGCGAGCAGCAGGATCCACAGGCCGTTGGAGCTGCCGAGGCCGCGCGGGAAGATGCCGGCGTAGACGGCTCCCCAGACGACCAGGAGGCAGCCCACGAAGATACCGAGGCGCATCAGCGTGTAGCGGAGCATCTCAATCCACTCGTCCGAATCCAAAAGGGGTCATCGTCCAGTGAAGCACGCCTCGCGGGCGATCTTGCAGTGGGGTCGGCCGAGCCGCAGCACCATGGTGATCTCGTCGCGGTCGTCGCCCGGCGCGACCCGTACGGCGCCGGGGACGCGGCCGGTCTCCCGGTAGCCGAAGGCCCGCGAGGGACCGCAGCCGTCATCCGAGGGCGCGTGCGGCCACTTTGAGGTCGGCGAGGAAGCCCCGGTAGGCCGTGTCGCGGTCCTCGGCGCGCAGGACCGAGGAGGGGTGGACGGTGGGCACCAGCCGCTCGCGGTGGCCGTGGATCTCTTCCTCCAGGACGGTGCCGCGGACCCGGCCGACCCGGAAGGAGGAACCGAGGAGGGCCTTGCCGGCGGTGGCGCCCAGCACGACGATCAGCTCGGGCTCGACGAGTGCCAGCTCTCTTTCCAGCCAGGGGGCGCAGGCCGTCATCTCCCGCAGGGTGGGGGCGCGGTGGATCCTGCGCTTGCCGGGTTCGGTCCGCGCGAACTTGAAGTGCTTGACCGCGTTGGTGACGTACGCCTCCGCGGGATCCAGGCCGGCCTCCTCCAGCGCCCGGTCCAGGAGGTGGCCCGCGGGGCCGACGAAGGGCTTCCCCTTCCGGTCCTCCTGATCCCCGGGCTGCTCCCCCACGAGCATCAGCCGGGCGTCCGCGCTCCCCTCGCCGAAGACCGTCCGCGATGCGTGGAGGTGCAGCGGACACCCTCGGCATCCGGCCGCCGCCTCCCGCAGCGCCGCCAGCCCGCCGCGCCCGGGCAGGAAGGGCTCGGCGGTGTAGGCGTCCTCGGGCGCGCCGGTGGTGGCCATGCGCGCCGGGTACCCGGGGGGCGGAGGGTCAGACGCGCATCGGCTGCGGGGCGTCCCGGCGGGACGGGTCCGCGGGGTCGTACTCGCGGATGATCTCGTAGCGCGTGTTGCGCTCCACGGGGCGGAAGCCGGCGTCGCGGATGAGGTCCAGGAGGTCCTCGCGGGTCAGCTTGTTCGGGGTGCCGTAGTTGTCCGCGTCGTGGGTGATCTTGTACTCGACGACCGAGCCGTCCATGTCGTCCGCGCCGTGCTGGAGGGCCAGCTGCGCGGTCTGGACGCCGTGCATGACCCAGAAGACCTTGACGTGCGGGACGTTGTCGAACAGCAGCCGGGAGACCGCGAAGGTCTTCAGCGCCTCCGCGCCCGTCGCCATCGTCGTCCGCGCCTGGAGGCGGTTGCGGATCTTGCCGTCCTTCATGTCCACGAAGTCGTGCTGGTAGCGCAGCGGGATGAAGACCTGGAAGCCGCCCGTCTCGTCCTGCAGCTCACGCAGCCGCAGCACGTGGTCGACGCGGTGGCGCGGCTCCTCGATGTGGCCGTAGAGCATGGTGGCCGGGGTCTTCAGACCCTTCTCGTGCGCCAGCCGGTGGATGCGGGACCAGTCCTCCCAGTGGGTCTTGTGGTCCACGATGTGCTGACGGACCTCCCAGTCGAAGATCTCCGCACCGCCGCCGGTCAGGGACTCCAGACCCGCGTCGATCAGCTCGTCCAGGATCTCCGACGCCGACAGACCGGAGATCGTCTCGAAGTGGTGGATCTCCGTCGCCGTGAACGCCTTCAGCGAGACGTTCGGCAGGGCCGCCTTCAGCTCGCGCAGCGACCGCGGGTAGTACCGCCACGGCAGGTTCGGGTGCAGCCCGTTGACGATGTGCAGCTCGGTGAGGTTCTCCGTCTCCATCGCCTTCGCGAGCCGGACGGCCTCCTCGATGCGCATCGTGTACGCGTCCTTCTCCCCCGGCTTGCGCTGGAAGGAGCAGTACGCGCAGGAGGCCGTGCACACGTTCGTCATGTTCAGGTGCCGGTTGACGTTGAAGTGCACCACGTCGCCGTTCTTGCGCGTCCGCACCTCGTGCGCCAGGCCGCCGAGCCAGGCCAGATCGTCCGACTCGTACAGCGCGATGCCGTCCTCGCGGGTCAGCCGCTCACCGGAACGGACCTTCTCCTCCAGCTCGCGCTTGAGCCCGACGTCCATGCCAACACCTTTCTACGACAGTCCGGCCTACGGTATCCCTAGACCTCTTCCGGCAGTTCCCCGACCCGGTTCTCCCACTTGGTGGAGAGCACGATCGTGGTACGGGTGCGGGACACGCCCTTGGTACCGCTGAGCCGGCGGATGATCCGCTCCAGGCCGTCCACGTCGGTCGCCCGCGCCTTGAGCATGAAGGAGTCGTCGCCGGCGATGAACCAGCAGTCCTCGATCTCCTTGAGGTCCCGCAGCCGCTGCGCCACGTCCTCGTGGTCGGCGGCGTCGGACAGCGAGATGCCGATCAGGGCGGTGACGCCGAGGCCGAGGGAGGCCGAGTCGACCGTGGCGCGGTAACCGGTGATGACCCCGGCCGCCTCCAGCCGGTTGATGCGGTCGGTGACGCTGGGGCCCGACAGCCCGACGAGGCGTCCCAGCTCCGCGTATGAGGCCCGGCCGTTCTCCCTCAGGGCCTGGATGAGCTGCCTGTCCACCGCGTCCATGCGATCGAAGCCTTCCGCTGAAGAGTTCTCGAGTGATGAGGGGTAGAGCGCTACTGCTGGGTCGTACCGCCGCCCAGCTCGCCGCGCCAGCGCCGGTACAGGCCGTGTTCGACACCCGCCGCGTCCAGCACCCGCCCGGCGACGAAGTCCACCAGGTCCTGGATGTGGGTGGCGCCCGCGTAGAAGGCGGGCGAGGCGGGGACGACCGAGGCGCCGGCGTCGTCCAGGGCGACGAGGTGCCGCAGGGTCTGGCCGTTCAGGGGGGTCTCCCGTACGGCGACGACGAGGGTCCGGCGTTCCTTCAGTGTGACGCTCGCGGTGCGCTGGAGCAGGTCCTTGGACAGCCCGAGCGCGACACCGGCCACGCACGCCGTGGAGGCGGGCACGATCAGCATGCCCTTCGCCGGGTACGAGCCGGAGGACGGCCCCGCCGCGAGGTCGCCCGCGTTCCAGTACCGCACCCCGGAAAGGTCCACATCGAAGGTCCCGGGCTTGCCGTCGGCGCCCCGGGCCAGCCATTCCCGCAGGTCGTCCTGCCAGTGGGCGTCCCGGAACGAGATCCCCGTCTCGTCCAGCAGCGTCAGCCGGGAGGCCCGGCTGACCACCAGGTCCACCGCCTCCCCCGCCCCCAGCAGCCCCCGCAGCACGGCAGCCGCATAGGGAGTCCCGGAAGCTCCGGACACCCCCACGATCCAAGGCACGCGCCGCGTTTCTCCTGCGTTCACACCTTGAGCGTACCGGCGCGCCCACCCGGGCTCAGGCCGGGTGGGGGCAAGCCCCGGGCCGCGCCCCCGGGTTCAGACGGTCAGCCCCCGGACCAGCAGGTCCAGCAGGGCGCACACGAAAAGGGCGATACCGATGAAACCGTTGACGTTGAAGAACGCCCGGTTGAGGCGGGAGAGGTCGTTGGGACGGACGATGGAGTGCTCGTAGAGGAACGCACCGGCGACGATCACCAGGCCGAGCCAGAAGAAGGGGCCGGCGTGGGTGGCGAGGGCGTACCAGACGAAGAGCGCGGTGGTGATGGCGTGGCAGACCCGGGCGCCGCGGATCGCGGCCGGGATGCCGAAGCGGGCCGGGACCGACTTCACGCCGATGGCGCGGTCCGTCTCCACGTCCTGGCAGGCGTAGATCAGGTCGAAGCCGCCGATCCAGATGCCGACCGCGAGACCGAGGACCACCGCGTCCCAGGACCAGGTGCCGGAGATGGCCAGCCAGCCGCCGATCGGCCCCATGGCCTGCGCCAGGCCCAGGATGGCCTGCGGGAAGTTGGTGAACCGCTTCCCGTAGGGGTAGACCACCATCGGGATCACCGCGACCGGGGCCAGCGCCAGGCACAGCGGGTTCAGCAGCGCCGCCGCGCCCAGGAAGATCACCAGGGCGACCAGCGCGCCGGTCCAGGCGTGCCGCACCGACATCGCGCCCGTCACCAGTTCGCGGTGGGCGGTGCGCGGGTTACGCGCGTCGATCTCGCGGTCGATGATCCGGTTGACGGCCATCGCGAACGTGCGCAGGCCGACCATGCACACCGTGACCAGCAGCAGCCGGCCCCAGTGGATGTTCTCGTCCCACTCGTACATCGCCGTCAGCGAGGCGATGTACGCGAAGGGCAGCGCGAAGACCGAGTGCTCGATCATCACCAGGCGCAGGAACGCCTTGGTGCGCCCCGGCCGGGGCATGGCGGCGGCCGTGCTCACAGGCCGTACTCCTTCCAGCGGCGGTCCACCAGGGCCGCCGTATCCGGGTCCGACAGGACCATGTCCGGCCACCCGCCGTCGCGCGTGTAGCCCTCCTCCGGCCACTTCCTCGTGGCGTCGATCCCGGCCTTGCCGCCCCAGAACTGCTGGTAGGAGGCGTGGTCGAGATGGTCGACGGGGCCTTCCACGACCGTGAGGTCACGGGCGTAGTCGGTGTTGCCGAGGGCGCGCCAGGCGACCTCGTGCAGATCGTGGACGTCGCAGTCGGCGTCCACGACCACGATCAGCTTGGTGAGGGACATCATGTGCGCCCCCCAGATCGCGTGCATCACCTTCTGCGCGTGCTTCGGGTACTTCTTGTCGATCGAGACGATCGCGCAGTTGTGGAAGCCGCCGGCCTCGGGCAGGTGGTAGTCCACGATGTCCGGAACGATGATCTTCAGCAGTGGTAGGAAGAAGCGTTCCGTGGCGCGGCCGAGGGGGCCGTCCTCGGTCGGCGGCCGGCCCACCACGATCGACTGGAGCAGCGGGCGCCTGCGCATGGTCACGCAGTCGATCTTCAGCGCGGGGAAGGGCTCCTGCGGGGTGTAGAAACCGGTGTGGTCGCCGAAGGGGCCCTCGGGCAGCATCTCGCCCGGCTCCAGCCAGCCCTCCAGGACGACCTCGGCCTGGGCCGGGACCTGGAGCGGCACGGTCTTGCAGTCGACCATCTCGATCCGCTTGCCCGCGAGGAACCCGGCGAACAGGTACTCGTCGATGTCACCGGGGAGCGGGGCGGTGGAGGCGTACGTGACGGCCGGGGGGCAGCCGAAGGCGATGGCGACCGGCAGGCGCTCGCCCCGGCGCGCGGCCACCTGGTAGTGGTTGCGGCTGTCCTTGTGGATCTGCCAGTGCATGCCGATGGTGCGCCGGTCGTGGCGCTGGAGCCGGTACAGGCCCAGGTTGCGGACGCCGGTCTCGGGGTCCTTGGTGTGGGTCAGGCCCAGGTTGAAGAAGGACCCGCCGTCCTTGGGCCAGGTGAACAGGGCGGGGAGGCGGTCGAGGTCGACGTCGTCGCCTTGCAGCACGACCTCCTGCACGGGGGCTTCCTTGACCTTCCGGGGCGGCACGTGCGCCATCGCGCCGAGCTTGCCGAACGCCTCGCGGACGCCGATGAAGCCGTGCGGCAGCTCGGGCCGCAGCAGCCCGCCGATCTTCTCGGAGATCTCGCCGTACGACTTCAGGCCCAGCGCCTTCAGCAGCCGGCGGTCGGTGCCGAAGACGTTCATGGCCAGCGGCATCGCCGAGCCCTTGACGTTCTCGAAGAGCAGCGCCGGGCCGCCGGCCTTCTGCACCCGGTCGACGATCTCCCCGACTTCCAGGTAGGGGTCGACCTCGGCCTTGATGCGCTTGAGGTCTCCCTCGCGCTCCAGGGCCCGGAGCAGGGAGCGAAGATCGTCGTAAGCCATGCGTCCCAGTATCGGCCACCCACCCCCCGGGCCCGGCAACCGGGCCCGGCCGAGCCGTTCCCGGGCGCTTGGCGGCGCCTCCGGCCGGTTCCGGCGGGCGGTCGCGGCGGACCCCGTCGAGGGCGGAGAAGCGGCACCACGACCGTCACCGTCGGTTAATCACTTCCCCGTTCGCCCTGCCACCCGTTCCGCTGAAATGGCTCCGCCGGGCATGTCCCGGGCGCGTCCCCCGTCATTGCCTTGACGGGGGCCCCACATCCAGCAGGGGCCCCCTTCTGCGATGGGAGACGCGTGCGAATCACTGACATCCAGCGCTGCGGAGTACGGCCGGGACGGCTCGTCGAGTGGACGCTGAGCCCGGCCACCGTCGCGGCGGCGACCCGGCTGCCGGAGGACTCGCGGCCGCCGGCCTACATCCAGGAGTCGCACATCCGGACCGCCAAGTGCGTCCGGGAGGACGGCCTGTTCGTGCCGACCTGGCTGGGCACCGGGTTCGACCTGCCCGGCCCGGTCGACCTCGACGCCCTGCAAGCGGCGCTGCGCTCCTGGACGCTGCGGCACGAGACGCTGCGCAGCGGCTTCCGCTGGGCGGGCGAGGAACTGCGCCGGTTCACCCTCGATCCCGCCGACGTGTCCCTGAGCAGGACGGACGTCGGCGAGTTCACCGACGCCGACCGGCTCGTGCGCCATCTCCAGGACCGCTTCGACACCGTCGCGGACGCCCTGCGCTGGCCGAACCTCATCTACACGGCCGTCGTGCGCGAGGACTCCGCCAGCGTGTACATGGCCTTCGACCACAGCAACGTGGACGCCTACTCGCTGACCCGGATCGCCGCCGAGGTGAGCGAGCTGTACGCGGGCATCCGCGGCGGCCGCACCGAGCAGCCCCGCACCCCCGCCGCCAGTTACGTGGACTTCTGCGAGATCGAGCGGGCGGACGCGGACCGGCTCGACGGCGGCCACGACATCGTGGCGCGCTGGCGGGAGTTCATCCGGCGCGGCGACGGCACCCTGCCGGCCTTCCCGGTGGACCTCGGCCTGACGCCCGGCGGGCCGCTGCCCCGGCAGGCGATGCTGTGCGAACCGCTCGCGGACGCGGACACGGCGGCCGCGTTCGAGGCGTACTGCCGGCCGTACGGCGGGGCCCTGGTCGGGCTGCTGGCGGCGACCGCGCTGATCGTGCAGGAACTGGGCGGGCAGCCGGTGTACCGGACGGTGGTGCCCTTCCACACCCGGGTGCGCTCGCGCTGGACCGACTCGGTGGGCTGGTACGTGGGCGGGGCCCCGATCGAGGTGCCGGTCGGCCGCACCCGGGGCCTGCCGGACGCGCTGCGGGCGGTACGGGCGGAGCTGGGCGCCAACCGGGCGCTGGCCCGGATGCCGCTGGCCCGGGTGCTGGCGCTGCTCGGCGCGGACTTCCGGCCGACCTCGCCGGACCTGTACTCGATCGTCTCCTACGTGGACACCCGGTCGGTGCCCGGCGCCGACCGGTGGCGGGAGATGCGGGCGCACGCCCTGCTGCGGGTGTCGTACGGCGACCAGGTGTGCGTCTGGGTGAACCGGCAGCACGAGGGGCTCTGGCTGGCCACCCGGTACCCGGACACCGACGTGGCGGCGAAGAACATGCGGCTCTACGTCGAGCGGCTGCGGGACCACATCGCCTCGGCGGGCCACGGGCGCCTGTCGGCGGTGTCGTGAGCGCACATCGTTACCCAAACGGGCAACTTTGGCCCTGGCGTCGATCAACTGCCCCTTTTTACACTGTTGTTGAGGGGGGAGATGCGGTGCACACACAGTTGCACGGGCGGGGGGCCCTGTTCGACGCGGATCCGGCCGGCCTCGCGCCCCGGCTGGTGGGCCTGGCCCCCGGGCACCATCGCGCCCACCCTCTGGAGCACCCGGAGGAGCCGCCCTTCGTGGTGCTCACCGGGGCCCGGGGGCTGGGCAAGAGCGCGGTCCTCGGCGCGCTGCGGGACGCCTACCAGGGGCATACGCCGGTCGCGTTGATCGACTGCTCGGCCCGCCAGTTCACGGAGCCGCCCGCGGGTCGGTCCCCCGAGTCCTGGTCGCCGTCGGCCATCGCGCTGCTGGTGATCGCGGAGCAGCTGGCCGAGCCGGTGACCGGCGCCGGGCGGATCGCCTTCCCGCGGCTGATGTCGGGCCTGGTCGCGGTGGCCGCCGGCGGCTGGGGCGACGCCGACTCGGAGCGCATCCGCCGGGAGGTCGAGCGCATCCTGCTGCTGAACGAGCGCGGCGGGCGGTTCGGTTCGCTCGCCGGACGCTGGGCGGCCAAGGTCGCGGCGAAGGTGGTCGCGGCCGCCGCCGGCGGGAACGCGTTCGTCTCGGGCGCGGTGGAGGCCACCCTGGAGTCGGTCGCCGAGGGGTTCACCGGCCACCGGCAGCAGAAGGCGTCCCAGTGGTACCGGTCCTACCCGAACGCGGGCGGCAGCTCCCAGCGCGGGCTGATCCTGCTGTCCCAGCACTTCCGGGACGGCGGCGGCTCGCGCGAGCACGCGGAGCGGTATCTGGTACGGGCCCTGCTCGCCGACCTCACCGAGGCGTACACCGGGTTCATGGCGAAGATGCAGCGCCTCGGCCGGCCCCTGGTGCTGCTCGACAACGCCCAGTCGTCACCGGGTCCCGAGCTGACCGCGGCGGTGCTGCGCGACCGCGCCGACGGCATCGGCGACCGCGTCGCCTTCGTGGCCGCCCGGCGCGGCGAGGGGCGCGAGGAGCTGCCCAACGCGACACGGCGGAAGCTGGCCGAGGTCGCCCGGCGTACCGAGTGGACGCCGGACTCGGCGCCCTCCTCGCGTGCCCTGCTGGTCGCGCTGTCCCCGCTGAGCGCCGACGACACGCTGCACATCGTCGGCGCGCTGTGCTCGGACACCGCCGTACCGTCCCACCTCCCGGCCGCCGCCCACCGGCTGACCGGCGGGAACCCGCTGGGCGTGGTGCTGCTCGCCGAGTCGGCCGCGCAGCATCTGCCCGGCGTGACCTCGCTGGGCGAGCTGCTCACCGCGGAGTTCCGGCCGGCCGAGGACCGGCGGGGGCTGCCCGCCCACCAGGCGCTGCTGGACCGGCTGGTGCCGGCCGAGTACCTGGAGGAGCTGACCGTGCTGGCCGCCGCCCACGACCACGACTCGGCGTGCGCCCTGGCCGCGGCGCTGCTGCCGGACACCTTCGGGCCCGCGGACGTCCGGGCACTGCAGACGCTGCTCGCCGAGGAGGGACTGCCCGTGGTACCGGGCCAGTTCGTCGGCGATCCGTTCGTGCGGGCGCTGCTGTTGCTCCGGCTGCACCTGCGCGACGCGGACCACGCCTCCTGGCGCCGCGCGCACCAGACGCTGATCGACCACTACACGCGGCCGGAGCGGGCGCCGTACCGGCTGCACCACGAACTCGCCCTCGGCAACACGGAGTCGGCGGTCGCCAGGCTGCGGGACGACTTCACCACCGCCGACCCCCGGGCCTGGCTGCGGACCCTGCGCTTCATCGCGTCCGCGCCCTACTTCCACGCACACGACGCCGAGGGCCGTGACTTCAGCGGGCGCGGCAACCGGCGGGCCGCGGTCGCGCTCGGGACCACGGACGCCGGGTACGCGGTGCCGCGGGACGTGGACGCCGTACTCCACCTGCGGGTACGGCGGCTGCTGCACGCGGTGTGGGAGCTGACGGACCCGCTGGTGCTGCCCGATCCGAAGGTGTGCGACCGGCTCCGCTTCGAGCTGGAGCAACTGTCCAATCTGCGCCCCGCGGCGGGCGCGCTGCTGTGGCGGGCCTCCCGGGACTGGCCGGCCGCCGCGCTGGCCGGGCGCCCGCTGGAGGGCCCGGACGAACCCGAGGACGACGGGCGTGGGGAGGCCTGATGGCGGTCGGGGGCATGGGGAGCTGGGTCCGTGAGCACGTGTGGGAGATCCCGCTGCGCCGGTATCTGTCCCTGGGGCTCGCGGTGGTGCTGGTGGCCGGCGGGGTCTTCGGGGTGCGCACCGTGATGCGGGAGGTCCGGCAGTGCGCGCCGGGGGTGTCGCGCCCCGCGGGCGGCAAGGAGTGCCTGGGCGTGGCGACCGGGCCGTACGACTTCGGGCAGGAGCGGTTCGGCAAGGTGGTGGAGTCGATCCGCAAGGAGAACGACTCGCTGAACGGGCAGAAAGCGGACCCCTCTGTGACGGTGGCGCTGATGCTGCCGTTCACCTCGCACGAGACGACCGATCTCAACGACGTCGAGCACCAGCTCCAGGGCGCCTATCTCGCGCAGTACTGGGCCAACCACAATGGCGAGGACCAGTCCCCGAAGATCCGGCTGGTGCTGGCGAACTCGGGCACCGGCAAGGACACCTGGAAGACGGCGGTCCACCAGCTGGAAGGCATGACCGGGGGCAAGGACCGGCTGCGGGCGGTGGTCGGCATAGGGCAGAGCACCGACGCCAACGAGGCCGCCGTCAGAGAGCTGACCGAGCACCGGATCGCGGTGGTCGGCTCCTCCATCACCGCCGACACGCTCGCCAACGGGCAGCCCGGCAAGCCGAACCCGTTCCCCGGTCTCGCCCGGGTGGCGCCGACCAACGCCGACGAGGCCCGCGCGCTCGCCCACTACGCCCAGGCGAACCCGAACGGGAACAAGGCCATCCTGGTGTACGCCGACCCCGGCGACCCCTACACCAACTCGCTCAAGCAGTCGTTCGGGACGCTGCTGAAGGGCTCGCCGTACACCTCGGTCCTGGAGCAGCCCTTCACCCCGTCCGAGTCCTCGACCGACTTCCGGGACATCAAGCACACCGTGTGCGACACACCGGCGGACACCCACACGATCCTGTTCGCGGGCCGGCACGCCGATCTCCAGCAGTTCGTCAACGTGCTGGGCGGCCGCGGCTGCAAGGAGCACTCCTTCCAGATCCTCACCGGCGACGAGGCCTCCTACCTCACCTACGACAAGGACCTGGACCAGGAGGCCCTCCAGCAGAACCTCACCGTGCTCTACACCTCCCTCGCCCACCCCGACGCCTGGGTGGACGACCCGCCGAAGACCGGCGGGTCCACGGACGACTACTACGTCCTCAGGGGGCTGCTGAACGACGACAAGCGGGGGCCGATCGGCCCGGTCGCGCTCGACGACGGCCAGCTGATCATCGGCTACGACGCGGTGCGGCTCGCGGTGGAAGGCATCCGGCGGGCGGTGGTGCCCCAGGGCGAGGACATCCCCGCCCTCAAGAGCGTCGGAAACGTCTGGCCGCGTGTCGTCGGCTCGCTGAAGCTGGCCGGCGCGAGCGGCTGGATCTGCCTGGACAGGCACGGCAATCCCTACGACAAGGCCGTACCGATCGTGCGGCTGACCAAGGGCGGGGCCCAGTTCGTCCGGCTGGCCTGGCCGAAGGGGAAGGCGCTGGACAAGAGCGGCTGTCTGAAGCCCGAGTGAGTCGTCAGCCCGGGAAGTCCGCCCCCAGCAGGGCGATCAGTCGTTCGAATCTACGGCGCCAGTCCATGTCCGTCGGGCCCTCACCCTGGAACTCGTGCGTGAAGCGCAGCACACTCTCCGCCGTGCCGTCCCGCTCCAGGTGGAAGCGGAGCCGGCCGCCCTCGACCGTGTACTCCGCCATCCGGTCCACGTCCCAGGCGGTGATCCGGCCGGCGCCCAGGCCGCGCAGCGAGACCGCGCCGTCCAGACGGGGTTCGAGAGCGTCGACGGCGGTGCACCACGCCCCGATCCCCTCGGGGGTGGCCACCGCCGCCCAGACGTCCTCCATGGGCCTCGGGAGCCGCACCAGGAAGTGGAGTATGTGCGTGTTCCCGTGGGTCTGACTGGTGCCCTGCGCGATGGAACCGCTCATGACTCCAGTGTGGGCGACCCCTGGCTCACACGCCCGCGTAGGAGTGCTTGCCGGTGACGAAGATGTTCACGCCGTAGAAGTTGAACAGCCAACAGGCGAAGGCGATCATCGCCAGGTAGGCGGCCTTGCGGCCCTTCCAGCCGGCCGTGGCCCGCGCGTGCAGGTAGCAGGCGTAGGCGACCCAGGTGATGAACGACCAGGTCTCCTTGGGGTCCCAGTTCCAGTAGCGGCCCCAGGCGTCGCCGGCCCAGATCGCGCCCGCGATGATCGTGAACGTCCACAGCGGGAAGACGGCCGCGTTCACCCGGTAGGCGAACTTGTCCAGGGTGGCGGAGGCGGGCAGCCGCTCCAGGACCGAGGTGGCGAAGGAGCCGGGCTTCAGGCCGGCCTCCAGCTTGTTCTCGTACGAGTCCTTGAACAGGTACAGGATCGTGGCCACCGCGCCGACGTAGAACACGGCACCGCAGAAGATCGCGGTGGAGACGTGGATGTACAGCCAGTACGAGTGCAGGGCCGGGACCAGCTGGTCGCTGGCCGTGTAGAGCACGGTGACGGCGAGGCCGAGGAGCAGCAGGACCGTGGTGGTCAGGAACAGGCCCAGCCAGCGCACGTTCTTCCGCAGCGCCAGCAGCACCAGGTACACGCCGACGGCGACCGCGGTGAAGGTGATGCTGAACTCGTACATGTTGCCCCACGGCGCCCGCCGCACCGAGGCGGCGCGGGCCACCACGCCCGCGAGGTGCACCACGAAGGCCAGCACGGTCAGCGAGACGGCGATCCGGCCATACAGGTCGCCCTGGACGGTTCCGCCGTGCGCGCCGGGGCCGTCCGGCACGTCCCGGGAGCCGGCCGCGGCCCGGACGACGACCTGGGGGCGCTCCAGCACGGCGGTGCCGCCGGCCTTCTTCACGGTGACGGCGGGACGGCTCGTCTGCCGGGCGGTGTCCGCGGTGAGCGCGTTGGCCGTGCGGCCCACCTTGCTGCGGCTGCCGAAGATCCATTCGGCGATGTAGGCGAGGAAGGCCAGGGTGTACACGGTCATCGCGGAGTAGACGAGCGTGTTGCTCATGCTCGCGAGATGCTCGTTGGTCCCGGCGGCCAGCTCTGTTACGGCGGCGAGAGTCACTTCTCAGCCCCTTCGGCAGGTACGACGTGAGGGTCGGGGATGGGGGAAGGGTCGTCGTCGGGGTCGGGTGCCCCCGGCGCCTGGTCGTAGAGGGTTCCGGCGAGGTCGCCCAGCTCCTCCGGGAGCTTCGAGGACTCGCTGCGGCCGAGCCCGGCCATCTCGACGACCGTCACGCCGTCGGCCCCGCGCACCGCGCGCACCCAGACCCGGCGGCGCTGGATGAACAGGGACCCGGCCAGACCGAAGATCGCGGCGATCGCGCCGCCCAGCGCCCAGCCGCTGCCCGGCTCCTGGACGATCTCGAAGCCGGCCCACTGCTTGATCTCCTTGTCGAAGGTGATCGAGCCGGCGCCGTTCGGCAGCTGCATGCTGTCGCCGGGCTGGAGCAGCTTCTTCAGCAGCTGGCCCTTGTCGTCCTTGAACGCCTTCATGTGCGAGGTGTCCAGCTGGTACACGCTCTGCGGGATGCCCGCGTCCACCCCGAGGTCGCCGTGGTAGGCGTTCACCGCGAGCAGCGGGTTCAGCAGCGCCGGGAACTGGGACATCATCGTGCCGGCCTTCGGGTCGAAGGTCGGCACGAAGAACGCCTGGAAGCCGAGTTGCTCCTTCAGGCCCTTCGGGCTGCGGTAGCCGTCCATCACCTTCACCACGCCGTTGGAGGTGACGTTGCCGTCGAGCGGCAGCAGCGGCACGGCGTCGTGGTAGACGACCTTGCCCTTGCCGTCGCGGACGGTGATCACGGGGGCGTAGCCGTGGCTGACGAGGTAGACCTTGGACTCGCCGATGTGCAGCGGCTGGTTGACCTTGATGGTCGTGGCCTTGCGCTTGCCGTCCGCGCCCTCGCTGTATTCGATCTTCGCCTGGTAGGTGCGCGGCGTGCCCTTGTTGGGCCCGCTGGTCTCGTAGGTGCCGGTGAACTTCTTCAGGTCGAAGCTGAACGGCACCAGCTCGTCCGGCTGGAACATGCTGCCCGACTTGAAGTCGTCGTACATCGGCAGCGCGTTGGAGAAGCCGTCGCCCTCCACCATCAGCTTGGTGCCGTCCGACTTGTACATCTGGCCCCAGGCGAAGGCGACCAGCAGCACGATCAGCGCGATGTGGAAGATCAGGTTGCCGACTTCGCGCAGGTAGCCCTTCTCGGCGGCGACCGCGTCACCCTCGGCGTGGGCACGGAAGCGGCGCCGCTTCAGGAGCCTCAGCGCGGCCTCGCGCACATCCTCGGGCTCGGCCGTCGTGCGCCAGGTGGTGTACGCGGGCAGCCGGGACAGCCGCTTGGGGGCGCCCGGCGGCCGGCCGCGCAGCTGGCCGGTGAACTGCCAGGCGCGCGGCACGATGCAGCCGATGAGGGAGATGAACAGCAGGATGTAGATCGCCGAGAACCACACCGAGCTGTAGACGTGGAACAGCCCGAGCTTGTCGTAGACCGGCGCGAGCGTCTTGTGCGCCTCGCGGAAGGCGTCGACCTTGTTGAAGTCGGCACCGGTCTGCGGGATCAGCGAACCGGGGATCGCGCCGAGCGAGAGCAGCAGGAGCAGCAGCAGCGCGACCCGCATGGAGGTCAGCTGCCGCCAGAACCAGCGGATCCAGCCGACGACGCCCATGGCGGGCACACCGGACAGCTGCTCCTCGCGCGGGGCGGTGGACAGCTGGGACCCGGCGGCGCCGAGATCCTCCTGGCCCTGGCTCGTGTCGGTTTCGGTCTTGCTCATCGATCAGATCCCCACAGTGAAGCCGTTGGACCAGGTCTGCATCTGCTGCACCAGGCTGTCCCACGCACCGGTCAGCAGCAGCACACCGGTCACGATCATCATCGTGCCGCCGATGCGCATCACCCACACATAGTGGCGTTTGACCCAGCCGAAGGCGCCGAGGGCCTTGCGGAAGGCCACGGCCGCCAGCACGAAGGGCACGCCGAGGCCCAGGCAGTAGGCGACCATCAGGGTCGCCCCGCGCCCGGCGCTCGACTCCTGCATCGCGAGGATGTTCACCGAGGCGAGGGTCGGGCCGATGCAGGGCGTCCAGCCGATCCCGAACAGGGCACCGACTATCGGCGCGCCCACCAGCCCGGCCGTGGGCCGCTTGTGGAGGCGGAACTCGCGCTGGGTGAACCAGGGCATCAGCCCCATGAAGAACGCGCCCATGAGGATCATGACCACGCCGAGCACCTTGGACAGCGTCTCCTTGTGCTCCTGGAGGGTCCAGCCGAAGGAGCCGAACAGCGCGCCGCCGGAGACGAACACGGCGCTGAAGCCGAGCACGAACAGGGCGGCGCCGGCCACCATGCGTCCGCGCCGGGCCTCGGCCAGGTCGGTGCCGGCCACCCCGGTGACGTAGGAGAGGTATCCGGGCACCAGCGGCAGGACGCAGGGCGAGAAGAAGGAGACGAGGCCGCCGAGCAGGGCGAGCGGCAGCGCGACCAGCAGTGCCCCGTGGAGCACCGTCTGGTTCTGCGCGGCCAGCGTCACCGGGCCGGCCAGCGTCACAGTCGCGCTCACGTCACTTCTCCGCGACGACCGGCTTGAGCATCTTCAGCAGCGTGGTGTCGTCCAGCGCCTCCAGCGCCCGGGCGGCGACCTTGCCGTGCCGGTCGATGACGAGCGTGGAGGGGATCAGCTGGGGGTTCAGGGTGCCCTTCTTGAAGCGCAGCATGAGCTTGCCCGTGGGGTCGTACAGGCTCGGGTAGGCGATCCCGTGCGCCTGCTCGAAGGCGACCGCGGGGGTGGTGCTGGTGTCGCGGGTGTTGATCCCGACGAACTGCACGCCCTTGCCCTGGTACTGCTTCGACACCTTGGCGAAGTACTGGGCCTCCTCGCGGCACGGACTGCACCACGAACCCCAGACGTTGATGACGACGACCTGGCCCTTGTAGTCGGCGACGTTCAGGGTCTTGCCGTCGATGGTCCTGCCGGACAGGTCCGGGGCCGCGGCGCGCTTGCTCACCGGCACCGTGTCGATGCCGTTGTTGCCGGTCACGAAGTTGGTGTTGCCACCGCCGCCCGAGGTGCCGCCCTTACCGCACGCGGACAGGGACAGGGCCGCGGTGACGGCCACGGCGCTGAGCAGGACGGCGCGGCTACGGGTACTCATGTGAAAAGTTTCGCATGTCGTTCCCGGGGTTCTCGCGCACCCCCCTGCGGGGCGGAAAACCGCATTTCAGAGCTATTTACACGGGACATTTCAGACAAGGGAGCCGGGCCGGGCGGTCAGGCGAGGAACGTCTTCCAGCCACCGGCGGGCTGCCGGCCGACCTCCAGCGTGCGCAGCTTGTCCAGCACCTCGGGCTTCTGCACGTCGATCCACTCCACGAACTGCTTGAAGGAGACCAGCCGTACGTCGGCGCCCTTGTCCCGCTCGGCCGCGATGTGCTTGAACGCCTCCTCGACGGAGTCCATGTAGATGCCGCCGTTCCACTGCTCGAAGTGGTTGCCGATGAAGAACGGCGCCCGGTTCGTCTCGTAGGCCCGCTGGAAGCCGGCGATGTACGCCTGCGCGGACTGCTTGCGCCAGCCCGGGTAGTTGTAGGCGGGCGCCTTCGTGGAGTTCACGGACTGGTTGGCGAGCATGTTGTAGTCCATGGACAGCACCTCGAAGGAGTGCCCCGGGAACGGCACCTGCTGCAACGGCAGGTCCCAGATCCCCGACCGCTTCACCGGCCACACCTGACGGCCGCCCGGGGAGGAGGCGTCGTAGCGCCAGCCCAGCTCGCGCGCGGTGGGCAGCAGGTTGTCCTGGCCCAGCAGACAGGGGGTGCGGCCGCCGGCCAGCTCCTTGTCGTAGTCGAAGGGGAGCGCGGGCAGGTCGTGCCAGCCGGTGTTGGTCTTCCACTCCTTGACGAAGGACTTCGCCTGGTCGATCTCGCTCTTCCACTGCTGTGGCGTCCACCACTTCACCGAGCCGTGCGTCTCGCCGCAGAAGTGCCCGTTGAAGTGGGTGCCTATCTCGTGGCCCTCCAGCCAGGCCCGGCGGACGTTGGTGAGGGTGGCCTTGATGTGCTCGTCGGTGAGGTAGCCGATGTCGGAGGCGCCGCGCGGGTTGTTCGGGGGCAGGTACAGCCGCTTCTTCGACTCGGGCAGCAGGTACAGGCCCGAGAGGAAGAAGGTCATGTGCGCGCCGTGTTCCTTGGCGAGGTCCAGGAAGCGCGGGAAGAGGCCGTTGCCGACCTCGCCCGCGCCGTCCCAGGAGAAGACGACGAACTGGGGCGGGGTCTGGCCCGGCTCCAGCGGCTCGGGCCGCGCGGGCTGCCCCGGCTGCTTGCCGGTGAACGCGGTGGAGCCGTCGCCGATCGGCTTGGCCGGCCGTTCCCCGCTGCCCTGCACCTGGTGGGAACCGCCCGTGTGGTCACCGCCGTCCGAGGACTTGAGGCTTCCGCAGCCGGTGAGCGTGGCGGCGGCGGCCGCACCCGCGCCGAGGCCGAGCATTCCCCTGCGGGTGAGTGTCCGGGAGACGGTACGCATGAAAGATCCCCGATTCGTCGCGCGTGATGGTGGTCACCCAGTCAGAGGGCACGACGATCGGGGAGGTTCCGTGAACTTGTATGTTTTTCTTAATACTCCCGGCAAAAGCGTCCTAAGTGTCCCTTAACGGTCCGTCAGGTGACGGGACTCGGAACCGCGGTCGGCCGCTCGTACCGTGGTCAGGCGCCGAAGGCCTTCCCCTGCCCGGCGCCCTTGCCCTGCTGCGGCTTGGCGCCGGCGCGCAGATGGGCCGGCACGAGATCGATCGCGGGCTCGCTGTAGCCGACGGACACGATCTTGTCGCCGAGGTAGGTGAACGAGGTCAGGGAGGCGAGGGTGCACTGCCGCTTGCGCGGATCGTGCCACAGCCGCCGCCGCTCGACGTACGACCGCACGATCCACACCGGCAGCTGATGGCTGACCAGCACCGCCTCGTGCCCGCGCGCCTTGTCCTTGGCCGCGTTCAGCGCGCCCATCATCCGCACGACCTGGTCCACGTACGGCTCGCCCCAGGACGGCCGGAACGGGTTGGTCAGGTGCTTCCAGTTGCCGGGCCGCTGGAGGGCGCCGTCACCGACGCCGAAGGTCTTGCCCTGGAACACGTTCTCGGCCTCGATGAGCCGCTCGTCGGTGTCCAGGTCGAGGCCGTGCGCCTTGGCGATCGGGGCGGCGGTCTCCTGCGCCCGCTCCAGCGGGGAGGCGCAGACGTACGTGATGTCGCGCGGGGCCAGGTGCTCGGCGACCCGGTCGGCCATCCGCCGCCCCAGCTCGGACAGGTGGTAGCCGGGCAGCCGCCCGTACAGCACCCCGGTCGGGTTCTCCACCTCGCCGTGCCGCATGAGGTGGACGACGGTGACGTCCTTCTCGCTGGTGCCGACGCTGTTTCCGATGGTCACGCGGTGGCCTCCGCAGCCGCCCGGGCCGCCGCCGGAAGGGCGTCGGCGATCTTCTGCACGGCCCGCTCGTCGTGGGCCGTGGACACGAACCAGGACTCGAAGGCCGACGGCGGCAGGTAGACGCCGTTCGACAGCATCGAGTGGAAGAACGCGGTGAAGCGGTGCGTCTCCTGACGCTTGGCGTCCTCGTAGTTGCGCACCTGACGGTCGGTGAAGAACACCGTGAACATGTTGGAGGCGTTCTGCACCCGGTGCGCCACGCCCTCCTTGCTCAGCGCCTCGGTGACCAGGGACCGGAGCTGCGCGGAGGTCGCGTTGACGGTGTCGTACGCCGCCTCGTCGAGCAGCCGGAGCTGGGCGAGCCCGGCGGCGGTGGCCACGGGGTTCCCGGACAGCGTGCCGGCCTGGTAGACGGGCCCGGCGGGCGCGAGGTAGGCCATGACGTCGGCCCGGCCGCCGAACGCGGCGGCCGGGAACCCGCCGCCCATCACCTTCCCGAAGGTCATCAGGTCGGGCTTGACCCCGTCGACGCCGTACCAGCCGGCGCGGCTGGTGCGGAAGCCGGTCATGACCTCGTCGGAGATGTAGAGGGCGCCGTTCTTGTGGCAGGCGTCCCTGAGGCCCTGGTTGAAGCCGGGGTCCGGCGGCACCACGCCCATGTTGCCGGGCGAGGCCTCGGTGATCACACAGGCGATCTCGCCGGGGTGCCGGTGGAAGGCCTCCTGCACGGCTTCGAGGTCGTTGTACGGCAGCACGATGGTGTCGCCGGCCTGCGCGCCGGTCACCCCCGGCGTGTCGGGCAGCGCGAACGTGGCGACCCCGGAGCCCGCGGCGGCGAGCAGCGCGTCGACGTGCCCGTGGTAGCAGCCGGCGAACTTGATCACCTTGGACCGCCCGGTGAACCCGCGGGCGAGCCGGATGGCGGACATGGTCGCCTCGGTGCCGCTGCTCACCAGCCGGACCTGCTCCACCGGCTCGATCCGCGCGACGATCTCCTCGGCGAGCGCGACCTCGCCCTCGCCGGGCGTGCCGAAGGACGTTCCGCGGGTCACGGCCTCCTGGACGGCGGCGATGACCTCGGGGTGCGCGTGCCCGAGGATCATCGGGCCCCAGGAGCACACCAGGTCGACGTACTCCCGTCCGTCGGCGTCGGTGAGGTAGGGGCCGTTGCCGGACACCATGAAGCGGGGCGTGCCGCCGACGGCGCCGAAGGCGCGCACCGGGGAGTTCACGCCCCCCGGCGTGACCACCGAGGCACGGTCGAAGAGCGCCTGGGAGGCGGGCGCTTCGTAGGGATAGGGCGTTTCGCTCAGGGCACTCATGTGTGCGGCTTCTCCGACCTCTCGGACTCCGGTTGCGGGGTGACCTCCTCAGGGTAGGCCGCCGGACCGGTGCGGTGGCGGCCCGCCCGCCGTTCCGCGCCGCTCCGGTCCGCCATCTGCGAGACTGAGACCCGACACACACAGCTCCTGCGGGCACGTAAGGATCAGGGACCGGCAGATCCCCGTGGACTGTTGTTCCACCGCACGTTTCGGCGGGCGGCCGTGGGGGAGGTCACTGACACGATGATCGGGTTGCGCGGCGGGGGCCACGCGTCCTAGAAAAGCAGTCGGGTGGAGATATGCATCGCGGTGGCGGACTGGGCGAGGGGACCGATGACCTGGGTCCTCGACGTGCCCGGCGGGGAAGGCACCGGCGCGAAGCGGAGGACACGACCGAGGCACGTCGCACCCCGGCCGCACCGGCCGAACCGGAGCGGTACGACCGGGGGACCGACCGGTACGACCGACAGCCCGAGCGCACGCGTGAACAACAGCCGGAACGACCGCTGGACCGGACACGGGAGACTCCCCCGGACCGGCCGCGGGACTTCCCGCGGGACCTTCCGCACGACCGGACGGCACGGGACCTCCCCCTCGGCCGACCGCAGGACCTTCCGCTGGACCGGCCGAGAGACCTGCCTCTCGGCCAGGCACGGGACCTTCCGCTCGGCCAGGCACGGGACCTTCCGCTCGGCCGGCCGCAGGACCTTCCGCTGGAGCGTCCGTCGGACCCGGCGCGGGACCGGTCGTCGTCGGACCCGGCACGGGACCGGACCTTCGACGTCCCCCGGGACCGGACGTTCGACCTTCCCCGGGACCGGACCCTGGACCTGGACCCGACCTTCGGCGTGGACCGCGCGGGGGGCCCGGACCGCCCCGCGGACCCCGCTCCGGGGCGCGCGGGCCGGCGCCGGAAGGACCGCCGGGCCAACCGGGCCGACAGGGCCGAGCGGGCTGATCGTACGGACCAGGCCGACCGCCTCCGGGCGGGGAGCGGGAATGGTGGTCGAGTGGGGGTGACCTACAAGTACTTCGGCGCGCCGGACGGCGCGACGGCGGCCCGCGTTCCCATCTCGATGCGCCCCGAGGAACTCGGCGGCGACGAGCTGGGCATGAACGGCATGTTCACCAAGATCAAGCCGGAGACCATGGCGGCCATGGTCCTGACCGGCATCGAGGGCGTCCCGCTGCACAAGGTCCCGCCCCTCGAACTGGTCGTCCTGCACCCCGACTACGCGGTCGTCAAACTCCCCATGACCGTGGTCGACCCCCTGCGCGGCATCGGCGAGGAAGCCGTCGGCGCCGCGGCCTTCATCTGGTCCACGGTCCCGGACCGGGGCGGCCCCCGGGACGCCTTCAACGTGTACCAACTGCTGCACGAATGGCAGGACTTCTCGCATCGGCTGCATGAAGCGGGGCATCAGGCGTACTGCCTGGTGTGGCCGTGAGGTGGGGTTCGGGCGGGCGTTGAGGTGCCCCCTCTTCCAGCACAGTTGAGGGGGCCCGTCAGATGCAGACAGCCCGGCATGGAGAACCAGGCGGAGTCAGGACGGTGAGGTGGCCCTCGGTCCGCAGGTGCCCGGGGCGGTCAGGCGTCCTCGGTCGGTGTCGCCTCGCCGAGCATCGCCAGGGTCAGCACATTGCCGCCGATCCCCCAGCCGCCGTCGGTGACCTCTTCGACCAGGACCATGGTGTTGGCGCGGGCGCGCTCGCCGTAGAGCTCGACGTACAGCTCCGTGGTGCGGGTGACGATCAGTTCCTTCTGCTTCGGGGTGAGGGTCTTCTCGGGGATCTTGAAGTTGGCGAAGGGCATGGCTCGTTCTTCTTTCTCTCGGTGGGGTTCTCTCGGTGGGGTGTCGCGCGGGTCAGATGATTCCGCCGTTGGCGCGGACGACCTGGCCGTTGATCCAGTGGCCGGCCGGGGAGGCCAGGAAGGCGACGACCTCGGCGATGTCGGCCGTGGTGCCGAGCCGTTCCAGCGGGGCCCGGGCGGCCAGGCGGGCGATGGTCTCCTCGTCCTTGCCGTCCAGGAACCCGTCCGTGGCCGTGGGCCCGGGTGCGACGGCGTTGGCGGTGACGTCCCGGCCCCGCAGTTCCCGGGCCAGGATCTGGGTCAGCGCCTCGACCGCGCCCTTGCTCGCGGCGTACGCGCCGTAGGTCGGGAAGGCCAGCCCCACCACGGACGTGGAGAACGTAAGGATCGTCCCGCCGGAGCGCACCCGGCGGGCGGCCTGCTGGACGACGACGAAGGTGCCGCGGATGTTGGTGCGGTGCAGGTCGTCCAGGTCCGCGAGGTCCATCTCGGCGATCGGCGCCATGCGCACCCGGCCGGCCGCGTGCACGACGACGTCGATGCCGCCGAACTCCGCCTCGGCCGCGTCGAACAGGGCCGCGACCGCCTGTTCGTCGGCGACGTCGGCGCGCACCGCGATCGCCCGGCCGCCGCCGGCCTCGGCCTCCCGCACGGCCGCCTCGGCCTCGGCCCGGTTCCCGGCGTAGCCGACCACGAGCGCGTAGCCGTCGGCGGCCAGCCGGCCGACGGCCCCGCGGCCGATGCCGCGCGAACCGCCGGTGACGATCGCGACCCGGGGCGCGCCGGAGCGCGGGGCCGGACCGCCGGTCGCGTCGGGGAAGGTGGGGATGGGCATGGCCGGCTCCTGTGGTGGATGGTGGTCGGGCGACCGCGGCCTCGCCGTCGCCCTGCTGCTTCTCCACGATCGGCCGGTTCCGCGCGCCCAGCCAGGGCTGCGTCTACCCAGGGGACGCCATCCCCTGGTTACGCTCCCGCGCGCGAGTGACCATGGAGGGGTGAACCTTCCAGAGCTCGGCGCCTTCCTCCGGTCACGCCGCGACCGCGTCCGCCCCGCCGACGTCGGTCTGCCGCAGGGCCCGCGCCGTCGCGTCCCCGGGCTGCGCCGCGAAGAGGTCGCCCAGCTCGCGGGGCTGTCGGCGGACTACTACACCGAGCTGGAGCGCGGCAGCGCCAAGCACGGCGCGCAGCCCTCGGCCCAGACCCTGGCCGCCCTCGCCCGAGCCCTGCGGCTGAACGGCGACGAGCGCGACCACCTCTTCCACCTGGCCGAACGGCCGATCCCCCGATCGGCCCACGGAACGTCGGCACATGTGCAGCCCGCGCTCCTCGGACTGCTGGACCGGCTGTCCAACACCCCCGCGCGCGTCATCACCGACCTGCACGAAACGCTGGTGGAGAACGAGCCCGCCCGGGCCCTGCTCGGCGCGTCCCCGGCGCGGCGCGGCCCGGAGGCGAGCTACGTGTACCGCTGGTTCACCGATCCGCGGGCGCGCGAGATCCACCCTCCCGAGGACCACCCCCGCCACTCCCGGGTGTTCGTGGCCGACCTCCGGGCGGCGGCCGCCCGGCGCGGCCGGGACGCGGAGGTCGCGAAGATGGTCGCCGCGCTGCGCCGGCGCAGCCCGGAGTTCGCGACCCTCTGGGACACCCATGACGTCGCGGTGCGCCGCATGGACCACAAGCGGATCGTCCACCCCCTGCTCGGCGTCATCGAACTCGACTGCCACAACCTGCTCAGCGAGGACGGACGCCAGCGCCTGCTGTGGTTCACCGCGCCGCCCGGCAGCCGGGGCGCCGAGCAACTGGAGCTGCTGTCCGTCATCGGGACCCAGGACCTGGGTCCCGGCGCGGACACGGCACCGCAGGGGCTTGCCGCCCGGGAATCCGGATCCCAGCACTGACCCACGCCGCCGCGCGCACGCGACACCGATCACCGCGCCGCCGCACGCCCGCCGGACCGATCACAGCGCCACGCCGCGCCGCCCCCGCCCTCGGGACCGAACGCGGCGCCGACCCGCGCCGCCGCGCGCCCGCCGGTCCCCCGGTCGCATGAGCCGGGGCTCCCCGCCGCGCCCTCCCGGGGAACGACACCGGCCCGCCGTTCGTCTACAGTTCCGTAGACGGTCTACGGGGCTGTAGACGCTCGTTGTCGGCCGTCCACACGTCGACGCGGTCCGCGGCGGCAGGCACCCGTGCCCGAGCGGCGGTGCCGGCGGCCGTCGTCCGGACCGCCCGTCCCCGTACCCTCGCCGGCAGGCGGCTGGAGAATCATGCGCCCCAGGATCCTTGTCGTCGAAGACGATCACGTCCTGCGGGACGTGCTGCGCCGAGGTCTGTACGACGAGGACTTCGAGCCGGTCTTGGCCGCCGACGGCGCCACCGCCCTGCGCCTGGCCACGTCCGGCATCGCGGCGGCCGTCCTGGACGTCGGCCTGCCCGACGCGGACGGCCGGGACGTGTGCCAGGCGATGCGCGCCAACGGCTTCCCCGGTCCCGTGATCTTCCTGACCGCCCGGCACCACCTCGCCGACCGC
The DNA here is from genome assembly GCF_051980735.1 of Streptomyces sp. SCPE 10. Classification (NCBI taxonomy): domain Bacteria; kingdom Bacillati; phylum Actinomycetota; class Actinomycetes; order Kitasatosporales; family Streptomycetaceae; genus Streptomyces; species Streptomyces sp. SCPE 10. The sequence continues at coordinate 4,422,191 of NZ_CP197069.1, read as the reverse complement.
CTCTCCGGCTTCTCCGCGGGCGGCGACGACTACCTGCGCAAGCCCTTCCACCTCGCGGAACTGGCCGCGAGACTGCGCGCGCTCCTCAGAAGGACCGCCCCGGCGGCGGTGGCCACGGCCGGGGACCTGGTCCTGGACGCGGTGGACCACAGCATGAGCGTGCACGGTGTCCGTACCGCGCTGTCCCCGACCGAGTTCCGGCTGCTGGCCACCCTCGCCGCCGCCGACGGGTCGCTCGTGCGCCGCCGCGACCTGGTGCGGGCCGGCTGGCCCGAGGGCGCCCGGGTCAGCGACAACACCCTGGACCAGTACCTGAGCCGGCTGCGCCGCAAGCTGCGGGAGACCGGCAGCCGCCTGTCGATCGGCACCGCGCGGGGGATCGGACACCGCCTGTCATGACGTGGAGGCGGAGGAACCGGAACCGGTCATGGAGGCGGGCGTCGCCCGCGCTCCTCGAACCCGGGCGTCCGGCCGTACCGCCGTCTAGCAGTACGGCGCCTGGTTGGTCAGGGACGACGCCACGCGCATCCACACGCCGAACTGGCGGTAGAGGGAGGCGAGCGGGCCGCTCGCCCGGACGGTGCGGTCGTCCTCGGCCGTGACACCGGGGAGGCCGAGCAGGGTCGCGGGGACGGCGGCGGACTGCCAGCGGACGGTGAGGACGGACTCGCCTGCGGCCGGGGCCGGGCGGGCCGGCAGCGTGGTGAGGGCGCCCGCGACCGCGTCCTCGATCGCCTTGCGGGCCTCCGCCTCCGGCCGCAGCTCGGCCGCGAACCGGCCGTGGGCGTACTTCACCGGGACCGTGACCACCGACGCGTCCCACTGCGCCATCTCGGCGCACGCCGCGTCGTCACCGGTGAGCGCCACCACCGGCACGCCCAGCGCCGCCGCCGTGGCGTGGGCGAGGCCGATCTCGCCGACCGGGCGGCCGTCCAGCCAGATGTCCTCGATCTCGTGGCCCATGAAGCTGTGGCTGAGCACGCCCGCGGCGCCGGCCCGGGAGTGGTAGCCGACGCAGACCATCGCGTCGTACTCCCCGGTCAGCCCCTCCAGCATGCCCATCTGCTTGGGCTTGCCGCGCACCAGGCGGACGGCCGGGAGCAGGGCTTCCGGGAGGAGGTTGCGCATCGGGCCGTGGGCGTCGTTGACGAGGACGTCGCTCGCGCCGGCCGCCAGCGCGCCGCGCACCGCCGCGTTCACGTCCTCCGCCATCATGGAGCGGCCGCGCTCGTAGTCCCGGCCGCCCGGCTGGACGTCATCGGCGTCGACGAGGCCGGTGATGCCCTCCATGTCCGCACTCATGTACACACGCATGGCGTCGACCCTAACGGACCCTACGTATTGTAGGTTCCCAACCGGCCACGGCCACCTGGTCGTTCGACCGTCCCTTCCACCACGCCCAACGGGGGAGCCATGCAGGACACGGAGACGGCGCCCGGCGCGGAGATCTGCGCCCGCAGTCTCGCGCCGACCCTGGCCGTGCTCGTCGTCAGCCTCGTCGTCGCGGCCGTCGGGGTGTACGAGCTGTGCGGCTTCGGTCTGCACAGCCTCGACCGGCGCCCGCACCTGTTCAGCGACGGCCTCGCCACCGGAGGGGTGATCGTCGCCGTGGTGGCGGCCGGTGCCGCGGTCGGCAACCTGGCCTGGACCCTGACGTCCGCCCGGCGCGGCATGGAACGGGCGGGCTGACGAGATGTACGAAAGGCCGGAAAGGGCCAGGTAAGAACCTCGCCCGCTACGCTCCTGTCCCGTACGCCGACCGGCGACGCTCCGCCCTACGACCTGTAGGGTCCGCGTAGAACCGTCCCCCTCCCCAAGGTGACCAGTCACCATGCCCGCTCCGCAGTCGACCCTGCCCTCGCCGCACGCCTCCACCCAGACCGGCCCGCGCCGGACGCTCCCGTCGCTCGCCCCCGGCCCGCGGCTGCGCGCCGCGGCGGCCTCGGCCACGGTCTGGTACCTGCGGCTGATCGCCGTACTCAACGTCCTCGCGGTGCTGTCCCTGCCGTTCCGCGAGGAGGTCCACGAGCACAACACCAGCAAGCTCTTCAACGAGCAGCACCCGCACCAGCACGTCGGCGCCTTCTTCACGCCGTACCTGGCCACCGCCGGCCTGGTCTCCGCCGCCCTCGCGATCTTCCTGACGCTGGTGATGCGGCGGCGCAAGCGGGCCGCGTGGCTGACCAACCTGCTGCTCGCCGGCCCGCTCTTCCTGGTCTACGCCGTCGGCCTCACCCAGGACCGGTACGCCGACCACGTCTTCAACTGGGTCTCCGCCGCCCTGACCGGCCTGTTCGTGGCCGCCCTGCTGATCGGCCGGCGCGAGTTCAACGCCGTCGGCGACCCCTCCAACCCCAAGCTGGCGCTGGCCGTCGGCGCGGGCGGACTGCTGGTCACGGGCGGCCTCGGCACCCTGCTGGTGCACGCCACCAACAAGCTGCCCGGCGCCGGCCTCACCGACGAGATCGCCTACACCTACCTGCGCGGCATCAGCGTCGGCGTCTTCGCCGACCGCATCGAGCACGTGCACGCCCCCCGCTGGACCGACATCACGGTCAACGCCCTGCTCGCCGCGGCCTTCTGCCTCGTCCTGTACGCCTGCTTCCGCTCCCCGCGCGGCAAGCAGCTGCTCACCGCCGCCGACGAGGAGAAGCTGCGCGCGCTGCTCGACAAGCACGGCGCCCGCGACTCCCTCGGCTACTTCGCGCTGCGCCGCGACAAGGCGGCCGTCTTCTCCCCCAGCGGCAAGGCGGCGATCACCTACCGCGTCGTCGGCGCGGTCTCCCTCGCCTCCGGCGACCCGATCGGCGATCCCGAGGCGTGGCCCGGCGCCATCGACGCCTGGCTCGCCGAGGCCCGCCGGCACGCGTGGATCCCGGCGGTCATGGGCGCGAGTGAGGAGGCCGGCACCGTCTACGCCCGGCACGGACTCGACGCCCTCGAACTCGGTGACGAGGCCATCGTGGACATCGCCGACTTCACCCTGGAGGGCCGTGCGATGCGCGTGGTCCGCCAGGCCCACAACCGGGTCAAGCGGGCCGGCTACACCGTGCGCGTCCGCCGGCACGAGGACATCCCGGCCGAGGAGATGGCCGTCCTCGTCGACCGCGCCGACCGGTGGCGCGACGGCGCGACCGAGCGCGGCTTCTCCATGGCCCTGGGCCGCCTCGGCGACCCGGCGGACGGCCGCTGCGTGATGCTGGAGTGCCGGGACGCCGACGGCGAGCCCCGCGCCCTGCTCAGCTTCGTGCCCTGGGGCGAGCACGGCCTCTCCCTGGACCTGATGCGCCGCGACCGCGACTGCGAGAACGGCCTGATGGAGTACATGGTCGTCGAGCTGCTGCTGGGCGCGAAGGAGCTGGGCGTGGAACGGGTGTCGCTGAACTTCGCGATGTTCCGCTCGGTCTTCGAGCGCGGTGCCCGCCTCGGCGCGGGCCCGGTGCTGCGGCTGTGGCGCTCGATCCTCACCTTCTTCTCACGCTGGTGGCAGATCGAGTCCCTGTACCGGGCGAACGCGAAGTACCGGCCGGTGTGGGAACCCCGCTTCCTGCTCTTCGCCAAGTCCAGCGACATCCCCCGGATCGGCCTGGCCAGCGCCCGGGCCGAGGGTTTCCTCACCCTGCCGGTGATCGGCGAGCGGTCCTCGTGACCTCCCGGTGAGGGGGCCGGACGGCCGTCTTCCCCGTGAGGGGGGCGGCCGTTCGCCTCCCCGGTGGAGCCGGTCAGCCCCCGCCCACCGTGAAGCCGATCACCGCGCCGCCGCCCTCGCGCCGGTAGGCGAACGGCGCGCCCCCGTGGGCCATCGCGACCTCCCGGACGATGGACAGACCGAGCCCGGAGCCCGGCAGGGAGCGCGCGTCGGCGGCCCGGTAGAAGCGGTCGAAGATCCGGATCAGGTCGCCCTCCGCGATCCCGGGGCCCCGGTCCAGCACCTCCACCCGTACCGTCCCCGGCCGCGCCGGACCGGTCACCTGGACCTCGATCGGCGCCTTGCCCGCACGGTCGAACTTGGCCGCGTTCTCGACCAGGTTGGAGATGGCCCGTTGCAGCATCCCGGGCCGGCCGTCGGTCGTGGTGTCCCCGGCGGCCCGCAGCACGATCTCCCGCCCGGTGCGCCGTGACGCCAGCCCCACCACGTCCTCCGCGATGTCCGCGAGGTCCACCCGCTGCGGCGGCTCGGTGTCGGACTGCCCGGCGGCGAGGTCGACCAACTCGTTGACCAGGTCGGTGAGTTCGCGCGCCTCCTGGGTCAGGTCGGCGACGAGGTCGTCCCGGGTGTCCGGCGGCAGCTCGTCGATGCGCCGCAGCAGCGAGATGTTGGTGCGCAGCGAGGTGAGCGGCGTACGCAGCTCATGGCCCGCGTCCTGGACCAGCCGCCGCTGGTCCTCCTCCGACTGCGCGAGCCGCCCCAGCATCCGGTCGAAGGCGCGGCCGAGCCGTCCCACCTCGTCCAGCCCCGCCACCGGCACCTCGATGCCCAGGCGCCGGGTGCGGGCGACGTCCTCGGCGGCGGAGGTGAGCACCACCAGGCGCCGGGTGATCCGGCGGGCCAGCCACCAGCCGAACAGACCGGCCGCCACCACCACGGCCGCCGTCAGGATCAGCGTCCGCTGCTGGAGGGTGCGCAGCAGGTCCTCGGTGTCGCTGAACTCCTGCGCGACCTGGACCGCGCCCCGGCCGTGGCCGAGCGAGACGGTGGCGATGCGGAAGAGGTCGTCGCCGACCCGTACGTCCTTGTGCTCGGCGACCTTCCCGGCCGTGCGCGCGGTCGCCATCGCCCGGTCGCGGGAGGTGACGGGCAGCACCGGGCTGCCGTGGTCCGTGATCTGCCCCTGCGCGCCGAGCACCTGGACGTCGGTACGGGCGGGGCGGACCAGGTCGTGTCCGGGCCGGGAGGAGGAGAAGTCCTCGGGGACCATCGTGTGCTGGCGCACCTCGTCCCGTACGTCCTGGACGACCTGGCTGAACACCGACTGCTGGTCGACGCGGACCAGCCGGGCGGCGGAGCCGTACGACACGATGCCGACGAGGATGGTGACGGCGGCGGTGACGGCGGCGAAGGAGACGGCGAAGGTGGTGCGCAGGGAGACCAGCTTGGGCCGACGCCGGGCCGGTGTCCGGCGCAGGCGGTCCACTCAGTCCTCCCGCAGCACGTAACCCACGCCCCGCACCGTGTGGATCAGCTGGGGGGCGCCGGGCTCGTCCAGCTTGCGGCGCAGGTAGCCGACGTAGACGGCGAGGTTCTTGGAGCCGGGGCCGAAGTCGTAGCCCCAGATGCGGTCGTAGATGGTGGAGTGGTCGAGCACGATGCCGGCGTTGCGGACCAGCAGCTCCAGCAGCTCGAACTCGGTGCGGGTCAGCTCCAGCTCCCGCCTGCCGCGCCAGACGCGGCGGGCCTGGAGGTCCATGCGCAGGCCGGCGGCCTCGATCTGCCGGTCGGACAGCTGGGGCTCGCCCCGGCCCGCGCCGTCGCCGCCGCTCGTCCCGGCCGGGACCGGGCTGGTGCGGCGCAGCAGGGCGCGCAGCCGGGCGAAGACCTCCTCGACGTCGAAGGGCTTGACCACGTAGTCGTCGGCGCCGGCGTCCAGCCCCGCGATGCGGTCGGCGGTCTCGACGAGGGCGGTGAGCATGAGGATGGGGGTGCGGTCGCCCTCGGCGCGCAGCACGCGGCAGACCTGGAGGCCGTCGATGCCGGGCATCATCACGTCGAGCACGAGGACGTCCGGCGGGGTCTTGTGGGCCTGTGCGAGCGCCTCGACGCCGTCCGCCACCGCCGTCACCTCGTACCCTTCCAGGGTCAGGGCACGCTCCAGGGCATGGCGGATGGCACGGTCGTCTTCGGCGAGCAGCACAGTCTGGGGCACGTACCCAGTTTGCCAAGGTCTCGATCGGTTCGGCCGGGACGGATGGGCCTACGATCACCCTTTTTACCGCCCTCTAACCGTCAAACGCGCAACCACCTCGGGTCCCCTACCGTCTTCTCACCCACCCCGTGGACAGGCCCGAAGCGGCGCGGCCCGGAACCCCCCGCCGCGGACGGCGCCCACCCGGCCGACCGGGTCGCACGGGTGGGCGGCGAGGCGGTGCGCCTACGGTTCCAGCGCCGCCAGTTGCTCGGCGAAGGGCACCACGCCGGGCTCCGTGCGGCGTTCGGCCTTCGGCATCAGGGAGGCCAGTTCCCGGCCCGCCCGCTCGATCCGCTGCGCGAGTCCCTCGGCTCCCCAGTCCTCGGAGGCGGCGTAGACCCCGGTGGGGACGGCCACGGCCTTCAGGTAGGAGAAGAGCGGGCGCAGCGCGTGGTCCAGGACCAGGGAGTGCCGCGCGGTGCCGCCGGTCGCGGCGAGCAGCACCGGCTTGCCGGTCAGCGCGTCCTTGTCCAGCACGTCGAAGAAGGACTTGAACAGCCCGCTGTACGAGGCGGAGAACACGGGCGTGACGACGATCAGCCCGTCCGCCCCGGTCACCGCGTCCTGCGCCGCGGCCAGCGCCTGTCCGGGGAACCCGTTGGTGAGGTGGTGCGCGATCTCCACCGCGAGGTCGCGCACCTCGATCACCTGCACGTCCACCTCCGCGTCGGCCCGCCGGACGACGGCGGCGGCCAGCCGGTCGGCGAGCAGCCGGGTGGAGGACGGGACGCTCAGTCCCGCCGACACGACGACGAGCTTCATACGGTGCTCTCCTCCTTCACGCCCTCGACGCCGTTCGCGTCCTGCGCGTCCTTCGCGTCCTTCGCGTCCTGCGCGTCCTTGGCGTCCTTCGCGGCGAGCAGGGACCGGTGGGTGGGGGCGTCCGGCACGCCGGCCGGGCGGTTCTTCGCGAACTCCGCGCGCAGCACCGGCACGACCTCCTCGCCGAGCATGTCCAGCTGCTCCAGGACGGTCTTCAGCGGCAGCCCCGCGTGGTCCATCAGGAACAGCTGGCGCTGGTAGTCGCCGGCGTACTCCCGGAAGGACAGGGTCCGCTCGATCACCTGCTGCGGGGAACCCACCGTCAGCGGGGTCTGCTCGGTGAACTCCTCCAGCGACGGACCGTGCCCGTACACCGGGGCGTTGTCGAAGTACGGCCGGAACTCGCGCACCGCGTCCTGCGAGTTCCGGCGCATGAACACCTGACCGCCCAGCCCGACGACCGCCTGCTCCGGCGTGCCGTGCCCGTAGTGGGCGTACCGGTTGCGGTACAGCTCGATCATCCGCCGGGTGTGCCCCATGGGCCAGAAGATGTTGTTGTGGAAGAAGCCGTCGCCGTAGTAGGCCGCCTGCTCGGCGATCTCCGGCGAACGGATCGAGCCGTGCCACACGAACGGCGCCACCCCGTCCAGCGGGCGCGGCGTCGAGGTGAAGCCCTGCAACGGCGTGCGGAACCTGCCCTCCCAGTCCACGACGTCCTCACGCCACAGCCGGCGCAGCAGCGCGTAGTTCTCCACCGCCAGGTTGATGCCCTCGCGGATGTCCTTGCCGAACCACGGATACACCGGACCGGTGTTGCCCCGGCCCATCATCAGGTCCACCCGCCCGTCCGCCAGGTGCTGGAGCATCGCGAAATCCTCCGCGATCTTCACCGGGTCGTTCGTCGTGATCAGCGTGGTCGACGTGGACAGGACCAGCCTCTCGGTGCGCGCGGCTATGTAACCGAGCATCGTGGTCGGCGACGACGGCACGAACGGCGGATTGTGGTGCTCCCCCGTCGCGAACACGTCCAGACCGACCTCCTCCGCCTTCAGCGCGATCGCGACCATCGCCTTGATCCGCTCACGCTCGGACGGCACCCGCCCCGTGGTCGGGTCCGGCGTGACGTCACCGACCGTGAAGATCCCGAACTGCATGGTCGCTCACCTTCCCAAGTTGTTTACGTTTCAACTATACCCCGCCAACAGAGCCCCACCTCCGGATATTCCGGAGCAGGCGCCGTGCGAAGCTGCCCCCATGCCGATCCTGCGTTCCGCCGCCCTCTTCGTCGTCGCCGCGCTGTTCGAGATCGGCGGCGCCTGGCTGGTCTGGCAGGGCGTGCGGGAGCACCGGGGCTGGCTGTGGGCGGCCGGCGGGGTGCTCGCGCTCGGGGCGTACGGCTTCGTCGCCACCTTCCAGCCGGACGCCCACTTCGGCCGCATCCTGGCCGCGTACGGCGGCATCTTCGTGGCGGGCTCGCTGCTGTGGGGCGCGGTCGCCGACGGCTACCGCCCCGACCGCTGGGACGTCACCGGCGCGCTGGTCTGCCTCGCCGGCATGGCCCTGATCATGTGGGCGCCGAGGAACGGCGGCTGACCCTCGCCTACATTGGACGCACGTCCGCCGATCCACCCGAGGAGCAGCCCATGGCCACGTCCGCCCCGTCCGCCGCCTCCCGCATCGCCGTCGTCACCGGCGCGAGCAGCGGTATCGGCGCCGCGACGGCCCGGCAGCTCGCCGCGGCCGGCTACCGCGTGGTGCTCACCGCCCGCCGCAAGGACCGCATCGAGGCGCTGGCCGAGGAGATCAACGCGGCCGGTCACTCGGCGACGGCGTACCCGCTGGACGTGACGGACCGCGCGGCCGTGGACGAGTTCGCCACGGCCTTCACGACCATCGGCGTCCTGGTGAACAACGCGGGCGGCGCGCTCGGCGCCGACCCGGTGGCCACCGGCGACCCGGCCGACTGGCGCACGATGTACGAGACGAACGTCATCGGCACCCTGAACCTCACCCAGGCCCTGCTGCCCAAGCTGGAGGCGAGCGGCGACGGGGTCGTGGTGGTCGTCTCCTCCACCGCCGGCCACGCCACCTACGAGGGCGGCGCCGGCTACGTCGCCGCCAAGCACGGCGCCCACGTCCTCGCCGAGACGCTCCGCCTGGAGATCGTCGGCAGCCCGGTGCGCGTCGTGGAGATCGCGCCCGGCATGGTGCGGACCGAGGAGTTCGCCCTCACCCGCTTCGGCGGCGACGCGGAGAAGGCGGCGAAGGTCTACGCGGGCGTGGCCGAGCCGCTGACCGCCGAGGACGTGGCCGAGACCATCACCTGGGCGGTGACCCGGCCCAGCCACGTCAACATCGACCTCCTGGTCGTACGCCCCCGCGCCCAGGCCTCCAACACCAAGGTCCACCGGGAGCGGTGATGGCGGAGGAACCCGCCGGTGCCGGGGACGCGCCCGAGACCCTCACCCCCGCCGAGGCCTACGACAAGCGCCGCCTCGCCCAGGAGAAGCGGGACGAGCGCAAGGTCTGGTACTTCCTGGCCTACTTCCTCTTCGGCATCCACCTGGTGGCGTTCGTCATGATCTACGCCGTGCGCCACGCCAAGTGATCACCGGCCGGCGGGGGCCCGGCAGGACGGGTCGTCCACGATGACCGCGTGCGCGGGCAGGATCTTGACGTCGTCCTTGTCCTCGACCTTGACGAACTTGGTGGTGGCGTAGCCCCGCTTGCCCTCGCCGACGCACTTGGTGGCCAGGTTCCCGAACCCGTCGGGGAAGTTGTAGACCTCGGCGGGCGAGTCCTCCCCGGCCCGGCCCGACACCGGCGCGTCCGCCTTGCCCCGCTCCTCGTAGTGCTGCCGGGAGCAGCCGCCGAGCAGCAGCACCGCGCCGAGCACGGTCACGGCGAGGCCCGCGCTCAGCCGGCGCACGCCTTGTCCTCCACGATCTGCACGTTCGACGGCGCGTTGGCGTTGGTGGTCACATAGGCCCGGTACCCGTGCCCGACGCACTTGGTGGCCAGGTTCCCGAACCCGTCGGGGAAGTTGTAGACCTCGGCGGGCGTGTTGTCCCCGGCCCTGCCCTGCACGGGCGCGTCGCCCTTGCCGCGCTGGTCGTCGTAGTGCTGCGAGCAGCCCGCCAGCAGAGCCGCCACGGCCACCGCCAGGCCCGCGGCCCGGACCGCCCCTCTTGTGCGCACTCGGTTCATCGGCCTTCCCCCTCCGGAGAGTTGACGCGTGCACCAAGAGGACAGCGGGGCGGCCCGCCGTGGTTCCGCCCCGCCGTGCGGCGAGGGCCCGCTCAGCCCTTCACGCAGACGACCTGCTTCAGCTTGGCCACGACCTCCACCAGGTCGCGCTGCTGCTCGATGACCTGGTCGATGGACTTGTAGGCGCCCGGGATCTCGTCCACGACGCCGGAGTCCTTGCGGCACTCCACGCCCCGGGTCTGCTCCTCCAGGTCCCTGGCGGTGTACCGCCGCTTGGCCGCGTTGCGGCTCATGCGCCGGCCCGCGCCGTGCGAGGCCGAGTTGAAGGAGTCGTCGTTGCCCAGGCCCCGCACGATGTACGACCCCGTGCCCATGGAGCCCGGGATGATCCCGAACTCCCCGGACCCCGCCCGGATCGCGCCCTTGCGGGTCACCAGCAGGTCCATGCCCTCGTACCGCTCCTGCGCCACGTAGTTGTGGTGGCAGGAGATCTCCGGCTCGAAGGAGGGCTTGGCCTTCTTGAACTCCTTGCGGATCACGTCCTTCAGGAGCGCCATCATCAGGGTGCGGTTGTGCTTGGCGTACTCCTGCGCCCAGAACAGGTCGTTGCGGTACGCCGCCATCTGCGGGGTGTCCGCGACGAAGACGGCGAGGTCGCGGTCGACCAGGCCCTGGTTGTGCGGGAGCTTCTGGGCCACGCCGATGTGGTGCTCGGCCAGTTCCTTGCCGATGTTGCGGGAACCGGAGTGCAGCATCAGCCAGACCGCGCCCGCGGTGTCCGTGCAGACCTCGATGAAGTGGTTGCCGCCGCCGAGCGTGCCCATCTGCCTGACGGCGCGCTCCTGCCGGAACCGGACCGCGTCGGCCACGCCGTCGAACCGCCCCCAGAACTCGTCCCATCCGCTGGTGGCGAGGCCGTGGAAGCCGCCGGGCTCGACCGGGTCGTCGTGCATCCCGCGCCCGACCGGAATGGCCTGCTCGATCCTCGTCCGCAGCCGGGACAGGTCGCCCGGCAGGTCGTTCGCGGTCAGCGACGTCTTCACCGCCGACATCCCGCAGCCGATGTCCACCCCGACGGCGGCCGGACAGACCGCGTCCCGCATCGCGATCACCGAACCGACCGTCGCGCCCTTGCCGTAGTGCACGTCCGGCATGACCGCGAGGCCCTTGATCCAGGGCAGGGTGGCGACGTTCTGCAACTGGCGCAGGGCGACGTCCTCCACCGTCGCCGGGTCCGTCCACATCCGGATCGGCACCCGCGCGCCCGGTATCTCCACGTATGGCATGACTTCCTCGTTCCCCCGGAAAAGACAACAAAAGGCTTAGAAGCAACAAAAAGGAAAAGCAACGCCAGAAGCGCTGACAGCGGACTTCGAACCGGCGTTCACGGCGGCGCGTGCGATACACATTGTCTCCAGGCCGGACCCCGCCGCGGCAAGCGAATAACCAGCGGGGACACTGGTGCGACCATCGAGCGCATCCGTCGGAGCGCAGCCGTCGAGAGGAGCCCGCCCGTGCAGCGGAAGGCGTATGTAACCGGCACCGCCGCCCTCCTCGCGGCGCTGCTGACCGGCTGCACGGGCGGCTCCGGCGGCTCCGGCGCCGCGGACGACGCCAACCCCGGCGACGCCGGCACCGCCACGGCCGCCGCCCAGCCCGGCAGGTACCGCACCCTGCCCGAACCCTGCGGCGCGGTCGGCCACGACACCCTCGACTCCCTGCTGCCCGGCATCAAGCAGATCACCGACCCCAGCCAGCGGGACAAGGCCTACCAGGGCGAGGCCGAACTGACCTACGACACCGACCGCAAGGTCGGCTGCCGCTGGAAGGTCGCCTCCGCCGACGCCACCGACCGGCTCTCCGTCGACCTCGAACGCGTGGTGTCGTACGACAACACGGTCAGCGACGACGACCAGGCCGACCAGCTCTTCCGGCAGAAGGAGACGGCCGCCCACCTCCCCGAGCCGAGCGGCACCCCCTCGGCGCCCGCCACGCACGGCGACGAGCCGAGCGGCACCCCCTCCGGCTCCGCCTCCGCCGCGGACGCCACCGGCGGCCCCTCCTCCGCACCGGGCTCCACCTCCACCTCGCCCGACCTCCAACCGCGCACCCTCTCCGACCTCGGTGACGAGGCGTATCTCGACGACCAGCTCGCCGGGTCCGGATCGACGGCCGCACAGCGGACGGTGACTGTGGTCTTCCGCACGTCCAACGTCGTCGTCACCATCCAGTACGAGGAGCAGCCGATGGCCGCCGGAACGACCCCCGACAGCAAGGAAATGCAGGACAGGGCCCGGAAACTGGCCTCCCGGCTGGACGGCGCGCTCGGCGGCTGATCCACTTCCCGGCCCCGGCGACCCCCGTCCGCGAAGCCCCCGGACGGAAACCGCACAGCTCCTTCACCGCGTACGGTGGGGCCCCGCAGGAACCCGCACGAACACCGAGCGTCATGAGTGAAGGAACCATGCAGCGAGACGACCGAGCCCACCTGAGCCAGCGAACCAGGAACCTCCGCCGTGTTCTTGTCTGCGCGGCAGCCGTTCCCGCGATGCTGATCACCGCGGCCTGCTCCTCCGACTCCGGCGACTCCAAGCCCAAGAGCGACGCCGGCGCGAGCGCCGGGCAGTCGGCGAGCGGCAGCGCGACGCCCTCCGCCAGCGCTTCCCCGACGCTGGAGCCGGCCACGTACACGACGCTCCCGAACCCCTGCAAGGTGCTGTCGGACAAGACCCTGGGCGACCTGGTCCCCAAGGCCGACACCGCGGGCAAGAAGGGCAGTTCGGACGAACCGTCGTCCCGTTCCTCCTGCTCCTGGAGCAGCCTGGCCAACAACGGCGTCAAGGGCTCCCAGTTCCGCTGGCTGAACGTCTCCCTGCTGCGCTTCGACTCCGACACCGCGCGCGGCTCCGCCAACACCCAGGCGCACGCGTACTTCGGCAACCAGGTCAAGGACTCCCAGTCGGTGGACGGCGGCACCAACGCCAAGGTCCAGCCGGTCTCCGGCGTCGGCGACGAGGCGACCGCGGTCCGCTACGACCTGAAGAAGAAGGAAGGCCTGTTCAAGCAGGAGACGATCGTCGCCCGGGTGCAGAACATCGTCGTCACCCTCGACTACAACGGCGCGGGCCTCGCGGGCGACAAGACCCCCGACGCCGACGACATCGCCAAGTCCGCGGAGAAGGCCGTCAAGGAGGTCGTGGCCTCGATCTCCTCCGCCGGCAAGGGCACCTCCGCGGGCGGCTCGTCGGCGAGCCCCTCCTCGTCCGCCAAGTCGCCCTCGGCCGACGCTTCTTCGTCCAAGTCGTCCGACAAGAAGGGCTGACCGAACGGGCTTACGACCCACCGGCCCCACGTGTCCCGCACACGTGTGCCACCCTGTTGCGTCGCAACAACAGGCAACGGGAGGGGAGTACGAGTGGCCGCGCCACCGCAGCTGACTCGGATGCACCGGATACTCATCGGCGTGGTCGTGGGCGGTGCCCTGATCATCGCGGGAATCGGTTTCGCCGGTTCCTACGCGGCCGTCCGTGAGCTGGCCTGGAAGAAGGGCTTCGGGAACTTCGCCTATGTGTTCCCGGTCGGCATCGACGCGGGCATCTGTGTCCTGCTCGCCCTGGACCTGCTGCTGACCTGGATCCGCATCCCCTTCCCGCTGCTGCGCCAGACCGCCTGGCTGCTGACGGCGGCGACGATCGCGTTCAACGGCGCCGCCGCCTGGCCGGACCCGCTGGGCGTCGGCATGCACGCGGTGATCCCGGTGCTCTTCGTCGTCTCCGTCGAGGCGGCCCGGCACGCCGTCGGCCGCATCGCCGACATCACGGCCGACAGGCACATGGAGGGCGTCCGGATCACCCGCTGGCTGCTCTCCCCGGTGCCGACGTTCCTGCTGTGGCGTCGCATGAAGCTCTGGGAGCTGCGCTCCTACGACCAGGTCATCAAGCTCGAACAGGAACGCCTCGTCTACCAGGCCCGGCTCCGTTCCCGCTTCGGCCGCGCCTGGCGCCGCAAGGCCCCGGTCGAGTCCCTGATGCCCCTGCGGCTGGCCCGCTACGGCGTCCCGCTGGCGGAGACCGCCCCCTCGGGCCTGCTGGCCGCGGGGATAGAACCGGTCCTGCTGCCCCCGGCGCCGGCGGCCGAGCTGACGGCGGGGGTTCCGGTGGCGGCCGGCACGGGGACGGCGGCCGGTACCGGTGCGGGCCCGTCGGCCGACGCCACCGCGCCCGCACAGGCCGGACCCGAACGGGCCGTACCCGCGCAGCCCGCCGCCGCGCCCGCGCCGCACGGCGAGCAGCACCCCCAGGCCCCCCAGAGTCCCCCGGGCCCCCTGCCGGACGACCAGAGCCCCTGGTTCCAGGCGCCCCGCGAGGTCGAGTACCACGGCGACTACGACCCGACCTACGAGCCGCCCCCGGAGCCCCAGTACGAGCCGGAGGAGCAGTACGAGGACTGGTACGAGGACCAGCCCCCGGAGCAGTTCCAGCAGCCCTCCCCCGAGGAGACCGGCAGCTTCCCGATCCCGGTGAGCCACAACCGCACCCGGGAACTGGGCGAGGGCGGCGGCTTCCCCGAGCCCGAGCCGACCGAGGAGGACTACTACCAGGTCTTCCGCAAGTCGATAGACGGCAGCTACCCGACCGGCGCCCAGTTCAAGGACAACGTCGAGGCGACCTTCGGCATCGCCCTCCCGCTGGAGCGGGCCAACCGCATGGTCGAGCACTTCAGCGAGCACCACGACGCACAGCTGCGGGAATACCCCATCGCGTAGGGAACGCGCGGACCTGCCGCCGGAGAACGAGCGGACATGACGAAGGGGCCCTCCCGAAGGAGGGCCCCTTCCGCGCGTCCGCGTCACATCGGCGTCACTCGCCGAGCAGGCTCCGCACCCGCTCCTGGCCCACCGCCAGCAGCAGCGTGGGCAGCCGCGGCCCGGTGTCCCGGCCCACGAGCAGCTGGTACAGCAGCGCGAAGAAGGACCGCTGGGCGGTCTTGATCTCCGGCGGCAGCTCCTTCGGCGTCGCGTCCGCCGAGAACCCGGCCTGCACCTTCGGCACGCCGTACACGAGGTGCGTCAGACCGTCCAGCGACCAGTGCTCGGCCAGGCCGTCGAGCAGCAGCCGCACCGACCGCTGCGACGCCTCGTCCAGCGACTTCAGCAGCTCGGCGTCCGGCTCCTCGCGCACGATGGTCCGCTGGTCCGCCGGCACGTGCGTGTTGATCCACGCCTCGGCCTTGTCGTAGCGCGGGCGCGCCTCGTCCAGCGAGCCCAGCGGCCGCTCCGGGTCCAGCTCGGAGAGGATGCGCAGCGCCTGGTCCTCGTGGCCCGCCGTGATGTCGGCGACGGAGGCCAGCGTCCGGTACGGCAGCGGGCGCGGCGTCTTCGGCAGCTCGCCGGCCGCCGTGCCCACCGCGCGGGTGTACGCGGCGACGTCGCCCGGCAGCGCGGAGCCGTCGGCGACCTTCGCGGCGAGCTTGTCCCACTCGTCGTACAGCCGCTGGATCTCCTGGTCGAAGGCGATCTTGAAGGACTGGTTGGGCCGGCGGCGCGCGTACAGCCAGCGCAGCAGCTGCGGCTCCATGATCTTCAGCGCGTCCGCCGGGGTCGGCACGCCACCGCGCGAGGACGACATCTTGGCCATGCCGGAGATGCCGACGAACGCGTACATCGGGCCGATGGGCTGCTTGCCGTCGAAGATCCCGACGATCTGCCCGCCCACCTGGAAGGACGACCCCGGGGAGGAGTGGTCGACACCGCTCGGCTCGAAGATCACGCCCTCGTAGGCCCAGCGCATCGGCCAGTCGACCTTCCAGACCAGCTTGCCGCGGTTGAACTCGGCGAGCCGGACGGTCTCGGTGAAACCGCACTCGTTGCAGGTGTACGACAGCTCGGTGGTGTCGTCGTCGTACGAGGTGACCGTGGTCAGGTCCTTCTCGCAGTTGCCGCAGTACGGCTTGTACGGGAAGTACCCGGCGGAGCCGGAGGAGCCGTCGTCCTCGGACGCGGCGCCGGAGCCCTCCTCGGCCTCCAGCTCCGCCTCGTCCACGGCCTTCTGCTGCTGCTTCTTGGCCTTGGGCTTGGTGCGGTACTGGGCGAGGATCGCGTCGATGTCGCCCCGGTGCCTCATGGCGTGCAGGATCTGCTCGCGGTAGGCGCCGGAGGTGTACTGCTCGGTCTGGCTGATCCCGTCGAACTCGACGCCCAGCTCGGCCAGCGACTCGACCATGGCGGCCTTGAAGTGCTCGGCCCAGTTCGGGTACGTGGAGCCCTTCGGGGCCGGGACCGAGGTCAGCGGCTTGCCGATGTGCTCGGCCCAGGAGTCGTCGACGCCGGCGATGCCCGCCGGGACCTTGCGGTAGCGGTCGTAGTCGTCCCAGGAGATCAGGTGGCGGACCCGGTACCCGCGGCGGCGGATCTCGTCGGCGACCAGGTGCGGGGTCATGACCTCGCGCAGGTTGCCCAGGTGGATGGGACCGGACGGGGAGAGTCCGGACGCGACCACGACCGGTTTGCCCGGGGCCCGGCGCTCCGACTCCTCGATGACCTCATCCGCGAAACGGGAGACCCAGTCGGTGGTCTCGGTGCTCTGAGCCACGATCGGCACGTCCTTCTTTCTCCATCGGGCAGCCGCAGCGGTCGCACGGCTGACCGCTCCATTGTCCCAGGCGGGACCACATCCACGAAAACGGCTTTTCAACGCGTTGGACGGCCCTCCCGCGGCCCGCGTTCACCGGTGGACCGGAAAATTCGTTGGACCCCCCGTGGGATACTGGGCGTGACCATCCATCCCCACGAGGAGAACGGCACTCCACCTATGGCCTCGGTCACGTCCCTCAGCGACTCCGTCCGGCAGCACCTCGCGTCCGCCCTCTCGGCCACCCTGCCGGAGGCCGCCGACGCGGACCCGCTGCTGCGACGAAGCGACCGGGCCGACTTCCAGGCCAACGGGATCCTGGCCCTCGCCAAGAAGGCGAAGGCCAACCCGCGCGAGCTCGCCACCCAGGTCGTCGCCCAGGTGACCTCCGGCCCCGTGATCGAGGACATCGAGGTCTCCGGCCCCGGCTTCCTCAACATCACCGTCTCCGACCGGGCGATCACCGAGAACCTCGCCGCGCGGTACGCGGACGAGGCCGGCCGCCTCGGCGTCCCGTTCGCCGCGAACCCGGGCACCACGGTGATCGACTACGCGCAGCCGAACGTGGCCAAGGAGATGCACGTCGGCCACCTGCGCTCCGCGGTGATCGGCGACTCGGTCGTCCAGCTCCTGGAGTTCACCGGCGAGACCGTGATCCGCCGCCACCACATCGGCGACTGGGGCACCCAGTTCGGCATGCTCATCCAGTACCTGGACGAGCACCCGCACGAGCTGGACCACAAGCGGTCCGCCGAGGACACCGCCGCCTCCGGCGAGGAGGCGATGTCCAACCTGGACCGCCTCTACAAGGCCGCCCGGAAGCTCTTCGACTCCGACGAGGAGTTCAAGACCCGCGCCCGCCGCCGGGTGGTAGACCTCCAGGCAGGCGACCCGCGCACGCTCGCGATGTGGCAGAAGTTCGTGGACGAGTCGAAGATCTACTTCTTCTCCGTCTTCGAGAAGCTGGACATGGAGGTCCGGGACGCGGACATCGTCGGCGAGTCCGGGTACAACGACATGCTGGCCGAGACCTGCCGCCTGCTGGAGGAGTCCGGCGTCGCGGTCCGCTCCGAGGGCGCGCTCTGCGTCTTCTTCGACGACATCAAGGGCCCGGACGGCAACCCGGTCCCGCTGATCGTCCAGAAGTCCGACGGCGGCTACGGCTACGCGGCCACCGACCTCTCCGCGATCCGCGACCGCGTCTTCAACCTCAAGGCGAGCACCCTCCTGTACGTGGTGGACGCCCGCCAGGCCCTGCACTTCCGGATGGTCTTCGAGACCGCCCGCCGGGCCGGCTGGCTGAACGACGACGTGACCGCCTTCCAGCTGGCCTTCGGCACGGTCCTGGGCAAGGACGGCAAGCCGTTCAAGACGCGTGCGGGCGAGACGGTCAAGCTCCAGGACCTGCTGGACGAGGCGGTCGACCGCGCGACGGCGGTGGTCCGGGACAAGGCCGAGAAGGTGGGCCTGACCGAGCAGGAGATCGAGGAGAACGGCCGGTACGTCGGCATCGGCGCGGTCAAGTACGCCGACCTGTCCACGTCGGCGGTGCGGGACTACAAGTTCGACCTGGACCAGATGGTCTCGCTCAACGGCGACACCTCCGTCTACCTCCAGTACGCCTACGCCCGCATCCAGTCCATCCTGCGCAAGGCCGGCGACACCCGCCCCGCGGCCCACCCGGAGCTGGCACTGGCCCCGGCCGAGCGCGCGCTGGGCCTCCACCTGGACCAGTTCGCCGAGACGGTCCTGGAGGTGGCCACGTCGTACGAGCCGCACAAGCTGGCCGCCTACCTCTACCAGCTGGCCTCGCACCTGACGACCTTCTACGACCAGTGCCCGGTCCTGAAGGCCGACACCCCCGCCCAGACCGAGAACCGCCTCTTCCTGGTCGACCTCACCGCCCGCACCCTGCACCAGGGCATGTCCCTGCTGGGCATCAGGACCCCCGAGAAGCTCTGACCGCGGGCCCTCGGCGGCTGCGGAGCCCGTCTCCGCGGCCGTCCGGGCGGTGGGCGCCGCCGGCCGGCTGGAACTCGGCGCCGCGAAGCCGGAGTTCCGGCCGGGCGAGGAGCGGTGGACGGTGCTCCTCGGCCCGGCCGGACACCCGTTCTGCATCACGGCCCAGGGATCAGCTCGCCGTGCAGCTGAACGTCGGCCAGGTGGTGGAGCCGTTCTTCTGGATGGTCAGCCCCCAGTTGTCGCCGCTGCCGTTGGGCTTGGCGACCAGCACCTGGGCGCTGGGATAGCTCGCGGTCACGTTCCAGGTGGCGATGACCTTCTCGGGCGCCGGTACGTTCGCGGTGACGGTCCAGTTGCCGGAACCGCTCACCGAGACGTTGAGGTTGTACCGGTCGTCCCACACCTGGCCCGCGGTGACGGCCGCCGTACAGCCGCCGGTACCGCCACCACCGCCACCGCCCCCGCCCCCGCTTCCACCGCCGTCCGGCGCGACGGCGCGGCCGGTCTGCGGGGAGATCATGCCCGCGCACATCCCGCGGCTCGCGAGGTTCTGGGCGATCCGCGGGATGGCGGCCAGGGTGTTGGCCGGCCACTCGTGCATGAGGATGACCTGGCCGTTGCCGAGCCGGGAGACGGCCTGGACGATGGCGTCGGTGCTGGCGCCGTTCCAGTCGCCCGAGTCGACGTCCCAGATCACCTCGGTGAGGCCGTACTTGGCCTCGACGCTCTTCAGCGTCGCGTTGGTCTCCCCGTACGGCGGGCGGAACAGTTTCGGCGTTCCGCCGCCGGCACTCGCGATGGCCTGCTGGGTGCGGGAGATCTCCGAGTCGATCTGGGCCTGGCTCATCTGGATGAGGTGCGGATGGGTGTAGCTGTGGTCGCCCACCCACATCCCGGCGTCGATCTCGGCCTTGACCTGCGCCGGGTACGAGGCCGCGTACTGGCCCTCGTTGAACATGGTGGCCCGCAGCCCGTTCTGCTTGAGCGCGTTGAGGACGGCCGGTGTGTGGTCGTTGGACGGGCCGTCGTCGAAGGTGAGTCCGACGTATCCGGAGCAGGTGGCGGCCTGCGACGGTGCTGCTCCGACGGTCAGGGTGCCCGCGGTCGCCGCCGCGAGGGCGGCGGTGACGGCAAGGGCGAGTCTGGCGGTGCGCATACGTGTGCTCCTTCTTGGGACCGGGGCGTCAACTCGCCGAACAGGACACCGTGGGCCAGGTCGTACTGCCGTTCTTCTGGATGGTCACGCCCCAGTTGTTGCCGTTGCCGTTGGGTTTGGCGACGAGCACCTGGCTGCTGGGATAGCTGGCGCTGACGTTCCAGGTGGCCATGACCTTCTCCGGGGACGGCACGTTCATCGTCACCGTCCAGTTGCTGGAGCCGCTGACCGAGACGTTGAGGTTGTACCGGTCGTCCCACGACTGGCCGGCCGTGATGGTCGCCGTGCAGCCCCCGGTGCCACCACCACCGCCGCCACCGCCACCACCGCCGCCACCGCCCGAACCCGAGCTGTCCAGCGTGATGTTGGAGTTGCCGCTGCTCTGGTAGCCCTCGGTCGCCATGATCATGTAGTAGTTGAAGCTGCCCAGGTTCATCCCGTGGCTGGCCCAGGCGTCGAAGTGGTTGCCGGTGGTGATGGTGCCGCCGGTCCGCTTGGTCTGCCGCACGCTCCAGTACTGGTTGAACGTCTTGGTGCCCTCCACGGACGGCGCGTTGGTGCGGGTCGTCTCGTAGATGTCGTACGTCCCGCCGTCACTGGTGACGGTGCCCTTGTAGGTGCCGGTGGGCCGGTAGGTGCCCCAGTTGTCGACGATGTAGTACTCGACCAGCGGGTTCGAGGTCCAGCCGTACAGCGAGAGGTACGCGTTGCCGGACGGGTTGAAGGTGCCGGAGTAGGTGACGGACCGGCGGCCGCCGTTGCTCCAGCCCTTGCCCGCCACGAAGTTGCCGACGTTGCTCCAGTTGGTGCTGTAGTTGCCCGCGGAGCCCAGGTTCATGGAGACGGAGCCACCGCCGTCGGTCCAGAACGAGTAGTAGTAGCCGTTGTTGGTGCCGGTCTGGTTCGTGGTGATGACCGTGTCGGCACGGGCGATCCCGGTGCCGGGCAGGGTCAGCGCCCCCACGGCGAGCAGGACGACGGCGCAGACACCTCTGAAGAGCGAGGTGAGACGGCCCAGCGGACCGCGTTCTCTTCGGCTGCGGATCTTCATGGACGTGCTTCCTCCTCATGGAACGGGGTGGGGCCGGATGAGGGGTGGAGCGACGCGCTGCGCGATGGGGCATCAGTGTTGGGTCGTCCGCAAGGACAGTCAATGGTTTCGGTAGAAATTTCGAAACATTCGCTTCATCAAGTCGTAATGTCTGTCTGCGTTTTGGCAGGTCGGACCGCGGTTCCGAGGGGTGTCACAGGTTCCGCAGAAACTCGGGGGACGACACCGCGGGAATGGTCTGAGCGCATGTCGAAAGTTTCGAGGCCGTGAGGCGATGCGTTGTCAGACCCTGCCCCTACAGTCACCGGCATGGCGACTCTTCCCAACCCGCTGCCCCGGCTGGCCACCGAGCCCAGCGGGCGTTCCGTGGGGCTTCGGCTGCCGCCCGGCAGGCTGATCGACGAGACCCGTGACGGCCCGCACCACGAACCCCTGCTCTGGGTCGCGGACAAGCCGGCCGCCCCCGGCACCTGGACCGCGCTCGGCGCACCCGCCGCCCGCGCCGGGCTGCTGCCGGTGCTGGTGGAGACCGGAGGCCCCCAGGGCGCCCCGGACGAATGGGACCTCGTCCCGGCGCACACGTCCTACCCCGGGGACCACGACCCGGAGGAGGTCCTCGCCGACCACTGGGAGGCGGACTGGGCGGACGCGGACGGCGAGTCCGCCGGCACGCTGGCCCCGTTCGCGGCCGACTGGCCCGGGACCGCCCCCGCCAAGCGGCTCACCGTCGACCCGGGCACCTGCGCGGCGCGCGCCGCCGACGAACTGACCGCGGACGAACGCCAGTCCGTGTTCCCGGAGCCCCGCCTCGCCCTCGTGCCCGCCCGGCGCTCCGCCGACATACCGGCCGCGCTCGGCTGGAGCGGCCCGGTGAACCACGACGGTGACGTGGCCCGGCTCTGCGCGGTCCTGCGCTCCTGGGAGGACCGGTTCGGTATACGGGTCGTCGCCCTCGGCTTCGACGCCCTGCTGCTGTCCGTGGCTGCCCCGCCGACCGACCCGGCGGAGGCCGAGGCCGTCGCGGCGGAGCACTTCGCGTTCTGCCCGGACAACGTCATGCAGGGCACCGGCACCCTGCGCGCCTACGCGAAGGAGCTGGTCGGCGAGACCACCTGGTTCTTCTGGTGGGACTGACCCGGGACCGCACGGGACGGAAGCGGACGGGGGGAGGACCGGGTCACTGCTGCGCGGGCGCCCACTTCTCCCCGCCCAGCGGAAAGGCGTACGCGGGCCGCCCGTTGTTGCCGCTGGTGCGGAACGGCCGGCCCTTGTCGCCGATCTCCAGGGTGCCGTGCCGCCCGCCGCTGGACCAGGAGAGCTCCAGGTACCAGCTGACGTCGTACGCCGACGCGTCCGCCGTGATGTAGAAGACCTCCGGGTCCGACTCGCTCACGCTGAACGGGAAGCCGCGCTGCCCGGCCACCGGCTGGACGGCCGGGCGTACGGCGTCCAGGGCGACGGTGAAGGAGTGGGTGGGCACCCCGGCGCCGCAGCCGACGCCGGGGTAGCCCATGGCGTAGTCGTTCCAGGCGAGCGGTGCCCGCTTGCCCGCCATCCGTACCGAAAGCCCCTCCAGCACCACGGTGTCCCGCCCGCTGCCCTGCACGGTGAGCGTCACGAACTGCTCCCCGGCCGACACCGCCTGGTGCACGGCCACCCACGCGGGCGCGCCGTTCTCGCTGGGCGGCGGGTTCACATCCTCGGGCGGCCGGTTGATCAGGTAGTGCTGGGAGCAGGGGCTTTCCCAGGAGTACGGGTGGGTGGTCACCGTGAGGGGGACCGCCGAGGCGGGCGCCTGCCCGCTGGTGTCGGAGGGCGCGCTCGTGGCGGCGTCCGGTCCGCCGGCGTTGCCCGGGGTGGCGGAGGCGGAGGGGTGCCGGGCGGACGGCGAGGCGGAGGGTGAGCGGCTGCCCCGGGGGCGGACCGGTCCGGCACCGGTCGCCGGCGCCCGGTCGGAGGCGGCGACCGCCGCGGGTTCGGCGCCCTTGCCATCGTTGTCCTGGTTCCCGCCGGGCACGACCAGCGCGACGGCCACGGCGCCGAGTACGGCGGCGCCGGCCACCGCCGCCAGCAGGACGGGGCGACGGCGGCGGACGCGGGGAGCGGGCGGGGCCGGATCCGGCGCCGGGCCGCCCACCGCTGCCGCCACGGACTCCGGGGCGGGGGCGGGGGCGGGTTCCGATGGCGGATCGGCCTCCTCGGCCGGCGCCCCGGCACCCTCTTCCGACCCGGAAACCTCTCCAGCCACCACAGCCTCGGAAGCCTCGGCGGTCACACCCTCACCAGCGGCCCCCTTCTGTCCGCGCCGCGCATCCGCCAGCACCCAGCTCCGGTGCAGTGCGACGAGTTCCCCGGGCGTCGCCCCGCACAGCCGGGCCATGCGTTCCACGGGCGCGTAATCCGTCGGTACCGCGTCCCCGTTGCAG
Source organism: Streptomyces sp. SCPE 10 (assembly GCF_051980735.1). Taxonomy (NCBI): domain Bacteria; kingdom Bacillati; phylum Actinomycetota; class Actinomycetes; order Kitasatosporales; family Streptomycetaceae; genus Streptomyces; species Streptomyces sp. SCPE 10. Next base: position 4,399,092 of record NZ_CP197069.1, on the reverse strand, counting down.
TAGCGGTGCAGCGTGGACGTGCTCATGTGGAGCCGTTTGGCGAGCATGCCGTAGCTGTGTCCGGAGCGGTTCTTCAACTCCCGCAACAGCTCGGCGACTCCGGTCCCCCCGGCGCTTTCCGACACGGTCCTTCCCCTCCCCTGTCCCATTCCCCCGTTCCAGGGAAGGGACGTTCTTGCAGGTCACAGCCCATTTGACCGTTCCAGCGTCCCGGATGCTCCGCCGGGGCTGGCGGGCGGGACGAACGGCCCCGCAGGCTGTGGACATCCAAGCACTCCACGACCAGGAATCGAGAAGCGCCATGCTCAACTCCCGGATGCGCCGCACCCGTACGCCCCTGCTCGCCGTCGCCGGCGCCGCCCTCGCCGCCCTCGCCCTCACGGCGTGCGACAGCGGTACGGGGACCCAGGACGAGGGCGCGGCCAAGCACTCCTCGTCGGCGGCCACGAGCGAGGGGACGCCGAACGCCAACCAGCCGTCCGCCGACGCGAAGGGCGGCGAGGACGCGACGGGGGCGAAGGACGGGACCGGATCCGGCACCTCCTCGTCCGGCCACGCAAGCGCCAGGCAGTCCTCCACCGGCACCCACCGCGGCTCCTCGGGCTCGGGTTCGGGTTCCGCCGCCTCCGAGCCGTGGGACCCCGCCAACCGGGTGCTGTGCAACGGCTCCAACACCCGCGTCACCGCGCAGCTCCAGTCCCGTCCGCTCAACCACATGCTGCTCACGGTCACGAACACCGGCTCGAAGTACTGCGACCTGACGTACTACCCGGTGCTGCGCTTCGACGGGATGCAGTGGGCGCCGCAGGCGGACGAGTCGACCCACCCGCAGGCGGTGACCACCCTCGCGCCCGGCAAGTCGGGTTACGCGGAGGTCCGGCTGTCCGCCGCCGATGGCAGCGGCGACGGCGGCACGACGGGCCGCCGGCTGACCGTGTACTTCCAGGGCAAGACGCCGAAGAGCGACGGCGGCGCGACGGCGAACCCGACGCTGCCCGCGAAGGGCGTGTACTACGACAGCTCGCTGGAGGTCACCTACTGGCAGAGCGACCTGTCCAGCATCTCCGGCTGGTGACCCGCCCGCCGGGCGGGCTCGAGAGGGCCTAGGGTCTTTCGTTTGGATCAGGCCCCGCGAGCCCGGCGTGATCCAAACGAGAGGCCCTAGTAGGCGATGGAGATGTGGGCGCGGGGATGCGCGTCGCGCTCGATCTCGTCCACGACGGCGAGCGCGAAGTCGGCGCCGGAGATCTCCGACCCGCCCTGGTCGTCGTAGAACGCGACGTCCCCGCCGACGCGGTAGGTCCCGGTCCGCTCGCCGGCGGCCCAGGAGCCGTAGCCGGCCGCCGGGGAGACCAGGGTCCAGTCGAGCGAGGCGGGCGCGGAGCCGGAGAGCCATTCCCGGACCGTGTCCATCTCGCGCGCCTCGGACCGGAACTGCTCGGGGACGTCGCCCTCGGCGAACCGGGGCTCGCCCGGCGCGCGGCGCAGCGAGGAGAACCCGCCGATGACGATCAGCCGGGCGCCGTCGGCGTCCGCCGCGGCGGCGACGTCCTGGTAGAGGCCGAGCAGCCGGCCCACCAGGTCGCCGCGCGGCGACAGGGCCGCGACCACCGCGTCGTGGCCGGGGACCAGCCGTACGGCGTCCTCGGCCGGGCCGTGCGTGTAGGTCACCCCGTCGACCGGGGCCTTGGGCGTCGACCGTGAGTACGACGCCACCCGGTGGCCCCGGGACACGGCCTCCGCGGCGATGTTGGCGCCTGTGTAGCCGGTCCCACCGATGATCAGGATCTTGCTCATGGGCCGCTCCCGCCGGTCGGGGTCAGCGCCAGCCGAGGGCGGGCGCGACATGGGTGAGGATGCTCTCCAGGACATGACTGTTGTAGTCCACGCCGAGTTGGTTCGGCACGGTCAGCAGCAGCGTGTCGGCCTCGGCGATCGCCTCGTCCCCGGCCAGCTGCTCGATCAGGGCTTCCGGCTCGGCGGCGTAGGTGCGGCCGAAGATCGCCCGTGTGTCGGCGTCGAGGTAGCCGATGCTGTCGCTGCTGTCGCCGTCACGGCCGAAGTAGGCGCGGTCGCGGTCGTCGGTGAGGGCGAAGATGCTGCGCGACACGGACACGCGTGGCTCGCGCTCCCAGCCCGCCTCGGCCCAGGCCTTGCGGTAGGCCCGGATCTGCGCCGCCTGCTGGACGTGGAACGGCGCGCCGCCCTCGTCGTCCTTGACGGTCGAGCTCATCAGGTTCATGCCGAGCCCGGCGGCCCAGGCGGCGGTGGCGTTGGAGCCCGCACCCCACCAGATGCGGTCGCGCAGTCCCTCGGAGTGCGGCTCGATGCGCAGCAGCCCCGGCGGGTTGGCGAACATCGGGCGCGGGTTCGGCTCGGCGAAGCCCTTGCCCTGGAGCACCATCAGCAGCACCTCGGTGTGCTTGCGGGCCATGTCGGCGTCGGTCTCGCCCTCGCCGGGCGCGTACCCGAAGTACCGCCAGCCGTCGATGACCTGCTCCGGTGAGCCGCGGCTGACGCCGAGCTGGAGCCGGCCGCCGGAGATGAGGTCGGCGGCGCCGGCGTCCTCGGCCATGTACATGGGGTTCTCGTACCGCATGTCGATCACGCCGGTGCCGATCTCGATGCGCGAGGTCTTCGCGCCGATCGCGGAGAGCAGCGGGAACGGCGAGCCCAGCTGCCGGGCGAAGTGGTGCACGCGGAAGTACGCCCCGTCGGCCCCGAGCTCCTCGGCGGCCACGGCGAGGTCGATGGACTGCAGCAGCGTGTCCCGGGCGCTGCGGGTCCGCGAGTGCGGGCTGTCGGCCCAGTGGCCGAAGGAGAGGAATCCGATGCGTTTCATGCCGGGTGAACAGCACCCGAAACTAATTGATTCCTCAACCATCCCCGCCGTGCGTCGCCGGTGCCGGGCGGGACGACGACGGCCGGGCCGGTCCGGGGGTGATCCCGGACCGGCCCGGCCGCCGGTCTGATTCCTAGCGCAGCTGCCGAGCGACCTCGGTCGCCCAGTACGTGAGGATGTTGCGCGCACCGGCCCGCTTGATGCCGGTCAGCGTCTCCAGGATGGCCCGGTCCCGGTCCACCCAGCCCTTCTCGGCGGCGGCCTCGATCATCGCGTACTCGCCGGAGATCTGGTACGCGGCGACGGGGACGTCCACCGCGTCCGCGACCCGGGCGAGGATGTCGAGGTACGGTCCGGCCGGCTTGACCATCACCATGTCCGCGCCCTCGGCGAGGTCCAGCTCCAACTCCCGCAGGGACTCGCGCCAGTTGGCGGGGTCCTGCTGGTACGTCTTGCGGTCGCCGCTGAGCGAGGAGGCGACGGCCTCGCGGAAGGGGCCGTAGAAGGCCGAGGAGTACTTGGCGGTGTAGGCGAGGATCGCCACGTCCTCGCGGCCGATCTGGTCGAGCGCGTCGCGGATCACGCCGATCTGGCCGTCCATCATCCCGCTGGGGCCGACGATGTGGGCGCCGGCGTCGGCCTGGACCTGGGCCATCTCGGCGTACCGCTCCAGCGTGGCGTCGTTGTCGACGCGGCCCTCGGCGTCCAGCACCCCGCAGTGCCCGTGGTCGGTGAACTCGTCCAGGCACAGGTCGGACATGACGAGGAGGTCGTCGCCGACCTCGGCGCGCACGTCGCGCAGGGCGACCTGGAGGATGCCGTCGGGGTCGGTCCCGGCGGTGCCCTGGCCGTCCTTCTTGCCCTCCTCCGGCACGCCGAAGAGCATGATCCCGGAGACTCCGGCCGCCACCGCGTCCAGCGCCGCCTTCTTCAGGCTGTCGCGGGTGTGCTGCACGACGCCGGGCATGGTCGCGATCGGCACCGGCTCGCTGATGCCCTCGCGGATGAACGCGGGCAGGATCAGGTCGGCGGGGTGCAGGCGCGTCTCGGCGACCATCCGCCGCATGACGGGCGTGGTCCGCAGCCGCCGGGGACGCGTACCGGGGAAGGATCCGTACTTCGTCATGCCCCCTACGCTACGCCCGCGCACCCCCCGCCTTTACCGACGCACTGTCGGCCCCACGGCGCCCCATTGAGGGGCAAACCGGAACGCCGATACCGAGTTTTTGCGCCCCCCTGGCCATCTCTGGATCCGCACGCCTCCCCAGCGTTCTACGCGCGTGGTGTCATGCACCCGACATCCACCTCTGCCTCCCAAAAGGAGCCGCGCAATGCTGCGGAAGGCCCTCACCCGCGCCGCCGTCGCCCTCGCCGCCGGTACCGCCGTCGCCGTCGCCGCCGTACCCGCGAACGCGGCGAGCTACTCGGCGTTCGCCTTCTCCCGGGCCGGCACCGGCCAGCCCGCGATCTACGACTTCATCAACTCGGCCACCAGCAAGCTCGACATGACGATGTACGAGCTGGAGGACACGACGGCCGTCAACGACCTCGTCGCGCTGGAGAAGAAGGGGGTCGCCGTCCGGGTCGTCCTGGACCAGGCGCACAAGACGGCCAACAACGCGGCGTACACGGCGCTGAAGAACGCGGGCGCCGGTGTGGTCTGGTCGTCCACCGCGTACGTCTACACCCATCAGAAGACGATCACGGTGGACGGCACCAAGTCCCTCGTGCTGACGGGCAATCTGACCTCGCAGTACTACTCGACCAGCCGGGACTACGGGGTGTTCACCGACGACACCCGTGACGTCGCCGCGATCGAGAAGGTCTTCGACGCGGACTACGCCGGGACCTCGGTCACCCCCACCGACGGCGACCACCTGCTGTGGTCCCCCACCGACTCGCGCAGCCGGCTGGTGTCCTTCATCAACGCGGCGACCAAGACACTCGACGTGCAGGAGCTGGAGTTCAGCGACAGCACGGTCGTCAACGCGATCGTGGCCCGCGCCAAGGCGGGCGTGAAGGTCCGCGTCGTCCTGGAAGACCCGTCCAGCTACGCAAGCGAGGTGTCGGCGGTCAAGGCGGCGGGCGGCACGGTCGTCGGCTACTCCGACCCCAACGGCTTCTACATCCACGCCAAGGCGATGGTCGCCGACTACGGGCTCGCGACCCAGGAGGTCGAGGCCGGCTCCATGAACATCAGCAGCAACTCCCTCGCCAACAACCGGGAGCTGGGCATCATCCTGACCGGCACGGGCGTGGCCCAGCCGGTCGCGCAGACCATCGAGACGACGTTCGCCGGCGACTACGCGGGCGGTACGGCGGCGTAACCGCACGACGGGACACCGACGGCCCGGGTGGGGCGGCGACTTGGCCGCCCCACCCGGGCCTGGTTCCGCCGCCTGCGGATCCGCTGGGAGACACGCGACGACATCCCCGGAGCCTTCCTCACCCTCGGATGCGCACTCGTCCGCCGGCGACGCCTGAAGCCAACCCGACAGGAGTTCTCAGCGTACGGAAGCCCCGTGCGCGGCCGGGAGCCATCAGGCCGCGCAGCGGGACGGGTACCGAGGTCGGCGAGCCACGGGGCGGGGCGGCGTGGCCGGGGCGAAGGTTCACGCCATGGCCGCGGCCGGAAGCCGAAGTCGACGTGGGCGGACGGGGCGTGGCGGGGTGTACGGCACGTGCGTGAGGCGGGTGCGGCGCCGAGGCTCAGGCGATGCGTAAAGGAGAGCGGGATGGCAGGGGGAAGCGGCTCTCGTTCGGCGGGGTGAATTTTTGTGTGCGGGCGTCGAGGGGGCGGAGCAGACATGACAAGGCGCGTCGTGCGCGCGGGGCGATCACGGCTGGTGAAGTCCGATAAGTTCATGGATCTTGGAATATTCATTCCGTATATGCGCCTGGTTACGCCTCCGTGGGACGGTCTGGCGGATTTGGGTTCCTGTTGTGACGCCTTGCCACCATTACGGCGGGGTGTGTTACTTGGTGTATCCGTCTCAGCGGACAGGTGCCCCCCGCGGAAGCGTGTGGGCCCGCGGGGGCGCACTGCCTGAGTGCCCGTCGGCATTCCCTTTTTCCTGAGACCTCGTGTGTGATCCTCGGCGGCGGCCCGCCCACCATCGCCGGCCGGGATCCATTGCAAGGCCTTCGGGATCCCACCTGGCCAGTGGCTGTGGAAGCCGACGCATGTGCCCGTGGACGGCGGAGTCGCATCACCTGATCGTGCTCGGTCGCACCCTGTCGTGCCCCGAGTCAAGAGGAGTCCGTCATGCCCATCAGTCCGAACCAGGGTTCCAGTGGTGGTGGCACGCTTGTCACCATCACCGGGACCAACTTGTCCGGCACGACCGCGGTGCACTTCGGCACCCGGTCGGCCACCTCGGTCACCAACGTCTCCCCGACGCAGGTCACCGCTGTCTCTCCGTCCGGTAACGGCGTGGTCGGCGTCACCGTCACCACGCCGGGCGGCACGAGCAACCCGGTCTCGTTCTTCTACGTGGGAGCGCCCTTCAAGCAGTCGTTGAGCCCCACTTCGGGTTCGACCGCCGGCGGGGCGACCGTCACCATCACCGGCACGGGCCTGTCGACGGCCACCAGCGTGTCCTTCGGCGCCAACAGCGTCACGCCCACCGTGGTGTCCGACAGCCAGATCACCGCCGTCGCACCCGCCGGTGCCGCCGGCTCGGTGGGCGTCAGCGTCACGACGGCCGGCGGCACCAACAACGGCCTGTCCTACACCTACGTCGCGGTCCCGACCGTGACCACGGTCGCCCCGGCCGAGGGGCCGACGTCGGGCGGCACGGCGGTGACCATCACCGGCACCGGCCTCGCCGGCACGACCCAGGTCACCTTCGACGGTAACCCGGCACCCTTCACCGTGATCTCCGACACCTCGGTGTCGGCCGTCACACCGCCGGGAACAGCAGGCGCCGTGGACGTCGTGGTCAGCAACGACGCGGGCAGCGCAACCGCCGCGGACGGCTTCACCTACGTGGCGGGACCCGGCATCTGACCGGTGCTCTCGCCTGAGAGATGACATGCCGCGCTTTCCGCGGAGCCCCTCGGCTCCGAACGTATGGGGGCCGAGGGGCTTTCCGCCTTCCCCGCCATCGACCGCCAAGGAAAACCCATGAACGACGCACGCTCCACGTCGACAACCGAGCGCTTGGCCGCTCCAGCGGCAGGACCCGTACTGACCTCGGTCGTTCCTTCCACCGGGCCCGCTGCGGGCAACAACACCGTGACGCTCAACGGCAGCGGCTTCGCCGGCATCACCGCAGTCCTCTTCGGCACCACGCCGGCCCTCACCTACACCGTGAATTCCACGACGAAAATCACCGCGGTGGCACCGCCCGGCACGGGCAGCGTCGCCGTGACCGTCAAGAACCCCGGTGGCACCAGCAACGCCGTCACCTACACCTACGCCGCGCCCCCGACCCTGACATCCGTGTCACCCAGCCAGGGCCCGGCCTCCGGCGGCACGACGATCATCCTCACCGGCACCGGCCTGTCCTCGGCCACCGCGGTCATGTTCGGCGCCACGCCCGCCACCACGTTCACCGTCGACGCCCCCACCCAGATCACCGCCGTCACACCCGCCGGCTCCGGCCCGGTTCCGATCACCGTCACAACCCCCGGCGGCACCACGGGGCCGGTCTACTTCTTCTACCTCACCGCCCCCACCCTCATCTCCGTCACCCCCGCCCAGGGCCCCGCTTCCGGTGGCACCGGCATCACCCTGAGGGGCGCCGACCTGACGGGAGCCACTGCGGTCCTCTTCGGCGCCACCCAGGCCACCACCTTCACGGTCGACTCCCCGACACAGATCACTGCCGTCACCCCCACCGGTACCGGAACGGTGCCGGTGACGGTCACCACGCCCGGTGGCACCAGCAACCCTGTTGCCTACAGCTACGTGCCCACGCCACAACTGTCCGGCCTCTCTCCGACCCAGGGACCCGTCGATCCGGGAGCCGTGATCACCCTCACCGGCAGCGGTCTGACGACCACCACCACGGTCCGCTTCGGCACAGACCCCGCCGCGTTCACCGTGCTGTCGGACACCACGATCACCGCCTCGGCGCCCGCCGGGCCCCCCGGGACCGTCTTCGTCACCGTGACCACGCCGGGCGGGACCAGCAACTCCCTGCCCTACACACGCGTCTCCGCGCCCCACATCTGATCTGCCGCCTCTCGGGCTTCCGCAAGACGATGAAGGTCCAGCCCATGCGAAGGGGTGAACCTCGTCCGACTCGGCAGACCACGAACAGCATCTATCGCATATGCCAACAGAATGGTCATAAGGTGACGCTCCATCGGATAGTCGCGGGCGAAAAGGGGCTCACGACACAAAGGAGCAGTCACATGGCACGTAGACACCCACGCCGGCAGGGAACTCTCATCGCGACGGCCGCGCTGGCGGCCGTGGTCGGCTTGGCCACGCCGGCGGCGGCGGCGGACTCCTCGACCACCGTGCAGGCGTCGCCCTCGACGGCGACCGTCGGAAGCCCGGTGACACTCACCGCCACCGTTGCCTGTCCCCAGGACCCCACCGGCGGCCTGGGCGTGACCTTCTTCGACGGCGGCGACACGTTGGACACCGTCCCGGTCGATGCGAGCGGCCACGCCACCTTGGCCACGTCGTTCGGCACGACCGGCACGCACACCATCACGGCCGCCTACAACGGAAACCAGGTCGGAGGCGAAGGCTGCGGCGCCTCGAACGGCACCACCACCGTGACCGTGACCCAAAGCCCCACACCCCCCAACCCGAGCCCTTGCCTCCTCCTGTGCGCGCCGACTCTGGGAACGTCATTGATCAACTTCAGCACCGGCAACATCAACAACAACATCGGCAACGAAATCATCAAAAACCTCCACTGAGAACCCGGGACGTGCAGTGAGTCACTGCGCCCGAGACCAGTCACAGCCACCTGGGGGCGTCAAGACCGCCCTTCAGGCCGTACTTTCCGGATCATCCGATCCCGGCGGATTGGGCGAGCGGGCCGTTGGGGCTCATTCTCCGGTGCGGCGGCCGGGCGGGGAGTACTGACGGAGGCCGTCGTTCCACTCGGTGTGGTGATCGTCCGCGAGCTGTCCGGCGGATGGACGGCCGGGCCCCTTCCCGCACGCCGCGAGGCCGCTGTGGGGGCGTGGCCTCGGGCTCCCCCGCTCGGTGGTGTCGGTGATCAAGTGATGCTTGCCGCCGGTTCTGCGCAGCAGCGGCTCGATCACCGCCCACAACTCGTCGCGGCCTCCCGCGGCTTCGCACCCCTGATCATCACTCCCGGAGTGATCCAACCACCTCGAACATCACTTCGCGGGAGTTCTTAGTCCAAACGGTTTACATATCGTTTACGCGCCCCTACCCTCCGAAGGTGGGAGCGCTCCCATCGGTCTGAATGTCATGACCATGATCACGACACCGAACCCGAACCCGATCTGCGAGAGGTCACTTCCCCCCATGTTCAGACGCAGCAGAACGTCGGCGCTGCTCGCCGCAGTCGCCACCATGCTCTCCGCGTTAGGGCTGGTCTTCCTCGGCACGGGATCCGCGTCCGCCCACGGCGTCGCCATGTTCCCCGGTTCGCGCACCTACCTCTGCTACAAGGACGCCATCACCAGCACCGGCGCGGTCGACCCGACCAACCCGGCCTGTGCGGCGGCCATCGCGCAGAGCGGTGCCAACTCGCTCTACAACTGGTTCGCGGTGCTGGACTCCAACGCCGGCGGCCGGGGCCAGGGTTATGTACCGGACGGCACCATCTGCAGCGCCGGGAACAAGTCGCCGTACGACTTCAGCGGCTACAACCTGGCCCGCAACGACTGGCCGAAGACCCACCTGACCTCGGGCTCCACCATCCAGCTCCAGTACAGCAACTGGGCCGCGCACCCGGGTGACTTCCGGGTCTACATCACCAAGCAGGGCTGGTCGCCGACCACGCCGCTCGCCTGGTCGGACCTCCAGCTCGTCTCGACCACGACCAACCCGCCGGCGTCCGGCTCCCCGGGCACGGACGGCGGCCACTACTACTGGAACCAGGCGCTGCCCTCCGGCCGGTCGGGCGACGCGCTGATGTTCATCCAGTGGGTGCGGTCGGACAGCAACGAGAACTTCTTCTCCTGCTCCGACATCGTCTTCGACGGCGGCCACGGCGAGGTGACGGGCATCCGCGGCAGCGGCAGCACGACCCCGCCCCCGGACGGCGGCGGTACGACCCCGCCGCCCACCGGCGGTACCGGCTCCTGCATGGCCACGTACAGCGTGGACAGCTCCTGGAGCGGCGGCTTCCAGGCCACGGTCACGGTCATGAACCACGGCGACTCGGCCATCAACGGCTGGCACGTCGGCTGGACACCCGGCAGCGGTACGACGATCGGCAGCGTGTGGAGCGGCGTCCTGTCCTCCGGCTCGGGCGGCGCGGTGACGGTCGGCAACGCGGCGTACAACGGCACCATCCCGGCGGGCGGCACCACGACGTTCGGCTTCACCGCGACGTCGTCGGGCAACAACCTCCCATCGGGCACGTTGAGTTGCACGACCCCGTAGCAGGACCCGGCCTGCGGACCCCGTCTCGGGGCGTCCGCAGGCCCTTCCTCGCGCCGCGGCCGGGGCGCGAGGGGGTGGTGTTGAATGTGGCCCCATGAGCGAGAGCGGGCGTGCGGCGAGTTGGACGGCGGTGCTGGTCTGTCAGGGGCGGGCGGCGGCGGACGGGCGGGCCGGGACGGACCGGTTCTCGGATCCGGTGGCGGTCCGGTTGCTGCGTGACGCGGAGCGCGCGTCCGTGGACGAGGTGCGCGCGGGCACTCCGCCGAAGGGCTGGCGGGAGCGCACGGCGTACGAGAAGGTGCGGGCCTGCGGTGAGTTGCTGGTGCCGCGGACCGTCGCCATCGACGAGGCACTGCGCGCCCGCCCGACCGGCCAGCTCGTGGTCCTCGGCGCCGGTCTGGACACCCGCGCGTGGCGGCTGGCCGGACTCGCAAAGACGGATGTGTGGGAGGTCGATCACCCCGCCTCCCAGCAGGACAAACGCGCCCGCCTCGCCGAGGCCGCGCCCGCACCGCGGCCCGTCGCCCGTTCCGTGCGGTTCACGCCGGTCGACTTCGCCGTCGACGACCTCGGCGCCGCGCTGGACGCCGCCGGGCACGACCCCTCCGCGCCGACGAACTGGCTGTGGGAGGGCGTCGTCCCCTACCTCACCCGCGACGAGGTGCGCGCCACGGTGTCCGCGCTCGCCGCCCGGACGGCGCCGGGCAGCACGCTCGTCGTGAACTACCAGGCTCCTTCGGCGAGGGTGGCCGCCGGTCAGCTGCTGTCCCGGGTGCTCGGCGATTCCATCACCGCGGGCGAGCCGTGGCGCTCGCTCTGGAAGCCGCCGCAGCTGGCCGCGCTGCTCGCGGAGTACGGCCTGCGGGTGGTGTCCGACGACGATCTCCTCACCCTCGCGCGGGACCTCGGCGGCCCGACGCGCGTGCGGACGTCACTCCGGTCCAGCCGCGTGGCCGTGGCGGAGCGCGCCTAGCCCGACAGCTGCGGAACCCAGTGGTCCACGACCCGGCGCAGCCGCCGGCGGTGGTCGGCGATCCAGTCGTCCGGCGGGACGACGGGCACCCGCACGGTGACCATGGACCCGGACTCGTCCTCCACCACCACCTCCGGGCAGCCGCGCTCCCCGTCGAGCCGGACGAAGAGGGACGGCCCCCTGTCCATCTCCATCCAGGCCGCGTCGGCGCCCGCGTCGAGCCGGTCCAGCGCGTCGGCCCAGCCGGTCAGCCGGCGAGCCGACAGCGCGAGGTCGAGACGGCCGGACACGAAGGGCGTCCGGACGACGATCTCGGCACGGAGTCCCGCGCTCCACCTGGGGTCGAGTCCCAGCACGCCGACCGTGACGCTGTTGCCCTCGTCATCGGCGAGAGAGACGAGCCGCGTCGGGGGACCGTCGTCCATGCCTGTCCTTTCGTCGACTGCCGGAACCGGGGGGAGCGAACCCGCACTCCGCCCACACCGTCTTGCACGGAACCGGTCCCAGCCGCACGCCCCAGCGGTCGGCCAGTGTCCCGACCAGGAGGAGACCGTACCCGGACTCGGCCGGGGCGGCGGTGGCGGCCGTACGCACCGGAAGCGCCTCCGCACGCGTGTCCGTGACCTCGATGCGCAGGACGCCCGGCTCGGGCACCACGAGGGTCAGCCGGAAGCTGCGGCCCGGCACCCTGCCGTGCAGCACCGCGTTCGCGGCGAGTTCGGCCACGAGCAGCCGGGCCGGGTCCAACGGCACGTCCCACGCGTCCAGTTGCTCGGCCGCGAGGAGCCGCGCCAGACGGGCGCCCCGGCGCGTGGCCGAAAGCGGTACGGAGAACTGGTGCAGTGGCGCCTGCGCCCGCACGGTCTGCTGAGTTCGCTGATTCACATCACGCAGCGTGTCGGTGCGTGCGTAGCCTGTGAATACCAGTGGCCCGTGCGACCCCTGCCTGTCCGCACCTCCCCCGGATCCGTCCGGGCTGTACGGCGTGACCGGGCACGGACGGCCGCGGTTGGACCACCGAGGAAGCGGCGGGAGGGCAGCAGACATGAGCGACTGGGATGCCGAGCTGGAGGACGAGGAGGCCGGGGCCGTGATCCGCACGGTCGCCCGGCAGTTGAAGCTGTGGCGCGAGACGGCGGGCCTCACCCAGCCCGAGTTCGGAGCCCTGATCGGGTACGGCGAGGAACTGGTCTCCTCCGTGGAACGCAGACGGCGCATCCCCCGCCCCGAGTACCTGGACGCGGCGGACGAGGCGCTGGGGGCGAACGGCAGGATCTCCGCGATGAAGGCGGACCTGGAGGAGGTCCGCTACCCGAAGAAGGTACGGGACGTGAAACGCCTTGAGGCCGAGGCGGTCGTGATCAGCTCCTACAACAACTCCATCGTGGACGGCCTCCTGCAGACCGGAGAATACGCGCGGGCAGTGTTCAGCGCCCGCCGGCCGGCCTTCACCGCGGACGAGTTGGAACGGCACGTCGCCGCTCGGCTGGCACGTCAGGAGATCATCAACACCACAACCGCCGAGCCGCTCTTCAGCTTTGTCCTGTGCGAGTCGACGCTGCGGCGGCTGATCGGGGGCAAGATGGTCATGCGCGGGCAGCTCGAACGGCTGTTGGAGGTGGCCCAGTTGCCCAACGTCGACCTGCAAGTCCTCCCCCTCAGGAGTGAGGACAACTCGGGCCTCGACGGCCCCTTCCGGCTGCTCAAGCTCAAGGACGGTGCGACCGTGGCGCTGAGCGAAGCCGCGTTCATCAGCCGTGCGTTCAGCAGCCCCAGAGAAACCAACCTTGGTGATATGCGCTATGGGATCATCCGAGCCCAGGCGCTTACGCCTCGCGATTCATTGGCCTTGATCGAGCAAGTACTTGGAGAGACATGAGCCCCAAGCTGAAGTGGATAAAGAGCAGCTACAGCTCGTCCGACGGCCCGTCCTGCGTCGAGGTGGCCACCCCCGACGAAACCCGCGTCCTCGTCCGCGACTCCAAGAACCCCACCGGCCCCCGTCTCGCCCTCACCCCCGCCACCTGGGCGAGCTTCCTGCCGTACGCCGCGAAGCACTGACGGTGGAAAGCCGCCCGCCCACCCTTCGGCCAAGAGCCTCGGGTGGGCGGGTGGGCAAGGACCGCGAGGACCCTCAGGTCGTCGAACGACGCCTCCGCGCCCCCGGGCGCCGCTCGCTCGGGCGGGTCACCGGGTCGCCCGCCTCCAGCGCCGCGTCGCGTCGCTTGGCGCCGAAGTCGGCCAGGGCCTCCGCCAGCTTGTGGACGGACGGCTCCGGGGCCATGACGTCGACCCGCAGACCGTGCTCCTCCGCCGTCTTCGCCGTCGCCGGGCCGATGCAGGCGATCACCGTCACGTTGTGCGGCTTGCCCGCGATGCCGACCAGGTTGCGGACCGTGGAGGACGAGGTGAAGAGCACCGCGTCGAAGCCGCCGCCCTTGATCGCCTCACGGGTCTCGGCCGGCGGGGGCGAGGCGCGCACGGTGCGGTAGGCCGTGACGTCGTCGACCTCCCAGCCCAGCTCGATCAGACCGGCCACCAGGGTCTCCGTGGCGATGTCGGCCCGCGGCAGGAAGACACGGTCGATCGGGTCGAAGACCGGGTCGTAGGGCGGCCAGTCCTCCAGGAGACCCGCCGCCGACTGCTCACCGCTCGGCACCAGGTCCGGCTTCACGCCGAAGGCGATCAGCGCGCGAGCCGTCTGCTCGCCCACCGCAGCCACCTTGATACCCGCAAAAGCCCGAGCGTCAAGGCCGTACTCCTCGAACTTCTCCCGGACGGCCTTCACCGCGTTGACCGACGTGAAGGCGATCCACTCGTAGCGGCCGGTGACCAGGCCCTTGACCGCGCGCTCCATCTGCTGGGGCGTGCGCGGCGGCTCCACGGCGATGGTGGGCACCTCGTGCGGCACCGCGCCGTAGGACCGCAGCTGGTCGGAGAGCGAAGCCGCCTGCTCCTTCGTGCGCGGCACGAGCACCTTCCAGCCGAACAGCGGCTTGGACTCGAACCACGACAGCTGGTCGCGCCGGGCGGCGGCGGAACGCTCGCCGACCACGGCTATCACCGGGCGGCCGCCCTCCGGGGAGGGCAGCACCTTGGCCTGCTTCAGCGTCTGCGCGATGGTGCCGAGGGTGGCGGTCCAGGTGCGCTGGCGGGTCGTCGTACCGGCGACGGTGACGGTCAGCGGGGTGTCCGGCTTGCGGCCGGCCGAGACCAGCTCGCCCGCCGCGGCGGCCACCGCGTCCAGGGTCGTGGAGACGACCACCGTGCCGTCGGAGGCGCCGACCTCGGTCCAGCAGCGGTCGGAGGCGTTGCGGGCGTCCACGAAGCGCACGTCCGCGCCGTCGGCGTCCCGCAGCGGCACACCGGCGTACGCCGGCACACCCACCGCGGCCGCCACGCCCGGGACCACCTCGAAGGGCACCCCGGCGGCGGCGCAGGCGAGCATCTCCTCGGCCGCGTCCGTGTCGAGTCCGGGGTCCCCGGACACCGCACGGACGACCCGCCTGCCGCCCCGTACGGCCTCCATGACAAGATGAGCGGCATCCCGGGCAGGAGACGGGGCAGCGGCGGTGGCTGACGTGCCGTCAACGACCGTGAGCTGCGGCGTGCCCGTGCCCGGTGGCGACGTGGAGAGGTTCCCGTCGGTGTGCACGACGGAGACGCCCTGCCGCGCGTGCGTCCGGATCACATCGAGCACCTCGGGCTCGGCGATCAGGACGTCCGCGTTCGACAGTGCCTCCACGGCGCGCAGAGTCAGCAGTCCCGGATCCCCGGGTCCGGCACCGAGGAAGGTGACGTGCCCGTGTTCCGGACCGGCGGCAGGAAGGGCGGTGGGGCTCAATGTGCTCGCTCCCCCATCAGACCGGCCGCGCCCTGGGCGAGCATCTCGGTGGCGAGGTCGCTACCGAGTGCCAGCGCACTCTCGTGCGTCTGGGGCACGGGACCGGTGGTGGACAGCTGCACCATGCGGGTGCCGTCGGTGGTGCCGACGACGCCGCGCAGGCGCATTTCCTTGACAACCTGCCCGTCGCCCAACAGGTCGGCCAGCGCACCCACGGGTGCGCTGCAGCCGGCCTCCAGGGCGGCGAGCAGTGATCGTTCGGCGGTCACGGCGGCCCGCGTGAACGGGTCGTCGAGCTCGCCGAGCGCCGCGATCAGGTCCGCGTTCTCCGCGGCGCACTCGATCGCCAGGGCCCCCTGGCCGGGGGCGGGCAGAACCGTGTCGACCGACAGGAAGTCGGTCACCTCTTCGATGCGGCCGAGCCGGTTGAGGCCGGCGGCGGCCAGCACGACCGCGTCCAGCTCGCCTTCGCGGACGTACCGGATGCGGGTGTCCACGTTGCCGCGTATCGGGACCGTCTCTATGTCCAGGCCGTGGGCGCGGGCGTACGCGTTCAGCTGCGCCATGCGGCGCGGGGAGCCGGTGCCTATGCGGGCGCCGCGCGGCAGGTCGGTGAACTTCAGGTCGTCGCGTGCGACGATCACGTCGCGCGGGTCCTCGCGCACCGGCAGGGCCGCGAGGACCAGCTCCGCGGGCTGCCCGGTGGGAAGGTCCTTGAGCGAGTGAACGGCGAAGTCGACCTCGCCGCGTACCAGCGCCTCGCGCAGCGCCGCGACGAACACGCCGGTGCCGCCGATCTGCGCGAGGTGCTCGCGGGAGGTGTCGCCGTACGTGGTGATCTCGACCAGCTCGACGGGCCGGCCGGTCACCTTCCGGACGGCGTCCGCCACCTGCCCGGACTGGGCCATGGCGAGCTTGCTGCGCCGCGTCCCCAGTCGAAGTGCCTTGTCACTCATGCCGGTCGGTCCTTCGTTTCCGTGCTGTCCCCGGCCCGGGAGACGGAGGCGACCGTCTCGGGGTCGAGGTCGAACAGGGTGCGCAGCGCGTCCGCGTACCCGGCGCCGCCGGGCTCGGCCGCGAGCTGCTTGACCCTCACCGTCGGCGCGTGCAGCAGCTTGTCCACGACGCGGTGCACGGCCTGGCGGATCTCGCCGCGCTGGCGTTCGTCCAGGTCGGGCAGGCGGCCGTGCAGCCGCGCGATCTCGGAGGCGACGACGTCGGCGGCCATGGTGCGCAGCGCGACCACGGTCGGCGTGATGTGCGCCGCCCGCATGGCCGCCCCGAAGGCCGCGACCTCGTCGGAGACGATACGCCGTACCTGGTCCACGTCGGCCGCCATCGGCGCGTCCGCGGAGGCCTCCGCGAGCGACTCGATGTCCACCAGGCGCACCCCGGCCAGCCGGTGCACGGCCGCGTCGATGTCGCGGGGCATGGCCAGGTCGAGGAGGAAGAAGAAGGGCGCCGGACGCTCGGCGACCGGCTCGGGACGGCGCCGCTCGGGGATCCGGCCCGCGGTCGCGGCGGTCGCGGCGAGCGCGGTGATCAGCTCGGCGTCCGCCTCGGGCGCACGACCGCCCGCCGGGCGCGTGTTGCCCCCGGCGGCCCAGGCCGCGTGCTGCTCCAGGGTGGCCGCGTCCATGCCGGCCACCGCGGCCTCGCCCAGCACGGAGAAGCCGGGCTGTGCGGCGGCCAGGTCCAGGGGGCAGTTCTCGTCGGCGGTCGGCTGCGGGGCTCCGGTCGGCGCGGCCGCCGGGGCGGCGTCGGCGACGGCCGGCTGCCCGGTGCGGCCCTCGACCGCCTGCGCGACCGCCTCCGCCGTGAGCACCAGACCCGTCGCCCCGGTACAGGAGACGACGACGTCGGCACGTGTCAGCTCGTCGCCCACGGCGTCCATCCGTACCGCGCGGGCGGTCACCGCGTTGTCGTCGGCCTCGTGCAGGATCTGCACGAGCCGCTCGGCGCGCTCGAAGGTCCGGTTGGCCACGGTGATCTCGGCGACCCCGGCCCGCGCGAGCGTGGCGGCGGCCAGCGAGGACATCGAACCGGCGCCGATCACCAGCGCCTTGCGGCCGGTCGCCCAGCGGCGGACGTCGCCGCCCGCGGCCAGCTGCTCCAGACCGAAGGTGACCAGGGACTGGCCGGCGCGGTCGATGCCGGTCTCGGAGTGGGCGCGCTTGCCGACCCGCAGGGCCTGCTGGAACAGGTCGTTCAGCAGCTTGCCCGCGGTGTGCAGCTCCTGGGCGCGGGCCAGGGAGTCCTTGATCTGGCCGAGGATCTGCCCCTCGCCGACGACCATCGAGTCCAGACCGCAGGCCACCGAGAACATGTGGTGGACGGCCCGGTCCTCGTAGTGGACGTACAGGTAGGGGGTCAGTTCCTCCAGGCCGACGCCGCTGTGCTGG
Organism: Streptomyces sp. SCPE 10; assembly: GCF_051980735.1. Taxonomy (NCBI): domain Bacteria; kingdom Bacillati; phylum Actinomycetota; class Actinomycetes; order Kitasatosporales; family Streptomycetaceae; genus Streptomyces; species Streptomyces sp. SCPE 10. The sequence continues at coordinate 4,381,485 of NZ_CP197069.1, read as the reverse complement.
GCGAGCAGCGTGGACAGCTCCGCGACACCGGCGTGGAACTTGTCCACGTCGGCGTACAGCTCGATGCGGTTGCAGGTGGCGAGCACCGCGGCCTCGGTGGCGGGCTCGGCGGCGACCGTGTCGTGCAGCAGCTTGGTCTGCGCGTCCGCGTTCAGCGCCGCCCGCTCCAGCACGCTGACCGGGGCGCTGCGGTGGCTCAGTCCGACGACGAGGAGACTCATGCCGGCATCACCGCGGGTACGTCCCCGTCGGGGCCCTGGTCGGTGGAGTCGTCGCGCGGGGTGACCGCGGCGGGCAGGGCGCCGTCACCGGCGGCGGTCTCCTCGCCGGACTTGCGCTGCTCGTGGAAGGCGAGGATCTGCAGCTCGATCGACAGGTCGACCTTGCGCACGTCGACGCCGTCCGGCACGGACAGCACGGTCGGCGCGAAGTTCAGGATGGAGGTGACACCGGCGGCCACGAGCCGGTCGCAGACCTGCTGGGCGGCGCCGGCCGGGGTGGCGATCACACCGATGGAGACGCCGTTGTCCTTGATGATCTTCTCGAGCTCGTCGGTGTGCTGCACGGGGATGCCGGCGACCGGCTTCCCGGTCAGCCCGGGGTCGGCGTCTATGAGCGCGGCGACCCGGAAACCGCGGGAGGCGAACCCGCCGTAGTTGGCGAGGGCGGCGCCGAGGTTGCCGATACCGACGATGACAACCGGCCAGTCCTGGGTGAGGCCGAGTTCGCGGGAGATCTGGTAGACGAGATACTCCACGTCGTAGCCGACACCGCGTGTTCCGTAGGAGCCCAGGTAGGAGAAGTCCTTGCGCAGCTTCGCGGAGTTGACCCCCGCCGCCGCGGCCAGCTCCTCGGAGGAGACCGTGGGTACCGAGCGCTCGGACAGCGCGGTCAGGGCTCGGAGGTACAGCGGAAGCCTGGCGACGGTGGCCTCGGGAATCCCTCGGCTGCGGGTCGCCGGTCGGTGTGTTCGGCCAGTTGCCACGGTGCTCCTGCGGGTAGAGCGGGGCTGCGGGCGGTCGTACGTACCCAGACCGCCCCGTCGAAAGCAGGCTATGTCTTTGTGAACGCGTGCACAAAGATGGTGTCCGATTTGCCCGGCAGAAGTGACCGGGGTCACGCATCTTTCACGCCGTTGGCGGGAACCAGCGGCCACCCACCGGCGTGCCTTCATTACTGGGGGCAAAACCGCCCACGCTCCTCACGAATCCTGCCCCCGAGACACAACCGCCCATCGATCCTAAGCGAATTCCGGCTCAGTTGGACTACTCGGTCAGTGCCCGACGCAGCCGGTCCGCGTTCACGCGCCAGAAGGTGTGCTGCTCGCCGTCGATCAGCACGACGGGGATCTGCTCCCAGTACCGGTCGTACAGCGCCTCGTCCTCGGTGATGTCCTTCTGTTCCCAGGGCACCCCGAGGTCCCCGCAGACCTTCTCGATCACGGCCTGCGCGTCGTCGCACAGATGGCAGCCCGGCTTGCGGACGAGGGTGACCAGCCGCTCACCGGGCTCGGGCTTCTCGGTCTTGCGTCGGAAGAGTGGACTCATACCGGCCATTCTCGCGCGCCACCCGCCACACGCCGGTTTAACCGTCGCCTCACCCAGAGTTCACGGCCTTCGAACCTCTCGGCTCCGGAACCACCGAACGGACTGGCTATGCTCACGACATGGCCGCTCTCGGATGGCTCACTCCCCGTAGGCGCTCCGCCACGGCGCGGAGCGTGTTGGCAGGCGAGGCCTCGGCGGAGGCCGCCCGCAAGTCCTCCCAGGAGGCGGAGGAGGCCCGGCCGCAAGCGCCCCTGACCCCGGAGGAACCGCAGTTCCCGGTGGTGGGCGACGACAAGGCCGCCGCGTTCTTCGACCTCGACAACACCGTGATGCAGGGTGCCGCGATCTTCCACTTCGGGCGGGGCCTGTACAAGCGGAAGTTCTTCGAGACCCGCGACCTGGCCCGGTTCGCCTGGCAGCAGGCCTGGTTCCGGCTGGCCGGCGTCGAGGACCCCGAGCACATGCAGGACGCCCGGGACTCGGCACTCTCCATCGTCAAGGGCCACCGCGTCGCCGAACTCCAGACCATCGGCGAGGAGATCTACGACGAGTACATGGCCGACCGCATCTGGCCGGGCACCCGCGCCCTCGCCCAGGCCCACCTGGACGCGGGCCAGAAGGTGTGGCTCGTCACGGCGGCCCCGGTGGAGATCGCCACGGTGATCGCCCGCCGCCTCGGCCTGACCGGTGCGCTCGGCACCGTCGCGGAGTCGGTCGACGGCATCTACACCGGCCGGCTGGTCGGCGAGCCGCTGCACGGCCCGGCGAAGGCGGAGGCGGTACGCGCGCTGGCCATGGCGGAGGGGCTGGACCTCTCCCGCTGCGCCGCGTACAGCGACAGCCACAACGACATCCCGATGCTCTCCCTCGTCGGCCACCCCTACGCCATCAACCCGGACGCCAAGCTGCGCAGGCACGCCCGGGAGAAGGACTGGCGGCTGCGGGACTACCGCACCGGCCGCAAGGCGGCGAAGGTGGGCATCCCGGCCGCGGCCGGCGTCGGCGCGGTGGCCGGCGGCACGGCCGCGGCGATCGCCCTCAGCCGACGGCGTCGATAAATCCGCACCTCACCGCGAGCGGCGCCGTCCTCCCAGGCCAGACCGGCGCAGGCGGCCGGAATTATGCCGCGGTCACTTCAACACGCACTCGACTTTGCCGAAAAACGTCGCCCCTCGGTCACCAAGTGATCAGATTACGGAACTTGAGAGGGCGCCAATCGGTAACAGATGCGACGCAATCGATGATTTGAGCAACTCGGTGTAGCAGGCCCTGCACGAAGCGTTATTCTCCTCAGACGCAAACCGGTACCCCTCCGTCGCTACGACGGGTGAACGGTTCCGCACTGCACGTGATGAAAGCTCTGCCTCTGGGAGTCCCGTGTACCCACACGTCGGGGTTGACGCCTCGGGCCTGGCTACGCTGCGCGCAACTGTCGCAACGGTCAAAGAGACGCTGCGCGGCCTCGTCCCCACCGCGCACGCCGTCCCCGCCTTCGCCACCGCCGCGCCCACCGGCCCGTGCTACGCACTGGCCGACGGCGGCGCCGCCGTCGGCAGACGAGGGCGGTCCGCCGGTGCCGGCTCCGCCGCCACCGCCCGCCGCCCGGCCGCCGACAGCGACAGCGCCCGCATGATGGACCTGGTCGAGCGCGCCCAGGCGGGGGAGGCCGAGGCCTTCGGCCGGCTGTACGACCAGTACAGCGACACGGTCTACCGCTACATCTACTACCGCGTCGGCGGCCGGGCGACCGCCGAGGACCTGACGAGCGAGACCTTTCTGCGCGCCCTGCGCCGGATCGGCACCTTCACCTGGCAGGGCCGCGACTTCGGCGCCTGGCTGGTGACGATCGCCCGCAACCTCGTCGCCGACCACTTCAAGTCCAGCCGCTTCCGCCTGGAGGTCACCACCGGCGAGATGCTCGACGCCAACGAGGTCGAGCGCTCCCCGGAGGACTCCGTCCTGGAGTCCCTGTCGAACGCCGCGCTCCTGGACGCCGTACGACGGCTCAACCCGCAGCAGCAGGAGTGTGTGACGCTCCGCTTCCTCCAGGGGCTGTCGGTCGCCGAGACCGCCCGGGTCATGGGCAAGAACGAGGGCGCCATCAAGACCCTCCAGTACCGCGCCGTCCGCACCCTCGCCCGGCTACTGCCGGACGACGCCCGCTGACCGCGGGCAACCGTCAACTCACCTACGGTGAACGCGGGTTGCGTTTCCGGACCGATCGTCCGGTGTCCGTAACCCAAGTGCCGCGCCAGTCGTTGTGCGGGATACAGGCTCCCTGTGGTCGCTTCCCGGCCGCCCCATCGCTCGATCGGGTGGAGAAGGCCGGGTGTGCAACCCTCAGGACCCCCTGGGGAGTCGACCGTCATGACGAGAGGAGGTGCCGCCAGTGATCGCGAACGTATCGGCGCACCGGCGGGCGAACGCCTTCGCCCAGGCCCTGGAGGAGCAGTCCGACCGGGACACGGCGGCCGAGCAGTCCGCAGCGCCGGCGGGGGACCCGCCGGTCCCCGAGGATCCGACCGAGCAGGGCCGGCTGCTGGCCCTCGCGGAAGACCTCGGCGCGCTGCCCAAGCCGCAGCTCGACCCCGAGGTCAAGGTCGTCCAACGCGCCCAGCTGGTGGCCGCGATGGAGGCCATGTTCCAGGAGGGGGCCGGGGCGGCGGACGTGTCCGTGCCGGGTCAGCGCCGGGCCAAGGGCGCGCATCGGGCGAGCCCGCTGGGCAAACTCCGGCCGCGGTCCAGGCTGACCAAGGGCCTCGCGGCCGGCGGGCTCAGCGTGGGCGTGGCCGCCGGGGCCTTCGGCGGGGTCGCCGCCGCGAGCTCCGACGCCCTGCCCGGCGACTCGCTGTACGGACTGAAACGCGGCATCGAGGACTTCAAGCTCAACTACCTGAGCGACGGCCAGGACCAGCGCGGCCAGACCTACCTCGACCAGGCGTCCACCCGGCTCGGCGAGGCCCGCCGGCTGATGGACCGCGGCCGCGGCGGGCACCTCGACCACGAGTCCATCGGCGAGATCCGCCGCACCCTTTCCGGGATGCAGCGCGACGTCACCGAGGGCCACCGGCTGCTGCACGCGGCCTATGAGGCCGACCCGGACTCGCTGGGCCCGATCCAGGCGCTGTCCGCGTTCTCCCGGTCCCACCGCGAGGCCTGGAGCGCCCTCAGCGACAAGCTGCCGGTGCAGCTCGGGGACGTCAAAGAGCAGGTGTCGTCGGTCTTCGACGCCATAGACCAGGAGGTCGCCCCGCTCCAGTCCCTGCTGCCGCAGCAGCCCACCCAGGGCGGCGACGGCAAGCACCGGGGCTCGGGCCCGGCATCCACCGGCGCCACCGGCCGCCACCGGTCGGCCCCGCCCAGCGACACCCCCTCCGCCGGCCACGCCACCCCCGGCGGCCCCAGCGGCACGGCCACCGGCAACACGGGCGACGGCCTGCTGGGCGGCAACACGGGCGGCCTGCTCGACCCGCCCAGGTCGGGCGGCGACAGCAACCCGCCGTCCACCACCAAGCCCCCGGCCACCGCCCCCGACGTCACCCTGCCCCCGCTCCTCCCGGGCCTGCTCCCGGGGCTGGGGATCGACAACAACGACGCGAACTAGGGCAGTACGGCGGTGGGGGCGCCCCGAGAACAGGGCGCCCCCACCGCCGTACACCCCCGGCCGGGAGAACTCGGCCGGAAGAAGACGGTCAGCACAAGACCGTCAGAAGAAGACCGACCTGCGCTGCACCAGCAGCTTGTACAGCGTGTGCTGGATCTGCTCCCGGACCTGGTCCGTGAGGTTGAACATCAGCATCGGATCCTCGGCGGCCTCCGGCGGGTAGCCGTCCGTGGGGATCGGCTCGCCGAACTGGATCGTCCACTTCGTCGGCAGCGGCACCGCGCCCAGCGGGCCGAGCCAGGGGAACGTCGGCGTCAGCGGGAAGTACGGGAAACCCAGCAGCCGCGCCAGCGTCTTCGCGTTGCCGATCATCGGATAGATCTCCTCCGCGCCGACGATCGAGCACGGGACGATCGGCACCCCCTGCCGCAACGCCGTCGACACGAACCCGCCCCGCCCGAACCGCTGGAGCTTGTACCGCTCGCCGAAGGGCTTCCCGATGCCCTTGAACCCCTCCGGCATCACCCCCACCAGCTCGCCCTGCTCCAGCAGCCGTTCCGCGTCCTCCGCGCACGCCAGGGTGTGCCCGAGCTTGCGGGCCAGCTCGTTGACCACCGGCAGCACGAACACCAGGTCCGCCGCGAGCAGCCGCAGATGCCGGCCGGCCGGATGCCGGTCGTGCACCGCGACCTGCATCATCAGCCCGTCCAGCGGCAGCGTCCCGGAGTGGTTCGCGACGATCAGCGCCCCGCCCTTGTCGGGGATGTTCTCGATGCCCTTCACGTCGACCCGGAAGTATTTCTCGTACACCGGCCGCAGCAGCGACATCAGGACCTGGTCGGTCAGCTCCGCGTCGTACCCGAAGTCGTCGACCTCGTACTCCCCGGTCAGCCGGCGCCGCAGGAACGCCAGCCCGGCCGCCACCCGCTGCTCCAGCCCGCCGGACGCACCGGACCCGGGCCGCTCCACCGGCTCGTCCGGCTCCGGCCCCCGTGCCGGCAGCCGCTGCACCTCACCCAGCTCCCCGCCGCCGCTGCCGGACCCGGCGCGGCGCCCGCTCGCGCCCCGCCGCCGCCCCGGCCGCTGGGCACCGGTTCCGGAGCCCCGGGACCGGTCGTCGTCGAAGGGAATGACCTTGGCGTCCGCCATCGTTACCGCGCTCCTCGGTTGACGCTAGTCGCCGCTGTGGGTCGTGGACCGGCCACCGCCCGGCAGGGTCGCGGCGATCCGGTCGACCGCTCCCGCGACGGTCTCCGGCGGCAGCAGCCCGGCGCCCTGGCCCCGGGCGAAGTCCGCGAACGCCTCCGCCGTCGTGTAGCGGGGCGTGAAGCCCAGCGTCTCGCGCATCTGCACGGTGTCCACGACCCGCCCGTGGGTCAGCAGCCGGAACTGCTCCGGTGAGAAGTCCGTCATACCCAGCGTACGGACCAGGGAGCCGGCCCAGGTCACCGCGGGCAGCAGCAGCGGCACCGTGGGCCGCCCGAGCCTGCGGGAGCACTGGGACAACAGCAGCACCCCGTCCCCGGCGATGTTGAAGGTGCCGCTGTTGAGGGTGCCCCGGCGCGGCTCGTGCGCGGCGAGCCGCAGCACGTCCACCACGTCGTCCTCGTGCACGAACTGAAGCCGCGGGTCGTAGCCGAACACGGTCGGCAGCACCGGCAGCGCGAAGTACGAGGCGAGCGGGGTGTCGGCGGCCGGCCCGAGGATGTTGGCGAACCGCAGCACGCACACGGCCACGTCGGGCCGGCGCCGGGCGAACCCCCGTACGTACCCCTCGACCTCGACGGTGTCCTTCGCGAAGCCGCCGCTGGGCAGCGACTTGGCCGGGGTGGTCTCGGTGAACACGGCGGGATCGCGCGGCGCGGAGCCGTACACATTGGTGCTGGACTTCACCACCAGCCGCTGGACGGCCGGCGACTTCTGGCAGGCACCGAGCAGCTGCATGGTGCCGATGACGTTGGTCTCCTTGACCGTGGCCCGGCTGCCGCCGCCGAGCGCGGTGCCCGTCACATCGAGGTGGACGACGGTGTCGGCGGCCGTCTCGGCCAGCACTCTGGCTATGGCCGGCTTGCGGATGTCGGTCTGGATGAACTCGGCCTCACCCAGCTCGTGCGCGGGCGGCACCGCGTCCACCGCGATGACACGCTCGACCTCCGGGTCCCGCTGGATCCGCCGCACGAACCGGCCGCCCAGCTGCCGGGCCGCCCCGGTGACGAGCACGACCTTGCCCAAGATCAGCGCCTTCCTTCCCGCGTACCGAAGTTCCGCGTTCCCCGTGAAGGCCAACTTAGCGGGTCGGTGTTGCGCCGTGATGACGCCCGGTGCGGGAGGGGCGGAATTTCCCCGGCCAGGACGAACCGGACGATCCGGACATGGCTGTGGCCCTCCGCCATTGCCGGCGGAGGGCCACAGAACACGCTCTCGCGGAGCGCCGCAATCGGTTCCCGCGTGCGCGGGACCGGATTACTTCTTGTTGCGACGCTGAACGCGCGTGCGCTTGAGCAGCTTGCGGTGCTTCTTCTTGGCCATCCGCTTGCGCCGCTTCTTGATAACAGAGCCCACGACTACCCTCGCTCACTTCTCATCACTCGGTTGTTTGGGCGCCATGGGCCCACACGACCTACGAGGGGCTAGCCTACCCAACCGAGCGCCGAGGTCGTAATCGAGGGTCTCCGGGATCCCCCGGAGGGGGTCGTCAGCCCGTCTCCACCCCCACATAGCTGTCGCGGAGGTACTCGTGGACCGCTTGTTCGGGGACGCGGAAGGACCGCCCCACCCGGATCGCGGGCAGATGACCGCTGTGCACCAGCCGGTACACGGTCATCTTCGACACTCGCATCACCGTGGCGACCTCCGCCACGGTAAGGAACTGAACCTCGTTCAGAGGCCTCTCGCCAGCTGCAGCCATGACACACCTGCACCTTCCGCACTCGACGGCCACCGGCTTCCCCTTCCGGTGACTCTTCGTCGCTGCGTGCTCACTCCCCAGACTAGGGGCGGGTGATACGAGTGGGGAAGAGGTGCACCCATCGGCGGCCTACTGTGACAGACACGCGCGTTTGAGTACGTAGCGGGTGAGCGGCCGGTAGTGACTAGACCGCGCTCCGTCGTCGAGGGGTACGACGACGCGGACGGCGCCCTCCGCCTGGCCGACGAACGGCGCGGGGTCGTCGGTGTCGGCCAGACCGATCGCCTCGAACCCCAGCTGACCTGCGCCGCAGACCCAGCCGTGGTCGCCGACGACCAGCTCGGGCAGGGGGCCGGGGCCGGCCGCGGCGGCCTCCAGGACGGCCCGGACGGGCAGGGGTGAATGACAGTGCGCGCCAGGCTCACAACCGGGGCGCCCGCCCTCGGTTTCCCGCACCAACGCGACGCGTCGTACGTAGTCGATGCGGTGCGTGCGTAGACCGAACCGGGTCAATATGTCGACACAGCGACCCTGCGCGGGGGTGAGGACCTCACATCCCGCCGCCGAGAGGGCGTCCGCGAGTGCGGCGTAGAAACCGAGCAGCGGCCGGGGGTGGCCGGTACCGAGGAGCACGGGCGCGCCACGCTGTGCCACCGCGGCCAGCCGTCCGGCGAAGGCGTCCAGCGCGGCGAGGGTCCGCCGGGGGTCGATCACATCCGGTCCTGAAGTATGCCGGGGATCGGCCGAAACCCCACACTTCTCGGCCATCAACGCGAGCAGTTCCGGCTCTGCCCAATTCCCTCGCGGGTCGATCCCGATCAGCAGGCGGGGGTCGCGGGCCGCGAACAACCGGTAGCTGCGGAGGCTGCGTTCCCGGGAGGTGCCCACGACCCCGGCCAGCCCGGCGGCCGGCAGATACCTCAACACGGGTGCGATGGTGCCCCCTTGCCCGGCCCGGCGAGGGAAACACCGGCCCGATACGGCACGTTCGGCCTAACGGTCTCCCGCCTCCCGCCGTACCGGGTGGCCGGGCGAGGACGTTACGGCAGCAGGCCGCGCAGGGGGAACGCCGACCGGCGTGTCGCCAGGATCGCCTGGTCCAGGCGGTCCGCCGGGTCGTAGCCGTCCTCCCAGGGCGACCAGGACACCGGCCAGCGGCCGTCCGTCATGCGCAGCGGGCCCAGCCGGCGTGTCCGGGCGTACACCTCCTGGCGCCAGCCCTCGGGGATCACCGTCTCCGGCGCCACCGGCTTTCCGGCGGCGATGCCCACGAGGTGCGTCCAGGACCGGGGCACGACGTCCACCACGGCGTATCCGCCGCCCCCGAGCGCGATCCACTTCCCGTCGGCGTACTCGTGCGCCAGCTCGTGGCAGGCCGTCTGCACGGCGCGCTGCGCGTCCAGGGAGACGGCGAGGTGCGCCAGCGGGTCCTCGAAGTGCGTGTCGGCGCCGTGCTGCGTCACCAGCACCTGTGGCCGGAACTCCGCGAGCAGCTCCGGCACCACCGCGTGGAACGCCCGTACCCATCCCGCGTCGCCCGTGCCGGCCGGCAGCGGCAGGTTCACCGCGGTCCCCTCCCCGGCGCCGGCGCCGGTCTCCTGCGGCCACCCGGACTGCGGGAACAGCGTCCGGGGGTGTTCGTGCACGGAGATCGTCAGCACCCGGGGGTCCTCCCAGAACGCGGCCTGCACCCCGTCCCCGTGGTGCACGTCCACGTCCACGTAGGCGACCCGTTCGACCCCCAGTTCCAGCAGCCGCGCGATCGCGAGGGCCGCGTCGTTGTACACGCAGAACCCGGACGCGCCGCCGGGCATCGCGTGGTGCAGCCCGCCCGTGAAGTTCACCGCGTGCAGCGCGTCCCCCCGCCACACCGCTTCGGCCGCCGCCACCGACTGCCCGGCGATCAGTGCGGACACCTCGTGCATCCCGGCGAACGCGGGGTCGTCCAGCGTCCCGAGGCCGTACGACCCGTCGGCGCCGGCCGGATCGGCCGAGGCGGCCTTCACCGCGTCGATGTAGTCCTCCCGGTGGACCAGTCGCAGCGTCGACTCCCCGGCCGGCTTGGCCGCGACGATCTCCAGCTCCGGGTCGAGTCCCAGGGCGCCGACCAGTCTCCGGGTCAGCGCCAGCCGGACCGGGTCCATCGGATGACCCGGGCCGAAGTCATAGCCCGTTACTGCCTCGTCCCACATCAGCTGTGCGCGGCCGCTCATGCCCGCCACCGTATCGGTCCGGTTGAGTCGCGAACGACCTGGCGTACACGAGCGTCACCAGCACCAACACCATCGGCAGCAGCATCGCCCCCCGATAGCTCCAGGCGTCGCCCACCGCCCCCACCAGCGGCGAACCGACCAGGAATCCGACGTAATTGAAGATGTTCAGCCGCGCCACGGCCGCGTCCGACGCCCCGGGGAACAGCCGTCCCGCCGCCGCGAAGGTCTGCGGCACCAGCACGCACAGCCCCAGGCCCAGCAGTGTGAACCCGAGCATCCCCAGCCACGCCCCGGGCGCCGTCGCCACCACCGCGAACCCGCCGGCCGCCAGCAGCGCGCCGAGCCGTACGACCGCCACGGCCCCGAACCGCCGCACCCCGAAGTCGCCCAGCGCCCGCCCGGCCAGCGTGGTCACCATGTACACGTTGTACGGCACCGTCGCCAGCTGCTCGGAGCCGCCCAGCACGTCCTTCAGGTACTTCGCGCTCCAGTTGGAGACCGTCGAGTCCCCGATGTAGGCGAAGGTCATCACCAGGCACAGCGGCAGCAGCAGCCGGAAGACCACTCCCCCGCCGCCGCTCCCCTCCGCCACCGGCGCCGGATCCCCGTCGACGTATCCGCGGCTGCCCACCAGCGCCGCCGGCAGCAGCACCGCGACCACCGGCAGATACGACACCCACAGCGCCAGCTGCCAGTGCGCCCCGGCCCAGGCCAGCGACGCCCCGACGATCCCGCCCAGGCTGTAGGCCGCGTGGAAGCTGAGCATGATGCTGCGCCCGTACGCCCGTTGCAGGCTCACCCCGAGCATGTTCATGGAGGCGTCCAGCGCGCCCACGGCCAGCCCGAACACCCCGAGCGCCACCGCCACCGCGGCCAGTTGCCCCTGGCCGCCCGCCCCGGTGCCCAGCAGGGCCAGCAGCACCACCGGCTGGGACCAGCGCAGCAGCCGGCTGGGCCGGACCCGCTTCACCAGCTGCTCGGTGGCGACGCTGCCGGCCCCGGCCAGGACCGGCACCGCGGCCAGGAAGACCGGCAGCAGCGCGTCGGAGATGCCGTACCGGTCCTGGATGGCGGGGATCCGCGTCACCAGCAGGGCGAACGTGACGCCCTGGGCGAAGAAACCGAACGCCAGCGAGGCCCTGCCGCGCCGCAGCACATCAGTCATGGCGGCGAGCGTAGGGCCCCGGTCTACCTGTGGGTAGGTATCGCCAAAGGTGAATTTCCTTCAGTTTCAGGGGTGTTCAGGGGCTCGGCCGTCTCGGCGGAAAGCAGTTTCTCCATCGGCTCGGCGGCCCGTGCCCCGCTGACCAGGAAGGCGGTCGCCAGCGCGGCGACCAGGAAGACGGTGCCGAGCCAGACCATGGTGTCCACGGGCACGGTGTACGCGCCCACGACGCGCGCCACGCACTCCGTGAGCAGTGCCAGGCCCCAGACGGCGGAGAAGGTCCTCTCGTGCCTGCGGAAGGCCGCCGAGCGGGCCGAAGCGCCGGTGGCGAGCCGCTGCCACGCGGCCTCCTTCGCCGGGTCCCCCTTCACCAGGAAGGGCCGCACGGCGGTGCTCATCATCGGCCGCCCGAGCCGGACGGAGATCAGGATTCCGATGCCGATGGTGCTGCTGACCGCGCCGTCCTTGGCGAGCATCAGCCGCGGGTCGCCGGAGAGGTAACCCGCCAGCAGCGAGACGATGTTGACGGCCAGGATGAGCCCGGCCAGCGCGTTGGTGCGGCGCTCGCGCACCAGGCTCCACAGGGTCCGCGCCGCCGGCACCACGCTGCTCCAGGCGAGCGCCGCGAAGGTGCTCGCGCCGAAGGCGCCCTTGAGGAGGTAGTACGCCCCGAGGGGCACCGCCACGTCCACGATCAGCGGCCGGAAGCCGTCCAGCACGCTCGGGTCGCGCTGGTGCTGTTCGGCTCGGCCCTTGGTCCCCGTGTCCTTCGTCATGTTCCCAAGCTTCGCCGTGGGCGGGAGCGGGCTGGTAGGAACGATCGTCCGGACGTCGGCATGACAGATGTCAGGCACTCGCCGGTGGCGCGGGTCATATCAGCAGGTCGGCCAACTCGTCCATGTGGGAGAACAGTTGGGTGGCGCCGGTGAGTCGCTCGGCGGGTGTCATCGCGGTGAACCCATACACGTCCATTCCGGCCGCCACGGCCGCCTGGACGCCCAGTGGGGAGTCCTCCACGACCGCGCAGCGCTCCGGGGCGACGCCCATCCGTTCGGCCGTGTAGAGGAAGAGGTCGGGTGCGGGCTTGCCGCGTCCGACGTCCTGCGAGCTGAAGATGCGATCCTCCTGGAACCACCGGTCGAGTCCGGCGGTGCGGTGCCCGACCCTGATCTTCTGGTGGCTGCCGGAGGAGGCCACGCAGTACGGCACTCCGTCCGCGGCCAGCTTCTCCAAGACGTCCACCGCGCCGGGGACGGGCCGCAGTTCCCGCTCGAAGGAGGCGAAGATGCGGGCGTGCAGGACGTCGTCGAAGTCCTCGGGGAGCCGGCGTCCGGTGCGCTCCAGGACGAGGTCGTGGACGCGGTGCATGGCCGACCCCATGTAGTCCCGCAGGGAGTCCTCGTACGACGTCGGGACGCCCAGCTCGGTCAGGTAGGCGGCCAGGTGGCGGTTGGAGATCGGCTCACTGTCGACCAGGACGCCGTCGTTGTCGAAGATGATGAGGTCGTAGCGCATACGCCAACCCTAAAGGCCCTGAAACGCGGAAAACCCCCCGCACCACAGTGCGGGGGTTCCCCTCAAAAATTGTTCGGCGGCGTCCTACTCTCCCACAGGGTCCCCCCTGCAGTACCATCGGCGCTGTGAGGCTTAGCTTCCGGGTTCGGAATGTAACCGGGCGTTTCCCTCACGCTATAACCACCGAAACCCTAATGGTTTCGAGCGAACAAGCACACTTTGTAGTTATGCGTTCTGCTCTGAGCCGGCAACCGTTCGTTGCCTCAGAACTTACACAGTGGACGCGAGCAACTGAGGACAAGCCCTCGGCCTATTAGTACCGGTCACCTCCACCAGTTACCTGGCTTCCAGATCCGGCCTATCAACCCAGTCGTCTACTGGGAGCCTTACCCCATCAAGTGGGTGGGAGTCCTCATCTCGAAGCAGGCTTCCCGCTTAGATGCTTTCAGCGGTTATCCCTCCCGAACGTAGCCAACCAGCCATGCCCTTGGCAGAACAACTGGCACACCAGAGGTTCGTCCGTCCCGGTCCTCTCGTACTAGGGACAGCCCTTCTCAAGACTCCTACGCGCACAGCGGATAGGGACCGAACTGTCTCACGACGTTCTAAACCCAGCTCGCGTACCGCTTTAATGGGCGAACAGCCCAACCCTTGGGACCGACTCCAGCCCCAGGATGCGACGAGCCGACATCGAGGTGCCAAACCATCCCGTCGATATGGACTCTTGGGGAAGATCAGCCTGTTATCCCCGGGGTACCTTTTATCCGTTGAGCGACGGCGCTTCCACAAGCCACCGCCGGATCACTAGTCCCGACTTTCGTCCCTGCTCGACCCGTCGGTCTCACAGTCAAGCTCCCTTGTGCACTTACACTCAACACCTGATTGCCAACCAGGCTGAGGGAACCTTTGGGCGCCTCCGTTACCCTTTAGGAGGCAACCGCCCCAGTTAAACTACCCATCAGACACTGTCCCTGATCCGGATCACGGACCCAGGTTAGACATCCAGCACGACCAGACTGGTATTTCAACGACGACTCCACAACCACTGGCGTGGCCGCTTCACAGTCTCCCAGCTATCCTACACAAGCCGAACCGAACACCAATATCAAACTGTAGTAAAGGTCCCGGGGTCTTTCCGTCCTGCTGCGCGAAACGAGCATCTTTACTCGTAGTGCAATTTCACCGGGCCTATGGTTGAGACAGTCGAGAAGTCGTTACGCCATTCGTGCAGGTCGGAACTTACCCGACAAGGAATTTCGCTACCTTAGGATGGTTATAGTTACCACCGCCGTTTACTGGCGCTTAAGTTCTCAGCTTCGCCCCACCGAAGTGGAGCTAACCGGTCCCCTTAACGTTCCAGCACCGGGCAGGCGTCAGTCCGTATACATCGCCTTACGGCTTCGCACGGACCTGTGTTTTTAGTAAACAGTCGCTTCTCGCTGGTCTCTGCGGCCACCCCCAGCTCAGACCGTAAAGATCATCACCAGGTGTGGCCCCCCTTCTCCCGAAGTTACGGGGGCATTTTGCCGAGTTCCTTAACCATAGTTCACCCGAACGCCTCGGTATTCTCTACCTGACCACCTGAGTCGGTTTAGGGTACGGGCCGCCATGAAACTCGCTAGAGGCTTTTCTCGACAGCATAGGATCATCCACTTCACCACAATCGGCTCGGCATCAGGTCTCAGCCGTATGCAAGGCGGATTTGCCTACCTTGCGGCCTACACCCTTACCCCGGGACAACCACCGCCCGGGATGGACTACCTTCCTGCGTCACCCCATCACTCACCTACTAACCGCTTGGTTCAGCGGCTCCACCACTCCCCTTCACCCGAAGGATCCAGGGCGGCTTCACGGCCTTAGCATCACGATGCTCGATGTTTGACGCTTCACAGCGGGTACCGGAATATCAACCGGTTATCCATCGACTACGCCTGTCGGCCTCGCCTTAGGTCCCGACTTACCCTGGGCAGATCAGCTTGACCCAGGAACCCTTAGTCAATCGGCGCACACGTTTCTCACGTGTGAATCGCTACTCATGCCTGCATTCTCACTCGTCAACCGTCCACAACTACCTTCCGGTGCTGCTTCACCCGGCAGACGACGCTCCCCTACCCATCACAGCAGGCGTTGGCCCTAATGCTGCAATGACACGACTTCGGCGGTACGCTTGAGCCCCGCTACATTGTCGGCGCGGAATCACTAGACCAGTGAGCTATTACGCACTCTTTCAAGGGTGGCTGCTTCTAAGCCAACCTCCTGGTTGTCTGTGCGACTCCACATCCTTTCCCACTTAGCGTACGCTTAGGGGCCTTAGTCGATGCTCTGGGCTGTTTCCCTCTCGACCATGGAGCTTATCCCCCACAGTCTCACTGCCGCGCTCTCACTTACCGGCATTCGGAGTTTGGCTAAGGTCAGTAACCCGGTAGGGCCCATCGCCTATCCAGTGCTCTACCTCCGGCAAGAAACACACGACGCTGCACCTAAATGCATTTCGGGGAGAACCAGCTATCACGGAGTTTGATTGGCCTTTCACCCCTAACCACAGGTCATCCCCCAGGTTTTCAACCCTGGTGGGTTCGGTCCTCCACGAAGTCTTACCTCCGCTTCAACCTGCCCATGGCTAGATCACTCCGCTTCGGGTCTTGAGCGTGCTACTAAAAACGCCCTATTCGGACTCGCTTTCGCTACGGCTTCCCCACCCGGGTTAACCTCGCAACACACCGCAAACTCGCAGGCTCATTCTTCAAAAGGCACGCAGTCACGAGAAACACCGAAGTATTTCCGACGCTCCCACGGCTTGTAGGCACACGGTTTCAGGTACTATTTCACTCCCCTCCCGGGGTACTTTTCACCATTCCCTCACGGTACTATCCGCTATCGGTCACCAGGGAATATTTAGGCTTAGCGGGTGGTCCCGCCAGATTCACACGGGATTTCTCGGGCCCCGTGCTACTTGGGTGTCTCTCAAGCAAGCCGCTGACATTTCGACTACGGGGGTCTTACCCTCTACGCCGGACCTTTCGCATGTCCTTCGCCTACATCAACGGTTTCTAACTCGCCCTACGGCCGGCAGACCGTAGAAGAGAGATCCCACAACCCCGCACACGCAACCCCTGCCGGGTCTCACACGCATACGGTTTGGCCTCATCCGGTTTCGCTCGCCACTACTCCCGGAATCACGGTTGTTTTCTCTTCCTGAGGGTACTGAGATGTTTCACTTCCCCTCGTTCCCTCCACACTGCCTATGTGTTCAGCAGCGGGTGACAGCCCATGACGACTGCCGGGTTTCCCCATTCGGAAACCCCCGGATCAAAGCCTGGTTGACGACTCCCCGGGGACTATCGCGGCCTCCCACGTCCTTCATCGGTTCCTGGTGCCAAGGCATCCACCGTGCGCCCTTAAAAACTTGGCCACAGATGCTCGCGTCCACTGTGCAGTTCTCAAACAACGACCAGCCACCCATCACCCCACCAGCAAAACCGGTGAGTGCACTGGGGCCGGCGACTGAGGAGAAGATCATTCCCTCAGACACCCAACAGCGTGCCCGACACCCTCCGCTGCCCTCTCATCCGTTCCACGCCGAAGCAGTACTAGGAAGAAGAGCCATCCGAAAAGTGCCGAGTAGTCAACGTTCCACCCATGAGCAACCAGCATCAGACATTCGCTGATGTACTGGCCTCTGACCAGGCAAGCCCGGTAAGAAGTGCTCCTTAGAAAGGAGGTGATCCAGCCGCACCTTCCGGTACGGCTACCTTGTTACGACTTCGTCCCAATCGCCAGTCCCACCTTCGACAGCTCCCTCCCACAAGGGGTTGGGCCACCGGCTTCGGGTGTTACCGACTTTCGTGACGTGACGGGCGGTGTGTACAAGGCCCGGGAACGTATTCACCGCAGCAATGCTGATCTGCGATTACTAGCGACTCCGACTTCATGGGGTCGAGTTGCAGACCCCAATCCGAACTGAGACCGGCTTTTTGAGATTCGCTCCACCTCACGGTATCGCAGCTCATTGTACCGGCCATTGTAGCACGTGTGCAGCCCAAGACATAAGGGGCATGATGACTTGACGTCGTCCCCACCTTCCTCCGAGTTGACCCCGGCGGTCTCCCGTGAGTCCCCAGCACCACAAGGGCCTGCTGGCAACACGGGACAAGGGTTGCGCTCGTTGCGGGACTTAACCCAACATCTCACGACACGAGCTGACGACAGCCATGCACCACCTGTACACCGACCACAAGGGGGGCACTATCTCTAATGCTTTCCGGTGTATGTCAAGCCTTGGTAAGGTTCTTCGCGTTGCGTCGAATTAAGCCACATGCTCCGCCGCTTGTGCGGGCCCCCGTCAATTCCTTTGAGTTTTAGCCTTGCGGCCGTACTCCCCAGGCGGGGCACTTAATGCGTTAGCTGCGGCACGGACAACGTGGAATGTTGCCCACACCTAGTGCCCACCGTTTACGGCGTGGACTACCAGGGTATCTAATCCTGTTCGCTCCCCACGCTTTCGCTCCTCAGCGTCAGTATCGGCCCAGAGATCCGCCTTCGCCACCGGTGTTCCTCCTGATATCTGCGCATTTCACCGCTACACCAGGAATTCCGATCTCCCCTACCGAACTCTAGCCTGCCCGTATCGACTGCAGACCCGGGGTTAAGCCCCGGGCTTTCACAACCGACGTGACAAGCCGCCTACGAGCTCTTTACGCCCAATAATTCCGGACAACGCTTGCGCCCTACGTATTACCGCGGCTGCTGGCACGTAGTTAGCCGGCGCTTCTTCTGCAGGTACCGTCACTCTCGCTTCTTCCCTGCTGAAAGAGGTTTACAACCCGAAGGCCGTCATCCCTCACGCGGCGTCGCTGCATCAGGCTTTCGCCCATTGTGCAATATTCCCCACTGCTGCCTCCCGTAGGAGTCTGGGCCGTGTCTCAGTCCCAGTGTGGCCGGTCGCCCTCTCAGGCCGGCTACCCGTCGTCGCCTTGGTGAGCCATTACCTCACCAACAAGCTGATAGGCCGCGGGCTCATCCTGCACCGCCGGAGCTTTACACCATCAAGGATGCCCAAGACGGTCATATCCGGTATTAGACCCCGTTTCCAGGGCTTGTCCCAGAGTGCAGGGCAGATTGCCCACGTGTTACTCACCCGTTCGCCACTAATCCACCCCGAAGGGCTTCATCGTTCGACTTGCATGTGTTAAGCACGCCGCCAGCGTTCGTCCTGAGCCAGGATCAAACTCTCCGTGAATGTTTACTCGGCCAAAAAATATTTCAGCCGGTTGGCACACACGGGAGCGGAACGACCGGAGGAATAGTCCGATCGTCCTCAGCGTCCTCGCTGTGTTTTTTCAAAGGAACCTCGACCATCGGTGATCCGATGGACGGGGTATCAACATATCTGGCGTTGACTTTTGGCACGCTGTTGAGTTCTCAAGGAACGGTCGCTTCCTTTGTACTCACCCTCTCGGGCTTTCCTCCGGGCGCTTCCCTTCGGTGTTTCCGACTCTATCAGATCTTTTCTCGATCCGATTTCCTCGGTGCTTTCCAGGTTTCCGCTTCCGCGTTTCCCTTTCCGGCGGTTCCGACTCTATCAGATCCTTTCGGCGTCTGACTCCCAGTCAGGGGGGTTTGCCTTCCCGGCCGTTGGGCCGTTCCGACGAGTGAGACTTTAGCGGATTCCCGGCTCCCGAGCTAATCGGGGGCCTGCGCCCTTTCGAACGCGGATTCCTCATTTCGCAAATACGCACGCCAAAACTTTCGACACCGGGGTGTCGGGAGTGGGTGGTGCTCACGGAATGGCTGTCCGGGGACCGACCGGAGTCGGCGCTCACGTCGGACAACTCGGAGTACCTTACGGATCGCTCCGAGGTGTGTCAACTCCGGGCCGGCCCCCGCGTCGGGGTCAGTCCTTCTTGCCGGTGGCCAGCTCACGACTGCGGTCGCGGGCGGCCTCCAGGGCGGCGATGAGGGCGGCGCGGACGCCGTGGTTCTCCAGCTCGCGGATGGCGTTGATCGTCGTACCGGCCGGGGAGGTGACGTTCTCGCGGAGCTTGACCGGGTGCTCCCCGCTGTCGCGGAGCATCACGGCGGCGCCGATCGCGGACTGGACGATGAGTTCGTGGGCCTTGTCGCGGGGCAGGCCCAGCAGGATGCCGGCGTCGGTCATGGCCTCGACCAGATAGAAGAAGTACGCCGGTCCCGACCCGGACAGGGCGGTGCAGGCGTCCTGCTGGCTCTCGGGGACACGCAGGGTCTTGCCGACGGCGCCGAAGATGTTCTCCGCGGTGGCCAGGTGGTCCGGGGTCGCGTGGGTGCCGGCGGAGATGACGGACATGGCCTCGTCGACGAGGGCGGGGGTGTTCGTCATGACGCGGACGACCGGGGTGCCCTGGGCGAGGCGCTCCTCGAAGAAGGCGGTCGGGATGCCGGCGGCGCCGCTGATGACCAGTCGGTCGGCGGGGACGTGCGGGGCCAGCTCGTCCAGGAGGGCGCCCATGTCCTGCGGTTTGACCGTGAGGATCAGGGTGTCGGCGGTCTTGGCGGCCTCGGTGTTGGTGACCGGGGTGACGCCGTGGCGGGCGCGGAGCTCTTCGGCGCGTTCGGGGCGGCGGGCGGTGACCAGGAGGTCGGCGGGCGCCCAGCCGGCCCGGATCATTCCGCTGAGCAGGGCTTCGCCGATCTTCCCGGTGCCGAGTACTGCGACTTTCTGGCTCATGCGGTTCAGTCTGGCACCGGTGCTCCGGGCGGCGGGGCGGCTGTCCGGCCTGCGGAACGGCGCGCCCCGCAGGCCCTCAGCCCTTCCTCGCCACCAGCAGGAGCACGTCGTACGTCTCCTCCACGACGCCGTCCGGGAAGACCTCCAGGAGGTGGCCGCGCTCCTCGTCGAGGAAGGCGGTGCGCCGGGGCTCGTCCAGGACCAGGAAGAGCGAGTGGCTGCCGATGTTGGCGAGGTGGGTGTCGAGGGTGACCCGGCGGCTCCAGCGGATCTTGTGGCGGGCGAAGTCGAGGCGGCCGCTCGGGTCGGCCAGGTCCAGCCGCTCGTTGGCCTTCGCGTACCGCTCGGCCGGGTCGAAGCCGAAGAAGCGGCCCTCGCGCTCCGCCGCCCGCGCGATCCACTCGATGTCGAAGGCGTCCGTGTTCCACCACAGCGCCAGCGCGCCGCCCGGTCGCAGCACCCGCAGCGCCTCCGGCACCGACTGGGCCGGGTCGGTCCAGTGCCAGGCCTGGGCGTAGGTGAGGAAGTCGGTCGTGGCGTCGGCGAGGGGAAGGGCGTTGCCGTTGGCCCGCAGCAGCGGGATGTCCGGGTTGCCGCGGCGGAACTCCGCGGCCATGCCCTCGCCGGGCTCGATCGCGAGGACGTCCGCGCCGCGCGCGTGCAGCAGCGCGGTGGCGATGCCGGTGCCCGCGCCGACGTCCACCACCCGCGCGCCGGACAGGGACCGGCCGGCCGTCTCCTCGATGGTGTCGAAGAGGGCGGACGGGTAGGAGGGACGGCTGGCCGCGTACTGGGCGGCGGCCGCGTTGAAGGAGTGGGCGCGGGCGGAGCGCTCGGCGGCGGGCGGCTGCGTGGTCGTCATACCCCCATGGTGCTCGGTGGCCGGGACCGGTGACAGCGGCTTTCGGCCCGCCGGGTCAGCGGCGGCGCTTCTTCTTCGCCGGGTTGCCCGAGCGGCGGGTGGTGCGTGCGGCGTGCTCCGCGCGGGCCGTCTCGTACTCCTCGCGGTGCAGTCGTTCGCCCGGGGCCTCGGTGAGGGAGCGCAGGAAGTAGGCGAGCAGGATGCCGACGAAGCCGATGGCGAGCAGGCCGCGCAGGGAGGACTGGCGCTGGGGGTCGGGGCGCTTGCCGAAGCCGCCCCAGGTGTTGCCGAAGGCGAGCGCGGTGCAGACCGCGAACATGGCGACGATCAGCACGGTCACGAAGGTGCCGGTGCCGGCGATCCGGATGCCCTGGAAGGCGAAGCGCAGCACCAGGCAGGAGACGACCGCCGCGGCGAGGGAGCCGATGGCGACTCCGGTGCGGCGCAGCGCGTAGCCGTCGTCGTGGTGCACCCAGGACGTGCCGAAGAAGCGCAGGGGTTCGGGGCGAGGGCCGCCCGCGGAGCCCTCCGGGGTGCCCGGGGTGCCGGTTTCGTCGCTCACGGGACGATTATGGCGCCGGGCGGCGGAGGGGTCGCGGGCGGGGCGACGCCTGGTGCGGGTCAGCCGCAGCGGTCGGCCACGTAGCCGTCGCTGCCGGTGTGGACGTAGGCGTCGGAGACGAACTCGCCGTCGCTGATGTTGTCCCAGATGTTCGTGGTGCCGTACGTGCCGGTGACCGTGGTCCCCGGGGTCTGGCAGTAGATCGGCACCTTGGCGCCCTCGGGCAGGACGCGGGTGACGCCGTAGCCGGTGCCGGGGCCGCTGCGGACGTTCACGCGGACGCCCGGGGCGACCGGGTAATAACGGACGGACATGCGGTTTCCTCCCCCGTGAGTCCCATGGCCGCATGGGACTGCTGATTGGCGAACGGAGGTTAGCAAGCCGCCTCGGTCTGGTACGAGCCATCGACTAGGCTCCGTGCGTCGCGCGGACGAGGAGCACGGGGGGCGGTCCAGTCGATGACGCCACAGCGCAGCACCGGAGCGGGCGCGGAGGCCGATATGCCCGAGTATGCCGGTCACTACCGTCTGGAGTCACGGCTGGGGTCCGGTGGCATGGGGGTGGTCCACCTCGCCCGCAGTACGTCCGGGCTGCGGCTCGCGGTGAAGGTCGTGCACGCCGAGTTCGCGCGGGACCGGGAGTTCCGGGGGCGGTTCCGGCAGGAGGTGGCCGCGGCGCGCCGGGTCAGCGGTGCCTTCACCGCGCCGGTGGTGGACGCGGATCCGGAGGCCGAACGGCCGTGGATGGCCACGCTGTTCATTCCCGGGCCGACCCTGTCCGAGCAGGTGAAGCAGCACGGGCCGCTGGACGCCGGGCAGTTGCGGCGGCTGATGGCGGGGCTCGCGGAGGCGTTGCGCGACATTCACCGTGTGGGCGTGGTGCACCGGGATCTCAAGCCGAGCAACGTACTGCTCGCGGAGGACGGTCCGAAGGTCATCGACTTCGGTATCTCCCGGCCCAAGGACAGCGAACTGCGCACGGAGACCGGCAAGTTGATCGGGACGCCGCCGTTCATGGCGCCCGAGCAGTTCCGGCGGCCGCGGGAGGTGGGGTCGGCCGCGGACGTCTTCGCGCTGGGTTCGGTGCTGGTGCACGCGGCGACCGGGCGGGGGCCGTTCGACTCCGACAGCCCGTATGTCGTCGCCTATCAGGTGGTGCACGACGAGCCCGATCTGTCGGGGGTGCCGCGGTCCCTGGCGCCGCTGGTCGAGCGCTGTCTGGCCAAGGAGCCGGAGGACCGGCCCACGCCGGACGAGCTGATGCGGCAGCTGCGGTCGGTGGCGGCGGCGTACGACACGCAGGCGTTCATACCGGCGCAGCGGACCTCCGGTGCCGTGGGTCCGGTGGACCCGGGCGCGGACGTGCCGCCGTCTCCGAAGGAGGGGAAGGACAGGGGAGAGGAGAAGAAGTCGCGGGGCCGGGGGCTGCGGCCGGGGCGGCTCGCGGCCGTGGTGGCCGGGACGCTCGGGCTCGTGGCGGGCGGAGTGCTGGCCTCCGTGCACTGGCTGGGCGACGACGGGAAGCCGGGGAATCCGCGGACGGCGGCGGTGGGGTTCGCCGGGTGGCGTACGAAGCCGGTCGCCGGGCAGGCGGCCGCGCCCCGGTGCGCCTTCGGCGCGGGGAAGCTGCTGTGCGCCGGTGGCGGTCAGGCGTACGCGCTCGACGCGCGCGGTGGCCGGGTGCTGTGGCGGCATCCCTTCGCGGGGGCGCGCTGGAGCGGGGCCCCGGTGGTGTCGGGCGGGCTGGTGCAGGTGCGCGACCAGGCCGGGGACGCGGTGGCGCTGGACCCGGGCACGGGCCGCACCCGCTGGCGGCGTGCCCTGCCCACGGGCGCCGGCACCCGGTACACGGCCGGGACGCTGCTGATCACGGGCGCGGACGGCACGGTCACGGGGGTCGACGGCCGCTCGGGGCGGACGAGCTGGAGCCATCGGCTGCCGGGCGACGGCCCACTGCGCGTCGACACCTTCCCGGACGACGGTGCGGCCGGTGCGCTCGCCTGTGCGACGACGACCAGCGCCGACGGCAGGAGCACCCGGGTCGTGGCCTTCGACCCGGCGACGGGTGCGGTGCGCTGGGACGCCCGGCTGTCCGGGCTGCTCCGGCCGGTCGGGGCCGAGGGCGGCGCCATGTACTTCACGGCGGCCGATCCGGTGTACGGCGACACCGATGCCGTGGTGCGGTACGACGCCGCGTCCCGGACCGCGCGCCGGGTGCCGCTGCCGGCGCCCCGGCCGGACGTGCACGCCGCCGTGCGTCGCGGTGTGGTCTACCTGCTGGACGTGAACGGCGGCCTGGACGCCGTGGACACCGGGGCGGGCGAGCGGGTGTGGCACCTGGAGACGTCGGTGAGCCGCGGCTCGGCGCCGGTCGTCGGGGACCGGTACCTGTACTTCTCGGCGGGTGACGGCCGGCTGCTGGCCGTGGAGGTGCGCGGCGGGCGGCTCGCGGGGCAGACACCGGCCCGGCCGGGGGCCGGTTCGCAGGCGGTCGCGGCGCTGCGGGCCGCGCCCGTCCTCGCCGCCCCTCAGGTGTACGGCACCGCTCCGGACGGCTCGGTGTTCGCGCTCGACGGGCGGGACCCGTCGGCCTGGTGAGACGGAAAAGGGGCCGCCCCCTGGTGGAGGCGGCCCCTTCCGGGTGTCGCGGGGATCAGCCGAGCTTGCTCACGTCGCGCACCGCGCCCTTGTCGGCGCTGGTCGCCATCGCGGCGTAGGCGCGCAGGGCGGCGGAGACCTTGCGGTCGCGGTCCTTCGGGGCGTAGGTGCCGTTCAGCTCCTCGGTGCGGCGGGCCAGTTCGGCGTCGTCCACCAGCAGCTCGATCGACCGGTTCGGGATGTCGATGCGGATGCGGTCGCCGTCCCGGACGAGGGCGATGGTGCCGCCGGAGGCCGCCTCCGGGGAGGCGTGGCCGATGGACAGGCCCGAAGTGCCGCCCGAGAAGCGGCCGTCGGTGATCAGCGCGCAGCTCTTGCCGAGGCCGCGGCCCTTCAGGTACGACGTCGGGTACAGCATCTCCTGCATGCCGGGGCCGCCCTTGGGGCCCTCGTAGCGGATGACGACGACGTCGCCCTCCTTGACCTCCTGGGTGAGGATCCGCTGGACGGCCTCCTCCTGGGACTCGCAGACCACGGCCGGGCCCTCGAAGGTCCAGATCGACTCGTCGACGCCGGCCGTCTTGACCACGCAGCCGTCGACGGCCAGGTTGCCCCTGAGGACCGCGAGGCCGCCGTCTTTGGAGTAGGCGTGCTCGGCGGAGCGGATGCAGCCGCTTTCGGCGTCGTCGTCCAGGGTCTCCCAGCGCTCGGACTGGGAGAAGGCCTCGGCGGAGCGGACGCAGCCGGGGGCCGCGTGCCACAGTTCGACGGCCTCGGGGGAGGGGGAGCCGCCGCGCACGTCCCAGGTCTTGAGCCAGTCGGCGAGGGACGGGCTGTGCACGGCGTGCACGTCCTCGTTGAGCAGGCCGGCCCGGTGCAGCTCGCCGAGCAGGGCGGGGATGCCGCCGGCCCGGTGCACGTCCTCCATGTAGTACGTGCGGTTCTTGGCGACGTTGGGGGCGACCTTGGCGAGGCAGGGGACGCGGCGGGAGACGGCGTCGATCTGCTCCAGGCCGAAGGGGACGCCCGCCTCCTGGGCGGCGGCCAGCAGGTGCAGGATCGTGTTGGTGGAGCCGCCCATCGCGATGTCCAGGGCCATGGCGTTCTCGAACGCCTGGAAGGTGGCGATGTTGCGCGGCAGGACGGTGTCGTCGTCCTGCTCGTAGTAGCGGCGGGTGAGGTCCATGACCGTGCGGGCCGCGTCGACGTAGAGCTGCTTGCGCGCGGTATGGGTGGCGAGGACCGAGCCGTTGCCCGGCAGGGAGAGGCCGATGGCCTCGGTGAGGCAGTTCATCGAGTTGGCGGTGAACATGCCGGAACAGCTGCCGCAGGTCGGGCAGGCGTTCTCCTCGATGCGCAGGATGTCGGCGTCGGAGACCTTGTCGTTGGCGGCCTCGGAGATGGCGTCGATCAGGTCGAGGGTGCGGACGGTGCCGTCGACCAGGGTGGCGCGGCCGGCCTCCATGGGGCCGCCGGAGACGAAGACCGTCGGGATGTTCAGGCGCAGGGCGGCCATCAGCATGCCCGGGGTGATCTTGTCGCAGTTGGAGATGCAGACCAGGGCGTCGGCGCAGTGGGCCTCCACCATGTACTCCACCGAGTCCGCGATCAGGTCGCGGGAGGGCAGCGAGTAGAGCATGCCGCCGTGGCCCATGGCGATGCCGTCGTCCACGGCGATGGTGTTGAACTCGCGCGGGATGCCGCCCGCCTCGGTGATCGCCTCGCTGACGATGCGGCCGACCGGCTGGAGGTGGGTGTGGCCCGGCACGAACTCGGTGAAGGAGTTCGCGACCGCGATGATCGGCTTGCGGCCGATGTCCGCGCCGGGTACACCGGAGGCGCGCATAAGGGCGCGGGCGCCCGCCATGTTGCGGCCGTGGGTGACTGTGCGGGACCTCAGCTCGGGCATCGTCGCTCGCTCCTCGATGGACAATTCTGGCTTTCTCCGAGACTACGCCGCTGCTCCAAGGGATGGACACGGTTGTCCGCGATGCGGGACGAGTGTTTCACCCCGGGTGGTGTCAGGGCTGCGTGAGGTGCCGCTGTACGACGGGGGCCACGTGCGCGACGAGCTGCTCCGGGTCGGCCGAGGCCAGCGGTTCCAGTCTGATCACGTACCGCAGCACGACCGCGCCCACCAGCTGGGCGGCGGCCAGCTGGGCGCGCAGTTCGGCGTCCGGCAGCCGCAGGCGCTCGGCGACACGGTGGGTCAGCTGCTCGGCGACCAGGCGGCGGAAGACGGCGGCGGCGGTGTCGTCGGTGAGCGCGGAGCGGAGGATCGCCAGCAGCGGTGCCCGGGTCTCCGGGTTCTCCCAGACGCCGAACATGAAGCGGGCCAGCCGCTCCCCCACCGCCTGGGGCGGGCCCTCGGCCAGGGTGTCCGGGGCGCCGAGGGCGGGGGCGAAGGCGACCTCCACGGCCGCCGCGAAGACCTGTTCCTTGGTGCCGAAGTAGTGGTGGACCAGCGCGGAGTCCACGCCGGCCGCCTGGGCGATCCGGCGCACGGACGTCCGGTCGTAGCCGTGCGCGGAGAACTCCTCGCGGGCCGCCGTGAGGATGCGGTCGCGGGTGCCCGCGGCGTCGGTGCGCGGGGGCCGGCCACGGCGGCGGGCGGCGGGTCCGGGCGCCTCGGCGGGGCCGGTCATCGCCGGGGGAGGCGGACGGCGGCGGCCAGGTGCTTGCGGGTGAAGGCCAGGGCCTCGGCGAGGTCGGCCTCGCGCTCGGCGCTCGACATCGCCCGCCGGGTGTTGACCTCGATGACGACGTGGCCGTCGAAACCGGAGACGGTCAGGTGTTCCAGCAGCTCGGCGCAGGGCTGGGTGCCGCGGCCCGGCACCAGGTGCTCGTCCTTGGCCGAACCGCGCCCGTCGGCGAGGTGCACGTGCCCGAGCCGGTCGCCCATGCGGTCGATCATCGCCAGGGCGTCGGTGCGGGCCGTCGCCGTGTGGCTGAGGTCGATGGTGAAGTGCCGGTAGTCGTCGCCGGTGACGTCCCAGGCGGGGGCGTAGGCGAGCATCTCGCGGTCGCGGTAGCGCCAGGGGTACATGTTCTCGACGGCGAACCGCACGTCGGTCTCGTCCGCCATCCGCCAGATCCCGGCGACGAAGTCGCGGGCGTACTGCCGCTGCCAGCGGAACGGGGGGTGTACGACGACGGTGGAGGCGCCCAGTTTCTCGGCGGCGGCCTGCGCCCGGCGCAGCTTGGTCCAGGGGTCGGTGGACCACACCCGCTGGGTGATCAGCAGACAGGGCGCGTGCACGGCCAGGACCGGGATGCCGTGGTAGTCCGACAGCCGGCGCAGCGCCTCGATGTCCTGGCTGACCGGGTCGGTCCACACCATGACCTCGACGCCGTCGTATCCCAGCCGGGCGGCGATCTCGAAGGCCGTCGCCGTGGACTCCGGATACACGGAGGCTGTCGACAGCGCGACGGGCACGTCCCTTGGTTCAGCCACGTCCGTCACCTTAAAGGGTTCGGCGGGGCGGGTGCCGGGTGCCTGTTCACCGTTGTGAGGTTTGCCATGGGGGGCCTAGGCGGTGCCCATGTGGTCGAGGCGCCGCAGGATGACGCCCTCGCGCAGCGCCCACGGGCATATCTCCAGGCTCTCCACGCCGAAGAGGTCCATCGCGCCCTCGGCCACCAGGGCGCCGGCGAGGAGCTGGGCCGCCCTGCCGTCGGAGACGCCGGGCAGCTCCGCGCGCTGGTCGATGGTCATGCCGGACAGGCGCGGGACCCAGGCCTCCAGGGACTCGCGCTTGAGTTCGCGCTGCACGTAGAGGCCCTCGGCGCTGCGGGCGGCGCCGGCGATGCGGGCCAGCTGTTTGAAGGTCTTGGAGGTGGCGACGACGTGGTCGGGGGCGCCGAAGCGGGCGAACTCGCCGACCGTGCGGGCGATCTCCGCGCGGACGTGGCGGCGCAGGGCGCGCACGTCGTCCGGGGCGGGCGGGTCGCCGGGCAGCCAGCCGGCGGTGAGCCGACCGGCGCCGAGCGGGAGGGAGGCGGCGGCGTCCGGTTCCTCGTCGATGCCGAAGGCGATCTCCAGGGAGCCGCCGCCGATGTCCAGCACCAGCAGCTTCCCGGCGGACCAGCCGAACCAGCGGCGTACGGCGAGGAAGGTGAGGCGGGCCTCCTCGGCGCCGGAGAGGACCTGGAGTCGTACGCCGGTCTCGTCGGTGACCCGGGCGAGGACCTCGTCGGCGTTGCTCGCCTCGCGGACGGCGGAGGTCGCGAACGGCAGCAGGTCCTCGACGCCCTTGTCCTCGGCGGCCTGGAGGGCGTCGCGTACGACGTCGACGAGCTTCTCGATGCCGGCGTCCCCGATGGCGCCGCCGTCGTCGAGGAGTTGGGCGAGCCGAAGGTCGGCCTTGTGCGAATGGGCGGGCAGCGGGCGGGCGCCGGGGTGGGCGTCCACCACCAGCAGATGCACCGTGTTCGAACCCACGTCCAGGACACCGAGTCTCATGTACGGAACGCTACTGCCAGAACGCGGCTCCTCGGTCCCCGGTCCGGGGGCGGGGCCCTTACCCTGGACGAGTGCCAAAGACGAAAAAGGCAAAGTCGGCAAAAGCTGAAAAGGCGGACAAGGTACGCAAGGCCGCCAGAGCTTCCAAGGGGTCGAAGGTGAGCGACGAGAAGGGGCTCGACTTCGCGCGCGCGTGGGTGGAGTTTCCCGATCCGGCGGACGACGAGCAGGTCTTCCGCTGCGATCTGACCTGGCTGACCTCGCGCTGGAACTGCATCTTCGGCAGCGGCTGCCAGGGCATCCAGGCGGGCCGCGCGGACGACGGCTGCTGCTCGCTGGGCGCGCACTTCTCCGACGAGGACGACGAGAAGCGGGTCGCCGCGCACGTGGCCCGGCTCACGCCGGACATCTGGCAGCACCACGACGAGGGGCTGCGCGGCGGCTGGGTCTCGGAGGACGAGGAGGGGTCCCGGCAGACGCGGCCCTTCCAGGGGTCCTGCATCTTCCAGAACCGGCCGGGGTTCGCGGGCGGCGCGGGCTGCTCGCTGCACATCCTGGCGCTGAAGGAGGGGCGGGAGCCGCTGGAGACCAAGCCGGACGTGTGCTGGCAGCTGCCGATCCGGCGGACGTACGAGTGGATCGACCGGCCGGACGACACGCGGGTGCTCCAGGTGTCCATCGGGGAGTACGACCGCAGGGGCTGGGGCCCCGGCGGCCACGACCTGCACTGGTGGTGCACGTCGGCGACGTCGGCGCACGGCGCGGGCGAGCCGGTGTACCTCTCCTACCGGGCCGAGCTCACGGAGCTGATGGGCAAGGCGGGGTACGACCGCCTGGTCGAACTGTGCGAGCAGCGTCTGGCGTCGGCGCTCCCGGTGGTGGCCCCGCACCCGGCGGACCCGGCACCGTAGCCGCCACTCTCTGTTTTCCGCCCGGGCTTCGCGCCCGGGCTTCCACGATGCCCGCACCCCGGCCGTAAAGCCCGCCGCCCGGCCGGCCGCAGTGCGCCCCCACTCCGCGGGCCCCTGGGCCGCTGACCGCCCGCTCCCCCGCACCTGCGGCGCCCGCACCCCGGCGTGACCTCCTACGTGTCGGACGGGCTCGGCGTCTCGGTCGGGGGCGGCGGCGGGGGTGTGGGGGGCGAGGTGTCGGTGGGCGGTGGGGGCGTGGGTTCCGTGGGCGGGGAGGTCGGGGTGGCGGGCGGAGGTGGGGTGGGGATGCTCGGGGTGGGGGTGGGCGAGGGCGGCACGGGGTGGCGGGTCGGGGCCGTGCCGTAGCCGGTGATGGTGACCACCGCGCCGGCCGGGGAGACGGCCACCTGGGCGTGCCAGGGACCCGAGGGCTCCCGGAGGTGGTCGACGTAGGCCTTCACGGTCACGGAGGTGCCGGGGGCGAGGGTGCCCGAGGAGCGGCTCAGATAGAGCCAGGACGCTCCCGTGGTCGCCGACCAGCGCAGGGGGGACGAGCCGGTGGCCGTCAGGGTGATCAGGGTGGTGTCGCCGTCGTTCGCCGCGGTCACCGTCAGACCGCCGGAGGCGTCCGTGCCGGTTCCCAGGACATTGCGCACCGCCACCGAGACGTCCGGCTTGCCGTCCTCGCCCGGACGCTTCACGCGCGCGCTGCCCGCGTTCTCGTAGCCGCCCGTGCCGCCGCCCCCGAGCGTGTCGGGGCCCTGCGCCTCGTGGGTGGTGCCGTGGTGGCCGTCGCCCTCCCCGGCCGGCGCGCCCCGGTAGGCGGCCCACAGGGCGAGCGCGGGTGCCGCCACCACCGTCGCGACCACCGTCGTCGTCACCGCGCGGGCGCGCAGCCGGTCGCGGCGGGCCGCACGGTCCTTGGGGTCCATCGGGAAGCCGCGGCGGTCGAAGCGGGGGGCGGCCGCGACCCGCGACCGGGAGAGTGCGGCGAGGGCCGCGCGGGGCGCCTCCAGGACCGGCAGCTCGGCGGGGGTGACCGTGGTGCCGGGCCAGCGGCCGGGGGCCGCGCGTTCGGCGGTGCGGCGGCAGCGCGGGCAGTCGTCGACGTGCCGGACCAGCTCGCGGCGCAGCGCCGTGGAGAGGATCAGCCGGTTGTCCCCGGTGAGGTGCGCGACGCTCGGGCAGCCGCCGGTCTCCACCACGGCGAGCGCGGCGCGGGTGCGCTCGACCTCGCAGGCGGCCGCGGCCAGCAGATCGCGGGCGGCGGCCGGTGCCATGCCGAGGACGGCGGCGACCTCGCGGGCGGTGAGGTGGTGGCGGACGGCGAGTTCCAGGGCCTCGCGCTGCTCGGGGGTGGTGCCGGCCGCCTCCGGCCAGGCGAGCAGGGCCAGCTCCCGGCGCCGGTGTTCCTGGAGCGGCGCGGGGAGGTCGGGTCCGGACGGCTCCTGTCCGGCGGGCTTGCCGGTGCGGCCCGCCGCGTGCGCGGCCTGCCGCCGCTGCTTGGCCTCGGCCAGCTTGCGCAGACACGACCAGCGGGCCAGCGCGTACAGCCAGGCCCTGCGGTCGCCGTCGGCGGCGGGGGCGCGGTGCGCGCGCCGCTCGGCCAGCGCGAGGGCGTCGCCCAGGGCGGCGGTGGCCGCGTCGTGGTCGCACAGGATGGACAGGCAGTAGGTGAACAGGCCGTCCAGGTACGGCTCGTGGCTCGACGACGCGCGGCGGGCGATGGAGTGCGCGGCGGCCCGGTCGCGGGCCTCACGGGCCCTGCGGGCATCGGGCGCCCCATGAACGTCACGAGCGTCGTCCGCCTCGCGGGTCTCACGCGGCTCGGGCGCCTGCGCACGGTCGCCGGGTTCACGCGTCTCGCGCGCCTCTCGCGCCCGGCCGTGCGCCCGGTACGCGCCGGTGGTGCGGGGGGTGGTCTCCGGGCTGCTGCTCATCACCCGTGCGACCGTAGGCCGCGGCGGAGCGTCCCTTCCGGAGCCTTGAGCTGTTTTAATCCGTACGGGTGAAACGATCCCTCATAAGGGGACAGGAACCCTTTGTTCCGCGGCTGAATACGGACGCCCGGTGACCGGTACGGGTCCACCCACATGGCGGTCCCCCGTTCCGCTGTCAGTGCCGCGGGCTACGGTTTCCGCATGGCTGCCCGTACCAAGACCACCAAGGACCGCCCGTCCTACCGCTGCACCGAGTGCGGCTGGCAGACGGCCAAGTGGCTCGGCCGCTGCCCCGAGTGCCAGGCGTGGGGCACGGTCGAGGAGTACGGCGCGCCCGCCGTGCGCACCACGGCGCCCGGCCGGGTCGTGAACTCCGCGCTGCCCATCGGCCAGGTCGACGGCCGGCAGGCCACCGCCCGCTCCACCGGCGTGCCCGAGCTGGACCGGGTGCTCGGCGGCGGGCTGGTGCCGGGCGCGGTGGTGCTGCTCGCGGGCGAGCCGGGCGTCGGCAAGTCCACCCTGCTGCTGGACGTGGCGGCCAAGGCGGCGAGCGAGGAGCACCGCACCCTCTACGTCACGGGCGAGGAGTCGGCGAGCCAGGTACGGCTGCGCGCCGACCGCATCGGCGCCCTGCACGATCATCTGTATCTGGCCGCGGAGACCGATCTGTCCGCGGTCCTCGGTCACTTGGACGAGGTCAAGCCGTCCCTGCTGGTCCTCGACTCGGTGCAGACCGTCGCCTCCCCGGAGATCGAGGGGGCGCCCGGCGGCATGGCCCAGGTGCGCGAGGTGGCCGGGGCGCTGATCCGCGCCTCCAAGGAGCGCGGCATGTCCACGCTGCTGGTGGGCCACGTCACCAAGGACGGCGCCATCGCGGGCCCCCGCCTCCTGGAGCACCTGGTGGACGTCGTGCTGCACTTCGAGGGCGACCGGCACGCCCGGCTGCGCCTGGTACGCGGCGTCAAGAACCGGTACGGCGCCACGGACGAGGTCGGCTGCTTCGAGCTGCACGACGAGGGCATCACCGGCCTGGCCGACCCCAGCGGCCTCTTCCTCACCCGGCGCGACGAACCGGTGCCGGGCACCTGTCTGACCGTGACCCTGGAGGGCCGCCGCCCGCTGGTCGCGGAGGTGCAGGCGCTGACCGTCGACTCCCAGATCCCCTCCCCCAGGCGCACGACGTCCGGTCTGGAGACCTCCCGGGTGTCGATGATGCTGGCCGTGCTCGAACAGCGCGGGCGGATCAGCGCCCTCGGCAAGCGGGACATCTACTCGGCGACGGTCGGCGGGGTGAAGCTGTCCGAGCCGGCGGCCGACCTGGCGATCGCCCTCGCGCTGGCCTCCGCGGCGAGCGACACCCCGCTGCCGAAGAACCTGGTGGCCATCGGCGAGGTGGGCCTGGCGGGCGAGGTGAGGCGGGTCACGGGCGTGCAGCGCAGACTCGCCGAGGCGCACCGGCTGGGCTTCACACATGCCCTGGTGCCGGGTGATCCGGGGAAGATCCCGCCGGGGATGAAGGTGCTGGAAGTCGCCGACATGGGAGACGCACTGCGGGTCCTGCCCCGCTCCCGTCGCCGAGAGGCCCCACGGGAGGCGGAGGACCGCCGGTAGACTTTGCCCAGGTCTCGCCCGTCCGTACGAACCGCGTGCGGGTACGGGAGCGCGTCAGAACCTGCGACCGGAGGAGTGCAGTGGCAGCCAACGACCGGGCAGCAGCTCCCGGAAAGTCCGGTGGGAGTGCCGGTTCCGATGGCCTGATGCGCGCCTCGCTGAGCGCCGTGGCACCCGGTACGGCCATGCGGGACGGCCTGGAGCGCGTGCTGCGCGGCAACACCGGCGGGCTGATCGTGCTCGGCTCCGACAAGACCGTCGAGGCGATGTGCACGGGCGGGTTCGTGCTGGACGTGGAGTTCACCGCGACCCGGCTGCGGGAGCTGTGCAAGCTGGACGGCGGCATCGTGCTGTCGTCGGACCTGTCGAAGATCCTGCGCGCGGGCGTCCAGCTGGTCCCGGACCCGACGATCCCCACGGAGGAGACGGGCACCCGGCACCGCACGGCGGACCGGGTGAGCAAGCAGGTCGGCTTCCCGGTGGTCTCGGTCTCCCAGTCGATGCGGCTGATCGCACTCTACGTCGACGGTCAGCGCCGTGTCCTGGAGGACTCCGCGGCGATCCTCTCCCGCGCGAACCAGGCGCTGGCCACGCTGGAGCGGTACAAGCTGCGCCTGGACGAGGTGGCGGGCACGCTGTCGGCGCTGGAGATCGAGGACCTGGTGACGGTGCGGGACGTGTCCGCCGTCGCGCAGCGCCTGGAGATGGTCCGGCGGATCGCCACCGAGATCGCCGAGTATGTGGTGGAGCTGGGCACCGACGGCCGCCTCCTCGCCCTCCAGCTGGAGGAGTTGATCGCGGGGGTCGAACCGGACCGGGAGCTGGTGGTGCGGGACTACGTGCCCGAGCCGACGGCGAAGCGTTCCCGCACGGTGGAGCAGGCCCTGTCCGAGCTGGACGCGCTCACCCAGGCGGAGCTGATCGAAGTCGGCACGGTGGCGCGGGCGTTGGGCTACACCGGTTCGCCCGAGACGCTCGACTCCGCGGTGTCCCCGCGGGGCTTCCGGCTGCTGGCCAAGGTGCCGCGGCTGCCCGGCGCGATCATCGACCGGCTGGTCGAACACTTCGGCGGCCTCCAGAAGTTGCTGGCCGCGAGCGTGGACGACCTCCAGACGGTGGACGGCGTGGGCGAGGCGCGGGCGAGGAGCGTCCGCGAGGGTCTGTCCCGCCTGGCCGAGTCCTCGATCCTGGAGCG
Organism: Streptomyces sp. SCPE 10; assembly: GCF_051980735.1. Lineage (NCBI taxonomy): Bacteria > Bacillati > Actinomycetota > Actinomycetes > Kitasatosporales > Streptomycetaceae > Streptomyces > Streptomyces sp. SCPE 10. The sequence continues at coordinate 4,347,687 of NZ_CP197069.1, read as the reverse complement.
GTACGTCTGACCAGCGGCAGGCGCGACGCGGTTCCCGCCCGACGCGGCGCGCCGGCCTGATCCAAACGAGAGGTCCTAGTCCGCCGACAGCACGAACGACGCCGTCAGTTTCCCGTACCCCGGGGTCTTTGCCTCCAGCAGATACGTGCCCGCCTTCGCCGTGCCGCCGGACGGTGTCGCGCAGTGGGCGGCGCTCGGGTGGCGGTCCCACCGCACGGTGTACGTGATGCTCTTGCCGGCCGGCACCCGGAATGGCAGGTTGCCCGCGCCCTTGGGGCAGTCGGCGGAGGACCAGAACGCGTCGTCGGTGTCCGCGGGCGTGATCGTCAGCACCGCGTTCTTCGGCCCGAGGTCGACCTTGCAGTCGGCGGACGAGCCGTTCTTCGCGGTGAGTTCGAAGGTCGGCGTCTGGTCGGGCGAGTAGGAGTTGTGCAGGCTGCGCAGGCTCAGCGACACCGCCCCGGCCGTGCAGTCGGGCAGCGGGGAGGAGCCGGGGAGGGCGTCGCCCGCGACGACCCCGCCGCCGGCGGCGGAGCCGGCACTCGAACCGCCCGTGCCCGAACCGCCGTCGCCGGTACCGGAATCGGAACCGGAGCCCCCGCCGTCACCGGAAGCGGAACCGGAACCGGAATCCGACCCCGAACCGGAGCCCGAGCCCCCCGACTCGTCGCGCCCGCCCGGGTGTTGGCTGTAGGCGGGACCCGACCCGGACGGACCGGGTGTGATGGTGTTCGCGGGATTCTTGCCGCCGGACGCGCTGGTGCCCTTCTTGCCGCCCCCGCCCCCGGCGGTGACGAACCAGGCGATCAGCAGCGCCACCACGGCGACCACCGACAGCAGTACGGCCCTCCGACGCCAGTAGATGGAGGAGGGAAGCGGCCCGACCGGATTGCGCAGAGATCCCACGCCCAAACTCTACGAGAGATCGGCGCGCGGCCTTGCGCCACCCGCCGTGCGCGCGACAACTTTTCCGGATCATCATCCCGGCAACTGCCCCGGCAGGCACGGTTTTTCAGTTTCCGGCACGCTCGGTGACCGCGCCGTCACCCGCACCACCCGGCGGGGCGTGGCAGGATCGGAAGGCCATGACTGAGAAGCTCCACGCCCCCGTGATCGCCTGGTTCGACGCCCACGCCCGCGACCTCCCCTGGCGCCGCCCGGAGGCGGGCGCTTGGGGGGTGATGGTCAGCGAGTTCATGCTCCAGCAGACCCCGGTGAACCGGGTGCTGCCCGTCTACGAGCAGTGGCTCGCCCGCTGGCCGCGCCCCGCCGACCTGGCGAAGGAGGCTCCCGGCGAGGCGGTGCGCGCCTGGGGCCGGCTCGGCTATCCGCGCCGTGCGCTGCGGTTGCACGGCGCCGCGGTCGCCATAACGGAACGGCACGGCGGGGACGTACCGACGGAGCATGCGCAGCTGCTCGCGCTGCCCGGCATCGGCGAGTACACGGCCGCCGCGGTGGCCTCGTTCGCGTACGGGCAGCGGCACCCGGTGCTGGACACGAATGTGCGCCGGGTGCTGGCGCGGGCGGTGACGGGGGTGCAGTACCCGCCGAACGCGACCACGGCGGCCGAGCGGCGCCTCGCCCGCGAGCTGCTGCCCGAGGAGGAGGCGACGGCCGCGCGCTGGGCCGCCGCCTCCATGGAGCTGGGCGCGCTGGTGTGCACGGCGAAGAACGAGGGCTGCGCGCGCTGCCCGATCGCCGCGCAGTGCGCCTGGCGGCTGGCCGGCAAGCCGGAGCACCAGGGCCCGCCGCGCCGGGGGCAGACGTACGCCGGCACCGACCGGCAGGTGCGCGGCAAGCTGCTGGCCGTGCTGCGGGAGGCGCACACGCCGGTGCCGCAGGCGGTGCTGGACCGGGTGTGGCACGAGCCGGTGCAGCGGGCCCGCGCGCTCGACGGGCTCGTCACCGACGGTCTGGTGGAGCCGCTGCCGGGCGGTCTGTACCGGCTGCCGCTGACCTGACACCCAGCCAGTTCACAGCGGGCGTGCCTCTGTTACGGAGACCCGCGCCCAACCAGCCCCCAACAAAAGCCGCATAACCGGTCATAAGGGTTCACCTCTTTACCCGCTTCCTACGTCCGTTACACAACCGACGGATAGCCGATTGCCAGCCGCAGGCTGGTGCGCACAGCCTCGTGACAACGACTGCCTACCTTCTTGTTCGTGCCCGGCGGACCACCGGGACGGACAGCAGGACGGCGGGACTTCGGCGGGGAGCCGGAGCACACGGGGAACGGAGGCGGTTGAACATGGCCCAGGGCGAGGTGCTCGAATTCGAGGAGTACGTCCGCACGCGGCAGGACGCGCTGCTGCGCAGTGCGCGTCGACTGGTGCCGGACCCCGTCGACGCCCAGGACCTGCTGCAGACCGCGCTGGTACGGACGTACGGCCGCTGGGACGGCATCGCCGACAAGCGGCTCGCCGACGCCTATCTGCGCCGGGTCATGATCAACACGCGGACCGAGTGGTGGCGGGCACGCAAGCTGGAGGAGGTCCCCACCGAGCAGCTGCCGGACGCCTGCGTGGACGACTCCACCGAGCAGCACGCCGACCGCGCCCTGCTGATGGATGTCCTGAAGGTTCTCGCACCCAAGCAGCGCAGCGTCGTGGTGCTGCGACACTGGGAGCAGATGTCCACGGAGGAGACGGCTGCGGCCCTCGGCATGTCGGCCGGTACGGTCAAGAGCACACTGCACCGGGCGCTCGCCCGGCTCCGTGAGGAGCTGGAGGCCCGCGACCTGGACGCACGGGCGCTGGAGCGTGAGGAGCGGGAGCGTTGCGCGGCCTGACCGGGCCCGGGCCGGAACCGGCCCGCGGGAGTTTGCTGGCGGTGATCGCGGCGGTGGCCTCGGTCACCGCCCTCGCCCTTTTCGCCGCGGCGTGCGGCACGGGCGGCACGGGGGCGCGGGACGAGGGCCCAGCGCACGCCTCGGCGGTGGCCGGGGCCGTCGCCTCCCCCTCGCCGTCGCCGTCCGACCCGGACAAGTACCGGAAGGTGGACGCCGTACGGCTGCTCAAGCAGGACCCGGCCGTCTCGGCCGCGGTCAAGCGGGAGCTGAAGCCGTGCAGCGGCGACGAGTACCCGGTGGACGTCTCGTACGGCGATCTGACCGGGAACTCGGTGGACGACGTGGTGGTCAACGTGCTGACCTGCGCCGACGCGGTCGGGATCGGCTCGTATGTGTACCGGGAGGAGTCCGGCGTCTTCAAGAACGTCTTCCGGACCGAGGAGTCCCCGGTCTATGCGGAGATCGACCAGGGTCGGCTTTCGGTGACGAGGCAGTATTACGAGAAGGGCGATCCCATCTCCAGCCCGTCCGGTGAGATCGTGACGCCGTACACCTGGAAGACGGGACGGTTCGCGCCCGGCAAGAGCGTGCGCAACGAGTACAGCAAGTCGGCCGGCGAGGTTCCGTCGCCCGTGCCGGACGACTGACCGCGCGCGCCCCCATCACGACCAGCACCGTTACGAGGACAGAGAGCACCCGGGATGGCAGACCAGACCCACGTTCTGTTCGTCGAGGACGACGACGTCATCCGCGAGGCCACCCAGCTCGCGCTGGAGCGGGACGGCTTCGCGGTCACGGCCATGCCCGACGGGCTGTCGGGCCTGGCGGCGTTCCGGGCGAACCGCCCCGACATCGCCCTGCTCGACGTCATGGTCCCGGGGCTGGACGGCGTCAGCCTGTGCCGGCGGATCCGGGACGAGTCGACCGTGCCGGTGATCATGCTGTCGGCGCGCGCCGACTCCATCGACGTCGTCCTCGGCCTGGAGGCGGGCGCGGACGACTACGTGACCAAGCCGTTCGACGGTGCCGTGCTGGTCGCCCGGATCCGGGCGGTGCTGCGCCGCTTCGGGCACGCGGGCGGCTCCCACCATCCGGAGGAGACCGGGTCCGCGGTGCAGGACGGCTCCACCCTGACCTTCGGCGACCTGCGGATCGACACCGACGGCATGGAGGTGCACCGGGCCGGGGAGCCGGTGGCGCTCACCCCCACCGAGATGCGGCTGCTGCTGGAGTTCTCCTCCGCGCCGGGCTCGGTCCTCTCCCGCGACAAGCTCCTGGAGCGGGTGTGGGACTACGGCTGGGGCGGCGACACCCGGGTGGTCGACGTGCATGTGCAGCGGCTGCGGCAGAAGATCGGCCAGGACCGCATCGAGACCGTCCGTGGCTTCGGCTACAAACTGAAGGCCTGAACGGAGCGGCGGCATGCGGGGGTTTCTTCGCCACCCGGTCCGGCGCATGGAGCGCGTCGGCCTGCACACCGGGATCAGATGGAAGCTGAGCGCGGCGATCGCGCTGGTGGCCGGGCTCGTGGCGGTCGCGCTGAGCCTGGTCGTGCACAACGCGGCCCGGGTCTCCATGCTGGACAACGCGCGCGACCTGGCCAACGACCGGGTCCTGCTGGCCCAGCGCAACTACGAGCTGTACGGGCGGACCAACTTCCCCGACATCAAGATCGACGACCCGGCGCTGCCGCGCGCGCTGCGGCAGAAGGTGGCGGCCGGACGGCGGGCCAGCGACGTCGCCGACCACGGCTCGAAGCCGCCGGACATCTGGGCCGCCGTACCCGCCAAGGACGGGCACGTCCTCTCCTGGCACAGCCACTTCCCCGACCGGTCCCTGGGCGTGATGAACGACCTGGACCAGGCCCTGGTCATCGGCTCCATCGCGGTCGTCCTCGGCGGCAGCGCGCTCGGCGTGCTGATCGGCGGGCAGCTGTCCGGGCGGCTGCGCAAGGCGGCGGCCGCGGCGAACGAGGTCGCCCGGGGCGAGACCGACGTACGGGTGCGGGAGGCGATCGGCGGGGTCGTACGGGACGAGACCGACGATCTCGCGCGGGCCGTGGACGCCATGGCGGACGCGCTGCGGCAGCGGCTGGAGGCCGAGCGGCGGGTCACCGCGGACATCGCGCACGAGCTGCGCACCCCGGTGACGGGGCTGCTGACGGCCGCCGAGCTGCTGCCGCCGGGCCGGCCCACCGAGCTGGTGCTGGACCGGGCCAAGGCGATGCGCACGCTGGTCGAGGACGTGCTGGAGGTGGCCCGCCTGGACAGCGCCTCGGAGCGGGCCGAACTCCAGGACATCCTGCTCGGCGAGTTCGTGGCCCGGCGGGTGGCCGCCAAGGACCCGGAGATCGTCGTACGGATCGTCCACGAGTCCGAGGTGACGACCGACCCGCGGCGCCTGGAGCGGGTGCTGTTCAACCTGCTCGCCAACGCCGCGCGGCACGGCCGGCCGCCGATCGAGGTGAGCGTCGAGGGCCGGGTGATCCGGGTCCGCGACCACGGCCCCGGCTTCCCCGAGGAGCTGCTGGCCGAGGGCCCGAGCCGGTTCCGCACCGGCAGCAAGGACCGCGCGGGCAAGGGGCACGGCCTGGGCCTGACCATCGCGGCCGGCCAGGCCCGGGTCCTCGGCGCCCGGCTCACCTTCCGCAACATCCGCCCGGTCGGCACCCCCGCCCAGCTGCCCGCCGAGGGCGCGGTGGCGGTCCTCTGGCTCCCCGAGCACGCGCCCACCAACACGGGCAGCTACCCGATGCTGCCGCTGTCGGGGAGCACCGGCTGACCCTCAGGGTCTTTCGGCAAGGGCCTGGCCGAGCAGCGCATCGGTGAGCCGCAGTGCGGCGGGCCGGTCCAGGGGGGCGTGGCCGAGCAGGAAGCGGTACCAGAACAGGCCGTAGAACTGGTCGACCAGCAGATCGACGTCCTGGCCCGCCGGGAGTTCGCCGCGCTCGCGGCCCCGCTCCAGGACCGCGCGCACCGCGGCCCGGCGCGACTCGGTGAACGTCCGCAGCAGTTCGGCCAGCCGCGGGTCCCGGGCCGCCTCGCGGACCAGCGTGCGCAGGGCCGGGCCGGAGGGGGGCCGCTGCGCCGCCTCGAAGGTGGCGGTCACCAGGGCCCGCAGATCGTCCCGGAGGTTTCCCGTGTCCGGCGCGGGTACGTCCTGGGCGGCCCGGTCCAGCAGCGCGTCCAGCAGGACGGCGCCCTTGGACGGCCACCAGCGGTACAGGGTCTGTCTGCCGACACCCGCGGCGCGCGCGATGGTCTCCACGGTGACGGGGGCGCCGTCCGCGTCGGCGAGCAGGCCGAGGGCGGCGTCGAGGATCGCCCGGCGGGCGGCCTCGTTGCGGCGCCGCCCGGTGTGCGGGCGCGGTTCCCTGGTGTCGTGCACGTGCCACTTCCTCTCGAAACCCCCTTGACGAGACTAGCGGTCTCGGCAACGCTTGGCGAGACCGGCGTTCTCGGCAACAGGCCGGAACCCGGTGACGCCTCGGGAGAGAAGCCACTCATGAGCACTCCGCACACCCTTGCGCACCCCCTCGCCGGACAGCGTGTCGTCGTCATGGGCGGCAGCTCGGGCATCGGCGAGGCGACCGCCGCGTTCTGCGCGGCGGACGGCGCGGAGGTGATCATCACCGGTCGCGGCCAGGACCGGCTCGACGCCGCGGTGACGCGGCTCGCCGGCCAGGGCGGAAAGGTCTCGGGCCACCGGCTGGACGCCTCGGACCGGGCCGCGCTGGACGCCTTCTTCGCCGGGTCCGGCACCGTCGACCACCTGATCGTCGCCCTCAGCGGCGGCAAGGGCGCCGGAGCCTTCGCCGAGCTGGACCTCGCGGACCTGGCGGCGGGTTTCGACGGCAAGTTCTGGCCGCAGGTCCGGGTGCTCCAGGCCGCGCTGCCCGCGCTGCGCCGGGACGGCTCGGTCACCCTGGTGACCGCCGCGTCCGCCCGCGCCGCCATCCCGGGCACCGCCGGCCTCGCCGCGATCAACGGCGCCCTGGAGGCGATGGTCCCGCCGCTCGCCGTCGAACTGGCCCCGCTGCGGATCAACGCGGTCGCCCCGGGCGTCGTCGACACCCCCTGGTGGGACGACAAGCCGGCCGAGCAGCGCCAGGCCATCTTCGAGGACATCGCCGCCGCCACCCCGGTGGGCCGGGTCGGCCGCCCCGAGGACATCGCCCGCGCCCTGCACATGCTCGCCGCGAACGGCTTCGTGACCGGCGTCGTCCTGGAGGCCTCGGGCGGCGCGAGCCTGTCGACGAAGCGCTGACGAGGGAGGCGGGGCGGCCCGCCCCTACCCGGGCGCGGCTCGTTCCCCGGCCCCGTCGGCGGTCCTGCCGAGTGTGCCCGGCGCGGGAACACGCAAAGGCGAAGGCCCCCGGGGCGGACACCCGCCGGGGGCCTTCGGTGCGCGGACGGCGAGGTCAGATCGCCTCGGCCAGCGGGGGCACCACCGCTTCCGATTCCTCGGTCTTCGGGGTCTGGGGGCCGCCCCGCAGGGGGACCTCCTTGACGAAGAAGGCCGCCAGCAGGACCAGGACGGCGATCACGGCACCCAGCAGGAACGCGGAGTGGGTGCCCGCGGAGACCGCGTGCTGGTACGCCTCGCGGGCCAGCGGCGGCAGCTTCTTCAGGCTCTTCGCGTCGAGCTGGGCGGACTGCTCGGTGATGTTCTTGCCCAGCGCACCGGCCCGCTCGGCCATGACGTCCTTGACCCGGTTGTTGAACAGCGCGCCCATGACGGCGACACCGAACGAGGAACCGAGCGTCCGGAACAGCGTCGTGGACGACGAGGCCACGCCCATGTCCTTCATCTCGACGCTGTTCTGCGCCACCAGCATGGTGATCTGCATCAGGCAGCCCATGCCGAGGCCGAGCACGGCCATGTAGAGGCCGGAGGTGAGGCGGGTCGTGCCCGTGTCCATCAGCGACATCAGGTACAGGCCGACGACCATCAGCACACCGCCGACGATCGGGAAGATCTTGTAGCGGCCACTGTTGGTGGTGACGCGGCCGGCGACCATCGACGTGACCATCATCGCGCCGAGCATCGGCAGCAGCAGCAGACCGGAGTTGGTCGCGGACGCGCCCTGCACCGCCTGCTGGTAGAGCGGCAGGAACAGCGTGGCGCCGAACATCACGAAGCCGGTGATGAAGCCGATGACGGACATCAGGGTGAAGTTGCGGCTGCGGAAGATGTGCAGCGGCAGCACCGGCTCGGCGGCCTTCGTCTGCCAGAACACGAACCCGACCAGCGCGACCACGCCGAGCGCGATCAGCTCCAGGATGCGCGCGGAGCTCCAGGCGTACTCGCTGCCGCCCCAGGTGGTGACCAGCACGATCGAGGTGATGCCGACGGTCAGCAGGACGACACCGAGGTAGTCGATGCCCGCCTGGGACCGCTTCTTCGGCAGGTGCAGCACGGCGGTGACCAGCACGAGGGCGACCGCGCCGAGCGGCAGGTTGATGTAGAAGGACCAGCGCCAGCCCCAGTTGTCGGTGATGGTGCCGCCGACCAGCGGACCGCCGATCATCGCCAGCGCCATGACGCCGGCCATCATGCCCTGGTACTTGCCCCGCTCCCGCGGCGGCACCAGGTCGCCGATGATCGCCATCACGCCGACCATCAGGCCGCCGGCGCCGAGACCCTGCACGGCACGGAAGCCGATCAGCTCGCCCATGTTCTGGGCCATGCCGCTGAGCGCCGAGCCGATCAGGAAGAGCACGATCGAGCTGAGGAAGGCGCCCTTGCGCCCGTACATGTCACCGAGCTTGCCCCAGATCGGGGTAGAGGCCGCGGTGGCCAGGGTGTAGCCGGTCACCACCCACGACAGGTGTTCCAGACCGCCGAGTTCACCGACGATCGTGGGCATCGCCGTACCCACGATCATGTTGTCGAGCATCGCGAGCATCATCGCGATCATGAGCGCGAGCAGTACAACGCGCACGCTCCGCTGTTTCCGCCCCTCTTGGGCGTTCTCCACCGTGTCCGCCATCTTCCTTCTTCCCACTCCCCCCGGCGGCCACTTACTTGCCGCCCGGCTAGTTACTACACTGGGCAAGGTAGACGGCAACTAGCCGGGCGTCAAGTAAGTTTCGCGGGAGCGCAAGGAGTACGAGGATGGGCGGCACCATGGACGGCACCAAGCAGCAGCGCCGCGGCAACACCCGCCAGCGCATCCAGGACGTCGCGCTCGAACTCTTCGCGGAGCAGGGCTACGAGAAGACCTCTCTGCGCGAGATCGCGGAGCGCCTCGACGTCACCAAGGCGGCCCTGTACTACCACTTCAAGACCAAGGAAGAGATCATCGTCAGCCTCTTCGAGGACCTGACGCAGCCGATCATGGACCTGATCGAGTGGGGTCGCGACCAGCCGCACACCCTGGAGACGAAGCGGGAGATCGTACGGCGCTACAGCCAGGCCCTCTCGCACGCGGAGCCGCTGTTCCGCTTCATGCAGGAGAACCAGGCGACGGTGCGGGAGCTGCGCATCGGCGACTCCTTCAAGGACCGGATGCGCTGCCTGCGGGACATCCTGCTGGACCCGGACGCCGAACTGGTCGACCAGGTGCGCTCGGTCAGCGCGCTGTTCACCCTGCACGCCGGCATGTTCCTGCTCCAGGACCTGGAGGGCGACGTCGAGAAGAAGCGCGCGGCCGTTCTGGAGGTCGCCCTGGACCAGGTCACCCAGGCGCACGAGCACGCGCGCCGGTAGCGTCCGCTCAGACCTTGAGGCCCTTGCCGCGCAGGTAGGACAGCGGGTTGAGGGCAGAGCCGTAGCTCGGGGTGGTACGGATCTCGAAGTGCAGGTGCGGGCCGGTGGAGTTGCCGGTGGAGCCGGACAGGGCGATGTGCTGGCCGGCCTTCACGGTCTGGCCGATGCGCACGTCCACGCGGGACAGGTGCGCGTACTGGGAGTAGACGCCGTTCTCGTGCTTGATCACGATGGCGTTGCCGTACGCGGGGCCGTCGCCGGCACCGTTGGGACCGGCCTTGACCACGGTGCCGCCGTGCACGGCGACGACGTCGGTGCCGGTCGGCACGGCGAAGTCCTGGCCGCTGTGCTTGGCGACCCAGTGGGCGCCGGACTGGTTGAAGCCCGCGGACAGCGAGTACTTCTTCACCGGGTCGACCCAGGAGGCGGCCGACGGAGCGGCGCTCGCGGCTCCGGCGCCCAGCACGACCGGGACAGCGACACCGGCGGCCAGAACGGCGGCACGGGTACGGAGCGAGGACGTACGGAGAGCACGGGACGTGAAGCGCTTGATCATCGGGACCTCGTGAAATCGGGGACAGATCGGCCACCCGGCGTACAGACGTTCGCCGCGGTGGCCATCCCTTGGTAACCGATCGCCCCGCCGGGTAAAAGCGACGCTTCTACGGCGCGCGGTAGTAGCGGGCCACCCACCCGTCACTGCCTTGACGACCCGGCGACCACCGGGCACCTACGCCCCCGACGTGCGTCTTTGCCCCGGGGTTCAGAGGCGAACATGTCTTTTGCCCACCCTTTACCCGGGCGGCGCATCCCACTATCAGGGGTAGTAAGGGACATTTCGCCTGTGCGCCTTATCACCGGGCCGGCCCATGCGCACGGCCGCGAATGTGACGCAGCCCCCTGTCCACCTACCGTCCGGTAACCCTACGGTTCCCCTCGCGCCACCCGCACCGCAGATCATGCACCTGCCATCTTCGGGACGGATGCGAGAGGACCCCCACCGATGACCACAGGCCCCCTGGCGCGCCGCATCACCGTGACCGCCGTCTCCGTGGCCGCCCTGGCCGCCGTGGCCGTCCCGGCCCGGGCGGCGGACGCCCGCCCGGCCCCGGCCGACGACCCGGCGGCGACGGCGAGCGCCACCACCGGCAAGGTCGACTACGCCACCTGGCAGCAGGACTGCCGGACGGTGATGGACCAGGCGCTGCCCTACGTCAAGCAGCGCATCGCCGAGGCCGCGCCGGGCGGGAAGCAGGCCATCGTCCTCGACATCGACAACACCGCCCTGGCGACCGACCTCGGCCTCCAGGTCCCGCAGGCGGCCAACAAGCCGGTCCTGGACGTCGCCGAGTACGCCCAGGAGCACGGCGTCTCCCTCTTCTTCGTCACCGCCCGCCCGGGCATCATCGAGGCGCCCACCAAGTGGAACCTGGAGTACGACGGCTACCGGGTCTCCGGCCTCTACGTGCGCGGCCTCCTCGACCTCTTCAGGAACGTGGCCGACTACAAGACGGCCCAGCGCGCCGACATCGAGAGCAAGGGCTACGACATCATCGCCGACATCGGCAACAGCGCCACCGACCTCTCCGGCGGCCACGCCGACCGCACCTTCAAACTGCCCGACTACGACGGTCAGTTGTCGTAACCCCGTTAGGCTCCATCCGTAGTCTTCGGGACGTCGTACGACCACGGGGGTGGCGGATGGAGCCGACGGTACTGGGCGGCAAGCTGGCGTCCGCGGCGATCGGCCCGCTGGTGCGGAAGCTGATCGTGCAGGACGGTCCTGGGGCGGGCCTGGTGGACAGGCCGGTGCGGCTGTCCGCGCTGGTGACCTTCCGGGGCGAGAAGCGCACGCTCGGCGAGAAGGACGTCCACCGGCTCGCCGGGCGGATCGTGGACCGGGCGGTGGAGTCCCCGGGCGAGGCGCCGTTCCCGGCGGACGAGCGGGATGCGGTGGCCGATGCGCTGGCCAGGCGACTGCTGACGCTCGGCGAGCTGGAGATGGACGACGTGCAGGCGGTGCGCCTCGGGTACCACGACCTGGCGAGACGGCTGAGCGACGGTTCGACCGCCTTCGACGGCCTCTCCGCGGACGCCCGCCACTTCCTCGACTCCGCGACCGAATGGGCCTGCCTGCAGATCCTGGAGTTCTTCACCCGGCGGTCGTCCTTCGTGGCCCGCACCCTCGTGGAGCAGAGCCGGGCCCACGCCGAACTCATCGCCAAGGTGGACGAGTTGATCGTCCGCACCCCGCGCCCCGACGGGCGGGACACCGCCTTCGAGCGCCGCTACCTGCCGTACGTGGCCGACCGCCACAACCACATCACCATCTACGGCGTCGATCTGCACGACTCCCCGGACCGCTGGCCCCTGGAAGTCGCCTACCTGAGCCTGGAGGCGACGGCGGCCGGGGAGTCCCCGCCCCACCCGGCGACCGGCGAGCACCCACCGGCCGTCACCGGCCGGCTGCGGGCCGAGGAGGCGCTGCTCGCCGACGACCGGGTGCTGCTGCGCGGCGACGCCGGCTCCGGCAAGACCACCCTGGTGCAGTGGCTCGCGGTCACCGCGGCCCGCGACGGCGACCGCGTCCCCTACGTCCTCCCCCTGCGCACCCTGATCCGCACCGGCGCCCTGCCCGCCCCGGACGGCTTCCTGAAGGCCGTGGGCTGCCCGCTGACCCCGCCGGAGGGCTGGGCCGAGCGCGTGCTCACGGCGGGCCGGGGCCTGGTCCTGGTGGACGGCCTGGACGAGATACCGGCCGCCGACCGCCACCGCACCCGCGACTGGCTGCGCTCCCTCCTCGCGGCCTACCCCGGCAACCACTGGCTGCTGACCTCCCGCCCGACCGCCGTCCGCGCCGACTGGCTGGCCCAGGAGGGCTTCCGGGAGCTGACCCTGGCCCCGATGCGCCGCTCGGAGGTGGCGACCTTCGTCCACCGCTGGCACGAGGCGGCGCGCGCACCGGAGTTCGAGGCGCCGCTGCTGGACTCCCTGCGCACGAAGCGCGATCTGTCCCGGCTGACCACCAACCCCTTGATGTGCGGCCTGATCTGCGCCCTGCACCGCGAACGCCGGGGCTATCTCCCGACCGGCCGCAAGGAGTTGTACGACGCCGCCCTCACGATGCTGCTCGCGCGCCGGGACCGGGAGCGGGGCATGGCCGTCGAACTGGGCGAGGAGGCCCAGCTGGAGCTGCTGCAACGGCTCGCGTACGCGCTGGTGCTGAGCGGCCGCACGGAGATGGACGCCGGCACGGCGGAGGGCATCGTGGAGCGGTGCCTTCCGGCGGTGGCCTCCGCGGGCGGCGACGCGCCGGCGGTCCTGCGGGAGCTGCTGCTGCGCAGTGGCCTGCTCCGGCAGCCGGCACAGGGCGTCGTGGACTTCGTCCACCGCACCTTCCAGGACTACCTGGGGGCGCGGTACGCGGTCGAGGAGGGGCACCTGGAGGTGCTGCTCGGCCACGCCGACGACACCCAGTGGGAGGACGTCGTCCGCATGGCCGTCGCCCACGCACGCCCCCGGGAACGGGCCTGGCTGCTGCGGCAGCTGCTCGCCCGGGACACCCCCCGCCTGACCCTGCTGGCCCTGGCCTGCCTGGAGCACGCGGTGGCCCTGGACGCGGGGGTGCGGGCGGAGGTGGAGGAGCGGGCGGCGGCCCTGATCCCGCCGCGGACGAAGGAGGACGCGCGGTCCCTGGCCGGCGCCGGCCCGCTGGTGCTGGAGCTGCTGCCGGGCCCGGACGGGCTGACGGACGCGGAGTCACTGGGCGTGGTGATCACCGCGTCCCTCCTCGGCGAGGCGGAGCCGGAGGGGGCACTGGGGGTGCTGCGGCGGTTCCGAGAGCATCCGGATCTGGATGTGCGGCGACAACTCGTCGGTACGTGGCGCCGGTTCGACGCCGGGCGGTACGCGGCCGAGGTGCTGGACCACCTGGACCGTGACGGCCTTCTCCTGGAGATCGGGTCGGCCGGGCAACGTGCGCTCATGGCCAGGATGAAGCCATGGCACGGGCTTGCCTTCAAAGGCGCGCACAGAGTCGAGGACATCCTGGCCACGGTATCGACACGCGAAGCGGTGACGTTGCTCGTCTTTTGGGACAACCCTGACCTCACGGAGCTCGGCGCGCTACTACCGTTCACCTCGTTGAACGGGCTCCAGGTGACACGCTGCTCGAACGTGGTCGGGCTGGATCGTCTTTCCGCGCTTCCGCTCACTCACTTCGGCTGCTCGGACATCGTCGACATAACAGGTCTGCGGTCTCTGCGCTCCCTCACCACGCTCTCCGTGAGCCAGCACTTGCCGGGCGACGACCTCACCGCCACCCTGCCGGTCGACGCGCCACTGGATTTCCTCTTCCTCGGAAAGAACAGCACCGACAGCACTGGTTTGCGCGGGCTGAGGCACTGGACCGGTCTGCGCACACTGAGCCTCGGACCACTGACCACGGAACCGACGGCCGCCGACTGGCGAGAAGTCGCGGAACTTCCGGGCCTTACCGGGCTCTACGTGAACGGAAACATTCTTCGGGAATTCCCGCACTCCCTCGACCACATGCCGGAGCTTCCCGGCGTCGAAGAGCTTCAGGTCCCGGTGGTGACCGGCGCCGAGGACCTCTCCCCCCTGGCTCTGCGGTTGCCGGGTCTGCGGACGGTAACCCTGACCCACCAGTCCGGGACCTCCATCCCGGCCTCCGGATACCGGGAACTCTTCCCGAACGCGGAACTCACCGTGGAAGAACGCTGAAAGGGGCCGGTGCCCGAAGGCACCGGCCCCTTTTTTCAGCTGAGCCGCCGGAGGCTCACGCGTCCTTGCTCAGGTTCGGGCCGCCGCCCGCCGCCTGCTCGATCGGCGGGGCGTCCGGCAGGGCCGACTTCTCCTCGCCGCGGAAGGTGAAGGTCGCGGTGTCGCCCTCGCCCTCCGTGTCCACGACCACGATGTGGCCGGGGCGCAGCTCGCCGAAGAGGATCTTCTCGGAGAGGCTGTCCTCGATCTCGCGCTGGATGGTGCGGCGCAGCGGCCGGGCGCCCAGCACGGGGTCGTAGCCCTTCTTGGACAGCAGCTCCTTGGCGGACTGGGACAGCTCGATGCCCATGTCCCGGTCCTTCAGGCGCTCGTCCACCTTGCTGATCATCAGGTCGACGATCCGCAGGATGTCCTCCTGCGTGAGCTGCGGGAAGACGACGACGTCGTCCACACGGTTGAGGAACTCGGGCCGGAAGTGCTGCTTCAGCTCGTCCTGGACCTTGTTCTTCATGCGCTCGTAGTTGGTCTTCGTGTCACCCGAGGCCGCGAAGCCCAGGTTGAAGCCCTTGGAGATGTCCCGGGTGCCGAGGTTGGTCGTCATGATGATGACCGTGTTCTTGAAGTCCACGACCCGGCCCTGGGAGTCGGTCAGGCGACCGTCCTCCAGGATCTGCAGCAGCGAGTTGAAGATGTCCGGGTGGGCCTTCTCGACCTCGTCGAACAGCACGACGGAGAACGGCTTGCGGCGCACCTTCTCGGTCAGCTGGCCGCCCTCCTCGTAGCCCACGTAGCCGGGGGGCGAACCGAAGAGACGGGAGACCGTGTGCTTCTCGCTGAACTCCGACATGTCGAGGGAGATCAGCGCGTCCTCGTCGCCGAAGAGGAACTCGGCGAGCGCCTTGGACAGCTCGGTCTTACCGACACCGGACGGGCCGGCGAAGATGAACGAGCCACCGGGGCGCTTCGGGTCCTTCAGACCGGCACGCGTACGGCGGATCGCCTTCGACAGCGCCTTGACGGCGTCGTTCTGGCCGATGACCCGCTTGTGGAGCTCCTCCTCCATGCGCAGCAGGCGGGAGGACTCCTCCTCGGTCAGCTTGAAGACCGGGATGCCGGTGGCCGTGGCGAGGACCTCGGCGATCAGCTCGCCGTCGACCTCGGCGACGACGTCCATGTCGCCGGCCTTCCACTCCTTCTCCCGCTTGGCCTTGGCGGCCAGGAGCTGCTTCTCCTTGTCGCGCAGGGAGGCGGCCTTCTCGAAGTCCTGCGAGTCGATCGCGGACTCCTTGTCCCGGCGGACACCGGCGATCTTCTCGTCGAACTCGCGCAGGTCCGGCGGCGCGGTCATCCGGCGGATGCGCATCCGGGAGCCGGCCTCGTCGATCAGGTCGATGGCCTTGTCCGGCAGGAAGCGGTCCGAGATGTACCGGTCGGCCAGGGTGGCGGCCTGGACCAGCGCCTCGTCGGTGATGGAGACGCGGTGGTGCGCCTCGTACCGGTCGCGCAGGCCCTTGAGGATCTCGATGGTGTGCGGCAGGGACGGCTCGGCGACCTGGATGGGCTGGAAGCGGCGCTCCAGGGCCGCGTCCTTCTCCAGGTGCTTGCGGTACTCGTCCAGCGTGGTGGCACCGATGGTCTGCAGCTCACCGCGGGCCAGCATCGGCTTCAGGATGGAAGCCGCGTCGATGGCGCCCTCGGCGGCACCCGCACCGACCAGCGTGTGCAGCTCGTCGATGAACAGGATGATGTCGCCGCGGGTGCGGATCTCCTTGAGCACCTTCTTCAGGCGCTCCTCGAAGTCACCGCGGTAGCGGGAGCCGGCGACCAGGGCGCCGAGGTCCAGGGTGTAGAGGTGCTTGTCCTTCAGCGTCTCGGGCACCTCGCCCTTGACGATGGCCTGGGCGAGGCCCTCGACGACGGCGGTCTTGCCGACGCCGGGCTCACCGATCAGCACCGGGTTGTTCTTGGTACGGCGGGACAGCACCTGCATGACCCGCTCGATCTCCTTCTCGCGCCCGATGACCGGGTCGAGCTTGGACTCACGGGCGGCCTGGGTGAGGTTCCGGCCGAACTGGTCCAGGACGAGGGACGTCGAGGGGGTGCCCTCGGCGGGGCCGCCGGCGGTGGCGGTCTCCTTGCCCTGGTAGCCGGAGAGCAGCTGGATGACCTGCTGCCGCACCCGGTTGAGGTCGGCGCCCAGCTTGACCAGGACCTGGGCGGCGACGCCCTCGCCCTCACGGATCAGGCCGAGCAGGATGTGCTCCGTGCCGATGTAGTTGTGGCCCAGCTGAAGGGCCTCGCGGAGCGACAGCTCCAGGACCTTCTTGGCACGGGGGGTGAAGGGGATGTGACCGGACGGGGCCTGCTGGCCCTGGCCGATGATCTCCTCCACCTGCTGGCGGACCGCCTCGAGCGAAATGCCGAGGCTCTCCAGGGCCTTAGCGGCGACACCTTCGCCCTCGTGGATGAGACCCAGGAGGATGTGCTCGGTGCCGATGTAGTTGTGGTTGAGCATCCGGGCTTCTTCCTGAGCCAGGACGACAACCCGCCGCGCGCGGTCGGTGAACCTCTCGAACATCGTTAATCGCTCCTCAGAGCGGTCAGGCAGTGGGGGGAACTTCCCCTCCCTGTCCTTCCGCAGCTTAGTCCCGCAAGCGGGGACCGCTCATTCCAACTGCCGACACCGTCGATGGCCTCCTGACCCCGAACGCCGACATCTGCTCCAACCCGATGGTGCGAGACGATGTTCCCGCAGGCCAGGCAGTTACCCCACTCGCCACTACGCCGATGGCGAACGGGAGGCCGCCTCGCCCGCACGTCGCCCCCTCCCACTAGGCATGTCTTACCCGCTGGGACGGACACTCCATGCCGCGCGCACCGGTTCCCTCCGCTATGGGCGAACAACCTTGCGGCTCCCCCCGCCCCCGCACGCCCCTATTTCGAGCACGGTGCGCAATCGACGGGGCACCCAGCGTAACTCCCGGCCCGTCCCGCCGGTTGCACTGGCATGGCTGGCTCGGTCTCCACGCCCTCCACGGTCCCCCTTCCGCGCCGTCCCGTCGAACCGGGAGCGTCCGCCGCCCGCCACCCCGGGGCCGCGGGGTGGCGCGGTGTCCGGCGCTGGTACGAGCGCGAGCTGGGCTGGGCCGCCGTTCCCGGACGTCCGCCGCGGCTGCCCACCGGGGTGCGGTTCGACGTGCTGGACGTGCCGGCCGAGGCGGGCGCGGGGGCGCTCCGGCATCTCGCGCCGGGCTCGCCGGTGGCCCTGCGGGGCGACCGGATGGAGCTGCTGGTGGCCGCGGGCAGCGCGGAGGAGCTGCCGGGACTGCTGGAGTGGCTGGAGTGGGGCGCCGTCACGCTCGATCTGCGGGCCCTGGGGGCGGGGGACGCTCTTTTGGCCCCACTGCCGCCCGGATGGCCGCCGTCGTCCGCCGAGGGGCCTTCCCGGGGTCTTCCGGGGGCGCGCTCGCGGGGGCTTTCCGTATGCCGTGAGGGGGCCGCCGTGTGGTTGCGGCCCCCCGAGCCGGGGCGCGAGGCCGAGGCCTCACTGCCCGCGATGCCGGCCCTGGGGCGCGAGGAGCACGCCCCCGATCTCGTACGACTGGTGGACACGGTGGCGGCGTGCTGCCACCGCGTCCGGCTGCGGCGGGCCGCCGGCCGCGCCGGGAGGGTCGTACCGTCGGACCGGTGATCGGTCGTGGTACCGGTAATCGGCCGCTGGATCAGCCGTTGGCCTTCTCGTACGCCTCGCGGATGGACGCGGGAACGCGGCCCCGGTCGTTGACCTCCAGGCCGTTCTCCTTGGCCCAGGCGCGGATCGCCGCGGTGTCCTGGTTGCCGCCGGCGGCGGCACGGGCCTTTCCACGGCCGCCGGAGGCACGGCCCCCGGTACGCCGACCGCTCTTCACATAAGGGTCGAGAAGGCCGCGCAGCTTGTCCGCATTGGCGGTCGTGAGATCGATCTCGTACGTCTTGCCGTCCAGCGCGAACGTCACCGTCTCGTCCGCCTCGCCGCCGTCGAGGTCGTCGACAAGAAGGACCTGAACCTTCTGTGCCACCGGATTTCCTTTCATCGATAACGTTGAGGGTCAGGGTGCGCGCGTCCGCCCGTTTCGCCGCCCCTGTTATATGCAGTACTGCAGTACGTCGGAAAGCAAACCGCTTTTGCCGGAAAAACACAAACCCCTGGGAGAGGATCGCGGGGCACTCCGGGCACGGAAAGCTGCGCGTTTCGGACATAGGGCACCGTGCATAGTCACGGCGGCAATGACGATCACAGATGCAGAAGCATCCGGCTGTTGCCCAGGGTGTTCGGTTTCACTCGTTCGAGTCCGAGGAACTCCGCGACGCCCTCGTCATAGGAACGGAGCAGCTCCGCGTAGACATCGGTGTCGACCGGCGTCTCACCGATCTCGACGAAGCCGTGCTTCCCGAAGAAGTCCACTTCGAAGGTCAGGCAGAAAACGCGGCGAACGCCGAGCCAGCGCGCGGTGTGCAGCAACTTCTCCAGCAACTGATGGCCGACGCCCGCGCCCTTGAGGCCGGGCTTCACGGCCAGAGTGCGCACTTCCGCCAGGTCCTCCCACATGACGTGCAGTGCGCCGCAGCCGACCACCTCGGCGTTGTCGTCCCGTTCGGCGACCCAGAACTCCTGGATGTCCTCGTAAAGCGTGACCGTGGCTTTGTCGAGCAGGATGCGGTCGCGGACGTAGGCGTCGAGGAGGTGGCGCACGGCCGGAACATCGCTGGTGCGGGCACGACGGACCGTGATGGCTTTTGCGGGAACTTCGGGACGCGCTGCTGACATGAGCGGACGCTATCGCCCGTCGGCGCCCTCTGCCGAGCCGGGGTTCTCCTCTTGCCGCGCCCGCGCGGCTTCCGGTTCCCCGGCTTCGGTGGGCCGCGCCCGGCGCGCTTCGGGTGCTTCCGCGGATTGCGGCCCCTGGACGATGCGTACGGCGTCCGCGAGGGCCTGGCGCTGTTCCTGGCTCATCATCCCGAAGAAGGCGACGAGCGCGGCGGCCGGGTTGTCGCTCTGCGACCAGGCGTCGTTCATGAGTGCGGCGGCGTAGGCGGCGCGGGTGGAGACGGCCTCATATCGATAGGCGCGGCCTTCCGCCTCGCGGCGCACCCAGCCCTTCTGATGGAGATTGTCCAAAACCGTCATCACGGTGGTGTACGCGATGGAGCGTTCCTGCTGGAGGTCTTCCAGGACTTCTCGAACGGTCACCGGGCGGTTCCACTTCCACACCCGCGTCATGACCGCGTCTTCGAGTTCTCCCAAGGGGCGAGGCACAACTCAGACAATAGTGGGAGATCCCGGCAATGGCGTGCCGGACGTGCGCGAAGCCCACGAATGCGGGCAAAAAGGGCACGAGCCGGGACGCGTACCGCTTTCCCGGCTCGCGGTGATCTCCGGGGAGTGCTCAGGCGTCGCCGGCGGCGGGCGCGTTGCGCGTCCCCTCCGCGCGGGCGAGGGCGGCGTCCACGGCCGCGTCCTCCTTGGCCTTGGCGGCCCCGCCCTGGGTCTTCACGATCACCCGGACCAAACCGATGAAGAACGCGGCCATCACGACCGGCGGAACAAGCGCGGAGACGTAGTCCATGGCACCAGGGTAGCCACGGCGGAACGGGCGAATGGTGCGGGGGGCGCAAACGCCGACAGGTCCCCGGGGGCGGGCGGGGCCGTTCGGGGCACTCCGCGGAACGCGGGCGCGGGTGGGCGCGGGGCCCGTCCGGACAAGGAGCCGCCCGCGCCCCGGAGAGGTGGGCGCGGGCGGCTCGGCGCGGGCCGGTCAGCCGACCAGTTGGCGGGGCGGTGCGGCGGGCTTGCGCGGGGGGAAGACCTCGCCGGGGGTGGGGATGGGGCGCTTGGGGGCCGCCGGGTCGGGGGCCGGGCGCTCGGCCGGCGCCGGCTTGGGAGCGGGCTCGGACGGCCGCTTGCCGTCGTCCTGGGCCTGCCGCGCCGCGCCCCCGGAGAGGGCCAGCAGGCGCGCTCGCGCGGGCGGTGCGGCCGGGGCCGGGATCCTGACCGTGCCCTGGGCGAAGCGGGCCCGTACGTCCCGCTCGGCCAGCGGCCGGCAGCGCTCCAGCAGGTCGGCCGCCCTCGGATTGCCCCGCAGCGCCCGCAGCGCCGCGAGGTCGTCCGGCACCGGCAGGTACCCGATGCCCAGCGTCTCCTCCAGGAGGGCGAGATAGCCGGCCGCGGTGCCCGGGAGCGCGGCCCGGTAGCGGCCGAGGTCGGCCACCAGGAAGGCGCGCAGTCTGGCCCCCTCGCGGATCGCCTCGTCGAGCGACTCGGCGAGCCGGAGGCAGTCCTGGGCGTCCTGGGCGGACGCGTGGCCGGCGTGAAGGGCGAGGGCGAGGGCGCGGCGGAGCACACGCAGCTCCTCCGCGCCGAACGCCATGCCGCCGCGGGATCCGTATGGCGTGGGCATGCGGCGACGCTACCGCTAATCGGACAAAAGTGACACAACGGGATGATGTGTCGCCATGGGTTTCCCTCGACCGGGGCTGCTTTCCCACCCACTCGCCCCACAACCACCCGTGGGGGCGCCGCCGGCCGGCCGCGCTTCGGCGGCCCGGCCGGCGGGGGCGGCCTCCCTCAGAGGCGTGCCACGTTCCGCTCGTACACCAGGCGCAGGCCGATCAGGGTCAGCCACGGCTGGTGCTCGTCGATGACCGAGGACTCGCCGAGGACCATCGGCGCGAGGCCGCCCGTGGCGATCACCGTGACGTCGTCGGGGTCGTCGGCCAGTTCCCGGGCCATGCGGCCGACGACACCGTCGACCTGGCCGGCGAAGCCGTAGACGATGCCCGCCTGCATGGCCTCGACCGTGTTCTTGCCGATCACACTGCGCGGGCGGGCTACCTCGATCTTGCGGAGCTGGGCGCCCTTGACGCCCAGGGCCTCCACGGAGATCTCGATGCCGGGCGCGATCACCCCGCCGACGTACTCCCCGCGCGCGGAGACCGCGTCGAACGTGGTCGCCGTGCCGAAGTCGACGACGATCGCCGGGCCGCCGTACAGCTCGACCGCCGCGACCGAGTTGATGATGCGGTCGGCGCCGACCTCCTTGGGGTTGTCGGTGAGGATCGGCACGCCCGTCTTGACGCCCGGTTCGACCAGCACGGCCGGGACGTCGCCGTAGTAGCGCCGGGTGACCTCGCGCAGCTCGTGCAGGACCGACGGGACGGTGGCGCAGATCGCGATGCCGTCGATGCCGTCGCCCAGCTCCTCGCCGAGCAGCGGGTGCATGCCCATCAGGCCCTGGAGCAGCACCGCCAGCTCGTCGGCGGTGCGGCGCGCGTCGGTGGAGATGCGCCAGTGCTCCACGATGTCCTCGCCGTCGAACAGGCCGAGGACGGTGTGCGTGTTGCCGACGTCGATCGTGAGCAGCATGGCCGTTACTCCGCCTCGCGCAGGTCCAGGCCGATGTCCAGGATCGGCGAGGAGTGGGTGAGGGCGCCGACCGCCAGGAAGTCCACACCAGTCTCGGCGTACGACCGCGCGTTGGCGAGCGTCAGCCGGCCGGAGGCCTCCAGCTGGGCCCGGCCGGCGACGATGCCGACGGCCTCCGCGCACTCGCCGGGCGTGAAGTTGTCCAGCAGGATCAGGTCGGCGCCCGCGTCCACCACCTCGCGCAGCTGGTGCAGGGTGTCGACCTCGACCTCGATCGGCACGTCCGGGAACGACTCCCGGACCGCCTTGAAGGCCTGGGCGACGCCGCCGGCCGCGACCACGTGGTTGTCCTTCACCAGGGCCGCGTCCGACAGGGACATGCGGTGGTTGACGCCGCCGCCCGCGCGCACCGCGAACTTCTCCAGGGCGCGCAGCCCGGGGGTGGTCTTGCGGGTGTCGCGGACCTGGGCGCCGGTGCCCTCCAGGGCGTCCGCCCACGCGCGCGTCGCGGTCGCGATGCCGGACAGCCGGCACAGCAGGTTCAGCGCGCTGCGCTCGGCGGTCAGCAGGTCGCGGGTGCGGGTGGTGACCGACAGCAGCTTCTGCCCGGCCTCGACCCGGTCGCCGTCCTCGACGTGCCGCTCGACCTCGAACTCGTCCGTGCAGACCACGGAGAGCACGGCCTCGGCGACCCGCAGACCGGCCACGACGCCCGCCTCGCGCGCGGTGAAGTCGCCGGTGGCCACGGCCTCCTCGGGGATGGTGGCGACCGTGGTCACGTCCACGCCGCCGGCCAGGTCCTCCTGGATGGCCACGTTGGCGACGTCCTCGACCTCGATCGGGTCGAGCCCGGCGGCCGCCAGCAGTTCGGCGAGCGCGGGATCGAGCCCGCACTCCAGGTACTCCTCGTGGTCCTCCGCACCGCAGGCACAGCCGTCGCCGCAGCCGCCGGTCGTCACGAGGGGAAGGTCGTCGGTGCTCACGTCTGTCACTGCTCCTGAGGCGCTGGTGTTACCGGGTAGGGGGGAAGTCTGCGGTGTCGGTGGGGCGCACCGCCAGCGAACGGTCCGGATCGAGCCGTACGACGATGTGGCGCCGCCAGTTCGCGTCGTCGCGCTCGGCGTGGTCCTCGCGCCAGTGGCAGCCGCGGGTCTCCTCGCGCAGCCGGGCGGCGGCGACCAGCGCACGGGCCACGCACAGCAGGTTGGTGGCCTCCCACGTGTCCACGCCCGGCTCGGCGGTCTTGCCCTGCTCGGTGAGCGCCTCGCGGGCCTCGGTGTGCAGCCGCTGGAGCTGGTCCGCGGCCCGGGCCAGGGACCCGGCCGAGCGCAGCACGCCCGCGCCCTCGGTCATGATCCGCTGGATGGCGAACCGGGTCTCGGGGGCGAGCAGCGGGTGCGCCGGCTGCTCGGGGTGCGCGACGGGCGCGGGCACGCGGGCGCGCAGGCCGTGCGCGGCGCGCTCGGCGGCGATGTCCGCGGCGATCCGCTCGGCGTAGACCAGGCCCTCCAGGAGGGAGTTGGAGGCGAGCCGGTTGGCGCCGTGCACGCCGGTGCAGGCGCACTCGCCGCACGCGTACAGGCCGGGCACGGTGGTGCGGCCGTGGACGTCGGTGCGCACGCCGCCGGAGGCGTAGTGGGCGGCCGGGGCGATCGGGATGGGCTCGGTGACCGGGTCGATGCCGTTGGCGCGGCAGGCGGCCAGGATGGTCGGGAAGCGGTGCGCCCACATCTCGGCGCCGAAGTGCCGGGCGTCCAGGAACATGTGCTGAGCGTCCTGCTCCTGCATCCGCCGCGTGATGGCCTTGGCGACGATGTCCCGCGGCGCCAGTTCGGCCAGTTCGTGCCGGCCCAGCATGAAGCGGACGCCGTCGCCGTCGACCAGGTGGGCGCCCTCGCCGCGCACCGCCTCGGAGACCAGCGGCTGCTGGCCCTCCGCGTCCGGGCCGAGGAAGAGCACGGTCGGGTGGAACTGGACGAACTCCAGGTCGCTGACCTCGGCGCCCGCGCGCAGCGCCAGAGCCACGCCGTCGCCGGTGGACACGGACGGGTTGGTGGTCGCGGAGAACACCTGGCCCATGCCGCCGGTGGCGAGCACCACCGCGGGGGCGTGCACCGCGCCCACGCCGTCGTGCTGGCCCTCGCCCATCACATGCAGGGTGACCCCGGCGGTGCGGCCCTCGGCGTCCGTGAGCAGGTCCAGGACCAGGGCGTTCTCGATGGTGCGCAGACCGCGCGCGCGGACCGCCTCGACCAGGGCGCGGGAGACCTCCGCGCCGGTCGCGTCGCCGCCCGCGTGCACGATCCGGCGGCGGTGGTGGCCGCCCTCCCGGGTGAGTTCGAGGGCGCCCTCGGCGGACTCGTCGAAGTGCGCGCCGGTGGCGATGAGCCGCCGTACCGCATCCGGGCCCTCGGTGACCAGGAGCCGTACCGCCTCCTCGTCGCACAGGCCCGCGCCCGCCACCAGGGTGTCGTCCAGGTGCTGCTCGGGGGTGTCGCCCTCGCCGAGGGCGGCCGCGATGCCGCCCTGCGCCCAGCGGGTGGAGCCGTCGTCCAGCCGGGCCTTGGTGACGACCACCGTGGTGAGCCCGGCGGCCTCGCAGCGCAGGGCCGCGGTCAGGCCGGCCACGCCGGAGCCGACGACGACCACGTCCGCCTCGATGGCCCAGCCGGGGGCGGGCGCGTGCAGTCGTATGCCTGTGCTGGTCACGAGGCGGCTCCGAGGGGTCCGAAGGTGAGCGGAATGTTGTCGATCAGCCGGGTGGCGCCGACCCGGGCCGCCACCGCGAGCACCGCCTCGCCGGTGTGGTCGTCGCCGATCTCCGTGAAGTCGGACGGGTCGACCAGGGCGAGGTAGTCCAGTTCCAGCGGCGGGTCGTAGTGGGCGGCGTCGTCCAGCACCTGGCGGGCGGCGGCGCGGACGGCCGCCGGGCCGCCGGGGGAGGCCGTGGCCACCGCGTGCGCGTCGGCCGCCGCCCGGGACTCCCCTATCGCGCTCAGCGCCTCGGCCCGCGCCTGGGTGGCGGGCACCTCGCGGGCGCGGGCGCGCAGCGCCTCCTGCGCGGCGTGCCGGTCGCGGCCCGCGAACAGGGCGCGGGACAGCGCGAGCGCGGTGCGCCGCTCGTCGGGCGACAGGAAGCGGTTGCGGCTGGACAGGGCGAGCCCGTCCGCCTCGCGCGCGGTCGGCACGGCGACGATCTCGATGCCGAAGTTCAGGTCCCGCACCATGCGCCGGATCAGGGCCAGCTGCTGGGCGTCCTTCTGGCCGTACAGGGCGACGTCGGGGCGGGTGAGGTGGAGCAGTTTGGCGACGACGGTGAGCATGCCGTCGAAGTGGCCGGGGCGGGAGGCGCCCTCCAGGCGTTCGCCCATGGGGCCCGCGGTGATGCGGACCTGGGGGTCGCCGCCGGGGTAGACCTCGTCCACGGAGGGGGCGAACACGGCGTCGGCACCGGCCTGTTCGGCGACCTTCAGGTCGGCTTCCAGGGTGCGCGGATAGCGGTCCAGGTCCTCGCCCGCGCCGAACTGGAGCGGGTTGACGAAGACGGTGACGACGACCTCGCCGTCCGGGCCCGCGATCCGGCGCGCGGCACGGATGAGACTGGCGTGGCCCTCGTGCAGGGCGCCCATGGTCATCACGACGGCGCGGCGGCCCTCGCGGGGGCGGGCGTGCAGCTCCTGGGCGGTGCGGAGCAGGACGGTGGTCATCGGTCGTTCCCCTCGGTGCCGTTCGTGCCGTCGGTGCCGTCGCCGTCCGCGCGGCCGCTGCCGGTGCCGTGGGTGCCGTCGCCGTCGGCCAGTACGCCGAGCAGGTCCTCGGCGAGTTCCGGCTTGAGCAGCCCGGACGCGAGGGCGCGGTCGGCGGTGGCGCGGGCCATCGCCAGGTAGCCGGCGACGGTGCCCGGGGCGTGCCTGCTCAGCTCGGTGATGTGCGCCGCGACGGTGCCCGCGTCACCGCGCGCGACCGGTCCGGTCAGGGCCGCGTCCCCGGAGCGCAGGGCGTTGTCCAGGGCGGCGCCGAGCAGCGGGCCGAGCATCCGGTCGGGGGCCTCGACACCGGCCGTGCGCAGCAGCTCCATGGACTGGGCGACCAGGGTCACCAGGTGGTTGGCGCCGAGCGCGAGGGCCGCGTGGTAGAGCGGGCGGTTCTCCTCGCTGATCCACTCCGGTTCGCCGCCCATCTCGATGACCAGGGCCTGGGCGGCCAGCCGCAGCTCCTCGGGCGCGGTGACGCCGAAGGAGCAGCCCGCGAGGCGCTGGACGTCCACCGGGGTGCCGGTGAAGGTCATCGCCGGGTGCAGGGCGAGCGGGAGCGCGCCGGCGCGCAGCGCGGGGTCGAGGACCTTGGTGCCGTACCGGCCGGAGGTGTGCACCAGCAGCTGGCCGGGGCGCACCGCGCCGGTCTCCGCGAGGCCGGCGATCAGTGCGGGCAGCACGTCGTCGGGGACGGTGAGCAGCACCAGGTCGGCGCGCTCCAGGACCTCGGCGGGCGGCACCAGGGGCACGCCCGGGAGCAGGGTCTCGGCACGCCTGCGGGAGGCGTCGGAGACGCCGGAGACGGCGACCGGGCGGTGCCCGGCGAGCTGGAGGGACGCGGCCAGCGCGGGGCCCACGCGGCCGGCGCCCACGACGCCGACGGTGAGCCGCGCGGGGCGGTCCTTGAGGTCTTGCTGGTGGACTGTACTCACGCGACGGCGGCCTTCCCGTTCCAGTCCGCTTCGGGTACCGGACGATGTACCGGACGATTTCTCGTCATGTTAACGCTATCTCGGTCCGCCGCCGACCGGTTGTCCACAGGCTGTGGGTTTCACCACGCGGTCCCGCCCGCGCCCGGGGCCCGGATATTCGGCTGCCCCGCGGGCACCCCGCGCGGCATGATCCCCGCATGACTGACACTGACGCGGCCGGCACGCACCCGGCAGACGAGCCGACGGGACCCTCGGGGACTCCGGAGCATTCGGACGAAGACCTCAGGCGGGAGCGGTGGGCGGCCGTACGGCGGCGGGACGCGCGCAGGCTGGGCGGCGCCCGCTGGGGCGGCACGATCCGCGAGCGCCTGGCGGACCTGACCGGGGCGGGCGCCGAGGTGTACGACCTGGACGAACCGGCCGACGTGTACGGCAACCGGATCGTGGCCGCCCTGGAGGAGCGGACCGCCGCCCTGCTCGGCATGGAGGCCGCCGTCTTCTTCCCCACCGGCACCATGGCCCAGCAGGTGGCGGTGCGCTGCTGGGCGGGCCGCACCGGCGACACCGCCGTGGCCCTGCACCCGCTGGCCCATCCCGAGCTGCACGAACGGCAGGCGTTCAGCCAGGTCAGCGGGTTGCGTCCGGTCCGGGTCGGCGGCGGGCGGCGGCAGCCGACGGCGGCGGAGATACGCGACGTCGCGGAGCCGTTCGGCGCGCTGATGCTCGAACTGCCGCTCAGGGACGCCGGTTTCGTGCTGCCCACCTGGGAGGAGCTGACCGAGGCGGTGGCGGTGGCCCGGGAGCGCGAGGCGGTGGTGCACTTCGACGGCGCGCGCCTGTGGGAGTGCACCGAGCACTTCGGGCGCCCCCTTGCGGAGATCGCGGGTCTGGCCGACAGCGTCTACGTGTCGTTCTACAAGTCCCTCGACGGCCTGGGCGGCGCCGCGCTCGCCGGGCCGGCCACGCTGGTCGAGGAGGCGCGGGCCTGGCGGCACCGGTACGGCGGCATGATCTTCCAGCAGTTCCCGACCGCGCTGTCCGCGCTCATCGGCCTGGAACGGGAGCTGCCGAGGCTGCCCGCGTACGTGCGCCAGGCGCGCGTGGTCGCCGCCGCGCTGCGCGAGGGTTTCGCCGAGGCCGGCCTGCCGTGGGCGCGGGTGCACCCCGAGGTGCCGCACACCCACGAGTTCCAGGTGTGGCTGCCGTACGAGCCCGAGGTGGTCGCCGAGGCCGCGCTGCGCCAGGCGGAGGAGACCTCGGTGGCGCTCTTCGAGGCCGGCTGGTCCGGCGCCGCCGCTCCCGGGCTGGCCTGCACGGAGGTCAGCGTCCGGGCCGCGGGCCTGGAGTGGACGGCCGACGAAGTACGGGCGGCCGTACGGGACTTCGTGCTACGGCTGCCGTCGTCCGGAGGTGCCTGCTAGGGCCTCTCGTTTGGATCGTGCCGGGCGCGCTACGACGCCCGGCGGCGCAGCAGGCGCACGACGGCGCGCAGCACCGCGAGGTCGTGCCGGCCGGGCGCGGGCGGGTGGGGCGTGCCGTGGGCGCGGGCGCGGTGCAGGTCGAGGAGGTACTGCTGGGTGATGCTCATGGCGGTCGCCTTCCGGGAACGTGGATGCCCCCAGGCTGCGCGGGCCCCGCGCCGATGTCCCGTGGATTGACCGCTGCCGTCAATCCACGAGGCGTTGTCGGTGGTCCGGTGCACGATGGGGGCATGAGCGTGACCATCGACATCACCGGCCTGGCCGCCGACGGGAGTGCCCCCGAGGCCGACAGGTGGGCGAGGATCTCCGTCGTGCCCTCGCCGCTGGCCGAGCTGGGGATGGCGCTGCACGTGCTCAGCGAACCGGGCCACCACCCGGAGCTGGGGGGCTGGACCGCCGCCGTCTCCTCCCGGCTGAGCCCCCACCTCGCCGACCGGCTGTGCGAGGCGGACTTCCTGTGGCGTACGACGTTCTCGGACGTCTTCTGGGCCTTCGCCGGCGTCCCCGGCGACCGAGTGCTCCCCGGGGCCACGCTGGCCGAGGACCTGGAGCTGCTCGACAAACTGACGGACGACCAGTTCGTGCAGGCCGCCCTGGAGTTCACCTGCGGCGTGCGCGGCGACACCCCCCGGCCCGGCACGCTGGACGACCCGGTGCTGCGCAGGCGCGCCCTGGACATGGCCGCCGCGCGCGGCCCGATGCAGGAGCGGTTCACCCGCCGGCTGCTGGAGGACCCGCCGGCCATCCGGGCCTGGCTGCGACAGCTGCTGCTCGACTGCGAGGAGGCCTTCTTCGCGGACACCTGGGCCCGGGTGCAGCCCCAGCTCGCCGCCGAGGCCCGGCACCGCACCGAACTACTGCGCCGCAGGGGCCTGACCGAGGCCCTGTGCTCGCTGTCCGGGGCGTTCTCGGTGGACGAGGAGGCCGCGCTGATCACCGTCGACAAGCTGCCGGTGGTGCGCACCGCCACCGGGGACGGCGGCCTGGTGCTGGTGCCGACCAGCCTCGGCCGCCCCCACGTCCTGGTCCTGCACCGGTACGGCTGGCAGCCCGTGATCAGCTACCCGCTCAGCGGCCCGCGCCCGCAGGCCCCGTCCGTCGCCGAACTCACCCGGCGTCTGGAGGCGCTGGCCCACCCGGTGCGGATGCGGCTGTGCCGCTATCTGGCGCGCGCCCCGCACACCACGGGCGAACTGGCCGACGCGTACGGCATGTCGGCGCCCGAGATATCCCGGCACCTGGCGGTGCTGAAGAAGGCGGGCCTGATCACCCAGTGCCGCCGCGGCCGGTACGTCCAGCACCAGCTGGACCTCTCGGCGGTGGCCAGGCTGGGCAGCGACTTCATCGAGGGGCTGCTGCGCTGAACCGCCCGGCCGGGGCACGGCTCGGCCGAGGCCCCGGGACGCGGTGCGGGGATCAGCCGAGGCCGCCCGCGCGCACCAGGCCGGTCTCGTACGCCAGCACCACCACCTGCACCCGGTCGCGCAGCCCCAGCTTGGTCAGGATGCGTCCGACATGGGTCTTCACGGTCGCCTCGGACAGCACCAGGCGCGCCGCGATCTCCCCGTTGGACAGGCCCTGCGCGACCAGCACCATCACCTCGCGCTCCCGCTCGGTGAGCCGCTCCAGCTCCTTCTGCCGGGGGTCACCGCCGCCGGAGGGCAGCATCGGCGCGAAGCGGTCCAGCAGCCGCCGGGTGGTGGAGGGCGCGACCACGGCGTCACCGCTGTGCACGGACCGGATGGCGGCCAGCAGCTCGCCGGGCGGCACGTCCTTGAGCATGAAGCCGGAGGCGCCCGCCTTCAGCCCGGAGAAGGCGTACTCGTCCAGGTCGAACGTGGTCAGGATCAGCACCTTGGGCGGGTCCGGCTGCGCGCAGATCCGCCGGGTGGTCTCCACCCCGTCGAGCTTCGGCATGCGGACGTCCATCAGCACCACGTCCACCGCGGTGGCGCGCAGCTTCTCCAGGGCCTCGACACCGTCGCCCGCCTCGGCGACGACCTCCATGTCCGGCTGGGCGGCGAGCACCATCCCGAACCCGGTGCGCAGCAGCACCTGGTCGTCGACGAGCATCACGCGGATCGTCATCCGTGTCCTTCTTCCCTGTCCTCGTTCGTCAGTGCGCCGGCTTGAGCGGCAGCAGGGCGCTGATCCGGAATCCTCCGCCCGGCCGCGGCCCGGCGTCCAGGGTGCCGCCGACCATGCCGACGCGCTCGCGCATGCCGATCAGGCCGTGCCCGCGGCCGTCGGCGCCGCCCTCCTCGTACAGTTCCTGGGGGGCGCCCTTGCCGTCGTCCTCCACGAGCAGGCCGAGGCCGTCGTCGAAGTAGACCAGCCGGACGCTGGCGCCCGCGTTGGGCCCGCCGTGCTTGCGGGTGTTGGTGAGCGCCTCCTGCACGATCCGGTACGCGGTCAGCTCCACCCCGCTGGGCAGCGGGCGCGGGGTGCCCTCCACCTTGAAGTCGACGGGCAGCCCGGAGCCGCGGCACTGCTCGATCAGCTCGTCGATCTGCTCGACGTCGGGCTGCGGGACGTACTCGCCGCCCTCCTGGTGCTCCCCGGTGCGCAGCACGCCCAGCAGGCGGCGCATCTCGGCGAGGGCCTGCCGGCCGGTCGAGGAGATCGTCTCCAGGGCCGTCCTGGCCTGGTCGGGGGCGGTGTCCATGACGTAGGCGGCGCCGTCGGCCTGCACCACCATCACGGACACGTTGTGCGCGACCACGTCGTGCAGCTCGCGGGCGATCCGGGCGCGTTCGGCGGCGACGGCGACCTTGGACTGCGCCTCGCGCTCCTGCTCCAGCCGGGCCGCGCGCTCCTCCAGCTGCTCGAAGTAGGCGCGCCGGGTGCGCATGGAGTCGCCGAGCACCCAGGCGAGCGCGAAGGGCACGGTCTGGAAGACCACGATGGCGAGGCGGCCGAGCAAGCTCGAATGCTCCGCCGGCCAGCGCAGCTGCGCCATGGGCGCGGCGCAGAAGCTGGCGACGAGGGCGAGCCGGGACGCCCAGCGCGCCCCCATGGTGGCGACCGTGTAGGCGATCACCAGCATGGCGAAGTCGGCGACGGACGTCTCCACGTCCAGCACCAGCTGGGCGAGGCCGGTGGCGAGCGCGACCAGCAGCATCGGTTCCGGGAACCTGCGGCGCAGCGCGACGACGAGGCACAGGACGGCGGAGACGGCGACCGCCGCGGCCAGCGGTGCCCGGTGCGCCGGCGACCCCTGGAGATTGGCCTCGCTCAGCACCGACAGCCCGAACAGGACGACGGCCCAGAAGGAGTCGACCCCGGTCGGGTGACGGCGGAGGAAGTCGTAGAGGCGCTGCACGTAACCCAGAGTAGGGAAACGGAATGCCCGACCGGGTCAACCGGAGGACCGATCCGGGCCCCGCGCACGTACTCCCCAAGGTGGAGGAGATGATCAACTGTGTGCCTACCCTGGTCCGGTGACGGACGGTGGGACGGGTGAGCGGCGGCGCGCACCGGGCGCGGGCCCGCACGGCTGGCGGGCCGCGACCGAGGCCGCCCTGTACGGCCCGGACGGCTTCTACCGGCGGCCGGAGGGGCCCGCCGGGCACTTCCGCACGTCGGTGCACGCGTCGGCGCTGTTCGCGGCGGCCGTGGCGGAGCTGCTGTGCCGGGTCGACGCGGCGCTGGGGCGGCCCGCGGCGCTGGACTTCGTGGACATGGGGGCCGGGCGCGGCGAACTGGTCACCGGGGTGCTCCGCGCGCTGCCGGACGAGGTGGCCGGCCGGGTGCGGCCGTACGCCGTCGAGATCGCCGGCCGCCCCGCCGGCCTGGACGCGCGCGTCGCCTGGCGCGACGCGCCGCCCGCGTCGGTCACCGGGCTGCTGTTCGCCAACGAGTGGCTGGACAACGTGCCCGTGGACGTGGTCGAGACGGACGCCGCGGGCGTGCCCCGGTACGTGCTCGTCGGCGACGACGGCGCCGAGCGGCCGGGCGGGCCGGTGACCGGCGCGGACGCGGACTGGCTGGCGCGCTGGTGGCCGCTGCCGGCCGAGGCGGGGCTGCGCGCGGAGCTGGGCCGGCCCCGCGACGAGGCGTGGGCGGCGGCCGCCAAACGCGTGGTGCGGGGGCTCGCGGTGGCCGTCGACTACGCGCACACCGCCGGCGCACGCCCCCCGTTCGGCACCCTCACCGGCTTCCGTGAGGGCCGCGAGACGAGGCCGGTGCCGGACGGCAGCTGTGACATCACCGCCCATGTCGCCCTGGACGCCTGCGCGGCGGCGCTTCCGGCCCCCGCACGGCTGCTCACCCAGCGCGACGCCCTGCACGCCCTCGGTATCACCGGCGCACGCCCTCCGCTCACGCTGGCCGCCACGGACCCCGCCGCCTATGTGCGGGCCCTCGCGGGCGCCGGCGAGGCCGCGGAGCTGACCGCGCGCGGCGGCCTCGGCGACTTCGGCTGGCTGCTCCGGCCGGCCGGCATCCCGGACCCGCTCGGCTGACCCGCGGCGGCCGCGCGGCCTACTTGTCGATGTCGCCGACCACGAAGAACATCGAGCCGAGGATCGCCACCATGTCCGCCACCAGCGTCCCGGGCAGCAGCTCGGTCAGCGCCTGGATGTTGTTGTACGACGCCGAGCGCAGCTTGAGCCGGTACGGCGTCTTCTCGCCCTTGCTGACCAGGTAGTACCCGTTGATCCCGAGCGGGTTCTCGGTCCAGGCGTACGTGTGTCCCTCGGGCGCCTTCAGCACCTTCGGCAGGCGCTGGTTGATCGGTCCGGGCGGCAGCTCGGCGAGCCGGTCCAGGCAGGCGTCCGCGAGGTCCAGCGCGTTGTGCGTCTGTTCCAGCAGCACCTCGAAGCGGGCCAGGCAGTCGCCCTCGCTCCGGGTGACGACCTTCAGCGTGTCCCGCAGCTCGCCGTACGCCAGGTACGGCTCGTCGCGGCGCAGGTCGAAGTCGACGCCCGAGCCGCGTGCGATGGGCCCGCTCACGCCGTAGGCGTGCACCGCCTCGGGGGCGAGCGCCCCCACCCCGCGCGTGCGCCCCCGGAAGATCTCGTTGCCGAGCACCAGGTCGTCGAAGACGTCCATGCGCGAGCGCACGGCGGCGACGGCGGCCCGCGCGCGGCCCGCCCAGCCGGCCGGCAGGTCCTCCTTGAGGCCGCCGACGCGGTTGAACATGTAGTGCATGCGCCCGCCGGAGACCTCCTCCATGACGTTCTGGAGCACCTCGCGCTCGCGGAACGCGTAGAACACGGGGGTGATCCCGCCGAGTTCCAGCGGGTAGGAGCCGAGGAACATCAGGTGGTTGAGCACCCGGTTCAGCTCGGCGAGCAGCGTGCGCGTCCACACCGCGCGCTCGGGCACCTCCATGCCGAGCATCCGCTCCACGGCGAGGACCACGCCCAGCTCGTTGGAGAACGCCGACAGCCAGTCGTGGCGGTTGGCGAGCATGATGATCTGCCGGTAGTCGCGGGCCTCGAAGAGCTTCTCCGCGCCTCGGTGCATATAGCCGATCACCGGCTCGGCACGCACGATGCGCTCGCCGTCCAGCACCAGCCTGAGCCGCAGCACGCCGTGCGTGGACGGGTGCTGGGGCCCGATGTTGAGCACCATGTCGGTGCTTTCCGCGGCACCGCCGATCCCGACCGTGGTCTCCGTCGTAGGAGTCATGGCTCCAGTTTCCCCCATGCCGGCACGCGCGAAGGCCCGGCTTCCCCGCGGGGAGGCCGGGCCCGGTGTGCGGCGTGCCGTCCTCAGGAGGCGGCGCTGCGCAGCCCCTGGACGTCGATCTGCTCGGTCTCGTCGTGCGCGGTCAGGTCGATGACCTGTCCCACGCCCCGCGCCTTGTCCCCGGCGGGCTTGAACTCCGCCTCGGCCTCGGCCTTGTGCACGTCCAGCGCCTCCTGGCCGACGACATCGGCCAGGTCCTCGTTCTGCACGGAGTCCAGCGCGGGCTTCGGCGTGCCCTTGTGCGGGCCCGCGCCCTTCTGCGTGCCGAAGAAGTCGAAACCGCCCGAGGTCGTCGGGCGCCGCGCGGGCGGTGCCGCCGGTACGACGGCCACGGCGGTCGGCACCGTGAAGTGCCCGGCGGCGGGCGCCCCGGCGGGCGTCTCGGCGGCCCCGGCTGCCCGGGCAGCCTCGGAGGTTCCGCCAGACTCGGGGGTCTCCGCCGACTCGGAGGTCTCAGCGGCCTCGGGGGCCTGCGGGGCGGTGGCCGCGGGCCGTCCCTCGGCGGGTCCGGCGTCCTCGGACGGCGCGTGCGCACCGTCCGGCGCGGCTATGTCCCCGGCGGCGTCGTCCCCTTTGGCGGCGGCCTGGTCCTCGCCCTCCGGCCCGGGCCCGGTGCCGCGCTCCCGGTCGAACGCGGCCAGCGCCCGCAGCGCCTGCCCGTACAGCTTCGCGCCCGCGGCCGAGAACACGTCGTACGTCTTCTCCGGCTCCCCGGCGACGGCGGCGGACGGCTCCGCGCTCCGGGCCGGCGGCAGGGCCGGCGAGGCCGAGCGCGCGGCAGGCGGCAGCGCGGGCGTCCCGGACTCGATCTCCAGCAGGCGGCGGCCCTCCAGGGCGCTCGCGCGCTCGGTCTCCGCGGTGGCGTAGCGGCGCAGCAGGGCCGCGTGCTCGTTGCGCAGCCCGGCCAGCTCGGCGCGCTTGGCGCGCAGCCGCTGCTCCAGCTTGGCGCGCAGTTCGCGGGATTCCTCCAGGTCGGCCTCCAGCTCGGCGACCCGTTCCTCGAACCGCCACTCGTCGCTGGCCCGGGCGCGGGCGAGGTCGGCGACCTGCTTGCCCGCGTGGATGTCCCAGCGGCGCATCACGAACGCGCCGGCGAGCGCGGTCGCCGCGGCGGCTCCGGCCAGCACGCGCAGCACCGCGGCCTCGGAGAACACCCAGGGACCCAGCGCACAGGCGACGGAGACGCCGGCGATGGCGGAGGGGGGCAACAGCCGGTGCAGAGGCGGGGAATGGCGGTGGCGTCCACGTGGCATGGCCAGAAACTTACCGCGCGTAGGCGATTCATGGGCCCCCGCCCCGCAAAAACACGGCCACACGGCGTGCCTCACGGGGCGTCAGGATCCGGTCGTTCAGTGCGAGACCAGCCGGGTGCCGAGCCACTGCAACGCCTCGGGGATCTCCCGCCGCCAGGTGTTGAAGTTGTGCCCGCCGCTCGGAAGGATGATCGAGGAAATCCTGGTCACGTTCGTGTTCTGCACGCTCTTGATGAATTTGAGCGTGTCCTTGTAGTTGTGCTCACCGATTTTGCTGCTGGTGACGAGCAGTGACGTCTCGGGGGCCGCCTGGTGCCTGAGCACCCAGAAGAGGTTGGCACGATTACGCAGGTTCGCGTCACCGTGGAAGAGGTCGCCGGTGGTGGGATCGATCGGCGCGTTGTAGTACGGCGACAGGCCGACGGCGGCGGCGTACGACTTCGGGTGGTGCATGGCGATCTTCAGCGCGCAGTAACCGCCGGTCGAGTCGCCGATGATGCCCCAGCTCGCGGGCGTCTTGTCCACCCGGTAACGCGCCATCACCGAGTCACGCAGGTCCTTGGCGAAGAACGTCTCCGTCTTCGGGCCCCCGGGGACGTCCACGCACTCGGTGTCCCGCGGCGGGGCCACCGCCGGGCGCATCATCACCAGGATCATCGGCTGCATCCGGCCGCTCTTGGCGAGCTGTTGCGCCGTGCTCGGGTAGCGCAGCTTGTCCACCAGCGCCTGCGCGGTGCCCGGGTAGCCCGTCAGGACGACGGAGACCGGGAACTTGCGGTCGCGGTTGCGCGCCTGGAAGTACTCCGGCGGCAGATAGACGAACGCCGGCGCCCCGATGCGGGTCGTACGGCCGAGGATGTCCACCTTCTGGATCTGCCCGGCCACCTGCGGCGCCCCGCTGCTCACCCCGGTCACCCGGGAGGTGGAGACCACCTGGATCGGGCTGCGGGCACCGTCCGCTATGTGGTCGACGACCACGCCCTGGCCGTTCTCCTGGCCGAACAGGTCCGCCCAGCTGGCGTAGAAGCCGAACGCCTGGTTGGCGGCGAGCCCCACCGAGGCGAACAGCGCGAGCTGGGTGACCAGCAGCATCCCGATCCGTCCGCCGACGGCCCGCCAGCTGTGCCGGGCGAGCCGCGGCCACAGCCACACCGTGCCCGCGAACAGCGCCACGGCGAACACCATCGCCAGCACCAGCACCTTGTTGCTCGTCAGACCCATGGCTGTTTCCCTGCCTGCGCTCTCGGCCCGGGCCGCGCCCACGCGCCGTCGCGTGGGTTTGCCCGGGGCTTTCCTTGGCCTTTGACCCGACTTTCCGGAGGGGAGTGAACCTCTCTCCCCGAGACACCGTCCTAGAGGGCGCAATGTCACCGGATGCCCGATCGGGCCCGGGTCCAAGGTCTCTCGCAGAACTACGGGATGCGATGTCTGTCAGGATAGATGGGGAAATGTCGGGCGGGGTTCCGGGCCGATCGAACCGGGCGCTGCGCATACCGCGCGGCCCGCGCCCCGAGGCCGTCCCCGGCCTGGTCGGCAGAGCGGTCGCGCTCGTCGGCCTCCTGGACATCGCCGCAGGAGTCTTCCCGCGCTTCCGTCACAGCCGTATGCACGCCCTGGCCGAGGTGCTCCCCGGTTCCTTCGGACCGTTCGCCGCGGCCCTCTCGCTCAGCGTCGGCGTGCTGTTGCTGCTGCTCGCGCATGGACTCAGGCGGCGCAAGCGCCGTGCGTGGCGCGCCGCGGTCGCGCTGCTGCCGGCCGGCGCGGTGAGCCAGTTCGCCTACCGCCACTCGCTGGCCGGCGTGCTGTTCGCGGCCGTCCTGCTGGTGCCGCTGATCTGGCACCGCCGGGAGTTCGCGGCCCTGCCGGACCCGCGCAGCCGCTGGCGCGCACTCGCCAACTTCGTGCTGATGAGCGCCGGTTCGCTCGTGCTCGGGCTGGTCATCGTCAGCGTCCACCCGCACCGCACGATCGGCGACCCGAGCCTGGCCGACCGGCTCACCCATGTCGTCTACGGCCTGTTCGGCTTCGAGGGCCCGGTCGACTACCAGGGCAACACCTCCTGGACCGTCGCCTTCTCCCTCGGCGCGCTCGGCTGGCTCACCGCCGTCACCACGATCTACCTGGCCTTCCGCCCCGAGCACCCGGCCGCCCGCCTCACCGAGGACGACGAGGCGAAACTGCGGGCGCTGCTGGCCAAGCACGGCGGCCGCGACTCCCTCGGCCACTTCGCGCTGCGCCGCGACAAGGCGGTCGTCTTCTCACCCAGCGGCAAGGCCGCCGTCACCTACCGCGTCATCTCCGGCGTGATGCTCGCCAGCGGCGACCCCATCGGGGACGTCGAGGCCTGGCCGGGCGCCATCGAACGCTTCATGGACGAGGCCAGGGCGCACTCCTGGACGCCCGCGGTCGTGGGCTGCTCGGAGACCGGCGGCGAGGTGTGGACCCGCGAAACCGGGCTGGACGCCCTGGAACTGGGCGACGAGGCGGTGGTGGACGTCGCGGATTTCTCGCTCGCCGGGCGCGCCATGCGCAACGTCCGGCAGATGGTCAAGCGCATCGAACGGGCCGGTTACGAAACCCGGGTACGGCGCATCCATGACCTCGGCGAGGCCGAGCTGGACCGCATCCGGCGGGCCGCGGAGGACTGGCGCGGCACCGACACCGAGCGCGGCTTCTCCATGGCCCTCGGCCGGATCGGCGACCCGGCCGACGGCGACTGCCTCATAGCCACCGCCCACAAGGCCGACGACGAACCGGGCGAGTACGGCGACCTGAAGGCGATCCTGCACTTCGTGCCCTGGGGTGAGGACGGTGCCTCGCTCGACCTGATGCGACGCGACCGCAGCGCCGACCCGGGCATGAACGAGCTGCTGATCGTCGCCGCCCTCCAGGCCGCGCCCAGGTTCGGCATCACCCGCGTCTCGCTGAACTTCGCCATGTTCCGCTCCGCCCTCGCCCGCGGCGAGAAGATCGGCGCCGGACCGGTGCTGCGCGCCTGGCGCGGACTGCTGGTGTTCCTCTCGCGCTGGTTCCAGATCGAGTCGCTGTACAAGTTCAACGCCAAGTTCCAGCCGCGCTGGGAGCCGCGCTTCATCGTCTACCGCGCCACCACCGACCTGCCCCGCATCGGCTTCGCCACCATGCAGGCCGAGGGCTTCGTCAACCTGGCCCTGCCCCTGCCCCGCTTCCTGCGGCGGCGCCGTCCGTCGGCGGAACGCGCGTGCGCGCACACCGTGACCGAACGCGACGCCCGCGCGGCATGATCCGTCCGCCCGGCGCCGCCCCGGCCCTACCGGCCGTCGCGGCGCCGCCCGGGGCCTACGCTGAACGTATGAACAAGCTCAGCGGGCGCGGCCGAGTGGCGGGCCTTCCGGCATGGGACCGGTGCGCGGTCATGGGGGTCGTGAACGTCACCCCCGATTCCTTCTCCGACGGCGGCCGCTGGTTCGACACGACGGCCGCCGTCAAGCACGGCCTCGACCTCGTCGCGGCGGGCGCCGACCTGATCGACGTCGGCGGCGAGTCCACCCGCCCGGGCGCCACCCGGGTGGACGAGGACGAGGAACTGCGGCGGGTCATCCCGGTCGTGCGGGGCCTCGCCGCCGAGGGCGTCGTCGTCTCCGTCGACACCATGCGCGCCTCGGTCGCGGCCCGGTCCCTGAAGGCCGGCGCCGCCCTCGTCAACGACGTCAGCGGCGGCCTCGCCGACCCCGAGATGATCCCGGTCGTCGCCGCCGCCGGCGCCCCCTTCGTCGTCATGCACTGGCGCGGCTTCCTTGAGGGCGGCGGCATCCACGGCGTGTACGAGGACGTCGTCGGCGAGGTCGTGGACGAACTGCGCGCCCGCGTCGACGCCGTCCTGGCCGGCGGCATCGCCCCCGACCGGATCGTCGTCGACCCCGGTCTCGGCTTCTCCAAGGAGGCCGAGCACGACCTCGCCCTCCTGGCCCACCTCGACCGGCTGCGCGCCCTCGGCCACCCGCTGCTGGTGGCCGCCTCCCGCAAGCGGTTCCTCGGCCGGGTGCTCGCCGGACCCGAGGGCGCTCCCCCGCCCGCCCGGGAACGCGACGCCGCCACCGCCGCCGTCTCGGCACTCGCGGCGCACGGCGGCGCCTGGGCCGTGCGCGTCCACGAGGTGCGCGCCACGGCGGACGCCGTACGGGTCGCGCGCGCGGTCGAAGGGGCACGCGCCACGGCGGGTACGACGCCCGTTCCGGCGGCCGAGGCGACCGACGCGGCGCACGGAACCGGCCACACTCACGGCGCCGCCGGCGCACACATCGCGGACGGAGACCGGTGAGCGCCCCCCACACCGACGTAGAACAGGTCGAGGCCGCCAACACCGCCTTCTACGAGGCCCTCGAACGCGGCGACTTCGAGGAGGTCTCCGACCTCTGGCTCACCCCCTCCGACCTGGGCGTGGACGAGGAGTACCACGATCCGGCCGACAGCGGCGTGATCTCCTGCGTGCACCCCGGCTGGCCGGTGCTCACCGGCCGCGGCGAGGTCCTCAGGTCGTACGCCCTGATCATGGCCAACACCGACTACATCCAGTTCTTCCTGACCGATGTGCACGTCTCCGTCACCGGCGACACCGCGCTCGTGACCTGCACCGAGAACATCCTCAGCGGCGGCCCCGCCCCCGCGGAGGGCGACGAACTCGGGCCCCTGGTCGGCCAGCTCGTCGTCGCCACCAATGTGTTCCGGCGCACACCGCTCGGCTGGAAGCTCTGGTCCCACCACGCCTCCCCCGTCCTCGCCGACGGCGACGACACCGAGGACGGCGAGGGCGGCGTGAATGGCGTGAATCCGGACGACGACCCCCTCGCCTGAGCGGGTAGGGGACCGACGACGGCGCACCGGGACCGAGAAGTGGTTGGAATCACCTACCCCGGGGTATCACCGGCTACCAGCCCATGACGCGGCGGGGTTCCCCGGGGGAACGAGCGGTGCGTCCCGCCCGGTCCCGGCCGGGGCCGGGCCCCTGGGACCCGGGCCTGTCGGCGCCCGCAGGTAGATTCGTCCGTGACCGGTGTGTCGCCCGCACGCGGTACGGGCCGGTCGTTCCCGACGATTGCAGGAGTGATTCGCGTGGATCGTGTCGCGCTGCGCGGCCTGAAGGCCCGCGGGCACCACGGTGTGTTCCCCAAGGAGCGCGAGGAGGGCCAGACCTTCCTCGTGGACATCGTCCTGGGCCTGGACATCCGGCCGGCCGCGGCCGACGACGACCTGACGAAGACCGTGCACTACGGCATCGTGGCCGAGGAGGTCGTGGCCGTGGTCGAGGGCGAGCCGGTGAACCTCATCGAGACACTGGCCGAGCGGATCGCCCAGACCTGCCTGAAACACGAAGGGGTCCAGGAGGTCGAGGTGTGCGTGCACAAGCCCGACGCCCCGATCACCGTCCCCTTCGACGACGTGACCGTCACCATCACCCGGAGCCGAGCATGACCCGACCTTTCGTCCAGGGTCACAGTGACCCGACCGTCCAGCCGGTGCCCGCCTCGGTCGTCGAGAAGGTGGACGCGGCCGACACCACCCTGCAGAACCCCAAGTGGGCCGTGATCTCCATCGGATCCAACCTCGGCAACCGCCTGGAGACCCTCCAGGGTGCCGTGGACGCGCTGGAGGACACCCCCGGTGTCCGCGTCAAGGCCGTCTCGCCCGTCTACGAGACCGAGCCCTGGGGCGTCGAACCCGGCAGCCAGCCGTCGTACTTCAACGCGGTCGTGGCCCTGAAGACCACCCTGCCGCCCTCCTCCCTGCTGGAGCGCGCGCACGCCGTCGAGGAGGCCTTCCACCGCGTCCGCGACGAGCGCTGGGGCCCGCGCACCCTGGACGTGGACATCGTCGCCTACGCCGACGTCACCTCCGACGACCCGCAGCTGACCCTGCCCCACCCGCGCGCCCACGAGCGCGCGTTCGTCCTCGCGCCCTGGCACGACGTGGACCCGGCGGCCCAGCTGCCCGGCCGCGGCGCGGTGGCCGAACTGCTCGCGGCCGTCACCCGGGAGGGCGTCGCACCACGCACGGACCTGGAACTCCGACTGCCCGAGTAGTCGTTAAGGTCAAGACGACCACCACCGGGACCGGTCCGGGGGAACTGAAGGGACACCGTGAGAGAGCTGCGTATCAGGGTGCTGATCGGCGTGTTCGTCGTGGCGGGCATCCTGTCCTGGGCGGGCGCCCGCCTCTGGAACTCGATCGGGACCCTGCCCGGCGTCCCCCTGGCCGCCCCCATCGTCCTCGCCCTGATCGCCGTGGTCCTGCTGTCCACGGCGCTCTCGATCCGCTCCCGCCTCAAGGCCCAGCGCGAGCGCCGCCCCGGCGCGAAGGGCGTCGACCCGCTGATGGCCGCCCGCGCGGTCGTCTTCGGCCAGGCCAGCGCCCTGGTCGCCGCCCTCGTCGCCGGCATGTACGGCGGCACGGGCGTCTTCCTGCTGGAGCTCCTGGACCTCCCCACCCGCCGCGACCAGGCCTTCTACGCGGGCTTCTCGGTCCTCGCGGGCCTCGCGGTGATAGCGGCCGCCCTCTTCCTCGAACGCGTCTGCAAGCTCCCCGAGGACGACGACCAGGACCACCCGGGCGCGGAACCGGCGGCGTGAGCGCCGGCTCCCCCGGGCTCCGGCTCAGCGCGCCATGATCAGGCTCATGGCCTCGTTGCGGGTCGCCGCGTCGCGCAGCTGACCGCGCACCGCCGACGTTATGGTCTTGGCGCCCGGCTTGCGGATGCCGCGCATCGACATGCACATGTGCTCGCACTCGACGACCACGATGACGCCCCGCGGCTCCAGGATCTCCATCAGGGAGTCCGCGATCTGCGTGGTGAGTCGTTCCTGCACCTGCGGCCTGCGGGCGTAGACGTCCACCAGACGCGCCAGCTTCGACAGACCGGTGATCTTCCCGGAGACCGACGGGATGTAGCCCACGTGCGCCACGCCACGGAACGGCACCAGGTGGTGCTCACAGGTCGAGTACACCTCGATGTCCTTCACCAGGACCATCTCGTCGTGCCCCAGGTCGAACGTGGTGGTGAGCACGTCCTCGGGCTGCTGCCACAGCCCGGCGAAGATCTCC
Organism: Streptomyces sp. SCPE 10; assembly: GCF_051980735.1. Lineage (NCBI taxonomy): Bacteria > Bacillati > Actinomycetota > Actinomycetes > Kitasatosporales > Streptomycetaceae > Streptomyces > Streptomyces sp. SCPE 10. Next base: position 4,305,851 of record NZ_CP197069.1, on the reverse strand, counting down.
CTGTAGGCCCGCGCCACCCGAGCCGGCGTCTCGCGCAGCCCCTCGCGGTCGGGGTCCTCGCCGACCGCGATCAACAGCTCCCGTACGGCATTCTCGGCGCGCTTCTCGTCGAACTCGCCGACGGGGCGCTCGCTGTCCAGCGTCACCGGGTCGGTCATCTGGTGCCTCGTTCCTGTCGTCACACGTGCGTGCATACGAAAAATGCCGCGCCCCCCAGGCTAGAACCTGGGGGGTGCGGCGTTCATTCCGGGCCGCCTCGGCCGGAAAGCGGCCGGTGGGTCAGCTTTCCGGACGGTCCTCCGGGGCCTGGTCCGTCACCGGGGCGGACTCGCCCGCGGTGGACTTGGCCGTGCTGATCGCGGCCGTCGAACCGTTCGCACCGTTGGTCAGCGCCAGCTCCTTCGGGGAGAGCACCGGCGGGCGGGTGGACGGGGTGCGGCGCGAGGAACCGGTCCAGGCGGGCCGCGGCGGGCGCTTGACGATCGGGGCGAAGATCTCGGCGATCTCCTCCTTGCCCAGCGTCTCCTTCTCCAGCAGCTGGAGAACGAGGTTGTCGAGCACGTCGCGGTTCTCGACCAGGATCTCCCAGGCCTCGTTGTGCGCGGTCTCGATGAGCTTCTTGACCTCTTCGTCCACCAGCGCGGCGACCTCTTCCGAGTAGTCGCGCTGGTGCGCCATCTCACGGCCGAGGAAGGGCTCGCTGTTGTCGCCGCCGAACTTGATGGCGCCGAGCCGCTCGGTCATGCCGTACTGGGTGACCATCGCGCGGGCCAGGTTGGTGGCCTTCTCGATGTCGTTGGCGGCACCGGTGGTCGGGTCGTGGAAGACCAGTTCCTCGGCCGCCCGGCCGCCCAGCATGTAGGCGAGCTGGTCGAGCATCTCGTTGCGCGTGGTCGAGTACTTGTCCTCGTCGGGCAGGACCATCGTGTAACCGAGGGCACGGCCGCGGGACAGGATCGTGATCTTGTGGACCGGGTCGGAGTTCGGCGAGGCCGCCGCGACCAGGGCGTGACCGCCCTCGTGGTACGCGGTGATCTTCTTCTCCTTGTCCGACATGATCCGGGTCCGCTTCTGCGGGCCCGCGACCACACGGTCGATCGCCTCGTCCAGCGCCTTGTTGTCGATCAGCTTCTGGTCGCTGCGCGCGGTGAGCAGCGCGGCCTCGTTGAGCACGTTGGCCAGGTCGGCGCCGGTCATGCCGGGGGTACGGCGGGCGACGGCGGCCAGGTCGACGTCGGGCGCGACCGGCTTGCCCTTCTGGTGGACCTTGAGGATCTCCAGACGGCCCTGGAGGTCCGGCGGGTCGACCGCGATCTGGCGGTCGAAGCGGCCGGGCCGCAGCAGCGCCGGGTCGAGGATGTCGGGCCGGTTGGTGGCGGCGATCAGGATGACGCCGCCCTTGACGTCGAAGCCGTCCATCTCGACCAGCAGCTGGTTGAGGGTCTGCTCGCGCTCGTCGTGCCCACCGCCGAGGCCGGCGCCGCGGTGGCGGCCGACCGCGTCGATCTCGTCCACGAAGACGATCGCCGGGGCGTTCGCCTTGGCCTGCTCGAACAGGTCGCGGACGCGGGAGGCGCCGACACCGACGAACATCTCCACGAAGTCGGAACCGGAGATCGAGTAGAAGGGGACGCCGGCCTCGCCCGCGACGGCACGCGCCAGCAGGGTCTTGCCGGTACCCGGGCGGCCGTAGAGCAGCACACCCTTGGGGATCTTGGCGCCGACGGCCTGGAACTTGGCCGGCTCCTGGAGGAACTCCTTGATCTCGTGGAGTTCCTCGACGGCCTCGTCACAGCCGGCGACGTCCGAGAACGTCGTCTTCGGGGTGTCCTTGGTGATCAGCTTGGCCTTGGACTTCCCGAAGTTCATCACCCGGGAGCCGCCGCCCTGCATCTGGTTCATCAGGAACAGGAAGACGACGACGATGAGAACGAAGGGCAGCAGGGAGAGCAGGACGCCGACGAACGGGTTCTGCTTGGACGGCGAGACCGTGTAGCCGTCCGGGATCTGCTTGTTCTGGTACTTGGTCTGCAGCGTGCCGGCGATGGTCACACCCTGGTCGCCGATGTAGCTCGCCTGGATCTTGGAGCTGCCGGAGACCTTCTGGCCGTCCTTGAGGGTGACCTTGATGGTCTGCTCGTCGCCCGTGGTCAGTTTGGCCGACTGGACCCTGTTGTCATTGATCGCCGCGACGACCTGGCCGGTGTCCACCGTCTTGTAGCCGCCGGACGAGCCGACGACCTGCATCAACACGACCACGGCAAGGACGGCCAGCACGATCCACATGACCGGCCCACGGAAGTATCGCTTCACGTCCATCCATACGGAGCGGTGCCGCCCCGTCCCTCCTGCCATAGTGAGTTTGATAAGACAGTTCTTCTGACGGTACCCCAGCAATGGTGCCCGAAGCCGCGCGGAGCCGTTTCGACGGCTGGGAAACCCGTCTCTGCAAGCTTCAACGGCACGGGACCCGCCGGGGTTCCCGATCATCTCGCCGGGCTTGGTCCGACTGGCTCAGCCCGGACCCGGTTCCGGTTCAGCCGCCGTAGACGTGCGGCGCGAGCGTACCGACGAACGGGAGGTTGCGGTACTTCTCGGCGTAGTCGAGGCCGTAGCCGACGACGAACTCGTTCGGAATGTCGAAGCCGACCCACTCCACGTCGATGGCGACCTTGGCGGCGTCCGGCTTGCGCAGCAGCGTGCACACCTTGAGGGAGGCCGGCTCGCGCGAGCCGAGGTTGTTGATCAGCCAGGACAGGGTCAGGCCGGAGTCGATGATGTCCTCGACGATCAGGACGTCGCGGCCCTTGATGTCGGTGTCGAGGTCCTTGAGGATGCGCACGACACCGGAGGACTGGGTGCCCGCGCCGTAGGAGGACACGGCCATCCAGTCCATGGTGACCGGGGTGGACAGCGCCCGGGCGAGGTCGGCCATGACCATCACCGCGCCCTTGAGGACGCCGACGATCAGCAGGTCCTTGCCCTCGTACTCCGCGTCGATCTTCGCGGCCAGTTCGGCCAGCTTGGCGTCGATCTCTTCCTTGGTGATGAGCACCTTCTCGAGGTCGGCACCCATGTCTTTCGCGTCCACCCGCATCACTTTCGGTCGTCCCGCACTTACGGCCGTGAAAACGGCCTCCGGCCGGCCCGGTCGGCCGCCGGAGGGTCGCTCCGGGCCGTCGGGACTCAGCCTTGCCGAATCACCAGTCTGCCACCCTGGCGCTGGGCGACGACGCGGCCCGGGAGATTGATGGCTCCCTGGCCCCGCCAGCCGGTGATCAGCCGGTCGACTTCCTCGATGTGGCGGGCGAACAGGGAACCGGCCGGGGCGCCCGCCTCGATGGCGGCACGGCGCAGGATCCGGCGGCGCACGGCGGGCGGCAGCGCGTAGAGCTTGGCGCACTCCAGCCGGCCCGCGGCGTCGCGCACCGATGCCTCGGCCTGGCTGGCCCAGGTGTCCAGGGCGTCGGCGTCGTCGCGGGACAGCTGGGCGGTGCGGGCGAGCGCTTCCACGACGCCCTTGCCGAGGGCCTTCTCCAGGGCGGGCAGGCCCTCGTGCCGCAGCCGGGAGCGGGTGTAGGCGGGGTCGGTGTTGTGGGGGTCGTCCCAGACGGGCAGGGACTGGACCATGCAGGCCTTGCGGGCGGTCTGCCGGTCGAGGTGGAGGAAGGGGCGCCGGTAACGGCCGCCGGCCCCCGAGACCGCGGCCATTCCGGACAGGGAGCGGATGCCGGAGCCCCGGGCGAGGCCCAGCAGGACGGTTTCGGCTTGGTCGTCGCGGGTGTGGCCGAGCAGGATCGCGGCGGCGCCGTGCCGTTCGAGCGCCGCGTCCAGGGCGGCGTAGCGGGCGTCGCGGGCGGCGGCCTCGGGGCCGCCGTCCCGGCCGACGTCGACGGCGACGGCTTCGACGGGGTTGAGGCCGAGGCCGCGCATCCGCAGGGCGACCTCCTCGGCGCGGAGGTCGGAGCCGGGCTGGAGACCGTGGTCGACGGTGATGCCGCCGGCGCGCAGGCCGAGCTTGGGCGCCTCGAAGGCGAGCGCGGAGGCGAGGGCCATGGAGTCGGCTCCGCCGGAACACGCGACGAGCACGAGCGGGGGCGCGGGCGGGGCGCTGGAGGCCGCGGGCGAGGGGACGAGCGGGGAGGGGGGCCGCTCGGCCGTCCGGCCCGGGTGCCCCACGGTGGCCGGGTGGCCGTCGCCGGGTGCCGGGAGGTCGTTCAGGATGTCGTGGAGGACGCGGCGGACCGCCAGGCGTATCGCCGCGACCGCAGGATGGGGACCCATGTCCGGTTCCCTTCATGAAGTTTCCGGGGGCTGAGCCCGATTCGGTCACTCAGAGTGTGTAGATGGTGACAGAATTGGGCCGTGCCCCGAGCATTGCACGCCTACGCATGGCTCACGGTCCCTCGGACGGGTGATTGGAGGGGCGTTCGTCTGCCGTCGGCCGGTTTCGGTTCACGACCCAGGCGTGCGTTTCACGACTCCGCCTTGCGGTGCACCCGCGCGACCCAGTCCGCCGGTTTGGCGATCTCCGACTTGGTGGGCAGGGTGTTGGGCGAGGTCCACACGCGGTTGAAGCCGTCGACGCCGACCTGGTCGACGACGGCCCGGACGAAGCGCTCGCCGTCCCGGTACTGCTTGAGCTTGGCGTCCAGGCCGAGCAGTTTGCGCAGGGCCTGGTCGAGCCGGGAGGCGCCCTTGGCGCGGCGCTGCTGGAACTTCTCGCGGATCTCGGCGACGGTCGGTACGACGCTGGGGCCGACCCCGTCCATCACGTAGTCGGCGTGGCCCTCCAGCAGGGACATCACGGCGGTGAGCCGGCCGAGGATCTCGCGCTGCGCGGGCGTCTGCACCAGTTCCACGAAGGAGCGGCCGCCGTCGTCCTCCTCGCCCTCGGGCCGGCCGCCGGCCAGCGACTGGGCGGCCTCGCGGATGCGCTCCAGGAAGGTCATGGGGTCGACGTCCGTCTCCGCCAGGAACGACTGGATCTCGCCCTCCAGGTGGTCGCGCAGCCAGGGCACGGCCGTGAACTGGGTGCGGTGGGTCTCCTCGTGCAGGCACACCCACAGGCGGAAGTCGTGCGGCTGCACGTCGAGTTCGCGCTCGACGTGGACGATGTTGGGGGCGACGAGGAGGAGGCGTCCGCCGCCGTTCCCGCCGGCCGGCAGGTCGCGGGTGGCGGGGGCGAAGGTCTCGTACTGGCCGAGCACACGGGAGGAGAGGAACGACAGCAGCATGCCGAGTTCCACGCCGGTGACCTTGCCGCCGACGGCGCCGAGAACGGCGCTGCCCGGGTGGGCGCCGCGCCGTTCCTGCATCTTCTCCAGGAGCGGTTTGAGGATCTCGCGGAAACCGGCGACGTTGGCCCGGACCCAGCCGGGCCGGTCCACCACGAGGACGGGTGTGTCGTGGCTCTGCTCGGTCTCCAGACGAGTGAAGCCCCGGACGTGTTCCTCCGAGGCCTTCGCGTGCCGGCGCAGCTCCGCGACGACGGCACGGGCCTCGTCGCGGGTGACGTCGGGGCCGGGGCGTGCGAGCCGTGTCGCGGTCGCCACCGCGAGGTTCCAGTCGACCATCCCGGGGGATGCGGTGCCTCCGAAGCCTGTCATGCGTCAACGGTACGTGAGCGCCACCGCTTGGGGCAGGCCGTGGGGTCGGCCGGGGACCGTACGGACAAGGTTTTGCGTCGGCGGGGGCGGGAGCCGGCCGGACGGCCCGCGCCTCCCCAGCGAACAGCACACCTAGGGCCTCTCGTTTGGATCAAGCCGGGCTCGCGGGGCCCGGCACGCGCATCTGCCGCGTTGTCGTCAGTCGCCGACGCTCCGCGTCGACTCCCTCCTCCGCCTTGCATCTGCACGCACCGGGCCCCGCTCCCTGATCCGGCCTGATCCAAACGAAAGACCCTAGCCGCAGGCGCAGGTCGCCAGTGCGGTGGCGGTCTTGTCCAGGGCGGTCTGGGCCGCCATCGGGTCCTTCGTGCCCGAGGCCAGGAAGGCGAAGGTCAGCAGGCGTCCGGAGCGGTCGACGACCGTGCCGGCCAGGGTGTTGACGCCGGTCAGGGTGCCGGTCTTGGCGTGCACGAGGCCGGCGGCGCCGTCGGCGTAGCGGGCGCTGAGGGTGCCGGTGAAGTGGGCGATGGGCAGGCCGGTGAGCAGGGGCCGCAGGCCGGGGTGGTCGGGGGTGCCGGCCTTGACCAGGATCGCGGTGAGGAGGTCGGCCGTGAGCCGGTCGGTGCGGTCGAGGCCGCTGCCGTCGTGGAAGGAGGTCCCGGCCAGCGGCAGGCCCAGCCGCTTCAGCTGCGCGGCGATCGCCTTGGCGCCGCCGCCGAAGCTCGCGGGCTGCCCGCTCGCCAGCGCGGTCTGGCGGGCGAGGGCCTCGGCGATGTCGTTGTCGCTGTTGGTCAGCATGCGCTCGACCAGGGCGGACAGCGGTGGCGAGGCGACGGTGGCGAGGGTCTCGGGGTGGCCGGTGACCTTGGCCGGGCCGGGCGCGGTCGTGGTGATCCCGGCGGCCTTGAGGAAGCCGGCGAACTTCCGCGCCGCGTCCTTCGCCGGGTCGGCGACCCGGGCCACGGGTCCGCTGGCCGAGCCGTCGGTACGGCCCTCGTCGGCGGTGAGGGCGACGACCTGGGCGAGGTTGTCGTTCACGCCGATGGGGTGCAGCGCGGGACCGGTGTAGAGCGAGGTGTCGTAGGCCAGCGTGGCCTTGTGGACGCCGCGCTGCCGCAGGGCGGCGGCGGTCCTCGTCGCCAGGGTGCGCAGGCTCGCCCAGCCGCCGGCGTCGGCATGCGCGGTGAGCGTGGGGTCGCCGCCGCCGACGAGCACCAGTCGGCCGCCGGCCGCCGTGAAGGCGGTGCGGGTGGTGAAGCGGTGGTCGGGGCCGAGCGCGTTCAGCGCGGCAACGGCGGTGGCGAGCTTGGTGGTGGAGGCGGGCGTGAGCCCCTTGTCCGCGCCGGTGCCGTACAGCCGTCTGCCGGTGGCCGCGTCCACGACCACCGCCGCGTGGGTGTCGCCGAGGGCGGGGGAGGCCAGCAGGGGGTCCAGGACGTCCGCGAGGGGTGTGGCGCCCTTCGCCGGCGCCTGCCCGGTGTCCGCGGGGCCGGTGGCGGGGCCCAGGCCCGTCAGGACGGGCGGCGCGCTCGGCGCCGGGCGGGGCTCGCCCGCCGCACCGGCGGTGCCGTGATCTGCGCCACCCGCGTGCTCCAGGGCGACCGCCCGGTCCCGCTCGGCCGTACGCTGACCGGTGGCGTCCCACGGCCCCGCCAGGGTCACCACGCCGGCGGCGAGCACCAGGCCGGCGGTGGCGGCGCCCGCGGTGTACTGCAAGGTGCTGGGGGTACGCGGACGGGGGAGGTCGGCGAGCAGCGGTCGTACCGTGGACACAAGCCGCGCGACCTGCGGTTTCGCCGTCCCGAGGGCAAGCGTGAGGCGCGGTCGTACGGCGTTCGCGAACCGCTTCACCCGCGGTCCCGCGGCCCGCCAAGACCTGAGCTCCGGCACGACCACCAGCCCCTTTCGCGATCACACACCTGCGTGAGGGACACTTAACCACCAGAACTATGTGCTGATCATGGAGGAGCCACCGGTGGAGTTCGACGTCACGATCGAGATCCCGAAGGGTTCGCGCAACAAGTACGAGGTGGACCACGAGACCGGTCGGATCCGCCTGGACCGTCGCCTCTTCACCTCGACCGCCTACCCGACCGACTACGGCTTCGTCGAGAACACCCTCGGCGAGGACGGCGACCCGCTGGACGCGCTGGTCATCCTGGACGAGCCGACCTTCCCGGGCTGCCTGATCAAGTGCCGTGCGATCGGCATGTTCCGGATGACGGACGAGGCGGGCGGCGACGACAAGCTGCTGTGCGTGCCGGCCACCGACCCGCGTGTCGAGCACCTGCGCGACATCCACCACGTGTCGGAGTTCGACCGCCTGGAGATCCAGCACTTCTTCGAGGTGTACAAGGACCTGGAGCCCGGCAAGTCGGTCGAGGGCGCCAACTGGGTGGGTCGTGCGGACGCCGAGCAGGAGATCGAGCGGTCCTACAAGCGCTTCAAGGAGCAGGGCGGTCACTGACTCCCCGTTCGTGAGACGGGCCGCACACACCCGTGTGCGGCCCGTTTGCATGTCCGCCGAGCGCGCATGCGCATACTGAGGCCAGCGGAAGGTGTCGTTCAGGGACGGTGCGAGGTGACGGAGGCGGAGGACCGCAAGCCCCGGTCTGACGAGGCGCGGTACGACCCGGAGATCACTTCGGAGTTCGCCATCCCCAAGGGGCTCGACGTCCCGAAGACGGTGGGCGAACCGGAGACGACCTCCGAGTTCGCGGTGCCCGAAGGGCTCCTCGCCCCGCAGCCCCCGGGTGCGGAACCCGAGGGATCGGCGTTCAGCACGCCGAGCACGTACAGCACACAGGGCGGGCCTGCCGCGTTCACCCCGGCCACCGGGGTGCCGCTGGTCAGCCTGATCAAGGACGCCCCGTGGCAGGACCGGATGCGCACGATGCTGCGCATGCCGGTGACGGAGCGGCCCGCGCCGGAGCCGGTGCAGCACGAGGAGGAGAGCGGCCCGGCGGTCCCGCGCGTGCTGGACCTGACCCTGCGTATCGGGGAGCTGCTGCTGGCGGGCGGCGAGGGCGCGGAGGACGTGGAGGCCGCGATGTTCGCGGTGTGCCGCTCCTACGGCCTGGACCGCTGCGAGCCCAACGTCACGTTCACCCTGCTGTCGATCTCGCACCAGCCGTCGCTGGTGGAGGACCCGGTGACGGCCTCCCGGACGGTACGGCGGCGCGGCACCGACTACACCCGGCTCGCGGCCGTCTTCCGGCTGGTGGACGACCTGACCGACCCCGAGACCCATGTGTCCCTGGAGGAGGCCTACCGGCGTCTGGCCGAGATACGGCGCAACCGGCACCCCTACCCCGGCTGGGCGCTGAGCCTGGCCAGCGGGCTGCTGGCGGGCGCGGCCTCGATGCTGGTCGGCGGTGATCTGATCGTCTTCTTCGCGGCGGCGTTCGGCGCGATGCTCGGCGACCGGCTGGCCTGGCTGTGCGCGGGCCGCGGACTGCCGGAGTTCTACCAGTTCACGGTGGCCGCGATGCCGCCCGCGGCGATCGGGGTGGCGTTCGCCCTGGCCCACGTGGACGTGAAGGCGTCCGCGGTGATCACCGGTGGGCTGTTCGCGCTGCTGCCCGGACGGGCGCTGGTGGCCGGTGTCCAGGACGGTCTGACGGGCTTCTACATCACCGCCTCGGCCCGCCTCCTGGAGGTCCTGTACTTCTTCGTGGGCATCGTCACCGGTGTGCTGATCGTCCTGTACTTCGGTGTGAAGGTGGGCGGCAAGCTCAACCCGGACGTGGCGCTGCACACCTCCGATCGGCCGCTGATCCAGATCGCGGCCTCCATGCTGCTGTCGCTGACCTTCGCGGTGCTGCTCCAGCAGGAGCGGTCCACCGTGCTCTGGGTGACCCTCAACGGCGGGGTCGCCTGGAGCGTGTACGGCGCGATGCACCACGTCGCCCACATCTCGCCGGTGGCCTCCACCGCCGTGGCCGCGGGCCTGGTCGGCCTGTTCGGGCAGCTGCTGTCCCGCTACCGGTTCGCCTCCGCGCTGCCGTACACGACGGCGGCGATCGGGCCGCTGCTGCCCGGTTCCGCGACCTACTTCGGGCTGTTGAACATGGCCCAGAACCACGTGGACAAGGGGCTGGTGTCGCTGGCCAACGCGGCGTCGCTGGCCATGGCGATCGCGATCGGGGTCAACCTCGGGTCCGAAGTCTTCCGGCTGTTCCTGCGCGTGGGCTCCCCCGGCAAGCGCAGGGCGGCCAAGCGGACCAGGGGGTTCTGAACCCCTACCGGTCCCGCTGGTCGTACGGGTACCCGCCCTGGTCCTGGTGCGGCGGGTACTGGCCCGGGTCCTGGTGCTGCGGGTACTGGCCCTGGGCCTGGCCCTGCGGGTAGTGGCCCTGGCCCTGCTGCGGGTACTGGCGCGGGTCGTGGTGCGGCTGCCGCTGGTTCCAGTCCTGCCGCTGGGGCTGCTGGTACTGCGGCTGCTGGTACTGGGGCTGGTACGGCTGCTGGGGCTGGTACGGCTGCTGGGGCTGCTGGGGCTGCTGGGGCTGCTGGTGGCCGTACTGCCGGCCGTCGTGGCCCTGGTCGCCGTACGCCCCGGTCCCCTGCTCTCCATACGCCTGGTCGGGGCCCTGGTCGCCGTACTGCCCGTCGCCGTACTGCCCGCCGCCGCACTGCTGCCGCCCGTTCGGCTGCCGCTCGTCCGGCTCGATGCGGCGCAGCCGGGTCGTGGCGTCGTCCATCAGCGGGGGCTGCTGCCGGTACTGCGGCCGGGGCGCCTCGGCCCGGACCGGCTGCGGCTGCTCCTGCGCCTGGCCCCGGGCCTCGTTCCTGCTCTTGCCGCGGGCCCGCAGGTACTCGATGCCGATCGGGACCACCGAGACGAGGACGATCAGGATGAGGATCGCCTCGATGTTGTTCTTGACGAAGCCGATGTTGCCGAGCCAGGAGCCGAGCAGGGTGACGCCCGCGCCCCACAGGGTGCCGCCGATGACGTTGAAGGTCAGGAAGGACCGGTACCGCATGCCGCTCACGCCCGCGATGATCGGCGTGAAGGTACGCACCACCGGCACGAAGCGGGCCAGGATCAGCGACTTGGGGCCGTACTTCTCGAAGAACTCGTGCGCCTTGGTGACGTTCTCCTGCTTGAACAGGCGTGAGTCGGGCCGGTTGAACAGGGACGGGCCGACCTTCTTGCCGAACATGTAACCCGCCTGGTCACCGAGGATCGCGGCCACGCAGATCAGCGCGATCGCGGCCCACAGCGGGAAGTCCAGCTGGTGCGAGGTGATCAGCAGACCGCAGGTGAACAGCAGCGAGTCACCGGGCAGGAAGAAGCCGATGAGCAGGCCGGACTCGGCGAAGACTATGAGCAGCAGACCCCAGATGCTGTAGGTGTCGAGCAGGTAGTTGGGGTCCAGCCAGCTCGGGCCGAGGGCGAGTGTCATCACGGGTCCGGGCTCCTGATGGGGAAAGGGTGGCGGCTACGGTGTCTCGGTACGGCCGCACAAAGCTATCAACGCGAAGTGACCGCCCCGCGTTCCCCCGGGTGGCCGCGGGACGGCGGGGAGAGGTGTGCGCCCACGGCACGGCGGTGGTCCCGACCCGGGAGTGACCCCGGGCCGGACCGGTCACCGCACCCGGCCGCCCGTCAGGAGGCGTGGCGGTCGGCGTTGGCCACGATCGCGTCGTGCAGGTGTTCGGCGAGTCCCGGGTGCAACGCGTCGTAGTACGCCTTGAAGCGTTCGTCGGAGACGTACATCTGCGCGAAGCACCGGTGCATCTCGTACGGGACGTCGAAGTAGTACGTGCCGACGTGCCGGCGGTGTTCCTCGGCCAGGTCCATGGCCGCCTCGTCGGCGGGCCGCACGCCGGCGGCCACCAGGGCGGCGTACCGCTCCTGCCAGTCGTCGACCTCGGCCTGGATCCGCTTCCAGTCCTCCTTGGTGTAGGTGGCGGCGCGGCGCTGCGACTCGGCGTACGCCTCCGTGTCGCCCCAGCGCGCCCGCGCCTCCTCGCGGTACTGCTCGGGGTCCTTGTCCCCGAACACCTCGAACCGCTCTTCCGGGGTGAGGTTGATGCCCATCGTGCGTGCCTCCATGGCGTGCTCCACGGCCGCGGCCATCCTCTGGAGCCGCTCGATCCGGGCGGTCAGCAACGCGTGCTGCCGGCGCAGGTGCGCGCCGGGGTCCGCGTCCGGGTCGTCCAGCAGGACCGCGACCTCGTCGAGCGGGAAGCCGAGCTCCCGGTAGAACAGGATCTGCTGGAGCCGGTCGAGATCGGCGTCGGTGTAGCGCCGGTGGCCCGCGTGCGTGCGCCCGCCGGGCACCAGCAGGCCGATCTCGTCGTAGTGGTGCAGGGTGCGCACCGTGACGCCGGCGAATCCCGCGACCTGTCCCACGGAGTAGCCCAACTCTCCGCTCTCCTTCGCTCTTTCGTCGGTACGCGGTCCACCCTGCGGCCTCACGTCACGTGAGGTGCAAGTCCCTTCCGGCGCCGGGGGCGGGGCGGGTGGCTCAGGGTAGGCGTCCGGGTCATCCCGGATGTCGGGCGGTGCGGTCTTGCGTAGGGTGATCGCGAGGAGGCTGCCCATGGCCCTGCACAAAGGTCCGCAGAAGCACCAGGAACAGGTGCTGTCCGTCAACCCGTTCTTCGGGGAGGCCAATCCGGTCGGCGGCATGACCGAGGCCCCGCCCACCCACCGGCTTCCGGACGCCCCGATCCCCCCGGCCACCGCCTACCAGCTGGTGCACGACGAGCTGATGCTGGACGGCAACTCCCGGCTGAACCTGGCCACCTTCGTGACCACCTGGATGGAGCCGCAGGCCGGGGCGCTGATGGCGGAGTGCCGCGACAAGAACATGATCGACAAGGACGAGTACCCGCGCACCGCCGAGCTGGAGCGGCGCTGCGTGGCGATGCTCGCCGATCTGTGGAACGCACCGGATCCCTCCGCGGCCGTGGGCTGTTCGACCACCGGGTCCAGCGAGGCGTGCATGCTCGCCGGGATGGCGCTCAAGCGGCGCTGGGCGCAGCGCAACGCCGACCGGTACCCGGGCGCCCGCCCCAATCTCGTGATGGGCGTCAACGTCCAGGTGTGCTGGGAGAAGTTCTGCAACTTCTGGGAGGTGGAGGCCCGGCTGGTGCCCATGGAGGGCGAGCGCTTCCACCTGGACCCGCAGGCGGCGGCCGAGTTGTGCGACGAGAACACCATCGGGGTCGTCGGCATCCTCGGTTCGACCTTCGACGGCTCCTACGAGCCCATCGCCGAGCTGTGCGCGGCCCTGGACGCACTCCAGGAGCGCACCGGCCTGGACATCCCGGTGCACGTCGACGGTGCCTCCGGCGCCATGGTGGCGCCGTTCCTGGACGAGGACCTGGTCTGGGACTTCCGGCTGCCGCGCGTGGCCTCCATCAACACCTCCGGGCACAAGTACGGGCTGGTGTACCCGGGTGTCGGCTGGGCGCTGTGGCGGGACGCCGAGGCGCTGCCCGAGGAACTGGTCTTCCGGGTCAACTACCTGGGCGGCGACATGCCGACCTTCGCGCTCAACTTCTCCCGCCCCGGCGCCCAGGTCGTGGCGCAGTACTACAACTTTCTGCGGCTGGGCCGCGAGGGCTACCGGGCGGTCCAGCAGTCGACGCGGGACGTGGCCCGCTCACTGGCCGACCGGATCGAGGGCCTCGGCGACTTCCGGCTGCTCACCCGCGGCGACCAGCTCCCGGTGTTCGCCTTCACCACGGCCGAGCACGTCACGGCGTACGACGTCTTCGACGTCTCCCGCCGGATCCGGGAGAGCGGCTGGCTGGTCCCGGCGTACACCTTCCCGGCCAACCGGCAGGACCTCTCGGTCCTGCGCATCGTCTGCCGCAACGGCTTCTCCCACGACCTGGCCGACCTCTTCCTGGCCGACCTGACCCGCCTCCTGCCCGAGCTGCGCCGCCAGCCCCACCCGCTGACCCGGGACAAGGAGGCGGCGACGAGCTTCCATCACTAGGGTCCCTCGTTCGGATCAGGCCGGATCAGGCGGCCGGGGCCCGCCGAGGGCGTTCGGTCACGGCTCCCGCCGCTCCAGGGCGACCAGTTCGAAGGCGGTCTTCCCGTCGAGGGACTCGCGCAGGATGTCGGCGTGACCGGCGTGCCGGGCGGTCTCGCGGATGAGGTGGAGGCACAGCCAGCGCAGCGAGACGCGGCCCTCCGGCGGGAACCAGGGGTCGGGCGGCAGCGGGAAGGTGTCGTCCAGGCTGGGCGCGGAGCGGATGTACTTCTCCGTCTCGGCCGCGACCTGCTCCCAGTACGCCAGCTGGGAGGCCACCGTCTCCTCGCCGACCAGCCGGAAGCTCTCGTGCCAGTTCGACTGGTCCCGCCGCACCGCCGGCGGCTCCTGCTTCGCGAGGGCGAGCCACATCTGCTCGACCTCGGCGACATGCTTGAGCAGCCCGCCCAGGGACAGCTCGCTCGCGCTCGGGCGGGTGCGGGCCTGCTCCTCGCCGAGCCCGAGCAGGGCCCGGCGGATGCCGCCGCGCTGCTCCTCCAGGAACGCCAGCAGCGCTCCCCGCTCGTCGCCCTGTGCCTCCGCAGCCACGTGCGTGACCATGACCGGCCGCCTCTCCTCGGTTCACCGGGGCGGTCGCCCCGACACCGGAAAAGCTACGGGCCCTCTAGGTCGGATCCTGACCTAAAGGGCCCGTGGGGACCGGAGCGGTTCAGAACGGGAAGCCGCTGCGGCCGTGCTGGACCGAGATCCACTTGACCGAGGTGAAGGCCTCCAGGGTCGTCTCGCCGTTGAGGCGGCCGACACCGGAGTTCTTCTCACCGCCGAAGGGCACGATCGGCTCGTCGTGCACGGTGCCGTCGTTCACATGGAACATGCCGCTGTCGATGCGCTTGGCGAAGGCGACGCCCCGCTCGATGTTCCCGGTGTGGACGGCGCCGCTGAGGCCGTACGGGGTGTCGTTGACGATCCGGACCGCCTCCTCCTCGCCGTCGAACGGGACGAGGAAGACGACCGGCCCGAACACCTCCTGCTGGAGCAGCGAGGAGTCGGCGGGCACCCCGGTGAGCACGGAGGGCTCGACCAGGTTGTTGGTGGTGGTGCCGTGCACCAGGGCGGTGGCGCCCTCGGCGAGCGCCTGCTCGACCACGCCGGAAAGGGCGTTCGCCTGCGCGGAGTTGATCACCGGGCCGATGACGGTCTCCGGGTCGCGCGGGTCGCCGACCTTGAGGGTGCGGACCTTGGCGACGAACTTCTCGGTGAACTCGTCGGCGATCGACCGGTCCACGAGGACCCGGTTGGCGGCCATGCAGACCTGGCCCTGGTGGACGAACCGGCTGAAGACCGCCGCGTCCACCGCGTAGTCGAGGTCCGCGTCGTCCAGCACCACCAGCGCGCTGTTGCCGCCCAGTTCGAGCACCGAGCGCTTGAAGTTGGCGGCGCAGACGGTGGCGACGTGCCGGCCCACCTGGTCGGAGCCGGTGAAGGAGATGACCTTCGGGATCGGGTGCTCGATGAACGCGTCGCCGATCTCGGCGATGTCGGTGACGACCACGTTCAGCAGGCCGCCGGGCAGCCCGGCGTCCTCGAACAGCTTGGCGATCAGGGTGCCGCCGGCGATCGGGGTGTTCTGGTGCGGCTTGAGGACCACGCCGTTGCCGAGCGCGAGGGCCGGGGCGACGGACTTCAGCGACAGCAGGAAGGGGAAGTTGAAGGGGCTGATCACGCCCACGACGCCCACCGGCACCCGGTAGACGCGGTTCTCCTTGCCCTCGCCCGGGGACGGCAGGATCCGGCCCTCGGGGGCCAGCGCCAGGTGGACGGCCTCGCGCAGGAACTCCTTGGCGAGGTGCAGCTCGAAGCCGGCCTTCACCCGGGTGCCGCCCAGCTCCGCGACGATCAGGTCGGATATCTCCTGCTCGCGGTCCTCCAGGAGCCGCAGCACCCGCTCGAACACCGCGCGCCGGACGTACGGGCTGGTCTCGCCCCAGGTCTTCTGGGCGCGCGCGGCGGCCTGATAGGCCTGGTCGACCTCGTCGACGGTGGCCACGGTGATGGAGGCGAGCTTCTCGTCGTCGTACGGATTGAAGTCGATGACGTCCCAGGAGCCGCTGCCCGGTCGCCATTCACCGTCGATGTACTGCTGGGCCAGGTCGCTGAAGTAGGACGACATGTGATCCCTCAATCACTAGCGGAGCCGGGTCCCGGCCACGGTCTGAGTCTGATCGGGCGTCATCCTACTTGCGGGTCAGGAGAGTTGGAGCAGCCCTCGCAGAAGATCCCGGCTCTCGTCCGGACCCGGGCTGTCCTGCTGCAACTCCTTGAGCGCCTGCTCGTACTGGGCCACGTCCTCGCGCTTGTCCAGGTACAGGGCGCTGGTCAGCTGCTCCAGGTAGACGACGTCGGACAGATCGGACTCGGGGAAGCTGAGGATCGTGAACGCGCCGCTCTCGCCGGAGTGCCCGCCGAAGCTGAACGGCATGACCTGGAGCCGTACGTTGGGCCGCTCCGAGATGTCGATCAGGTGCTGGAGCTGGCCGCGCATCACCTCGCGGTCGCCGTAGGGGCGGCGCAGCGCGGCCTCGTCCAGGACGACGTGGAACTCGGGGCCGCTGTCGGCCAGCAGGTACTTCTGGCGCTCCAGGCGCAGCGCGACCCGCCGTTCGACGTCGTCCGCGCTCGCGCCCTTCATGCCGCGCCGGACCACCGCGCGGGCGTACTCCTCGGTCTGCAGCAGACCGTGCACGAACTGCACCTCGTAGGCGCGGATCAGCGCGGCGGCGCCCTCCAGGCCCACGTAGGTGGGGAACCAGTTGGGCAGGATGTCGCTGTAACTGTGCCACCAGCCCGCGACGTTGGCCTCGCGGGCGAGGGACAGCAGCGACTGGCGCTCCGCCTCGTCCGTGATGCCGTACAGCGTCAGCAGGTCTTCCACGTCCCGCGTCTTGAAGCTCACCCGGCCCAGCTCCATCCGGCTGATCTTCGACTCGGAGGCGCGGATGGAGTACCCCGCCGCCTCGCGCGTGATCCCCCGCGCTTCCCGCAGTCGCCTGAGTTGCGAGCCGAGCAGCATCCGCCGCACCACCGATCCGGGCTCTCCCGCGCTCACGTTCGCCAGCCTCCCCAACCGTCTTGAGGGCCCGAAGTCTGCCACTAAAACGCTCCGGGCAGTACTCGTACGGTTACGCAAACGGAGAGTGCGGGCCCGCTCCCCGGCAGGTGGGAGGCGGCGGACGGCGGAGCCGAGGGCGGTGACGGACCTCAAGCCGACGGAAAAAATGGCCAAGAAGCGGTACGTGCTTGCCCATTTCGGTCGCGTGCACGTGCATCTGCCCTTGCATCTGGTCTTCCCATCCGAAACCATGGTCCCGCGCCACCGCTGCATCGCTACGACCGCGAACAACCGGGAGTGCCTCGCATGGGGACGAATGGATCGACCATGCTCAAGCCGGTACGGCAGGGCCTTCCGCCGCTGGATCCCGCGGCCGTGTCCAGCGCCGCCTCCTGTGCTCTGCCGGCCCGGTACGAAGCGGTGCGCGAAGCCCGGCGGTTCGCCCGGGACACCCTGGTCCAGTGGGACGTCGGCGAGCGCTTCGACGACATCTGCCTGGTCGTCTCCGAACTCGTCACCAACGCACTGCGGCACGCGCTGCCCGCGGAGCACGGGTGCGCGCACGAGCACACCGCGTCGGTACGGCTGCATCTGATGCGCTGGGCCGAGCGGCTGGTGTGCGCGGTGCGCGACCCGAGCCACGAGACGCCGGTGCCGCGGGACTCGGACGACTTCTCGGCGGAATCGGGCCGTGGCCTCTTCCTGGTCGACTCGTTCGCCGACGGCTGGGGCTGGCACCCGCTCGCGGGCTCGCTGGAGGGCAAAGTGGTGTGGGCGATGTTCCGTCTGGACATCGCCGCCTGACGCACGCCCTCGCTCTACGCGCGTCACGGTCTCTTCCGGTCCCCGCTCGCCGACAGGACGGCCCCGCGGGTCTCACTCGCGGGCGGCGGGGCCGGCCACGCGGGCTCGGTTCCGTCAGCTCGCTATCAGATGGTCGAACTCGCCGTCCTTGACGCCGAGCAGCATCGCCTCGATCTCCGCCCGCGTGTAGACGAGGGCCGGGCCGTCCGGGAAGCGCGAGTTGCGGACGGCGACCTCGCCGCCGGGCAGCCGCGCGAACTCCACACAGGAACCCTGTGAGTTGCTGTGCCTGCTCTTCTGCCAGGCCACTCCGTCCAGCTGCGTGGCAGCCATGCCGTTGTACACGTCGTATCCCCCGAACACGCCGTCAACGTCGCGGTCCACAGGTCGCTCCCCGGTGGTGCACTGGCTGGTGTGGCCATAGATGCGGTGGTCAACTGACCTGGATCATAGCTCCCGTTCACGTGCACCTGCATGCGCAGATGCACGTGCACGGGGGGTGTTCCCACGATTACAGCCTTGACGCGCGCTTTACCTGACGGTGAACGACCCCATGCCGCCGCTTCACCGAAGCTGTCCCAGCGTCTGCCCTGGAGCGGACGTCGCATGCCCGTTCCGCCCTTCCGTCCGTGCACCTGCGCCTCGGCGGCCGAGGCGGGTCGCCGAACCGGATGTCCCGTGCACTGGGATGGACGCGTTCGGCGCCCTTCCTGTTCCACGTCGGGATGACCGTCCGCGCCGCGGGACCGGGCGGACCGGCATCCGCACACCGGAAGGACGGCATCCGCTCCTCGTACAGCGTAAGGGCTCGCCCGCCCCCGGCACCCCGGGGAATTCCGGGCCCGCGACCGAAGTCCGGCGCGTTGACTGCTGGTAGCTTGCTGCGGGCCGTCCGGCCGAGGACGGCGGACGCTACTGCTTGGGAGCCTGACGTGACTTCGGGGACTGCTTCGACCGGTGCACCGGCCGGTACTCGGGTGCGGATCGCGGCCCTGGCCGCCGCGGGACTGGTGGGCGCGCTGACGCTGACGGCGTGCGGCAGCGGCGCCGGCGACGACGGCCACACCGCCACGGCGACGCCCTCCAGCACGGTGGGCGGCGGCGCCGCGCCGTCCTCGAGCGCGGCCGGCTCCGGGGTGACCGGCGCCTCCGACAAGCTCCAGGGCAGCTGGCTGACCACCAGCGGTGGCACGATCGTGGCCCTGGTGATCAACGGGAAGCAGGCCGGGATCTTCGCGACCGGCGGGACCGTGTGCAGCGGCACCGCGGGCGCGGAGTCCGGCATGCAGATGATCCATCTGACCTGTTCCAAGGGCAGCAAGGACCGGTCCACCGGCATGGTCGACTCGGTCGACGGCAAGTCCATGAAGGTGACGTGGTCGGGCAAGGTCGGCCAGGAGACGTACACCAAGGCGGAGGGCGGCAAGCTGCCGTC
This sequence comes from Streptomyces sp. SCPE 10, assembly GCF_051980735.1. Classification (NCBI taxonomy): domain Bacteria; kingdom Bacillati; phylum Actinomycetota; class Actinomycetes; order Kitasatosporales; family Streptomycetaceae; genus Streptomyces; species Streptomyces sp. SCPE 10. The sequence continues at coordinate 4,286,936 of NZ_CP197069.1, read as the reverse complement.
CGGGCTGCCGAGTCCCGGACAGCGGTGACGTCGGGTGCGGCCCGGGTGGGCGGTTTCGCCGGGAAGCACCTGAAGCGGTGATTCGGGAGGGGCACGTGAACACGCCCACCGTCCAGGCGGGATGATGCTGGGGCACCGTCACGACCTCGATGGGACTGTTCATGCGCGCCATTCCGCTCACCGTCACCGCCGTTGCCGCCGCCCTGCTGCTGACCGCCTGCAACGGGGGCGGGAACAACGGCAGCGGCGGCAAGAACAGCTCGGCCTGCCAGATCGGCGGGGTCTCCCTGCAGGTCGGGGCGGCGAGCGTGGCGCCGGCGGCGGGTGACACCGGCGAGGTGCCGATCAGCATCACCAACCAGAGCAAGACGTGCACGCTGGAGAACTTCCCCGCCGTCACCCTGGGCCAGAAGGGCGTGAGCGGGAAGCTGCCCGCCCAGAAGGGCGCCACCGCGCAGACGCTGAAGCTCGCCAAGGGCGACGCGGCGACCTTCACGATCAGCTACGTGCGGGGCAAGGACGGGGACGCCACCAGCCTCGCGGCCACCGAAATGAAGATCACCCTGCCGGGCGGCGACTCCGCGCAGACCTTCCCCTGGAAGTACGGCCCGATCGCCGGCCAGGGCGCCCGGAACAAGCCGAACGCCTCCGTCAGCGCCTTCCAGCAGGCCGGCGACTGAGCCTTTGCCCGGGAGCCTCACTCCAGCCGTGGCCGCGCCCTGACCTGGGCGCGGTCGGCGGCCGCCGTACCCTCCGTCCAGCCCGCCGCGTCGCTCACCCCGCGCAGCCGGGTGGTGGTGGTCTGCGGGAACATGCGCTCCAGGCGGCCGGTGACGGCCGCCTCACGGGTGGCCAGCACCGGCAGCAGGTCCCGGGTGACCTGGCTCTCCGCGGCGGCCGCGAGCCGGTCGCCGACCCGGTGGGCGTAGGCGGCGAGGAACGACTGCCGGAAGGTCCTGGTGCGCTTGCGTCCGGCGGCGCGCTGACCGGCCTCGGCCTTGGCCATCGCGTGCGTGGCCTGCACCAGCAGCGAGGTGTAGAGCAGTTCGACGGCCTCCAGGTCGGCCTCGAAGCCGACGACGGTGGAGAAGCAGAGCGGTTCGTTCCACACCGCGCGGCAGTGGTTGGCGGTGGCCACGGCGTCCAGCAGGACGGCCTTGGCCTGCTCGTACGGCGGCTCGACGCCTATCCGGCAGGCGCCGGGCGCGTCCGGTGCGGGCGCCGCGGCGGCGAGCAGCGCCTCGTCGACGCTGTGCCGGGCCATCAGTTCCTGCGCCTTGGCGGTCAGCGCCTCCGCCTCCTCCGGGTAGCCGGTCGCCTCGGCCTTGGCGAGCAGCGCGCGGATGCGGCCGAGCTGCCGGGAGGCGGCCGGGTCGCGGGGGCGGCGGGTCTCCTCCTCCAGGGGCTCCAGGGCGGGCAGGCACAGCAGCAGGCGGTACAGCTCCAGGACGGCGGTGGCGTGGGAGAAGCGGTCGGCTCCACGCGCGGGGCCGTCGGGAAGCTCTTCGAGCTGGGCGGCCCAGCGGCGCCCGCGCGGCCGGTCCCGGCCGGACTGGGCCCGGATCAGGGCGGCGGCCAGGTGGACGTGCGGCTGCTCCAGTTCGCGCCGCACCAGGCGTATGACATCGGCGGGCGCCCAGCCGCGGCGCCACGCGGCTGCCACGAACTCCTCGCCGCGCCGGGCGAGTTCGCCGTCCGCGGCGGGGTCGGCGGCGAGCAGGGAGGCGCCCGTGTCGAGGCCGGTGTCGGTGTCGTCGTAGAGCGCGGCCGCGAAGGCGCGCTCGACGGTGCTGGCGGTACTGGTCACACCGCCGATCGTGCCACGCCCCGCCGACAGCACGGCGGGCGCGATCCACAGCCTGTGGACAACTCTTCCGGCCAGCCTCCCCACCGACTGTCAACTACCGGTTGACACTCCAAGGGGTGCAACCTACGGTTGACACATGGCGACCAACCCGAACATCACGGCTTCCGTACGCCTCGACGACCTCATCGAGGCCATCAAGAAGGTCCATCCCGAACCCCTCGACCAGTTGCAGGACGCCGTGCTCGCGGCCGATCACCTCGGCGACGTGGCCGACCACCTGATCGGGCACTTCGTGGACCAGGCCCGCCGCTCGGGCGCGTCCTGGACGGAGATCGGCAAGAGCATGGGCGTGACCCGGCAGGCCGCGCAGAAGAGGTTCGTGCCGAAGGAGTCCGCCGACCTCGATCCCAGCCAGGGCTTCAACCGCTACACCCCGCGCGCCCGCAACGTGGTCATGGCCGCGCACAACGAGGCGCTGGCCGCCCGCAACCCGGAGGGCCGCCCCGAGCACCTGCTCCTCGGGCTGCTGGCCGAGCCGGAGGGCCTGGCGGCGAAGGCGATCACCGCGCAGGACGTCCCGCTGGACGCCGTACGGCAGGCCGCGACGGCCGCGCTGCCGCCCGCCGCCGAGGACGTCCCCGACCTGATCCCCTACGGCCCCGAGGCCAAGAAGGTCCTGGAGCTGACCTTCCGCGAGGCCCTCAGGCTCGGGCACAACTACATCGGCACCGAACACCTGCTGCTGGCCCTGCTGGAGCACGAGAACGGCGAGGGCGTCCTCAGCGGGCTCGGCGTCACCAAGCCCGCCGCGGAGGCGTACGTGGCGAAGGTGCTGGCACTGCTGCTCGAAAAGCGCGCCGAAACCCCCACCGAGGAGTGAAACCGCAGGTCACGGCCATTGTCAGTGGTGCCTGCCACACTCGCAGTCATGGCCGACCGGTGGGCGCTCGCTCCGGCCGAGGACGGTGGCGTGGACGTCGCCCCCCTCGGCCCGGACGGGCTGCCCGCCGGCCCGGTGCGGCGGGAGCGCGATCCCGCCGGGGCGGTGCGGAGCCGCCCGGAGGTGACGCGCTGGGTGTGGCGGTCGACCGCCGACGTCTATCCGCGTCTGCTCGCCACGGGGGTGCGAGTGGACCGGTGCTACGACATCGAGGTCGCCGAGACGCTCCTGCTGGGCCATGCGGGGCGGTACGGCGAGCCGCGCTCGGCCGCCGCGGCCCTGGCCCGCCTCCGGGGCGGCCCCGTACCGCCCGATCCACCGCAGCGGGCGGCCGAGCCGGGCGCGCAGTCCCCGCTGTTCGAACCCACCGGCACCCAGCTGCCCCTGACCGACCTCCTCGCCGTCTACGCCGACCAGCAGCGACGGCACGAGACGGCGGCACACCCCGGCAGGATGCGGCTGCTGACCGCCGCCGAGTCGGCCGGCACGCTGGTGGCCGCCGAGATGAACCACGCCGGGCTGCCCTGGAGTGCCGAGGTCCACCGCCGGCTGCTGCGGGACCTGCTCGGCGAGCGGTACGCGGGCGGGGGCGAGCCGCGCCGCCTCGCCAAGCTGGCGGACGAGGTCTCGGCCGCGTTCGGCCGCCGGGTCCGTCCCGATCTGCCGGCCGATGTGATCAGGGCCTTCGCGCAGGCCGGGATCAAGGTGAAGTCCACCCGCCGCTGGGAGATCCAGTCCGTCGACCACCCGGCCGTCGCCCCGCTGCTGGAGTACAAGAAGCTGTACCGCATCTGGGTGGCCCACGGCTGGTCCTGGCTCCAGGACTGGGTGCGCGAGGGCCGGTTCCGACCGGAGTTCCAGGCCGGGGGCACGGTGACCGGGCGCTGGGTGACCCACGGCGGCGGCGCCCTGCAGATCCCCAAGGTGATCCGGCGGGCGGTGGTCGCCGACCCCGGCTGGCGGCTGGTGGTGGCCGACGCCGACCAGATGGAGCCGCGGGTGCTGGCCGCGATCTCCCGCGACCCCGGGCTGATGGAGGTCGCCGGCCGCGAGAGCGACCTCTACCAGGCCGTCTCCGACCGGGCCTTCTCCGGCGACCGCGACCAGGCCAAGCTGGCCGTGCTCGGCGCGGTCTACGGCCAGACGTCCGGTGACGGTCTGAAGAACCTCGCCGCGCTGCGCCGCCGCTTCCCGAAGGCCGTCGCCTACGTCGACGAGGCGGCACGCGCGGGCGAGGAGGGCCGGCTGGTGCGCACCTGGCTGGGCCGCACCTGCCCGCCGGCCGTGGGCGCGGGCGAGGACGCGGCGGAGGAGGCGGGCATCCCCGTCGAGGCCGCGGAGGACGAAGGGGAGGCACCGGCCGACGGCCAGTCCACCTGGGTCCCGGGGTACGCCTCGGCCGACTCCCGCGCGCGGGGCCGGTTCGCGCGCAACTTCGTGGTGCAGGGCAGCGCCGCCGACTGGGCCCTGCTGCTGCTCGCCGCGCTGCGCCAGGCCTGCGCGAACCTCCGGGCCGAGCTGGTCTTCTTCCAGCACGACGAGGTGATCGTGCACTGCCCCGCCGAGGAGGCCGACACCGTCGTGGCCGCGATCCGCGACGCGGCCGCCCTCGCCGGCCGTCTGACCTTCGGCGAGACGCCGGTGCGGTTCCCGTTCACGACAGCCGTGGTGGAGTGCTATGCGGACGCCAAGTAGCCGTTTCCCCGCACCTGTTCAGCCGTCCAGCAGTTCGCGCAGTTCGGCCACCACCGCCTGTTCGTCGGTGCCGGTCAGCGCGGCGAGGGCGGTGCGCCAGACCTCCCGGGCCGCCGCCCGACGGCCCTGTGCGCTCAGCAGCAGACCCTGCTGGTGGCGGGCCAGACCGCCGGTGTAGCGGTCGGCGCGGGCGTCCGCGCGGCGCAGCAGCTCCCCGCATTCCCGGTACGCCCGTTCGTCCTCCCCCAGCCGGCGCAGCGCGCGGACCAGGCCGAGCCGGGTCTGGGACTCGCCGTGCCAGTCGCCGTGGGCGCCGAGGATGCGCAGGCTTTCCTCGAAGTGCCGGGCGGCGGCGGCCGGTTCACCGAGGGTGAGATGGGCGTACCCCATGTTGCAGTGCGCCGAGTGCCGCACGATGACGGACCCGATCCGGTCCCCGATCGCCAGCGAGCGCCGGTGCTGCTCGATGGCGGCGCGCGGATCGGTGTGTTCGTAGAGGTTCCCGAGATGGCTGTGGGTGGCGGCCTCGCCGACGGGGTCGTTCAGCAACCGTGAGCAGGCGAGGCTCTGCCGCAGCGCCTCCTCCGACTCCGCGTACCGGCCGAGCCCCTCCAGCAGCAGCCCCCGGTTGTTCAGACAGCGGCGGATGCGGGTGGGCACGTCGAGCCGCCGCCAGATCTCCAGGCAACGGTCGTTCAGGGCGAGGGCGTCGTTGTGCCGGCCGGTCAGGAAGTGCAGGCCCGCGAGGTCGCCCAGCGCGTACGCCTCGGCCGCGGCGTCCCCGAGCCGGCGCGCCGCGGTGAGCGCGGCCCGCCCGAGCACCTCCATCTCGGCGACCCGCCCGCTGCGCTGCACATACGGGAACAGCAGCCGCGCCAGCACCGAGAGGTGGGCCGACGTGCGCGGATCGGCCGAGTCGGCGTTGCGCGCCACCAGCGCGACGACGTTCTCCAACTCGGTCTCGCCCCAGGCGAAGGCCTGCTCGGCCGACTCGAACGAGCGCAGCGCGGCCACATCCACGGCATGCCCCGCGGGCTGCGCCGCGGTCGGCCGCCGCCGATCGTCCAGATCCGGCCCGGGCTCCACGATGGCGGTGAGCACCACCTCGGCCGCGGCGGCGTACCAGCGGAGGGCGACGAGGTCGGGGGGTGCGGGGTCGGACGGGGTCGGGGACGACGGGCGCCGGGTGGTGGTCGTGTGGGGCTCCCCCGACCGTTCGGCCAGTTCGCGGGCGAATTCGCGGACCAGGTCGTGGGGGGTGTAGCGGCCGTAGTCCGTCTCCTCCAGGAGGGCGACGTCGACCAGGCGGTCCAGCGCGGCCTCCGCACGGCGCTCGTCGGTGCCGGTGAGGCGGGCGACGAGTGCCGCGCCGTAGGTGGGCAGGTCGAGCGCGCCGATACCGCGCAGCACGAGGGCCGCGTCCCGGTCGGCCTCCCGTTCGGCGGCGGCGAGGGCGTCGAGCGCGACGGCCAGCGAGCGCCGGACGCTGAGGTCGTCGTACTCCAGCTGCCTCAACCTGCCGCCGGTCGCCGTCAGTTGACCGGCGAGCGCGTCCGGGGTGAGCGCCCGCCGGGCGGCGAGCCGGGCCGCGACCACGCGCAGGGCCAGCGGCAGCCCGCCGGTCAGGGCGACCAGGGCATGACCGGCGTCCAGGCCCGCGCGGCCGCTCACCGCGCGCAGCAGGGCCGCGCTGTCCTCACCGGTCAGCGGGGCGAGCGGGAAGCGCCGGGCGCCGTCGAGGGTGGCCAGCGGCGAGCGGCTGGTGACGATCACCGCGCAGCCGGGGCCGGCCGGGAGCAGCGGCCGTACCTGGGCGGCGTTCGCCGCGTCGTCCAGCACCAGCAGGACCCGGGACGGGGCGAGCAGCGAGCGCAGCAACGCGGCGGCGGCGTCCGGGTGTTCGGGCACGTTGCGGGGCTCCACCCCCAGGTCCCGCAGCAGTGCGGCGAGCGCCTGCGCCGACCCGAGCGGAGGCATGCCGGGGGTGGCGCCGTGCAGATTGACGTAGAGCTGACCGTCGACGAAACGTTCCCTCAGCTCATGGGCGACGTACAGGGCGAGCGCGCTCTTGCCGATGCCCGCCATGCCCGAGACGACGGCGACGGCGGGACCCGGCGCGGACGGCTCGGACGGCTCGGACGGCTCGGTCAGCGCGCGCCGCAGCGCACGGCGCACGGCGACCCGGCCGGTGAAGTGGGCCGGCGCCGGCGGCAGTTGCGCCGGGGGCGGCGGAAGCCGGGTGCTGCGCGCGGGCGGCGACGCGCTCGGGTCGTCCTCGGCCTCTTCGGCGGGCCCGCCTCCGCAGCCGCCGTCACACGGGCCCGCGGGAGCCGGGCGGTCCGCCGCCCGCTCCTCCCCCGGCCGGATCCCCTCCGCCGGCCACCGGGACTCCGGCTCCGCACCGGGCCGCGCCCCCTCCTCGACCGGCTCCCCGCTCCCCCGCAGCACCTCCACGTGGACCTCGCGGACCGCCGGGCCGGGTTCGACACCGAGTTCCTCGATCAGCCGGGCGCGCAGATCGCGGTGGACGGCGAGGGCCTCGGCCTGGCGGCCCGTGCGGTGCAGGGCCAGCATCAGCTGGCGGTGGTACGCCTCGCGCAGCGGATACTCGGCGACGAGCGCCGCCAGCTCGGGCACGAGCGCGGCGGACCGGCCGCCGCCGACGGCGAGTTGGGCGTCGTACCGCCACTCCAGCAGGAGCAGCCGCGCCTCCTCCAGGCGCGGTACGAGGGCGTTGCCGCCGAGGTCGGCGGGCAGCCCGCTGAGCGGGGTCCCGCGCCACAGCACGAGCGCGGCCGCGCAGGCGCGGGCGACGCCCGGCCAGTCGCGCCGGGCGTGCGCGGCGCGCGCCTCGGCGACCAGCGCGTCGAACACGTACACGTCCAGTTCGCCCTGCTCGACGCGGAGCAGATAGCCCGGCGGTACGGACCGGAGCCGATCGGGGTCGTCCAGGAGCCGGCGCAGCCGGGTGACGTGGTTGTGCAACGAGGCCCGCGCGGAGGCGGGCGGCGCCCCGCCCCACAGGGCCTCCGTCAGCGACTCGACCGACACGACCCGGCCGGGCTCCAGCAGCAGCGCCGCGAGCAGCGCGCGCACCTTGGGGCTGCCGATGGGCCGGACGGCGCCCTCGGTGGCCTCGACGGCCTCGTACGACTCCGGGTCGCCGGGGTTGTCGTACGGCGAGCGGTCGTAGAGGACCGGCGGTCCCAGCAGTCCGAATCGCAGTTCGCGCAGCCGCTTCACGCCGCTCCACTGCCTTCCCGCGCGGTCGGGGCCGACCATGCTCCACGGCGGACGCGCGCCCGCCGTACTTTGGCGGCTTTCCGCCCCGTACGCAACGACTTCACGCCACCTTCCGCGGACGGCCTCCCGGCATCGCCCCTTCGCATGTGGCCTGGTCAACGGCCACCCTGCGGCTCGCCGACGCCCTGCTCACTCCTCTGTCGCCGGTCCCGCCCGACGACTTCCGGCCAACCGGTACGCATGCTTCCGGTGAACCGTTGGCCACATGTTAGCGATCTGTTGGCGAGTCTTGATGTGATCATTCCATCGGAACCGGCCCGACGGCGCGCGCGTCAGTCGCGTAACTCGGGGGAGTGTCGCCGCAGGCCGGATCCGGGGACGAGCATGGCCCCGGTCGGCAGAGGTGAACGGCCGGGGTCCGTCCCGTTTTTCCAGGTCGGGGGGCCTTTCCTGTTCCGGACGCGTCCCGGGAGGCCCGGCGTCGGCAACCGGTCCGCGGCCGACGCCCACGGCCGGCTCCGGCCCGCGGCCGGCGCCGGCGACCGCTCCGGACCGGGACCGGCGCCACCGCTCCCGTCAGATCACCGGCGGACGCCCCAGCCGCGTGAGCCGCCACACCGTCCGCCAGCGCATCGGGCGGCGCTCGCCCGCCGGCTTGCGCAGGCCCTCCACGAAACCGCCGAGCCATGCCTTGAGTCCGGCGGCGGAGCGGGTGCGGACGAGGGTGAGCAGGATCCAGACCGCGAGGTGCACCGGGATCAGCGGCAGCGGCAGCCTGCGCCGCACGAGCCAGACGCGGTTGCGGGCGTTGACCCGGTAGTAGATGGCGTGCCGGGCCGGGGAGGTCTTGGGGTGCCGGAGCAGCAGTTCGGGCGAGTACCGGATCTTCCAGCCGGCGTCGACGGCCCGCCAGGCGAGGTCGGTCTCCTCGTGCGCGAAGAAGAACTCGGCCGGCCAGTCCCCGGTCTCGGCCAGCATGGCCATGCTCAGCGCGTGGCCGCCACCCAGGAACCCGGTGACGTAACCGCCGCGCATCGGATCGGAGTTGCCGATCCTCGGCACGTGCCGCTGCTGGGTCTCGCCGTGCTCGTCGGCGATGCGGAAGCCGACGATGCCGAGGCGCGGATCGGCGGCGTACAGGTCGCGCACCCGCCGCAGCACGTCGGCGTCGACGAGCAGGCCGTCGTCGTCCAGTTCCACGACGACGTCGACGTCCCCGAACTCCCGCAGCCGGGCGAGGGCCACATTGCGGCCGCCCGGACAACCCAGGTTCTCGTCCACGTCGACGGCGGTGACCTCGCCGGGCAGCGAGAGCCGCCGGGCGAACTCGGGCAGCCGGCAGCCGTTGCCCACGATCACGATCCGGGCGGGCGCGAGGTCCTGCTTCGCCACGGACTCCAGCAGGGCGTCGACCTCGGCGGGCCGGTTGCCCATCGTCACCACGGCGACGGCGATCCTCGGCTCCGCCACGTTCCTCACCCCATCCGGCCGGTGGCGGCGCGCTCCGACCGCGCGCCGCTCCTCGTTCACCAAGATGTTGCCTCAGGTCCGTGGGTTCGCCCACCACCGCCCGGTCCGTGCACCGAGCCGCCTTCACCACCGGTCCGTGCACCGAGCCGCCTTCGACCGCCGGCCCGCGCACCGAGCCGCCTTCGCCACCGGCCCGCGCGCACCGGTTCGTCTCCGGCGACCGGGGCGCGGCGCCCTTCGAGTTCGGCGCCCCGCCCCCGCCGCCCGTGTCACATGGGCGTGCGGCTCGTCAGTGCCGCCTGGCGCTCGATCCGGGCGAGGATCGTGTCGAGGTTGCCGTGGATGGCGAGGGTCTCGTCGAGCGGCATCACCGGCGACTCCGTCTCCCCCGCCCGCAGGCGGCGGGCGACCTCCTCCGCCTGGTAGCCGTAGCCGTTGCCGACCACGTCGAGGTGGAAGGTCTCCGGCTCGGCACCCTCGCGGTGCAGCACCAGGGTGTGCGGCGAGTAGAACGGCGAGGGCACCTCGACGCGGCCCTTGGTCCCGTTCACCACCGCGGTGCACGGCGAGTCGGACGTCAGGGAGCAGTGCAGCACCGCGACGGCCCCGGAGGCGTACCCCAGCACGATCCCGGTGTTGGCGTCGACACCGGTCGGAGCGGTGGCGGCGGTCGCCTGGACCGTCTCCGGTGCGCCGAGCAGCATCCAGGCGAAGTACAGCGGATAGACGCCGAGGTCGAGCAGGGCGCCGCCGCCGAGTTCGGGGGACCACAGGCGGTGCGCCGGATCGTACGGCGCGTTGGTCCCGAAGTCGGCGTAGACCGAGGTGACGTCACCGATCGCCCCGTCCGCCACCAGCTCCCGCAGCCTGGCGATCAGCGGGTTGAACCGGGTCCACATCGCCTCCATGGCGAACAGGCCGCGGTTCCGGGCGAGTTCGACCAGTCGCCGGGCGTCGGTGGCGTTCGCGGTGAAGGGTTTCTCCACCAGGACCGGCCGGCCCGCTTCGAGGGCGAGGGTGGCGTGGGCGAAGTGGAAGGTGTGGGGCGTCGCCACGTAGACCACGTCGACCTCGTCGTCGGCGACGAGTTGCTCGTACGAGCCCCACGCCCGCTCGACGCCGTACTGCCGAGCGAACGTTTCCGCGGTCTCCGGGACACGGGAGCCGACGGCGGAAACGGTGTGGCCGGGGAGAAGGAGGAGATCCTCGGTGAACCGCTGAGCGATCCACCCGGTGCCGAGGATGCCCCACTTGAGAGGGGGTTCCGTCATGGCCGCATTCTACGAACGGAACGCTCCCGTCCAAGGGGCGGAAGGAAACCGCCTCGGCGCGGACGGACGGCCTCGCGGATCGCCGGCCGGGGGCGCCGTGCCGCCTGCCGCGTCCCGGCCGGGGACGCCGCGGGCGGCACGGGTGCCGGTGCCGATCGGTGTCAGCAGGCGATCGGCGAGGAGCCCACGGCCACGTCGTCGAACCAGAGGGTGTCGTCACCGCCGCCGTAACTCTCCCAGCCGAGGCGCAGGCCGGTGGGGCGGGGAGCGGTGGTGCGGGACAGCCACTGCTGGTCGATGTCCGCGGTGGGGACACCGTCCTCGTGCAGGCCGGGTACCTGCTGGTCGCCCAGCCAGGTGTCGAGGTTGCCGTTCGACGTGTTGATCATGAAGCGCAGGCACTGCCAGCTGCCGGTCGGCAGCGGCCTGCTCTGCGCCACACCGGCCGGGCTCTGCGCGGGCAGGGTGGCGTCGTCGATCTCCCGGTTCCACTGGAGGGCGCCGTTCTGGCCGCCGATGCGCAGCGCCTTGCCGCCCTGGGAGCTGTCGGGCATGGACACGAAGGCGACATGCCCGGCGGGGAGTGCGGTGGTGTGCCGTACCCACATGCGGATGTACACGGGGCCCACCGACGACAGGTTGGCCGTCGTGGCGACGAAGGCGTGGTTGCAGTAACCGGCCTTGCCGTCCACCCGTATCGACTTGCCGCCGCTGTGCGCGACCGAGGTGTCGACGGTGACCGTGCCGCTGCCCTGGCAGTCGGGCGCGGCGAACTGCCAGGCGCCGGAGGGCGTGGCACCGCTCTGGTCCTCGAACCCGGTGCAGAGCACGGCACCGCCGCAGTCACCGCCGGTCGGCGGATCGGTCGGGGGCGGGGTGGTGGGCGGGGTGCCGGGGTCGGTCGGCGTGGTGGTGCCGCCGCAGGCCACGCCGTTGACCGCGAAGTCGGTCGGCGTCGGGTCGGCGGACTGGTAGGTCCCCTGGACGCCGAAGTCGGCCGAACCGCCCGTCGCCAGGCTGCCGTTCCACCCGGCGTCCGTGGCGGTGACGGCCTTGCCGCTCTGGGAGACGGTGGCGTTCCAGGCCGAGGTCACCTTCTGGTCGCCGCCGTAGGTCCAGGTCAGCCGCCAACCGGTGATCGCCGGGCCGAGGTTGGTGACCTTGATCGCGGCGGTGTAGCCGCCGGACCACTGGTTGACGGTGTAGTCGACCCGGCAGCCGGAGTCCGCGGCGCTGCTGGGCGGCGCCGCGACGAAGGCGGACAGCAGCAGCCCGACGGCCGAGAAGGCCGCCAGTGCGGCCAGGGCCCAGGGTCGGTGCCGTAATCGCGTGACGAGAGTGCGCATGGTTGCCTCCGAGACGGAGTGGGAGGTGCCGACGGAAACGTGGGAGCGCTCCCACAATGACACCTACTTTGATCGCACACTGTCAATGCATCGGACACCGCTTCCGTGCGGTCCGCGCGGCGGATCGGCGGCTGTGCGCCGGGACTCGGGCGAGGTGGTCAGCTGTCGAGGTCCCTTTTGCCGCGGACCTGGCTGAAGCAGAGAGCCAGTGGTGCCACGAAGGCGACGGTGCAGCCCGCGAACAGGGCATTGCGCGTTCCGAAGGCGTCGGCGGCGGAACCGCCCAGCAGCGCGCCTATCGGAATCGCTCCCCAGGTGAAGAAGCGGACGGAGGCGACGACGCGTGCCAGCAGGTCGGGCGGGGTGACGCTCTGGCGGTGGGTGCCGGTGATGACGCTGAAGACGGTGATGCCGGCCGCGAAACCGCCCTGGCCCAAGGCGAAGCAGGGAGCCGCCCAGCTCGAGTGGGCGAGCGGCATGCACAGCGTGAGGACGGCTCCCGCGGTGGTGGCCGCCAGTGCGGTGCGTGCCGTTCCGATCCTGGCCGCGAGGCGAGTGGTGAGCGAGGCACCCATCAGGGCGCCCACTCCGTCGCTGGCGAGTACGAGACCGACCGTCCCCGCCGGCAGACCGGCTGTCCGGACGAGAAAGACCGGCGCCAGGGCCAGGACCGCTCCGGAGGACAGGTTCAGGGCGGTGGAGGCCATCACGCAGGGGCGTATGACCGGGTGCCGCACCACGAACCTCAGGCCCGCTTTGATCTGCTGTGCGAAGGGCTCGTGACTGCGCGCGGGACGGCGGGAACCGTCCCTGGGGATGCGCCAGAGGAGGCTGGCGGACAGCAGGTAACTGGCCGCGTCGGTGACGAGGCTGGTGGCCGCTCCCAGGATCTGTACCAGGAGACCGCCCAGTGACGGACCGGCCAGTTGTGTGGTCGCCAGAGTCCCGGAGATGAGGCTGTTGCGAGCGGTCAGCTTCTCCTTGGGGACGATGGAAGGAAGGAAGGACGTGTTGGCGACGTCGAAAAGGATGTTGGCCAGGCTGATGAAGAGCCCGACCAGGACGAGCTGTACGAGCGTCAGGATGTGCAGCCATGCGGCGACCGGGACCGAGGCGATCAGGGCGGCCCGGGCCAGGTCCATGCCGACTTGCAGCCGCTGCAACGGGAAATGCTGCACGATCACGCCGGCCGGCAGCCCGATGAGGACCGCGCCCGCATAGCTGGCGGCGGTGATGAGACCGACCTCGAAGGCCGATGCGTCCAGAGCGACGAGGGCGGTCAGCGGCAGGGCGATGGCGGTGATGCCGGATCCCAGGCTGCTGATGCCGGCGGCGCCCCAGTAGTACCAGAATCCCGAGTCCGACGAGGTGCCGCGAGGCGATGCGACGGTTGGGGAGCCAGTCGTCATGACAGAAGTCTCTTCTCTTCCGGGCCTGTAAAGATGCGGCGCAACCGGAGCCGCCGCCGGCCGGCTGGACGAATCGCCGGACGACCGACGTCCCGAGCCGGTGGTCGAAAGCTCATGTCGAACGGGCCGGCCGTCCTGGTCCGGGAGTGAGCCGCGCCGTGGCCGGGGGTGCCAACGGCACGCACGCATTCGTCCCAGGCCGCCGCCTTGGGGCGGCGCCGGCGTGGGCACCCCCTGCGCGGGCTCAGACCACCGCTTCGACGCCCTGCGCGCGCGTCCTGAGCTGGAACTCCAGCCGGGAGACGGCCTGCTGTGCGGCCTTCAGCGCGTCGTCGGCGGTGTCCGCCCGAGCCCGGGCGTACGCCAGCCGCGACTCGGAGTCGGCAAGTGTGCCGATCGTGGTGCCGGGCTCGGCGAGCACCGACACCTCGGTCACCCCCGGCACGGCCGCCGCCTCGTCCGTTCCGACGACCGCCTCCAGGACGCCCGCCGAATCGACGGAGGCGAACCAGATCGATGAGGGGCTCGTCGGCCGGTCCGGGGCGTCGAGGGCGGCCCGCAGGCCCGGCAGCACCCGCTCGCCGAGCGCCTGGCGGACCGCGTAGTCGTCGATGTCGACACCGGTGGCGTCCAGCGTCAGATCCGTGATCTTGTCGCCGCCCATGCGGACGTGCGTCTCGATCAGCCGCGGGCCACGGCTGGTGAGGACGACCTCGGTGTGCGTGGGCCCGTCGCACACGCCGATGGCCTCGATGATCCGCTTCACATACGACTCGATGTCCCGGCGCTGTTCGCCGGGGAGGTCGGCGGGCGATACGTGGCCGAGCTCGACGAAGGTCGCCGGGTCGGAGTATTTGCGGGTGATGCCCACCACTTGGTGCTCGCCACCCTCGGAGAAGGCCTCGACGCTGAACTGCGGACCGTCGAAGAACTCCTCGACCAGCACACCGGAGTGGGCCGAGCCAGGGCCGCTCCCGGCGGCCCGCTCCCAGGCACGCTCCAGAGCGTCTTCGGACGTGACCTTGCTGACTCCGGCGCTGCCCGCGTTGGTCACCGGCTTCACGATGCACGGCAGACCGTGCCGCCGTACGAAGGCACGCAGTTCGTCGAGGTCCTCGACGCGCGCCGCGGCCGCGCCGTCGATCCCCTTCTCGCGCAGCCAGGCCCGCATCGCGGCCTTGTCGTGGGCCAGCTTCACGGTCTCCCGGCTGTGTGCGGGCAGCCCCAGGGCCTCGGCGATCGCCGCGTACGGGTACTGGTCCGACTCGCCGAACGAGGCGATGAGGGTGAACGGATCGAACTTGTGCACGGCCATGGCCAGGTCGATCCACTCCTGCTCGGGGGCATCCCTGCGTATGCAGATGACCCGGGCGTTCTCACCCGGCTCGCGGACCCGGCCGATGTAGGTGATGTCGCAGATGACCGTGGTCCGCGCCCCGGGCTGGGCGCGACGGATGCGAGGGGGGAAGTCGCGACCGGGGCCGACGACCAGAATGTGCTCGGACATGCTCTGTCTCCCGGGTGACTGGTTCGTGCTGGTGGCCAGGTGCGCGTGACGCGGTGTGCCGGACAGGAGCGAGGTGTTCGGGCGTTCGGAGGCCGAGAACGCCGTCCGCCGCCGGGCACGGGCCGAACACGCCCGGCCCGCTTGACGCACAGGAGAGTTCGGGGTCTGCCGACTCAAGGGCGGCCGCCGGCTGCCGCCGGTTCTCCGCCTCTCCCAGAGGGGATCCCGGGGGCAGGCAGCGCTCGCGAGCTCGAAGGCAGCGGGCGGCCGGAGATCAGGGGGAGGTGTGGCGTGCGCCGCCCTCGACGTGGATCGTCTCGCCGGAGACGAAACCCGCGCGGAGGAGCCACATCACGGCGTCGACGACGTCCTCGGACTCACCGTGGCGTCCGACGAAGGTCTTGGCCGCGCTCTTGCTCAACAAGGCGGGCTTCTTGTCACCGAGACGATCCCAGAGGCCCGAGTCCACGACACCGGGCGAGATCGCGTTGACCCGGACCGGCGCCAGATCCGCGGCAAGGTGGCGCGCCGCGTACTCGATAGCGCCGTTCGTGACCCCCTTGACCAGTGATCCCGGCCCGGGACGCCAGCCGACCACACCCGAGAACAGCACCATCGATCCGGTCGGCCGCAGTACCGGCGCGAAGTGCTTGGCCACCAGCATCGGGCCGATCACCTTCGCCGTGAACGCGGTGAGCAGCTTGTCGCGGTCCAGCTCGGTCACGCGCACGTCGTGCGGCGCCGAGCCGGTCGTGACGATGTGGTCGACCCCGTCCTTCAGCCGTTCCGCCGCGGCCGCGAGGGTCGACTCGTCCTGCAGATCGATCCGCACCGACGCGGCGCCGATCTCGTGCGCGAGCGCGTCGGCCGCGGCCAGATCGCGGGCGCCGACCACGACGTCGTACCCGTCCTTCGCCGCACGCCTTGCCACGGCCGCGCCGAGCGCCCGCGCGCCGCCGATGACCAGGATCCGCTCCATGCGTCTCACGCCCTCTCGTAGGATCGGATAGAACGGTATGGAATTGATACCGGTATCTACAACGAAACTGGGGGCAGCAGTGGGTAAGGCGTACAACGTGATGGCAGCGACCTGCCCGAGCCGCACGGTGCTGCACCGCATCGGCGCCCGGTGGACCGTGTTCGTCGTCAACGCCCTCGACGACGGACCGCGCCGGTTCAGCGAGCTGAAGAGCCATATCCGGGGCATCACCTCGAAAGCCTTGACCGAGACCTTGCGCTCCCTGGAGGCCGACGGTTTGATCAGTCGTCACGAGTACGACGAGAATCCGCCCCGCGTCGAGTATGCTCTGACCCCGCTGGGCCGCTCCTTGCTCGTCCCATTGCGCGCTGTACGGGTCTGGGCCGAAAAGCATGTCCCGGACATCGAGATGGCGCGGGCCCGCCGGTCGACCCTTTGACCCATGGAACGACTGCCGCACAAGCCGGAGCGGCAGGACCACCAGCCATGACCAGGCCGGGCCGTACCGCCCGCCGGATCGATCACCCTGCTCGGCCGGGACCGGTCTCCGCCGTCCGCTCATGCCGACCCCTGCCGGGCAGAACACCGAAAACGCTCATGCCGTGTTCCTTCCCCGGTCACCGTCAGGAGGACCTGTGGCACCACGCGCGAACCCGTCTGAAGGACGGCGATGACCGAACACGCCCGGCCGGCTCCGGCCTTCGTCCGCGCCCAGGACGGCACCGCCTTGGCCTACCAGCACCATGGGGAGGGGCCGCCGCTGGTGCTCCTCGCCGGGCAGGCGAACGACCATCACTGGTGGGACGGCGTGCGTGAGGACTTCCACAGCGTGCGCTCCACCGTCACCCTGGACCTGCGTGGCACGGGCGACAGTGACAAGCCCCAAGGGCCGTACTCCATACGGCAGTTCGCGGACGACGTCGTGGCGGTCCTGGACGCGCTCGGTGTCGCGCGCGCCGACGTGTACGGCACCTCGATGGGCGGCCGGGTCGCGCAGTCGCTCGCGATCCGATACCCGGAACGGATCCGCCGGTTGATCCTGGGCTGCACCTCCCCGGGCGGTCCGCACGCCGTGGAACGCGACGTGTCGGTACGGCGGTCCCTCGCGCAGCCGGACGCGGAGGCCGTACGCCGGGTGCTGGCCGACCTGATGTACTCCCCCGCCTGGCGGGCCGCGCACCCCGGCCCCTACCGGACCCTCGGCGACCCGCGGATGCCCGCCCACGCGCGCCGCGGTCACCTCGTCGCCAGCAACGAGCACGACGCCTGGAGCGATCTGCCGCGCATCGTGGCACCCACCCTGATCCTCCACGGCGACCAGGACCGGCTGACCCCGGCGGACAACCTCCGCCTGCTGGCCTCCCGTATCCCCGGTGCCCGCGCCCACCTTTTCCCGGGTGCCCGGCACGCCTACTTCGAGGAGTGCCGGGATGAGGCGGGGGAACTGGTGCGGAGGTTTCTCACCGAGGAGGCATGATGACGAGCGGCCGTGCCCTCCGGCCGGAACGGTCCGGCCGCGGGGCGGTTCACAGGCCGAAATATAAGGCGTAGAGGGCTGCCTGGGTGCGGTGGGTGGCGCCGATCTTCGCGTAGATGCTGCTGAGGTGGTTCTTTACGGTCTTCTCGGAGATGTGGAGGTCCCGAGCGATGAGCCGGTTGCTCAACCCCAGGGCCAGGAGGCGGAGCACGCCCTGCTCACGTGCGGTGAGGGCGGGGTCGGCGGGCGCTGCGTCGTTGTCGGGGAAGGTGGTGGACACCGGAGCGGACGAAGTCGCCCCCGCGGGGTCGGTCAGGCCTGCGTCCCGGGCATAGAGAGTCGCCTGGATCCGGTCGGTGGCGCCGATCTTCAGGTAGATGCTGCTGAGGTGGTTCTTCACCGTCTTCTCGGAGATGTCGAGGTCCCGAGCGATGAGCCGGTTGCTCAACCCCAGGACCAGGAGGCGGAGCACCTCCAGTTCCCGGGAGGTGAGTTCCGCGACCGATGCTTCTTCCACGTCCTGTCTCTCCATGCGTCTCCCAAAGGGCATGAGAAATAACGTCCAAGGAATTTCCTTCACCTGGCGCCCTCGCCCCAGGCGGTTTGCCGGCGAGGGCACGTGACACGCAACGGTCATGGTGGGCACCCCGGTGTTTCGATCGGCCGGACCGCGCACGGCCCGGGAAGGAGCGGAGGGAGAGGAGGCCGGCCGGTGGTCACGACGGTCTTCCGCCGGACCGAGGTACCTTCCTCCGGAAGCATCGCCACGAGTTCCAGATCCCAGCGGATCGACGGAAAGCGCACATGGGCATGGCGGCAATGAGAACTCCCCCGTGTGAATACGCCATATCGTTCGCAAGACGAAAATGGCTGTCATGGTGTCTTCGAACTCCCCGGCGGCGGCCAATGGTCGGCACCCCACTGGCGGACGGGGGGTTCTGCACGGTGGCGGCCGGATACTGCCCCGCCTCCGAGTCGGCCCGGTCAACTGAAGGGCTTCACCCCCTGCCGGTCGGCGGACAGGGGCTCGGGCGTGAACTCGCCGGAGTCACAGGGGAGGAGACTGCTGCCGGCCGCGGTCGTCCGCCGCTCACAAGCGGCGTCGACCAGCCGGTGGAAACGCCCGGTGGCGTCCGCCGGGACCCGATGTCATCGGCGGTGGCCGGGGCGGAAGACACGATCTTCGGGAGGGCGCGGGCGATCGGGTCGCCGGCTCGGTGCCGAGGGAAGAGGGCCTCGGTGACGGGGCTCCTGCCCGTGCCGTCCATGGGCACCGAGGCGGCCTTCGCGATCCGCCGGCGCGACATCGCGTCCCGACGCGTCGTCCTGCGCCTGGCAGACGCTCCGCCGTGGTCGCACCGGAACCATAACCCCGGCTCGGTCACCCACGGCCTGCGTAAACGGCGCCCACCGGGCCTGAACTGGGATGGCACTCCGGCCGCCGTGCGGCCCGGAACATCGTCGACCACGCGGGCCCGGCGACGGCGCTCGTCAGGTTGCCGCCCGACCTCGCGCCTCTTCGTGTACGGGGCCGCCGTGGGGTGATCGCACCCGGCCGACGCCGTCGGGGCAGCGTGGCTGCCTGTGAGGTCGTACGCCGCCCGGATCTCCATGATCTCCCTGCTGTCCTTCACCCGCTCGACCCTCATCGGGAGCGATCGTGCTCTTGCGAGCGGGGAGATATCTGGCAGTGCTCAGGAAACCCCTAGCCATCAGTGGGGCAATAAGATCATTCCATGGTCGCTGTCAAATGGCAACGGTTTAGGCCTTTCGCAGCGAAACCACGGGCCGGTGCCGGCCCGGGTCCTCGACGGCTTGATCCCGGAAGGCTCGACGAACCCTCCGGGATCGGTGAATTCCCACTCTCTGTAATCCCGGGAACCGGGCTGCGAAGACAGACGTGCGTGATCCTCGTCCTCAACGAGGAGAAGGATCACGCCAAGGTCGCCTTCGAGGCGGGCAGCACGCTCGACCGGCATGCCTCGCGGGCCGCCGCGAGGAGCCTCACGCGTGCCAGTCGCTTGCGATCTTCAGCAGGCGGTCGTTCGCCTCGGGAGTGCCGATGGTGATCCGCACCCCCTCGTCGCCGAAGGGGCGCACCATGATCCCCGCCGCCTCGCACGCGTCGGTGAACGCTCGCGCCTGCGAACCGAGGCGCGACCAGACGAAGTTGGCCTGGCTGTCGGGAACCGTCCAGCCCGCGGCACGGAGCGTGCGGGTGACCCGGGCGCGCTCGTCCACCAGGGTCCGCACCCGCTCCAGCAGTTCGGATTCCGCGTTCAGCGAGGCCCGCGCGGCGGCCTGGGCGAGTCCGCTGACGCCGAACGGCACGGCGCAGGCCCGCAGCGCGGCCGCGACCGGTGGATGCGCGACCGCGTAGCCGACGCGCAGCCGCGCCAGCCCGTACGCCTTGGAGAAGGTGCGCAGAACGGCGACGTTGGGCCGCTCGCGGTACACCTCGATGCCGTCGGGTACGTCGGGGTCGTCGACGAACTCGCGGTACGCCTCGTCGAGCACCACCAGTACGTCGCCCGGCACCCGGTCGAGGAGGTGCTCCAGCTCGTCGCGGTGCACGGCCGTGCCGGTCGGGTTGTTGGGATTGCACACGATGATCACTCTGGTGCGGTCCGTCACCGCGTCGGCCATGGCCTTCAGATCGTGCCGCTCCTCACGCAGCGGAACCTGCACAGCCGTCGCCCCGTTGGCCCAGGCGAGCTGCGGGTAAGCCTCGAACGAGCGCCAGGCGAACATGACTTCGTCCCCATCGCCGGCCGCGGCGCGCAGCAGGTCCCCGGTGACCCCGAGCGAGCCGGTGCCGGGCACGAGGTGCTCCGGGGGCACCGCGAGCGTCTCGGACAGCTCCGTGACCAACGCGCGGTTGGCCGGATCGGGATAGCGGTTGACGCGCTCCAGTTCCTCGCGCAGCACGGCGACGACCGACGGCAGCGGGGGATAGGGATTCTCGTTCGACGACAACTTGTCCACCCGGTCGCTGGGCGCGGCCCGGCCGGGGACGTAGCGAGGGAGCTGGGAGACGTCGGCGCGCAGTCGGGGGGCAGGCCTGGCAGGCATCAAAGGGACTTCCTGAACGGGGAGCGGGTTGTGGCGGGTGTCGTTCGCCGGGGCCCCGAGGGCCCGGCGGCACGACGGGCGCCTGGGCGTCGGATCAGTCCGCACGCCGTCGGCTCCGTCGTGTGCGGCTGCGTGTGTCACGCGCCCGTGACCCCGACGGCACGTGGCGCCGAGGCGCGGCGTGCCGCCGGGGTTGCCGGGGGCAGGGTCAGGCGGCGGCCTCGGCCGGCACGTTCTCCTCCTCGACGGCCGTGGTCAACACGCCCGCCTTGGCGAACTCCTCCAGGAAGGTGGGGAAGGACAGCCGGACGTCCTCGAAGCCCGAGAACCGGTTGGCGGACTGCATCCGCAGGCCCGCCACGAACAGCGACATGAAGATGCGGTGGTCGCCCCAGCTGGACAGCGTCACTCCACCGGGGTACGTCTGCGCGCCGCGGACCACGAAGCCGTCGCAGACCCCGTCCTCGTAGAGGACCTCGATGTCCACGCCCGCACGGGTCAGTTCGCTGGCCATGGCCTCGATGCGGGAGGCCTTGTGGAAGCGGGTGAGACGCCCGCCGGTCACCCGCAGGCTGCCCTGCACGTACGCCCCGAGGGCGGCGAGCGTGGGCACGATGTTGGGGCAGTCCCGCACATCCACTTCGAAGTCGCCGCGCATGCTTCCCGGCGGGTTGTCGACGGTCAGCGTCGAGGTGGCCCGGTCGAAGGTGACGCTCACTCCGAGCTGCTCCAGGATCGGGACGATCGCGAACTCGCCCTGCATGCTGTCGCCGTACACGTTGGTCAGGACGGTCCGGCCCGGGAAGAGCGCGGCGGCGGCCAGCAGGTACGAGGCCGAGGTGTAGTCCTCGCGCGTGGTGAAGTCCTGGGCCTGGTAGGCGGAGGGCTCCACCTGGTAGTGGCGCATGTCCTCCGACGCGGAGACCTTGATGCCCGCCTCGGTCAGGCTCGCCAGGGTCTGCCGGATGTACGACTTGGAGAAGACCTCGCCCGTCACCTCGATCTCCACCGGTCCCTCGGCCAGCGGCGCGGCGAACAGGATGGCGGTGATGAACTGCGAGCTGATGTCGCCCGGAAGCCGGCAGGTGCCGCCCTTCAGGCGGTGTCCCCAGTTGACGACCGGGGCCTGGTCCTTCCCGACGATCGACTCGATGTCCGCGCCGAGTTCGCGCAGTGCCTGGAGCAGGGGCTCCATCACGCGGTTGCGCAGCGTGGCGTCACCCGTGACGACGACCGGCGACGGCTGTGCGGAGGCCAGCGCCGTCACGACGCGGAACACCAGACCCGAGCCGCGCGACTGGATGACGCGCCCGATGCGCGGGGACGACTGTCCGATGCCCTCGATCTCCAGGAAGTCGTCGTGCTCGGTGATCTTCGCGCCGATCGCACGGCACGCGTTCTTCATGGTCTCCGTCTCGTCGCAGCGGAGATCGTTGAAGACGCGCGTCGTGCCATCGGCCAGAGTGCCGACGAGAATAGCCCGCTGCGTCTCCGGTTTCGAAGAAGGGACTCGGAACGTTCCGGAGAATGAATCGACCGGATCGACCTTCAGTAGCATCCTCGTATCTCCCGTTTTCCATCGTTCGCCGTCTGATACCTGTGCAAGCAATGTCGCTTCGACGTCCGGGCCGGTGGTATCCGCGGAGCGAGAACATGCCATCCCACCACTGGGACTTCGATGCCGGGGCGGGAAGTCGGAAAGCTTCTCCTGCCGCGCGGCGACTACCCTGCTTCGACAGTGGGGCGCGATAGGAATTCTGTGTCCCGTGCGGCGTGCGGGCAATAGGTCTATTTTCCCATTCCGGTTTCCACTCAGGCCAGGAACCGGAACTCCCGCTCGTAATAGACCATGGGGGCCGCGCCTTCGCCCAGGCGTGCGTCCGACACCCTGCCGATCAGGATCATGTGGTCCCCGGCCGGGTGCCGGGCGTGCACCTCGCAGTCCAGTTCGGCGAGCGCGCCCGCCACGGCCGGCAGTCCTGCGGGCGTACAGGACAGACCGCCCGATGCGAATTTGTCGGTGCCCTTGGTCGCGAACTGCTTCGCCACTGCTTCGTGTTCGGGTCCGAGCACACTGACCGCGAAGCGTCCGCAGGAGTCGAACGCCTCGAAGGAGTCGGCCGAGTTGGCCAGGCAGACCAGGATCAGGGGTGGCTGCAGGGACACCGAACAGAACGAACTGGCCGTGAATCCGCGCGGCAGTCCACCGTCGCCCAGAGTCGTCACCACGACAACTCCGGCCGCGAAGCGGGCCATTGCCGCCCGGAACTCCTCGGAGCTGGCTCGCCGTACCGTCTCCGTCGTCACAGCAACACCACATCCTGTCCCGCGAGATTCAGTCCGGATTCGAAGCCCAATTGCGGGGCGATGTCCCCTGCCGTGTGCGGCGCCGGCGATATCCGCGAAGCGCGTACACGTCATCCGCCCACGTGGTGCTCAGACAATGGGACGGCACGTGGGGAAGTGCCTTCTGGCGCGCAATGACAGCCCTCCACCGGCGGTGGGCGTGTCAGGAATTCTGTGTCCCGTGTGGCACGAGGGCAATAGGTCCATCTACCCATGGCGTTTCCGGCCTGCTGCCCTCTACGAGCCTGTCCCGGCGCCCCGTTCAGCGCACTCGGTCGGCTTTTCCGGCCGGTGTCCCGGCCCCTGGGCCGGCCCGCGGGAAGGGGGTGAGGACAGGGCGCGGAGACCGGCGGAGATCTGGCCGGTCCCACGCCGGACACGGGGGCCCGACGACCGTCGCGCCTGGACGGCGCGGGCAGGCCGGTGGCGAGGCCGGCGCCGGCCGACGTGTGCGTCACCCCCTGTGACCTGCATGTGTTCGAGACCACCCGGACATCGCCACGCCCCTGAGACCGGCGGTGTGCCCGCATCCGCGTCGCCGGGGCGCCGGGACCTAGGTCCTATTCTGGCCGGGCCGGTCCCATGCGAGGCTGGGGCAGCGCGAAAGCGCGTTGGGGGCCGTTCCGGAATTCACGTCATGTTTCTCCTTCGGTTTTGAGGGGCCCACCGCTGCCGTAAACCGGCCACCCTGGCCGGGCGCGATCATAAAGCCTTTGAACCGTGAGGACGACATCTATGTCCGGCGCAATTCTGTTTCTGACCCGCTGGCCTTTGTACGAGGACGAACGGCGCTGGGAGAACCGCCTCGCCGCTCCCGAGGTCGTCTTCGACCCGGAGACCGACCGCGTCACCTACGTGTGCGACGAGGGCGGCCGCAGCGGGGTACCCGCTGACGCCGAACGGGTGCACGTCGTACCGGACTTCGGCGATCTGGACGGCGTGCTGGAACTCGTCGACGCCATCGTCCGCGACCAGGGACCGTTCGACCACGTCATCGGCTTCTCCGAAATGCTCCTCGACCTCGCGGCGACCCTGCGCGAGCGGTACGGCATCCCGGGTCCCGGGCCTGAGGAGATCTCCAGGTTCCGCGACAAGACCGTCATGAAGGAGACGCTGCACCGGGCCGGTCTCCGGGTGCCGCGTTGGGCGTCCTGCCGGACCGAGGAGCAGATCCTCGCGACGGCCGAGGAGTTCGGTTACCCGGTGATCGTCAAGCCGGTGCGTGGGGCGTCCAGTCAGGGTGTGCGCGAGATCGCCTCGGCCGAGGAGCTGCGGGCCCTGTGCGCCGAACGGACCCTGGACGACCTGGAGATCGAGGAGTTCGTACAGGGCGAGATCCTGCACGTCGACGGCGTCCTGGACGCCGAGGGCAAGCCGCTGTTCCTGTGCACCTCGCGCTACATCTCCACCTGCCTGGACTTCGAGCGCCTCGGTGAACCGCTCGGCTCCGTCTTCCAGACGGACCCCGTGGCGCGCGGCCGCTGCGAGGACTTCGCCGTGCGTTGCCTGACCGCGCTCGGCCTGCGGAGCTCCGCCTTTCACCTGGAACTCTTCGACACCGGCGACGAGTTGGTGTTCCTGGAGGTCGGAGCCCGGGTGCCGGGCGCCGACGTGTCGTACGTCATCCATGACGTGCACGGTGTGAACCTGTTCCGGCTGTGGACCGACGTGCTGCTCGACCGCCCGCTCGACCTGCCGGTCCCGGACCCGGAGCTGAGCGGCGGTTGGCTGATCATTCCGGGCCCCAGGCCACTGCCCCAGAAGGTCACGTCCGCCACTCCGCTCTTGGGCGACGTCCCTTATGTCTACCGCGAACTGGTGCCGCGGCAGGGGGAGGTCCTGGTCTCCCGTCCCGGCTCGTACGCCACGCTCCAAGGCGGCCGCTTCCTCTTCCGGGGCGGCACCCAGGAGCAGATCGAGGCCGCCGTGCGCCAGGCGCGTGCGCAGTACCGCCTGACGACTGAGCCTGTCCTGTAACGCGCTCGAACATCTCGTGCCATTCGGCAGTCGAACCATCGAGTCTGTGGAGGAAAAGACGTGGGTCAGTTGAGCCATGCGGAGTTGATCGACAAGAAGTTCGTGCTGTTCGCCGAGGGCTGCTTCGGGCTCTTCACGAGCAAGATCGCGGCCTCGCTGATCCGCTACAACGGGGATCGCTGTGTCGCCGTGATCGACAGCCGCAAGGCCGGCAAGACCGTTCAGGACGTCCTCGGCTACGGTGGCGCGATCCCGATCGTCGGCCGTGTCGAGCACGCTCTGCATCTGCACCCCGAGGTAATGATCATCGGCAAGGGTCTGCACTCCGCCGAACTGCCCTCCGGCTGGCGGCCGCATCTCCTCGCAGCCGTCCAGAACGGCCTCCACCTGATCAACTCGATCCACTACCGCCTCAACGACGACCCGGACATCGCCCACGCCGTCCGTGAGAAGGGCGTCACCGTCTGGGAGACCAAGGACTCCCCGGCCGTGCCGCTCAACCGGGCTCGTGTCCTGGACCTGGACACCTGGGTCATCCACACCTGCGGCAGTGACTCCAACATCGGCAAGAAGACCGCCGCCCTGGAGATCTGGAACGAGGCCAACCGCCGTGGCATCCGCACCGGCTTCGCCGCCACCGGCCAGAGCGGCATGCTGATCTCGGGCCACGGCGTCGCGGTCGACGGCGTGGCCGGCGACTTCATGGGCGGTGCCGTCGAGCAGGCCGTCCTGGAGGCCGCGGCCGGCAACGACTGGGTGGTCGTCGAGGGCCAGGGTTCCCTCAACCACATCGGATTCAGCGGTGTCGCCCTCGCCATCCTCCACGGCTCCCTGCCGCACGCCCTGGTCTTCTGCCACCGTCTCGGCGCCGAGCGCACCAAGGTATGGGAGACACCCATCATCCCCATCCCCGAGCTGATCCGCATGAACGAGGAGCTCACCGTCTTCGAACGGCCCGCCAAGGTCGCCGCCATCAGCGTCAACAGCTTCGGTTTCACCGAGGAGGAGTACCGCCGGGAGGCCGAGAAGCTGGAGGCCAACACCGGACTCCCGGTCGTCGACCCGGTCCGTGAGGGCAGTGCCGCCCGGCTCGTGGACATCCTGCGTGCCCACCAGGCCGAGACCGAGGACCGTCAGGCGGCCCGCCTGCGCTGAGGGAGGTCCCCGTACCGGAACTTCGAGGAGATGCACAGATGAAGAGAGCGATCCTGCTCCTCCTGCACCTAGGCAAGTCGTACACCGAGGAGATCGCCGCGGCCGCCGCCGGGCTCGACCTGGCCCTCGTCGGCCTCAGCTCCCGGCCGGAGGAGCCGGCGGTCCTCGACGGGACCCGTCGCCATCTGGCGGACTGCGTGGTCACCGAAGAGGCCGAACTGCGCTCCGGCGACGTCGAGAAGGCCCTCCGCGAACTCACCGACCGGGGCTACCGGATCGAGGCCGTCCTTGCCTCCTTCGAGGGCTACCGGCTTTTGATGGCCGAGTTCAACGAGAAGCTCGGTGCGCGCGACTCCACCCAGGCCGCGTTGCGTCTCTGCCTCGACAAGTTCGAACTGCGCCGTTACCTCTTCGCCGAGGGACTGAGCGAGGTTCGGGTCAATCGCCTCGCCCCTGGCGCGATACCCGATCTCGACCCCGACACGCGCTGGTTCGTCAAGCCGGTGCGCGGTGCCTCGTCCTTCGCCACCTTCGTCCTGGACGACGTCGGGGATCTGGCCGAACTGCCCGCGATCCAGGAGCAGATGCGCGCCGACCGGCGCATGAAGGCGATCTTCATGGACCGGTACGACTTCCTCGTCGAGGAGTACGTCGAGGGACCGGAGTTCAGCTTCGAGACCGTCGTCCTCGACGGACGGGTCCACCACCTGTGCGTCCACGAGAAGGCCCGTGTGGAACGCCTGGAGCGGACCACCCTGGAGGGGATGTCGGTCAGTCCGCCCGCGAGCATCGACCGCGAACTCGTGCTGGAAGGATCCGACCACGTCACCCGCTGCCTCGCCGCGCTGGCGGGCCGCGGGCTGACCGCCGGCGTCTTCCACATCGAGGTCAAGTACTGGGAGTCCAGGAAGCGCTGGGAGATCATCGAGATCAACCCCCGGATGGGCGGCAGCCTCATCAACCCCAGCACCCAGACCGTCACCGGATACTCCCTCCTCGACCTGTGGACCGAGTCCCTGCTGCTGCCCGACGGCGAGCGGGACGCCTTCTGCGACCGGCTCACCCGCGCCTCCCAGCTGGAAGCCCTGCGCACCGGCGCACCCACCCGGGCGACCGTGTTCCTCAGCAAGTACGGGGAGAAGGGGCGGACCATCGACGAGATCCGCTTCGAGCCGCCCACCCGCCCGCCGCGGATCCTGCGCCTCCACGTGGTGGAGGGAACCGAACTCGACGCGTCCGACCGGGGGATCTGCCTGATGGACGCCCTGTGGGACGTTGCGGCCGACGACCTCGAGGCCGAGACCGCGTTCCTCGACCGACACGCGGCGGAGCACTTCCACGTCCGCTACCGCTGATGCCGGCGGCCTCGGCGCCGGGTCCACCCACGTCGTCGAGGAGATCGCCCGGGATTTGGCCACCACCGCGCCGGGTGGCGGCACACAGCACACCCTGCCTTTCCGTGTACGTCTGTCTGCGAACCCTCTTGTGAAGGAGAACGCGATGAACCGCGTGCAGAACACCGGGATCAACCATCCGAAGCCGCTCTACACCGAGGAACAGAGCCGTCTGAAGAAGGCCGAACTCGACCGCTATATGGACAAGAAGATGGCGGAGTGGAAGGCCACCGTTCCCTTCGCGTCCCACCTGACCGAGCCCGAGCTCCACCAGGCGTACTACCGCCGCACCCTCATCGAGCACGTGTGGCGGATCCGCCTCTCCCGGGTCAGCCAGTCCAAGGCCATCTACAAGATCGCACAGGTGGCGCCCAGGGCCGCCCGTGACTACGCGCAGTACCAGGCCGAGGAGATGCTGCACGACAAGCTGTACATCAGCGACGCCGAGGCCGCAGGCATCACCGAGGAAGAGATCCTCGCCACCGAGCCCTACCTCTCCACTCGCCTCCTCGAGGGCTTCTTCTACTACACCCTGGAGCACGAGTCGGCACTCGCCCCGGTCGTCTCCAACTACCTGGTCGAGTACACCCAGGTCAAGCTTCAGCCGGCCATCGTCGACAACCTGCAGGAGCGGCTCGGCAAGGAGAACGTCAAGGGGCAGGCCGCCCACCTCCACGTCGACACCACCGAGGACCACTCCCAGGAGATGTGGGACATCCTCCGCCAGCTGATCTTCACCGAGGAGGACTTCCAGCAGGTCTTCAAGTACATCGACGATGTCCAGGAGATCCTCGCGATGTTCTTCCGGGAGATCTACGAGGACACCGTCGCCAAGCGCCCGGAGCCCGCCGCCGTCTGATCCGTACATCCCGGATCCACGCCGCCGGCCGGACCGGCACGCGAGGATCTCGTGCGCTGGAGGGGTGAACGGTCGAGGCCTTCACGGGGACGGTCCGCGTCCCCGCGCCGAGACCACGGGTCCGCCGGGCGGTCTTCACCGGCGGACCCGCACCAGCCGCACCCTTCACCGCACCTCCTTACGCCCAGCAGAGAGGAAAACGGGGATGTCCGCACCCGACACAGCAGCGTTCGTCAAGGAATACCGGGAGAACGGCTTCGCGCTCGTCGAGCGGCTTTTCGACCCGAGCGAGGTCGCCGAGCTCAACACCGCCATCACCGAGGTCCTGGATGTCCCGGACATCGGCTCCGTGGCCGAGGTGGAGCCGGGCGACAACGGCATGGCCCGCCGGATCTGGGCGCCCACCAAGCAGCACGGTGCGTTCGAGCGTGCCTCCGCCAACCCCCGGCTGCTCGACCATGTCGAGGCACTCATCGGCCCCGACATCCTGTTCCACTACAGCAAGCTTCACCTCAAGGCGCCGCGGGTGGGCAGTGTCGTGGACTGGCACCAGGACTTCGCCTACTACCCCCACACCAACACCGACCTGGTGACGGCCCTCCTCTACCTGGACGACACCACCAGCGAGAACTCCGCCCTCCAGGCGATCCCGGGCTCGCACCTGCGCGGCCTCGCCGACCACTACGTCGACGGCTTCTTCCGCGGCAAGGTGGCGGGTGCCGACGCCCCGGACGCCTCGCTCGCGGTGTCGCTCGAGGCGCCCGCCGGCAGCGTGATCTTCATCCACCCCCTGCTGCTGCACTACTCCTCCCCGAACCGCTCCGACCGCTACCGCCGCGCCTTTCTGCCGGCCTACCGTGCGGCCGACGCCTACCCGATCCACTTCGGCGCGCACGCCGGCCACAACGAGGCCGGAGTAAGGCTGCTGCGCGGCAATGTGTCGGACTCGGCACGCGTGGAGGGCGGGGCGTGGCGCCTTCCGCTCGCGGAGCGCCCCTTCGGCTCGCTCTTCCAACTCCAGGAAGACGCCCGGGACACCGCGGCGGCCACCGGGTACGCCACGCTGGAGGACGCGAAGTGACAGCTCCGTGAGCGCGCCGAACGTGACGGTCGTCCACGCGTGTCTGCGGGGCGGCGCGGGCGGCAGTCCCACGGCCGTCGTGCTGGAGGACGACGCGACCGGCCCGCCGCCGGGCGCGGACGAGCGGTACCGGACCGCCGTCGCACAAGGCACCTCGCACGCCGTGTACATACGTCACGCCGACGACGCGACGGAGCTGCGTTTCTTCACCGCGGAAGGGGAACTGCCCGCCTGCGGTCACGGTACGGTCGCCGCCCTCGCCCTCCTCGCGGCACGGTACGGCGGTGCCTGGCCCTACCGGACGACCTTGCGGGCCGGGGGGCGCGTCTTCGCCGGCCGGGCCGAGCGTGACGGGGAACTGATCACCGCTGCCTTCGATCCCGGACCCGTCGATCTGCGCGAACCCACCGCGGAGGAGCGCGCCTTGGTTCTCCCGACCCTCGGGCTCGGGCCGGACGAGACCGGATCGGACGTCCGGATCGCGGGTGTGGGCCGCGAACGCATTCTGGTGCCGGTCCCCCATCGGGACGTGCTTGCCGCGCTGCGCCCGGACCTCGACGGCCTCAGGGCGGCCTGTGACCGGTTCGGCCTGCTCGGCGCGTACGTCTACTCGGAGCCTTCGCCCGAGGGGGCGATCGCCGCCCGGATGTTCGCTCCTTCGATCGGCGTTCCGGAAGACATCGCCAACGCCAACAGCACGGCCTGCCTCGCCGCGCATCTGGCCGGACGGGGTGTCCACCGGATCGCCGTCGACATGGGTGACGCCCTCGGCAGCCAGGCCACCATCACCGCCGCCGCGGGACCGGACCTGCACGTCGAACTCGGCGGCACCGCGAAGGTACTGACGGGGCAAGACCATCGGATTTTGAGCGATCGGAAGGTGTGAACGTGGTCGCGAGCAGTTTGTCAAGCCAACTGCGGTCAGACTCGGATGAGCTGAGAGTTCACTGGAACTCGCCGCTCAGTGGGCAGCAGAAGGCGACGGGGAAATACACGATCGGCCAGCTCGACTTCGACGGGATCGTCGACTTCGCGCGCGAAGCGGACGACCTGGGCGTCGACTCGCTCCTCATGGGGATCGGCTACCACATGCCCGACCCCCTGCCGATGCTCGGCGCACTGGTCCGCGAGACCGAGCGCGTCAAGTTCCTCCTCGCCTACCGTCCCGGGCTGCTGTCACCGACGCTCTTCGCCCAAGTGGTCAACACCGTCTCGTGGATGTCGGACGGACGGATATCCCTCAACCTGGTCGCCGGTACCTCCCCGGCCGAGCAGGCGTATTACGGAGATTTCCTCGCGCACGACGAGCGCTACGCACGGTCCAATGAATTCCTGGAGATTCTCCACCGGTTCTGGAGCGGTGAGAAGCCGCTGTCCTACGAGGGCGAGCATTATCGCATCAAGGACGCGCAGATCGGTCTGGGGTTCAAGGGGGGAAGCCGCCCCGAGATCTACATCAGCGGGGCGTCCGAGGTGGCTCAGCAGACCGCCGTGGACCACGGCGACTGCTGGCTGCGGTACGGCGATACGCCCGAGGGAATGGCCGCGGCGGCGAAGTCCGTTCTGACGCAGGGCGGCCGGGTGGGAACCCGTATGCACGTGTTGGCGAGAGAAACCCGTGAGGAAGCGTTGGCGGATCTCGCCGATCTGATGGGCGATCCCGATGAGAATCACCGGAAAATGATCGCGGACGCCGTGGCCTCCTCCGATTCCGTGGCGGTGAACACGTCTTTCCAGTTGGCCGAGGCCGCCGAGGCCGACTGGCTTTCTCCCATGCTGTACTCCGGTGCCGTGGCATATCGCGGTGGGCCGGCACTCTGTGTGGTGGGCAGCTATGAGGAAGTCGCGGCGTATCTCTACGAGTACAAGGCGGCCGGGATAAGCGAGTTCATTTTCTCGGGCTGGCCGACCCGGGATGAGATGCGGATCTTCTACACCCGTGTGCTGCCGCTGTTGCGCGAGCACGAACGCGCCGGCCAGAAGGTGTGAGAGGGCCGGAGGCGGTGTTCTGCCGGTCCTCTCATCGTTCGATGGCGTGAGGCCGGGGGGCGGCGTCCGCGGTCTCCACAGCGAGGTCCGCGCCGGCGCGCCCCGAAGGGGGGCCAGGGCGGGGCTGCCGCCTGTCCGGTCCCGGCGGCAGCCGATCGACGGCACCCGGTTCCGGGTCCTCGACAAGCACAAAGGCCCAGGTCAGATGCTATCTGACCTGGGCCTCACCTGAGCCGCTTTCGGGATTCGAACCCGAGACCTACGCATTACGAGTGCGTTGCTCTGGCCATCTGAGCTAAAGCGGCGTGCTGCGTGCACCTAGGGTGCGGTCGGCAACGTCGGTAAGTCTACACAGTTTCCGGGAGTGCTTCGTACCGGCCCCCGGACCGGGGTCCCGGGGCCGGGGCGGGGTCAGGAGCAGCGCTTGCCGCGGGCCGGCGGGGTGCCGTGCAGCAGGTAGCTGTCGATCGCGGAGTCGATGCAGGTGCTGCCCCGGCCGAAGGCGGTGTGGCCGTCGCCGGCGTAGGTGAGGAGGCGGCCCGAGGACAGCTGGCGGGACAGGGACTGGGCCCAGCGGTAGGGGGTCGCCGGGTCGCGGGTGGTGCCGACCACCACGATCGGTGCCGCGCCCCGCGCCGGGATGCGGTGCGGCTCGCCCGTGGCCCGGACCGGCCAGTACGTGCAGTTCAGCGAGGCCCAGGCGAGGCCCTCGCCGAAGACCGGGGACGCCTTCTCGAAGGCCGGCACGTCCTTCGCGAGCTGCTCGGGGCCGGTGAAGGCGGGCGGCAGGTCCAGGCAGTTCACGGCGGCGTTGGCCATCATCAGGTTCGTGTAGTGGCCCGAGGCGTCGCGTTCGTAGTAGCTGTCCGAGAGGGCGAGCAGGCCCTCGCCGTCGTGGTCCTTCATCGCCGAGGTCAGCGCCGCGCGCAGCCGCCCCCAGGCGCCCTGGTCGTACATCGCCGCGATCACGCCGGTGGTGGCCAGGGCCTCGCCCAGTTCGCGGTGCGGGTCGCCCGTGGGGAGGGGGCGCGCGTCCAGCTCGCGGAAGAAGACCTTGAGGCGGTCGCCGGCCTGGGCGGGCGTCGTGCCGCTGCCGCCGAGCGGGCAGTCCGTCTGCCGTGCGCAGTCCTCGGCGAAGGCCTTGAAGGCGGTCTCGAAGCCCGCCGTCTGCTCCAGGTTCACCGTGCGGGAGTCCAGGGAGGGGTCCAGCGCCCCGTCCAGGACCACGCGGCCCACCCGGCCCGGGAAGAGACCGGCGTAGGTCGCGCCGAGGAGGGTGCCGTAGGACGCGCCGACGTAGTTCAGCTTGGGGTCGCCCAGCACCGCGCGCAGCACGTCCATGTCCCGGGCCGCCTCGACGGTGGAGACATGCCGCAGCAGCCGTGCCGAGCGGGCCCCGCAGGCCTGTGCGAACTTCTTGTCCGCCGCCACCACCGCGTCGCGTTCCGCCTGGTCGTCGGGGGTCAGGTCGGTCTGCGTGTACGTGTCCATCCGGCGGTCGTCCAGGCATCCGACGGGCTCGCTGCGGGCGACGCCGCGCGGGTCCATGGCGACCATGTCGTAGCGGGCGCGGACCTCGGCGGGGTAGCCGAGACCGGCGTACTGCTGGAGGTAGTCGATCGCCGAGCCGCCCGGACCGCCCGGGTTGACCAGCAGCGAGCCGAGCGGCTTGGCGCCGCCGGTGACGGCCTTGCGGGCCACCGCGAGCCGTACGTCACCCGCGTCGGGCCTGGCGTAGTCCAGCGGTGCCTTCATCGTGGCGCACTGGAAGCCGGGAGCGCCGCAGTCGCGCCACTTCAGCCGCTGTGTGTAGTACGGCCTCAGCGACGCGGGCGTGGTGCGCGGCAGCGGGGCCAGGAGGGGGACGTCCGCCGCACCGGTCCGGGTGGCCGCCGCCGAGGACGACGCGACCGAGCCGCCGGGTGAGCACGCGGACACGAGGAGGGCCGCGGTCGCGAGGGCGACGGCCGTGAGGCGGGCCCGGGTGCGGGACGCCGTGCACCGGCGGCGGGAGGGGGAGGACCAGGTGTGCATCTGGCGAGATTAACGCTGTGCGATACAGGGAGTGCGGTGCGTGCGGATTGTCGCCCCGTACGAGGGACGGCGGGCGGCGGCGGTCCATCCCGTGGGTGACGGCGGGCGCAACCGGTCCACCCCTTGGGGGACGGCGGGCGTCGCCGGCACACCGTCGTCACTCGCCCGCGACAGGAGCGGGCGCCGTCAGCCCGCCCGCAGGGCCATCGTCATCGCCTCCACCGCCAGCAGCGGCGGCACATTGCGGTCCAGGGCCTCGCCGCAGGCGGCGATCGCCTCGATGCGGCGCAGGGTGGACTCCGGCGAACTGGCCCGGGCCAGCCGCTGCAGCGCGTCCTCGGCGTCCGTGTTGGCGATGGCCACGCGGGAGCCGAGCTGAAGGGCGAGGACGTCGCGGTAGAAGGTGGTGAGGTCGCCGAGGGCCACGTCCAGGCTGTCGCGCTGGGTGCGGGTCCGGCGGCGCTTCTGCATGTCCTCCAGGTCCTTCATCACGCCCGCCGTGCCGCGCGGCAGCCGGCCGCCCTGGGCCGCGCCGAGCGCCGCCTTCAGCTCCTCGGCCTCCTTGCCGTCCGTCTCCTCGGCGAGCTGCTTGGCGTCCTCGGCGGCCGCGTCGACCAGTTCCTGGGCGGCCCTGAGGCAGGCGCCGACCTCGTCCAGGCGCAGCGGGAGCCGCAGGACGGCGGCGCGGCGCTCACGGGCCGCCGGGTCGGTGGCCAGGCGCCGGGCCCGGTCCACGTGCCCCTGGGTGGCGCGGGCGGCGGCGGCCGCGGCCTCCGGTTCGACGCCGTCACGGCGTACCAGCATGTCGGCGATCGCGTCCACGGACGGGGTGCGCAGGTTCAGATGGCGGCAGCGGGAGCGGATGGTCGGCAGGACGTCCTCGACGGAGGGAGCGCACAGCAGCCAGACCGTGCGGGGGGCGGGCTCCTCGACGGCCTTGAGGACGGCGTTGGCCGACTTCTCGTTCAGCCGCTCGGCGTCCTCGACCAGGATGATCTGCCAGCGGCCGTTCGCCGGGGCGGTGAAGGACTTGCGGACGGTGTCCCGCATGTCCTTGACCAGGATCTCAGCGCCGACCGCGGCGACGGTGGTGACGTCCGCGTGGGTGCCGAGCAGGGCGGTGTGGCAGCCGTCGCAGAAGCCGCAGCCGGGGGCCCCGCCGAGGGCGCGGTCCGGGCTCACGCACTGGAGGGCCGCGGCGAAGGCCCGCGCGGCCTGGTTGCGGCCCGCGCCGGGCGGGCCCGTGAACAGCCAGGCGTGCGTCATCCTCGACGCCTCCGGCAGCGGCGCGTCGGTCGCCGCGGCGGTGACCTGGGCGTCGGCGTCCCGCGCGGCGGCGCCCAGCACCGCGCACACCTTTTCCTGCCCGACGAGGTCGTCCCACACGCTCACGGGTCACGCCGCCCTTCCGTCACACTCCGCGTTCCGACCTCCATTGTGCGGGTGGGGACCGACAACGGTGGCGCCCACCGATACGGAGCGGCGCCCGCCCCCTGCCCGGCAGGGAACGGGCGCCGCTTCCGCGAGGCGCGCGGGGATCAGCCCCGGCGGCCCCGGCGGGACCGGTCCTCGTCGTGGTCGTCGTACGAACCCAGCAGTTCGTCGGCCAGGGACGGCAGGTCGTCCAGCGGGGTCTCCTCGGCCCAGTCGGGGCGGGGGCGGCGGCGCGCGGTGCCCTCGGCGCCAGGCTGGGGCATCTCGCGGGTGCGGTCCTCGGAGCCGTCGGGTCCGGCCGCCGGGCGCTCGTCGCGGAAGAAGCCGCGCGGCATCCGGTCCGCCGGGGCGTCGTCGCGCACCGGAGGCAGTACGGCGGTCTCCTCCGCGTCCACCCGGGGCAGTACGGCGGTCTCGTCGGCGGCGCCCACCTGGGGCAGCACCGCCGTCTCGTCCGCCGCACCCGGAACGGCCGCCCCGGGGCCGACGGCCGGCGGCTGGGGCAGCTCGGCGGTCACCTCGGCGTCGGAGCCGGAGTCCCGGTGGCCGTCGCGGGCCCCGCGCCCGGCGAGCCCGTCCTGGTCCGGCGAGACGACCGGCGTGGGCACCGTCTCCTCCGTGCCCGGGCCGGGCGACACCACCGGGGTGGCGACCGTCGACGCGTCCGGGGTCACACCGGGGACCTTCGGGAGGGGGCTGCTGGGCCTGCGGGCCGCGGCATCGGCTGCGGCAGCCGCCTCGGCCGCCTGGCGGCGGGCCTCCTCGGCGCGGAGCAGTGCCGCCTCCGCCTTGCGCTGGGCCTCCAGGCGCCGCGCCTCCTCCTCGGCACGCTCCTTGGCCTGCCGCGCCTCCTCCTCGGCGCGCAGCCTGGCCTGCCGGGCCTCTTCCTCCGCGCGGATCCGGGCCTCTTCCTCGGCCTGCTTGCGGCGGCGCTCCTCCTCCGCCTTGCGGCGGGCCTCCTCCTCGGCGCGGGCCTTCTCCTCGGCGAGCAGGCGCTGACGCTCCTCCTCCGCGCGCCGGGCCGCCTCGGCCGCCCGCTGCCGGGCCTCCTCCGCCTGACGCTCGGCCTCGCGGCGCTGCGCCTCCTCCAGCTCGCGGCGCTTGCGCT
Organism: Streptomyces sp. SCPE 10; assembly: GCF_051980735.1. Classification (NCBI taxonomy): domain Bacteria; kingdom Bacillati; phylum Actinomycetota; class Actinomycetes; order Kitasatosporales; family Streptomycetaceae; genus Streptomyces; species Streptomyces sp. SCPE 10. Next base: position 4,251,343 of record NZ_CP197069.1, on the reverse strand, counting down.
CCTCCTCCTCGGCACGCAGCCGGGCCAGCTCCGCCTGACGCTCGCGCTCCAGGCGCTCCTCCTCGGCCTTGCGGGCGGCCTCTTCCTCGGCCTTGCGGCGCGCCTCCTCCTCGGCCTTGCGGCGCGCCTCCTCGCGGGCCTCGATCTCGGCCTGGGACAGCGGCAGCACGGTGTCGAGCCGGTGCCGGATCACGGTGGTGACGGCCTCGGGCTCCTGGGCGGCGTCGACCACCAGGTAGCGGCCCGGGTCGGCGGCGGCCAGGGTGAGGAAGCCGGCCCGCACCCGCGCGTGGAACTCCGCGGGCTCCGACTCCAGCCGGTCCGGCGCCTCGGTGAACCGCTCGCGGGCGGCCTCCGGGGAGACGTCGAGGAGCACGGTGAGGTGCGGGACGAGCCCGTCGGTCGCCCAGCGGTTGATGCGGGCGATCTCGGTCGGGGACAGATCGCGGCCGGCGCCCTGGTAGGCGACCGACGAGTCGATGTAGCGGTCGGAGATGACGACCGCGCCGCGCTCCAGGGCGGGGCGTACGACGGTGTCGACGTGCTCGGCGCGGTCGGCGGCGTACAGCAGCGCCTCCGCGCGGTGGGACAGGCCCGCCGAGGACACGTCCAGCAGGATCGAGCGCAGCCGCTTGCCGACCGGGGTGGCGCCCGGTTCGCGGGTGAGCACGACCTCGTGGCCCTTGCCGCGGATCCACTCGGCGAGCGCCTCGGCCTGGGTGGACTTGCCCGCGCCGTCGCCGCCTTCGAGGGCGATGAAGAAGCCGTTCGCCGCCGGGGTCTCCACGGGGTCGTCGCCGCCGAGCAGCGCGTCCTTGAGGTCCTGGCGCAGCGGGATGCCGGAGCGGTCGTCGACCTTGGCGAGCACCAGCGCGGCCACCGGCAGCAGCAGCGCGCCGATCAGCATCAGCGTGAACGAGGCGCCGCCGTGGGCGAAGACGAAGCGGCCGTTCTCCAGCCGGTGCCGGCCGATCAGCCCGGCGATCACCGGGGCGATCAGCGCGCCGAGCGCTATGCAGACGCGGACCACGGCCTGGAGGTGCTCGGTGACCCGCGCCCTGCGGTAGTCCTCGGTCTCCTGGTCGAGCAGCGCGTGCCCGGTGTTGGCGGCGACGCCCGCGGCGAAGCCGGCGAGGGTGGCGATCAGCAGCACGGTGGTGACGTCCGGGACCAGCCCGGCGGCCAGCAGCGCGATGCCGGTGAAGGCGATGGCCAGGGACAGCAGCCGGCGGCGGGACAGCGAGGGCAGCAGCGCGGGGGCCGTACGGATGCCGACGGCGACGCCGCCGGTCAGGCCCAGCACCAGCAGGCCGAACAGGACCGGGCCGCCGCCCAGGTCGGTGGCGTGCAGCACGCAGACGGAGACGGCCGCGGCGATGGCGCCGGCCACGGCGGCGCAGGCCGGGACCAGCAGCGGGATGGCGCCCGTGCGCCCCTTGTCGACACCGGTGCCGGTGCGCGGGCGGCGCAGGCCCTCCAGCGGGGACCGGGCGCGCGGGGTGCGCGTGTCGGGCAGTTCCAGGTAGGTCAGCAGGGACAGCGAGGCGGCGAACAGACCGGCCGCGACGTACGACGCGAGGGCCGCGTGGTGCTGGTCGAACCAGGGCACGCCGGTGCCCAGCAGGTTGTTCAGCAGGGCGGCCACGACCAGGGCGGCGGCGGCCAGCGGGACGGCGAGGAAGCCGGTGCGCAGCGCGAGGCGGCGCAACGCGTCCATGTGGTCCGGCAGCGGCCGTACCGTCGCGCCCTCCGGGGGCGGGGCGGGCAGCAGGGCGGGGGCGGCGCTCTCGCGGCACACCGTCCACAGCCGCTCGGCGACGCCGGTGACGAAGGCGGTGACCAGCAGCACGGCCGGCGCGTCCGCCGGGGTCCAGTCGATCCACAGCGGGGCGACGATCAGCAGCGCGGCCCGCAGTCCGTCGGCGCCGACCATGGTCCAGCGCCGGTCGAGCGGGCCCTCCTGCGCGGTGAGCGTGGTCAGCGGGCCGAGCAGGACCGCGCCGAACAGCAGCGCGGCGAGGCCGCGCGCCGCGAAGACGGTCGCCACTGCGAACGCCACGCCCCGGTAGCCACCGCCGAACGTCCCCTGGTCGATCGCCGCCTGGAGGACGAGGAGGACCAGGACCAGGAGGGCGAGGATGTCGCCGACGCCGCTCACCAGCTGCGCGCTCCACAGGCGCCGCAACTGCGGTCGGCGCAACAGGGAACGCACGGCGCGCTCGCGGGAGTCCGCGACCAGGGCGTCGTCCGGTTCTGGGGTGTGGGCCGTTGGCTGCTCGGCTCGCGTCATGCGTTCAGCCTATCCGTAGCCGACGACACCACACCTCGCTCTCCTGGCATGCGCACGCCCCGACACCAAAGTGATGCCGGGGCGTGTGCGAGGCGAAACGAGGAAAGCGTCGGCCGTCCGGACCGGGGGCCGGGGCTCGGCCCTCCGCGCCGGGCCGGGGCTCAGTCCTCCGTGCCGGAAGGCGTCGACTTGGCGGCCGTCGCCTTCTTGGCGGTCGTCTTCTTCGCCGTCGTCTTCTTCGCGGCGCTCGCCGTCTTCTTGGCCGCCGCCTTCTTCGCGGCGGTCTTCTTCGCCGGGGCGGTCTTCTTGGCCGCCGCCTTCTTCGCGGTCTTCTTGGCCGGGGCCTTCGCGCGCTTCTCGGCGAGCAGCTCGAAGCCGCGCTCGGGGGTGATCGTCTCGACGCTGTCGCCGGAGCGCAGGGTCGCGTTGGTCTCCCCGTCCGTGACGTACGGGCCGAAGCGGCCGTCCTTGACCACGACCGGCTTGTTGGAGACCGGGTCCTCGCCCAGCTCCTTCAGCGGCGGCTTGGCGGCGGCGCGCCCACGCTGCTTGGGCTGGGCGTAGATCGCCTGCGCCTCCTCCAGCGTGATCGTGAAGAGCTGGTCCTCGGACTGGAGCGAGCGCGAGTCCGTGCCCTTCTTCAGGTACGGGCCGTAGCGGCCGTTCTGCGCGGTGATCTCCACGCCGTCGGCGTCGGTGCCGACGACCCGCGGCAGGGACATCAGCTTCAGCGCGTCGTCCAGGGTCACCGTGTCCAGCGACATGGACTTGAAGAGGGAGGCCGTGCGCGGCTTCACCGCGTTCTTGCCGGTCTTCGGGGTGCCCTCGGGGAGCACCTCGGTGACGTACGGGCCGTAGCGGCCGTCCTTGGCCACGATGGTGTGGCCGGTCTGCGGGTCGGTGCCCAGCTCGAAGTCGCCGCTCGGCTTGGCCAGCAGTTCCTCGGCCAGCTCGACGGTCAGCTCGTCCGGCGCCAGGTCGTCCGGGATGTCGGCGCGCTGGTGCTGCTCGGTGTCCTTCTCGCCGCGCTCGATGTACGGGCCGTAGCGGCCGACGCGCAGCACGATGTCGTTGCCCACCGGGAACGAGGAGACCTCGCGGGCGTCGATCGCGCCCAGGTCGGTCACCAGCTCCTTCAGGCCGCCGAGGTGGTCGCCGTCGCCGTTGCCCGCGTCGGCCGCGGCGCCGGTGACGTTGCCCTCGCCGAAGTAGAAGCGCCGCAGCCACGGCACCGCCTTGGCCTCGCCGCGGGCGATGCGGTCGAGGTCGTCCTCCATCTTGGCGGTGAAGTCGTAGTCGACCAGCCGGCCGAAGTGCTTCTCCAGGAGGTTCACGACGGCGAACGACAGGAAGGACGGCACGAGCGCCGTGCCCTTCTTGAACACGTAGCCGCGGTCCAGGATGGTGCCGATGATCGACGCGTAGGTCGACGGGCGGCCGATCTCGCGCTCTTCCAGCTCCTTGACCAGGGATGCCTCGGTGTAGCGGGCCGGGGGCTTGGTGGCGTGGCCGTCGACCGTGATCTCGTCGGCGGACAGCGCGTCGCCCTCGGCGACCTGCGGCAGCCGGCGCTCGCGGTCGTCCAGCTCGGCGTTGGGGTCGTCGGCGCCCTCGACATAGGCCTTGAGGAAGCCGTGGAAGGTGATCGTCTTGCCGGAGGCGCTGAACTCCGCGTCCCGGCCGTCGGCGGCGGTGCCACCGATCTTCACGGTCACGCTGTTGCCGGTCGCGTCCTTCATCTGGGAGGCGACGGTCCGCTTCCAGATCAGCTCGTACAGCTTGAACTGGTCGCCGGTCAGGCCGGTCTCCGCGGGCGTGCGGAAACGATCACCCGAGGGGCGGATCGCCTCGTGCGCCTCCTGCGCGTTCTTCACCTTGGCGGCGTACGTACGCGGCTGCGGGGGCAGGTATTCGGCGCCGTACAGCTGCGTGACCTGGGCGCGGGCGGCCGCGATGGCGGTCTCGCTCAGCGTCGTGGAGTCCGTACGCATGTACGTGATGTAGCCGTTCTCGTACAGCTTCTGCGCGATCTGCATCGTCGCCTTGGCGCCGAAGCCGAGCTTGCGGCTGGCCTCCTGCTGGAGCGTCGTCGTACGGAACGGCGCGTACGGCGAGCGGCGGTACGGCTTGGACTCCACCGAGCGCACGGAGAAGCGGGTGTTCTCCAGGGCGGCGGCCAGCCCGCGGGCGGTCGCCTCGTCCAGGTGGAGCGTGTTCGCGCTCTTCAGCCGCCCGAGGGAGTCGAAGTCACGGCCCTGTGCGACACGCCGGCCGTCGACCGTCTGGAGACGGGCGACCAGCGAGGACGGGTCCGAGGGGTCGCCGGCCCGGCCGGTGCCGAAGGTGCCGGTCAGGTCCCAGTACTCGGCGGAGCGGAAGGCGATGCGCTCGCGTTCCCGCTCGACGACGAGCCGGGTCGCGACGGACTGGACACGGCCGGCCGACAGCCGGGGCATGACCTTCTTCCACAGCACCGGGGAGACCTCGTAGCCGTAGAGGCGGTCGAGGATGCGGCGGGTCTCCTGGGCGTCGACCAGCTTCTGGTTGAGCTGGCGCGGGTTGGCGACGGCCTCCCGGATGGCGTCCTTGGTGATCTCGTGGAAGACCATCCGCTTGACCGGGATCTTCGGCTTCAGGACTTCCTGGAGGTGCCAGGCGATGGCCTCGCCCTCGCGGTCCTCATCGGTGGCGAGGAAGAGCTCGTCGGAGTCCTTCAGCAGATCCTTGAGCTTCTTGACCTGCGCCTTCTTGTCCGCGTTGACGACGTAGACCGGCTGGAAGTCGTGCTCCACGTCCACGCCGAGGCGGCGGACCTCGCCGGTGTACTTCTCGGGCACCTCGGCGGCGCCGTTGGGGAGGTCACGGATGTGCCCGACGCTCGCCTCGACGGTGTAGCCGGGGCCGAGGTAGCCCTTGATCGTCTTCGCCTTGGCAGGCGACTCGACGATGACGAGTCGGCGGCCGCCCTGTGCGGTCTCGCTGGTCGGGGACAACTTCGCTCTTCTCTCCGGTCGACGCTTTGGCCTCCCCAGGCCTTCGTCCCGGGGTCGCGGCGTACTGCTGGCACGTGTGACGCTGCGGAGTGTGACGGTACATCCCGCCCCCGTGTCAAACGGGAAAAGCCCACAACGGCCACTCGAACGGTAACCCGACTACCGGCATTCCTGCCGCCCGGAGTGCCGGGTACCCCGGTGCGGCCTGTCCGGAGCGTATTGCTCCTCTTACTTTCGCGGCACGCTTTGGGAAGGACGCACGCCGACGTCAGAGGCGGGTGAGGCAGTAGCCGCCGAGGACCAGCGCCAGGGCTGCGGCGAGGCTCGCGACGGTGGCCGATGCGACCCGGTTCACACCGTCCGCCACCGGCTCCCCGCGCCGCAGCCGTACGCCGGTCCACACCAGGAGGGCGGCCCCGAACAGGGCGAACACCGCCCCCGCGAAGATCTCCGGTCCGCTTTCCATCTCCCGCCCGCCCCCTCTTTCCCCGCCCTGCGCGGGGAGCGTGACACGCCGGAGGGACACGGAGGGGACCGGCGGGCGACATCGGGGTGAACGACCTCCCGGCCGCCCCGGCGCCCCCGAGCGGGGGCCGGCCGCCTGGACCTTCCGCCCCGCAGGACCCGCACTATTCCGGCCGTTTTGCCGCCGGGTGTGCCGGAGGCATACGACGGGCGCGCGGCGGGGGCGGCACGCGGGGGGGCGTCCGGGGAGGGAGGGGCGGTGGTGACTGCCGGGGCGGGGCGCCGGGGGCGCACACGCCGGTGACCCGGCGACGCCCCCTCGGCGACGCGCGGGCGGCCCGGCCCGTCGGCTGGGCGGCGGGCCGGGCCGGCGGGACCACCCGCCCTCGTCACCTCACTGCGCCGGCTCCAGGAAACCCTGCTCGACGAGGAGCCTGATCTGGGCCGGGGTCTGGTCGCGCAGCCGGACGGAGTCCTCGCCCATCAGCTGGGCGATGGCGTCCAGGATGCGGCCGGCGCTCAGGCTGCCGTCGCACACGCCCGCGAAACCGGCGCCGACCGTGTCCACCTTGGTGGCACGGCGCATGCCGCGGTGCTGGCGCAGGACCACATGTTCGGGATCCTCCGCGCCGGGCAGCCCGACCTGCTCCTGCACCACCTCGCCGACCAGCCGGAAGTGGCTGGCGAGCAGGGCCGCGTCGTCGTGCTCCCGGAGGTAGTCGAGGCGGTCGAAGTGCGCCCGGATGGTGTCCCCGAGGGGCTGCTCGACCGGGTGCGGCCACTCCTCCACCGTGATGGAGGGCTCGGCCGCGCCCGTCCTGCGCAGGGTGATCCAGCCGAAGCCGACCGCCCTGACCTTGCGCGCCTCGAACTCGTCGAGCCAGGCGTCGTACCGCGCCTGGTACTCCGCCGGGTCCCCGCGGTGGTCCCCGGCGTCCCTCAGCCACAGCTCGGCGTACTGCGTGACGTCCTGCACCTCGCGCTGCACGATCCAGGCATCGCACCCGCGCGGCACCCACGACCTGAGCCTGTCCTGCCAGTCCTCCCCCGCCACGTGCTGCCAGTTCGCGAGGAACTGCGCGAACCCGCCCTCGTTCAGCCGTTCCCCCGCCTGCTGAACGAGCGAGCGGCACAGATCGTCCCCGCCCATCCCGCCGTCGCGGTAGGTGAGCCGCGCGCCGGGGGAGATGACGAAGGGCGGGTTGGAGACGATCAGGTCGAACTTCTCGTCGTCCCGGACCGGTTCGAACAGCGAGCCCTCGCGCAGCTCGGCGGCGGGGGCGCCGGAGAGGGCCAGCGTGAGCGCGGTGATGTGCAGGGCGCGCGGATTGAGATCGGTGGCCGTCACGCGCGTGGCGTGCCGCGAGGCGTGCAGCGCCTGGATGCCGGAGCCGGTGCCGAGGTCCAGCGCGGCGGCGACGGGCGTGCGCACGGTGATGCCGGCCAGTGTGGTGGACGCGCCGCCGACACCGAGCACCACACCTTCGGCGCGCTGTCCGATGCCGCCCGCGCCACCGACCGCGCACCCGAGGTCGGAGACGATGAACCAGTCCTCGCCGCCGGGACCGCCGTACGGCCGCACGTCCACGGTGGCGGCCACCTCGTCGCCGCCCACCCGTGTGAGCCAACCGGCCTCGACGGCCTCCTCGACGGGGAGCACGGCTGCCACCCGCTCCCGCGCCACGGGCTGCTGGAGCAGGAAGAGCCGTACGAGGGTCTCCAGCGGCGTGTCGCCACGGGTCGCCCTGAGCGCGGGCACGGTCTCGCTGCGGGCCAGCGCCGCGTACGCGGGGGCGCCGAGCAGGTCGAGCAGACCGTCGGCGGTGAAGGAGGCGGCCAGCAGCGCGTCCCGCAGGCGCGCGGTGGTCTCGGGCCGGTCGGCGGCGGGCAGGGAGGCGGGTCCGGAGTCAGTCACGCCCCCATTGTGTCCCGCGCGCCCCGTCAGGGACGGCCTGAGCACGCCCGGCGAGGGGGCGGCGCCGGCAACGGCCGCGCACCCCGGCCCGCCGACCGCCGACGGCGACACCGGCCCGCCACGGCCCTCGTCACGGCATCGACCCGGCCCCTGGGACGGCGTCAGCCCGCCGCGGCGCCCGTGGACGGCGACGCGGACGCCGCGTCGGCGACCTTCTTGCAGCTGGCCTGCTGCGCGATGGCGTCCTGGACCTCGCCCTGCTGGAGCTTCTTCAGCGACTCGGTGCCACTCTGGTGCTTCTTCTCCAGCTCCGTCATCTGCTGGGCGACGTCGTGCAGCCCGGAGGCGAACTTCGCCTGGTCCTTGGTGTTCAGCCCGTCGACCTGCTTCTTCAGGTCGGCGTAGGAGGCCGCCAGGCTGTTGAAGCTCCTGACGACGTCGTTCAGCCGCTTGGCGCCGTCCTCGACCCCGGGGGGCGCACCGGCCTCGTTGACGGCGGTGGCGATCGCCTTGTAGCCGTCGGCCATGTCCTGGAAGGCCTGGGAGTCGGTCTTCTGGAGCGTCTCGGGCTTGGCGGTGTCGGCGGCGGTCGTGGAGATCGCGTCGTTGGCCGCCTTGATCTTCGCGTCCTGCGCGGGCACGGCGTCGCACACCGACTTGGCCCAGGCGACCAGCTTGGGGTCGGGGCCCTTGGGCGCGCTGTTGCTGCTGCAGCCCGACAGCGCCACCACCAGTACCGCACCGCCGGACAGTGCGGCCGCGAGCTTCTTGTTCACCGGATTGGTCCCTTCCATGGCTCTCGGGCCCCGGACCCTACACGGCGGACGCACACCCTCCGCACACCGATCGCCCCCTAGGTACCTTTTCTTACTTTTTGCGCGAGAGAAGGCTCACGGCGGCACCGCACCCGCACACACGGACGGGCGGGCGGCACGCCGTCAGCACGCGCCGTCCGCCCGCCGGTTACCCGGGCTCCGCCCGAAAACCTACGAAACCACCGCCGCGTCCGCCGAGTTGGCGACCCGCTCGGCACTCTCGTCGTCGCCGACGGCGATGCCGCGCCGCTTGGAGACGTACACGGACACGATGATCACCAGCAGCGCGAGGATCGCGATCCCGATCCGCACGCCGAGGTTCTTGTCGCTGCCGTAGGAGAACTTGATCACCGCGGGCGCGATGAGCAGCGAGACCAGGTTCATGACCTTCAGCAGCGGGTTGATGGCCGGGCCGGCGGTGTCCTTGAAGGGGTCGCCGACCGTGTCGCCGATCACCGTGGCCGCGTGGGCCTCGCTGCCCTTGCCGCCGTGGTGGCCGTCCTCCACCAGCTTCTTGGCGTTGTCCCAGGCGCCGCCGGAGTTGGCGAGGAACACCGCCATCAGCGTGCCCGCGCCGATCGCGCCGGCCAGGTAGGAGCCGAGCGAGCCGACCCCGAGCGTGAACCCGACGAAGATCGGCGCCATCACCGCGAGCAGACCGGGCGTGGCCAGCTCCCGCAGGGCGTCCTTGGTGCAGATGTCGACGACCTTGCCGTACTCGGGCTTCTCCGTGAAGTCCATGATCCCGGGCTTCTCGCGGAACTGCCGCCGCACCTCGAACACCACCGAACCCGCCGAACGTGACACGGCATTGATGGCCAGGCCGGAGAAGAGGAAGACGACCGCGGCGCCCGCGATCAGACCGACCAGGTTGTTGGGCTGCGAGATGTCCAGGGACAGGCTCAGCGGCGCGCCCGGCCCGGTGAGCTTGGCCCCGACGTCCTGCACATTGGTGGTGATCGCGTCGCGGTACGACCCGAACAGCGCCGACGCGGCGAGCACGGCGGTGGCGATGGCGATGCCCTTGGTGATGGCCTTGGTGGTGTTGCCGACCGCGTCCAGGTTGGTGAGCACCTGCGCGCCCGCGCCCTCGACGTCGCCGGACATCTCGGCGATGCCCTGCGCGTTGTCGGAGACCGGCCCGAAGGTGTCCATGGCGACGATCACGCCGACCGTGGTGAGCAGGCCGGTGCCGGCCAGCGCCACCGCGAACAGCGCGAGCATGATCGAGGTGCCGCCGAGCAGGAACGCGCCGTACACGCCGAGCCCGATGAGCAGCGCGGTGTAGACGGCGGACTCCAGGCCGACCGAGATGCCGGACAGCACGACGGTGGCGGGACCGGTCAGGGAGGTCTTGCCGATGTCGCGGACCGGGCGCCGGGTGGTCTCGGTGAAGTAGCCGGTCAGCTGCTGGATGACGGCGGCGAGCAGGATGCCGATGGCCACCGCGACCAGGGCGAGGATCCGCGGGTCGCCGTCCTTGCCCTTGATCGCCGCGTCCGTGACACCGCTGAGGCCGGAGTACGTCGACGGCAGGTAGACGAAGACCGCGACGGCGACCAGCGCGAGGGAGATCACCGCGGAGATGAAGAAGCCGCGGTTGATCGCGGACATGCCGCTGCGGTCGGCGCGGCGCGGGGCGACCGCGAAGATGCCGATCATCGCGGTGATCACCCCGATGGCGGGCACCAGCAGAGGGAAGGCGAGCCCGGAGTCGCCGAACGCGGCCTTGCCGAGGATCAGCGCGGCCACCAGGGTGACGGCGTAGGACTCGAACAGGTCGGCCGCCATGCCGGCGCAGTCGCCGACGTTGTCGCCCACGTTGTCGGCGATGGTCGCGGCATTGCGCGGGTCGTCCTCCGGAATGCCCTGCTCGACCTTGCCGACCAGGTCGGCGCCGACGTCGGCGGCCTTGGTGAAGATGCCGCCGCCCACACGCATGAACATGGCGATCAGAGCGGCGCCGAGACCGAAGCCCTCCAGGACCTTCGGCGCGTCGGCGGCATAGACCAGCACCACACAAGAGGCACCCAGCAGGCCGAGGCCCACGGTGAACATGCCGACGACACCGCCCGTGCGAAATGCGATCTTCATCGCGGTGTGCGAGACGGTCGTGAGGTCTTTTTCGGGTTCGCCTTCGCCCGGCGTGGCTTCCCGGGCCGCCGCGGCGACCCGGACATTGCTTCGTACGGCGAGCCACATGCCGATATAACCGGTGGCCGCCGAGAACACGGCTCCGATCAGGAAGAACACCGAACGCCCGGCACGCTGATTCCAGTCGTCCGCGGGCAGCAGCAGGAGCAGGAAGAAGACGACCACGGCGAATACGCCGAGTGTGCGCAGCTGCCGGGCGAGATACGCCTTGGCGCCTTCCTGCACCGCTTCGGCGATCTTCTTCATGCTGTCGGTGCCCTCGCCCGCCGCAAGCACCTGGCGCACCAGGATCCCCGCGACCACCAGCGCGGCGAGGGCGACCGCCGCGATGACGGCCACGATGACCCTGTTGCCGTCGGTGAGTACCGCGGCCGCGAGGGATGTGGGGTGGTCCAACTGAGAGGGGGTAGAAAGCCCCGCCATTCGTCCTCCTTGACGCTTGGGCTGAGCTCAAGATGTGGACGGATTGTAGGTACCAGTGAGTGATGCCAAAAGAGCACGGTAAACGGAATTGCCTTGCCCGCCCAGGTGAGCGAACCCGAAAGAAGTAATGCCTCAAAGGCATTGACGGACGCCGTCGGTCCCATTGAACCTTGATCGAATGATACGGCTATTGATCGTGAATTCCTTCACGAATTCCGGGGCCCGTCTTTCGGCCGATCTTCCGACGGCGGGAAACGGTCTGCCCACAACGCGATCAGGGCCCCGCGCTCGGCAGGGCCCTGAGGTGGTTCGGAGGTGGTCGGGTGGTGGCGTCAGGCGGCGGTGACGGCCGGCGGGGCGGCCGGCCAGGTCATGCGGATCAGTCCGCCGTTCTCGCCGGTGGTGACCTCGACGTCGTCCACGAGGCCGCTGATGACCGCGAGGCCCATCTCGTCCTCCTCGGTCTCCACGTCCGCGTCGGCGGCGGCGCCCCGGGAGGTCCGCTCGGCGGGGACCGCGTGCGGGGCCTCGTCGCCGACCTCGATGGAGAACTGTTTCTCCTCCTCGATCAGCGCCACCTTCACGGGCGCCGTGATGCCACCGCTCTGGTGCAGTCCCACGGCACGGGAGCAGGCCTCGCCCACGGCGAGCCGGACCTCGTCCAGGACGGCCTCGTCCACTCCGGCCCTGCGCGCCACCGCTGCCGCCACCAACCGGGCGGTCCGGACGTGCTCGGGCAGCGCGCTGAAGCGGAGTTCGACGGTGGCCATGCATCCCCCTCGCGACTACGGGACTGCGGACGGGCCGGCCCGCGAACCGGCCCTCATGAACTTCGATACCCGGATCCTTCCGGGCACACCCGGCACGGGCCCCTACGAAGTACGAGTCCGGCCGGACCGGTCCAGGACGGGCACACCGACGTCCGCACCGGTCACCAGCCGTCGGTCAGGACGGTCGGCGACCGGAGTCGGCCGGTGGCCCGCCAAGGGCCGGCGACAGGGTCAGTCGGTGGCCGCCACCGCTTCCTCGACCGAGGTGTGAATCGGGAACACCTTGGTGAGGCCGGTGATGCGGAAGATCTTGAGAATGCGCTCCTGGTTGCAGACCAGGCGCAGCGAGCCCTCATGGGCACGCACTCGCTTCAGGCCGCCGACCAGCACGCCGAGACCGGTGGAGTCGAGGAAGTCCACGCCCTCCATGTCGACGACAAGGTGGAAATTGCCGTCGTTCACCAGCTCGACCAGCTGCTCGCGCAGCTTGGGCGCGGTGTAAACATCGATTTCGCCACCGACCTCGACGACCGTACGATCGCCGACGGTACGGGTCGACAGGGACAGGTCCACGGATCCTCCAGCACCTTGCTATCGAGCGGTCGCCCCTCGGGCACCTCGGCTTGCGGCCCCCGGGACGCAACGCCAGCCGCGATGGCATTCAATCACTTACCGGCAGGCGTGCACGACGCCTTGACTCCATTGTCCGTCACGCCAGTGACACACTCGGTGCCGATGGCCAACAATCACCGATCCGATCGACCCGTGCGGGACCCGGCGTCCCGCCCGTCGCCGGGCACGGTCCTGGACCGGCTCGCGTCCGGTCCGAGCCGGGCTGCGCGCATCACTCATACGGAGCACTTGCCCCCGCGTACGGGGCGCCATGCCGTCTGGCCTGACCGGATTCGGCCGGAGGTGATCGCGGCCTTGCGAGAGTGCGGCATCGAGCATCCCTGGGCGCACCAGGCGCTGGCCGCCGAGCACGCCCTGGACGGCGACTCGGTGATCGTCGCCACCGGCACCGCCTCCGGGAAATCGCTCGCCTACCTCGTCCCCGTGCTGTCCACCCTTCTGGAGGGTTCCCAGGCGCCGAACGGCCGAGGGGCCACCGCGCTGTACCTCTCCCCCACCAAGGCGCTCGCGGCGGATCAGTGCCGGTCGGTGAAGGAACTTTCACAACCTCTCGGCACCGCAGTACGCCCGGCCGTGTACGACGGCGACACTCCGTTCGAAGAACGCGAGTGGGTCCGGCAGTACGCCAACTACGTCCTCACCAACCCCGACATGCTGCACCGCGGGATCCTGCCCTCCCACCCGCGCTGGTCCTCCTTCCTGAAGTCGCTCAAGTACGTCGTGATCGACGAGTGCCACACCTACCGGGGCGTCTTCGGCTCGCACGTCGCCCAGGTGCTGCGCCGGCTGCGCCGCGTCTGCGCCCGCTACGGCTCCTTCCCGGTCTTCCTGCTGGCCTCCGCGACCGCCGCCGAGCCCGCCGTCGCCGCCCGCCGGCTGACCGGTCTGCCGGTGGTCGAGGTCGCCGACGACGCCTCCCCGCGCGGCGAGCTGGTCTTCGCCCTCTGGGAGCCGCCGCTCACCGAGCTGCACGGCGAGAGGGGCGCACCCGTGCGGCGTACCGCCACCGCCGAGACCGCCGATCTGCTGACCGACCTGACCGTGCAGGGCGTGCGCTCGGTCGCCTTCGTACGGTCCCGGCGCGGCGCGGAGCTGATCTCGGTGATCGCCCAGGAGAAACTGGCCGAGGTCGACCGCTCCCTGGTCCGGCGGGTCGCGGCCTACCGGGGCGGCTACCTCCCCGAGGAGCGCCGCGCCCTGGAGCGCGCCCTGCACTCCGGGGAACTCCTCGGTCTCGCCGCCACCACGGCCCTGGAACTGGGCGTGGACGTCTCCGGGCTGGACGCGGTGGTGATCGCCGGCTACCCGGGCACCCGAGCCTCCCTGTGGCAGCAGGCGGGCCGCGCCGGCCGCTCCGGCGAGGGCGCCCTCGCGGTCCTGGTCGCCCGCGACGATCCGCTGGACACCTTCCTCGTCCACCACCCGGAGGCGCTGTTCGACCAGCCGGTGGAGTCGACCGTCCTCGATCCCGACAACCCCTACGTCCTCGCCCCGCACCTGTGCGCCGCCGCCGCGGAGCTCCCGCTGACCGAGGAGGACCTGGAGCTGTTCGGGCCCGCCTGCGCCGATGTGCTGCCGCAGCTGGAGGCCGCGAAGCTGCTGCGCCGGCGGACCCGGGCCTGGCACTGGACCCGCCGGGAGCGGGCCGCCGACCTCACCGACATCCGCGGCACGGGCGGCCGGCCGGTGCAGATCGTGGAGGAAGGCACCGGGCGGCTGCTCGGCACGGTGGACGCCGCCGCCGCGCACTCCACGGTCCACGAGGGCGCGGTCCACCTCCACCAGGGCCGCACCTATCTGGTGCGCTCCCTCGACCTGGAGGACTCGGTCGCCCTGGTGGAGCAGGCCGACCCGCCGTACTCGACGGTCGCCCGGGACACCACCGCCATCTCCGTCCTGGAGACCGACGCCGAGATCCCCTGGGGCGACGGACGCCTGTGCTACGGCTCCGTCGAGGTCACCAACCAGGTGGTCTCCTTCCTGCGCAGACGCCTGATCACCGGTGAGGTGCTGGGCGAGACCAAGCTCGATCTGCCGCCGCGCACGCTGCGCACCCGCGCGGTGTGGTGGACGGTCACCGAGGACCAACTGGACGAGGCCCGGATCACCCCGGAGATCCTCGGCGGCTCCCTGCACGCCGCCGAGCACGCCTCCATCGGCATGCTGCCGCTCTTCGCGACCTGCGACCGCTGGGACATCGGCGGCGTGTCCGTGCCGCTGCATCCCGACACCCTCCTTCCCACGGTCTTCGTGTACGACGGCCATCCCGGCGGCGCGGGCTTCGCCGAGCGCGCCTTCCACACCGCCCGCGCCTGGCTGGCCGCCACCCGCGAGGCCATCGCCTCCTGCGAGTGCGAGGCCGGCTGCCCGTCCTGCATCCAGTCCCCCAAGTGCGGCAACGGCAACGACCCCCTGCACAAGAGAGGCGCGGTCCGCCTCCTCACGGTCCTGCTGCGCGGAGCACCGGAGGAAGGGCCGGATGACGGGCCGGGAGAAGGCCGGCCAGGAGAACGGCCAGGGGATGAGTTGAGGCCACGGCCGGAAGGGCTGGGAGAAAGGGCGGCTGCGGCTCCGCCCTCGGGTCCCGATCCGGCTCCGCCCTCGGGTCCCGATCCGGACCCGGCCCCGGGTCCCGCTCCGGACCCGGCCCCGGGTCCCGCTCCGGACCCGGCCCCGGGTTCCGCTCCGGCTCCGGTTCCGCCTCCACATCCGGCTCCGAGCCCGGCTCCCGGACAGTCGCCCCAGGTCTGAGCGCGGACGGCGGCGGACCGGGCGGAGACGGACCCGGCGTGGGCCGGCGGAGTGGGGAGCCGAGCGGATCCGGCCGGATTACGGCAAGTCACGCGGCGACCGGTCAGGCGGAGAAAGGTCAGGCGGAGGCAGACCGGGTGGCGGCGGCTCGGGCGCGGACAGGCCCGGTTGCCGCAGGCCTTGCGGTGGCGGACCCGCCGGGCCCGCCCTCGCCCTGACCCGCGCCGTGAACGGGCCCCTTCCCGAGGCCGCGGTCACGTCCGAGATCTCGCCGTCGACCGTGCACCGCACCAGCCGTGCGCCCTGGACCGCCGCCAGCCGACCGGCCCGGGCGCAGGCCGCCGGGCCGCCCTCGGCCCAGTGGTCCGCCGCCGCGAGCGCCGCGAGATCGGCACCGCCGGCCGCCCGGTGCCGGACGACCACGGCGTGTCCGAGGGCGAGCACGGCGCCGAACACCACACAGAGCACCGCGATCACCCCGAGGCTCCAGACGGAGGCGGAGCCCCGGTCGGCACCGGGGCCGGTCCACCCGCCGGTGCCGTGCTCAGGGACGCACCGGCCGGCCACCGCTCCCCGAGCCCGGCCAGTCACCCGGGCCTCCATCCGGCCCCGTCCCGGCCTCAGAGCCCTCAGACCGTGTCCCAACCTCGGAACCCGTCCTGGCCGAAGACCCCCTCCGGGCCTCAGCACCCGCCCCGACCAAGGACCCCCTTCCGGTCTCAGACCCTCTTCCGGCCTCGGACTCCCTTCCGGCCTCAGACCCACTTCCGGCCTCAGACCCGCTTCCGGCCTCATCGCTCCGCCCCCGGCGCCCCGACCGTCTCCTCCGCCAGTGCGACGGCGTCCTCGCGGAGTTCGAACGGCAGTCCGCTGAGCACCGGCGGCCGGGCCACCACCGTCACCCGGACCTGATCGCCCTCGCGCCCCACCGTCACCCGCGCCCCGCGCGGCGCCGCGTCCCGGGTCACCGACAGCACCGCGCCGGGCGGGTCCTGGCGGGCGGCGGACCGGGCGCCCGCACGGGCCGCGTCCACGCACCGGATCTGGGCGGCCACCACGAGCAGCCCCCAGACCAGCGCCATCGTGAACGCCACCAGCACGCAGAGCACCACGGCCGCCTCCACGGTCACGAACCCGCGGTCCGACCCCCGTTCACATCCGCGCACTGAGGGCCTTCTTCACGATGGACTGCAACTCCGCGCGGACCTGGCCGCTGGTGACGACCTCGTACAGCAGCACGGCGAAGCCGACGGCCGCGATGATGCCCATCGCGTATTCGGAGGTCACCATCCCGGCGTCCGCGCGGCACGCCCGCCGCAGCCCGGCCAGTGCGGCCACCGCTTTCCTGATCTTCCTGTTCATCTCAACCCCCGTGAGGTCTCGGTCCGTTCTCGTGTTCCTTGCTCGGCGGCCACGCTCGGCCGTCTCGGCGCCTCGCGCCTTTTCGTGCCCTTTTCGTGTGCGTCACCTCCCTGCCATGGCCCCGCCCGCGAGCCCGATCACCACGGGCAGCACGCCGATGGCGATGAAGGCGGGCAGGAAGCACAGGCCCACCGGGGCGGAGATCAGCACGGCCGCCCGGCGGGCCCGGGCCGTCGCGGCCCGCCCCCACTGCGCGCGGGTGTCCGAGGCGATGCGGGCCACCGGACCGGCCGCGGGCAGCCCCGACTCGTCGGCCCGCTCCAGCAGTCGGGCGAGGGGGCCGGCGCCGGGCAGCGCGGCCAGCCACCGCCAGGCGTCCGCCGGCGCGCCACCGAGCCGTGTCTCCGCCGCGCCCCGCGCCAGCGCCTGCCCGACGGGGCCGCCCAGGGCCTCCCCCACCGCCTGCGCGGCGACCACCGGTCCGGCGCCGGCCGCGATGCACGCCGCCAGCAGATCGGCGGCGAGCGGCAGTTGGCGCGCCGCCCCGGCGCTGTCCACGGTCTCCGGTCCGGCCGCCGCCTGTCGGCGCCACCACCGCCAGAGCACGACGCCGACGCCCAGCCCCAGCAGGCCCCCGGTGATTCCGCCGACCAGCACCCACACCCCGCCCGCCGCACCCACCGGCGGCAGCCATCGCCGTGCCGTGTCCGTGACCGGCAACCGCCGGCCGGGTGCCACCGGCTCGGGCGCCAGCAGCCCCACCGCCCGGTGCCTCGCCCGGCGCGCCCGGCGGACCTCCAGCACCAGCCGCACACCCCAGCCCAGCGCCACCACCGCGGCCGCGGCCGTCCCCAGCCTGTGCACAACATCCCCGTTCACGTCCTCACTCCTCGCCTCGTGTCCAAAACCGCTCGGCTCGGGCGGACGGCCGCTCCCTCACGCCGCCCCCGCTCCCCGCACGATCCGCGCCGCCCACCACAGCCCGGCCGCCTCGAACGCCGCGCCGATCAGCAGGCAGCCGAGGCCTGGGCCGGTGTGCAGGAGGACCCGCAGCGGGGCGGCGCCCAGGGCCGCACCGAGGAGCAGACCGAGGGCGGGCAGCGCCGCGAGCAGTACGGCGGTGGCTCTGGCGCCCGCCAACTGGGCGCGGAGATCGGCGCGTTGATCGCGTTCCGCGCGCAGCGCCGCGTCCAGCCGGTCCAGGCCGGCCGCGAGTCCCGCGCCCTGGTCGACGGCCACCCGCCAGCAGGCGGCCAGCCCGAGCAGTCCCTCGGCGCCCGCCCGGCGGGCCGCCACCGCGAGGGCACCGGGCACGTCCCCGCCGAAGCGGGCCGCCGCCACCACGGCCGCCTGCGCCCCGCCGAGCCCGCCCGAGTCCCGCGCCGCCCGCAGCAGCGCCTCCCCCGGCTGCCGTCCGGCGCGCACCTCACCGGCGAGCGCCCCGCACAGGGCGATCACCCGGTCCGCCCGTCGTTCCCGGGCGGTTCTCGCCCGCCGCGCCAGCCGCACCCGGCGCAGCACCGGCACCCCGGCCGCCCCCGCGACGACCGGAATCACCGAGGTGCCCAGCACCGCGAGCAGCAGCCCGGCGGCGAGGGCCCACCACTCGGCTCCCCAGCGGTCATGCAACCGCCGTACGGCCGCCGTGATTTGTTCCCGGGCCGGTGGCGTGGTCGTTGCCCCTGCGCCGCCGGCCAGCAGCAGCCTGGCCCGCCGCGTCCCGTGGTGCCGCTCGGCCAGCAGCCAGGCCGACGCCCCGAGACAGATCAGCGCGGCCCCCATCGACAGCTCAGTACGCACACGTCTCACCTCCGTCCTCACCCAGCAGGGGCGCCAGCCGCCCCCATCCCCGCTCCCGCACGAACGCCCGCTCGCCCCACCGCAGCGCGGGCACCGTCCGCACCAGCCCCGTGGCGTCCCGCTCCAGTACGTGCACCTCCGCGATCCGGCGCCGCCCGGCGCGGTCCCGTGCCAGGTGCAGCACCACGGAGAGGGCGGCCGCCAGTTGGCTGTGCAGGGCGGCCCGGTCGAGGCCGGCGGCCGTGGCCAGCGCCTCCAGACGGGCCGGCACATCGCCCGCGGTATTGGCGTGGATCGTGCAACTGCCGCCCTCATGACCTGTGTTGAGCGCGGCGAGCAGGTGCACGACCTCGGGCCCGCGCACCTCTCCGACCACCAGCCGGTCCGGCCGCATCCGCAGGGCCTGGCGCACCAGGTCCTCCAGGGTGACCAGCCCCGCTCCCTCCTGGTTGGCGGGCCGGGTCTCCAGCCGGACGACATGCGGGTGGTCGGGTCTCAGCTCGGCGGAGTCCTCGGCGAGCACGATCCGCTCATCGGGTCCGACCAGCCCCAGAAGGGCGCTGAGCAGGGTCGTCTTGCCGCTGCCGGTGCCGCCGCTGACCAGGAAGGACAGCCGGGCGGCCAGCAGGGCCCGCAGGATCCGGTCCCCGCCGGGCGGCACGGTGCCCGCCGCGACGAGTTCCGCGAGGGTGAAGGCCCGGGGCCGGACCACGCGCAGGGCCAGGCAGGTGCAGCCGACGGCGACCGGGGGCAGTACGGCGTGCAGCCGGGTGCCGTCGGGCAGCCTGGCGTCCGCCCACGGCCGGGCGTCGTCCAGCCGGCGGCCGGCCACCGCGGCCAGTCGCTGCGCGAGGCGTCGTACCGCCGCCGCGTCGGGGAAGGTCACCCGCGTCAGCTCCAGGCCGCCGCCGCGGTCCACCCACACCCGGTCCGGGGCGGACACCAGGACGTCGGTCACGTCCGGGTCCGCGAGCAGCGGCTCCAGAGGTCCGGTGCCGACGAGCTCGGACCTCAGCCGCTCGGCCGCGCCGAGGATCTCGGCGTCACCGAGCACCCGGCCCTGTTCCCGCAGCGCCTGGGCGACCCGCGCGGGCGTGGGCTCCGCGCCGCTTTCGGCGAGCCGCCGCCGGACCCCGTCGAGCAGGGCCGCGCCGTCGGCCGGGTCGAGTCCGGGAAGGTTCATCGCAGGCCTCCCGCCCCGGCCGGTCCGCGCTCCCCGGAGCGCGCTCGCGAGCCGCTCCGGCTGTCATCGGGACGGGCCGCGCCGTCCACCCGTCCGCGATCCGAGGAGGTCATCGCGTCCCTCCCGCCTCGGTCAACGCCCGCTCCCAGAACTCGGTGCAGAAGCGGGCCAGTGGGCCGCGGGCGCTCGCGCCGGGCGGTTTCCCGGTGCCGCGCGGGCGCAGCAGGGCGGGTTCGACCGGCACCTCACCGGCCAGCGGCAGACCCAGCAGCCGGGCCACCTCCTGGTCGTCCAGGCCGGGCGCGTAGGGGCCGCGGACCGCGACCCGCAGATCGCGGACGACCATGCCGACGGCGGCGGCGACCCGGCCGGCCGCCGCGACCGCCCGCAGTTCGGCCGGGACGACGAGCAGGGCCAGATCGAGCTGGGCGAGGACCTCGCCGACCCCGTCGTCCAGGCGGCGGGGCAGGTCGACCACGACGGTGCCGCCGCGCCGCCGGGCGGCGGCCAGCACCGCGCGCACGGCCTGGGGCGGCACGGCGACGCAGTCGCCGCGGTCCCAGCTGAGCACCCTGAGGGAGTGCAGCGCGGGCAGCGACTCCTCCAGGGCGCCGCCGCCTACCCGGCCGCGGGAGGCGGCGAAGGCGGGCCAGCGCAGGCCCTCGGCGCCCTCGCCGCCGAGCAGTACGTCGAGTCCGCCGCCGAGCGGATCGGCGTCCACGAGCAGGGTGCGCAGCCCCTCCCGGGCGGAAGTGACGGCGAGCGCGCAGGAGAGGGTGGACGCGCCGGCCCCGCCCCGGCCGCCGATCACGCCGACGGTGAGGGCCGGGCGGCCGACGCCCTCGGCGACGTCCGCGATCCGGTCGACCAGCCACTGTTCGCCTTCGGGGAGGATCAGGACGTGGTCGGCGCCGATCTCCACGGCGCGTCTCCACACCCCGGGGTCGTCCTGGTCCCGGCCGATCAGCACCACCTGGCGCCGGCGGGTGGAGCCGCGCAGCCGATGGGCGGCGTCGTCGCCGACCAGGACGAGCGGGGCGGTGTCCCAGTTGCCGCCCTGGTCCGGTAATCCGTGGTGCACCTCGGGTGTGGCGCCGGCGGCCGCGCACAGGCGCAGCAGGTCGTCCAGCAGCGCGGCGTCCTCGGTGACGATGAGCGGACTGCCGCCGGTGGCGGGCCGTGGGTCGTGGGTGATGGTCGCGGTCATGGGTGTTCCCCCTTCGCCACGTGGTGCGCGCACCGGCGCGACCACGAGATTTCCCGGCTTCCGCGGAAGCCGCGAGCGGCTTCCCCGTGAAGGGCCGACAGGAATCGGCCATACGCGCCCGCCACAAACGGAACCGGTCGTGAACTCGCCGTGCGCAGCGCGTCGGAAACACGATGCGGCGATCCGGGAAATCGTGTGGATCTTGGTGGAAAACAGTGGACAACTCAGGCCCTGTGAATAACTCGCTCACCCAAACCGGTGACCGCGCTCTGAACCGTGTACGACATCCACAGCGCAGCCCTACGATTACCGCCAGTAACGAATCATGGGCACGCGGAAGCGGCGGACTCGACGCGCAGGCGTCGGCCGCTGGGCCGTACGAGGGAGGGAAAGAGGCGGAAAAACCCGTCCGGACATGCGACGACCCCCGCCGGGGGGGAGAGCGGGGGTCGTCCCCACGGCCGACTCGGGGGGGGAGGAGCCGGACCGGGTTAGCACGGTCGCGAACGATCCGTGACTTCCATGGTGTACCCGAGAGCCTTCTCAGGCAAACCCACGCGCCCCACCTTACGCCGAATGGTGGGCGCCTATGCTCAGGGACGTGGAAAACCACTCCTTGCCCCGCGCCGCGGCCTTCTTCGACCTGGACAAGACGGTCATTGCGAAGTCCAGCACACTCACCTTCAGCAAGTCCTTCTACCAAGGCGGGCTGATCAACCGCAGGGTCGCCTTGCGCACCGCCTATGCGCAGTTCGTGTTCCTCGTGGGCGGCCTGGACCACGACCAGATGGAACGCATGCGCGCCTATCTGTCGGACATGGTGCGCGGCTGGAACGTCCAGCAGGTGCGGGAGATCGTCGCGGAGACCCTGCACGACCTGATCGACCCGATCATCTACGACGAGGCCGCCTCGCTCATCGAGGAGCACCACACGGCCGGCCGGGACGTGGTGATCGTGTCCACCTCGGGCGCCGAGGTGGTCGAACCGGTCGGCGAGCTCCTGGGCGCGGACCGGGTGGTGGCCACCCGCATGGTCGTCGGCGAGGACGGCTGCTTCACCGGCGAGGTGGAGTACTACGCCTACGGTCCGACCAAGGCGGAGGCGATCCGCGAGCTGGCCGCCTCCGAGGGCTACGACCTCGACCGCTGCTACGCCTACAGCGACTCGGCGACCGATCTGCCGATGCTCCAGACGGTCGGCCACCCGCACGCCGTCAACCCGGACCGCGCGCTGCGCCGCGAGGCGGTCGCACGGGGCTGGCCGGTGCTGGAGTTCCGCCGCCCGGTCCCGCTCAAGAAGCGGCTGCCCACCCTGTCCGTACCGCCGCGCCCGGCGCTGGTCGCGGCGGCGGCCGTGGGAGCGGCGGCCGCCACCGCCGGACTCGTCTGGTACGCCAGCCGGCGCCGCGGCACCGCCTGACCGCGCCCCCTTCGCCCCTTTTCGCACCCGGAGGCAAAGAAACGGGGGCAGGGGTTCCGCTCGCTTCCGGACCGGGGTACAAAGAGAAAAGAGGCCCGCGAGACCAAGGACATCCGAGAGGATTCCCAACCACTGCGCAATTGGCCCACGGACCACGCACAGAACACTGGGCACCCACGCGACGTCGACCCGTCGATTACGGGCCAGCCGCACCAGGTGACGGGCAAAGCACCCCGACCTGATGGGCGAGTTATCGAGGACGCTTGGTAACCCGGTGCTCGTGCCAGCGGCGGTACGAGAACTCGTACCGCCGCAACCCTGTCCGGGCTCCCGCGCTCAGGCCGCGCCGCGCTGCAGCGCCTCGCACACCGCCGTCGACTCGCGCACCCCGAGCTCGACCGCCCGCCCGCAGTGCGCGATCCAGGCCGCCATGCCCTCGGGGGTGCCGGAGACGTATCCCTCCAGGGCCGCCAGATACCCGGCGCGCCCCAGTTCGGCGTGACCCACCTCGGCCGGGCAGATCGCCTTGGGGTCGAGGCCGCTGCCGATCAGCACGATCCGCTCGGCGGCGCGCGCGACCAGCCCGTTGTGCGAGGTGAAGGGGCGCAGCGCGAGCAGTTCGCCGTGCACCACGGCCGCCGTCACCAGGGCCGGGGCGGAGGTGCCCGCGATGATCAGGTCCGCCAGGCCCTCCAGCCGCCCGGAGACCTCCCGTGCGTCCGGCAGCGCCAGCTCGACCAGCGGCTCGTCCACCGGCTCGCCGTCCTGGCGCGGCCTGCCGACCCGCGCCTCGTCGCTCGCCGCGGCCACCAGGTGCAGCCGGGCCAGCACCCGCAGCGGCGACTGCCGCCAGATGGACAGCAGCTGTCCGGCCTCGGCCGTCAGCCGCAGGGCCGCGCCCATGACCCGCGCCTCGTCGTCGGTGCCGAAGTCGGTGCGCCGGCGCACCTCCTCCAGCGCCCAGTCGGCGCCGGAGAGCGCCGCCGAGCCCCGGGCGGCGCGCAGGGCCGCCTCGGAGGTGACCTCGTTGCTGCGGCGCCGCATGATCCGGTGTCCGTAGACCCGGTCCACGGCCTTGCGCACGGACTCAACGGACTCGGCCACGCCGGGCAGCGAGCCCAGGGCCGCGAGCGGATCGGCGGTCGCGCCTGTCGTACTCATGAGTACGACACTACGCATCCCACCGGCAGACCCCACGAAGGAGTGGTCTTCTTCACTCAACCATGCCACCTACAGCAATCGCGCAACTACGCTTGGTGAACATGAAAATTGCTTTCGTCGGGAAGGGCGGGAGCGGCAAGACCACGCTCTCCTCCCTTTTCATCCGCCATCTCGCCGCGGCCGGGGCACCCGTCGTCGCGATCGACGCCGACATCAACCAGCACCTGGGTCCGGCCCTGGGCCTGGACGAGGCCGAGGCGGCCGCGCTGCCCGCGATGGGCGAGCGGCTGCCGCTGATCAAGGACTACCTGCGCGGCAGCAACCCGCGCATCGCCTCCGCCGCCACCATGATCAAGACCACCCCGCCGGGCCGGGGTTCGCGGCTGGTCCGGGTGCGCGAGCCCAACCCGGTCTACGACGCCTGCGCGCGTCCGGTGGAACTCGACGGCGGCGCCGTCCGTTTGATGGTCACCGGCCCCTTCACCGACGCCGACCTGGGGGTGGCCTGCTACCACTCCAAGACCGGGGCGGTGGAGCTGTATCTGAACCACCTCGTCGACGGCCCCGACGAGTACGTGGTGGTGGACATGACCGCCGGTTCGGACTCCTTCGCCTCCGGCATGTTCACCCGCTTCGACATGACGTTCCTCGTCGCCGAGCCGACCCGCAAGGGGGTCTCCGTCTACCGCCAGTACAAGGAGTACGCCCGCGACTTCGGCGTCGCCCTGAAGGTCGTCGGCAACAAGATCCAGGAGCAGGACGACATCGACTTCCTGCGCGCGGAGGTCGGGGACGACCTGCTGGTCACCGTCGGACGCTCGGACTGGGTGCGGGCCATGGAGAAGGGCCGCCCGCCCCGGTTCGACCTCCTGGAGGAGGCCAACGCCCGTGCCCTGAAGACGCTTCGGGCCACCGCGGACGCCACCTACGAGCAGCGGGACCGGGAGCGCTACACCCGGCAGATGGTCCACTTCCACCTGAAGAACGCCGAGTCGTGGGGCAACGAGCGCACCGGGGCCGACCTGGCGGCGCAGGTCGACCCCGGCTTCGTGCTCGGCGAGGGCGTCGGCGACGACAGCATCGGCGCAGGGCTCGGCGAAGCCGTCGGCACGGACGCCGAAGCCGGTGCCGACGCGAGCGTGTCGGCACCGGCCTGACGCCTACCCCTTGACGGCCGGCGCCCCGGGAACCCCCTTGGGCGCCGGAGCCGGGCGGCCGGAGAGGAAGGACGCCCAGCCCTGCCTGGGCGCCTCTCCCACCTTCAGACCGCGCAGCTTGTCGAGGGTCTTGGGGTCCTGGGCGTCCAGCCAGTCGGCCAGCTGGCGGAAGGAGACGCAGCGGACCTCCGGCTTGTTGCAGACCTCCTTCACCGTGTCCTCGACGGCGCGCATGTAGGTGCCGCCGTTCCAGGACTCGAAGTGGTTGCCGATGATCAGTGGCGCGCGATTGCCGTCGTAGGCCCGGTAGAAGCCCTGGACGAGACCGTCGCGCACCTGGTCGCCCCAGTAGTCGAACTTGTCGGGGTCGCCCTGGGTCTGGGTCCCGGACTGGTTGATCATGAAGTTGTAGTCCATGGTCAACTGCTCGTAGTCGTGCCCGGGGAAGGGGACCAGCTGCATCGACAGGTCCCACAGGCCGTCCTTCTTCTTCGGCCAGAGCTGGTTGTCGACCCCGCTGGAGTCATAGCGGAAGCCCAACTGGCGGGCCGCCTTCACGAAGTTCTTCTGCCCCTCCAGGCAGGGGGTGCGGCCGCCGATCAGTTCCTTTTCGTAGTCGAAGGGCAGCGGGGCGGCGTTCTTCATGCCCGAGTTGGTCTTCCAGTTCTCCACGAACTGCTTGGCCTGGGAGATCTCGCTCTTCCACTCGTCCACCGACCAGGTGCCGACCCCGCCGTCGGGCCCGCAGAAGTGACCGTTGAAGTGGGTGCCGATCTCGTTGCCGTCCAGCCAGGCCAGCCGCGCCTGCTTGACGGTGTCGGCGATTCCCTGCTCGTCGTTGAAGCCGATGTCGGAGCTGCCCGGCGGGTGCTGTGGCGGCTTGTACAGGTCTCGTTTGTCCTTCGGCAGGAGGTACACCCCGCTGAGGAAGAACGTCATGTTGGCGTTGTTCTCCTTGGCGACCTTGCGGAAGTGCGAGAACAGCTTCTGGCTGTCCTCACCCGCGCCGTCCCAGGAGAAGACGACGAACTGCGGGGGTTTCTGACCGGGCTTCAGCCGCTCGGGCCGGGGCAGATGGGGCTGCGCACCGGTGTACGCGGTCGATCCGTCGCCGATCAGCCGGAGCGCGCTCTTCGGCGCGGGCGCCGCCGGCACCCCCTTCTGCGGGCCGGACGCCCCTTGCCCGGAACCATTGGAGTCGGCCCCGCAGCCTGCCAGCGAGGCGGCACAGGCCGCGGCGACCACGGCGCCGACGGCGATCCTCTGGGTGGCGGCCATGTTCCGCCCACCTTCTTCCTTCTCTCAGACGACCTCTCAGGCGAAAGCCGGTGAGGGCTCTTTGTGGTGATCCGCCGGGATTGCACCGACGGTTCCGCCAAGATCGCACGGAGCCGGGAAGAAATAAGGGCGACAAGCTGATCAAATGATTTATTCACCGCAGAGAGGGATCGACTAGGCCATTCACCACGAAAAGCCATACGTGATCTTTACGTGGCATTGCCTACTCTTTACACAACGTCACCCCCCGCTTCGGACGGCGACCATCTCGCCGCGCACAGGTCTAAACCAATTTTCCCGCCGACCCTTGTCATCGCCCCCTCGCGTCTGATGAGCTGTGGCTTGGGACACATCGGACACCCTCGAAAGGCGGATGTCGTGAGCAATGAGAGCCTGGCCAACCTGCTGAAGGAGGAGCGCAGGTTCGCGCCCCCCGCCGACCTGGCAGCCCACGCCAATGTCACGGCGGAGGCGTATGAACAGGCCAAGGCTGACAGGCTCGGGTTCTGGGCCGCGCAGGCCGGCCGGCTGACCTGGGCCAAGGAGCCGACCGAGACGCTCGACTGGTCGAACCCCCCGTTCGCGAAGTGGTTCAAGGACGGCGAGCTGAACGTCGCCTACAACTGCGTGGACCGGCACGTGGAGGCCGGACACGGCGACCGGGTCGCCATCCACTTCGAGGGCGAGCCCGGCGACAGCCGCGCCATCACCTACGCCGAGCTCAAGGACGAGGTCTCCCGCGCCGCGAACGCCCTGCTCGAACTCGGTGTCCGCAAGGGCGACCGGGTCGCCATCTACATGCCGATGATCCCCGAGACCGCCATCGCGATGCTGGCCTCGGCCCGTATCGGCGCCGCCCACTCGGTCGTCTTCGGCGGCTTCTCCGCCGACGCCCTGGCCACCCGCATCCAGGACGCGGACGCCAAGGTCGTCATCACCTCCGACGGCGGCTACCGGCGCGGCAAGCCCTCCGCGCTCAAGCCCGCCGTGGACGAGGCGGTCGCGAAGGCCGGCAACGTCGAACACGTCCTGGTGGTGCGCCGCACCGGCCAGGACATCGCCTGGGACGACACGCGTGACGTGTGGTGGCACGACCTGGTGGCCCGTCAGTCCGCTGAGCACACCGCGGAGGCGTTCGAGGCCGAGCACCCGCTGTTCATCCTGTACACGTCGGGGACGACGGGCAAGCCCAAGGGCATCCTGCACACCTCCGGCGGCTACCTCACCCAGACCGCCTACACCCACTGGGCGGTGTTCGACCTCAAGCCGGAGACGGACGTCTACTGGTGCACCGCCGACGTCGGCTGGGTCACCGGCCACTCCTACATCGTCTACGGGCCGCTCGCCAACGGCGCCACCCAGGTCATGTACGAGGGCACCCCCGACACCCCGCACCAGGGCCGCTTCTGGGAGATCGTCCAGAAGTACAAGGTCTCCATCCTCTACACCGCCCCCACCGCGATCCGCACCTTCATGAAGTGGGGCGACGACATCCCCGCCAAGTACGACCTGAGCAGCCTGCGGGTGCTGGGCTCGGTCGGCGAACCGATCAACCCCGAGGCCTGGGTCTGGTACCGCAAGCACATCGGCCACGACCGCACCCCCGTCGTGGACACCTGGTGGCAGACCGAGACCGGCGCGATGATGATCTCCCCGCTGCCCGGAGTCACCGACGCCAAGCCCGGCTCCGCCCAGCGCCCGCTGCCCGGCATCAGCGCCACCGTCGTCGACGACGAGGCCAACGAGGTCCCCAACGGCGGCGGCGGCTACCTCGTGCTCACCGAACCCTGGCCCTCCATGCTGCGCACCATCTGGGGCGACGACCAGCGGTTCAAGGACACCTACTGGTCCCGCTTCGAAGGCAAGTACTTCGCCGGCGACGGCGCCAAGAAGGACCAGGACGGCGACATCTGGCTGCTCGGCCGCGTCGATGACGTGATGCTCGTGTCCGGACACAACATCTCCACCACCGAAGTCGAATCCGCGCTCGTCTCCCACCCCGCCGTCGCCGAAGCCGCCGTCGTCGGCGCCGCCGACGAAACCACCGGCCAGGCCATCGTCGCCTTCGTCATCCTGCGCGGCACCGCCTCCGAAACCGCCGAGCTGGTCGGCACACTCCGCGACCACGTCGGCGCCACCCTCGGTCCCATCGCCAAACCCAAGCGCATCCTCCCCGTCGCCGAACTCCCCAAGACCCGCTCCGGCAAGATCATGCGCCGCCTCCTGCGCGACGTCGCCGAAAACCGCCAGCTCGGTGACGTCACCACCCTCACCGACTCCAGCGTCATGGACCTCATCCAGTCCAAGCTCCCCACCACCAGCGAGGACTGAGCCGGCCCGGCGAGAGGGGGTATCCGGCAGTACGAATCAGGGCCCCCTCTCCCTCCGGTGGGTCTGCTCGGCAGGCTCAGCGGTACCGATCTCCAGATAATTTAGGTAAAGTAATAAAAGCGCCAGGAGCGCGACAAAATCCAAAATGGGGTGCGCCGGGAAGTCTGGTCGGCATGAAAGCCGTCCTGCCCACTTCCCGGAGGTCCCCACCGTGTCCGCCCCCCGCACCCCGAACACCGCCCGCAAGGCCCTGGGGCGCCTGTCGCTGCCCGAGCGGACCTTCATCGCGGACGCGCTGCGCACGGAGACCGTCGGCGGCGTCATCCTGCTGCTCGCCGCCGTGGCCGCGCTGATCTGGGCGAACATCCCCGCCCTGCGCCACAGCTACGAGGCGGTCAGCCACTTCGGCTTCGGCCCCACCGCGCTCGGCCTGAACCTCTCCGTCGCCCACTGGGCCGCCGACGGCGTCCTCGCGATCTTCTTCTTCGTCGCCGGCATCGAGCTCAAACGCGAGCTGGTCGCCGGGGAGCTGCGCGACCCGAAGGCGGCCGCGCTGCCCGTGGTGGCCGCGCTGTGCGGCATGGCCGTACCGGCGCTCGTCTACACCGTCACCAACCTCGCCGGGCACGGCTCCACCCAGGGCTGGGCGGTGCCCACCGCCACCGACATCGCCTTCGCCCTCGCCGTGCTCGCGGTGATCGGCACCTCGCTGCCCAGCGCCCTGCGCGCCTTCCTGCTCACCCTCGCGGTCGTCGACGACCTCTTCGCCATCCTGATCATCGCGATCTTCTTCACCGACCAGCTGAACTTCGCCGCGCTCGGCGGCGCGTTCGTGGGGCTGGGCGTCTTCTGGCTGCTGCTGCGCAGCGGTGTGCGCGGCTGGTACGTGTACCTGCCGCTCGCGGTGGTGAACTGGGCGCTGATGTACAACAGCGGCGTGCACGCCACCATCGCCGGCGTGGCGATGGGCCTGATGCTGCGCTGCACCACCCGCGAGGGCGAGGAGCACTCGCCGGGCGAGCGGGTCGAGCACCTGGTGCGCCCCCTGTCGGCCGGGCTCGCCGTACCGCTGTTCGCACTGTTCAGCGCGGGTGTGACGGTGTCCGGCCGGGCCCTCGGGGACCTGTTCACCCGGCCCGAGACGCTGGGCGTCGTCCTCGGCCTGGTCGTCGGCAAGGCGCTCGGCATATTCGGCGGCACCTGGCTGACCGTCCGCTTCACCCGCGCCTCCCTCAGCGAGGAACTCGCCTGGGCGGACGTCTTCGCGGTGGCCTCGCTCGCCGGCATCGGCTTCACGGTCTCCCTGCTGATCGGGGAACTGGCCTACGACGGGAACGTGCTGCTGACCGACGAGACCAAGGCGGCCGTCCTCACCGGATCGCTGATCGCCGCGGCCTGTGCCACGGTGCTGCTGAAGGTACGCAACGCCAAGTACCGCCGGCTGTGCGAGGACGAGGACCGCGACGAGGACCTGGACGGCGTGCCGGACGTCTACGAGCAGGACGACCCCGCCTACCACCTGCGCATGGCCGAGATCCTGGAGCGCAAGGCCGCCGAACACCGGCGGATCGCCGCCGAGCGCGCGGCCGCGGCGGGCGACGGGCGTGCGGAAGTGGCGGGCGGGGCAGGCGAGGAGGGCGGCCGTCCGGCATGATCTGACGAGACGGTACAAATCAAGACGGTCACCATGAGCGGGGCGGCGGCGCCATGACGGCTCGCGCCGACGGCTCATGGAGACGAGAAGACTCGTAAGGGAGAACGCGATGAGCGCACCCGACGGCAGCCCGGTCGGCGCCGAACGCAGCATCGGCCAGCTGTTCGCCTCCGCGACGACCGAATTGTCGGCGCTGGTGCACGACGAGATCGCGCTGGCCAAGGCGCAGCTCAAGCAGGACGTGAAGCGCGGCGCGACCAGCGGTGGCGCGTTCTCGCTGGCGGGCGCCGTCCTGGTGTTCTCCCTGCCGATGCTCAACTTCGCGCTGGCCTACGGCATCCGCACCTGGACCCACTGGAACCTGGCGATCTGCTTCGTGCTGTCCTTCGCGGCCAATGTGCTGGTCGCCGGACTCCTCGCGCTGACCGGCGTGGTCTTCGCGAAGAAGGCCAAGAAGGGCCGGGGTCCGCAGAAGGTCGCCGCGTCGATGAAGGAATCGGCGAACGTCCTGGGGAAGGCCAAGCCGCACCCGCGCCCGGAGCTTCCCGAGCATCGCACCCCCGCGGCCATCGAGGCTGTGGCACGCTCGTCCTCATGACGGACCCCGCGAATCCCTCGGTCGTACGGATCGACCTGCCGCACGGACGCAAGGTGATCCACCGGGACGTCGCCGCGAACGGCGCCCGCTTCCACATCGCGGAGCTCGGCGACGGCCCCCTGGTGCTGCTGCTCCACGGCTTCCCGCAGTTCTGGTGGGCCTGGCGGCACCAGCTGGCCGCCCTGGCGGACGCCGGCTACCGGGCGGTGGCCATGGATCTGCGGGGCGTCGGCGGCAGCGACCGCACGCCGCGCGGCTACGACCCGGCCAACCTCGCCCTGGACGTCACCGGCGTCATCCGCTCGCTCGGCGAGCCGGACGCCGCGCTGGTCGGCCATGACCTCGGCGGCTATCTGGCGTGGACGGCGGCGGCCATGCGGCCCAAGCTGGTCCGGCGGCTCGCGGTGGTGTCGATGCCGCACCCGAGGCGCTGGCGCGCGGCGATGCTGCGGGACGCCCGGCAGACGGCCGCCAACTCCTACATCTGGGGCTTCCAGCGGCCCTGGGTCCCCGAGCGCCAACTCACCGCGGACGACGGGGAGCTGGTGGGCCGTCTGATCCGCGACTGGTCCGGACCCCGGGCACCGGAGGACGAGGCGGTGCTCGCGTACCGGCGCGCCATGTGCATCCCGTCCACCGCGCACTGCTCGGTCGAGCCGTACCGCTGGCTGGTGCGCTCCCTGGCCCGCCCGGACGGCGTGCAGTTCTACCGCAGGATGAAGCGACCGGTGCGGGTGCCCACACTGCATCTGCACGGTTCACTCGATCCAGTGACCCGCACGCGCAGCGCGGCCGGTTCCGGAGAGTACGTCGAAGCGCCGTACCGCTGGCGGCTGTTCGACGGCCTCGGGCATTTCCCACACGAGGAGGACCCGGTGGCGTTCTCCACCGAGCTGATCAACTGGCTGAAGGACCCCGAGCCCGACCGGTGACGACCGGGTGACGGGACCGATGCGCGGAGTGTCCGGTTCCGCGCCGGTTGTCCCCCGTACGGCCACATGCCTGCCGCATAGGCCAATTGGCCGCCGTCCAAGCGGTTATGGACCATGGGTCGGGGGCACACGCAGGGGTATGGGCTGGACGCACGACTACAGTGACGCACCCCGCAACCGCCGCTCGGCCGCGGGTCTGAGCACGCCTCAGCGAGGCACCCCCCAATTGGCGGAGGCGGACCTCCGCGTGGGGATCCCGCACATCCTGCGCCGCCGGGCCCGCTGGGTCTCGGTGCGGCTGCGTCACCCGCGCGGCTGACGCGCCGGCTCACAGCGCGCAGCGGTCCGTACCCACCTGCTCGTTCGCCGTACGGCCGAGAGTGATGTCCGGCCGGATCTCGTCCGCCGTCAGGGCGTACCCGGTGTCGGTGTCGTCCAGCGACTTGGCGAACACCACCCCGTACACCTTGCCGTCGGGGGTGAGCAGCGGGCCGCCGGAGTTGCCCTGGCGCACGGTCGTGTACAGCGAGTAGACGTCACGGCGGACGGTGCCGCGGTGGTAGATGTCCGGGCCGTTGGCCGAGATCCGCCCGCGCACGCGCGCCGCGCGCACGTCGTACGCGCCGTTCTCCGGGAATCCGGCCACGATCGCGCCGTCGCCGCCGGTCGCCTCGTCGCCGGTGAACTTCAGCGCGTTCGCCTTGAGGTCGGGTACGTCGAGCACGGCGATGTCGCGCTTCCAGTCGTACAGGACGACCTTCGCCTGGTACCGCCGGCCCACGCCGCCGATCTGGACGGTCGGCTCGTCGACACCGCCGACGACGTGCGCGTTGGTCATCACGCGGCGGTCGGCGAAGACGAAGCCGGAGCCCTCCAGGACCTTGCCGCAGCTCTGGGCGGTGCCGGTGACCTTGACGATGGAGCGCTGGGCGCGGGTGGCGACCGGGCTGCCGGCGAGGGCCGGGTCGGGCGGCTGGACGTCCTTGATCGGCTCGTCGGAGAACGGGCTGAAGACCTGCGGGAAGCCGTTCTGGGCGAGGACCGAGGAGAAGTCCGCGAACCAGGTGTCGGCCTGCGCGGGCAGCGCCCGGGAGACCCCGAGCAGCACCCTGGAGCCACGCACCTGCTTGCCGAGGGTCGGCAGGGTGGTGCCGGCCAGCGCGGAGCCGATCAGCCAGGCCACCAGCAGCATCGCCGCCACGTTGACCAGCGCGCCGCCGGTGGCGTCCAGGGCGCGGGCCGGGGACCAGGTGATGTGCCGCCGCAGCTTGTTGCCGAGGTGGGTGGTCAGGGCCTGGCCGACGGAGGCGCACACGATGACGACGACCACGGCGACGACGGCCGCGGTGGTGCTCACGTCGGCGTTGCCGGTCGCCGCGTCCCAGACGACGGGCAGCGCGTACACCGCGGCGAGGCCGCCGCCCAGGAAGCCGATGACCGACAGGATGCCCACGACGAAGCCCTGGCGGTAGCCGACGACCGCGAACCACACGGCCGCGACCAGCAACAGGATGTCCAGCACGTTCACCGCTTCAGGCCTCGCCTACTCCAATTCCGCTTCCCGCGGCTCGGACGAGGCGTCCGGCCCGCCCCCGCGGGGCAGAGGGACCCAGCGTCCCCGGGAAAGAGACAGCACGGGGATCACCCTGTCATGCGCGCCAGTCGAGCGGGACCCGCTTCTCCCGGTCCCAGGGGCGCTCCCAGCCCGCGTAGTGCAGCAGGCGGTCGATCACCCCGGCCGTGAAGCCCCACACCAGGGCCGATTCGACCAGGAATGCCGGGCCCTGGTGGCCTCTGGGGTGGACGGCGGTGGCGCGGTTGGCGGGGTCCGTGAGATCCGCCACGGGAACGGTGAAGACCCGTGCCGTCTCGTTGGGATCGACGACCCCGACCGGGCTGGGTTCGCGCCACCAGCCGAGCACCGGGGTGACGACGAAGCCGCTGACCGGGATGTACAGCCGGGGCAGCACACCGAAGAGCTGCACCCCGGCCGGGTCGAGCCCGGTCTCCTCCTCGGCCTCGCGCAGCGCGGCCCGCAGCGGGCCCTCGCCGCGCGGGTCGCCGTCCTCCGGGTCGAGGGAGCCGCCCGGGAAGGAGGGCTGGCCCGCGTGCGAGCGCAGGGAGCCGGCGCGCTCCATGAGCAGCAGCTCGGGTCCGCGCTCGCCGTCCCCGAACAGGATCAGCACGGCCGACTGCCGGCCCGAGCCGTTCTCCGGCGGCAGGAAGCGGCTGAGCTGGCGCGGCTGGATGGTCTCCGCCGCGCGCACCACCGGGTCCAGCCAGGCGGGCAGTCCCCGGCTGTCGAGCGTCACCGCCCCGTCCCGCGCCTCACTGGCCCGCGTCATCGCCCACCCCCTCGCTCTGCCTTCCTCCAACGCCGGGGTCGCCGCGATCGTTCCGTCACGCGGCCCCCAGCGGCGGCGCCGGCCTGCCACCCGCGTCGAGGTAGGCCTGCGGTGGCTTGAGCCGCTGGCCGGGCAGGCCGCCCTTCTCGTACTTCAGCAGCTTCTTCGCCTTCTCCGGGTCGGTCTCGCCCTCGCCGTAGGCCGGGCAGAGCGGGGCGATCGGGCAGGCGCCGCAGGCGGGCTTGCGGGCGTGGCAGATGCGGCGGCCGTGCCAGATGACGTGGTGGGACAGGTCGGTCCAGTCGCTCTTGGGGAACAGCGCGCCGACGGCGGCCTCGATCTTGTCCGGGTCGGTCTCCTCGGTCCACTTCCAGCGCCGCACCAGCCGCTGGAAGTGGGTGTCCACGGTGATCCCCGGCCGCCCGAAGGCGTTGCCGAGCACGACGAACGCGGTCTTGCGGCCGACGCCGGGCAGCTTGACCAGGTCCTCCAGCCGTCCCGGCACCTCGCCGCCGAAGTCCTCCACCAGCGCCTTGGACAGCCCTATGACCGACCTGGTCTTGGCCCGGAAGAACCCGCAGGGGCGCAGGATCTCCTCGACCTGCTCGGGGTCGGCTGCGGCCAGGTCCTCGGGGGTGGGGTAGCGGGCGAAGAGCGCGGGGGTCGTCTGGTTGACGCGCAGGTCGGTGGTCTGGGCCGACAGCACGGTGGCGACCAGCAGCTGGAAGGGGTTCTCGAAGTCCAGCTCGGGATGGGCGTAGGGGTACACCTCGGCCAGCTCGCGGTTGATCCGGCGGGCCCGGCGGACCAGGGCGGTGCGGGACTCCCCGGCGGGCGGTTCGACGGCGACCTTCTTGGCGGGCGCGGCCTTCTTCACGGCCACCGGCGCACCGGCGGCGACGGCCTTCTTGGCCGGGGTGATCTTCCTGGCGGAGGCCGCTTTACCGGCGGAACCCGCCTTCCTGGCAGATCCCGTCTTCTTGGCCGAAGCCGACTTTTCTGTCACCTCAGCCTTTTTTCTACTTTTCTTACTGCCCTCGGGACCCTGTTCGCCCACAGCGGAATCGCGACGTACAACCACCCGCTAAGCCCCCTTGGCCTGTGCTCTCACCGGCGTTTTGGACACCCGGCCAGCCTAGAGCCCGTCACCGGCATCCGCCTCGGACCCCGAAGATCGGCCCCCGATTGGACCCCTGACGCTTACCCCGGCACACCGGTGCGGCATCCTTGTGACAGATCACACTGTTTGGACCGTCCGGCAAAATGAGAACACGGTCCCCTGGCACACAGGGGATGCAAGATCCCCTGAGCAGGTCGAATAGGAGAGAACTCGTGGACGACGTTCTGCGGCGCAACCCGCTCTTCGCGGCGCTCGACGACGAGCAGGCCGCGGAGCTTCGCGCCTCCATGAGCGAGGTGACCCTCGCTCGCGGCGACTCCCTGTTCCACGAGGGCGACCCGGGCGACCGCCTGTACGTCGTCACCGAGGGCAAGGTCAAACTGCACCGCACCTCCCCCGACGGCCGCGAGAACATGCTCGCCGTCGTCGGCCCCGGCGAGCTGATCGGCGAGCTGTCGCTGTTCGACCCGGGCCCGCGCACGGCGACCGCGACCGCGCTGACCGAGGTCAAGCTCCTCGGCCTCGGCCACGGTGACCTCCAGCCCTGGCTGAACGCCCGTCCCGAGGTGGCCGGCGCCCTGCTGCGCGCCGTCGCCCGCCGGCTGCGCAAGACCAACGACGCCATGTCCGACCTGGTCTTCTCCGATGTCCCCGGCCGCGTCGCGCGCGCCCTGCTGGACCTGTCGCGCCGCTTCGGCGTGCAGTCCGAGGAGGGCATCCACGTAGTCCACGACCTCACCCAGGAGGAGCTGGCCCAGCTGGTCGGCGCGTCCCGCGAGACCGTGAACAAGGCCCTGGCCGACTTCGCCCAGCGCGGGTGGCTGCGCCTGGAGGCCCGCGCGGTCATCCTGCTGGACGTGGAGCGGCTGGCGAAGCGCTCGCGCTGACGCCGGTCCCGGCCGCCACGACGCGCAGGGCGGGCCTTTCCCGGGCCCGTGCGTGCCCCGCGTCGCGCCGAACGCTCCGGGAGGGCCCGCGCCGGGCCCCCGGGCGCGGGACGGCCGTGCGCCGTCGGCCCGCGCTCGAAAACCGGCTGCCCGCGTCAAGGGGCGTACGGCACAGTGACCCCATGCCCCAGCCACCCCGCCCGCACGGCCTGGACGCCGACGGCTTCATCGCCCGGGAAGGCTCCCTGGCCCGCGTGTCCGCCGCCTTCCGTCCCGTCGTGGCCGCCGTCCGGGCGCGGCTGCCGGAGGTCTTCGGGGCGCGGCTGGACGGCGCGTACCTCTACGGCTCGATCCCCCGCGGCACCGCGCGGACCGGCCGCAGCGACCTGGACCTGTTCGTCGTCCTGCGCGAGGAACCGGCGGACGCCGACCACACGGCCGCCCGTGCCCTGGGCGCGGCCCTGGACCGGGAGTTTCCGCAGATCGACGGGGTCGGCACGCTGCTGTACGGCCGGCCGCGGCTGCTGAGCGAGCGGGAGCGCTACGACCTGGGCTGGTTCGTGGCCTGTCTGTGCACCCCGCTGCTCGGCGCCGACCTGGCCGAGCACCTGCCCCGCTACCGTCCCGACTCGCTGCTCGCCCGTGAGACCAACGGCGACCTCGGCCGCCTGCTGCCCCGCTGGCGGCGGCGGATCGCCGACGCCGGGAACGGCGAGGCGGCCCTGCGGCCCCTGGTGCGCTTCATGTCCCGGCACCTCGTGCGCACCGGCTTCACCCTCGTCATGCCCCGCTGGAACGGCTGGACGAGCG
The DNA here is from genome assembly GCF_051980735.1 of Streptomyces sp. SCPE 10. Classification (NCBI taxonomy): domain Bacteria; kingdom Bacillati; phylum Actinomycetota; class Actinomycetes; order Kitasatosporales; family Streptomycetaceae; genus Streptomyces; species Streptomyces sp. SCPE 10. The sequence goes on along the minus strand of NZ_CP197069.1, from coordinate 4,214,889 downwards.
AGCTGGGCGAGATGGCCGAGGTCTGCGGGGCGTACTACCCGGAACGCGCCGCGCAACTGCGCACGGCGGCCCGCTACGGCCACGAGCCCGTCGGCGACCCGGGGGTGCTGCGGACGTACGTGGACGACCTGGGCCCCTGGCTCGCCGCCGAGTACGCGCGCGTGCACGGCGTGAAGGCCCCGCGACCGCGGGACGAACCGGCCGGCTGAGCCACCGGCCGGTTCGTCCCGCCGCCGGTCAGATCAGCCCGTGCTCGGTCAGGTACTCCAGCTGGGCCCGCACCGACAGTTCCGCCGCGGGCCACAGGGAGCGGTCCACGTCGGCGTAGACGTGGGCGACGACCTCGGCCGCGGTGCGGTGGCCGTTCTCGACCGCCGTCTCCACCTGGGCGAGCCGGTGGGCGCGGTGGGCCAGGTAGAACTCCACGGCGCCCTGTGCGTCCTCCAGGACCGGTCCGTGGCCCGGCAGCACGGTGTGCACGCCGTCGTCCACGGTGAGCGAGCGCAGCCGGCGCAGGGAGTCCAGGTAGTCGCCGAGCCGCCCGTCGGGGTGGGCCACCATCGTGGTCCCCCGCCCGAGGATGGTGTCACCGGTCAGCACCGCCCGGTCGGCCGGGAGATGGAAGGACAGCGAGTCGGAGGTGTGCCCGGGGGTCGGTACGACCCTCAGCTCCAGGCCACCGGTCGTGATCACGTCGCCCGCCGCCAGGCCCTCGCCGCCGAGGCGGAGCGCCGGGTCGAGGGCCCGCACCCGGGTGCGGGTCAGCTCCGCGAAGCGGGCCGCGCCCTCGGCGTGGTCCTCGTGGCCGTGGGTGAGCAGGGTCAGGGCTATGCGCCTGCCCGCCTTCTCGGCCGTGTCCAGGACCGCCCGCAGGTGCCCCTCGTCCAGCGGGCCCGGGTCGATCACCACGGCCAGGTCGGAGTCGGGCTCGGCGACGATCCAGGTGTTGGTGCCGTCCAGGGTCATCGCGGAGGCGTTGGGCGCGAGGACGTTGACGGCCCGCTCGGTCGCGGGGCCGGAGCGGACCGCGCCCCTGGGCTGGCCCGGCAGCGCGCCGGCGTGGGTCATGCGCGGCCTCCTCCGGTCGCGTCGGCGGCCTTCGCCGCGGTCGGCACGTGCTTGGTGAACTCCTCGTGCCCCGGCCAGGACAGCACGATCTCGCCGTCCACCAGCCGGGCGGTCGCCTGGACCGGCGTCAGATCGCGGGCGTCGGCGGCCGCGAGCGCCTCGGCGGCGGTGCCGTACGGCAGCAGCTCGCGCAGGGCGGCGATGGTGGGCGGCATCATCAGCAGCTCGCCCCGGTCGTACCCGGCGGCGGCCTCGGCCGGGCGGGTCCACACCGTGCGGTCGGCCTCCGTGGAGGCGTTGCGGGTGCGCTGTCCCTCGGGCAGGGCGGCCACGAAGAACCAGGTGTCGTAGCGGCGCGCCTCGAACTCCGGGGTGATCCAGCGGGCCCAGGCGCCCAGCAGGTCCGAGCGCAGCACCAGGCCGCGCCGGTGCAGGAACTCGGCGAAGGACAGCTCGCGCGCGACCAGGGCGGCGCGGTCGGCCTCCCAGTCGGCGCCGGTGGTGTCGCCGACGACCGTGTCCGGGCCGGGCCCGGCGAGCAGCACGCCCGCCTCCTCGTACGTCTCCCGTACGGCCGCGCAGACGACGGCCTGGGCGCCCGCCTCGTCCACCCCGAGCCGCTTCGCCCACCACGCGCGTGTGGGGCCCGCCCAGCGGATCCGGGTGTCGTCGTCGCGCGGGTCGACACCGCCTCCGGGATACGCGTACGCGCCTCCGGCGAAGGCCATGGAGGCGCGTCTGCGCAGCATGTGGATGACCGGTCCGGCCTCGGTGTCCTTGAGCAGGAGCACCGTCGCCGCGCGCTTGGGGGCCACCGGGGTGAGGGCGCCGTCCGCGAGCGCGCGGATGCGGTCCGGCCACTCCGGGGGGTACCACTGACCGTTCGCCATGGCCGGAGGCTATCCCGTGTAGGGCGAATGTTCGAGAGGTACCCGAGGTCGGAGCGCTGCCGGTGGGACTGCCGGGCGGTGGGACTACGGGGCCAGCTCCACCTGGATCTCGACCTCGACCGGCGCGTCCAGCGGCAGCACCGCGACGCCGACCGCGCTGCGGGCGTGCACGCCCTTGTCGCCGAGCACCTCGGCGAGCAGCTCGCTGGCGCCGTTGACGACACCCGGCTGGCCGGTGAAGTCGGACTGGGAGGCGACGAAGCCGACGACCTTCACCACGCGCGCGATCCGGTCCAGGTCGCCGGCCACGGACTTCACGGCGGCCAGCGCGTTCAGCGCGCAGACGCGGGCCAGGTCCTTGGCCTCCTCCGCCGTGACCTCGGCGCCCACCTTGCCGGTGACGGGCAGCTTGCCGTCGACCATCGGCAGCTGGCCGGCGGTGTAGACGTACACGCCGGACTGCACGGCCGGCTGGTACGCGGCCAGCGGCGGTACGACCTCCGGCAGGCTCAGGCCCAGCGCGGCCAGCTTCTCCTCGACCGCGCTCATGCCTGCTTCTCCCGCTTCAGGTAGGCGACGAGCTGCTCGGCGTTCGGCCCGGGCACGACCTGGACGAGCTCCCAGCCGTCCTCGCCCCAGGTGTCAAGAATCTGCTTCGTGGCATGGACGAGCAGCGGCACGGTTGCGTATTCCCACTTGGTCATGGGGCCGACTGTAGCCGCTGTGACCGATCACTCCCTCGCCGTCTCCCCCGTTATCCACAGCCTCCCGCGTGACGGTCGGCCGGACTGGTTAGTCTCGAAGACGTGAGCAGGCTCCAGGTCGTCAGCGGCAAGGGCGGGACCGGAAAGACGACGGTCGCCGCCGCACTCGCGCTGGCCCTCGCGACCGAGGGGAAGCGGACGCTTCTCGTGGAGGTCGAGGGCCGGCAGGGCATCGCCCAGCTCTTCGAAACGGAGGCGTTGCCGTACGAGGAGCGCAAGATCGCGGTCGCGCCCGGGGGCGGGGAGGTGTTCGCCCTGGCCATAGACGCCGAGCTGGCCCTTCTGGACTACCTCCAGATGTTCTACAAACTGGGCGGCGCCGGCCGGGCCCTGAAGAAGCTCGGCGCCATCGACTTCGCCACCACCATCGCGCCGGGCATCCGGGACGTCCTGCTCACCGGCAAGGCGTGCGAGGCGGTGCGCCGCAAGGACCGGGCCGGCCGGTTCGTCTACGACTACGTGGTCATGGACGCCCCGCCGACCGGCCGCGTCACCCGCTTCCTCAACGTCAACGACGAGGTGGCGGGCCTGGCGAAGATCGGCCCGATACACAATCAGGCGCAGGCGGTGATGCGCGTCCTGAAGTCGCCCGAGACCGCGGTCCACCTGGTGACGCTGCTGGAGGAGATGCCCGTCCAGGAGACCGCAGACGGCATCGCCGAACTGCGCGCGGCGCGGCTGCCGGTGGGCCGGGTCATCGTGAACATGGTGCGCCCCGAGGTGTTGGACGCCGCGGACCTGGAACTCGTACGGACGGTGGAGCGTTCCTCCGTCGCCCGCTCCCTGTCGGCCGCGGGTCTCGGCGGCGCGCGGCGCGGCGGGAACGCGGAGAAACTGGTGGGCCCGCTGCTGGACCAGGCCGCGGAGTACGCCGAGCGGTACGCGCTGGAGCAGGAGCAGCGCGCCGTCCTCGGCGAGCTGGGCCTGCCGCTGCACGAACTGCCGCTGCTCGCCGAGGGAATGGACCTGGCGGGCCTGTACGAACTCGCCGCCGACTTGCGGAAGCAGGGGGTGTCATGACGGCCGCGGAACACGACGAGGCCGAGGACCGGGAGGTGGCGGCCCGCAGGCTCGCCTCCTCCCGGGTGCTCGACGTCGACTCGTTGCTGGACGACCCCAAGACCCGCATCGTGGTGTGCTGCGGCTCCGGCGGGGTCGGCAAGACCACGACCGCGGCCGCCCTCGGCCTGCGCGCGGCCGAGCGGGGCCGCAAGGTGGTGGTGCTCACCATCGACCCGGCGCGCAGACTGGCCCAGTCGATGGGCATCGACTCCCTCGACAACGTGCCGCGCCGGGTGAAGGGCACCGACGGCGCGGGCGAGCTGCACGCCATGATGCTCGACATGAAGCGCACCTTCGACGAGGTCGTGGAGGCGCACGCGGACCCGGAGCGGGCGGCCACGATCCTGGCGAACCCCTTCTACCAGTCGCTCTCGGCGGGCTTCGCGGGCACGCAGGAGTACATGGCGATGGAGAAGCTGGGCCAGCTGCGCGCGAAGGACGAGTGGGACCTGATCGTGGTCGACACCCCGCCGTCCCGCTCGGCCCTGGACTTCCTGGACGCCCCCAAGCGGCTCGGCTCGTTCCTGGACGGCCGGCTGATCCGTCTGCTCACCGCGCCCGCCAAGCTGGGCGGCCGTGCGGGCATGGCCTTCCTGAACGTCGGCATGTCGATGATGACCGGCACCCTGGGCAAGCTGCTGGGCGGTCAGCTCCTCAAGGACGTCCAGACGTTCGTGTCCGCGATGGACACCACCTTCGGCGGCTTCCGCACCCGCGCGGACGCCACGTACAAGCTGCTCCAGGCCCCCGGTACGGCGTTCCTGGTGGTGGCGGCGCCGGAGCGGGACGCGCTGCGCGAGGCCGCGTACTTCGTGGAGCGGCTGGCCGCGGAGAAGATGCCGCTGGTGGGGCTGGTGCTCAACCGGGTGCACGGCACCGGCGCCGGCGCACTGTCCGCCGAGCGGGCGCTCGACGCCGCGGAAAATCTTGCGGACCCCGGCATTGTGGATCAGGGGGACGGGAAAGCTGGACTTCGTAACTCCCCCGACACGTACGGCAGTTCACAACCTCCCGCACCCGAGGACGCAGCAGGTGCCACCGCTTCCGACGAAGGCTCCCCCGCCGACCAGGAACGTTCCGTCGACCGACTCGCCGCGGGTCTGTTGAGACTGCACGCCGAACGCATGCATCTGCTGGCGCGCGAGCAGCGCACACGCGACCGCTTCACCGCGCGCCACCCCGAGGTGGCCGTGGTCGACGTGCCCGCGCTCCCCGGTGACGTCCACGACCTCACGGGCCTGCGCGACATCGGCGACCGGCTCGCGGCGGGCGCGGCCATGGGGCGGACGGAGCCGTCGTGACACCGCCGGGCCGGCGAGACCGTCGGCACGCCACCGAACCGGCGCAGCCGTCGTCACACCGCCGGACCAACCGGGCGTCGCGGGACCGTGCGGCCGCCCGGGGCGTCTTGACGAACCCGGGCGCGCTGAACCTGTGCCCGCAGCCGAGCGTGACCTCAGCCGAGCCGACCTCGGCCGAGCGTGCCCTCAGCTGACCGCCGCGTACTCGTCGTACACCTCGTCGCTGTCGAGACGCATGATCCCGGTGCCCCGCTCGTACTCCAAGCGGGCGGTCTCCAGCAGCCTGCGCCACGAGGTCACGGTGGGCCGCCGGCGCAGCAGTGCGCGGCGCTCCCGCTCCGTCATGCCTCCCCACACGCCGAACTCGACGCGATTGTCCAGCGCGTCGGCCAGGCATTCGGTGCGTACCGGGCATCCGGTGCACACCGCCTTGGCTCTGTTCTGCGCTGCTCCCTGAACGAACAGTTCATCCGGATCGGTAGTGCGGCAGGCAGCCTGCGCACTCCAGTCGGTAACCCAGCCCATACCGGCGCCGTCCTCTCCCGAATCGAGGCTCCCCCACGGCGGCAGCGGCATATTCACCGCCGCCAGTTGAGGACGTTACGGAAGGTGGGGACAGCGCAACACCCCCTTCGGGCCCAATCTTGAATGGCCCGAACGGACTATGGGTAAGCGGCAGATCACCCGCGGGAGTGAGCTGGCGACATGCGCGACCATCCCGGCAAACCAGGACAGCTCTGGTGCGCCACAGCGGACACCGGGTGACACACGAGGCGCATTCGGACACATCTCGGCACGCGGCGGGGGTGGTGCGGAGCGATTCGGGGACGCCGGACGCGGTGGTACGGGCCGTACTGCCGTGACAGTTGGGAGCAGCTTAGGCCAAGGGCTGCGCGCCTGTCCGGGAAATGGAAACGTAGGCAGGTCAGGCGGCCCGGCCGGGGGGACGGGACGGCACCGGAACATCCCGAAGGCAAGCCGCTCCCTCAAAACGTTCAGGAGTACGGATTAGGCTGCCCCCATGCCAAAGAAGCGCTCGGGCGGTGGTCTGTCGCCGATGCAGCAGGCCGCGAAGTTCCTCGGTGTCAGTGTCCTCGCGGGAGCCGTGATGGCGGGCATCGCGCTGCCCGGGGCCGGCGCACTGGGTCTCGCGGCCAAGGGCTCGGTGCAGAGCTTCGACGAGATCCCGGACAACCTGAAGAGCCCCCAGCTGAGCCAGCGCACCACGATCCTGGACAGCCGGGGCCGGCAGATCGCGAGCGTCTACTCGCGCGACCGCACGGTGGTCGACCTCAAGGACATCTCGCCGTACATGCAGAAGGCGATCGTCGCGATCGAGGACTCGCGCTTCTACCAGCACGGCGCGATCGACCTCAAGGGCGTGCTGCGCGCCCTGAACAAGAACGCGCAGGAGGGCGGGGTCGCCCAGGGTGCCTCCACGCTCACCCAGCAGCTGGTGAAGAACTACTTCATCGAGGAGGCCGGCGACGACCCGACGAAGGTCGCCGAGGCCACCCAGCAGACCATGGGCCGCAAGGTCCGTGAGCTGAAGTACGCGATCCAGATCGAGGAGAAGCTCGGCAAGAAGAAGATCCTGGAGAACTACCTGAACATCACCTTCTTCGGTGAGCAGGCCTACGGCGTGGAGGCCGCCTCCGAGCGGTACTTCTCCAAGCACGCCAAGGACCTGAACCTCCAGGAGTCCGCCCTGCTGGCCGGCATCGTGCAGTCGCCGAGCCGCTACGACCCGGTCAACGACGAGGCGGAGGCCACCAAGCGGCGCAACATCGTCCTGCAGCGCATGGCCGAAGTGGGCGACATCTCCCCGCAGGAGGCCGCCCAGGCCAAGCGGCAGCCGCTCGGGCTGCACACCAGCCGGCCCAAGAACGGCTGCATCACCGCGGTGCAGGGCGCCGGCTTCTTCTGCGACTACGTGCGCGAGGTCTTCCTGACCGACCCGGTCTTCGGCAAGACCAAGGAGGCCCGCGCCAAGCTGTGGAACCAGGGCGGTCTGACGATCCGTACGACGCTCGACCCGCAGGCCCAGCAGTCCGTGCAGAACTCCATCAAGGACCACGTCTACAAGTCCGACCAGGTGGCGACGGCCGCGACCATCGTCGAGCCCGGCACCGGCAAGATCCTCGCCATGGGCCAGTCCAGGCCGTACGGCTTCGGCACCGACGAGACCCAGATCAATCTGTCGGTGAACCAGGACATGGGCGGCGGCGCCGGCTACCAGCCCGGTTCGACGTTCAAGCCGATCGTCGCGGCGGCCGCGCTGGAGGGCGGCAAGCCGGCGACGCAGGAGTACTCGTCGCCGTACGAGATGCCGTACCCGAGCCCGGTGGCCGCCTGCAACGGCAAGGTCTGGAAGAACGATCCGCGCAAGCCGGCCAAGCTGACCAACGAGAACGAGTCGGAGCACGGCCCGTACAGCATGAAGGAGGCGACCGCGAAGTCGGTCAACACCTACTACGTGCAGCTGATCAGCGACATCGGCATCTGCCCGGTGATCGACATGGCGAAGAAGATGGGTGTGGCGCGCTCCGACGGCCGCAAGATCGACCAGGCCCCCTCGATCGCGCTCGGCACCCAGGAGATGTCCCCGCTGACGATGGCGAGCGCGTACGCCACCTTCGCCTCGCGCGGCATGTACTGCACCCCGATCGCCATCGAGTCGATCACCCAGACGACCGGCAGCCGGGTCAAGTCCCTGCCGGTGCCGAAGTCGACGTGCTCGCGCGCCATGTCCGAGAAGACCGCGGACACCGTCAGCACGCTGCTCAAGGGCGTGGTCGAGGACGGCACCGGCCAGCAGGCCGGTCTCGGCGACCGCCCGAGCGCGGGCAAGACCGGTACGACGGACGAGCGCTTCGCCGCCTGGTTCGTCGGCTACACCCCGAACATGGCGGGCGCGGTCTGGGTCGGCGACCCGCAGCACCGGCGCCGCATGATCAACATCACCATCGGCGGTGTCCCGCACGACAAGGTGTTCGGCGGTGAGGTCCCCGGCCCGATCTGGCGCGACATGATGAACGGCGCCCTGGAGGGCAAGCCCGTGGAGGACTTCAACCTGGTCGACATCCCGGACGACAACAACAGCCCGGGCAACGGCCAGGACCGGGGCGACGGCGGGCAGCACGGCGGCACCACCGGCAACCCGGGGCAGGCGATCGGCGGACTGCTCGGCGGACTGCAGGGCGGCGGCACCGGCGGCCCCAACCCGAACCCGACCTTCACCCTCCCCGGCACCCTCATCCAGGGCCAGACGAACGGGGGCCGCAACGGGCACGGGAACGGGGGCCGGCGGTAGGCGTCCGCCGGACTCCGGTCCACCGACACGACGGTGGGGCCGCTCCCTCTTCCCGAGGGGGCGGCCCCACCGTCGTACGCGCCGTAGGCACCGGCGCCTTCCGGGCTCAGCCCTGGAGGAGCTTCTTCACCGCGGCGGCGACGCGGCCGCCCTCGGCCTGACCGGCCACCTTCGGGTTCACGATCTTCATGACGGCACCCATGGCCTTCGGCCCCTCGGCACCCGCCGCCTTCGCCTCCTGGACGGCCTCGGCGACGATCGCGTTCAGCTCCTCGTCGGACAGCGGCTTGGGCAGGTACTCGGCGAGCACCTCGCCCTCCGCCTTCTCCCGCTCGGCCGACTCGGCGCGACCACCCTGCGCGAAGGCCTCGGCCGCCTCGCGGCGCTTCTTCGCCTCCCGGGTGATCACCTTGAGGACCTCGTCGTCGGACAGCTCCCGCTTCTCCTTGCCCGCGACCTCCTCCTTGGTGATGGCGGCGAGCGTCAGCCGGAGCGTCGAGGAGCGGAGCTCGTTGCGCTCCTTGATCGCGGCGTTGAGGTCGGCCTGCAGCTTCGACTTGAGCATGGTGGTCATGTGGTCGATTGTCTCAGGTGCGGCGGGCCGAACGCCCGCCGATTTAAAGGGGCCGGGCGGTCTCACCACCCCCCTGCGGTCTGACACGATGGTCATATGCGCGCGCGATACGGAGTCCCCCTGGGAATCATGGCGGCAGGCGCCGCCGGTCTGGTGTACGCGGCGGGCTTCGAGGCCCGCTCCTTCCGCCTCCGACGGGTGACCGTCCCCGTCCTCCCGCCGGGCATGCACCCGCTGCGCGTGCTCCAGGTGTCCGACATCCACATGGTGAGCGGACAGCGCAAGAAGCAGCGCTGGCTGCGCTCGCTGGCGGGCCTGCGCCCGGACTTCGTGATCAACACCGGCGACAACCTGTCGGACCCCGAGGGCATCCCGGAGGTGCTGGACGCGCTGGGCCCCCTGATGCAGTTCCCGGGGGCGTACGTCTTCGGCTCCAACGACTACTACGGCCCCAAGCTGCGCAACCCCGCCCGCTACCTACTGGAGAAGGCGAACGGCCGCCACGGCCTGAATGGCAACAAGCCGGCCGTGGGCGCCGTCCACAACCCGTGGGAGGACCTGCGCGACGGCTTCGACGAGGCGGGCTGGGTGAACCTGACCAACACCCGGGGCTCCCTGAAGATCGAGGGCGTGTCGATCGGACTGACCGGCCTGGACGACCCCCACATCAAGCGGGACCGCTACGCACGGGTGGCCGGCGGCCCGTCGGACGCGTACGACTTCTCCCTCGGCGTGGTCCACGCCCCCTACCTGCGCGTCCTCGACGCCTTCACGGCGGACGACTATCCGCTGATCCTGGCCGGCCACACCCACGGCGGCCAGCTGTGCATCCCCTTCTACGGCGCCCTGGTCACCAACTGCGACCTGGACACGGACCGCGTGAAGGGCCTCTCCACCCACACCGCGGAGGGCCGCACCTCCTACCTCCACGTCTCCGCGGGCTGCGGCACCAACCGCTACACCCCGGTCCGCTTCGCGTGCCCGCCGGAGGCGACGCTGCTGACGCTGGTGGCGAAGAAGTAGGACGGACGGGGGGCGGGGAGCGGGGGACGCGCACAACAACTCCTTGGCGGTTCGCGTGGCCGGGCATACGGCGGTGGCCGACACGGCCGCCGCCTTCGGCGACGGCGTCTGGGTGATGGCCCCTCGGCGACGGCGTCTCGGGATGGCCCCTCTGTTATGGCCTCTCGGGATGGCCCCTCGGTGATGGCCTCTCGGGATGGTCCTGGGTACTGCCGCTCGGCTACGGCCCTCGGCCGCCGCCCCTCGCCACCCGCCGCTCGCCGCCCGCCGCTCGGCTGCCGCCCTCACCCACTCGGCCCAGGCCACATGGCCCCTCCCCTCCCCCGCTCCTAGCGTGAGGGCATGACCGCCCCGATACCCAGGGAGATCCCGGACCTGCCCGCGGTCCGGGCCACCACACCCCCACTGCTGCGCCCCCCGGTGCCGGCCACGGCGGTACTGGCCCCGTCCCACCGCCCGAGGGCGGCGGTGTTCCGGCTGCTGACCGCGCTGACCGCGGCGGCCGGCGTCACCCTGGCGATCCTCCGGAGCACCCCGCTCCACGCCCTGAGCCACTTCGCCGTCCAGGCGAACCTGCTGCTGGCCGTGACGATGTTCGTCTCGGCCTCACGGGCCTGGCGAGCCCGCCGCCCCCTCTCCCCCTGGCTGTCCGGCGCGGCCCTTCTCTACACGCTGGTCTCGGCCCTGGCCTACCACCTGCTGCTGGCCCACACCACGCCCCCGTTCTCCATGACCGGCACGCCGACGCCCCCGGAACGCTGGCACCTCCAGTGGGCTGCCCTCCAGCTCCTCCACACGGTGGCCCCTGCGGCAGCGCTGCTGGACTGGCTGTGCCTGACCCCGGCGCCCCGCCTGCACCTGCGCCAGGCCACGAGCTGGCTCCTCTACCCCCTGGCCTACCTGGCCTTCTACCTGGCCCACCCGCTGGTCCACCCCTCGGCCTACCTCTACCCCTTCCTGGACCCGACCGCCCACGGCTACCGCGCCACCCTGGCCAACGCCCTCCTCCTGGGCCTGGCGATCTACGCCCTGGCGGTCCTCCTCATCGCCCTGGACCACACCCGCCCGACCCCGGTCCGACGCCCCCTCTGAATCGGATTTCGTCTCTGGGCCCCCTGTGGGCTAAAGTAAACGACGTCGCCGCGACAAGCAGCGACACCGGGGTGTAGCGCAGCTTGGCAGCGCGCTTCGTTCGGGACGAAGAGGTCGTGGGTTCAAATCCCGCCACCCCGACAGCCAAGTAGCAGGTCAGAGGGCCCTTACCGTTTCGGTGAGGGCCCTCTGACTTTGCTGCGTGTCTATCTGCGTGACTATCGATTTCCGAGTGTCTACGAGCGTCGCGGGTCGGCGCCGAAGATCCCGTCCATGACCACGGCACCGGTCTGGATCACGGGCCGGATCTGCTTCCGGTAGACCTCCTCCGTCACGGCGGTCCCGGAGTGGCCGACGAGCCGGGAGATCTCTTCCAGCGGGACTCCCCGGTCGGAGAGCAGGGATACGAAGCTGTGCCGTAGTTCCCTCGGAGTCCACTCGTCGGCGTTGATCCCGTCGATGCCCTTGAGCGCCTGGCGGAAGGCACGGCGGACGTTGGCGGCATCGAGCGGCTTGCCCACGGCCGAGGAGAAGACGAGGCCGTGTTCCTCCCACGCGTCATCAGCGGCGAGCCGATCCCACCCCTGATCCTCGAACTGCTGCCAGAGAGCTTCGACGCAGCGCGCCGGCAGAGCGAGCGTGCGCCGGGACTTCCGGGTCTTCGTGTCCCCACTCCTCCGGACCGACCGCCAGACGGCGATGTGCGGAGGCTGCGGCGGGTCGAGGTCCGGCCGACCCTTCAGGAAGACGTGGTCCCAGGTGAGGGCCCGCAGTTCCTCGGTGCGGGCCCCGGTCAGCAGGGCGACGACGATGTACGCGTACATCGAGGTCCCCTCGGCGCCCTTGAGCACAGCCTCGGCCTGGGCGAAGGTCAGCGCCTTGGACGGACGCCCCGCCTGGCCCTGAGGCACCGAGCACAGCTCGACGACGTTGCGCTTCACCTTGTCCCGCGCCATGGCCCGCTTGACCGCGCGGTTGAGACAGGAGTGGATTCCCTGGAGCGTGCGCGTGCTGAGCGTCTTCGCCTTGGCGGCCAGCCAGCGATCTACGTCCTCCGCACTCAGCTCGCGCAGCTTGCGGGCGCCGAGCGAGGGGATCACGTGCTTCTGACTCAGGAGTGTCACCGTCTCCACGGTGCTGGGGTCGAGGCCCGCCAAACCGTACGCCAGCCAGTCCATCACAGCGTCCTTGACCGTGTAGTTGGTGGGCGCGATGGCAAGACCGTCTTCGTGGTCCCGCAGCACCTCCTTGAGCTTGTTCTTCGCCTCCGTCTTAGAGTTCATCTCATTTGGCTGAGTAGGCTGTCGGCTGTGGTGGGGATCATTGAGCGGCTGGTGCCGGACGAGCTGTGGGAACTGTTCCAGCGGGTCGCGCCGGAGGCACCATCACGGCCTCAAGGTGGCGGCCGGCGCCGGCACGGCGACCGTGAGGTGCTGGCGGCGATTGTGTTCGTGGCGACGTCGGGCTGCACGTGGCAGCAGCTGCCGAAGTCGTCGTTCGGACCGTCCGGAGCGACAGCTCACCGACGGTTCACCGAATGGACGAAGGCTCGCGTGTGGGCCAAGCTGCACCGCCTGGTCCTGGACGAACTCGGAGCCCGCGGAGACCTGGACTGGTCTCGCTGCGCGATCGACTCGGTGAACTTGCGGGCCCTGAAAAAGGGGAGCTGACGGGTCCGAATCCTGTCGACCGGGGCAAGTACGGCTCGAAGATCCACCTGATCACCGAGCGGACCGGTCTGCCCCTGTCTGTCGGCATCTCCGGTGCCAACGTCCACGACAGCCAGGCTCTGATCCCGCTCGTGAAGGGCATACCGCCGATCCGGTCCCGGCGAGGCCCCCGTAGGCGTAAGCCCGGCAAACTGCACGCGGACAAGGGTTACGACTACTCCCACCTGCGGCGATGGTTATCCCAGCGGGGTATCCGGCACCGCATAGCCCGCAAGGGAGTCGAGACCTCGCAACGGCTCGGCCGACACCGCTGGACCATCGAGCGCACGATGGCCTGGCTCGCCGGCTGCCGCCGACTCCACCGCCGCTACGAGCGCAAGGCCGAACACTTCCTCGCCTTCACGAGCATCGCCTGCACCCTCATCTGCTACCGCAGACTCACCAAATGAGATGACGTCTTAGTCTTGCCACTCCCCCTCTTCACGATCCGCTTGCCACTCGGATCGAAGCCGAGGTTCGCCGTGGCGATCCACCGTTGTCTCTTCTCGTCCCAGTGCAGTCCGCCGGCACCGCGGCTCCGTCGCTTGGTCATCAGGCAGCACGCTCCATCTGCCCGGCGATGAAGTCTCCGAGGGCGGAGGCGGGGATGCGCCGGCACCGCCCGATGGACACGGAGGGCAGACGCCGGGTGCGGATCAGGTCGTAGACCGTCGAACGCCCGACCTTCAGCCGAGCCATGACCTCGGCCACGGTCAGCAGCTCGTCGTCACGCATGCGTGGGTTCTCCTTCTGTTCCGGGGGCGGGCGGGAGTGAGGCGGTGAGCCAGGTTTCGGCGGTGCTGAGGCCGGTGCCGGCGAAGACCCAGTGGGCGAGGACGAGCGTGGTTTCGCCGTCCTGCGGGACGGCCGGAGCCGTCTGGGCGCGGCGCCATTCGGCGCGGGCATCGCGGAGGGCGCCGAGGGTGGTGGAGTAGCGGCGGGACTTGGTGGAGAAGTGGCCGCGGAAGCCGAGCATGTGCGCCCATGCACGGAGGCGGAGGTCTGCCAGCTCGGGGCGTGCGCCGAGGGTCCAGGCGGTACGGATCAGGCGCCGGGCGTGTTCGGTGATCCGGGCTTGAGCCAGTTCGGCGAGAAACCGGATCGGCCGGTCCAGGGTGCCGGTCGCGGTCTCGGCGCCCTTGGTGGCGTACTTGGCGATGTATGCCGCGACGGCCCGTTCGGTCAGCTCCTGGCCGTCGTTGAAGTCGGCGGATCGGATCGGGCGGACGTCGAGCTGGCGGCCGAAGACGAACGCGTGCGACCGGCCGTCGATCTCCGGTCCGTCGACGCGTGCGGCAGCGGCAGCCGTACGGATGGCATGCGTCAGCAACTCGGTGGTGGCCCAGGCCGGTGGAGGCGTGTCGCCGCCTTCCGGGCCGTCGAGGCGGATGACGGCGTGGAAGTGGACGGCGCCCCGCTTCTGATGCTCGGCGACCTTGGCGAACGAGATCCGGGCGTGCTCGCGGAAGTCGCGTTGGGTGAGGCCGGCGCGCTTGGCGACCTCGCGGCGGAGGTAGATCGAGAAGCGCCGCCACAAGGCTCCGGCGTGCGCGTTCCAGAGCACGGCCGCTTCGTAGTCGTAGGTGTCCGGGTCGAGGGGCGAGCCCAGGGCGGGATCCGTCTCGTCGTGCCGGAGGCCGCAGCGGCAGTCCCTCCCGCTGGAGGGCCGGTTGTGGACCGGGCCGAAGCTGGGGGCGGTGAAGGTGGCGAAGACGCGGGGGTGTGTGCCGACCTGTTCCGGCGCGCCCTTGCCGCCCCGCAGGCCGGCGGTGATCAGGTGGAAGGTGTCGCGGCGGTAGGTCTCGGCTCAGGCGGCGCAGCGGGTGGCGCGGCGGTTGTTGCAGCGGACGAGGAGTTGACCGGCGGGCAGGGCGCTGGAGTCGAGGTGGTGCAGGAGGCTGCCGATCTCGCCGGTCGTGGTGTCGACCTGGTACTCGGTGCGGTGGCCGTCGAGCCGGACGGGGTTGGTGCAGCCGCCCAGGCCGGAGAGTTGGCGGGCCAGCTCGGGCATGGTGCCGAGTGAGGCCAGCATGGAGAGTTCCGCCAGCGGCGGCGGAGTCTGCCGGGTGATGATGGGACTTCCTTTCGGCTGTTTCTGCGGTCGGGAGGGACGGCCCCGGGGCGACGGAATGCTTGGCGGCGTTGGTGTCGCCCCGGGGCCGGTCAGCGCTTGTGCGCGTTGCTGACGAGGGAGCGCAGGACCACGGCGGCGATGGCCACGGAGACGGCCGAGATGGCGACCGCGGCCAGGAGCGCGGTCAGCACGATGCCGACGACGACCACGGCGGCGACGGCTCCGGCGCCGATCCCCGCGTACGGGGCGACCGGACGGCCGGCGAAGGGAGCCGGAGCCTGGATCTGCTGAGGCGTGGGGATCGTGGTCGGCAGGGTCGGGACGTCGGGGAGCTTGGGGCGGAGCATGGTGGACCTCCTTGTCACTTGTGGGTGCCGTTGACGACGTCGACCCCGGAGCGGGTGCCGGACTCGATGGCGGGGGCGAGGAAGGTGTGGGAGAGCCAGAAGCCGAACAGGGCGATCACGACGGCGACCCAGAGGCGGACGCCGAGGAACTTGATCGCGGCCCAGGCGATGACGCCCAGGACGAGGACGAGCGGGAGCGAGACGGTCACAGGGGTCTCCTCAGCGGACGGCGCAGCGGTGGGTACGGGCGGCCAGCTCGGCGGCGGCACGGCTGTCGTAGTCGGTCGAGAACCCGCAGCGCGGGGCCGTACAGGCGGCGGTGTGCTTCTCGCGGCCCCGGCCGTCGTAGTACGTGCCGACCTGCACGGGGCCGATGCGGACGACGTTGCGGAAGCGCGGGTTGGCGGGCATGAGAGCTCCTCTCAGAGCTGTGCGGCGATGGCCTCGGCCAGCGGCGCCGGGACGCCGAGCCGAGCGCGCAGAGTTGAGGTGTCGATGACCGACCCGGTCCGGGCACGGTGTTCGGCGGCGACCTTGCGGGCATGAGCGACGAGGGCGGCCGGTACCGGTACGGGCGGAAGTTCCGGCTGCGCCTCGGTGACGGGCTCACCGTCCTGGTCCTTGGCATCAGCAGTTGCCCTCGGTGCCGAATGCGCGAGGAGCGTTCCCCCGAGGAAGGCGACGGCAGGCCAGCCCGCGACGAGGATGCGCAGCCAGGCCGGAACGTCACCGAGGTCGAGGAGGCCGGCGGTGGCGACGTTGGCACCCAAGGACGCAGTGAGGGCGACGACAAACCAGCACCAGGCCGCCGTCTTTGTGACGCCGGAGCGCAGTCGACGCCAGGCAGCGACCAGGAGCAGGTCGACGGAGACGGGGTAGGCCCACGCCTTCCACCCGTCCTGCCCGGCCGCCGAGGCGACGTCATGCAGGTGGGCAAAGGACAGGGCGGCGGCAATGAGCGCCTGGACGAGCACCGCGTCCACGCGGGCAAGCTGGGCACGCATGATGCGGCTCCTTCCGATTTCGGACGTGCCGGGGTAGGGACACGGCGCGAGATGGGCACGCCGGCCGGGGGGAAGTGGGTCAGTCCGTCGCCGGATGCGCACAAACCACCGGAGTGGCTGTCACGACCTGCTGCACGGGGGCGTAGGGCCGGAAGCGCCTCAGCGCAGGCACAGCGGGGACCAGGTGTGCAGACTCCCGACAGACCTGGGCAGCGTCGGCGAGGGAGAGGTACGGCGTGCGGATACGGGACCAGCCGCCGGAGGTGTCGCCTGCCACGGCCAGGCCGGGCCGTTCCGGGGGGATGGAGCAGGCGGCCATGACTGCTTCGGGAGCGATGTCGCCGAGAGCCATCTTTGCGGAGGCTTCGTCGTTGACGCGGTGGCAGACACGGCCTGTGAGCTGGGCGCGAAGCATGGTTGCGCCTTTGCCCAGTTCGGCGCCGAAGCGCTGCCCGCAGACCTCCAGATAGATGCCGGCCGCGCGGCCGAGCTGAGCGAGCCGGATGAGCTGGGTGACCATCTCGTCCCGCCGCTCTTCATCCTTCTTCGTGGCGACGAGGAAGAGTTCGGCAACCTCGTCCACGAACAGCACGATCGGCACGGGACGTTCGATGTCGGGCAGGCCCCAGATGTCGGAGGTGATCTCTTCGTCCGGGGTGCTCGGTGCGATGCCCTGCCGGGCTTTGATCAGGTCGTACCGGTCTTCCATTTCCTTGACCAGTACGGGCAGCAGCTCGGCCGCCTGCTCCGGGTCGGTTGCCAGCGCGGAGAGTCGGGCGGCGAACGGCGCCAGCTCGACACCGCGCTTGCAGTCGATACCGACCAGGGCGACTGGCTGAGGGGCGAGTCCGGCCACCAGGTGCCGTAGGTACATGGACTTCCCGGACAGGGTGGCGCCGAGGGTGAGTTGGTGGGGAATGGCGCGGTAGTCGCGGACGAACGCGGTCGCATCCTCCCTCAGGGCCACCGGCACCTGGAGAAGCCCACCGCCGCTTCGTCGAGGCATCCGCACCTTCCGCAGGACGTCGAAGCCGACGAGCCGGAGTTCCACGACACCCGGCTTGACGTCCCGCACGTACACGGCGTGGACGCCCCAGGCGTGCCGTAGTCGCTCCGCCGAGGCGGCGACGTCCGCCGGTTCCTGGCCGGGAGCCAGCCGCAGCCGGAGCCGCAAGCCCGTCGACGTGGGCCGGATGATGCCTCGCCGCGGAGGCACGGGCCGAACCTCACGTCGAGTCGTTGCCCTCACGGCGAGGGCCCGCAGCCTGGAAGGCTGCACCGTCAGCCCACACGCCTCCATGACGGAGCCGTACGAGCCCAGGAGCCGGGCCGTCGATAACGGCAGGCCGACCGCGGACCAGTAGACGCCCGGGTGACGAGTCCGGGCGTAGGCGGCCCCGCCGCCGAGTGCGGCGAGGGGACCACCCACCTCCAACAGCGTCATCCAGTCCGACATCAGGCGGAGGCCCCGACTGCTGCCGGGAAGGCGGCCGGCGCGACCGCAGCCGCCCGGTAGGCGATGCCGTGACGCTGCTGGCCGTTGAAAACGGTCTCCCACGGCCGGGCCACCAGGCCCACCAGCGAGACCGGGGAGCCGAGGGACAGTCCCTCGGTGATGCCGCTCTCCGGAACGGTGACCTTGATGAGCGAGGACTCCCCGTCCTCGATGTAGACGACGCCGATGGTCATCAGCGCCTCACCGGTGTTCGCATCCTTGGCGATCTCACCGGTCTGCCGGTCGCGGACCTTGGGCTCCGGAGCCTCGGTGAGCAGGATTGTCGCCGCCGACGTCTCCACACGGATTACACGC
Source organism: Streptomyces sp. SCPE 10 (assembly GCF_051980735.1). NCBI lineage: Bacteria > Bacillati > Actinomycetota > Actinomycetes > Kitasatosporales > Streptomycetaceae > Streptomyces > Streptomyces sp. SCPE 10. Next base: position 4,196,858 of record NZ_CP197069.1, on the reverse strand, counting down.
ACAGAACTGCTCTCCCTTGCGTCGCACCGTAGGCACGGTGCATTCAGTGATGAATGACTACGCAACGGGAGGTTGACCTCATACCGACTGGGCGCGATACGCTCCAAGAGCGTTGATGCCAAAGACGCACCCGGCCTGAGTGGGCTGCCTCCCGCTCAGGCCACATCTGCTTTCTGTGGCCCTTTCACTCACGCGCCGGTGCAGGTCTGCCTTCCTGCTCCGGCCCGTTCGCATGCCCGCACGCCAACTCCGCTGGACGCGAAGGAGCGTGCCGACGCCAACCACAGTAACCCGTACTCCAAGTACTGTCTAGTACTTCAGGTACCAGTCCGTACTTCGTGTACGCCCAACTCTCCTGCCAGGGCTCGCAGCTCCTCGGACGGGGGCTGGCTCATGGTCAGAAGGTCCGCCACGAGCTGCTTGACCATCGGCAAGGACCGCACCATCTCGGGCGACTGTTCCCGCGCCTTCAGCAGTGCTGATACGGCGTCAGCAACCTGACGCCGCTGGGCGTACGCCCTGGCCACATCGATCTGGAACCGTGTCTGCCGCTCTGCGGACAGCCCCGACGCGTCAACTGCCTGCGCGGCCCGAAGGGCGACACCGGCGTCTCCGAGGTCGACCGCGACCGACACCTCGTGCAAGCCGACGTTCGTGGGCCCGAATTCGGTGTTGTAGTCGTTGCGCCCATCACCGACCTGCTCGGCCATGGCACGAGCATCGCGAAGGAAGCCGTACGCCTCATCAGCCAGGTTCAGCCGAGCGGCGGCGACCGCCCGTTGCAACGTCAGGGCACCCCGCAGCGCCACCGCCTCGATCTGCCCGGACTCCGCGAGGGGTTGCAAGGCGTCGGCCGCACTGCCCGACGCTTGAGCCGCCTGCTCGAAGTGACGCGCACCGAGGAAGACGATGGAGAGCCGGAACTCGCCGGCCGCCATCAGCAGCGGATCACCGGCTCGCTCGGCGGCGACAACGGCACGGTCAACGGCGATCCAGGCCGCCTCAGGCTCCCCCAGGTTCGCGAGCGCCCCGCTGCACGTGTGATACATGACCGCGAGCAACCGGAAGAGTTCGGGACGCTCGGCCTCTGACACCGAGCGGGTAGCCGACTCCAGCCGAGGAACGAGCCCTTCGAGCAGCTCGGCCAAGTCGGCGTAGTTGCCTTGATGCGTCAGCGACCAGGCACGGTCGACCTCGGCGCGGAGTGCCGGCACATCCGGGGATGCGTCCTGCCGACCGAGGATCGCCTTGAGCGAGTGCGCTGAACTCAGCACCAGTCGCAGCCGACTCGCACCCGGTGGCTCGCCTTCGGCCACGGACGCAACGATGGGGGCCTCGGCCGCCAGCTCGGCGATCGGCACCTCCAGTACTTCGGCGACCTTCTCCAGCACGGTCATCCGGTCGATGCGTCGTACGCCCCTCTCCACCTGGGACACCCACGCTTCCGATCGCCCGAGGAGACCGGCGAACTCCTTCTGCGACAGCCCGCGCCGCTTGCGATGGAAGGCGATCTTGCGACCTAGCGCCTTTTGATACTCAGTGCTCAACGTCCACACCCTTGCCGGACACGAAGTCCAGACGGTCGACCTCTGTGGCGGAAAGGTACTGGTCCCGCTCGGAGAGGAAGGCCCGCACGTACCCCTTCGACTCGTGCTCCTCGAAGGCGCCCTTGTCCCGGTACAGCTCGTAGAACACGCGCTCCAAGGGACGTCCGTCAACGCGGTGCACCGTGTAGATCACCGTCCCGGGCTCGTTCGCCCGGATCAGCTCGCCAGTCCGTGCCACAAGGTCATCGAACGCCGCCGCCGACGTCTCGTCCTTGCAGGTGAAGCGCACCATCAGTCCGAACATGCGAGGTCCTCTCTCCATCGGCTTCCAGGCCAGCACCAGACCACTCGGCGAACGCTATGCGCCGACCGCTCGCACGAAAAGTACGAACCCGCACTCTTAGTACGCGCACATTCGGTACGGTGCTAGTACTAATTGTACGGCTCTGCATGGTCCGTGTCAGCCGGTCGCCCCCGATGGCACGGAAGACAGCAGGTCACCGCCATGGAGGACGCCATGCCCACCCACGGACGCACCTTCCCTGGGCACCCCCAAGAACTCAGCACCGCGCGCCGCTGGACCCGAGCCACCTTGAACGGCCACCCGCGCTCCGAGGACGCCGAGCTGATCGTCACCGAACTCGGCACCAATGCCGTCACACACACCGCCAGCGGCGAGGGCGCCGGCGCCTTCCGCGTCAGCCTCACCATCTCCGATCGGGTGCTCACGATCGCGGTGACCGACTGCGGCCACACGAAGACCACGCCCGAGGTCCAGGACCCACCGCTCAACGCGACGCACGGCCGCGGGCTCGCCCTGGTCACCTCTCTCGCCGACAGCGTCACAGTCCAGGGGGACGAGTCCGGCCGAACGGTCACCGCGGAACTCGGTGTCCACGTGGATCCGGGAGTCGGCGCCGTGTTCCTGAACGCCGAGCGGGACCCCCATGACGTACCGCAGGCATCTCACAGCGACGACAGCAGTCCCAGGACCACGGCAGGAGGCCGCCCGTGTTGATGCAGGGGGCCCGACGCGGCTACTGGTGCGAATGCTGGACGGAGAACCTCACCGAGCAGCGAGGGCCGGCACTACTGGCATCGTTCGACGCCTACGCAGCTCCACAGGCGGACCGGTGGGTAGCGGTCACTCTCCGCACGATCTCATCGGCCCTCGACGCAGACGCGTCGGACGCCGCATGGGAGTGGCTGTACGACGGCCGCATTGAGACCAGGCGTGCGCTCCTGCGTGGCGAGCCCTGCACGGTGTCAGTGACCCACGAGGACATTCGCATCACGTGGACGATTCGACCCGCGGTCTTCCTGCCGCTCTTGCACCGCCAGGGCGCCGAACTCCCAGACTGCGCTCATGACTTCAAGCCCCGGAAGCCCGACTGAGTAACAACTTTCTCTACGGGTTCAAGCCCCGGCTGCGCTCCGCTCCGCCGGGCGCGCTCCCGGCTCCGCTGCGGGCGCCGCTCCAGCCTCCGGCCCGCTCCGCCCGCGCTGCACCGACGCGCGCCCACATGTGGATAGGGCCGGTGGCCATGAGGCGATCACCGCATAGCGCGGTCCACGGTCAAGACGACGCCTCCGGTGTGTGGGTCGACGGCGGACGGGATGGGAGTTGGGGCGAGTGGTGGGCGGGTGTACCGATGTCCACGCCTGAGGTATCACCGACCCCAGCAATCCTTACCCCTGAGCAATCAGGAGAGCTTGCAGCAGGTCAGCCGAGTTCACGGAAAGTCTTCCTAGTGTCATAATTGCCCCCTCCGACGCATCACCTGGAAGGGATGAAAGCCTCAAAACCTTTCCTCATCGACCCAAAACATCATGAAAAGTGGGGGTTGTAGTGTCTTACACCATCGAGGAACTTCTCGGCATTGAGAGCGCTACGCTCGAAGCGATCAAAGAGCTAAATCCCAAGGTCCACAACGCAGTCAACCACATCGACTATTATCACGAAGACCCCGAGGAGGGCATACCAGAGCCAACTGTAGAAATTCACTTTAACTGGTCCGCTGTTCTCGATGAGGATTGGGAGGATGGACCTGATGGCGACCCCCGGGAACTTTGGGTGTACCTGACGCCGAAACGTTGGGAGTTGGCTCACATCCTCGGCGACGGCAATGAAGATTTGCCCATAATCCTCCCCGCTAACACCGATCCGCGCCAAGCAGCAGAAACTCTGGTGAAGGTATTGACTGCCGAAATTCCCATCCCTGCGCATCTTCCGCAACCTCACCAGATCTCAGACGCGCAGTAAGCCGAAAGTGCCCCTCGACATACATCGAGGGGCAACAGTTCAGGCAGGGTCGGCTCTACTTAGCATCGACGTCCGAGCACAGATCCGCCCAAGTGTCGGAGAGGATCTTGTTCAGAACGAAGCCGATCGTTGCAGCCGTATTCTGAGCCTGGCCTTCGACGATCGTCTTCTTCCCACCCTCTGTTCCATCCTTGATTTCCCGTGTCTTCTTCTTTCCGTCCTTATCCAGTTTGTATCCGGTCACCTCGATCCAATGCTTGCGATACCTGATCCAGTCGATCGACGAGAGTCGCGTCTTGAGTTCTTCGAGAGATAGTGCGGGAGTGGGAGGATTGGCCTTCGCCTCCTCGACCAGTTTTCGGTCCGCCTCGATCAATTCATTTGGTGTGGAGTGATCACTGGAAAGACCCAGTCCGGCACCCAACGGTTCTAGTTCATGACGCCTGGCTTCGTGATAGGCAAGCGCGATCGCCTTCTGTGCAAATGCCCATCCATGGATGTATAGACGTCGGTAGGCCTCGTGATGCTTCGGGGTGGGATCTGCCCATTGAGCGCCGAAGGTGTCGCCTAGCAGCGTGAGAAAGTCTCGGCAGTACGGCACAAACCGGTCGACATGGTGATGCTTAATTTGCTCCGGCTTTTTGCCGCCCTTGCAAATTACATTGAGGAGCATCTGATCCATGGTCGAGAGGTCGACAATGTATTTAGTGGCTGTCTCTGAGGTTCCCCCAGTCCGACCGTCTGCAAGGCGGCCATCAAAGATGGTTCCCTTAACCGCCTTCTCCCTGATGATGGCGAGCGCAGACGAGTTGTCGAGGCGAGCGACGAGGTTCTTGTTCTTTTTCGACCCGCGCCCGTTTCGATCAGCGAAGCTCTGGCCCGCCTTGAGCTCGTCGACATTTAGTTCAATCTCAAGGGTAGTGCCGAAGGTGTCGAGCGCACCCGCCTTAATTGCCAAACCTGTCCCCGCAGCCTGAAAAAGTGCTGCTGTCTGTGTTTGCCCGTCGGACTGCATTACCGGAGATTTGGGCAAGTACAGCGTCCCGTAGAGAGCCATTTCATTGCTCTCATCGTACGCGACGAAGATCGTCTGCCCGAAGACGGAACTCGACTGCCATCCACTTACCGTCGGAAGATAAGCGACGCGCTCTCCACGGATGGCCTCGATGTTGTAGTTCCTGAAGTGCGTCAGGTTTTCCTTCTTCGCCCCCTTGAAATCCGATTGCGTTTGCTGATGCGCTTCGCGCATGCCGATTTCGTCATAGTCATCACCTGGCGGGTTCGCCGGATTATACCTGACGATTTCGGTGAATTGCCGAAGCGTTGGATGTAGCGTAGCGGTGATTCGATAGTTAGGCGAGGCCCCTTTGAGGGCGAGGATTACCCCCGGGATTGCATGGCGCCGTCCGATTTCATGTTGAAACTCGTACTTGCTTCCAAGGAAAGCTTCCTGAGCGCTCTTGTCACTCTGGAAACGAACAATTTTGAGACCGAAGAACTTCGCATCCTCGGGGATCTCACTGTCCGGGATGAGGGTAGTAGACGGAATCATCGGAAAGCTCACGGGTGGCATCCTTTTCATTTTCAACGAAGCGAGATTCTTCATTCCGCAGGTTCAGTCGCGAGCGGAATAAAGGGGATGTTGTCGGCATTCACGACCTGCGAAGGCACGCTTCCAGCTCGACGCAACATTGGTGGCAACATGATCATTTCAATGCCGAGATTGAGAGTCTCGTTAGTCTCAATGATCGAATCGGCAAATTCAAAGGCGGCGAGAACTGCCCGAACCTGTCGGCCAGGCGAACTCTTGCGTTCCATGGCTAGATAGGTAAGAACCTGACCCAACCCATTGTAGTCAGCCTGAATTTTGAATTCCCAGACTCGCAGAACGTTGTCCGCATCAACGGTCTTCATGTCGGCACGAAGGCCGACCTCCTGAAACGTCAACTCCGTCCGGACCAGGCGCTCCTGCGGCCGGAAGTCCTCGAGTCGTCGCGCATAGGTGTCCCGGATGGCGCACTCGTGAGCGTACCCATCTGCGAGATCCCCCGTCACATCTCCTCCTTGTTCATTGGTCTCTTGAAGAGGCGTAAGCTTCTCAGCGTGGTGACGAGCTGTCAAACCTTGCTGGTGGCAGGGGCTTCAAGGCGAGCGAGAGCTCCCGTACGTTGGGCTCAGGGCAGGGGACACTCTGCATGGGGCGCCATGGAGCACTTGTGGATGGGCTTGCCGCCAAGCGTCGTCGCGAGGTCCTACTCCCAGCCCACGAGAGCCCACCGGAGCCATGTGCGCCACAGGCCGATGTTGATGAACTGTGTGACGGCACCGGCGACGTGGGGTGGGCAAACTATCCGTGAGACTGAGTTGGGGCGCGCCAACCCCGCGCACCGGGAGCGGCAGCCGATGAGTGTGTAACTGCGTGACAACGCCCACGAACAACGACGAACAAGCCCGGACGTCTGCGGACCGTCAGCGCAGGTAGAGGCCGCGCGAACTCAAGACTGAGCCCAGACTCCAGTTGCTTCGGGACGAAGAGGTCGTGGGTTCAAATCCCGCCACCCCGACGCCGTAGTACCAGGTCAGGGGCCTGATCCGCTTAGCGGGTCGGGCCCCTGAGTGGTTTCCGGAGACACCAAGCACCGCGTAACCCGGTCAGTGGACTACCTCGTGCGCACCACCGCCTGCAGGTACTGGTTTCCGTGCCTCCGCCTGTTTCCGTGCGATGCGTGAACGGTTCCCCTGCTGTGTACCTGCCGTCAGGTCGGGTGATCGCGATCGCGGGTAGCGCAGCGGGTGCAACCACGAACCGCGTGGGCACGAACTCCAGCCCCATATAGGGGACGGGTTGGGTTGCCCGTTGGGCATCAGAGTTTTCCCCTGTGGGGCGGGGCAGCTCGTCGGCTTGCACGGACGGCTTGTGTCCTCCCCCACCTCATGGGCGTCCACGCAGCGGACGGTGTTCGACGCGTCGGTAAGGCGGTCACGTGGACTCAGCGGCCGTCTCCCCCGGTGCTCCCGCTGTGTCAGCGGACCGTCGTGAAGCTCACGACCGGGCCGTCCTCCGTCTCGGTGGCGGTGACGTGGAACGAGCGGTCCGGGAAGGCGTCGTGCAGGCAGCTGTGCCAGGAGCGGGCGATCTCCTCGGCCAGGGCATGGGCCGCGGCCTCGGAGTCGGGATCCTCCGGGATGTCGATGTAGAGCGCCAAGCGGAACCGGTTCAGCATGGCCTCGATCGAGGTGGCGTCCCCCCGTAGCCGCTCGTGCCAGGTGCGGAAGTTGTCAGGCTCGTAGACGCGGTCCCACAGGACGCATCCTTCCACTTCCACGAAGCGCGGCATGAACACGCGGGAGAACGCGGCCCACTCACCCAGTCCCGCCTGCTGCGACAGGTAGTCGAGGTAATCGGCGTCATCGCCGACCGCCTGCGCCCACTCCCGCACATCCCTAACTTTCAGGGGGTCCATCATCCGTCCTTCGCACTCACTGGGGAAGCTCGTCGGGGCGAGCAGGCCTGGGCATCTTCTTCCACGTGAGGAACGTCTGGCCGGTCTTCGGGTTCACGTTCCTGGTGGTCTCCAGCACGTGGGGTGCCGGCACCCCGCCGTGCGGCTTGGAGTCCGGGTCGACGTCGACGCGCTTGATGGGCAGTCCCTGATCGTCGTACACAGCGTAGGCCGTCACGCTCCCGTCATGCTTCCGGCGCACCAGGACCTCGTTGGGCTTCGCGCTATTGGGGAAGCGGCCGCTGTGCGGGGTGGCGCTGGACAGGTCGATTCCGCACTTGGGGGCCAGGCCCAGCGGGTCCGTCCAGCCGAGGGCGTTGACCACGTAGGCATGGGGATTGCTGGAGGGTGCCAGTCCCAGCGGGTCCGGGCTGATGTACCGGGCTGTCTCCGGGTCGTAGTAACGATGGAGGTTGTAGTGCAGCCCGGTCTCGTCGTCGGCGTACTGGCCCGGGAAGCGCAGCGGGCAGTCGACCGAGCCGGTGTCGGGCTCCGGGGGCGGGAACCCGGCGCCCCAGAGAGTGGTGCGATGCTGCCAGACGAGATCGCCCGCGCCGGAGACCAATTCCATGGGGGTGCCGAGGAAGTCCGTCACCACGGCATACAACCGGGGCGCGAGTTCGCAGTCCGACTCCTCGGCCAGTCGGGTCAGGAACGAGGTGGTGCCCGATGTGTCGTGCGGCAGGTGATCGGTTTGGGCCACCGGGCGATGGGTGCCCGGCGCGTAGTCCCAAGTGGTGACTCGTCCGTCCGGACCGGTCTGCTCGGCCAGGGCCGAGTCGTCCCAGGAGAACTCCGTGCGGTCGGCTTCCGTGCCGTCCTTCGACACGCGGTGCTTGGAGATGCGGCGGCCGAGCGGGTCGTAGGCGTAGTGCCAGCAGTCACCGCCCGGTTCCACGACCTGCGTCAGCCGGTCCTCGGCGTTCCACACATAGGTCCATGTGCGGCTTTGGCCGCTCAGCAGTCTGCGGGTCCTGCGGATCAGACGGCCGTGCCCGTCGTAGGCGTACGAGGTTCGGCCGGCCGAGCGGACCAGGGTGCCGTCGAACTCGCGGTCGCCCGGGGTGGCGTGGCCGGGAGCGGTGGCGCGTACGACGTTTCCGGCCGCATCGTAGGCGTAGTCCTCGCTCCAGCCGTGCGCTCGGACGCCGGTGACCCGGCCGGTGGTGTCGAGGTCGAAGCGGCGCGTGCCCGAGGTCAGCTCGCGGATCTCGGTGATGTAACCGTCGGCTCGGTGGGCGTAGGTGCGGTGCTGCAGCAGGCGGTGGGTGGTGGCTTTCGCTCCCGTTGACAGGGTCTGCGCGAGCAGCCTTCCCGTTCCACTCCAGGCCTGCGTCAGTGTGACCTCGGCACCGATGTGGCGCGCCGTCTCACGGCCCGCCGCGTCGTGGACGAAGTCCAGCGTGCCGCCGGGTGAGCGCAGGGCGAGCGGACGCCCTGCCGCGTCGTACGTCCAGGCCGAGGTCAGTCCCGAGGGGGTTGTCCGCCGGGTTCGGCGCCCCAGGGCGTCATAGCCGTGCGTGGTCGTGCGCCCGTTCACCGTCTCGGACACCACGCGGCCAAGGGCGTCCCGTGCCAGGACGACCACGGCGTCGCCGTTGGCGGCTTGCGCCAAGCCGCCGTCGGGACCGTAGGAGAACCTTGTGACGTCCTCCTCGCCGGCCCGCTGCTCCACCACCCGGCCCACCGCGTCCCGTGTGAAGCGCACTGTGTCTCCGGCGCCGTTGGTACGGGAGGCCAGCCGTCCGGCCGCGTCGTGCGTGTACGTCAGCGCATGGCCGTTGAAGTCCGTCTCGGCGACCAGACGTCCGGCCTCGTCGTAGGTGTACGTCCAGGTGCGGCCCTGGGGGTTGGTGACCGCGGTCAGCCGAAGTTCACTGTCGTAGGAGAACTCGTAGCGACTGCCGTCGGGTTCGGTCTGGGTGGCGGGTACGTCGAAGTGGGTCGCCGTGTGATGGGTCGTGTTGCCGGCCGCGTCGGTGTGCGCGAGGAGGTTGCCCTCGGCGTCCCACGTCCACGACTCACGGGCGCCGTCCGGCTGTTCGCGCCAGGACGGCTTGCCCTCGGTCGTCCAGCCCATACGGACACTGTTGCCGAGGGGGTCGGTCACCTTGGTGACGCGACCGAAGGTGTCGCGGCGAACCGTCGTCGTGTGGCCGAGTGAGTCCGTGAGGGAGACGGGCAGGCCTGCCGCGTCGTAGGTCACCGTCCGGGTGTGGCCGAGGGCGTCGGTGATCGCGGCCGGCCGGCCGGCGTCGTCCTGCGTGTACCGGGTCTCGGCGCCGACCGGGTCCACGGTGCTGAGCAGGTTGCCCCGCTCGTCGTACGTGTGCCGCCAGACCGCCCCGCCCGGCTCGACCACCTCCGTGGGCAGGCCGAGGGCGTTGTACTGCGCCTGGGCCACCGAGCCGTCGGGGAGGGCCACTTCGGTGAGGTTGCCGGCGTCGTCGTAGGTGTACCGCGTGGTATGGCCCAGCGGGTCCGTCACCGCGAGCGGGCGGGCACCGTACTCGTCCCACTCCGTACGGGTCGCATGCCCGAGCGGGTCCGTCTCCTCCACGACGAGGCCGTCGGTGTTGTACCGGTGGACCGAGACATGCCCCTGGGAGTCGGTGTACGTCGTGGTGCGGGTGGTGTCGTCGTAGGCGAGGGTGCCGGAGAGGATGCCGTCGATGCCCTCGGTACGGATCACCCGGCCTCGGTCGTCGTAGACGTACGAGAACCAGGTGCCGTTGCGGTCGGTCCAGCGGGTGACGCGGCCTTCGGTGTCGTAGGTGAAGCGGAGGGGTTTGCCGCTGGAGTTGATGACCTCGGTGAGGTTGCCGGCGGTGTCGTAGCCGTAGCGCATGACGACCGTGCCCTCGTCGGGCGCGGCGGACGGGCGGTAGCGGGAGGGCGGTTCGTCCAGCAGACGCAGGGCGGTGATGCGGGGGCCCTGGGTGTCGACGGCGAGGTAGTAGCCGCCGGAGTGGCGGATGCCGAAGGGGATGCCGTCGTCGTCGCGTTCGACGTCGACGCGGTTGCCGTTGCGGTCGGACCAGGAGTCCAGGGCCAGGTGGAAGACGCCGAAGGAGGGGGACGGGACCGGGGCGGCGAAGGTGCGGGTCACACCCGTCGCCGGGTCGGTGACCGTCATCGCGCCGTCCGGCTTGCCGTCCCACTCCAGCGGCCAGCGCGGGCCCTTCACCGGCATCGTGGGAACGCCGGGTTCCGGTACCGGGTAGACCAGGCGCATGCCGTCCGCCGCGGCGAAGACGACACCCTCGTCGTCGATCTGGAGGCACTCGTCCAGGGTCGAGGTCCAGGTCGGGCCGAAGCAGACACCGCCCCGGTAGGAGGACAGGTGGGTGCGGGTGAACTCCAGAGGCAGGGCGCCTGGCAGGGTCAGGTCCGTCTGGGTCATCAGCATGGCGCCGGTCGCCACGTCGATCGGCTCGCCCACGCAGGGGGTGCGTTCGGCGTTGCGGGCGGCTGGGCCCAGGTCGACCAGGTCGGGGCGGAGCGACGGGGGTCGCAGCAGCAGCGGGGTGGTGTCGGTGAGTCCGCCTTCCACGCTGGCCTTGAGCAGGCCGCCGCCTGCCCCGAGCGCACCGCCGAAGATCATGCCGTCCTTGGCTGCCTGGTTGACCTCGTCCAGGCTGAAGCCGTGCTGCAGACCCGTCGCCATCTTCAGCGGCTGGGCCACCGCGAGGTCGACCGCGACCGATTCGATCCCGCCGAACGCGGCGGCGGTGAGGGTACCCGCGGCGATCTCGGCCACCGTCGTGGTGACGGCGATGCCCATCGTGGCGCCGAACTCGATGACCGCGTCGGCCGCCGCGACGGCAGCCCCCGAAGCGAGGCCCGCGGTGAAGAAGGCGAGCGCCACCCCGCCCGCGATCACGGCCGCGTCGATGCCGATGCGTGTCCAGAGCTTGTTGATCGCGTCGTCGATGGCGTCGGCGAACTTGTCCAGCGCGCCCGCCATGTCCCGCGAGGACTTGGCGAGATCGCTCAGCCAGCCGCCGTCCTGGCCCGTGGCGTAGCGGCCCCAGAACTTGCGGAACGCCTCGATCGACTCACCCGTGTTGTTGTGGATGATCCCGGACGCGCTGCGGTGCACCGGGGAACGGACGTCGTCCACGGAGTCGGCGAACGCACGCCAGGCTTTCGCGGCGTCCCGCAGCTTGCCCGAGTCGGCCTCCGGCCACCACAGGCCCAGCTTCAGAAGGATGTGACGGGCCTTGTCCTCAACGCTCACCGGCACCGTCGCTCTGCTGAGGGGTCTTCACTTCCGTGAACATGCCGGCGATGAGCTCGTCGTTGTCCACGTGCCCATCCGCCATGTCGGCCATGGCCTCGTGAATGCTCGTCAGCCCGAGCACCAGAATGCCCGCCGCGCTCTCGATCGACTTCTGGTGCGGCTTGTAGACGCCACCGAACTTGTCGCCTTGTTCGTCGTGGCCCCAGGGCTCGCCCAGACCGTCCAGGGTTTGAATGAGAGTGGTCAGGGCCTTGCCCAGATCGATGGCCCCCTGCTGGAAGGCCGGTGCCGCCGCCTTGATGTCGGCGGTCTTGATGTCCAGGACCTTGCCGGGAACCTTGCCGTCGCCCATCGCCGTCGCCTCCCCCAGTCAGCAGCTGCGGCTCCGACCATACTCGCCTCGCCAACCGGGAGGTGACCAAGGGAGCTGCGGTGATGCCGGCCTGCGCGTCCGCGGGCCTTGGGGACGACCGGGTGGCGCGTAGACGTGCAGAGCTCTTCGGGCGCACGCCCTGGGAAGCACCCGGGGAGCCGACCGGCTCCCCGAGCCCCTTTCAGGCCACGTGGCTCCGACCGAACCTGTCCTTCTGACCCGGGAAAACGCCGTCGAGGCGGGGCGGGGAGGCTCCCGCCCGGATTTCCCACCGCGGTCACGCGGTCATCACTGCCACTGTGAACTGGTCGCGATTGCACGGAGTCGGGTCGTCGTCAGGATCGGGTCGGTGCGGGTCGAGGGGGTGTTCTGGTCCGGGGCCTGCCACTCCATGAGGGTGATGTAGAGGCCGTCGGGGTGCAGGACGTTCACCGTCTGGTGGCCGGGGCCGGGGCCGGGTGGGGACTGGGTGGTCTTGATCAGGGTGCCGTCGGCCGAGGGTGTCGTGCCGGCGAAGACGTGGCTGCGGATGGCGGCGGTGGAGGTCTGCCGGGAGACGTGGATCTCGAGCAGGGACTTGCCGTGTCCGTCGTCCACCCACAGTTGCCCGGAACGTTCGCCGCCGGGGGGACTGGAGTGGGAGAGACCGGGCGGCAGCAACTCGGTCAGGGTGGCGAGGGCGCGAGCGGGGGGCAGGGTGCCGGTGAAGGTCGGTTTCGGGGTGGTGGAGGCCGTGGCCGAGCCGGTCGGGGACGAGGCCGCGGGATCGGCGAGTGTCTGGTTCGCCGGGCGGCTGCCGGACAGTTGGCGAGTGGCGATCGTCGCGCCGAGACCGACGAGTGCGAGTACGGCTGCTCCGCTCACGCCGATGGCCAGGGCGCGGCGGCGGCGCCTGCGCCGGCCGTTGCGGACACCGCCTTGCAGCAGTGAGTGGGTGTTGGGCGGTTCGAAGGTCTGGAGGGTGGTGCGGAGGGCTTCGGTGAAGTCTTCTTCTATGGGCATGCGGTTGCCGCGTTTCCGGAGTCGGTGATGAGGGCGGGGTGGTGCCACGGCACCGGGGTCAGGGGCTGACGAGCTCGGACAGGTCGTGGCCCAGGAGGTCCCGGATGCGGGCGAGCGCGCGCATGCTCTGGTTGCGTACCGCGCCCGGTCGGACGTGCAAAATCTCGGCGGTCTGCTCGACGCTGCGGTCCTCCCAGTAGCGCAGGAGCAGCACGGCCCGGTCCCGGGCGGAGAGGCGGCCGAGGGCGTCGAGCAGTGTGATCCGCAGTGTGGCGTCGTGCTCGGTGACGGCACCGGAGTCCGGCAGGGTGTCGGTGGGCTGTTCGGAACTGCTGCGCCGGCGGCGGTGGGACAGGTACGTCCGCACGAGGACGGTGTGGGTGTAGGCCGCGGGGTCGTCTATCTGCGCGATCTTGCGCCAGTTGGCGTACATCCGGCCCAGCGTGTCCTGCACCAGGTCCTCCGCGAGGTGCACATCACCGCTGGTGAGCACGCACGCGGAGCGGAACAGAGGTGCGGACCGGGCGGCGGCGAACGCCCTGAATTCCTCTTCGTACCGGCGCTTCATCCGAGATCCTGTTCGTCGTCCACACTCTGTAGACGCCGCGGCCGCGGGGTTACGTCCCACCCGGGGAAGGAGAACCTCGGCCAGCGCAGGCGGAACGTTCGGCGCCACTGATGCGGGGCCTCGCGCGTGCGCTCCGTACTTCCGGTGACCGGCGGAGTCGCTTCGTCGCGTGGCTCGGGGATGCCGGGGACGCCTCCGAGTCTGCTCTTGGGTCCGGGTCGGTCGGCGGCCTGGCGCACGCGTACTTCTCCGTGGAAGGGGAGGGTGGCGGCCGTCCGGGTTCCGTTCCCTCCCCGGCCCCGGGGAACGGGCGGGGCGCACCGTGGAGGCCGAGGGAGTGCGCCCCGCCCGGGTCGGGGACGGGGGTGGTCAGCGTGGGGGGCGGCGGTGGTGGGTGGCGCGGGTGTGGGCCGCGGCCAGGGCGACGAAGAGGGCGAGGATCGCCGCGGGGGTGGTGATCGTGGTGAACCACGCCGTCGGGGTGTCGGGGCCCTCGGCCAGTGCGAGGGCGCCGGTGATCGCGGCCGGGGCCAGGCCGGTGGTGATGAGGACGGCGACGACGTGGCGGGTGCGGTCGGGGGTCGGTGGGGGCTGGGAGGGGGACAGCTCGGTCCAGTGGCGGGCCGCTTCGGCGGTCTCCCGGTGGTGGCGTACGGCCGCCCACACACGCAGGGTCGTGGCCGCCAGGGTGCCCGCCGCGGCCACCGCCAGCGGGGGACGCCGGCCGTCCACCGCGAGGAGGAGACCGGCGACCGCGGCGGCCGTTGCCCAGGCCGTCACGCAGGACGCGGCCCTGACGCGGCGGGACAGGGGGCGGTCCGCGCCGGCCCGGAGGTCGGCGAGGGCCGGGAGGTACCAGACGCAGCCGGATGCGGTCACCGCCGCGGTCACAAGGGCCGGTACGGGGTGCGGCATCGCTAGTTCGCCGCCTCTGCTTCGAGGGCCACGATGTCCGGGTGGTGCAGGTCGAAGGCGGGGGATTCGCTGCGGATGCGGGGCAGGGTGGTGAAGTTGTGCCGCGGGGGCGGGCAGGAGGTGGCCCACTCCAGGGAACGGCCGTAGCCCCAGGGGTCGTCCACGCCCACCGGCTCGCCGTACTTCGCGGTCTTCCAGACGTTGTAGAAGAACGGGAGCAGGGAGAGGCCGAGGAGGAACGAGCCGATCGTGGACACGGTGTTCAGGGCGGTGAAGCCGTCGGTGGCCAGGTAGTCCGCGTACCGGCGGGGCATGCCCTCGGCGCCCAGCCAGTGCTGCACCAGGAAGGTGAGGTGGAAGCCGACCGTCAGCGTCCAGAAGGTGATCTTGCCGAGGCGTTCGTCCAGCATCTTGCCGGTGAACTTCGGCCACCAGAAGTGGAATCCGGCGAACATCGCGTACACGACCGTACCGAAGATCGTGTAGTGGAAGTGGGCGACCACGAAGTACGAGTCGGAGACGTGGAAGTCCATCGGCGGGGAGGCCAGGATCACTCCGGTCAGGCCGCCGAAGACGAAGGTGATGAGGAAGCCGGTGGTCCAGAGCATCGGGGTCTCGAAGCTCAGGGAGCCCTTCCACATGGTGCCGATCCAGTTGAAGAACTTCACCCCGGTCGGTACCGCGATCAGGAAGGTCATGAAGGAGAAGAAGGGGAGCAACACGCCGCCGGTGACGTACATGTGGTGCGCCCAGACGGTGACCGACAGGCCGGCGATGGCGATGGTCGCGCCGATCAGGCCCATGTAGCCGAACATCGGCTTGCGGGAGAAGACCGGGACGACCTCGGAGACGATGCCGAAGAACGGCAACGCCAGGATGTAGACCTCCGGATGGCCGAAGAACCAGAAGAGGTGCTGCCACAGCAGCGCGCCGCCGTTGGCCGCGTCGAAGACGTGGCTGCCGAACTTGCGGTCGCACTCCAGGGCGAACAGGGCCGCGGCCAGCACCGGGAAGACGATCAGGACCAGGACGGCGGTCAGCAGCACGTTCCAGGTGAAGATCGGCATGCGGAACATGGTCATGCCGGGGGCGCGCATGCAGATGATCGTGGTGATGAAGTTGACCGCGCCCGCGATCGAGCCGAAGCCGGACAGGGCCACACCCATGATCCACAGGTCCGAGCCGAGCCCCGGCGAGTGCACGGCGTCGGACAGCGGGGCGTACAGGAACCATCCGAAGTCGGCGGCGCCGTCGGGCGTCAGGAAGCCGCCCGCCGCGATCAGCGAGCCGAACAGGAACAGCCAGAAGGCGAGCATGTTCAGCCGTGGGAAGGCGACGTCCGGCGCGCCTATCTGAAGCGGCATGATCCAGTTCGCGAAGCCGGTGAACAGCGGCATCGCGAACAGCAGCAGCATGATCGAACCGTGCATGGTGAAGGCCTGGTTGAACTGCTCGTTGGACATGATCTGCAGTCCGGGCCGGGCCAGTTCGGCGCGCATCAGCAGCGCAAGCACGCCTCCGATCAGGAAGAACGCGAACGACGAGACCAGGTACATCGTCCCGATCCGCTTGTGGTCCGTGGTCGTCAGCCACTGCGTCCACGCGGGCCGCGCGCCTCCTACGGCCGGCTGCCGCCCGGCCGCGGTGACCTCGGCGCCGGGCCGTGCGGTCATCACCTTGTGTGTCTGTGCCTCGTCCACCGGACGGCGTCCCTCCAGCTGTTCATGTCGTGGCGGAGCCGGGAAGCGCCACGCGTGCGGGTCGTGGACCCGGCGCTTCCCGGCCCGCCACATGATCGGCCGGGGGGCACCCCCCGCCGATAGGGCCCAACAGGCCCGGCTCCGGCCGCCGGTAGGGCCGGGCGGCCCTTCTTGCCGAGGCCCCCGCTCGGTGGCGCCGGTAGAGGGGCGGCCCGGGGACCGCCCGGGCCTCCGGTACGACCGCGAGGTCCAGGCTGCGGTCCAGACGGACCCGCGGCAGCGGGTCGGCGGCCGGGTCGCGCACGGTCTCGGTCAACTGGCGGGCGTCTGCCGGGAGTTGGTCTTCCGTGCCGGACGAGGCCGGTACGACGACGAGCCGGGCGTCCGTGTCGTCGTCCGTGGCGGGCGGCAGATGGGTGCGGCGCACGACCCGGGTGGTGGGCCGGGACTGCCTGACGGCCGACGGCGAGGGGGCCGACGGCAGGGTGACCGACGGCGAGTGCCCCGGCACCGCGGGCGGCGTCCCGCGCTCCCGTCAGCGGTGCCGAGCGCCTCGCGCGGGGGCCCGCGGCCGGACGGAGTTCAGAGCAGCGACCGCCAGTAGTCCCACCAGCGGGTGGCGATCAGCATCACGATGGCCAGGTACCAGGTGAGCGGCACCACCCAGTGGAACTCCAGGACGCCCGCCACCACGGCGCGCGGGGCGCGGAGGACGCCGTGCGTCAGGTTGTGCGCGGTGGTGTACCAGAACATGGCGATGGTGGCGGCCCAGGCCAGGCAGCACCACAGGCACAGGGCACCGATCTCGTAGAGCGCCTGGCTCATCAGCCACATGCAGAAGCCCGCGCCGAACAACGTGCCGGCGTTCAGGCCGAGCCAGAACCAGCGCCGGAAGCGGGCGCCGGCCAGCAGCGCGCAGCCGGCGGTGACGACGACGGGGTAGGCGGCGAGGCCGAGGAGGGGGTTGGGGAAGCCGAACACGGACGCCTGGTCGCTGCGCATCACGTCGGCGCACGACAGCACGGGGCTGAGGTCGCAGGAAGGGCTGAAGTGCGGGTCCTGGACCAGCTGGATCTTGTCGACCGTGATCACGTAGGAGGCGAGGATGCCCAGCGCTCCCGTGAGGATCAGCAGCCAGGCGAAGGCGCGGGAGGCGGTGGCCGTGAGGGCCGGGGAGTCCGGTGGGGCGCTCCGGCGGTCCCGCTGTCGTGGGGTGGCGCCGGTGGTCGTGTCACGGGTCATCGGACTGTTCCGCCTTGCCGGTGGAGGTCAGGGGGCCGACGGACCAGTGAAGTCAGGGCGTGCGGGGGCGGACAAGGGCCGAACGGCCCGCGCGCGGGTGCGCGAAGGGCACCCGTGGCGGCGCCGGATCACGACACCGGCACGGCCGAGATCCGCGGCGAGGTGCGCGCACGACGACGGGATCGGCCACCGCGGGGGCGCCACCGACAACGTGATCGGCGACCAGCCGGAACCCGCAGCGTGATCGGCGACCAGCCGGGACCCCGGCGTGATCAGCAACCAGCCGGACCCCACGACGTGATCAGCATCACCGAAGCACACACCCGCGCCCGGCCCACGCCCGGGCCCGGGCCCGGCTCACGCCAGCGACAGGAACAGCCGCTCCATCCGCGCCCGCATCGCCTCCGCGTCCTCGCCGCTCTTGCGGCCCGACTCGATGTCGGCCACGCACTGCTGGAGCCCGGTGGCGATGATCGCGAACCCGGCGCGGTCCAGCGCCCGCGAGGCGGCGGCGAGCTGGGTGACGACGTCCTCGCAGTCCCGCCCCTCCTCGATCATCCGGATCACGCCGGAGATCTGTCCCTGCGCCCGCCGCAGCCGGTTCAGCACGGCCTTCAGGGACGCGCCCTCAAGCTCCAGTTCCACGCTCACTCCTCAAGCGATACCCCTAGGGGTAACTGTACGTCCCGGTTCGGGGCGAAGGCGAGCGCCGGTGACCGCCGTGAAGGAGAAGTTCTAGGCTTCCCTGTGTGAACTTCTGGTCGATCTATCAGCATGGCTTCGCACGCGTCGCCGCGTGCACGGGCCACACCGTCATCGCCGACCCGGGCGCCAACGCCGAAGCGGTCCTGCGCCAGGCGCGCCGGTGCGCCGAGGAGGGCGTCGCCGTCGCCGTCTTCCCCGAGATGGTGCTGAGCGGCTACTCGATCGAGGACCTGCTGCTCCAGGACCCGCTCCTGGACGCGGTCGAGGCGGCCCTGCGGGAGGTGGTCGCCGGGTCCGCGGACCTGCTGCCGGTGCTGGTCGTCGGCGCCCCGCTGCGCCACCGCAACCGGGTCTACAACTGCGCGGTCGTGGTGCACCGCGGCCGGATCCTCGGCGTGGCCCCCAAGTCGTACCCGCCGAACTACCGGGAGTTCTACGAGCGCCGCCAGATCGCCGCGGGCGACGACGAGCGCGGCGGCACCATCCGGATCGACGGCGCGGACGTGCCGTTCGGCGTGGATCTGCTGTTCACCGCGGAGGACGTGCCCGGCCTGGTGCTGCACGCGGAGATCTGCGAGGACATGTGGGTGCCGGTGCCGCCGAGCGCGGAGGCGGCCCTGGCCGGGGCGACGGTGCTCGCCAACCTGTCCGGCAGCCCGATCACCGTCGGCCGCGCCGAGGACCGCAAGCTGCTGTGCCGCTCCGCGTCCTCCCGCTGCCTCGCCGCCTACGTCTACGCGGCGGCCGGTCTGGGCGAGTCGACCACGGACCTGTCCTGGGACGGGCAGACCATGATCTACGAGAACGGGGTGCTGCTGGCCGAGTCCGAGCGCTTCCCGCTCGGCGACCAGTTCGCGGCGGCCGACGTCGACCTCGACCTGCTGCGGCAGGAGCGGCAGCGGATGGGCAGCTTCGACGACAACCGGCGCACCCACGCGGCCCGCACCGCCGACTTCCGTACGGTCTCCTTCCGGCTGGACCCGCCGGTCGGCGCCGACCTGGGGCTGCGCCGCCGCGTGCAGCGGTTCCCGTTCGTGCCCGCCGACCCGGACCGGCTCGCCCTGGACTGCTACGAGGCGTACAACATCCAGGTCGAGGGGCTCCAGCAGCGGCTGGCGGCGATCGGCGGCCCCAAGGTGGTCATCGGCGTCTCCGGCGGCCTGGACTCCACGCACGCGCTGATCGTCGCCGCCCGGGCGATGGACCGGGCGGGCCGGCCGCGCAGCGACATCCTCGCCTTCACCCTGCCCGGCTTCGCCACCAGCGACCACACCAAGGACAACGCGCACCGGCTGATGCGGGCGCTCGGGGTCACCGCGGCGGAGCTGGACATCACGCCGACCGCGCGGCTGATGCTTCAGGAGATGGGCCACCCGTTCGCGGCCGGGGAGCCGGTGTACGACGTCACGTTCGAGAACGTGCAGGCGGGTCTGCGCACCGACTACCTGTTCCGGCTGGCCAACCAGCGCGGCGGCATCGTGCTGGGCACCGGTGACCTCTCGGAGCTGGCGCTGGGCTGGTCGACGTACGGCGTCGGCGACCAGATGAGCCACTACAACGTGAACTCCGGTGTGCCCAAGACGCTGATCCAGCACCTGATCCGCTGGGTGATCAGCAGCGGCCAGTTCGACGAGGAGACCGGTTCGGTCCTGGCCGCGATCCTGGACACCGAGATCAGCCCGGAGCTGGTGCCGGGCGAGGAGATGCAGTCCACCGAGTCGAAGATCGGCCCGTACGCGCTGCACGACTTCACCCTCTTCCACGTGCTGCGCTACGGCTTCCGCCCCTCGAAGATCGCCTTCCTGGCCTGGCACGCCTGGCACGACACCGCGTCCGGCGCCTTCCCGCCGGGCTTCCCCGAGGCCAAGCGGGTGGCGTACGACCTCACGGAGATCGTGCACTGGCTGGAGGTCTTCTGCCGCCGCTTCTTCGCGTTCGCCCAGTTCAAGCGCTCGGCCATGCCGAACGGGCCCAAGGTCTCGGCCGGCGGCTCGCTCTCCCCGCGCGGTGACTGGCGGGCCCCGTCGGACGGCAACGCGCGGGTGTGGCTCGCGGATCTGGCGCGGTTCGACTTCGAGAAGGCGGCCGCGGAAGGTCACTGACCGCCGTCGGCCGCCGGGGCGGCGGTGGAACCAGGCTTCCCGCTGAGGCAGTCTTTCCCTTCGTGGCGAGTGTTCCGTTTCAAGGGGGACCCGGCGCACCCCACATGGTGGTGTGCGGGGACGACGGGCTGGCGCACCGGCTGGCCGCCGAGCTGCGCGGGGTGTACGGCGAGCAGGTCACCCTCGTGGTGCCGCCGAGCGAGCGCACGGCGAGACCACCGGTGGTCGGCCGGGCCCGGGCGGCGTCGGCGGCGCTGCTGGACCGGGTGGTCAGCGCGGCCGTCGGCGCGCGGGGCGGGGTGCCCGTCGCCCCCGTGCCGTCCGCCGCAGCCGGTGCGACGGTCGGCGAACCGGTGCTGGAGGCCGATGCGTTGACCGAGGCGGTGCTCGCGGAGGCCGGGGTGGAGCGGGCCGCCGCGCTCGCCCTGGTGCACGACGACGACGAGACCAACATCCGCGCCGCGCTGACCGCCCGTCGGCTCAATCCCCGGCTGCGGCTCGTACTGCGGCTGTACAACCGGCGGTTGGGCCAGCACATCGAGGAACTTCTCGACCAAGCGGCCGCGTTGGCGAGCGGCGGCAGCGGCGACGCGGGCCGGGAGGCGTCGACCACGGTGCTGTCCGACGCGGACACCGCCGCGCCGGCCCTGGCCGCGACCGCGCTCGCCGGTACCAGCAAGGTCGTCCAGACCGAGGGGCTGCTGCTGCGCGCGGTGGAACGGCCGCTGCCCGCCGACTCCGGGCTGCACACCCTGGCCCTGCTGTCGGTCAGCGACCCCTCGGGGGTGGCCGGCGGGGACCAGGAGCCGCGGCTGCTGCCGGACGACGAGGAGGTGCGGGGGGCCGCCGGGCGGACGGCGATCGTGCTGGAGCAGGTGTCGTCGGCGGGCGGTCCCGAGTCGGCGGCGCCGGGCCGGGGAGCGGGGGTCGTGTCCTCGCTCGCCTTCCTGTTCTCGCGGCGGCTGCGGTGGTCGCTGGCCGGCCTGGTGGGCTGTGTGCTCGCGCTGGCGATCGCCCTGTGGGCGGTGACCCGGATCCATCCGCTGCGGGCCTTCTACCTCACCCTGCTCGACATGTTCGCCATCGACGACCCGGCGCTCGGCGCCCCGCTCGGCCGGCAGTTGCTCCAACTGCTGTCCGCACTGGTGGGGTTGCTGCTGCTGCCGGTGCTGCTGGCCGCGGTGCTGGAGGCGCTGGGGACGTTCCGCACCGCCACCTCGCTGCGCAAGCCGCCGCGCGGGCTCGGCGGACACGTGGTGCTGCTGGGGCTCGGCAAGATCGGGACGCGGGTGCTGACGCGGCTGCGGGAGCTGAACGTGCCCGTGGTGTGCGTCGAGTCCGATCCCGAGGCGCGGGGGCTCGCGACGGCGCGGCGGCTGCGGGTGCCGGTGGTGCTCGGGGACGTCACGCAGGAGGGGGTGCTGGAGTCCGCGAAGATCCATCGGGCGCAGGCGCTGCTCGCGGTGACCAGCGCGGACACCACGAACCTGGAGGCGGCGCTGTACGCGCGGACGGTCCGGCCGGACCTGCGGGTGGTGCTGCGGCTGTACGACGACGACTTCGCGACGGCGGTGTACCGGACCCTGCGGGCCGCGTATCCGCACGCGCTGACCCGGAGCCGGAGTGTCACGCACCTGGCGGCGCCCGCGTTCGCGGGGGCGATGCTCGGGCGGCAGGTGCTCGGCGCGGTCTCGGTGGAGCGGCAGGTGCTGCTGTTCGCCGCGGTCGACGTGGACGGGCATCCGATGCTGGAGGGTCGGACGGTGCGCGAGGCGTTCCGCGCGGGTTCCTGGCGGGTACTGGCGCTGGCGGGCCGCACGGACACACCCGACGACCACGTTCTGGCGAAGGGCGACCGGGTGGTTCTGGCCACCACGCGGACCGGTCTGGCCGCCCTGCGCTGACCCTCCCGGGCCCGCGCGGCGGGGCGGCTCCTGTGTGATCCCGGTCGCGTGAGCCCCGCCATACGTACGGTTTCGTCCCGCTATGTCCGGGGCCGGGCGCGGCGCCGTACGGGTCGTGTGACCCACCGCACCGCCAACCCCCGTGCAAACCGGGGCAGGACGTGAGCTTCGTCATCCCGCCGGGCGCCGCCGGCTGTCCAACTGCGGTAGAGATGGCGGCATATGACAACGGCCCGAACCGGAGCGACGCGGCTCACACCATTCCATCGGGGTGGCCCCACCCGCTATGGTCACCCGTCGGTGGGTCGAGACCCCTCGACACCGCCGTGCCCTCGGGGGGAGGGAAGGAACCCAGGACGATGCCCGTACCCGTACCGCGGCAGAGAGCGATCCCGGCCGTGGAGAGTGGTCAGGCGCCGGCCGCCGGCGCCGTCGGCGCCCCCCTCAAGGAAGAGGCCCACCGCGACGCCGCGCCCGCCGGCGGCACCACTCTCACCCTGCTGCTGATCGAGGACGACCCGGTCGGCTCGCCGATCGTGCCCGAACTGCTGGACTCCTCCGGCAAGCCGATCCGTGTGCGCACCGCCCGCAACCTCACCGAGGCCGAGCGGCTGCTCACCGACGACGTCCACTGCATCCTGCTGGACCTGGCGCTGCCCGCGCCGGGCGGCAAGGAGACCGACGACGAGCTGGCCGTGCTCCGGCACGTCCTCCAGCTCGCGCCCCGGCACGCCGTGCTCGCCCTGACCGGCTCCGGCGACGCCGAGCGCGGCGCCGAGGCGGTGCGCGTCGGCGCGCAGGACTACCTCTTCCGGGACGAACTGGACGGCCGGCTGCTCAGCCGCGCCATCCGGTACGCGGTGGAGCGCAAGCGGTCCGACACCGCCGAGCGGCGGCTCACCGAGAGCAGGCTGCGGGCGCAGGAGAACCGGCGCCTGGAGCGAGGGCTGCTGCCCACGCCGCTCCTCGACGGCTCCTCGCTGCGGTTCGCGGCCCGCTACCGTCCGGGCCGCTCCCGGGCGCTGCTCGGCGGCGACTTCTACGACGCCGTCCGCACCCCCGACGGCACGGTGCACGCCATGATCGGCGACGTCTGCGGGCACGGCCCGGACGAGGCCGCGCTCGGCGTGGAGCTGCGCATCGCGTGGCGCGCGCTGACCCTGGCCGGGCTGTGCGGGGACGAGCTGCTGGGCACGCTCCAGGAGGTGCTGGAGCACGAGCGCGCGGACGAGGAGATCTTCGCGACGCTGTGCACGGTGGACATCGCGCCCGACGGCCGGCACGCGGGCCTGTGCCTGGCCGGCCACCCGGCGCCCCTGCTGGCCCGCCCCGGCCGCCCCGCGAAGCTGCTGCCCTACGACGACAACGGCCCCGCCCTCGGCCTGCTGCCCGGCGTCCACTGGTCGCGCACGCAGGTGGAGCTGGGCGCCGAGTGGAGTCTGATGCTGTACACCGACGGCCTGATCGAGGGCCGGATCGGGACCGGCGGGGAACGGCTCGGCCAGGAGGGGATGGTGGAGATGGTCAGCCGCCAGCTCTCCGAGGGGCTGCACGGCGAGGAACTGCTGCGGGCCGCCGTGCAGGAGGTGCGCCGCCTCAACGGCGGTGAGCTGACGGACGACGTGGCCGTGGTGCTGCTGGACCGGACGGAGTAGAGCGGCCGGGAGGGGTCAGCGGCCGCCGTTGTAGGGGCCGTACGGGCCGTCGCTGCTGCTGCCGCGGCGGCGGCCGAAGCCGTTGCCGCCGGTGACGTGCCGCAGGGCGGGGCGGACGTCCACGATGTACACGATGCTCGCCACCGCGCCGGCGATCGGCAGGATGGACAGGATCGAGAACAGGATGCTGACGACCAGGGCGATGCCCAGGATGATCAGCCAGAAGACCTTGTTCTGCTTGTCGGCCGCGCGGAAGGCGTCCTCGCGGCGCACGGCGGCGTCGACGAGCGCGAACGCGGCCAGGGCCATGAGGACGATCTTCAGGATTCCCATGAATCCGCTGAAGCCCAACATCAGCATGCTTCCCACCGCCCGTGATCTCCCTCTCGGTCCCTACGCCGCCACCGTACCCATAGAACGGGCCGGACACCCCAAAGGTGCCCGGCCCGTTCCGCGTCCGCTACCCCTCGGTCACTTGGCCGGCGGGGTGGTCTTCTTCACGGGGGTGGTCTTGCGGGCGGCCGGGGCCTTCTTGGCGGCGGCCTTCTTCTCCGCGGCGGACTCCGGCGTGACGATCCTGGTCGGGGCGGGCTTGGCGGGCTCGTCCTTGACCTCGACCGGCTCGGGCTTGCCCTCGACCGCGATGGCCAGCTCCTCGATCTCCTCGGCGGCCTCGCCGCGCCAGCCCTTCACGGCCTGCTCGCCGTGCTCGGCGACCTTCTCGTAGGTCTCCCGGGCCTTGACGGCGTACTCGGCGGCGACGCCCACACCGCGCAGGGCGAGGTCCTGGGCCTGCTCGCCGAGCTTCTTCAGGTCGACGTCGAGGCCGCCGAACAGCTCGGTGACCTTGGTCTGCAGGGTCTCCTGCGCCTCCTTGGCCCGGGCGGCGGCCTTCTCCTGCACGGACTTGGGGTCGGTGTTGCGCACCTTGTCGATCCGGGCGGGGGCCTCGGCGCGCAGCTGCTCGACCAGGGCGGGCACCTTCTTGGCCTGCTGGATGGCGAGGTCGGCGGTGCCGGCGGCGAAGTAGAGCGGGGTCGGGTCGCTGAGGGTCTTGCGCAGGTCGTCGGTGATGGCCATGGTGATGGTCCTCCCGGATTCGCGTTCGGCTGAGGTTGTCTGGTTCGCGGTGGGCGCCCGGTGCCCTGGTCCGGCGTCAGCCGGCCGTCCGCCGCGAACCGGCATCGTCGTCGCCGGTTTCCTCCTCCGTACCGTCCGGCGCCTGGGCGGGCTCGCCGATCCCGAATCCGTTCTCTTTCCGGAAGGACTCGTAGATCTGGAGCAGCACCTGCTTCTGCCGCTCGTTGAGCGAGGGATCGGCGAGGATGACGGCACGCGTCTCCACTTCATCCCGGTCCCGCTCGGCGTCGAGGATGCCGGCGCGCACGTACAGCGTCTCGGCGGAGATCCGCAGCGCCTTGGCGACCTGCTGCAACACCTCCGCGCTCGGCTTGCGCAGCCCGCGCTCGATCTGGCTCAGGTACGGATTGGACACCCCGGCGGCATCGGCGAGCTGCCGCAACGACAGCTGCGCGTTTCGCCGCTGCTCGCGCAGGTACTCACCGAGATTGCCGACGTTCAGCGATGCCATGCCTCCACCATGCCCCGCCCCGCTAACAATTGCAAGCACCCGCTTGCAAAAGTGTGTCGGGGGCCGGAGGGGGTGGGGAGGCCCGGACGGAATCCGGCCCTCAGCCTCGGCAGATACAGAAGGGGTGGCCGGCCGGGTCGGTGAGGACCCGGGCGCTTCCGGCGTCGTGAGGCTGGTGATCGGGCTTGCCCGCGCCCAGTTCCAGCAGCCGCGCCTCGGCCTCGTCCAGGTCCGCAACCTCGAAGCAGAGGTGCAGTTGCTGGGGAACCGTCTGCCCGGGCCAGCACGGGGGCCGGTAGTCGTCGACCCGCTGGAATCCGAGGAAGAGCCCGTCCCCGCGGTCGAGACCCGCGAAGTCCGCGTCCGACTTCGGATGCGGCGCGAAGCCGGTGGCCTGCTGGTAGAAGGCGGCCAGGGCCGGCGGGTCGGGGCAGTCGAGCGTGATCGCGACCAGTTTCATCCGTAGGGACATGGCTCAGTCGCCCCGCTCCTGGCCCCGCGGAGCCAGGACCACCTGGCAGGCCGCCCAGGCGCGGTCGGTCAGCAGGGGGCGCAGCCGGGTGAAGAGCGGCAGGAGTTCGGGGGCCTGGGCGGCGCGGAAGGCCGGGTCGACGCGGGCGATGTCGAGTTCGTTGGCCGCCGTCAACTCGGCGAAGTCCCGGGCCAGTTGCGGCTCGGGGACGTGGGTGCGGCCGGTGAAGCGGTCGTGGAAGGGCGCGCCGGGGGCCGGGAGGGCCGGGTAGGTGGCCCCGCGGTCGCAGGAGGCGTAGAGGTGGACGATCGCCTCGGCCTCCGCGCCGATCACCGCGGCGAGTTCGGTACGGCGGTCCGGGGGCAGCAGCCTGGTCGGGAAGCCGTCCGTGCCGTAGCAGGCGTGGCACAGGCCCGCGAGCTGGAGGGCCGGGCGGGCGCCCCAGCCGGCGAGCAGTTCGCGGACGCGCTGGAGGTGCACGAGGAGGGTGCCGCCCGGGTGGGCGACGCGGGTGGCGCCGAGCCGGCGCAGCAGCGCGGTGGCCTGCGCGGAATCGGCAAGGGAAGCGGACACGAGGCGGGTTCCTTCCGTCACTCGGGTCGGCACCCGTCCGTGCCCCCGCCCGGGGTTCCGGACCCCCGCGCGGGCACCGGACGGGTTGCCGCCCTGGGCCCTGCGCCGATCATCCCGAGCCCGCCAATCCCAGTCAATCCTATGGATTTCTCCCTCCATCCAAGCTAAAGCTTGGGTATGACCTTGGATGATCTCCGTGTCTTCGTGGCCGTGTGCCGGGCCGGCAGCCTCAGCGCCGTCGCCCGGGAGCTGGGCCGCACGCAGTCGGCCGTGAGCCAGCATGTGAAGCGGCTGGAGCGGGAGACCGGGGTGAGCCTGCTGGAGCGCCAGCCGCGCGGGGTCGTGCCGACCGAGGCGGGGCGCGTGCTGCGGGACGCCGCGGCCGACGGCATCGCGGGGCTGGACCTGGCGCTGCGGCGCCTCGGGGACCTGGTCAACGGCGACAGCGGCACGGTGCGCGTCACCACGGGCGGCACGACCGTACGGCACTTCATGTCCGAGGCGATCGTCGCCTTCCGGCAGCGCCACCCGAGGGTGAGCCTGGAGTTCCAGACGGAGACCTCCAGCCGGAGCTGCTTCGACGCGCTCGTCGCCGACAAGCTGGACCTCGCCTGGGTCACCATCGGCGGGCCGGTGCGCGGCATCGAGCAGCGCACCGTCGTCGAACTCCCGTGGGTGCTCGCCGTCCGCGCGGACGACCCGCTGGCGGCCCGGTCCCGGATCGACGTCGCCGACCTCGCGGGGATCAGCCTCATCCGGCTGCCGCAGAACTCCACCTCGGGCATCCGCCTCGACGCCGCCTTCGCCGAACTGGGCATCCGCGGCAGCTCCGACACCAGCGTCGCCGACTGGGACACCGCCCTGCTGCTGGCCGAACTCGGCCTCGGACACGCCGTGGTGCCGGCCCTGCCCGGCCGGCCCTCCCCCGGCGACGACGGTCCCCTGCGCCTCGTCCCCATCCCCGGCCTGCCCCCGCTCCCCGTGGGCTGGGCCGTCCGCCGCTGGGACGCGCTGGCCCCGCTCGCCCGCGCCTTCGCCGACACCGTCGCCGCCTGTTGCACGGGGAGGGGCGGGAACGCGCGGGGTGCCGGGGCGCGGTGAGGGGCGGGGGCCGGTCGCCGGTTACGGGGTCCGCGCGCGCAGTCCTCTGACGCCGGGCGCGAGGAGTGCCGCCGCCGTGGCCGCCGTGATCAGCGCCGCGCAGACCGCCAGCGCGTGGGCCGGGCCCACCGCCGTCGCCGCCGGGCCGGCCAGCAGGAGGCCGAGGGGGGCGAAGGAGAGGGAGCCGAACCAGTCGTAGGAGCTGACCCGGGAGAGGGCGTGCTCGGGGACCTCGCGGTGGATGGTCGTGGTCCACAGCACGCCGAAGACGTCGCTCGCGACGCCCGCGCCGAACATCGCGACGGCGATCAGCCAGACCGGGGCCGCGGCCGCGAGCAGGGCGATCGGGACGGCGGCGGGGAAGGTGCACAGGACCGCCACGAGGAGGGGGCGGGAGACCCGCACCCGGGCGGCCAGCCCGGCGCCCGCGATGGTGCCGACCGCCTGCGCCGCCACGACGACCGACCAGGCGCGCGCCCCGCCCAGCCGGCTTTCGGCCATCAGGGGGCCGAGGACGCCCGCGTTGGCGTTCAGCGCGGCGACCACGACGGCGTACTGGGCGACCACCACCCACAGCCACTGCCGGGACGAGAACTCCCGCCAGCCCTCCCGCAGTTCAGTCCAGCCGGAAGTGCCGCCCCGGGGCCGCGCCGGCACCCGCAGCCGTGCCGTCAGCGCCGCGCTGATCCCGAAGGACGCGGCGTTCAGTGCCAGCGCCCAGCCCGCGCCCACCGCCGCCACGGTCACCCCGGACAGCGCGAGGCCCAGCAGCATGGAGCTGTTGGTGCCCATGCGGAGCAGACCGTTGGCGCGTTGCAGACGCTCTTTGGGGACCAGCAGCGGGACCAGGCCCTCGGACGCGGGGGCGAACAGGGCCGTCGCCGTACCGGCCAGAACGGCCAGGACGCACATCCCCGGCAGCGGCGCCACCCCGGTCAGCACCATGGCGGCCAGCGCGCCGTACGCCCCGGCGCCGAGCACGTCCGCCGCGGCCATCAGCGCCGAACGCGACATCCGGTCCGCGATCACCCCACCCACCAGCACGAACAGCAGCTGCGGCAGCGCCTGGCAGGCCACCACCAGGGACAGCCGGCCCGGGCTCGCACCCGGCAGCGACAGCACGGCGAAGGCGAGGGCCACCCGCGCGAAGCCGTTGCCCAGCACGGAGACGACCCGCGCGGACAGCAGGAGGGTGAAGCGGGGATCGCGCCACAGGGGCGGGGCGGCCGCGGGCCCGCCCGGGAGGGTCTCGTCCCGGGGGGTCTCGTCCCGAGGGGTCTCGCGCGAAGGCACCGTCACGGCCGGGCAGTCTAGGGCCTCTCGTTTGGGTCTTGCCGGGCTCGCGGGCCCTGGCACCGCGCCTCGCGGCGTTGTCGTCGGTTGCCATGGCTCCGCCATGTCGCCCTCCTCCGCCTTGCGACGCACGGCACCAGACCCCGCTCCCTGATCCGGCCACATCCAAACGAAAGACCCTAGGGGATCGGTCAGGATTGGAGAAGCACGCCCGCGCCGCTCCCCGTTACGGTGGCCCGCATGGACGAGGTCACCGCACAGCCCGCCGCCGACCGCCACGATCTGATCCGGGTGCACGGGGCACGCGAGAACAATCTGAAGGACATCACCGTCGAGCTGCCCAAGCGCCGGCTGACGGTGTTCACGGGCGTGTCCGGCTCGGGCAAGAGCTCGCTGGTGTTCGACACGATCGCCGCGGAGTCGCAGCGGCTGATCAACGAGACGTACAGCGCGTTCGTGCAGGGCTTCATGCCGACCCTCGCCCGCCCCGACGTGGACGTCCTGGAGGGGCTGACCACCGCGATCATCGTGGACCAGCAGCGGATGGGCGCCGACCCGCGCTCCACCGTCGGCACCGTCACCGACGCGGGCGCCATGCTGCGCATCCTCTACAGCCGGCTCGGCACACCGCACATCGGCTCGCCCAAGGCGTTCTCCTTCAACGTGGCCTCGATCAGCGGGGCCGGCGCGGTCACCGTGGAACGCGGCGGCAAGCAGGTCAAGGAGCGGCGCAGCTTCAGCATCACCGGCGGCATGTGCCCGCGCTGCGAGGGCCGGGGCACCGTCACCGACCTCGACCTCACCCAGCTCTACGACGACTCGAAGTCGCTGCGCGAGGGCGCGCTGATGGTGCCCGGCTACAAGGCGGGCGGCTGGAACCACCGCCTGTACGCCGAGTCCGGTCTGGTCGACCCGGACAAGCCGATCCGCTCGTACACGAAGCGGGAACTGGCCGACTTCCTGCACCGCGAGCCGACCCGGATGAAGATCGCGGGCATCAACATGACGTACGAGGGGCTGATCCCGCGCATCCAGCGGTCGATGCTCGCCAAGGACCGGGAGGGGATGCAGCCGCACATCCGGGAGTTCGTGGACCGCGCGGTCACCTTCACCACCTGCCCCGACTGCGCGGGCACCCGCCTGACCGAGGCGGCCCGCTCCTCGAAGATCGACGGGATCGGCATCGCCGACGCGTGCGCGATGCAGATCAGCGACCTGGCGGACTGGGTGCGGAAGCTGACCGAGCCGTCGGTGGCGCCGCTGCTGGAGTCGCTGCGGCAGACCCTCGACTCGTTCACGGAGATCGGCCTCGGCTACCTCTCGCTGGACCGGCCCGCGGGCACCCTGTCGGGCGGCGAGGCGCAGCGCGTGAAGATGATCCGGCACCTCGGGTCCTCGCTCACCGATGTGACGTACGTCTTCGACGAGCCCTCCATCGGTCTGCACCCGCACGACGTCCAGCGGATGAACGCGCTGCTGCTGCGGCTGCGCGACAAGGGCAACACGGTGCTCGTGGTGGAGCACAAGCCCGAGGTGATCGCGATCGCCGACCATGTGGTGGACCTCGGGCCGGGCGCGGGCACGGCGGGCGGCACGGTCTGCTACGAGGGGAGCCTCGCGGGGCTGCGGGCCGCGGGCACCCTCACCGGACGTCATCTGGACGACCGGGCCACGCTGAAGGAGACGGCGCGCAAGCCCACGGGCGCGCTGGAGATCCGGGGTGCCACCACGCACAACCTGCGCGGGGTCGACGTGGACGTTCCGCTCGGCGTGCTGACCGTGATCACCGGGGTCGCCGGGTCCGGCAAGAGTTCGCTGGTGCACGGGTCGATCCCGGCGGGCGCGGGTGTCGTATCGGTCGACCAGACGCCGATCCGGGGGTCCCGACGCAGCAACCCGGCGACGTACACGGGGCTGCTCGACCCGATCCGCAAGGCCTTCGCCAAGGCCAACGGGGTCAAGCCCGCGCTGTTCAGCGCCAATTCGGAGGGTGCCTGCCCCAACTGCAACGGCGCGGGCGTCGTGTACACCGATCTCGCGATGATGGCCGGGGTCACGACGACGTGCGAGGAGTGCGAGGGCAGGCGGTTCGAGGCGTCCGTGCTCCGGTACCGGCTCGGCGGGCGGGACATCAGCGAGGTGCTGGCGATGCCGGTGACCGAGGCGGCGGAATTCTTCGGCGCGGGCGAGGCGCACACGCCCGCGGCCCACCGGATCCTCGGCCGGATGGCCGACGTGGGTCTCGGCTACCTCACCCTCGGCCAGCCGCTCACCACGCTGTCCGGCGGTGAGCGGCAGCGGCTGAAGCTGGCCACGCACATGGCCGACAAGGGCGGTGTCTACGTCCTGGACGAGCCGACCACCGGTCTGCACCTCGCCGACGTCGACCAACTCCTCGGCCTGCTCGACCGGTTGGTGGACTCCGGCAAGTCCGTGATCGTCGTGGAGCACCATCAGGCGGTCATGGCCCACGCGGACTGGATCATCGACCTCGGCCCGGGGGCGGGACACGACGGCGGCCGGATCGTCTTCGAGGGCACCCCGGCCGACCTGGTCGCGGCCCGCTCGACGCTCACCGGGGAGCACCTGGCGGCGTACGTGGGGGCGTGATCACACCCGCGCCACCCACTCCCCCACCGGCCGGAAGGCGGCCTCCCTCAGGCCGTACCGGGCACGCCCGTGTCACGCGGGTCCCAGCCGGGGCAGCGCGCCCGGGCGTCCCGACAGGCCCAGCGAGGCCGTCGCCGCCGCCAGCGTCATGCCGTACGACGCCACCGCCCGCCGCACGTTCGGCGCGTCCAGGCTCGACCCGGTGACCAGCCGGTCGAGGTCGACGTAGGCCGAGCGGACCAGCTCGATCCAGCGGTAGACCCGCCAGTCCTCGCGCCAGTTCCGGGTGAACCGCTCCGGCAGCCGCTCCTCCCAGCGGCGGAACATCCGGTCCCGGATCTCCGGCCGGGTCGGGGTGAGGTGCATGTGCCGGACCAGCTCGTACAGCGGGTCCCCGACCAGGGCCATCTCCCAGTCGATGAGGGTCAGGGCGGGTCCGTCGTCGCGGCGCACCAGGTTCCACGGGTTCAGGTCGCCGTGCAGCAGGGCGGGGGCGCGGTCGGTGACGCGGTGCCGGGCGAGGATCTCGCGCAGCCGGGGGGCGTCGGGCAGTCCGAGGAAGCGGGCGGCCTGCCGGGACTCGCGGGGCAGGCCCTCGACCAGCGCGACCAGCTGCTCGCTCAGCCAGCCGTGGAAGCCGGGCCGGCCGCCGAGCGGATCGAGTCCGGCGTGGTCGACCCCGGTCAGCGCGGCCAGCTGGTCGACCAGGCAGTCCGCCTCGTGCGGGCGCAGTCCGTGCACCGGGTGGTCGGGACGGCGGCCCAGGTCGCGGGCGCCCTCGTAGGTGTGGACGGCGAAGCGGTCGGCGCGGTAGCGGTGGGCCGGGTCGGTGGCGTGACTGGTGCCCAGGGCGAGGACCCGGGGCGCGGCGACCGGCACCCCGGAGCGTTCGATGGCGGCGAGGACGGCGTGCTCGCTGAGGAAGCTGCGTTCGCGGCGCGGCACGACGGTGACCTCGCGGCGCATGACCACCGGGAAGCCGGTGCCCGGCACCCGCAGCACGGTGGTCAGGTGGGCGGCGCCCTTGAACACCCGCTCGGCCGGTGCGGCGCCCTCCAGGAACAGGGCGTCGGCGACCGCACGGTGCGGGAAGTCGGGGTGCTCGGGGACCCGCCGGTCGGGCACCCAGCCGATGCTGCGGGGGCGCCGGCCCGGCCGGGAGGCGCCGCGCCGGAAGAGGATGCGCTCGATCTCGCGCTCGCCCGGCACCCGGCCGAGGCACAGCGGTTCGGTGGCCGCGCGCAGCGCGTCGCCCACGGTGGCGGTGGCCCGGGCCAGGGCCGCCGGCCCGAAGGAGCGCTCCAGGGCGCGCACGGCCCCGACGACGTCGGCGTAGAGGGCCTGGGCGTGCACGAGCGCGAGGTGGTGGGGCAGGTCCTTGGCCAGTCCGGCGACGGCCGCGGGCCGTACCCGGTGCACCGCCTCGGCCCAGGCCCGCACGGTCGCCTCCCGCTCGGGGCCGCGGCGGCGCGTGCGCACCAGGTGGACGGCGAGGTCGTACAACGGGTCGCCGTAGCTCGCCAGTTCCCAGCCCGTGCAGTGCAAGCCGTCGGCCGTGAGGACGAGCCGGCCGGGGCCCGGGTCGCCGTGGAGGAGGCCGTAGGGCCGGCGGGTGAGCGCGGGCACCCGGTCGGCGAACCGGGTGAGCGCGTCCTCGGGGACGCCGAGGGCGGTGAACAGGCCGCCGTACGCGCGCCAGTCGGGGTGGCGGACCTGCCGGTCGGCGAGGCGGGCCAGGGTGCGCACGAACCCCTGGGAGTCGGTGTGGTTGCGCGGCCAGTGCGCGGGCAGGGGCGGCAGCGCGGGGCCGCGCACCTGGGTGACGGCCGCGAGCAGCGCGGCCGCGGCCTCCGGCGGCGGGCCGTCGCCGGCTTCCGGCACCCGGCCGTCCACATGGCTGTGGATGAGGTAGCCGTCCCCGGCGGCCAGGCATTCGGGGGCCCTCGGCAGCACCCGGTGGACCGCGCGCAGGATCTCCGCCTCGCCGCTCCAGGTGCGGACGGCCGGGGCGGCGTCCGGCCGGGGCAGCCGCACGGTGACGAGCGTGCCCGGGGCGCGGCCGAGCAGACCGGCGAGCGGTTCGGTCAGCGGCAGCACGTGGTCGCGGTGGCGCGGGCCCTCGCGTGTCACCCCCTCGGCCGCGGCACGGGCCGCGAACGCGCGGCAGGCGGCGTCCGTACGCGTGCTTCCGGCACGCTCCGCCGCCGCGGTAGGGGGAACTGGCGGTGCGCCCACTGGCCGCTCCGAGGGTCGATCGCACAAGGGGGAGGACCTGTCGGACGACGGGTCCGGGGAAACGCTATTCCCCCGTGGTGGCCGGTGCGGTCTCCGGGCGCGGTGGAGTAGCCGAACGGGTGGTCCGCCGCCCGGTTGTGCCGGGGCGGCGGCCGGAACCGGTTCGGCGCCGGTTCCGTGCCCGGGTGCGCGCGCGGCGGGCGGTGACCGGCCGCGCCGGCCGGTCAACCGGTCTGCACACCGCCCCTGAGTAGGCGCAACAGCGGTTCCAGCGAACGGACGACGTGTGTGGCGCCGGCCGCGCGCAGCGGCTTCTCCTTGTCCTCGTTGCGGGCGTAGCCCAGGAAGGGGACCCCGGCGTCGCGGGCCGCGGCGAAGTCCGAGGGGGCGTCGCCGATCATCAGGGCGTCGGCGGGGGCGGCGCCGGTCGCGCTGAGCGCGCGCAGCAGGCAGTGCGGGTCCGGCTTGAGGTGGTGCAGTTGCTCGGTACGGCCGTACAGGTGCGGTGCGAAGCAGGCGGTCAGGCCCCTGGACTCCAAGTAGGTGCGCACCACGCGGGGCGAGTTGTTGGTGGTGACGGCGAGCCGGGCGCCGACGGCGGTCCAGGTGCGGATCACGGGGTCGGCGTAGGCGGTGGGCAGGGCGGAGGAGGCGGCGCGCAGTTCCTCCTGGGTGAGGCGTTCCTCCAGGCCGGTGACGAGGTCGCTGCCGGGGCGGCTGCGGCCCACCGCGCGCAGCACCACCTGGGGGTCCGGGGTCGTCCGCTCGGACTCGGTGAGCAGGCCGTGCAGGCCCTGCCGCTCCAGCCAGCCGACCAGGTCGGCGGCGATCCGCTCGGCCTTGTGGGTGGCGAACAGCCGGCAGATGGGGCCGTCGAAGTCCCACAGCACGACCCGGGCGGAAGTGATCAGTACACGAAGCTTCTCGATCTCGTTCGCATCAGAAGTCGTATGAGAAGTCACTAGGAGAGTGTCAGGTCCGTGGAGATGGTTTCCCAGAGGGCGTCGAACCACTTCTGCGATTCCTCCACGAAAGCGGCGTCCCGCTGTCCGGCCCGCTGCTCGAAGGAGAAGAGCAGGGACTCGGAGCCCACCGCGTCGTACATCTCCAGCGTCCCCCGGTCGGTGGCCTCGGCGCGGCGCGTGATCATGTAGTGGGCGAACAGCGCCTCGTCCCCGTTGAGCAGATAGAGCTTCACCGGAGGGGTGAACGGCAGTGCCCGGAAGGTCACGTTCACCTCGATGTCGTGGGTGCCGCGCAGGGCCTGGAGGTTGTACCGGAGCACCTGCCCCTGGGCGTTGCGCATCGCCAGCCAGCGCTGGTGCACCGCGTCGTCCTCCGCGCCGCCGGCCTCGACCGACACCGGGAAGGCGAGGTTGATCTCCCTGGACGGCAGCAGGATCCGGGCATCGATCCGCTCCGGGCGCAGCTTGCCCTCGTGGATCAGGCGCAGCGGCTCGCCGAGGGCGGGGATCAGGCTCTGCGCGGTCAGGCAGAGGGCGTCGATGCGCACGCGCGGCGCCGCGAACGCCTCGGTGAGCCGGGGCGCGAGGGCCACCATGGTCGGCTGCGGCTCGTCGGGCCCGGACTGCGGCACGGCGACGCGCGGCGGACTGCCCTTGGTCACATCGCTGAGCAGACCGTCCTGCTGAAGCTCCCGCAGCGCCTGGCGCACCGCACCGCGCTCCACGCCGAACTCCTCGGCCAGTTCCGCCTGGGTGGGCAGCCGCTCACCCGGCCGCAGGACCCCGGCACGAATGCGTTCGCGCAGGACACCCGCGATCTCCCGAGGGTTGTGCCTGCCGCTGCCGTTCACTGCCACCTGCTCCTGAGTCACAACCAAACGCTACAACTCACTTCCATTCAGCGGCAGTTGTCGTGCAGTTGTTTGTCAAGTGACACCAAGTGGGCCGAACCACGCCGAGGTTGGCTGCCAAGGGTGCCGAGTTGGCCACGGTGGCACCGCGCGGCCCTGGAGGTGCGCACCGCAAGCCGGCGCTCGTGCGGCACCCACACCCCGATCTTGGCCGGTTTCGGTTCGCCCGATCGGATGAGCCGAGGCTGCTCGCCGACGCCCGGCGTGAGCGACACCGAGGTCGTGCAGAGCGCGTCGATCCGCACGCGGGGGGCGGCGAACGCGGCGGCGACCCGCGGGCCGGGCCCCGCCACCGTGGGCTGCGGCAACGCGGCGGGAGACGGGGCCGCGAGCGCCGCGCCACCCGGGCGGGGCTGCCCTTCCCGCCAACTTCCGGCAGTTCACCGACAGCTGGTTACAAGCCGCCCTCCGACGGAGATAAGTGGAGTAAGTTGGCAGCCAACTCGGCTGACATGGTCAAGCTTTCCCGTGGTTGGCCGTACCGGGCCCCGATCCGGAGGGGAGCCGGGAGCCCGGACCGGGGACGGCCGGCGAAGCGCACAGCCACAACTGAAGACGCCGACAACTGAACACGACGCGCACAGCCACAACTGAACACCACCCAGTACAGCCACAACTGAACAGCTCGCTACGGATACCCGGTTCGGCACCGCTGACGAGGGGAGCGGTCAGAAGATGTCCGGGCACCACGGGAGCCCGGGCGAGCGGAACAGGGCGTCGGCCTGACGGACGGCGCCCTCTCGTTCTTCGCGCACCCGGCCCAGCGCCGCGAGCCGCAGCAGCGACTCCCCGCCCAGCCACACCGACGCCAGCTCCCGCACATCCAGGGCGAGATCCGCGCTCGCGGTGGTCGGCGTACAGGAGGCACCGGAGGGCGAGGCGTCCAGCCGGTAGCGGCCGGCGGCGAACCCGGCCTCGTCCGCGATCTCCAGCACCAGCGCGCCCTCCCTCTCGTAGGTGCGCGCCTCCAGGGCCCGTACGACGTCCAGGACGCGCACCCACAGCCAGTCCGACTGCTCGGTGATCCGGGCGGCGCGCGGGTCGGGCAGGCACAGCGGCAGCAGGTCGTCGGGGGCGCGGTAGCCGCTGTCGACCCTGGAGATCCAGTCGATCGAGCACAGGTAGTGCCACAGGCCGCGCTCGGCCGCCGGGGTGGTCCCGAACAGCTTGAAGACGCTCGCGGTCTGGTCGGGCTGCTTGCCCGACCAGGTCTGGTCGCTGGTGTACGACACCAGGCCCTGGGCTTCGCCGCCGGCCGCGCGGTAGAGGGCGTACGTCGGCTCCTTGAACTCGGCGTGGGTGCGCAGCGCCCCGGTGTGCTCCTGCCACCACAGCTCGCCGCGGCTGATCGCGCCGGGCCGGCCGAGGCGGAACCGGTCGTGCAGCTCCGGGCCCAGCTTG
Source organism: Streptomyces sp. SCPE 10 (assembly GCF_051980735.1). Taxonomy (NCBI): domain Bacteria; kingdom Bacillati; phylum Actinomycetota; class Actinomycetes; order Kitasatosporales; family Streptomycetaceae; genus Streptomyces; species Streptomyces sp. SCPE 10. Next base: position 4,159,984 of record NZ_CP197069.1, on the reverse strand, counting down.
CGTACCTCCTCGGCGTCCAGCAGTTCGATCCGGCCACCGTCGTCCGGGCCCGACCAGCGCGGGTCGAGGCCGGCCCGCCGGGCCTCGACGGTCCAGCGGCTCGCCCAGGTGGCCGGGCCGAAGCCGAAGCGGCCGTAGATCGGGTACTCGGCGGCGATCAGCGTGGCCACCACGTCGCCGCGCTCCCGCGCCGCCGCGAGGTCCTGGGCGATCATCCGGCTCAGCATGCCGCGGCGGCGGTGGGTGGGGCTGACGGTGACGCTGCTGATGGCGTCGGCGGGCACCACCCCGCCGCCCACCACGGTCAGCTCCTGCTCGAAGGAGCGCAGGGTGGCCACCCAGCGGCCGCCGTCGACGACCCCCAGGTACCGCCCCGGCACGAACTTCCTCCGGCGGGCGTCGAGTTGTTCGCGGGCGAGGACCGGAGGCTGGGTGAAGCCCACGGCCAGGGCGCGCTGCCAGTCGTCGAAATCGGCCTCGGTGACGGTGCGGACGTCGTTCATGGGCCCACCGTAGGCATCCGCCCCGCGGGGTGTCCCCCCGATTTCCGCCTCACTCCAGCAGGTCGTCGACCTGTGCCTCGCCCATCCGGTAGCGGCGGGCGATCTCCCCGCCGCAGCCGTCGGCGGTGTGCTGCAAGCGCTGGCGGCGCCGCGAGACCTCCTGCTCGTTGCGCACCAACCGGCCCATGGCGACGGTCAGTTCGAGGTCGGTCCGGGCGGTGAGGTCGCTCAGCTCCACCTCGCCGAGCATCTCGGCGGCCAGCCGGCGCACCTCCTCGTTGTGCGGGGGGCCGACGGTCACATGGCGGGCCGAGGAACGGTGCCGGGCCGGGGCGTCCCGCAGGATCTCCGGGAGCCGCTCGACCACGGAGGCGTCCTTCGGCGCGGGCACCGCCGTCCGGCCGCGCCGCGCCAGCTCGGCGCGCAGGATGTCGATCCGGCCCTGCAGCAGCCGCCGCACATAACTGAGGTCGGCCTCGTCGCGCTGGGCGTCGCGGCGCAGCGCGCGCAGTTCGGTCAGGCTCAGCCGGGACAGCTCGGGCTCGGGCGGCCGGGCGGGCGAGGCGGTGACGCCGCTGGGCTCGTCGGCCCGCTGCACGGGCGGCCGGAAGGTCCCCTGCGGGGCCGGCAGCTCGCTGGTGCTGGATGTGCTCATGTGGTGGTGACCGTCCCCTCGACCGGCGTGTGACAGCATCGTGCCACCCCCGGCGCACAGTATGTGACCGAGTGCCCCCGAACAGCCCCGGATGGGCGGTAAGGGTTCCATAAGGTCCGCCTGTGACCGTCCCGCGCCGACCCGGCATCATGGTCCGCATGCGTGCGGTGGTGCAGAGAGTGGACGGCGCGAGCGTCGTCGTGGACGGCGAGACGGTGGGCGCGATCGAGGGCGAGGGCCTGTGCGTGCTCGTCGGCGTGACCCACGACGACACCAAGGAGAAGGCGGCGCAGCTGGCCCGCAAGCTCTGGTCGATCCGGATGCTGACCGGGGAGCGCTCGTGCAGCGATGCCGACGCCCCCCTGCTGGTGATCAGCCAGTTCACCCTGTACGGCGACGCCCGCAAGGGCCGCCGGCCGACGTGGAACGCCGCCGCGCCGGGCGATGTGGCGGAGCCGCTGGTGGAGGAAGTGGTGGCGCAGCTGCGGGCGCTCGGCGCGACGGTGGCGACCGGCCGGTTCGGGGCGCAGATGCGAGTCTCGCTCACCAACGACGGGCCGTTCACGGTGCTGCTGGAGATGTAGCGCGGCCGGCCCGGAGAGGCCGCGCGCCGGTCGCTCACCGGCGCCGCGGCCGGGCGCCGGCCCGCGCCCTCGCGGCGCTACGGCTCGACCACGGTCTCCTGCGCCGCCGCCGTCTCCCCGGCCAGCAGCCGCGCGTCCACCGGCACGTTCCGCTTCACCAGCGCGAGCGCCACCGGACCCAGCTCGTGGTGGCGGACCGACGTCGTCACGAAGCCGATCTTGCGGCCGTCGGGGCCCTCGTCCGCGAGGCGGAGTTCGGTGCCCGGCGCGGGGAGGTGGACCTCGCTGCCGTCGAGGTGCAGGAAGACCAGGCGGCGCGGCGGCTTGCCCAGGTTCTGGACCCGGGCGACGGTCTCCTGCCCCCGGTAGCAGCCCTTCTGGAGGTGCACCGCCGTTCCGATCCAGCCCAGCTCGTGCGGGATCGTGCGGTGGTCGGTCTCGAAGCCGAGCCGGGGCCGGTGCTGCTCCACCCGCAGCGCCTCGTGCGCGAGCAGCCCCGCCGCGGGCCCGTGCGCGGCCGCGAAGGACTCCAGGTCCTCGCGCGGCAGGAAGAGGTCGCGGCCGTACGGCGTCTCGCGTACGGCGACGCCCTCGGGGGCCTGCGCGATGGAGCCGGCGGGCAGGTGGACCACCGCGAAGTCGGCGGTGCGGTCGGCGACGTCCACCCGGTAGAAGAACTTCATCGACTCCAGGTAGGCGACCAGCGCCTCGCGGGTGCCCGGCTCGACGTGCGCCCAGACCGTCGTGCCGTCGTCCACCAGGTAGAGCGCGTGCTCGATGTGTCCGTGCGCGGACAGGATCAGCGCCTCGGTGGCCTGGCCCGCGGGCAGCTCGCTGACGTGCTGGGTGAGCAGGAGGTGCAGCCAGGACAGCCGGTCCTCGCCGGTGACGGTGATGACACCGCGGTGCGAGAGGTCGACGAATCCGGTGCCGTCGGCGAGGGCACGCTGCTCGCGGAACAGGTCGCCGTAGTGGGCGGCGACACCTTCGTCCACGCCCTCGGCGGGGACGGCGCCGGGCAGGGACAGCAGGGGGCTCTTCATATGAGCAAGCCTACGACGTGGCGGACGGGCCCTTCGGCGAACAGTCCTTGCAGCGACCGAAGATCGCGAAGTGCTTCATGTCGGTGTCGAACCCGAACTGCCGGCGCAGTTTGTCCGTGAACTCGGCGGCCACGCTCACATCGGCCTCGATGACGTTCTCGCAGTCCCGGCACACCAGGTGCAGGTGGTGGTGCCGGTCGGCGAGGTGGTACGTCGGCGCACCGTGGCCCAGATGGGCGTGGCTGACCAGGCCCAGCTCCTCCAGCAGCTCCAGCGTGCGGTACACGGTGGAAATGTTGACCCCCGACGCGGTCTTCCTCACTTCCACGAGGATGTCGTCGGGGGTCGCGTGCTCAAGGGTGTCCACGGCTTCGAGGACAAGCTGCCGTTGCGGCGTCAGCCGGTAACCGCGCTGCCTGAGGTCGCTCTTCCAGTCGGTGCTCACCACACCGACGAGTCTAGGGCCTCTCGTTTGGATCAGGCCGGGCTCGCGGGGCCTACTTGAAGAAGGCGATGCCGTCGTCCGGCATGTCGTCCGGGAGGGCCTTGGCCCAGCGTTCGACCTCTTCGGGGGTGACGACCTTCTTCAGGTGGGCGGACATGTAGGGGCGCAGCTCGACCTCGGGGGTCTGCTTCTCGCCGACCCACATGAGGTCGCTCTTGACGTAGCCGTAGAGCCGCTTGCCGCCGGTGTACGGCCGGGCGGCGGCGGTCCGGGCGACGGCGTCCGTCACCAGGTCGATCTGGGGCTTCTTGTCGGCCATCTCGCCGTACCAGATCTCGATGGTGCCGTCGTCACGGGTCATCGTGACCTCGACCTTGCGGTCGGCGTCGATCCGCCAGAAGCCGGACTCCGACTCCAGCGGGCGGACCTTGTTGCCGTCGTTGTCCAGGACCCAGGTGTGGGAGTGGTACTCCAGGAAGTCCCGGCCGTCGTGGCTGAAGGTGACCTCCTGCCCGAAGTTGCACTTCTGCGAGCCGGGGAAGTCGTGCACGCCCGCGCCGGCCCAGTTGCCGAGGAGGAAGGCGAGCGGGACGAGGTCCTTGTGCAGGTCGGACGGGATCTCGATCATGAGCGGAGCTTTCCTGGTGGGAGGGTCAGCGCTGGCCCTGGTACAGCTTCTTCACGGTCAGGTAGGCGAAGGCGAGCACGCCGACGCAGACCAGGACCAGCAGGGTTTCGAAGAAGATCTCCACGGGTGCTCCTTGAGCGAGGGTGGGCATACGACAGAGCCGGAGCCCAGCTTACGCGGCCGGGCGCCGGCTCTCTTTCCGAGGTCGGCCCCAACCGGACCGGAGCAGGTGGATCCGGGTGCGGGTGCCGTCCGCAGTGGTCCAGCCGCGGGCGGCAACGTACCGCAGGCCCCGGTCCCGGAATACCCCGGCGAGCAGGTCCCGGTCGTCCTGGAGGGGGTACTCGTCGACGGCGGCGGCCGTCCTGGGCGGTGGCGAGGCGGGCACGCGCACATGCCGAAGGGCCGCACCCCATCCGGCGTCCAACCCAGGGGTACGGCCCTTCCGCGTGCTGCCGGTCAGACGGCGATGGCGACCTCCGCGAGCCCGCCCTGCTGCGCGACGACCGTGCGGTCGGCGGTGCCACCGGGCACCAGCGCGCGGACGGTCCACGTGCCCTCGGCCGCGTAGAAGCGGAACTGACCGGTCGCCGAGGTCGGAACCTCCGCGGTGAACTCACCGGTCGAGTCGAGCAGACGGACGTAGCCCGTCACCGGCTCGCCGTCACGGGTCACCTGGCCCTGGATGGTGGTCTCACCGGGCTTGATCGCCGAGGCGTCGGGGCCGCCGGCCTTCGCTCCGCACATGCTGTTTCTCCAGAGGTCGCTTGGGGTCGCTTACTTGTTGGCGCCGAGCTCGATCGGCACACCGACGAGGGAGCCGTACTCGGTCCAGGAGCCGTCGTAGTTCTTGACGTTCTCCACGCCGAGCAGCTCGTGCAGCACGAACCAGGTCAGGGCCGAGCGCTCACCGATGCGGCAGTAGGCGATCGTGTCCTTGGCGAGGTCCACGTTCTCGGCGGCGTAGAGCTCCTTGAGCTCCTCGTCCGACTTGAACGTGCCGTCGTCGTTGGCGTTCTTGGACCACGGGATGTTCCGGGCGGTCGGCACGTGGCCGGGGCGCTGGGACTGCTCCTGCGGCAGGTGGGCCGGGGCGAGCAGCTTGCCGGAGAACTCGTCGGGCGAGCGGACGTCGACCAGGTTCTGGGTGCCGATGGCCGCCACGACGTCGTCGCGGAAGGCGCGGATCGAGGCGTCCTGCGGCTTGGCCTTGTACTCGGTCCTGGCGCGCTCGGGCACCTCGTCGCCGGCGACCAGCTCGCGGGCGTCCAGCTCCCACTTCTTGCGGCCGCCGTCGAGGAGCTTGACGTTCTCGTGGCCGTACAGCTTGAAGTACCAGTAGGCGTACGAGGCGAACCAGTTGTTGTTGCCGCCGTAGAGGATCACCGTGTGGTCGTTGCCGATGCCCTTCTCCGACAGGAGCTTCTCGAAGCCCTCCTGGTCGATGAAGTCACGGCGCACCGGGTCCTGGAGGTCCTTGGTCCAGTCGATGCGGATGGCGTTCTTGATGTGGTTCTTCTCGTAGGCGGACGTGTCCTCGTCCACCTCGACGATCGCGATGGTCGGGTCGTCCAGGTGCTCCTGCAGCCAGTCGGCGTCGACCAGGACGTCGCTGCGACTCATGCTCTTTCTCCTCCGGGGCAGTTACGGCGGGCGTGCGGGTACGAAGGGGCGCGCCCGAAGTGCGGGCGGCGCACGGGTGCCCAGCAGGGCGGGGTGAAGGCGCGGAAGTCTCGGACTTTCCGCTCAGAAGGGGCGACAGAGCATGGCGGCAACGCGGCACAGGTCGACTGCCCGCCGCTTCGTGAGATCCGCCTGTCGCTTCATGGTGCCGATCGTAGGGACGTCAGGGCACGCGTGTCACCGGCGTGTCGTATGGCGAGACGCGATCGTCCGAATGGCGGGACGAAAAAGCGCCCGGGTGGCCGGCCGACGGCCTCCGGGCGCTCGCGTCGCGTCCCCGCATCTACGGAACGGACATCACCGTCTCGCCCCTCGGACGAACGGTGTCCGGGCGGGCCGTCCGGCCCCCAGGCCCCTACCCCGCCAGCTTGACGTCCGAACCCCGCACGGTGATCCGCACGCCGTCCTGGGCGGCCTCCACCTTGTCCAGCTTGATGCCGCCGGGCAGCCGGTCGATGGCCTGCTGGAAGTCGGTGATGGTACGGACCCGGTCCTCGGCGAGCGAGAGGCCGGCGACGGCGGGCAGCGAGTCGGCGTGCACCTCGACCTTGTCGTGGACGACGCTGACGGTGCTGAGGACGGAGACGGTGCGGTTGACGGGGATGGCGCCCGCGACGGTGCCGCTCACCTTGGCCGTCACCTTGATCTTCCCGTTGCCGCCGTCCGCGAGGCTGACGACCTGGGCGTTGACCCCGGGCAGGACCTCGGTCGGCTCCGGCTTGGCCGTCTTCAGCAGCTCGTCGTAGGAGATGGTGGCGGTGCCGGTGGCGCTGGAGGCGGTGGCCGAGCTGTAGTCGCCGGAGAAGGAGACGCCCTTCATGTCGGCCTTCAGGTCGTCGATGCGGATCGTCTTGCCGGCGTCGCCGGTGGCCGCGTCGTAGCTCTTGATGCCGACCTCGACGTCGTCCAGGGAGCCGCCGGCGACCTGGGTGAGGAACGGGAAGCCCTTGATGTTCACGTCCGGCGTCGACGCCAGGTTCTCGTTCGCCTTGAGCTTGTCCGCCGCCTGCCCCTGGGCGAAGTGCACCGCCACCCGGTCCACGATCACGAACAGCCCGCCCAGGACGACGACGAGGATCAGCAGTATTCGCAGGGCGCGCATGTGGTGGTTCCCCCGGGTCGGCGTGGCACGGCTACGCCACGGTAACGCCGCGCGGGCGGGGGCACGGAGAATTGTCGATCAGTTGTGACAGGCGCCGCAGCGGCCACCGGACACGATGGGGCCGAACCCGCCGCCCGGTCCCACCCTGGAGACATGTACGCACGGCGACGTCACGTGACCGCTCCCTGACGCGTCCCTCGCACTGCCTCGCAGGCTTCGGGCCGCCGCGCCGGACTCCGTCCGCCGTCTCACCGCGACCCGTCACGCACGGTCTTCGCACCGGCCGCTCCCGCCGACCAGCACCCTCCGCCATGGCGCTGAACCCGCCGCCCGGTCCTACCCTGGAGACATGTACGCACGGCGACGTCACGTGTACTTCGCCATGATGGGGATCTGCGTGGGCCTCTTCGTCCTGGCGTGGGGGGTCGTGCGCATCTGGTCCGTCCCGGCGGCGGTCGGCATGTGCGTCGTGGCCATGGTGATCCCGCCGGTCGCGGCGATGATCGCCAACCGGCGGGGACCGGAGGACCGCTGGTGGGACGACCCCTCCGGCGACCCCGAGTCCGACGAGTGGTGGGACGAACTGGACGGCAAGAAGCGCCCGCGCCGGTAACGGGCTCAGTAGACGAGCGCCTGGGTGTCGTCCGCCAGCGCCTCCTGGACGAAGACCTGCGCACCCGCGATACGGACGCCCTCGATGACGTCCTTCTCGGTGATCTCCCGCCGGGCGGCGCACTGGGTGCACAGCGTGACGCGGCCGGCCGCGAGGAGGGAGTCGAGCAGGTCGGGCAGCGGGGCCGCGTGCGGCAGCTCGAACTCGGCGGCCCGGCCGGGCAGCGCGAACCACGACGACTCCCCGGTCAGCCACAGTGAGACGTCCACCCCACTGGCCACGGCCACCGCCGCGACCGTGAACGCCTGCGAGCAGCGCTCCGGGGCATCGACCCCCGCCGTCACCTTGATCACGAGCTTCTTCGCCATGCGGGAAGCGTAGCCCGGCCCGCTCAGACCGCCACGACGGCGATCGCCACCAGCAGGCTCGCCAGGCTGAGCACGGTCAGCGCACCGCTCACGAACGTGCCGTCGTACGTGCGGGACCTGCGGGATCTGCGGTGCCGTGGCACGGCGACGGGGGCGGGGGCGGGCGCCACCGGCTCCGGCGGACACGGCACCGGCGTCGCCGGGAACAGCGGCGGCGGGATCGCGTATCCGGGGCTGAGCGGGGCGCGGTCTCCCCGCGGGGCGGGTCGCCGGGTCATCCGCGGTGCTCCTGCCGCTGGTGCCGACGCAGCAGCACGTTCGCATCGGCCTCCCCGCTGCGGTCGCACTCGGCCCGCGCCACCGCGCGCCGCTCCCCGAGGGCGAGGCACACCGGGCAGCCGGGCACCGGCCGGGGCGGACGGCTGAGGTCGTCCGGGTCCGCGGGCAGGGCCTGGGCGCGCTCGTTGGCGAGCCGCACCTCGGCGCCGAGGCGCGCGCGGTCGTAGAGGGTGTGCCCGGCCTCGTGGGTGGCCGGATCCGTTCCCGTCATGTTTGCTCCTTTGATCCAACTTCTACACGTAATGCACTTGTTGCACTACTCTGCGTACTCCTGGGGCTGATATGAGGATGGCCCAGCACGGAGGCGGAAACGTACGGATTGGCATCACCTGCCCGCACGTATGGGTCACCTGCCGCAAATTCGACAGTCGGGGAGGGCGCGGTGCCGCAACGACGAGCGATCACGGGTCGCAGCCAGGAGCCGAGGGCTCGTTTCGCCGAGGAGCTGCGCTTACTGCGCGACCAACGCGGCCTGTCCCTACGGGCGTTGGCCGATCTCGCGGGCTGGGACGCGTCCCTCTTCGGCAAGATGGAGAAGGGACAGACGCTCGGGGGCCCGGAGGTCGTGATGGCCCTGGACACGTTCTACGACACGACCGACAAACTGCTGACCTTGTGGGAGTTGGCGAAAGCCGACCCGACGCAGTTCAGGGAGCGGTATCGGCAGTACATGGCCCTGGAGGCCGAAGCGCTCAGCATGTGGCACTTCGGTGGCAGCGTTCTGCACGGGCTGCTTCAGACCCGCGAGTACGCATGGGAGTTGCTCGCTGCGGGCGGCATCGTGGGAGACGAACTGGAACAGCAGGTCGACGCGCGTATGGGGCGCCAGAACGTGTTGAACGAGGAAGGCGCCCCACCGTTTCGAGCCATTCTCTCCGAGGCTGCACTTCGGAACTCACTACAGAATCGCCACCAGTGGCGGCGCCAACTGGAGCATCTGGCGGCCATGTCGGAGCGCCCGAGCGTCACTCTCTATGTACTGCCGTTCGGGGCCGGACTACACGGATTGATGGACACCGCTGTGACATTTCTGCGGCTTCCGGATGCTCGCACCGTTGCCTACGTCGAGACAGCCGTCAGCGGTGAACTCATCGAGGACGCCAACGGGGTTGAGGACTTGCAACGCAGATATGATGCGATTCGTGACGCGGCTCTAAACCCTGCCGCCTCGCAGACATTCATCTTGCGGATGTTGGAGGAAGCGCCATGCGAGCCATCGACCTCAGCACTCTGACCTGGCGCAAGAGCAGCTACAGCAACTCGGACGGCGGCGCCTGCGTCGAGGTCTCCGACAGCCTCCCCTCCCTCGTCCCCGTCCGCGACAGCAAGGACACCACCCGCACCCCCCTCCTCTTCACCGCCCCGGCCTGGACGGCGTTCGTTCAGGGGGTCAAGGTCGGCTGATCGTGCAGGAGGCGGATCCAGCCTCTTCGCCGAGTAGAGGGTTTCTTTGGGTTCCCTTGGTCTGAACGCGAGTTCACACTGGAGAGCCGGAGCATTGGACGCTCATGCACAACGGCATTCGGCCCAGGGGGACACATGAGCATTCCGGACGACAACGGCACACCGCCGCCGCCCGATCCGCCGCCCGTACCGCCCGATCCGCCGCCCGTGCCGCCCGATCCTCCGCCGACACCCGAGGAAGAAGACGAGAACGTCGTCCTCGGCGTTCGCGGGCGCATGCTGTGGATCGGGCCGGCGGCCGTTCCGCTGCGGAACATCACCTTGGTCAACCCCTACATCGACAAGCCCGACCGGTGGTCGGCCGCCGGCCGTCTCCTGATGTGGCTGTTGGGCATCGTCGTGATCATGGCCGGGGTGCAGGCCATCGGCGGGGGTGACATGCGGCTCGGCAGCCCCCTGCTCGTCCTCGTGATCGCTTTCGTCTGCTTCCTCGGCCGGGACCTCTTCGTCTCGGGGAAGCCGGTCCTCGCCGTCGAGACGGCCGGCGGGGCCCAGCTGGTCGTGACCCTGCCGAGCCTGGAGGAGCTGCGGCGCATCGCCGGGCAGATCGTGCACGCGATCAACAACCCGGAAGCCGAGTTCACGGCGATCGTGCACCAGTACAGCAGCAACAACTACGGGCCGGTCGTCAACATGACCGGCGGCCGGGGGAACACGGGGTTCAAGCTGTGAGCGACGGAACGACCAACAACTACGGGCCCGTGGCCAACATGAACGGCGGCCAGGGCAACATCGGCTTCAACTTCGGCACCGCCTACGGCGCCGCCTCCGATCCCGAACTCCACGCCGCCGTCGAGGAACTCACCCACCGGCTGCGGGACCTGCACCAGCACCTCACCGAGGACCAGGCCCGGACCGTCGACGAGGCCCTGCCCGAGCTGGTCCCCGACCGGGGCGTCCTGCGCGAGCGGGGCCTCATGCTGGCCTCGCTCGCGCAGATCGCGGCCGCCGTCGGAACGGTGGGCCGGCCGCTCGCCGAAGCGGTCGGCCGGCTGATCGAGCTGGTGCGCTAGCGGGCCTAACCCAGCACCCTGCCCAGCGCCCACACCACCGGTGCCGCCGCCGACAGCGGCAGGGCGACGCCCGCAGTGAAGTGGACGAAGCGGGAGGGGTAGTCGTAGCTCGCGACGCGGTGGCCGATCAGGGCGCAGGCGGCGGCCAGCGCACCGAGCAGGGCGCCCTTGGTGCCGAAGCCCGTCATGCCGCCCACCGCGATGCCCGCGCCCGCCGCGGCGAGCAGGGCGACGACGACCGAGGCCGGGGTCGGCAGCGGCAGCGCGCGGGCCAGCGCGGCGACCGCCACCGCCGCCGCGCCCACGGTGGCCGCGTGCGGGTCGGCGCCCAGGTAGCCGGTGGCCAGGATCGCCAGCGACGCCGAGGCCACCGTCGCCATCAGGCCGTACATCCGCTCGTCCGGCGAGGCGTGCGAGCGGAGCTGGAGGACCAGGGAGAGGAGGACCCACACGCCGAGCGTGCCGAGGATCGCCGCCGGGGCGGAGCCGCGGCCCGCGGCCAGCACCGCCGCGTCCGCCACCAGACCGCCCAGGAACGCCAGCGCGATGCCCTGCCGGGCCGGCCACATGCCGTTCAGCCGGAACCAGCCCGCCGCCGTCACCGCCTGGAGCACCACCAGCGGGACCACGAGCGCGAACGTACCGAGTCCGGCGGCTCCCGCGAGCAGCAGCCCCAGCAGCGCCGTGAGCAGCGCCGGCTGCATGCCGGGCTCGATGATCGGCGAACGGCCCTCCAGCCGCGCCCGCTGCGCGTCGGTGATCCGGGCGTTGCCGGCGAGCGTGGCGGGACCGTAGGCGGGCTCGCCCTCGGAGGTGCCGGCCGCGGGGGCGGCCACGGAAGCGGCCTCCGCCACCGGCACCGGCTGCGGCTGCGGCTGCGGCTGCGGCTGGGCCATCGGCTGTGCGCCCGAGTGCGTCACCGGCTGCGGCTGGGAATGAGCCATCGGCTGCGGCTGCCCCTGCGGCAGCCCGCCGCCGTACGAGCCCGCGAACGAGCCGTGCTGCACGTCCTGCTGCTGGAAACCCTGGTGCGGGTACGGCTGCTGCTGGTACTGCGGCTGCGGATACTGCTGCTGGTACGGCTGCTGCGGGTGCTGCCGACCGCCCTGCGACTCCCCCACCGGCGGCAGGTACGCCGTCTCCTCCGCCGCCCGCACCGGCTGGACCGGCGCGTGCGTCTGGGTCTCCCAGGTCTGGCCCTGCCAGTGCTGGGTGTCGTCGGGGTCGTAACCGCCCTGGGCGGAGGGGTGCCCCGGCCACTGGGAGTGCTGCTGGTTCGGGTCGTAGCCCTGGTACGGGCCGCCCTGGTACGGCTGGTCGCTCATCGGCTCACCCTCCTGCGAACGGCGGGAGCACCTCGACCGTGCCGCCCTCGGCCAGCCGTACCGTCTCATGCGCGCGCGTGCCGACGGGGTCCCCGTCGACCAGGAAGGAGCAGCGCTGGAGCACGCGGGTGAGTTCACCGGGGTGCCGCTCGCGCACGGCGGTCAGCGCGTCGGCGAGCGTCGCCGCGTCGTACGGCTCCTCGGCGACTCCGGCCGCGGCCTTGGCGGCGGCCCAGTAGCGCACCGTGACCTTGGGCATCTGGTTCCTCAATCGACGGCGGTCGACGGGCCTTCACGGCCGTCGAACGGCTGGGGAATGTCAGTAGGTACAGGGTCAGGCTAGCCGGACCGGCGGGCGGCCCAGCCCCCGATGCGGTCCACCAGGGCGTCGTCCGCCGCGTGCTCCGCGTGGCCCATGCCCGGCTCCAGCCAGAGTTCGGCGTGCCCGCCGGAGGCCTCGGCGAGCATGCGCGGGTGGTCGAGGGGGAAGTAGCCGTCGCGGTCGCCGTGGACGATGAGCAGCGGGGTCGGAGCGATCCGCGGGACCGCCTCCACCGGGGAGAGCGGCACCGGGTCCCAGTCGCGGTGGTGGATGCGGGTGCGCAGGCCGTAGCGGCCGACCAGGCGGCCCGTCGGGCGGGTGACCAGCCAGTGCAGCCGGCGCATCGGGGCGGTGCCCCGGTAGTACCAGCGGGCGGGCGCGCTGACCGCGGCCACCGCGTCGACCGTGCCCGGGTACAGGGCCGCGTGCCGCAGCACCACCGAGCCGCCCATGGAGAAGCCGACCGTCGCCACCCGCTCGTGCCCGAAGCCGCGCGCCCACTCGACGGCCGCGGCGAGGTCCAGCACCTCCTTGTCGCCGACCGTGGAGCGCCCGCCCGAGCGCCCGTGGCCCCGGAAGGAGAAGGTGACGACGGCACCGTGCCGGGCGAGCCCGGCGGCCACCCGGCGCACGTGCGGCCGGTCGACGTCACCCGTGAAGCCGTGCGCGACCACCAGGACCGGGCCGGTGCCGGGCGCGGCCGGGCCCGGCTCGTATACGGCCTCCACGGGTGTCGCATCGGCCGTACGCAGAAATGTCCTGACAGGTCCCCGTCTGCCTGTCTCGTCATCCGGACGTACGGTGGAACGTGCCACATGACCTGCCGGGCGGTTGCTCATGTGGGCTATTCTGCTGGGCAGAGGACTCGGGCAGCGTAGCCACCGGGTCCTTTTGTGCTTTCGGAAGCGTTGTATACAAAGCGGTGATCCTCGGGTGACCGCAGGTGTACGGGGCCTTCGGGAACGCAAGAGCAGTGCCCGTCCGCACAGTTCTCGCAGGGACCGAGGAGGAACCAGATATATGAGTTCTCTGCTGCTCCTGACCAACGCCCTCCAGCCGTCGGCAGAAGTCCTGCCCGCCCTCGGCCTGCTGTTGCACAGCGTCCGGGTGGCCCCGGCCGAGGGACCGGCCCTGGTCGACACCCCGGGCGCCGACGTCATCCTCATCGACGGCCGCCGCGACCTGCCGCAGGTGCGCAGCCTGTGCCAGCTGCTGCGCTCCACCGGCCCCGGCTGTCCCCTGGTCCTCGTGGTCACCGAGGGCGGGCTCGCCGCCGTCACCGCCGACTGGGGCATCGACGACGTGCTGCTCGACACCGCGGGGCCGGCCGAGGTGGAGGCGCGGCTGCGGCTCGCCCTGGGACGCCAGCAGCTCACCCACGACGACTCCCCGATGGAGATCCGCAACGGCGACCTGTCCGTGGACGAGGCGACCTACTCCGCCAAGCTCAAGGGCCGCGTCCTGGATCTCACCTTCAAGGAGTTCGAGCTGCTGAAGTACCTCGCCCAGCACCCGGGCCGGGTCTTCACCCGGGCCCAGCTGCTCCAGGAGGTGTGGGGCTACGACTACTTCGGCGGCACCCGGACGGTCGACGTGCACGTACGGCGGCTGCGGGCGAAGCTCGGCCCGGAGCACGAGTCGCTGATCGGCACCGTGCGGAACGTCGGTTACCGATTCGTTACGCCGGAGAAGGGGGAGCGGAGCGAGGAGAAGGGCAAGGCCGAGGCGAAGCGGACGAAGGCGGACAACAGCGGTGCATCGACCGCGCCGGCGGAGGACCAGGTGCACGCGGAGGCCTGATCCGTCACACCTTCCGGCGAATTCCCGCCACGTCCGCACACGAAAGCGTCGGCCGCGCATGGCCGACGTCCCGCCCGGGCATGGAACACCCTGCCCGAGCTGGGTCAATCCGCGTAGACTCCGCGCGTGGCCAAGGTGACTCGGGATGATGTGGCGCGGCTGGCGGGGACCTCCACCGCCGTTGTCAGCTATGTCATCAACAACGGACCCCGGCCGGTCGCCCCGGCAACGCGCGAGCGTGTCCTCGCCGCGATCAAGGAGCTGGGCTACCGCCCCGACCGGGTCGCCCAGGCGATGGCGTCGCGGCGCACCGACCTCATAGGGCTGATCATCCCGGACGCCCGCCAGCCCTTCTTCGGGGAGATGGCGCACGCCGTGGAACAGGCCGCCTCCGAGCGCGGCAAGATGGTCCTGGTCGGCAACACCGACTACGTCAGCGAGCGCGAGGTCCACTATCTGCGCGCCTTCCTCGGCATGCGGGTCTCCGGACTGATCCTGGTCAGCCACGCGCTGAACGACCTCGCCGCCGCCGAGATCGACGCCTGGGACGCCCGGGTGGTGCTGCTGCACGAACGCCCCGAGGCGATCGACGACGTGGCCGTGGTGACGGACGACCTCGGCGGCGCCCAGCTCGCCGTGCGCCACCTGCTGGAGCACGGCCACCCGTACGTCGCCTGCATGGGCGGCACCGCGGACACCCCGGCCGTCGGCGACCCGGTCTCCGACCACGTCGAGGGCTGGAAGCGGGCCATGGCGGAGGCGGGCCTGAGCACCGAGGGCCGGCTGTTCGAGGCCCCGTACAACCGCTACGACGCCTACCGGGTGGCGCTGGACATCCTGGCCGGGCCCCGGCGGCCCCCGGCGATCTTCTGCTCCACCGACGACCAGGCGATCGGCGTGCTGCGGGCCGCGCGGGAGCTGCGCATCGACGTGCCCCGGGAGCTGGCGGTGGCCGGCTTCGACGACATCAAGGAGGCCGCGTTCGCGGACCCGCCGCTGACCACGGTCGCCTCGGACCGCTCGGCGATGGCCCGCGCGGCGGTCGACCTGGTGCTGGACGACGGGCTGCGGGTGGCCGGGTCCCGGCGCGAGCGGCTGAAGACGTTCCCCTCCCGCCTGGTGGTGCGCGCCTCCTGCGGCTGCGGGGCCTGACGGGCTCGTCTGAGAGGCTGGTGAGAGCCGGTCCCGAGCCCCGAGATGCTTCCTTATATCGGGCAAACGAGGTTCTGCCGGGCTTCTCAGCGAGCACTCAGGAAGCTCTCATGGTCGCCGGGGACGCTTCTTTCATGACCGAGAGCCTCCGCCGCAGCGGCGAGTACGAGTACGACAGTCAGCAGTACGGCTACTCCGCTCCCGTGAACCCCGAGTGGCCGCCCCCGCCGCCGTACGAGCCGGCGGCGACGGCCCCCCTGCCGGCCCCCGAGCCGCCGGCGCGGAAGCGCCCGCGCGGACCCGTCGCCCTCCTCGCGGCGGTCGCCATCGTCGCGGCGGCGGTCGGCGGCGCCACCGCGTACGGCTTCCAGGAGCTGACCGGCAAGGACTCCGTGACCGCCACCGGGACCAGCACCAACGCGGTGCCGGCCGGCAAGCGGGGCAACGTCGCCGCGATCGCGGCCGCGGTCAGCCCGAGCGTGGTGGAGATCAACGCCACCCTCGACAACGGCTCCTCCACCGGCTCCGGCGTGATCATCTCCGGCAACGGCGAGATCGTCACCAACAATCACGTGATCGCGGGCGCCCAGTCGGTCAGGGTCCGCACCAGCGACGGCCGCTCCTACACCGCCGACGTCGTCGGCACCGACCGCTCCAAGGACCTCGCGCTGATCAAGCTGGAGGGCGCCTCCGGGCTGAAGGCGGCGACCCTCGGCAACTCCAGCAGCGTGCAGGTCGGCGACTCGGTCGTGGCGATCGGCTCCCCCGAGGGCCTGACCGGCACCGTCACCAGCGGCATCGTCTCCGCGCTCGACCGGGACGTCACCGTGCCCACCGACGAGAGCCAGGGGCAGGGCGCGGGCGGCGACGGACAGTGGCCGTTCCAGTTCGGCGGCCGCCAGTTCAACGGCGACACCGGCTCGTCCACCACCACCTACAAGGCGATCCAGACGGACGCCTCCCTCAACCCCGGCAACTCGGGCGGCGCGTTGATCGACGCGGCCGGGAACATCATCGGCATCAACTCCGCGATGTACTCGTCGAGCCAGCAGCAGTCCTCGTCCTCGGACGCGGGCAGCATCGGCCTCGGCTTCGCGATCCCCGTCAACACGGTCAAGGCCGACCTGGCCAAGCTGCGGTCGGGCGGGCAGAACTAGCGCACCCGGTCGGGCCCCCGGGCCCGCCACAGCGTCACTCGCAGTGTCTGGAGGAACATCATGATCACGCAGGTTTTCCACCAGGAAGCGGGCCGCGGCCCGGCCGACCTCTCCCTCTCCCTCGCCGTCGCGCGTCAACTGCACGCGCCGGCCGCCCCCGCCCCCCGCGCCCCGGAGATCATCCCGACGCCGGTGCCCCAGCTGATGGGCCTGCGCCGCAGCGCCGCCGACCGCCCCCACCGCCGCAAGGTGCCGCTGCACCGGCTGACCGCGATGCGCAGCCTGGCGGCCCTCGGCACCTGACCCTTGGCGTCCGGGCCCCCGGGCCCGGCACCATGGGAGGCTGTAGACACCGAACCGACGCACCCGGACCCGGGCAGCCCGAACCGAGCCCCCCACCTCCACAAGGAATCGCGAGCATGAGCCCCGCCGAAGGCGACCGTGACACCCAGCGCATCCTGATCGTCGACGACGAGCCGGCCGTACGCGAGGCGCTCCAGCGCAGTCTCGCCTTCGAGGGGTACGACACCGAGGTCGCCGTCGACGGCGCGGACGCGCTGGAGAAGGCCGCGGCGTACAAGCCGGACCTGGTCGTCCTCGACATCCAGATGCCCCGGATGGACGGTCTGACGGCGGCCCGCCGCATCCGGGGCGGCGGGGACACCCTGCCGATCCTCATGCTCACCGCCCGCGACACGGTCGGCGACCGGGTGACCGGCCTGGACGCGGGCGCCGACGACTACCTCGTCAAGCCCTTCGAGCTGGACGAGCTGTTCGCCCGGATCCGCGCCCTGCTGCGGCGCAGCTCCTACGCGGCGGCCGTCTCGCCCGAGGCCCAGGCGGACGAGGCCCTCACCTTCGCCGACCTGCGCATGAACCTGGCGACCCGCGAGGTGACCCGGGGCGGCCGACAGGTCGAACTGACCCGCACCGAGTTCACGCTCCTGGAGATGTTCATGGCGCACCCGCGCCAGGTGCTCACCCGCGAGCAGATCCTCAAGGCGGTGTGGGGCTTCGACTTCGAACCGTCGTCCAACTCGCTCGACGTCTATGTGATGTACCTGCGGCGCAAGACCGAGGCGGGCGGGGAACCCCGGCTCGTGCACACCGTGCGGGGCGTCGGCTACGTCCTGCGGCAGGGCGGCGCCGAGTGAGCCGACTCGTGCGGCGCTACCGTTCGCTGCCGATCAGGGCCCGGCTGGCCGTGCTGGTCGCGGCGGCGGTGGCGTTCGCGGTGGCGGCGGTCTCCGTGACCTGCTGGTTCATCGTGCAGGGCAAGCTGTACGAGCAGGTCGACAACGATCTGCGCCGAACGGCGCCGCGGCCGGCCGCGGAGACGGTGTACAACCTGCTCTCCGCGTGTCCGCAGAAGCCGGCCGACACCTCCCCCTACGGCGTCCTGCGGTCCCGCGAGACCGTCTACACCCAGCTGGTGAAGCCGGACGGCACGCCCTGCGTCCCCAGCGACTCCGCGGGCACGGTGAAGACCACCGAGGCCGACCGGGTGGTGGTGCGCGACGCCGTCACCCACGGCGACGGCATCCTGCGCAACGGGACGGACACGGACGGCAACGACGTCCGGGTGCTCACCATGCCGCTGGTGATCGACACCAACGTGGGCCCCCAGCTGTACCCGGGGGCGGCCATGATGATCGGCGTCCCCCTCAAGAACACCGAGAAGACCCTCAACGACCTGGCGCTCGTCCTGCTGCTGGTGTCCGGGGTGGGCGTGCTGGGCGCGGGGGCCGCGGGCCTCGCGGTGGCCCGCGCCGGACTGCGCCCGGTGGACAAGCTCACCGAGGCCGTGGAGCACCTGGCCCGCACCGAGGACCTGACCATCCGCATCCCGGTCGCGGAGGAGGCCGAGGACGAGGTGGCCCGGCTGTCCCGGTCGTTCAACTCCATGACGGCCTCCCTGGCCGGCTCCCGGGAACTCCAGCAGCAGCTGATCGCGGACGCCGGGCACGAGCTGCGCACACCGCTGACCTCGCTGCGCACCAACATCGAACTGCTCACCCGCAGCGAGGAGACGGGCCGTCCGCTGCCCCCCGAGGACCGCAAGGCGCTGCTGGCCTCGGTGAAGGCGCAGATGACCGAACTCGCCTCCTTGATCGGCGACTTGCAGGAGCTGTCCCGGTCGGAGGGCCAGCACGGCGAGCGGGTCCAGGTGGTCTCCTTCCAGGACACCGTGGAGGCGGCCCTGCGCCGGGCCCGGCTGCGCGGCCCCGAGCTGACCATCACGGCGGACCTGGAGCCCTGGTTCGTGCGCGGGGAGCCGTCCGCGCTGGAGCGGGCCGTGGTGAACGTCCTCGACAACGCGGTGAAGTTCAGCCCCGAGGGCGGCACCGTCGAGGTCCGCCTCACCGGGGGCGTGCTCACCGTCCGCGACCACGGTCCCGGTGTCCCCGAGGACGAACTCCCGCACGTCTTCGACCGGTTCTGGCGCTCCCCCGGCGCCCGCTCGCTGCCCGGCTCCGGCCTCGGCCTGTCCATCGTCGCCCGTACGGTGCAACAGTCCGGCGGCGAGGTCGCCTTGGCCCGCGCGGAGGGCGGCGGCACGGTGGTGACGGTCCGGCTGCCGGGGGCGCCGGTGCCGCCGCCGGAGACGGCCGCGGCCGAGGTGGCCGGATAGGCGGGGCGGCCGCGGCGGCCGGGGACACCCGCGCGGACGCCGTGTCCCTGCGTCCGCCGCCAGTTCCGCCCGCCGCTCCCGCCCGCCCCGTACCCTCGTACACATGAGCAGCGACGACACCGTACGGGCCTTCCCCGCCCGCTCCATCGAGACCCTTTCCGCGCTCACCCCGGACCAGGCCGAGGCCGTGCTCACCCTGCTCGGCGAGGCCGCGCGGGTCGACGGGCAGCAGCCGGTGTCCGAGCAGGGCCGGCTGCAACTGCGCGGGGGTGCCCGCGAGGGCGTCACGCATCTGCTGCTGACCGTCGACGGCGAACTCGCCGGTTACGCCCAGCTGGAGGACACCGACCCGGTCGAGGCGCCGGCCGCCGAACTCGTCGTCCACCCCGCGTGCCGGGGGCACGGGCACGGCCGCGCGCTCGGCTCGGCCCTGCTCGCCGCCTCCGGCAAGCGCCTGCGGGTGTGGGCGCACGGCGGACACCCCGCCGCCCGTCACCTCGCCCAGGTCCTCGGCCTCACCCTGTTCCGCGAACTGCGCCAGATGCGGCGGTCGTTGACCGACCTCGAACTGTCCGAGCCGCGGCTGCCGGAGGGTGTGAGCGTGCGCACCTTCGTGCCCGGCAAGGACGACAGCGCCTGGCTCGCGGTCAACGCGGGCGCGTTCGCCCACCACCCCGAACAGGGCTCGCTGACCCAGCGGGACCTGGACGACCGCAAGGCCCAGCCGTGGTTCGACCCGGCCGGGTTCTTCCTCGCCGAACGGCGCGGGGAGCTGATCGGCTTCCACTGGACCAAGGTGCACGCCGAGGAGGGCCTCGGCGAGGTCTACGTCCTCGGGGTCCGCCCCGGCGAGCAGGGCGGCGGCCTCGGCAAGGCGCTCACCGCCATCGGCCTGCGCCACCTCGCCGCGCAGGGCCTGCCGACCGCGATGCTCTACGTCGACGCGGACAACTCGGCCGCGGTGGCGGTGTACGAGCGGCTGGGCTTCGCCACCTACGAGACGGACCTGATGTACCGCACCGAAACGTGAGGTAAGGGGACGGAGGGGGCGGCCGTGTTGACGGCCGCCCCTCTTTTGCACCACCCTTTCACTACTCAATTAGTGAAAGGGTGGTTCTACGCGTGGTCGACTACCGCATCGACCGGCACAGCGGTGTCGCCACCTACCTCCAGATCGTCCAGCAGACCAAGCAGGCCCTGCGCCTCGGACTGCTGCGCCCCGGGGACAAGCTGCCGACGGCCCGGGAGGTCGTCGAGGCCACCGCCATCAACCCC
The DNA here is from genome assembly GCF_051980735.1 of Streptomyces sp. SCPE 10. Lineage (NCBI taxonomy): Bacteria > Bacillati > Actinomycetota > Actinomycetes > Kitasatosporales > Streptomycetaceae > Streptomyces > Streptomyces sp. SCPE 10. The sequence goes on along the minus strand of NZ_CP197069.1, from coordinate 4,139,881 downwards.
AACACCGTCCTCAAGGCCTACCGCGAACTGGAGCGGGAGGGCCTGGTCGAGGCCCGGCGCGGGCTCGGCACCTTCGTCCGCCGGTCGCTGGGCGCCGCCCCGGCCGACTCCCCGCTGCGCGCGGAGCTGGAGGAGTGGGCCCGGCGCGCCCGCGCGGGCGGCCTGGAACGGGACGACGTGGCCGCGCTCTTCACCGCCGTACTCGACAAGCACTTCCAGGGAGAACCGTCATGAGCAGCGACACGGCCCTGCGGGCCGACGCTCTGGGGAAGAGGTTCGGCCGCCGCGGCGGCTGGGCCCTGCGGGACTGCGCGTTCCGGCTGCCCACCGGGCGCGTGTGCGCCCTCGTAGGGCCCAACGGAGCCGGCAAGTCCACCCTCCTGGCCCTCGCCGCCGGGCTGACGGCCCCCACCGAGGGCGGCCTCACCGTCCTCGGCACCACCCCGGCCGAGGCCCGCCCCCGGGTCGGCTACGTCGCCCAGGACAAGCCCCTGTACCCCCAGCTCACCGTCGCCGAGACGCTGCGCATGGGCGCCGCGCTCAACCCCGAGCGCTGGGACCCGGCCGTCGCCGAGCACGTCGTCACGAGCGGCGGCCTCGACCCCGCGGCCCGCGTCCGCACCCTCTCCGGCGGCCAGCGCACCCGGGTCGCGCTCGCCCTCGCCCTCGGCAAGCGGCCCGAACTGCTGCTCCTGGACGAGCCGATGGCCGACCTCGACCCGCTGGCCCGGCACGACCTGATGGGCACCCTGATGGGACAGGCCGCGCGCTACGGCACCACGATCGTGCTGTCCTCGCACGTCATCGCGGAGCTGGAGGACTCCTGCGACCACCTGCTGCTGGTCGGCGGCGGCCGGGTCCGGCTGGCCGGCGAGATCGACGAGCTGCTCGCCGCCCATCTGCGGATCAGCGGCGCAGCCGCGGACGCCGACCTCGACCCGCACACCGTGGTGGAGTCCCGGGTCACCGGCCGCCAGCTCACCGCGCTGATCCGGCCCGCCGGACCGGTCGCCGACGGCTGGCGCACCACCGCGCCCTCCCTGGAGGAACTCGTCCTCGCCCATCTGCGCAGCCCCGGCGCACCGAGCCTGACCGAGGAGCGTGCCGCATGAGCGCCCTGACCCTGACCACGCCGTCCGCCGAGCGGCCCCGGCAGACCCGCTGGCTGCTGCGGCTGCACCGGCCCGCGCTCTGCGCCTGGGGCGCCCTGGCGGTCGTCCTGGCCGCCCTGCTGCTCGCCCTCGCCGGCCCCCTGGTGAACGCGGCGGCCGACGGCTGGCGGCAGTACCGGGCGTGCGGCATGAACCCGCGGTGCAGCTACGACCAGGCCGCGATCATGCGCTACAAGGACTACTACAACTACGCCACCATCGCGCTGAACCTGCTGCCCTTCGTGGTGGCCGCCTGGGCGGGCGCCGCGCTGACCGGCCGCGAGCTGGAGTCGGGCACCGCCCGGCTCGCCTGGACGCAGGCCGACTCCCCGGCCCGCTGGCTGACCGTGCGCCTCGCCGTCCCGGCGCTCGGCCTGGTGGTCACCACCGGCCTGCTGAGCCGGCTGCACCACCTTGCCTGGGCCGCGGGCGAGGGCCGGATCGACTCCGCCAAGGAGTGGTACGACCGCTACACCTTCCATGCGAACGGCCCCACCCTCGCGGCCCTCACCCTCGCCGGACTCGCGGCCGGCGCCCTGGCCGGCCTGCTGGTGCGCCGGACGCTGCCCGCGCTGGTCGTCGGCGTCCTGGTGACCGGCGGGCTGCGGGCGCTGACCGAGCTGGCACTGCCCCACCTGTGGCCGGCGGTCACCCGCACCGGCTCCGTGGACCGGTTCGTCCCCGGCGACGGACTGCAGGTCGACCAGGGCATGGTGACCCGCGGCGGCGCCCATGTGCCGGCCCCGTCCTGCGACAGCACGGCCGGCTGCGACGCGGCGTACAAGGACTTCACCGGGCGCTACGACGTCTTCCACCCGGCCTCCCACTTCTGGCCGCTCCAGCTGTCCACCAGCGCGCTGCTCCTGGCCGTCACCGCGCTCCTGGTCACCGCCTGCTTCCTGACCCTGCGCCGCCAGACCGGCGCACTGCGCCCGCCGAAGCCGACGAGGACGGCGGCCTGACTTCGGACCGCCCGCCGAAACCCCTCGGTGACCCGGGCCGCCCGCCGAGCCCCCGGCGAGGCCCGCCCGGCCCTTCGCCGCCCGGCTCCGGGACCGTACGCCGCCGCGCGCGTCCGCGCGGTCCCGGCCGGCCGGGGCCGGAGCCGTCGAGGACTCCCCGGAATCCGGGCCGGGACCCCCGGGAGCCGCCCCCCGCTATCCCGCACGTCATGTCGCCGTAACCGTCGATTCAGACGGGCTTGCGACGCTCGGCCAATGAGACCCGACGTGCCAGAACCTTCGCCGCCCCCCGAGGGGCCCGCGGGGAACGGGACCACGACGCTCCCGCCCGCACGTTCCGACGCGCCCGTGAGCCCGGTCGCGCGGAAGAATGGGTCCATGAGTCAGCAAGACACCCAGGCAGAGGCACAGCACCCGCAGCCCTCCGTGGGCTCCATCGCCGCGCACCGCCCGCACACGGTGGCCGCCGCGGTCTCCGACCTGGAACCCGACATCGACGCGGACCTCGACGCGTACGTGGAGTCCGGGGCCGACGGCGCCCCGCTGCCCCACGGCCGGTTCCTCGACCGGGAACGCAGCTGGCTCGCCTTCAACGAACGCGTCCTGGAACTGGCCGAGGACCCGGAGACGCCCCTGCTGGAGCGCGCCAACTTCCTCGCGATCTTCGCCAGCAACCTGGACGAGTTCTTCATGGTCCGGGTGGCCGGACTGAAGCGTCGCATCGCCACCGGCGTGGCCACCCGCTCCGCCTCCGGCCTCCAGCCGCGCGAGGTGCTGGAGATGATCTGGGCCCGCTCGCGCGAGCTGATGGCCCGGCACGCCGCCTGCTACCACGAGGACGTCGCCCCCGCGCTCGCCGAGGAGGGCATCCACCTGGTCCGCTGGAGCGAGCTGACCGACAAGGAACAGGCCCGCCTGTTCACGCTCTTCCGGCACCAGATCTTCCCCGTCCTCACCCCGCTGGCCGTCGACCCCGCGCACCCCTTCCCGTACATCTCCGGCCTGTCCCTGAACCTGGCCGTCGTCGTGCGCAACCCGGTCAGCGGCCACAGGCACTTCGCGCGCGTCAAGGTGCCACCGCTGCTCTCCCGCTTCCTGGAGTCCAGCCCCGGCCGGTACGTCCCCGTCGAGGACGTCATCGCCGCGCACCTGGAAGAGCTGTTCCCGGGCATGGAGGTGCTGGAGCACCACGCCTTCCGGCTCACCCGCAACGAGGACCTGGAGGTCGAGGAGGACGACGCCGAGAACCTCCTCCAGGCCCTGGAGAAGGAACTCATGCGGCGCCGCTTCGGGCCGCCGGTACGCCTGGAGGTCGAGGAGTCCATCGACCGCGAGGTGCTCGACCTGCTGGTGCGCGAGCTGAAGATCTCCGAGGCCGAGGTCTACCCGCTGCCCGGCCCGCTCGACCTCACCGGCCTGTTCCGCATCCACGGCCTGGACCGGCCCGAGCTGAAGTACCCCAAGTTCGTCGCGGGCACCCACCGCGACCTCGCCGAGGTCGAGTCCGCCTCCCCGCCGGACATCTTCGCGGCGCTGCGCCAGCGGGACGTGCTGCTGCACCACCCGTACGACAGCTTCTCCACCTCCGTGCAGGCCTTCCTCCAGCAGGCCGCGGACGACCCGGACGTCCTCGCGATCAAGCAGACCCTGTACCGCACCTCCGGCGACTCCCCGATCGTCGACGCGCTGATAGACGCGGCCGAGTCCGGCAAGCAGGTACTGGTGCTGGTCGAGATCAAGGCCCGCTTCGACGAGCACGCCAACATCAAGTGGGCGAAGAAGCTGGAGGAGGCCGGCTGCCACGTCGTCTACGGCCTGGTCGGCCTGAAGACGCACTGCAAGCTGTCGCTGGTGGTCCGCCAGGAGGGCGAGACCCTGCGCCGCTACAGCCACGTCGGCACCGGCAACTACCACCCCAAGACCGCCCGGCTGTACGAGGACCTCGGCCTGCTCACCGCCGACCCCCAGGTCGGCGCGGACCTCTCCGACCTGTTCAACCGGCTGTCCGGCTACTCCCGCCGGGAAACCTACCGCCGGCTGCTCGTCGCCCCCAAGTCCCTGCGCGACGGCCTGATCTCGCGGATCAACAAGGAGGTCCAGCACCACCGTGCGGGCCGCCCCGCGTTCGTCCGCATCAAGGTCAACTCGATGGTGGACGAGGCGGTCGTCGACGCCCTCTACCGCGCCTCCCAGGCGGGTGTGCCGGTGGACGTGTGGGTCCGCGGCATCTGCGCGATCCGGCCCGGCGTGCCCGGGCTGTCGGAGAACATCCGGGTCCGCTCCGTGCTCGGCCGCTTCCTGGAGCACTCCCGGGTGTTCGCCTTCGGCAACGGCGGCGAGCCCGAGGTGTGGATCGGCAGCGCCGACATGATGCACCGCAACCTCGACCGGCGGATCGAGGCCCTGGTGCGGGTCGTGGACCCCGGCCACCGCGCGGCCCTCAACCGGCTGCTGGACACCGGCATGTCCGACGCCACCGCGTCCTGGCACCTCGGCCCGGACGGCGAGTGGACGCGGCACGCGACCGACGCGGACGGCCAGCCCCTGCGCAACATCCAGGAGATGCTCATAGACGCCCGGAGGCGCCGGCGTGGCACAGCAACACCTTGACCCGGCGGACCCCACGGCCGGCACGGCGACCGGGGACGCCCTCGCGGGCTACCTCCGGGCCCAGGCCACGGAGTTCCTGCGCGCCCTGCGGCTGCACCGGGAGACCGGCGGCGCCGCGGGCGGCGGCGAGGAGTCCGTGGACGCGGCCAGCGCCCTGCGCCGCTCGGCCCGCCGCATCAGCGCCAGCCTGCACACCTACCGCCCGCTCCTCGACCCCGCCTGGACGGAGTCGTTGCGCCCCGAACTGGCCTGGGTGTCCGGCACCCTGGCCCTGGAGCAGGCGTACGAGGCCCGGCTGGAGAGGCTGTTGCAGGCGCTGCACCGGCTGTCGGGGGCGGCGGCGCTCCCGGACCGGGCGCCGGCCGGACCGGGAGGCGGGCCGCCGGCCGCGACGGACCGCGCCAGTCTCACCGTCGGCGCCGCCAAGGCCGGTGCGCTGCTGGACCGGCAGCTCACCCTCGCCCGGACCAGGGCCCACTCCACCGCCCTCCAGGCACTGGGCTCCAGCCGCTTCCACGCCGTCGCCGACAAGGTCGCCGTGCTCGCCAGCGAGGTCCCGCTCGCCCCGGCCGCGCCCGTCACCGGGCTGCACCCCCTGGCCGCCGCCGCGCGGGAGCGCCTGACGGACGCCGTCGCCGCCCTGCCCCTGCTCACCGCGGGCCACCCGTACAACGCGCAGGCCCTGGTCCACGGCCTGTCCCCGGACCCGTCCCCGCACCCCCAGGACGGCCCCTGGCACCAGGTCCGCCTGCTGCTGCGCCTGCACCGGTACGCCCGAGAGGTGCTGCACGGCGACGCAGCCGCCGACGTACGGATCCTGGCGGCCGGGCAGGCGCTCGACCGGCACCGCGACGCCTCCGAGGCCGCCGCGGCGGCGGCCCAGGCGGCCCGCACCCCGCGGATCGCCCCCGCGACGGCATACGCTCTCGGCGTGCTCCACGCCGACCAGCGGCACGAGGTGGAGGCGTCCAGGTTCGCGTTCCAGCGGGCCTGGCAGAAGGAGACGGTGGAGGCGGTGTGAGCGACACCCCGATCCTGGCGGCGGGCTGCGTCCTGTGGCGCCGCGCCCCGGCCGACGGCGCCCTGGAGCTGTGCCTGGTGCACCGGCCCAAGTACGACGACTGGTCGCACCCCAAGGGCAAGCTGGAACCCGGCGAGGACGCGCTCGCGGGCGCGCTGCGGGAGGTCGCGGAGGAGACCGGGTACACGGCGGAGCCGGGCGCGGAACTGCCCACGCTGCGCTACCTGGTGGACGCCCGCCCCAAGCAGGTGCGCTACTGGGCGGCGCGGGCCGCGACGGGCGGCTTCGTCCCCAACCACGAGGTCGACCGCGTCCTGTGGCTGGCCCCCGCCGCCGCCCGCGCCCGCCTCACCCACGACCACGACCGCGGCCTGGTGGACGCGCTGCTCGCCGTGCTCGAAGAGCGGCCCTAGGCCTTGTCCGTAAAGTGGTGGGCTCGTTGGTCTGTTCGTGGTGCGTCGTCATGAGCTGACTGATGAGTCGTGGGCGGTGATCGAGCCGTTGCTGGCTCCGTCGCGGATGGGCAGGCCGGTGCGGGACCGCCGTCAGGTGGTGAACGGGATTCTGTGGAAGCTGTCCACGGGTGCGGCCTGGCGGGACCTGCCCGAGCGGTACGGGCCGTGGAAGACGGTCTACGAGCGCTTCCGCCGCTGGTCGGCCGACGGAACCTGGGACCGGCTCCTGGCCCGTGTCCAGCAGCACTCGGATGCCGTCGGCACGGTCGACTGGACCATCGCGTGCGTCGACTCCACCACCGTGCGGGCCCACCAGCACGCGGCCGGGGCCCGAAAAGGGGGCCCTGGCCGGGCGAGGCGATCGGCCGGTCCCGCGGCGGGCTGACCACGAAGATCCACCTCGCCTGCGACGGCCAGGGCCGGCCCCTCGCCTTCACGATCACGGCCGGGAACGTCAACGACTGCACCCAGTTCGAGCAGGTCATGGCCCGCATCCGCGTCCAGCGGTGCGGTCCCGGCCGGCCCAGGACCCGACCCGAGCGGGTCGCCGCCGACAAGGGCTACTCGTCCGCGAAGATCCGCTCCTACCTCCGCCGCCGAGGCATCAAGGCCGTGATCCCCGAACGGATCGACCAGATCAACGGCCGCCTCCGCCGCGGCGAGAGCCTCTGCCGACTCGACCGGGCCGCCTACCGGCGCCGCAACGTCGTCGAGCGCTGCTTCAACAAGCTCAAACACCACAAGGCCCTGGCCACCCGCTACGACAAACGCGCCCGCCACTACCAGGCCATGGTCACCATCGCCTGCCTACTGCTCTGGCTCCCCTGACTTTACGGACACGACCTAGTACTCCAGCAGCGGTTCGTGTCTTGAGCTGGTGGTTGTCGTTGTCCTGGTATGGAGGGGATGATTGAAGTCGGTTGCTGGGCTGACGAGTTGGAGTCGGTGTTCGCCCGAGTGGCGGGCCGGTTCGGGCGGGCGGATCTGCGGTGGCGGATGCGGGACTACGTCCGCGGTCTGCTGGGCCAAGCGGCACGGAAGAACGGCTGGCAGCTCGCGGAGTGGGCAGGTCATCGCACTCCCGACGGCTTCCAGCGGCTGCTGAACAGCAGCGTCTGGGACGCCGACGCCCTGCGCGACGACGTCCGCGCCTACGTCGGTGAGTCCCTCGGCCCCAATGGCGTGTTGATCATTGACGACACCGGGTTCATCAAGAAGGGCACCACCTCGGCCGGGGTCGGCCGGCAGTACACCGGAACATCGGGAAAGATCGACAACTGCCAGATCGGGGTGTTCGCCGCCTACGCCACCCGCTCGGGCCGGGCCCTGGTCGACCGGGAGCTCTACCTGCCCAAAGCCTGGACCTTGGATCGTGACCGCTGCCGGGCGGCGAAGATCCCCGACGAACGCGGCTTCGCGACCAAGGGAGAGCTGGCCCGGAACATCGTCCGCCGCTGCCTGGCCGCCAGCCTGCCCGCCACTTGGGTCACCGCGGACGAGGCCTACGGGCAGGACTGGCACTTCCGCCGCCTGCTCGAGCAACTCGACATCGGTTATGTGGTGGCGGTGCCCAAGTCGCAGCAGATCAAGTCCCTGGCGGGCATCTGGCGCATCGACCAGCTCATCGATGAAGCGCCCGGTGATGCCTGGCAGCGACTGTCCTGCGGTGACGGGGCGAAGGGTCCGCGGATCTACGACTGGGCCGGGGCCAAGCTGCCCGCCAACATCATCTTCGACCCCGACCCGCCGACCCATCACCGCTGGGTGATGGCCCGCCGCAGCCTGTCCGACCCTGAAGAGGTGGCCTACTACCTGGCCTACGCCCCGGTGAGTGTTGAGATCGCTGAACTGGCCCAGGTGGCCGGGTCCCGCTGGGCGATCGAGGAGTGCTTCCAGGCCGCGAAGAACGAATGCGGCCTGGACGAGTACGAGGTCCGCCGCTATCCCGGCTGGTATCGGCACATCACCCTGGCGATGCTCGCTCATGCCGTCCTTGCCGCACTCGCAGCACGACCCCGGGCCGGCGGCGAGGCCGCAAAGGGGGCTGCAGAAACGGATCAGCCCTCGTCCCGCTCACCGTGGCAGAGATCCGGCGGCTCCTGGACACTCTCCTGCCTCACCCACGAGCCAACCGCGACCCCGTCACCCACGCACTGAAGTGGTCAGCCTGGAGAAGACACCACCAAGCCGTCGCCCGCCGATGCCACTACCGAAAACGCACCTCAGAACACGAACCGCTGCTGGAGTACTAGGGCCTCTCGTCGGCCGCGGCCGAGCCCGCGTGCGCCGCCGCGTCCGTACGGGCCTGGCTGCGGGCCCTGCGGGCCGGTCCGCGCCAGCCGCAGCTGCACCGGGCCACGCAGAAGCGGCCCTGCTCGGTCGTCGTCGTCAGATGGTCCTGCCCGTCCTCCTGCGCCACGCCGTCCACGGTACCGAGGCCCCCGGACGGGGGCGTGACGGCAGTCCCCTACCCGTCGTTAACCGGAACGACAGGGGCCCGTGACGGACGTACCGGCTGGGGGAAGGCAGACCATGGAACGGCGGCAGCACAGACTCACGGGCAGGACGGCCGTCGCACTGGGCGCCACCCTCGCCACCCTCGCCCTGGGCGCGGGCGCCACCGGCTGTTCCGGCCGCGGCGCCGCCGCGGAGGGCGTCCGCAGCGGCGGGGGCGATCCGGTCGCCCTGCTGACCGGCGCCGCCGACACCCTGCGCGCCGCGGGCACCTCCAAGGCCAGTACGGCCATGGAGATGGCCACCGGCGGCACCCGGGTCACCATCCGCGGCAAGGGCGTCTACGACTACGCCCACCGGCTCGGCCGGCTCACCGTCGTCCTCCCCGAGGACCCGGCCGGCGCCGCCGAGCACCGGCCCATCACCGAACTCCTGGCACCCGGCGCCCTGTTCATGAAGAACCGCGGGGCCGGGGTGCCCGCCGACAAATGGGTACGGGTGGAGACGGCCACCCTCTCCGACGGCAACCTCGTCACCGGCGGCGTCACCGACCCCTACACGGCGGCCGAGGTGCTGCGCGGCACCCGGGAGGCCGCCTACGTCGGCCGCACCGAGGTCGGCGGCACCCCCGTGCGGCACTACCGGGGCACCGCGGACCTGACCCGCGCGGCCCGGCACGCCCCGGCCGACGTACGGCGGTCGCTGGCCGCGGCGGCGAAAGGGTTCGCCACGGCCGAGGTGCCCTTCGACGCCTATCTCGACGACCAGGGCCGGCTGCGCAAGCTGCGCCAGCGCTTCAGCTTCGTCAACGGCCGGCAGAAGACACCGGTGGCGGTCGCCTCGACCACCCTGCTGTACGGCTTCGGCGCCCCCGCCGTGGTCGCCCTGCCGCGCGAGCGGGACATCTACGCGGGCCGGATCGCGGAGGACGGCGGAGCCAACGGGGCCTGAATCCGGCCGACTTCCCGCCCCGCACTAGTCCCAGGCGCCCTCTTGCAAGTAGCCCGTCCGTGCCATGCGCGGTAGGTAAGAGGCTGCCTACCCTAGGAGTTCGGTGACGGCAGGGAAGAGGTGAGGCGGGTGGCGGCGGTCGGCGGTACGGCGGTTCAGGACCACGTGGCCCTCGCCGAGATCGAGCTGTGCGGCGAGCTGATCATCGCGGCCTCGGCCGCCGAGGACCGGCTCAGCCTGGAAAGCATCGACGAGGTGCTCCGCGTCGAACGGCAAGAACGCGAGCGCCGCGCGCAGTGAGCGCGCGGCGCCCGGCAGGGACTCCGACGCGGGGCGGGGACGCCCCGCGCGGGACGGAACGGCGGCGGGGGCTCAGGTGCGCAGCAGCCGGCCGATCGCCTTCGTCGCCTCGTCCACCTTCTCGTCGATCTGGTTCCCGCCCGCGAGGGCCGCGTCCGCCACGCAGTGCCGCAGGTGCTCCTCCAGCAGCTGGAGCGCGAAGGACTGCAGCGCCTTGGTGGAGGCGGAGACCTGGGTGAGTATGTCGATGCAGTAGGTGTCCTCGTCGACCATCCGCTGCAGACCCCGGATCTGCCCCTCGATCCGGCGCAGCCGCTTGAGGTGCTCGTCCTTCTGCTTGTGATAGCCGTGCGTGACGTGTTCGGCGCCGTCCGTGTGCTCGGAGGGTGCCGTGGCGCCGGCCTCGGTCGTCGTCATCGCGGGCCTCCATCTCGGGACGGGTGTTTTCGGTCACACACCGGGGGGACATACCGCCCGGCATACCCCTACTGGGTATATGGTACCGAATTTTGCTGGGTATGGGGGCCTTGGTACGCCCCCGTGATGATCGCCGCGCTTCATGGGCGACACTGGAGGGCGGCCCGATAGCCGTGGCCGGATGATGCGCCTAGCATCAGCCTGACCGAAACCGAAGCACCCCGAGGACCCCACGTGCGCTTTCGTCTGACCCCCAGGGAGACGAGCTTCTACGACATGTTCGCCGCATCCGCGGACAACATCGTCACCGGCTCGAAACTCCTGATGGAACTGCTCGGGGCGGACTCCTCCGCCCGAGCCGAGATCGCGGAGCGTATGCGGGCAGCGGAACACGCAGGTGACGACGCCACGCACGCGATCTTCCACCAGCTCAACTCCTCGTTCATCACGCCGTTCGACCGGGAGGACATCTACGCCCTCGCCGGTTCCCTGGACGACATCATGGACTTCATGGAGGAGGCCGTCGACCTCGTCGTCCTCTACAACGTCGAGGAGCTGCCCAAGGGCGTCGAGCAGCAGATCGAGGTGCTGGCCCGCGCGGCCGAGCTGACCGCGGAGGCGATGCCGAACCTCCGCACCATGGACAACCTCACCGAGTACTGGATCGAGGTCAACCGTCTGGAGAACCAGGCCGACCAGATCCACCGCAAGCTGCTGGCCCACCTCTTCAACGGCAAGTACGACGCCATCGAGGTGCTGAAGCTCAAGCAGATCGTGGATGTGCTGGAAGAGGCGGCGGACGCTTTCGAGCACGTGGCGAACACGGTGGAGACCATCGCCGTCAAGGAGTCCTGAGGCGTCGATGGACACCCTGGCTCTGATCGTGACCGTCGCGGTCGCGCTTCTCTTCACGTACACCAACGGCTTCCACGACTCGGCGAACGCGATCGCCACCTCGGTCTCCACGCGGGCGCTGACCCCGCGGGCGGCGCTGGCGATGGCCGCGGTGATGAACCTCGCCGGTGCGTTCCTCGGCTCCGGGGTCGCCAAGACGGTCAGCGAGGGTCTGATCGAGACACCCTCGGGCGGGCTGGGGATGGGCATCCTCTTCGCCGCGCTCATCGGCGCGATCGTCTGGAACCTGACCACCTGGTACTTCGGCCTGCCCTCGTCCTCCTCGCACGCGCTGTTCGGCGGCCTGGTGGGCGCGGCCCTCGCGGGCGGTACGGCGGTGCACTGGGACGGCGTGGTCGACAAGGTCATCGTGCCGATGTTCCTGTCGCCGGTGGTCGGTCTGGTCGTCGGCTATCTGGTGATGCTGCTGATCATGTGGCTGTTCCGGCGCGCCAATCCGCACAAGGCCAAGCGGGGCTTCCGCATAGCCCAGACCGTCTCGGCGGCGGGCATGGCGCTCGGCCACGGCCTCCAGGACGCCCAGAAGACGATGGGTGTCGTGGTGATGGCGCTGGTGATCGCCGGCAACGAGACGTTCGGCGACCCGATCCCGGTCTGGGTGAAGCTGGTCTCGGCCATCATGATGTCGCTCGGTACGTACGCCGGCGGCTGGCGGATCATGCGCACCATGGGCCGCAAGATCATCGAGCTGGATCCGCCGCAGGGTTTCGCGGCGGAGGCGACCGGCGCGTCGATCATGTTCGGCACGGCGTACCTCTTCAAGGCGCCGATCTCCACGACGCACGTCATCACCTCGGCGATCATGGGCGTCGGCGCGACGAAGCGCGTGAACGCGGTGCGCTGGGGCGTGGCCAAGAACATCGTCCTGGGCTGGTTCATCACCATGCCGGCCGCGGCCCTGGTCGCCGCCCTGGTCTTCGGCCTCGTGAAGCTGACGGTGCTCTAGTCCGGCCTCGCCGCCCGACCGCCCGCGCCCACCCGCCGACACTGGCGGGTGGGCGTTTCGCGTCCCGGCGGCGGCCGCGCGGGCGCACGTGAAGGGGCCCGCCCCCGGGAGCCAGGGGCGGGCCCTTCGCGCCCTCGCGGTGGCACCGCCATGCAGCACCGCGAGGAGTTGGTGCCGGCTCAGCCGAAGCGGCCGGAGATGTAGTCCTCCGTCGCCTGGACCGACGGGTTGGAGAAGATCCGCTCCGTGTCGTCGATCTCGATCAGCCGGCCGGGCTGGCCGACCGCCGCGAGGTTGAAGAAGGCCGTGCGGTCGGAGACACGCGCCGCCTGCTGCATGTTGTGCGTCACGATGACGATCGTGAAGCGCTCCTTCAGCTCGCCGATCAGGTCCTCGATGGCGAGGGTGGAGATCGGGTCCAGCGCCGAGCACGGCTCGTCCATCAGAAGCACCTTGGGCTCGACGGCGATCGCCCGCGCGATGCACAGCCGCTGCTGCTGGCCGCCGGAGAGGCCGGCACCCGGCTTGTTCAGGCGGTCCTTCACCTCGTTCCAGAGGTTCGCGCCCTTGAGCGACTTCTCGACGATGTCGTTCAGCTCGCTCTTCTTGTAGTCGCCGTTCAGCCGCAGTCCGGCCGCCACGTTGTCGAATATCGACATCGTGGGGAAGGGGTTCGGGCGCTGGAAGACCATGCCCACCTCGCGCCGCACCGACACGGGGTCGACCCCGGTGCCGTACAGGTCCTCGTCGTCGAGGAGCACCTTGCCCTCGACCCGGCCGCCCGGGGTGACCTCGTGCATGCGGTTGAGCGTGCGCAGGAACGTCGACTTGCCGCAGCCGGACGGCCCGATGAACGCCGTCACCGAGCGCGGCTCGACCGTCATCGAGATGTCCTCGATCGCCTTGTGGGTGCCGTAGTACGCGGTCAGGCCGCTTACGTCGATTCGCTTGGCCATTGCTTGCTTCACTTCCGTCAGTCGCCGAGGCCGCTTCAGCGACCGGTCTTCGGGGCCTTCCAGCGGGCGATGCCGCGGGCCGCCAGGTTGAGGATCATCACGAAGGCGATCAGCGTGAGCGAGGCCGCCCAGGCGCGGTCGTACGCCGCCGTGGAACCGGAGCTCTGCGAGTACTGCTGGTAGATGTACAGCGGCAGCGCCTGCTGGGCACCCGAGAACGGGTTGTTGTTGATGAAGGAGTTGCCCCACACCAGCAGCAGGACCGGCGCCGTCTCACCCGCGATACGGGCGATCGCCAGCATGATGCCCGTGGTGATGCCGCCGATGGAGGTCGGCAGGACCACCTTGAGGATGGTGCGCCACTTGGGCACGCCGAGCGCCAGCGACGCCTCGCGCAGCTCGTTCGGCACGAGCTTGAGCATCTCCTCCGTGGAGCGGACCACGACCGGCATCATCAGGATGGCCAGCGCCAGCGAACCGGCGAAGCCGAAGGGCTGCATGTCGGCCATCAGCATCAGGCTGAGGATGAACAGGCCCGCGACGATCGACGGGATGCCCGTCATCACGTCGACGAAGAAGGTGACCGCTCGGGCGAGGCCGCCGCGGCCGTACTCCACCAGGTAGATCGCGGTGAGCACGCCGACCGGGGCGCCGATCAGGGTGGCGAGGCCGACCTGCTCCAGGCTGCCGATGATCGCGTGGTAGATGCCGCCGCCCGGCTCGGAGTCGGCGACGACGCCCATGGAGTGCGTCAGGAAGTACGGGTCGAGGACCTTCACACCGCGCTTGACGGTCGTCCAGACCAGGGACACCAGCGGGACCACGGCGAGCAGGAAGGCGACCCACACCAGCGAGGTGGCGATGCGGTCCTTGGCCTGCCGCCGGCCCTCCACCGCGGAGGCGATGACGTACGTGCCGAGGACGAACAGCAGCGCGGCTATCAGACCCCACTGGATGTGGCTGGTCAGCCCGGCGCCCGCGCCGATGCCGATCGCGACCACGATCGAGCCGCCGGCGATCGCCCACGGCGACCACTTCGGCAGGCTTGCGCTGCGCAGCGAGCTGCCGCGCTTGTCGGTTGCGGCTGCGGTGCTCATGCGTTGGCCCCCGAGTACTCCTTGCGGCGGGCGATGATCGCGCGGGCCGCGCCGTTGACCAGCAGGGTGATGACGAACAGGACGAGACCGGAGGCGATCAGCGCGTCCCGGCCGTCCTGCGTCGCCTCGCCGAACTTGCTGGCGATGTTCTGGGCGAAGGTGCCGCCGCCCGGGTCGAGCAGGCTGGTCTGGATGGCGAAGGTCGGCGACAGCACGGTGGCCACGGCCATCGTCTCGCCGAGGGCGCGGCCGAGGCCGAGCATCGAGGCGGAGATCACACCGGAGCGGCCGAAGGGCAGCACCGACATGCGGATGACCTCCCAGCGCGTGGCGCCGAGGGCCAGGGCGGCCTCCTCGTGCATCTGCGGGACCTGCCGGAAGACCTCACGGCTCACGTTGGTGATGATCGGCAGGATCATGATCGCGAGCAGGATGCCCACGGTGAGCATCGAGCGGGGCGCGCCGCCCTGCCAGGAGAAGATGCCGGTCCAGCCGAGGTACTCGTCGAGCCAGCCGAACAGGCCGTTCAGGTGCGGTACGAGGATCAGGGCGCCCCACAGGCCGTAGACGATGGACGGCACGGCGGCGAGCAGGTCGATCACGTACGCGACGGGGCCGCTCATCCGGCGCGGGGCGTAGTGGGTGAGGAACAGCGCGATGGCGACCGCGACCGGCACGGCCAGGACCATGGCGATGACCGAGGAGACCACCGTGCCGAAGGCCAGGACCGCGATGCCGAAGGACGGCGGGACCAGGTTGGTGTTCCACTCGAAGGTGGTCAGGAAGTTGCCGTGGTCCTTGCTGATCGCGAGGGACGCGCGGTAGGTGAGGAAGACCGCGATCGCGGCCATGATCACCAGCAGCAGGATGCCGGAGCCGCGGGACAGGCCGAGGAAGACGCGGTCGCCGGGGCGGGTGGCGCCGCGGTTCACACGCTTCTGGGGGTTCGCGGACGGCTGGGACGTGGGGGGAGGGGCGTCGGTTGTCTTCGTTGTGTCCATCGGGTTCTCCGGTCTGCGGAGCCGTCCGCCGAAGGGGCGCGCGGCTCGTGGCGGCGGTGCACCGGACGGTGCGGCCCGGCCCGCGGGGAGGCCGTGGGAACCGGGCCGCACTCTCGGATCGGGTCAGCTCAGGGTCGCGATGGTGCTGCGGACCTTGCTGATGATCGCGTCGGGCATCGGCGCGTAGTCGATGCCGCTGAGCAGCTTCTGGCCGTCCTCGGACGCCATGTAGTTGAGGAAGGACTTGACGGTGGGCAGCGTGTCGGCCTTGTTGCCCTTGTCGCAGGCGATCTCGTACGTCACCAGGGTGATCGGGTAGGCGCCGTCGGCCTTGGTGTTGTAGTTCAGCTTCAGCGAGAGGTCGCTGCCGGTGCCGACGACCTTGGCGTCGGCGATGGCCTTGGTGGCGCTCTCGGTGCTGGGGGCGACCGGCTGGGCGGCACCGGTGTCGATGCTCACCGGCTTGATGCCGTCGCCGACGTAGGACAGCTCGAAGTAGCCGATGGCGCCGTTGGTCTGCTTGACCTGCTGGGCCACGCCGGAGGACTGCGCGGCGGACTGGCCGCCCTTGGCCTGCCAGGTCTTGCCGCCGGAGTACTTCCAGTCGTTCGGGGCGGTGGCGATCAGGTACTTGGTGAAGTTGTCCGTGGTGCCGGAGTCGTCCGAGCGGTGGAAGGCCTGGATCTTCAGGTCGGGGAGCTTCGCCGAGGGGTTCAGCTTCTTGATCGCCTGGTCGTTCCAGTTGGTGATCTTGCCGTCGAAGATCTTGGCGAGCGTCGGGGCGTCCAGGACCAGGTTGTCCACGCCGTTCAGGTTGTAGCCGATGGCGATCGGACCGCCGACCATCGGCAGGTCGATGCCCTGGCCGCCGTTGCAGACCTTCTTGGACGCGGCGACCTCTTCGGGCTTGAGCGCCGAGTCGGAGCCCGCCCACGGGATCTGACCCTGTGTGAAGGAGGTCACGCCGGCGCCGGAACCGCCGGCCTTGTAGTTGATCTGCACACCACAGGCCTGCGAGAAGTTCTTGACCCAGGCGTCGATCGCGTTCTTCTGCGCGGAAGAACCGTCGGAGAGCAGCTGCCCCTTGGCGCCGTCGCACTTGATCGAGGAAGCGTTGGCGGCCGAGGACGAGTTGCCCGAGGCCTTGGAACCGCCGCCGTTGTCGTCGGAGCCGCACGCCGTCAGGGCCAGGGCGCCGGAGACGGCGACAGCACCGAGAGTCAGGGCGCGCAGCCGGTTCTTGCGCTGAAGCTTCACGTTCGGGAGTTCCTTCCAGGAGCCGCCGCTGTCGGCGGCGTGCGAAGTCGTGGGTGCGGGAGCGCATCCATCACCGCACTCCGCACCGGGTACGGCCGAAATTAGGCAGATCAGGTGAAGCCGCCGAAGGCCGTGCATGAACGACGGGTGAACCCCTGCCGTCGGCCCGGTGAGGTAACGGAACGCTCACGGGGAGGCCACGCCCGGATCCCGGCGACCGGCCGGACGGACACCCGTGCGATGTCCGGCACCCGTACGGGGGAACCCCGCGGCGCGCGCCGTCGTCTCGATTCGCGGGGGCCACACGGGGGTCAGGGGGCCCGCGGAGGCCATGAGGGCCGCGGAAAGGCGATGGACACATGGAACGGCGTACGTTCATCTCGGGCGGCGTGGCCGCGCTGGCGACGGCGGTGACCGCGT
The DNA here is from genome assembly GCF_051980735.1 of Streptomyces sp. SCPE 10. Classification (NCBI taxonomy): domain Bacteria; kingdom Bacillati; phylum Actinomycetota; class Actinomycetes; order Kitasatosporales; family Streptomycetaceae; genus Streptomyces; species Streptomyces sp. SCPE 10. The sequence continues at coordinate 4,122,968 of NZ_CP197069.1, read as the reverse complement.
GCGGTACGGGCGGGAGTCATCCCGCGGCGGCCTCGACACACCCCTCGGGCGGGTCCGGGACCGCCGCGCCGTCGCTCACGGCCGCGAGGACCACCACCGCGAGCACCGCCGCGAGCGCGGCCGCGGACTGGACCGCCCTCGCCCACGACCTCGACGGCACCCTGGTCCGCCCGGGCGACGCCCAGTGGAAGACGGCCCACCAGCTGTACAACACCCGCTTCGACGGGCTGAAGCCCGCCGCGGTCGCCTACGTCGCGCACGCCGCCGACATCCGTACGGTCCTGTCGTACGCGAAGGCCCGGCACATACCGGTGTCGATCCGCAACGGCGGCCACTCCTACGCCGGTTACTCCTCCGGCGACAACCGCCTCGTCGTGGACGTCTCCCGGCTGGGCGGGATCCGGGTGAGCGGCGGCCAGGCGGTGGTCGGCGCCGGCGCCAAGCTGATCGACGTCTACCGGGGGCTGGCCGCGAAGGGCGTGACCATACCCGCCGGCTCCTGCCCCACGGTCGGCGTCTCCGGCCTGGTGCTCGGCGGCGGCCACGGCGTCGTCTCCCGCGCCTACGGACTGACCTGCGACAGCCTCACCCAGGCCACGCTGATCACGGCCGACGGCCGGCAGCTGACCGCCGACGCCAAGAACCACTCCGATCTCTTCTGGGCGCTGCGCGGCGCGGGCAACGGCAACTTCGGCGTCGTCACCGAGCTGCACTTCAGGACGCATCCGGCGCCGCAGGCGGTGACCGCGTACCTGTCCTGGCCGTGGTCGAAGGCGGCGGCGGTGCTCAAGGCCTGGCAGGAGTGGGGGCCGGGCCAGCCGGACGAGATCTGGTCCTCGCTGCACCTGTCCTGCTCCCCGGGCGGCACCCCGGCCGTCTCCGTCTCCTGCTTCTCCCTCGGCACGTACGGCGAGCTCCAGAACGCCGTGGACCGCCTGGCCCACCTGGCCGGCGCCAACGCCTCCGCCGTCTCCCTGCACCGCCGGGGCTACGAGCAGGCCATGGAGATCTACGCCGGCTGCTCCTCCTTCTCGGCGCAGGCCCAGTGCCACCTGCCCGGCGCGACGCCCGGCCGCTCCCCGCACGGCGCGCTCGGCCGCGAGACGTACGCGGCCCGCTCCGACTTCTTCGACCGCTCGCTGTCCACGGCGGGCATCCAGACGGTGCTCCACCAGATCGCCTCCGTGCGGGGCGGCGCGGGCAGCATCGCTTTCACCGCGCTGGGCGGCGCGGTGAACCGGGTCGCCCCGACGGCCACGGCCTTCGTGCACCGCCGCTCGCGCATGCTGGCCCAGTACATCGCGTCCTGGCCGGCGGGCGCCTCCGGCGCGACGGCCCAGTCCTGGCTGACGTCGGCCCACAAGGCCATGGCTCCGCACGCCTCCGGCGCGGCGTACCAGAACTACACGGACCCGACGCTGACGAACTGGCGCAAGGCGTACTACGGGGACGCGGCGGCCCGGCTGGCGCAGGTGAAGGCGCAGTACGACCCGCAGCGGTTCTTCTCGTACGCGCAGGGGATCTGAAGGGGTCGGGAACCGGACACGCGGGGGCGGTCATCGGCTGCCGGTCGGCCCGAGCCGCCTGCTCGTCGCCGGCGCACGCCCCCGCCGCCGTACCGCTACGCGGCCAGGTCCCGTTCCTCCGGGTCCGCCGGCTCCACGGTCCTGCGCGTCCCCGGCACCACGGGGACCTCGGCCGCGGTCCGGCGCCGCACGAGCCGGCCGGCCCGGGGGGACCGTTCCACCGCCCGCATCAGCGGGGTGAGCAGGGCCGAGGCCAGGGGGGCGAGCAGCAGGGCCACCGCCGTGCCGAGGGCGAAGCCGCCGATCACGTCCGTCGGATAGTGGACGCCCATGAACACCCGGCAGAAGCCCTCCAGCAGCGCCAGGCCGATCCCGACGATGCCGAACTTCCGGTTGGCGACGAACAGCCCCACGCCGAGCGCCATCGTCAAGGTGGCGTGATCGCTGACGAAGGAGAAGTCCGTCTTGCCGGCGACGAGGACATCGAGCCCCTGGTGGTCCACGAAGGGGCGCGGCCGTTCCACGAATCCCCGGATCGGGATGTTCACCAGCACCGCGATACCGGCCGCGAGCGGCGCCCACACCAGCGCGGCCATCGAGGACGCCACGTCCTCACCGCCCCGCCGGCGCACGGACCACCAGCACCACACCACCAGCAGCACCATCGCGAGGAGCAGCCCGTACTCGCCCACGAATTCCATGGCGCGGTCGAACCAGTGCGGGGCGTCCTTGGCCAGCCCGTTGATGTCATAGAGCAGTTCGACGTCGGGGTTCGATCCGGATTCGGCGAGTACAGCCATGGTGCTGCGGCCCCTTCGTCGTTTTCCCGGACGCACCTCGTGTGCGTCGCACCGACCCCCGTGGTTCGTAGTTCCGCTTCCGCTGCACTGCTCCGTACTGACGTCGGCCGGGCTACGTCAACAGGAACGCACGGTCACCACCAATACGTTCCACTCTCCACTGAAAGATCACGCAGACGTTACCGAAGAGAGACTCATCATCGCAGCTCAGGGCCCAGTTTCACGCGCGGTTTAGACCGACGTGGGGAGCGCTTTTGCGCCATCTTCCGTTACCCGGGTGGCACCGAAGTAATCCGCGCCGTCGATCGGGTCGAACCGGATCACGGCCCCCGTCCGCGGCGCGTCGATCATGTACCCGCCACCGACGTAGATGCCCACGTGGTGGATGGCCCGGGAGTCGTTGGGGTCGTGCGAGAAGAAGACCAGGTCGCCCGGGAGGAGCTGGCTGCGCGAGGGGTGCGGGCCGGCGTTGTACTGGTCGTTGGCCACGCGCGGCAGCGAGATCCCGACGCTCCGGTACGCGGCCTGGGTCAGCCCCGAGCAGTCGAACCGGCCGCCCTGCGCGGCGGTGCCCTCACCACCCCACAGGTACGGCGTACCGAGCTTCTTCTGCGCGAAGTCGATGGCGCCCGCGGCCTGCCGGGTGGGGTCGAGCCGGGTGGGCGGCGCGGCGAAGCTCTCCGCGAGGCTGCGGATGCGCTGCACGTAGTTCCGCGTCTCGCTGATGGCCGGAACCCCGCCCGCCTGGATGACGCGGTAGGCGCCCGCGTTGTAGGCGGCGAGCATGTTGTCGGAGACGTTGCCCGGAACGTCCTTGACGTACTTGGCCAGTTCGCAGTCGTACGACGCCGCCGACGGGATGGCGTCGTTCGGATCCCAGATGTCGCGCTTGCCGTCGCCGTTTCCGTCGATGCCGTGCGTCGCCCAGGTGCTCGGGATGAACTGCGCGATGCCCCGGGCGTCGGCGGGGCTGACGACGCGCGGGTTCCAGCCGCTCTCCTGGTACAGCTGCGCGGCGAGCAGCGCGGGGCTCAGCGCGGGGCACAGGTTCCCCCACTTCTGCACCAGCTGCTGGTACGCGGCCGGCACCGCCCCCTTGGCCAGCGCGCGCCCGCCCGCCACCATCCCGCCGACCAGGTTCCCCGCGACCAGGTACACCCCGACGACGAGCAGCATGACGAAGGCCAGCCCACCCCCGACGAGGGCGCCACCGACGATCCACCCCTTACGCACCGTCAACCGCCCCTCACCGCCTGCCAGTCCGCCGCACAGCAGTGTAGAAGCCACACCCCGTCAGCACGAGAACGTCCGTCCGAGCCACGACCGATTCGGCCTCCTGGCAGGCCGGCTGCGGACGGAGGAGGGGAGCCCGTGAACACCGATCAGGCCCGCGGATCACCGCGCCCTGTGGCCGCCGTCACAAGCTCTCCGCCTGCTGGGGAGTCCGTTGCGAGGCCCGCGTCGATTCCGCCTTGCCGCGCAGACCTCGCTGCGGTGGCCGGCAGACGCCCCCCATACGGCCTGTCACGTGGGCGGACAGGCCGGTCCAAACTGAACCACCGTGCCGAGGGCGGCCGGTTCCTCTGCTCCGGCCGGGAAGCAATCGGCGAGACGCAGAACTGCACGTGCCGTTCCCCGAGTAGGGGCCGTCAGCTCGTCGCGTCCCGGTACAGTTCCCCCGCCTGCGCCCCCAGCACCACGCTGTACGACACGTCGTCCGTCGAGCCGCCCTCCTCGTGGCCGCCGAGGACGCCGACGACCTGGTGGTCGCCGTTGATCCAGGGGCTGCCGCTGGTGCCGCCGGTGAAGGCGGGGCAGTAGATGCGCTGCTGGGTGGCGCTCTGGCGGCGCGGCTTGTTGGTGCAGCGGATGGGGACCTCGCGGGAGTCCGGGTAACCGGTGACCGTCACCGCCGTCGCCCCGGTGGAGGTGCCGGTGACGAACCGGTTGCCGCCGACCACCTGTTCGATCGTCCGGCCGCGGAGATCGGCCACCGTGGCGAAGGCGAGGTCGCTGTCCTCGTCCTGGTCGGTTGCCCAGCTGTCCGGCAGGAAGCGCCGGGTCACCTTCCACACCCCGTAGGGCGCCTGCCCGTCCCGGTAGCCCGGCACGAACACCAGGTCGGCGTCGGAGCCGCTCACACAGTGCGCGGCGGTGACGATGAGGTCGCCCCGCGGGCTGTGCACCACCGAGGCGGTGCAGAAGTGCCCGCCGGCCAGGCTGTTCGCGCGGTCCGCACCGAACAGCGCGCCGACCCGTGCGGCGCGCGCGGTCGCGACCGCGTCCGCGGTGACCCCGAGGGGTCCCGGCCCGTCGTCGGCGGCGGCCACGGACGCCGACGTCAGGGCGAGCATCACCACAGCCCCGAGCAACGCGGGACGCGAGGTGACCGAGATGCGTGAGATGCGCTTCATCAGGCCTCACTCTGTCTCACGAAGGTGAGAAACCCGCTCCGACTTCGCTGAGATTTTCGGCAGAAACCTCCCGATGGCCGGTGCAGCCACCACGGTACTGGCGCTCCGCCCCGCCCGCCTCCCCACCGGTCACCCGGCGTCAGAACGTCGTCGTCATCCCACCGTCCACCGCGATGGTCCGCCCGGTGATGAAGGTCGCCGCGTCGCTCGCCAGGAAGACGACGACGGCGGCGATCTCCTCCGGCCGGCCCCAACGACCCGGCGCGGTACGGGTGCGCAGCCGGCGTTCCCAGTCGGGGTCGGCCGTCAGCTCGGTGTTGGCCTCGGTGGCGAAGGTGCCCGGCGCGACCGAGTTGACGGTCGTCCCGCTCGGGCCGAGTCGGCCGCGAGTGCCCGGGTCAGACCGTCGAGGCCCGCCTTCGCGGTGGCGTAGCCGACATCACCCGTACGGCCCAACTGCCCCATCACGGACGACACGTTGACGATGCGGCCCGGGACGCCGCGCGCGGCCAGGCCCCGGGCCACCGTCTGGCTCGGCGCGTAGGCCGACGTCAGATCGGTGTCGAGCAGCGCGTGCAGCTCCTGCGGGCTCATCTCGGCCACGCCCCGCCGGTCACGGTGGCCGACGTTGTCGACCAGGATGTCGAGGTCGCCCGGTTCCTCGACGGCGTGCTCGGTCGCCGGCCGGTCCGTGACGTCGAACGCGGCGGTCGTGACGTCGTACCCGACACCCGCCCGCAGCCGCTCGGCCGCCGCCGCGAGGGCCGCCGGGTACCGGCCGTTGAGGACCACCCGCGCGCCCGCCCCGGCGACGCCGCGCGCCATCTCCAGGCCGAGGCCGCGCGCCGACCCCGTCACCAGGGCCGTACGCCCGTCGAGCCGGAAGGTCACCGGCCCGGGACCGGCGCCCGCGCCGGTCCCGATGCCGCCCGTGCCTGCGGCGGTCATGGGTCTCGGTTCCGTAGTCGTCCCGGGGTGTCCCTTTCCGTCACCGTATCCGGTGCCCGGTCACCCGGGCGTTTCCCCGCCGTGTTCAGCCGGGTCCGCCCGCCGCCTTCCACTCGACGCCCGTCAGCTCCTCCGACAGCGTCCACAGCCGCCGGGCCGCCTCCGGGTCGCTCGCCGCGGCACTGCGGGCGACCAGGGTGGGGGCGCCGCGCCACTCGCCGAAGCCGTCGGGGCCGACGTAGGAGGCGCCGGGCAGGTCCTGGACGGCCGCGTACAGGGTGGGCAGGGCCCCGGCCCGGTCGCTCTGCGCGACCAGCCGGCCGGCGACCGACATACCCGCCCTGACCAGCGGGTTCGCGTGGTGGCTGGAAAGGTTGGTGGCCGCGTAGCCCGGATGGGCGGCGAGCGCCCGCACCGGGGAGCCCGCCTCGGTCAGCCGGCGCTGGAGCTCCAGCGTGAACAGCAGGTTGGCCAGCTTGGACTGGGCGTAGGCACGTGCCGGGCGGTAGCGGCCGCGCAGGTTCACGTCCTCGAAGTGGATGCGCCGGCTGCCCCAGCGGTGCGCGGAGGAGGCCACCGTCACCACGCGGTCCGTGACGTACGGCAGCAGCAGGTTGGTCAGCGCGAAGTGCCCGAGGTGATTGGTGCCGAACTGCCGCTCGAAGCCCTGGGCGGTCCGCCCCTCCGGCAGCATCATCACGCCCGCGTTGTTCACGAGCAGGTCCAACGGCCGGTCCCAGCCGGCGGCGAACGCCCGCACCGAGTCCAGGTCCGCCAGGTCGAGCCGGCGCACCTCGGTGCTGCCGCCGACCCGCGCCGCGGCGGCCTCGCCCCGCGCGACGTCCCGTACGGCGAACACCACGTGCGCCCCGGCCCGCGCCAGCGCCTCGGCCGTGACCAGCCCGAGGCCGCTGTTGGCACCGGTGATCACGGCCGTACGGCCGCTCTGGTCGGGCAGGTGGGTCACGTTCCACTTGCGCGCGCCGCGCGCGCCGGTCGTCTCAGCCATCCCCATAATGTAGACAGCGGCAACAATGGTGTCAACGACAACAATGCTGGCGACGTCAACACCGGGATACGATGGTGCGCATGCCCGAAAGCCGCCCCTACCACCACGGAGACCTGCGCGCCGCCCTGCTCAGGAGCGCCGAGCGCACTCTGCGGGAGGAGGGGGCCGGCGCGCTGTCGCTGCGCGCGCTGGCCCGGGACGTCGGCGTCAGCCACGCGGCCCCGGGCCGCCACTTCAAGGACAAGCAGGCCCTGCTCGACGCCCTCGCGCTGGAGGGGTACGAGCGGCTGGAGCGCGCACTGACCGAGGCGGCCGACGCGGGGCCCGGCCTCGACGAACGGATGACGGCGAGCGCACACGCCTACCTCGGCTTCGCCGTCGCGCACCCCGCGCTGCTGGAGCTGATGTTCGCGCGCAAGCACCACCCTGACGGCTCGGCGCGGCTCGCCGCGGCCGCCGACCGCACCCTCGGCTCCCTCACCCGGATGTTCGCGGACGCCCAGGAGCGGGGCGAGATCGTCGAGGGCGACCCCGAGCGCATCGCCCTGACCGCCGCCGCCGGACTGCACGGCCTCGCCGCCCTCATCGCCGGCCGCGCGCTGGACGCCGAGGAGGTCCTGGCCGGACTGGACGACCACGTCCGACTGGTGCTGCACGGCCTCAAGCCCCGCTGACGACCGCTCAGCCCCCGTACCACCACGCTGGTTCGACGACAAGGCGAGTCAACGCCCGGCCGAACGAAGGCCCGTCGGCGAAATGCCCGGTCAACCCCCGTTCGCACGAGCCCGGTCGGCCACACACAAGACCAACGCCCTTACGGATACACACCGTACGAGCCACCGATAGCCAACTTCCCTTCACGCACGGCCTGTCGACACCCCGCCCCCGCTCCCCCCCAGGTCACCTCTCCGCCATCCGCCCGTCATTGATCAGTAAGCCGGGCACCCCGTTTCAGTAACGCGGAAGTCAGTATTCCGAAAACCCCTTGTTGTCGCGTACCCAACAAGCGATGGTCGTCGCGGGCCGCCGCCCCCACCGGCACAACCCGCCGGTGGCCCCCCACCGCAGGCCTCTCCCCATCACTCCCAGGAGGCTGTACGTTGCGTACGACCACCCCCACCCACCCCCACATATCCGGCAGATGGCGCCGGATCGGCTCGGCCGCCGCCGCAGCCACCGCGCTCGCCCTCGCGGGCCTCGGCACCGCCGCCCACGCGGAGGCGGCCACCCCGCACAAGGTGAGCGCCAAGACCATCGCCGCCCAGGTCGCCAAGGCCCATGTGCAGTACGCGAAGGCGTGCGCCGGCACCCCGAAGAAGGGCTACGCCGCCTGTGACGCGCTCCGGGTGACCGGCGGCACCACCGCCTTCATGGAGAAGCAGGCCGCCGTCAAGGGCGTCGCGCCCCGGACGATCAGCCCGAACGCCACCGCCTCCAGCCCCACCGGCTACGGCCCCTCGGACATCCAGTCCGCCTACGGCCTGGCCTCCGCCGCCGCCTCCGAGGGCTCGGGCGAGACCGTCGCCATCGTGGACGCCTACGACGACCCCAACGCGGCGTCCGACCTCAACACGTACCGCTCGTACTACGGCCTGCCGGCCTGCACGACCGCCAACGGCTGCTTCACCAAGGTCGGCCAGACGGGCTCCACCACCTCGCTGCCCACCGCCGACAGCGGCTGGGCAGGTGAGATCTCGCTCGACCTCGACATGGTCAGCGCGACCTGCCCGAACTGCAAGATCCTGCTGGTCGAGGCCAAGACGGCGTCGATGGCCAACCTGGGCACCGCGGTCAACGAGGCCGTGAAGCTGGGCGCCAAGTTCGTCTCCAACAGCTACGGCGGCTCGGAGTCCTCCTCGGACAGCAGCTACGACTCGTCGTACTACAACCACGCGGGCGTCGTCATCACCGCCAGCGCGGGCGACTCGGGCTACGGCGCCGAGTACCCGGCCGGCTCCCGGTACGTGACCGCCGTCGGCGGCACCGCCCTCAAGAAGGCGTCCACCACCCGCGGCTGGAGCGAGAGCGTCTGGAACACCTCCAGCACCGAGGGCACCGGCTCCGGCTGCTCCGCCTACGACGCCAAGCCCAGCTGGCAGACCGACACCGGCTGCACCAAGCGCACCATCGCGGACGTTTCCGCCGTGGCCGACCCCGCCACCGGCGTCTCCGTCTACGACACCTACGGCGCCGACGGCACCGGCTGGAACACCTACGGCGGCACCAGCGCCAGCTCCCCGATCATCGCCTCGGTCTACGCCCTCGCCGGCACCCCGAGCAGCGGCAGCTACCCGGCCAAGTTCCCCTACGCCAAGGCCGGCACCACCGCGCTGAACGACGTCACCAGCGGCAGCAACGGCTCCTGCTCCACCAGCTACCTCTGCACCGCCCGTTCGGGCTACGACGGCCCGACCGGCCTGGGCACCCCCGAGGGCACGGCCGCCTTCACGGGCTGAGCCGCCGACCCGCGAACGGGACACCCCGTCGGGTCACGGGGCGCCGCCGATGAGGGGGGCGTGGGGCCCCCTCGGCGGCACGGAAAGAAGGAGGGCGGACCACGGCAGCCGGCCGTGGTCCGCCCTCCGGCACGTCCTCACCCGGCGCCCGCCACCCCGGCGCCCGCCCATTTCCCGTCCGTCGCCTGTGAGTCGGGTCAAGAGAACGACAACGTTGGGTAAGGCGGAAGCCAGGATTCCCGCGCGGAGGCAATTGCCCTCTTGTTGTCGCGTACTCAACAAGTCATCGTCTTCGTCGTACCGCCGCACGCACCAGCAACGCCCCTGTTCCCACCCCTCGACCGGAACATCAGGAGGCTGCACATGCGTACGTCCCCCGCCGTCGGCACCACGGCCGCACCCGGCCGCCGGCGCCGCATCGGCACCGTCTTCGCCGCCGCTGCCGCGCTCGCGTTCGCCGGGTTCGGCACCGCCGTCCAGGCCGGCGCGGCCACCGCCGCCCCCGCCGGGGCGACCTGGGCCAAGACCCCCTGTGCCACCCCGAAGCACCAGGGTGAACTCGCCTGCAACTCGCTGCGCGTGACCGGCGGACTCACCGCCTTCCAGCAGGAACAGGCCGCCCGCACCGGCATCACGCCCAGGGCCGCCAACGCCTCGACACCCTCCGGGTACGGCCCCTCCGACCTCCAGGCGGCCTACGGCCTCACCTCCGCCGCCGCCTCCAAGGGCTCGGGCGAGACGATCGCGATCGTCGACGCCTACAACGACCCGAACGCCGAGGCCGACCTCGCCAAGTACCGCTCGTACTACGGCCTGCCCGCCTGCACCAAGGCCAGCGGCTGCTTCAAGCAGGTCAGCCAGACCGGCTCCACCACCTCACTGCCCAGCAGCGACGCCGGCTGGTCCGAGGAGATCTCCCTCGACCTCGACATGGCCTCCGCGATCTGCCCCAACTGCAACATCCTGCTGGTCGAGGCCACCACCCCGACGATGGCCAACCTGGGCACCGCGGTGAACGAAGCGGTCAAGCTGGGCGCCAAGTTCGTCTCCAACAGCTACGGCGGCTCGGAGTCCTCCTCCGACAGCAGCTACGACTCCTCCTACTTCAACCACCCGGGCGTCGCCATCACCGTCTCCGCCGGTGACTCCGGCTACGGCGCCGAGTACCCGGCCGCCTCCCAGTACGTGACCGCCGTCGGCGGCACCGCCCTCAAGAAGGCGTCCACCACCCGCGGCTGGAGCGAGACCGTCTGGAACACCTCCAGCACCGAGGGCACCGGCTCCGGCTGCTCCGCCTACGACGCCAAGCCCAGCTGGCAGACCGACACCGGCTGCGCCAAGCGCACCATCGCGGACGTCTCCGCCGTGGCCGACCCCGCCACCGGCGTCTCCGTCTACGACTCGTACGGCATCACCGCCGGCTGGTACACCTTCGGCGGCACCAGCGCCAGCTCCCCGATCATCGCCTCGGTCTACGCCCTCGCCGGCACCCCGAGCAGCGGCAGCTACCCGGCCAAGTTCCCCTACGCCAAGGCCGGCACCACCGCGCTGAACGACGTCACCAGCGGCAGCAACGGCTCCTGCTCCACCAGCTACCTGTGCACCGCCCGTTCGGGCTACGACGGCCCGACCGGCCTGGGCACCCCGGCGGGCGTCTCGGCCTTCACCGGCTGACCCTTCCCGACCCGCACCCCACAGGCCCCGGCGGCACCCGCCGCCGGGGCCCTCGGCCGTTTCAGGGCGCCCCCGCGTGAGACCATCGAAGCGGTCTCTCACCCGACCGGCCGTCAAAAACCGTGCCAGGGCGTAAAGAAGGTCAACGACGGGACCACACGGCAGGTTCCGGTCGGACCTCGTTGCCCGGGGTGACCTGCCGTGATACACAGAGTGACCGTACGACGTATTCGTACGAAACCCGCCAGTCAATGACGTCAAGTCGACATACGACGGCGACGTTGTCGGCGACAATGAGGCCTGACCTCTGCACACCGCAGAGGACTCGCGGAACTACCCACCAGGGGCGGTGACTTACATGTTCTTTGCGGCCGACAAGGGAGACATCAACACCATCATCGGCGGGATCGCTCCGGACTGGGGGCCCTTCGGCAGCCTGGGCAACGAGGCCAAGGTGATGATCGAGGTGGTGATGGCCGTCGCCATCCTGCTCTGCCTCGGCATCGCGGTCTGGGGCGCGGCGAAGCAGCGCATCGGTGCGACGGCGCTGCGCGACACCTTCAGCGCGGAGCAGGGCAAGGGCCTCATCATCGCCGGACTCACCGGAGTCTTCATCATCGGCTCCCTCGGCACGCTGTTCACCATCGTCTACGGCATGGCGGTCTAGCCTCCCTGTCCCCACCCTGTCCGTCGTGCCCACCGGCTGAGGTTGCGTTTCCCTGATGTCGAGTCACCACACCGCGCCCGCGCGGGAACCAGCACGGCTACCGTCGTATGTCTACGAGGTGGAGGGGGCGTACCCGGTATGAGTCCCGCAGACGAGCAGGGTTACTCCGACTACGGCGACACGGGCCACACCCGTACCCGCCTCCCCGACAACGACCCCTACGGCGGCGCCCCCCGCCGCCCCACCCGCTCCTCCTCCCGGGGCCTGATCACGGTCGTCGGCGTCGTCGTCCTCCTGATCGCGGCCATCGCGTTTGCGAACAGGGGCGACCATTCGTCCGCCGACAGCCCCACGGCCTCGTCACGCAAACCACCGGCGACCGACCCCACGGCGGCGAGCGGAACCCGGCCGGTGCAGACGAAGACGATGGGGATCCCCACGGGCTTCGCCCACTCGGAACAAGGAGCCCAGTCGGCCGCCTCGAACTACGCGGTGGCCCTGGGCTCGACGGACATGTTCAAGAAGGACAGCCGCCAGAGGCTGCTGAGCCTCCTGTACGTGCCCGAAGTGGCAGCCCGCCTCCAAGGCGAGATGGACCGGTCCTACACGGCGGACTTCCTCGCCACGATGGGCCTCGACGCGAACGGCAACCCGCCGAAAGGCAGCACGTTCGTCGCCCGGGTGACCCCGGTCGGTGCGACGGTGCAGTCCTACACGGACAACGCGGCCAAGGTCGCGGTCTGGTACGTGGGCCTCATCGGCATGGCCGGCAACGGCTCGACCGATCCCGTCACCTCGACCTGGAAGACATGGACCTTCGACCTGCGCTGGTCCGGCGGCGACTGGAAGATCGCCGCCGACACCCAGAAGAACGGTCCCTCTCCCGTGCCCGGTGACGACCCGGCCGCCACCTCCGACCAGATCTCCAAGGCCATCGAAGAGTACGGAGGGTTCACGTATGCCCGGTAGCCCGCAACGTGCGCTCAAGCTCGCCGGAATCGTGACAGCCGTCCAGACCACGGCCGTACTGCTGGCCACCCGCGCCGTCGCCGCACCATCGCCCTCCCCCACCCCGTCGGGCAGCCCGTCCAGCTCCCCGTCGGGCGGGTTCGACTGCACCAACATCGTCGGCGACGCCAAGAAGTACTGTGCCCGAGGCAACACCTCCAGCGGATCGGGAGGTGCCAACGTCCCGGACACCTCCACCATGGATCCGCTGTCGTCACTCGCCAAAGGCTGTGCCGAAGCCGCCGCCTGGACCGTCAAGAAGCTCAGTTCCGCCGTCAAGGACACCGCCACCGTCGACTTCACCAACGAGAAGTTCCTCCAGCAGTACGCCATCGTCTTCGCCGCGTCCACGATCCTGACGCTGCTGCTGTGGCTGCTGGCCGTCGCCAAGCGCGCGGTGCGGGGTGTGCCGCTGACCACCGCCATCTCGGAGGCCGTCGGCTTCCTGTGGCTGACGGTGATGGCCTCGGCGTTCACGCCGCTGATCCTCTACACCGTCGTCTCCGCCACGGACAGCGTGACGGACGTCCTGGCGAAGGCCACCGGCGACCAGGCCGACACGTTCTTCGGCACCTTCTCCGGCGCCCTCAGCAAGGGCACCGACATCGGCGGCGGCCCCATCATGCTGATCGTCGTCTCCCTGGTCAGCATCCTCGCCGCCGGTGTCCTGTGGCTGGAGCTCGTCATCCGCGCCGCCCTCCTCTACGTCGGCGCCCTCCTCGGCACCGTCGTCTACGCGGGCCTCGTGGACAAGAACCTGTGGGGACACGTCCGCCGCTGGGCGGGCATCATGATCGCCGTGATCCTGGTCAAACCGGTGATCGTGATCGTGCTCGGCCTCGCCGGCGCCCTCTCCTCCGGCAACGGCCCCGACGCCTTCTCCGCCGTCGTCTCCGGCCTCGCCATCATCCTGCTGGCCATCTTCGCCAGCGCCGCGATCTACCGCTTCGTCCCCGGCTTCGGCGACGAGATCGCCAGCGGCCGCAACAACCGGATCATGCAGGGCGCCGAGGGCAAGGCCGCCGCCGTCATCAGCTCCCCCGCCACCCTCGTCGCGCAGGGCATCAAGACCCACAGCTCCCGCGCCGACAGCAACGGCGGAGCCCAGAGCGGCGGCACCAGCACGCCCCGCCCGGCCAACCCCGTCTCCGGCGGCGTCGCGGCCCACAGCAGCCGTACCTCCGGCGGGGGCGGCGGGGCCGCCGCCCCCGCGCCCCGGGCCGCCAGCCCGGTCAACACCCCGCACGCCGGCAACACCCGCAACAACCGCACGGGAGGTGAAGGGCGTTGACGACCGAGTCCCACCTGTCCCATCCGATCACGCCCCGCCGTACGTATCTCATCGGCCGCGCCCGGCCGAACGCGATCATCGGCCGCAACCGCGAGTCCGGTGAGATCGCGCTGATCGTCGTGGGCGCGTTCCTCGGCATGATGTGCGGCCTCCTCGTACCGAACCTGCCCCTGCGGATCGTCCTGCTGACGGGCTTCCCGCTGCTCGCGCTCGCCGCGGTCTACGTGCCGTACAAGCGCCGCACCTTCTACAAGTGGTTCGAGATCAACCGCAGTTACAAGCGCACCCTCAAGCGCGGCGCCACCTACCGCTCGGCCGTCATGGAGGCCGGCACCCGCCTGGACGGCGCCGAGGTCGAGGTCGGCCCGCCCCCGGGCATCGGCCGCATCAGCTGGCTCGCCGCCCCCTTCGGACCCGACGAGATCGCCGTACTGCTGCACGCCGACCGCAAGACCGTCACCGCCGCCATCGAGATCGAGGGCCCCGGCGTCGGCCTGCGCGACTCCGAGGACCAGGAGGCCCTGGTCGACCGGTTCGGCACCCTGCTCAAGCACGTCGCCAACGGCGACGGCTTCGTCACCCGGCTCCAGATGCTCGCCCGCACCCTGCCCGCAGACCCCGACGCGCACGCCAAGGACGTCGCCCAGCGCGGCGACGGACGCGCCCCCGAATGGCTCCAGCGGTCCTACGACCAGCTCCAGTCCATGGTGTCCACCAGCAGCGAGCAGCACCGCGCCTACCTGGTCGCCTGCATGCACTACAGCCGCGAACTGGCCGCCGAGGCCCAGGCGATGGCCCGTGCCGCCCGCCCCCAGTCCGGCCGCAAGCTGGACCGTGACGCCGGCCTCGCCGTCGTCATGGCCCGCGAGCTCACCGACATCTGCTCCCGCCTCCAGGAAGCCGACATCCGCGTCCGCCAGCCGCTCGGCCAGGGCCGGCTCGCGTCCCTGATCCACTCCATGTACGACCCGGACCACCCCATCGACCACATCCAGGCGATGACCCGGCGCAACGCCTGGCCGGCCGAACTGGACGCCACCGAACCGACGTTCCTCCAGGCCAAGACCCGCGAGTCCGCCACCCGCGCCCCCTGGTGCCACGCCACCGCCTGGATCAAGGAGTGGCCCATGACCCCGGTCGGCGTGAACTTCCTGGCGCCCCTGCTCGTGCACACCCCGGACGTCATCCGCACCGTCGCGGTCACGATGGACCTCGAACCCACCGAGGTCGCCATCGAACGCATGCTGACCGAGAAGACCAACGACGAGGCCGAGGCGTCCCGCGCCGCCAAGATGAACCGCACCGTCGACCCCCGCGACCTGGCCGCGCACAACCGGCTCGACCAGCGCGGCGAGGACCTCGCCAGCGGCGCCGCCGGCGTGAACCTGGTCGGCTACATCACCGTCTCCGCCCGTACTCCGGAATCCCTCGCCCGCGACAAGCGCACCATCAGGGCGTCCGCCGGAAAGTCGTACCTCAAGCTGGAGTGGTGCGACCGGGAGCACCACCGCGCCTTCGTGAACACACTTCCTTTCGCCACCGGCATCCGAAGGTAGGGGCTGATTCGCCGATGCGGGATCCGCTGTCCGTCCTCACCGAGGCCTTCACCTCCTTCCTGTTCGGAAAGGTGGAGACGACCCGGCTGCCGGTGCGCACCTCCACGGGCCAGGCCCAGGCGGTCTACCTGCCCACGGCCGCACCGGGCCTCGGCGACTCCGGCGTCATCATCGGCCGCGAGGTCTACTCCGGGAAGGGCTACATCTACGACCCCTTCCAGCTGTACGGCCAGCAGCTCCCGGCCCCCCACTGGCTGGTCCTCGGCGAGTCCGGCAACGGCAAGTCGGCGCTGGAGAAGACGTACGTCCTGCGCCAGCTGCGGTTCCGGGACCGCCAGGTCGTCGTCCTGGACGCCCAGGGCGAGGACGGGGTCGGCGAGTGGAACCTCATCGCCGAGGAGCTGGGCATAACGCCGATCCGGCTGGACCCGACGGCCGCCCTGAACCACGGCATCCGCCTCAACCCGCTGGACCCGGCGATCACCACCACCGGCCAGCTGGCGCTGCTGCGCACCATCATCGAGGTGGCGATGGGTCACGGCCTGGACGAACGCTCCGGCTTCGCCCTCAAGGTCGCCCACTCCTTCGTCAACGAGACGATCGTGGACCGCCAGCCGGTCCTCACCGACATCGTGGAGCGGCTGCGGCACCCCGAGCCGGATTCGGCCGAGGCGATGAACGTCGCCCTGGACGACGTACGGGCCTGGGGCCTGGACGTCGCCCTGGTCCTCGACCGCCTCGTCGACGGTGACCTGCGCGGCATGTTCGACGGCCCCACCACGGTCGGCATCGACCTGGACGCCCCGCTGATCGTCTTCGACCTCTCGCACATCGACCGCAACTCCATCGCCATGCCCATCCTCATGGCGATCGTCGGGGTGTGGCTGGAGCACACCTGGATCCGCCCCGACCGCAAGAAGCGGATCTTCCTGGTCGAAGAGGCCTGGCACATCATCAACAGCCCGTTCGTGGCCCAGCTGTTCCAGCGCCTGCTGAAGTTCGGCCGGCGCCTCGGCCTGTCCTTCGTGGCCGTCGTCCACCACCTTTCCGACGTGGTGGACGGCGCGGCCGCGAAGGAGGCGGCGGCGATCCTGAAGATGGCCTCGACCAGGACGATCTACGCCCAGAAGGCCGACGAGGCCCGGGCCACGGGCCGCGTCCTGGGTCTGCCCCGCTGGGCGGTGGAGATCATCCCGACGCTGACCCCGGGCATCGCGGTCTGGGACGTCAACGGCAACGTGCAGGTGGTCAAACACCTGATCACCGAGACCGAACGGCCGCTGGTCTTCACCGACCGCGCGATGACCGAGTCCTCCAGCGACCTCGCGGCGGACGACGCCCTGCGCGCCGCCGAGCTGGAGGCCGAGGAGCGAGCGGCGGCCTTCGTGGAACAGCACCTGGGCGACTCCGAGTCCACGGTGGCGTAAGGAGGTACGGACGGGTGAGACCGGACGCTCGCGAACCCCGGGAGGAGCGGCGGCAGGGCCAGGGCGGCATCCCGGACGGGCTGCTGCTCGGCGTCCTCGCCTTCCTCCTCGGCATCACGGTGCTGGTGTGGACGGCCACCGGCCTGGCCGCGCTCTTCGCCAAGGGCGCCTGGCCCGCGGGCGTCGCCTTCGTCCGCACCCCTGTGGCCATGCGCCACCTCCTCGGCCGGCCGCACGACCTCGCCGGCGCCTGGCCCGACACCCCCGCGTCCCAGCTGTCCGGCTGGGGCCTGTTCTGGGGGCTGTTCATCGCCCAGCTGATGGTGCTGTTGGTCCTCACCGTGTTCGTGCTGGGTACGGTGGCACGCTGGCGGGCCGCCCGGGCCCGGGCCCGGGCGGCGAAGCGGGCACCGGTGCCGGAGCCACTGCCGCGAGCCGAGCCGGCCGCGGTGGCCCCGGTGCCGGTGGAGGCACCGGGGCGGTACGAAGTCCCCCAGCGGTACGAGGTGCCGGAGCAGCGGCACGAAATGCCGGCCCCGCAGCCGGCACCGCCCGCACCGCAGCCCGTCCTGCCGGTGCCGGAGCCGCCGGTTCGCCTTCCTGCCGACGGCGAGCGCGTGGGCGGCCCGGGCGGCCGGGAGAAGATTCTCGTCGCGCCCGCCGACACCCGCCGTAGGACCGCCGTCCAGGCCGTACGGGACGCGGACGGCCCGCTCGTCGTCGTCACCTCGAACCCGGAACTCTGGTCGGAGACCAAGGACGCCCGCGCGAAGCTGGGCCCCGCCCTGCTCTACGACCCCACCCACCGCTGCGACACGCCGGCCCGCCTCCACTGGTCCCCCACGGCCGGCTGCGAGGACAAGCAGACCGCCCTGCACCGTGCGACCGCGCTCCTCGCCCCGGTGCAGCCCACCGCCCGTATCGACCAGGCGGTCGCGGACACGGCGATCACCCTGCTGCGCAGCTGTCTGCACGCCGCCGCCCTGGAGAACCGCACCGTCCGCCATGTCCACCGCTGGTCCCAGGGCACCCAGGTGCAGGACGCCGTCCGCATCCTGCGCACCCACCCGAAGGCCGCCGCGGGCGCCGCGGGCGAGCTGGAGGCCGCGCTCACCGCGCACCCGGAACGTCGGGACATCGCCCAGGAGTTGACCGGTCGGGCGCTGGCCGCGCTGTCGACGGTCAACATCCGTGAGGCCTGCACCCCCAACCGAACTGATGCCCTCGCCTTGGATTCCTTCGTCCATGAAGGGGGCACGCTTTACGTAGTCGGAGAATCCATCGAGGACCCCAGGAGCACGCCGGGCGCGATGCCCCTGCTGACGGCCCTCGTCTCCAGCGTGGTCGAGCGCGGCCGGCGCATGGCCGAACGGTCATCCTCCGGTCGGCTCGACCCACCACTCACTCTGGTCCTGGACGACATCGCCGCGGTGGCCCCGCTCCCGGAGCTGCCCGACCTGCTGGCTTCCGGCACGGAGCAGGGTCTGGCGACGCTCGCCCTGCTCCGCTCCCGCGAACAGGCCCGCGCCCGCTGGCCGCACCGGGACCTGCCGGGGCCGCCGGGGCTGCCCGTCTAGGGCCTGTCTTCCGGATCTCGCCGCGCCGAGCCGACCTGATCCGGAAGAAAGGCCCTGGTCACCGCTCCAGGACGAACTCCAGCTCGTTCTGTGCCGCGTCCTTCACGAACGGCACCACCAGCCCGCTCGGGCCGAACCCGGCCTTGCGGTAGGCGCCCTGTGCCCGGGTGTTGTCCTCGTGCACCAGCAGCCGGACCCGTTCGGCGCCGTGCCGCCACGCCCAGTCCACGCCGGCGTCCAGCAGGGACTTGATCAGCCCGTTGCCCCGGTGCCCGGGGCGCACGTACACGCCGACGACGTGTCCTTGCCGGCGCTCGATCGTGTACCCCGCCCAGTCCTCGGTGCCGGGCTCCTCCATCAGCACGGTCAGTGAACCGGCCCACGTCCCGTCGGGTACCTCGGCGATGAACTGCTGGGCTGTCGGGGAGCCTTCGCCGGAGCCGGCCGCCCGGTCCTGCCAGAAGAGGTCGGCCTTCGCCGCGGCCTCTTCGTGGCTTTCCAGGAAGGCGAGCGGCGCGGCCGGATCCCGCAGGGCGTCGAGCCGCAGCTCCTTCACTTTCTCCCATTCCTCGGGCCGTATGGCGCGTACGACGTAATCGCTGGAAAGCCTGTTCATGTCCGTCACGGTAGTGCTGCGGGCCGCCTTCGGCACCCCATAAAGTGGCCGCCATGACCACCCTTCACGAACGACCGCACACCGCCTTGCTGGTGATCGACGTCCAGAACGGGGTCGTCGCCGGCTCACCCGGGCTGGCCGACGTTCTCGCCAATATCAACACCCTGGTCGACCGGGCGCGTACGGCGGGGGTCCCGGTGGTGTGGGTGCAGCACCAGGACGAGGAGCTGGTGCCGGGCACCGAGGCCTGGGAGTACGTCCCGGAGCTGAAGCGTCTGGACTCCGAGCCGCTGATCGCCAAGTCCTACCCGGACTCCTTCGAGGCCACCGAGTTGGAGGACGTGCTGGCGGCGCACGGTGTGGGCCGGCTGCTGGTCACCGGCGCCCAGACGGACTGCTGTGTCCGTTCCACGCTGCACGGCGGCCTGGTCCGCGGTTACGACGCGACGCTGGTCGCCGACGCCCACACCACGGAGGACCTCACGGCGTACGGGGCCCCTTCGCCGGAGCTGGTGATCGCGCACACCAACCTGTACTGGAGCAACCAGAGCGCCCCGGGCCGTACGGCGGGCACGGTGCGGACGGCGGACGTGCGTTTCTGACGCCGTCCGTCGGGCGCCGACCATCCCCCCAATCGACGGAAAAGCCCCTGAAACGCGGAAAACCCCCGCACCACAGTGCGGGGGTTCCCCTCAAAAATTGTTCGGCGGCGTCCTACTCTCCCACAGGGTCCCCCCTGCAGTACCATCGGCGCTGTGAGGCTTAGCTTCCGGGTTCGAAATGTAACCGGGCGTTTCCCTCACGCTATAACCACCGAAACACTATGAAACTGACAACCAGCACAATGGTTGTTCGTGGTTTCAGAACCAACACAGTGGACGCGAGCAACTGAGGACAAGCCCTCGGCCTATTAGTACCGGTCACCTCCACCAGTTACCTGGCTTCCAGATCCGGCCTATCAACCCAGTCGTCTACTGGGAGCCTTACCCCATCAAGTGGGTGGGAGTCCTCATCTCGAAGCAGGCTTCCCGCTTAGATGCTTTCAGCGGTTATCCCTCCCGAACGTAGCCAACCAGCCATGCCCTTGGCAGAACAACTGGCACACCAGAGGTTCGTCCGTCCCGGTCCTCTCGTACTAGGGACAGCCCTTCTCAAGACTCCTACGCGCACAGCGGATAGGGACCGAACTGTCTCACGACGTTCTAAACCCAGCTCGCGTACCGCTTTAATGGGCGAACAGCCCAACCCTTGGGACCGACTCCAGCCCCAGGATGCGACGAGCCGACATCGAGGTGCCAAACCATCCCGTCGATATGGACTCTTGGGGAAGATCAGCCTGTTATCCCCGGGGTACCTTTTATCCGTTGAGCGACGGCGCTTCCACAAGCCACCGCCGGATCACTAGTCCCGACTTTCGTCCCTGCTCGACCCGTCGGTCTCACAGTCAAGCTCCCTTGTGCACTTACACTCAACACCTGATTGCCAACCAGGCTGAGGGAACCTTTGGGCGCCTCCGTTACCCTTTAGGAGGCAACCGCCCCAGTTAAACTACCCATCAGACACTGTCCCTGATCCGGATCACGGACCCAGGTTAGACATCCAGCACGACCAGACTGGTATTTCAACGACGACTCCACAACCACTGGCGTGGCCGCTTCACAGTCTCCCAGCTATCCTACACAAGCCGAACCGAACACCAATATCAAACTGTAGTAAAGGTCCCGGGGTCTTTCCGTCCTGCTGCGCGAAACGAGCATCTTTACTCGTAGTGCAATTTCACCGGGCCTATGGTTGAGACAGTCGAGAAGTCGTTACGCCATTCGTGCAGGTCGGAACTTACCCGACAAGGAATTTCGCTACCTTAGGATGGTTATAGTTACCACCGCCGTTTACTGGCGCTTAAGTTCTCAGCTTCGCCTGGACGAATCCAAGCTAACCGGTCCCCTTAACGTTCCAGCACCGGGCAGGCGTCAGTCCGTATACATCGCCTTACGGCTTCGCACGGACCTGTGTTTTTAGTAAACAGTCGCTTCTCGCTGGTCTCTGCGGCCACCCCCAGCTCGAACAGCAAGTGCTCTCACCAGGTGTGGCCCCCCTTCTCCCGAAGTTACGGGGGCATTTTGCCGAGTTCCTTAACCATAGTTCACCCGAACGCCTCGGTATTCTCTACCTGACCACCTGAGTCGGTTTAGGGTACGGGCCGCCATGAAACTCGCTAGAGGCTTTTCTCGACAGCATAGGATCATCCACTTCACCACAATCGGCTCGGCATCAGGTCTCAGACACATGATGTGCGGATTTGCCTACACACCGTCCTACACCCTTACCCCGGGACAACCACCGCCCGGGATGGACTACCTTCCTGCGTCACCCCATCACTCACCTACTAACCGCTTGGTTCAGCGGCTCCACCACTCCCCTTTGCCCGAAGGCTCCGGGGCGGCTTCACGGCCTTAGCATCACGATGCTCGATGTTTGACGCTTCACAGCGGGTACCGGAATATCAACCGGTTATCCATCGACTACGCCTGTCGGCCTCGCCTTAGGTCCCGACTTACCCTGGGCAGATCAGCTTGACCCAGGAACCCTTAGTCAATCGGCGCACACGTTTCTCACGTGTGAATCGCTACTCATGCCTGCATTCTCACTCGTCAACCGTCCACAACTACCTTCCGGTGCTGCTTCACCCGGCAGACGACGCTCCCCTACCCATCACAACACCCGTTAGGGCTATATGCTGCAATGACACGACTTCGGCGGTACGCTTGAGCCCCGCTACATTGTCGGCGCGGAATCACTAGACCAGTGAGCTATTACGCACTCTTTCAAGGGTGGCTGCTTCTAAGCCAACCTCCTGGTTGTCTGTGCGACTCCACATCCTTTCCCACTTAGCGTACGCTTAGGGGCCTTAGTCGATGCTCTGGGCTGTTTCCCTCTCGACCATGGAGCTTATCCCCCACAGTCTCACTGCCGCGCTCTCACTTACCGGCATTCGGAGTTTGGCTAAGGTCAGTAACCCGGTAGGGCCCATCGCCTATCCAGTGCTCTACCTCCGGCAAGAAACACACGACGCTGCACCTAAATGCATTTCGGGGAGAACCAGCTATCACGGAGTTTGATTGGCCTTTCACCCCTAACCACAGGTCATCCCCCAGGTTTTCAACCCTGGTGGGTTCGGTCCTCCACGAAGTCTTACCTCCGCTTCAACCTGCCCATGGCTAGATCACTCCGCTTCGGGTCTTGAGCGTGCTACTAAAAACGCCCTATTCGGACTCGCTTTCGCTACGGCTTCCCCACCCGGGTTAACCTCGCAACACACCGCAAACTCGCAGGCTCATTCTTCAAAAGGCACGCAGTCACGAGAATGTGCAAGCACATTCCGACGCTCCCACGGCTTGTAGGCACACGGTTTCAGGTACTATTTCACTCCCCTCCCGGGGTACTTTTCACCATTCCCTCACGGTACTATCCGCTATCGGTCACCAGGGAATATTTAGGCTTAGCGGGTGGTCCCGCCAGATTCACACGGGATTTCTCGGGCCCCGTGCTACTTGGGTGTCTCTCAAGCAAGCCGCTGACATTTCGACTACGGGGGTCTTACCCTCTACGCCGGACCTTTCGCATGTCCTTCGCCTACATCAACGGTTTCTAACTCGCCCTACGGCCGGCAGACCGTAGAAGAGAGATCCCACAACCCCGCACACGCAACCCCTGCCGGGTCTCACACGCATACGGTTTGGCCTCATCCGGTTTCGCTCGCCACTACTCCCGGAATCACGGTTGTTTTCTCTTCCTGAGGGTACTGAGATGTTTCACTTCCCCTCGTTCCCTCCACACTGCCTATGTGTTCAGCAGCGGGTGACAGCCCATGACGACTGCCGGGTTTCCCCATTCGGAAACCCCCGGATCAAAGCCTGGTTGACGACTCCCCGGGGACTATCGCGGCCTCCCACGTCCTTCATCGGTTCCTGGTGCCAAGGCATCCACCGTGCGCCCTTA